>NZ_CP116458.1:0-2125000 GCF_028215975.1 Acidithiobacillus ferriphilus
GACGGAGGGCACGGCACTGTTCACCTTTAGACCCTCTGACCAGGTTACGCATGAGTAGTCATCCAGCGCCATCCGCGCTGCGCAACGGCGATGCCTTATGGGCGGCGCTGTGTGTGCAGTTGCAAGAACAAACCACCGCCCAGCAGTTCAATACCTGGCTGCGCCCCCTTCGTGGCGAGTTGCATGGTAACGAGCTGCACCTTTTCGCACCCAATACCTTCGTCATGGAATGGGTGCGGGAAAGGCTGATAGACCTACTGGAAACGGTACTCGGCGAGCTTGCACCCGGAATGATGCTTCGCCTGGAACTCAGCACCGAGGGTACGGCGGCCCTAGCCCCGGCGGCGGCTACTCCAGTCACTACTGCGATCACCGACCCTCGCAATGGCAACCGGCTCAATCCGGGCTTTTCCTTCAAGTCCTACGTCGCAGGCAAATCCAATCAGTTGGCCGTGGCGGCGGCCCTACAGGTCGCCAAAAATCCGGGAAAATCCTACAACCCTCTGTATATCTATGGCGGTGTTGGGCTGGGCAAAACGCATCTCATGCAAGCGGTAGGAAATGCCATTCTCCAACGTGATGCCGATGCCAAGGTGCTCTACGTTACCTCCGAAGGCTTCATCATGGACATGGTGCGCTCTCTGCAACACAACACCATCAATGACTTCAAGCAGCGCTACCGCAAGCTGGATGCCCTGCTCATCGACGACATCCAGTTTTTTGCGGGCAAGGATCGTACCCAGGAAGAGTTTTTCCACACCTTCAACGCCCTCTTTGACGGCGGTCGGCAGATTATTATCACCTGCGACCGCTACCCCAAAGAGGTGGACCGCCTGGAAGAGCGCTTGCAATCGCGCTTCGGCTGGGGGCTGACGGTCGCCATCCAGCCCCATGATCTCGAAACCCGCATGGCCATTGTCCTCTGCAAAGCGGAAGAAAGCGGCATTGATCTGCCTGAAGAAGTGGCTTTTTTCATCGCCGAGAAAATCCGCTCCCATGTCCGCGAACTGGAAGGGGCGCTGCGCCGGATCATCGCCCATGTCAACTTCACCCACAAGCCTTATAACCTGGATACCGCCCGGGAGGCCCTGCGTGACCTGATCGACGTGCAGAAGCGCATGGTCAGCCTCGACAACATCCAGAAAGTCGTGGCCGAGTATTTTCATATTCGCGGCTCCGACATGCAGTCCAAACGGCGCAGTCGCAACATCGCCCGGCCGCGCCAGATAGCCATGTGCCTGACCAAGGAGCTTACCAACCATAGCCTGCCGGAAATCGGCGAGGCCTTCGGCGGCCGCGATCACACCACCGTCCTCCACGCTTGCCGCCAGATCGACAAATTACGTCAGGAAGACACCCAGATGGATGAAGATTACCGCAATCTGCTACGGATTCTTGGCGCATGATCCAGCACGCGCACAAGCTGTGGATAAGGCCCTGTATAACCCATGTGCCAACTCTGTATAAAAAAGAGGGCTCTTTTCTATCCCCAAGCATACCGGCTTATCCACAACTTTCCGACAACTTGTCAAAGTCCATTAGTCTATCAAGAGTAATGAGTTATAACACCTTTCCACAAGCTACCTGGCCATTAATAATAAAAATAATTAAAAGGAAAAATATAAATTATATATATAAAGCGGCCCGATCAATTCCCTTTCAGACCTGGCACTCAAGGAGCAAACCCTGATGAAAATCACCATAGATCGCGAAGATCTCCTGCCTATTCTGGCGAATATGGCAAATGTTGCCGACCGGCGACCGGTGCAACCCATTCTCGCCCATGTCCTCATCGAAGCCGCAGGGCAACATTGCCGATTCGTCGCCACGGACCTGGAAGTACAGCTTTCCGCCGACTTGGACCATCCAGTAAACGCTCCTGGCACCTGTGCTGTGCCGGCCCGCAAGCTCTATGACATTTGCCGCGCTTTACCCGAACACACACCCATAGAATTTCACAAGGACGGGGAAAAGCTACTCCTGAAAGCCGCTAAAAGTCGCTTCACCCTGCATGTGTTGCCCGCCGATCAATTCCCGTATCTCAGTACTCACAGCAGTCGTTGTCAGGGTAACTGCAATGCCAAAGCCTTTCGCGAAGCGCTTGCCGTCACCGCCAACACCATGGCACAGAATGATGCGCGGCTCTTTCTGAACGGTGTCCTCATCGAGGTCGAAGGCCAGGAACTGCGTCTCGTAGCCACAGACGGTCATCGCCTGGCCATGATGACCCTGCCTTTTGCCAACAATCTGGAAAGCGGAAGCTACCAGGCCATTCTGCCGCGCAAAGCCGTTCTCGAACTACTGCGGATTCTCGATGATGGCGATATCGCATTGGAAATATCGGACACCAGTTTCCTACTCAACGATGGCATGCAACAATTCGCCTGCAAACTCATCGACGCCAAATATCCCGATTACCGGCGAGTGATTCCTCAAGGACATCCTCGTTTCGCCATACTCGACCGCCAGACCTTCAAAAGCGCCCTGCAACAAAGCGATGTCCTGGTGAGCGACCGTAATCCGACCACCCATCTACACCTCAGCAACAACCAGATGACCCTGCGCAGTTGCAATGAGGAACAGGAGGAAGGCGAGATCCAAATCCCTGTTGAGTACCAGAATGATACTCTAGATATCGCTTTCAACAGTCGTTATCTCACGGATACCACCCAGATATTCGCCCAGGAAAATTTGCGGATGCGCGTCAAGGATAGCGACAGCAGCGCTGTTTTTACTCCGGTAGATGGAGATAACCCCCTGTATATCATTATGCCTGTCCGCCTCTGAGATGCCCCTGGAGGCTCTGCACATCCAATCGGTGCGTTGCATAAAAACCCTGGATCTGAAAGCGGATCAGCAGTGGAACTGGTTGATCGGCGCCAATGGTGCGGGAAAAAGCTCCGTGCTGGAGGCTATCCATATCCTCGGCACGGGGCAAAGCTGGCGACGCAATCACCGCCATGTGCAGCGGGAGGATGACAACGAATATTTGGTCAGCGCCCACCTGCCCGATCATTTTCTCGCCCTGCGTCGACGTGGCGAGACGCGGGAAATACGCTATGATGGCGAATCGCTCACTTCAGCCTGGATGCTGCTCGACATTCTGCCACTGCAAAGTCTGCACGATGACAATAGCCATTTTGTTGCGGGAACGGCGGAAGACCGCCGACGTGTACTGGATTGGGGCATTTATTACGCGGATCACTACTATGGCACGGTGTTTCGCCAGTACCGGCGGGCTTTGCAACAGCGTAACGCCTGGCTGAAAAGCGGTTATGGTCAGCAACCCTGGGATGACGGCGTCATTGCCGCCGGTGAAGAAATCCAGCAGCGTCGGCAAGCGCATCTGGCCACGGTGCAGCCCGAAGTTGCCACCCTCTGGGAACGCTGGTCCGGATCACTTTCCGGACTTAGCCTGCATCTGCACAGTGGCTGGAAAGAGGGCTTGGCGCTGGGTGATTGCCTGCTGCGGGATCAGGAACAGGATCGTGAAATGGGTTACACCCACAGCGGCCCGCACCGTGCCAATCTGGTGTTTCGGGTGCGCGGCAAAGTGGCACTGGATATTCTTTCGCGCGGCCAGTTGCGGGTACTGGGTCTGGCCTATCGCCTGGCGCAGGTGAAAATCCTGAAGCAGGCAGGCTTACCCCTGCCGACCATACTGATTGACGATTTTGCGGCGGAGCTCGATGCTTCGGCGCGAGATTGGTGGGTGAAAGAACTTGATCTGCTGGGTGTGCAGGTCTTTGCCGCTGTCACCGCGGCCGGGCAGATTCCGGCGGCGGTGAGTCGTGGTGGTCATTTTTGTCTGGCGGCAGGCCAGCTTGAGAAGGAAACAGCATCATGACGGGAATATACGATTCTACCAGTATCCAGGTATTGAAAGGGCTGGAAGCAGTACGCAAACGCCCTGGCATGTATATCGGTGATACCGATGATGGCAGCGGTCTGCACCACATGGTTTTTGAGGTGGTGGACAACGCCATCGACGAGGCGCTCGGCGGTTATTGCGACGCCATCGTTGTTACCATCCATGATGATGAATCGGTCAGCGTCAGCGATAACGGTCGCGGCATTCCTGTCGACATTCACGCCGAAGAGGGGCGGTCTGCTGTCGAAGTCATCATGACCGTACTGCATGCCGGTGGTAAATTTAATGACAATGCCTACAAGGTTTCCGGCGGTCTGCACGGAGTCGGCGTCTCGGTAGTGAACGCCCTTTCAGAAACGCTCCAGTTGCGCATATTCCGCGATGGCTATGTCTGGACCCAGGAATATCATGATGGCGAACCCCAGGCACCCGTTGCCCGCGGTGAGGCGTCACGCAAGCATGGCAGTACCATCCGCTTCAAACCCTCGCCTCAGGTTTTTGCCGATACGCATTTCCACTTCGAAATCATCGCTAAGCGATTGCGAGAACTGGCTTTTCTCAATTCCGGCGTGCACATCACCCTGCTGGATGAACGGGGCGGACGGGAAGAAATTTTCCATTACGAAGGTGGTATCCGCGCCTTTGTGGAGCATCTCAACCGCAGCAAAACCGCCATTCATCCCACGGTGATCACCCTTAGCGGCGAGCGCGACGGCATTGTCGTTGAAGCCGCCCTGCAATGGAATGAAGGCTATAGCGAGGCGGTGCTCTGCTTCACCAACAATATTCCCCAAACCGATGGGGGCACACATCTGGCGGGCTTTCGCGGCGCGCTGACCCGTACTCTGAATCAATATATGGAACGGGAGGGCATCATCGCCAAGGCTAAGGTGGTGGTGAGCGGCGAAGATACGCGTGAAGGCCTGACAGCGGTGCTTTCCGTTAAGGTACCAGATCCCAAATTTTCTTCGCAGACCAAGGAAAAGCTGGTTTCCAGCGAGGTCAAGCCGATCGTGGAGTCTTCCATGTCCGAGGCGCTGACGATATTTTTGGATGAGCACCCCAAAGAGGCGCAGGCGATTGCCGCCAAAATTGTCGAAGCGGCACGGGCGCGGGAAGCCGCTCGCCGGGCACGGGAACTGACTCGCCGCAAGGGTGCGCTGGATATCGCCAACCTCCCCGGCAAACTGGCCGACTGCCAGGAGAAAGATCCAGCCAAGTGCGAAATTTATCTGGTGGAGGGCGATTCCGCCGGCGGCTCCGCCAAACAGGGCCGTGATCGTCGGCATCAGGCTATCCTGCCCTTGAAGGGTAAAATCCTCAATGTGGAACGGGCGCGTTTTGATAAAATGCTTTCGTCGGATGAGATCGGTACCCTCATTACGGCCTTGGGCACCGGTATTGGCGCTGGGGATTTTGATGTGGCCAAGTTGCGTTATCACCGCGTCATCATCATGACCGATGCGGATGTCGACGGCAGCCATATCCGTACCTTGCTGCTGACCTTCTTCTACCGGCAGATGCCCGAACTGGTGGCGCGCGGCCATATTTATATCGCCCAGCCACCTCTCTACAAGGTCAAGAAAGGCAAGGATGAGCGCTATATCAAGGACGACATCGAATTGGCCGCCTACCTGCGCGAAATTGCTATGCAGAGCGCCCAGTTCCGTCCTGCGGCGGATGCTGAGCCGGTAACTGAGGAGCAACTGGCCGGCATGATGCGTCAATACCAGAATATCGAGGCTTTGGTGCAGCGCTTGGAGCGGCGCTATCCCGGTACCCTGCTTTGGGCGCTGGCCACGTTGCCGCCTGTTGTTACGGAGTCGGCGGATAGCGCCGCCTGGGACGATTTCGCGCGACGGCTCCGCGCGGCATTGGAGCTCAACGCTCTGCCCGCCGAACATTATACGGTGGAGCGGGTGGGCGAAGCAGAAGCCTTGCGCCTGGTGGTTCGCCGCGAACATCACGGCAGTCAGGAACTACGTTTCTTTGATCAGGATTTCTTTGCCGGTGGTGAATATCGGCATCTGGCGGACTATGCGCGGGTGATTGAAGGTAATATCCGTGCCGGCGCGCGGATGGAACGCGGCGAGCGAGGGATTACCGTCAGCCGTTTCCGTGCGGCTATGGACTGGCTTATGGCTGACGCCCGTCGGGGTATCGAGATTCAGCGTTACAAAGGTCTGGGTGAAATGAATCCGGAACAGCTTTGGGAGACCACCATGAACGCCGAAAACCGGCGTCTGGTGCGGGTGGATGTGGAAGACTCCATCGCTGCCGACGAGGTCTTTTCCATGCTCATGGGCGATGCCGTGGAACCGCGTCGCCGCTTTATTGAGGATAATGCACGTTTCGTATCGCGACTCGATATCTGATTACGCGGCAATATGCTGATCAAAACGCAGGGGGGGTATGGGCCAATGGATGATTTCCATGCGCCCGTCGGTATGTTCGACCAGCGCGGTACAGCTCTCGACCCAGTCGCCGTCGTTGTAATAGAGGACGCCGTCAATAGTTTTTTGCTCGGCATGGTGGATATGGCCGCAGATCACGCCGGCGTAACCGCGGCGTGAGGTTTCTTCGGCCAGCAGGTGTTCGTAGTCGTTGATAAACTGCACCGCTTTTTTTACTCGGTATTTGATGTAAGCGCTCAGGGACCAGTGACGGCGCAGGCCCAGGCGCCGGAACGCACTTTGCAGCAGCCGGTTGCTCCAGAGCAACAGGGTATAGCCATGATCGCCCAGACGAATGAGCCAGGTGGCGTAACGCATGGCGGCATCGAACTGATCACCATGGATGACCCAGAGCTTTTTGCCATCGGCGGTCTCATGCACTGCTTCCCGGAGGATGGCAATGTCGCCAAGGGCAAGGGCGTTGCCCTGGTTTTGCACGTAGTCGGAGAGTAACTCGTAGACGGGATCGTGATTGCCGCAGACATAACGTACTATTACCCCGGAGCGGGCCAGACGGAGCACCTTCTGGACCACCGTATTATGGTTGCGAGGCCAGTACCAGCGCACTTTGAGGCGCCACAGATCGATGATGTCGCCGACCAGATAGAGCTGCTGGCAGGAGTTGTGGCGAAGAAAGTCCAAAAGGCTCTCCGCCTGACAGCCGCGGGTGCCGAGATGGACGTCCGATAAAAATATGCTGCGGTAATGGGCCATAGGGCCATCCTGAAAAGGTGACATAACCCTATATTGCCAGCAAAATATGACAGTTTGATGAAAGCTGGCCGCAGTGTAGTTGCCGGTATGCCTCTGGAGATCATGGTGCTTAACCAATTTAATTTTGAATATAAAGAACTTTTTACTGCTGAAGGTCTTGTGCGTCTGGATGGAGAATTTCTTCGATCCCTGGCGGAAAAGGACAAAACCCTGGCGGAAAATTTGCGGATCTACCGTGCGGCAGGCGCTCAGCCTGCCGATAAGGCCCAGAGTGAGTTTTTGTTATGTCTTGCGCCGCATCTTGAGCGGTTTATCGCCCGGCTTTTTTGTGTGGAGTCGGAGGTGGCGGAGTTGCAGGCCCGGACCCGCAG
Source organism: Acidithiobacillus ferriphilus (assembly GCF_028215975.1). Classification (NCBI taxonomy): domain Bacteria; kingdom Pseudomonadati; phylum Pseudomonadota; class Acidithiobacillia; order Acidithiobacillales; family Acidithiobacillaceae; genus Acidithiobacillus; species Acidithiobacillus ferriphilus. Next base: position 7,410 of record NZ_CP116458.1, read on the forward strand.
CCATGATGTCGTCATGGATTTCAAGAAGCATTTCGTGCTGCGCCGCGCGCGCCGTTACCGGGGCGAGTTTTCCGAATCCTTTGCTGATCTCGATCACTGGCTGGATGCACAAATCCAGCAGCGATGCTGGCCGCGGGAGGATCGCGAATGGGCGATTGCCCGGCTGGGCGAAGAATGGCTCAAGGATGAAGTGGCGCATGCCGCGGCCATTCACCGTTTGACGCAGTGGTGTGCCCTTATCCTCAGCGACCCACAGGCCGCTCTGGCGGTGCCGGGTTGGTCGAGTTTCCGTCTGCCGCAGCGCGTGGATCACGAAGCCCTGGTGCCGCTGCAGCGGCGCGATGATCTCCAGGGCGCGCCCTTTGTCGCGCCGCAAGGCACCTTGCGGCGCCGTGACAGTTTTCATCTCACGGATCAGCGGATGGACCCGCGCGGGGTCCAGAACGAAGTGCATTATTGTCTGTATTGCCATGATCATGAGGGGGATTTCTGCTCCAAAGGGTTTCCGGAGAAGAAAGGGGTGCCGGAACTGGGTCTCAAGGTGGACCCGCTGGGTGTGACCCTGACCGGCTGCCCCCTGGAAGAAAAGATCTCGGAAATGCAGCTCCTCAAGCGCGATGGTCTCAACATTGCCGCGCTCGCCATGGCGATGGTGGACAACCCCATGGTCCCCGCCACCGGACACCGCATCTGCAACGACTGTATGAAGGCCTGTGTCTACCAGAAGCAGGACCCGGTGAATATCCCGCAGGTGGAGACCCGGATCCTCACGGACGTGCTGAATCTGCCCTGGGGGGTCGAGATTTACGATCTGCTCACCCGCTGGAATCCGTTGCGGCACACGCAATATCTGGCGCAGCCCTACAACGGGCGGAAGGTGCTGGTGGCGGGTATGGGGCCGGCGGGTTTCACCATGGCCCATCATCTGTTACAGGAGGGCTGTGCGGTCGTGGGGATAGACGGCCTGAAAATCGAACCGCTGCCCCAGCCATGGCTGGAGCAGCCCATTCGCGACTGGAGCAGTCTCCAGGAGGACCTCGATGAGCGGATCCTGCTGGGATTCGGCGGGGTGGCCGAATATGGCATTACCGTCCGTTGGGACAAGAATTTCCTCAAACTGATTTATCTGACCCTGGCGCGGCGCCCGAATTTTCAGATTTTCGGTGGTGTGCGGCTGGGCGGCACCATCACCCTGGAGAATGCCTGGGAGTTGGGTTTCGATCATGTCTGTATTGCCACGGGCGCGGGCTTGCCGCGGGTGGTGCCCATGGGCGAGAGCCTGGCGCGCGGGATGCGCCAGGCCAGTGATTTCCTGATGGCCTTGCAGCTGACCGGGGCGGGCAAGCAATCCAGTCTCGCCAATCTGCAGGTGCGTCTGCCGGCGGTGGTGATTGGCGGTGGTCTGACGGCGGTGGATACGGCGACCGAGGTGCAGGCCTACTATGTGCGGCAGGTGGAGAAGGTCTTGGCGCGCTACGAAGCGATGGCGGCGCGCTCCGGGGAAGAAAAGCTCCGTGCCGGGCTGGCTGCCGAGGATGCGGAGATTCTGGAAGAGTTCCTGACCCATGGCCGGGCGGTGCGGGCGGAGCGGGAGCGGGCTGCCTGCGCGGGTGAGGCACCCAATTTCGTGCCGCTGATCCAGTCCTGGGGCGGCGTGACCCTGGCGTATCGCAAAGGCATGCGGCAGTCGCCCGCCTATACGCGCAACCATGAGGAACTCATCAAGGCCATGGAAGAAGGCCTGTACTATGGCGAGGGTCTCGATCCACTGCGGGCCGAACTGGACAGCCATGGGCATATCGCGCACATGGTCTTCCGCCGGATGCGCGAAGTGGAAGGGCGCTGGCTGGCCAGTGATCAGGATCTGCGGCTGCCCGCCCGTGCCGTCTTTATCGCCGCCGGCACCGTCCCCAATACCATCTACGAACGGGAATATCCGGGGACTTTCCAATTGGATGGGGACCATTTCCAGACCCATGTGGCCCACGATAACGGGCCGTTGCAGGCGGTGCAGGTGGCTGAACATTGCAAGGCACCGGAGGCCGGTCCCTTTACGTCCTATGGCGACGGCAGCGGGCATCGGATCAGTTTTATTGGGGATACGCATCCGGTGTTTCATGGCAGCGTGGTCAAGGCCATTGCTTCGGCCAAGGCGACGTATCCGCAGGTCATGCACGGTTTGGGGACCTTGGCGGCGGCCGGCGATTTTGACCTGCGGCGTTTTCAGCAACGCCTGCAGCAGGTGCTGAGCATGCGGGTATTGCGTATCGATCGCAGCAATCCCGCCGTTACCGAGCTGTGGGTGGAGGCCCCGCTGGCGGCCCGCAATTTCCGGCCAGGGCAGTTTTTCCGCTTGCAGACGTATGAGTCCCATAGCGGGATCGAAGAGGGCACCCGTTTGCAGATTCCGGTGCTGACCGTCAGTGGTGCGGGGGTGGAAGGGGACGCGGTGCGTCTTTTGATTCTGCAGTGGGGCACCGGGCCGCGCCTGGTGGGCCGCTTGCAGCCGGGCGATTCCCTTATTCTCATGGGGCCGACCGGGGCCCCCACGGACATCCCCACGGGTAAGACGATTCTGGTGGTCGCCGGACGCTGGGGTGCGGCGGTGATGCTGGATATCGGCCCGGCCTTGCGGGCGGCGGGCAACCGCGTGCTCTATGTGGCGGCCCTGGCGAAAGCCAGTGAACTGGATAACCAGGCGGAACTGGAAGCGGCGGCGGATCAGATCATCTGGTGTACGGGCAGCGGCCCCTTGATCGCTCCCCATCGGCCGCAGGATCTCAGTGTGGAAGCCAGCGACATGGTGGCTCTGCTGTGCGCCTATGGGGCCGGGGCATTGCCCGGACAATCCACGCAGGGCGATGCGGGGATAGCGCTGAACAGCGTGGATCGTCTGATGGTCATGGGTTCCACCGGCCTGCTCAAGGGTTTTCAAAAGGCGCTGAAGGCGGAGTTACAGCCCTATTTCCGGGCGGATCTGGAGGCTACCGCGACGGTGGGCAGCCCCATGCAGTGCATGCTCAAAGGGGTATGCGCCCAGTGTTTGCAATGGCAGATCGACCCGGAGACGGGGCAGCGCACCAAGGCGGTGTTCTCCTGCGCGCAGCAGGATCAGCCCCTGGCCTGGGTGGACCTCGATAACCTCACCGCACGACAAGGTCAAAATCGCCTGCTGGAAAGAGTCTCGAGCCAGTGGCTGGATCATGTCGTGAGCGGAGAAACATAGTAAAAGGGCCATAGAATACGGCGAATCACCCAGTGGGGTGTATGGGCGGCATGTTTCTTATGTTGGCTGGAAGTCTTTGGAGGGCAATCAGGCTATGGCTTCTCGTTTACAAAAAATCCGTCTGGGTGATCTGCTGATCCAGAACGGCATCATTACTGCCGAGCAGTTGGATATGACCCTCATCCAGCAGCGGAGAAGCGGGCGCAAGCTCGGGCAAGAACTGATTGCCCAACACTTGGTGACCGAAGAAAGTCTACTGACTTTTCTGGCTAGTCAACTCCATCTGGAACGCATCGATTTATCGCAGCAGGCGTTAGATCCGCAGTTGGTGTTGCGGCTTCCTGAATCGCTGGCGCGACGCTACCGTGCCATACCCGTACAGGACCGGGGCAACCACTACGTGGTAGGCATGGCCGACCCCACCGATTTGCCGGCTCTGGATGCCATTTCCCGGGCCATGGGCAAACCTGTGGAAATGGCCCTCATCTCCGAGTCCCAGTTGCTGCATATTCTCCCTCAGCTTTATGGCGCGGTCAGCAAAAGTGCCGAATTGCGCGAGGCGCTGGGCGATACCGTGACCACTTCGGCTCCGCCCCCGATCCTGGAGAGCAGCGCTGAAGATGCGCCCATCGTGCGCCTGCTCAACGCCGTTTTTACGGATGCCGCGCGTCTGCGGGCCTCTGACATCCATTTTGAACCGGAAGAATCGGGTCTGCGGGTGCGGCTGCGCGTGGACGGCGTCCTGCGTGAGCATCTGCGCGTGGACGGCCGTTTAATGCCGCTGATCGCGTCCAAACTCAAAGTGATGGCTAATCTCGATATCGCCGAACGTCGCCTCCCTCAGGATGGGCGAATGCATCTCGAACTGGAGGGCAAAGCCTATGATGTGCGCATGGCCACCATGCCCGTCCAGGACGGGGAAAGCGTGGTCCTGCGCCTGCTGGACCAGCAAACCGCATTACTGCATTTTAATGAGCTCGGGATGCCCCGCAACATTGAGATCAGCCTGCAAAACATCATGCACCGTCCGCACGGATTGTTCCTGGTAACCGGCCCTACCGGGTCAGGCAAATCGACGACGCTGTATGCGGCACTGAATGAAATCAACACGATCGAACGCAAAATTTTCACCGTGGAAGACCCCGTGGAATACCATCTCCAGGGCATCAGCCAAGTGCAGGTGCATCCCCGTATCGGGCTCGATTTTGCGCGGGTGCTCCGCACCATCCTGCGCCAGGATCCGGATGTCATCATGGTGGGCGAGATCCGCGACCATGAAACGGCGGAAATCGCCGCGCGCGCCGCTCTGACCGGTCACCTAGTGCTGGCCACGCTCCACACCAACGACGCGGTGGGCGCCTTTCCGCGGCTGCAGGAACTCGAGGTGGAATCTTTTCTGATCGGGTCGGCGGTGCTCGGGGTGATGGCGCAACGCCTGGTGCGTCGTATCTGCCCGTCCTGCAAGACCGAGGACAAGGAGGTCAGCCCCGCAGAGCGCGCGGCTTTTGCCGACCGTCTCGGCGTGCCTCCCGATTTCGTCACCTTTTTCTGCGGGAAAGGGTGCAACACCTGCAATTTCACCGGGTATCGCGGTCGTCAACCGGTTTTCGAACTGATTCGCATGGATCCATTACTCCGCGCGGCCATTCTCGGCAATAGCCGCGCAGCACTTCTTGAGGCCGCGAACCGGCAACAACAGTTCACTTTATTACGCGAAGAGGCCATGCGCCTGGTTTGGGAGGGGATTACCACCCTGGCAGAAATGGCGCGGGTGACCAGCGACGCGGCGGAGGACTGATGGCGCGTTTCCGCTATCGTGCCCGCGATGATCACGGACAGCTCCGCGAGGGCATCATGGATGCCGGAGAAGGTACGATGGTCGCGCAGGCCCTGCGCAATAACCAGCTTATCCCCGTCAGTGTGGAAGAGCTCCGCGAGGGCGTTCGTATCGAACAGTTGTGGACCCGGCTCAACCGACGCCCCATCAGCCGCGCCGATATCGTCCTCTTTACCCGCCAGCTTTATGCCCTGCTGCACGCCGGCATCCCGGTGCTCAATGCCATAGAAGGACTGATCAGCACTTATGGCCCGCAGACTCGCCTCGGCGAAATACTCATACAGGTGCAGCATACGCTAGGCGATGGTCAGCCGCTCTCCGTCGCACTGGCGGCTTACCCTAAAGTCTTTCAGCCTCTGTATCTCCGTCTGGTGGAAGTCGGTGAGACGACGGGCAATCTCGATACGGTGCTGCTGCAGTTGTCCGGCTATCTCGAACGCGAGGACATCACCCTCGCCCGCATTCGCCAGGCTTTTCGTTATCCGTTTTTTGTGGCCATCGCTTTGGCTGTCGCCATGGTTATTCTCAACATCATGGTCATCCCGGCCTTCGCCAAACTCTTCGCCAGCGCCCATATCACCCTGCCTATTTTTACCCGTATGCTCATCGCCTTCAGCAATTTTACGGTGGCCTGGTGGTGGCTGATCCTCATTATCGCCTTTACCGCCATTTACGGTTTTCGCCTCTTTCTTCGCCAACCGCACGGACGTTGGCTCTGGGACCGTTTCTTGTTGCGTACCCCTATTTTCGGCGCGCTGATCCTGGAAGACGCCATGGCGCGCTTCGGCAGAACCTTGCAATTGGTCGCCATCGCCGGTGTCCCTATTCTCAAGGGTATGGAACTGGTCATTGGCGCGGTACACAATCGTTTCATAGAGGATCGCCTGGCCGCGCTCCCCAAGGCTCTTCTCCGCGGTGAAGGTCTGCACATGAGCGCCACCGCCACCGGACTCTTTCCGCCTTTGGTTCTGCAAATGCTGCGCGTCGGCGAGGAAACGGGCGCGCTGGATAGCATGATGGGCGAGGTGGCGGATTATTATGAGCGCGAGGTGGAAAAAAAGGTGGACAGCCTTGCTGCGCGCATCGAACCGATCATGGTGGTGATCATGGGTGGTCTGGTTTTCATCCTCGCTGCCGGCATCTACCTGCCCATGTGGGATATGGTGAGGATGGTCAAACAATAGCCGGATCGTTAACAATCATCCATTAAAAATGGTTGCTGTATATTGACTCCCGTTCCGGAAATTTAGTACCATGGATTCCTGTTATGCTTTGTCACCAAAGAAGTTACAGAGCAGACTCCATAGGAGATGTCATGCAAAAAGATTCCAGTGAACAGGGCTTCACCCTGATCGAGCTTATCGTGGTTATCGTCATTCTCGGCATTCTCGCCGCTTTTGCCATTCCGCGTTTTGTAAATCTGCAGAACGACGCGCGGCGCAGCGTGTTGCAGGGTATTTCCGGTTCTCTGCAAGCCGCATCGGCGCTGGCCTACAGCAAGGCGCTGGTAAGCACGCCTGTCCAGACGGGGACCAGCGGCACCATTTCCGTCCCCGGAGCCGGCACCAACGGCACGGTGGCTCTGGCTTATGGCTATCCCACGGCGGGCAGCATCTCCACCATGCTCCAGGACACCACCAATTTTGGTGTGAGTGCCGCCGGGACCACAGCGACGTTCTGGCCTACCTCGGCCGGCAACTCTGCTCAATGCAACGTGGTGTATACGGCGGCCACCAGTTCCGTTGGTGCTGGGGCAACGCCCACGGTGGTTACCACCTCAACCGACTGCTCCTGATTGTTCATCGGCAGAAGGGTGTAGCAAGCCAGGGAACCTTCCGTTCCCTGGCTTGTCCGTTGTAAGGACATGGACGGGCAAATGGCTGAGCGCGGCTTTACTCTCATTGAAGTCATAGCCGTCCTGATCATAGCCGGTATCCTGGCGGCGCTGATTTTGCCGCGCTTCATGGGGATAGGGGGCTACAGCGCCAATGCCGCGCAGGGTGATGTGATTGCCGCAGCCCAATACGCCCGGCAATCGGCCTTGCTGGGCAACGGCGACATCATCCTCAGCCTTCAGGGGAGTACTGTTGCGGTGCAAAACAGCGCCGGGCAAAACCTGCCGGTCCCTGGCGGCAAGGGTTACCCCATCACCATCCCGGCCAGCGCCCAGGTCGGCGCCACCTTCACCTTCACCAGTGCCACCGGCAGCGTGGCCAATGCCACTCAAACCAGCAGCATCACCCTCGTCGACGGTGGCGGCGAAAACCGCGTGGTGTGCATCTCCCCCACCGGGTTGGCTTACGCCGGGCCGTGCGCATGAGTAGGGTGGCATTGAGGGGAAAGGAGCACGGTGTCACCCTCATCGAGCTGGTGATAGGCATGGCCTTGATGGGCTTTCTGGCTGCACTCATCATCCCCGTGGTCTGGTATGGCCGCTTCGGTGCCAATCCCGTGCCGACGGCACAGGCCACGGCTATTGCTCAAAGTACGTTGGAGACTGCCATGACGGCCTCATACGCACAGCCTTTCCCTAACTGTAATTGCACTAACCGGTGCAATACAGCATATAGCCAAAAGGATTATGGTGTCGCTGTCGACTGCACTGCCTCTGCATTAAGCGGAGCCACGGCAGAATACCTGACCGTTCGGGTGACCGGCCCCAGCGGGGCGGACATCACCCTGGGGGCGTGGCGCACGAAATATTGCTTCGGCAGCAATTGCCCATGATATTCCCGCAAATCCGCCTCAACGCCCAGGGCGGCCTCACCCTCATTGAACTGATTGTGGCCATCGTCATCCTCGGCATCCTGTCCGTGGGAGCGACGGCGCTCATCGTGCGTTCGGTGCAAATCTATCAGACCAACCGCGCCGCTGGTGAGCTGGCCAGTCAGGGCGAGATGGCACTGACGGTGATGGCGCGGGAACTGCATAATGCCCAGCCGGGGACGTTAAACATTCCTAATGGTGGGGCAAGCCTCTCCTTTAAACGTTGTGCTGCGCCGCCCAGCGCCGCTGCTGCCAGCGTCTGTTCCGGTGGCTATGGCTTTGCCTTTAGCAACGGGCAACTGACCCAGAGCATGCCCAACTGGCCGTCGGCGCAGGTTCTCGCGGTCAATGCCAGTGGCGCTTTCAGCGCACTTCCCGTAGGACCGAGCGCGAGCACGGCCAGCGGCGTGTCGGTGATACTGACCCTCAGCGACCCCGCAGCCGCTATCCGCCTCAGTCTGAGCCGGACCATCGCCGTCCTCAGTTCCGCCTATTCCGTGGTCAATAACCAATGATGGCCAAACGGGATAATCGCCCTGCCACGATATCTGCGGAAAAGGGCGCGGCCCTGGTGATGATGATATTCATCATGGTGGTGCTCGCCCTGCTGCTGGCGGCCCTGGCCTATATTACCGCGCAGAGCAATCAGAACACGGCCTACCAGGTCGCCTCCACCCGTGCCTACTGGGCGGCCCAGAGCGGGGCGGAGTGGGGGACATACCAGATCGCGCCCGCCACCAGCAGCGCCGCCAGCCAGTGTTTCAGCCCTACGGCACATCCGGGCATTGGCAGCATTCCTGGGTTGAAAGGCTGTACGGCAACGGTGGCTTGTTCACCTTCTCCTCCTACCACGGCCTCCACCACCTCCTACCAGATCACCAGTCAGGGAAGCTGCCCGGCGGGCAATCTTGGCGCTGGCCATTCACCGGTAGCTGCCATAAGGAGTGTCATCGTAACGATAAGTAACGCGTCCGGTGGACAATGTGTTAATTGTATTGACAATTGCTTAATAAACCATTGCTTTTTACTTAATAATACATACTTTTGTTTCGGCGGTTTGAATGGATGTTTACACCATTGTGGTGTAAGTCTGGACAGGTGCACCTCAGTACAGTGTTTATATAAGCAATGCGGGAAAACATCCAGCACTCAGTCGGCCTCTCTCTCCTATTGGCTCGAAAACCCATGACCACCTGGCAATTTTTGCCGTTTTCGGCTAATACTCCCGCCATGGGTGTAGTAACATCATGAAACTCTGGGATGCCGACCTGCGGGACATTGTGCGGCGCTGGCGGAAACGCCCTCCGGTGGTGCTGGAGTTGCGCCGGGACGGCTATTGCCTCGTGCGAGTGCATCATGGCGAAGCCGAACTGATCCTGGCCGAGGACATCGACCCGTTATCGAGCCGCTACCGGGAACTGCTGCTGGAGTCCTTACGCCACAGCGTGCAGAGCCATGGGCTGGCTGGCAGTCTGGCGGCTACGTATTTGTTCCGGGAGGACTATAACTTGCAAGTCGTGGATGCGCCCAAGGTGCCCGCGGCGGAGATGCTCGCCGCCCTGCGCTGGCAGCTCGCGGATTTGCTGGATTTTCCGGTGCAGGAGGCGGTGCTGGACGCCATTCCCGTGCCGGACACTGAAGGGCGCCAGATTTTCGCCGTTGCGGTGCGCGCGAGCGTGGTTCAGGAACGGATAGACCTGTTGCGCGGTGTTGGTCTGCAACCTTTTTATGTCGGCATCATCGACCTCGCCCTGCGCGATTTGTGCTGGCTCCTGCCCGAAGAGGCGGGCGGCGTCGGACTATTGCTGATGGAAATCCGCAGTTGTCATCTGACCCTGGTGCAGGGCGGCAGCTACCGGTTTGGCCGACCACTGCCGCTGGGCTTTGCGCATTTTCCCGGCGATGATGATCCGGTGGGTTTCCGCTCCGCCAGCGAAGGCCTGGCTCTAGAGATACAGCGCACCATGGATTTTTACGAAAATCGTTTCCGCCGCCCGCCGCCCGCCGTTCTCTATCTCTGCGGCGCGCCGAAATCGTTGCCGGAGATACTGGGCGAGCTGCTCGGGCGGCGCTGCGCGCATGTCGAGGAATCACTTTCCCCGGCGGACAGTCGCTGTCTTCTGGCCCAGGCCTTTGCTGCGGAACTGCCTGCCCCATGAGCCTGCGACTGCCGCCAGCGGCCGATCCGGCCCGCGTTAATTTTTACAGTGATCGCTTCATATCGCGGCAAGTACCCTTCTCGGCGCGCTTCAGCCTGATTTTCCTCGGCGTCCTGCTTCTTGCCCTCAGCGGGCTGGCCCTGTACTGGCAGCAGGCCAATCAGGAGCAGGCACAACTGTTGGCGACTCAGGAGCAACGACTGAGCGCGCTGCAAAGCCAGCGGGACCAGCTCATCGCGCGCTATGGTCCGGGCGCCCAGTCTGCGTGGGAAACCCGGCAACAGGCGCTGCAGACGGAAATCGACGAGCGGCGCTTTCTCTTGCAACTGCTTTCTCTGCATGTGGCCAGCCAGAATCCATCGGAGGTACTCAATGCCCTTGGTCGTGGCATCGTTCCCGGTATCTGGCTGACGCGCATGAGCGGCGACGCCGGCGGATTGGTTTTGGAAGGACGCACCCTGCGGGCGGCGACTATACCGCTCTACGTGGAACGGCTCCATGCCCAGCCGGTACTGGCCGGTCTGACATTGGCCGGGATCACCGCCAGCAGTGGCATCACGGCCCCCGACAGCAGCATTCCATCCACTGCGCTGCTGGATTTCCGCATTAGCGCCGCCGCCCGTTCGCCGGAGCGGCCATGAACGCCCTCCGGCACTGGTTCACCCGTTTCGACGCGCTCAGCCTGCGCGAACGCGTGTTGGTGTTGTCAGCCGCCCTTACGGTGCTGTTCATGGGTTTTTATCAGTTGCTGCTCGCGCCCCTGCAAAGTGGTCTGCAAGACAAAAAACAACAATGGCAGAGCGGGCAAATCCACGCGACCGCTATGGAAAGCGAAATTCAGGCATTATTGCGTGACGCACCCCTGCAGGCGCGGTCGCGCCTGGCTGCCCAGCAGCGGATCATCGCTACCCTGGATGAGCAGTTGCACCAAGCCGGTCAGCGCTACCCCCGGCAGGATGAACTGGCTGGTTGGCTGCGCACGTTGTTAACGGAGCGTCCTGGGGTACAGTGTGTACGCTTCCACACCCTTGCGCCCTCCCAGGTATATCCTTTACCGGCGGATAAAGGTGACAAAGTCGGCCCGCGTCTGTATCAAAGCGGGGTTTCCCTTACCCTGCAGGGTGATTTCCACAGCCTGCTTGCCTACCTGCAAAGTGTGCGGCGAGGGCCCTGGCGTTTACAATGGGGCCAGTGGACTTACACCGTGATACAGTACCCAAAGGCCGAGTTACGGATTGATGTACGTACCTACGCCATCGCCTGGAGCGGCCGGCGGGACGCTCCCGGACCAGGGGCCGGGTTGACCACCGGTCAAATCCGGAGCGCCCTTGGGACGCTGCGTGGTCTGCCCAAGGCCGCGGGGGGTGGTTCATGAGTGCGCTCTTCGGACTGTTGCTGGCCGCCCAAATGCAGACAACCCCCAATCCGACCCGTCCGGACGATTACCGCACCGGGGCCGCGGGCGCGCCCCTCGCGTCCCTGGTCCTGGACAGCACCCTGACCGGCGGGCAGGTGCCCGTGGCCATTCTCAACGGCCGCCTGTATCCCTTGGGAAGCCAGATCGGACCCTATCGCCTGATCGCCGTGGGTGCCGGTTGGGTGATACTGGGAGCGGGATCCAAAAGGCTGCGTCTGGTCATTGGCGGTTCTAGCAATCCGAGTGAAGAGAAATAATCATGCGCAAACAGTTGGCAATATTGATGAGTTGTATCTGGCTGGCGGGTTGCCAAACGGTGCCTGATAATCCCGCAAGCGCCATGCTGCCGGCGGCAAAACCGGCGATAAAGCCACCCCCGCCGGCCGTGCAACAGGCGCTCTTGCCGCCCGTGGACAGCCTGATTCCGCGTCGCCCGTCGCCATTGCAGAAACGCTTTGATCTGGTGGTTCAGAATGCGCCTGCCCGCGAGGTGTTCATGGGGTTGGGGATGAGCTCAGGTCAGAATGTCATCCTTTCTCCGAAAGTCGGCGGCAGCCTTACCCTCAATCTGCATCATGTCACCCTGGAAGATGCCCTGCGGGCGATTCGCGCGGCTTACGGCTATCAGTACGAGGTTCAGGGCCGACAGATCGTGATTTACCCCCCCGCACCGGAAACCCGCATCTATCGGGTGAATTATCTGGACATCGCCCGCAGCGCCAAATCGCAACTGACGGTCGCCGGTACCGAACTAAACGGCAACTCCGGAAATAATGGCAGCGGTGGCATGCTTGGACAAGGCCAGGCCTTTGGTCAGAGCAAGCCCTCGGCGGAAGTAAAAACCGATAGCAGTTCCGACTTCTGGAAAACTCTGAAACCCCTGCTGGGGATGGTTGCCGGTAAAGAAGGCAAGGTCATCATCAGTCCCCTGTCCGGGGTGATAGTGGTACGTGCCATGCCGGACCGCCAGCGTGAGATACAGGCGTTTTTGCACCATCTCACCAATGGCCTGGAACGGCAGGTGATTCTGGAGGTCCAGCTCTCCAGCGGCTTTCAGGCGGGAATCAACTGGAGCACCGTGATGGGTAATGCCCAGATCAATCAACTCGCGCCCATCAATTCCAATGGCAGCTTCAATACCAATGGTTATGCTCCCACCCAGGGCACCATCACCAGTGGTGGGACCACCCCAAATCTGGGCCAATTGGCGCCGGGTCTGTTGCCCGCCATGAATGCGGTGCAACCCTTTGGCGGCGTTTTCAACGCGGTGATCAGCGGCGGCAAGGGCTTCAACGCCATCTTGGAGGCTCTCGGTACCCAGGGCAAGGTCAAGGTGCTCTCCAGCCCACGGGTGGCCACGCTGAACAACCAGACGGCCGTCATCAAGGTTGGCACGGACAACATTTATGTGACCAATGTGCAAACCAATGCCGGAACCAGTTCCGGCGTCATTGGCAGTACCGTCATCAATCAGGCAACACCCGTGCTTTCCCCGCTGTTTTCCGGGGTCGCCCTGGATGTCACACCAGCCATCAGCGGGGACGGTATGGTAACCCTTTACGTACATCCATCGGTTACCAGTGTCACCACCCAGGCCCAGGCGTTTACGGTTGGCAATCAAAGTTACGTTCTGCCTCTGGCCAGTTCTTCCGTGCGCGAAGTCGATACGGTAGTACGCGCCGCAAGTGGGCAGGTCATCGTCATCGGCGGTCTGATGAAAACCGACGAACACAGTAGCCATTCAGGTATTCCGCTGCTGCAGGACATTCCTTACTTGGGCTATCTCTTCAAGAGTACGCAACAAACAGCCATCAAAAGTGAACTGGTGGTGCTCATCAAGCCCATTGTGGTGGATAAGCGTGGCGTTTGGCAGCAGCAAATTCACCAAGCCCGCAAAGAACTGTCGGAGCACGATCTGGATTTCAACACCGCTGTGCTCCCGGCGCGACAGATGGAAGCAGCCCACTGATGTACCTCGAGTTCTTCGGTCTGCGCGAATATCCGTTCGGCCTCACCCCGGACACGGGGTTCTTTTTCGCCGATGAGAATCGCCGCGCCGCCCTCTCTTTGCTGCACTTCGCCCTGGATAATGGCGAAGGTTTCGTCAAGATCACGGGCGAGGTCGGGACCGGCAAAACCACCTTGTGCCGCACCCTGCTCAACCGCATGGATGCGCGCTTTCGCACCGCCTACGTACTCAACCCCCAACAGTCACCGGCGAGCCTGCTTCGCGCCATCGCCGCTGATCTGAGCGGACTGGAATTAGAGGCCACCCAGGAGCCGCTGGAAGCCATTCACCGCAGCCTGTTGCAGGCGGCAAGCGATGGACATCGCGTGGTGCTGTTGGTGGATGAGGCTCAGACCCTATCGGATACCGCACTGGAAAGCATTCGCCTACTCTCCAACCTCGAAACCGAAAAATGCAAATTGATACAAATCATTTTATTTGGCCAGCCAGAACTGGATGTTCGTCTGCAACAGCCACAAATGCGGCAGTTGCGTCAGCGGATCGGCTTCCATCATCAGCTTCTTCCCCTTAACCGCGACGAAAGTGGCGCCTATCTGGAGCATCGACTGCGCCATGCCGGCTATACTGGCGGCCCGCTGTTCCAGCCCAACGCCTTGCGCCTGCTCCAGCGTGGCAGTGGGGGCACGCCGCGGCTGCTCAATCTGCTCGCCCACAAGGCGTTATTGGCGACTTACGGGTCTGGCCGCCGTCGGGTGGGGCGCCGTGCGGTGCTGAGAGCGCTTGCAGATACGCCTCAGGCGCGACGATTATGGTGGAGCCTATGAGCTTGATTCACGATGTGCTGAACGATCTGGATCGCCGACAGGCGCGCAAAAGCGCCGGGCCTGAGATCCCGGCGGCATTGCAGGCGCCTCGCCCCAGATCCTTACCCCGCTGGGGAGCGCTTATCCTGTTGGGGGGTGGTTTTCTGGTGGTCAGCGCGGTTTTCTGGTGGTTTTATTTACCCACTTCCTATGAAACCACCGCGCGGAAGCTTCCGGTCAAGGCTGCGCCTGTGGCGGCGGAACCGACCCCCGCCGTACCTGACAATCAGGCGACTGCTCCGGTCTTGAGCCGTTCTCCGCCATCCCCACAGGGCATGGCAACAAGCTCCGTCAATATGCCCCCAAGCACCTTGTTGCACGCCCCTTCCCGCACGGACCAGAACCGCTCTGCACAGGGGGGTCTGGAACGATCCGCTCCGCAGCGACATGCCCATCCTGCCAAGACATTTTCCGGTGCGGGGATGATCCCGTTTACCCACCCCCGGCATCAAGCCGTCCAGTCTGCCTCCATTCCCGGCGGCCGTGCCTGGGAAGACGAGAAATTGCGATTGGCAGAAAGTCTGTGGCAGCGCGGAGAGACGACAAAAGCCCTGGAATTGCTGCGCGAAAGCCTCCGCAGCGCGCCCCGTGATATACCGTTAACATTACTTGAAGCCCGGTTGCTGGCGGCCCAACAACAACCGGGACAAGCCCTGTCCTTATTGCGCAATCTGCGGCCTGCACCCGCCGATAGCCCTGATTATTTCGGTATGCTGGGCACGCTGGCCCAGCAACAGGGCGATTTGCACCTGGCCGAGGACGCGTATGCCCATGCGCTGACCCTCGCTCCTGATAGCCTGCGCTGGAAGACCGGGATGGGCATCACTCTGGCATTAGCAGGCAACGACGCCGCACGCCCTTACCTGAAAGAAGCGCTGGCAAGCGTTCAACCCGCCAGTCCCTTGGCTGACTATCTGCGCGCATTATTAGCCGCATTGCATTAAAGCACCAGGCTTCTTCCTGATCTTGCGGGGGCCTTTGGCGGTGATGGTGTTGTCGATCTTCTCCGGTGCTCAGTGCTGATCGGGGAACAGGATGTTCAATTCCAGCACCTCATAATCTCCGCGTCGCTCCATGCTCACCTTGATATTTTCCTTGTCTACGGGAATATATTTGGCGATCACCGCCAGGAGTTCCTCCTGCAACGCGGGCAGGAAGTCGGGGCCGTCGGCATCGCGCTCGTGGGCGAGAATCAGCTTCAGACGATCCTTTGCTACATGGGCAGTTTTCTTGCGGGAGCCGAGGAAGTAATCGAGAAAGGACATGTCAGCCTCCAAAGAGTCGTTTGAAGAACCCCACCTTGACCGGATGAATAAAGCGCAAGGGACGCTCTTCGCCGAGGAAGCGGGCGACGACATCCTTATAGGCCTCGGCCACATCGCTGTTTTCCATGTGAATGGCGGGTATGCCCTGATTGGAGGCCTGGAGGATGACCTCGGATTCGGGGATCACGCCCAGCAGGGGGGTACGTAGCAGCTCCTTCACGTCTTGCAGAGAAAGCATTTCCCCACCTTCCACCCGTTTTGGGGAGTAACGGGTCAGCAATAGATGTTCCTTCACCGGTTCTTCGCCCTGCTCCGCGCGCCGTGAGCGGGCTGCGAGAATGCCGAGAATGCGGTCGGAATCCCGCACGGAGGAGACCTCTGGATTGGTGACGACAATGGCTTCGTCGGCATGGTAGAGCGCCATGAGTGCCCCCGACTCGATCCCTGCCGGTGAATCGCAGACGATGTAATCGAATTCCGTGCGCAGTTCATCCATAACCGCCGTTACCCCTTCGCTAGTCAGGGCATCTTTGTCTCGGGTTTGGGAGGTGGGTAGCACGTAAAGATTCTCACAGCGCTTATCCTTGATGAGCGCCTGCTGCAATTTAGCCTCGCCCTGGATGACATTGATGAGATCGTACACAACCCGTCGCTCACAGCCCATGATCAGGTCGAGGTTGCGCAGCCCCACGTCGAAGTCGATAACGACGGTGCGATAGCCGCGCAGAGCGAGGCCGCTGGCAAAGGCGGCACTGGTGGTGGTTTTGCCGACCCCACCCTTTCCTGAAGTGATGACAATGATTTTGGCCACGGTTCTTTTCTCCAAGATTTATAAGGTTAAAGCAGTAATATGCAATTGCTCGTCGCGGCTGTAAATCTGCGCCGCCTTGCCCCAGAGGGGGTGATCCGATTCGAGGATGCGATATAGACCTGCAACAGAGATCAACTCTGCTTCCAGGCTCATGCAAAAAATCCGCGCACTGTCTTGGCCGTTGACGCCGGCCAGAGCGCGGCCACGTAAGGGGCCGTACACGTGGATGTTGCCGTCGGCGATGACTTCGGCGCCGGCGTTGACGGCGGCCAAACAGACGAGGTCGCCGCCACGGGCATAGCTGCGTTGGCCGCCGCGGATCGGGTGATCTATGGTCAGGCCACCCGGACTTGTTGAGACGGATTGTGCGGGCGCGGGTGTTTCTGGCTGCGGGGTGGCATTACGATCCTGGCCCCGCAAAACAGGCAGGTTCAGATCCTGCGCCAATGTCTGATGACGGGGAGCGGCATTGCGTAAACCGACAGGGAACCAGTCGGCGGCGCGCAATA
This sequence comes from Acidithiobacillus ferriphilus, assembly GCF_028215975.1. Taxonomy (NCBI): domain Bacteria; kingdom Pseudomonadati; phylum Pseudomonadota; class Acidithiobacillia; order Acidithiobacillales; family Acidithiobacillaceae; genus Acidithiobacillus; species Acidithiobacillus ferriphilus. The sequence goes on from NZ_CP116458.1 coordinate 24,232, forward strand.
CATTCAAGATTTCGTTGAGAGCCAAAGGCGCTTCTTCGGGTATGGCGCTCAGATCCAGGATCACCGGCGCATGGCGATGGAAATCGGCAGCGGCGGGGTGGCGTTGATGCTCTTCGGCGATACGTTGCGCCAGTTGTTGTGGGTTATTGCTTTCCAGATGGAGGATGGAGAGGGTGAAAACGCCTCCGGACACGCGTAAAGGCGCGCTGGTTTCCGTGCCGGGGGAACGGGGATTAGCCATGTTTCACGTGAAACATCGAAGTGCGCGCGTCATGAGCGTCGCAGCAAAGGGCGCTTGTCGCCCTTACCATTCCAGGTTTCGGCATCGGGTAATGCTGCCTTTTTGCGGAGGATGACCGGCCAGTCTATGCTGAGTTCCGCATTAATGGCAGTGAAGTCGCGTTGATCAGCAGGGAGTTCATCGTCGGCGAAAATGGCGTCGGCAGGACACTCGGGTACGCAGGCGGCGCAGTCGATACACTCGTCAGGATCAATGACGAGAAAATTCGGTCCTTCATGAAAGCACTCGACCGGACAGACTTCGGCACAGTCGGTATATTTACACTGGATGCAATTTTCGGTAACAACGTAGGTCATGAGTTGGCGACGTTCTTGACAGCGCGCTTCCGTGGCGCGGGCGTGGCCGATTCGCTGGTTGATGAGGCCGTACTTTTGGACGACGTGGTTTTCTTTGCCGCCGGGGTCTTGGCTTTGCCTGGTTTTTTTACTACCGCGGCCGTTGTTTCCGCCTTTGCCGGCTTGTTGGCAGCAGCCGCCGTTTTCACGGCCGTTTTCCTGGTGCTTTTCGCCGTCGCTTTACGGGCAGGAGCCGCCTTCTTGGCCAGCGGTGCGCGCTTTTCGCGGGGCGGCGGCGGAGTGTAGTCGGGCAGCATGGCGGCGATTTCCGCGTCGCTGGCGTTCACCGGGAAGTGAAAAGCGCATTCGCTCTGGGGACAGGCGAGTTGTTCACCAAGGCGCTTGCCGCTTTTTTCGATCATTATCGGCCAGGCGCAGCGGGGACAGGCGCGTGCTATCGGGGGTCCCCAGACCGCATAGCTGCATTTGGGGTAAGTGTTGCAGGAGTAGAAGATTTTGCCGTAACGGCTGCGTTTTTCCACCAGTTCGCCTTCACCGCACTGGGGGCAAATGACTCCTGAGGATTTAGGCTGGGTTAGCGGCTCAATGTGCTTACATTCGGGATAGCCACTGCACGAGATAAACCGGCCATAACGCCCGGTTTTATAGACCAGCGGCTTACCGCAGTCCGGGCAGTCGCGACCTACGGGTTCGGCGGGTTCGCGAGGACCGTCCACCGGGCGGGTATAATTACATTCGGGGTACCCCGAACAGGCCACAAAACGGCCATGACGACCGAGGCGCAGGAATAGGGGTTTGCCACATTGTGGACAGGCCTCATCCAGTGCTTCACTGGTGGCTTCGGTGCGGCTGACGTTGGCTTTTTCGTCAAGGAGCGTGCGAAAGGGTCCCCAGAACGCGCTGAGCACCGGCTGCCACTGCTTCTCACCCCGGGAAATGGCGTCCAGTTCGTCTTCCATGCTGGCGGTGAAGCCGTAATCCACATAGCGCTCGAAATGATTGGTCAGAAAACGACCGACCACCCGTCCGAGATCGGTGGGGCGGAAGCGGCGCTGCTCGACGGCGACATATTCGCGGTTCTGCAGGGTCTGAATAATGCTGGCATAGGTGGATGGACGGCCGATGCCGTAGGCTTCCAGGGTTTTAACCAGGGTGGCATCGCTATAACGGGGGGGGGGGTCGGTAAAGTGCTGCTCGGAATCAATGCCAAGCACCTGCGGTTCATCGCCGGTATCAAGGGGCGGCAGAATACGGTTGCCTTCGTCCTCGTCACCGTCATCTTTGCCTTCCTGATAGACGGCCATGAAGCCGGGAAAGGTGACGGTGGAGCCGTTGGCACGCAGGGTCCAATGGGTGCCGGCGTCCATATCGACGGCGACCAGGTCCATACGCGCCGGCGCCATTTGGCAGGCGACGCTGCGCTTCCAGATAAGATCATAAAGGCGCCAAAGATCGCGTTCGAGCACGCCCTGCAAGGCCTCCGGGCTGCGGGCGATGTCCGTGGGGCGGATGGCTTCGTGCGCTTCCTGGGCGTTTTTGGTCTTGGTCTTGTAGCGGCGCGGGGTCTCGGGGACAAATTCGCTGCCGTAGTGGCTGCCGATAAAATCACGGATGGAAGCGATGGCCTCTTCGGCGAGGTTGACGGCGTCGGTACGCATGTAGCTGATGAGGCCCACAGTCTCGTTGCCGATATTGATCCCTTCGTAGAGTTGCTGGGCGACGCGCATGGTCCGGCTGGCGTTGAAGCCGAGCTTGCGCGAGGCTTCCTGCTGCAAGGTGGACGTGGTGAAGGGCGCGGCAGGCTGGCGTTGCCGGCTCTTGCGCTCCACTTCCCGGACCCGTAGCGCCTGGCGGCTGAGATCATCTTCCATGCCGCTACGGATGGCTTCGGCCTGATCACTATTGGTGACGTCGAACTGTTCGAGCTTTTTCGTCTGCCAGTGGGTCAGGCGGCCGGTGAATTCGCTGCCAGCCTGCTGCAGGCGACTGGCGATGGTCCAGTATTCGCGGCTGACAAAGGCTTCTATTTCATTTTCGCGCTCACAGATCAGGCGCAACGCAGCACTTTGTACCCGGCCCGCCGAGAGGCCCGGACGCACCTTGCGCCAGAGCAGCGGCGACAGATTGAAGCCCACCAGATAATCGAGGGCGCGGCGCGCTTGCTGGGCGTTGACCAGATCCATGGCGATTTCGCGAGGGGTGGCGATGGCTTCCTGCACGGCTTTTTTGGTGATTTCGTGGAAGACGACACGTTGCGCGGGCTTGTTGCCGAGCAGGTGACGCTCGCGCAGCAGCTCCACCAGATGCCAGGAGATGGCCTCGCCTTCGCGATCCGGATCGGTGGCGAGCCAGAGCTTGTTGGCGCCACGCAGGGCCTTGGCGATGGCGTCCACATGTCGCTCGTTGCGCTCGATGGCAGCGTAGCGCATGGCGAAATCATGTTCGGTATCTACAGCACCTTCTTTGGGCTGCAAATCGCGCACATGGCCGTAGGAAGCGAGCACTTGAAAGTCATCCCCCAAATACTTCTGGATGGTTTTGGCTTTAGCCGGTGATTCAACGATAACGAGCTGATATGCCATGGGTCAGTGAAGAATCCGTGCGCCGTCGGCGCCCAGTAAGGCATCGACCCAAAAGGCCTCCGGACCGGGATCATTGGCCATCACCATAAAGGTCACCCAGTCGAGTGTTTCCAGATCGGTATCGTCCAGACCAAGGGCGAGCAGGCGATCGATAATGCGCTCACGCATGGCGCCGTTGATGACACCAAGCCGCTCCCAGTCATGGAGTTGCCCGCGGGCAGCCACAGAAAGATTTTGCTGTTCGTAGGGATGGTAGGCGCGCAGTGAACGGGGGCTGGTGTCCTCTTGCGCTTCTACCGCGAAACCTTCCATCCAGTCGAGGGCGCGCTGAATATCGTCGTCCGGAAAACCGACGGCGCGCAAACGCTCTTCGACCATCTCGTCGTCTTCGTCATCGAGATGGTCGAGCAAATAACTAATGATGTCTATGACGTCTTCCATACCGTGGCCTTAGGAAACCGGTGGGAGGCGACAGAAACGACCGCCGGGACAGGCCGCGAGGTAACCTTGTAATTCCATGTCCAAGAGGATGGCCGAAAGCTCGGTCAGCGTCAATCCGCAGCGGCTGGCGATCTGTTCCGGGGCGAGAGGGTCGAAATCCATGGCGGCCCAAACTTTAGCTTGTGTCGAATCTTCCGGCCGCCAGTCTGCTGCGGCCTGACTGCCGCGCAGCACGGCGTACAGCGGGCCGAGTTCGCTGAGAACGTCTTCGGCGCTTTCGACCAGTTTGGCGCCGTCGCGGATGAGGCGGTGCGGGCCGCGCGACAACGGCGAATGGATGGAGCCGGGGATGGCAAAGACTTCACGACCCTGCTCCAGTGCCAGTCGTGCGGTAATCAGTGAACCGCTGCCGTCAGCCGCTTCGACCACCAATATGCCAAGACTGAGGCCGCTGATGATGCGGTTGCGGCGGGGGAATAGACCACTGCGCGGACCGGTATCGGGCGGCTGTTCGCTGATGATGAGGCCCTGTTCGGTAATCTGACGGGCGAGTTGCAGATGACTACGCGGGTAGATAAGGTCGGCACCGGTACCAAGTACGGCGACGGTGCCGCTATGAAGGGCGCCACGATGGGCGGCGGCATCAATGCCGAGGGCCAGGCCGCTACAGATGATGAGTCCCGCTTCACCCAGGTTCTTGGCAAAAGCTTCGGCGGTGGCGATACCGGTGGCCGTGGCACTGCGACTGCCGACGATAGCCAGCATGGCTTGGTTCAGACGGGCGCGCTGTCCGCGTAAATAGAGCAGCAGGGGCGGATCAGGGATATGGCGCAACAAGGGCGGGTAATCGGCGTCGGCCCAGCGGCAGAGGTCGGTGTCGGGACTTTCCAGCCAGCGTTGGTCTGCAGGCGTGAGAATGTCCTCGGGCGCCTTCTGCAAGGCGGCGATTTGTCCCGTTTGCAGGCCGAGGTCCTGCAAGGCCCCAGCCCCGGTTTGAAAGCAGCGCTCCACCGCACCAAAACGTTCGAGCAGGGCACGCTGGCGAAGCGGGCCGAGGCCGGGGATACGACTGAGGGCGAGCCAGGCCCGATCTGTCACCTGTTTCCTGCGGAGCTGTCGCTGGCGGTTACCGGGCGCGGGCTAACCAGCTTGTCACCCACCAAGATGCCATGCGTTGCCGTGGTAATCACGGCGTAGGAGACCGTGGGGAATACCCGAAACACCATCACTTCGCCCACTTTCTGAGGTGGCAGAGCGAAGGATTTGCCAGTCACGGCATTTTTCGTATCTCCCCTGGTCCTTTCAATTCGCAGCAGATTACCATCGCTCAATCCGGCTTCCCGGCCTTGATCCACGATAACGGCCTGACCCACCAGGAGTTCGGGGTAGTCACTCATTTTGGCGATGATCCGAGCGCTTACCGGGTGGGCGGGGGCGCTGGGGAAATAACGCGGTACTTTGGCGCTCGCCTCGGGGATCAGGCGATCGCCCAGCGAGATTTCCCTGCGGGCATCGGCGATCTCGACGGCGGCATGGGAACCGTCACTGCGTACGATGGCGTTGCCCAGGTCGTAGAGCGCATAACCGAGCGGCTTCTCGACGCCGGGACGGCGCAGTTCCGGCCCAAGAGCGACGATACCATAGCGGGTGCCCACCGGGACCCGTTTCAGACCGGAGGCATACAGCTTGTCGCCCACGGTGTAGGCGAGCTGGCCGCTGTTGGCACTGGCCGCCAGATAAGGTAATGCATCGTAAGCTTTTTTGCTGGCGATAAACCCCGGCGTGCCGAGGAAGGGCATCACTTCGCCGGTAGCCACGGTGGACAAGGGTTCTACCGTCATTTGTGGATGAAGTTCGACGACCGAAGAACCTGCTGCATGAGAACCATAAGATCTTTCTACACGAAGTTCGGGCTGGCCGTTGGCCCCATGGGTGAGCACGATGCGATCACCGGGATAAATGAGATTGGGATTATGGATGTAGGGATTCTTATGCCAGATCTGCGGCCATTGCCAGGGATGCCGCAAGAAATGTGCGGCGATTCCCCAGAGGGTATCTCCGGATTTGACGGTGTAACTTTGTTCGCTACGTAGTTGTATGCCAGACGGCGCAGTTTGCCCCATCACCGGGGCCATGGCGCTGAGGCCAAGACAAAATAGGGTGTTGCGCCAGATGTACTTCCGCATGAATGATCTCCTCCGGACTTCCGCAAGGAATAGTATTAGTTCAAGATACGATTTTTGCCGGATGGTAATAATTGGTGACGAAATGCCCCTCTTGAAAATACTGGAGTTTCCCGATGCCCGCCTCAAGAGCATGGCCGCGCCCATAGCCCGGGTGGACAAACAAATTCAGCAACTGGCCGACGATATGGCGGAAACCATGTACGATGCACCCGGTATCGGTCTGGCCGCGCCGCAGGTGGCCGCCGGACATCGGCTGATTGTCGTGGATGTTTCAGAAAATCGCAATGATCTGCTGACCTTGGTGAATCCGGAAATTATTGCGAGCATTGGTGAAGAAGAGATGAAGGAAGGCTGTCTGTCGGTACCCGGTGTGGTGGAGACGGTGCGGCGCGCCGAAAAAGTGACGGTGCGCGCGACCACGGTGCAGGGCCGGACCATTGAATTGGAGGCCGATGGGTTGTTGGCGGTTTGCCTGCAGCATGAGATTGACCATCTCAACGGTACCCTTTTTGTCGATCATCTGTCCCGCCTCAAGCAAAACCTGATTCGCCGTAAGGCGAACAAAAGGGTGCGGCTCGGTGACTAGAAAACAGCGCATTGTTTTTGCCGGGACACCGGAGTTCGCGCGCCTCATTCTGGCCGAATTGTTGCAAGGGCCGGAAGAAGTCGTCGGCGTATTTACCCAGCCGGATCGTCCGGCAGGCCGGGGGCGGGCGTTGCAGGCCAGCCCGGTGAAGCAGGAGGCTGTGGCCGCAGGCATTCCCGTTTTTCAGCCGGAATCGTGCAAGACGAGCGAGGCTCTGGATCTGCTCCGGAGCCTGGCGCCGGATTTGCTGATCGTCGTGGCCTATGGACAGATTTTGCCGCAGGTGGTTCTTGACCTGCCGACGCGCGGCGCCATCAATGTCCATGCCAGTCTTCTGCCTGCCTGGCGTGGCGCGGCGCCCATTGCCCGGGCCATTGCGGCGGGTGACAAAGAAAGCGGTGTCGCCATCATGCAGATGGAAGCCGGACTCGACTCCGGCCCGGTGCTGTGGGCGGAGCGCGCGCCCATTGCACCCGATGACACGGCGACGAGCCTCCATGACCGTTTGGCGCGGTTGGGCAGCGTCGCCTTGCGCCGGGCTCTGGATGGGCTCTGGGCGAATCGGCTCAAACCCGTGCCCCAAGACCCCACGCTCGCAACCTATGCCCGCAAGCTGAAGAAAGAAGAGGCACGCATCGACTGGCGACTCCCCGCGGCGACGCTGGAGCGTCTGGTGCGGGCTTTCAACCCCAGCCCGGTCGCCCATACCCTTTTTCGCGACAAAGGCTTGCGGGTCTGGCAGACGCAGGTACTGGCTGTCCGGGGTGATCAGGCGCCCGGCACCATCAGCGCCGTGGAAAAAGACGGGATAGCGGTGGCCTGTGGCGAGGATCAATTGCTGTTGCTGGCGGTGCAACCCGCAGGCAAGGGTGTCCTCAGTGGCAGTGATTTCGTCCGTGGTTATCGTCCGCAAACCGGTGAAGTACTGGGATGAAGGAAACGCGGCCAGAAACTGAACGGGGGAGAGGCACATCGGGTGTGGCGGTGCGCAAGGCGGCCATCGGCGTGTTGCAGGGCGTGGATAGTGGGCAGACGGTGGATGCCGCCCTGCTGCCGGTACCGTTGACAGGCGCCGATCGCGCGACCGTGCAATGGCTGGTTCTGGGCACGCTGCGCGAGTACCTGCCCGTGCAGGCTCTGGCCGCAAAACTGTTGCGCAAAGACTGGCGCGAGGAAGATAGCGACTTACGCTTCCTGCTCAGTTTGGCTCTGTTTGAGTTGCGCCATGGGCAACGGCCCGCCTTCGCCGTAGTCAATGATTGGGTTGCGATGACGGAGGCACTGAAAAAGCCTTGGGCGCGCGGCCTGATAAACGCCGTTCTGCGTCGTTATCTGCGTGAGCGGGGGGTTTTGGATATGGCGCTGGTTGATCGCGATCTCGGGCATCCGGCTTGGCTGGCGGCGCGTTTACGCGCTGCCTATCCCCAAGACTGGCCCGCCATTGCCGCGGCCAATAACGCTGCGCCGCCCCTCTGGCTGCGCGTGAATACGCAACGGGTGGATCCCGGCGAGTATCGGCAATTGCTGGCAGAACAAGGTCTTGAAGCGAAAGGCGTGGCGTGGAGTGAGGCGGCATTGTGTTTGCCCGCCAGCGTGCCGGTAACGATCCTGCCGGGCTGGGATGCTGGCTGGGTGGCGGTGCAGGACGGAGCGGCACAATTGGCCGCCCACATTCTCGCGCCCCGGGAGGGGGAACGCATTCTCGACGCCTGTGCGGCCCCTGGCGGCAAAACGGCCCACCTGTGGGCACTGGGGGCGACGCGTCTGGATGCCCTGGACCGCTCCGCAGAACGCCTGAAACGGGTGCGCGAGGCACTGGAAAGACAAGGCGGTACAGTGCATTTGCAGGCGGCCGATGCCGCAGAAAGCGCCACATGGTGGAATGGCGAGTTCTATGACGCCATCCTCCTGGATGCGCCCTGTACCGGCACCGGGGTAATCCGTCGCCACCCTGATATCCGTCTGCGCCGCCAAATGGATGATGTGACTGCGGCTGTAGCACAGCAGACGCGCTTGCTGGAAGGTCTGTGGCCTTGTCTGCGCCCCGGCGGTCGGCTGCTCTATGCCACCTGCTCGGTGCTGCCTGAGGAGAACGAGGAACAGATCATCGCCTTTCTCCAGCGTCATTCTGATGCGCACCGTTCCGCGCACCCGCTGACTGGGCAACGTCTGCCCGGTCAGGACGCAATGGATGGTTTTTACTATGCCTTGCTGGAGAAGGCCGCATGAGCCAGGACGACGCGTTGCCGGTGCTCGCCCGCAGAGGCATGCATGGAAAAGCGATGACGGGTTCGACGTTTCACGTGGAACATTTTCAGGTGACCCCGCAGGGCGATGTCGAAAAACAGCACGGGATGCCCGCTTTATGCGCGCAGTGGGGTGAGGTCGCCGCGGCACTAGCCCAGGTGGTGGTGCGGGTATATATTGACGTTCGGGCCTTACCCCTGCCGTTGCGTTTGCGTGCTCTGCCGGGTCACTGGAAACTGGAGTCCCCATGGATCGTCAGCGCGCCCCTTTCGCACTAAGAAGCTGGCTGCGCGCCTTGAGCGCCGGCGCCACCCCGGAGCGGCAGCGGGTGGGACCGCGCTGGGGCGCTGCCCTGCTCCTGCTGGCCATCGTCGCCTTTCTGGGAGTCAACTTTTTCACCAGTGCCGGAGGGCCGCTGAGCCACTATTTTGTGCCGATGCTGGTGATTTCCGCAGGAATCGTCCTCTTTCTGGTCATTCTGGTGCTGGTTTCGGTGGTGGCGCTGCTTTTGCGTCTACGGCGCGGCGAAGTGGGCAGTCAGTTGGCCACCCGCCTGGTGGTGATTATTACCCTGCTCAGTTTTCTGCCGGCGGCCATCGTCTTCGGTTTTTCCTGGCAATATCTGAATCGGGGCGTGGACTCGTGGTTCAGCAGCGCGGTGCAGAATGCCTTGGATCAGGCCCTGAACGTGGCGAAGGCAGGTGTGGACCGTTACCGCAATTCCACCCTGCTGGCGGCGGAGAGCATCGCTCAGGCCCTGGTGGGGGAGTCTGACAGCAACGCCGTAATCACCGTGATCGCCTTACGCGATCAGTATCATCTGGGCAGTGTCACGCTTTTTTCCGGCGATAACCGGATTATCGCCACCAGCAGCGATAACCTGAGTCTGGCACCGCGCCTGCCGCGTCGGGAAATCCTCGCTATGGAAGAGAACCACCCGACCGCCTCTATTGAAACGGAGCCCAACGGCGCTTTGCTGGTGAAGGTGCTGATCCCGGTACTGAGTCCGCATCTGGGACAGGGCAGTCATATCCTTTATGTGGAGCAGCCTATCCCCGAGCAGTTGACGCAGGCGGCAGGTGCGGTGCAGGTGGCTTATACCCGCTACCACCAGTTGATGCTGATGCGCGAACCGATGAAGACGGCCTTTCAGCTCAGCCTGGCGGTGGCCTTGCTGCTGGCCGTGTTGTCGGCGGTATGGATAGGCTTGCACCTGGCGCGTCGACTGACGGCACCTATCGCACGACTGGCGGCGGGTACCCAGGCGGTGGCGCGCGGTGAGTTTATTCCCTTGCAGACGGTGGCGAGTCACGACGAGTTGGGTGTTCTGATACATTCGTTCAACAATATGACCCGACAACTGGCGCGGGCCAAGCAGCAGGCGGCGGCGGCGCAGGAGCAGGCGGAGCAGCGGCGGCTGTATCTGGAGACCGTGCTCGGACAGATTTCCAGCGGCATCCTGACCTTTGATGGCGAAAACCATTTGGCTGAGGTCAACGCCGCGGCGACCCATATTCTCCAGGAAGATTTGCCCAGGGGCAGCGCCCTGGATATATTGCATGATGGCACCGCGCTGGAGCCCCTGTGGACGCTGGTGGCGGACTGGGTGGAACACCCTCGTAACGGGATGCAAAAAGAGTTGCAGATTGAGCGCTCCGACGGGCCACAGACCATTATCGTGCATGGCGCACACTTTGCGGATGATGCCGGTAGTCGGGGTTTCGTACTGGTTTTTGATGATATCAGTACGCTGGTCGCCGCCCAGCGTAGCGCCGCCTGGAGCGAGGTGGCGCGGCGCCTGGCCCACGAGATCAAAAACCCGCTCACCCCCATTCAACTCTCCGCCGAGCGGTTGCGGCGCAAATATCTGGAACGTCTTGGCGATGAAGGCGAGACCCTGGATCGTGCCACCCGCACTATTATCCATCAGGTGGATGCCCTCAAGGTGATGGTGGACGCCTTCTCGGAGTACGCCCGGCAGCCGCAACTGGAGTTGCGCCTTCTCGACCTGAACACGCTGATTCTGGATGTGCTCGATCTGTATCGCGGGCAAGAAAATGGCGTGGAGATTCGGGCCGAGTTGGGTGCGGGCCTGCCCCTCCTGCGGGCGGATGTGCATCGGCTGCGCCAGATTCTCAATAATCTCCTGCGCAACGCCATGGATGCCCTGCAGGGGGACTCAGAAACTCCGGAAGGTAAACATATCCTGATTCGCACCCGCCTGACCGACTCCGACCCGGCAAAGATGCTAGAGTTGAGTGTATTGGACGACGGACCAGGTTTCCCGGCCCAGTTGCTGGCGCGGGTTTTTGAGCCCTATGTCACCAGCAAGGTGAAGGGTTCGGGGCTGGGTCTCGCCATCGTCCGGCGTATCGTTGAGGAGCATGGCGGACAGATCATCGCGGATAATCAGGGGTTGCAGGGCGGGGCACGTATCGTTATCGATTTTCCGTTGGGTTGAAACAAGTATTCAGGAGGTGACATGGAAGAGGCACGATTGAATATTCTGGTGGTGGATGACGAACCCGATATCTGCGCGACACTGGCAGAAATTCTGGAGGATGAAGGCTACAACGTGCAAACCGCGGGGAGTGCGGAAGCCGCCGAAGTGCTGCTGCGCGATCAGATGGTGGACCTCGTCCTTCTCGATATCTGGATGCCGGGTGAGGACGGCGTCAGCCTCTTGCGGCGCTGGGCCGAAGCGGGTCTGGAGCAGCCGGTGGTGATGATGTCCGGGCACGCCACCATCGAAACGGCGGTGCAGGCGACCAAGCTGGGCGCCTATGATTTCATCGAAAAGCCACTGTCCCTGGACAAGACCCTGCTTACCGTCACCCATGCCCTGGAATCCAGTCGCTTGCAGCGCGAGAACCGCGACTTGCGCGCGCAGGCCGGCTGGGTAGAGCGGCCGAGCGGCGAGAGTCCGGCGATCCGCCAGTTTCGCGAGCAGTTGCAGCGGGTGGCAGCGGTGGATTCCTGGGCGCTGCTGCTGGGCGAGCCGGGTAGCGGTAAGGAAGTGGCCGCGCGTTATCTGCACCGGCAAAGCCGACGGGCACAGGGGCCTTTCGTGGATCTGCGGGCCGCCGCCATCGCTCGCCCCAATGTCGCCATTGAGCTCTTCGGCAATGAAGATCATGGCAAACTGACCCGCGGGCGTCTGGAAGTGGCCCATGGCGGTACGCTCTTCATCGACGAAATTGCCGATATGGACCTGGAAACCCAGGCGCGGTTGTTCTCGGCCTTGCAGGAGCGGCGCATCATCCGGGTGGGTGGGACGACGCCCGTGCCCGTGGATGTACGGGTGATCGCCGGAAGCGCACAGGATTTGGCACTGGCAGTGCAGAGCGGGCAGTTTCGCAGCGATCTCTACTACCGGCTCAGTGCCCTGCCCCTGAAGGTGCCGCCGCTGTCCGCGCGGAGTGCGGATATCCCGGCGCTGATAGAAGAGTTTGTACGCTTTTATGGCGCCCGCGATGGCTTGGCGGCGCGCCACTTTGCTCCGGAAACCCTGGATGTGCTGCACCATTATCCCTGGCCGGGCAACGTCCGCGAATTGCAGAATCTGGTGGAGCGCTTACTGATTCTGGCGGAAGGGCCGGAGGTCAGTGCGGAAGAGGTGGAGGGCGCGTTGGGACTGGATAATCGCCTCGTCCTCGTCAACAGTAATTTCGACGGGGAAGATTTTGGCGGTACCCTGAAGCGCGCTCGGGAACGTTTTGAGCGTGCCTTCCTCGAATATCATTTGGCCCGTAATGACTGGAATATCGCGCGGACGGCAGAAGTGGTGGGGCTGGAGCGCACGCACCTGTATCGCAAGCTGAAGAATCTGAGTATTGCCCTGAAGGGCGAACGGCATGCGGGCGAGGATGGGGATGAGGGGGAGGGGTGATCAGTAAGCGCGGTAAACCGCCTGTCAAAATGGTGCCTATCACCGATGAAGCGCTGAATAGTATGTTTGGATATATGAAAGGTACCGTCACCATTCACGGAGATATCGTAGCCCCGTCGGGCGAAGTCTGGTCTGCGGAAAGTGGTGATGAAGACCATTTCTATGCAGGCTTGCGACCCCGCGAGAACAAAAGTCACTAACGCTGTTTTCTATTATCCAAAGTGGAGCATGAACCAATATGGGTCGGGTATCGCCCGGCTTATAAACCGGGCGTGGATTGAAACACTGAACGCGGATCGGCAATACGCGAATTGGATAGTATCATCCAACTTATTAGATTACGAACAGCAAGTCCAGAGAAATGCAATCATGGTACACCGTTCCTCCTAAAGCTGATGACGATAAGTTTCCCAAACATTTATTTAGTCGAGGTAGACGTTGACATTGTGCTCGCGGCGGTCATCCATGAGCGGAATCCTGTCTTGCGGCAATTCAGTGTCATCCAGGGTAATACGCACTACCCGCGCTGATGCGGTGCTATCAGCATGGACGGTGATATGATACAGCGTGTCGCGGTAGCGGTAGTGGACCTTGTAGAATTTCCAGTCCGCCGGGACGCAGGGCGTGATGCGCAGGTGATCAACTTCAAGCGACAGGCCCAGCAAGGTTTCGATCGTTAATCGATACATCCAGCCCGCTGCGCCGGTGTACCAGGTCCAGCCACCACGCCCGACGTGTGGTGCGGCGCCATAAATATCGGCGCAGATAACGTAGGGTTCTACCTTATAGCGGGCGATAGACTCTGCGCTACTTCCGTGATGGACCGGGATGAGCATGTTGAATAATTCCCAGGCCCGCACTTTGTCACCCATCTGGGCAAAAGCTATGGTGGTCCAGACCGCGGCATGGGTATATTGTCCGCCGTTTTCGCGCACACCGGGCACATAGCCTTTGATATAGCCGGGTTCGAGTGCTGACCGGTCGAAGGGTGGGTTAAGCAGCCGGATAAGCTGTGCATCGCGACTCACCAGATGTTTGTCCACCGCCGCCATGGCCTGTTGGGCCCGCAAGGGATCACCCGCACCGGAAAGGACGGCCCAACTCTGGCTGATGGAATCTATTTGGCATTCGTCATTCGCAGCAGAACCAAGGGGCGTACCGTCATCAAAATAAGCCCGCCGATACCAGGCACCGTCCCAGGCATTTTTTTCTACGTTCTCCTGTAATACGGCGGCCTGTTGCAGACAAAGATCAACGATAGCGCTGTCCCCCCGGCTGCGCGCGAGCCCGGCAAACTGCCGCAGATTCTGAATCAGGAACCAGGCCAGCCAGACACTCTCACCCCGACCCTCGTGACCGACCAGATTCATCCCGTCATTCCAGTCGCCACAGCCCATCAGCGGTAAGCCATGGGCACCAAATCGCAAGCCGTTTTTGAGCGCCCGCACGCAATGATCATAGAGGCTGGCGGATTCGGCAGATTGCTGGGGCTGATCGTAGTAAGACTCTTCCTCGGGATTCAGCTCGCGGCCTTCGAGAAAATGAATGGTTTCGTCGAGCACGCCACTATCGCCGGTGGCCGTCACAAAACGACAGGTGGCATAGGGTAACCAGAGATAGCCATCCGAAATATGGGTGCGCACCCCTTGGCCGTGGGGCGGATGCCACCAGTGCTGGACATCCCCCTGATGGAATTGGCGCTCTGCACAACGAATTAGTTGCTCCCGGGCCAGCCATGGTGTGGTGTGAATCAGCGCCATGCTGTCTTGTAATTGATCGCGGAAACCATAAGCCCCGCCCGACTGGTAATAGCCGCTGCGGCCCCAGAGTCTGCTGGAGATGGTCTGGTAGATCAGCCAGCCGTTCGCTAATACGTTCAGTGCGGGATCCGGAGTTTCCACATATATCGTACCTAAGGTCCGGTTCCAGTATTCCCGTACCCCTGCCAAAGCTTGCCGCGCACGCTCCCTACCGGCGAAGCGGTCTGTATATTGCCGCGCTTCGTCGGTACTGGCTGCCGTACCAAAAACAAACACGATCTCGCACTCCGTGCCTTCAGCCAGATGAGTCGGCGTTTGTATGGCGGCGCAGGGATCAAGGCCCGCCCCTGTTTTACCTGATAATCGGTTGCGATACAGTGCCGCAGGCTTGGCAAGCGTACCATTACGGCCGATAAACTCGCTGCGGTTGCCGGTGATTGTACGCTCCTGTTCACTGGTCTGAACGAAAACGACCCGATGCCCGCATTCGCGGCCATAGTCATTGTGGGCATACAGCGCACCGTTGCGCAGATCGCTTTCGGTGACGATATGCATCATATTGGCATGGCGCCACTCGCCGAGCACCAGTTCCCAGTATGCCGTCAGCGAAAGCCGCCGCGGGCGCTTGGAATGGTTGCGCAGTTTGACCACCACGAATTTCACCGGCGCGTCCATCGCGACGTAGGTGGTCATTTCTGAAGAAATCCCCGACTCGTAATGTTCAAAAACGGTGTATCCAAATCCGTGGCGGCATACATATCCGGACTGACCGCAGGCGGGTAGTGGAGAGGGGGACCAAAACGCCCCCGTGTCTTCGTCGCGGATATACAGGGCCTCGCCGCTACTATCACTCAGGGGATCGTTGTGCCATGTGGTCAGACGGAATTCATGGGCGTTTTCGACCCAGGTATAGGCGCCGCCGCTCTCGCTGATGACGGTGCCGATATGCGGACTGGCAATCACATTGACCCAAGGGGCGGGCGTACTTTGGCCCGGCTCCAGACTGATGACGTATTCACGTCCATCGGTCGTGAATCCACCCAATCCGTTGAAAAAAATACGTTCACGCGGAAGCAGCGGCTGTATGATCTCGGTGGCGGGGGGTGGCCGCGGGTTCAGCGGGGCAGGGAAGCGATCCCCGGATACCCGCCGTTCCACCTGCTCCAACAGGGAGTCGGTGCTGTCGGTGAGGATAATGCGCGCGACGGTCTGGAACAGCACGCGATCCTCTTCGGAAAGTTCTTCGGCGCGGCGTACAAAGACGCCACCGGGTTTGTCGATGACTTGCCCTTCCGGACCTGTGTGAATCAAGCCCATAATCTGGTCTTGTAGCGTGGCCCGGTAACTGGTGAAATCTTCGTTGACGATCACCAGATCGGCCGCCAGTCCTTGCAGTCGCCAATAGGCATGGGCCTGCAGTATTTGCTTTACCAGATTAAGGCGATTTAATTGACTGACGCGCAGCAGCACAATCGGCAAATCACCCGATATCCCGAAGCGCCACAGGCCGGACTGCCCTAACTGATTACGGGCAATCACGCTGGGCGTGGCCCGGCGCAGGGCGCTGGCGTAGACCACGGAATTGGCGAGGCGGCCGTACACCTGGGCATCGGCTTCACTGGCGCGCAGATGACGGAGCACTTCCTGGCTCTGGAACCAGGCCATTTCAAAAGCGCGTTCCACCGGATGACGATCGCTATACTTCTCCAGCAGGGCGATGGCCGCCGCCCGGGTATCGGCAAGTCCGGAAATGATCTGCACCGTCGCGGACTCGTCTACGCCAAGCGTTAGCATACGCCGGATGGCCACAATGGGGTCTAATACGGAACCCTCGCTATTCGATAAGGTAGTCTGTTGTAGTCTATCGAAGACGCGCGGATGCTCGACGGTACGACCACGGCCGATGAACTGTGCGCGATCGGTTTCATAAGATGCTGCACCGGCGGCAACCCCGGGAGCCGCAAACAGATGGAACATCCAAGGTGTTTGTTCGTCCGGTGAGCGGCGACGTCGGGTACAGAGAATCGCATTGTGCTCTGCCAGAATTTCGGTCTGAACGAACAGGTTGCTAAATGCGCGGTGAGCAAGGTCGGCATTCGGCGGCGCGAGGACAAGCTCGGTATAACTCGTTAACTCTATCTGACGAATGCGCGGGGAGATATTGGTAAGCGTCACGCGGCGGATCTCCACATCGTCTTCTGGCGCAACGGCGACTTCCATATAGCTCTCTATCATCTGATCGCGGCGACGGTATTCCGCTCGCGCCTGGACGAAAATCGCCTCATAGTGATCGGCTTTGCTTCGGGTGGGTTGATAGCTTGTCGACCAGAAGTGTCCGGAATGATGATCACGCAGATAAATGAAGGTTCCCCAGTTATCTACGGCGGTATCCTCGCGCCAGCGATTCACGGCGAGACCGCCACGATGGCTGTAGCCGCTGCCGGCGTGGTTGATCATGACGTGGTAGCGGCCATTAGACAGAAGGTGGACTTCTGGCATGGACGTATCCGGATTGGTGTATGCGCGCATAATCGCGGCTATGACGCCCTCCTCGGAATAACTTGACGACACATCAGAGCTCGTATTCCCCTACCGCTGGAATTCTTCATTGGCCTGTTTCTTCTCTTTGGGCGACATCGCCGGCCGCTTCTTGGTTTCTTTGATGATGACGGCTTCGATATGCATCGCCTAATGCCTGCGCCCACGCCTCCACATCAAAACCCAGCAGGCCCTGATCACCGTTGGTCAATATGGGTCGACGGATCAGGCTGGGGTGTGTTTCCATCAGTTTAAGTGCGGATTCGGCATCCACGACGATCTCCCGTTCATGCTCTGGTAAGCGTCGCCAGGTAGTCCCCTTGCGATTGATGAGGACTTCCCAGTCCCAGTGCTCCAGCCAATGGCGGAGTTCCGCCATTGGCACCCCGGCCTTTTTGTAATCGTGAAAGCTGTACTCCAGCCCATGGCTGTCCAGCCAGGCGAAGGCTTTTTTCATGGTATCGCAGTGGCGAATGCCGTAAATCTGAATGGTCATACGTTCTCCCGCTTTTTCAGAATCAACACCTTGAAGCTCTCGCCCATTTCCTGCGGCAGGGTGAGCCGTTTGATCTCATTATTCAGGGCGAATATGCCGTCGTCACCCACCTGCGCGCAAAGGGCGCCATACACCTCGGTCAGACCATGCTCTATCAGAAAGCGGGCGAGATTACCGTAAAAGGCCACTTCCAGCCCTGTCTCCACCGCAGCGGTCATCAGCGCGGTAAAATCCACGTGGGCGGTGAGGTCGCAGAGGCCTGGCAGATAAAAGGGATCGTCCAGCCAGTGGTGGCGATAGTAGGCGCGCAGGCTGCCCATCTGCCGCTGCGGGTGATAAAACTCTGCGGCCTCGTGCCCGTAATCAATCAGAAGGATGGCACCGGAGTCCAGACGGGCGGCGACCTCGCGCAGCCAGGATTCGGCGGTGAGATTGATCTCCGTCCGATAGGGCCGGGGCCAATGCGTTACATAAGGCGCCAGGCGCGCCGCCAGCGGCGCAGGGACTGGCGGTGGCAACAGCGCCCACTCCAGTGCCTCGCCATTCCAGCGCACACCGCATTCGTGCAACTGTCCGAAGGCGTCCAACTCCAGCACCTGCACCGGCATGGCGTCCAGCACTTCGTGGGCGAGCAGCACGCCGCGCCAATGTTCCGGCAGCGTTTGCCGATGCTGAATGCCGGGCACGGCCGCGTGTTGCCGCGCCTGCAAATCGGGGCTGGGTTCGAGCAGGGTATAGGGTGTGTCCGGCAAAATTTCCCGGATCTGGCCAGCCAGTGCGCCGCTCCCGCCGCCAAATTCCAGAATGCCGTCCGGCCCCAGATCGGGTTGCAGGGTCCGGGCCAGCACGGCGGCCAGCACCCGTCCCATTTCCGGTGCCGTGACGAAGTCGCCCGCCGCACCGAAGCGGGTCTGCCCCGCCATGTAGTAGCCCAGCCCCGGCGTGTAGAGAGCGAGCTCCATATAACGACGGAAGGAGATCATCCCACCGGCGGCATCGATTTCCTGCCGGATATGGGTCAGCAAGGCCGCCGAGTGGACCAGCGCATCGGCGTCCGGGACGGGCAGACGTGTCTTGCGCCCCCCGTGAGAATGGGTTAAAAAATCGGGACGCTCTACGCGCATGGACACCTCTTGAAAGCTACCGGAAAAGTCGTTCTCATCACTGGCGCCGCCCGCAGGGTGGGCGCCGCCATTGCCCGCCAGCTCGCGGCGGAGGGCTGCCAGCTCGCCCTGCATTATAAGCGATCCGCAGCAGAGGCCGAAGCTCTGGTGCAGGATCTGCGCATGCAGTATGGCACCGAAGCCTTCCTGATCGCCGGCGATCTCAGCGAGACGGAAACCCCCGCTCGCTTGATAGATGCGACTATTGAATATTTTGGCCATCTCGATGGCCTCGTCAACAACGCTTCGTTGTACTCCCCTGCCCTTTTTGGCGAAATCACGTCTGACGACTGGGCGGCGATGGAGGCCGTGCATCTGCGCGCGCCCCTTTTCCTGACGCAGGCGGCCGCGCCTCATTTGCGGAAAAGCGGCGGTGCCGTCGTCAACATCGGCGATATCCACGCCGAAATTCCCCTGCGCGGCTACCTGCCCTACAGTGTCACGAAGGCGGGTCTGCTGGCCCTCACCCGCGCCCTCGCCAAAGAACTGGGGCCGGAGATCCGCGTCAACAGCGTCTCGCCCGGCGTGGTGCTCTGGGCCGAGGATAAAGACCCGCCCGATGGCGACCAGCAGGGACTCATCGAGCGCAACGCCCTGAAGCGTGTCGGCAATCCCCAGGATATTGCCGGCGCTGTCCGTTATCTGCTCTTCGATGCTCCTTATGTCACCGGCCACAATCTCGTCGTCGATGGCGGCCGCATGTTATATTGACGGCCATGAGCGCAACCGCAAAATCCCCCATCCGCTTTTACAGCGAAGACGAACTGGACGCCCTGGAGGCGGAAGACCCCCTCGCCGCGGCCAAAATCGCCCACGCCCAGGCAATGGCCGAGCGCGGCCTTGATCGCCGTCGGCGCTACGGGTCCGACGACCCCATGCCCGAACCCGCGGCCGTGGCGGAAGCGGTGCAGGCCGTGCGCCACATTCTCAACCGCGATGGCGGCGATATCGAACTGGTGGAAATCATCGAACGCGATGTGCGGGTCCGCATGAAAGGCGCCTGCGCGGGCTGCCCCAACGCCGTCATCGATCTCAAACAGGTGGTCGAGCGTATCGTCGGCGCGGTGCCGGGAGTGGTCAGCGTGAGCAACACCTTTTGAAGGCGGACGCGAATACGCCGTCTAAAGTCGGCTTCGTCAGCCTCGGTTGCCCCAAGGCCACGGTGGACAGCGAGCGCATCCTCACCCAGTTGCGGGCCGAGGGTTACCTGCTGGTGGGGGATTACGCCAGTGCCGACGTGGTGGTCGTCAATACCTGCGGCTTTATCGACGCGGCGGTGGCGGAATCGCTGGAGGCCATCGGCGAGGCGCTGGAGGAGAACGGCAAAGTAGTGGTCACCGGTTGCCTGGGTGCCCGCGAGGGCGGCGACTTTGTGCGCGGCGCCCATCCCAAGGTGCTTGCCGTCACCGGCCCCAACCAGGCCAGTGCGGTGCTCGACGCGATCCATGCGGCGCTCCCTCCGGCCCACGATCCCTTCACCGATCTGGTCCCGCCCCAGGGCCTGCGCCTGACGCCGCCCCACTACGCCTACCTCAAAATCTCCGAGGGCTGCAATCAGTCGTGCAGCTTTTGCATCATTCCCAGCATGCGCGGCAAGCTGGTCAGCCGCGAGCCGGACGATATTCTGCGCGAGGCCGAGGCGCTGGTGGCCGGTGGTGTCAAAGAATTGCTGGTGATTTCCCAGGACACCGGCGCTTACGGGGTGGACCGCAAATACCGCACCGCTTTTCACGACGGTCGCCCGCTCAAAACCCGCATCACCGATCTCTGCGCGGCCCTGGGCGACCTCGGCGCCTGGGTGCGTCTGCACTACGTCTACCCCTACCCGCACATTGACGAACTCCTGCCTCTGATGGCGGTGGGCAAAATTCTGCCCTACCTGGATGTGCCCCTGCAGCACGGTAGTCCGCGCATCCTCAAGGCCATGCGCCGTCCCGCCGCCGCCGAAAAAACCATCGACCGGATTCTCGGCTGGCGCCGGATCGTGCCTGATCTGACCATCCGCAGCACCTTCATCGTCGGCTTCCCAGGCGAAACCGATGCGGACTTTGCGGAGCTGCTGGATTTTCTGCGGGCGGCGGAACTGGACCGGGTGGGCTGCTTCGCCTATTCGCCAGTAGAAGGTGCGCCCGCCAACGCGCTCGCCGGAGCGGTGCCGGAGTCGCTCAAAGAAGAGCGCCGCGCCGAATTCATGGCCGTGCAGGAAGCCATCAGCCGTGGGCGGCTACAACGCCGGGTGGGTCGGCGTCAGCGGGTGTTGGTGGATGCAGTGGGCCGGGGCGGCAAGGTGATCGCCCGCTCCGCCAGCGATGCCCCGGAGATCGACGGCGTGGTCCATCTGGGCAGAGCGGCGGGATTGCAGGTCGGGGACTGGGTGGAGGTGGAGATCACCCGGGCGGATGCCCATGATCTGTATGGGGTGTTGGTGTCGGCCTGATCGGGCCTTTGGTCGCTCAGGGCAGACGATCGCCCCGCTCGATCCGCACCCCCACATCCCGTGTGCCGCGCACGGCGGCGGGTTTGTGCACCGTCACCTGCACCCAGGCCGCGCCGAATTCACTGCGAATGATGTCCGCGATCTGCTCGGCCAGGGTTTCCACCAGTTCCACTTCCGATGCTGAAATATGGGCGACCAGACGCTGGCAGATGGTCTGGTAGTTGATGGTGCTTTCCACCTTGTCCGTCTGGGCCGCAGCCCGCACATCGGCGGCAATGTCCAGATCGACGAGTACCGTCTGGTTGACCTCGCGTTCCCAGTCGTAGATGCCGATACGGGTATCTACCTTCAGTTCACGTACAAAAAGAATATCCATGGTTATCCCGAAAAAAGCGACAATCCGCCGCGGCTCAGCTTATAATAAACAATTTTCCGACTAAAGCACCGCATGTCACTTCTTCTGGATGTTGTCCTCACCGGCGGCGGATATCTCGTCGGTTCCATCGCCACCGCCATTCTGGTGGCGCGTGCCTTGGGTCTCGGCGACCCGCGCCTGTCCGGATCGGGCAATCCGGGCGCCACCAACATCCTGCGCATCGGTGGCAGAAAGGCCGCTTTGCTGACTTTGCTCGGAGACTTGATCAAGGGCGTCGTCCCCATCGTCATCGCCCGCCTGCTCGGGCTGGAGGACTGGGCGCTGGCCGCCGTGGCCCTCGCCACCTTTCTCGGCCATCTCTATCCGGTGTTTTTTGGTTTTCGCGGCGGCAAAGGGGTCGCCACGGCGCTGGGTATTCTGCTGGCGCTCCTACCGGTGCTGGGCTTGTCGGTATTGGGCCTGTGGATACTGGTGTTCGCGGTGACGCGCGTTTCGTCCATGGCGGCGCTGCTGGCGGCGATCGGCGCGGTGCCCATCGTCTTTGCGGTATCTTCTGAGACGAGTATGCGGGTGCTCATCATGGTGCTGGTACCGCTGATCCTCTGGCGGCACCGCAGCAATATCCGTCGTCTGCTGGACGGCAGCGAAAGCCCCTTCAAAAAGCGTTAACGCCTTTCAGTCCTTAATGACTGGTTCATCAAGGCTGCTCCGCCTCCTCCGCCAGGGACCAGCGCGCCCGCACCGGGAAATCCGCGGTGGCCGGCTGGACCCGCTCCGTGTGCAATGCGCCGGTCAGGGCGATCATCGCCGCGTTATCGGTGCAATGAGCAAGGTCGGCGATAAAGACTTCGATCCCGTCCGACTCCAGCCCGTTCAGCGCAGCCCGCAACGCCCGGTTGGCGCCGACCCCCCCCGCCACGATCAGACGCCTCAACCCGGTCCGCTGCAGGGCGCGCTGGCATTTCCTGAACAGCGTTTCCACCACCGCCGACTGAAAACTGGCGGCCAGGTCAGCCCGCTTTTGCTCATCGTCGGGCGCGATGGGCATGGCGGCCAGGCGGAAGGCCGTTTTCAGACCGCTGAAGCTGAAATCCAGTCCCGGCCGGTCCAGCAGTGGCCGGGGCAGGCGAAAGGCCTGGGCATCTCCGCCCTCCGCCAGTGCCGCCAGCGCCGGCCCACCGGGATAGCCGAGACCCAACATCTTGGCTGTCTTGTCGAAGGCTTCACCGGCCGCATCGTCCAGCGTTTCCCCTAACAAAACATAGTCGCCGATGCCCCGGACTTCCACCAGCATCGTATGCCCACCGGAAACCAGCAGAGCCACCGCCGGGAAGGGGTCCACACCATTCAGTAGCGGAGCCAGCAGATGGCCTTCCAGATGATGCACGGGAATCACCGGAATATCCCAGCCCATGGCGAGACCCCGGGCAAAACTCACCCCCACCAGCAGGGCGCCGATGAGTCCCGGTCCGGCGGTGACCGCGATGGCGTCAGGACGCTGCCCGCCGGTCTGCGCCAGCAGTTCGTCGAGCAGCAGGGGCAGGCGGCGCACATGATCGCGTGACGCCAGTTCCGGTACGACGCCGCCATAGGGCGCATGCAGGGCAATCTGGCTGAACAGCACTTCGCCGAGCAGGCCACGCTGGCGGTCATAGAGGGCGAGCCCCGTTTCATCGCAGGAGCTTTCAATACCCAGTATCCGCTCAATCATGGCGCACCCCCCGGCTTTGTGGCGGCGGGTTGTCCGATGCGGCGCTGCAGCCAGTCCAGCTCCGGCTCCGAAAAGCCCGCCGTCCGCCGCGCCGTCAACGCCAGCGGCCCCTGAATCCGTCCCCGGTAACGCTGCTGCAGGAGTGTCATGAAGGTACTGTCCGGCTCCAGCCCGCGTTGTGCACAGAGGTAGCGAAACCAGCGGCTGCCCACCGCCACATGTCCGCACTCATCGCTTTCAATACGCGCCAGCACGGCGGCCGCTTCCGCATCCCCTGCGGCCAGCAGCCGCTCGCGCATGGCCGGGGTGACATCCAGTCCCCGCGCCTCCAGCACCCGTGGCACCAGCGCCATGCGCTCCAGCGGGTCCGCCGCCGTGTCTAGAGCCATTTCCCAGAGACCATCGTGGGCGGGCAGATCGCCATAGTCACCGCCGAGGCGCTGCAACTGTTGACGCAGGAGGACGAAATGCTCCGCCTCTTCCTGCGCCACCCGCAACCAGTCGCGGTAAAAATCCTCAGGAAGACCGGGGAAGCGATAGAGGGCATCCAGAGCCAGGTTGATGGCATTGAATTCGATGTGCGCCAGGGCGTGCAGCAAGGCGAAGCGGCCTGCCTGCGTATGCAGGGCGCGGCGTTTGGGCAAGTCTTTGGGACCCACCAGCAGGGGATAGGTTGGTCGCCCCGGTATGGCGGAAAGCGGTGGGGCCGAGACTTCCGGCATGGGCGCCAGCGGCCAGCGCAAAGCCCGCACTTGCTCTACTTTTTGTTGTGGATCAGCAGCATAAAGGGCCGCTCCCACAGCGGCCCAAGCCTGTGTATCTGACTGCATATCAGTCCCTCATCGCTCCGTCACGACCTTCGCCAGCCCGGCTGAGCCAGTCCACAACCACGAAAGAGGAAGAAGTATAGCAGGGTATGGGTGATTTCCTGCTTTCCTGCGCAATACTCCCCGAGCTACGACGGATGGGCGTTGAATTGCGGATTCACGTCATGAACGGGGACGGCGTTGATCCAGTCCCAAGAGTTGCCCAGATATATGGTGCCACCGACTATGGTCGGGTTGACGATGCCAAAACGCCCACCGACCTTGTATTGATGGATCATCTTCCCGTTCTTCGGATCGATGGCATAAATATCCGGTCCCGTGGAAATATACAGGGTATGGTCATAGTAGGTCGGCGCGCCGCGGCCGGCGCCCGCCGGGCCGGGGTTGGGCACATGCCAGGTCCACGCCACTTTACCGGTATGCAAGTCAATGGCTTCATAAGCGGACGTGACCGGTGAACCCACATAGACCATATGATCATGAATCATAGGCACGCCCCCCTTGAATGCCGGAACTCTTGGTCCGCGTCCCATGTCATCGGTCCACAGAACCTTGCCATTACGCGCATCGAAGGCTCGCACCAGGGTGGTCATGGTGGGTTTACCCTGGATCATCTGCGGATTTGCCACCGAATCCATCACCACGATGCCATCCGCCACAGCGGGCGGCACATCCCCCATGCCCGTATTCACGGCACCGGGAATTTCACCTTTCCATAATACCTTGCCCGTCTGCACATTCAGGGCATACAGACCAGGAATGACGGACATGGAGACGTAGACTTTTCCATCCCACACGATGGGGCTGGACATGTTGGCGATACCGCCGACATGGGTACGCCACATTTTCCGGCCATCCGCTGAACGGATGCGATAAATGTTGCCATCTCCGGTGCTGATGAAGAGGGAATGATCGGCGTAGGCTGGGGTCGGCATGGCGTCACCAGCGGTTTTGAAACTCCAGAGCAGTTTACCGTTGGTCCGGTCCAGACAGAATATCCCGTTGTAGCTGATGTCCTTGCCGCGCCCCGCTTTGGCCGGGTGCTTGGCGTATTCCATCACGTTGGCGAAGTTAAAGGATACGCTTCCGGCAGACAGGTACACATGCGTGCCGACCACCAGCGGATTGCCCATCAGCGTATTGGCGACCGGGCTGGTTCTCCAGATCAGTTTGCCCGTCCGCGCATTGACGGCATAGGCGAACATGTCATCGCTCTCGGCGTACACCACGCCCTTGACGACAGAGACCCCGAGCGCATTACCGTAAAACTGGGTCTGCACCGGCAGGGCCTCTTTGATGCCATAGACCTTTTCCCCATAAGGATGCGGGTCGCCCAACGGCCAGGCCCGGGCCTCCGGGAAATTCCAGCGTACACCCTCACGAATCCAGGCCGGTGCGCTGGCGGCAACCGGAAAGGCGGCATTATGTTGCGGGTTGCCATAGGCATGGGTCCACGCCGTGGGACCGACCTGATCGACGGGTGCGGGGGCATTTTGCGGCAGGTACAGGACAGCAAAGGGGCTCTGCGGATCTAACGCGCTGTTGACCGGGTCCAGCGGGACCGTAGCGGTCTGCGCCCAGGCCGTGCCGGATATTAAAATACATATTGCGGATAAAACGACAGCTTTGCGGATTTTCATTTTATCTCCTCAAGAATGGGAAGCACCTGCGTACAGTTAAAAATTCATCGATCAGAAATGAATCATATAACCAATTAATAAATGGTTATTAATCATGCAGTAATCG
The DNA here is from genome assembly GCF_028215975.1 of Acidithiobacillus ferriphilus. NCBI lineage: Bacteria > Pseudomonadati > Pseudomonadota > Acidithiobacillia > Acidithiobacillales > Acidithiobacillaceae > Acidithiobacillus > Acidithiobacillus ferriphilus. The sequence continues at coordinate 49,814 of NZ_CP116458.1, forward strand.
CACATTAGGCAGATCAATTGATCCCGTCAATGCTAAAAATTGTAACATGATGAAACCGCGTTACAATTAGTTACATAGAATTATAAAAAATCACCATATAATGCATTATATGGTGATTCCGCGTTATACGGATTCGTAGGGCGCATTATTTTTGGCGCGTCCCGCTTGAACGAGAGGTTGGACTGGGTAGCGACTCAACAAGAAGCCAGAATTTCCTCTTCAGGTTTATTTTCTTTTAATTGCGAGTGGCTTTCCTGCTTGGAATGTGGGCATGAACCAAAGCCAACGCCCACCGAATTTAGAACGTTGAGTTGGGCACACCAGGCGGTTGCGGGCGTCTGCACCGTCGCGCTAGACAGGCTGCCGCAAAAGATGTACAGTAACGCGTACATATTTGGAGGCTTGTTATGGATGCGATTACCTATACCACCGTTCGTGCAAACCTCGCCAGCGCCATGGACCGCGTTTGCGACGACCACGAACCCTTGATCATTACCCGCAATGGCGAACAGTCCGTCGTGATGCTCTCGCTCGAAGACTACAAGGCGCTGGAGGAAACCGCCTACCTCTTGCGTACCCCCGCCAACGCCAAGCGCCTTCTCGCTGCCGTCGCACAACTGAACGCCGGTAAAGGTGTTGAGCGGAAGCTGGCGAAGTGAGGCTGATCTTCTCTGACGATGCATGGGAAGACTACCTATATTGGCAGAAGCAAGACAAGCGCATGGTCGAGCGAATCAATAAGCTGATACGTGAGACACAGCGTGAACCCTTCGCTGGAGTTGGCAAACCCGAAGCACTGAAGCATGCTCTTTCAGGATTTTGGTCACGCCGTATTACAGATGAGCATCGCATGGTGTATCGAATAGAAGGTGATGCATTGATGATTGCTCAGTTGCGTTTCCACTACTGAGACGCCCAATCGGGATAGGTCCACCGCGCGTGAGTTGGGCGCGGATGCCCGGCGCACACGTTCAAGTTCAGGGGCGCGGCCTTATCGCGCAGTATCCCCTGCAAGCCGGGTTAGTCCGCAGATTGGCAAGCTGCACGGCAGACTGTATATTGGAACCGTTATGGTGCCATTATGGTTGGAGAAAGCCATGCCTACAACGCTGACGTTGAAGAACATTCCGGACGAAGTGTATGAACGCCTGAAGGCTGCAGCGGAAGCGCACCGTCGCAGCCTCAACAGTGAGGCGATTGTGTGCCTTGAGACCGTGCTTACGCCGACCAAGATAACTCCCAGCGAACGGCTTGCGCGTGCGCGCCAGCTAAGGGCGGGGTTGAGCACAACGAAGTTTCGAGCGCGCGACATTGACACCCTGAAGAGGCAGGGACGTCCATGATTGTCGTGGACTCGAATGTGCTGGCGTATTTGTATCTGCCTGGCGAGTACACCTCGGTCGCAGAAGCCCTGTTCGAACACGATCCAAATTGGGCTGCGCCGGTTCTTTGGCGAAGTGAATTTCGAAACATCCTGGCTGGGTACCTTAGACGCGGAAGCCTGACGTTCCAGCAAGTGCAAAGCCTCCAGGGTGAGGCAGAAGATTGGCTCGCTGGAGCCGAATACGAAGTGGACTCGCTCAGTGTCTTGGAACTGGTGCGGGATAGCGAATGTTCAGCATATGACTGCGAGTTTGTCGCACTAGCGATGAAACTGGGCACGAAGCTTGTAACGATGGACGGTAAGTTGTTACGAGCGTTTCCAGGCATCGCGGTCGCGCTTTCTGCAGACTAACGTTTTAGGTGAGGGTGCCTCGCGACAACGCCCTTGCCGTTCTCCTAGCCTTCGGCTCTGCGTAAACCTGGCCCCAGGACTCGCACCTGGGTAGTTACGTGCCATGCCCGGCACACACGTTCAAAATCACCGGCCTGCGCAGCTCTTCGCGCATGTCCGGTGGATTGCAGGGTTGGGCAGCGCGTTCATATGTTGGTCCATTTGTGAGTGGAGGTTAACCCCGAGTTGATCGATGCTTGGCGATGGAAGGCATGACCATTGGTTCGTCCGGAATGGGATTCGAGCCAACATAGAACTCGGAAATTAGAGTCTGGCGCGCGATCTCTTGGGCGACGAAGGAGGACGTCTCGTCAGGATGACCGACCATTTGGGCTAATAGAAAACGCCCTGCCATCGCATCGACTGTAAGAATATAGGTTCGCAAATTCTCTTGGGACAGTCCGCGTACTGCCCAGCCAGCACCATACGACCTAGTCTCAAAATAAGTTTGTGCCTGTTTCTTCGAAAAGAAGAGAACTCCATACATCTCCCCATCTTGCTTATGGCCCGCAGGTGCTCCGGTGTCCAACTCAAATAATGTCCAGAACGGCTGGCCGATAGTTGCTTCCGTCGGAATAGCGACCATCTCCAAGCGCATACCCAAAAGTTTGCCAATAGACGGTAGGTCAGCAAGCACTAGCGCGGTGATTCCGTTGTCTTCGGCGAATTTCTTTGCGCCACTCTGGTATCCATGTGCCGAAACAATGCACCCTCGCACACCAGGGCAATCGCTGACCTTCGCACAAAAAGCCATAACGCGATCCTTATCCAAAGGACGTTGTATGTTTTTGCATTCGATGGCTACTTGATGCCGAAGCCCAGTCAACTCGAACTCGTAATAGACATCTATTTGATGGTCGAGACCAGTTTTGCCCCGGATCGTAACGTCACGTGCAACGAGCACCTTCTCGCTCTTCAAGTCCAACAACGTCTGATAGACCTGTCGAACGTGATCCTCGAACTCCCGCCAATCACGAGGTTGCACTGTATCCCTCTGCGCTTTAAGAGCTTCGATTACAGCGGCTATAGACGGCTTCTTCGGACGTTTCATGTCAGTTCAAGAGAAAATCGAGGTAACGGACGCTTACGTGCTGCCCAACGTAAAGCTAACCGGCGCTGCGCGGCTTTATCGCGCAGCGTCCAGCGACTGAAAGGAGCGAGGTTGAGCACCATGTTATATTTTTCCCCACATGAAATGCTGCGAGATTATGAATAGAACACTGGCTGCGTATAAGGAATATGAGATTCCATCATGCACGGGCATTTCACATAGGCCATGTAAATCAGGAAAGTACAGCCCTCTAACTCGCCCTATGTCGCCTTTAACTCTATAGAATTTGGCGCCAAGACCCGGGATATCACGGATATCAAACATTTCCAATGCATTTTCTTTGATTGCATCCTCTAGTTGTTTTTCAAGCTCTTCTAAGCGCTGCCTGAACTCGCTATGTAAGCGTGAGTATTCTTCTATGTAGGGGAGAGTGAGGCGAAATAACTCAGGCTCTTTTTCTTCTGGAATTCTGTCATAGATTGTTTTAAGTGAATCCCAAAAAACTGATGATGCATTAATGGCGTCCTCTGGACCATTAGGTTTGTTTTGTTTTTTGAGGAAGGAAAAAATGGATCGGTCAGGTTTTTCTGGCTCATAAGACGCTACATTCCCCTTGATGAACTTCAGGGTTCGTAATCGAGAAACCAGATTAAGTCCTGTTTGGTAGGTAAGCTCTTTGTCGTAAGCTTCCCTAACGACAGTAATGCCTGTATGGAAAGCATGTCTGAGATATGGGTGAGCCTGACTTTTTGTGTCGAACTCATCGAAAACACTGCCAATTTTTGTGCTTGCATCAAGTGCTGTATATGCGAGCTTGCCAACGATTTCTTCAAATTCTTTATTGATATTTGACAGCAGGGAGACATATTTCTGACTTGCCTTGCTTATCGCAATATTTGAATAAAGTCGAAGATGCGTATTCGATATTTCTTGAATTTGTTTGGTGTTATCCCGCGAGGATACTACGGCATGGCGATATGCCGCGAATGCAACTATAAGGCTAAATAATGCAACAGCGTCGGTCACTTAGGCAGCACTCCGAAAAATATAACGTCTGAATTCACCGGCCTTGCGCGGCTTTATGCGCAAGGTCCGGTGGAATGATGGGTTGGGTCTATTTGGCACCGCGCGACCCAGCGAGCGCAGTGAAAACCCCGAGACCGATAAACACACCCCCACCGAGCCGCCGCCCGATACGACGAGCAGCAGCACGGCGTAATGCGGGTGCTTCGACACCCGCGGCCAAAGCGTAGGTGCTGTCGGTTACTGCGGCTATTGCCACGAAAAGAAAACCAAGCGCCATGCTCTGAAACATGGGCGGCGCATTGGGACTCAGGAACTGCGGCAGAAAAGCAGCAAAGAAAACCGTAGTCTTGGGGTTGAGCAGAGCAACGACGAAACCGTCACGGAAGACGCGCTTAAGTGGCGTAGCGACGGGAACGCCGGCTGAAATCTCGACAGGGGAGGAACGGAGCATTTGCGCACCGAGGTACACAAGGTAGAGTGCGCCGGCATACTTGACTACGGAGAAAGCAAGTGACGAAACCGCGAACAAAGCGGCAAGTCCAACCGAAGCAGCAAGCGCGTTGCCGAGGTTGCCGAGCGCGACACCGGCCACCGACACCAACCCGGACTGGCGCCCTTGAACAAGGCTGCGTGTAACGATGTAGAGCACGCCAGGCCCGGGGATGACGGCAAGGACAAAGCTCGCAAGAAGGAATGCCGAGCACAGCGGCCAAGGCGGAAAGAGATCAGTCATTGCGGCAACCTTGAATAGGCCCAACGTAGAGCTAACCGGCGCTGCGCGGCTTTATCGCGCAGCGTCCAGCGACCAAAGGGAGCGAGGTTGAGCGCCATGTTATGCCGCACCCAAGTATGGCTGGAAGAGAGCCTTGAGTTCACGGTTTTCCTTAGCGAACCAGTCTACGAGCCCCTCTACATTCTCCTCGGCGGTGGCGTACTCACTATCATGTGGGTTGTTCTGCCCGCCCGCAATGCGGTCGACCAGCCTCTGGAGCTTCCACGCGCCATTAACGAAGGCCTTTGCTTTCTCCTCAACATCCGGCATGTCCAGATGTCCGTGCTGCTCGATTTCCCACTTGAAAGTATCAATGCGCTCCGTGAGCTCTCGGCTTCGGTTTACTTCGCCCATGTGATAAAGCGTCCAGTACGTCGAGCAGTACTTCGAGAAGTGGTGCATTGACTGGAACACCTGCAGCCGCAACGGGCGGCGGCTTTCGCGAACCGCAATGAGATTGGCCCGCTCTGCAGCTATCCTTTGCCCGCGTGCATAGATCGCCGAGAGAACGGAGATCAGCAATGCAATGGCTGCAATGACGTCGGAGACCTTGATGTCCAGATCAAGCGGCATAACGTTCGCGGTAAGTGGCAAAATGGAGTGGTGACAAATTTGTGTTATTCAAGCACAAAGTTGGCGCCGCGGAGGTTAATCTACCTTGACCGCGCTTGTTATGCCTTCTCGCCGCCACAAATTTGCCAATCATTCTCTGGGTGAAGGTGAATGTCTTTTTCGGCAGTTCTCACTACCCATGGCTTAATGACTAATGTTGGAGAAATCGCCATCACAGAATCTCCTAGCCCCACAATTTCGCCTTCAAACTGAATGCTGTCTTTTTGGAATCTGAACCTTTTTCCAATGTATTTTTCTATATCATCATATTTTAGCTGCATATTGCCTCGACTAAGCACCCCTGATATAGAGAAAGACTTCGCTTCATTTTTCCACTCTCGCAATATGTTGCCACAGCATAGACAACTGATCGAGTCCGATTCCTTATGTCCTAAATCCCATATCTCTATCTCATAATGTGCTCCACATCTCTTGCACGACTCAGTTGTTCTCCATGTCATACATTTCCCCTTGCTATTTTTTAGCGGCATAACGGGGCGCGAGTTGTGCGGCACCCGCGTAGCGGTGTCCGCTCGAACGTTGAATTAACCGGCTCCGCGCTTTTGCGGAGTCCGGGTTGAATGTCGGGTTAGGCTTGGCGATGGCTCTACAAGACGCCCGGTAACGTATTTGTGAAGGACACTGGCCATTAACGTTTGATAAGGAATTGCTTCTTCTGCGGCCTTGGCTTGAATATCGTCAAGATCACGGGATGAGATGCGAATATTGACCCTCTTGTCTTTAGCCAGAGAAGTCGAGGCCATTGCTGCAAAACGTGCAATTTCACTTTTATCTTTTGGAGAAGGCTGCCATTCATCTCTTTCAAAGGAGGCCAGAATTTCTTCCTCCAGTTTTCTTTCTTTGTCCATTTCAACGCTCCTCATTAAGATAGATACGAGTGGCTTTCCTGCTCGGGATAATCGTTTTCAGGAAGACCTCTTGTTTCGTCTCCACAAACGGCACCAGATAGGCGTAGCCACGAATACGAACCACAAACATGCGTTGGTTCGGATATTGATCTGTGTTTGGATGGTCTAGCACGACAAGGAGGTTCCCATTCGACATGGCCGATAACACCTCCTCAAAAGATACGCCTCGCTCAGCCTTGAGGCGGATATTTTTCTCGGTGCTCCAGTTCACAGGTTTCATAATGCGGATATTACACCTGTGTGCCTTATGGCATCAAGATGCCTAACGGGGCGTGAGTTGTGCGGCACCCGCGTAGCGGTGTCCGCTCGGACGTTTAAGTTCACCAGCGGGCGGTTTTTTGCCCGTCTGGTGGAACGCAAGGTTAGCCACCTTGATGCTCCTTGAAAAACGTTTCAGGTCCTTGGTATTCCAGTGGCCCCGGTTGTCTGACGCCCAACGCCAGCATCAGCCGCGCCGCTCTTTGGCGTCGGCTGCATGCTCTTGTTGGGCGTCGCGGTTTCGAGTAGCCGCCCGTTCCTCCGTTTTTGCCGGTTCGAACAGAACAAAACCTGCGTACCGTTTCATCTCTCGGCGACGCGCCAGCGACGCGAAAAGTCCCAGAATACGCATCGCAAGTCTTATCGGGAGAGGGAACGGCGCCGGACGATGCAGCCGTTCCGCTTCAATCGCGAAATACCGCGTTTCCTTCGGCTTCCAGCCGATCTGCGCAAAGAAGCCGAAGTAGTCTTTCGGCTCGAACAGAAACGGGGCGTTCTTCATCGCCTGACTCATGCCACTTCGCCGTCGGTATTCATACGATGCCGGGGAGAAATAATCCGCTACCCAATATCTTATTGACTCATGCGAGCGCAGGTCCGCCCCGAGGGAGGCAACAGCGTCTTCGGAAAGATAGGGCGTGACAGCCTCGGTTAGTACGAGGACTCTCTTCGACTGGGCCGCCACTTCGTCGAGAAATGTCCGCCGGGCAGTAACGTCGGCAAGATCCAGCCTGACCCGCTCTACTCGGCATCGTGGCGTCTCGCCAGAAAGACGGATTTCCTTCAGCTCTATGACGTGCGGGTAATCCACTTCGATCCAGCGGAGCGATTTAGGCAGCTCCATACGGTATGGCCTGGTGTCCAGCCCCGCGCCCAGGTTCAGAATCGTGTCCACGCCCTCGGCAATTGCGTCTTGAATGAAGTCGTCGATAATCCGAGTGCGAATCACGACCGTCCAGCCGCCGATGAATGCCTGCTTCGGAAGACTGCCAATTATTTTCCTGCCTTGCTCGCCGGCGAGCTTCGCAGCGAGCGGATCGTGAAACATTGCGTTCGGGCGATCCGTCTCTATGGCCCGGTAAGCGGCGGCCATTAATGCAGTATCGGACACTTGATTGATCACGGATTCGTTCATCTGGATTTGTGCCTATGGAGAGCCCCACTTCATCTGTCCGCCTATGCAAGCGACGAAGATACGTTTCACGGCGCCCAACGTGTTAGGTGAGCGGCCTCGCGCGGCTTTATGCACGAAGTCCGCTCGACCGCAGGGTTGGGCCGCACGATTTTACGCAGCAAGTTCTTGCAGAACTTCGGGGTGGCGTTCTGCGACGCGGAAGAGCGTTTTTTGCCGCGCCTAACGGCTCTCGGCGACCCTGTTCCCAGTCTTGGAGCGTGCGCACAGAAACTCCAAGCAGCGCAGCGAAGGCGGTTTGAGAAAGGCCAGATGCCAAGCGGGCATGACCGACTGCAGAAATCTCGGGGCAATAAACACGGGCACGAATGCCCGCCTTCATTTCGCGCACCGACGCTAGCAGTTCAGCACCAATGTCAATTTTGGGCTGGCGGCCCACAGGCTTTTGTTTGGCCTTACGCATTTTCAATCTCCTCTTTGTGCGTACTACTTCCGTTGCGCCCAGTAGCCGGGACGACGCCTGTGATGCGCCACGGCGAGAATTCGAAGCTCCTCTGCGGTGACCTGATAGATGATGCTATATGGGAATCGACGGAGGATATATCGCCGGCGCTTGCTTCGGAACACAGCACCGAGCAGAGGGTTGTTCAGAACGAGATTGGCCGTTCGTTCAAACTCAGTCACAAGCGCGAGACCAAGCTCGACACCCGCCTTCAGCGTATAGAATGCTGCTGCGTCGTGCAGTTCGGCGAGCGCCAGTGGAGTAACGACGAGCTTCACTTCAGCGCTGCACGGACCTGTGCCAGAGCGTCAGCAATCGGAATGACTTGCGACACCCCACTTTCGATGTCAGCAATTCTGCGCTCGGTTTCGGCGGCCCACGCTTCCTCAATCTCGGAATCTTCGTCGAGACTAGCGAGCAATAGCTGAGCGAAAGCTGCGCGCTCCCCTGCAGTTAGTTTCAGGGCTTCGGCTTCGAGCAATTCGAGTTGATTTCCCATGGCTAATGTCTCCGTAAAGATAATATTCAAGTTATACCGTGAGTTTGGTGCCGAGTGAAGGGGAAATGTCCAAGGAGATGCCCAACGTGGAGTTGAGGCACCTGCGCGGCTTTTCGCGCAGGTCGCCTCGAACGCAGGGTTATACGGCATGCTTAATCTTCAAAGTTCAGAATCTCGACGTGCTGACCAAGCTTCTGGAGCACTTCAACAACTCGCTCCGACAAGTGCTCTCCCACCAAGATGACTTTCTTCCCAGGTGGTAAAGCCCGCCCAATCGCTTGGGGAAAGCCGAATACATCGCTTAAAGCCAAGTATTTGGGGAGAAGAACATAGATGGTGTTGCAAGCGGTCAGGGTCTGCAACTGATGATGGAGCGTTGCCATGGTTGTGTGGTCGATTGAGACCGAGCAAGGTGTTGCGCTAGAAATATCCGCGGGCTTGCGTACCAGAGTCAGTCGATTCAGGTTTTGGCCAGATACATACTCCGAGCGAAATACTATCGTTGCACCGTGGTCCTCCCGCAAAGCGACTAGCGACAAAGAACCACCGCCGCCAGATAGACCAGTAAGGGTTGTGCTGTCGAACTGCTGTCCGTTATCGCTTACCTCGATATAGCTCGCTTGGATATCGATTGTTGCGTTCGCGGCTTTCCCATGACTGAACGCATTCCTTAATAGTTCAATAAGCGCATCGCGGGTTGCGCGAGCTAGCTCCCGCCCCCAAATTTGTTCGATGCAACTATTTGCTATTGCATCACCAATGATGCGATTTTCCTCTCCCAAGGACAGGAACTGTAGAGTTTCCGCTGGTAGCGGAACTTGAGCTAAGTCGCGCGGGGTCAGTACGACGTCACGCCCTAGCTCTTGGCTAAGCTTGGCGCGGAGTTCCGCGATATGCTTCCATGTAAGAAGCATCGCGGCGGTGTAGGTGTTCTCGTCCGTGTCGATTAACTTCCCATGTGAGTAGCACATCCAGATGCCGTTGGAGGCATCTTCTAATTGATGCTTCTCCATCGTTGTTGATACGCGGCATGCACTGCCGCCAGACGCCGCAGCCCAAATATGGCAAGCCATTCCTGAGTTACTAACGCTCCCCGTCGATTCTGCGCTTGGGCCTGTTGTTGGCGCGTAGCAGCCTGGGAAGGAACAGTGAAAGCCCGCTCGCCTTGCGAGAAGCTCTTTTGTAGCAGGAGAAAAGTTCGCTCGGGTACTCATGCCGTATAACGTAGAGCTAACCGGCGCTGCGCGGCTTTATCGCGCAACGTCCAGCGACTGAAGGGAGCGAGGTTGAGCGTCGGGTTAGACATTTTTCAGCCAATGCGAGACGACTGTGTTGGTTAGCTCAAGGCACCCGAAATCGAACGTAGCGAGTTGGTCATGCGCGACCAGTTGTACCTCTGCGATTTCTTCGTTCAACTTGACGTGCCCATAGGCCTCGACGGCGAAAGCGATAATAAGTTGATTAAATTCTGGGAGAGCGAAATGGCCTATGAATTTGCATTCATGGCCCGTAAGACCAAGCTCCTCTTCCGTTTCTCTAAGGATGGCGCTCTCCGGCGACTCGCCATGCTCAAGAAACCCGGTGATCAGGGAAAACATACCTGGCGGCCAGGAGGCATTTCTTGCCAAGACGTACTGACCATTGCACCGAACTAAGCCCGCGACGACAGGAATGGGATTGTTCCAGTGCACGAACTTACACTGCTGCGATGAACAAGCGAGCCGCATGTCTCCCTCCACCGGACGACTGACAAGATCACTTTGACAAAGCGGACAATATTTCATGGGCGAAGAGTAAATGCCTAACGTAGAGCTAACCGGCGTTGCGCGGCTTTATCGCGCAGCGTCCAGCGACCGAAGGGAGTGAGGTTGAGCGCCATGTTAGGGTGTGCGCCCCGTTGTGACCTGCTTGGAAAGCTTTGGCAGTACATAGATTGTGCGGAGAATGTTTTCAGCAATTTCGAGCGCGGCAACAAGTTCACGCGGCTTTGCAGAGGTGATTTCATGCGCGGCAACATTGCCAAGAAACCGGTGTGTGTGAAGTATGTCGGCCTGTGCTTTTGACAGGACGCCACTTGTGGCCAACCCATCAATAAGTTTTTCGAGATTGCTGCCAGAAATCTCTTGGTCTCTACAAATTGACTCAATCAGAGCTCGTAACCCGACCCCCGAGAGGACTGGTAGTTGGGCGTTCATAGAACCAATTATTTCCTTGTAAATGAGCTGAACTTTGGCGGGCAGTTCGTGTTCGTCATCCATGGGCTTACGTTCGGTAGATCCCCGTGGATAGGTTTTCCACGTTGAATCCATTTCTCCGGTATGTGGGTTCCAGTCGTCTTCGCACCATTCCTCAATTGCGTAAGTGAACGCATCGCAGCCGGCACACCGAGCGAAGTAATGGTTTACCCCCCAGTGGTAAGGGTCGTGCTCATCGGGACGAACTTTTTCCTCGGCCAGGATGTTGTGGTTTGTGTGCTTACCGCACTGGTGGCAGAAAATCTTCATGGTTAAAAACCCTAACGTCTGAATTCACCGGCGCTGCGCGGCTTCATCGCGCAGCGTCCGGTGGAATGATGGGTTCGGCGTCATTCATTTCGTGCGCCTTTACCAAGATTGCAACTATCGCAGAGCGTGCGCAGATTTGTAATCTCGTTTCCTCCACCTTCAGCCAGTGGGACGATGTGATCGACGTGAAGGTTGCACGTTACCGATGTGGCCGGAGACACGCCACATAGGACGCATTTGAAGCAATCGCGTTTGAGAACAGTGAAGCGAATGCCAAGCGGCACCTTTCGCTTGACCCTTGGAGCAATGCCTGGAGCAACGCCTGCATCTACATTGGGAACTGTTGGTTCAGGCTCGACTTGCGGCGGCAAGCTTGGGGATGCTGTATCAGTTTCTGTTTGGGCGATGAATGCAAGCAATGCCTTGTTGAACGTGCCCCATCGTTTAACGTATGCAGTGCCGCCGACAACTGAAGGTGGTACCTCCAATTCACGGAAAAACGGGGCGCGACCCAAATGCACCCAGAGATTTAGCAAGTTTTCAAAGCACTCTTCATCCGTATAGCGACGCGCTCTCGCAGGGACTCTCAACCCGGCCTCCTTAAGGCCCTTGTTCCAGCTTCCAAACCTCCGTCGCACGATCGCGGGGTCAATAGAGGAATGTTCTTTGATGTCTTGAGTCTTGAGGCCATCTACGCCTGCGAGCGCGGCGACACGCTGTAGTTCAAGGATAAGGTCGGCGTTGGAAATCTCTTTGCCGCGTTGGTTACGCATTTTCTCTGTGATGTTTACAGGTTGAATGCGGTGGCTCAGCCCGGCTTGTGTGAGCGCATTCTCCCAGCCATTAAAGCGGCGAACTATGGTCGCCGAGTGCACCCTAGAGTGTTCGTCAAACACGGCTTTGGACATGTAGGGCGTTTCAACGAGGGAAGCCACACGCTGAAGCTCAGAAAGTATTGCTTCGCTGGAATAGTCCGTAAGTCGGCTCAATACAAACTTCATACAGTAGCTACGCTTCCTGATGACGCCGAACGGGGCGCGAGTTGTGCGGCACCCGCGTAGCGGTGTCCGCTCGAACGAGGGGTTCGCGGGCGCTGTGCGCCCAACGCCCCGATGTTCGACACTCGCGCCCCGTTCGCGGGCGCACGGCGCCCGCGAACGTTTTAATTCACTGGCTGGCCGCGCTTTTCGGCCAGTCTGGTGGAATGATGGGTTGGGCGTCACTATAGACCTATGGCCTTAGCGAACCGTTTGCCAAGCTCGGTGCGCTGCATGTAACCCTTTTGATACTCCACTTTTGCCCCATCTAGTTGCGAAGTCTGAGACAGCCGCAAGAATTCTGGTCGTTGATCAGCCCATGCGTAGCTTGTGGGGCCCGTCAGATACTTGTCATACGCGACCTCGACTAGACCTAGGCGAATCCAGTTGTCAATCATTGCAGGAATCTGTGGGTCTTCGACAGGCGCATTGGTTGTAGAATCGGTGAGATTAAGTAAGTGTTGTGTAAGCACTTGGTATTCAGCTCCACCCTTTAGTTTGCGATGAATCTGAACAATAGGTATTGCAACGGGAGACTGAAGTGCGACACGAACTAACCTAGCATCTTCGCTATCGAGCTGCTTAATAATTTCCACAAAAGCAGGGTGGGCAGTGGAGGCTGAACGACCATCCATGGCTGTCGCAAGCAAATTCAGGTACATCTCCTTAAGGTTCGGCTCTTCGTGGGTAAATGCGAGGCCCTGAAGCGTAGGGCCAGCAATAGATGCCTTCGGCTCAACAATGTGCTCCGGCGGGATACTTTCGGCTTTCTCAGCGATCTCTTGCGGAAACTGGCCAGAAAAATAGGCTCTGGCCTTGTCGAATGCAAAATTGATTGCCGCCAGCGGCACTAGTACGTTATTGATCGTTTTCGTTAGTGTCACGGCTGTATGTCCAAGATTGCCCGCGGCCTCCTTTACCTGCGGATTATCACCCGCTGCCTTAATGACCTCGGCTACTAGAGAGACGCTATCCTTTGCTACCTTAAGCGGATCATCTTCCGGCATAAATTATCCCCAATGTTTGTGACGCTCAACGTAAAGCTAAGGGGCGCGCCTTTCAGGGAGACTGGCGAAGCCACCGAAGCCGGAGAAACAACAAACCTCCAAAACCGCCACGAAAAGGCGCGTCCCGCTTGAGCGTAATGTTAGGCTGGCAGACCATTACGCTGTGATACAACCGACATAGTACGCTTTGGAATCCGAAAGCCTCGTTCCAAGAAAAACTCTTGAACGTCTTCAAATGGCGTTGCGTAAATGGGAACTCCAGAATATCGCTCAACAACAAGCCTAAGCAACTCAGTGCCGATACCATTGCGCTGAAATTCAGGATGGACAACTAACTCCCCAACAAAAGTAGAAAAAGCACCGTCACTAAACGCACTTACATAACCGATGAGTGCGCCAGCAGAGTCCCTACAATGGGCAATGAAAGGATAGGCGGACAAAGATTGCTCAATTGCTTGATCGTCGTAAGCACTTTCAGTACCCCAACCCACGGAAGACATCAAGCTTGCAAACTCCGTAGGCTTAATATTTTTGTCGGTAAAAATTTGAAAGGTATTTTTAATCATGAGTTTCTCCTATTCGATTAAGCCTAACGGGGCGCGAGTTGTGCGGCACCCGCGTAGCGGTGTCCGCTCGAACGAGGGGTTCGCGGGCGCTGTGCGCCCAACGCCCCGATGTTCGACACTCGCGCCCCGTTCGCGGGCGCACAGCGCCCGCGAACGTCTGAATTCACCGGCCTGCGCGGCTTTTCGCGCAGGTCCGGTGGAATGAGTGGTTAGCCCTATGCATCTGCCGAAGGGAAGGCAACATCAAAGAATGAAGCCCTCTGCGACTCTTGGACAATTGGATATCTTGCGCAATGCTGATTGGAGGGCTCGACAACCTTTGAATAAATGCGGATGTTGTGCTCTTCGGTGGAGAGCGACGTCGACAATCCGGTGATGTCCAGATCAAATAGCACGTTCAATATCTCATGGCTCTTTTGAGGAAATGTCTTCTTGTATGTGTCGTTGTATTTGGGCTGGAAATGCTTGATTAGAGCGGCCTCAATAAGGTCAATTCTTTCTTCACGGCTCACACGGGCATCTAGCAGCCTGTCGAATCGGTCAGGGGCCTCATCCAACGAAATCTCTGGCATTAAGCAACCCCCAGCGATCATGAATTTTTTGTAGAACGTGTAGCTGTACAAAAGAAGATATACCTCGCTCTCAGGGTTGCTGGCGTTGATGTCTGCCAAAACCTTCTGTAGTGACCCGTGTCCCTGCTTCCCGGTTTTGCCAATCAGTCTCGCCACAGCGTCACTATCACCGTCTTCGCCAAACGACTGCCCGACATACTCGACAAAAAGATCGCTGTGGGGCTGCAAAGACGTTTCGGAAAATCTTATGACGTCGTGGATTCTGATTTGAACAGGCATTCGATTTGCGACTACAAATCGCAAATGGTCGTAGGGATACTCAAGTTCGCCAAGGCCAGTAATGGGCGCACTAAAGAGGTTAGGGTACGAGAAGGGGACTTCCTTAATCTCAAACCCGAGGTTGACTGAGAAAACACCGTCGATGGTTTGAGCCGAGTTGTTCAAAGTTACGGACTTCGGATTTATTGATATCCGCGGGCGCCTCGCAACCACATAGATGTTGTAATTGCGAAGCTGCTCTCTAAGCTCCCCATCAATTGAATACAACTCGGCAGGCCGAAATACGAACGGGTCTGTTGAATACAACTCAAGTAACCCTTCGATTTCATGCTTGCGTACCTTTTCGGTCATCGTGCGCTCCATAGGGCTAACGTGGAGCTAAGGGGCTGCGCGCTTTTGCGCAGTCCCGCTTGAGCGTAGGGTTAGAGATTGTTTTCATTTGTGCGAGGACGAAATAGTACCTTGGTGAAAGACCATTTGCCACTGCCCGTCCCGTTGCTGCCAGATAGAACTGCGTACTGAGAATACGGGCGGCTCACTGTGACGACATGCGCGGTAAGTAACGAGTGCAGTTTGCGGAGCCAGCAGTTTGACATTGAACTCTGTTGCCGTGCAATTGACTGGTGACTTTGCCTGTAACGCAATAATGATTTGCTCTTTGGTGAACGTGTGGCCAGAGCTACCAAACTCGACAAACTCCTCGGACAGTAATTGTGAAACGAGTTCGGACTTGCGAACAGTGGATTGGAGTAAAGACTCTTCCAGTTCTTGAAGATAAATAGCAAGCGTGCTGTCGGAGTGCATACAATCTCTAACGTAATTTAGGCAGCATACATACCACACTACCCACGTCGCCTAAATTTTTCCATCCCCACCCGTCACCCGGAAAATCAAGCATCCAACACCCTCCTGCAACATTTATAGCAGCCTAAATCTTTCCGGATGAACGCCACACGCAAACGAGTTCGCCAGAAATGCAGATCACCACCTATTCTTGTCCACAAACCTACACCAATTCATGATCCTACTCAATCCACCCCATGATTCCCTACCCCCCAACGAAAAAGCGCCCCGAAAGGCGCCCACCACTACAATCAGCGCACCCATAACAAAACTACCCCACTAAATCCCTCTCCGGCTTCCGCACCACCTGCCCGAACCACACATAAAATGCCGGGATCACAAAGAGCGAAACCAGCGACCCGAAGCTCAGACCGCTGACAATGACCAGTCCCATGGAGAATCGCGCGTCGGCATTCCCGCCACTGGCGAAAAGCAGGGGTACGGCGCCGGCGATCATCGCCGCCACCGTCATGAGGATGGGGCGTAGGCGCAGGGTTGCCGCTTCCACCACCGCATGACGTCGGTCGAAATGCTTTTCCTCCTGCATGACCCGGGCAAATTGCACGATAAGAATGCCCTGTTTGGCGATCAACCCGATGAGCATGACCATCCCCACCTCCGAGTAGATGTTGACACTGGAGACCCCCAGACTGATGGGCAGCAAGGCCCCGAAGAGGGCGACGGGCACCGCGGTAAGCACCACCAGGGCGTCGCGGAAGCTGTTGAATTGCGCCGCCAGCAGCAGCAGGACCATCAACAGCGCAAAACCGAAGGTGACCACCAGCGCACTGCCCTGATGCATGTACTGACGAGAGACACCGGCATAGTGGATCTGATTTCCGGCGGGCAGGATTTTCTGGGCATGATCCCGCAGGAATTGCAGGGCTTGGCCCAAAGACACCCCCGGTGCCGGATTGGCCTGAATGAAGACCGCGGGCAACTGCTGGAACTGCGGCAGGAAGGTGGGCGCCGGTCGCGACTGCAGGGAAACAAAGGTGGACAGTGGCACCTGCGCGCCGGATGGCGTCTTGATGGTGTAGGCCTTCAGGAAATCCGGATTGGCGCGCAGCGCGGGCGAAACCTGGGGCACGACGCGGTAGCTGAGGCCGTCCATGTCGAAGTAATTGACATAGTTGCCACCCAGCAGGGTTTCCAGATTCTGCCCGATATCCGCCATGCTCAGGCCGAAGGAGGCCGCCATCTGGCGATTGATATGGATTTCCTGAATCTGATTGTTGTACTTCAGATTTTTGCAGACGAAGGAGAACAGGCCACTGGCCCTGGCCTCCTGCACCAGCTTGCCGGAGACTGCGTCCAGTGGATGATAACCGCCACCGGTACTGGTGATCACAAACTGCACCGGCAGCCCCACCGCCGCACCCGGCAAGGGCGGCAGACCGAAGGCGGAGAGCTTCATGCCCGGCACCCGCTCGGCCAGTTTCTGCACCTTCTCCTTGACCTGCTGCGTGGTGACATCGCCGCGCTCGGGTTTGAGCACCACACCCGCCATCACTTCATTGTTGAGCAACATGCCGCCGATACCCACCCCATTGACCGCGAAGCTATGGCTGCGGCTGCCGACTTTATTGAAAACCGTTTTGGTCAGGTAACTATCGTAGGCATTCATGTACTCCAGGGTCGCGGTCGGCTGGGCGACGCCATTGACATAGACGATGCCCTGATTGGCCGGCGGGGCCAGCTCGCTCTGACTGATGGAGAAGAGGAAATAAATGCCGACGGTGAGGATCAGCGCCAGCGTCACCGTCGCCGGCCAGACTCGCAGGCTCTGAAACAAGGTGCGACCATACAGCCCCTTGAGTCGTCCGAAAACATGATCCACCAGATGCGCCATCCGGCCTTCGTGCCCGGCCTTCAGGACCCGCGAGGCGAGCATGGGGGCGAGGGTCAGGGCGGCCACCATGGACAGCAGCACCGTGGCGACAATGGTAAAGGCGAATTCGCTGAACAAATGTCCCACCAGCCCGCCGATGAAAGCCATGGGCGCAAAAACCGCCACCAGCGTCGTCGCCATGACCAGGATGGGGCTGGCCAGTTCACGGGCGCTGGCCAAGGCGGCGTGCAAAGGCGTGGCGCCGTTTTCGATATGCCGATGGACGTTTTCGACGACGATAATGGCGTCATCCACCACCAGCCCGATGGCCAGCACCATGGCCAGCAGGGTGAGCAGATTGAGGGTATAGCCGAGGGCATGGAGGATGGTGATCGCCCCCACCATCGCCACCGGGATGGCGAGCACCGGCACGATCAGCGCCCGCCACGAGCCCATGAAGAAGTAGATCACCAGGACCACCACCAGCAAGGCCAAGGCGATATTGACCTCCACTTCCTGCAGGGAGCTTTTGACGAACTGCGCGCCATTATAAATGGTGTAGCCCTGCATGCCCGGCGGCATGGTCGAATCCAACTGGGCCATCACCTTTTGAATACCCTGAGACACTTTCAGGGCGTTACTGCCGGGAGCCTGCTGGATGCCGATGTTTACGGCGGGTTGACCGTCCACCATCACGGATGAGTCATAGGTCTGGGCGCCCAGGGAGACTTTGGCCACCTGTCCCAGACGAATCGGCACCCCATGCACCGTCGCCACCACCAGATTGCGGAATTCTGCGGCGCTGTGCAGGGCGGTATTGGCACTCAGGGAGACCGCCGTGTACTGACCGCGCAGACGCCCAACCGCCGCGACGAAATCATTCTGCTTCAGAGCGGCACTGACCTGCGCGGGGGTAATGCCCAGCACGGCCATTTCCTGGGGATTCAGCCAGACGCGCATGGCGTAGGTATTACCGTTGGGGCCGGTGCCCGGCGGCAGGATGGAAGTCAGCCCCACCCCCGGCACCGACTGAATGGCGGGCTGCACCACCCGGGTCAGGTAGTCGGTGATCTGCTGCTGATTGAAGCCGTTACCATGGTAGCTCAGCAACATCAGGTAGGCACCGGAACCGGACATTTCCTGCACCACGGGCTGCATCACCCCCTGAGGGAGCTGATTGAGGACCGTGTTGACCTTACTCTGCACCTGGGACAAGGCCGCGTTGGGATCTTCGCCCATGCGCATATAGAGGGTGAGGATGGAAATGCCGTCCTCACTCACCGCCGTCATGTAGTTGATGCCGGGGGCCTGGCCGACGGCTTTTTCCAGCGGCGCCGTGATAAAAGCGTTGACGGTCTTCGGGGCCGCCCCGAAGTAGTGGGTGGTCACCGTGATCATGGAGCTGTTGGTGGGCGGATACTCGGTGATGGGCATCAGGCCGAGGGAGCGCAGCCCGAAGAAAAACAGCACCAGGCTCAGGGAAATGGCGAGGATGGGGCGGCGGATAAAGGGCTCGGTGAAATGCATGGGGATCCTCAGAGATGCACGGCGTTATTGATGCGCACAGGGTCGCCGCTGTGCAGCTTGACCTGTCCCGCGGTGACCACCAGATCCCCGGCCTTCAGGCCGGAGCGGATAACCACCTCGTTGCCACGCTGCATACCCGTCGTCACCGGCTGTTCCTTGGCGATGAGGGTCTTATTCGGGCCACCGGGGGTCAGCACGTAGACAAAGTCCCCGTAGGTGTTAAAGCTCACCGCCACCATGGGAATCATCAGACGCGCCGTGGGGGCTTCTTTTTGCAGGACGATGCGGACGAACATGCCGGGCTTCAGACCCAGTGGAGCCTTGATGAGGGCGCGGACGCTGACCGCGCGGTTTTGCGCATCGACATGACTGGCGACCGCCTGCACTTTGGCGTGGTAATGGCGCAGGGTGTCGCCGTTATGCACGTCAATCCGCACCGGCGCGCCAACCTGTACCGCCTGCACATCCCGCTGGGGTACGGTGAAGTCGGCATAGAGTTGCCGCAGGTTTTCGATGTGCACCACCGGCATACCGGCGTGGATATATTCACCCGGATTAACGGTGCGCAAGCCCAGTATCCCGGCGAAGGGCGCACGGATCTGCGTATCCGCCAGCGATTCCCGCAAGGCCGTCACCTGAGCCTGTGCCGTACTCGCACTATAGCGGGCCTTATCCAGGGCGGCGGTGGAGATACCGTGGATGGCGAAGACCTTCTCGGCGCGCTGATAGTCTACCTGGGCGAGGGCAGCCTGGGCCTGCGCGGCCTGTAACTGGCCGGGCAGAGCGCCAGGGTCCAGGGACAGGAGCAGTTGTCCTTTCCGTACCGTGGCACCGGAGTGGAAACCGATACGCTGCACCACGCCGCCGGTCTGCGGGCTGAGCACCGCTCCCTGTTGCGGCACGATTTCGCCCACGGCAGTCAGCTCGCCCGCCATCGACTGACTCTGCACGCGAGTGGCGGAAACGGTGACCGCCGGGTTGGCGGCAGCCGCCAGGCGGGCATGCAACTGGCCCTGACGCCATTGGTACCAGCCATAGACACCGCCGAAGAGCAGCACGACGACGATACCCAGTAAGAAAAAGACCTTCTTCATGCAGGGGCTCCTTGCGCGTTTTGAACGATGGAATGGGTTTTGGCATCGGTGGTAGCCGTGGCATCGTTGGCATCAGGCCGCCAGCCATCGCCCAGGGCGACAAAAAGCGCGACGCTGTCCAGATAACGCTGACTGCGCGCACTGATGGCGGCGACAGTATCCTGCTGATAGGCGATCTCGGCATCGAGCACCGTGGCATAGTCGGTGGCCCCGTCGCGGTAGCGGGCTTCGGCCAGATGCAGGGCGGCTCCAGCGGCTTTTTGCGCAGCCAGATGGTGCTGATAAGCCGCATCGGCGCCCTGCAAGGCACGCAAGGCGTCGGCCACTTCGCGGAAGGCATTGAGCACGGTGCCGCGATAGTGATCACTGACCACTTTGTACTGATCGAGGGCCGCGCGGCGCTGGGCGTGCAGCGCGCCGCCGTTATACAGCGGTGCCGCTATCCCCGCGCCCAGCGACCAGAGGGTCGAAATGGGGTTGAAGAACATCCCACCCGTCATGGCCGCCTTACCGATGTCCGCCGTGATATTAAACTGCGGATAGAGATTGGCGGTGGCCACATCCGCCTGCGCCGCCGCCACCTTCAGCTCCGCTGTTGCCGCCTGGATATCCGGGCGCTGCGCGGCCAAAGCCGAAGGCAGGGTGGTGGGCAGGTTGGCCGGCAATTGCAGGCTGGCGAGTGTCGGCATCGACAGGTCGGCATCGGGAGACTGGCCGAGCAAGGCCGCCAGGCCATGGCGCGCCGCCGCCACATCCGCCCGCAAGGGGGCAATGCGCGCTTGCGCCGCGGCGGTGATGGCCTCTTGCTGATCCACACTTTGCAGGTTCTGATAACCCAGTTGATATTCCCGCTGCAGCAGATGCAGCAGATGCGTATCGGCGGCGGCAATCTGTTGGGCGGCATTGAGCTGCGCCTGCGCCGCCGCGCCGCTGATCACCGCCCGGCTCACCGCCGCCGCCAAAAAGATTTCACTCTGATGCAGACCGGCGCGGCTGACCGCCGCCTGGGCCTTGGCGGCGTGGACCAGATCGGCCTGCCGACCAAATACATCGGGGTTGTAGTGGACGTCGACGGTGCCTAGCAGCAGGCTGTAGAGATTGCCGGGAATGCGGTAGCTCGCCCCGCCGTTCGCGCCGGTCCGTTGCGCCCGCCCGCGACTGATTCCGGCACCGGCACCCACGCTGGGCAGTAGTCCGCCCTGGGCCACCGCGATCAAGGACTGCTCGCGCGCCAGGGCCGCTTGCGCCGCCTGTAAATCCGGGTTGGCCTGCATGGCTTGGCGGATATAGTCATTCAAAGGTGTCGAACGGAAGAGCGACCACCAGGCTTGTGCCTCTTGCGTGGTCCACTGGACCCGCTGCTGAGCACTGTGCAGGTTGATGGGATGGGCGTTATAGGTCTTGGGCGCCGGGACGGCCGGTGTGCCGAGATGCGGGCCGACAGCGCAGCCCGCCGCAGCGACAACTCCGAGCAGGGCACCCAGCCTGGCTATACTCGGGGCCAAACGCCCCGCTTTCTGCCGCACCTGGCCGTGCAGATACCTCGCGCTTTTCATGTAGAACCCTCACTCAGTTGATATACGGGAATAAGCGGCGCTATCCGCAAGCATCGAGAGAGCAACTCCCCGCGCAGCCGTCGCAACAGAGAAAAATGGTAGCGGGAATGCCTGTAACAATCTTT
Source organism: Acidithiobacillus ferriphilus (assembly GCF_028215975.1). Lineage (NCBI taxonomy): Bacteria > Pseudomonadati > Pseudomonadota > Acidithiobacillia > Acidithiobacillales > Acidithiobacillaceae > Acidithiobacillus > Acidithiobacillus ferriphilus. The sequence continues at coordinate 71,310 of NZ_CP116458.1, forward strand.
GCCGCAGGCCTGTTAAAACGTAACAGACTGTCACTTTGGCGGCGGTTGGGAGGCTTTGTTACATTTGATCTTGGCCCACGAGAGAACAAGGGATTACCATATGCACATGGATATCCAAAAACAGATTTTGGTGGTGGATGATGACCTGCGCCTGCGCAGTTTGGTGGAGTCGCACCTGCAGGGTTTTGGTTTTGCCGTAAGAGGCATCAGTGATGGGCGCCAGATCGAAACCCTGCTCGCCGAAACCACCATTGATCTGATCGTTCTCGATCTGGGGCTGCCCTATGAAGACGGCCTGCAAATCTGCCGACGGCTGCGCCAGCATCATGATGTTCCTATCCTCATGCTCACCGCGCGCGGCGATGAAATAGACCGTATCCTGGGCTTGGAGATGGGCGCCGACGACTATCTCGCCAAGCCTTTTCACCCTCGCGAACTGGTGGCCCGCATCCAGGCAATCCTGCGCCGCACCCTCGCCGCCGTCCCTCGCCCCGAAGCGGTAGCAGCCCCCTTCCAATGCGGCCGGTTCACCGTGGATATGGGCCGGCAGGAGATTCAACTGGGCGGGCAAAGCTTGTCCCTCACCAGTGCCGAGTTCCAGACCCTGGCGACATTCATTCAGCATGAGGGCCAGCCCCTGACCCGCGAAAAGCTCATGTGGCTGACCCGTGGCCGACAACTGGAAAGTGATGACCGCAGCATTGATATGCAGATCTCCCGCCTGCGCCGTCTGCTTGACAGCTCCCCCGGCCGGCCCCGGCATATCCGCACGGTCTGGGGTCATGGCTACCTGTTTGTCGCAGAGCCCTGATGATCAGGCGGAGCTTCTGGCCGCGCAGTACTTTGGGGCGGACCGTGCTCCTGCTGGCAGTCCTGTTGCTGGGGACCCAAGGCGCCGTCTATGTCCTGTTTCATCAATATGTACTGAATCCTGCCGCCGAACGCTTCGCGGAATTTCTCTGGCAGACGGATCACGCCCTGATTGCCGCTGGTGCCGAACGCTCATCCGCTGGCGGTCTGCAATGGCGACCCGCCCACGACCTGCCCGGCATTCCCGCCAGCAAGTATTTTTTGCGCCAGAGCGCTGGTTATCTGGCGCGGATGTCTCCGGGGGCCGCATTGCGGATTGGTCCCAGTGATACGGATGCCACCTGGCTATGGATTCGCGGTGGTCGCCATGAACCCTGGCTGGGCATGCGCGCGTCGCCCATGAATTTCGGCGGGCAAGGCTTCATGTTTATGCGCCTCGGCGTCATCGCCCTGTGTACATTGTTCGGCGCCTGGCTCATCGTTCGCCAGATCAACCGTCCCCTGGCCCGGCTGGCAGTGGAGGCGCAGCGCATTGGCCGGGGCGACATGCCGGAATCCCTCAAGCCTATTGGCGGGCCTCTGGAGGTGCGTCATCTGGAGCAGGCCATTACCAGTATGGCTAACGATCTGCATCGCCTGCACGAAGAACGCACCCTGCTACTCACCGGCATTTCTCACGAATTGCGTACCCCACTGTCGCGCATGTTGCTGACCCTGCATCTTCAGGGTCACGATCTGCTGGCCGAGAAAGCGTCCATGCTGGTGGATGTCAGCGAAATGGACGAGACTATCGACAAGTTTCTGACCCTGGTGCGCAGTGGAGACCAGGAAAAAATCACCCAGGTGGAGGTGCGCGAGTGGGTGGCCGAAATGGCCGCGACGGCCCAGGAACGTTACGGCCTGGAGGTACAGGTAGTGCATTTTGCCGGGGATGCCGCCTTACCACCCCTGCACTGCCGCCCTCTGGCGCTGGAACGAGTATTCCGCAACCTTTTTGACAACACCCGGCGTTACGGTGGCGGACGCTTGGATATGCGGGTTATCCGCCATCCGGCCCGCACCGAAATCTGTCTGCGCGACTATGGCCCCGGCGTGCCGGCACGCGACATCGGGCCGATGAACGGCGGTACCTTGCCGCGCCAGTCTGGGCATGGTTCCGGCATCGGCCTGCGGATTTGCCAGCGCATCATGGCATTGCATAGCGGCATCCTCCGCTTCGCCAATGCCGAAACGGGTGGCTTGATCGCGCACTTGTCATTTCCTGACAAAGAGGACTAACAGCAGAGGGCGTTTGGCGGTACTTTCGGACAAGGAGGTACTTGACAAAGGGCAAGCAAACAGGAATCATTCTCGTTTGAGTAAAATATAAAACGGATGCTCCCCATGTCGTCAACACGCGCCTTCAACAAAATTAACACACCCACCCATCGTTCTCGCTGGGAAATTTTCCTGGCGGTGCTGGGACCGGGGTTGGTGGTGATGCTCGCCGATACCGATGTCGGCAGTATCATCACCGCGGCGCAGAGTGGTGCGCAGTGGGGCTTCAAGCTGCTGCTCCTGCAATTCATCCTCATGCCTATCCTCTATATCGTGCAGGAACTGACGGTACGTCTGGGTATTTTTACCGGTAAAGGCCACGGCGAACTGATCAGCGAAACTTTCGGGAGGGTCTGGGCTTATCTCTCCGTCGCCGGTCTCAGTGTTGCCACCACCGGCGCCCTGTTGACGGAGTTTTCCGGGGTGGCCGGCATCAGCAACCTCTATGGCTTGCCGCGCTCTGTCGGGGTTGCCCTGGCGGCGGCCACCCTGTTGACCATCGTCTGGACCGGCTCCTATCGGCGGGTGGAGCGCATCGCCCTGATCATGGGTCTCTTTGAACTGGTCTTTTTTGGTATCGCCTGGGCCAGCCATCCGAGTATCCATGAAATGCTGAATGGCCTGCTGCACGCGCCCATCACCGATGATGACTATATGATGCTGGTCGCCGCCAATATCGGCGCTGTCATTATGCCATGGATGGTGTTCTATCAGCAGTCAGCCGTCGCCGATAAGGGGCTGCACCCCGAGCATTATCGCCACGCCCGTTGGGATACCGCCGTTGGCGCCATCATTACGCAGGCAGTCATGGCAGCGGTGCTGATCGCGACGGCCGCCACCATTGGCCGGCTGAACCCCAACGCACCCCTCAATACGGTGCACCAACTCTCGGAGGCCATTATTCCTTATCTCGGTGACACCTGGGGACGAATTGTGTTTTCTCTGGGCATCCTTGGGGCGGGTATGGTGGCCGCGATTGTCGCTTCCCTTGCCGGGGCGTGGGGCTGGGGGGAAGTCACCGGTTTTCGTCACTCGCTGGAGCATCATCCCAAGGATGCGCCCTGGTTTTACGGGATTTACACCGCCATCATCGTGGCTGGCGCCGCTGCGGTGATCACTATCCCCGATCTCGTCAGCCTCGACATCGGCGTGGAGGTGATGAATGCGCTGCTTCTGCCTATGGTGCTGGGCTTCCTGGTTGCCTTGTCCATCAAGGCGCTGCCCGCCGAACACCGCTTGCGCGGCCCGTATCTCTGGCTGGTACTGTTTGTGGTGACTCTGGCGGGCGGGTTGGGGGTTTATGGAGGGTTGACCAGCCTTCCGGGTTTGTGAGCGCCGAGAAGAAAGCATACAAAGGGTTGCGGAGATGCCGGGCTGTGCTATATCTAAGCACACGGTTCTGCACCATGACCACTGCGCCCTACAGGAGCCCCGCATGTCCATTTTCAAGCACGCCACCGATATTTTGGGAGCGAAAGTCAACAGACTACTCAGTCGGGCCGAGGACCCCGCCGAAACTCTGGACCTCTCCTATGAAAAGATGCTGACCAGCCTGCAAGAGGGCAAGCGCCATCCCCGGCTACCGGATCGTGCGGGTATATGATCGCCCAGACGCGGGGCAGGGGCAGGCAATGAATGAGATCACCGCGTGTATGGGACGGCGGTTGTCGTGGAGTAATAATGAACGAGAAAGGGGACGACAGGCGCATGCCGGACTTTGGGAGCGTGGGGATTTTATTGGGAAGCGCCATGCTGATCTCCACCACAGTTGCCTGGGGCATCCTGGCAACCCCGCTGGCGTTCGGGGACACGATTTACCGATGGGTTTCGCCGAGCGGGGTGGTGAGCTACGGGAACCAGCCGCCCCGCGGTGCGCGGAAGATTCAGACCATTCCCCCGGCGCCATCGCCGACGGCAAGCACCCGGACGAATCCGGGGCCGACCGCAGCAGAGGAAGCCCCGTCGTCAAAAACATCCAAGGCGCAGACGGCCATTGCCCGGCTTAATCTACTGGCTGCCCTTAACAATTATCAGAATAGTCTGCAGACCGCGCGTACTCCGCCGCGGAATATCTACACGCCTGGTTTTATCGGACCTTATTTTCCTTATGGCGTATCCCGATTTCGGGAAAGGCACCCGCAGCATTACCGCCGACCAGCGATTTCTCCACCACGACAACCGTCCATGGTGCTGCTCCCACCCTCGGCGCCCAACTCCGCCTACTCCTCGCCGGCGCTTATACCGTAATTCAGGCGGATACTCGCATCATTATTATTCAGAATATTATTGCCATGTTTCCATAAAAAATAGATCACAATGACTCCCACGGGAATCAGCAGGCTGATAATAAAAGAAACGAGGAAGGTGATCATTTTTAAGCGCCTCCCCCAAGCGGTGCGAGCGGTAGTTATAGCAAGAATGACATTTTTTATTTCTTTCCCATCCGGATTTTCTATACCCATTATAAGCTCCCTACCATTCAAGCATTGGTTATATTGACTTTAGTAATACCATATTACCGGAACTGCAATAAGCGCTCGCCGCCAGCGAGTAAGCATAATCTTTTGCCAGAATCGAAGGAATCCCTAGCGGAAGGGATGTGGCGCTGGTTTTTCCGACACAGATATAAGCTTAGCAGGCAATTTTGCCTTCATCAACGGCCAAGTTCGACACGACCAAGTTCGGTAAGTTCAATTAGAAACCGGGAGCCCATCACTCCTTGGTCAGTGTCCCGATGGCTTCTTACCTTTCATTCCCGCATCGTCGGCGTGACAATCTAAAAATTCAGAAGATAACCGCTATGGTAACAGTTGGTTTTTAGGCTCGGTAATGGAACTCATCTTGCCGACGGATAAAAAAAGGTTCAGACTATAAACCGTCGCTGTCGCAATGTGCTTTTGGGTCCTGCTTGCGCCAGCCTACCGGGGCCAGGGACTGAATCTATGCCAGAACAGCAGGAAAAAAATGGGATGGTGCCGCGGGAAGTGGTGGCCGGGGCTCGGGGTAGGACTCTGATTTTTTATGGCAGGCTTCTGGATCTCATTGTTATAGCATTGATCTTTGTTATGTTGCTCACCCTGCTGGGTGCATTGGCTGGGTTGATTTATGATTTTGCAGTTGCCGTGAGTACTCTGCGCGCCGCCGCGGCCGTTCAGGGCCTCACTCATGTCCACGATCTCGTTGAGAGCCTCGGACAAGGCCTTGTCGTTGATGTTCTCTCCACCTTTGTTCTTATCGAACTCTTCCGCACCTTCACAGATTATCTGGAGTTTCATCGCCTCCGCTTGCGGGTACTGGCCGAAGTGGGCATCGTTTTTGTTTTGCGTGAGATGTTCATCGGTCTTTATGCGCACCGCATGGATTCGCCCGTACTCCTGGCCATCGCCGCCCTTTTAGCCGTTCTGGTGGCGGCGCGGGTTGCCGCGGTCCAATTTCCACCTCGCCACAACGGGGTATAGCCGTGAGGGAATGGCGGGCACCCTCGCCAATTTGCCATTCCTGGGGTGTCATAAAGAACCAACGGTAAAAGTAAGTATCGCAGGATTAACCGGTTAGCCCCTCCCCGTTTTGGGGGAAGCTACAGTTCGGGTTGCTCACTTAAAACAGTGGAGAACCTAAAACATGTAAGTCAGCATAACCCTATTATAAACAAAAGTCTTGTTGTGTGGGTTGAGTGGAGCATCATGCACCAATCCTCCGTTCGCAACTTCCATTCGATCACGAACGGACAATCCTTTAAGCATACCACCGGGAAAATAAGTAAGATCCATATAAGCATCATTACTGTTGCCATTGTAGTATGTATGATAACGTGCAAAAGCTGTCATCAATAGAAGCTGCTTGTGGAGAATATTCTGTATCCATTTCACCTTCCAGCCATTGCCCGGCCCCATTTCTACTAATCCACGAATCATCGAAGTAGTATACAGCGGATCCGTAGCATATCCGATGGTATATGGTGAGACAATGGCACCCCCTCCAATAGCTCCGATATGGGGAACAATCTCATTGTATGACCAAGTTAATTGGCCCTTTCCAAGTATATTAGGCGCAATGTCAAAATTAGCACCAAACTGAATACCCCAGGCACTACTATTCACCGTATTACCTATGATGTTATCAACACCTTGTGCACCCAGGCTGCTATTCAACAAGCTATTATTTTCCCACTCTCGAACGAACTGAACACCAACAAGAGGATCAATCCCCGTCGCAGTTCTGAGAGTGTATGACCCTGAACTATAGAACATTTTCGCAAAATGATAGAAATCATAATACCAAGCCTGAGCTTTTGCACCCAAAGCGGTGGTGCTGGCGCCAAAAGCTAGAGTGCCCTGCGCCTGTGGGTCAGAATTTGGAAGTTTTGGCACACCACCATAAACAGGGTCACCACTATATCCTGTAGCGTAATATAGATTGTCTTTGTAGTAATTTGGGGACGTGCGACTTTTCCAGCGGAACTCTCTCAACGCTTCCAGCTTTACATCCGGGAGCGGGCTGTATTGAGCGAATAAAGCTTGATAGGTAGCCGGTAAAATACGTGCATCAGAATTATTCATCCATGGGGTACTAATTATTTGATCACCCGCCCGCACGAGTACTTTTCCTGGTTTGGCATACTGGACATATGCTTGGCCAAGGGCATTTAACGATGGCGTTAATCCCATCATGGTGGTATCAACCGTTGATGGCGAATACCCATGGGTTCCAAGATCATTGGCTGTGTAGAAACTAACACCAACACCAAAACCGCCAAGAAATGGTGCACTTTTAATATTAAGTAGACCACCAATGGCAAAAGAAGATTGATTTGGTACATGCGTTGCGCCATAGAGACGACTAAAATAGTATGATCGCACCTGACCATATATTTTACTTTTCTGGAAGAATTGGGTTAGTGTATCTGAATCGGCTAAAACAGGATATGATGTCGACATAAAAAGAGCGGCTAAAAATAATCTTTTATTCATCCTATAAATCCTCTTGATATAACAAAAATTTTTTATCGCGATCAGTTTTTTCTTTACTAAGAAGACAGTAGTGTAAGGCAGCGACTTTTCAATTCGTGTGTTCGTTCTGCAGATTGTTCTATAGACTCATTATGAGTCTTGTTGGTTTCTATGATTGAGGAAATTGAGCCGGATCTCTGCGATATAATAACGACCCGTTGGCTAAGGCGAATTGCTTCATCTACATCATGAGTAACAAATACAATGGTAACGTGAGTGTTCTGCCATATAGACAACAAACTATCTTGCAATGATACTCTCATTTGCGCATCCAACGCACCAAACGGCTCATCCATCAATAACACAGCAGGTTTATTAGCCAGGGCACGCGCTATTTCAGCGCGGTGTTGCATTCCACCAGAAAGCATTTTAGGGTAATAGTTTTCATAGCCTGAAAGTCCAACAAGTTCGATATATTCATCTGCAAGCTTGTCTGATACAACCCTTCCTGCACCCCGTCGCATAGGTCCAAATCGCACATTTTCCTTAACCGTTTTCCATGGGAAAAGCGTATGCTGTTGAAAAACTATGCCGAGGTCAGCACTTGGAGTTTTTATTTCAACCCCATCAAGAAGGATGCTGCCAGATAATGGTTTGTAGTGTCCACCTATTGCATTTAACAGGGTGCTTTTCCCACAGCCGGATGAGCCAATAAGAGACGTGAATGATCCGGCGCCAAGGGTTAAAGATAGGTCTTTTATGACAGTTCTGGTATCCAAACCGGATTTATATCCCAGGCAAACATGTTGAATTTCAATATGTCCAATGTCTTCCATAGTTATAGCCTCATTTACGTGCTTGCAGCTCATTCAGACCATGGAACAATCTTACGTTTAATAAGATATATTGCCCCAGATGTGATGGAACTCAGAATGCCAATCGTAAGCATTCCGACAATAATATTTCCATATTGAATCAGTTCATATGATTCCCATGTAAAATACCCTATCCCATATCTTCCACTGATCATTTCCCCGGCCAGAAGAGCAAACCATGCGGCACCCATCCCCAGTGCCATCCCAACAGTGATATTAGGAATCGCGTAGGGAATTACCACGTGAAATAATACACTTATACGATTGGCACCTAGTGATCTTGCTGCCTTGACTAATTCTATGGGTACCCGCTTTACTCCATCCCATGTATTCAGAACAATGGGAAAGACCGCGCCAAGGAAAGTGATAAATACGATGCTTTGCTCTGTTGTGGGCCACATAAGAATCGACATTGGAACCCACGCAATGGCTGGTATTGGTCGCATTATCTCAATATACGGCGCAATTATCAGGCGAAGTATGGCACTATAACCCAAGGCGACACCGACAGTAACACCGACAAGAGATCCTATAGTGAATGCCAGAGCTATTCGGTAGAGGCTCCAATAAATATCTTTCCAGTATGTTTTGGTAACAACCACATTCAAAAAAGATTTATAGACATGTAATGGTGATGGGATATTTGAGAAGTCGAGGATTATATCCGCGTGAGTTTGAGTTAATCCCTGCCAAGCTAGAAGACCTACCATGATTGACAGCAACGGTATAACAAAGATGCGCACGGAATGTTTCCCAATATAAAATAACCTGACTATGTAATCCAGCCAATAGTTAACGGAAAATGATGATGTTTTCATCATGTGATCATTGAAAGTCTGCGGTTTATGATCCTGTTCATGATCTGAAGCAATCATTATAGTCCTCACATATTTTGTGAATAATTATGGCGACGACCATCATCATAATGATAATCAGAATAGTATCGCCATGTTACTTTGATCATCCTTTTGGATGGCTATACTGTAGAAAGAATCTGTTTATAGCTGTAGACGGGGGTGCCGTGCGCGTCATTTTTTGCGCCTTCTTCCGTCATGTAGGCAGTGTAGTTGTTGCCGTTCTTTATATAGTATGCATAATTGCCAAATAACTTAAGCCCAGTTGTATGGTCATACACATAAATAGCATAAATTTTCTTATGCGACTCAATATCTGCTTTTGCGGCTATCAGCATTGATCTTACGGACTTATACTTTTGTATTCCACTACCCTGAACCCATATTTCAGGAGGGAGGGTGATGTTGTTTTTAGGGTTGTAGGCACCGACACTTGCCGCGCTGTATTTTAATCCTAATTGTTTATATGCTGTTTTCTGATATTTAGGATTAACCCAGTCTTTAAAATTAAGAGTGGGAATGCTCGCATTTTTAGCTAAAATAGTGTGATCATATTGTAGTGTTTTTACCCATTTTTGGGTAATAGTCGGATCCATGGTAAGGTACCCACCGCGACTAAAATATAGGTAAAGGACTTCTTTGGGCATCATCGTCCATTTTGCGATAGTTTTGCTTGCATTATATGGATTGTTCGTTATCCACTGGTCTGCTTCTATTACTGCCTTATCGTATGCAACGACAATTTCAGGATATTTTTTGGCAAACGATGCGGTTACTACAGCGCCATGAAGGTATGGAACATGCGTTTCCTCACCGTTATAAATCATTCTGCCAACTTTTTTATATTCCATGTCCTCTGATATTGGACAGAAATCAGCATGCGCGGGTATTTTGTTTGCTGTAATGGCTGCGATACCGGCCATTGGGCTTTGGTTTACAATATGAAAAGACGAGAATGGTATGTGATTGTCTGCAGCCATTTCATAGAGCATTCCCCACGCTGAACTCCCGACAGGAGTCGAGATTGTTTTTCCTTCCAACTCTTTTACATTGGTTATTTTAGAATTAATAGGCACAACGATGCCATTACCTGCGCCATCCAGGTTGTATCCTGTCATCGTAATCAAATAGGTTCTTTCTGTTGATGTTTGTTGGAACTTCGCACCGTTCACTATCAATGGATAATCACCCATTGTTCCGAAATCAAGCTTGCCGGCCATCATCATATTTGTTATGGGAGCCCCGGAACCATAATCCCGCCATATTATATGATATTTAACGCCTGCGTATTTACCTGTATGGGGTAGATATTTTTGCAACAGATCCAGCCCCTTTAGCACCGTTCCAGCCGGGTATGTATCTGTACACATGGATTGGTAGCCAATACTTATTGTTATCGTTTTAGAGAAGGCGGGCGATGCTGCAGTCACCGAGATTGCTGTAACTATACAGAGCGATAGGCGTAACATTTGTGAACCTCCAGCATGTGGGAACCTGTACCTACAGGCTAAGCAATCCTTGTGCCAGTCCGGCAATCCCTGAGGAAATTATAAAAAGTCATAGAAAACAGTATGGTGTAATCATTAGAATTGCTTCATATGCCATTCAGGTGCACTATAGCTGTGCGTCGCGCTTCAATTTTGTGCGTCTGTATGGTGCAATTCAAGCTGTAGAAATATTCTCGATAGAATATACAGTGGGCATGCGCCCAGCATTATGCTGGTTCTCACGGATGTCGAAATTCTAATACCAACCAGATTTCCATCTCTTCAACGTGCTTAGGCGCATGATCAAGTATAGTTTGATAAATCTGTTCGCTTTTCTCTCTGATAATAATTTTCTTACCTTGCACTTCATTTCCTGTAGAGTGAGGTTTTTGTCAATAAATGATGTGCCATCATGACAAAATGAACAATATATGCCAGAGGATGAGTTATTTTTATCAAATCGCAGCGGCATTCCGCAACTCTGACAACGATTTGCTTCGTCATGAATGTGAATCAAAAGATATTTTTGGAGTGCTGATAATGTCTTCATGTAATCATTGACGCCTTTTGTTATCTGTTAGCACCATATTTAGCCATTTACTGGATAGATACTCCAGCAAGCGATTTTGACCTTGTCGTGCGGTGAGGTTATCGAGGTCCACCCAGGCCAGGGGCTGATCCTGCTGCGCGCAGGAGAACACCGCCTTGGTGCGCTGCCCCGTCTCCGGGTCGATCTGCCATTGCAAACACTGGGCGCATACCCCTTTGAGCATGCACTGCATGGGGCTGCCCACCGTCGCGGTAGCCTCCAGATCCGCCCGGAAATAGGGCTGTAACTCCGCCTTCAGCGCCTTTTGAAAACCCTTGAGCAGGCCGGTGGAACCCATGACCATCAGACGATCCACGCTGTTCAGCGCTATCCCCGCATCGCCCTGCGTGGATTGTCCGGGCAATGCCCCGGCCCCATAGGCGCACAGCAGAGCCACCATGTCGCTGGCTTCCACACTGAGATCCTGCGGCCGATGGGGAGCGATCAAGGGGCCGCTGCCCGTACACCAGATGATCTGATCCGCCGCCGCTTCCAGTTCCGCCTGGTTATCCAGTTCACTGGCTTTCGCCAGGGCCGCCACATAGAGCACGCGGTTGCCCGCCGCCCGCAAGGCCGGGCCGATATCCAGCATCACCGCCGCACCCCAGCGTCCGGCGACCACCAGAATCGTCTTACCCGTGGGGATGTCCGTGGGGGCCCCGGTCGGCCCCATGAGAATAAGGGAATCGCCCGGCTGCAAGCGGCCCACCAGGCGCGGCCCGGTGCCCCACTGCAGAATCAAAAGACGCACCGCGTCCCCTTCCACCCCCGCACCACTGACGGTCAGCACCGGAATCTGCAAACGGGTGCCCTCTTCGATCCCGCTATGGGACTCATACGTCTGCAAGCGGAAAAACTGCCCTGGCCGGAAATTGCGGGCCGCCAGCGGGGCCTCCACCCACAGCTCGGTAACGGCGGGATTGCTGCGATCGATACGCAATACCCGCATGCTCAGCACCTGCTGCAGGCGTTGCTGAAAACGCCGCAGGTCAAAATCGCCGGCCGCCGCCAAGGTCCCCAAACCGTGCATGACCTGCGGATACGTCGCCTTGGCCGAAGCAATGGCCTTGACCACGCTGCCATGAAACACCGGATGCGTATCCCCAATAAAACTGATCCGATGCCCGCTGCCGTCGCCATAGGACGTAAAGGGACCGGCCTCCGGTGCCTTGCAATGTTCAGCCACCTGCACCGCCTGCAACGGCCCGTTATCGTGGGCCACATGGGTCTGGAAATGGTCCCCATCCAATTGGAAAGTCCCCGGATATTCCCGTTCGTAGATGGTATTGGGGACGGTGCCGGCGGCGATAAAGACGGCACGGGCGGGCAGCCGCAGATCCTGATCACTGGCCAGCCAGCGCCCTTCCACTTCGCGCATCCGGCGGAAGACCATGTGCGCGATATGCCCATGGCTGTCCAGTTCGGCCCGCAGTGGATCGAGACCCTCGCCATAGTACAGGCCTTCTTCCATGGCCTTGATGAGTTCCTCATGGTTGCGCGTATAGGCGGGCGACTGCCGCATGCCTTTGCGATACGCCAGGGTCACGCCGCCCCAGGACTGGATCAGCGGCACGAAATTGGGTGCCTCACCCGCGCAGGCAGCCCGCTCCCGCTCCGCCCGCACCGCCCGGCCATGGGTCAGGAACTCTTCCAGAATCTCCGCATCCTCGGCAGCCAGCCCGGCACGGAGCTTTTCTTCCCCGGAGCGCGCCGCCATCGCTTCGTAGCGCGCCAAGACCTTCTCCACCTGCCGCACATAGTAGGCCTGCACCTCGGTCGCCGTATCCACCGCCGTCAGACCACCGCCAATCACCACCGCCGGCAGACGCACCTGCAGATTGGCGAGACTGGATTGCTTGCCCGCCCCGGTCAGCTGCAAGGCCATCAGGAAATCACTGGCCTGGCGCATCCCGCGCGCCAGGCTCTCGCCCATGGGCACCACCCGCGGCAAGCCCGCGCCCGTGGCAATACAGACATGATCGAAACCCAACTCCCAGGCATTCTCCAGGGTGATGGTGCCGCCCAGCCGCACACCACCGAAAATCTGAAAATTCGGGCGCCGCGCCAGGGTCAGATAAATCAGTTTGAGGAAATTCTTGTCCCAACGGACGGTAATGCCATATTCGGCCACCCCGCCGAATCCCAGCAGGATCCGCTCATCGAGGTCCTCCTGGAGACTGCTCCAGTCGCGAATGGGCTGCTCCAGCCATGGCTGGGGCAGCGGTTCGATTTTCAGGCCGTCTATCCCCACGACCGCACAGCCCTCCTGTAACAGATGATGGGCCATGGTGAAACCCGCCGGCCCCATACCCGCCACCAGCACCTTCCGCCCGTTGTAGGGCTGCGCCAGATATTGCGTGTGCCGCAACGGATTCCAGCGGGTGAGCAGATCGTAAATCTCGACCCCCCAGGGCAGATTCAGCACGTCCGTGAGGATCCGGGTCTCCACCTGCGGGATATTCACCGGGTCCTGCTTCTGGTAGACACAGGCCTTCATACAGTCGTTGCAGATGCGGTGTCCGGTGGCGGGGACCATGGGGTTGTCCACCATCGCCATGGCGAGCGCGGCAATGTTGAGACCATCGCGCTTGAGGAGCTGCATTTCCGAGATCTTTTCTTCCAGGGGGCAGCCGGTCAGGGTCACACCCAGCGGGTCCACCTTGAGACCCAGTTCCGGCACCCCTTTCTTCTCCGGAAACCCTTTGGAGCAGAAATCCCCCTCATGATCATGGCAATACAGACAATAATGCACTTCGTTCTGGACCCCGCGCGGGTCCATCCGCTGATCCGTGAGATGAAAACTGTCACGGCGCCGCAAGGTGCCTTGCGGCGCGACAAAGGGCGCGCCCTGGAGATCATCGCGCCGCTGCAGCGGCACCAGGGCTTCGTGATCCACGCGCTGCGGCAGACGGAAACTCGACCAACCCGGCACCGCCAGAGCGGCCTGTGGGTCGCTGAGGATAAGGGCACACCACTGCGTCAAACGGTGAATGGCCGCGGCATGCGCCACTTCATCCTTGAGCCATTCTTCGCCCAGCCGGGCAATCGCCCATTCGCGATCCTCCCGCGGCCAGCATCGCTGCTGGATTTGTGCATCCAGCCAGTGATCGAGATCAGCAAAGGATTCGGAAAACTCGCCCCGGTAACGGCGCGCGCGGCGCAGCACGAAATGCTTCTTGAAATCCATGACGACATCATGGCTGCGGGTCCGGGCCTGCAACTCCGCCACCTCCGACTCCACACAAAAAAGCCGGGCGATAAACCGCTCAAGATGCGGCGCAAGACATAACAAAAACTCACTCTGGGCTTGCCCGCTGAGCGGCTGCTGCTTGCCATCGCGATAGGCACGGAGGCTGGTCGCCAACCCGCCATCCTGCGTGCTCAACTGTCGCAAAAAATCGGCATCGAGGCGAAGCAGTCCGGCTGCGGTGAAAAGTTCTGAATAAGAAAATTCATTCATCATAAGACTCATTTATCTGTCCCAGGCTGGTGTTGTTACTCAGCGTCAATAATGTGACCTATCTTGTGAGCTACACCATCCCATTTATCCGCATCTACAGGAGTAATGGTCCGCTCAGTAATCACCGGCCATTGAGAGGATAGACGCACATTTAGTTCAATAAATTCACGAAATTCATGCGGGATATCACTGTCTTTATAAATAGCACCTGCGGGACATTCAGGTTCGCATAAAGTGCAGTCAATACACTCCATTGGATCTATAACGAGGAAATTTGGGCCGGCATGAAAGCAATCCACAGGACACACCTCGACGCAGTCCATGTACTTGCAGTTGATACAGTTATCTGTAACTACAAAAGTCATTATAAATACTCCTATATTGCTTGTAGCTTTGCTATTGCCCACGCCGCAATTTTCTTCACATCCGGATCCCTATCTAAAAGGGCGTCGCGCAGACTGTCAATGGCAATAGGGTTGCCAATTTCTCCAAGACACATCGCGGCTTCCTTGCGGACATTGCTCACAGGATACGCTAACATTTTAATTACTTCGGATACCACGTCATGACACTTTATTTTACCTAGCGCAACCAATATCTTGGAAATTACTTGCCATTGCGCTTCTGTAGACATGACCTTTACCACTTCGTCACATACTCCATCGGCGCCAAGTTTGGCAATTGTCCCAGCAGCTTCTGCCCGCACTTGCCACTCTTTGTCATGCAAACCTTGAAGGGCAGCAGCTAAAGTCTCTGGCGTCAGTGAATATCCAATAGCGCCAATGGCAACGCGCCTAACTTCTTCACTCGCATCACTTATCGCGATTTTAGAGAGGTCGTGAGCATACGCTGGGTTTTGCAGGTAGCCAAGGATACCGACGCTTTCTAAACGAACCTGCTGCGACAAATCATGCAAACCCTTTAACGCATAGATGGCCACACCAGGAATCCGCAGAGGCCTAAGAGCTCGCAACACAGAAGATCGGACAAAATCATTTTTGCTTGTGATCCACTCCTCATATATATCGCCAAATTCTTTCAAGTTGCACTCTGATAACGTATCCGCTGCTACCATTCTGACATTTTCATCACTGTCCTCAAGCAGCTTGAGCAACGGTACCAACATGTAATCTCCCGGGATATCCGCAATCGCTCTGGCTGCCTCCTCGCGGACCGCACTACTCGTATCGTCAAATCCATTGAGAATCAACCTCAAAGCCGTCTCTCTGTCTGACTCTATAGCGTTAATAATGACCAAACGTCTCACATCTGGATCAGGATTATAACTTTTTTGATCTTGTGCCATTAATTGCCTCCTTCAATATTTCTTCCATCACTTAACAAGATATGGAATAGCCACGGTCAATGCGTGGGTGGGACAATCCACCTCACACGGAGTACAATACCAACATTCATCATATTGCATGAGCGCAACACCATTCTTTATGTCGATCACAAGCACATCAAGTGGACATACATCAACACATACTGTACATCCTTTTGATGCAATACACTTGTCGGCATCGACAGATACTGGAACCTTAACAGACATTGATGCTGTAGCCATTATAATATCCTATATGGTAATTTATACCATGTCCTTGGTGACAATTCTGAGCCGTTCATACGCCTGCACCTCACCTTCATCAGGTTCGAATATATAAGGTTCAATAGGGATTTTCTTGCACGCCATCTGCCCACCTTTATCCTTATATAACTGCACATGGCAAAGCCAGTCATCATTTTTCTCCGGATAATCTACTCGGTAATGATACAAGCCCCACCGACTTTCTGTTCTGTAGAGAGACGATACCGCCGCCATCTCGGCACAGTCGAGAATATCATGCACCTCCATAGCCCGTAGAAGATTATGCGGGCAATCTGCCCAGAGATCATTTAAATCTTCACGAATCTCTGAAAAACGGCGCAAACCAAGCTCCATCTTCCTTGTTACCTTAGGAGGTTGAAGGTAGTCATTTACCAGCCGTCTTATCTTATATTCGGCTTGATATGGGGTAATGCCATCTTTCCGTTTTAATGGTTGTAGAATGCGTTCGGTCTCACGTGCGGCAAAATCGTTATCCGGTTTGTCGCGGCTCATATTCTCGCAATATTTCACAGCCTCCAATCCTGCAATCTCACCGTATACGAAGGCCCCTAACATATAGTTATGCGGTACACATGCAACATCTCCAGCGGCGTAGAGTCCTGGAATAGTTGTTTCTGCGCGCTCATTTACCCATATGCCAGAGGCGCTATGGCCACTGCATAAACCAATTTCAGAAATGTGCATTTCAATCATATCTTGACGGTAGTTGGTTCCTCTTCCTTCGTGGAACCGGCCACGGCTAGGACGTTCATTGGTATGGAGAATGTTTTCTATTGTGGAAATAGTCTCTTTCGCCAAATGGTTTACCTTGAGAAAGACGGGCCCGTTCCCACCTTCAAGTTCCCTGAAGAACTCCAGCATCATCTGGCCACTCCAGTAGTCACACTCAATAAATCGCTCACCATGTGCATTGGCAGTGTAGCCACCCAGCGGTCCTGTTACATAGGCGCAGGCTGGGCCATTGTAATCCTTAATCAACGGGTTTATTTGAAAACATTCTATGCCGGAGAGTTCCGCGCCGGCATGATATGCCATGGCATATCCATCGCCAGCGTTGGTAGGATTCTCGTACGTGCCGAATAAATAACCAGAAGATGGGAGACCAAGCCGTCCAGCAGCTCCAGTGCAAATGATTACGGCCTTAGCTTTAATCAATGTAATCTCTGCAGCTCTTGTATCTACAGCCATGACGCCTGAAACACGTTTATTTTGCCCAACCACTACACGCGTTACTTTATATCTGTTCGTAACATCTATTCGGTTTTTTCTAAGCAGGCGATATAATATTTTCTTTATATTATGACCTTCCGGCATGGGAAGCACATAGTTTCCGAGATGGTGAACCTTTTTTACTGCAAATTCTCCGGTTTCATCCTTTTCAAATTTGACACCCCATTTGTCTAATCTTTGAATCATCTGAAAACTGTTGTTGGCGTAAGCCAATATGGCTTTCTGGTTTACAACTCCATCATTGGCAATGGTTATTTCACGTACATATTGCTCAGGCGTGGCATGCCCTGGTATCACTGCATTGTTTAAACCATCCATACCCATGGAGATCGCGCCACTTCGTTTTACGTTTGCTTTTTCAATTAGCATTACGTTGAGGAGTGGGTTGGCTTCCTTGGCTCTGATTGCGGCCATTGGCCCCGCAGTACCTCCGCCCACTACAAGAATATCAACTTCTTTTTCAGAATATGTTGAGTTCATTCATTTGTCCTCTTGATTCCGCTTAAGATTTATCATGTATTTCAATGCGTCGCCACGATAATAAATATGTTCATAATCAATTGGCATATCTTCCGTCGTATAAGTAAGTCGTTCCATTTTTAGAATGGGTGACCCTTCCTCTATTTTTAGAAGTCTAGAAAGTGCCTCATCTGACAGTATGGATTCTAATTGAATCCCGGCGCGGCCAAGCTGAAGGCCATATTTATTTTCCATGATGACAAAAATGTCTTGCGTCGCTAGATCCTCTAGGATTAATCGCCTACCAATATCGCATGGTACATAAGTAATATCTACGGATATTGGTTCTCTATTTAGATAACGCAATCGCCTAATTTCCATGATATCAATGGCGTCACGTTTTAATTTTAATCTTACCTCCTTATTCTCGATTATTTCTTTCGACCCGAGCAGTGTCGAAAATGTTTCGTGCCCTTTTGCTACCATTGCTTCGCCAAAGCCTTGGAGAGAAATAAGTTCTTGTGTGGCCTTTGGTCGGGAAACAAATGATCCTTTACCTGGGACTTTAAATATCAATCCATCTGATTGGAGATCTCTTAGTGCTTGTCTTACCGTAGTTCTGCTTACGTTGAAAAATTTTACCATGTCACTTTCGGACGGCATCTGAGAGTGTGGTGCGTATGTTCCATCCAGTATTCTGGATCGTATTTGCTCTTTTAGTTGTAAGTACAATGGATGCATTGAGGTGATGGTTGAGTAGACGTATTTTGTAGATGTCATTGATATCGATCCCGTTGTAATACCTGTAGGTACAGGTAGCAATATCAATGCCAAGGGCGACGCGCCATAAATACCCAATAAATCATGGGCATGTCTTTGCTAAACGGATGTCCCCAAGGCTAGAGCGCACCATTATTGCGCACCAATAGCGTGCAGCGCGCCAAAAATGGGCGAGCCATTACTCTAGGATACTACGGTGAATCCTTGGTGAGGGCTGGACTTTGGCAATGGCTAGTTGTTATACCGAATCGGTATTCTGAGAGCGCATTGTCTTTTGAGCGCAATCTCCTCCGAATAGAAAGTCCACGCAAATATTGCCGCCGGGGCCTGAAATTTACTCCACAAAAAATTTGAAAATTATCTGCACGGAAAGTTATATAAGATATTGTTTTAGTTGGTGGGGACGGCGGGATTCGAACCCGCGACCCACGGCTTAAAAGGCCGCTGCTCTACCGACTGAGCTACATCCCCCAAGGCGGGACCTGACGAGACAACCGTCAGGGCTGCGTATTATCGGGTGCGGATGGGTGCCGGTCAAGGATAAATCGTAGCAGTGCCCTGCCACACGGCATCCGATAACGATCGAAGAGATAGGCATGGAGGCTCATCAGGACCTCGGGCCGGGCCAAGGACGTCCTTAGATCACCCGTGAATAATGAACCGTTTTTTGCGCCAGATAGGCGTCGAAAGTCATGCAGATATGGCGAATCAGCAATCGTCCTCGCGGAGTGACCGTCAGAGCATGGGCGTTTATTTGCAGCAGTCCATCATTCGCCATGGCCTCCAGGGCAGGCAGAATGGCCGCGAAATGCTGATGGAAGTCGAGATGGAACTGTCGGTTCAGTGCGTTAAAATCCAAGCTAAAGTCGCAGATCAGGCGGGTGATGATGTGGCGGCGCAGTAAGTCTTCGTCGCTCAGGCGCAGGCCGCGCTCTACCGGTAAGTGACCACTGTCCAGGATCGCGCCCCAGGCGTCCAGATCCTTGATGTTCTGACTGTAAGTTGGACCGACCATGGCGATGGCGCTCATTCCAAAAGCCAGCAAATCGGTCCCGGCATGGGTCGAGTAGCCTTGAAAATTGCGATACAGGCTGCCTTCCCGCTGGGCGATGGTCAACTCATCGTCGGGCAGGGCGAAGTGGTCCATGCCGATATAGAGATAGCCCGCCTGCTGCAGGGTGGCGATGCTCTCAGCGAGGATGCGGAGCTTCATGTCCGGACTGGGGATGTCGGTATCGAGAATGCGTTTTTGCGGCGGGAAGCGGTCCGGCAGGTGGGCGTAATTAAAGACGGAAAGGCGATCCGGGCGCAAGGCGAGAACCGCTTCCAGAGTCTGGGCAAAGCTTTCCGGGGTTTGCAGGGGGAGTCCGTAGATCAGATCGAGGCTGACGGAGCGGAAGCCAAGTTGGCGCGCTTCATCAATGACGCCCGCCGTAAGGGCAAAGCTTTGTTCGCGATGCACCGCTTTCTGCACCGCCGTGTCCAGATCCTGGACCCCGATGCTGATGCGGTTGAAGCCAAAACCGCGGAGCAGGCGAAGGGTGTCGGGCTCCAGGGCGCGCGGATCGATTTCGATGCTATATTCGCCTTGGTCATCCGGGAGCAGATGAAAGTGTTTGCCGATGCTGTCCAGCAGGAAGGCAATATCATCACGGCGCAGGAAAGTGGGCGTGCCGCCGCCGAAATGCAACTGGTCCACGGGGCGCCTGCCGTCAACGTGTTTCCGCGTCAGGGCCATTTCCTGATCAAGATGGGCGACATAGGGCGAGCCCCACCCGTGATGACGAGTCACCACCTTGGTGCAGGCGCAGTAAAAGCACAAATGCTCGCAGAAGGGAATGTGAAAGTAGAGGGAAAGCGGCCGCCCGCTGGCATTGGAGTCGTTGAGTGCATCTTGCAGTGCCCTTTCATCGAAGTCTTCGCCGAAATGGGGAGCTGTGGGGTACGAGGTGTAGCGGGGCCCCGGCTGATCGTAACGACGGATAAGTTCATGGTCAAAAACAAGATGTTGGCTGGTATTTATGGTCATCGCTGCTGGGCTCCGTCAAATACGTGTCGAATGGCGATCATACGCCCTGAATATCTTTTACCCCAAACAGATTGGCCGCCACGCTGGCGCGAATTTCGGCGAGAAAAGCCTGCATGTGCGCTTGCTCCGCCTGCTCCGCCGTGGTGGCCGCTTGCAGGGTCTGCCAGAGGCCCTGCGGTCCGAGGGGAATGGCGCGCACGTAGTTTTTCTCCCCGTAGCTTCCCACCGCCCAGGCGGGTAGCGCGGCGATACCCTGCCCGGAGGCCACCAGCTGGAGGATGATGACGGTCAGCTCGGCATGCCGACGGCGCCAGGGTTGCACACCCGCCGGCTGGAGGAACTCGCGGAAAAGGTCGAGGCGACGATCCTCTACGGGGTAAGTGATCAGCGTTTCTTCCAGAAAATCCTCAGGGGTCAGGAAACTGCGCTGCGCTAAGGCGTGCCGGGGGTTGACGAGGGCGACGACCTCGTAGGCAAAGAGTGGATGCAGGAGAATATCGGAGGCCATGACATCGGGCGCGGTGAGCACCGTGAGATCGGCCTGATGATTTTGGAGCAGGGGCAAGGGATCCTGCTGAAAGCCCGAAACCAGATCCATTTCTACATCCGGCCAGTTCTCGCGAAAGTGGTTCATGGCGGGGGTCAACCAGTCAAAACAGGTATGGCATTCGACGGCAATACGCAGACGGCCGCTATTCCCTGCCGCCCGTCGCCGCAGATCTTCCTGCATTTGTCGGATGCGTGGCAGCACTTCCCGGGCTACGGCCAATAAGGCCTCTCCGGTGGGGCTCAGGCGCAACTGCGTGCCGCGTTCCCGGTCCAACAGGCCGACACCGAATTCCGCCTCCAGCCCGCGTAACTGGTGGGAGAGTGCCGACGGCGTCAGGTGCAGGCGTTGTGCCGCAGCCGCCAGGCTGCCGAACTGGGCGACGGCCTCAATGGTGCGCAGGTGACGTATTTCCAGGGGCATGCGGGCCTCGGTGTTCGGTAAATCCGCTTCGCAGTGTCCCACGACCAGCCGGTAATGCAAAGACTTTTGAGTTTGATGAGACGGGCGTGAATACTTCGCTGTTTAGAATGCAGCGTCATAAAAAATTCATGAAACCGTCATCATATTGTCATATTACCCCCTTATTATGGCACCCATCGTTGCAAGGATGCCTAAAGAGGAGGTCGTTGTGTTTACCAAAAACCGCATTGCCATCGCCGTTGTTGCCGCCCTGTGCGGCGTCAGTGCTGCCGCACAGGCAGAAACCCTGACGGACTTTTTCAAGCAGAGTAAGATTGACGGCCAGATCCGTTCTTATTATTTCAGCCGTGATTATGGCGCCGCCGGTCCCAATCAAAATGCCTTCAGCCTCGGCGGTATCTTGAATGTGCAGACCGCGCCTTTCCTGGGTGGTTTTGGGGTTGGTGTCAGTTTCTATACGGCCAACGCCCTTGGGGCGAATGACTTGTCCGGCGCACCGGCGTATCCCTACGTGGATTCCACGCTGATGGGGCCGCAGCAGTCCATCAATGCCCTGGGTCAGGCTTACATCCAGTATGCCCTTCCCAAGGTCCTGCTCGTCCGTGCGGGGGACCAGGTCATCAATACCCCCTGGGTAAACAATTCGGACTCACGTCTTTTGCCAGCTACTTATCAGGGTGTTTTCGCGGAAGTTTCTCCCTATTCTGACTGGCACATTTACGGTATGCGCATCTTCCGCTGGAAGAGCCGTACGTCATCGGGCTATTACCGGGATAACCTCTACGACCCAGCCACCTTTGATGGCGACTCCATGTATGGTGGTTCTGGCACACCGGTGATCACGGGTTCTTCACCGGCGACCAACGGTGTGTTGGCTTTCGGTACCAGTGGCAGTCTCATGGGAGCCAAAGCCCAGGTCTGGTATTACGATTACTATCAGTTTGCCAAAACTGTATATGGCGACGCGAATTACACCCTGAAGACGGGTACCGGCCTCGATCCTTTCGTGGGCGCCCAGTTCAACCGCCAGTGGCAGAACAATGGCCTGCTGAATGGTTCGAATATCAACAACTCCCCGATCACCGCTACCTCGGTGAACAGTACGGCCTGGGGTGCGCAGGTGGGTTTGAACTACGCGGCTTTTAATAATGTGCTGGGAAATGGCCAGCTAACCTGGTCTTACAATGAAATCTTGGCGCACCCCGGTGCGGTGGGCGGTGGTGCCATTATTTCACCCTATACCGCTGGCTATGCCACGGACCCTCTCTATACGACTTCCATGATTCGCGGTCTGGTGGAACTCGGACCGGGCAGTGGCTGGAAGGTCAAGTGGACTCAGAATCTCTTCGACAAGCGCTTCCTGCTCATGGCGGCTTTGGCGCAGTACCACACCTATTATAATGGTACCAGCAATGATACCTATGTGGATCTGACGTATTTCGCTCCGGGCAAGTTCAAAGGCCTGTCCATCCGCGATCGTGTGGAAGTGGCCAACGGCCTGGACGCCTATAACGGGCTCCAGGGTAATGGTGCCGGCTTCAATAAGGGTCATTCCTTTATCTATAACCGGGTGATGCTGACTTACGCATTTTAATGATGGAAGCGGGTGCCGCGGCGAAATGCCCGGTGCCCGGCAACGCCGCTTTACCTCTGCAATGCCTTGGCATTGCTCCTCCTCTCCTCGCCCCGCTGGTCGGGGCTTTTTTGCGCCCATTTTGTGATTAGCAGGGATACAGTTGCTGGATGACCAGATCCGGGCTGAGGTCTTCCATACAGCGATGGTGCTTGAGAGGACACTTGCGCTTGCCACAGGGACTACAAGAGATATCCAGGCGTAGCGGCTGGGCGCCGGGCGAAAGCGGTGGCGTCATCGTGAGCGGGGTAGGCCCATACAGCGCGATGACCCGGCTGCCTACGGCACCGGCTACATGCATCAGACCAGAGTCGTTGCTCACGGTGACTGGGGCGAGGGAGAGGAGATCGATGGCCTCCAGCAACGTGGTCCGGCCACCCAGATCAAGCAGTTCGGGGACGGCAGCGGCGATGGCCTGAGTGATTTCCGCATCCTTGGGGCCGCCGAACAGCCAGACGGCATGGCCGCCCTGGACGAGGGATTGGGCCAGTGTAATCCAGTGACGCACCGGCCAACGCTTGGCCGGACCATATTCGGCACCAGGTGCCAAGGCGACGAGTGGTTGTTGCGGTATGGAGATCTCGAGGCGCTGTAAGGCGGCAGCGCGGGCGTTGTGGTCCACCTGCAAGCGGGGAGCGGGCAGCTGCGTGGGTTGGGGAAGACGCAGCGGTAGGCCAAGGGCCACGAAGCGGTCCACGGTACGTGGTAGTTTCCTTTTGTTCAGGCGGCGGTGATCATTGAGCAGCAAACGGCGTCCCTCGCCGGGAAAGCCGGTACGGGTCTGGATCTGCGCCCAATACGGGATGAGAGCGGATTTAAAGCTGTTGGGGAGGCAGATAGACCAGTCGTAGTCCTGCTTCTGCAAATGTTTTGCTACCTGCCGACGCCGGCGTAAGCCGAGTTGGCCATGGCCGATATCCAGCGGCATGGCGTGTCGCACTTCGAGCATGCGTTCCGCCACCGGGATGCTGGCGGGTGGTGCCAGCACATCCACCTGCAAGCGCGACCAGCGGCGGCGCAGCACTTGCAACAAGACTTGCGCCATGACCATGTCTCCTACCCAGGCGGGTCCGACCAGGAGCAGGCGGGCGGGATCATAGCTGTGGGCGGTGCGGGTGTTGTGCGGAATGAAGGCGTCGTATCCATTGTAGGGTGGTTCTGCTTCGCCAGCATCGTCCACTGCGGAGGCCGCCTCTAAGATCGATGATGATTCGCCCACTTTACTTGCCAATCAGCATAATCAGTGCTTCCACCGAGATTAAAATGATAATGATCCACTCCAGAATGGTCTCCCGATGATGGCGGCTGGCGACGATCATGACTTCCAGCCCCTCATGAATCGCGTCGAGTTTTTCGTCGAGGGCGCGAAAGCGGCTGGTAAGTTCCAGGTCGGCGGAGAGTTCACGGGAGAGTAGTTCCAGGCCCGGTGTCTCCCAGACGATGTCGGGATTGTCCAGCACCGCCAGACGGGAGAGGATTTCGGTGCGGGTGGCGGAAGTCGAGGCGAGAAAGCGCAAATGTCTGTCGCGCCGTCCCGGTAAGCGTCCGGTACGAGTCACCTCCGAGAGCAGGTTCAGAGTGGTTTCCAGCAGGTTTTCAACGGCTTCCTCATGAAGTTCCAGGGCAAGGCTCTGGGCCAGGCGCAGGGCCACGAGGAGGATCCGTTCTTCGTCGAGATTTTTGAGGATGACGCCGTCGCGACCCACGCCATCGCGCTCGCCGACCCGAACCGCCAGCTCTTCAACCTTGGGGTCGGCGATGGGGGTGAACTGTGCCTGCACGGTAGCGATGACTTTTGCCTGTAGAGCCGGTCCCGCGCCGAAAAAGCAGAGGACGCCGGAGCGAAAGAGTATCACCCAGGTGTCTCCATCGCGAAGCAAGCGGTGAGCTGGCGTGTTTTCTACCAGGTCCATCTCAAAATCTTCGCGCCAGCTTTTGAGGGAAATATGACGTACCGGCTGGATCGCGTGGAGGATGCTATTCATGATTCAGGCCTTGGGGAGCAGTTTGCCCGGATTGAGAATATCATCAGGATCAAAGACTTGTTTTATGGCGCGCTGGATGCTGAGATTTTCCGGGCTGAGTTCCAGCGGGACATAGGCACGCTTGCTGCTGCCGATGCCGTGTTCGCCAGAGAGGGTTCCACCAAGCACCAGTACGGTCTGGAAGAGTTTTTGCAGACCGTGCTGAGTACGGCGCATCTCGTCTTTATCCTGGGGGTGGACCAAAAAGTTGACATGCAGATTGCCGTTCCCTGCATGTCCGAAGCTGACGATATGCAGGGACTGGTCTGCGGCAATCTCTTCGATGGTCACCAGCAATTCGCACAGACGGCTGACCGGCACGACCACATCCTCATTGATCTTGAGTGGTGCCATGGCCTTGGTGGCGGGAGACAGGGACTTACGTGCCGCCCATAGATCGGCAATGGCGGCGGCGTCAGTTGCTTCCAGAATCTCCAGATTTCCTTCCCCAGCCAGTGCCGCACGGATCGCCTGCATTTGCTCGGAGATGGTGACCACCTCGCCATCCACTTCGACCATCAGCAGGGCGTTGCTGCCTGCGGGCAAGTCGCTGGCCGCGCCCATGGCGCGCACGGCAGCCAGGGCATGGGGGTCCATGAGTTCGATCGCACTGGGGATATGGCGCTGCGCCATGACCCGTTGTACCGCCGCACAGGCATTTACCGTGTTGCCATAGGCGGCGCGCAGGGTGGCGTTGGCGGCAGGCCGAGGCAGCAGACGCAAGGTGGCCTCGGTGATGAGGGCGAGGGTGCCTTCGCTGCCCACCAGCAGGCGGGTCAGGTCATAGCCGACCACGCCCTTGCTGGTGTGGACCCCGCAAGACAGCGTCTCGCCAGTGCCGGTGACAGCGCGCAGGCCTAGTACATAATCGCGAGTGACTCCATATTTTACGGCGTGGGGACCAGCGGCGTTCATCGCCAGGTTGCCGCCGATGCGGCAGTAGGAGCTGCTGCCGGGATCGGGGGGGTAGAATAGTCCGTCGGCCTGTACATAGGCACTGATCGCGGCCGTGATGCATCCAGCTTCGACGGTGATAGTGCGGTCGACCACACTGTACTCGCTGATTTTCTGCATACACTCGAAGCTGATGACGGCGCTGCCGGGCACCGGTTGAGCCCCACCGACATTCCCGGAACCTGCTCCACGCGGGACAAGGGGCAGACGATGGCGTCGGGCAATGCTGACGATCGCCTGCACTTCTTCGTGGCTGTGGGGGAAGAGCACCATCACCGGCGCACAACTCCCCGGCGTCTCGTCGCGGCTGTAAAGGGAGACGGTATCGGCATCGTCGCGCACCCGCTCCGTATCGAGGGCGGCGCGCAGGGCGAGGGTGATGGTGCTGACGTTCATGGCTGGCTCTCCCGGATTTTCTGCAAGAGGGTGGTGGTGCTCCGCTCATGACGGAAGGGAATACTGAGCACGCGGCCGCCCCTGGCCTGTACCCAATCGGCACCGACAATACGTTCTGTTGGCCAGTCGCCACCTTTAACCAGCACGTCGGGTTGGAGATGCTGGATAAGTTGCAGTGGGGTATCCTCGTCAAACAGCGTGACAAAATCCACTGCCCGTAATCCGGCGAGCACCGCCATGCGATCATCTTCGCTATTAATCGGGCGATCCGCACCTTTGCCGAGGCGGCGCACCGAAGCGTCGCTGTTGACGCCTATCACCAGACAGGCGCCCTCGGCGCGGGCTTCGGCGAGATACTGCACATGACCCCGGTGCAGCACATCAAAAACACCGTTGGTGAAAACCAGCGGTCGCCGGAAGGCGCAAGCCGCCTCCAACCTTTCCGCGTCACGAAACACCTGGCCGGTGTAAGGCGTGGAAACAACGGCGTGGTCCGCAAAGCTGGCATCCACACCGTTGCAGAGGGCGTGGATGAGGACGAGGTGGACTTCTTGAATACGCGCGGTATTTTGTTCCGGCACACGCAATTCAATATCCGCAGGGCGCAGGAGCGGCGCGAGCTGTCCGCCTTCCTTGCCCGTAAGGGCCAGCACCCACATGCCGCGCTGCTGGGCGGTAAGAACCGCGGCGAGCACATTGGCGGAGTTGCCCGAAGTGCTGAACGCGACCAGGCAGTCGCCGGGACGACCCAACGCCTCAACTTGGCGGGCAAAAATCTGTTCGTAGCAGACATCATTGGCGATGGCCGTAAGCACGCTGCTGTCGGTACTGAGGGCGATGGCGGGCAGAGCGCGGCGCGTCGTCTCGAAACGGTTGACCAGTTCCGAAGCCAGGTGCTGGGCATCGCCCGAAGAACCACCGTTGCCGCAGCTGAGCACCTGCCCGTTGGCTTGCAAGGTGGCAATCAAACGTTGGCTGGCTTGCGCGAAGGGCGCCGCCAGCGCCGCCGCCGTTTTCTCCTTACAGAGAATGCTGGCGCGCAAGGCGGCATCCATCCAGTCATTGGTGGTCATGGGCTGGGTACTCTAAAGGCATCACGAATCCAGTCTGCCGAGGCATCACCGTCAAGGGCGACGACATCAAAACGGCAGGGACGTAACCCGTGCTGTGGGTTGTGCAACAGGAAATATTCAGCGGCGCGGATCAGTCGCTTTTGCTTGCGCCACGTGATGCTGGCCGCTGCACCTCCCTGCCGATCATGGGCGCGCTGGCGCACCTCCACGAAGACCAGGGTTTCGCCATCAAGGGTGATGATGTCAATTTCGCCCATCCGGCAGCGATAGTTGCGTGTCAGGGGATGTAGCCCGTGCCCGGCGAGTAGGGCGACGGCGCTGTTTTCACCCTGCTGACCTAAATTCTGGCGTGGTGATGGCATGATTCAGGTACCCGGCTTGGGCACTCCCGGCAAAGGTACGATTCGGCCATTCTCCACTTCCATCCATTCCATGTCACGTATGATCTGGTTGCGGGTGACAAAATGGAGGATGCCGGTGGCGCCAGCCAAGCTGCCCGTCATATCTTTATCCAGAACACGCTCCGCCATCCGGTAGGTATCGAGTCCGAAGGCTGCCATACGCCACTGGGCATCGCTGGCGTTTGGCAGGGTGGTGCGTAGCAGCCGCACCGCTTGCGGCCAGCCTTGCCCAGAGTTGATGATCCAGGGCATATCAACGGACTCAATGCCGGAGAGCCCTCGCGTGTCACTGGGTAAGGCGGCGCCGTGCAGCAGCGCCGGACTGAAAATCGGCACGCGCTTATTGACCAACCGGATGGAGGAAACGGCGGCGTTGGCGTTTTTCGCATTGGTGACCAAAAAAACAAAACTGTCTTGTCCTGGTGACCCGCTCAGGAGGCGTCGCGCTTCATCGGTGAATGTGTGTCCCGGCAGGTAGGTGGCGACACCACCGACCTCCCCCCCAAGCTTCCTCCAGGTTGCGATAAAGTCTGCCTGAATGGCTGCGCCACTGGAGTCCTGCGGATAAAGCACGTAGGCACGACGATAACCCGCCCCATAACTCTGGACGGCAATTTGTTGCGCGGCGACGTCACGGCCCAGACTCAGGGTATAGAGCCCCGACTGCTGCACGCCAGGCACCACTCCGAGAGCGATGATGGGCGGATCGGAAGGTTTCCTGACGGCGGCGACGGCGTTGATATCTTGTGGCAGCCAGGGGCCGACAAAGGCTTTGCACCCCTCCTTTATCCCACGTTTAAAAAGTACGGCGGTGTAACTGGGGTTGCCGGTGGTCCGCAGGGCACGCACGGCAGGACCAGATTGTAATTGCGCTGCCGTTTTCATTCCGGCGATGATGGCTTGGGAGAGGAGCGCATAGGGTCCGCTGGAGGGTAACAAGGCGCATATGCTGCCGAGTGCCGGATTGCGCGTAGAGGTGTCGGTGATAGCCGCCCTGTGGTCCGAGAAGTTTATGAGAGGGTGCCCCGGATGCGCCGTCAGCCAGGCACTGATCGCCGCCTGCCGCTGTTGGGGATCGGGGTTTTGCCGGGTGATCAGGGCGACGGCGAGCCATTCCTGCACCAGGGGGTTGCCACTGCGTCCCTGCCAATTCTGAAGCTTCGCGGTTGGCTGCGAGTCAAGGAGGGCACGAATGCGGCGATGATTTTCGGCGACGTCCCTGCCGCTCAGGAGGCTATCTCCTTCGATCAGGAAATTCAGTGCGGTGAGTTCGTGGCCTTCCTGGGTGTAGAGCGTGGCCAGGGTGCCCATGGCCTGGGCGCGCACTTCCTGGGGCGTGCCGCTGATGGTCAGCAGCTCTTCGAGGTTGCCTTTGGCACTGGGGGTTTGTCCCTGATCCATGAATCCTTGCGCGCGGACCCAAAGCGCCGCACTGCGTAGCGCGGCGTCGTCATGTTGCAAGCGCAGGACTTCGTTAGCCAGCAATATGGCAACCTGTGGTTTGCGTCCCTTCAAAGAGGCTTGTGCGGCTTCCATCAGGTAATGGACTTGAGCTTGTCCCCGCGCCTCGGCGGCCGCGCGGATGTAGTCCTTGGCCGCCTCCAGATTGTGCCCCGTGGCCGTGAGCTGGCCGGCGCGCTGCGCCGTCAGTGTTTCAGGGGTGCTGGTTGGTGTTTCGACCGACGTTGGCGCTGGATTCGACGGTGGTGGCGTCTTCTGTGGCATACTCGCACAAGCGCTCAGGCCAGTGGCCAGGGCCAGAGTCATCAGCAAGCGCAAAGAGGTTTTTAGGGCTGAGGGGGGCATCATGAGCAGAGTGTATGGAGAAAGACGCAAGTGTTCAATGACCGAAACACAACCTCAGCCGGGGGTATGGTGATGAATGGCCATGCCGAACCCGCGGAGAGCGGTGCCGGGCAACTGACTATTATCGCTACCCCTATCGGCAATCTCGATGATCTCTCATTGCGTGCGCAACGGGCGATTAGCAGTGCCGCCCTGATTCTGGTGGAAGATCGCCGCCACGCCCAGCGGCTCTTTCAGTATCTGGGTGTGCGGCCCAAAACGCTGGCGCTGCATGAGCATAACGAGAGGGCCCTTGCCCCGCAGATTGCCCAGCGTATCGCCGCCGGGGAGCATATCGCCCTGCTGTCAGATGCGGGGATGCCGCTGATTTCTGACCCAGGATTTCCGTTGCTGGCCCTGCTTCGGGAGCAGCGGTTGCCCGTGACTATTATTCCGGGCCCCAATGCCGCGTTGGCCGCGTTGGCACTGTCCGGTCTGCCCAGTGATCGCTTTAGTTTCGAGGGCTTTCTGCCAGCCAAAGGGGGTGCGCGGCGGGCGCGGTTACAGGTCCTGCAGCGGGAGGCGCGCAGCATGATTTTTTATGAGGCGCCGCATCGGATCGGCGAGACCTTGGCGGATATGGCTGAATTATGGGGTGCGGATCGCGGGGCGGCGCTGTGCCGGGAGCTGACCAAAATGTACGAGGAGTGTCTGCGGGACAGTCTGGGTGGGCTGGTAGCGCTGCTGCAGACGCATCCTGACAAGGTACGCGGCGAGATGACGCTGGTGGTGGCGGGAGCGCCGGAGCAGACTCAGGAAGCAAGCGATGCCGACCAGTTGCTCAGCCCGCTGTTGGCTGAATTACCGCTGGCCCAGGCCGTGCGTATCGCTGCGAATCAGAGCGGCATGGCCCATCGTTTTCTTTATACGCGCGCGTTGGCCTTGACTTCTGATCAAGGCCCCGCTTAAATACGGCCTCTTGGCCCAGGTAGCTCAGTCGGTAGAGCAGAGGACTGAAAATCCTCGTGTCGGCGGTTCGATTCCGTCCCTGGGCACCATACAATCAATACGTTGCATATTTGCTGTTGACAATCCTCTGCTCCTCAGGTACAGATTCGGTACAGTGCTGAATCTGGACGGAGGAGGTTTGTCTTATGGCCACGATAGTCAAAAACCCGGCGGGAACCTGGAAAGCGGTGATTCGCAAGCAGGGCTGGCCGACGGCCGCGAAAACGTTCCGGACCAAACGGGATGCCGAAGACTGGTCCCGTCAGGCTGAAGATGAAATGGTGCGGGGGGTTTATATTCAGCGAGCGCCGTCTCAGAAACTCTCGTTGGACATGGCGCTGGATCGCTATCTGCGCGAGATTACCCCGACCAAGAAAGCGGGTGACTCCCAGCGGCGTGACCATACGAGTGCAAAAGCACTGCGGGCACGCTTGGGTAAATATGCCTTGGCTGCGTTGAATCAAGAGATCATTGGACGCTACCGGGATGATCGCCTGGCCGAGGGTCGTGCTGGCAACACGGTGCGTCTGGAACTCGCTCTTCTATCCCACCTTTTTACCGTGGCCATCCGTGAGTGGGGCATCAGTCTGCCAGCGAATCCCGTATTGCTCGTACGCAAACCCAAAGGAAATTCACGGGACCGCCGTCTGCAGGGAGATGAGGCGGCATGCCTTCTCAAGAGTGTGCGTGCCCACAGCAACCCCATTCTGGCTTGGGCCACCGAACTTGCTTTGGAAACCGCAGCACGCGTTGATGAAATCCTCTCAGTAGAGCTGCGTGATGTGGATCTTACCCGGCGTATCGTTATTTTTCGGGATACCAAAAATGGGGACACGCGGGGCGCTCCGCTGACTGTGCGTGCCACCGAGATTTTTCGCGAGGCGATTGACACCTATCCTCGGAAAGGTACCAACCTGGTTTTTCCGGGAAATCCAGGTCGGGATGGTATTCGGCGCCCGTACACGATGAACAAAGTCTGGAAAACAGCCCTTGAGCGCGCTGGTATTCAAGGTCTGCATTTCCATGACCTGCGCCATGAGGCCACCAGTCGACTCGTGGAAATGGGGCTGTCCGATACCAAGACACGGCAGATCACAGGGCACAAATCTGCCCAGATGATGGGCCGGTATACCCACTTGCGCAGCGAAGAGTTGGTGCAGGATCTGGACGCGTGCCAGTCAGCGGGTCGACAGAGGGCATCCTCTGCAATCGATACAAGCCAGCCAAAAACGCAAAGTCTACGAAATAAGAGCAATATTGTGCCTTTTATAGGACGCGACCCGCGATGAATTTTCTGTATCGTCATCCTTGTGGATATGGATCATTACAAGGAGGCGGTTGCGATGGAGCAGGAAGAAAAATTACTGTTGACCTCGGAGGAGGCCGCAGCAATGCTACGCAAATCGGCCATGGCCTTCCGAGACAGTATGTGCCGCGGAAAGGCGCCCTGGTCCCGTTGGCTTTCGGCACAGCGCATTTCGCTCCCTGTTATTCATCATATAATGGTTATTATCTTGATGGATTACGCGACGTTTAAAAGTTTAGCTATATTGCCAGCCCGTGACACCGGGGCGCGAAGCATCGTCACGCGAACAACAAATGCGCTTGTTCGTCGGAATTTTGCTCGTTATCGTTTGAGTCGAGCTTAAAGGCCATCCCTCAGAACCAGCTCTTGATTCGGTCGACGATCCGTTGCCAAAGAGTACGTTCCTTCTTACGACGCTCAGCGTGGGCAGCTTCAAGCACCTTCCTATCATGTGTCCGGTTGGCTTCGATCTGTGAGTGCGTAAACTTCGTGGCCCACCGCACCGAATTGTTCTCGATCCAATAGTGCGACTGACATGCCAGGCTCCAATTTCCGATAGACGGCACGAGGCTGACCCGACCCTTGTTCTGCTTTAAGATCCAACGACCTTCTTTAAGTGGCGTAACTACTTTTCCCTTACAGCCGCAGCAGCAGTTATGCGCCGCCGTCGAATACTTTTCCGAGATGTAGAGCACCCCGTCCTCTAACGTCTTCGGAATTCGATCGACGAACTGGGGTGTGATGCTACTGACCTTCATGGATGTCGCTCTTAGAGAGTAGGCTGTTGGCAACTGAGTATGAGACGAATCGCTCGTGGCCTATATCGCTGTAGTACCCAATGTACTTTTTCCAAGCGACAACTGCCAAGCAAGCATTCAGCGCATTGAGCTCGGCAATTTGAATGTTCTTGTCGTACTCATTAAGGATGTCATCCTGGGCAAACGATATCCGCGCCCGAGCCTCTTCTCTCGCATCGGGCAAGCTAACAACTATGCGCAGAAGTCCGCCGATTCTGCCGCGCTTGACGAAGAGTCCCATACCAACGTCAACGAAAGGCGTTCCCCAGGACTCAAGCCGAGTGACGATTGCGCGCTTTGCATCTCCACTGTCCATGGACAAGAAGACGAACGACATGTCGGCCAATTCACCGACATTTGTGGCATCGACTTGGATTGGGTGCGTGACGATGCCGCGGTGCATCTTTGAATAGATCGACTTCAAGTATTCGACCTTCAATTGCTGAACCCGAAGTTCCTCGATGCTTGGGGCACCCGGTGCCCGAAATGCGTTGTGCGTCAGCATCACATCGGAGTCAAACAGATGAATTTCACTGACATGTGTCTTCGCAACGGCATCCAGAATGTACGAGCCCGTGCCACCGAGGCCGACGATGGCAATCTTGACGCCGGCAAGCTTCGCGGCGATTCCGTGGATCTCGGATCGCGAGGATGCCGTGTCCAAATAATTGAACGGCGACTCGGTCGGCTCAGGCTCGATGACCTGGCGGGTTTTCGCATTTAAGGTGGGATCCAGCGCGAGAGCGGGCTGCATGATAAGCGACACATAGGTCGTCATCTTCTCAAAGTAGTCCTCGTAGTAGCCGGACTGGGGCTTGCGAGAAAAGGAATGCTGGGAGACCAGACCGTTGCCAAGAACACAAGGCTCGCTGTTTTGCCGCAGGATATCGAGTGGCGCGCCGTCCTTGGAGCAAGGATATTCACCGAGGAACTTGGCGGTATGGTCTTGTGGTCGCACAGTCACGTCGCCCGCCAATTCGAGCTTTGAGGCAACCGCACCATAAACAATTTGTCGCTGACCATTCACATACGGCACATCGTGCACGACGAGGAAGCCGGCATCGGTAACGACGATGTTATACCCGGCCTGCCGCAATTGGAGTAGGTCGGGATTACGATCGATTGGTATGGCCGACATCGAAGAGAGTCCCAAGCTTTTTGACTTCGACCTTGCCGTTCTTCGCAAGGTCACCATGGTGAGGCGTGCTCTTGGCGTGTTCGAAGCTCACCGTAAATTCGGGATCCAGGCCGCCTGGCAGCGTCGGATAGGCTAATTTGACAACCTGGTCAAACGTGACCTCTTGATGTTCGACGATGAACGGTTCGGTGTTCACGCGGATCAAGTAGTAGTTTTCAGGTGCTTCACCGACATGAAAGTGTTCGTCTTCGACGAGAAGAACGTGCGGCTCGTCTATCCGCACGGGCTTGTCTTCGGTATTGCCACTGACCTCGCGGTATAGGACGCGGCCGTCCGGCACGTCAAGGAGTTCATACAGATCGGCACCCGTGGTTGGTGTCGACGATTGATGCGGCTTTTGATCGACGTGAATCTGCACGTGATGATTTTCCATTACCTTTTCCTTTCAAATTGGGCACTGGTTGAGGGCTAGTAGGTTGTCCGTCCACACGCCGTCGGCGTGGGTGCGGACGTAAGGTGGGTGACCCGCAGTACGCACGACAGCAATGTCGGCGCGGCGGTTCGACTTAGGATCGAGCACGTAGAACCTGTTTGTGCGTTCGTCGATGCTGCGAATGACCTGCTCGCGTGTCCATATCCAACCACCTCCGGCGCTACTCGGGTTACCGAGATGCGTAATGTGTTCATGCGGGCTCTGCGGATGGGGCTTACGGATACAAGTTACTTCAACGTCTGCCATCACAACTCTCCTTTCGTTCTTGATTTCACCAGGAACGTCATGTAAAATTTGACGAATACGTCAATCTTTTCGGCAAAAAAATGGACCCCGAAGAGAAATGACGAAATAGTCATTTTTAATTATACGGAATCGTAATGTCAGAGTCAACCCCTCCGTCTGCCATCTTTCCTGACCGTCTGCGAATAGTGCGAGAGTACCGCGGCCTGACCCAAGGCGAACTGGCAAAGCGCGCCGAACTTCAGCCCTCTGCCATTTCGCACTTTGAAACCGGCGCGCGCAAACCGTCATTTGACAACTTGCGGCTACTCGCAGACACGCTCGACGTGACCACCGATTACCTCCTTGGACGGGTCGACGAGTTCAAGGAGCTTGCAGGAGCAGACAAACTCCATCGCCACTACAGCTCACTTGAAGGTGATGACCGTAAATTCGCCGATGACCTGATTACGTTGTTGGCATCCAAGGCGGCGGCAAAAGGAAGTGACAAGCTTTGACAACGGATCCCTACGCCTTTGCGACTGCTCGTGCAGAGCACATGATCAAGGCGCTCGGGATCGCCACATTGCCGATCAACCCGAAGGCGCTGGCACGCCAAGCTGGCTTCGAGGTGGTTGCCAAGCCTGCAAGCCAGGCTGGCGTATCCGGCATGTTGATTCGTATCGGCAATGAGTTCGCGATCGCCTATGCCACGCACTTGGAGAATGAAGGGTTCGAGAACTTCAGCGTCGCGCACGAGCTGGGTCACTACTATCTTCCTGGTCACATAGACGCTGTGCTTCCGAGTGGTAAAGGGATGCACGAGTCGCGTTCCGGATTCGCCTCGGCTGATCGCTACGAAAAGGAAGCCGATGGTTTTGCAGCTGGCCTGCTCATGCCCCGGCATTTGTTTTTCCCTGCGCTCGATCGAGCCGGGATAGGTCTGTCGGCCATTGAAGCGATGGCCGCCTTGTGCCGGACCTCGCTGCACGCGACTGCGATTCGCTATACGCAGTGCGCCCGGGAGCCTGTCGCGATCGTCATCAGTAAGGGCAACCAAGTCAACCATTGTTTCATGTCCCTGCCGCTCCGCGATCTTCCGGAAATTGACTGGCTGCGAAAGCGAACGGTTGTGCCCCGCGGCACGCCGACGTATGAATTCAATCACGACACAGCAAACGTCTCACAAGGACAACGGCGTGAGGAGTCATCGAACTTGCAGGATTGGTTCGGTGGCTCACGTCAAATCGAAATCTCCGAGGACATTGTTGGCCTCGGGCGGTACGGGAGAACACTCACCGTACTCCACTCGATTGCGCTACCGGAGCCTGAGGATGAAGAGGACGAACAGGCGCTAATCGACTCTTGGACGCCGCGGTTCCACCGCTAGAGCGCTCTCGATTCAACCGTTTACGACGACGGACATGAACGGCCCAATCCAGTCCAAGCTTTGTGAGAATTTCAACTTAAAAATTTGGATCACAACATCGGTCTCGACACTGCGTATCCGGCTTTAGCGTCGAGGTTGCACATGAGCCACGCTTGTCGAGTTGCAGTGCTTGGATCTCAAATGGTCACTTTCCGCTTTCCCGACCATCTGCAAAGGGCACTAAGCAGCCGACCAACATTAGGTAGCTGACAGTCGGCTATGGCCGAGGTACGGAGCTAGAAAGAAGTCGCTGAGTGACTGCTCCGTAACAAATACCTGCCCTTGAACCCCTGTAGGCACGACCATCCGCTCGGGGTCGGATGATGTCATTTGCTTTCCGCTGCTGAATGACTGCAATCGATTTCCAACGGTCATCTCTACAATCTTCGCCACTCCCAGGGGTATCAACGGCAGCGTGGCAGCGTCGACAAGACCCGGCCCGCCCAAGTGGCCATTGGGGAACGGCGCAAGCCCTACCCGGAAGGGCGACCCGGCTTCCTGCGGGTGGATTCCGTCCATCAGGGTGACTTGGATGGCATCAAGGGGTTATACCATATCAATCTGGTCGACGAGGTGACGCAGTTCCAGTTCGTAGGCTCCGTCGAGCGCATCAGTGAGCAATTCCTGCTGCCTGTACTGGAAGCCCTGATCGACGCCTTCCCCTTTGTCGTACTCGGCGTGCACTCCGACAATGGCTCGGAATACATCAATAAACGCGTCGCTGAGCTGCTGGAGAAGCTGCGCGTCGAGCCGTTCACCAAATCCCGCGCCCGGCGCAGCAACGACAATGCGCTGGTGGAGTCCAAGAGCGGGTCCGTGGTCCGCAAACATCTGGGCTACGCTCACATCCCAGGGCGCTTTGCCCGGCAGGTCAATGCCTTCGCTCAGGGAGTGCTGTCCCCATACCTGAACTTCCATCGGCCGTGCTTCTTTCCAATGGAAGAGGTCGACGCCAAAGGCCGCCTGCGCAAACGTTACCGTTACGAGGCCATGATGACCCCCTACGACAAGCTCAAATCCCTGCCCCAAGCCAGCCAGCACCTGAAGCCGGGCGTCAGCTACGAACAACTGGATGCAATCGCCTATGCCATGAGCGATAATGCGGCTGCTCTCTGCCTCCAAAAGGCGCGGGCAAAGCTCTTTCGTTCCATCAACAATGCCCAACACTCAGTCGCCTGATAGCTCACTCTTACCCTCCCTTCAGGCTCATCTCTGGATTGGAAAGAACTGGTCCGCTTACGCTGCAAAAGAGCCATTGAGCTTGGCATCTATAATTGGCGTTCATTTTCTCCACGAGATCAAGGGGCTATGCTGGCAAGCCATCCTCCAGTCGCGTCGGCGACGCGCTTTGGTAGCTGGGCAGAACCTCCTATAATGAGCAGAGCGCTGGCGAAAGGCGCTTTTTGCTGACAGTTATCCCCACCACCGAAATGTAGCCGCCCCCGTAGCATAACGACGGGAATTCGGTCGGCTACCAGGGTGTGCCACCAAATGGAATCGACACGCGCTGGGCAGAGCAAGATGCTGACGACTCCGTTGCCGGTCTCCGCCAGTGCTTTGTGTATCCATGCCCGCAACTGGGAAAACGGAGGGTTCACATAACAGCAGGT
Source organism: Acidithiobacillus ferriphilus (assembly GCF_028215975.1). NCBI lineage: Bacteria > Pseudomonadati > Pseudomonadota > Acidithiobacillia > Acidithiobacillales > Acidithiobacillaceae > Acidithiobacillus > Acidithiobacillus ferriphilus. The sequence continues at coordinate 108,997 of NZ_CP116458.1, forward strand.
ACCCTTCCCCCAGGACTGACGAAGTCCATCGTGCTTTTCCGTGTAATGCACATAGGCGCGCACCGGGGCGGCCGGCCCAACGCTGGGGCTACATGGATCGATGTCAAAGGTTTTACCCGGCAGCAACGGGTACAATTGCTGCAGAAGTGAGGGCGGGGTTGTCCATGTGTTTTCCTTAGCGGTCCATAGTGCGGCGCGAGGATTGATCTTTTGTAACCGAACCCGCGATCTGTGGGCGACCGCAAGAATCAGGAAGCTGCGGAGTGTTGCGTGGCCCTGCTTCAGTGCCTGAATGGTGTTCATCGACAATCCCGTTTTTTCGGCGGCAGGGCGAATTCCACCTAGTCGTTCCACGCATAGCCCTGCGCTAGGCGCTAGGTAATATCCCTGTTCGCTTATTGCCGCAATCAGTCTGGGCAAGGCGATATTGCCCTGCTTTCTGAGCAGATATCGCGACTGACGCGGCAATGCGGCCAGAATCCCGGCTGTTTCGAGCTCGGCCAATAGGCGTATCAGAATACGTGACAAAGACGTCTCATTTTCTGATACGGCAGGAGCGCGTTTTCCTCGGTTATTTTTTAGTGATGCTGCCATGACAGTGCGTCCTCAATAATGGCGATCCCTTAACGAACCGCTATCTCGTTTATTCATGCGACGGCGCAGGCCTGGATCCAAGCGATGAGCGGGCGCCTGCTGAAACCAGCCTCCAACGCATGTCTGCCGGGATCAATTTGATCCCGGGCGTCTGTTGCCAACGGTCGTAATTTTCCTGAATCTTTAAACTAGGCGGAGATGATAATATGTTGACGGCTGTCCGTGCAGTTCAAAAACGCCAGATTATTCCCGATTATGTTCTTCGTTGAGACCACTTCAGGGCAGGAACACCTTAGTCTGGGCTCAGTGCCCAAACGGGAACCCCTAGAGCGGTGGCCAACGTCTGCTCGACCGACGCGCCGTGCCGCAGGGCCAGAGCCATCAAAGGGCCTAAATGCAAGGGGTTGCCCCAGGGATTCCGGTGGCAGGTATCGGGTTCGCTTTGAAAAAACCCCGCAAGGAAATGCACCGGTGTACGCCGCACCAGTTCCACACGTCGCGCGCGTTCCTCTCCTGTTGCGCCACGGAGAAAACCATAGAGCCCCACGGTGGGCGGCATCTCCTCCAGGGTTTCCAAGGAGTCCAGGACGGCCATGATTCCCGGATCCAGCGACGCACTCCAGACATCAGAGAGCTGTTTGAGGGTCTGCGGATCGGCACTCTCCGCCTGAAAACGGCCCAGAAAAGAATTCGCGTTGCCCCCAGACAGGCAGTAGTCTGGATTGACGACTGCCACCGGCAAGCTCCAGAAAAAAGGGGAGGTGCTCACCAGTTCCAGCAGCGCCGCATAGGGATCCTGGTTCGCTGCGGTTTCACCGAGCGCGGCACCCCAGAAGACTTCCTCCTGGAGCCGTTCTTCAAGACGCTGCCGCGCGCAGATTCGCGATTCCCAGAACTCTCCAGATTCGGTCAGGGCGACACACTGGATGACGTCATCCGGCAGGAACAGGTAGCCAAAAAAGAGGAACCCCTCCTCGTTCCGGCAATATCCCCAGCCGTCACCCACCCGACTCTGCACCGTTGACGGTGCCGTTATGACACAGTTGCTTTGGACTTCCATTGCTGACTCCTGAGTGGACGTGCCACATGGCACAAATCCAATCTATCAGCCGCTTTCCTTAACCCAGGATTTTTCGGCGAAACATAATCCTCACCCATATGCCCGCCGTGCACCGTCAGATACCTCCCCCGTTTTTTAACTCAGTTATTAGACGCCAAAATTTGGCGTTCTTGGCGATTTTATCGACGACTAGCCGCGCTACGATAGTTCCCATGCAGTGACCACATTTGGAGGCTGAAATGCAGCAGGAACAGAAATTACTCACGTCTGAGGAGGCCGCCGCCCTCTTAAGAAAGACCCCGGCAGCCTTCCGGGACGCCATGTGTCGTAGCCGGGCGGGGTGGGCGAAGTGGCTCGCCGCACGACGCGTCTGGCTCGGCCGGAGATACTACCTGCGCCGTGAGGATGTGGAAGCAATCCTGGAGTGTGGCGACGGAGTCGCCGATCGTGATCGGCAGACAGGAACCGTGAGCCCAATACCCGCCCGGTCGGCGCTGAATCGCGTCCCGGGATCAAATTGATCCCGGAGCAAAACATGCGAAAAAGTGGCGATGATGCGCCACTGCTGGCTCCTTGGCGACGTTATGCTGTTATCAGCAAGGGACAGCATGCCGCGCGAGCGCCTCAGGTGAGATAAAGCTGCATGGGCCAACCACCAGGGCGAAAGATTTCCCGCACACATGTGCCGACCACAGGGGGCGTTACACCCTGCAAATCCAGAGCCGTTATCGGCATATATCGGCAAGCATGCTTGCCTCACAGTGATCCATGGCAGCGATGCCTGAATGCGCAACTGAAGAAGCGGTCGGTGATTCATTCGCGTGCATACGCAAAGTGACGCCGACACAAAGGGCGGGTGAAACCCCGCCCGATAAGGCCCGCCTAGAGCGAGCGCAAAATGTCACCGCATTCCACGGTAAGGAATGCCTGTTCAACCCACGCTGGGTGACCGGCGCGATAAAAGGATTTCCACATTGAAAGGCCAAGGGCCTGAAGGACGCAGCTACCAATACGAATCATCACTGACGAGTACCCCCTCACAGGGGTAAGGGTGTCCCGCGTAAGCGGCGTGCAGACCACGGTCTTCCACGTCACCCTCCGAAACTCACCGGATCAATCCGGCGGGCGTGATGATTCAGGCTGACCGCACCGCAAGGTGCGGGTAGCAATGGTCCCAAATACGCAAGAAATTGACATATCAGCCTACTGCTCGCCCGCCGTAATCGTCGTTAGCCTTTTGATGTTGGGAGGAGTCATGTCGTTACAAGACGAAATGCTACGCATTGCACGGGACGCCGGCGGTGCCATGCGCACCCGTGAGCACCGGGAACGCGTCGTAAAAGAGTTTTGCCGATGCTTGCGCGAGCGGAATATCCAGACCCGCCATGTTGGGGATATCAAGGTGCGGCTGATCAAAACCTATATCGACCATCTGCGCGAGAGGGGGCTGGGGCAAAGAACCCTGCAAAATACCATGGCGGCGCTCCGAACGGTGCTGACTGCCGCCGGGCGGGGCCCCTTTGCCGAGCATCGGGAATTGAGCAATGCCGCGCTCGGCCTGTCGGGCGTATCACGGGATGGGACCCATGAAGCCATTGATGACGCTCATTACCAGGAGGCATGGGCGCAGGTGCTGCAACTGGACCCTACCGGCGGTGTGGCCGCCGTGATGGCCCTGCAAAGGAAACTCGGACTCCGGGCACTGGAGGCGTTACGCCCAAGAGCGGATACCCTCACCCGGTGGGAGCAAGAGGCTCTGAAAGACGGCGCCATCCACGTCATCGAAGGCACCAAGGGTGGCCGGCCCCGCAAACAGAGTGTGATCGACCAGGAAGGTGCCCTGGAGTCCATACGCCACGCACAACAGGTACTGACCCAAAACAACACCACCTACCTGATCAATGGCAAAAGCGGCACTCTGAAGTCGGCCTATGACCGGTACCACCGCATCTTGCGCAAAGCCGGACTCAGGGGAGCGCGTGCCTCCCATGGACTGCGTTATGCCTGGGCGGACCAGGCCATGGCATTCTACCGGGCGCGCGGCTACAGCCTGCGGGAAACCCTCGCCTTGGTTGCCCAGGATCTCGGCCATGGCGATGGACGGGGGCGCTACGTGGCGCAGGTTTACTATGGCCACCGCAGGGAAGGGGCATAACTGTGGGTATTTTGGCGGATTCAGTAAGGGCAGCGACCGGGTTAATGTCTGGCGGCCCGGACCCTCGGTCTGCGCAGAAAGAAAAAGTATACGGGCCGTGTCCTGGCGGTACATAGCCCGCTATGGAAGGTCATGGAGAGGGCGTGGGGCAGGGTGGGGATGACCTAAAGGTGTCCTAACGATGCGCAAGAGCCCTCAAGGTTTTTCCGCCATGCCTGGAACGCCGAGACGGGAAAGTGGAATGGCGCGTCCTTTGAAATCGGGTGGTTGGCTGGATGGCGCGCTTATGGCGTAGCGCCGTTCTGTGCCGCAACAATCATAACACCCAGTGTGTTTTGGCCTAAAATATGCAACCAGGCCCGAATATGGTACTTCTTCCCCCCGTTCTCGGTATCACTTGAATCTGGGTGCCAATACGCTCTTTGAGAGCAGCCACATGGGAAATCACGCCAATGAGCTTGCCTTCCTGCTGGAGACCCGCAAGAGTTTCCAGGGCCATATCCAAGGCTTCCTCATCCAGAGTGCCGAAACCTTCATCCAGAAACAGGGAATCCACCCGCACATTTTTACTGGCCATGTGCGAGAGGCCCAGTGCCAGCGCCAGGCTGACGATGAAGCTCTCTCCACCCGAGAGGTTTTTAGTGGAACGCACCTCCCCGGCCTGATAGTTGTCGATCACATTGAGTTCCAGAGGTTGCCTGCCATCGCGGATCAGCAGGTAGCGGTCGGTCATTTTTTGCAGTTGCCGGTTAGCGTGGCTGACCATCAGTTCAAAAGTCAGCCCTTGGGCAAAATTGCGGTATTTCTTGCCATCGCTGGAACCGATGAGATCGTGGAGCAGATCCCAACGTCCGCACTCACGCTTCTGCGCCGCGATGGCCTCGCCCCTCCCTTGCTGCTGCTCTTTCAGTGCGGCGTTATCCTTGAGTCTTTGAGAAAGACCGCCAATCTCTTGCTGCATATTCCGGTGATTCACCATGAGATCGCTCAATATCTGACTGACTGTATCTTTTGGCGCATCGGTAATCTGCTTTTGCCGCTCTGTCGCCAGCAGGGTATTTTTTCCTTGCTCCATGGCATTGAGCACCGACGCTTCGTCCTTCAGTTGGAACGCGGCATTCGCCAGTTTTTTACGCTCATCCTCAGGCAGACGGGTCGATAAGAATTGCACCTCGCTGGCGAACTCCGCCTTCAGCAAGCGACTCGCAAAAGTGGCTTCAGCAGCCTCTAATCGGGGTTTTCTTTCTTCGATGCCTACCACGAGGTTTGCCACGCTCTCCTGGAGTAAGGCCAGTTTCTGTTGCGCCGTATACATCCGCTGCCGCACATTTTCGAGTGTGTTCTCGGCAGACACGATTGCATCGGAAAGATGCTTTTCCTCGTCTGCGGGATTTTTATCACCAAAAAGCGCACGACGCTGATCTTTCCATGCCTGCTGTTCCACTCGTAACATTTCGAGTTGTCTTTGTTGCTTTTGGGTCTCCCCATCCAACTTCAACATCTCCTCGCCCTGATGGCGTATCTGCGCCTCCAGTGCGGCGCGCTTCACAACGAGGTCACCTTTTTCTTCTTGGCGGCGTAGCCATTGGGCGCGCCGTTCGCTTAAATCTGCCTGAATCTGATCCAGGGCATCCAGAGAAACAGGGGCGACACTATAAGTCGCCAGATTTCCGGACAAAACCGCCAGGTATTGCTCCTGTTGGGTAGAGAGCGATAGGGCGTCCTCTTTGATCTGTTCCAGAGATTTTTCGAGGGACACCTTTTGATGCCGCGCTGACTCAAACTCCCGGTCTGCTTTCACAAACGCCGTTTTGGCCTGATCCAGGGAGATGCGTAATTCTGCCAATGCTTTTTCCGCAGCCTCTGCGCGACGCACGATGCCATGCGCCCGCTCTAAGGCAACGCCATGTTCGTCCCGCAAAGTCTGCACCTGGTCTGTCAGTTGGGGATCCTCTGCTTGTAGCAGGGCGAAAACCTGCCCATTGGCAGCAATCAGGTCCTGTGCGGCGACCCGTTGCGTAGCCGCATATTGCTGCTCAGCGTGCAACCGCTCCAGTTCTTTGCCCTGCTCAGCCTGTTTCACTTTCAGCGCCGTAATCTCTTCTGCGTTGGCATCCTGCGCAGTTTTGGCAGCAATCAGGGCTTGGCGGGTTTCGTCAACGTGCGGAATATTTCCCTCCGCGAAGGGATGCTCTGTTGCGCCGCAAAGCGGGCAGACCTCACCGTCCTCTAATTGATGACGCATTGCCTCCAGACTTTCTATCCGGTTGAGGAGCGTGGTCTGGGTTTCCAGCAAGGAAACCGTGTGGCCGTGGGTCGTTTTCTGCGCCAGTTCGGCGGTAAGGCGTGCGTCCAGAGTCGCATTTTCTGCAAGCAGTGCGGTCTGATGCACTTTCAGAGTCGCCAGGTGCTGCGTCGTCTGCGCGATGATTTGGGCGGCATCCTGTATTTTTGCCAGAACAACACCCTGATCCTTGAGAGTGTCCAGGCGGTCGCGCCACTCTGGGAGTTCCTGTCCCTCCAGAAGGTCCTTAAAGGATAGCTGTTTTTCGGCCACTTCTTTTTGCCGGTCATTCAGCGCGATTTCGGCCCTACTGCGCCCCTCCGTCCCCTCCTGCCATGAGCGAACCGCCGTCGCTAAGGCCTCCTCCGTCTGCCGTATCGCCCTGCCTTTCTCCCGCCACTGCCCATACACCTGCTGCACCGCCTCCATCCGTGCCCGCATACCGGCAAGATGCTCCACCAGCCCTGCATCCGCTTGCGTGTTTGCCAACTGCTGTGTGAGGACCGCAAAGATGTTTTGCAGACGTTCCTGTTCCCTGAGATCGGTATCCTGCTTCACGCGGAGCGCTTTCAGAGATCGCTCATACGCGGCGATGGCGTCGGAAACCACTCGAACAGGTGCTTCTTTTTCACGGATTTTGAGATCCAGTTCGCGCACCTGCCGAATAAGGGGCAGGGCCTGTTGCTGCGCTGTCTTGCTGGCTTCCAGTTGCACTGCAGCCATGTGCTCCGCCTCGGTAGCCTGACGGACGGCTTCCACCTGTTCCGGCAGTATGGCCTGCTTCTCCCGATAGCTCGCCGCATCTGTCTCTTGCGCATGGCGAAGCGACTGCAAGGCGGTATAATCCGCTTCCAGTTCGAGTGCCTTATTTGCCTGCGTCAGTCTCTCCTGTTCGGGGGCAAAGGCAGTGACTCTGACCCGCAAATTCACTTTCTGCCCGGCGATCTGCTGCAGATCCGTTTCCAGTTGCGCGATACTGTCCAGCCAGCGGATTATCTCCTGCGTCCGGGCAATTTCTGCAGCCAACTTCGCCTCCTGCTGGGTCTTTTGCGCCAGACTGTCGTTCAGCCCTTGCTCTTCCTCCGGACGCAAGAGCCGCATGCCCTCCAGTTCCGCCTCCATTCGCTCCAGTGCGTTACGCTCTACAGTACGCCGTTCATGGACACGGACAGATATCTCGCTGTAAATCTCCGTTCCCGTGATTTGCTCCAGAATCGGCGCACGCTCATCGGCAGCGGCTTGCAGGAAGGCGGCGAATCCGCCCTGAGCCAGCAGCATGGAGCGAGTGAATTGCTCGAAGCCCATGCCCGTAGCTGTCTCAATCCGGTCGGACACCCCTTTGAGTGAGGACTCCAGTAAGCTGCCTGACCGTGCATCGGCAATTTCATGCTTCGGGTTCTGCAATTCGCCATCGGGCTTCTTGCGCGCCCGGTGCTGGCTCCAGTGACAGCGGTACTGACCAGTCTGCGTGGCAAAGGTCACTTCGGCAAAACACTCGCCCGTCTGGCGGGACATGATTTCATTGGTGCCCTTGGTAACCTTGTTCAGGCGAGGGGTGCGTCCGTACAGCGCCAGACAAATGGCGTCGAGGATCGTCGTCTTCCCCGCACCAGTAGGTCCGGTGATGGCAAAAATGCCCTCTGAGGCGTAGGCGGGATGGGTAAAATCAATACTCCACTCACCCACCAGAGAGTTCAGATTTTTGAAGCGTACTTGTTGTATGCGCATGGATCGTCTCGCTATTCTGCTCTGGCGTCGTTTTGCTGAAGAGACGCGATGGTCTCCTGATAGGCGCGCAGCAATTCCGGCCGTTGATCTTCGGGCACTTGATGAGCCGTGAGACAACGCGCAAAAACCTCGTCGACGCTGAGATCATCCAACATTTCCTCATCGTGTATCTGACCCAGCACCCGATCGACGATTCGGTTGTTTTTGATGCGCAGTATCTCCAGATCAGAGTTTGCGGTGGCTTTATCCAGGCGATCCCGCAGATCACTGATGACCTCTTCTCCTTCGTAAATCACTTCCAGCCAGGCCTGCGGGTGTATGGCAGAAAGCTCCAGAATCCGGGCGGAGATGGCTGGCCAATCGCCTTTGACGCGTTCGAGTCGCTGAAAAACGGGGACTGGCAGTATCTGCACGGTGGGCTCAGCATGATCAAAATCGACCATACAGACACTCTTTGCCTGCTTCGCTTCGCCAAAGCCCATGGGTATCGGAGAGCCGCTGTAACGGCGACGCTCCGAGCTGCCTACTTTCTGTGGCACATGCAAATGGCCAAGGGCCAGGTAATTCAGACTGTCGGGGAAAATGGCAGCGGTCACATGAGCCAGGGATCCCACATAGAGATCCCGCACGCCATCCCCGTCCACCGTTTGCCCGCCCGCAGCAAACAGGTGCCCCATGGCGACGATGGGAATATCAACGCCCAAAGCGAGACGCTGAGCTTCGGCAATGGCGGTCGCAGCGGCATAGTGATCACGAATGCCTTCGATCAGTTTGCGCTCCTTGTCCTCAATGGTTTCACCGGCCTCGGCCACCCGGATATCGCGGTCCCGCAGGTAGGGGACGGCACAGACGATCAGTTCCGGAATACCACCCTCTGTGTGTAAAACCAGGACCTCGTCACTGATCACCTCAGCGAGTGCGCCGACAACATGCACGTTAAGCACTTTGAGCAATTCCCTGGGTGCGTTGAGGAAAGACGGCGAATCATGATTGCCCGCGATGACCACCACATGGCGGCAGGACGAAGCTGCCACCGCACAGAGAAAGCGGTAGTAAAGCTCCTGGGCGCGGTTGCTGGGTGCGCTGGTATCAAAAACGTCCCCAGCCACCAGCAAGGCATCGACCTTTTCGTGCTGAATCGTCTTTGCCAACCATTTGAGAAATGCCTCGAATTCCTCATAGCGTTTGCGGCCATAGAGGGTGCGTCCCAAGTGCCAGTCAGAAGTATGGAGAATTTTCATGTATTGCCGCTCTCTTCAGTGTCTGTGGTGATTCGCAAGATGTTGGATTCTGCGCCCTGGAAGGGTCAAACCCGACAACCTATGCTTTATACCACATGAGGATCGCCAAATTGGCGTAGGGAACCGCCTGCTGTCGTGTCAAACACAGGCCCAATCCGCTAGAATGGGCCACATGTTTGTGCCCATCCTACCTATGCGCAAGGGGCCTGTGACCACGTCTGACCGATACCGCCTCTCCTTTACCACCGGTGGCCTGTTTCTACAGGAAGCGCCGCTGATAGCCACGCGCTATCTGGCGCTACGCGACTGGGCGCAAACCCGTGAGCAAGTCAGGGCTGAGAACCTGCTGCAGGTGCGTACTGCAGCAACGGCCACCCGCGTCAGCCAGGAGATCATCGCCCGGTTGCAATTGCTCGATATCGAAGAACTAGAGTACCTCACCGAAGGTAGCGCACGTGAACAAGGATACCTGCTGTGGTCGGCAACCTGTCGTCGATATACCTTTATCCACGACTTCGCCCAGGAGGTGCTGCGCGAGCATTACCTGAGCCTGCGCGGTCGGCTCACCGCAAGCGACTACGACACCTTCTGCAATGCCAAGGCCTTATGGCATGCAGAACTTGACGAGATCGCCCCCTCCACCCAGAGCAAGCTGCGCCAAAATCTCTTTCGCATGCTGCGTGAGGCCGATCTGATATCCACGCAACTACAGATACAGCCCGCGCTTCTCACGCCGCCACTGGCCCGCCTGCTGGCGCGTCAGGGTCACGAGCCACTGCTGGTTTTCCCGGCGACCGATCACGATATGCAAAGGTGGCTCCAGTGAGTCAGAAGATCAGCCAGCAGCCCTTGGCAGCGCGTTTTAACCATCTGCTCAAGGTCATCAGCAGCCCGCGTTTTCTGGAAATGAAAGGGCTGAATAACGATCTTCCCTTCTATATCTGCGAATTCAACGCGCAAGAAGCTTTTGAGATGCAGCGCACGCAACGGCAACTGATCAGCCAGCTCCGTAACACGCACGTCGATTGCCTACAGGGGCGCGGCGTCAGGGTGCTGGACATCAACCTGTACGACCTCAGCATAGGCTTGCTCCAGGCCCGTGAAGGTGGCGCAGAAGGTATCTCGCTCTGGGATGACATCCTCCGACTGGAACCCGAGATTGGGAAAGACCGGCTGTTGGAGTTGCTGCAAAACGTGCTGGATATCAAGGAGCATCTGATTCCGGCCATTGCCCAACGCCTGACGCAGACGGACTACGACGTGCTGTTCCTCTCGGGTATTGGCGAGGTGTTTCCCTATATCCGCTCGCACAACGTGCTGAACAACCTGCAAAGTACGGCAAAAAGCAAACCCACGGTGATGTTTTTCCCTGGTGAATACCGCCACTCCCTGGAACAAGGCGCATCGCTGGAATTGTTCGGCCTGCTGCATGACGATAAATACTACCGGGCGTTCAATATTTTCGAAGTTCAGGTGTAAGGAAGCCGCAAGATGAAACTCAACGGAATTTTCAAAAGTCCGGTCAGTCGCCCCATTGAAGGCGTCATAAAAGCCGACGATGAATCCAGTCTCTATAACGAACTGAGCGAATACGTCCTCACCGATGAGGTAGCCAAGCGTTTGGAGCACTTTCTGGACGCCTACACCGACTACCACGGGGCCAACGGCGTCTGGGTGTCCGGCTTCTTCGGTTCCGGTAAGTCCCACCTGCTGAAAATGCTCGCGCTGATGCTGGAAAATCGTCAGATTGATGGCAGTAGCGCTCTCGACATTTTCCTGCCCAAGATCCGGGAAAATGACGAACTGCTGCGTGCAGAACTGAAAAAAGCCGTGGCGATACCCTCCAAGAGTATTCTCTTCAATATCGATCAGAAGGCCGACATCATCAGCAAGACGCAGACCGACGCCTTGCTCTCGGTCTTCGTCAAAGTCTTCAATGAAATGTGCGGCTATTACGGCAAACAGGGCTACATCGCCCAGTTCGAGCGGGATCTCGACAGCCGCAAACTGTTCCAGCCTTTTAAAGAAGCCTATCAGCACATCGCAAAAAAGCCCTGGGAGCGTGGGCGGGAACAAGCCGTGCTGGAATCCGGCAATATCGCCAGGGCCTACGCCGAAATCACCGGAGAAGACTCCACGCTGGCCAAGAACATTCTCGACCGGTATCACGCCCAGTACAGCGTTTCCATCGAAGACTTCAGCAAGCAGGTCAAGGACTGGCTGGATCAGCAACCTGCCCATTTCCGCCTGAATTTCTTTGTGGACGAAGCCGGACAGTACATCGCCGATAATACCAAGCTCATGACTAACCTGCAGACGGTGGCCGAGAGCCTCGCCACCAAATGTCAGGGACGGGCCTGGATCATCGTCACCGCCCAGGAAGACATGAGCTCGGTGATCGGCGACATGAGCAAGCAGCAGGGTAACGACTTCACCAAAATTCAGGCGCGCTTTGCCAACCGCCTCAAACTCACCAGCGCCGACGTCGCCGAGGTGATCCAGAAACGCCTGCTCACCAAAAATGACTGCGGTGCCGAACTGCTGAAAACGGTCTACGACCAGCAAGTCAACAACTTCAAGACGCTCTTTGACTTTGCCGACGGCGGCCAGCACTACCAGAACTTCCGTGACCTGGAGCATTTCACCTACTGCTATCCCTTCGTTCCCTACCAGTTTCCGCTGTTCCAGTCGGCCATTCGTGGCCTTTCTTTGCATAACGGTTTTGAGGGCAAGGCCAATTCCGTGGGTGAGCGTTCCATGCTGGGCGTATTCCGCGAAGTGGCCATAGCCATCGACAATGAGCCAGTTGGCCAGCTCGCTACCTTCGACCGCATGTTTGAGGGCATCCGGGGTGCCCTCAAGAGCGCCATCCAGAGTGCCATCAACAATGCCGAACGCCACCTCGGCGACCCCTATGCCGTGCGCGTGCTCAAGGCCCTCTTTCTCGTCAAATATATCAAGGAATTCAAGGCTACGCCCCGCAACCTCAGCATCCTGATGCTGGAGCACTTTGGCGATGACGCCGCCACCCAACGCCAAAAACTGGAGACCGCACTCCATTTGCTGGAGCAACAGACCTACATTCAGCGCAACGGCGACCTCTACGAGTATCTGACCGACGAAGAAAAGGACATCGAAGAAGAAATCAAAAACACCGATGTCGAGTCTACCGCCGTCATGGAGGAGCTGGAAAAACTGATTTTCGACGGCGTTATCAAGCAGCGCAAGATTCGCTATGACAATGGTCAGGATTATCCCTACACCCGCAAAATGGATGACCGCGCCTTCAGCCGTGAATCCGAACTCGCCATTCATCTCATTACGCCACTCAGCGACAACTTCGACAATCTCATGTTACAGCGCATGCAGAGCATGGGCCGCGACGAACTGCGGGTCGTACTCCCCGCCGATGCGCGCTTCATGCAGGACCTCACCATGTACAAGCGCACCGAGAAATACATCCGCCAAAACAGCAACACTCAGCAGGAAGCGGTCAAGCGGATTCTCGACGCCAAAGGCTTTCAGAACACCGAGCGCATGGGCGAACTGCAAGAACGCGCCAAACAGTTGCTGGGGCAGGCCCAATTGATCATCAACGCCGGGGACGTCGATCTGGACAAGGGCGATGGCCAGACCCGCATCGTTAAGGGTTTCTTCCAGCTCATCGAGCACACTTACCCCAACCTGCGCATGTTGCGCGATATCAGCTATAGCGAAAGCGACATCGGCGAATACCTGCGTAAGGCTCAGGACAGCCTGCTGGGCAACGAAGCCACCAGCCTGACCGAGCCAGAGCAGGAGCTGCTGGCCTTTATCCAGAACAACAGCCGCAGTGGCGTGCGCACCACCGTCAAAAGCCTGCTGGAACGCTTCGAGCACAAAAACTACGGTTGGTATTACGCCGCCATTCTCTGCAATCTCGCACTCCTTTATGCACGCGGCAAAGTGGAAGTGCGTCAGGACAGTAATACACTGGAAGGCGACGCTCTGGAGCGCAGTCTGCGCAACACCAGCGCCCACGCCACCCTGGTACTGGAGCCGCAGATCGAGTTCAGCGCCTCCCAGGTACGGACCCTCAAGGACTTCTTCGCCGACTTCTTTGACCGCCCGGCGGGCAGCAACGAAGCCCGCGCATTGGCCCAGGAAACCATCAGTGCCCTCAAAGATCTGGAAATGGAGCTTGCTGACCTGCACAGGCAGAAGACGCAGTATCCCTTCCTGAGTGTCCTCGACGGCGTGCTTGCCACGCTCAGGGAAATTTCCGGCAAGCAGATCCCTTGGTTCCTGACCGACCTCTCCCGCGCCGACGACACCTTACTCGACACCAAAGAACAGATCATCGACGCCCTCCGTCGCTTCATGAACAGTCCCCAGAAGGCGATCTACGATCAGGCCCGCCAGTTGCTGGAAGAGGAAGAAGACAACTTCGCCTATGTAGCCGCCGCCGAAGTGGATGCGCTCAGGGTCCTTCTTGCCGACAGCAAACCGTGGCAGGGCAGCCGCCTGCAACAAACCAAGCCGCAACTGGAGGCCCTGCAACACGCCATCGCCACCCAGTTGGCCCAGGAAAAAAATACCGCCAACCATAATCTGGATGAGCTACAGCAACGGCTGCAAAATTACGCGGGATACAGCCACCTTGACGACGCACAAAAAGCCCCGTTTTCCAAGGCCTTTATAGAGGCGCGCCAAAGCCTGCAGGGGCAGAAACGCATCGCCATGATCCGCGACTATCTGCGCCGCTTTGAAGACGATCAGTACCCGCAATTGTTGCTGAAGCTGGAGCAGTTGGCACACCCGGTAACCCCGATACCCACCTATGAGTCCACCCAGCCAGCTACCGGCAACGCGCCAGAACCCGCGGCATCACCTTCCTGGGTCGCCGAGCCGCGCATCGTTCCAGCCCGCAGTATCCGCGTCAGTTATCCCAGGCCCTGGCTGGCCAACGAGGCAGAACTGGACGATTATCTGCAAAAGCAGCGTGCAGCCTGGCTGAAGGAAATTCAGGCCGGCAACCGCGTGCAAATCTGAGAGAACCCACGTCATGGAAACCGCCAAGCTCAAGAAATTCGCTCAACAAGCCCGACGCCTGCTGCTGGAGCAGGTGGGTGCCCGTCTGGGCCTGGTGCTGGAGGCGGGCAGCGCCGCGCGTCGGGAAACTCCCGACGCCGTGACCGAGCTGGAAAAGCAGATTCAGCGAAGCAGCCGCGCGCAAGTCATCGACAAGGTGGCCTACGTCTGGTTCAACCGTTTCTGCGCCCTGCGCTTTATGGATGTGAATGGCTACACCCGCAGCCGGGTGGTATCGCCCGCCCAGGAAGATCAGATTCAGCCGGAAATCCTCGCCGAGGCCAAAATGGGCCATCTCGACGCAGAGCGCATCCCGGAGAAGACGCGTCAGCAGATTGCCGCCCTGCTCCATCACGGCGCCCCCAGCCGGGACCCGGATCAGGAAGCTTACCGCCTTTTGCTGGTCGCCGAATGCAACAGTTTTCACCGGGCCATGCCTTATCTTTTCGAGCGCATTGCCGATTACACCGAACTGCTGATGCCCGACGACCTGCTCTCGGCCAACGCCATCCTGGCCGCCACCCGCAACGCCATGACGACGGACGACTGCCAGGATGTGGAGGTGATCGGCTGGCTCTATCAGTTCTACATCTCAGAGAAAAAAGATCAGGTCTTTGAAGGCCTGAAGAAAAACCAGAAGATCACTCCCGAGAACATTCCCGCCGCCACACAGTTATTCACCCCGCACTGGATCGTGCGCTATCTGGTGGACAATTCTCTGGGGCGCCTGTGGATGCTCAACCATCCCGACTCACCGCTCATCGGGCAAATGGCGTACTACATCAAGCCAGAAGCGCGTGAAACCGACTTTCTGAAGGTTAATAAACCCGAGGACATCAAGGTCTGCGACCCCGCCTGCGGCTCCGGCCACATGCTCACCTACGCCTTTGACCTGCTCTATGGGATCTACGAAGAAGTCGGCACCGATCCCAGCGAGATTCCCGAGAAGATTCTCACCCACAACCTCTACGGTATCGAGATTGACGAACGCGCTGGCGAACTGGCTGCTTTTGCCCTCACCATGAAGGCGCGCGCCAGGCAGCGCCGCTTCTTCAACAAGGCCATCAAACCCCATATCTGCGTGCTGGAGAAAATCACGTTCAGCGATGAAGAACTGGACGAATACCGTGCTGCAATAGGACGCGAACGGTTTACCCCGGATCTGCGCAGCACCTTGAGGCAGTTTGCAGAGGCCGATAACTTTGGTTCGCTGATCCAACCCAAGCTGGCTAACGCCGGGACGGTGCTGGCGCTGCTGGAAGCGCAAGACTTCAGTGGCGAGCTGTTCCTCAACGAGACCCATAACAAGGTGCTGAAGGCGCTGCATCAAGCCGCCACCCTTAGCCCCAAATATCATGTGGTGATTGCCAACCCGCCGTACATGGGGGGCAAGGGCATGAACGCGCGGTTGGGGGCGTGGCTGAAGGATAACTACCCAGATGTAAAATCCGATCTTTTCTCAGCTTTTATTGTGCGCAACACTGAACTTGTTCTTCCCTATGGCCAACTTGGGTTTATGACTCCATTCGTTTGGATGTTTATTTCATCCTACGAAAAATTGCGCAGCTTCCTGATCAACCAGAAAACCATCACCTCGCTTGTGCAACTTGAATATTCTGGTTTTGACGGTGCTACTGTTCCTATTTGTACGTTCACGCTGGAAAATGCTTACAAACCAAATTTCAAGGGCGGATATGTGCGGTTATCAGACTTTAGGGGGGCTGATATCCAAGGGCCAAAAGCACTCGAAATCATTCAAGCCGCCAGAAAGATAGGGAAATAATGAATCCCTTCACCCCACAACTTCTCCAGCAACCAGAAGGCAAAACCCTTGAGTTCAAACGGGACCTCTCCTCCCCCAAACCCCTGCTCAAAACCTTAGTCGCCTTCGCCAACTCCGCGGGTGGTTTTCTCGTGCTGGGCGTTACCGATGACCGGCAGATCGTGGGCATCGAGCAGCCGCTGGATGAGGAAGAACGCCTCTGTAACCTGATTGCGGACGCCATCGCTCCCCGTCTGGTGCCCAATATCGAACTGCTGACCATTGAGGGGAAAACGTTGTTGGTGGTCGAAGTGTACCCCAGTGGCCAGCGGCCACACTGGCTCAAAGCAGAAGGGCCGGATAACGGCGTATTCGTCCGCCTCGGTTCCACCAACCGTCAGGCGGATTGGGAGCTGGTTGCCGAACTGCGCCGCAGCGTCGAAGGTACCGGCTTTGATGAAATGCCCATGCCTGATCTCTCTGTGGACGATTTGGATATCGCAGCAGCGCAGCAACTCTTTGGCGCATCGCGCACGTTGGATGAAAAAACCCTGCTGACCCTCAAACTCCTCAGCTCGCATCAGGGCAAGCTCGTGCCCACCAAAGGCGCGGTGCTGTTATTTGGCAAAGAACGGCTCCGGCATTTTCCAGATGCCTGGATTCAATGCGGGCGTTTTTTCGGCACTGAAAAGCTCGACATTTTCGACCATATAGAACTGGACCAGCCCCTGCCCAAGGCCGTGGACGAGGTAATGCTCTTCCTGAAAAAACACGCCATGCGTGGCGCTGACCTCTCAGAGGTTCGGCGCAAAGATGTCTGGAGCATCCCCCTTTCCATTCTGCGCGAGGTGGTCATCAATGCCCTCGTCCACGCCGATTACTCCCAACGCGGAGCCCCTGTGCGCGTAGTATTTCTGGATGACCGCATAGAAATCGAAAACCCCGGCCTGCTGTTACCCGGCATGACCATCGAAGACATGAAACAGGGCGCATCCAAAATCCGCAACACCGTGATTGCCCGCGTATTTCGTGAGCTGCACCTCATCGAACAATGGGGCACCGGCGTGCGCCGTATCTTTACCGAAGCTCAGGAGTTGGGCCTGCCAGAACCGCAGATTAAGGAGATTGGCATGCGGGTGCGGTTTATCGTGCCGTTACTGGAGCCCATCAGCCTGCGCAAAGAAACACAGCCCACCGGTGAGCAAGTCAGTGAGCAAGTCAGTGAGCAAGTCCTATCCATGTTGCAGGCCTGCCGGGTACGGGAGCGCAGTAAACAGGAGCTTTTAGAGGTCGCGGGCCTTGCTAATGTATACCTGAACTATAAACGGCATATCGCCCCGCTCCTGGAGCAGAGCCTGCTGGCCATGACCATCCCCGACAAACCCCAAAGCCGACTGCAGAAATACCGCCTGACCGATCAAGGCCGAGATTTATTAAACCAGGCCAACCAATAAGTGCGCCGTCATTGTCATCAGACCAAAACAGGAGACGCAGATGACCGCAAATGAACAGCAACCCAAGCTAACCCGGCCTGCTGAGCAGGAAAGCGACAAACGTCCTCCACAAAAGATCAATATCCTGAAGGTCCGGGACGACTATCGTCCCGTCTACTTCGAGCCCGTCGACGAAGGCGCCAAATTCAAACTCTGTAAAGACGTGAAAGCGTCATGGGTGACTACAACAGATCGGGAATTCGGCTTAAAGGAACTTCGCAGCCGCGTCGAGCCATGGCTTACCTCTTTGTTCCAGTCAGAGCACCTCTCGTTTTTGGCGGGATCGGGACTGACACATGCAGTACATCAAATCGCGACGGGGGGCCCCGCCGCAGGTATGTCGGGAGATGTTTCCGAAGGCCGATTCAGGAGCAGGATTCTTGCTGCGGCTACGGCCTCAGCGAAAGAAGCGGGGCGAGATGAAAGCAATATCGAAGATCAGATTCGTGTTGCTAATGAACTGTTGCGGGGATTGGAGATCTTTGGTGCCGACAAGCATGCGAAAGCACTTAGAGAGGATCTGTTGAAGTCACTTTTGGATTTCTCTCAGTCCATCCTCGAAAGCGAAGCCGGTATCGCCAAGGCAGATAAAACAAAGCGCGAACAAGCGTTCAACACCCTTGTCACCTTCCTGATGAGTTTCGCCAGTCGAACCGGGGTACGTGATCGGCTGAATATTTTCACCACCAACTATGACAGGCTAATCGAGGCTGGGGCTGAACTGGCGGGACTTCACCTACTGGATCGTTTTCTCGGCAACCTGATGCCAATCTTCCGCTCATCCAGGCTGGATCTGGACATGCACTATAACCCGCCGGGAATTCGCGGCGAACCCCGCTATCTCGAAGGGGTGGCACGCTTTACCAAACTTCATGGTTCTGTGGATTGGGTACAATCTGACGAAGACATCCGCCGAATCGGATTGCCCTTTGGTGCAGACACGGTAGAGCCTTACTTGGAGGCTCCAGCATTGCGCGGTATTAATGCCCATGCCCTAATGATCTACCCCAACGCCGCCAAAGACAGAGAAACGGCGGAATATCCCTACGTCGAACTGTTCCGTGACCTAGCCGCCGCCGTCTGTCGCCCCAACAGTACACTGATCACCTACGGCTACAGTTTTGGCGACGAACACATCAACCGGGTGATCCGCGACATGCTCACCATCCCCTCCACCCATCTGGTGGTGATCTCCCGCAGCGATCAACTGGGTCGCATCATGAAAACCTACGAGGAGCTTGGACGCCCTTCGCAGATCAGCCTGATGATCGGGCCAGCACTGGCGGATTTACAAACACTAACCGAAACCTTCCTGCCCAAGGCGGCCATCGATAAAACCACCTTCCGCATGAGCGAACTGCTCAAGCAGCGGTACGGCACTGAGCAACCACCAACAGCGCAGTCGCCCGCAACAGGTGACACGCATATCGCGGAGGGTTCATCGTGAGCCTTTCACCATTAGCCTATGCCGACTCTTTGCGCATCGGCAGCATAGACTTTGTTTCACCGGATGAAATCCGGGTACTGCTGGATATCGAAGTCCCCGATTCAGTCGCCCTCAATACTGGCACGCCGCGTCCATTCCCACGCATCAATGGCTATATTCTGGTACCCACGGAGGAAGGCCACCTCGTAGCCCAAGTAGAGTGGATCACTATCGAACGCTCCCAATACCCCAAGCGTAAAGGCATGCAGGATTTCGGCCTGGTAGACTTACCCTATCCGCTGCGCAAGATGAGCCTGAACCCGCTGGGCGTGCTGGCGTATGAAGGTAGGAATGAGGAAAGCGGGGATACCTACTGTTTCCGGCGCGGTGTTGAGAGCTACCCCACCGTCGGTGATGCGGTGATGCTGCCCACGCAAAACCAGCTGCGTGCCATCGTCGAGTCAGGCGAGAACCGCCGCGTGCTGATCGGCAACAGCCCACTGGCTGCCAACGCCAAGGTGATGGTCGATCCGGACCGGCTATTCGGACGCCATCTGGCCGTGCTGGGCAACACCGGCAGCGGCAAATCCTGCTCAGTCGCGGGGCTGATCCGCTGGTCCATGGACGAGGCCCGCAGAGCCCGCGCCGGGGCAGACCCCAATGCCCGATTCATCGTGCTTGACCCCAACGGTGAGTACGCCAACACCTTCCGCGACATGAGCAAGGTGCGCGTGTATGCCGTCGAACCCAGCAAAGGCGTGGAACAACTGGAAGTACCCCTGTGGTTCTGGAACAGCGCGGAGTGGAGTGCGTTCACCCAGGCAAGCGAGCGTGCGCAACGCCCGCTGCTGCGCAGGGCACTCCGGGAAATGCGCAGCAGCTCCGATGTCGCCGAAGATACCGTGTTTGTCCTGCGGCGGAAGATTAGCTCCATCCTTATTACCCTGAAGGCGCAAGTCCGTAACGGTGAAACTTACGAAGGCTGGAAGTTTGGGCCCAAGCTTCCAGCATTTATTGAGGATCTTGAAGCGTTTGCACGAGGGTTTACTGACCATAGTGAGGGGTTGGAATTTCTTGCCTCTCAAGTGCGGTCTCTACTAAACCGCCCGCAACAAACATTCCGCAAACAGAATGGCCAGAATGGATACAATGATTTTCCCGCGACTGCGGTAGAGATTGTCACTGCCCATTTTCAGAGATTCCTTTCCTCCATTGGAGGTGCAGTTTATCAAGAGGGGCCTAACGAGGATGCGCCTTTAAAATTTGACGGCGCCCAGTTCGCTGATCATCTGGAGGCATTGGCAAGCCAAGAAACAAACGCACAATTTTTCGATTTCCTGATCATGCGTATCCGAACCATGCTGTCGGATGCTAGGGTCAAGCGAATCGTTACTGGCACTGCAGAGTCATCTTTAGCTGACTGGCTTGAGAATCATATTGGGGACAACAAAGCCTCTAACGGCTCCGTCACCGTCATCGACCTCTCACTGGTGCCTACTGAAGTGGTGCACATCATTACGGCAGTGGTTGCCCGCATGACGCTGGAGGCCCTGCAGCGTTACCGCAAGCTGCACCACGGCAAGACCTTGCCCACCGTGCTGGTCATGGAAGAGGCGCACACCTTCATCAAGCGCTACAAGGACGACGCGGAAAACCAAAACTCCGCCGCCATTTGCTGCCAGGTCTTTGAGAAAATCGCTCGTGAGGGCCGCAAGTTTGGCTTGGGGCTGGTGCTGTCCTCACAGCGCCCCAGCGAGTTGTCACCCACAGTGCTCTCCCAGTGCAACAGCTTCCTGCTGCATCGCATCAGCAATGACCGTGACCAGGAGTTGGTGCATAAGCTAGTGCCAGACAACCTGCGCGGTCTGCTGCGCGACCTGCCATCACTGCCATCCCGTCACGCCATTCTGTTGGGTTGGGCTTCCGAGTTGCCCGTGCTGGTGCAAATGAACGCTTTGCCCGATGGCCAGCGACCGAAATCGGACGATCCGGATTTTTGGGCGGTTTGGTCAGGCACCGAGCGTGAAGTGGATTGGAAGGCGATTGCTGATGATTGGCAGCAAGTGTCCGCGCCAGGCATCTCTAACAAGTCAGAGAGTAGCAATGATGAGTGATGAGGCCAAACAAGCGTCCCTTGCTGACACAGGCATGGAGAAATATTTCTTCAGAGCTTCGGCGGCGGACTTCAAGAAGATTCCTGGCGGCCCGATTGTGTATTGGGTAAGTAGAATTTTCCTCTCTTTATATGACGAACCTCTCATTCAAACTCAATTCGATGCCAAAGAAGGGATTGGAACGCGCAATGATGAAGTTTTTATGCGAATGGCTTGGGAGGTGTCAAGATCACATGTTTCGCCTGATAGAAGATGGATTCTCACAGATAAAGCTGGTGATTTCAGAAAATGGTTCATGGGTATGACATATGTTATGGACTGGGAAGATGATGGTTATCGGATAAAACACTATCGAAACGATGATGGCTCCCAACGATCTAGACCACAGAACACTCAATACCTTTTTGAGGAAGGGATCACTTGGGGAAAGATTGGATCAGGTTTACCAAGTTTTAGATGGAGACCTTCCGGTTTTGGTTTCAATGATGCCGCGCCAACACTTTTTGGCGATGGGGTTCTTGGGCTTATTGGTCAGCTCAATTCAACTGTAACTACAAAGGCACTAACCATAAGAGGCGGCACGTTAAATATCACCACTGGAGTGGTTGGGGAATTGCCTCTCTTTAAGCTTGAACAGAGATCAGAAAATTGTAAAGACGAAATTGTAAGGAGAGCAATAGATTTATCCAGTAAGGATTGGGACTTCTACGAAACGTCTTGGGATTTCGCCGGACAGCCTCTGCTGCAAGACAAGTATCGTCAGGTAGATCTGAAGGCCACCTATCAGAAGCTTCGCGCTCACTGGCAGGAGATGACGCTGGAAATGCGGCACCTTGAAGAAGAAAACAACTGCATTTTCATCGAAGCCTACGGCCAACAGGATGAACTGACCCCCGACGTTCCGCTGAAGGAAATCACCCTCACCTGCAACCCCCACTACCGCTACGGCGGCGACAAAACTGAAGAAGAACTGGAAGCGCTGCTACTGGCCGACACCATGCGCGAGTTCCTGTCCTACGCCACAGGTTGCATGTTCGGCCGCTACAGTCTGGACAAACCGGGCCTGATACTGGCCAATCAGGGCGACACGCTGACTGAGTATCTGCAACAAGTGCCCGAGCCCAGCTTTATGCCCAACCAGGACAACGTGATCCCCATACTCGATGGCGATTGGTTCACCGACGACATCACCGAGCGCTTCCGGCAGTTCCTGCGTGTGACGTTTGGCGAAGCCCACTACGAGGAAAACCTGGTCTTTATTGAGGCCGCCTTGGGCAAGGATATCCGCAAATATTTCCTCAAGGACTTCTACAACGACCACGTCAGGCGCTACAAAAAGCGTCCGATCTACTGGCTCTTCTCCAGCCCCAAAGGCACGTTCAACGCCCTGATCTACCTGCACCGCTACCGCCCGGATACTGTCAGCGTGGTACTGCAATATCTGCGCGACTTCCGCAAAAAACTCGCCGCCCGTCTCGACTACCTGCAACAGGTCGGCATCAGCCCTTCCGCCAACCAGAGCGAAAAGACCCGCGCACAAAAGGAAATCGACGCCATCAAAAAACAACTATTGGAACTCGACGACTACGAACGCGACACCCTCTACCCGCTGGCCACCGCACAGATAGCGCTGGACCTGGACGACGGCGTCAAGGTCAACTATCTCAAACTCGGCCCCGCGCTTAAGAAAATTGTCGGCCTGGACGCCAAGGGCGAAGATTGAGAGCACAACACTGATGACTAACCCCAAAATCACTCAGGCGCTGAGTAGCCTGTTTACCAAGCAGCGTATCGTCTTCTGGTACGACACGCGCCAGGAGTTTCGCGCCGATTTCGAGACGCTGGAACTGCCGGGCGTTGAAAAAATCGAGCTCATCAACAACGCATTCGGCGTGAAGTACCGCCTTCTGCGCCAGCAGCCGGATCAGCGGTTTCTGCTGTACCGCGAAGGCGCCGAGCCACCGCACCTGCAGAACTGGCTGCTGGACGTGCAACTCGCCAGCGGCCATGGTTTCCGCACCGACCAGGTTGCCCTGTGGCTTGCCGAACTGGAACTCGGTCCGGACTTTTACCCGCTGCTGGAAGCGCATAGCGCGTTTTTTGAGTCGGGCAAGCGCCGTGAAGCGCTGCGCAAAATGCTGGAATCGGGTGACTCACACAATCTGCTGCGCCGCAAAATGCTGGCCGTGGCTGCGGGCAGCGAGCCGCGTCTGGACGCCATACTGGAAACCCTGTTAGGTGATCTTGCCAGAGGTGATGAGGCCCGGATCAAGCTGATCGAGCGCAGCACCCTGACGGCCTACCTCTGGGAGCAAATGAAACGCGCTTACGGCTATACGTCCGAGCAGCCGGGGCTGCATGATTTTGTCATCGATTTGTTCAAGACCTGCTTTCAGTCCGGTATCGACCCGACCTGCAAAGCCAGCCTGTCTGCCGAGGCATTGGTCTTTCTGAAGCGCTGGAAAGACAGCCGCTCCCATGCTCAGGGCTTTGAAGTGCTCTCCAAACAGTGCGCCGCCGTTTTGCAGATCGAAGACAAGCTGCAGACACTGGACTATCGCCGCCTGATGACGCTGGATTACTTTGAGCTGATCGACCGCAAAATTCTCAGCGAGCTGGTGCGGGCGGTGCTGGCCCGTACTACGACAGCGCAAGAGTTGCAGCAGTGGGTGCGCCAGCGCCGCCAGAGCCACTGGTTTGATCGCTTTAAGGATATTTATCTCGCTGTCGAGCATGCGGCACAATTCATTCAACTGCTGGACATGACCCAGCTGGAAATGGATTCGCTGGCAGATGGGGTGCGGAAATATGCAAAAAACTGGTACCAACTGGATCAGCGCTACCGCAAATTCGTGTTTCACCTGCGCGAGTCCGGCCAAGCCTCCTTGTTGGGCGAGCTGAGTACCCTGATAGACAATCTCTACAGCAACAACTTCCTGACGCGCCTCAATGATCGCTGGCAGCAACACGTGGATGCAGTCCAGCATTGGGAGGCTGCCTCGATTCTGCTGCAACGGCATTTTTTTACCCGTTGTGTGCAGCCTTTTCTGGAGCGTAGGGGCAAGGTCTGCGTGATTATTTCCGACGCCTTTCGCTACGAAATCGGCGAGGAGTTGCAAAGCCTGATCCGGCAGGAGGATCGCTTCGAGGCGGAACTGGAACCGGCTCTATCCATGATACCCAGCTACACCCAGTTGGGCATGGCGGCTTTATTGCCCAACGCGGACCTGCAGTTGGCCGACAACGAGAGTGGCGACGCCATGGTCAATGGTCAAAGCGCCAGAGGCTCAGCCAACCGGGGCAAGATTCTCGCCAATGCAGTGCCCGCATCTGCCGTGGTGCTGGCCAAAGACCTGATGAACATGGATAGGGACACCTCCCGCGCCCTGCTGCGCGATCATGAGGTGGTCTATATCTATCACAACCTGATCGACAAAACCGGCGACACCCGCGACACCGAAGAACGCGTCTTCGCGGCGGTCGAAGAAACACTGGACGAACTGCTTCGGCTGGTCAAAAAACTGACCAACGCCAATGCCAGCAATCTGTTGGTCACCAGCGATCATGGCTTTCTCTATCAAAACCATCCGCTGGAGGAAAGCGGCTTCCTCAGCAGCGAGCCGGAAGGTGAACGGGTGCTCTACCGCGACCGGCGCTTTGTGTTGGGTCATGGCTTGCGGGATAATGCCAGTTTCAAAACCTTCACATCCGCGCAATTAGGCCTGGCCGGGGCAATGGAGGCGCAATTCCCCAAATCCATCCACCGGCTGCGCTTGCAGGGTTCCGGCAGCCGCTTTGTGCATGGGGGTGCCACTCTGCAGGAGGTGGTGATTCCCGTCATCCGCATCAATAAAAAGCGGCAGAGCGATGTGGGACGGGTCGAAGTGGAGATTATCGGTGCGGGTTCAAAAACCATCACTACCGGCCAACTCGCCGTGGTACTGTACCAGACCGACGCCGTCACCGAAAAATTGCAACCGCGCCGCTTGCGCGCCGGACTGTTTACGCTCCAGGGCGAGCTGATCTCCGAGCAGCACGAGTTGTTATTCGATTTTAGCGCGATACATCCGCGCGAACGCGAACTGCCCGTGCGATTCATCCTCAGTCGTAAGGCCGACAGCGCCAACAATCAGGAGGTAGAATTGCGGCTGGAAGAGCGGGTGGAGGGCACCAGCCATTTCACTACCTACAAGGCGGCACGGCACACCATTCGTCTTTCGCTCTCCAGCGAGTTCGACTTTTGAGCAATGATTCAAGGAGCTTGGCCATGAGCGCCCTCGACGACAAAATCAACCAGCACTTCGCGGGTTTGGTGGTGCGCAAAGATCTGGTGAAGACCGTGAAAGGCAATGCCACGGTGCCCTCCTATGTGCTGGAATACCTGCTCGGCCAGTATTGCGCCACCAATGACGAGGCCACTATCCAGACCGGTATCGAGACCGTGAAGGAAATCCTCCGCAAGCACTATGTGCATCGCAACGAGGCGGGATTGGTGCGTTCCACCATCAAGGAGAAAGGCCGACACAAGGTGATTGACCGTATCAGCGTGTCGCTCAATGACAAGGACGATGTTTACGAAGCGGAATTCGCTAATCTGGGCATCAAAAAAGTGCTCATCAACGCCGGTACCGTCAAGGCACATCAGAAGCTGTTGGTGAGTAGCGTCTGGTGTATTGCTGACCTGGAGTATGAGCACACCGAGGAAAAATCGGGCTCGCCCTGGGTGTTAGCCTCCCTAAAGCCCATTCAGATCTCCCGTTTCGACTTGGATGGCTACCTGGCAGCGCGCAAGCAGTTTAGTACGGACGAATGGATCGACCTGCTGATCCAAAGCCTCGGCTTCAACCCGCAAATGTTCGGAAAGCGCAATAAACTGCTGCAACTCATCCGCCTGATTCCCTTCTGCGAGCGCAATTACAACCTGATCGAACTGGGGCCGAAAGGGACGGGTAAATCGCATGTCTATTCGGAGTTTTCGCCGCACGGCATCCTGATTTCCGGTGGTGAGGTGACCGTGCCCAAGCTCTTCGTCCATAACGGCACCGGCAAACTCGGCCTAGTGGGTTACTGGGATGTCGTAGCCTTTGATGAGTTCGCCGGCAAACAGAAGCGAGTAGACAAGGCGCTGGTGGACATCATGAAGAACTACATGGCCAACAAGTCCTTCTCGCGCGGCGTAGAAACGCTGGGCGCAGAGGCCAGCATGGTCTTCGTGGGCAACACCGACCATACCGTACCGTACATGCTGAAATATTCCGACCTCTTCGACCCACTACCGGAAAAGTTTCATGACTCCGCATTTCTGGACCGCATGCACTGTTATATCCCCGGTTGGGAAGTGGATGTGATCCGGGGCGAAATGTATTCCGACGGCTACGGCTTTGTAGTCGATTATCTGGGAGAAATTCTGCGTGCCCTGCGCGGCGATGATTTTTCCGACCGCTATAAGAAGCGGTTCAGCCTATCCAACGAGATCTCCAGCCGCGATCGCGATGGCATCAACAAGACCTTCTCCGGCCTGATGAAGATTATTTATCCCAACGACGACGCCAGTGATGCGGAGATTGAGGAAGTATTACGCTACGCGATGGAAGGCCGCAAGCGGGTCAAAGATCAGTTGCTGCGTATGGACCACACCTATCCGGAGGTCCGCTTCGCCTACCAGAGCAGCGATGGCCAGGAAGTATTGGTACGCACACTGGAAGAAGAGGAGTACCCCAGTCAGTACCATCGTCAGTTAGCGGCGGATATTCCCTTGCAGGAGTTGCCCTTTGACGTAATAGGCGTTGCGCCTGCTGCACATCCCGCCCCAGCCATGGAGATGCCTGCATCATCCATGAGCGCAGCAGTGGTCGGCGGTGATTCGGTTTTGAAAGAGCAGCACCTCGTCTTCCACGAAAACCAGCGGGGAGTGAGCTTCGACACGCTCTTTGGTCCCTATCTGGCGACCAGTAAGCGCATTGTCGTCACCGATCCCTATCTCCGGGCCTTCCATCAGTTACGCAATCTGATGGAACTCATGGAGACCATCAGCAAACAGAAAAGCCCTGATGACGAGGTGGCTGTTCAGGTGGTAACGGTTGAAGACGAGTTTAACGGCGATCGTCAGACAGAAAGCCTGCAAAAAATAGCCGACGCGTGCGCCGAGGTGGGCATTCAGTTCACCTGGGTCTACGACACCACGAACACCCTGCACGACCGTGACATCAGCACCGACCTCGGCTGGAAAATCGTCCTCAGTCGTGGACTGGACGTGTTTCAGCGCTTCGATCTCAATGATGCCTTCAGCTTCGCTAATCGGCTGCAACAGCATCGACCCTGTAAGGCGTTTAATGTGACCTATGTGCATGATATCAGGCAGGAACACAGCATCGGTTAGTGATTTGTGATCACAGTGTGGAACTCCGGGAGCTTGCACCCTATGTGTTGCCCTTGCGTGGTGCGGTACTCATTCTCCAGGCTCAGGGGAATAAAGGTTGCTGAACTTGTGCGTCTGTGGAGAGCGGCTTTCCAGTTCGGTTACAAACTGATCGATCATGGCTTTCAGATCGGCGCTCACAGCATAGGCGGCATCCCTGGCGATGTCGTCAGGAACATTGGCCGCACTGAGGGCGCGGTATAAGGCGAGTGGGCTTTTCATGCTATAAATCATAGATGATTACTCCATAGACAGGATCATTTGAGGGTAATGGTATTCTGGGAATTCAGAATGACTATTTACTCCAAGGCCGGGTCCCATCAATGGGCCAGCGCCTGATGGATGGCGGCAAAGAAGACGATGCCACCCGCCACCACGGTGAACATTGTGGCGATAAAGTACAGGATCGGATGGAATTCATCCTCCGGAGCGTCTTTCTGCAGCGTCCACCCAGCGAGAAAGAGAATCAACGTGACCCATATCCCCGCGCCCATCGCCGGGACGAGCCAGCCCATTTGGGGAAAGCTCCTGATGACCGTAATCGCAACCAGCAGGCTGGTGCATATCCAGGAGAAAGTTGTTGCCAGGATCCAGCCCGGACAGGATTCATGTTTCACATGGTTCATAAATACCTCTCAGCAATTCAAACATGGTGTCTTTGGGCCATGGCGCCTCCGTCATGACCTCAAAAACAACGTATCATGTCGCTTCACACTTGCTGGGATTTTCAGAATTTACGAGTTGCCGTGAGTGTGATTGGCGGCAGTACAGTTCGGTACACTGGCGGTACCCCAGTCGCGCCAGGGTAGCCCTACAATAAACAATAAAAACCAAATACAAATAATAAGTTGACACAGGTGTACTCGAACACGCCCAATTCGCAACAATATAACTCTTTGAAACATAACAAAACTGAAAATCCTCGTGTCGGCGGTTTGATCCCGTCCCTGGGCACCATCTAAAACAGTAAGTTGCATCACAAAAATCCATCATAAAAACCATTGGCACAGGCGGGTGGCACAGTAAAACCCTTCCGGATCGGTGGATCAGGAATCCATGTGTCGGTGCAAAACCCCTATTACCTTGTCCGTAAACCATCAGAACAAGGCGGGTGAATGGCGAGCATCAATCGTCGTGGCAAGCATGGAAAGTAATCGCTCGACGAGAAACAATGCATCCACGGGCCACCGTCATTCTCCTCGCACAACTCGCCAGCCCTACTCGGAAAGACGATTCTGAGTTGGATCTCTCGGTAGCGCTGTTCGGTTGGATGGATTCGGAAATCCTGATTTTTCTGTGAGAATCGATCCGTTGCCCGACTCTGGGTGAGTGCAGTTACCTGCAAGCAGCAACTGACCCCGAGATGCGGGCTCAGCGCATGCGCACGCTGGTCCGTAATGCCGGCGGCTTTCGTCGGACCGCCATAGTGACGGCAGTATCATCTGGTCACCAGACATAAGAAAGCCCCTAGGGATCAGCATACCCCCAAGATGGAAGGGAGTGCTTACTGCCAAGGGGCGGATGCACTTATGATAACTAGAGTTATGGCGCATATCAACCCACTCCGAAGGACAAGACATCATGGGAAAGGGTGCTTTTGCGCAGGTTCGTCTTGGCCGTATCCCAAGCCGAAAAGTGGTCAGATCCCTGGCTAGGGCATTTTCCCGTTGGACCAGTATTTCTCCGCCGTCGCAGGGTGGCGAAGGAATGCAGGCAGGTCAGTTCACGTCGCCCGACATCGTCATTGAACCCGCCTGGAAGGTGAGCCTGGTTTACGGCATGCCCTGCGCCATTTACCACCAACTGCCTGCGGCTTACTACCTGGCCAGTCGTTTCCGGGAAGATTATGAATCAGCGGTACTGCACGCCATCAACGGGGGCGGACAAAATATGTCCCGCGCGCTGTTGACGGGTGCGCTTGTGGGCGCTCAGGTAGGTCTGGAGGGAATTCCCCGTCGTTTCATTGCCGGGCTGCGTGACGCCCAGCGCTATCTGGTGCTGGCGGCGGAACTGGAGCAATGGGCGGTCAGGCAGGAAACGCTTTAACCTTGGGATAGGGTAGGGCGTGGCAGACCCGACTGAAAACCAGTCATTGGCAACCGAAAAAGCTCGCAAAAGGGCTTCTGGTAACAAGTCAGGGGGACTATGACCATGTGCACACTATCGGAGCTACGCTCTCCAGGAGGCCTCCAGGCAGGCGGTGAAGACCATGCGGAACAGCGCAGCATGACCGAGATCCCGAACACGTTACATTGACCATATCTAGACTTGTGTCGTGAATTATTTTTATAATTGGTCTAAGGGACGGCTCTGTTTATTTGGGAGGGGATATGGGAAAGAGTGCAAAGCTATATGGTCATCGTCAGTATAGGCAGGTCATTGCTCGTGCGGTTCTGGCGGTAGGTATCTGTCTGGGCGGCATCGAGGTGGCATTCGCGTTTGGCGGCGAGTTCCCGTTGAAGGTTCCAGTGCCGGCAAACAACCCGATGACACCCGCAAAAATCGCTCTTGGTAAGCAACTGTTTTTTGATCCACGACTATCCCTTACCGGCGATGTATCCTGTGAAACCTGTCACAACGTCATGGGCAACGGCAGTGACGGTTTGCCCCTTGCGTTCGGGGTGCTTGGCCGGGTGGACACGCCTCGCCATGCGCCATCGGTCTTTAATGCCGCCTTCAATACCGTGCAGTTCTGGGATGGTCGTGCGAATAGCCTGGAGGCCCAGGCCAAAGGTCCCATCCTCAACCATGTGGAAATGGGAATGCCAAATGCAGCGGACCTGGTCAGGCGCTTGCAAGAGATACCCGGATATCGCGATGAATTTACCAAGGTATTCGGCGACAAGAATCCTATCACCTTCGAGCACGTTGCACAGGCCATCGCCACTTATGAACGTACACTGGTAACACCAGGCAGTCCGTATGATCGTTACGTCAAAGGCGATAAGGCGGCGCTTAGCAGCAGCGCCATAGCAGGCATGAAAACAATCCGGTCGTTCGGATGTGAGTCGTGCCACGCCGGACCGATGTTTGACAACCCCGGTACGCCCATGGGAACTGGGTGGTTCCAGAAATTCCCGGTGCAGCCGCACAATCCGGTCTGTGCCAAATATGTACAGAAATATCATCTCATGGATGATCCAGGTCGTTTCGACGTGACCCACAAAGCGGCAGACATGCATGTATTCAAGGTTCCCAGTTGGCGCAATGTTGCCCTGGAAGCGCCCTATTTCCACAACGGCTCCGTGGGGACTCTGCAGACTGCAGTACGAGTCATGGCAGCGTGCCAGTTGGGTCTGACGGTCACGAACAAGCAGGTGAGCGATATTGTTTCCTTTTTGGACAGCCTCACGGGCAAGTTTCCCAAAGAGACCATGCCAACCCTTCCAGAGACGCCTAACACCAGCATTATGATGAATGTTTCTCGGTTGGAAAAAGTTGCAGTGGAAAAGGCGAAGAAGTAAGTTTTACGCGGTGCTCGGTAACTCTCATCGGTTAGAGAATAGTCAATGGTACGGATAACATATTAGCACCTGGCCGTGTGCGAATTAATCAGGGGATCACTCTTTGACCAAGCAGTCTACTACCAGAATTGCCGGACCGTCACGAATCAGTTCGGTAGTAAACTTTCTTGGTTCGATGCGGTTGGCTGTTAGTCTGCTGGTTTTATTGGCGATTGCCTCTGTTATTGGGACGATTTTGAATCAGCAACAACCCTACGAGGACTATGCGTTAAAGTTTGGCCCGTTCTGGTTTGATGTTTTTCGCGATCTTGGTTTATACAATGTTTACCGGACGAATTGGTATCTGGCTATTGTGGGTTTTCTCGTCTTGTCCACCAGCACCTGCCTGATCCGAAATACACCGCGCATGATCAGGGAAATGCGCGAGCCGGATACGGCCATGGCATCGGCATATGACCCGCAGGGTATGGCCAATAAAACGGAAATCATTTCGTCGTTGCCTATGGACTCTGCGACACAAATGGTGGTAGCCGTTCTGCGTGGACGCGGCTATCGGCCGAAGTTGCACGACCGTGGTGACGGCGGTATGGTCATTCTTGGCCGCAAGGGTCGCTATAGCCGCATTGGCTATATCTTAACGCATGCGGCGATTATCGTGTTTTGTGCGGCAGCCCTTTATAACGCGGATATTCCCGTGAAACTGGCCATGCTGACAGGTTCCACGCAACCGGAAAACAACTTTCACATTCCGCTGTCGAAAGTTTCCAAGAATGCATGGCTGCCCGTTGGCAATCCAGCATACCGCGGCACGGTTACCGTTCCGGAAGGGCAGTCGACGCAGGTGGCCTACGAACTGGTGGGGAACGGTTACCTCGTCCAGCCCCTCCCCTTTCGAATCAAGCTGAGGCGATTTCACGTCTCTTACTACTCCACCGGCATGCCCAAGGACTTTATTTCTAATATCGTCCTTTACAATGACCAAGGGAAAGTGCTGAAAGAAGCGAATGTCCGCGTTAATCACCCCCTCAGCTATGAAGGTGTCCAGATCTTTCAAGCCAGTTTTGTCGATGGCGGCTCGCTTCTGAAGATGAAGCGCTACATGCTGAATAATCCCAGTGCGGGCGCCATCCATCAAGAAGGCCGCGTCGGGCAATCAGTGGATCTTTCTGGCACCACATACAAACTGAAACTCAAAAACTTCTCATTGGATAACGTGGTGCCCGCCGCCGCCATTGAATCCGTACCGGCGGGGGACCAGCAACACATCAACCTGGGCCCGAGCTTTACATCTATCGCGCAAAGCGGATCCGGATCCGGTGCTGAATTTAAAACCTACATGCAGCCCATATCGAGAGGTGGGCAATCTTATTTTGTGCAGGGCGTAAGAACGGCATTTGGCACCCCCTACCAATACCTCTTCATTCCAACCGGGCCCAATGGAAGCATCGGACTGTTCATGAAATATTTATCGGCCCTGCAAAAACAGGCGATGGTAAATAAGAGTGAAAATAACAAGAGTTACGTGCTGAACACCTTCAGACAAGTAATCGCCAGGGACGCCCCTTCCATGACGGCAGATGCCGAGGCCGCCTATTTTCAATCGGCCATCAGCGCCATATTACAACTGAAGGCGTACCCGGTACCCTTCATTGTCACCCTGACCGGATTTGATCACCGCTGGGCGGCTGGGCTGGAAGTAACGAAATGGCCGGCCACCATCGTGATCTACTGGGGCTGCGCCGTACTGGTTCTTGGTATATTTATACTATTCTATTTACCGCAGCGCCGCCTTTCGGTGGTGTTGCGCACACTGACAGAGGGTACAGAAGTGATCATCGGCGGCACCAGCAGCCGAAACCCGTATGAGTTCACCAAAGAGTTTGATGGATTGGTGACCCGTCTCAGAAGCGTCCTGAGGAATCAGGATGACCAGAAGGAGAACAATGATGGCTAGTTCACGAGCAGATGAGTTG
Source organism: Acidithiobacillus ferriphilus (assembly GCF_028215975.1). Taxonomy (NCBI): domain Bacteria; kingdom Pseudomonadati; phylum Pseudomonadota; class Acidithiobacillia; order Acidithiobacillales; family Acidithiobacillaceae; genus Acidithiobacillus; species Acidithiobacillus ferriphilus. The sequence continues at coordinate 141,779 of NZ_CP116458.1, forward strand.
GTAGCGCTCACAAAGATTGAAGCAGAAGGTCGCTGGATTAACCGCCTTAGCAGGCTCGACTTGTTATGGTTCGCCGGACTCACGGTTACCGTCGGTGTACTGGTGGACGTTTTTAACAGTCAGTTTTGGTTTTGGCAGTATGTGGTCCTGGCCACCTGGTATGTCACGCTTGTTGCCGTTGGCATCCATTGGCGCGCTTTTCAAGTGGCCTTCCTGACCGTGCTGAGTGCCGCGTTGTTGGGTGTCTGGCTATATAGCATTGGGCAAACGCCCGCCAACGACGTCATCTTGCGCTACGTGCTGCAGGGTTACGCCGGCGTCATGTGGATGGTCGGGTTTTTTTTGGCGGCCACGGCGGCCTACCTGATAAATTTCTTTACCCTCTCGGAAAAGGTGGGGCGTCTGGCAACGGGGCTGACCTGGGTTGGCGTGCTCATGGGTTTCATCGCCCTTGGTGTGCGCTGGCGCGAAACCTACATCGGGCATCCCGACTGGGGGCACGTTCCGGTGACCAATCTTTGGGAGGTGATGGTGGTATTTTGTGCGGCCACTTCCCTCTTCTACCTCTACTATGAATCCCGCTTCAAGTCCAAAGCGCTAGGCGCTTTTGTGATGCCGTTGGTGGCTGTGGCCGCAGTGTTTCTGCTCTGGCTCACGTTTGTCCAGCATATGAATCGCATAGCCCCTATCATTCCGGCATTGCAGAGCTTCTGGATGAAACTGCATGTGCCCATGATGTTTGTGTCTTATGCGAACTTTACCATCGCCAGTCTGGTGGGTCTCGCCTACATTCTCGCTGACCGCTCGCGTAGAAGCGGCGGTGGCGGGATTCTCGCGCGAGCGCTTCCCAGCGGAGAGATTATGGACAACATGATGTCCAAGGCGATAGCCCTTGGCTTTTTATTGTTCACGATTGCCACCATCCTCGGTGCAGTGTGGGCGGCCAAGGCCTGGGGCGGTTTTTGGTCATGGGATCCCAAGGAAACCTGGGCGCTGATCGTGTGGCTGAATTATGCGGGATATCTTCATGCGCGCACCAGCAAGGGATGGCGTGGCAAGCAGATGGCGTGGTGGTCATTTATGAGTCTATGGGTAGTCACCTTCTGCTTTCTTGGCGTCAACCTCTTCCTTTCCGGATTGCATTCCTATGGCAAACTGTAACTAAACTTCATAATCACATGACCATGCAATCAACGCCGGAGTGCGGCGCAGTCTGATTTTGGAAAGGCGATTGCACCGTCACTAGCGAACCCGGAGCATCCCATCCTGATCGGGAGAGTCGGGTTCGCTGCAAAAAAGTCCTTGCATACATGTATAAAAGTCATTATTGTGCCCCACTGGACAAGTCGTCCGAATTTAACGTAATGTTAGGAAGTCCTTAAACATGGCAACTGGTACAGTAAAGTGGTTCAACGATAGTAAAGGTTTTGGTTTCATCACGCCGGAAGATGGCAAGGAGGATGTGTTTGTGCATCATTCTGCTATCCAGGGCAGCGGCTTTAAGACTCTGGCGGAAGGCGCGCGCGTAACGTTTAATAGTGTTCGCGGCCCGAAAGGCATGCAGGCTGAGGACGTGCGCGAGGCATAATCCTTTTCCGGATGATCGCCACAGGGCGCCGCTCTTTTGCGGCGCTTTTTTATGCTCTCAATGTGTCTGTTATGGCCTGGGTGGGGTGCGATGATGTCTGTCGTCGTCTTGTGTCAGAGCATAGAGGTATGAGGCAATTATCCCGAGCATGCCACCAATCACCACGCCAGCGATTAAATACTCTAAAGATTGCTGTGCGTAAGGCTGTGCGAGACGCTCAAGACCGTGAAGGTTTTTTCCGTCTGTCATGACGATGCGGAAAGGTAGTTGCCCGATAAGCGGGACCGCTGGACGGAGAAGATAAGCCACACCTCCGCCCAGTGCGGCAAAAATGACTATAAACATGCTTCTTATTCCGATACCTTCAAAAAAGCTGTTGTGACGACGGTTATTCATAAAAATTTTGCCAGTTAACAATAATCATCGGTGATCCTCACTTTAGCGGTTAATCGATAGGCGGACAAGAGCCTGCCGCGTGACCGGCCTCAACGCATTGCTTTTTTGCCAACATCGCCTATCTACAGGAAGAACAGCCCATCAGGGGTTTGCTTCCATGATCCGTAGGGCCTTTCGTAACCGATCCTTCTTAAGGAAGGTCAGCGTGCCTTTCATTCATCTGCTGTCCGCTTTTGCCAAACGGCCGGAGCGTTCTATCCATATTTTTTTTGTTGGTATTACCCTATTGATCGTAGGATTTCTTGTATCCAATACGATAAATGCCAGAAATGCCGCCCATGCTGTATTGCATGGCAAAGCCGCAGAGGCGGGGCATGTTGTCGCAGACGGGGTGGCACTGCAAATCCGTGCCCATTTTCATGATTTGACGTTTCTTCGGGATACCTTCCTCCAAAAGGGATCTGGAACGCTGATCCCCAGCGCCAAAGCGCTGGCCGTTTTTACGGCTTTTCGCCAAACACATCCGGCCATCATCGCCATCAATATTCAGAATCCCGCCGGCCATCTCATCGTCTGGTCGAGTCAAAAGCCGTCTTCCCATCCCATCATTGCTTCGGACAAGGTATTTCATGCGCTGCAAGACGATCCGAATCAATCTCTGGGGACACCATTCTTTGATACGCGGGATCAGACCTGGGTACTGCCCCTGCGCGAACGCTTCAGGGATAACGAAGGCCGCGTGCTGGGTTTTATCGGATCGCCATTTCTCCTGTCAAGAATGAGCAGCATTCAGATCCCTCCGATGATTCAGGGAGTGGTCCTGAATCTTTCCGACGGCAAGGCGATATCCCTCTGGAAGGATGGACACTGGTTCCCGCCGCCCCTGCTCCTGCCCCGCCCCGTAGATGAAATAACAACGCCTATACCGGGCTTGCCATGGATTGTGCGCACGCAATGGGATGCGGCAACGCTGGCTCATCTCTTCTGGGAGAACGAATGGCCCTATCTGCTGCTCACCTTTTTATTGCTCCTGATCACCGCAGCCACGGATACAGCCACCCAAATCGCCTATGCCCGTATCCGTCAACTGCATGAATACCAGAAGGCGGCGCTCCATATTCAACAATCGCTCATCAACCTCCAGGATGCGGAGGAGATGTATCGGCTGGTGGTGGACACCATCGTCGTAAAGACCAAAGCCATCAGCGCCTATGTGGCTCTTCCCGAGCCCGGTGCGGAATGGCTGCGCATCACCGCTGCCCGTGCCGATGATTCTGACCTGCAGAAGTCTCTGGCGCAGATGAAGATTCCGCTGGATTCCACCCATTTGCCCTATGGCAATTTGCTCCCGGCGCGTTGTTTCCGCGAGAAAGTATCGTTAGGGCCACTGGATCCCCAGGAACATGCGGCGATGGCAGAGGTCAATGGCATCCCCGCGCCGCGCCGCGTGCGTAGCGTTATGGCTTATCCTATCTTCTTATCCGATAGCCCGGATCCCTTTGCCTTGCTTATGATCGAAAGTGATACCCGGCACCACTTTACCCCCGCCCTGCAAAATCTCCTCGCACAGATGGTTCAATCCGTGGGCGCCGCCCTCACGCAATCCAGGCACCACCAGCAACTGCAGCAACTGCAGCAACTCGCCCATTTCAGCGTGCTGCTTTCCAGTGCCAATGAAGCCATCGCCCATATGGAGAACGAAGCGGATCTGCTGCAAACTCTCTGTGCACTGACCGTCCAGCACACAAATATACGGCTGGCATGGATTGCTCGGCCCGGTGAACGGGGTGCTTTTAAAAGCCTTGCCGCTGCCGGGGCGGTGGACTATCTGGAGGACATCTGCATTTCAGTGTCCGCAGAATCTCCCGAAGGGCAAGGTCCTGTAGGCCAGTCATGGCGCGATCAACAAGCGGTTTATAATGTGTCATTTACCAAAAGCTCGCACATGCATCCCTGGGTGCAACGCGCTCAAGCCTTTGGGATGGGGGCGAGCGCAGCGCTACCCATTTACCGGGGTGGCAAGCTGTGGGCTGTCCTGGCGGTATATCGTGGCGAAGAACGCATTTTTGAGGCTGACCTCCGGAAGATTCTCGAAGATTTGGCCAAGGATGTGGGCTACGGCTTGGATCGTCTGGATATCCTCCGCAAGGAACGGGAAGCCAACGCTTTCAATGAAGTGCTACTGAATGTACAAACTTCTGGTATCAACGTGATGCGCTATCCAGAACGGATAATCGAACGGATCAATGCACGGATGCTGGAGATGTTCGGGGTCGCTTCTATGGAGGATGTGGTAGGCCACCCGATACGGGAGTTTTTTTCAGAAGAAGAAATCTATGCGTGGATGAATGCATCCACGCAAACCGTGCTGAAAGAGGGGCATGGCACAGTCAGAGATGTACCCTACCGCCGCATGGATGGATGTGTCATCTATATGGATCTTTCCGGCCAACGACTGGACGAACCGGATGGCGTGGAACGTATTCTTTGGACCTGTGTGGACGTGACGGAGCGCCATCGGTTGATGGGTGAACTGGCACAGCAAGCGCTCTTCGATATGCTCACCGGCCTGCCTAATCGCCGTGCTCTGGATGCGGAACTGGAAAAGGCCATGGCCCGCGCCGATCGTCATGAATACCTTTTAGGCGTCGTCATGATGGATCTCGACGGTTTCAAGCTTGTCAACGATACCTATGGCCACGAGACCGGTGATCTGGTCTTGCGGAGCGTCGGTCAGCATTTGCGGGAAGGCGTACGCCGCACGGACTTTGTGGCTCGTCTGGGTGGTGATGAGTTCGTTTTGCTTCTGGAAGATTGCATCTCCATAGAGGAAATCAACATCGCCCTGGAGAAGATCGGGGGGGCGGTCCGACAACCCATCGATCTTCCTGACGGAAACAAGGCAGAGATCGATCTCAGCGCCGGGATGTCCATCTACCCTACCGATGATGGTATCAATAATCCGGACACGCTTCTCCGCTACGCCGACCAGGCGCTCTACAAGTGCAAGAGTCACAAGACGGATCGCTTGCATTTCTGGACCCTCTATGGGGAACCGGTGCCACTGCGGCTGAACGCTGTCCAAAAACAGTTGCGAAACGGTGAACTGCTCGTCCATTACCAGCCCGTCCTCGACACCCATTCTCACCAGATCGTGGGGGTGGAGGCATTGGCGCGACTACGGAACGAGGATGGGCGAATTCTTCATCCGGGAGAATTCCTGCCACTGCTCACGGCCGAGGACGCTATCGATCTCAGCTGGATGGTCCTTACCCAGGCATTGACCGATCTGGCCGAGCTGGATGCTCTGGGATGGTCGCTCTGGGTATCCTTTAACGTAGCCCAGGAAGCTTTCGACGACCGCTGCGTTCGCTGTCTGGCAGGCGTTATGGGAGCCAGCGGCATTGATCCTTCCCGGATTACGCTGGAAATCCTAGGAGATAGCAATTTCCTGGGGCGTAATGCTGCGTTATCTGTTTTGCACGACATCAAGGATCTGGGTATTCGTCTCGCTCTGGATGATGCGGGCAGCGCTTGTTTCTCTCTGCTGCGTCTTAAGGCGTTGCCCATTGATGAAATCAAGCTGGATCAGGGCTTCATCCGCTTCCTGGAGGAGCGGCCTCAGGATTTGTATTTTATTGCCTCTATCCGGGATTTGGCGGTCGGCATGGGAGTGGACCTGGTGGTGGAGGGGGTTGAAACGGATGAAATTCTGGATGCGATCTCGGTCATGGGCATCCGATTATTGCAAGGCTATGCTATCGCCAGGCCCATGCCCGTGGCGCAATTGCGGGAATTTCTCGTCCAGCGTCCATTCTATCATCGACAACACCCGACCAGCTTGCTCGGACTTTATGCCAAACAAGTATCCGACCAAGGGGCTTTGAAAAAGGTGATCCTCGATAATCCGCTGTTGATCAATAGTGATGAACTGGCAGAGGCTTCTCGATGTGTCATGGATGAACATATGCGGCGTTTGGGTCTTGCGGAAAACTCGCTCTTGTTTGGACTGCATTGGGAGGTCCATCGCGCTATCGCATCGTTTTTGAAGGCCCCCGTCATCGGAGACTGGGAAACGGTGAAACAGACGCAAAAAGCGTTTGCGGATGGATTGCTGGAAGCCTTCCAGAAAACAAAATGTTGATATGGGCTGCGGGGAATCTGCATAATTTAAAGAGTCCCGCCGCGTCTTTGCTCTGCTACATCAGAATGATGTCGTATTGTTCCTGCGTATAGGTCGCTTCTGCCTGCACCTTGATGGGCCGACCGATGAACTCCTCCAGTGCCGCGAGGCTGGTGCTTTCTTCGTCCAACAGCTTCTCCATCACCTGCGGAGAGGCCAGGACCACGAAGCGCTCTGCCGGATAGGCGCGGGTTTCACGGACGATCTCGCGGAGAATTTCGTAGCAGATGGTTTCTGCGGTTTTCATGAAACCGCGGCCATGGCAGTAGGGGCAGGGTTCGCAAAGGGTCTGGCGCAGACTTTCGCGGGTGCGTTTTGCGGGTCATTTCCACCAGGCCCAGAGATGAGATCTGGGTGATGTTACAGCGGGTACGGTCGCTCTGGATGGCCTTTTCCAGTGCGCGCTGGACGCGGCGTTTGTGCTCTTCGTCTTCCATGTCGATGAAGTCGATGATGATCATGCCGCCGATGTTGCGCAGCCGCATCTGCCGGGCGATGGCGGCGGCGGCTTCCAGATTGGTCTTGAAGATGGTTTCTTCCTGATTGCGCCGCCCTACGAAGCCGCCGGTGTTGACGTCCACCGTGGTCAGCGCCTCGGTCTGGTCGATGATGAGGTAGGCGCCGGACTTGAGGGTAACCCGGCTTTGCAGGGCGCGCTCAATTTCGTCCTCGACGTTATAAAGATCGAAGAGCGGACGCTCGCCGCTGTAGTGTTCAATGCGATCAGCCACTTCCGGGATGACGCCCTGGCAAAAGGCCAGAGCGGCATCGACGGTTTCCCGCGAATCGATGCGCACCCGTTGAATGTCATCGGACATCACATCACGCATCATGCGCATGGCGAGGTTGAGGTCGCTGTGAATTTGGCTGGGGGCCGGGCTGCGCTCCAGCCGGGCGCGGATGGAGTCCCACAGGCGCCGGAGAAAATCGATGTCGCCGACGAAATCGGTCTCTTCCATGCCCTCCGCGAGGGTGCGGATAATATAGCCCCCAGCCTCTTCGGGCGGGATCGCGGATTTAAGCTGCTCCTTGAGCCGGAAACGTTCTTCTGGCGATTCAATGCGGGTGGAGACGCCGATGCGCGGCACAAAAGGCATGTAAACCAGATAACGTCCGGGTAGGGTGATGCGGGTGGAGAGGCGTGCGCCTTTGCTGCCGAGGGGGTCCTTGATGACCTGCACCACCACTTCCTGCCCTTCGTGGAGCAGGGCACAGACGTTGCGAACCTCGTGGTGACCAGCACGGGGTTCGATATCCGTCTCGCCTTGTACCTCATCGCTGTCATCTTGAATGTCTGTAGCGTGAAGAAAGGCGGTGCGTTCCAGGCCGACATCGACGAAAGCGGCCTGCATGCCGGGCAGGACGCGGCGGACGATGCCTTTGTAGATATTGCCCACCAAACCGCGATGACCGCTGCGCTCAACCTGGAGTTCCTGGAGGACGCCGTTATCCACCAGCGCGACGCGGATTTCCTGGGGGGTGACGTTGATCAGCAGTTCTTCGCTCATGGTTGTCCTGAAAGGTAAGGAGTGGAGAGGCCGCAAGCGGCAAGCATCTCAGTCGTTTCGAAAAGGGGCAGGCCCATGACGCCGCTATAGGATCCTTGCAAGCCGCTGACAAAAACCGCGCCGATGCCCTGAATGGCATAGGCCCCGGCCTTGTCAACCGGTTCGCCGGTATCCCAGTAGGCGCGCATCTCCGTGCTGGCAAGAGGGCGCAAGCGCACGGCGCTGCTGCACAGACGCAGCGCCACCTGGTCCCGGTGGAGCACAGCGACAGCCGTATGCACCTGATGCCAGAGGCCACCGAGTGCTGCATACATTTGCATGGCTTCCGCGAAGTTGCCGGGCTTGCCGAAGATGCGATCCCCTAGCGCCACGACGGTGTCTGCCGCCAGGATGACGGCTTCCGGGCTGGTCGGACCCGCAGCGAGTGCTTTGCCATGGGCCAAGCGTTGAGCGAGGGCAGTCGGAGTCTCGCCGGGTCGCGGGGTTTCATCCACGTCGGTGGCCAAAACCTCCGGCGCATAGCCCAACTGCTGGAGCAGGGCCAGGCGGCGCGGTGAGGCCGAGGCGAGAATCAGGGGGGTCACGGAGTCGGGCTGGCGTTCACCAACAACAGTTCGGCGGTCCCCGAACTGAGGCCGAGGCCGGTGGCCAGTGCCAGCACCGTACCGGGGATACCATCATGGCGCAGGGTGCGGAGAATGGTTTCGGCGCGTTGGGTGGCGACATTGGCGCCCAGGGGTTGAGGGGCTACCCGCACGAGTATTTCACTGGCCGCCGTCTGCTTGAGGATGCCGGAAATAGCCTGTAAACGCTGTGTGCCGCTGGTGGAAAGCCGAGTGTTGCTGCTGAACAAGCTGTTTACCGGCATGGTGACATGTACCCCGTCGCTGGCGGCTCGAACCTGGGCGTATACCGTCAGTGCCTTGCTGTAGCCGGGCTGCGTCGTGAGCGGAGTGGCGGTGACGCCTGGGATGGGTATGGCACCCTGCTGCTGGATTTCGGCTTGCAGATGCTGGATTCGGGCACCGCTCATGGTTTTGTTCGCCAGTTGTTCGCGCAGCTTGCCGTATTCGTTCTGTAGCGCCTGGTACTGGCGGGTCAACGACTGCACTTGGTGTCGCAGGCCGTTGAGCCGGTTTTGTCCTGTCACCTGTTGACGTTGTTCGCGAAGACCGGCGAGGCGCGCGTTGAAAATGGCGCGATCGACCTGGAAAAGCACAGGGTTGACCTGATCGCGGGTCATCATCCGCAGGCTGCTGTGCAGGCCGAACAGGGTGGCGGGAGGTATGGGCGGGCCACTGCGCTGGGCCTTTTCCAGGCGTTGGAGGGCTTGCTGCAAGGCCTGCGAGGTGGCGATATCGGCCACCGCTATGCCGGGCAGCGCAAGGAGCAGGGCGACGGCGATGAGGTGACGGGCGCGCATCATGAAGCCTCCTTGGCGATTTGTGCTTTGGTGGCGTCAATTTGCTGGTGGGTCGTGGCAATCTGACTCTGCAAATTGCCAATCTGACTTTGCAGTGCCGCTCGCTGACTGTTCGGGGCCGCATTCAGGCGGGTCTGGATGTTGTCAAGCAGAACCCTGGCGAGCAGCGTCTGCCGCTCGGCATATACACGATCGCCGCGCGCCACGGCTTCCCGCGCGGCGCTCAGTGCCTTCTGTACCGGCGCCAGTTGCCGCGCATTGACCGCGGGCGAGAGGGCGAGGATGCGCTCCCGACCCGCCTGTACGGCAACGGCGTCGGAGACGCTCTGTTGCGGGCTGACCTGCACCATCTGCGCGCAGGCGCTGAGGCCCAGACCAAGGGCCAGTGCCATCCCCAGGCGGGGATAGAGACTTTGGTTCCATAGCGTGTTCACGTCAGCGTCACTCCTCTCCGCCACGATGGTAAGGTAACCGGGCCTGAATGCTCCAGGCTCGGTATAGTTGTTCAGCCAGCACGACGCGCACCACCGGGTGCGCGAGGGTCAAGGGCGACAAGGACCAGCGCCAGTCTGGTTGCAGGGCCGGATCGAGGCCATCGGGGCCGCCGATCCATAGTGCCACATCGCGCCCGCCGGCGAACCAGGTGTCGATGCGCTGCGCTAGGGCCTCGCTGTCCAGACGCTTGCCGACCACCTCCAGCGCCACCCGTTCGGCACCGTCGGGGGTGGCCGCCAGAATCCGTTCGCCTTCTTCGCGCCGCCAGCGTGTCGGGTCCCCGCTGCGTCCGCGTCGCGCCAGCGGCAGTGCGCGCCATTCGACGCGTAATTGCGGAGGCATCCGTGCCGTGTATTCGGCGACGCCCGCCTCTACCCATGTTGGCATTTTACTGCCGATGGCCAGCACCCAGAGGCGCATCGCGGATCAGCGCCCCTCGTTTTGGCCACGCATCTGCGGGAGCTCTCCCCAGAGTCGTTCCAACTGGTAAAAATCGCGCACTTCCGGGCGCATCACATGGACGACGACGTCACCGAGATCTACCAGCGCCCAGTCGCCCACAGTGAGACCTTCCTTGCCTATAGGTTTCACGCCCTCTTCGCGCATGCGTGCCATCACGGCGTCGGCCAGCGCCCGCAGGTGGCGGTCGGATGTGCCGGAGGCAATGATCAGATAATCAGTGATGTCGGTTTGCTTGCGGACATCGATACTCTTGATATCGAGCGCTTTATGCTCATCCAGAACGGAGATGGCCAGATCGCGGAGGGTTTCTGCTGTCGCCAAGTGTCATGATCCTTTGTGTTGGGTTACGGGCTATGATAGAGCCCTTCGGCGTCAATATAATCCAATACCTCGTCCGGTAACAGGAAACGCGGACTTTGATGATTGGCGAGCAGGCTGCGGATACTGGTAGCGGAGATCTCCAGCGCGGTGACCGTGTGAAACAAAATACGCCCGGCCGACGTCTGGCGCAGGGTGTCGACATCTTCACAGCGGCGCTGATAAAGAGCCTGGCGCAGGGCTTCCGGTAATTCGGCGGCAGGCCAGCCGGGGCGCCCGGTAACAATGAGGTGGGTGAGGTCCAGAATACGCTGCCAGTGGTGCCAGGTGTCGAAGCGCAGGAAGGCATCCATGCCGATGACCATGGCGAGTAGCGCATCCGGGCGTTGCTGGCGCAGGGCGGTGAGGGTGTCAACGGTGTAGGACGGTCCCTCCCGCTCCACTTCCCAGGAACTGACCGTGAAGTGCGGATGGTGGGCGACGGCGATGCGGGTCATGACCAGACGATGGCGGGCATTGGCCCAGGGGCTTTGACGGTGGGGCGGGTGCCCGGCCGGGATCAGCATCACCTGCGCAACGCCGAGAGCCTGCCGCACCTCCTCCACGGCACGCAGGTGCCCGTAATGGATGGGGTCGAAGGTGCCGCCGAGGATGATCAGATCATCATGTGTGGAACTGTGCATAAGCGGAATATAACCAAGGGCTGCCTGTGGGGGAAGTCGCCCGGTATTGAAGTGGGCCAATCTTGCGGAGATCAGGGTGTGCAGCCATCCGCGCTCACATTGCCATCGAGCGAACTGATCAGTGCGGGCAGTGCATGCATGGCGATGCCATGTTCCAGAGTCATCTGCGGGCCGGTTTTATCCCTTGTTGCGTTGGCGTCAGATGAATTCTTCCGACAGAAAAGCAGGGCTGGTGTCGCTTCTTCGCCGCTGGCCTGCAGCAACGCGGTGTTGGTGTGGATGGCCGCTATGTCCAGTGGAGGAATCTGCGTTAAGGGCTGGGTGCCGCCTTCCTCGGTATTCTCATTAAATCCCTTCTCGTTATTCGCCCAGGCGACTGCCGGGTCTTTGGCGGCGAGAATCGTGGCCGCCTTGGCAACGCTGGAGTCTTTCAGAAAGCCGACCGGGATTAATTTTACCTGGAGTTGACCGTCGGCGACGGGTTTTTGCAACTCTTTCCAGAGCCGATGGCAGTAGATGCAGTTGGGATCCATAAACACCACGATCAGCGGGCCTGCATGGCCTATCGTGAAACCCGGCGCCTTCATGGCCGCCGGGGCGATATGCGCGGCAGGGACCTTCCTGGGTTGGGCCAGATACTTTTTTGTGGCCGTTTGGGTGATATCGCGGCCCTTATCGTTCACCACCGGGCCGAGCAGGAGGTAGCGGTTGGACAACATCCAGAGTATGCCCTGCTGATGCTGGCTGTTCTCGGCGACGATGCCGGTAAGCTTTTGGGTGGGGCCGGGAAAGACCTTGACCACATGGGCCTGGCCATGAAAGTTGCTTTGCACCAGATGCTCCGCAGATTCGAGATTCGGGCTGGTTGCACAGCCGGCGAGCACCAGCGGGCCGAAAAGCAGTGCCGCTAAACGCAGCCCTGCGGCTTTTCTGAATGCAATGCGCCTTTTTGTTTCGTGGCGCCGATTTTCATCTGTCATGCCCGCTCTCCTCAATTTTTGCAAAACGAATCCCGCCAGAGCGTAAATACTAACAAATGCGCTGGAATCTGGCACATCAGCCCGCTACTGTTTGGTTTGCTGAAAATTTGTCGCTATGCTCAGGGCAATGCCCGCTCCGGTCAGGAGCGATGGGCGCTCATGGAGTGCATGTCATGACTTTAACGATTCCTGCTCCCGACCGGGAGGATCCCGCCGCCGATATACCTGGTATGGCGGTACTGGCGGGGGGCTGCTTCTGGTGCGTGGAAGCGGTGTATCTGGATCTTGCCGGGGTGACGCGGGTGCTGTCTGGTTATACGGGCGGCGCGGCGGAGACGGCGAATTACCGGGCGGTGTGCGGTGGCGCAACAGGTCACGCTGAGGCGGTGGAGATTCACTACGATCCGACGCTACTATCCTTTGGCCGCTTGTTGCAGGTCTTTTTTGCGGTAGCCCACGACCCGACGCAGCACAACCGGCAGGGGAATGATGTGGGGACACAGTACCGCTCAGCGATATTTACCAGGAATGATGCGCAGGGAGGGCTGGCGCGGGATTATGTGGCGCAATTGAATCGGGAGGGTGTTTTTGGGGCGCCCATCGCCACCGAAATCACGCCCTTGACGCATTTTTATCCCGCCGAAGACATGCATCAGGATTACGCTCGCCGACATCCCGATCAACCCTATATTTGTGCGGTGGCGCTGCCGAAAGTGGAAAAGCTGCGCGCGCGTTTTCCGCAATTGTTGCGCAAGAATTAATGGAGATTATGGCAATGGCCTGTTCATCCGCTGGTTTTGATCTGACCCCGATCGACGCCGGGAAGCGCGCAGAAATGGCGAGGGGATTGTCTGCCGAGGTGCGTCACGTGCTTTTTGAGCATGGCACGGAGCCGCCTTTCTGCGGCGGACTGCTGCATGAAAAGGGTGATGGGACTTTTGTTTGCGCGTTATGCAGCCTGCCGCTGTTTCGTTCTACAGCCAAGTTTGAGTCGGGGACCGGCTGGCCGAGTTTCCGAGAACCCTATGCGCCCGACCACCTCCGCGAAATTCGTGATGCCAGTCACGGTATGATCCGCACGGAAATCCGCTGCGCTCGTTGTGATAGCCATCTGGGGCATGTATTTCCCGATGGGCCGGCGCCGACGGGGCTGCGCTATTGCCTGAATTCGGCGGCGCTGCGCTTTGAAAGGGCCGTGTAGTTCCCAAGATGGAAGGGGCGGCGAATGTCGTTATTGAGCGACGGAAGAGCCGGGTGTCGCAACCCCTCTACAACGGGTCAATAAACGATGGATTTTAATCCCATGCTATCGACGATTTTCATTTCGTGTGCCGCCACAGACTATTTTCTTTTTGTTGCCCTAGAGCGACGAAAATACGGTTCAGTATGGTCAACCATTGGACTGCCGGCGCGAAAAACAACCGATAGCGGCTGTGGCACGATAACTGCTGTACTACATGTATATGGTTTAGGAAAACCGCCAAATCATGGAGTTTTATCGTGTTTAAAGATGCTGATGCCGTTAACATTTCCAGATCACCGCTACTTCGTGGTGAGGTCCCGCATATCACACCCGCTCTGACGCAGCGTTACCTGGACCATCTGGCGTTGACACCCGCACAGCGGCGTTGGGTGGAAGAGGAAATTACACAGGCGCCAAGCGGCGCGGGAAATGGTAACGCATTCATTGCACTGCAGGCTGCGCTCGGGTCCCTCGCGGAGGGGGATGAACTTCATGCGAGACTGGCGCTCTCATTGCCCGCCACGCGTCACGCTGAGTATCCTGCGGCATGGTTGCGCCGTCAGCAGGTTCCGGTGATGCACCGTTCATCGATGGCCTCAAAACCGTTTCTGCGTTCTCCGCAAGACGCGTTGCGGCATTTTCTCAACGCTACCTTTGTAACTCCGGCACGTCGTACCTCTGTACGCGGTAAAAGGATGGTCAGAGCTGCCGTCGTATGGGGCATTATCCTGATGGGTGGTTTGACCGCCCCGGCATTTGCACGTGCCCACGGGGATCACTTCCAGATCAATCCCAGCTACGCAACGCAACAGTTGACGAACGGGGACTGAAGCATGATGGCTCGGGGCATGCGGCGCGATGGCTTGCAAAAAACCATCGCGCCGCATGATTTATTCAGCTTGTTATTGCCTGACTGACTCCTAAGACTTCTTGCTGCGCTGCAGCAGATAGGTCCAGGTGTCGCTGAGGGTGTGGTCACGCGATTCCAGAAAGACGCGAACGTTGGTTGGATGATTCGCCGGCGGCAGGATCTGAGCCCGCCACTGCCACTGATGATTGGTCGGATCGAAGCGTACCGCGGAATGGATTAAACGAGTGTCTGCCCCCACGGAAACATGCGCCTGCACGGGGGTGTTTGCCGGGAGTCGGCCTAAACCGCCACCCGCGAAATCTACCACAATACGGCGGCTACCACCGCTGTGCGGCACGGTCCCGAAATAGGTTGCGACGGGGTGACCCCCTGGTGGCAGATCGGCGGCGTCACGCAAAAAATCCAGGCGATAGCTAACGGAAAGGGCCTGTCCCGGTTGCGGTGGATGCCGAGGTACCCAAAACGTCACGATGTTGTCAAGATTGCGGTTATTGGTAGGTAATTCCACCAGCTCTACCTGCCCCTTTCCCCAATTGTTCAAAGGCTGAATCCAGACACTCGGCCGCTTCTGGTATTGCGTGTAGATCCCCTCATAACTGGTGAATCGCCGATCCTGCTGAAACAAGCCAAAGCCCCGCGGATGCGCCAAGGTGTACCGTGTGACTTGCGTATACAGTGGATTGTTCAATGGTCGGGTAATCCACTCACCATCGCCGTTGGCCATAATGAGATCACTGGAATCATGTTGTTGCGGATGCCAGTCACCGGCGCGAATACCGCGTCCACGGCCATGCCAGAACATGCTGGACAACGGCGCGATTTCCAACTGACGGATCTTCTTGCGCGGATACAGGACCGCGTGGACGCGGATTTGCGTGCTCTTGCCGGGGGTGACTTCGAAGCGATAGGCGCCGGTTATCAACGGGCTGTTGAGTAGCGCATAAATCGTCAGATGATGCACGCCAGGCCTTGGGCGCTGTAACCAGAATTCCTGAAAATACGGAAAGATTTCACCGGAGGGCAACGCGGTGTCAATCCCAAGCCCGCGTGCCGAGGTGCCATAAACCGCATCTTTGTTCACCGCCCGAAAATAGCTCGCACCGAGAAAAGACAGAAATTCATCGTGTTGCTGCACATATCCAGTATCTTTAACAAGAAAACCCGCATAACCTCCATTTTTGGGGATATGGACCTTTTTCGCCAGTGCGCCTTCGACGGAAAACGTCTTCGAATCGTAGTGAATGGGATACACCTGACCGTTGCGAATCACATTGATGCGCACGGGATGATCAAAGGTACCGCCTAACGGGTAAAATAAGATTTCGAAGGGAAGGCCGTCGTGTTTCCACAGTGGATGAGTATCGAGTATATGCCCATACGCCTGCGGACTTAGTTGGCGCAGGCTTTTACTGGCCTCCACCGGGCGCGGATGCCAGGCGCTCTGCGCGAGATCATGAGCGTCATGCACTACCTGACTGAAAGCGAATGGTGTTGCTGCCGCACCTGGAGCAACGGCGGCGAGCAGCGCTCCACAACACAGGGGAAGCACGATGACACGGATATTGAATTTTGGTTTGCATATGGTCATGCAGATTGATCCAGCAAGTTATATGCCACCAGGCGCAGGTCACTAATTTTCTGTAAAAATGACTTAAATGAGGCTATAGGCGCGCAGCCATTTTCGTCGCCTGGGAACAACAAAACAAATGATCCGCACGTAATCGCAGTAAATTATTATATATTGGAGTCCACTTAATAATTAGCGTGTTCCAGAGGGAAAGAAGAGAAGTTTAGTCGCTATGTATGGATGTCGCCTGTTGGCGACGGGTGACGGTGGGCAGGCATTTGCAGATAAACGCATGCCCATGGAAAACTCTGCCACGGCGCCAGGAGAATAACCATCAAGCCCTGCTCTGAAAGCGTCGCCGGCATGAATTGTCATAAAAAAGTCATGTAATTTTCATGCTAATGTCACATAAGCCAGTTATCCTACTCGGAGCCGCAATCTAGCCCCGCATAAGGAGAACTGCATGAGTCAGTCCACGGGCACGCACGTAGTCCAACTCCGTGCCATCGACACCCCCGCTCAACATTGCTTGGTGAGCTTCTTCCATCTGCGCGTCGCGTGCACGGTGCGCATGGAGTTTTCGCTATGTTTTTAATTTTATTAAACAGCGTTGTCGTGCACGCGGTACACGTGCTACGTGCGGCGATGTTTGCGCAGGCGCGACCCTCCCCGCCGATGATCCGGACCGGATCGCCACACAGTCCACGGATCCTGCTGCTGGTCAATGCGCGGACCAACGGTAAAACGATCATTTCCGTTGAAGTGGCTCTGGAGCGCGCCGGTGGCCAAGTAATACGGAGCACGGAGCGCTCTAAAGTGGAGCAGCTGGTGCGGCGCTGGGATCCTGAAGTCTTGGTTCTGCTCGGATGGTCTGCCACGACAAGTGATTGGGTGCGGCACCTGCAACGCGCGCCGCGTGAGAGCGATCTGCCTTTCCTGGTGGTCGGCAATAGTGCGGAGGAAGACCACGAAGAAACACACGCCGTAGCAGCTCTGGAAGTAGGGGCACAGGCGTATATCCCTGCCAGTATGGGGCCGGAAATCTTAACGGCCCAAGTCTGCGGTCTCCTCAAGAAACTGCGCACACAAGCGCCTGCCCGGGTGGTTAAAGCGGAAAACATCTGCATCGATCTGGTGGCGCTGCGGGTCTGGATATTGGGACAGGAAATTCATCTACCGCGACGGCTTTTTTATCTGCTGTACTATTTCGCCACGCATCCGGACGAGGTCGTTTCCAACGATCAGATCGCCGACATCCTGTGGGAGGGTAAGGGCACTTATCTCGCTCCCAACACCCTGGTGGTCAAGATTTATCGTTTACGCAAGATTCTGGAAAGTGTGGGAGCCAAAAGCTGGCTGGAAACAGTGCACAGTTTCGGATACCGATTTTCACCACCAAAGAATACGTAGAATATGTAAAACGTCATAAAAATGTCATGACAACGTCATAAAATCAGCACCTCAGTGACATATGGATGCAATATTCGGCTGTTAGCATGAGGCTATTCCAGGAGGCAAAAGATCTCCACTTTTGATGTCGTCGGATACATCCCGACCATATAAAGAGGTAGCCGCATGAACGCCGTAATACAAAGCCCGGCGCACCCGTTGGTGTGTGCCGGAGCAGGACACATTTTTATCGTCCACGCCTTGCTTGATCGATTGTCTGCCCATACCGGGTTGACCTTTCGGATCAGTCCCCAGCACCAATCTTTACTTCTTCCGCGCGCGCTTCGGCGCCGTTCCTTTCTGATATTTCAGGAGTCTTATTGATGAATATCGCTTACCTCATCCACCTCGCCAATTACTCCGACGGTGTGCTTTATGTGCTGGCTGGCCTTCTTGTGCTTGCCCTTGGCGTTATTGTCGACCGGTTCTGGTATCTGCGCCGCACCATCCTGCGCGGCACCGTTTTTGTGCAGGAGCTCGCTCAGCACGGACGCTTGGACCGCAGTGCCCTGCAAACCCTCGCGGATGCCGCAGGCGACTTGCCGGAGGCGGCGCTGTTGCAAACGGCGGCGAGCCACTCGGGACACGTGCAGGGCGATCCACTTGCCAGTCGCCTGGAGGAGAGCATCCTGGTCATGGCGCCGCAACTTGATCGTCGCCTATGGGTGTTGGACACCATCATCACCCTGGCACCACTGCTGGGACTTTTTGGCACCATCATCGGTATGTTTCACGCCTTCTCCATATTGGCCGCACCAGGACACGCACCGGCGGCGGTGACGGGCGGGGTGGCGGATGCCCTGGTCGCCACCGCTACCGGCCTCTTCATTGCCATGACCGGCCTGGTGGCGTTCAACGCCTTCAACAATCAGGTGCGGCAAATTCTGCTGCAGTTGGATTCGGTGAAGACCATGCTGCTCAACCGCATGGACGGACACCCGATCACCGACGGCGAGGGGAATATCCAGGCCGCGATGTCGAGGGTGACAGCGGCCGTGGCGAGGGCGGGCTGATGGAACGGCGCTATTTCGAACAGAGGAAGGGCCGGGTCGAGATCATCCCGATGATCGACATCATGCTATTCCTGCTGGTGTTTTTCATCATGATCACGTTACAGATGATCCCGGACAAGGGGCTGAACTTGCAGTTACCCGCGTCCAGTCAGGCGAAGCTGCTGCCGCATCCGCATTACACCATCAACATCGAGAAAGATGGGACGGTGGCGGTCAAGGGGCAGCACTATGATCTTGCCGGTCTCAAGCAACTGCTTGCCCGTGACGGCAACCCCGGCAAGACCCAGATCACCATCGCCGCGGATAAAGCCGTACCGTTTCAAGACTTCGTTCACGTCATGGACGCCTGCCAGAAGGCCGGGGTCAGTGATATAGGTATCGCCGCAAAACCCCACTGAAATAAAAAGGAGAGTACGAGATGTACAAGAAACTGCCGCTAAAACCTCTGCTGGTGGCTATTGCCGCCACGGGCGCACTGAACATTACCGCCATGCCTGCAGCTCAAGCCGGGGCCACTGCACCAACCACTTCTGCTCCCACTCATGGCGCGATTAATGTTGGGCGGGTATCTGCCGGACTGGCATTGAATACACTCAATAAAGTACCCACCAAAAAGGAAGTCTTCGAGTCCACACAATCCGTCAAGGTGATTGGTAAGAAACAAATGGAGACCGCCGGACCTGCGGGGGGTGCTGGCCAAGCACTGGCGGTCGCCCCTGGCGTGAACACACAAACCGACTCGCCCGCCGGATCTTCCAGAACAACGATCAGTATTAACGGCATGAAGACGGGGTGGAGCAATATCGCCGGCAATGCAAATGACGGCACGGTCATGGTCACCTTTGATGGCGTCCCCATGGTCGACCCCGCGTATGGCGTGTGGGGCTCTCCAGAGGTGCCACAGATGTCCATGATCAAGGGTATTGCCGTCACTTATGGCCCTGGGTATCCGATGAATCGTTGGTTCAACAATATCGGGGGATCCATTAACTTTATTCCATTACAACCTACCGCAAAAGCGGGCGCCAGTATCGGAGGATTCTACGGCAGCTTCAATACGCGTGGCGTGCACTTTAATGTACGCACCGGCAACATAGATGGTTGGTCGGCCATTATAGCGGGAGGTATGACAAGCGCCGGCAACTACCTGAACGGATATGGATTTAACAATCCAAGCAATAATTACGCCTATTTTGCGAAAGTCATAAAAAAATTCCATGGCGGTCATTTCAGCTTTGGTGCATATGCCGCCAGAGGGGTCTCATATCGACCATTGGGTATCCCTGTTTCCCCCAATTCCAATGTCACCGTTAACGGGACAGACGCCAATGGAAACCCAATCCCTGGGCCTATTTACAGCCAGCAGACCACGGGGTTTTATACAACGTTGCCTTATTCCGAATACTGGAAGGAGGCGTTCAATACCAGCTATATTCTGTACTCGAAGTTTTTTGACCACTTGTCGCGCGATCTGACCCTGCACAATCTGTTATGGTATCGTCATGGTTCGCGCGAGCACCTGCACTATAACTACTATACTGGCGGGAATAGCAATGTTGCCATGAACCAATACTACCTGGCAAAGTCAGATACCTATGGCGACAAACTGTACTTTACCGACCGCTTGCCATGGAATACGGTTTCTTTTGGTGGCTATTTCATCAACAACAAATTCAATTCGCTCCTCGAATTTTACAATCCTACACAGGCTGGCCCCATAAATGGAGCACAGGTATATGGCAGTCTTGCGGTACCTAATGGGGACTCTCATAGCTCCTATATGTATATGACTGACCTGGCAGCTTTCATTCAGGATGATATACAACCCGTCAGCAATGTACGCATCACCCCAGGATTGCGGGTAGTGACGTTCAACACCAATTTTGTCAACAATGAAGCGGCCCAGTTCCCCCTCAATGGGTATAACAATGGCGTTAATTCATATGGTACCAGCGGGGATCGTCAGCCTAATTCATCCACCAACTTCACGGACGTGGAACCATCGATCGGCGCCAATTGGCAAATCACCCCGAATGTCGCGGTTTATGCCAATTACTCCACCGCATATAAAGCGCCGGCTGGGGCAACCGGAACCTATGCGCATATGCTGGCGTCTTCACTGAAGCCGCAATCTTCGTCGCAGTATCAGTTCGGTGTCAAAGCCTATGTACCCCATGATGGGATCCTCAACGATGCTTCGTTCGGCGCCAATTATTATCACTTGAATGACACCAACGAGATCATCCCCATCCCCGTGGTAAGCCATCTGTATAGTGAGTTCGCATCAGGATCGTCGACATTTAGCGGGGTAAACCTGTATTTCGACGATGACCCATTGTATAATATACATGTTTTTTCTAATCTCAGTTTTGAAAAGGCCGTGTATTCACATTATGTGAATTCGCATGGGGTTTCCTACGATGGGATGCCGGTATCCGATGTCCCTGCACAGACGGCGAACATTGGCGCTTATTACCAGTGGTACCATGCCGGAGTGGTTTATGAGCCCAGAATATGGTGGCAATACACCGGTGCCCAGAATATCTATAATAACAACACCGGGGCACCAACCAACCAGAAGTTGCCTGCTTTTGGCATTTGGAATGCGGCGTTGAGAATGAATATTGGGCATCAATATCTGTTTGCTGGCTTGCACAAGCTATCAGTGAACGTGGATGTGTTGAACTTGCTCAACAAGCAATATAACAGTTATCAATACATCTCCAGCGGTGGCTATTATGGCGTAGCCGGCCAGATGTTAGCGGATCCGGGTATGCCCCGGGCGGTTTATGTCAGTCTTGAAGGGCATTTTGCGTAGACGACGCCATGCTCAATTATGGCCAGGTTTGATTTTCATGCTTAGCAGTGCTTGTTGGCAACTATCTGATAGTTAAATTTCTTTATGGCATCACGAAGCAATACGGTTAACCGGGGCGAAAAATTTCTTCGCCTCGGTTTTTAGATGTCTGAATGTCATATTATGGTCATTGTAGCGTAATATGAGTGTCATAATTCTCCTGTAGTATTTTGTTTGTTGCATGAGCAACATGGCGGCATCACATGAATCTTATGCGAGCAACTTTTTACACAGGAGCCAAAAATGAGTCAGCGGTTTTTTATTAACCCGTTATTGTTCGCAATGTGTACTGCGGGGGTTTGTACATTGAGTACCATAACAACAGCTTTTGGTGCCGACCCGGTGCCTGTAGGTAACGTTTATCAGGTGCAAAATGCGAGCAGTAAATCCACCAGTGTTGGTGAAGTGAGCGCTTCAGCAAACGCACTTTCTGATTCGGCCAAAGCGCTAGCCAGCACCGATGGTAAGCTGACGAAAAAGAAAATATTCAAATCCACCCAATCCCAGGCGGTACTCGGAAAGCGTGAAATCAAAGGGGTCGGGCCCGCCGCAGGATCTGCACAAGCGCTCTCTCTGGCACCCGGTATCGCTGTCCGTGGCTATGGTGGCATCGCATCGACCGCGCGTTATGAAATCGCCGTGCGCGGCGTGAAGGTCGGTTGGTCATCGGTGAATGGTGACGTCGAGCGCAATGGCTTGACGGTGCTGTTTGACGGGATCCCCATGAACAATTTGATTTCACACAATGGTGGTTGGGATTCCAACGAAATTCCGATTCTACAGATGATCCATGGCATCAACGTGACCTATGGTCCCGGAAATCCCGCCGGGCGATGGTTCGACAGTATCGGCGGTACCATCAACTTCGTACCGCTGCAGCCATCTGTAAAACCAAGCGCTGAAATAGGTACCTCGTTCGGAAGTAACGGCACGCTCGGCTACAACTTCGATCTCAAAACGGGGATGTATGATGGCTGGTCCGCTGTTCTGGCCGGAGGTTATACGAAAAACAACACCTTCCGCACGGGTTCGTTCAGTGCCCCAGCCCAGTCCTTTGCCTATTTTGGTAAGGCGGTGAAGACCTTCAGGCGTGGCACCTTCAGCCTCGGCGGTTATGTGGATAGCTCGCGTGAGTTCAGGCCTAATTTTATCCCGGTGACCCCCATACAGGGCATCACTACCCAGGGTCTGAACGCCAATGCACCTTTGTATAGTCAGCAGACCAGTGGATATTACGCATCACTGCCGGAGTCCATCTGGTTTAAGCAGTTGAAGGTACAAGACTACATGCTGTATTCCAAGCTGAATCTCCACCTCAGTAAAGATGTTACGCTACATGAGTTGGCGTGGTATCGCCATGGCCACCGGGTGCATTATCGCATCAATAATTATATACCAGGGAATAGCGCGAATTCCGAGTATTACAATCCGACATCAGACACCTATGGAGACAAGCTGTATTTTGACTGGCATCTGCCGATGAATCTCCTGAAAGCAGGTGGGTCATGGATTCACCAACAATTCACCACGCCCTATGCAGGATACAACACGCTTCTTGGCACCAGTCCGTCGTTTCCCGCCCAGTACAATAGCGATGTGCTGTATAACAACTATTTGACGGGCTTTATTCAAGACACGATCACGCCGTTTTCCGGCTTCAAGGTTACGCCGGGCATTGCTGCAGTCCAGTACCAAACCCAAATGTATAATAACGGGAACCAGGTATTCACCAATCTTCCTGCCGGCGCTCAGAATCAGACGCTGATCAATAGCTCTGCGGACACCATATCTGGCCTTGAACCCTCGGTCGGCGTCCGTTTTGCTCCGGTAAAGTGGGGTTCCGTATATGCCAGTTATGCCCAGTCTTATCAAAATCCCACGGACAATAATTTTGGGGCCTATAACAGCCACGGCGGCGGCATTGACTTCAATAGCTTGAAGCCGGTAAAAAGTACGGATTATGAAGTGGGCGCCAAGTTTATGGTGCGTAACTGGATGATGCTTCATAATTTCACATTCAACATCAACTACTACTATGATCATTTGGCCAATGAGACCATAGCGACCTACCTGACCAACATCGCCCAAACCAAATTTGCATCGGCGAACGCGGTGGTGAATGGCGTAAATGTCGCGATCGCCGACAATCCCTCCTGGAACTGGCACCTGTTCGCTAATCTGGCATTCAACCATTCGTACTATGCCTCATACACCCCGCAGGGTGGGGGTACGACGTTACATGGCGCCAATGTATCTTATAGCCCGGACCTTACCATGAGCGCGGGTATTGATTATCGGTACTACTATCATGGCTTTCTATTCTCCCCCCAGTTTGTGGATCAGTACACGAGTTCACAGTATCTCTTTAACAACGTGACCGGTGCGCCATCGCATCAGAAGCAGCCGGGATACAACGTCTCCAACCTTAGCCTTGGGATAAAAACAACCCGTTTGAATCAATACGTACCGACTCTGAAAGGCGTGAAGCTCTCTGTGGGGATATACAATCTTTTTGGCGCACGGTATAACCCCATTGAGTACATTACCAGTGGCGGGTATTTCGGCGGTAACAGTGCTGGTGCCATTCTGGCTGATCCGGGCGCTCCCCGGCAGTATTTTATGACAGTATCGGCTAAATTCTAAGTTATATTAATGCACTGCGTCCGGTGACGCGGTGCCTTTTGACAATTTATAGAGTCATAACCTGCCAGATGGTTTCTGCAATACTGGATGACAGTTAATCATTATATTTGTGATTTTTGGCAAAATGAAAAAACACTTTAATGATTGCAACATGCGACTTCACCTGTTAAGATTCGATCTGCAAATAATCAACCTCGTTTTATAATTTATATCATCAAATTACGGAGTTTTTATGTCTGAAGGTGTTCAAGAGTGGCCAAGAAGTACGCGATGGATACATGTGGGATTTGCACTGGTGGTGACTTTTCTGCTATTCAGCGAGCTCGACATGAAGGCCATATGGAAAAAGTTTGGCGAGCTTCCATTTCGGCACTTATTGTTTCATGCCCACATGTGGGTTGGCATGTTCGCCACGGTCATCGTTATCGCATTCTGGACCCAGGTTTTCTATAACAAAAGCATACGTTCACACCTTTTCCCGTACAGTGGCGAGTATCTAGAAAATATATGCAGGGATATAAAAGGGCTGGCGGATAGAAGGTTGCCACCCAGTGGAATGCGTGGCGGCTTACCGGGCATGATACATGGTCTCGGTTTGCTTGCCGTGACCGGTATGGCCTTCTTAGGGTTTATCATGTTTTTCTTGATTCCAAATTACGGAGTGGCGGCCCCCATAAGTTTCTACCAGATTCCCAAGAAACTGCATGATTTTCTTTCGTCATTTGTCTGGTTGTACTGGTGGGGTCATATCGGCATGGCCACGCTTCATGCCGCAAAATCTCCAGCCATTCTGCGCATATTCAGGCCATAGTGGGTTTCCCCAGGAATGCTCCGGTAGTCCCGGCCCTGGGGACGGTATAATAGAGTTCGGCCCGGCTTTTTCGCCGGGCCGAACTCGTCCGTCGTGTCACAGGGTAAAATTACTGGGTGTCCGTTTAAGCTGCCTAATGGTCGCCGCGATGATAATCTCGATGCTCATACTGCCGATCTTCTCTGTGTCGCTCACCATCTCTGTATCGGCGCTGATCACGGGATCTATAGTCTGAACGTTGGCCATAGTAGGCCTGTGGAGTCATATAGTAACCAGGAGCATAATTCTGGTCGTCAGCAAGCGCGCTGTGGGCAACGAAGAATGTGAGCCCCAGGAACAATAACGGCGTTGTCAATAGATATTTTTTCATAGGATTCCATATGTTGAAGAAAAGAGGCGTTAACAATGTCAGGCTGTCACTATTTAACGCATTGCACAGGATGGGTTGTAATCTCAGTCGTCTCCACCGTGATGCCACCCGCCGCGTCCTTCCCCGTAATGGCCGCCATAATAGCCGCCATACGGCGGAGCCACTATACATCCAGAAAGCATGGATGCGCCAACAAAAAATAACGCCGCCACATAAATTAACCGCCTATAGCGTTTCATGGTACCCATACAAGCTCCCTCCATGCAATGACTGAAAAAGTCGCATTGTGACGCTTTTTGCTAATAAAGCGTTCAGCAGTTCGCTTCATCCACGCGCCTGCCATGGCCCAATAAAACAATTAAGCAGGTTGAATGTCAAGTTATCAATTGGCCTTGCTGCAGGCTGTGATAATAGTAGATTCTTATGGTTTCCGGCGAAACGAAGCGGACCCTGAGAATTTTTGTTGAGGACAGTCCATTGGGAATTGAATTTATTAATACGTCAGACTCCTGACGACACAATAATTGGTAATGCCCAGCGCATTTCATCTTTGGCAGCCAGCGAATTGGTGGCCGGTCGCGCACCAGAAAACACCCGGATCATGACCAGGATGTTCGGCGACAAATCCAGCGTTTTTGGCGTCTTGCCCGGCAATATTGCCGAAATAATGCCGGTGACGTTCAACGTCTGGCGTTGCGCAAAGCCGCATGTAGCCCGCTCATGCGCCGCGTCTGGCGTTGAATGGCGTTTTCCAGGCGCGCACGGGGAGCGATGAGGGTGAAGCATGTGCGGGCCCGGGTGATGGCCGTGTAGAGCAGTTCGCGGCTAAGCACCGGGCTGTCTTCCGGCGGAAGGATAAGTACGGTGTGGGCGAACTCGGAGCCCTGCGCCTTGTGGACGGTCATGGCCCAGGCGCTTTCACTGTGGTTGAGACGGCTGGGCAGGATGGCGCGGGGCGGGTTGTCGCTGTTGGGAAAATAGACGCGCATACGCCTATCCGGGTCGGGCAGGGCGATGCCGATATCGCCATTGCTGAGGCCGAGGCCGGGGTCGTTGCGGGTGACGAGGGTGGGGCGGCCGACATACCAAAGGCCGTGGCTCTGCAAGATGCCCTGGCGTTGCAGATGGTCTTCAATGGCGCGGTTGATGCCGGTGACGCCCCAAGGGCCTTGGCGCAAGGCGCAGAGGATGCGGAAATCGGCATAGTCCTTGAGGATGGCCTTAACCCACGCGCCATGTTGTTGCGGGTCTTTTGGCGGCGGCTGCCCCGCCGCTTGCCAGACGCGGCCATAGGCGGTCTCGGTGCCGGCGAGATCCAGTATCTGGTGGATGGTGGGGGCGGATTGCCAGGCGAGGGTGCTGGTCTGCGCGCTTTGCAGGATGCGGATAGCGGTTTCGGGGTGACTGCCGTGGACGGCATCCGCCAAAGCGGCGATTTCGGCATTGAAGCGGTGACTGCGTTGCAAGCGGACGATGCTTGATGCAAGGGGGCTGGTGCTGCTGTCGTTGGGCTGCGGTGTGGCACCACAACTGGCCTGCAGATAGTGGCAGGTCTCGGCATCGTACATACCGCTGCCTTGGCAGATCTCGGCCAGCACGGCGCCCGCTTCGACGGAGGCGAGCTGGTCCTGGTCGCCGAGGAGGATGAGGCGGGCCGTGGGCGGCAGAGCGCGGAGCAGGGCGGCCATCATCTCTTGATGGATCATGGAGGCTTCATCCACCACCAGTACGTCGAGTTCGAGGGGGTTGGCGGCGTCATGGCGAAAGCGACGACTTTCGGGACGGGCGCCGAGCAGGCTATGCAGGGTACGCGCCGGACGCAGGCGGGCGAAGGCGGCAGCCATGTCGGGTATCCGGCCCAGTTGCGGAAGAGTGCTGACCGCGCTCTGCAGGGACTCGTCGATGCGCACGGCGGCCTTGCCGGTGGGGGCGGCGAGGACGATGCGCAGGGGGGTGCTGCTGGTCGCCATGAGCAAGGCCATGAAGCGGGCTGCGGTGTAGGTTTTGCCGGTGCCGGGGCCGCCGGTGATGATGCCGAAGTGACCGCGCAGGGCAAGGGCGCAGGCGATTTTTTGCCAGGGGGGTTCGTTGCGGGGGGCGTCAGGCGCGGGGAAAAGTTGCTCCAGCCAGGGTCTTAAGACCTCGGGGTTGGCGGTATCGACGACACGCTGTTGGACACGCTGGCGCAGTGTTTCGGCGATGAATTGCTGGTCGCGCCAGTAGCGGCGCAAATAAAGGCGGGCGGCGCTGAGGACCAGGGGTGTTTCTGCGCCGTTTGCCGGGTCGGATGTGTTGCGCTCGGTGACCTGCACGCATAGGCTCTGGGCGAGGGTTTCTGTCCATGCGGCGGCATGGGGCCAGTCACCGAGCACGGTTGCCAGCGTGGCGAGCTCCGGCGCGGGCCAGTCCAGGAGGCGTTCGGGCGCGCTGAGGAAGTCGTCTAGCGCGACGCAGGTGTGCCCCTCCCCCTCGAGGCGCGCCAGGAGGGCACCCGCCAAGGGTAGGAGGGCCGGGGCCTGCGGGTCCAGGCGGATGAGGAACTGCGCAAAGGCGAGGTCGAGGGGGCGTAGCCAACCTTCCTCAGTCCAGATGCGGAGTTGGTCCATCATGGTTGAGGTCATGGGCTTACTCATGGCTGGGCTATACGCTGCGGCAGGCCGAACAGACCGTCGAGGGCGTCGAGCAGGGCGAGATCGGCGGGAAGATGGAGCATGCCTTGCTCCGGTCCTCGCAGTCCGCGCAGGAAAAAGAAAAGGGTACCGCCGAGCTGCGTTGCGGGCCGGTAGCTGTTGCCCATGCGCTGGCGCAGCAGACGGTGCAGGGCCAGTTGATAGAGGCTGGATTGCAACTCATAGCGATGGCCGAGAGTGGCGTCGCGCAGGGCTTCGGCGTGGTACTCCGCATCGCCGCCGCCGAGGGCGTTGGATTTGTAGTCGAGGACGTAATAGCGTCCGGCATGGCTGAAAACCAGATCCATGAAGCCGCGCATCATGCCGTGGATGACGCGCTGGGGGAGTTTGGGGCGCTCTGCGCCGGGGAAAATGTGTTGTTTGCAGAGCCTGTCCAGATCATCGCTGCGCAGGGCGTCGCTGGGAAACCAGAAGGCCATTTCACTTTGATAATCCGTAAGGTCGTGGAGGGTTGCCGTCAGGGGAGCGAGAGGGCTGTGGACGATGGCTTGCAGCCATTCGGCGGTTTCCTCGGCCCAATTGCTCAGGTCGGCTTGCGTACAGGCCTTGTGCAATCGTTCGGCAACGAGGTCCTGACTGGTCTGGGCAAAGCCGTTCTGGGCGAGGTGTTGCAGTTGGTCGTGGAGAAAGCTGCCGGCATTCCTGCCTTGCGGGTAGCGATGCCAGGGAGCGCCGGTCCGCGCGCGCCGGGGTGTCGGTGGCGCCGATGGGTCGGCCGCGAGATCGCGCACCAGATGGGAGAAGCTGGCGACGCCCCAGTGCTTCTCGAAGCTGGCGGTATATTCCGCAGGCGGATCAAGGGTGTTGTTGCAGTGCTGCACGGCCAGCGTCGTGGGGATGTCGTTCGTGAGCGTCTCGACGCGGATTTCGGGGGAAAGTCGGGCGCAGTCTTCGAGCAAGGTGGCGAGATCACGGGCGGGGCGTTCGCTGCCCAGCAGGTGGGCGATGGCGCTGCGTGCAAAAATCGGCGTTCCCGCGTTCTTTGGTGCGGCGAGACCCAGCCAGAGGGCGTGTTCGGCGCGGGTGAGGGCGACGTAGAGGAGGCGGAGATCTTCCTGCAGTCGTGCCCTTTCTGCGGCTGCCGTGTCGCCGCTTTCCCAACGGATGGCGGGCTGCCCTTCGGCGCTGTGCGTGACGGTGAACGGACTGGCTCTGGCCGCCTTGCTGGTGGCGATGAAGGGCAGGAATACCAGCGGATATTGCAGGCCTTTGGCGGCGTGGATGGTGACTACGCGCAACAGCTCGGCATCGCTCTCCAGGCGCAAGATGTGGGCGCCGCTCTGATCACTCCCGGCCGCGATGGCCTCGCGCAGGTGGCGGATGAGGGCTTCGGGGCCGTCGAGGGTGGCGCTGGCCTGCTGCAGGAGTTCGCCGAGGTGGAGCAGATTGGTGAGGCGGCGTTCGCCCTCGGGCTGCGTCAGCAAGCGGGCGGCGATACCGAACTGGTGGATGCCGTGGTGGAGCATGGCCAGCACGCCCTGCCGCCGCCATTGCCGGGACAGGTCCTGGAATCGCTCCAGTTGCGCCTCCCAGGCGGCTTCGTCCTGATTAAAGGCATCCAGGGCGTTCAGGGTCTGTCTCAGCAGCGGCAGGGCGAGGGCGACGCGCAGGCGGCGGGCATCTTCGGGTTCGGCGACGGCTTCCAGCCAGAGGAGCAGTTCGCGGGCCTCCTCACTGGCATAGACGGAATCCTGCGCCGAGAGAAAGACGCTGCGTAACTGACGGCGGTTGAGGGCCTGACGGATGCTGGCGGCTTCATGGCGGTCGCGGACGAGGATGGCGATGTCTTTGGGCTGGACAGGCTTTGGATCTTTTCCATCTGCGGCGAAACCCGCGGTTGGGTCGGCGAGCAGGGTGGCGATGCATTCCGCTGTTTGCTCGCTCAGCAGCGCCTTGTAATGGTCCTTGGTGAGTGACTCCGTTGCCGCCCAGAAGGTGAGCGCCGGGGCGGGCTGTCCGGCTGTTTGCCAGTGTTTTTCGTGACCATGGGCCTGCACCGGCTGATAGGGGAGCGGGTTGTCGGCGCCCGGTGCCGCATGGGCAAAAGCGCCTTGAGGGTCGTCGTGTTCGGCGGCGGTATAGAGGGTATTAAGGGCGCTGACCAGTGCGTGGCTGGAGCGATAATTGATGCCGAGCGCGTAGTGGCGGCCCTCGGTCAGGCGACGGGCTTGCAAATAACTGTCGATGTCGGCGCCGCGAAAGGCGTAGATGGATTGTTTGGGGTCACCGATGAGCAGAAGCAGGGTGTCGGGGTCGTTGTCGGCGGCATGGTAGATGTCGTCGAAGATCTGGTATTGCAGGGCGGAGGTATCCTGAAATTCGTCGATGAGGGCGGCGGGATATTTATGCCGCAGGCGGGCGGCGAGTGCCGGTCCCTGGGTTTTGTCGTGCAGTACCCCGGCGAGGCGCCGCTGATAGTCGGTAAAGCCGACCTGTCCGCTCTGGGCCTTGAGCTGGTTCAGCCGGGCGTTGATCCAGGCGGCGGCGTGGCTGCGGATAGCGCCGTGCAGTTGGGTGAACTGTTGAGCGATGACCTCTAATTCACTGAGCAGGGTATCCAGTAGCTCGGCAGCGGGGGGTGGGGTAATGCGCTTATCTTTATTGCAGTAGGACGGTAAATTGCTGGCGGTGAGACGTTGACACATGACCAGCTCGTCAGGGATCAGAATTTCTGGGTGGTCTGCCCAGCCTCGCAGCGCAGCGAGGGTCCTCGTGGCGATGGTTACGCTGATGCTTTTGCCGTTCAGCGGGTTGCTCGATTTCGGGCCTTGTAATATCCCCAGTAGCCATTCCGCAAACATATCATGTACCGCCGCCCATTGCGCCTTGAGGGCGGTGAGTTGCCGCCGGGGCGCGGTGACGGCAGCGGGCAGCCAGTCCGCCAGCGTAGATTTGGGGGCAGGCAGGGGCGGATCGAGTCTGCACAGGGTTTCTGTTTCTTGCCGGACCTTATCGGGGCTGGAAAAGAGCTGGATGACCTCACTGAGGGTGGGTTTGCTCAGCGGATAGATTTCCTGCCGCCAGAAATCGCGCACGGCGTCGTTGCGCAGATCCGTTTCATCCAGGAGCAGCGTTTCGCGGAAATCGCTGCCGGTGGCAAAGGCGTGTTCGCGCAGGGTGCGCTGGCACCAGGCATCAATGGTGAAAATGGCGCTGTCATCCATGGCATCGGCGGCGAGGACCAGTCGGTGCGCGGCTTGGGCGCGGGTCTTGGGGTTGGAGTAGTCGGCCAACAGCCTTTCGAGAAAGGGGTCCGGCGGTGTCGCGTGGTCTGAACCGAGGAAATATCGGGCGGCACTTTGCAGGCGGTCGCGAATACGCTCCTTGAGCTCCTGGGTGGCGGCGCGAGTGAAGGTCATCACCAGAATATCTTCGGGCAGGAGGTCGCGTGCGAAGCGCTCATCCTCTGCGCCGTGTCCAAGGATCAGGCGCAGGTAGAGGGCGGCGATGGTCCAGGTTTTGCCGGTACCGGCGCTGGCCTCAATCAGGCGGCTGCCGCGCAGGGGCAAGCGCAGAGGGTCGAGGATCGTGGTCATGGGTGCGCCCGCCATTCCAGGGTTTCCAGCCAGTCGGCGAAGGGGCGGTAGAGGGCTTCGGCATAGTCAGCGAAGCCGCGCTGCCGGGACCCAATGCGGGCGCTGCTGAGGGTGGCGAAGTCGGGGTAATCGCGGAACAGGCTGAGGTCTTTCTGGGCTTCGCCAGACAGGCGGTCACTGCCGTCGTAAATCAGAGCCGGGTTTTTACCTTGCAGGCTGACGAGGGCGGTTTTGAGGGTGACCGGCAAGGGCTGGCAGAGGCCTTCCTGCCAGAGACCCAGCAGATCGTCCAGTGCGACCCTGGCATCCAGTTGCAGCGGCGCGGCGCGGATAAGCACATCCCGGCCCACAACGATGCCACCGCAGCGCAGGCCGATGGCGCTGGCCAGCAATTGCTGGAGCCAGAGGATGGCGAGTTTATCCCCTTCTGGTTTTTTGCTGTCTTTATTCAGCAGGCGACTGGCGCGGAGCTGGATGCAGGCGCGGTCTCCCGCGTTGTTTTGGTGCAGGGCAGGTAACCAGTCCTCCAGCAATATCTGGCCGTGGGCATGGGTAATAGCCTGTCGTTGTGGCGCCGCAGTCCACTCCGCGCTGACCCCCCGCCAGGCGGTAAGGACGGGGGTGACGTCGTCGAGCAGCGCGGTCGCGGTTCTCGCCGCCATGCCGGCGAGGGGATACTGACCACTGCGCCGCTGTGCTCGCACCCTTTCGGCAACGCGGTCAGGGCCGTTTCTTTCCGCGGCGCTGAGCAGGTCTTCGAGCAGGTGATAGGTTTCAAGGCCGTTGAGGGTGAAGGGTTCGTCGTCTTCCTCTGCCAAGTCTTCTTCGTTGAAGTCCGTGCGCAGGCGTTGCCGGTAAAAGGCGCGTGCGGGCCGGCGGAAAAACTCCAGCAGTTCGCGGATGCTGCGGGGAGCGGGCTCGGCAGGCTTGGGGAGCGCGGTGTCTTCCGCGGCGCTGTGCGGAGATGGATACCACTCGCGGGCCCAGGTGCGTAGTCCAGGTTTGCCGAGCAGATATTCCAGGCTGAAGGGCTGTAAGGGATGCGCGAAAGTGCGCTTTTCCAGGGACAGCGGCCAGCCATCGCGAATGACGTCCCGCAACTGCGCCACCAGCAGAGAGGGCGCCCTATCGTGGTTATTGCGCTGATCCTTTCCGGCCCAACTGATATAGAGTTCCCGTCGGGCGGCAAGGAGGGCTTCCAGCATCAGGTAGCGATCGTCATCGCGGCGGGAGCGGTCGCCGGGGCGGGCCATGCCGGGCAGGGCCATGAGATCGAAGTCCAGGCGGGGACTACGCCGGGGGTAGTCGCCCTCGTTCATGCCGAGCAGGCAGACCAGCGGGTAGGGCACCGCGCGCATAGGCAGGAGGGTGCAAAAGGTGACGCCACCGCCGAGAAAACTGCGCCCCAGATCCGGCGCATCCAGCATTTCCAGCCAGGCGCCGCGAAACACGGCGAGGGGGAGTACTTCGTTAAAATCTGCCGCCGCGCAATCCGCCTGCCATTGACGCAGGACCTCTTCCAGGTTTTGCAGGAGGACTTCGTCGTCGTCATCGCTGGCGCTGAAAAAGTCCATGAGCAGGGCGCGAGCCGCTTCGCCCCAGTGCTCCGGTATCAGGGACTCGGCCAAAACATGCTGCCAGTGTTCCAGCCTCTCCAGCAATTGACTGAGGGGGCCGAGGAGCGCGGCGTCCAGCCCGCCCACCTCGCCGTAGGCCTCGATGTCGGCGAAATGGCTGTCGTCGCCGTTGGCATAACCGAGACAGAGGCGTTGCAGGGCAAATTCGCCACTGTTCTGGGGACCGCAATGGGGCAGGCCCAGGGCGGCGCGTTGTTCCGCCGAGAGGCCCCAGCGCCAGCCGGCGCCTGCCAGCCAGTGCTGCACGATGGGCAGGTCTTCCAGTTCCAGAGCAAAGCGGCGGCGCAGGGCGGGGCAGTTGAGGAGATCGCGGATTTCGCTTTGCCGGCAGCGCTGTTCGGGCAAATGCAGCAGCCAGTCCAGGGCCTGGAGCAAGGGCTGTTCGTCGCGGGCTTGCAAGTCGACGATGTGGTAGGGAATGTAACGCTTATCCTTCCGATCATACTGGTCGAAGGTGGCGCGGATGAGGGGTGCAAAACTACCGATCTCCGGCACCATGACGATCACGTCGCGGGGCTGTAGCTTGCCAGTGGCGAAGCGGTCCAGCAGTTGATCGTGGAGAATTTGCACCTCGCGCAGGGCGCTGTGGGCGATATGGAAGACCACGGAGTGATCGTTATCGTCCAGCGCGGTGCAGGTTTCCGGCCTGATGCCCTCCAGATCACGGATTTGCACCTGCAACTGGCGCAGGAGGGGGCCGCCCTGATCTTCGCTGAAGAGGTCGATGCGCG
This sequence comes from Acidithiobacillus ferriphilus, assembly GCF_028215975.1. Classification (NCBI taxonomy): domain Bacteria; kingdom Pseudomonadati; phylum Pseudomonadota; class Acidithiobacillia; order Acidithiobacillales; family Acidithiobacillaceae; genus Acidithiobacillus; species Acidithiobacillus ferriphilus. Next base: position 175,233 of record NZ_CP116458.1, read on the forward strand.
GGATGTCCATCCGTTGCCGCAGCGCTGCCGTTTCATCGAACTGGTCCAGCAGATTGAGAAAATCCCGGCCCTGACGGCCCCAGGCCGCGAGCAGGGGATTGCTTTCCACATGCAGATCTGCGGGCGCAACGGCCGACAGATCACGGTCGTTGCGCAACGCCTGGCGACGGCGTTCGCGCCGCAGCAATTCGCGTCCCGAGACGATATCGGCCCAGTGATAGCGACAGGGGTTGGGTACCGCGAGAATCACCTGCATCTGCTGCCCGAGCGCGGCCAGCGCCGTCAGGCTCTGCTCCGGCAGAGTGGCCGCCCCGAAGAGAATAACGCGGCGGGGCAACGGTGCAGCGGGGGGATGCCCGGCGTTCAGAGCCGCGAGAAACTGGTCATGCACCTGCGCCCGACCCGGTGCCTGAGCCTGTTCGCGGCATTGCAGGTCGTGCCGCAACGCCGACCAGAGCTGGGGTTGCCAACGCTGGTCGGTGGGCAAGGCCATACGTTCGCCATCGCCACGGCGCAGGGACGACTGGTCGGCGGCCCAGTCCGCCAGCCAGTCGCCGCGATAGACCTGGTACTGGTCGAAGAGGTCGGCGATTTGGGCGGCCATTTGCCAGCGCCGTTCCAATGCACCGCCAGGTCGTTGCGATTGCCCCAGAAAATGCCGCAGAGGGGCGAAATCGGGTTGGGGCAGCAATTCCGGCAAGAGCCGCATCAGTCGCCAGGTGAGGGGGGCCTTGTCCAGCGGCGAGCGGGCCGAGACGATGCCGGCGCCCAGCACCCGTCCATAGCTTTCCCAGAGAAAACGCCCCGGCAGGGCGACGCGCACCGCCGCACAGATGCCTTCATGGGCCGCCAGGGTCCATTGCAGCCACTCGGCGATGCCGTTGCTCTGGACGAGAAAGATTTCCTCTTCCAGCGGCCGCAACGGGTGCTCGCGCAGCCACTCCAGGACCGCGTCGCTGAGCCATTCCAGGCGGTCGCCGTGGAGGACGATAAAGCCCGGCTCGATTTCCGGGTGGCTCATGGAGGCGTAGGTATAGTGCCGAGAATGGCCCCTGCGGACCGCATCCGCTGCAGAAAGGCGCGAATGCTTGCCTCCAGGCTGCGCAGGTCCGTCGCTTGCTCCAACAGGCCGCACTCCTGCCACTGGGCGAAAAGGGTGGCACCGGGCATGGGCGTTTCGCGCAGTGTAGCGAAAAGGCGGAGACCAAGGGCATCGAGCACGATCATCTGCACGATATCCTCCGCATCACGATAGAGAAAGAGGGGGCTGGGCTCCGGTGCGAGCCCCGGCGCCGTGGTGAAGGACGGATCGAGAATCAGCCGTTGCACCGGGTAACGGTATTGTAGCAGGGCATGCACCGGATTCAGAATGGCGGTGCTGGTCCAGGGGTCGCCGTCGGGGTCGCATTGGGGAGGCAGATCGGTCTCGGCGATACCCAGGGTAAGCTCCAGCCATTCCAGATGGGCGAGTTCGAGGGCATAGGGGAGCGTTGCCGCAAGGTCTGCCTGCCGGGCAGACAGGTACGCGAGAAATTCGTCGGGTATCTGCCGGAAAAAGGGGCTGCGACAGGCGTGTTCGGCGATGAAGGTGTCTCGCCACGCCAGCCACTGCGCCTCACCCATCGCCCGTATCCAGAGGGGGAAGCAGGCTTGCAGAGCCGCCGCAAAATTGCCGACGAGCAGTTCGCGGTATAATTCCGCCGCCTGGAAATCGAAGTCCGCGGGGCAGTTCTGATCCGCGGGCGCGCGCAAATGCGCGGCGAGGGCCGTGGTCAGCGCCCGGTCACTGCCGGATTCAGGCTGCGCCACGAGCTTCCTGCACGGGGCGCACATTCTGGAGTTCCTCCAGAAGCCGGGGCAGGGGAGGAATCTGGTTATCCCATTCCAGCAGGGTGGGCAGGGGGCCGAAGATCTGTTCACTGCGGCGCAGCAGATCCCAGACCGGCGCCTCGACCGCCGCATCGTGGGTGTCGATGAGCCAGCCCTGCGGGTGCCGGGCATGGCCGGCAAGGTGCTGATAGACGATACGTCCGGCGGGTAACGCACGCAGAAAATCCGCCGCGTCGTAGTGGTGGTTGACGCTGTTGACGTAGAGGTTGTTGAGATCAAGGAGCAGGCGGCAATCCGCCTCTTCCAGCACGGCCAGCAAAAACTCCAGCTCGGTGAGCGCGCTATGGCGGAATCCGCCGTAGTAGGCGGTGTTTTCGATGATCAGCGGTATTTTCAGGAAGTCCTGCGCCTGACGGATGCGCCCCGCCACATGTTGTACCATCTCTTCGGTGAGGGGCAGGGGCAGCAGATCGTAAAGTTGGCCGTGGTCCGCACAGTAGGCGAGATGTTCGCTGTAATGGTGGATGCCATGCTCCGTCATAAAGCCCTGAACGGCCTCCAGCAGCGCCATGTCCAGCGGCGCTGGTCCGCCAATGGAGAGAGACAGCCCGTGGCAGATGAAGGGATGCTTTTCGGTCAGGGTACGGAGTTGGGTTGCCGGGCGGCCACCGAAATTAATCCAGTTCTCCGGGGCCAGTTCAAAAAAATCCACGCCGTGCTCCGGGGTGGCAAGGAGTTGCGGCAGGAATTCGCGGCGCAGGCCCAAACCAACCGCCTTATTGGCGGGTGTGCGGGGATTGCTGCTCAAAGCAGATGGCCTGGATACAGGCTATTATTGCTGTTTCATGTGACTCTTGACGTGTTCGCCTTCTTTGGTTTTCATGCCGCCTTTGGAACAGTTTCCTTCCTGGGAGCCCTTGCCCATCTTCTGGGAGCAGTTGCCTTCGCTTTTGGTGGCGGTGCTCATGGCGACGGGCTGTGCAGTCGCCATGAGCATGGTCGCGGCGTCTGCCGAAGTGGCAAGCAAAGGGAGCGTGCCGAGGGTCACGGCAAAAGCAGAGCCAAGGGCGAACGAACGGGAAAAATTAGGTTGTTTCATGGCTATTTCCTTCTGTTACCTGAACGTAGTATGTAGAGGTCGTTCAGCTCTTGCAAGGATTCCCCTACAAATCCCCCCAATCCGGAACGGCCCGACGGAAGTTGTCCTCCTGGTACTGATAGCGCCGTTCCCAGGGGCGCGGAGTTAATACCTCCCTGGTCTGTTTGATCGCCAGTACCTGATGCAGAGCCGACCAGTTGCGCCAGAAGGCATAGGCGCAGCCCGCCATGTAGATGGCCCAGATGCGATAGCGCTTGTCCCCGATCATGGCGATGGCTTCTGCTTTGCGGGCTTCCAGGCGTTGCACCCAATGGATGAGGGTCTGGGCGTAGTGGGGGCGCAGGTTCTCTACATCCAGAATCTCCAGATCCTGCCCCGCCATTTCCCATACCAGGCGCCACAAATGAGGGATCTCGCCGTCGGGGAAGACGTATTTATCCATGAAATCGCTACCGGAATGATGTCCGTCTTCGTCATCCTGCTGACCGGCGGTGATGCCATGATTCATCACCCAGCCGCCCTCCCTGAGCACCCGGTTGATCACCTGGAAATACTCGCCTAGCTTGGCGCGACCGACGTGCTCAAACATCCCTATCGAAGAGACCTTGTCGAAATAATCCCGTTCGGGAATGTCGCGGTAATCCTGCAGGCGAATTTCTACGCGGTCGGCCAAGCCCTTGCGTTCTATGTGTTCCTTGGCGTAGGCAAACTGCTGCTCGCTGAGGGTGACGCCCACGCCCCGGATTCCGTACCGCGTCGCGGCCCAGGTCAGCAGGCCACCCCAGCCGCAGCCGATATCGAGGAGCTTTTCGCCGGGCTGCAAATGGAGTTTGCGGCAGATATGATCCAGCTTCTGCTCCTGCGCGGTGTCGATATCTTCGGCGCCGGTTTTGAAATAGCCGCAGGAGTAGACCATGTTGTGGTCCAGCCAGAGCTTGTAAAAATCATTGGAGACATCGTAGTGGTAGTGAATCGCCTCGGCATCCTGGGATTTGCTGTGGGCGGCGTGATGTTTGCGAAAAATACCACCTCTGGGCTTTTTGGCGGGGAAGACATCGCCCAGCCCCTCTGCCACCGCAAGAATATCCTGATAGCGGCCATCAAGGCCGATGGTGCCTTCCACATACCCCTCGCCGATCACATCCAGCGCGCTGCCCATGAGCAGGCGCGAGAGGACCTTGGCGGAACGCAGGTGCATAGTGACGAGGGGTTGCTCGTCGAAGGTATATTCATGGCCATCCCAGAAGAGGACGCGCAGCGGCAACGGCTTTCCCTTGAGGCCTTTTTTGATGTGGTCCAAGAAGTTAGTGCGTAGATCCTTCACGTTGAGACTCCCGTTCTTTTACGATGAATGGCAGAAACACTCGGTCATATGCGCAAATATCCACCTTGGGTTGAGTATAGAACACCCTTAACCGCAATCAGCTTCCCAGCGCAGAATATGGCCCGGCGGCACCAATTCCCGCAGATGCGTCAGTACGGCATCCACCGTCTCCGGCTCATCAAAAAACTCCAGCACCAGCGGCAGATGCACATTCAGGCGCAGTATATCGTCGGCATGCATGACTCCTTTGCTGCCAAAGCCCGCGACACCGCGAAAGGCGGTGACACCATGCACCTTGTACTGATCGTGGAGCATGCGGAAGATTTCCTCCATGAGATTATGTCCGTCATGTTTATCGCCTTCTTTAATATAAATACGCACTACAGATACCGTAGTCATGCTTCACCTCTCAGATGCTGCGGGAAACCCAGGCCCCGACAAAAGCGGCACCGACGCACAGAAACAGCGATGTAAACATATAGAGCAGGCCCTTGATGGCCTCGCCATTCTCAAAAAGCACCAGCGTTTCGAGGGAGAATGTCGAAAAGGTGGTGTAAGCACCCAGTCCGCCGGTGAGTATTCCGGTGCGTAACTCAGGGCTCACAGAAATACGTTCCAAAGTCTCAAAAAACAGGAAACCCATGATAAAACAGCCCAGCACATTGATGCTCAGGGTTGCCCAAGGAAAGCCTCGGCCGAACACCGTCTGCACCAGCAAGGTCTGTCCATAACGCGCCCAGGCGCCGAGTACGGCAAACAGCGCAATGAAGCCGAATGTGGCGAACATTTTTACTCCTATATTAAATAAAAAAACACTGCCCAGAATGATGATCGGCATCAAAAATCCGCCGAGGGTCGGAGTCAGCGTCGGCACGATGAGCATGGCGGTAAAAGCCGCCACCGGCGCCGAGAAAAGCACCCAGGAAGCGGATTTCGGTAATATCCCAATAGGGGGGTGGGGAAATGGAAGGACCCGGTTCGCGCTGAAAAAGCACCGTCAAGACTTGTCCACCCTGTAGGACGATATCGCCAAGCATGCCTTCCCCTTATATGCTTTCCATGACCTTCCACCGCCCGACCTTGCGATCAGGATCAGTAGCAGTCATCAGCCTGATAAAGGCGGTTATCGGGTGGACTCCATCACCATATGCTTTAATTCATGGTAGTTTGGCGCGTTATGGAGGTCAAGATGTTTCCTGCCGTGCGCTGATGCGGAGGAGCGCGATATCCGTGTGATTGTAGATTTCGTATCGTATCATGATGGTTTGCTGCTGATAGGCGGCGGGCATCGCGGCGCGAACGGCATGCACATCACTGGCCGGACAAACCAGATAGAGCGGCTCCGGGCCGAGGATCGCAGGTAACTCCGCCAATGCCCGCAGATGACGGATGGGCATGTCGCCACGCCCGGCATAAAACAGAAAGCTCGGCTGAAACCACTGCCAGGAGGCGAGCCGGTAGGGCTGCGGGCCCTGTAGGGCGGCAATGCGTTGCCCCATCGCCCGTGCGGGTTTCACGGCGTTAATGGGTGGGGTGATGACGAAAACCAGCAGTGCCGTCAGTGTCACACCACCGACAGCCAGGGTGGCTCCAGCCTGCGGCCAGCGTTGCCGCCGAAGCAGCACGAGGGCGACCGCCGCCGCCAGCATATAAGGTATCCCGATCTCCACCATGCTCGGTAGCTGCGGTTCGCGCAAAGGCACCACCCAGGCGGCGAAGACACTCAGTGCCAACCCGATGAGGAACAGCACTCCGAGAGAGATCGTCATTCCCCAGCGCGCGGGGGACGTGGCGGCAACGCGGACTTTCTCAAAATAAGCGGCCAGCAGAATGAAGAGCGGCGGGTAGGCTTCCCAGACATAATTGGGGAGCTTGGTTGCAGACAGGGTAAAAAAGCCGATCCACGCCGTCGCCCAGACCAGCAGAAAAAGCGTCTTCGGCTGGCTGCGTAAAAAGTGCTGGCGGGAAAGCCAGATATCCCGAAAAACCTGCGGTAAAAAGACCGACCAGGGCAGCATCCCGAGAAAAGTACTGATCGGATAATACACCCAGGGGCCGCGGTGCCCCTGCATGCTGTCATCAAAGCGGCCGATATTCTGCTTGAAGATGAAGGCGCGATCCCAGGCCCAGTGGGTTTCGATGCCCACGGCAAGATACCAGGGCAGCATGATGACCAGAAAAAGCGGTATCCCCCAGTCCAGCCGACCTTCCCGCCAGAGAAAGGACAGCTCCCGGCGCAGCAACAAAAACAGTACGATGATCAGGCCCGGCAGCAGGAATCCGATGGGGCCTTTATCCAGGGTGGCGAAGGCCATGGCGGCATAGGCGATGAGCAGTTCGCGGCTGCGGATATCCGGGAACAGGTATCCGCGCAGATAACTCAGCAGGGCAACGGTGACCGTCAGAATGAGGAGGGGGTCCGGCGTGGCGCCGCGAAAAATCACCGTGCTGTGCAGCGCCGTGGCCGTCAGCAGACCGCCGATCAACGCGATGTTTTCACCGTACAGACGCCGCAGGGCCATAATCAGATAGAGGATCAGCAAGGCCCCGACGACAACGGAGCCCATCCGTAAACCCCAGGAGTTCAAGCCCAGCACCTTGACGCCGGTCCACATGAGCCAGTAATTGAGTGCTGGCTTGTCAGGCATCAGCCGCGCATTGAAGGTCGGGACCACCAGATTGTGCTGGGCAATCTGGTCCTTCAGCGACTGGGCATAGATGGGTTCGTCAATGTTCCAAAGACTGGTGTTGCCAACACCACAGCCGAAGAACAGCAGTGCCAGCAGAAAAGCCGCGAATGCCTTCAGTCCAAAGAATCGGCTGGCGGCACTATTCCGGGAGAACATGATTGGCTCCCGGTGGGGTTACACTGGCTTCGTATAAGTCGCTAAGCATTATAATCCAGATAATCGACCAGCCCCCCGCCCTATTCAGCGGGCGCTGGCAGGGTAGACACGAAGGCGGAAGCGGCCAGATGATACGGATTTGAACTGCAATGATGGGTGCCCAGGGTTTTGTTGCGGATGAACGCGGCCAGTCTAACCTGTTGTCGCATCGACCTCAATCTGCGTATCCCAAGTCGCCGCGTCAAATGCAGCGGACCGGCGCCAGAATGCCGCATTTAAAATTTTTGCACACGTTATTCATCGTTGGTGGTCTCCCGTGCATCCGCTGGCTGATAGGTGGTGTACCAGTGGTTTTCCAGAATCACCTTGAGGAGCTGCTGGGTGCTTTGTGCCCAGGTGAGATAGGGCATGTCGGCGGAGCGAGGGGCTTGGCCCTCGGCGTGGAGCTGGAGCCAGTGACGGAGGCTGTCGGCCAAGGCGGCGCTATCGGTGTTGGGGAAGTAAAAGGCGAAATCGCCCGCCACCTCATGAAAAACCGGGATATCGCGGGCGATGACGGGCAGGCCGTAATGGGCCGCTTCGATGAGAGGCAGACCGAAGCCTTCGGCGAAGGAGGCGGCCAGTAAGGCCGTCGATTGGGCGTAAAGCTGCATGAGCAGGGCATCGCTGGCCTTTTCCAGCCAGAACAGTTGCTTGTTGCGCTGGGGATGGCGGCGCAGACGGCGGACCAGAGCGTGGCTGCGCCAGCCTTCCTTGCCGACGATGACGAGGTTGATGTCCGTGCCCTCTTTCCAGAGCGCTTCCAGCGCATCGAGTGCCGGGGTGTGGCCTTTGCGCGGTTCTACGGTGCCGACCATGAGGAGGGTGGGTCGCTCGCGCAGTACCGCGAGCATGGACGCCTCGTCCTGGCGGGTACCTTCGGTGGGTTTGCTGGATGCCAGATCGGCGCCCAGGTGGAAATAGCCGATGGGGAGAGGAGACTGGCGGGCCTCGGGGTGTTGCTGCAGCCAGTCATGCACTTCATCAGCCACGGATCGGGAGTCGCAGATTATGGCGTCGGCGGTGGTGAGAACACCATTAAACCAATCGCCAAAAGCCATTGCAAATGCTTTTGGAAAAACGTCTAGCTTGATTGCAAATATGTCATATATAGTAAAAATTACGCGGAGCCCTTTCTTTCGTAGCGGCTGCAATGTGTAGAAAGTTAAAGGCAGGTGAAGGTCGGCGCAGAAAAATATATCTCCTGGATTTATTTCGACATTATTATCAGTAATATTTATCTCTTCTCCAATAAAGTGTGAGACAAACTGATTTGCCTGCAGCATTTGCCCGTCAGCAGCAATGCGAACAGGCAAGATATGGTAGCCATTAACAGGATTTTTTATTATTTCCAACAAAATAGAGCGAACAACCCGCTGAATCCCGGAGTTCAAATCTCGGATGGAAATCCCAGAAACATCAAACAAAATGTATGGTATTCTGTTTGATATAGAGACCATATTTTTCTGCTGCTCTAATTCGTGCTGTGTGAGAGGTATTGCTGTATTTATGAATATTTTTTTTAGTTTATAGTTTATAATTCGAATCATTTCTTCTGTATTTGGGAAGGGGCGCAGAACAGCTCTGGCGAGCATTATTATGCGTTGACTGTGTAGCACAGAGCTCAGGCCGAGTGATATATATGCTTCTATATGTTTCTTCATGAAGTTATTGTAGTTCATTTCTTCCAGTACGTTTAGTTAAAAGATAAGTATCCACTTGGTAGGTGATTGTTTTTCTCATTAGTTGAGACTTGGAGATTTTTATGATGTTTATGGGTGCAGGATATTTCTTCTTAAATTAGTCTAATTGTCCGTTTTTTTGCAAATACCGCATAGTTTAAATAGGCTCGTTCAGGATCATTGGCTTCGGAGAGGCTGAAGGCTATCGGGTTGGTATAAATAACACGCGCATCCACGAACCCATGCCACTGAAGCATGAATACCAATAAATCAGATGGTACAGGGCGCTGGTGAGTTGGATCGGTATAAAATGCATGAAACGCCAATGGGTGTTTGATGTTTATGGTTTCAATGAGCACGGCGCCGCCCGGCATGAGTTTTTCAAATATTATCGACAGCAAAGGGGATATTCCGTCTGGAGAGATATGCTCAATAACCTCCAGCAGTGAAATTCCAGAGTAATTTTTTTTGCTTTCCTTTAAGTGGCTTTCGGCACTGGCACAAAAGACTGATAGCCCTCTTCGTGTGGCGCGCTCGACTTCCTGGATATCCTGGTCAACACCTTCGGCGCAAATATGGTTTTGGTGCAGATAGTGGATAAACTCCCCTGCACCACAGCCTATATCGAGAAACTGCCCTTCTGGTAGCCTCCTGAGAAACGGAAGATAGGAACTGTATTGCTTGTTGAGCTCGGTTTCGTAGCCTTGGTCCCATATTTCACTAAAGTAGCTATAGAAGTTATTGCTATTCCTTTCAGTGATGGGTAGATTGCCAATGCGTGCTATGGCACGATCCAGAAAAGGTGCTGCGGGTTCGATATGACTGAAGGGCAATGGATAGGTGCTGCGACCAAATATTGCTGCCATATACTTCAGTGGCTTGAATAAAGGTGTTTTACGAAGTGCCGATTTTAGTTGTTTTTTCCAAGAGGTCACTTAGGGCTCCCACACAGGTTTTGCAGAACGGTGCCGCCAGGCATGGATACGATGCTTTATCGGTTTTGGCAGCAGGAAGAAGGAGAGTGCAATGGCGACAAGTAACGTGATGAACCCGCCAGGAATGTACACAAAAAGTGGGTTTTGGGTAAGGGCCATTATGGTGGCTATCGCAACGGGTAACAGGGTGATCCCTGAAGCAATGCCATAGGTGCGCGTAGTACCTGTAGCCACGAAACAGAAAGCAGCATCTGCGGTGCTGCGTATGACCCATGCCAACGCCGCGCCCATGATACCCCATAGATCCACCAGCCACCACAGCAATGCAAGGAAAGGGAGCAACTCCGCAAGATAGAATCTGGCCATCAGGTCTGGGCGGCCCTGGGCTGGCATCCAGTTATGGGGCAGATAGGCAGGGCCATTAATCCATATCCCGACGAGTAGCACAATGGCCACCGGTGCGGCGCGCCTGGTGAGATCGGGGCCAATCCAAAGATTGAAGAAGGGGTAAATCAGCAGGATACCCAAAACGATAAAAGGGGTCTGGATGGCCACCAACCCGCGAATACCTTCATTCAGGATCTGTTGCGCGTTCTCGCTGTTTCCACCACGGGCGAAGCGCGGAAAGAGTGCGGTGCTGAGGGCTGCAGGCAGATAAGTGAAACGCTGGGTGAGGTTGTAAGGCACCGTATAGGCGGTCACGGCGGCAGCACCCAGCATCGTGCCAATGAAAAATCGGTCCACGATGGTCAGTAAAGGTGTTACCAGCCCGGATACGCTGACCCATCCTCCAAAGCGCAACAGCGGCCCGATTTCTGGCCGGTGTATGTGGGGTAGCCCATAAAAGGGGAGTGCGCGGGCCGTGGTCGCAATCATCACGGCGACGCCGAGCAGGCGTCCGGCGAGGGCGGCGGCCAGCAGAACGGGCATGGAGCTGTGGCCAAGCATGGCGGCGGCCAGGGGCAGGATTTGCAGACCGATGACGCCGGTCATCTGACTGAGATTGAGAGCGACGAAGGATTGCCGGGCTTCTAATGCGCCCGCGAGCACTGAGATGACGGCGGTGAGCGGGACGATGGCGGCTAGCCAGGGGACGGCGTTTTCCATTTCCGGGCGGAGTTCGGCGGGGATGCGGAAGATGGCGGCGAAGAGCCATTGCCCAAGATAATATAGAAGGATCGCGCCGATGATCTCCATGCCGGTGGAGAGGAGAAAGGCTGTCCAGAAGGTGTGATTGCGGTCTTGGACGCTGTCCTGACGCGCTACCCGTTGTGCGACGGCGCGACCCAGGCCGAGATCGAACGCGCCGAAATAGCCGAGGAAGGTGAAGGCGAGCAGGAGGACGCCGTAGCGGATTTCTCCAATCTGGTGCAGGTAGAGGGGGACCGTAGCGAGACCGACGACGGTAGGCACCAGCAAGCCAAGAAGGTTGATGAGTGTTGATCGCCCGATGCTGGGTCCGTGTTTGGGGTTTTCCGATGCTTTGGGCAATGGGAGGCCGGTGGTGTGGGCATGTGCCAGGACGACTGGTTCCGGAGTCTGGTTCATAGGGCCATGCTTGTTTTGTGGGAGATGCTTAGTATCCTTCGACAATCTAGCGCGAAAGGGATCGCCCGTCGAGGCTGTGGAGGGCCGCATTGCTATTATCTCCGGCTACAGGCTACAATTCCGTAAATTTTTGCGGAGGTTAATAGTATGCGTTCGAATCTTCTGAAGGTGGTTGTCGCTGTGGCCGGGGCACTGACGCTGGCGGGATGTGCGCACAATGTGGGGAGCGGGGCTCCGACTAACGCCGGAGCGGTGGCTCCCGCCCACTCCGCAGCCACGGCCGGTTATGCCGGTGAAGGCATCAATGGCCAGAACCTCAATGCCAACGGTCCCATCGGCGGGGGCAACAGTGGCCTGACCGCCGCTGAATTGGCCGCCTTGCCGCAGCATTTGCGGGTGCATTTTGAATTCAATAGCGGCTCTATGGATGCGCAGGCCCAGCGGATTGCCGCCCAGAATGCGCAATTCATGGTCGCTCATCCCCATATTCAGGTCCGTCTGGAGGGGAATACCGATGATCGCGGTACCCAGGAGTACAATCTGGCCCTCGGTGAACAGCGCGCCGAGACCGTGAAACAGTTCCTGGAATCCCAGGGCGTCAGCGCGGCACGGGTCAGCACCGTTAGCTTTGGCAAGGACAATCCCTTGTGTACCACGAACGATTCTGTCTGCTGGGCAAAAAATCGGCGCGTGGACTTCGTTTACAGCGGTGGCTATAAGGGCTGAACGCCGAGGAGAGTTTGCTGATGACGCGCTGGCATCTTTTTCCCGTCCTTTCCTTATTATGCCTGAGCCCCTTTGCACAGGCCGAGTCAACCGGCGAGAAAGTGCTGCAGTTGCAACAGCAGATGGCGGTCATGCAGGGCGAACTGAGCAGCCTGGTGGCGGTTCAGCAGGCCAGCAAAGGCAGTCAGAGCGCGCTGGCTGATCTCCTCGCCCGGACCCAGCGTCTGGAACAGGAGGTCCGCGATCTGCGCGGCGAACTGGACACCAAAACCCACGCCCTGCAGACTCAGCAGCAGGCATTGACCGCACAACTGGCGAATCTGACTTCTGCTACAACCAGTACCAGCAGCACGGCTATCACCGCCAGTAACGCGGCGCTTATCAATTCCGCTGCGGTCATTGCCAGCGCCGCAAGTAACACCTCGGCGCCCACGATCCAAGGCTTGGGGCAGTCTGATTACCAGCAGGCTTTCGATCTGCTGCGCCAAGGCCGGTACGGCTCCGCCGTAACCGCTCTGCAGGGTTTCATCCAGAGGCATCCGCAAAGCAGTCTGGTTCCCGATGCGTATTACTGGTTGGGGCAGGCGCAATATGTGCTGGGCCAGAATGACGCAGCGCTGAAAAGTCTTGATACCGTGCAGACCCGCTTCTCCCAAAGCAGCAAGGCGCCGGAAGCCATGTTGCGCATGGCGGAAATCTATCAGGCCATCGGCCAGTCCGGCAAAGCCCGCGTCGTCCTCGACAAGATCATCAAGCGATACCCGAGCACGCCATCGGCACAGAAGGCTGAGGCGCAGTTGCAGGCATTACCCGCCAAAAAGTGATGGAGGGGCGGCTCCGCATCACGGAAATTTTCCACAGCCTGCAAGGGGAAACCCGCAGTGTCGGGCGTCCCGCGACTTTTGTGCGCCTCACGGGCTGCCCCTTGCGTTGCCATTATTGCGATACGGCCTACGCGTTTCATGGCGGCGAATGGCAGCAAATTGCCGAAATTTTGGAGGTCGTTCGCGCTGGTGGCAATCGCTTGGTGGTGGTGACGGGTGGCGAGCCGCTGGCACAGGCCGATGTGCTGCCGCTGATGACGCAGCTTTGCGATGCGGGCCATGAAGTCTTTCTGGAAACCAGCGGCGCTCTTTCCGTGGCCGGGGTGGACGCCCGGGTGGTGAAGGTGCTCGACCTCAAAAGCCCTGACTCCGGGGAGTGCGAACGCAATCTCTGGGAAAATCTGCCCTTACTTAACCCGCAGGACCAGATTAAATTCGTGCTTTGCAGTCGCGCCGATTACGATTGGGCCAAAGATGTACTCGTGCGGGAGGCATTGGCGGAGCGCTGTGAAATACTCTTTTCTCCCAGCCATGGTGCGCTTGCCTTGCGCGATCTCGCCGAATGGATACTCGCTGACCATCTGCCGGTACGCTTGCAGATTCAGTTGCACAAACTGATCTGGGGCGACCTGCCCGGACATTGACCATGCCAACGCCTGCCGTCGTACTCCTCTCCGGCGGATTGGATTCCGCCACCGTGCTGGCGCTCATGCGCCGGGACGGCTTTGCAGTCCACGCCATCTCTTTTGATTATGGGCAACGCCACAAGGAAGAATTGCACTACGCGAGACTGCTGGCACAGGCTATGGGCGCCGCCAGCCATCGGGTGGTCAATATTGATCTGGCGGCCTTTGGCGGCTCCGCACTCACCGATCCGGAAATCAGCGTCCCCGAGACCGGACTGACGCCGGGCATACCCATCACGTATGTGCCGGCGCGCAACACCGTCTTTCTGGCGTTGGCGCTGGCGTTGGCGGAAGTGCTGCGAGCCAGAGATATCTTTCTGGGAGTGAACAGCCAGGATTACAGCGGTTATCCGGACTGTCGCCCCGAATTCGTACAGGCTTTTGAGGCGCTGGCGCAGGTGGCCACCCGTCTCGGGGACGAAGCCCACGGACCGCGTATCCATGCGCCCCTGCAGTTTCTCAACAAGAGCGAGATCATTCGTCTCGGCAGCCGTTTGGGTGTGGATTACGGCATGACCCGCTCCTGCTACCAGCTCGATGCCGAAGGCCGGTCCTGTGGCCGCTGTGACAGTTGCCGTCTGCGTCGGGAAGGCTTTCAAAAGGCGGGGATTGCCGATCCCACGCCTTATCAGGGTTCCTGAGCGCCGCGGTTAATGGGGGGACCAGGCCGGCTGGCTATCCTCCCCCGCATTGCTGTGCAGAATGGCCATGGTCTTGCCGTCCAGACTGACCTCCGCCAGCACTTTGTGCCCGCCGCGCTGGGTGCCGTAGAGGATCATCTGGCCATTACCGGCGAAACTCGGATGATCGCAATTGCCTTGGGCATCCAGCACGCGCACACCGCTGCCATCCGGCTTCATCACGGCGAGGGCATAGACGCCAGCGGTGCGGTGAATGAAGGCGATCGCATTGCCGGCGGGCGAATAGACCGGACCGGCATTGTAGTTGCCGTCGTAGCTCAGACGATGCACGCCGCCGCCGCTCGCATTCATTTCATAGATCTGCGGACCACCGGCGCGGTCTGAGACAAATATGATCCGACTGCCGTCCGCTGACCAGGTCGGGGAAGTATTGATAGCGTCATCGTTGGTGAGCTTGCGGCGCTGCCCGGTGCGCAAATTCGCCACGTAGAGTTCCGTATGGCCGCCGGAGGAGCGGGCATACGCCAATTCTTCGCCGTTGGGCGAAAAAGCCGGAGCACTGACAATCTCGCCGCCGGGGGCGATGGACTGGCGCCGTCCGGTAGCCAGATCCTGCACATAAATCACGGCCCGGGCATTGGCGTAGGTCGTATAGGCCAGGCGGTGATTATCCGGCGACCAGACCGGTGAAAACACCGGCATGATACCGCGCACGATGGGGTGCGGATTCCAGCCATCGGATTCAGCCACCAGCAGTTCGTAGTTTTCGCCGGTCTGCCGGACATAGGCGATCCGGCTGGCGAAGGGGCCGGGTTTGCCGGTAAAGGCCTGGTAGATGACATCCGCGACGTGGTGCGCGGTCATGTGCAATTCAGCGGCGGAGCAGGTGAAACGTTTGGCGACGAGTTCCTGCCCCGTGCTGACGTTGTAGACATAGACGTTGACCACATACCCGCCGTTCAGCGGTTCCACAGAGCCCACGGCAAGGCCGGTGGCGCCCACCGTTGTCCAGTCGGCCGCCTTCACGCCGCTGGGCGAGCGCGGGTCACCGGGGTAGCCCGCCGGGTCAATGACCCGGAACAAACCGCTGTGGCGCAGATCATTACGGACCACATCGGCGACGGTTGGCTGTCCGGCTATGCCCGGACCAAAGGAAGGAATGGCGATAGGCAGAGCCGAGGCAACACTTTTGGTGATTTGCACCGTGAGCGCCGCCTGGGCGGGAAGTGCAACAGTCCATGATATAAGCGATAGCAGCCAAATAAATATTAACTTTTTAGCCATTACTGAGCTCCTTAGCGCTGAAGACGATATTCACAACTTTAAATTCCGAGTAAGACAACCCAATGGGTGGTGGAAACGGTGCTGCCGCTTCAATCGCAGCAATCACCGCTGAATCAAATTGCGCATTTCCACTGGACTGGGTAATTGCCGGGTCGCCTTCCAGCTGCCCTTGCGGTGAAAGCTCAATTCTTACCTGACAATGAAGATTGGGCGCAAAAACGGGCTGCCAATGTCTCTTCACGCGTTCTGCAATTTCGCTACCGAAAATAGCGGACAATCGCTGATTTTCCGCCGCCTGCTTAGCCAGCGCCGCCGCCATGTTGGCCTCGGCCTGCAGCTTGGCCCTGGCTTCCATCCGTTGCTGCAGTGCCTTGGCCCGCGCCGCCTCTGCGGCCTTGGCCTGTTGCTTGGCGAGTTGCTGCTTCAGCGCCGCAGCGCGTTGTGCGGCAGCCGCTTTTTGCGCCGCCTGTTTTTCGGCGGCGGCCTTTTCTGCCGCCGCTTTCTGCGCGGCGGCTTTGGCGGCCGCCCGTTGCGCAGCTTTCTCATGCGCTGCGCGCGCCGCCAGTTCCTCGGCCCGCTTCTCGGCGGCCTGTTTTTCGGCGGTGATCTGCGCGGTCTTCTGCTCCGCGGCCTTTTCTTGCGCCGCTTTTTCTGCGGCCTTCTGCGCGGCGCTGGGTGGCGGTGGAGTGGATGGCTTGGGTTTTACTGGCACCGGTTTTGGTGCAGGCGGTGGTACCGGCGCGGGCTTCGGCGCGGGCTTCGGTTGCGGCGCCGGTGCCGCAACCGGGGGCATGCCGCTGCTCAGTTGCGCCTGCATCGGGGTGTCTCCGGCACTCGGCACCTCCATATGAAAACTCCAGAACAAGGCCGCCAGTATCGCGCTATTGAGCGCGATGGCCAGTGCCAGCGGCCAGAACGATTTGCGTTCTTTCAATGGCCCTCCTGGCGGGT
Source organism: Acidithiobacillus ferriphilus (assembly GCF_028215975.1). Taxonomy (NCBI): domain Bacteria; kingdom Pseudomonadati; phylum Pseudomonadota; class Acidithiobacillia; order Acidithiobacillales; family Acidithiobacillaceae; genus Acidithiobacillus; species Acidithiobacillus ferriphilus. The sequence continues at coordinate 191,648 of NZ_CP116458.1, forward strand.
CAGCAGGCCGACATGGGAAATACCCGCCTCCTGCAAACGCGCCATGACCGCCATGACCTTGCCGTAATCCACATGCGCATCACCGCCCACCAGCACTTGCACCTGATCATGGCTGGCGGCGGCAATGTGCCGCACCATCGTCGCGAGGTCATCCAGGGCAACGGCGCTGTGACTCTGCTTGTACTGCACCGAGATAGCACCCTGCCTGGTCACCGAAATCAGCACCGGCGGTGTTTTATCCGATACCGGCTTGGTCACGCCCTTGGGCAGGTTGACATTCACCCCCTGGGTCAGCAGCGGCGCGGAAAGCATGAATATCACCAGCAGCACGAGGGTCACGTCGATGTAGGGGACGACGTTCATCTCCGCCATAAGGCGCCGTCGTTTCATGGCTGCGTCTCAGGCACCTGCCGATGCAGGATGTTGGTGAATTCGTCCATGAAAACCTCGTACTGCGCATCCAGCTTGTCCAGTTGATGGACATAGCGGTTATACGCCGCGGTTGCCGGAATGGCGGCGAATAGGCCTGCCGCGGTGGCGATAAGGGCTTCGGCGACGGGGGGCGCCACCGTCGCCAGAGTGGCCTGCCCCGCAACGCCAATGGCCATGAAAGCCGTCATGATGCCCCAGACGGTGCCGAGAAGGCCGATAAAGGGACTGACGGAGGATACGGAGGCGAGGAAGGCCAGATTATTTTCCAGGCGCCCCACTTCGCGCATCTGGGCAACCCGCATGGCGCGCCGCGCGGCGTCCAGGGCGTCACTGGGACGGATTTTATTGCGCTGGCGCTGGAATTCTTCATAACCGGCGCAGAAAATGCTGCCCGCGCCCGTCTCCAGGTTGCTGCTTCCGGAAACATGCTGATAGATCTGGCTCATCTCCCCACCGCTCCAGAAGCGCTTCTCGAAGCGCGCCAGGGCCTTGTGCGCGCTGCTAAAGACGGCAAACTTCTGGAAGATGATCGTCCAGGAGGCAACGGACGCGATGAGCAATATGATGAGAATAACCTGTACGACGCCGCTGGCATGCGTCACCAGATGGGTCATGGAGAGGGATTGGGTGGTATCGGCGACGATGTTGGGATCCATAAAATCTCACGGCTGAACGGAAAGAGGAATGGCCTGCAATAATACCGCAGGAATAACGTGGGGACGAAAACCGGCGGCATCGAGGCAGACCACCTCCACTTCTCCGCTACAGAGTATCCTGTCCCCAACCGAGACGACTTGATAAAAACCCATGCGCACGGGGCTTTTGCTCACGACTTTGGTTTCCACCCGGAGCAGGTCATTGAAACGGGCCGGAGCGCGGAAGTCCAGGCGGACGCGGCGCACCGCAAAAATGATCCCTGCGTCCTGCTCCAGTACATCCAGTTCATAACCCCGTTCGCGCAGCATTTCGGTGCGGGCGCGCTCCATGAAGCGTAAGTAGTTGGCATGGTACACCACCCCGCCATGATCCGTATCTTCATAATAAACGCGAACGTGGAAAGTGCTGACGGGATCGTTAGCCGGCATCGAAAAGTCCTCCGGGTTCCTTGGGGGCCGTCAGGCCGAGGGCGAGGTAACTGAGTTCCGTCGCGCAGCGTCCGCGCGGGGTGCGAATCAGATAACCGCGCTGAATCAGAAAGGGTTCCAGCACATCTTCGATGGTGCCGCGCTCCTCGCCAATGGCTGCCGCCAGACTCTCCACCCCTACCGGCCCGCCCGCAAAGCGCCCTATGACGGCCTGGAGCAACTTGCGATCCTGGCCATCAAAACCGTGCTGGTCCACCTCCATGAGGGTCAGGGCGGCCTGCGCCGTCGCCACATCAATTTCACCGTTACCGCGTACCTGGGCATAGTCCCGCACCCGGCGTAGCAGGCGGTTGGCGATGCGCGGCGTGCCGCGCGCGCGCCGGGCGATCTCCTGCGCACCCTCCAGGGCTTGCGGCGTGCCGAGAATCTGGGCGGAACGGGTGACGATCTGCGTCAATTCGGCGTCACTGTAGAATTCCAGATGAAAACTGATGCCGAAGCGATCTCTTAACGGCGAGGTCAGCAGCCCGGCACGGGTGGTGGCGCCAATCAGGGTGAAGGGGGGCAGGCTGATTTTGATGGAGCGCGCCGCGGGTCCTTCGCCGATGAGAATGTCGAGTTCGTAGTCTTCCAGCGCCGGGTAGAGGATTTCCTCCACCACCGGACTGAGACGGTGAATCTCGTCGACAAAGAGCACGTCGTGGGGCTGGAGGTTGGTGAGGATGGCGGCCAGATCACCCGGCTTGTCGAGCACCGGGCCAGAAGTGACCTTGAGGCCCGCACCCATCTCCTGGGCGATGATATGGGCCAGGGTGGTTTTGCCGAGGCCGGGTGGTCCGAAGAGCAGCACATGATCCAGTGCTTCGCTGCGACCTTTCGCGGCGTCAATATACAGACCCAGAGATTCGCGCAGCTTGGCTTGCCCGAGGTACTCCGCCAGCCGACGCGGACGCAGGGCATGATCCACCGCATCATTGTGGGCTTCCTGGGGGTCGAGAGGGCCTCTATCCATCATTCTGGTCTGACCATTGGCGCGCTGGTGGGTTCCAAAAAATCAATGACGTGACAAATTTTGCAGCGACTGACGGATAAGGTCTTCCAAACCCAGACCTTCCGCCAGACCGGCTATGGCCTGGCTCGCCTGCGCAGGCTTATAACCTAAAGTCAGCAGTGCCGCAATGGCTTCCTGACGGGGGTCGCCGCCAGCGGTGCTGCCCACAGGTCCCGGCGCGATGCCACCCATCTTGTCACGCAGTTCCACCACCAGCCGTTCGGCGGTTTTCGGGCCGATGCCGGGGATGGCGGTGAGTTGCGCGGTGTTGCCCTCGGCCACGGCCTGACTGAGCCGCTCCGCGGACAGACCGGAAAGGCAGGCCAGCGCGACCTTGCCACCGATGCCGTTGACCCGGATCAGCAGGCGAAACGTGTCGCGCTCCGCTACCGTCATGAAACCATAGAGTAAATGGGCATCCTCGCGAATGGTGAGGTGGGTATGCACGGTTAGCGCTGCACCCTCGGCGGGCATTTGATAAAAGCCGGACAGGGGCATCTCCAGTTCATAGCCGACTCCCTGCACGTCGAGCCAGAGCCAGGGCGGGCGCCGCTGCAAGATGGTGCCGGTAAGCGAGGTGATCATGACGGGTCGGCTCTCTGGTCGTAACGGGGTTCAGTGGCTGTCAGCCAACTGCCAGCGTTGCCGGGTGCTGGCATGATGGGCATGACAAATGGCACAAGCCAGGGCATCGGCAGCATCGGCCTGCGGGTTTTCGTTCAGCTTGAGGAGCCAGCGGACCATACTCTGCACCTGCTCCTTGGCCGCATGACCACCTCCGACGGCGGCTTTTTTGATCTGTAGCGCCGTGTATTCATGTACGGGCAACCCGGCTTCGAGCAAAGCGACCAGCGCCGCTCCGCGCGCCTGCCCCAGTTTGAGGGCCGAGTCGGCATTGCGCGCCATGAACACTTGCTCAATGGCCGCCACATTCGGCTGCGTGTCGCCGATGACCTGTTTCAGTCCGCGGTAGATGGCGCCGATGCGTTCCAGAAAGGGCTGTCCGGACACATTCAAACAACCATGGGCGACATGCCGGATCTGGCCAGACGCGTCAGACTCAATAATGCCGTAACCGGTGCGCAAAGAACCGGGATCAATACCGATGATCCGCACCGCCGCCCTGGGCAGGGATGCAGGCGACGCCCCGACATTCAGCATGGCCGCAGACTCCGCCAAAAGCGCCGTCGCGGGTTCAGGGTGCCGCTTCCAGACGGGCCATTTCCTCGTCACTGATCTCGTAGTTGGCATAGACGTTCTGCACGTCGTCATTTTCTTCGAGGAAGTCGATGAGCCGCAGCAGTTTCTCCGCCTCCTCGCCGCTGACCTCGATCGTATTCTCCGGGATCATCGTCATTTCGCTTTCTTCCGGCTTGAGCCCCGCCGCTTCCAGGGCCAGAACCACGCTGTGAAGATCCGATGGGGCCGTATAAACGGCGATTCGCTCGCCTTCATTGACCACATCTTCAGCGCCTGCTTCCAGTGCCGCTTCCAGAATCCGGTCTTCATCAGCATCCGCCGGAAAAACGATCAGACCAAGCTTTTTAAACTGATAAGCCACCGAGCCTGCGGTGCCCATATTGCCGCCGCGCTTGGAAAATATGTGACGCACTTCAGCGACGGTGCGCACCTTGTTGTCGGTCATCGTTTCGATCAGGATAGCGACCCCACCGGGGCCATAACCCTCATAGGTGACTTCTTCGTAGTCCACGCCTTCCAGCTCGCCGGTGCCGCGCTTGACCGCCCGCTCGATGGTGTCTTTGGTCATATTGGCCCCGTAGGCCTTGTCCAGGGCAAGACGCAAGCGGGAATTGCTGGCCGGATCGCCGCCGCCCGCCCGCGCCGCCACCGTGATTTCGCGGATGAGGCGGGTGAAAATCTTGCCGCGCTTGGCGTCCTTCAGCGCCTTCTTGAATTTGATGGTGGACCACTTGCTATGCCCGGACATGACCGACTCCCTGTTCTATCACTGGATTATCCTGCCAAAATATCGCCCATGGTACCGCAAAGGCGGGGATGCCGTCATGCGAGGGTGGCGATGGCGCTCATGGTGGCGCCGAGCACTTCGGCGGCATCGGCGTCACGGTGAAAATGCAGGGGCACGCCGTAACGCAGCAAGGGCCGTTGCCGGTGCAGCCAGGTGGCGAGGTCAGAGCGGCCTTGCCGTGCGCCACTGATATGGGCGGGCACCACTGGCGCGGCGCTTTCCCGCACCAGCCAGGCCAGACCTTTCTGGGTCTGACGGCGGTTGATCCCGCCTTCGGGAAATATGCCCAGCACCCGTCCGTCTTCCAATAACCGGCGCGCCTGGAGGAGGGCACCCACGTCACGGCGGTCGCGACGTACGGGGATGCTGTAGGTCTGCTCCAGCAGGCGGCGCATCCAGGCCTTGTCGTAATATTCCCGCGCGACCAGAAAGGAAATCATCCGGCGGTTGCTGGCCACCAGGAATAAAGGATCGAGCACGGAAACGTGGTTGCAGGCGAGGATGGCCGGCCCGGTTGCGGGAATGCTGCTGAGCTCCCAGCGGCCTCCTTGATAAAAGCGGGTGTAGCCGTAAAGCAGGGCATGCAGGCCGCGCTGGGTAAAGGACCATTCCGTTGCCTGATCGGCCGCCGCAGACGATAGCCCCATGCTGTCCGTCAGGAAACGGCGAGCATGCGTTTGAGTGCCACGCGGGCTTGGGCGGCGGTCTCGGAGTCTACCTGAATCCGGTTGACGACCTGGCCCGCAAGGAGACTTTCCAGCGAGCGCGCCAGTTGCTCCGGATCAATGCGGAACATGGTGGAACACATGCAGACCATAGGCGACATGAACTCCACCGTCTTGCCCTCCGCGCGCACTTCGTTGGCGAGGCGGGTGACCAGATTGATTTCAGTGCCCACCAGCCATTCGCTGCCGGGTGGCGAAGCCTTGACCGTGCGCAGGATGAAGTCCGTGGAGCCGACGGCGTCGGACCGCTGACAGACTTCAAAAGACGCTTCCGGATGGGCGATCACCTGCCCCTGCGGGTGTTCGTGCCGCCAGCGTTCGATATGGGCCGGCTGAAACATCTGGTGGACGGCGCAGTGCCCTTTCCAGAGCAGAATTCTGGCACGGCGGATTTCCTCGGGCGTGAGGCCGCCGAGAGGTTGGCCGGGGTCCCAGACCGGCATGTCGCGCAACGGAATACCCAATTGATGCCCGGTCCAGCGTCCCAGATGCTGATCGGGGAAGAACAAGGCCTTGGGACGTTGCTGAAAAGACCAGTCGAGCACTTTGCGGGCATTGGAGGAGGTGCAGACCGTGCCGCCGTGGACGCCGCAAAAGGCCTTGAGCGCAGCCGAAGAGTTCACGTAGGTGACGGGGGTGATTTCCCGCTCCACATCGATCACCGTCGCCAGCTCTTCCCAGGCACGCTGCACCTGCGGCATATCGGCCATGTCGGCCATGGAACAACCGGCATTGAGGTCGGGCAGGATGCTCGCCTGTTCCGGGCGGCTGAGAATGTCGGCCACTTCCGCCATGAAGTGAACGCCGCAGAAGACGATGAACTCTGCCTCCTGCTCGGCGGCGGCACGGGAGAGTTGCAGGGAGTCGCCATGAAAGTCGGCATGACGGTAGACTTCCTCGCGCTGATAATGGTGACCGAGGATGACCGCACGCTTGCCCAGCGCGGCCTTGGCCCGCTGAATCCGTGCATCGAGCTCCAACCCATCGCTGCGTCGGAGTCCCTGAATCATCACCGTTTCCACACCCATAACCGACCCTCTCAGGCGCTATCGCGCGTGCAAAAATATCCGATTACGTTACGAAGCCGTCCGCTGCCCGTCAAGCGGTGTCCATTTCAGGGGTTTTGTACGTCGGCGCCGACGCCGGGACGCAGGCGGATACCCAATTCCTGAAGCTGCCTGTCGGCCACGGTGCCGGGGGCTTCGGTGAGCAGGCAGCCGGCCTTTTGCGTCTTGGGGAAGGCGATCACATCACGGATAGTCTCGGCACCACACAGGAGCATGACCAGCCGGTCCAGTCCGAAAGCCAGGCCCCCATGGGGCGGCGCGCCATAATGCAGGGCGTCGAGGAGGAAGCCGAATTTATCCCGCGCCTCTTTCGCACCAATGCCGAGGGCGGCAAAAACCTTTTCCTGCACCGTCTCTTGATGGATGCGGATACTGCCGCCGCCCACCTCATTGCCGTTGAGCACCAGATCGTAAGCACGCGCCAGGGCGTTGCCGGGATCCTGGCTGAGGGTTTCCAGGTGTTCCGTCTGCGGCGCGGTAAAAGGGTGGTGCGTGGAAGTCCAGCGGTCTTCCTTGTCGTCATAGTCGAACATGGGGAAGTCGGTGATCCAGACCGGACACCATTCGCCCGCCAGCAAGCCCAGATCGGCGGCCAGACGGTTGCGCAGATTGCCGAGGGCTTCGTTGACGATTTTGGCCGTATCGGCACCGAAAAAGAGGATGTCGCCCGCCGTCGCGCCGCAGCGCCGGAGGATTTCCCGCAAGACATTTTCCGGCAGGAACTTGACGATGGGGGATTGCAGACCTTCGTTACCCTGATCCAGGGCATTCACCTTGATCCAGGCCAGACCCTTGGCACCGTAGATCGCGGTGAACTGGGTGTAGGCATCGATCTGCGCGCGGCTGAGCTGGGCGCCACCGGGTACCCGCAGGCAGGCCACCCGCCCATGCGGACGTTCGGCGGCTTCCCGGAACACTTTGAAGTCCACGGCGCGCATGAGGTCGGTGAGTTCGGTCAGCTCCAGCGGATTGCGCAGATCGGGGCGGTCCACACCGAAACGGTGCATGGAGTCTGCGTAGGTCATGCGCGGGAAGGGGTCGGGGAGCCGCACCTCCAGCACCTCGGCGAAAAGCCCGCGCATCATGGGTTCGGCAATCCCCATAACGGCCGCTTCATCGACAAAGGAGGCCTCGATATCGATCTGGGTGAACTCCGGCTGACGATCGGCCCGCAAGTCTTCGTCGCGGAAGCACTTGGTGATCTGGTAATAGCGGTCCAGTCCCGCCACCATCAGAAGCTGCTTGAAGAGTTGCGGACTCTGGGGCAGCGCGAAAAAGTATCCCGGCTGGGTGCGCGATGGCACCAGATAGTCACGAGCGCCTTCGGGGGTGGAGCGGGTGAGGACGGGGGTTTCCACATCGATAAAGCCAGCGGCATCCAGGTAGCCGCGCACAAAGCGGGTCACCTGATGGCGCAGCCGCAAGCGATTGAGCATTTCCGGGCGGCGCAGGTCCAGATAGCGGTATTTGAGCCGCAGATTCTCGGCGATGTCTTCCTCATCCAGCGGGAAAGGAACCGGCTCGGATCGGTTGAGAATGCTGATGCGCGCTGCGGCCAACTCCACTTTGCCACTGTGCATCTGGGGATTCTCGGTGCCCGCGGGACGGGCGCGCAGAACGCCTTCCACCTGCAACACGAATTCACTGCGGCACTCATTGGCGGCCGCGAAGGCGTCAACCTGATCCGGATCGGCGACGATCTGGACCAAGCCTTCGCGGTCCCGCAGATCAATAAAGATGACGCCGCCGTGATCGCGCCGCCGCTGCGCCCAGCCGCAGAGAGTGACCGTTTGGCCAATCAAGCCTTCGTGAATGCCGTTACAATAGTGTGTCCGCATGCTGCATCCCGTATGAATCAACAAGAAAAGGGCCACCCGACCGGGAAGCCCGCGCACAATCTAGCCTTGTCGCGTGCGCTACGTCAATGACAGGCGCAGCCCCCAGCGGGGCAGGAAGGCGCGGCGGCGGCTTCCTGCTTGCTCTCACCGGCTTTGTTGCTGCCCCCTTTGAAATCGGTCTGGTACCAGCCGGAACCCTTCAGGGCGAAGCCCCCGGCGTTGAGTTGCCGCTCCAGTCCCGGTTTGCCGCAGTGGGGACAGTCGGTCAGACGGGAATCACTCATGCGCTGCTCGGCGCTCAGATGGTGCCCGCAGTCCTTGCATACATACTCGTAAGTTGGCATCGTATCGACTCCGTATTGGGTTGTAACTTCTAAAAAAGATGCCTATTAAATACGTCTTCACGCCGCAATTTTCAAGGGCCTTGCATTGGAACCGATCCGATAAGGGGGGCGCGGATGCCCATCGCTACTGAACTGCACAGCGCATTGCAGACGCTCATCGCACTGCTCGCCATCCTCAATCCCATTGGCGCCATTCCGATTTTCATCGCCCTGACCGGCGACGAGGATGCGCAACAGCAGATTGCCACGGCCAAGCTGACCTCCCGTGCTGTAGCTGTCGTGCTGCTGACGTCCGCCTTTCTTGGTGAATATATGCTGAAATTCTTCGGGATCAGCATCGCCGCCTTTCAGGTGGCTGGCGGCATGGTGCTGATGATGCTGGCCTTTAACATGTTGCAGGCCAAGTCCAGCCGCTATCGGCATACCCCGGAGGAAGCTGCCGAGGGGATGCAGAAAGATGCCGTTGCCGTCGTACCCTTGGCCATTCCGTTGTTGGCGGGTCCGGGTACCATGATCACCGTGATTATTGCCCATCACAAAAATGCGTCGTGGCTGGCCAGCGGCCTGCTGATCGTCGATATATTGCTGATCGCCGGGGTGGCCTATGCGGCGCTGCGCCTGGCGGAGCCCCTGTCACGTCGGCTGGGGGTGACCGGCATCAATATTTCTACCCGCATTTTCGGGCTGGTGCTCGCTGCCATTGCCGTGACCTTTATCGCCAATGGTCTGGCGGCCTTATTCCCTGGGTTGGTGCATATCGGCACTTCCTGAGCGCGATACCACCCGGCTTTGGGATCTCAGGACATGATGGCACTGCTGCCTTTGTTGTCGTTCAGTGCCTTGTTTTCCGCAATGATCATGGCGCGGTAATGCCCCAGTATGTGCAGATAGCGCTTGACGCCGGTCACCCAGAGGGCGGTCCCTGAAATCAGAGAGATGTAGCCGATGGTGGACCAGATGTCGGGACCAAAAAAACGGATAAAGGTCAGGCCGGCAAGAACCAGGGTCAATGACGTCCGGGTGTACGCCAGAAACGTCCGTTCGTTGGCCAATACGGTCCTGTCCAGGGCCAGCCAGTCCCGCAGAATGAATTCGCGCGGGTTAAACTTGTAGTAAGGCATGTTGTTCAATTCGGTCATCCTTCAAAACACTTTAGCATACCAACTTTCCGGGCCTCGCCCTTCAGCAGTTCAGCCCATCCTGACGGATAAGAATACTGCAGGCGCCTATACCGGTTAAACTGCATGTCTACTTATGTGGACTTCATTACATTTAATTAGTACACGGAAAAAGAATGTCATTGGGCATGTTGCTGTGCCGCGGCTATCATCTAATATGTACTGTGTCCCCACAGCTCTAGGTGTTCACTTGGCCGTTCGCTCCGTTTCTCCCGCCGTCCCCGCCTTTTGCGGGATGGATAGCGTGCTGTTACTGCTCGGCCTGAGCAGCGGCCTGCTGCTGGCCTCGTGGAGCCTCGCCTGGTCCATCCCGATGCTGCCGTACATCGCCGGCGCCTACAGCACCAGCCTCGACCACGCGATCTGGTCACTGACTTTTTACCTGCTGGCCTGGGCGCTCGCGGTGGTACCCGCGACCTGGCTCTACCAGCGTTTCGGTGAACTGCGGATGTTTCAGATCTCCCTCATCCTGCTGATGGTGGCCACCCTGCCTGATGTCTTCAGCGACCATTTCGGCTTGTTTCTGGGCGGCAGGTTTCTGCAGGGCGCGGCGGCGGGTTTTCTGACGCCCCTGACCCGACGACTGCTGATTCGCTATGCGCCGTTGCGCTGGCAAAAGACGGCGGCCGATCTCAGCATCGTCAATCTGGTGCTGCCCCTGCTTGCCGGGCCCTCGCTGGCGGGTTGGATCGCCTACACCTGGGATTGGCGGGCCGCGGCGGTGTTGACCTTTCCCGTGGGCTTACTGGCGCTGGGCATGGTCTCCGCTCTGTTACGCGACGATCCCGGAGAACGCCTGCGCCAACCCTTCGACTGGATCGGGCTGCTGCTGCTCGCCGCCTGGAGCACCATCTTCCAGATCGTGCTCAACCGGGGCGAAGACTGGAACTGGTGGGATGCCCCCGCCATCCGCTGGTTGACCGCGCTGGGCGCCGTGCTCCTCGTGGCCTTTTTCCTCTGGGAAAGGGATCAACCGCACCCCTGCCTGGATCTCCGCCTCCTGTGGCGACGGAATTACGTGCTGGCGCTGCCGGCGCTGGTTTTTGGGTGGGGACTGCTGTTGGGCGGGAATGGTCTTTTTGTCTCGGCCCTCATCAGTCATGCCAACTATTCAGCTTTCTGGGCGGGCGTGGTGTTGCTGCCCATGGCCCTCGGCGGCGTGCCACTGATCGCGGTGATGGGACCCGTCTCGCGCCGGGTGAGTCCGCGCTGGCTGGCAACCATCTGCTTTGGATTTGTCGCCATTTATGGATTCACTACGCGGCTCAACCTGCATAGCAACCTGCGCAGTCTGCTCCTCAGCCATTTGATCGAAGGCATCGCCATCGGGTTTTATCTGGTGCCCCTGAGCTTGATCATGTTTTCACGACTGCCCCAGAGCCGTCTATCCGCTGCGGCCACCCTGCAGAACTTTGTGCGGATTCTCGGCGGCGCTTATCTGTCCAGCGCTTTTTCGGCATTGTGGATGCGTCATGGCGACACCTTCAGGGCGCATCTGGCCTGGCAGTCCCCCACTTTGCCCTTGCAAAGCCTGCGGGAACACTGGCCGGTAAGCGGCCCCGCCGCGCAGGCCCTGTCCATCCAGCACCTGACCACCCAGAGTGCCGCGCTATCCATGCAATCCATGCTCTGGCTCTGGGGCTGGATGGCGCTGGTTGTGCTTGCCCTCGTATGGCTCACCAAAGGGCCATATCGCCGCCGGGCCGGGCAGGTCCGGCGGGTCACCATCGAACAGCAGATCATGGAAAGCGCCGGTTTTGACGCGGAACCGGGTCGGCAGGGGGATGTGGAACGTGCGCCGTAAGCGCTGGATCGCCGCATGCGTGGCCCTCGGTGTCGTGGCCCTCGGCGGCTGCGCGCCGACCATTCGTGCCCCGGACCCCGCGGATGTCAAGGTGCCGGCCTGGGCGAAGAGCGTGCAGAGGCTGGACGGCGCCCAGGCATTACCCACCGGTGCGTGGCCGCAACAGGACTGGTGGACGGGGCTGGCCAGCGCCGGGCTCGATCAACTCATTACCCGTGCCCTGAGCCCGGCCAATCCGCGTCTGGCAGAGGCCGTCGATACGGTCCAGTGGGCGGCATCGATCAGCACCTGGCGGGCTGCGGCCCTCGGTCCGCAGCTTTCCGGGCAGGCGGCCGTCACGCCTTTGCAGTTCAGCGGCAACAGTCCGCTGGGGGCGCTCGGTCTGGGCAACAAACTCTATGACAGCGGCGATGTCGGACTCGGTTTTACACAGGCGCTCGATTTCTGGGGCAAATATGCGGACCGTCTCAAGGCGGCGCTGGGTGAACAACGCGCCGCCGAAGCGCGGCTGGCAGATACCCGCCGCCTGCTCGCCGCCGCCGTCGTCCATGCCTATCTGCGCTGGGCGGAAGCCGAACAGCAGCTCGCCAGCACCCGGCGTTTGCAGCACCTCTACCAGCAGCGGCAGGCATTGTTGCGAACCCGGCGGCATCTCGGCCTCGGGACCGACCTGTCCATTGCCGACCTGTCTTTGCAGCTCCAGCAGAATACCGCCCGCCTGGCCCGCTGGCAGCAACGGGCGACTGCCGCACGCTTCGCCGTGGCAGAGCTTGCGGCGATTGCACCGGATGCCCTACCGCTCCGGCCGGTGGCGCCCGCGTCCGCAGTAATCCCCACCCTGCCCTCACACCTGAGTCTGGACCTTCTTGCCCACCGTCCCGGCGTACAGGCGGCACGCGCGCTGGCGTTGGCCAGCGTCCAGCAGACCAAAGCCGCCCGCGCCGCCTTTTATCCGAATATTTCCTTCTCGGTTCTGCTGGGCATGAACAGCGCCCACATCGCCACGCTCCTGAACCCGGCGAGCTTTGCGTACAGCTTTGGACCGGCCTTGCGGTTACCGATTTTCACCAGCGGCGCCCTGACTGGCCGTTTCCACGGCGCCGAGGCGCAGCAGGCCAAGGCGGTGGCTGTTTACCAGGAAAGCATCCTGCAATCGGTCCAGCAGGTACTGACGGCGCTGTCGGGATACCAGCACAGTCGGCAGGTGTGGCAAGCCGAGGCGGTCGGCACTGGCGCCACCCAGGAGCAGGAAAAACTGACCGTCACTGCCCAGGCGTTGGGCCTCAGTGACCGTGCGGCGGTGCTGCAGCGGCAGATCACCCTCATCCATCAGCAAATGGTCCAGCGCCTTGCCCATTATGCGGCACTACAGGCCTGGGCCCGGTTGGAAACCGCATTGGGAGGCGGCTATGATCAGTCTGGACAACACCCCTGACAACGCGAGTAAGGCCGGGGCAGACCAGAGGCGGCGCAACCTCTGGATACTGGCTGGCGTCGTCCTGCTCGGTCTGCTGGTCTACGGCCTCTGGTGGTTGCTGATCGGACAAAAGCGGCTGGAGGTAGACGATGCCTATGTCGAGGGCAACCTTTACGCGGTGGATGCGCGCACGACCGGAACCGTCGCCGCGATTCCCGCCTACGACACCATGCGGGTGGAGGCAGGCTCCCCCCTGGTGATGCTCCGCGGCGAACGTGCTGGTCGCAAGCTGCAACAGGCGGAAGCACAACTGGCGCAGGCCCGACAAAATGCGCTGGCGCTGGTCCACGAAATTCAGGCTAGTTGCAGCAAGGAGACGGCCCTGCGAGCTAGTCTGAACAGTGCGCAGCAGAAGGCCTGGCGCCTACGGGCGTCGGCCAGCGCCGGTGCGAGCGAGGATATGGCCGCCATCGCGGCGGCCGACGCGGTGCGGCGCCTGCAAGCCGAAATCGGCGCCGAATCAGCGCATAGCGCAGCCCTCAGCGCGCAGCTCGGGACCGCCGGCCCGGCGGGAAACCCCGCCGTGCGTGCGGCGACGCAGGCCCTGGCCCTGGCCCACCTGAACTGGACACGACGCATCATCCGGGCCCCGGTCACCGGCATCGTCGCGCAGCAGGCGGTGCAGCCCGGACAGTGGGTAAACGCGGGCCAGCGCCTGTTCACCGTGGTGCCATTGCAGCAGATATGGGTCACTGCCAACATCAAGGAAACCCGTCTGGCGGGGGTGCGTCCCGGTGCGGCGGTGACGCTGCATTCCAATCTCTATGGTAACGCCGTCACCTATCACGGTTGGGTGGTGGGACTGGGAGGGGGCTCCGGCGCCGTCTTCGCGGTGCTGCCGCCGGAGAATGCCAGCGGCAACTGGATCAAGTTCACCCAGCGGGTACCGGTGCGCATCGCCGTCGATCCGGGGGACTTGATCCGGCACCCGCTGCGTCCCGGGCTGACCATGACGGTACGGATCGCACTGCATGGCCCGTGGATACGGCGGCCGGTACCGAACTGGTTCCTGCGTTCCGCAGCCGCTTCACGCCCGTCTCCCTGACTGGTCGCCCGCCTAGAGTCCACATCAAGCCCTGGTTTGCGCTACACTAGGCCAACTCCGCCTTTCGGCGGTCTGAACCCACTCTCTGGATGGAAAACGGCATGGCGCAATACGTTTTTACGATGAATCATCTCAGCAAGATCGTGCCGCCCAAGCGCGTTCTGCTCAAGGACATCTCCTTGTCCTTTTTCCCCGGTGCCAAAATCGGCGTGCTCGGCATGAATGGTGCCGGCAAGTCCACCCTGATAAAGATCATGGCGGGTGTCGACAAGGAGTTCGAAGGCGAGGCGCAGCCCATGCCTGGTCTCAAAATCGGTTATCTGTCGCAGGAACCGCAGGTCGATCCGAACAAGACGGTGCGCCAGGTAGTGGAGGAGGGTCTCGGTGACATCCTCGGCGCGCAACGGGAACTGGAAGCGGTCTATGCCGCCTACGCCGAGCCTGATGCGGATTTTGACGTTCTCGCCGCCGAGCAGGCGCGCCTGGAGGCCATTGTTGCCGCCAGTGATGGCCATCAGGCCGAGCAACAGATGGAGGTGGCTGCCGACGCCTTGCGTCTCGCCCCCTGGGATGCTCTGGTCGGCCCCTTGTCCGGTGGTGAAAAGCGCCGTATTGCGCTCTGCCGCCTGCTCATCAGCCGTCCCGACATGCTCCTCCTCGACGAGCCTACCAACCATCTGGACGCCGAATCCGTAGACTGGTTGGAGCAGTATTTGCAGCGCTTCTCCGGTACCGTGGTTGCCGTTACCCATGACCGCTACTTTCTTGACAATGCCGCCGAGTGGATTTTGGAACTGGACCGCGGCCGCGGCTTCCCTTACAAAGGCAATTACTCCGCCTGGCTGGAGCAGAAGGAAAAGCGCCTGGAACAGGAGGCCCGCGCCGAGGTCTCGCGCCTCAAAGCCATGCAACACGAGTTGGAATGGGTGCGGCAGAACGCCAAAGGCGGGCAGAGCAAAAGTAAGGCCCGTATGGCCCGCTTTGAAGAACTGAGTTCCTACGAATACCAGACCCGCAATGAAACGCAGGAGATTTTCATCCCGGTGGCGGAACGTCTCGGCAACGAGGTGATTGAATTCCGTGATGTGACCAAGGGCTTCGGCGACAAACTGCTTTTTGAACATCTCAGCTTCAAAGTGCCGCCGGGCGCCATTGTCGGTGTTATTGGCCCCAATGGTGCCGGTAAGTCAACGTTTTTCCGAATGATTGTGGGCCAGGAAAGCCCGGATAGCGGCGCCGTCGTCCTCGGCTCTACCGTCAAGTTGGCCTATGTGGATCAGTCCCGCGATGCGCTCGCCGCCAAAAACAATGTCTGGGAAGAAATCTCCGGTGGGCTGGACATCCTCACCGTCGGCAAATTTGAGATCCAATCCCGCGCCTATTGCGGCCGCTTCAACTTCAAGGGCGCCGACCAGCAAAAACTGGTGGGACAGCTCTCGGGCGGTGAGCGTGGCCGCCTGCATCTGGCTAAAACCCTTATCGCCGGCGGCAACGTCCTGCTCCTCGATGAGCCCTCCAACGACCTCGATGTGGAAACCCTGCGCGCGCTGGAAGACGCCCTGCTGGAATTCGCGGGCAGCGTCATGGTCATCTCCCATGACCGCTGGTTCCTCGACCGCATCGCCACCCACATCATCGCTTTTGAAGGTGATGCCCATGTGGAGTTTTTTGCGGGCAACTACCATGAATATGAGGCAGACAAAAAACGCCGCCTGGGTGAGGAGGGCGCTCGGCCCCATCGTCTGCGTTACAAGCCCATCGTGCGCTAAGGCTTTTTATCTCGTCGTTGCCGGGTCCCGAAAATGCGGCCCGGTGCCTTGACTTTCGTGCAGCATCTCCTTATCTTCTCAGCCCTTAAGAATTATCCGCAGGAAGTGTCTCATGAAGCGTACTTTTCAGCCCAGCGTTGTCCATCGCAAGCGGACCCACGGTTTCCGTGCCCGCATGGCCACCAAATCCGGTCGCCTTGTGCTCAAGCGGCGCCGTGCCAAGGGCCGTCAGCGTCTCTGCCCGTAAGCCGATGAATCCGGCGCTGGCGCATCCTCATCGTTTTACCCGCGAGGATCGTCTCCGCCAGAAGGCGGCCATCCAGCGCACCCTCAAGCAGGGACGCAAAAAGGTCTTCCCAGAATTGGTGATCTACGCCTTGCGTAACGAACTGCGACACCCCCGTCTGGGTTTGGCAGTAAGCCGCAAGGTGGGTAATGCCGTGGTCCGCAACCGTATCAAGCGACGCTTGCGCGAAGCGTTCCGGCAGCAGCCGGTGCGCACGCAAGGGCGTGACGTGCTGGTGGTGGCACGGGCGGGTGCCCGGCAACTCAGCATGCGGGCCATGGGTGTCTACTTCCAGCAGATGCTGGAGAAGGTATGAGTGTGCGGCATGTGGCCGTCGTTGTCGTGCGCGGCTATCAGTATGTCATCAGCCCCATACTTGGACACCACTGCCGTTTTTACCCGACCTGCTCCGAATACACTTGTCAGGCCATTGAACGCTATGGCATCGCCAAAGGTTCCTGGTTAGGCATCAAACGCATCAGCCGTTGCCATCCCTGGCACTCCGGTGGTGTCGATCCCGTTCCTTAAACGCCTTGGGGCCTCATGGATAATCAGAAGACCATCCTCGCTGTCGCGCTTGCCGTAGTCGTCTTCCTGCTGTTTCAGGCCTGGCAGGCGCAGAATGCGCCGAAACCGGTTACGCCGACTGCCGTCCGCCAAAGCGTCACGACCCCGAGCACATCAACATCCGCTGTGGCTACCTCAGCAGCGACAGTGGCTGCGCCGATGGTCGCGCCGGTCAGTACGGGCCTCCAGTTGGCGACAGGACCCACGGTGTCTTTCCAGACGCAGGTGTTCACTGGCCAGATCGACCTGAATGGCGGCGATATTCAACAGCTTGGCCTGCTCCGTTATCCGCAGGCGGTGGGGAATCCCGCACCCTATCCCATCCTCGACAAGGCGGCGGCTAAGCTCACTGTGCAGCAGAGCGGCTTCGTCAACAGCGATGGACAGACCCTGGTTGCCCAGTTCGCCGTTCCTGCCGTTCGGCGGGCCGACGGCCAGCCTATCACCCTCATCGGCAAAGCCGGCCCCCTGAGCGTCAAAAAAACATGGACATTTCAGCCCGACAGCTACGTGGTGGAAGAGCACATCACCATCACCAATAGCGGGTCCACGGCGTGGAATGGCAGCTATTTTGACCAGATCCTCCGCAATGACCGCGCTGAAAGTCACATGTTCATGTCTATTTTCACCGGCGCGGTGCTCATGCACCAGGGCAACTTCAGCGAAGTGAGTTTCGGTGATATCCATGATCATCCGGAGTTGAAGTCCGGCCCCGGCTGGGCGGGGATGATGGACCACTACTTCCTCACGGCCATTGTGCCTGCCCAGGATGCGCAATCCCAGATTTATGCGCGTCCGTCAGGTACCAATTATGTCGCCGGGGTGAACACCCCGCTACCGACTCTGGCACCGGGCCAGAGCACCACCATCACCCAGCAGCTTTTCCTCGGGCCGAAGCAGCAGCAAACCCTGGTCGCCATGGGTAACGGCCTGGAGCAGACCGTGGACTACGGTTGGTTCGCCATCATCGCCGAGCCCATGCATGTGGTGCTGACCTGGTTCCATGGGCTGGTCGGCAACTGGGGTCTGGCGATCATCCTGCTGGTCATAGTGGTCAAGTTCATCTTCTTCTACCCTTCGGCCATCAGTTACCGCTCCATGGCCAATATGCGCAAGTTGCAGCCCAAGCTGGAGAAACTAAAGAAGGAGGTCGGGGATGACCGCCAGAAGTTAGGCGCGGCCATGATGGAGCTGTACCGCAGCGAGAAGGTCAACCCTATGGCGGGCTGTCTACCCATTGTACTGCAGATGCCTTTTTTCATTGCCCTGTACTGGGTGTTGGTGGAGAGCGTTTCGCTGCGGCAGGCGCCCTTTATCCTCTGGATTCATGATCTGGCCATACCCGATCCTTACTACATCCTGCCCCTGCTCATGGGCGTGTCCATGCTCTTCCAGCAGCGCCTCAATCCAGCGCCGGTGGACCCCATGCAGAAGCGCATCATGTCGGCACTGCCGGTGATCTTCGCGGTATTCTTCTCCTTTTTCCCGGCAGGTCTGGTACTGTACTGGCTGACCAACAACGTGGTTTCCATCGGCCAGCAATACCTGATCACCCGCCATATCATGGCGGCCAAGGACTAGGGGGGAGCCTCCCGTGTTGAGTTAGAGCCTTGGCCTATCAGCAGGGAGACACGATTGTGGCGATTGCCACGCCGCCGGGGGAAGGCGGCGTCGGTATTTTGCGCCTCTCTGGATTGCAGGCCCTGGCCATCGCGACGGTGCTCTGCGGCGGAGCAAAGGTAAAAGCACTGATGCCCCGGCATGCCCATTTTCGCCGCTTTCACGCCCGCGACAGCAGCGTGATTGATCATGGCATCGCCCTCTATTTCCCCGCCCCCCACAGCTACACCGGTGAAACGGTCGTGGAGTTGCAGGGCCATGGCAGCCCGCTGGCCCTCGCCAGCCTGCTCACCGAGGCCATCGCTCTGGGCGCGCGGCCGGCGCGTGCCGGCGAGTTCAGTGAACGGGCCTTTCTCAACGGTCGTCTTGATCTTGCCCAGGCTGAAGCGGTTGCCGACCTCATCCACGCCCGCAGCGACGCCCAGGCACGCGCCGCGGCGGCGAGTCTGGAGGGTGCCTTCTCGCAGGCGGTCGATGGCATCCATGGCCAGCTCCTGCAACTTCTCGCCCTCGCCGAGGCCGGCCTGGATTTCAGTGAGGAAGACCTTGGCGACGCCCACGAACTGGCTATTGCCGATGGCCTGATGCGGCTGGAAGGCCAGATCGCGCATCTGCTCAAGCAAGCACAGCAAGGCGCCCGACTCGCCCGCGGCGGTCGCGTAGTGCTCGCCGGACGACCCAACGTCGGCAAATCCAGCCTGATGAACGCCCTCGCCCGCCGCGCATCGGCCATCGTCACCGCCATCCCCGGCACCACCCGCGACTTGCTCCGCGAAGAAATCATCCTCGACGGTCTGCCGGTGGAGCTTATCGATACCGCCGGGTTGCGCGCGGCCACGGATGCCGTGGAGGCGGAAGGTATCGCCCGTGCCCGCAATATATTGCACAGTGCGCAATTGATCCTGTTGGTGGTCGACGCGAGCACGGGATGGCAGGCGGAGGATGAGGCTATCCTGCGTGACCTGCCGGAAGGACCGCGCCTGATCCTCTGGAACAAGCTGGATCTGGTTTCCGCCCCGCCCCTCGCCCCCGTCGGTGAGCAGGGCATCGCCCTCTCTGCCCAAACTGGCGTCGGCCTCGATATTTTGCGCCGTAGCTTGATGGAGGCCCTCGGTATGCAGGGCGACAGTTGTCCCTTCAGCGCCCGTCGTCGCCATGTCGAGGCGCTGGAGCATTGCCTGCAGGACATTCACGCCGCGCGCGATATGCATCGCCTGGGGGGCTCCCCTGAACTGGTCGCGCAGTCTCTGCGTGAAGCCGCTGTGGCGTTGGCCAGTATCACCGGTCATATTGATGTGGAAGACATTCTCGGCGATATTTTTTCGCGCTTTTGTATCGGGAAGTGAGGCGGAATAGCGAAAATATCCGGCATGACCGGGAAGCGCCAGTCAGAGCAAATAAGATCTTTGTATAAATCAGAAAAAACTTAACTTGTTTGAAAATGGGCGCTATTCTACGGAATGGGCTCCGTATTCTCGACAGGAAATAAAATACTGGCAGGCTTTAGCCTGGCCGTGTTAGCGCTTGTCCTGGTGGGAACGCTGGCCTTCCGCGCCGCGACTGGCTATGTCCGGGCCTCTTATTGGGTGGAGCATACCCAGACGGTACTACAGAGCCTTGACCGCTGCTGGGCGCTGATCAATGAGGCAGAAACTGCGCAGCGCGGCTATCTCCTTACCGGCAATTCGTTCTATCTCCAGGAACGTCAGGCGGCAATCCAGCGCTTTCAGGCGATACTGGATGATTTGCCGAACGAGGTGACGGACAACCCACTCGAGGAGCATCGGGCGGTGGCGCTGCGGCAGCAGTCACAGAGACGTTTGCAGCTTCTTGATAATGTTCTTGACGTTTACGAAAAACAGGGCCTTCCGGCGGCCCAGGCGATGCTTCGTGCGGGCGCAGGGATCGCCGAAATGGCGGCGGTGCATGATCTGGTCGAGAAGATGCATGCGACCGAAAGCGGTCTGCTCAGGAAGCGCACCGGAGCGGCCCAAGAGGCGGGCGAGACAACGTTATGGGCTATCGGAATCACGATCGTCCTGCTGATCGCATTGCTTACCGGGCTCTTTTGGCAAATTAGAAAGGAGGGACGTGAACGCCGCGCGGCGCAGGAAGAGCTGGAAGAATCCCTGTGCATTGAAAGCAGTCAAGGACAAATTCTTGCCCTCTTTAGTGGTTCCGATTTTGGGTTGACGGAGATCCTTCAACAAGTTCTGAGCATTCTGGCGGAGAATCATCCCTTCCCGGTCTCTGCATTTTATCGCTATGACGAATGGCAAGGCCACTTTGTTCTGGCTGCACACCGGGGCACCGATAGACAACTGGCAAGCGGTTTCCAGCGTGGAGAGGGTGTCCTGGGCGAAGCGGCCATGTCGGACCATCTGCAACGCTTGAGGCAACCCGATGACAACCCCGGGTTTCTGGTGGACGCCGGGATCTGCCAGTTTCGAGCTGCAGAGATCGCCATGGTGCCGATCCGTTATCAGGAGCAGCAATTCGGGGTGCTGGTGGTGGCTTCGCTAGAAGCTCTGGGCGAGAGAAAAATCGCCTTCCTGGATAAGCTTTCCCTAGAGATAGGCGCGGCCCTCAACCACATCGCTCAGAAAGAAAACCAGCAAATCATGGCTGTTGAATTGCGTAAACAAAGCGAAGCATTGCTGGAAAGGAATCAGTTGTTGCGCCTGGCGGACCAGGCCAAGTCCGATTTTCTGGCCAACATGTCTCATGAGTTGCGTACCCCTCTCAATGCCGTTATTGGTTTTTCCGAGTTGTTGAAGGACGGCATCATGGGTGATCTCAGTCCCGAACAAAAAGATGCCACCAGGGATATTTTTGAAAGCGGCCAACATCTTCTTTCTCTCATCAACGATATCCTGGACCTCTCTAAAGTGGAGGCAGGTATGATGAAGCTGGAGTTGGAAGCGGCGAACCTTTACGATTTGTTTCAGGGTTCTTTGGGTATTGTCCGGGAAAAGGCAGTCGCCCACCAGATTCGTCTTAACCTCGAAATGGAACCAGACTTCCCCCCCGTTTACCTGGATGCGCGCAAGACCAAGCAGATTTTGTACAATCTACTGTCCAACGCCGTGAAATTTACTCCCGATGGAGGTCAGGTAACGCTCTGCGGGCGTAGCAGAAGCGATTTGTCCGGCCCTGAATATGCCGCCTATCCCGACTGGTTGGAAATCAGCGTAACCGATACGGGCATCGGTATCGCGGAAAAAGATCAGGAACGGCTTTTTAAGCCCTTTGTCCAGGCTGACAGCGGTTTGGATCGCCGCTATGAAGGTACCGGTCTCGGGCTTTCCCTCGTCAAACGTCTGGCAGAACTGCACGGTGGGCGGGTGAGCATGGAAAGTACGCTTGGGGAGGGTTCCACTTTTCATGTCTGGCTTCCTTGGCGAGAGGAGGTCGTTCTTGCGGAGGCGGATTCCGCAAAGGCGGTTTCCGCCCCTGAAACAAATCACTCCGCTTTGGTGATAGAGCATGACGACGCCACAGCGACCCTCCTGGAAGGTTACCTGAGGGATGACGGATTTCGCGTGCGTCGGGCTCGCGACCCTGTTAGCGCTTTGGATATGGCATGTGAAGAACGTCCAGATCTCATCATTCTGGAGATGAATCCGCCAGGCAGGGACGGCTGGGATTTTTTAGCGGCCCAGCACCGGGATGAGCGTCTGGCTACCATCCCGTTGGTAATTACCAGTACGGATTCAGAGCAGGGTTCAGGCTTTTTCCTCGGGAGCGTTCAAATACTGCATAAACCCATTGAAATTGAACGGCTGGAAAAAATCCTGCAAAAACTCGGTTTTGTGGTGACGAGGCAGAATCGTCCCGTGATCCTGGTGGTCGATGACGATGCGCGGGCGGTGGCGGTCATTAATCGCCAGTTGAGCAATGGCGGTTACGAGGTCATCAGTGCTTATGGCGGGCGGGATGCCGTGACCATGGCAGAACATCTTCATCCCGATCTGATTTTGCTGGATTTGATGATGCCGGAATTCAGCGGTTTTGACGTAGTGGACGCGCTACAGCAAAAACCAAGCATGGCGGCCATCCCGGTTTTGGTTTTGACGGCCAAAATAATTACGCCAGAGGATCGCCGTCGCCTGAATGGACATATCCTGAAAATCATGGAGAAGGCGGGTTTCAG
Organism: Acidithiobacillus ferriphilus; assembly: GCF_028215975.1. Taxonomy (NCBI): domain Bacteria; kingdom Pseudomonadati; phylum Pseudomonadota; class Acidithiobacillia; order Acidithiobacillales; family Acidithiobacillaceae; genus Acidithiobacillus; species Acidithiobacillus ferriphilus. The sequence continues at coordinate 214,076 of NZ_CP116458.1, forward strand.
GCGCGATCAATTCCTCGGAGAGGTGCGCCGCGCACTGAACACCGCCCATTCTCACCCAGGGGAAGATATTGCCTAAGCGAATTTTGATCGTTGAAGACAATATGATTAACTACAGGCTTGCAGGTATTGTCTTGCGCAAGGCCGGTTATGAGATTCTGCATGCGGGCGACGCAGAACAAGGTATTGTCATCGCTCGTGCCGAGTATCCCGACCTCGTTCTCATGGACATTCATCTGCCGGGCATGGATGGACTTACAGCGATCCGCATCCTGAAGGAAGATCCCGCGACGCGGAGGATCCCTATCGTAGCCCTGACGGCCTTGGCCATGAAGGGGGATGAGGAAAGCATTTTTGCCGCTGGCTGCGATGCCTATCTGAGTAAGCCGATAGGCCATCAGACGCTTATAGAGGTTGTGGGCCGTTTTCTGTAGCCGCAGAGGGGAAGCCGATGCCTGAACAGCGTTCCATGATTCTGATAGTGGATGATGAAGGGAGTAGCCGTCGTCTGCTCACGGCCTTATTGCAGAATGATGGTTATGAGACGCTGGCGGCATCCAGTGCTCAGGAGGCGTTGGCGCGGCTTCAGGATCGCCGACCGGATTTGATACTCACCGACGGTATGATGCCTCAGATCAGCGGCTTTGAACTGGCGGCACGGCTCAAGGCGGACTCCCGCTATGCCAATTTGCCCATCATCATCGTCACGGCCCTCGACGACCGCGAAACGCGTTTGCATGCCTTGGAGGCCGGGGTGGATGATTTCCTCGGCAAGCCGATAGACCGGGCGGAGTTGCGCGTGCGGGTGCGTAATATTCTGCGGCTCAAGGAATACAGTGATCGTATCCGACGCAATAATGAGACTTTGGAAATCACCGTTCGGCAGCGCACGGCCCAGCTGCACGATAGCTATTTGCAGACGATCAATGTTCTTCTGCGCGCCGCCGAGAAAAAGGACGAAGAAACCGGCGCCCATATTCAGCGCATCGCCTATTACTGCAAGGAATTGGCACAACAACTGGGCATGGGGACGGATTTTGCCGATCTCATTTTTGTGGCGAGCCCTATGCACGATGTAGGAAAGATCGGGATTCCCGATCCTATTCTGCTGAAACCCGGTCCTCTGGATGCCGCTGAATGGGTCATTATGCGTACGCACACCACACTCGGCGCCAATATTATTGGCCAACACAATGTCTCCCCAGAATTACAGATGGGATGGGAAATCGCTCTGGGCCATCACGAACGATGGGACGGAAGTGGCTATCCTTTCGGCAGAAAAGGCGACGAGATCCCGTTACCGGCGAGGATGATGGTATTGGCGGACATTTATGATGCCTTACGAAGTCGGCGTCCTTATAAGGAACCGCTGGATCATGAAAGAGCGGTGGACATCATCTTAAAAGGAGATGGACGAGTTAAGCCGGAGCATTTCGATCCTGATATTTTGGCGGCGTTTCCGCGCGCGGCCCCCACTTTTGCGGAGTGTTACGCCGCATTAACCGATTGTGACATGCCTAATGTGTAACTCTGAGTGTGGTCAAAGCATACCGTGTGCAAAACCGATGGCCACCATGATCAGCATGATCACGATGTAGATACGCAAACCCCAGAAGGCTATCTGAATACCTCCCCGAATCGGGGCGCGGGTCAGCAGTTTGGGTTCCTGATGGATCTCTTCTTCCAGAAACGCCAGAAATTCCGGGGTCGCCTCGGCACGAAAGTCTTCTTTGGGATGCATGCAAAGCTCCTCAGGGGGATGGGAAGACGACGGTATAACCATAAACGGCATTGGCCAGAATTAGGAAACCAACGACGGTGAAAGCTGAATAATTCTGCCAGCGCCGATTCACATAGCTCCCCATGATCTCGCGATCATTCAGCAGCATGAGCAGAAATAGCATCGCCGCCGGCATGAATATGGATGCAATCACCTGCACGGTGAGGTTCAAAAACCCCAGGGGGATGTGGGGAATCAGGACCACCATAGCCGCCATGCCGGCGCTCAAAATGCCGGACAGATAAAAGGGCAAGGCCCGTTGTGGCTTGAGGTTCAGGCTTCGGGGGAGCTTGAGCGCTTCGCCCACCGCCCAGGAAGTGCTCGCCGTAATGGCGATGGCGGCAATCAGCCCGGACTCGACGAGGCCCAGAGCGAACAGCGCGGTTCCGACACTGCCCAGACTGCTCTGTCGTAACAGGTGGAGGATCGCGTGGATGTTAAACTGGGCGGCATTGGTGTGCCCATACGCCAGGGTACCCGTCAAGATGACGATGGCGATGGCGATAATCCCCATGGAAAGGCTTCCGAAGGCGGTATCGGCTTGACCGCTGGGGATGTCATTGACCGTCAGTCCCTTATCAACAACCGAGGACTGTTGGAAAAAAAGCATCCACGGAGCGATCGTCGTTCCGAGATTGGCGAGTATGACATAGGTAAAGGCGCCGACCGCCGTCCCCACCGGAATGTGCCAGTTGCCCACCGCCGCAATAACCTGGCCCCAGTCGGGGTGCGCGGCGATAGCCAGGGGCACAAAAACGATATTGCCTGCGGCGATCCACAACGCCACCCGCTCCCAGGTATGGTAATGCAAAAAAATCATGGTCGCGGCGACAAATATCCAGGCCAGCATGACCGAAAGGGCCGGCGGCACGGAGAACACGCTCATGCCCACACGGATACCGATAAACTCCGTCACCAGCGTCAGAATGTTCGCCACCGTCAGATCCAGCAGAGAAAACACTCCCCAAAAAGCGCCATAACGTCCCCAGATCATCTCGGCGTGACCGCGATGCGTCACCGCGCCAAGACGCACGGTCATCTCCTGCACCACATAGGCCACCGGGATCATGAGCAATAGGAAGGGGATAAAAAAACCGATGCCGTACATCGCCCCCGTCTGGGCATAGGTGATGACGCCGCCGGCATCGTTGTCTGCGATCATCACCAGGATGCCTGGCCCGATCAGACTCAGAAACAGCAGTAGTCGCCGCCACCAGGAGGGATGATGGCGGAGTTGATAAATCCGCCAGCGATCCTGGATGCGCTCCCGCACCTCCTCGGGTAATCGCTGCAACACATCCGCTTCGCTGGGTCTGGCGTGCAGTTCGGGTGTGGTCGACATCAGCTCCCTCCTGAATAACATGTAAAAACAGCCACAACCAGGCCGCCCCGCATCCGGTGCCCTGAGTCGTCCCTAATGCCACGACGTGACTGTCCAGTCGGTTGCCGTTGGTACAAAATAAGCGGCACTTTTGTATGCTGGCATGGTCGGTCAGGTCAAGCGAAATATCACCCTTAAAAAGGATAAAATCCATGAGCGAATCTTTGCACACGCACGCCCCGCACGAAGAGGCTATTCATGAGGCCGCAGAACCAGCCACCCACAAGCCCACGCTGGGCCAGTGGGTGGCTATTTTTACAGCGCTGCTTGCTACGCTTGGCGCCGTTGTCAGTTATCAGGGGACGCATCTGATGAACGAGGTGCTGCTGGCCAAGAATGAAGCCGTGTTGGAGAAAGCTAAGGCAACGGACCAGTGGAATTACTACCAAGCTATTAGCACCAAAGAACATCTGATGCAACTGGCTGTGGATCTGACACCGGCGAAACAGGCAGCGCCTTACCAGAAGAAAATCCTCAAGTATAAGGCCCAAAAAAAGAGTGTTCAGGCCGAAGCCCAACATCTGGAGCAACTTTCCAGCGCGGCCAACGGTCGCTCGGAACGATTGAACAGGCCGCATAACGACATGGCCATTGCGATGATTTTTTTACAAATCGCCATTTCACTGGCTTCCATCACGGCGCTGACCGGAAGGATTTGGCTTTTTGGAATGGCTATTCTCAGTGCTCTGAGCGGCGTCGGGCTTTGGGTTATGGCCTTGAGCCTGGCATGACATGGTCGTCCTTAAAACAGCAGCCGGTGGCGCTTCAGGGACTCGAACCCCGGACACGCTGGGTATCCCCCAACAAATAAAGGCGCTTACGATAGCCAGTCAAAAGGCGATCGGCAGGTCTTGGTGAACCGCTAGGACTACGCCTGCGCGGAGAGAGGATTGACGACCGCGCGTTGCTGGACTATACGTATATCCCTAAGCCATATACTATGGAGTCGCCCAACATGGAAAAGGCCACTATTTTTCTAAGTAACCGCAGCCAGGCGGTGCGTTTACCCAAAGCCATCGCTTTTCCCGCCGATGTGAAGCGCGTGGAAGTGCTCGTCATGGGCCGGGCGAGGATGCTGATTCCCGCAGGAGAATCCTGGGACAGCTGGTTCGATGGCGAAGGGGTCAGCGCGGATTTTATGGAACATCGGGAGCAACCTGCCGATCAGGTCCGGGAGTCCCTGTGATCAACTACCTGCTGGATACCAACATCTGCATTTTCACCATCAAATGCAAACCGCCAGAGATTCGGGAGCAATTTCGTCGATACCATGGGCAGATGGCCATCAGCGCGGTCACCTTGATGGAGTTGATCTATGGTGCGGAGAAGTCACAAGCACCAGAGCGCAATCTGGCGGAGATCGAAGGATTCGCGGCGAGATTGGAGCTTCTCGAATACGGGAGTGAGGCCGCGAAGCATACCGGGCAGATCCGCGCCGAACTGGCCAAGGTTGGTAAGCCCATCGGGCCATATGACCAGATGATCGCGGGCCACGCCAGAAGCCGCGGTTTGATCGTCGTGACCAACAACCTGCGGAAATTCGAGCGGGTTCCCGGATTGCGCGTCGTGGATTGGGTGCAATGATTTTGGTGACGGGATCGTCAAGAGAGGCTGGGCCATTGTTCTATGGGATACATGATGCTTTCTGGGCGGGTCTGCAGACAGATTACGATCTCAACCAGGGCTTCGCGCCGCAGCAGCAGGACGGTGGCTTCCTTTCGCAGTTCATGAGTTCTGGCTTTGGCCGGGCGAGAGATGAGTGCTGCACTGGTTCCTGACGACGCTGGCTAACCTGATCCATGCGGCCAGCCCCATCCTCAGGTCCTATGGACTGCCGGCGGTGTTTGCGTTGCTGTTCATCGAGAGTGCGGGGGTGGTCTTTGCGCCCGGTGAGGCCGTGATTGTCGCTGCCGGGTTCCTCGCGGCCAGGGGTCTGTTTCCGGTCTGGATCGTGCTTCCGCTGGCCATGCTGGCCGCCACTCTTGGCGGATACGCAGCCTATGGCCTGGGTGCTCGTTATGGGCACCAGGCATTGCTGCGTTATGGCCGCTATGTAGGTATCATGCCGCCTATGGTGGATAAAACGCACCATTTCTTTCACCGCTTCGGTGCCCCGGTTGTTCTGGTCGGGCGCTTCATCGTGCCGCTACGCCAACTGCAAGGGTACCTGGCCGGTGCGACGGAGATGGGCTTCCGGCCATTTGCGATCTGGAGCGCGATGGGTGCCATTCTTTGGGTGATGGCATGGGGTGTAGGAGCTTTTTTGCTGGCAGGAAATATTCCTTCATGAATTGCCTTATAAGGAAATGGAGGGCGCTTTGTCACAATAGCCGACAAAATCAGAACGAAGCCACCCTAGCGTGCGAGCGGTTTAGTCCTTCGCTGCCTTATGAGGTCCCTCTTATGCGAACTACGATCAACCTGGATGATGATCTCCTGGCCCAAGCCAACGTGCTTTGATTGAACGGGAAAGTGCTCGTCGCCTCGCTCGCTTGGGTGGAACAGAACCGCAATTACAGAACATTCCTCGCAGACGAGAGCCTGCCGCCTGAGTCTGGTCGACACCTCCGTCTGGATCAACCATTTCCGTTCTGGGGACACACACCTCTCTACCCTGCTCGATGCCACCTCCCAGAGGAAACCCTGTTTTTCATTGAGCGTCATGGCCTGATGGGACGCGGTATAGGCTATGTTGACGCGAGTATCCTGGCCTCTACCGTGCTCGTGTAGACCAATTTATGGTCCTGCGACAAACGTCTCATGGCTCTGGCTACCGAACTTGGCTGTGCTTACTCGCTCCCGGTGTCAGTTGTTTTGCCTCTCTGAAGTGGAGTAAGGCGTAGTGGGGGGTGGTCTTTAACTTATTGATTTATTTGGTGGCGCTTCAGGGACTCGAACCCCGGACACGCGGATTATGATTCCGCTGCTCTAACCAGCTGAGCTAAAGCGCCGTGAGGCGCAAATTAAAGCCCTAACCGGTGCGCCTGTCAAGGGTGGGTGGCGCTGCGGCAATCCGTGCCCATTCATCGTCAGCGCAGCAGCCGACGGCTGAGCAGGTGCCATGCAAATCCATAGGCCACCAGGGTGTACAACAGCAAAACGCCAGCATGGTACAGCACCCCGTGGGGTGGATGCCCGGTCAGCAGTGGTCGCAGCAGCGCCACCGCATGGGTCAGGGGTAGCACTTGTGCAAGTTGCTGGGCAAAGGGCGGCAGCGAATGGAGGGGATAGAAAACGCCACAAAAGAGAAACATGGGCGTCACCGCCAGGGTGAAATAATACATGAAGAAATCATAACTGCGCGCCAGTGCCGTCATGACCAGCGCCAGCCCGCCAAAGCTCAGTCCCGCCAGCAGAATGACCGGCAACGCCAGTAACACCCAGGGGCCTTGTATGGCGCCAAAAAAGCTGGCGACGATGACGATGGCCACGGCGCTGATCAAGCCTTTCACGGCGCACCAAAGCACTTCGCCAGCGAGAATGTCGCTGACCCGCAAGGGCGTGGCCAGCATGGCCGCGTAAGTGCGTTGAGCGTTCATCCGGGTAAAAGCGGAGTAAAGCCCTTCGAAGCTGGCCGTATTCATCACGCTGCTGGCGACAATGCCGGAGGCGATAAAGGTAATGTAGGGCATCCCGTCCATACGCCCGACGAAGTGCCCCAGACCATACCCCAGCGCCAGCAGGTAAAGCAGCGGGTCGCCAAAGTTGCCGAGCAGGCTTGGCGCCAGCAGTTTGCGCCAGACACCGAAGTTGCGCTGCAAGACGGCCAGTGCCCCGGCTCCCGGCAAGGCGTCGCGTATCGGCATCATTCGGTTTCCTCTCGCAGATCGCGTCCCGTCAGGTGCAGAAATACATCCTCCAGGCTGGCGGGACGCTGCAACCAGCGATAGGCCGGATCCTCCACGAAGTGCGCCAGTAGCGGGCTCAGATCCGTCCCATAGCAGATCAGGGTATCGCCTACGCGCTCACTGAGGCTCACCCACTGGCGATGCAGATCCTGCGGGTCCGGCAGCGCACCGTCCACCCGGCGCAACTCGACGACGCCCGCCGGGATATGGGTGGTGATCAGGCCGCGCGGACTGTCTTCCGCCAGAATCCGGCCATGGTCGATGATTCCGACCCGGTCTGCCAGACGCTCCGCTTCGTCCATATAGTGTGTGGTCAGCAGCAGGGTGGTGCCCTGCCGCCGTAGCTCGCGCAGACGCTGCCAGATGAGATGACGGGCCTGGGGGTCGAGGCCGGTGGTGGGTTCGTCCAGCAGCAGCAATTTGGGGGCGTTGATCAGGGCGCGGGCGATGGTCAGGCGGCGTTGCATTCCGCCGGACAGCGAGTGGATCGGTTGCGCGGCATAGCCGCTGAGGGCCATAAACTCCAGCAATTCGGTGCTGCGCTGGCGGATCAGCGCTTTCGGCAGGCCGAAGTAGCGACCGTAGGTCCAGAGGTTTTCCTGCACGGTAAAATCGGGATCCAGGTTATCCGTTTGCGGCACCACCCCCATGTCTGCCCGCGCCGCACGCCCCATTTCTGCGAGCACCCGACCACCGAGGCGAATTTCTCCGCCATCGGTGGGTGTCAGCCCCTGGATCGCCCGCACCGTGGTGCTCTTGCCCGCCCCATTGGGACCGACCAAGGCAAAACACTCTCCGGCGGCAACGGCGAAGTTTACCCCGCGCAGCACCTCGCGTCCGCCATAACGCTTATGCAGCGCCCGTAGTTCAAGAAAGGCCGGATTCACGACAGGGGTCACCGACTCCTATCTCGGTTACTTCGTTGTTGAGGGATTGTAACAGCGCCGCTTGCATGGCGTTGAACTGACCATGAAAGAAGTGGTCTGCGGGAAGTAAAATCTTCCGGGGCTGAACGGGCAGGGTATCGACCCAGTTTGCTACTCTGGCGGCGGGGACCAGTTCGTCCAGTTCGCCCTGAATCAGGGTCCACGAACAGGCCGGTGTCGGTAATGAACCGAAATCAAAGAGATTAACGGGCGGGGCAACGGTCAGAAGATGGCTGATACGGGGATGACTGTGTACGCTGCGATAGGCCACATAGGCTCCGAAGGAGAATCCGGCCAGCCAGATATCAAAGCCGGGGCGGCGCTCTTGCACCCAGTCGAGCACCGCCAGACAATCTTCGGTTTCGCCGCGACCATCATCATAGACGCCGGTACTCTCTCCCACTCCGCGAAAATTGAAACGCAGCGAGGGGATGCCCAGTTGATTGCAGGTTTTACTCAGACAATGCACAACCTTGTTGTTCAAGGTGCCGCCATAAAGCGGATGCGGATGAAGGATGATCGCCACCACGCCGCGCGTCTCTTTATCCGGGCACGCAGTGATACCCTCCAGCACACCCGCCGGGCCCGGAATGACGACGTGTTGGTCTACACATTCCAGGCCAGCGAGTTCGCCATCGTAGAGGTGCCTGCGATCAATGGGCAGCATCAGAGTCGCAGCCTTTCGACAGGTACGCCGTCGCGCAGGTGGGAGTCGACGATTTCGCGCACATCGTCGGCGTCTACATAAGTGTACCAGACGGCATCGGGGTAAACGACGGCAACCGGCCCCTCGCTACACCGCCCCAGACAGCCGCAACGGTTCACGCGGACCTGGTTTCCGCCATGGATACCGAGGGCTTTGGCGTGCTTCTTGGCCATGTGAAACATCTCTTCGGCGAGGCCGCTGTTATTGCAGGCTTGCTCGCCGTTGTCGCGCTGATTTAGGCAAAGAAACATATGACGTTGATAAAAAGCACCTTCCATAAGCGTTGACCCCCTCTTCATTCAAGGACATTATAGCAAAATTAGCCTTTACGGACAGCGTGTGGAGATGCCATGTTCAGCGATCAAGTCATCGCCAATATCGATAACGCCTTGCGTACCCTGACCGGACAGCAGATCGGCAGTGATCGACCGTATCCGGCCAGGGACGTTCCCGACGCACTCCTGCGTCCCTGGGAGCGACAGCGGGCCGGGCGCATGATGCGGGTCAATCATGCGGGTGAGATCATGGCACAGGCGCTTTATACGGGTCAGGCGACGGGTACGAATGACCTTGCCCTGCGTGAGCAGTTACAGCAGGCCCGCATGGAGGAGGAAGATCACCTGCGCTGGTGTGAAACGCGTCTGCGGGAACTCAACAGTCGTCCAAGCCTGCTCGCCCCGCTCTGGTACAGCGCGGGCTGGAGCATGGGCTTTCTGGCTGCCCGTCGCGGGCGCGCCAGCAATCTCGGCTTGGTCGTCGCGGTGGAAAATCAGGTGGAAGAGCATCTCAACAGCCATTTGGATGAACTCCCCGCCGATGATGAGCGCAGCCGCGCCATTGTGGCGCAGATGCGGGACGACGAAGTTGGACATGCCGAAAAAGCGGAGGCGCTGGGTGCCGGAAAACTCCCCATGCCGGTACGTATGGCCATGGGGATTTTTTCCAAGGTCCTGACGCGGGGGGCGCTCTGGATTTGACGGTTTAGGAGAGGTCTTTGCTGGGTGCCCGGATTGGGCGCATGTTCAACTCCGTACCCGGCAGGTAAATGCGGTAGTGTCCGGCACGTACGGCCTCGGCCATGCTGCCAATGGTTTGCTTGCTGAGCAGACCGACCACCTCGGCCTTGAGTGGTTTCCATTGCGTGTGCACGGGGCAGGCCGTTTCATCGGCGCAAGCCTTGAGGCCGAGCACGCAGCCTTGACCAAAAGGCTGTCCTTCGACAATTTCCACCACTTCCAGGATATTCAGTTGTTCTGCGCCGGAACGCATAACAAAACCGCCGCCGCGCCCCTTGAAGGAGTCCAGCACCCCGCGTTTGGCGAGATCTTGCAGAATTTTCGCCAGATATTGGGCGGGAACGTGCAGATAATCGGAGATGTCCCGGCTCAGTACCGATTCTCCGGGCGGTTGGGCGGCCAGATAAATCAGTGCCTGCAAGGCATATTCGCTGGTTTTACTTAGTAGCATAACGGCATCCTCAGCCTTCTTCTCGAACTTCATAGTCATGGGTGATCACCGCGGTTTTGCCCAGCATGATGCTGGCCGAGCAATATTTTTCCGCAGACAGGCCGATGGCGTGGGCTACCCGCTTGGGGTCGAGCGCCTTGCCGGATATCACAAAATGCAGATGGATATCGGTGAACACTTTAGGGTCTTGATCCGCGCGCCGGGCACTTATTTCCACGACACAGTCGCGGATATCTTGCCGGGATTTCTGGAGAATCATGACCACATCAATACTGGAGCAGCCGCCCAGACCCATCAACAGGAGTTCCATGGGGCGCGGCCCGAGATTGCGCCCGCCAATCTCAACGGAGCCGTCCATGACCAGGGCGTGACCACTATCGGCTTCAGCGACAAAGCTCATCTGCTCAGGACCCATCCACTGTACGCGTGCCTTCACGAACCACTCCCTATTCCCGGAAATCACAGATTCCCATTTAATGACAATCAACTAACCGTGTAAACCGCGTTTAATCAAAAAAACAGACGTTCCAGTGCCTCTCCTGGCTGTGCGGCGCGCATAAACGCTTCGCCGACGAGAAAAGCACCTACCCCCGCTGCGCGCAACGTCGCTACATCTTCACGGCAGTGAATGCCGCTTTCGGTGACCACTATCCGTCCTTCGGGGATCTCCGGCAGCAGTTGCAGCGTGGTTTCAATCGTGGTGACAAAGCGCCGCAGGTCCCGATTGTTGATGCCGATCAGCGGCGTGCGCAACTTCAATGCCCGCTGTAACTCGGCCACATCATGCACCTCCACCAGTACCGCCAGATCGAGGCTCTGCGCGGTGGCTTCCAGTCCCTGTAGCTCGGCATCGCTCAGGGCCGCGACGATGAGCAGGATGGCATCGGCCCCGATGGCGCGTGCCTCCCAGACCTGATAGGGATCAATACAGAAATCCTTGCGCAATACCGGCAGTGTGCAGGCCTCGCGGGCGGCGGTCAGATAGAGGTCGGCACCCTGGAAATAGTGCGTATCGGTCAGGACCGACAGGCAGGCCGCCCCATGGGTCGCGTAATCCTGGGCAATGGTCACCGGGTTGAAGTCCTCCCGGATAACCCCCGCCGACGGCGACGCCTTTTTGATCTCGGCGATCACGGCGGCTTGTCCTTGGGTTATTTTGGCCTGAATGGCGCCGATGAAGTCGCGGGGCGGCGCCGTCAGGGCCACTGCCGATTGCAGCTCCGTGAGGCCCAGGCGGGCTTGGCGCCCAGCCAACTCTTCGCGTTTGCGGGCAATAATTTCTTTAAGTATGTCGGCCATCGTCTATCCCTGTGGAGTTTTACCCAGTAAGGCCTGCCACTTGTCCCAGGCGGCGCCGGATTCCAGCACGTCCCGTGCCAAAACCACACCAACGGCCATATCGGGAACTACGTCTGCTGCATACAGGGCAGCTCCAGCGTTCAGCAGAATCACGTCGCGACGTGGTCCGGGCTGATTCCGTAGCACTTCCTCGGCCGCCGCCAGCGCCGCCGCCACGCTGTCGATCTGTAAAGCGGCCAACGGTGCCCGCGATATGCCAAAATCCTCCGGCTGAATCTGTTTGCGGCTGATCACGCCGTCTTTTAACTCGGCGATATCCGTGGGTTCCGAAAGGCTGATTTCATCCAGGCCATCGTGACCATGGACGACCAGCACATGGCGCGATCCCAGCTCACGCGAGGCTTCCGCCAGAGGGATCAGCCAGCGCTCGGCATAAACGCCGAGCACCTGATGCGGTGCCCCCGCCGGATTGCTCAGTGGTCCCATGAGGTTGAACAGGGTGCGGATGGCGAGTTCCTTGCGCGGGCCGACGGCGTAACGCATGGCACCATGGTGCGCCGGCGCGAAAAGGAAGCCGATACCGATGCGCTCAATGCTTTTGGCGACGTCTTCAGGGCTTATGTCCATGGGCAGACCGGCCGCTTCCAGCACATCGGCGCTGCCGCTGCGGCTGAGCATGGAACGGTTGCCGTGCTTGGCCACCCGTGCCCCGCCGGCCGCCGCCACCACGGCAGACACCGTCGATATGTTGAAGGTGCTCAGGGCATCGCCGCCAGTGCCACAGGTGTCCAGCAAGTGATCGGTGGAGACCTGTACGCGCGTCATGCAGGCGCGCAGGGCCTGGGTGGCACCGACCAGTTCCTCGACTCGCTGCCCCTTCATGCGCAGGCCCATGAGCAGGGCGCCGATTTGTGCGGGCGTCCAGTCCCCGGCCATGATGCCGGCGAAGACCGTTTCCGCCTCTGTGCGCGACAAGTCCTGCCCCGCCACGATTTGCTCCAGTATGTCCCGGACGATCATCGCGCGCCTCCTTGCAGAAAGTGTTGCAGCAAGACCTTGCCATGCTCGCTGAGAATGGATTCGGGGTGAAACTGTACACCCTCCACATCCAGGTTGCGGTGGCGCAAACCCATGATTTCTCCTTCTGCGGTCCAGGCCGTCACCTCCAGCGCCGCGGGCAGTGAGTCGCGCTCGACGATCAGGGAGTGATAGCGGGTGGCGGCGAAGGGGTCCGGCAAATCCCGGAATATCCCCTGGCCCTGGTGAAAAATGGGCGAGGTTTTGCCGTGCATCACCTGCGCCGCGCGGACGACCTTGCCGCCGAAGGCCTGGCCGATGGCCTGATGCCCGAGGCAGACCCCCAGCAGAGGGATTCTTCCGGCGAAATGATGGATGACGTCCAGAGAGATGCCCGCCTCGTTGGGCGTGCAGGGTCCGGGGGAGATGCAGATGCGGCTGGGAGCCAGTTTTTCGATAGTCGCCACGTCGATGGCATCATTGCGCTCGACCCGCACCTCCGCCCCCAGTTCGCCGAAGTATTGCACCAGGTTGTAGGTGAAGCTGTCGTAGTTATCAATCATGAGCAACATGATCTGCCCTCCCTTCGGGGTCGAGGCCGTTTTCGGCCAGTGCTACGGCGCGGAACATGGCGCGGCGTTTGTTCATGGTTTCTTCCCACTCCGCCGCGGGCTCCGAGTCGGCGACGATGCCGCCGCCCGCCTGGATATGCAGCATGCCATCCTTGATGACGGCGGTGCGAATGGCGATGCAGGTGTCCATGTTGCCATTCCAGCCCCAGTAGCCCACCGCTCCGGCATAGACGCCGCGCGCTACCGGCTCCAGCTCGCGGATGATTTCCATGGCGCGAATCTTGGGCGCACCGGAAACTGTCCCGGCCGGGAAGGTCGCTCGCAAAGCATCCATGGCGTCCAGTTCCGGGCGCAATCGTCCCGTGACCTGCGATACAATGTGCATGACATGGGAGTAGCGCTCAATACCGAACGAATCGGTCAACTGCACCGAGCCGGTATCGGCGATACGTCCCACATCGTTGCGCGCCAGGTCGATGAGCATGAGGTGTTCGGCGCGCTCCTTGGGGTCGGCGAGGAGTTCCTGCTCCAGCGCCTCATCTTCGGCGCGGGTCTTGCCGCGCGGACGGGTGCCGGCGATGGGGCGCACCGTGACCTGATCATCTTCGACGCGCACCAGTATCTCCGGCGACGAGCCCACCAGATGGGTATCACCCAGGTCCACATAAAACATGTAGGGGGAAGGGTTGACGCCACGCAGGGCGCGATAGAGATCCAGCGGGTGCGCGGTCAGCGGCGTGGACAGGCGTTGGGAGGGCACCACCTGCATGACGTCCCCGGTGCCGATATAGGCCTTGATGGCGCGCACCGCCGCCATATAACCCTCGCGGCTGAAGCTGGCGCTGAAATCCTCTTCGCGGACGTGTCGGGTGCGCACCGGCGGCGGGGGCGGCAACGCCGACTCGCGCAGCCGCTGCTGGAGTTGCTGCAGGCGGGCGGTGCCGCGCTCCCAGGCATCAGGCTGGGCGGGGTCGACATGCACCAGCAAACGGAGGGTGCCGCGCAGGTTGTCGAAGATCAGCAGTTCGTCGGCCACCAGCAACTGTATCTCCGGCAGCTCCAGCGGGTCGGGTAAGGACGCGCTGCGGGCGAGGCGGGGTTCGATGCTGCGGACGATGTCGTAGCCGAAATAGCCGACCAAGCCACCGCTGAAGCGCTCATCGGCATTTCCCAGTGGTGCTACATGGAAGCGCTTGCGGAAGGCGCTGATCCATTCCAGGGGGTCCGCCGGGGTCGCCCGCTCGGTCTCGACGCCGTCCACATGAACAGTGACAACGCCCCGGGTGACTCGCAATATCTGCCGTGCGGGAAGACCGATGATGGAATAACGGCCCCATTTCTCGCCGCCCTGCACAGATTCCAGCAGGTAGGCATAGGGACCATCGACCAGTTTGAGATAGGCCGATAAAGGGGTGTCGAGGTCAGCGATGACCTCACGGGAAAGGGGTATGCGGTTGTAGCCCTGGCGTGCCAAAGCCTCAAAGGTTGCTTTTGGAATCACGGATCACCTCGTTAGAGCGATAGAAAGTGAAGTCACTGCCTTTCAGCAGCAACGCCATCGCCTCTCCCAACCCAGTGTTTTCCGCATGGTACCTCTGATTCCTCGCAAAGCTACGCCAGAATATCCAATAATTCGCTCATGTTGTCCAGTACCGCGTCGGGTTCCAGGCAATGGACTGGCTCGTCGCCGTTATAACCGTAGGTCACGCAGGCAATGGGCATGCCCGCCGCCCGCGCCGCTTGCGTGTCGTTACGCGAATCGCCGACCAGCAGGCAGTCTTCCACCGGTTGATGAAAGTGTTCAGCCGTATGGGTCAGGGGCAATGGATCGGGTTTCTTGCGCGGCAGGCTGTCGCCGGACAAGACCAGTCCGAAGAAATCGTACAGGTCCAGTTGCTGGAGCAGCGGCAGGGTGAAGGCCGCGGTCTTGTTGGTGATACATACCAGCTCCCGGCCCTGGGCCTGCAGGGCCTCCAGCGTGCCGCGCACCCCCGGATAGATCACGCTATGGTCCAGCAAATGCTCCCCGTAGTACTTGCTGAAATCGACCATGGCCGCATCCAGTTCCACTTCGCTGGGATCGCCGTGGATCGCCAGCGCGCGACGCATCAGTTCACGGACGCCGTTACCGATGAAGCCACGAATGACCGGCATTTCGGCAGGCGCACGCCCGAGTTTTTGCAGCACATGGTTGGCCGCACCGGCCAGGTCGGGTGCGGTATCTATCAGCGTGCCGTCCAGATCGAGCAGAACGACGCGCGCTGTAAATGACCGGGCGTTCAGCTTCACCATCGTTCAGCCCGCCAGTGCTTTGCGGAAAGCGGCTATGGTCGCGACGTAGTCGGGCGTGTTGTAGATGGCGCTGCCCGCCACGAAGACGTCGGCGCCGGCGTCGGCGACCCGCCGCACGTTATCCACCTTGACACCACCGTCCACCTCCAGCTCGATGGCCTTGCCCGTGGCCTCGATGCGTTTGCGGATCGCCTCGATCTTGCGCAGGGTGTACTCAATGAAGCTCTGCCCACCGAAACCGGGGTTGACGCTCATCACCAGTACCAGGTCAAGATTCTCCAGCACATAGTCCAGCACGTTGAGCGGTGTGGCCGGATTGAGGGAGACACCAGCCTTACAGCCCAGGCTGTGGATCAACTGAATGGTCCGGTCCAGATGCGGCGTCGCCTCTGGATGCACCGTAATGATGTCAGCGCCGGCTTTGGCGAAGTCGGGAATGATGCTGTCCACCGGCGAGATCATGAGATGCACGTCCAAGGGTTTTTGGGTGTGCGGCTTGATGGCTGCCGCCACCAATGGTCCGATGGTCAGATTGGGGACGAAATGGTTGTCCATGACGTCTATATGGATGTAGTCGGCACCCGCCTCGTCAACGGCGCGCACTTCCTCACCCAGTCGGGCGAAATCCGCCGAAAGGATGGAGGGAGAAATCTTGAACTGGGTCATTTTGCCTCCAAAACAGGGCGAGAGCGCCATGCGCTCTCGCCAGCCAACAGATCAATAGCGTGTTTTAAACGCCGGTAACGCGGGGTTCGAGTTCGCCCTTGCTGTAGCGCTTGAACATGGTATCCAGCGGGATGACCTTGATCTTGCTGGCCTGCCCGGCACAGCCGAAGGCCTCGAAGCGCTGGCGGCAGATGTCGCGCATGGCATCGATGGAGGCCGTCAGGAACTTGCGGGGGTCGAAGTTCTTGGGGTTTTTGTACAGGCTCTGGCGCACCGCGCCCGTTGCCGCCAAGCGCAGGTCGGTATCAATGTTGACCTTGCGCACGCCGTACTTGATGCCTTCCTGGATTTCTTCTACCGGTACACCATAGGTTTCACCGATATCGCCGCCGAACTCGTGGATGATTTTCAGCCAGTCCTGGGGCACCGAACTGGAGCCGTGCATGACCAGGTGGGTATCTGGAATGCGGGCGTGGATTTCCTTGACGCGGTCGATGCGCAGCACCTTGCCGGTCGGCGGCCGGGTGAACTTGTAGGCACCATGGCTGGTGCCGATGGCGATGGCCAGGGCATCGACCTTGGTGGCCTTGACGAAGAGAGCGGCTTCTTCCGGGTCGGTCAGCATCTGATCATGGGTCAGGCAGCCTTCGGCACCGACACCGTCTTCTTCACCCGCGAGGCCGGTTTCCAGGGAGCCGAGGCAGCCCAGTTCGCCTTCGACGGTGACGCCGACGGCATGGGCCATCTCCACAACTCTGGCGGTAACGGTGGCGTTGTAGTCATAGCTGGCGGGGGTTTTGGCATCTTCCAGCAAGGAGCCGTCCATCATCACGCTGGAGAAGCCGGAGCGAATGGCCTGGATACAGACCGCCGGGCTGGCGCCGTGATCCTGGTGAAGGACGACGGGGATGTCCGGATATTCTTCGATGGCGGCGAGAATCAGGTGGCGGAGGAAAGGTTCACCAGCATATTTACGGGCACCGGCAGAAGCTTGAAGGATAACCGGTGCGTCAACGGCGGCAGCGGCCTCCATGATCGCGCGCACCTGTTCCAGGTTGTTGACGTTGAAAGCAGGAATTCCGTAGCTGTGCTCGGCGGCGTGGTCCAATAACTGGCGCAAGGAAACTAGGGCCATAATGCTTCTCCTAAACGTGAATGAAAATTGGTTGGTATCGGGTAATCGTATAGAGGGACCCCGTAAACTGCAAGCGGGTCCCGGTAACGGTCTAAAAAGAAACAGATTTAAGCACGGTGCGTCACATCTCCGACACGCACCAGCTTGAGGGTGTTGGTACCACCGGAGGCACCCATGGGTTCGCCGATCGTAATGAGGATCAGGTCACCATTGCGGACGACACCGCGTCGCCGCAGTTCGTCTTCTGCCGCCCGCATGACCTGCACCGGATCATCATGGCGACTCTGGGGAAAATTCACCGGATGCACCCCGCGATACAAAGTCACCTTGCGCCGGGTATAAACCTGCGGCGTTAACGCGTAGATCGGCACACGGGGATTGGCACGGGACAACCATAAGGCGGTGGAGCCGCTTTCGGTAAACGCTGCGATGGCGACGATGGGGGAGCGCATGGTGGCTAAAATCGCGGCAGCCGCGATGGTTTCGTCCATCCGGTCCAGTGGCCGGTCGAGAATCTGTAAGGTATTGTTGATGGGTGCCTGCCGCTCGACCTCGCGGCAAGTTCGATCCATGGCCGCAACGGCCTCCACGGGGAATGCACCGCTTGCCGTTTCCGCAGACAACATCACGGCATCGGTACCGTCGAGCACGGCATTGGCGACGTCGGATACCTCAGCGCGGGTAGGAATGGGTTGATGAATCATGGATTCCATCATCTGTGTCGCCGTAATTGTCAGGCGGTTGTATTTTTGCGCCAAGGCAATAATCCGCTTCTGCACGGGGGGCACCGCAGCGTCGCCGATTTCAACGCCCAGATCACCGCGCGCCACCATGATGACTTCGGAGACCGCGAGAATTTCTTCAATGGCCTCTACCGCCTCGGCCCGCTCGATTTTGGCGACCATTGCCCCATGTCCGCCCGCCTCCTGGAAGAGACGGCGGGCTTCATCCATGTCTGCTGCACTGCGTGGAAAAGAAACCGCCAGATAGTCGGCTTCCAGGCGCGCGGCGGTAATAATGTCAGCCCTATCCTTGTCGGTCAGCGCCGGTGCGGTCAGTCCGCCACCAGCCCGGTTGATGCCCTTGTTGTTGGACAGCTCACCCCCCTGCACCACCCGGGTGTGAATCTCGTGACCCTGCACCTTTTCTACCCAGAGGACGATCATCCCGTCATTGAGCAGCAGGGTCGCGCCCCGGTCTACATCCCCGACCAGTTGCGGATAGGTCACACCCACCCGCGTCTGATCGCCGAGGGCGCAAGTGGTGTCGAGGATAAAAGGCTCGCCTTCCTTGAGGTGGATTTTGCCTTCGGCAAACTTACCGATACGAATTTTGGGTCCCTGCAAATCGGCTAACACACCGATGGCACGGCCATGGGCGCGCGCCCTTTCCCGTACCATGTCGGCACGCTGGATATGCTCTTCTGCCGTGCCGTGGGAGAAATTGAGGCGGACGACATCGACACCTGCTTCGATCAGGCGATCGATGACCTGCACATCGGAACTGGCAGGACCCAGGGTTGCGACGATTTTCGTCCGGCGTATCAATTGAATTTACCTCTCGCACGTTCTTCCAGCATGGCTACGGCGGGCAGGGTCTTGCCTTCGAGGAATTCCAGAAAGGCACCGCCACCCGTACTGATATAGGAGACTTTGTCTTCGATATTGAACTTGTTGATGGCGGCGACGGTGTCACCGCCTCCGGCAATGGAGAAGGCACTGCTTTCGGCTACGGCGTGGGCAATGGCTTCCGTGCCGCCGGCAAAGGCGTCGAACTCAAACACGCCGACCGGACCATTCCAGACGATGGTGCCTGCTTTACGCAGAATATCGCCCAGGACCTTGGCAGTATCGGGACCAATGTCGAGCACCATGTCATCGGCGGCGATTTCGCCCACGCCGCAAGTCCGTGCCGGGGCCGTTGCCGAAAACGTCTTGGCGACGACCACGTCGGAGGGCAACGGGACGTCGCCACCCTTGGCTTTGGCGGCGGCAATGATGGCTTGGGCATCGGGTACCAGATCCACTTCGCACAGTGACTTGCCCACGGAATGACCGGCGGCGAGGATGAAGGTGTTAGCGATGCCGCCTCCTACCACCAGTTGATCCACTTTGTCCGCCAGGGACTTGAGGATGGTCAGCTTGGTGGAGACCTTGGAGCCGGCGACAATGGCGACCAAAGGACGCTTGGGGTTTTGCAGGGCCTTAGCGAGCGCCTCCAGTTCGTTGACCAGCAGCGGGCCGGCGCAGGCGATGGGAGCAAATCTGCCGACGCCGTGGGTGCTGGCCTGGGCACGATGGGCCGTACCAAAAGCATCCATCACATAGATATCGCAGAGCGCGGCCATTTGCCTGGAAAGCGCTTCGTCATCTTGGCCTTCGCCCGCATTGAAACGGACGTTTTCCAGTACGACCACATCACCATCCTGCAGCCGGGCGAGGCTATCCTTACCGCCATCCAGCCAATCCCGCACCAAAGGTACGTTGCGGCCCAGCAACTGGCCGAGATGGGCGGCAATGGGGGCCAGGCTGGCCTTTTCGTCAAAAACACCTTCCTTGGGACGCCCCAGATGGGACATCAGCATTACCCGCGCACCGCCGTCCAGCGCGGCGCGAATGGTGGGCAGGCTGGCGCGGATGCGGGTGTCATCGGTAATAGTCCCCGCATCATTCATGGGGACATTGAGATCCTCACGAATCAACACGTGCTTGCTCTTTAAAGGCAAGTCGGTCATGCGCAAAATATTCATGGCGGCTCCTCCTCTCAGCGGGCCTGACCCATCATGGCGAGGGCGGTATCCACCATGCGGTTGGAGAAGCCCCACTCGTTGTCATACCAGGAGCAGACCTTGACCAGTTTGCCCTTGACCTTGGTCAGGGAGGACTCGTAGGTGGAGGAGTGCGGGTTGTGGTTGAAGTCGATGGAGACCAGGGGCTTGTCGTTGTAGCCGTAGACACCCTTGAGCGCACCCTGGCTGGCCGCTTTCATGGCCGCATGGATTTCGTCGACGGAGACTTCCTTGTTGACGATACAGGTGAGGTCAACGAGGGAGACGTTCTGCGTGGGCACGCGGATGGCGAAGCCGTCCAGCTTGCCCGCCAGCTCCGGCAGTACCAAGCCGATGGCCTTGGCGGCACCGGTGCTGGTGGGGATCATGCTCATGCCAGCGGCGCGGGCACGGCGCAGGTCTTCGTGATAGACGTCGATAATGCGCTGGTCATTGGTCATGGAGTGGATGGTGTTCATGGTCCCCGCCTCGATGCCGGCGAGATCATTGAGGGTCTTGGCCAGCGGCGCCAGACAGTTGGTGGTGCAGGAGCCGTTGGAGACGATGTGGTGCTTGGCCGGGTCGAGCAACTGGTGGTTGACGCCGTACACCACCGTCAGATCCACAGCGTCCTTGGCGGGAGCAGAGATCAAGACTTTCTTGGCGCCGCCCTTGAGGTGCAGGGCTGCCTTTTCGCGGGAGGCGAAGAAGCCTGTGCACTCCAACACGACATCGACACCCAGATCGCCCCAAGGCAGTTTGGAGGGATCACGTTCTGCGAGTACCTTGACACGGTCGTCACCTACCAGCATGTCTCCGCCATCCACGCTTACCGGCAAGAAGAAACGGCCATGGACGGAATCGTACTGTGTTAGATGGGCATTCGTCTCGGGGCTCCCGAGATCGTTCACCGCGACGATCTGGACCTTGTCGGTCCGCTTCGCTTCATATACCGCCCGCAGGATATTCCGTCCGATACGTCCGTAGCCATTGATGCCAATACGCAACGTCATAATGTTAACTCCTTAAATGTTTGGAATAAAAATATTTACAGTGCCTGGAAACGTGCGACGACGTTATCCACCGTGAAACCGAATTTCTCGAACAGGATCGGCGCCGGGGCCGAGGCGCCAAAGTGATCTATGCCGATGACCGCGCCGTGCAGGCCCACATATTTGTACCAGAGCCCCGTGGTGCCCGCTTCGATAGCGATCCGCCTGCTGATGTTGCTGGGCAGGACACTCTCCTGATATACCGCATCCTGGGCCGCGAAGATGTCCATGCAGGGCATGGAAACCACGCGCACCGGATGGCCCTGCTCCGCCAGCTTGGCCTGTGCCGCCAGCGCCAGCTCCACTTCGGAGCCGGTGGCGATGAGGATACCCTCGGCTTTGCCGCCTTCGGCATCCTTGATCACATAGCCGCCGCGGCGGGCGTTGGCCACGGTTTCGTCGGTATGGGGCAGGGCCGGGAGATTCTGTCGGCTGAGGGCCAGCAGGGATGGTGTCCGCTCCTGCTTGACGGAGGACTCCCAGGCGATGGCGGTTTCCACGGCATCTGCCGGGCGCCAAACATGAAGGTTGGGAATGAGGCGCAGACTGTTGACCTGCTCAATGGGCTGGTGGGTGGGGCCATCTTCGCCCAGACCGATGGAGTCGTGGGTCATTACGTAGACCACCCGAATACCCATCAGCGCCGCCATACGAATGGCGTTGCGGCTGTAGTCGGAGAAGATCAGGAAAGTACCGCCGAAGGGCAGGAAGCCATTGTAGAGGGCAACGCCGTTCATGATGGCGGACATGCCGAATTCGCGCACACCGTAGTGGATGTAGTTACCCATCAGACGATGCTTGCCGATGTCGATGGCTTCTTTCCAGCGGGTATTGTTGGACGGCGTCAGGTCGGCAGAGCCGCCGAGAAACTCGGGCAGCGTCGCAGCAATACCCTGAATGGTTTTGCCGGAGGCGACGCGGGTAGCGATCTTCGGCGCTTCCTTGCGGAAATCGCTGATGAGCCGGGCGATGGCCTTGTCGAAGTCCGCACTGGCTTTGCCCGACAGGCGACGCACGAATTCGGCGGCTTCTTTCGGGAAAAGGGATTTATATTTGGCAAATTTTTCTTGCCAGGCGCTCTCGGCTGATTCCCCTTTGGCGCGTGCATCGTAGGCATGGTAGACCGCCTCGGGAATCTCGAAGGCCTTGTCGCTCCAACCCAGATTCTGGCGGGTCAGGGCGACTTCCTCCGCACCCAGCGCCGCACCATGGACGTCGTGGGTGCCCGCTTTGTTGGGTGAGCCATGACCAATGACGGTCTTACAGCAAATCAGGGTTGGCTTGGTAGTTTGCTTGCGCGCCTCGACGATGGCTTTTTTGATGGCTTCAGGATCGTGACCGTCCACATGGCGGATGACATGCCAGCCATAGGCCTCGAAGCGCGCCGGGGTGTCATCGCTGAACCAGTCATCCACATGGCCGTCGATGGAGATGTTGTTGTCGTCGTAAAAGCAAATCAGCTTGTTGAGGCCCCAGACGCCAGCCAACGAGCAGACTTCGTGGGAGATGCCTTCCATGAGACAGCCGTCACCGAGAAAGACGTAGGTGTAGTGATTGATGATCTCATGATCGGGGCGGTTGAATTGCGACGCCAGCATCCGCTCGGCCAATGCCATGCCGACGCCGTTGGCAAGCCCCTGACCCAGCGGGCCGGTGGTCGTCTCGATGCCAGGGGCGTCGCGATATTCCGGGTGACCGGGGGTCTTGCTGTGCCACTGGCGGAAGTTCTCAAGGTCTTCCATGGAGACATCGTAACCGGTGAGATGGAGGAGTGCGTACTGCAACATGGACCCGTGCCCGTTGGATAAAATGAAACGGTCGCGATTGGCCCAGTGGGTGTTAGCCGGGTTGTGGACGAGGAAGTCGTTCCACAGCACTTCGGCAATATCCGCCATGCCCATGGGCATGCCGGGGTGGCCGCATTTGGCCTTTTCTACGGCGTCGATGGTGAGAACGCGGATAGCATTCGCCAGATCAGTGCGGGTGATGGTCATAAACAACACTCCTTATCAATAAAAATCAGTCGATACGCTGGTGGGTACGGACCCGGCGCAGGATGCCGTCGTGACCGGAAATGACCAGGCTCTCGCTTTCTACGAAATAATGGGAACGGGTTACACCATCGAGGATGTCGCCGGAAGTCAGGCCTGTAGCTACGAACAGCACATCATCGCTGGACACCAGTTCATCGCGGCTCAACCACTGCCCGGCTTTGAGGCCGGCGGCGGCGACGGCTTCGGCTTCGCCAGGTTTCTGCGGCGACAGGCAACCAAACATGTCGGCACCCATGGCACGGGCGGCGCAGGCGGAAATGACGCCTTCCGGGGTGCCGCCTATGCCCATCATGGCATCCACCTTGGTGCCGAGGGCGGCCATGATGCCACCACTGACATCACCGTCCGTCTGTAAGCGCACGGTAGCACCGGCCGCCTGGATCTCGCGGATCATGGCTTCGTGGCGGGGCTTCTTGAGCAGGAAAATGCGCAGCTCGCGGACCTCTTTGCCGAGGGCGCGGGCCAGCTCGTGGAGCTTGTCCTTCATCGGTGCGGCAGGATCAATTTTACCGCGGGCCGGGGCCGGGACAATCAGTTTGTCCATATAATAGGCCGGACCGGGCTGGAACATGCTGCCTTTAGGGGCCGCCGCCAGTACGCAGATAGAGCCGGGCATGCCCTGAGCCAGGAAGGTGGTGCCTTCGACGGGGTCAACCGCAATCTCTACCTCCGGGCCGGTGCCCGAGCCTACCACCTCACCGTTATAGAGCATGGGGGCTTCGTCTTTTTCACCTTCACCGATGATGACCAGGCCACGCATGGGGACCTGGGCAATGGCGGAGCGCATGGCATCCACTGCAGCACCGTCGCCGAGTTCCTTTTCCCCCCGACCGATCCAACTGCTGGCGGCGCGGGCCGCAGATTCAGTAACGGGAAGCAGGGACAATGCGAGATTACCAATGGAGGCCATGGGGTTTTTCCTTCAGAGATGGATTAGTAGAAGACAATAATCGTTTTAGCATAAATCAAAGGGCCGCATTTGGGAACTCGGCGGTGGTTTCCAGCCATCGTCTCCAGCTTTCGTGGAGTTGGGGGTCGAGGGTGGCGAGGATAGGGCGTGGCGGCAGATCACCTTCCCTCAGATCGTCGCCATTAAGTTGCGTGGCCCGCCCGCCCGCTTCATAGAGAATCAGGGCACCCGCAGCGCGATCCCAGAGTTGCTGGGCGCCATGCAGATAAAA
Organism: Acidithiobacillus ferriphilus; assembly: GCF_028215975.1. Classification (NCBI taxonomy): domain Bacteria; kingdom Pseudomonadati; phylum Pseudomonadota; class Acidithiobacillia; order Acidithiobacillales; family Acidithiobacillaceae; genus Acidithiobacillus; species Acidithiobacillus ferriphilus. The sequence continues at coordinate 238,216 of NZ_CP116458.1, forward strand.
ATGATAGCGACCGGCGGCCAGCCAGCACCACTCCAGGACGGAGGCACCGAAGTTGCGCTGACTGTGGAAGGGTTGCTCGTTAATCAGGCGCAGGGCAAGGGGGCGACTGAGTCTTTTGTAGTCGACGACCCCGACACAGTGTTGAAGCTTCGGTGCTTGACGAACCGCCAGGAGCACGCCATCCATGTATGCACCCGCACCCTGTGCCGCGGAGAAAAGCTCGGCACGCACTGGGTCGTACACCCAGCCAAGCATGGACCGCCCGCCTTGCAGCAAGGCCAGGGAAATGCCGAACACCGGGATACCGGCGGCAAAGTTGCTTGTGCCGTCGAGGGGATCCAGACACCAGAGCATATCCGCCTCCTGCAACAGGCGGGCTTGTTCGGCATGGCTCATTTCTTCGCCAAGCAGGGGAATATCGGGGTAACGGGCGGCGAGCATGTCCCGCAAAAAATTCTGGCTATCAATATCGGCGCTGGTGACAATGCTGCCATCGGGTTTACGGTTGGCGCCGACGGTGTGAAAACGGGGTAGAATGAAGCGTTCGGCACTGGTGCGCAGCAGTTTGCCCACCCATTGTTGATCGATTTCTGGTGTCATGGGCGTTGTCTCCGGTACGCGTCTTAGTGCTCAGCCTCTGGGTTTCGGCCCCGACGCAACTGGCTATTCAGGGTGATCACTTGGGCCGGGTGGCGCCTTTTTTCTGCGGACTTTTTGACGGCGTTGTTCAAGGCCTGATGAAATTCCATGGGCAGGCGGCGCAGGATCTCTTCTCCTTCCGGGCTGAAAAGATCCATCTGGCAGGTCACGCCCTCGTGCAGGTTGTCCCGGGACCGGGTGGCGAAGTGGTGCCAAACGCTGACCGCAATGCGTCCGCCGATATAGTCGCAAAACACCCACTCCCGCTCCATCAGGATGGCCATGACCGAGACATAACGCAAGGGGATGAAAACGGGACCTGGGGCGGCATGTTGCAGAATGAGGGCCTGATTGTAAATCCAGGCCGGAACCAGCCCGGAACGTGTTTGCCAGACGGGGGGGCGACGGCAATCGGTGTCTTTGATCATGTGTCACCCACGCCAGCGTCACGATGATATAATCCCACCCACGTTCTCCTGCTCAATGTCAGAACCTCATGCCACGCATTCACTTATACGCCGATTCCAATCTCCCCGAAAGCGGACCTTTTTTGCTTCCCGCCGGGCCCAGCCACCATTTGCTCAAGGTGTTGCGCGCCCGAAATGAGCAGCCGCTTACCTTGTTTAACGGGGATGGTGCCGTTTATCACGCCACTCTGGTCGGGGTGTCTTCAGGGGCGGCGTTGCTGGAGATCGCCGAGCGTCGCCTGCAGGTGATGCTCTCGCCCTTGGCTATTCAAGTCTTTTTGCCCCTGACCCGGGGGGAGCGCTGGGATTGGAGTTTGCAGAAGGCGGTAGAACTCGGGGTGCGGCGGATTCAACCGGTGGCCTGCCGCCATGGGGTAGTGCAACTGAGCGAAGCGCGTGGGAGCAAGCGTCTGGCGCGCTGGCGGGATATCATCATTGCCGCCTGTGAGCAAAGTGGTGCCACGACCATTCCTGATCTGGCCCCGCCGGTCGCTTTGGAGGCGGCATGGGGCGCCGTGCGGGGAGCCGCTTTTGTGCTGGATCCGGGGGAGGGCGAGCGATTTGCTGGCATCGCTCCTCCGGGGCCGGAAATTACCCTCCTCAGTGGCCCTGAGGGTGGGCTGGCAGCGGAGGAGGTGGCCGCCGCGCGGGCCCACGGTTTTCGCTTGTTGCGCATGGGGCCGCGGATCCTGCGCGCGGAGACCGCCGCCATCGCCGCCATCGCCGTCGCCCAGGCGTTGTGGGGCGACCTTTGAGTCGTCCCCGTCAGATCCAGCCTGTCTTCTTGAAGTCGATGCTACGCTTCAGACCGCGGTTACACCCGTGCTTGGCGCAGGGGCCCCAGCGGAACAACCAGCTTGCGGTGGTTGACAGGGCGGGCGGCAGGATAGACCATCGAGCCTAGTTAATTTCGGGAATTTCGGCATGGACATTTTGTTAGCGAATCCGCGTGGTTTTTGCGCCGGAGTCAATCGGGCGATTCAGATCGTCGATCGCGCCCTGGAGCTTTTTGGTGCGCCCATCTATGTGCGGCATGAGGTCGTTCACAATCGTCATGTCGTCGAAGACCTGCGCGCCCGTGGTGCCATCTTCGTCGAAGAGCTGGATGAAGTGCCGGACGCGGCGACGGTGATTTTCAGCGCTCATGGGGTACCCATTGCCGTTCGTCAGAATGCGGCGGCGCGGGGCCTGAGCGTCTTTGATGCCACCTGCCCACTGGTGACCAAGGTGCATATGGAGGTCAAGAAATACAGTCGGGACGGCATGGAGATGGTGCTCATCGGTCACGCCGGACATCCGGAGGTGGAGGGCACCATGGGTCAGGTTGCGGAGGGCATGATGTATCTGGTTTCCAATGTCGCCGATGTGGCGACCTTGGCGCCCCGCAACCCGGAGAAGCTCGCTTATATCACCCAGACGACCCTGAGCATGGATGATACCGCTGAGGTGATTGTTGCCCTGCGTGCGCGCTTCCCGCTGATTGAGGGGCCGAAGAAAGATGATATTTGCTATGCGACGCAGAACCGGCAGGATGCGGTGAAATCGCTGGCGCCCGGCGTCGATATTCTGCTGGTGGTGGGCGCGCCGAACAGCTCCAACTCCAGCCGCTTAGCGGAACTGGGTACCCGGCTGGGGACACCGACGCATCTCATCGAGGATGCGCAACAACTGCGCCGCGAATGGTTTGACGGCGTGGAGAAAATCGGTATCAGTGCCGGAGCGTCGGCACCGGAAAGCCTGGTACAGGGGATTATCAACACCCTCCGGATCTGGGGCGCGCAGCTTCCGAAAGAGACGCCTGGTGTAGAGGAGAAAGTCACCTTCAGCCTGCCCTTGGCACTGGTGCAGGCGCAGACACGACGGGAAAACGCCTCCTGAACGCTGGTTGCCCCGCTTCCGGGCAAACTGGTTACGTTAGCGCCGATCCGGGAGTGGGTCCGTTGTCTCTGTTCCAGTGATCTCATCAGCCTGAAGGAGGCGCGGGGCCAGTTCCACGGGTTCTATGGCGGGCATTTCTTTGTTATCCGGCGCGGCCTTGAGGTCGCGGAATTTGCGCGCCGAGACCAGTACCCGACTTTCCAGCGATCCTGTCGCGTTGTTGTAGGCCTCCACCGCCTGGCCCAGTCCCTTGCCCACCCGCGCCCAGTGCCCTGCCAGGATGCTCAGGCGGTCATAGAGCTCTTTCCCGAGATCGCTGATCGCCCGGGCGTTCTCGGCCAAGGATTCCTGCCGCCAGCCATAGGCCACCGCCCGCAGCAGGGCGATGAGGGTGGTGGGGCTGGCGACGATCACCTTCTGCTCCACCCCGTATTCGATGAGCGACGGGTCTTCCTGGAGGGCGGCGCTGAAAAACACCTCGCCGGGCACAAATAGAACGACGAACTCCGGAGTCGGCTGAAACTGTTCCCAATAGGATTTTTTGCTGAGTTGGGTCATGTGGGTGCGTAATTCGCTGGCATGCTTGTGCAGGAAATGGGCACGTTTTTGTTCCTCGTCCGTTTCCATGGCCTCCAGGTAGGCATTCAGCGGGGCCTTGGCGTCGACGACGATGCGTTTGCCGCCGGGCAGTCTTACCACGAGATCGGGGCGCTGCTGGCCATTATCGGTGGCAACGCTCTCCTGCTCAGTGAAGTCGCAATAAGCCAGCATGCCGGCCATTTCGACGACGCGCTTGAGCTGCATTTCGCCCCAGCGGCCTCGTGCGGCGGGCTGGCGCAGTGCCTTCACCAGTGCGGCGGTCTCCTGATGCAGGCGCGGCAGGTGGTCTTGTACGAGACCGCGAATTTGCTCATTGAGGGCGCTGTAGGCATCGACGCGGGTTTTTTCCATGGCGTCGATGCGGGTGCCCACTTTCTCCAGAGACTCACGGATAGGCTCCACCAGTTGTCCCACGGCCTTCTGGCGGCCCTCCCAATCGGTCTTCGCGTTTTCCTGGAAACGCTCCAGATTCTCCCGCGCCAGTTCGAGGAAGGACTGGTTGTTGCGGCGCAGGGCTTCGGCGGAAAGGGACTGGAAGGCATCGCCGAGACGTTGGCGGGCGTCTTCCAGGAGTGCCAGTTTTTCGTTGCCGCGCAGGCGTTCCTGCTCCAGCCGTTCACCGAGTTCCGCCAATTGGCCCTGGAGGGCGGCCAACTCTGTTTGCAGGCAAGCGGCACGGTTGCGCTCCGCCACCAAGGCACTTTCGAGCGCCGGGATACGGCGGCTTTCCGCTTCGGCACCGGCTCTATGTTCACTTTCATGGCGGAGGATTTCCTGCTGTTCCTGGGCCTGTTGCCGCAGTGCGCTTATTTCTCGCTGCAGGCTGTCCATCTGAGCGGCGGTGGCTTGCTTGCCTTCCCGAAGGGCCTCGCTGATATCGTGTTGGCGCTGGATCATGCTGCGCGCTATCAGTCCAGCCGCAAGCAGTCCGAGCATCATACCGACAATGAGATACAACAGATTTTCCCAGATCAAAAGCCGGTCCTACAGGTTAGAAAAAGCAGTCCGAGAATACGCGAAGCGGGGCGTCAAAGCGATGGCCCACAAACAGTGGGTAAAAACGGAGCCAGGATGCCAGGCGGAGCGGGTACTCGCGCACCGCGGTTTCAGGACTCCAGGTGCGAGGTACAGTTGGGACAGCGTGTGGCTGCCAGAGGGATCGTCGATGCACAGAAAGGGCAGGTTTTGGTGGTCACGGCGGCAGCGGGTTTGGGGTAGAGTTTGTTGATGACCCGCACAATGGAAAAAATAACCAGCGCAATGATAAAAAAGCTGATCAGTGAAGTGATAAAGAGGCCGTAATTCACGGTCACGGCGCCCGCCTTCCTGGCGGCCTCCAGAGTCAGGTAGGGGCCGGGAACGGTGCCATCCTTTAACACGATATAGAGGTTTGAAAAATCGACTTTGTTGAGCAACATACCGATAGGTGGCATGATCAGGTTGCTGACTAATGAAGTCACAATGGCGGAAAATGCCGTGCCAATAACAAAGGCTACAGCTAAATCAATGACATTGCCGCGTTGCAAAAATATCTTGAAATCTTTGACGAACGCTTTGAGCATGGTAATCACCTTTGATGAGGGTCGGCTATTTCCGTAGCATAACCAATGCGCCTAAATTTGAAAATAACCATCACTTATGAAACGTCATTGATTAACGTCGGCAGAATTGATTGATGGCGCTTTTGCTGTTGTCCATCTGCTGGTGGCCAGACGCTGCGGCGCAGGCCCTTTGGCCATTTTGACAAGTAATAGCCCAGCCCTGAGTCAGATCAAAAAAATGTGCCGCCTGGGCTGCTGGGGATGCATAAGCACCGCTTTGGAGAAGCGGCGCCAGGGCATGGAAATAACGGCTCTCTTCCTGTGCCCATTGGGAAACGGCTTGCCAGCAGGTGGCCTGTTCGTTTGTGGGCATTTGCGCACAACCCGTCGCGTTGCTGCGCGCATGATCCAGCGCCTGCTGCCAGTTGGGGCAGAATTGTTGTGCAGCCTCAGCGCGCTGGGCGGCGACGGCGGCGAGCCGTTGCTGCGCAGTCTCGCTATTGCGATTGGCCAAAGCGGTACCGCGCGCGGCAGCGCTGGCGGTGGCGTTTGATGAGGAAGAAGGTGGCAGGGAAGCGCAGCCCGATAGGGTAAGCGCGAACAAGAGGAAAAGAATTTTTGCGGGCATGATCTAAGACTCTCGGGTAGTTGGTCTTCGCCCGTTATATATCACAAGTTGGCGATATTGCAGAGCCCAGCGCTCAGCGACGCTTAAATCGCTCGGTGAGATGCAGTCTCTGAAGCAGACACCTTACCCCCCCTCCAACGCTCCTTCCACCCCTCAAAGAGTACATAGAATGCCGGCGTCACATAGAGCGTCAGGAACTGCGAGACGATGATGCCGCCCGCCACCGCCACGCCCAGCGGCACCCGCGACTCAGCACCCGCCCCGACGCCAATGGCGATAGGCAGAATACCCAGCACCGCGGCAAGGTTCGTCATCATGATAGGGCGGAAGCGGGTGACACAGGTGTCGACCATGGCATCGACGGCGCTGGCCCCTTCGCGGCGGCGGTGAATGGCGAAGTCCACCATGATGATGCCGTTCTTTTTGACCAGCCCCACCAGCATGATGATGCCGACGAAGCTGAACAGATCGAGTTCCTGATGGAATATCCAGAGGGCCAGCAAGGCGCCAAAACCGGCCAGAGGCAGGGCAGTGAGGATGGTCAGGGGATGGATGAAATCTTCATAGAGAATGGCCAGAATGGCGTAGATCAGAGCCACCGTCGCCAGCAGCAGGAGTGGCAGGCTGCCGGTGGACTGGGAAAAGGCCGCGGCGGACCCACCAAACGCTCCCTGCACATCCGCGGGCAATATCTTTGTCGCTGTGTTCTGCACTGTCCGGGTCGCATCGCCCAGAGAGGTGCCGGGGGCCAGATTGAAAGAAATGGTCACGCTGGGCAGTCCGTTGTAGTGGCTGATACTCAAGGGCCCGACGCCGTAAGCGAAGTGCGCCAATGCGGCCAGGGGCACCAGGCCGGTGCTGCCCGGCACAGTGATCGCTGAAAGTGCCCCGAGATTTTCCTGAAACTGCCGCGCCAGATCGAGAATGACCTCGTATTGATTGGTGGAGGCGTAGATGGTGCCCACCTGGGTGCCGCCGAAAGCGAAGTTCAGCGCTTGCTCGATGGCCTGAGGGGTGACCCCCAGGGCCTGGGCGCGCTGGTGCAGGATGTGCACTTCAATTTCCGGGTTGGCTAATTGCAGATCACTGTTAACGGCCTGTAGTCCGGGTACTTTGCGCAGGGCTGCTACCAGTTTGGGCACGGTCACATTCAGGCTATTCTGATCCTCGCTCTGCAGAATGTATTGGTAATGAGATTGCGATGAGACCGGCCCCATCTGGATAGCGGGCGGTAGCTGGAAACTCGCTTCCACTCCGGCAAAATGGCTGACGCGACGGCGCAATTCGGCAATGACCTGGGTTCCTGACGCCCGCTCGCCCAAGGGCTTGAGGCGGATGATCAGCCGCCCGGTGTTGGCGGAGCCGAAGGCTCCCGCACCTTGCCCGGCACTGGACATCACGGACTGCACGGCCTGATTGTGGCCGACGGCGGCGGCGATGGCCTTTTGGGTGGTTTCGAGTTGGGCAAAGGAAATGCCCTGGGGATATTCCAGATTGCCCATGATCATGCCGCTGTCTTCGGTAGGGATGAAGCCCTTGGGCAGCAGGATAAAGAGGCCGATCATGGCCAGCAGGCTCAGCAAGGCCCCGCCATACACCCAGCCGCGATGGCTGAGCGCCGCCCGCAGGCTGCGCCCGTACCAGTCGCGCAGGCTGAGGAAACCGCTTTCGAAGCGGCTCCGTCCCTGATGCTTCACCCGCAGATAGCGGGCGCAGAGCATGGGGGTTAGCGTCAGAGATACCAGCCCGGACAATAGGATGACCACCGCGATGGTGACGCCGAACTCGCGAAATAAACGACCGATGATGCCACCCATCACCAGAAAAGGCAGGAAGACCACCGCCAGCGACAGGGTCATGGAAATCACGGTAAAACCGATCTCGCGGCTGCCAACGATTGCCGCCTGATGGGGCTCTTCGCCGTTTTCCTCATGACGGGCGATGTTTTCCAGCATGACCACGGCATCATCCACCACAAAGCCCACCGCCAGCGTCAGCGCCAGAAGCGTCAGCGTATTCAGGGTGTAGCCCAGCGCGTAAATGATGGCGAAGGTGCCGAGAATGGAGGCGGGAATCGCCAGCGCGCCGATCAGAGTCGGGCTGCCGCGGCGCAGGAAAAGCCAGAGCACCCCGGCCACCAGTATGGAGGCGAGCAACAGGGTGACTTCGACCTCCTCCACCGCCGAACGGATATAGTCGGCCTTGTCGTACACCACCGTCATGTGGGCGCCGCCGGGCAGGCTGGCGCTCAGCAGCGGCAGGCGTTTCTGGATGGCGTCGGAGATGGCCACTGTGTCGGCATTGGGTTGGCGCACTACGGCGAGAATCAGGGCGCGCTGCCCCCCCATCCAACTGGCAATCTGATCATTGTCCACGCCGTTGCTGACCTGGGCGATGTTCGCGAGCGGCACCACCGCGCCGTTGGCGAAGGTGATGGGCATGTCGGAGAAAGCCTGGGCATCATGGAGCTGGCCATGCACATTCACCGCATAATTGCGCACCGCACCCAGCACCGTGCCCTGCGGCAGGTTGACGTTATGACTGGAAATGGCCTGGGTAAGGGCCTGCAGCGATATCCCGTGCGCCTGCATGGCAAAGGGGTTGGCGTGGATGCGAACCGCGTAATTCTGCTCGCCGAAGATCAGCACCTGGGCGACGCCGGGAATACCGGAAATGGCGGGCACCACCTTGTCTACCGCGTACTGGTTGAGCCGGTAGATAGGCATATTGGGCGCGGCGAGGGCAATAAACTCGATGGGTGCCGCCGACGGGTTGAGCTGTTTGACAAAGGGCAGGCTGGGCATGCCCGGCGGCAGCAGGTGGGAAGCCTGGGTGACCGCGTTTTCGACATTCTGGGTGGCGACATTGATGTTCTGGCTGAGGTCAAACTGCAGGATGACCCGCGTCGAGCCCTGATGGTTCACCGAGCTCATGGAGGATAGGCCGGGAATGGCGGAAAACTGCTTCTCCAAAGGCGTAGCCACGGCGCTGGCCATGGTCTGCGGGCTCGCTCCCGGCAGACTCGCCGCGACCATGACCGTCGGAAAGTCCACGCCGGGCAGCAAGGCTACCGGCAGTTTCATAAAGGCAAAAATGCCGTACAGCACTAGTCCGAGAATGAGGACGACCGTCATCACCGGGCGGCGGATGAACAGGGCGGAGAAATTCATGCGGATTTCCTCTGTTGGCCCTCATGCGACGCGGTGGCCGCAGGGGTGCCGGTGAGTTCCACCTTCGCCCCCGGATAGAGGCGGGCGGGAAGCGGAAAAATCACCCGAATACGCTTGTCTACGCCCTGTACCACCGCATCCGCGCCCGATTCCCAGAGCACCTGCACCGGCTTGTCCACCGCTTTACCACCTTGCACCACATAGACAAAGGGTCCGCTGCTGCCCTGCTGGACCGCGCCCACCGGCAGCACCGTCGCCTGCGCCACCTGCTGTACCGGCATCTGCACCTGCACATACTGTCCCGGCCAGAGGCCGAGGTTGGCGTTGGGTACGGTAGCCTGCAGACGGATGGTAGCAGTCCCCGCACTGACGCTGTTATCAATAAAAGTGAGCTTGCCCTGAGCGAGTACGGTACCACGCTTCTCGTCGTTGATGGGCAGGGGGATTGCCTGCTGTTGCGCCCGCCGCGCCGCGCTCAGCAAGCCCTGGGGAATGCTGAAATTCACGGTAATGGGCGCGATCTGGTTGACCGTGGCCAGTTGTGTCTGGTTGGCGATGACCAGGTTGCCTGCCTTGACCTGGGCCAGCCCGATGCGACCGCTGATGGGGGCGGTGATGCGGGTGTAAGAGAGATTGAGGCGGGCCTGCCTTAACGCGGCCTGATCAGCCTGTACCTGCGCTGTCGCCGCCTGTGCCTGGGAGACTGCCTGATCGAAGCTTTGCCGGGTGATGAAATCCTTTTCCGCCAGCGGCCGGTCCTGCTCCACTATGTTGCGGTTGTAGCGCGCTGTGGCCTGATCCGCCACCAGTTTGGCCTGGGCCTGGGCGAGCGATGCCTGCATCTGTGCCGGGTCGATGGTGAACAGGGTTTGTCCCTTCTCTACCATGCTCCCCTCGGTAAACTGCACGCTCTGCAGGATGCCGGAAGTCTGCGGCACGAGTGTCGCCGTTTGCAGAGGCGTCACCGTGCCTAGAAAACCTTCATAATGGGTCATGGGGCGGGTACTGATGCTGACGAGGCTGACCCGCAAGGGCGGCATTTCATGCTTGGTCTTGGTCTGGCAACCACTCAACAGCAGGGAGAGGGAGGCCAGCGTCAGCAAGAGAACAACAGGGGAACGGGTCACGGTGCATTCTCTCCCAAAGGCATGCCGACGGCCTGACTGAGTTGCGCCAGGGCGACATAACTGTTAACCAGATTCTGAATCAGGGTGTAGCGCGCCTGCGCCAGGGTGGACTCGGCGAGAAGGACATCCTGAATGGTAGCCTGGCCGACCCTATACTGGGCCTGTACCACCTCCAGCGCCTTCCCAGCATTTTCCAGGCCACTCTGTGCGCCGGGGTAGGCCGCAATCGCGCCCTGAAAGTTGTGAAAATCCTGCCAGACCGTGGCTTCGGTGCTGTTGCGGCTGGCCGCGAGGTTGGATTGAGCCTGATCGCTCAGTGCCTGTGTCTGGCGTATCTGATAATGCGTATTGAAGCCGGTGAAGAGGGGCACGGTCAGGGTGAAACCCACCGTCCAGGTGTCACCGGGCCGGAAGCCGCCTTGATAGAGATAACCATAAGAGCTGCTGACCCCCAGACTGGGCAGGCCACTGGCCTCGGCGCTACGGACATTGGCTTGGGCCACCGCTACCTGCGCCCGCGCCTGCTGCAGGGTGGGATTGGCGGTGAGGGCGGCATGCATCAGCGTCTTGGCAGCGCTGTGGAGTTGGGGCGGTTCCTGCCCCAGTTTGAGCGGCGCTATCCTCAGCGTGGTCTGGGGATCGAGGCCCAGGGTGCTGGCCAGCAACCCTTCGCTGCTGCGCACGGTCTGGCGTTGCGCGGCGAGGGTGGATTGCGCCTGCGCCATGGCGGCCCGGGCCTGATAGAGGGCGCCGATGGTGGCTTGCCCGGCACGATGCAGCACCTCGGCGGCTTCCAGATTTTTCTGATTTTCCGCAACGGTCTTTTCATCGGCAAGCACTAAGGATTGATTGCCGAGGAGTTGGTAATAGGCCTGCGCGACGCTGAAGGCCACGGTCTGGATGCTCTGATTCTGGGTGAAGCCCGCCACCCATTCCTGGGCGCGGGCAGCATCCATCTTGGCGGCGCGCAGGCCAAAGTCCCACAGGGTGTAACTCAAGGTCAGGTTGGGATTGACGCTGTTGCGTGCCGGCACCGTAAAGCCAGCGGTGGAGGCTGCTTGCCGACGGCTCAAATTGGTATTGAGGGACAGGCTCGGCAGCCAGGCGCTTTCCGCCATCCCCAGGCTCGCCGCCTGCGCACGCAATCCATCCCAGGCGGCGGCGGTCTGGGGGTTGTGGGCGAGGGCATACGCAGTGAGTTGCGGCAGCGTCCAGATTTGCGCCTGCTTCGCCACAGAAAGACCCTGGAGCTTAGGTAAATCGGGCAGGGCGGCTTGGGTGGTCCAAGGCTGTGCCGGGCTGGCACTCAGGCCGCTATCGGTGTTCAGAGGGTCGGCCAGCCACGCACCGACGCCGGCTTGCGCCAGCCCGCCTTGAGCCACACAGAAAACGGTACAGACAGCCAGCAATAGCGCTTTGGGGGGCACGCTCAGGCTCCTCGGCAGTGGAGCCGCCATTCTCCCGGAAAGCGGGGTCATAAGGAAGATGTGGTCCCGGAGGAAATTGTTGCGAAATGTTACGGGCTGACCTTGCGAAAGACGAATCGTGTTCTATATAAATCTTTGCTGACTCTGTGACGTGTATTGTTACCATTGGTTACCGGCCGATTCAGCGCGTGAACACTATCTTAAGGGATAAATAAAAGGATGTCCGCATGATCAACAAGAAAACCATCGCAGCCCTGACCGCAGCAAGCTTGGCCCTGTTTTCCGCCTCTGCCATGGCCGACAGTGCGTGGAGTGCCAGCCAGAATCCAATTGTCGCGGCCAACAACGAAATAGGTCTCGCGGCGACTGGTACATTGATGAATTATCAGGAACACTTTGCCACAACAGGTGTCCTCAGCGCTCCAATGGATGATACGGAATCAGGCTGGTTGCCAGGATTCTCGGTAAATCTCTCGGGGATGAATAACAACCTTACAGAAAATCTGTATTTAGCGCTTAATTACAATTATTCTTCGGCCGGGATAGCTTATAAAGGGTTCGTGTACAACCCTGGCATACCGAACTCAGCCAGGCGCGCTGATACAACGGATCAGGCGACCACGCAGAACTTTCTGGGAAAATTGGGTAAAGGTTTTTCTATTCGTGACAACATGATGCTCACACCATATGTAGCGGGTGGATTTCAGTTGTGGAATAGACAGCTTCCCGGTAGCCATGAGCGCTATCATTCTGAGCTTGTTGGCGCAGGTCTCATGTATCAGTATGCACCGACAGCCAAATTGGTCCTGGGTGCTGACATGCGTGTACTCGCTCTTGTTGGCGGGGGTATCAAAACTTCCCAATGGTCTTCTGGGTTTGGTACCAGTGGAGAAGAAACCGTAGGGATTCATGCGGACTATAAAATTTCTGGTGGATGGCATGTTTATGGCGGCTTGAATTTCACCCACTTTACCTACACTGGGACGGGCATTGTAACGTTTTATCAAGGTGCCACGAAGTATATTGGTAAGGAGCCCCCATCATCAACCAATCTGCTCGGTATGAATCTCGGGCTTGCCTATAGTTATTAATCCGGTTTGTCCGCGAGCAGAGCACGCATGCGGTGTTAACGGACAAAATAGTATCATCCCAGTCTCCCGATCCACAGACGACTGAGTATGCTTGTAGGACAGGGGCGGCCTTAGCTATGGACGGCGTGAGAGCAGCCGCGGGGAGTGTATGCCCAAGCGCGCGGCGGTAACCGTCTTTGGCCTTTTGCGACAGGCCTTGTCTACAGGCGACGGGGTGCCTAGTACCTTGCGGAGCGAACGGCAGTAACAGACTGATTGCGGTCATTCAGCAGCAGAAAGCAAACGGCATCATCCGTTCACTGCGTTGGACGAAATCCATTGCAGGACGTACCTACGATAACTACGGCTGGGCGTCGCGCAGGTCTATGAGCATTTGCCAACATTGATTCCTCCAATCGTGACGCGCGACAACGTGAAGTGGTTGGGTGATGACCTAGATGTGCCCTGACAGCCGTGTGGCTACACGCTGCTAGTCAAAGATGCCACACCGACGCGGCTTGTGCGCTTGCCTCAGGTGCTAGCGAAATCTATGATGGTTGGCTATGAGCATTGATCTTAAGGCATTAGGTTCCAAGCTCTCGGCTTATCGCCAACAGATGGGCGAGTCCATTGCCGACCTAGTGACAGCCACGGGAATAGATTCGGTACGCTTATTGGGTATCGAAACTGGCGTTCTCTGGCCGACGGGCGACGAGATCCTTATTATCGCTGATCACTATCGCTGCGACTATAAATTCTTCATCTCTGATGACCATATTGCACCTTTCGAGCAAACCAAGACGCTCTATCGGGCTCATGCCAGCGATTTTTCTCAGGCCGACCGTCAGGCAGTCCAAGACTTCCTTTATCTGTGCGAAACTGAGTCTTTTCTAATGCAGGAACTGGGCCGCGTCGGATCCATTTTTTCCTTTCAGGCAACCGGTAGCAACTTCAAGCGCCACGGAGAAGAGGCTGCGGCCGCTCTGCGATCAACACTCGGCTATTCTGATCGCGAGGTTCCACGGGACATCTATGCCGAATTTCGAAAAGTCGGCGTCCATATGTTCCGTCGCAAGCTTGGGAACTCGAACATCTCCGGCTTGTTCATCATGCACCCAATTGCAGGCAAGAGCGCCCTGGTAAACCATAGCGAAGACATCTATCGACAACGGTTCAGTGCGGCCCATGAAATGGCGCACGCCATCTTCGACGCCGACGAAATCGCCAGCGTTTCCTATGAAAGGATAAATGGGACCGATCTTCGCGAAGTCCGCGCCAACCGTTTCGCTTCCTGTTTCCTCATGCCACCTGCGTTCCTGTCGTCGATTGTCCCTCCACCAGCCTCCTGGAGCGACGCAGACGCCTTACACTGGGCCAACGAATTGCGGGTCAGCTGCCAAGCTCTCGGTGTTGCGCTCGAAGCGGCCAATCTCATCGACACGCAGACCAGTCGTCGCATTCAAGGTCTTCGCGTCCCACGCGAATCAAAGGTCGACCCCGAGTTGCCGGCAAGCCTCTCTGATGCCCAACGCAGACGCAAATCACACCTACTTGAACTGGGGCTCTCAGACTATTACGTCGGCCTCTGCTTCGACGCACTACACGCTGGCGTGATCAGCATCGGACGCGCGTCGGAGGCACTGCTATGCAGCCAATCCGAGCTTGCAGAACTCGCAAAGATGTATGGTCGAGCGCTCCATGGCGACTATTGATCCATCGCGATTTCACCGTGTGAATGTGGCCGATACATGTGCGGTTTGGAACATCCTATCTTCATTGCTTCTTTATAATAGCGCAAGGGACGCGGGCTGCCAGTTCTGCATTACGGACTTCGTCCGCTATGAATGCCTTACAAAGCCACGCACATCAGTTACCGCGGCGGAGAAGGAGCTTATGGAACGGCTACGAAGGTCAGAAAGGCTCAGAGAATTCGAGCATTTTTCTTGCGATCTTGATGATCTTGAAATGATTTCATTGCTCGAAAGCCGGAGACGGCTAGGCAAAGGTGAACTTTCTTCCATCGCTTTGGCCATGAAAATGCACCAAGCTTTTATCACAGACGATATGAAAGCTCGCAAGCTCGCTGAAGAAGCCGGGCTTGCGCTAACGCAGACGACCGCCCATCTCTTCTCTTGGCTTATCTTCACGAGACGGCTCGGGGATGCGGACAAAACTACGATTGTCGCCCAGCATCAAGATATGGAGCAGCATTTGGCCCCGCACCTCGAAAAAGCCTACGAATTGGCGCTGCAATGCCTGCTTTCTGTCCGGTCGTAGGTGGCGAGCGAAGTCGATAGTAGATGGCGTGAGCAGAATCTTCCCTACATGGCCTAATAGGGCGATATTCGAGAACCGTTGCGTGAAGTTAGCATGGCTGGCAAGATCATACTGTTAATTTATTTATTTAACCCGAAAGACGGAGAGCATGGTAATGACAGCGGAAAATAGAATCTGGTCAGATCCGGCTTGGGTTACATACATAACGCCATTCAGGCTTATAGTTCCGGACGGTGAGGTGCCGATCGAAAGCTCTTTGGATGAAATTAATGGCAATACCTATAATCATGGAAAACTATCAAAAATAGTTGGAACGCTTCCATTAGGAAAGCAAGATCTAAAAGATTTCAAAATATTGCTTTGCTATGATGGAGGTATAGCATTGCCTCGCTACAAGAGTCTTTCTCAGAAAGAAGATGCGGTGCTATTATTTAATAAAATATTGTGTAATTTTCTTGTTGGTGGCATATACTGTGAGGCAGTTGATGTACGAGATGTAGTTTGTGGTCAATTGTACAAAAAAGAATTTATTTGGCCAGTTGATTATGGAGGCAGCGCATCTTCACAATTGCATGCCAGCTTACGCACAAAGGTAGCAAGCCTGCTGCAAGCTGCAGAGCTAATTAAGCCTAGAGCAATTTTCGTTTCTGATATCCGTAAGGCTTTTAACATTGGCGAACAAATAACGTCCATAATTAATAATCTTACGCCACAATTTCTCATTCGCGGGGCGACTGAATTGCAAAATAAAAACTGGTCTTCTGCAATCTCAATGTTATGGACCTGTGTCGAGCAGATGTCAGAATTTCTATGGGAAAAGAAATTCATAGAAAATTGTGAAAGGCACCCAAAACAGCCTCTTTCTGGAAGAATAAAATCATTTCAAAATGACAATCAGAGCTGGCCAATATCGGTGAAGCAAGAAATGTTATTCCAAACCGGAATAATTAACGATATCATCTTCTCGAATATATATCCTGCACGACAGGCAAGGAACCGTCTTGTGCATAGAGGAGGTTATGTTGATCCTGATACTGTGTTTAACCTTTTTGATGGCGTCTGCCAAATGATATCGCTATGTTCTGGAATTGCCGATTTACCTATGAGCAATTCCGCTGCGCTTCAATCCCATCCAGACCAAGAAGGGGAAAGCCGTTCTATGGAAGATAATCCATTCGAACAGTGGTTGTCGCACTCAAAAAATTAACTCGTGATACAAATATGTGCTCTCGATATTTTCCTTGATCTGTAAATTGCTTGCACAAAAAGAACCTGATCTAGAAAATTTGTGTCTGAGATTGTCTCTTGCCGGGCGTCCGCTTCCGCTGCCCTACCGCCGTTGAGCCCTGATGGTCGGCAGCAGATCTGGAAGCAGACGTTTGATCGGGCTAAGATTGTTTCTACGATGGTGCGTAAGGGATGTCTTGAATCGACTGGGCACACAATCAGGGAGACTATTTCCCACATCCAAAAAATCAGAGATACAACGCTGCTCAGTTACCGTACATGGACGTCCCCAGTTTGCCACTCCGGAAAAGCAGAATGGGTTCATGCCACATTATGACACAAGGGGCGTCTGGGTAAATGCATTCAAGGAAAATCATTATATGTCCCGCGTACGCATAATCTTGCTGACTCTGATAGTTCTCCTTGGTATGGCTGGCAATGGTCTGCTGGCAAGAGCTGCCTTGGGAGGACATTTAATTGGGCCGCTTCCATTTACCGCAATCCGGCTAGCGAGCGGCGCGGCGATCTTAATCCTCCTGATGATGGTGACTAAGGCTCGGCCAAGATTGCATCATTTGCTGATGCCAATGATGTTGTTTGTGTATGCGTTGGCATTTGCATATGGCTATGAGCAGCTTGGGGCGGCTACTGGAACTCTTTTTTTGTTTTTTGCCATCCAGGCGACCATGCTGGCATGGGAGATTCGTGGTGGCTATCGGTTGTCAAAATTGCAGTGGGTTGGCAGCGGGATAACTCTCGTGGGGTTGTGGGTGTTGGTGGGTGGCATCTCGCATCTTCCTAAGTTTTTGGGGATAGGATTGATGATAGGGGCCGGTGCCGCATGGGCTGGATATTCGATACTGGGCAAAAGTTCTATGGATGACTTGGCGACTACCACGGCAAATTTTTTATATTCTGGTCTGGCAGCTATTATTCTATTGGTGATCTATGCGGCGATAGAAAGCTGGCATCATGAAGTCATTCATATAAGTCTTGCAGGAATCTATTATTCTATGCTTGTTGGTGCAATAACCTCGGCATTGATTTATGTGCTCTGGTATGCCTTAATGAAGGAGCTAAGGGGCGTAACGAGTGCTGTCATACAAATGCTGGTTCCCGTGATTGTCGTCATTAGTGCGGCTCCGTTGTTGGGCGAACAAATAACGACCCGTCTGATTCTGGCTGCGGCTACTATGCTAGCGGGGATACTCTTGGTAACGATATCAAAAACCTATGTTACCAAATGATTTACAATATCACAACGGCGCACTGAACCGAAAACGCGGCTGAAAGATCATCCTGATCAGGGATTTTTTTGTCATTAAAACCGGTGGCTCTGCTCGTTTTGCATTGGAAGTACCGCGTAATTCCATAGGCTTGCCATTACTCACGAGTGGACCGCCATGCGCGTCCATAGCGACAAGTAATCACCCTCATTCACAATTCTTGACACTTTGCCGCTGGCGTCCGCCGGGGCGGCGCGCTAATTTGTCTCCTACGGAAAGGGCACACCTTTCCCCTTGAGTGACGAGGAGCAGAGAGATGTTAAAATTTAAGCACGTGGTATCCGGATGGATGGTTGGAACGATGGCGCTGGCGGCAGTTCCCGCCTTTGCGGCAGGTGCTGAGACCCCGCCTGCCATGCAGGGTGGCTCCATGGGGCCGGGCATGATGCAGGGTCATCACTGTCCGGGGGGATGGGAGCATGGCCCCATGCGCAAGGGCGGTTGGATGCGGAATGCACCCGTGCCCATGCTGATGCCCATCGTCTGGCGGCATGCGGTGGACCTCAAGCTGACCCCCGCGCAGGAAAAGGATCTGAAGAACTGGCGAACCCAAATGGAAAAGGCCATGCCGACCTGGCATCACGAGATGCTGGTCCACAACACCGCATTGCGTGATGCGTTGCTGAATGGCGAGTCGGGCAGTGCCATCGTCCCCTTGCAGGAAGCGGTCCTCAAGGATCATGCCACGATGCTCGAACATGGCATCCAGCAGGTGAATTATCTCCACAAGATCCTGACCCCGGTGCAGTGGCAGAAAGCTACCGAGTTGTATAAAAAAATGGGGGCCAAGCGGAGACCCTGGGGCAAGTAAATGACGGAGGGTGGCAAAATCCTGCTGGTCGATGATGATTCCCGGCTGCGCGCTATGCTGGTGCGTTACCTGGAAGGGCAGGGTTTTGTCGTCCACGCCGCCGCCTCCGGCGTGCAGATGGATCGCCAATTGGAGCGGGAATGCTATAACCTGCTCTTGCTGGACGTCCTCATGCCCGGTGAAGACGGTTTCAGCATCTGTCGGCGTCTGCGGGTGCAGGAACCGCATCTGCCCATCATCATGCTGACTGCCCGAGGCGATCTCAGCGACCGGGTGCAGGGCCTTGATGTGGGTGCCGACGACTATCTTCCCAAGCCTTTTGAGCCGCAGGAACTGGTTGCCCGTATCCGTGCCGTCCTGCGCCGCAGTCAGGATCTGCGCAGTGGTGACCCAACCCCGGGGGTACTTGTTTTTGGACCCTTCCGCCTCGCTCTCGACAGTCGCGGTCTCTGGCGGAATGGCGAGAAAATCTCCCTTACCGACAGCGAGTTTTCCATTCTGCGCGCGCTGGCCAGTCATCCCTGGCAACCACTCTCGCGGGACCGTCTGCTGGCCATGACCCACGGCAACGACGACGCCACACCGGGTTCACGGGGTATTGATGTGTTTATCTCGCGCTTGCGACGCCTCATCGAAGACGATCCTGGCGAGCCACACTATATTCAGACCGTTTGGGGGCGGGGCTATGTGCTGGTACCCGACGGTGGGGGTGCCACGCCCAGGGAAGAGGGTGTTTTACCCGGATGAAAAAATCGCGCCTCTGGCCGGATACCCTGTTTACCCGTATGTTCCTCATCATCGCCGGGTTGCTGCTACTGAGTCAGCTTGCGGTGTACTGGTTTTTCAATATCTATCAGGCCAACCCGCAGGCCGAGCGTCTGGCACAGAACTGGGCGCAAATTCTGACCCTGAATGAAACGCTTAGCTCGGCCCAGCGTCAGGCGACGGCGTCCGAACTGATGCACCAAGGGCTCCGCATCGTTCCTGCCGGTGCGCTGCGCGGTCACAATCCCCGTATGCCGGTACTGGCAAACGCCCTGCAACTGCTGCACCGCATGGGCTGGCCGCAGGCACAACTACGCATGGACGGTCGGCGCCGGGTGCTCTGGTTGCAAGCCCGGCCCGATGCAGCGCTGGCTCTGGCCATGCCCATGCCTCATTCACCGGGGCTGCCGTTGCCCTGGTTCAAACTGGCGGCGATTTTGCTGCTCTCCTGGCTGGGGGCGTATCTGGCGGTACGTCAAGTCACCCGGCCCCTCACCCGGCTTATGCAGGGGGTGGCGTGTTTGCGCGGCGGCGATACGCCGGCTGGTCTACCTGAGGCGGGTCCGGCCGATTTGCGGCGCCTGGCCGAACGCTTCAACCAAACCCTGCGTGATTTGCATCGTCTCTGGAAAGAGCGGGAGATGGTGCTGGTGGGGGTCTCTCATGATCTGCGCACGCCGCTTACCCGCATGCGCCTGAGCGCCGAATTTCTACCGGTCGAGGAAGAGGCCCGCGGCGAAATTATCGCCAATATTCAGGAGATGGATAAGGTTATCCATCAGTTTCTGGATTATGCCCGCAGTGGTGAACAGGAACCGCTGTTAACGACTGACCTGGATCTCTGGCTTAAAAGATTCATTCTGCGCCAACAGGCTGGCGTGGTGTGGCACCCCGCCGCGGTGGATTTGCCGAAGCTGTCCATACAGGAAGTGGGCCTGGCCCGCGCCCTGCAAAATCTCATCGACAATGCGCAGTCCCACGGCGCCGCGCCCATAGACGTCAGTGCGGAACCCATGGCGGACGGCGTACTGATCCGCGTCCGCGATCACGGGCCGGGCATTGCGGAGACGGAACTGGAAACCGTGCGTGCGCCTTTCGCACAAGCCGGAAAGGGCGGCGGGGTAGGGCTTGGGTTGGCCATCGTCGAACGGATTGTGGCCTATCATCACGGGCGCTTCATCCTGGTCAACGCCTCGGGTGGCGGCCTGGAGGCGCGCATAATCCTGCCGCAGCCACGTTAAACGAGTGACTTCAGGACCGGGCAGCGGCTGCGGGCGGGCAAAGCTTACGCAGATTGGCGACTTCGGCGGGACTGAGATTGTGCCACTTGATGTTGCCGCACTGCCCGCTGATGGGGCCCTCCAGGGTACCCTCCTGAGAAATGGTCTTGCCAACGGGAAAGTTCGCAACGGACCGAGTGGAGACCGTGGGTGATATCAGTTGCACGGCGGCCGCCGCCTCTGTTGGCGCTTTGGCCTGTGTCCTGGCCTGCTGGTTCTGCCACCAGAAGAACAGTACCACCGCCACAAGCAGCAAAAACAGCAACACGATCAGCCAGCGCCGACTATGCGTTTTTTCGGCTTCGTCCATCCGTTGTACCCCCGTGTGTAAGTGCTCTTTTAGACTGTAGCAAGAGCCGGAGAGGAATGCCAAAGAGTGGCGGCTGGAAGCGCTGGCGAACAATGCCCCCTTTTCGCTATAGTCGCGGGCAGGACAGGAGGTGTGGGCATGAGTGAAAAAATGTGGGGTGGACGCTTCGCGGCGGGTACCGACAGTCTGGTCGAAGCCTTTACGGCATCCATTCAGGTGGACAGTCGTTTGTATGTGGAAGATATCCGGGGCTCCATGGCGCACGCGCGCATGCTGGGCCGGGTGGGCGTGTTGACGGAGGCGGAGGCGGAGGCCATCGTCACCGGGCTGGCGCGGGTACGCCAGGAAATTGCCGAGGAGCGCCTGCCCTTTGTCGATGCCCTGGAAGACATCCACATGCACGTCGAGTCACGCCTGACGGAAATCATCGGTGAGGTCGGCAAGAAGCTCCACACCGGCCGTTCCCGCAACGATCAGGTGGCTACCGACCTGCGCCTTTATACCCGCGGCTGCCTGGATGAGCTTGTCCAGGGGCTGCAGCACCTGCAAAACGTCTTCATCGACCTCGCCGAGCGGGAGGTGGAAACCATCCTTCCCGGCCTGACGCACATGCAGGTCGCCCAACCGGTAAGCTTCGGTCACCACTGTATGGCCTACGTGGAGATGTTCCACCGCGATACCCAGCGTCTGCTCGATGCGCGGCGACGGGTGAATGTGCTGCCCCTGGGCGCGGCGGCGCTGGCGGGGACTACCTTTCCCATCGACCGCTGGGACGTGGCGCGTCAGCTCGGCTTTGAGGCCGTCGCCGAAAACAGCCTCGATGCCGTCTCCGACCGCGACTTTGTGATGGAAGTGTTATCGGACCTGGCCATCCTCGCCGTCCACCTCTCGCGGCTGGCGGAAGAGTTGATCCTGTGGATGTCGGCCCCCTTCGGCTTCATCGACTTGCCCGACGGTTTCTGTACTGGATCCAGCATCATGCCGCAAAAGAAGAACCCGGATGTCGCGGAAATCATTCGCGGCAAGAGTGGGCGGGTGATTGGCGATCTTGTCGCCATCCTCGTCCTCATGAAGGGCCAGCCCCTCGCCTATAACCGCGATAATCAGGAAGACAAGGAAACCCTTTTCGACGCCCTCGACCAGATGCGCGCCAGTGTGGAGATCATGGGCCGGATGCTGCCAGGCCTGCAAACCCGTCCCGGCGTCATGCGCGCGCAGGCGGAACGCGGTTTTGCCACCGCCACCGATCTGGCCGATTATCTGGTGCGCAAGGGGCTGCCTTTCCGTGATGCCCACGCCGTGGTGGGACGGGCGGTACGCCTGGCCCAAGAACGCAACATCGGCCTGGAAGCCATGCCACTGGCGGAGTTGCAGGCCTTGTCACCGCTCATTGGCCGGGAGGTCTATGAGGTGCTGGTGCTGGAAGGCTCCCTGGCGGCGCGGGACCACTTGGGTGGTACGGCACCTCGACAGGTACAAGCCGCCATCCTGCGCGCCCGTGCGCGCTTGCAGCGGGAGGCTCTGTGAACCGCACCCGCGCCGTCTTCCTCCTGCTGCTGCTGCTTGGTCTCGCGCTGGGCGGTTGCGGCCGTAAAACGGCACTGACCCTGCCGCCCACCCACAGCGTTACACCTGCCGCGCCCACGGCGCCTGTTCATAGCCCCGCTGCCCGATGAATACGTTTCACTATTGCAATCACGCCCTTTATGGCGAAGACCTCCCCTTGCAGGAAATAGCGGAGCATTACGGTACGCCCTGTTACGTCTATTCCGAAGCGGCGCTGCGCGAGCGCTATCACTCCTTCAGCGCTGCCCTCGGTGACAATACCCAGGTCTGTTATGCGGTCAAGGCCAACAGCAATCTCCGCATCCTGCGGATTTTTGCGGAGATGGGCGCGGGCTTCGATATTGTCTCTGGCGGTGAGCTGGAGCGGGTGCTGCGTGCGGATGGCGACGCCGGCAAAATCGTTTTTTCCGGCGTCGGCAAGTCCAGCGTCGAAATCCGCGCCGCCCTCAACGCCGCCATCTTCTGCCTCAATGTGGAATCCGCGGCCGAACTCTGGCGTATCGCGGACATTGCCGCCGACATGGGCAAGCGTGCGCCTGTTGCCCTGCGGGTCAATCCCGACGTGGACCCCGGTACCCATCGCTACATCGCCACGGGATTGAAAGAGAGCAAGTTCGGCATTCCCATGGATCAGGCCCGCCACCTTTATCTGCAGGCCGCGCAACACCCGGCGCTGGAGCTGAAAGGTATCGCCTGCCATATCGGTTCCCAATTGCTGGATCTCACGCCCTTGGGTGAGGCGGCAGTGCGGGTACGCGCGCTGTATGACGAACTGGCGGCCCATGGGATTGTCCTCCAGCATCTGGATCTGGGCGGCGGTGTGGGCATTCGCTACCACGACGAAACCCCGCCCAGCCCCGCCGACTACGCCTGGACGCTGGATCAGGCTTTGCAAGGCGTGGCGGTACGGCGGGTAGTGGAACTGGGCCGTGCGCTGGTGGGCAACGCCGGCGTACTGCTGACCAAGGTGGAATACCTCAAGGACAACGGCAGCAAGCAGTTCTGCGTGGTGGATGCGGCCATGAATGACCTGTTGCGCCCCGCGTTGTACGGGGCTTGGCATGACATCCTGCCGCTGCACCAAAGGGCAGAAGCGGCGCAGCCCATGGATGTCGTCGGCCCGGTCTGTGAAAGCGGCGATTTCCTCGCCAAGGACCGTCCCTTGGCGGCCAAGGCTGGTGACTTGCTCGCCGTCATGAGCGCCGGGGCCTACGGCTTCGTCATGAGCAGCAACTACAATAGCCGTCCGCGCCTCCCCGAAGTGCTCATCAGCGGCCATCAGCACGGCCTCATTCGCCGCCGCGAGCGCCTCGATGAGCAGTGGGCTTTAGAGGAAAATCCAGGCCGCTGAGTCCCCCGCCCCCTGTCATCCTTGGGGCAGGGATTCAGGTGTTTCCGCGGGTTTGGCCGGAGGACGGTGAAAATCATGCTGCCCGATGCAAAAGCCCGGTGCTTCATCATTTTTTGCTGCTTTCGCCCTTGCAGCGAAGACTTGCCTTGCCTACTCTTGGGGCGGTACCTTTCCGCGTCCGCCCCGCTCTTGCAAGGAGTTTTTCCGTGTCCACACCCCTGAACACATCACCTGTCTGGCAGGATTTACAGCAGCATCGGCAAAGTTGGGAGGGGGTGACCTTGCGGCAACTCTTTCATGACGACCCGCAGCGCGCCCAGCACTTCTCCGCCGAGGCTTGTGGCCTTTATCTGGATTATTCAAAACATCTTATTAACTCGGAAACACTGCGTTTGTTGATGGCCCTGGCGCGGATGCGGCGCCTGGAAGAGCGCCGCACGGCGATGTTCGCGGGCGAACAAATCAACCACACGGAGGGACGGGCGGCTTTCCATGTGGCACTGCGCGCGCCCAAAGGTCGTGTCATGCGTACGGCGGGGGTGGATGTGGTGCCGGAAGTCCATAAGGTGCTGGAGCACATGGCGGCCTTCACCCGATCCATTCATGAGGGCACCTGGCGCGGAGCGACCGGCCAGCCTATTCGCAAGATCATCAATATCGGCATCGGCGGCTCTTATCTGGGGCCGGAGATGGCCTGGAAGGCACTGCGCGCCTACCGTCACCCCGGTATGGAACTGCGTTTTGTCGCCAATGTGGATGGCGCGACCTTTACCGACGTTACGGCGAATCTGGATCCCGCCGAGACCTTGTTCATCATTTCTTCCAAAACCTTCACCACCCTGGAGACCATGACCAACGCTCAGGAAGCACGCCATTGGATTACCGCGGCCTTGGGCGAGGCGGCGGTGGCCAGGCATTTTGTCGCGGTCTCTACCAACACTGAAGCGGTCAAAGCCTTCGGGATGGACACCGAGCACATGTTCGGCTTCTGGGATTGGGTTGGGGGCCGCTATTCCATGGATTCGGCTATTGGCCTGTCTACCATGCTGGGCGTGGGGGTTGAGCATTTCACCGCCCTGCTGGCGGGTTTTCATGCCATGGATACCCACTTTCAGACGGCGCCCCTGGAGCAGAATCTGCCGGTGCTCATGGGTCTGCTGGCGCTTTGGTATAATAACTTCTGGGGTGCACAGACTCAGGCCATATTGCCCTATGCCCATGATCTGGCGCGTTTCCCGGCTTATCTCCAACAACTACAGATGGAAAGCAACGGCAAAAGCGTGGACGAAGACGGTCACCCTGTTGTCGTCGATACGGGCGCTATAATCTGGGGCGAACCCGGTACCGATGGGCAGCATTCGTTCTATCAATTGATTCATCAGGGGACACGTCTGATTCCCTGTGATTTTATCGGTTTTTGTCAACCGCTCAGTCCGCTGGCAAAGCAGCATGAGTTGCTGATGGCTAACCTCATTGCGCAGGCCGAGGCGCTGGCTTTTGGCAAGACGGCGGAGGAATTGCGTGCTGAAGGTGTCGCCGAAACGCAGGTGCCTTTCCGCGTTTTTTCCGGCAATCGACCGAGCACTGTGTTGCTGGCTGATGCGCTCACGCCGCCCACTCTGGGGGCCTTGGTGGCACTTTATGAGCACAGTGTTTTTACCCAAGGCATTATCTGGGGCATTGATTCCTTCGATCAATGGGGCGTGGAGCTGGGCAAGGTGTTGGCGCAGCGGATTGTGGCGGATATGCGGGGTACGGCCAGTCATCCCCACGACGCCTCGACGATGGCTTTACTGCAACGTTATTTGCAACGTAGAGGTGCTTGTCTCTGATTGCTCATGTTGTACTGTGTATTGTATTGGTACGGTATTTTTCTGCCGCACTCTTCGGCGGCCGGGAAGGATGATGTCCACGGACGGGGAACTTTTCCCTGCCGACGGATTTCCAACAAGGTAATGTTCGCCGGTAAAAGAGCCGCTGAAAACGATGAAGTCGCCCAAAGTTCTGGCCCTTGTGGTTTTGATTGTATGGGGGAGCGCTTATGCGGTCACCCCGAATTTGCCCGTATTACCAACCCTGCCCCCGCCGCCACCCACGCCGGTCCCGCAACTGACGGGTATACAAGGCGCCATCCTTCTGGATGTCAACAGCGGTCAAGTGCTCATGGCGGAGCATGCCGAAAAACCTCTCAATCCTTCCGGGTTGGTCAAATTGATGACCGCCTATGTCCTGTATCAGGCCGAAAGACAAGGGATAGTTCAGCCGCAAGCCAATATCCGGATTGCGAACACAGCCTGGCATGTGCAGGGTTCACGGATGTTTATTCAGCCCGGTATGCCGGTGACCATGGCTCAACTGGAAAGTGGTCTGCTCATTGATGGGGGTAATGATGCCGCCATTGCCATCGCCCAGACGGTGGCAGGCAGCGTCGGTGGTTTTGTGGACTTGATGAATCGTGATGCTGTGGCTATGGGTTTGCGGCACACCCACTTTACCAACCCCGATGGCTTGCCCCAGCCCGGTCAGACGAGCACGGCGCTGGATATTGCGCGGCTCTCGGAGCACTTGATTCGGGCGTATCCTGAGGTGCTGCAGTTGGCTGGAAAAACCGCGTACACCTACAACCATATCACCCAGTACAACTACAACCCCCTCGCCGGTCGGGCGGACATCAACGGCCTGGGTGTCGGTCTGGCGACGAAAGATAGTTGGAATCTGGATGCCAGCGCGACCCATGACGGTCGCACTCTGGTGGCGGTCGTCATGGGTGCCCCCTCGCGCAGCGCGGCAGGTAGTGACGCCAGTGCGCTGCTCCATTATGGCTGGAGTGGTTGGCGGAATGTTCCCCTGTATACGGCCGGGCAGGTGGTGGCGCGCATCCATCACGGAGACTGGAGCCCGGGAGCCGTGCAGGGGGTGACCACCAGCGCGGTGATCGTATCGGAGCCCAAACAGCAACAAGGCACCAGACTGGATACGCAGTTTATTCCTGCTGCCAGTCTTAAGGCGCCCATTCGCGCCGGTGCACCCATTGGCACCCTGTCTGTTAGCTGGCATGGTCATCTTCTGCAGACCGTGCCGGTGGTTGCCAAAACCGCAGTGCAGCCTGCGGGATGGTTCACCCGTCTGCTCCATGCGGGGGAATCATGGCTCTGAGGCCCATGTTATTGAGCACGTCCGTGTCTTTGCAGGTCAGGGCTGACTGTGGACCTTCCCAAGGATGATCCCATAAAAACTGTAGTAGCCGCTTTGAAAGTCTCAGGTCTTGGCCAGAAGTTCATCGAGCCGTGGCTTTTGATGGGCAAATGTCCCCCACAACGCCTCGCCAGCGATCACGGTGATCGGCGCGACCCGCACGCCGTAGTGCAATTTGGCTTCCGCAGCCACGCTGGGGGTGGTCACGTCGCGTTCCTCGTAAGCGACGTGGTGTTCTTCGAGGTAACGGCGCACGGCGGCGCAGTCGGGGCAGCCGGGACTGGTGTAAAGCAGCACAGGATCAGACATGGCGGATCGGCGTGCAGGGCTTCAGCCCCGCACCTCCGCCTTATAGCCCTCTTCCTCAACTACGGTGATCAGTGCGGTAGTGTCGGCCTTGCCGTGCACTACGGCTTCTCCTGGCTCCAGCGTGACGTCCGCCTTTTCCACGCCGGGCACGCCTTCCAGCGCCTTCGTTACGGCACGCACGCAGTGCGCACAGGTCATACCGGTGATCTTCAGCCTGGTATCGCTCATGGTTTTTCTCCTGTTGGGAATGAAGTGAAAGGAATCATTCAAAGTGCTCGCATAAGCGTTATTCAAGCACGCACGGCATCAGCCACATGCTGGAGCTTGTTGCGCACCTCGATGCCGAGCGCGGCGATTTGCGGCTTGTCGACCATGCCGAGCACGGCGGCGGGATCCATGAACACCACGCTCACGCTGCCATCGGCCTCCGTGCGCACCACCACGTTGCAGGGCAGCAGGGCGCCGATATCCGGCTCGGCCTCCAACGCCTGATGTGCGTAGCGCGGGTTGCAAGCCCCGAGAATGACGTAGGGCCGCCCCTCGATACCCAGCTTGGCCTTGAGCGTGGCGGCCACGTCGATTGTGGTGAGCACGCCGAAGCCTTCAACCTTGAGGGCTTCGGTGACCTGCGCCACGGTGGTATCAAAATCGCCCTTGGCGGGGACACTGAAAACGAACTGACTCATAATGTTCTCCTTGTTTGAACAATGGCTCAGGAATGAGCGGATGCGGGCGCGGTACGTTTCACCGCGCCCGGTGTAATCAGGGGTATGTAAGCCTTGAGCCGCTTGAGCCGCAGGCTGTTGCCGAGCACGAACACCGAGGATAGACCCATGGCTACGCCAGCCACCATCGGATTCAGATGAATGCCGATAGGCGCGGCCACGCCAGCAGCGATAGGGATCAGCAGGATGTTGTAGAAAAAGGCCCAGAACAGATTGCCGCGGATGTTGCCCAGCGTCCGACGCGCCGCATTCAGCGCCGTGACCACCTCGCCGATCTGGCCACGCGTGAGCGTTACGTCCGCTGCCTCGATGGCGATGTCAGTGCCTGAGGCGAGTGCAATGCCGACGTCGGCCTGCGCCAGCGCCGGGGCGTCGTTGATGCCGTCACCAACGAAGGCGACCCGTCGGCCCTGTTCCTGCAAACCGGTCACGACCTTGGCCTTATCCTCGGGCAGCACTTCGGCGTACATCTCCTCGATGCGCAGTTCCGTGGCGACGGACTGCGCGGTGGCGTGTGTATCACCGGTGACCATGGCCACCCGCAGGCCGCGCTCGCGCAACGCCTGCACTACGGCGCGCGCCTCCGGTTTGATGCGATCGGCGATGGCCAGCCAGCCGAGCAGCGTTGCGTCGACCGCGACAAATACCACCGTGCGCCCGGTGCCCTCGATGCGCGCGGCCATCTCGGCGTCATCGCCCAGCGCCACGTTTTCGCGCTCCATGAAGCGACGGGCGCCAACCCGCACCATACGGCCTTCCACCTCGCCTTCGGCACCATAGCCGGCGATGGCGCGGAAATCCTTGACGGCGGGTACGTTCATAGCGCGCTCTCCGGCCGCCGCGACAATCGCTCGCCCCAGCGGGTGCTCGGACGCCGATTCCAACGCCGCGGCCAGGCGCAACGCGGTTTCGGGCGCGCCGCCGCCCTGATGGACCAACGCGGGATGACCCTCGGTCAACGTACCGGTTTTGTCGAATAGTATGGTATCGACATGCGACAGCATCTCCAGCGCCTCGCCCCTGCGAAACAGCACGCCGAGCTCCGCCGCACGCCCGGTGCCCACCATGATCGCCGCCGGGGTCGCCAGCCCCATGGCGCAGGGACATGCCACCACCAGCACGGCCACCGCCGTGACCAGCGCCACACTGACATTGCCAGTCAATGCCACCCAGACGCCGAAGGTCGCCAGCGCGATGACCAGCACCACCGGCGTGAACACCCGTACCGCGCGGTCGGTCAGTCCCTGAATCGGCAGCTTGCCGGTCTGCGCGCTTTCCACCAGATGGATGATCTGCGCCAGTACGGTATCGCGCCCGACCGAAATGACCTCCACCACCAATCGCCCATCCTGGCAGACCGTACCGCCGACCACGGCATCATTCAGATCTTTGGCGGAAGGTATTGGCTCGCCAGTCAACATCGCTTCGTCCACATGCGCGCGGCCTTCGACCACGCGTCCGTCCACCGGAATGCGCTCCCCGGGGCGGACTACGATGCGCTCGCCGATGCGTAATCGCGACACCGGTACATCTTGCTCGGCACCGTTCTCGGCAAGCAGGTGCGCAGTCTTGGCCTGCAGCCCGACCAGTTTGCGGATCGCCGACGACGTACGGCCTTTGGCCAGTTCCTCCAAGTACTTGCCCGCGAGCACTGCAGCGATGACTACCGCTGCTGAATCGAAATATACATGCCGCGCCTCCGGTGGAAACAGCACGGGAGCCAACAGCACCAATACACTGTAAGCCCAGGCTGCGCCGGTGCCGGTGGCGACAAGGGAGTTCATGTCTGGCGACAGGTGGCGGTAGGCGATCAGGCCTGGTCTGAAAAAGCGCCGACCCGGCCCGAACAGGACAGTGCTGGCGAGCACGAACTGCACCCACTCCCAAAAATGCGCAAAGGGACTCGCCGCCGCCAGCGCGCGATGCAAGGCCGGGATGAAGGCCGCGCCCATGGCCAACACCAGAATCACGATGGCTAACGCTGCGGCCACGATCACATCGCGGCCCATGGCGCGCAAACTCGCGCGGCGCTGGTCGGTGCCCTGCTCCCCATATTCCTGTGCGGGATGTGCCGCATAACCCGCAGCGCTCACGGCGCTGGCCAGTTCGTCCATGCCGATCATCGCCGGGATATAGCGCACCTGCGCGCGCTCGGTAGCTAAATTCACCGCCGCCTCCAGCACTCCGGGTTGCTGCCTGAGCGCGCGCTCCACTCGTCCCACGCAGGAAGCGCAGGTCATGCCCTCCACCGCGAAAACGATCTCATCGGTCACTGGCGCGTAGCCCGTCGCATGGATCGCCTCGGCGATGCGGGCGGCATCGAGCCGTTGTGGGTCGAAAAGCACCTCGGCGCGCTCAGTCGCCAGATTCACGCTGGCCGCGGTGACGCCGGGCAGCTTGCCCAGCGCCCGTTCCACCCGTGCACTACAAGAGGCACAGGTCATCCCCTCTATGCCAATCTCAAGGTGCCCACGTTTTTCGTCTTTCATGAAATGCATCTCTTCGCGGCAAAGTCCGCTAAGCCACGTTTACGGATGGCTGCTGACAGTTTACATATGGCTTACCATATGTCCATGATAAACATTGAAGCTCGGTGTAATGTCAAGAGCGATTTTTTGTGCGGTTTATCCGGTGGATGGGCAGTTATGGAACGTTTACCGTTACGCTATGTTCCCGTCTTGCGTGGGGCGGGTCGCTGCAGCGCCCCGTGGATGCTACAGTTCTGAGTGGATGAGGTTTAGGCTGAGAGGTGTTTTATCATCTCGCCGAATTTCTAATTTACCAACGTCTGGTCTCCAAAAATGAGGGGCTGTTCATGATCAGAATCCCCGATGTGCTGAAACTATCGCTGCGGCAGCGATTTTTTCGCTTCCTGGCTAAGGCGCCGGTAGTTTTGCATCTGGATGTATGGTTTCCGCAGATACCGATGGCTGTTGCTGTAGGACTACTGGGTGTGCTGGCCATACTGGATGCATTGCCCCATCTCATACAACTCTTCCCTGAACTGACTGATCTCGCACCCTCCACGAGCCTGACCCAGGTGCCCCTGTTGTCGGCTTTGGGTACGGTACCCGAAGTGGTGGCTGGGTTTGTGCTGCTGCTGATGGCTTTCGGGTTGCTCTTTCGCTCCCGTTTTGCCTGGGCCATTACACTGGTGTTGGCGGCAGCGATGCTGGCCATATTGTGGCATCACTATGGTGATGTGTGGAGTGGCGTTATCATTTTTAATGCCGTCATCCTGGTGTCGTTGCTGTTATTTAGACGTCATTTTGCACGTTCGAGCTTGGCGGCAGGTACGCTTTTTGCGGCGATTTCTATTTTGCTCCTGATGAGTTATGCGGTACTGGGCAGTTACGTGTTGGGCGCAGGATTTTCGCCACCTATCAAGAACCTGGTGAGCGCCTTGTATTTTGCCGTGGTTACCATGTCTACCGTGGGGTATGGGGATATTGTGCCGAAAAGCGAAGATGCCAGACTTTTTGTTATCTCCATCATCATCCTGGGTATCACCGTTTTCGCAACTTCTATTTCTGCGGTCGTTGTACCGTTGGTAAATGGCCGGATGCAGCACCTGCTGATGGGAGAAAAAAAACGTGCTCACCGTAACCATTATCTGATTATTGGCGATAATGCGTTGGCACAAAATACCTATCGCGCCTTACGTGCCCGGCATTTACCGGCGTTGGTGCTGGTTCCCGTGACGCCAGAGCATGTGTGGATGGCTAAGGAAGACCTGATGATAGGTGATGCAACGGACCTGGATGTTTTGCGTAAGGCGGGGGCAGAATGCGCCTTGGGTGTGCTCGCATTGCGGGTTGTCGATAGCGAAAACGCCTTTATCGTTCTTGCCGCCAAGGAGTTGGCCATTCCCGGTAAAACCGTGGCGGCGGTTCAGGACGGTAAAAATCTTGAACGCCTCCGACAACTTGGAGTGGACCTTATTATTTCCCCGGAAGTGTTGGGCAGTGAATTGCTGGCGCTGACGCTCAGTGGTGAAGAACTGGTGGGAGATACCATTGTCACTAAACTATTTACCGCTAAGGCGGAAGGAGCTGAGGCTTGAGTACTTTAATGGCGCTAGGCATTGTTGTGTTGGCCCTGATAGGATTGGGCATTGCGGCGATATTTTTGCACGTGGTGGTGTGGTTATTGGGTGCCATATTCGGTTTGTTTATCTATTTCATCCCCAGCATTGTTGCCGCCGCACGGCATCACGAACATTTCCTATGGGTATTGGTGCTGAACATCGTGCTCGGCTGGTCGGGCATTGCCTGGATCATCCTGATTGTCTGGGCCATTCTCGGCGAGCGCCGGGCGCCGCCCTTACGCAAATTAAGCGCGGATGTTTTTAACCCGCCTGTGCGCTGACGACAAAGGTGCCAAGGCGCAGGCGTTGCAAGCTGGCCGCATAGTCTTGCGGGGCGGTGGTAGGGGCCATCGGCCCGATTTTGATTTTATATAGCCCGCCCGCAGTTGTAGAGGATACTGGCACCATATGCGCGGTGCTGATCCCGAAATCTTGCAGTTTGCTGCGCTCGCGGATAGCAGTCTGCAGTTGCATGGGGCTTGCCGTTTCCAGATATACTTGCTCGGACCGTGGTGCTTGCCGCCACTGCCTTAAGATGTGGGTGGCGGCCTCCCGGCGTGGTGGAATGGGAGCAGGGGGGGCTTTCTGGACGCCGGCAGATGCGGCGCGTTTCGGGCCGTTGGAAAAAGTGTCATCCACTACAGCCATCAGGTTGGCGCTGGCAGTGGAAGACGGTGAATAGGCGGGTACCGCCGGCATCGCTATCGGCGTGTGCAAGATTGGCACGGGCGCCATCCTGGGCGCGGTACGTTGTACCACAGGCAGCACTTGAGGAGGCGGTGTGCCGGGGATTGGACTGCTGGGAATCACCTGAATGTGTACCGGCGTTGTGCCCTGGTTGAGCATGCCCAACTGGCTGGCGGCACCATAGGACATATCCATGATGCGACCACTCACGAAGGGACCGCGATCATCGACCAGCACGACGACGCTGCGCCCGTTCTTCAGATTGGTGACGCGTACGCAGGAAGGCAGCGGTAGCGTTCGGCTCGCGGCTGTCATTTGCCGGGCATGAAAAGCGGTGCCCATGGCGGTTACAGCACTGGAGGATTGCTGGTTGTACCATGAGGCGATTCCATTTTCGGAAAAGCTCGCATCGCTACGCATAGGATGATACCAATATCCATTTATTTCGTAAGGTTGATTGTAGGCAGCATGGAAGTTTGGCGCTGGCGCATGGCAATCCTGCCCGGTGGAATAGGCAGAGCCCACCATCGCCGAACCGTAGCCACCGCCTGACGTGCCGACCATGTGACTGGGCACACTCGCACAGCCCGCAAGTGCTGCGGCGGCAAAGCCGAAAGCCCCCAGTCTGACAATCTGAAGATGGTATCGTACGCACATGCTGATGCACGGCCTCCGTCTGGAAAGACCTTTGCATTCTAGGCCATGCTTTCCAGAAAATTCAAGTAGAGCTGATGGTTGGCCGTTTATTCTCAAGCAATCAATGAAAAATATCGGCAAACGATATGTATGGCAGATACTTCTGCTGCTATGGGCCATCCCGGTCCTGCCGGAATTCCAGCAGGGTTTCCTTTATTCTGCAATGCCATCCAGGCGCCACTATAGTTACGTGGCAGCGGGGCGCCTGCCGGACGTTTGGGCTACCGCCATGCTTCATGTTTATCGATGGTAGCAGGTATATCCTGGCGGACAGGCGGGTGCCTGCTGGTATTGCGGTGCCGTCGGTTTGCACACATAGCCGGCGGGGCACGGTACACTGCCCTGCGGAGCTGCATAGTAACCGGGCTGTTGTGGTGCCGGTGCCTGTTGTTGGCTTTTAGAGATGCCATAACCGGCAAGTCCGCCTAACCCTGCGCCGATGGCGGCGCCCGCCAGCGGGGAACCCGTCTGGTTGCCGATGACTGCGCCGGCTACAGCACCGAGCAGGGAACCCCCCGCCGTATTCGCCGTGGTGCTATTGCTGGCATAGGGATTATTCGCGCAGCCCACCAATGCAAGGGGTAATGTTGCAATCATTAACCAGCGTGCTGTCTTCATGGTCATTATCTCCTCGTACATAGTATTAAGGTGCTTATTATGGTGCCAAGCTCCGCAAGGATGCTAGTGTAGTCAAGTAGGTACAGTACTTGCCGATCGCAATGGCAGTTCCGGGCAGCGTGTCTCCTATCTTTCACCATCTTTGGGCTTTGCAGGATGAATCCCCGCCGCCATTTTTTGCGGTATAGTATGGAGCGATGGTCCACTCCCCGGACCGATCTCGTGGTTTGCTATGGAGAATGTGCTATGACCTTATCATCACGCCTCGCGGCGGCCTCTGCGGTGCTGGCTCTTGGGCTGAGTGGATGTGCAGCCAGTTGGGCCCCGCAAGTTAACCCGGTGCCGTATTATACTTATTACCCAGCATCGCTCAGCGTGGTTGCTGCCGCGGCTGAGAAAGCCTTACCTCAGGCGGGGATGCGGTTTACCGGGTCCAAGCAGGTCAGCCCCGATACTGTCGAAGTGCATGGCTATGATTCAGAGGGTAACGCCATTCTTATCACCCTGCGGACCAAAGGCGCCGCAGTCACTAAATTCTCGGCACGCATAGGCCTTTATGGACACCTCCGTGAGGTGGAAGAGATAGAACACTGGATGGGACAGTATGTTGGGCAGGCCATCGCACGGCCTTGAATGCGGCATAGTGACTTGTGGCGGCGGCGACCACCCGACCGCTGTCCGCGATCCGACGGAGGTCATGGCGTCGCACCGTTTGCTGACCGCGGAGATGATCATCAAGATTGGGCGACGCTGTGCTGTCAGCGCAACTGCTCCAGCCACGGGCGGTAGATTGCCGTGGCGCTGCCCAGCAACTCTTCACATCGGTGCTCCAGATGGTCGTGAATAGTCCTGCTGCGTTGTACGCCTGCACCAGTTTGCTGCAGGTCATCCGCCATGCTTTTCGTCCAGGCTTGCACCATGGTGGGGGTGACTTCCGGATGGCCCTGAAGTGCCAGACAGTGTTTACCAATAGCGAAGGCCTGCTGGGTACAAAAGTCGCTGGAGAGCAGTGGTACCGCACCGGATGGTAGGGAAAAAGTTTCGCCATGCCAGTGAAAGAGTGTAAACGAGTCGGGAAGCCCTGCTAACCAGTCGCTGCTCATTGCTTCCAGGGTTTTGGTGACCGGCCACCAGCCGATTTCCGGGCCATCCGGGTTAGGGGTTACTTGGCCGCCCAGCGCACGGGCAATCAGTTGCCCGCCGAGGCAGTGTCCCAGAACGGGGAGTTCTTCGCCAACTGCCTGGCGGATAATTTGTTGCTCGGAGAGTAGCCACGGGTACCGGCCCGTATCGTGGACGCTCATGGGTCCGCCCATGATGATTAAGGCGCCATAGCCAAGCAGATGATCGGGAACCGGCACGCCCAGATCAAGGCGATGCACTTCCGTTTGGTGCCCCTGTGCCGCAAGAATATGTTGCAGGCTACCCAGCCCTTCTTCCGGATGGTGTTGCAGAACGAGAATTTTCGTCATGTTGCAGGCTGTTCCGCAGCGGTGTGTTGTAGCCAGTATGTGGCAAAATCTGATGCCGGCATGGGCATGGCGATGCCATATCCCTGTCCTCGGTCCGCCCGCATCTGGCGCAGGAGTTCGGCGCTCTCCATGTTCTCGATGCCTTCGGCGGTGACGGTTACGCCAAGCGCATGGGCCATCTGGATCATGGCCTGAATCATCCGTTGGTGACGTTGACTCCCGGTCATGGGGATGACGAAGCTGTGGTCGATTTTGATTTGGTTGCAGCCGAGTTCAAGCAGGTATTGCAGTGCGGCGGGCCCGGTTCCAAAGTCGTCGAGGGCGAAGCGCACACCAAGGCTCTGGCAGTCACTGATCAGTCTGGTGGTTTTGGCAATATCGCGCAGGGCGATGCGTTCAACCAGTTCCAGGCAGATGCGCTCTGTGGGCAGAGCGGGGCAGCCCGCCAGTGCGCGACGTAAGTCGTCGCAGAGACGATGATTTTCTACCTGGCGAGCAGCGAGGTTGATCTGGATGTCTGGGAGTATGCCCTGCTTGGCCCAGGCCTCGCCGTGTTGGCAAGCGTTATGGATAACCCACGCCCCAATGCGCTGCATGACCGTAGAGTTCTCCGCGACGTCCAGAAAACTGTCGGGCAGGAGCAGACCGCGCTCAGGGTGCTGCCAGCGGATCAATGCTTCTGCAGCAACGCAAAGACCGCTCTGCATGTCGATGATAGGCTGCCAGTAGAGGACAAACTCCTGTTTTGACAGTGCGCGTTCCAGTTCACCGCGCAGGTGTTGGGCGGAGCGCCGACGGTCATCATCTGCATGATCGTAATAGCTCCAGCAATTCCCACCCGACGCCTTGGCACGATAGACCGCCTGGTCCGCATGGTGGATAAGCTCAACGGGATCGACGTTATCATGCGGATAAGTGGTGACGCCAGCGCTGACGGTTATACCAACCTGCTGATTATCCACCCCGATGCGAATGTTGAGCGCCAGCAGAATGCGCTGGAGTACATCTTCCAGATCGCGCGGGCTGTGCAGTTTTTCCAGCAGCAGTATGAACTCGTCACTGGCCAGGCGGACGATGGTATCACTGGCACGCAGCACATCATGCAGGCGGGTCACAATTTCCCGCAGCAGACGATCCCCCGCTCTGTGCCCTAAGCTGTCATTCACTTCCTTGAAGCCATCAATATCCAATAAAACAATGGCGAGGATGCGTTGATCACGCAGCGCGCGGGCACAGGCGATGTTTAGGCGCTCTTCGAGTTGGTAGCGATTGGGTATGCCGGTGAGGATATCCCGAGTGGCAATCTGTTCCAGGTGCAGCTCAATACCCATCCGGTACCACGCGGCGCCTAGCATATCGGCCAATAATTGTGCCAAGTGCAAAGTGCTTTCAGCGAGCTCCGCGGGCGCTGGGCGGAACCAGGCAACAGCCAGGATGCCACTGGCACCCTGGGGGCCGTGGACGGGGAGGGCGAGGCTTGCCTGTAACCCAGTAGCTACATAC
Organism: Acidithiobacillus ferriphilus; assembly: GCF_028215975.1. NCBI lineage: Bacteria > Pseudomonadati > Pseudomonadota > Acidithiobacillia > Acidithiobacillales > Acidithiobacillaceae > Acidithiobacillus > Acidithiobacillus ferriphilus. Next base: position 274,928 of record NZ_CP116458.1, read on the forward strand.
TCCGGCATGGCGTGGGCGCTATGTGGATAATCCGGCACATAAATGGCGCGGTCCGTCCGTAGTGCGGCACCGCTGTTTCCGCGGTCGTCTGGAAAAACGTGCTTCGACAGGTCTGAATAGCTCGTGGGTAGGCCATGAAAAAACAGGTAACGCAGGTTATGATCTTCGTGGACGATGAAGGCGGCGCCATCGGCCTCCATCAGGTCTGCAGCTAGCCTAGCCGTTTCCTCGAAAAATGTACTGAATTCGTAGACGCGCACCAGATGTTGTAATCGGTTCAGAACAGAATCGGGAATCATCTTAGGTCCTCTGCGGTTCTACAACAGCAGGGTTAAGCCATCAACTAATCCGTACCAACCGGCGGGTAGTGAGTCGTTGGCCCGACCGTGTCGGGGCCATCCCATGCGGGTTTATTCGGCACCAGATTCTCAATGGGCGCACCCATGACCCCCGGAATGGGATCCTCCTTATGTATGGCGTAGTCACCGACCTCTAAATCAGCGTCACCCATGCGCAGAGGGATGAACACCCCTATCAGTTTCAGAATGACGAACGTCATAACGAGGTTATATCCCACGATTACCACGAGGGCAATCAATTGATGCCAAAGTTGCGAGAATCCACCGCCATAGAGTAACCCATCTACGGATATGTCCGATGTTTTGCCCGCTCCGTAGTACAGGACCATGCGTGGATCGCCGAGAAGACCCACCATCAATCCACCTACGGCACCGGCAACGGCGTGGGTGTGTAATACGCCAAGTGTATCGTCAACCTTACTCAGCCATGTTTTTGGTCCTATCTTGTTCATGGTAATCCAGGGAACCATACCGGCGGTTACGCCAAGAATCAGTGCACCCCAACCATTCAGGAAACCCGCAGCCGGTGTGATAGCGACCAATCCGCAAATCATGCCATTGATGGCCCCCACCATAGACGCTCTGCCGAGAAACGCCATGTCCATGAACAGCCAGGTCAGCAATGCCGCCGCCGTGGCGAGATTGGTATTGATCACGGCAGCGGCCATGTCCTGATTGGCGAAGTAAGGATCGCCGCCGTTAAATCCATTCCAGCCAAGCCACAAAAGACCGGCTCCCGCCATGGCCATAATGAGGTTGTTCGGAGGGAAATCCACCCGGTCTGCAAAAAGTCGCGGTCCAATCATCGCCGCCGCTACGAATCCTGAAATACCCGCAGCGACGTGAATGACGTAACCTCCGGAGTAATCAACGGCTCCGAGTTGCGCTAACCAGCCACCACCCCAGAGCATGAAGGCGCCCACTGAATAAACGAGCGCGGACCATATAGGTACAAAAATAATCCATGCTTTGAAGTTCATTCGTCCAAGAACGCCGCCAGCAAGCAGAATTGGGGTGATGGCGGCGAATACAAATTGAAAGTAAATCAATGCGGATTGTGGAAAGGCAAAGGCAGGCATGATGCCATTCAATAGTGGGATGTTGGCTTGGCCGATGCTGTCGATGGCGGACATGACGGGGCGGGGCCAACCAAATAGTCCCGAAAGTATTCCGGGGCCCAGGTGCACAGGACTGCCGAAAGCGATGCTAAACCCACAGAGCATCCACGTAATCAGAACGGCAGCAAAAGCGTAAAAGACCATCATTGCGGAATTGAGCGCCCATTTCTTCTTGACGATACCGCCATAAAGAATGGCCAACCCCGGAACGCTCTGTAACCCCACGAGTGTGGCTGCAGTTATCTGCCACGCAGTATCGCCAGGACTCAAATAAGATGGATGTTCTAGATACATGATGGTCTCCGCTAAGTTTTATTGATCCCTAGAAAAAATGATGGTGTTATGACTGTGAAAATTTGTTATTAATGTTACCCACTATCCCACATATTTTTTGTACACCGCGGTCAACATGTTTATCTCTTCGGATGCTGGCTCTCGCCAGCCACGAATGCCAAGCCCTCTGAGTATCTCTTGGCCTTTTGTTTCATCTTGTAGAGAAATGAAGAGGTTGATGACCGCCGTAGCATCTGATCTCCGGTGCGAGGACAAGCATAATGCATGATAAGCAAAGTCCGTTTGGCTCTCATCCATGACTTTCAACTCATCTTTGGTTATGGGTGAAAGTCCGTAAAAGGTTTGCCGTGGTAAAATGGCAATGTCACCCATGCTTCGTAATAACATCTGCACGGACTTGATATCATTACCGACAAACAAGTAGTTGGCACTGTCCGATGAAAAGCCTGATTCATCCATGAGCAATCTACCCAGCAAGTAGGCGTAGCTGTCCATTCTGTCGGTAATGACTTTGGGGCGAGAGAACTGACTAAATGTGGTTCTCTCGTCATTTTTTCGGCAAATGACGACTGCCTCTTCGGGGTTTGCGCAAGGTACAAGTAATGGTGAAAAACCCATTTGAATGAGTTCGCATACAGCAAAAGGTGAGGCAAACACTATGTCCGCAGAGTCTGATGGAGCCGTGTCGCCCTGTTCCAGCGCGCCGAAATGGGGCTCTAGTCGTATAGAGCGTCCCCATTTTTTCTGAAGATGGGTATTGAGAAAGTACCATCCTTCTAACTGAGTACGCTCCTGCAGACTCACGGAAAATCGCCAATGATCGTTCAGCGATGGAGTTTTTGGTGACGGACTGTTTTGCATGGACGAAGCGGTAGTTGCGGTATTTAATGTTACATGAGCAACCTCGGGTGCGGCTGCATGATTTGTCAGGTATTGATTCAATCCGGTCATTTTAAACAGCATCGCCGTCATGCGATTCATCCCCTCGACCGCGATGGGTAGTCTGTTACCGTGAAGTTGTTTCAAGATGTTGAGGAGAATAGCTAAACCCATGGAGTTGACGCGTGAAACTTCAGTGAAATCCAGAATGGCCGACTTGTTTATGGCAAGCAGGGAGTCCATGTGTGATTTAGCGGCGGCGTCAATGACGCCGCGCAGACGGTAAATGGCCGGCTCATCGGCCGAGCTTTGAGTGATGATTTCAAAGGTAGTCATGAATTTACCTCGCAAATGTCACTGTGATAAAGAAATTGGAATGCGGAATAGTGATCTTCGTGCGGTGGATGATTCAGATCGAAGAATAACGTCGCGCGCGTTTCGCGCCCGGGGAAAACACGAATTTGCATATAGTCAGAAAAACGCCACAACAAATATAATCCACCGCCTCCCTGATTGGCGATGAGTCCATGACCTTGAATGTGTGCGCCCAGGCGTTGTAATAATATTGATGGTGTCAATGTGCCCCAGTTGTCTCTCATTTGAATGGCGAGAATATTGTTTCGACGACCCATATGTAGACTGATATGTTCATCTTCGTTAAGTATACGATCTACGCCTTTTGAATGAATGGCTTGTCCTCGTGCATCTCGTGGTGCGGCATAAAGTGCATTTTCGAGGAGCTCATCGGCGACGAGTGTGCAAACATCGATCCAGTCATCGCGCACGTCAGTCTCTGCCAGCCAGGACGCCAAGGACGCAATAACCCCCAGTTTATCTGTCGAAGTGGTGATAGGTAATTGGAGAGGAGTATCAATATGGAGATAGAGTGACAACTCGTTGTCGATTTCCTTGTGGGCATTCAGGAGATTGTCCCAGCCCATTTCTTGCAGGAATGGGTTTCCTGGAATTAGTATCCGACGTATTCCATCCTGACTCATCCGTGGAAGCAGATTTTGCCATTCATGTTCGGCAAATAGTACGATATGTTGGCGTGACAGGCGCGGGGAAATGGTCTTATTGGCGTAGTAATCCTGAGATATTCTGATGAGTTCCAGTGGTTGTTCTGAACGCCATTCAGACACTGCGGGATAACGCTCGTTATGGTGCACAACGATGATGCTTAAATCATCATCAAAAGTATCCCGTTCACAGAATGTAATTAGTCTGGCGATTAGTGCGTCACGCAATTGCTTGTCATCTAAGGTAGAAAATTCTTCGAGTGCTTGTTCCAATCGTTCATAGCCAAATGGCGTTCCATCCGGTGCGTTTTCTTCAACCCATCCATCACTGATGAGGATCAGTCGACTTCCTAACGGCATGTCCCATTCGTTTGTGGAGATGTCGGGATTTAATTCCTGGCCTAGTGGAAGGCCACCAATTTCAAGCATTTCCCACTGCCCATCCGGTTTTTGGAGATAGGGAAATTGCTGCCCCGCATTGGCGAGGTACAGAATGCCATGGCGAAAATCTACGGCCGCGCAGATCATGGTCATTAGACGCAATCCCTGTGCGGTATTAAGAATGGCATTGTTGAGCTGCCTAAGCACTTGATCTGGACGCCCAATACCATCAGCCCGTAATTGGTTGATAACTGTTTTTGCGACAGCCACGATGCTCCCGGCCGCGAGACCATGTCCGCTCACATCCCCGAGTACCAGCACGGATGTTTCTTTGGTTGTATAGCAATCCAGATAGTCACCGCCTACTTCCGAGCTGGTGATACTGGCGGCGATACCGGACAGGCCTGGCAGTGCGATCTGCTCTGGGCCGAGAAAAGCCGTATGTAATTCGGCAGCTTGTTGTGCCTCGTCTTGTAGGCGATCACTCAATGACTGCGCTTTGAGCAGGGCAACTTGTTGTGCATGTTCGGCGGCTGCCCGTTCGGTGACATTCACGCCCATGGCAACCCGCAAGAGTTCCTCGCCAGTAACATCGCGTACCGGCGTCACAGTCCACGCCATGATCAGTTGGGCACCGGCGGAATTGAGTATGGGGAGTTCCAGAATCTGCTCTGGATTGCCCTCATTTAGTAGCGTTAGCATGGTTGCGTGATCTTGCGGAAGAAATAGACGATCCAGTAAGTGGTGACCGACTATTTGTGTGCGAGGCCATTGCAAAAGCGTTTGAAAATAATGATTAACGAGAACGACGTTGTTTTCTGCATCGATCACCAGGATGATTACCCGTGAAGTATTAATGACATCCTCATTGAACTCACCGGCACGGGCTAGGGCAAGCGCACGCTCTCGGCTTTGTTTGCCGATGGGTTGTAAAATGCCGAACCAAACATATATCAGTGATAAAAAAATGAGAGTTCCGCCTCCTGATAGGAACCATTGAGCATAGCTGAAGTACTGTTTTTCGATTTCTTGATAATGGTGCGCGGCTGCTTTCAGTTGTTCACGTATTAGTGGAATATTTCCATTGTTGCCATGTAATAGATTGGATAAAGCAGTATTTAATGGCTGATTGTATGCTATTTTCTTTTCAAAATTTGATAGATACTGGCCGCTACTGTTAGTTCTTGAGTTTGCTGTCTGGTCGGCAAGCTCCTGAAGAGCTTGTGTTGCTGAACGTTGACCCCCTTCAATTTTGGTGAGCGCCCCCAAGTAGTGCTCATACTGGTGAAATGAGGTCGCGGATCGCGCGTGGAAGGCTAATGACTCCCACGTGCCGATCCCGGTCATGATGAGTAAAAATGCGGGAATCGATAGTGCGATGAAGTATCTGCTGCGTACATCTTCTACCGCTTCTATGTTGGTTCGGTAGAATGCACCAACAGGAACACGTTCGGAGAGCTTTACGTTTTCCATATGATCCTCAGTAAAACGAGACGCTTGTTGTTGGGCTGGGGACAGGTTTTCTCTGGGATATAAAAGTCATCAATACATGGTATTATGTGTTAACTTATGGCGTGCATTTCTCCAGATAAGGAGGCCATGTTAGTCCTGATGCCTAGCCTTATAATGTTATTTAGAGCAATTCGACAAGGTGTCAATGTGTGAAAGAAAGATAATATCCGTATGGATTCTGTAACCTATTTATTCTATTTGTTGTGATTGCGTGGCTGATATAAAACGCTACGCGTTAAAATATTTATAGTTTATTAAGTGAATAATTAAGGGAAAAAACACGGCGGGTAACCGCCGTGTGTAAGGAGGTTGAAGTGTGAGTGGAGTTCAGTCCCCAGCCACTGGTCGACGTTCACCATCACCATAGAAGGCGTAGGCTTCCTCGCCGTGGATCGCATCATCGCCGATCAGCAGTTCTTCTTCGGACATACGTAGTGGCACGATCAGGCTGATGAGCTTGAGCAGAATGTACGTCACTACGATATTCAGCACGATGATGAACGCTGCACCGATGAGTTGTAGCCAGACCTGATGCCAGTTCCCCTCGATAGCGCCGCCCGGCGTGCTCAAGGCGAAAGCTGCACAACCCGCCTTGGTCGCCAGTAAACCGGTCATGACACCACCGAGTAAACCCGCCACCGCATGGGTGTGAAAGACACCCAGAGTGTCATCCACTTTGCGGAAAAGTGCGGTTTTGCCGAGCAGGTTCATACTGAGCCAGGGGATAATGCCTGAGGCGATGCCGATGGCGATCGCACCGTAACCATCGACTACGCCGGCGGCCGGGGTGATAGCCACCAACCCGGTGATCATGCCCTGTACGGCACCGATGACGGATGGCTTCTTGAAGTAGAAGATATCCATGATGGTCCACATAATGACGCTGACCGCTGTGGCGATGTTGGTGTTCAGAACCGCGGCACCCGCATCACGACTCGCGGCGTAAGGATCACCACCGTTGAAGCCGTTCCAGCCGAGCCAGAGAATGCCGGCGCCGACCAGCATCAGCAATACGTTGTTGGGCTGAAAGTTTTCCCGGTCACGCGCCAGACGGGGGCCAATGACCGCTGCACCGATAAAGCCCGCGACACCGGCAGAGAGATGAATGACATAACCACCGGAATAGTCGATGACTCCGAGGCTCGAGAGGAAGCCACCACCCCAGAGACTGAAGGCGCCGATAGTGTAGGAGAAGGTCAACCACAAGGGCACGAAAATCATCCATGCCTTGAAACTCATGCGCCCGAGGAATGCGCCGGCCATGATTATCAAGGTAATGGCGGCAAAAACGAACTGAAAATACACCATGGTAGACATGGGAAAAGCGGCGCTGGTGTTTGATGCCGGAATGAGCGCCTGTTTGAGTTCATCTTGCATGCTGATGATAGGATGTGGCGTACCGACGAAAGGGAACCATTGATTACCGAAGCCCATGTTATAAGCCCAGAGAACCCAGGCAATCAAAACGGCAGCGAAGGCGTAAAAAGCCATAAAAGCGGAGTTGACAGCCCACTTCTTCTTAACGATGCCCGCGTACAGGACGACGAGGCCGGGGACACTTTGCAAGCCAACGACAGTTGCTGCGGTAAGCTGCCACGCATTGTCACCGGTATTAAGCCAAGCTACTGACATGAAGAAATTCCTCCCTATAAGGATTTTGGAGCGGTTGTAAAACGGTTATAAGTGATTACAGCGCATCATTACCGGATTCGCCGGTGCGGATACGAATGGCCTCCAAGACTTCGGAGACAAAGATTTTACCGTCACCAATCTTGCCGGTGCGGGCACCTTTTTCGATGGCTTCAATGGCTTGGTCGACGGCATCATCGCTGATTACCGCCTCGATTTTGACCTTGGGGAGAAAATCCACCACGTATTCAGCGCCGCGGTAGAGTTCGGTATGACCTTTCTGGCGCCCGAAGCCTTTGACCTCGGTAACCGTGAGGCCCTGGATCCCTACCGCCGATAGCGCCTCACGGACATCATCGAGTTTGAAGGGTTTAACAATGGCAGTAATCAATTTCATAGCGACACACCTCTCGTACAGGATTGGAACATCCCGGGGGCAGCAGCCCACGGGGGTTAGGACATGAAGCCGGTTTCGAGCATGCTGCGGAATCGGGTTTGGGCAAGGCCGTCGGTGCCCGAGAAACCCGTATCGCTTGGCATGGTGGCAGCGACATCAGGTAACTCAGCACGGGGAAAAGCCGTCGTTTTGGTACGTCGGTGTCACGGTCAGCGACCAGGCATGGGAGCGGGGACCGAAGCCGATGAGGTTGGCCGCATTCCCCTGGTTCCAGAGCAAGCCGCGCTCGATATTCCAGCTCTGATAGCTATTGGAGAAATAGCTGGAGTCCAGAGCCATGACGTTATACGCCCCTGCCTGCGGATAAAACTGCACGAGCCCGGTCTCAATCATCATGGGCAGTGCCGCAAACATCGCCAGCGAGATGATCTTATAACGATAACCGTTTTTTAACGTGTTCACGTTTGTCGCTCCCCGTTGTATGACATCCCAGGGAGCTCCAAGCAAACTTGATGCCAATTTTTAACGATTTAAAAATCAATAGGGTTGGTAAAAAAGGCGAGGTGCCAAACAGGATGGCGCACCATTATGGTGTGCCATGCACTATTATGGTGCGATATGCTGGGATTGCGGAATAACAACCTTCAGGATGTGAATGGTTCCCTCAGGGAAAGGTCTTCCATATCCAGGTGAACATCATATCCCCAAAGGCTATGCACAAAGCTGAGGGTTCTCTGTGCCTCATCCTGGGCGAGGGGTTGGTTATCCATCTGCCGCAAACGTAGATGGCGATCGCCCCAGCGATCCACGGACACGATCTGGATGTCCGGCGGGCGGGTGCTTTCGGCGATTTGTTGGGCTAAGGTCTGGCGCAGATACTGGTAGCCGTGATCATCATGGATGGCGCTCACCTGGTATGTCGTAGCGCTGGGGTCGTTGCTCAGGGCAAAGAGATGCAGGTCACGCATGACCTTGGGTGAGAGATATTGCAGGACAAAGCTCTCATCGCGGAATTCGCGCATGGCGAAGTGGATATGCTTGCGCCAGTCCGGGTCCCCAGCAAAGGGGAACCAGCGATGGTCTTCGTCCGTGGGTGCGAGACATATCCGTTTGATGTCCTGGAACATGGCGAAACCGAGGGCATAGGGGTTGATGCCGCTGTAGCGCGGATCATCAAAGTCCGGCTGGAAGGTGACGGCGGTGTGGCTGGCGTAAAATTCCAGCAAAGTACCGTCGGTAATCAGTCCCCTGGCATGCAGACTGTGCAGAATATGGTAATGCACGAAGCAGGCGAAGCCTTCGTTCATGATCTTGGTTTGCCCCTGCGGGTAGAGATATTGGGCGATTTTGCGCACGATGCGCAGGATTTCCCGCTTCCAACCCTCCAGGTGCGGGGCGTTCTTTTCGATGAAGTAGAGTAGGTTTTCCTGGGGGGATGGCGGAAATACGGTGGGATCAGCGGGCTGGTCGACGCTACGCGGGGGCAGGGTGCGCCATATTTCGGAGAGCTGCTGCTGCAGATAGTGTTCGCGCTCTTCGCGTCGTTGTTCTTCCGCGCGCGCCGAAAGCTGGCGCGGGCGGCGGGCGCGATCCACGCCGTTGCGACTGATGGCGTGGGCGGCGTCCAGTACGTCGGTCACCGCGTCGATGCCGTAGCGTTCTTCGCAGTGGGCGATGTAGCGCTGGGCGAATTCCAGGTAGTCGAGAATACCTTCGGCATCGGTCCACTGCTGAAAGAAGACATTGTTTTTGAAGAAGGCGTTATGCCCGTAGGCGGCATGGGCGATGACCAGGGTCTGCATGGTCATGGTGTTTTCTTCCATGAGGTAGCTGATGCAGGGGTTGCTGTTGATCACCAGTTCATAGGCCAGACCCATCTCGCCGCGCCGATATTGCCCGGATTCGATGGCACGCTGTTTGCCGAAGGACCAGTGGGCATAATAGACTGGTAGACCGATGGAGGCGTAGGCATCGAGCATCTGCTCGGCGCTGATGATTTCCAACTGATTGGGGTAGGTGTCGAGTTGGAGTTCTTCGGCGGCGATGGCCGCGATGGCTTCGGTGACGGCGTCAATCCGCGCGAAGGTCCAGTCGTTGTCGGTGAAGAGGAATTTAGACATGGCTCGGCGTCTCCTCTGTGGCAAAGAGGGTACGGAAGAGCGGGTAGATATCCTCGCGCTCGCTGGCGCGGGCGGTGATCAGTTCCGGGAAATCCTGAGCAATGGCTTCGTATAGTTGCAGCAGATCGCTCTCACTGTCACGGTTGACCTCCAGATAGAAGAGGTTGCGCAAGCGCGGCAATAGACGCATAAGATGCTCTTCCACCACCGCATTGTCGGCAAAATAATTGTCGCCGTCAGATACCTGCGCCAGATAGACATTCCAGCGCTCTGGCGGGAACCGTTGCCGTATGATTTCCTCGGTCAGGGCGATGGCCGGTGAGACCAGCGTGCCGCCTCCCTCGCGGGCACCAAAAAAGGCCTGCTCGCTGCACTCCGAGGCGGTGCTGTGGTGCTTGATGAAGACGATCTGCACCGCCTGATAGTGGCGATGCACGAACAGGTACAGCAGCAGGAAGAAGCGCTTGGCCAGGTCCTTTTCCTTCTCGCCCATGCTGCCGGACACATCCATCACGCAGAACATCACCGCATTGGTGATGGGGTGGGGTTGCTGGTCGATGTGGGCAAAGCGCAGGTCCGCTTCGTCAATGAAGGGAATGGCTTTGATTTTGCGTTCCAGGGCGGCAATCTGACGATTCAGTTCGCTGAGGCGCTCCCGCTCCACGGAAACATCCTGCTTCTGGGCCAGGCGGCCATGAATTTCTTCTTGCAGTATGTCGCGGGCGTCCAGCAGGTCCTGCAATTCACGGCGCTTGCCGGCACGCAGGGCGAGACGACGGGCACGGGCGGCACGCATGGTACGCCCGACGTGCATGCGGGAGGGGCTGCCATCTTTAATGAAACCCGCCCGCCGCCATTGATCTGCCTGAATATCCCCCGGCACGGTCCTGAGCAGATTGGGTAAAGCCAGTCCGTCGAAGAGCAGATCGAGAAATTCGTCGGCGGAGAGGACGATGGCCACCTCGTCATTGCCGAGACCATCCGGTGAGCCCTCCCGGCCCTTCCCCGAGCCGCCGCCTTCGGGTTTGCTGATTTTGTCGCCGCGCTGATATTCCTTATTGCCGGGGAACACCCGTTCCCAGGAGGTGTCGCTGAGGTCGCGGCGAAAGCTGGGTTCATGAAGATCGCGGGTGGGGATGGAAATGGGCTGGTCGGCGTTGGCCAGATCTTCAATGGAGCCGGAGCGCGCCATCTTTTCGACGGCAACCTTGAGCCGGGCGCGAACACGCCTGTTCAGACGATTTTGGTTGGCCGTGGATCGGGTTCCGGAACTGCGCCGGTCGATAATCATGCTCATGGCAGACTCCTGGTCAGCGACACTTCGCCTTATATTATGACCTAAAATGGGGCGGATGGTTGCGGCGGACCTTTCCCATGGGCGGCCCGCCCGGATCACGGCTTACTCGTATACCTGCTCACCGTGCTGGGTAATATCCAGTCCCTCCCCTTCCTGCTCGTCTTTGACGCGCAGACCCAGGGTCCAGTCGATGACCTTGAGGATGATGAAGCGGACGATAATGAGCAGTTGTCCGGTATTCCCTTTCAGCGCACCCGCTGTACCGCCTATGGCATGGAACTAAGCAATAAGTGTGCAAGCATGGCTAACAATGGGGAAGCGTATGGATTATGGATCGCGACGCGGCGTCTGGAACGAGGGGTGCATCAGAATGGTGCGGCAGGTATGCCGCACCACGGCAATGATCGGGGCTGCTGTTAAAAATGCCCGCAGATGCGGGCAGGATATTGTGGTTGAGGGGCGTGTGGGCCGTTACTCTTTTCCGTGACGGCCTGGTGCTCCTTAATGATGCTTGCGATAACGCATATACCAGTCCACCAGCAGACGTACCTGCTTTTCGGTGTAGCCCTTCGAGGTCATCCGCGCGACGAAGTCCTGATGTTTGCGCTCATCGTCGGAGGAACTCTTCTTGCCGAAAGAGATTACCGGCAATAGATCTTCCGTATTGGCAAACATCTTCTTCTCAATGACCGCGCGCAGCTTCTCATAACTGGTCCAGGCCGGGCTGACGCCGTCGTTGGACGCCTTGACCCGCAGCACGAAGTTCACCACTTCGTTGCGGAAATCCTTGGGGTTGGCGATGCCCGCCGGTTTCTCGATCTTTTCCAGTTCTTCGTTGAGCAGGCTGCGGTCCATGAGCTGCCCGGTATCAGGGTCACGGAATTCCGTATCCTGCAGCCAGAAATCGGCATACTGGATGTAGCGGTCAAAGAGATTCTGGCCGTAATCGCCGTAACTCTCCAGATAGGCCTTCTGGATTTCCAGGCCGAGGAACTCGGCATAACGGGGGGCCAATTCGGTCTTCAGGAAGGCGAGATAGCGGGACTCCAGTTCCGCCGGGAACTGCTCGGCACGGACCTGTGTTTCCAACACATGCAGGAGATGCACCGGGTTGGCCGCCACCTCGTCGCTGTCGAAGTTGAAGGTACGGGACAGGATCTTGTAGGCGAAACGGGTGGAAATGCCGTCCATGCCCTCGTCCACACCGGCCGCGTCATGGTATTCCTGCAGACTTTTGGCCTTGGGGTCCTTATCCTTGAGGGATTTGCCGTCATAGACCTCCATCTTCGACCATAAGCTGCTGTTCCCCGGCTCTTTGAGGCGGCTAAGGACGGAGAAGCGCGCCAGCATGTCCATGGTATCGGGGGCGCAGGGGGCGGCGTTGAGGGCACTGCTTTCGAGGAGCTTGTGGTAGATTTGCGTCTCTTCCGTGACGCGCAGGCAATAGGGCACCTTGACGATGTAGACACGGTCGAGGAAAGCCTCGTTGCGCTTGTTGTTGCGGAAGGCGGACCACTCCGATTCATTGCTGTGGGCCAGGATGATGCCCTGGAAGGGCATGGCGCCAAAACCTTCGGTGCCATTGTAGGTGCCTTCCTGGGTTGCCGTCAGCAAGGGGTGGAGCATCTTGATGGGCGCCTTGAACATCTCGACAAACTCCAGCACACCCTGGGTGGCGACGTTGAGGCCGCCCGCATAGGAATAGGCGTCGGGATCGTCCTGGGAGAAGTCTTCCAGCTTGCGGATGTCCACCTTGCCGACGAGGCTGGAGATGTCCTGATTGTTCTCGTCGCCCGGCTCCACCTTGGTGATGCCGATCTGGTGCAACTGGGACGGCATCAGACGATGGACGGTGAATTTGCGGATGTCGCCGCCGAACTCGCGCAGCCGTTTGGCCGCCCAGGGGGACATTACGCCATTGAGGGCGCGGCGGGGGATGCCGAAGCGATCCTCCAGTACCTGACTATCTTCATCTCGATCGAAGAGCCCCAGCGGCGACTCGAAGAGCGGCGACACTTTGCCATGGGCGGCGAGGCAGTAGATGGGGTATTGCTCCATCAGACTCTTCAGACGTTCCGCCAGAGAGGACTTGGCCGCCCCCACCGGGCCGAGCAGATAGAGAATCTGCTTGCGTTCTTCCAGGCCCTGCGCCGCGTGCCGGAAATAGGCGACCAGGTTTTCTACGACATCTTCAATACCATAGAAGTCCTTGAAGGCGGGGTAGGTGAGCAGTTTACGGTTCATGAAAATACGTGACAGTCGGGGATCTGCCTGGGTATTCAGCACCTGCGGCTCGCCGATGGCTGCCAGCATCCGCTCGGCGGCAGTGGCATAAGCCATGGGCTCACGCGCGCAGAGATCGAGGTAGGCATCTATAGAGAGGACAACTTCCTGTTGCTGCAGGAAGCGTTCCTGGTAACGGTCGAATAACGCCATTTGCCACTCCTTGCGGCACTGCCGCGTTCACGTTGTTTAGACCTATTATAGGTCATAGGGTTCGCTGGCTGCGTAGCCCTCAAGTGCGCTATGAAGCAAGCATTTCCCGTGCCAGTCCGGCATGCGCAGCACCGACCACCGGGTGTTTTACGGTGAATGGGGCGGGCTGAACTGGCCGCAAACGTCGTGCGCCAGGATGGCGCACCCGCCGCACAAGTATGGTGCAGAATCCTGGGCTGCGCCAGTGCAGTGAAGGCGCCTTACCTCTCCGGTTTGACGGGGGCGTGGAGGCGATGCTGTTTGTAACAGACTGTTTTTGCAGGATGTGACAAGGGATAAATTGATTTGCGGACAAAAAAGGGCGGTAGGACCGCCCTGAAAGCCACTTGAGGAGGAGTGATCACATGACCATGATCAGTGTTGATAAAGCAGGAGGTGTGCCAGCTTATCGATGTGTTGCTGCGCTGTCGTGTGGATATTTTAAAAAGGTTAACTTCGGCCCGACGTGGCACACCCTTTGCCTTGCTTAGTGGGCGCCATTCCCGGCCTTCGACCCGACAGGTGACCACCGATGAATCGCTTCGAGCATTTTCGTGAAGTGCGCAAAGACCTCTCGGTTTTACTTGGTGGAGTAGTCGATGCAGTAGCCAGCCCGCTGCTGTTGCAGCAGGACCGTGAGGCGCAACGCCAAAAACTAGCCTGTCTCATTGCCCGGCATCCTTTCCTGGACCTTTGCTATCTACTCGATGCGGAGGGGCTGCAGATTGGCGATAACGTTGCTGCCTCCCGCCGCCGTAATACGCAGGGTGGGGAAGGCATGGACCGTAGTCATCGGCCGTATTACCGACTGACGTTGGAGGCGCATGGCCCGATACTCACCGAGCCTTATCTTTCTTCTGCCAATGGCCATATTTGTGTGACCGCAGCCGCTCCGATTCGTGATGAAAGTGGCAAACTGCTGGGTATGGTGGTAGTGGACAGTGAATTCGACCGTGCCCTTGCCCTGCTCGAAGAGGACGATATTCGCCGTGGTTTTGAACCCTATTTTAAGTTTTTTTACATTTTGTTTTCCTTGGGACTACTGGCAGTGAGCATGGCTTTGGGGTTGCACGCGGTGCTATCGCTGGGGCCGGTATGGTCGTCAGCAGCTTCTCCGGGGGATTTTGCTGCCCCTTTTCAGGCAACCATTCTCTTTACGTTGGCGTTGGCGGTATTCGATCTGGCGAAGACCATTTTTGAAGAGGAGGTGCTGCTCCGCAAAGATATTCGTCGGCACAGCACTACCCGGCGCACCCTGACCCGTTTTATCGCCGCCATATTGATTGCGGTGTCTATCGAAGGATTGATGCTGGTTTTCAAATTCGCCCTGGATGCCCCGCAACATTTGTGGTTGGCGGTGGTGTTGCTGCTTGCCGCCGCCGCACTGATGGTCGCACTGGGCGCCTATGTGTATCTCGGCGCACGGGCAGAAGTTCTGCTCTTACAGCACAAGGGTCAGCGCCAGGAAGACAGCTGAGGCGCTTTTCCGTGCGGAGGGTGCCGTCTCCTCAGGTTGGTGCGGCGGAGCGGGCCAGGCGCAGATCCAGATGGAGTGTTCCTCTGAGCCCGACGACATGAGTTTTAGATATTCGCTGAAAATGAGGCTGTTGGGAAGCGTGCGTGGACCGCGTTTGTCCTCCGGCGGTGCTAGGTATTTCGTCAAAAATGCACTATTATGGTGCAACTGGTGGGTTGCATGATCGGCCTCTATACGGTGGTCGCGGGCCCGGTTTTTAGGTGATGGAGTTAAGCAGTGCCGGGTGGTATGCCGGTGTGAAGGGTGTTGCATTCCTGATGCGTTGGTGCGCTTTTTGCTTGACTGAGCATAGAGCCTGTTTGGTGAGTTGCAAAATCGGAGCTTCCATGGTGCGCCGCAAAAAAATAACCACTCTGCCCACAGAGCATATGGTGCTGGACGCCCTGGAATCAGCGGTGCTGGTTCTGGGGGATGATTACCATATCCGTTATATGAATCCCGCCGCCGAAAATCTGCTGCGCATCAGTCAGTATCAGGCACTGGGACAGACCTTGTCGGCGCTTTGCAGCATCATCGGCGAAGAGCGTTTCACCACACTTTTTGCGGACTCAGCCACGGCGAACGCGGCCATACTGCGCAGGGGCTTGCCTTTGGCGCTGAGCGAGGGTGGGAGCGCGGTAGTGGATTTGGTGGTGACCCCCGCGCCAACAGACGGTCTCATTATTGAAATGCGGCCAATGGAATTGCCGGCGCGTCATGCCGAGGAGGAAATGCAGGACCGCATTTACGGTGCTGCCCAGGAGATGCTGCGCGGCCTCGCCCACGAAATCAAAAATCCCCTCGGCGGCTTGCGCGGAGCCACGCAGCTTCTGGAGCGTGAACTGCAGCGCCCGGAACTGAAGGATTACACCCGGGTCATCCTCCATGAGGTGGACCGCTTACATCATCTGGTGGATCGGCTGCAGGGGGCCCGCAGCCGCCCGGTTTTTGCCGATGTGAATATCCATCAGGTGCTCGAACATGTGCGTCGGCTGCTGAACGCGGAATTGCCCACGGGCATTTCCCTGCGCTTTGATTACGATCCCTCTATCCCCGACATTTTGGCTGATCAGGAGCAACTGGTGCAGGTTTTCCTGAACTTAATGCGCAACGCCCAGCAGGCACTGGACCGCCACGGCACGATCCTGATTCGCACCCGGGTCGAGCGCTACGTTACCCTCTTGCATCACAAATTCCGCCTGGCGCTGCGTGTGGATGTGGTCGATAGCGGCCCGGGAATCCCCCCAGATCTGTTGCCGCGGATTTTTTTGCCGCTGGTCACCAGTCGTGCCGAGGGCATGGGGATGGGGCTTGCTATCGCGCAGGGATTGGTGCGCGGGCACGGCGGAGTGGTTCATTGCCACTCGCAACCGGGGGAAACGGTATTTTCCGTTTCCCTGCCCTTGTTACCGTACCGGGAGGCATTCGCATGACGGAGGTCTGGGTTATTGATGATGATCCTTCCATTCGCTGGGTATTAGAGAAAGCGCTGACCCAGGCCGATATCCCGGTGCGCAGTTTTGCCGAGGCCGACAGCGCTCTGCGGACACTGGGGCGCGAGCAACCAGAAGCCATCGTTACCGATCTGCGCATGCCCGGCCTGGACGGGCTGGCTTTCCTGCGCGAGGTGCAATCACGCTGGCCGAAGCTGCCGGTAATTGTGATGACAGCGCACTCCGATCTCGATAATGCCGTCGCCGCTTTTCAGAGTGGGGCCTTTGAATATCTGCCCAAACCCTTTGACATGGACGAGGCGGTGGCCTTGGTGCGGCGCGCTCTTGGTCGTCAGGCAGAACCGTGCGCTGCGGGTATTGAGGAGAGCGATCCGGCAGAAATGATTGGCGAGGCCCCCGCCATGCAGGAGGTGTTTCGTGCCATTGGTCGTTTGTCGCGATCACAGATCAACGTGCTTATTACCGGTGAGTCGGGGGCAGGCAAGGAACTGGTGGCCAGTGCTCTGCACCGGCACAGTCCCCGCGCGCGCGGACCGTTCATCGCCATCAACACGGCGGCCATTCCCGCCGAGTTGCTGGAATCGGAACTTTTCGGCCATGAAAAGGGCGCTTTTACCGGGGCGGTGCAGACCCGGCAGGGTCGCTTTGAACAGGCCTCCGGGGGCACCCTCTTTCTCGATGAAATTGGCGATATGCCCGCAGCCCTGCAAACGCGCCTGCTGCGAGTACTCTCCGACGGCACCTTCTACCGGGTCGGTGGCCATGCGCCCCAACGTGCGGACGTCCGCGTTCTCGCCGCGACCCACCAGAATCTCGAAGCCAAGGTGCGCGACGGTAGTTTTCGGGAAGATCTCTATCACCGTCTCAATGTCATCCATATCCACCTCCCACCCATGCGGGAGCGGCGTGAAGACATCCCGCGCCTGGCCCGTCACTTTCTCCGTCGCAGCGCGGAACAGTTGGATGTCGAGCGTAAGGTATTGAGTCCGGCGGCGGAGGCTGCCTTCATGAATTGGCGTTGGCCAGGCAATGTTCGCCAATTGGAAAACGTCTGTCGCTGGATTACCGTGATGGCACCCACCAGCGAGGTCCAGGTGACGGATTTGCCGCCGGAAATGGCCGCATCGCCACCGTCCGCCGCGCCGCTGGACTCGAACGCCCAGGATTGGCGCCTACTGCTGGGGGCCGTGGTGCGGCAGTGCCTCGCTGATGGCGAAGAGGCCTTGCTGGACAAGATTCAGCCGCAGTTCGAGCGCTGTCTGCTGGAAGCGGCCTTGCAACATACCCGTGGCCATAAGCAGGACGCCGCGCACAAGCTTGGGTGGGGGCGTAATACGCTTACCCGCAAGCTTAAAGAGTTGGGCATGGAAGATGCGTTTGGCAGCGGCCCTGGCGAATCCCAGGCTTTCGACTAAAATCCCCTCGTATGCTGGTATAAAGGATATGCTTGGTCGAGTTTGAGGTGTCTATGCAAGACGTAATGTTACTGTTGGAAATCGTTGTTGTCCTGCTGCTGCTGGTGGAGGTTTTCATCCGCTTGCGGGCACGGCGCCGACGTTTGCAGAATAAAAGCAACGCGCCGGTCTCCACGGCAGCGCATTCGGCACCCGCCACAGACGTGCCGCAGATTCGGCCTGAAGTATCCAGCGTAGATGCTGTTGCCCCATCCGTAACCACTACTGGTGGTGCCGAGCAGCAAGCGCTCAGCATTAACGACCTTCTCAATGAAGCCGCTATTTATATGGAATATGGGCACTATGCTCAGGCGGCCACGGTTTTGCGTTGGTACGTAGACCTTAACCCTCATGAGACCAAGGCGATCAACAGACTTCTGGATGCCTACCTGGCGATGGCCGACATCGATAGTTATGCCGATCTGCTTGAAGCCCTGGGAGAGAAGCCGGGCGCCGCGCCCATGAATGAAGCGTGGTGGAAAGAGCGCGTGGATACCGGGTTGGCGCAGGATCCAGGCAATCTCGAACTGCTGGTGCTGGCCGAGAAGGTGGGAATGGCGGTGCCGGTACCTCAAGCGCAGACGCAGACCTCAGAAACGGCCATGACTGCAGAGATGGCGCTGGCGCTGGTGTCTCGCAATGCTGATCCTGCCTACGGTATGGCGGTATTGCAGCGGGCCATTGCGCATGAGCCGCAACGCCTGCCTCTCTATGCTGAACTCTTGCGTATTACCCACCAGCAATGTCGTATCGAGGATTATCTCAACGCGTTGATCCTGCTGTTTCTCGCGGTGAGAAACGGTGGTAAAACTTTGCGCGAGCGCATGCTGCGGGCCGGTGTCGATCTGGGGCCACATCCTTTGTGGAGCGTGCTGGCGCAGTGGAACGGTGACCCGGAGATTTTGCGGCGCTTGGCCCAATCGCGCCATCTGGAGATTCCTGTCGGATTGTCCGACGCTGCCACAGACCGCCAATAACCGCGCTTGACAAGTTTATGCCGTGCTAACGACAATCGCCTGCGGTCGCAAGCTTGGCACCTTCCGGTGTGGAGCAGGTGCTGATGCAGGCAGACAGGGGGCAGCAGGGCATGGATTTGGAGGAAGTCAACCGCCTCGTGCGGTCCGATATGGCGGCGGTGAACAGCGTCATCCAAGAGCAATTGCGTTCCGGGGTGCCGACTATTCCGGCCATGGGTACTTACCTGATCAATGCCGGCGGCAAAAGGCTACGGCCCATAGTTCTGCTATTGGCCGCGCGTATGGGCGGCGACTGCGGTCCGCGTCCGATCCCGCTGGCCGCGATCGTGGAGTTCATCCATACGGCCACGTTGCTGCATGATGATGTAGTCGATGGTTCCGAACTACGGCGCAGTAATGCGACGGCCAATCAACTCTGGGGTAACGCCGCCGCAGTGCTTGTCGGGGATTTTCTATACGCCCGGTCTTTCGAAATGATGGTACAGGACGGTGATATGCGTATCCTCGCCACCATGGCGGAGGCTACCAGCGTCATTTCCCAGGGTGAAGTCGCGCAACTGGAGAATGTCAACGACCCTGATCTGAGTCATGGGGCGTACTTCTCGGTCATCGAAGCCAAGACCGCCAAGCTTTTTGAGGCGGCAGCGCGTATTGGGGCCTTGGTAAACAACCTGGATGCTGCCGCAGAAAAGGCGCTGGCGCAATACGGCTCCCTGCTCGGTATCGCTTTCCAGTTGATGGATGACGCCCTGGATTATTCCGCCAGTGCCGAGAAAATGGGTAAGAATCGGGGCGATGATCTTGCTGATGGCAAGGCGACCCTACCCTACATCCATGCCATGCAGTATGCCACGGCGGCAGAGCAGGCCATTCTGCGTGAGGCACTTGGCGGTGAAGCGTCGGCCATCTTTGAACCTGTCTGGGAAATCATTGCCAGAACAGGGTCAATTGATTACACTTTGCGCGTCGCGGAGGAAAAGGCGGATCAGGCTATTGCTTGCTTGTCCGGGTTCCCAGACAGTGTGGAGAAAGAAGCCCTGGCTTTTTTGGCGGCATTTGCTGTGCGGCGTGATTTTTAAAGGTATGTTATCGGGGCGTGGCTCAGCCTGGTAGAGCGCCGCCTTCGGGAGGCGGATGTCGGAGGTTCGAATCCTCTCGCCCCGACCAATTTGAGGAAAGGCCCGCATTGTCGGGCCTTTTTCGTAGTTGTTGGTGATGGTCTTTTTGGCTTTCCTGGTCGATGCGCCTGTATAGAAAATAGGGGCGCCTTGGCATCACGCGGGTGTGCTTGCCGATGCTGAAGTGGCTTATTCTCGCAGCGTTTGCTGTGATCCTGTTTTATGGTTGGCGCCAGAAATGCCGGCGTCCGAAAGTTTCTGCTGCGGATCGTTTGGTGCGCTGCACGCGCTGCAGCCGACATCTTTCCATTCATGCGGCGGTCTGCCGGGGTGATGGTGATTACCGTTGTCCACAACATGTCGGAGACGATCAGTGAATCCTGCCGCACCCTCCTTTCGGGCCGGGCTCTATGCCGCCTTTGCTCTCATCGTTTATGGACTTTCCTGGTATTACAACGGGCAGCTGATTCCGCTACTGGCAATGGCCAGTATCGTTCTGATGATCTGGGGTGCCACGATTTGGTGGCCACGTTTGCGGAAGGGTCTGCCCTGGCCTCGCGGCTTCCTACCGGTTTTTATGTCGCTTTGGCTAGTGTGGTTTGGGCTGACCCTGTTTTGGAGCGGATCGCCCTATAGCAGTTGGTTCTATTTTTGGGTGCTGGGTTCCTTGCCGCTGGTATTCCTCATCAGTGTGATGATTCCAGAATCTGTTGCGGAACAGTTCTGGCTGTGGCTATGGCGGGGTGTACTGGCCAGTGCCTGGATACTAAGCGGTATGGCCCTCTGGCAGTATTACCAATGGATGGGGCAAGGAGTTGCTCTGGTCAATTTGCGGCCGTATGGCCCGCTACTGGATACCAACAGTTTTGCCGCCTGGCTGAATCTGCTGTTTTTCCCGACCCTCGCCATCTATTTTGTGCGGGATGGCCGCCGCCGTACCCGCTTTTTGAGTGGTAGTGTCGATCCGGTAGCTTTGTTTTATCTGCTGACGCTGACGCTGCTGCTCCTCGCCTTCTTCTCTACCAATAGCCGCGGTGGCCTTCTGGCATGGGTTTGTACCATGCCCTTTGCCATCTGGGGTTTGTGGCGACAGCCCGCGGCGCGCTCGCGTTTCGTGTTGATTTTCGGACTCGCCTTCGTTGCACTGCTGCTGATGGATTATGCCCATGGCTTTGATCTGATCGGGCACCTCGCTCCAGGCTATATATCAAGCAATATCAATACAATATCGCGCGGGCTGATGTGGGTGGCCACCTGGCATATGTTCCTGAGCCACCCCTGGTTGGGAACCGGTATCGGTAGCTATTTCCTTAACTACCCGGCCTATCGCTTGCCCGGCGAACTAGCGTCGGCGGGCACCTATGATCATAACGACTTTCTGGAATACCTGGCCGAGGGAGGACTCATCAATCTGGGCTTTCTCCTCGGCTTTGCCGGAGCGCTGATGTATGCGCTTTACCGTCTGCTTTATCGGGCAGGCAGAGCTTTGCAGATCAGCGATGAACGCCGTCTGCAGGCATTGGGTTTGGTAATGGGGGTTTTTGCCATGACCGGTCATGCCCTGGGGAATTTTATTTTCTACAATCTGCCTCTGAGCCTACTGGCTGGCCTCTTTCTGGCGCGTGCATGGCGTATCTACGGTGTCCAGGGCGAGACTGCGCCCTTGTTGCCACGGATCGGCATTAACCATGGATTCATTACGCAGGCGCTCCTGGTGTTGGCGGTAGTGGTCGCTTCCTGGAATCTGATCGCTGACGGTGCGACTTTTGCCCTGCTGAGCGCCAATGGCTGGCTCAATCGGGTGATCACGAATCCGAACCAACGGACCCTATTTTTGCTCAAGGCGGCGGATGTGCTGACCATGGTGCGTCCATTGGCGACACAACCCCACGTGTATTTGGCCAACACCTATCTGACGCTCGCGGACCATGAGACGCAGCCTGATGATGACGCACATCGCCGTACTCTGATAAAGGCAGCGCTCAGTCAATACCGACAGAGTCTGGTGGGGATTCCACAGCAGTCGGGGGTATGGAATTCCATCGGAACGCTCTATCTGATGCAGGGCGCCTTGTTAAATCTCGATAAAACGCACAGGGATCGGCAGGCTTTGCTGGCTTGGCGTAAGGGGCTGGCCATCAATCCCGAAAGTGTCGGCCTGCGCAATAAAATCGCTCAGTTGGCCTATGTGGATCAGGGGCATCTCAAAGAGGGGGTGGCCTTCTTAGGCGCGGGTTTGCAGCGACCGCTTTTCCCCTACCCGCGCAGTAATCTGCAGATGGACATCGCCCTGACCCAATGGCGGGCAGGCGAAAAGCATGCAGCGGAGCTTACCTTATTGCAGTTGTTGCGAGACAACCAGGGCTATACCCCAGCTGTTTCCTGGCTGCAAGCGATCCATCGTCAGTCCGCGCATGGGGCGCTGCGCCACACTGAAGGCCGATGACCCAAGAACAATGCTGAGGAACTGCGCATGCCACCGGAACGACTAAGCCTGCAACGCATTTTGCCGCGCTGGCGGGCGACGCTGCTCCTTATCGTCATCCTGCTGGGGCTGGTGATGGTGCTGACACGCGATGCAGAATTGCAGTGGTGGCGAGCCCATGATTTGCGTGCCCAAGGGCGCATGCGTTATTTGCAGACGCGGCCGTTGCCCGCCGACCGGGGCGCGATTTATGGCAGCAACGGCGATGCGCTGGCGGCAAATGTGCCAGCGGTGACCATCTGGACCGATCCGCGCCTCTTTGATGCCCACCGCAAAGATTGGGACAAGGTGGCGCAGGTTCTGGGCCTCAGTCCGGAGACTCTGGCGGCGCGGGTGCGGTCGGGTGGATCAGGCTTCGCCTATATCCTGCGTCAGGTACAGCCGCAGTTGGGTAAGTCTCTGGACGCGCTGCATGTGCCCGGTATCTATGTGCAAAAAACCAGCCGCACCTATTATCCTCTGGGCGCGGTAACCACACCGCTGCTTGGCCTTGTGCATCTGGATCATCAGGGCGCCGCCGGGCTGGAGATGGGTTACAACCAATGGTTATCGGGTAAAGCGGGCAGTGAAAAGGTGTTGGTGGACGGGCAGGGCGAAGTGCTTCATATTGTGGGTGCGCGGCAGACGCCAGCGCCCGGTCGCGACCTGCATTTGACTATCAACCCGCAGATTCAGTATTGGGCCTATATGACGTTGTTGGCAGCGCAAAAGCACTTCGGCGCTACAGAGGGCTCGGCGGTGGTAATGAACGCGCAAACCGGGCAGATTCTCGCCATGGCGAGCGTGCCCTCCTGTAATCCCAACGCGCGCGCCGGTTGCGGCGACCCTTCTGATTATGTGAATAATGCCGTGCATCAGGCCTTTGAGCCCGGTTCAGTCATGAAGCCGTTTATGGTGGCTGCGGCACTTGCAACGGGCAGCATCCAGCCGGACCAGAGCTTCAATGTCTCCCGCTGCCTGCCGGTGGGCGGTTTCTGCATCCGCGACGATGTGGTACATCACGAATTGAACGTGGCGCATATCCTCAAATATTCCAGCGACATTGGTGCGGCTAAAATTGCTTTGCGGACGCCCGCACAGGCTATTTATGACATGTATCTGGCGGCAGGTTACGGTCAGGAGCCGAATCTCGGCTTTGCGGGTGCCACGGGTGGCGTGCTTCCCCAGCCCCAGACTTGGGATAAGGCGCGCCACGCCACAATTGCGCTGGGCTACGGGGTGTCCGTGACGACCCTGCAATTGGCGGATGGATATGCGGCCATCGCCAACGGAGGCTATCATGTCACCCCGACGTTGATTGCCGGACAGTCGGGGCCGCGCGTGCGGATCATGTCCGCGGGCATTGCCGCTCACCTGCGGCACTGGCTGGAGGGAGTTTGTGCGGCCAATGGCACCGGTGTCCTCGCTGCCATTCCCGGCTACGCGGTGGCCGGCAAAACGGGAACCGCGAATATGGCCAATGGCAAGGACGGCTTTTTGAAGAACAAGACCAATGCCACTTTTGTCGGCTTTGCACCGGGCTTTGCGCCGAAGCTGGTGATGGCGGTGACTCTGCGCGGGAGTAGCCGGTACTGGAATTTCGGTGGGGTCGAGTCAGCACCGGTGTTCCGGGTAACCATGCGCCATGCCCTCGAAGAGTTGAATATTGCGCCACGCTGGTGCGGAGGTAAGGTTTGTGCCTCTAAGCATAATCATATTACGACCACCCAGGCAGAAATCTGGGCGGAGGGGGGCGGCAAATGAGCAGACTGGACAAATGGGTCGCGGGGGTGCTGACGACAGGTATCGCGGTGATCCTGCTGGGGGTGCTGGCGGCGGCAACTTTTGCCCGCATCCCGGTGGCGCATATTTATGTGGACGCAGCGGGCGCGCGCGCCATCATTGTCGGTGGGCATCAGGCAGCGGCGGCTCCCGATTGGCCGGGTGCTTATCGGGTAAGTCCGCGCTCGGCGGACACGGCCTTCTGGCCCAGTGCTGTCCTGGACTTCAAAAGCGGTGCCTCGGTGACCTTGCCGCGCAAAGATATTCTGTTGTGGGTGTACCGTGGCTGAGCCGCGCGACTGGTTGCAGTGGCTGCGCGAACTGATCAAAGGCGCGGGTATGGTGCTGCTCGTGCTACTGGCGGTGCTGGTGCTGCTGGCCGTGGATGGTCTGTTGCTGATTCCGGGGCTGATTATCGCTTATGACCTGACCGCGATAGCCTGGCAATGGCAGGGTTTTATCCCTGACCCGCAGGTGCCGCCCGGCCCCTGGATGAGCATGGCCGTGGGCCTGATCGCCACCCTGGTTCCGGCCATTGTTGACGGTGTGCTGCTGCATTTTTTGCCGCACGATAAGGAGCGGGGCACATCGAAGTCTTCTTCCTAGGACTCCGCAGCCTGGGCCGCCGCTTTTTCTTCCAGCGTCTCCCAGCGCCCATAAGCTTTTGTTAAAGACGCACTGATGACATCGGCGCGGGCCTGGACCTCGCGCAGCCGCTCCGGATTCTGGTAGGTTTCGGGCAGGGCCAACGTGGCGGCGATTTCACCCTCTTCTTTCTCCAGCACTTCGATCTGCATGGGCAGGGTGGCGAGTTCCTGAATTTCCTTGTAGCTCATGGCGGATTTTTTGCCCTTGCCGCCATCGCGTTTGCCAGAAGCCTTGCCATCGCCGCTTTCTGCCGGTTTTGCTAAACGCCGGGACTCCGTCTGCCAACGGAGCCAGTCTTCATAGCCGCCCGCATTCTGGCTGATCTGCCCGTCCTCCCCGAAGGCGATCACCTGGGTGACCACGTTATCGAGAAAGTCCCGGTCATGGGAGACCAGAAAGAGGGTGCCGGCGTAACTCTGTAAACGCTCTTCCAGAACTTCCAGTGTTTCCAGGTCCAGATCATTGGTGGGCTCGTCCAGCACCAGGATGTTAGCCGGGCGGGCAAACAGTCGGGCGAGCAGCAGTCGTGCCCGCTCGCCGCCGGAGAGCGCCTTGATCAGCCCCCGCGCGCGGCTGGGTGGGAAGAGGAAATCCTGCAGATAGCTCAGCACATGACGGCGTTCACCATTGATTTCTATAAAATCATTGCCATCGGCGATGGCGTCCAACACGCGGCTCTCGGGGTTGAGAGTGGACCGCATCTGGTCGAAGTAGGCGACCTCCTGTTTGGTGCCGCGGCGGATCGTCCCCTCTTGTGGCTCCAGCTCGCCGAGAATCAGGCGCAGCAGTGTCGTCTTACCCGCCCCATTAGGGCCGATGATGCCCACCCGGTCGCCGCGTTCAATGCGCGTGGAAAAATCGCGGATGACCGGACGCCCTTCATAGGCAAAAGAAACGTGATCCAGCTCGGCAATGAGTGCGCCGGAACGGTCCGCGGTGCTGATTTGCAGGGTGGCCTGCCCCTGCTGTTGGCGACGGCTGGCGCGCTCCTCACGCAGCCCCTCCAGACGGCGCAGGCGGCCCTGGTTGCGCTTGGCACGGGCCTTGACGCCCTGGCGCAGCCAGGCTTCCTCTTCCGCCAATTGCCCTTCCAGACGGCTATCGGCGGCCGCCTCAGCGGCGAGGACTTCGGCCTTGCGGCTTTGATAAGCCGCAAAGGTACCGGGAAAACTGCGCAGTATCCCGCGATCCAGTTCGATGATGCGGGTCGCCAGGCGGTCGAGAAAACGCCGGTCATGGGTGACGAAGACCAGCGTGCCGCGATGGCGCAGCAGGGATTGCTCCAGTGCCAGGATCGCGGGCAGGTCGAGATGATTGGTGGGTTCGTCGAGAAAGAGCAGGTCCGGCTCGGCGACGAGGGTGGCGGCAATGGCCACCCGCTTGCGCTGGCCGCCGGAAAGGGCGCTGACCATACCTTCAGTGGGCAGCCCCAGGCTGTCGCGCAGGGCCTCTGCCTTATAGTCGATCTGCCAGGCATCGTGATGGTCGGCGAGGGCATGGGCGTGGGCGTCGTCCGCATCGGCATTCTGCAAGTGCCGCCAGGCAGGATGCCCGGATTTGATGGCGGTGAGCAGATCGTGCTCTCCGGCCAGCTCCGGCTCCTGCGCCAGGTAGGCGCGGCGCACGCCGGGTGCCACCCACAGCGTCCCCGCATCCAAGGGATAGAGGCCCGCCAGCACTTGCAATAAGGTAGACTTGCCCTCGCCGTTGCGGCCGATAAGACCGACCCGCTCGCCCGCCTCCAGATTCAGCTCGGCATGGTCCAGCAGCGCCCGGCCACCCCATTCCACTTGCCCTGCCTCCAGCCGCAGAATAGACATTCAACCGACCCCATCCTTGTTATGCAAAATAAAGGCGTAGGGTACGGGGCGCGCTGCAGTGGCGCAAGCCGGTGCCTCGCTCCTGTAACGGCCTCACCAGTCACTGTGGCGACCTCTCAAAACCCATTCTGGGACGGTGATCAGAAAAAGAGAGCTAATTTCGAGAAGATCGGACACCAGCAAATGCGGTGTTTTCATTCGTTCTCAGGAGTACCTCTCAAAAACGGTCGGTTGTGAGAGGTTTGTGGGGGGTAGCAGGTCGAATGACAGGCCGGGTATTTTGAGCTACAATGTAGCTCGAATATCGGAGGACTTATCAAGATGTCTGCAAACGCCGTAGTACGTGCCAGGATCGACGAGCACATTAAGGAAGAAGCTACTGTTGTGCTGGCAGCGATGGGGTTGACGGTATCGGATGCGTTCCGATTGATGCTGACCCGTGTGGCGCGTGAAAAGCTATTACCCTTTGACCCATTGGTGCCCAATGAGAAAACCATAGAGGCCATGAAGGAAGCCCGTCAGGGGCATTTGGAGACGGTCACGCTCCAGGATTTGCAAGCGGTTCTTGATGCGGACGACTAAACAAACCAGCCAGTTCAAGCGTGATCTGAAGAGAGAGTCGAAAGGGCCTTACCGAAAATCGCTCCAGGAAGGTTTTGTAGCATTGATAGAGGCGTTGGCGGCGGATCTGGTACTGGACCAAAAATATCTCGATCACCCGTTGTCTGGTGACTGGATAGACCACAGGGATTGCCACTTCAAGCCGGATTTGGTGTTGATCTATCGAAAGACCGAAGGGGTTTTGCAACTGGTCCGGTTGGGGTCGCACAGTGAGCTGGGGCTATGATGAGGTTTGTCGGACGCTGAAAGCTGGATGGGTTACTGGACACCGCTGGAGCCCGTAATGGCCCCGAAAGTGTCCAGTGTCCAGCAGCCAGGTGTTCAGAAAACATTCGTTTGAAAACAAATAAATCTATGTTACAGGATAATTTATGGAAGGAAAGTATATAAAATGTGGATCACCAGACGATCCCTTGATGCTGTCGCCTAAACAGATCGAGAAAGGCTTAAGTAGTAGTCTCTGGCAAGTGCGTAAAGCTTGGGCGGAACGAACGGACTTTAAGCCAACAAAGGAACAGATTGAGAGGGGCTTAAGTGATTGTAACCACGAAGTTAGAAATGCTTGGGTCAAACGTTTACGAAATGACATTAGTGATAGTCTAAAACAAAACAATGAACATTTTACATCGATATAGAAATCTCGCGAGCGCAATATCCGGTTCTCCGTGTGAGATACCTTTTATGGACTTGGCTATTCCTAATCATACCATTGCGATGGAAACTATAGTCGTGTGTGAGACATGTGCGACGTAATAAAAACGTCGGTATTATCGTTTCTGTTCTCCAAGTTGATATATAATTTGATATATAGATTCATATGGCATTTACCATGCACCATGATGGTAAGGTTGTTCCACAGCATCCTATCCCATTGCTACCCAATCAAGCTGAATATCGGCTTTTAAATTTAGCACTTATAGACAATGCCGCCCTTTTTGCCTTCCCAGATAAATATACAGATGGGGCTATGTACCCAATTATCATTGCCGCAGTAAGTGCATGACTAACCAAAAATGAAGACACCAGTAATAGGACAAAAAATATCATAACACCAATAGATCTCAGCATCTTCATTATTACTACGTATTTATTAAGCTCTATAATTGATCTATCTGTTATTTCTTGTTGGCTCTTTAACTCAATCTTAATATCATATTTTTTTGAGCAACGTCAGTCGCGCCAAAGAAAATAGCCATCTGGGAATCGAAAATGAGCATATTTAACAACTCCCGCTCATAGGATTTATGTTTTGCTGATTCGTTAAGTATTCTAATAAATCCAACCCTAGAAATTAGTATAAGGATGAAAGCCGCTGACGCGGCAATAGACAATACTGACAATAGTTCATAAATGACAGCATGCTTATCAAGTAGAGCAATCGAGTATTTATACATAGAGTAAACACTTAAAAGGCCGTCGTGTTTTTGCGCGATTGTCATCCTTGTAAGCGGGGCAAATATATTCTTATCTGACACTGCCAGTGCTATAAACGCGGTAAAAGATAACGCCCCAAGCAGAGACCCCTCAAGAGTATAATCATTAACTCTCATTTTTTCTGTTTCATAGAGCGCCTCTGATGCCATAGTTTTTCTTATTAAGGAATATAGCTCGGCTGTTGTAACAGCTTCAGTTGCGGCAGAAGCAGATTCTTGTTGTTCTAATATTTCTTCTCTAATAATTGGAGTTCGTGGCGATGCAGCAGCAAGAAACATAACCAAAATAAAGCCCATAAAATACATAAATATTGCCAGCAGCAAATTAATAATAAAAGTCAGATCATAGAAGTATACATATGAGACGAATGGAAATACTAAAGCATAGATGGCTATCTCTCCTCCAGGGTTCGCCGCCTCCCTTCCGTTGGACCGTTCGTTCTTGGACAGTATAGCCATGGTTATGAAAGTAATAACATAAATCAAAACCAACAAACTCCAATACTGAATAGCGGACAAAACCGAAAAATAACCAAGCACAGAGATGCAGACGAACACAGCTACAAAGAAAATTATACCTACGTGATTATATTTTTGTTTTGATGAAGACATTCTTTGGTCACCTGCGGTGTGGTTATGTGGGGGGATCAGATTTGAACTGCAACGCAAGATATTAGACCTTAGGTATCATTCTGTCTCGTGAACGCTGATCCTGGCTGAGCGGATGGCCTGATTTTTCTGGGTTCCTTCCCTGCGATCATGGCGCTCACATGCGACGAAAAGATAATGTCAACCACCCAAAACCCACTTTCCATGCACTTTAATGGCGTCATACATGGCGTCTGGCGCCAGGTCTATTTCCTCTGGCCACGTCACCACCCCATGTTCCAGACCCACGGCGTTGAACACTTTGGGCTCTGAGAGGCATTCAAAAACGCCCGCACCTGAGCCATGAATCAGGGCATCCATCCAGACCTCGCCCTCTGTACCATCCACAAAGCGGACATGCAGTCGATATCCGTCGAGTGCGCGCACAGAAGCCACGCGCCACGGTGCTTTCGGGTAGATGGGCGGTACTAAGGTAGCGGATGAATCTTTTTGAGTGACTGGTTGTGTGTGCATAGCTCCCAATTCTCCATGAGTTCAGTACGATGCTCCTGTGCCCATTCCAACACCAAAGCTAGCGCCCGTCTGGGCATTTCGCCCTGGATAACCTCCAGCGTACGGATGTTTATGAGCACCTCATATTCCCCGTACAAGGCATGAAAGTGTGGCGGTGCATGATCCTGCCAGAACATCTGAATCAAGACACCGTAAAACATGCTAATGGTAGGCATGCAAAAAATCCATCATAGCTACAGTCGATTGCACATCATCGCGGCTTTTTGATCATCAAGCCACCCCCTGCCGGAAGCGTGTTCTCAGGTTTTGCGCGTCAACTCAGCAAACGCAGGGTGAGTGGGTAGCGATAGACCTCGCCATTACTGGCTTTGATGGCCGCCAATACACAGAATATCAAATTCACTATGAAAATCAGCGGGAAAATCAAGATGCCGATCAACAGGGTACTCA
Source organism: Acidithiobacillus ferriphilus (assembly GCF_028215975.1). Lineage (NCBI taxonomy): Bacteria > Pseudomonadati > Pseudomonadota > Acidithiobacillia > Acidithiobacillales > Acidithiobacillaceae > Acidithiobacillus > Acidithiobacillus ferriphilus. Next base: position 305,267 of record NZ_CP116458.1, read on the forward strand.
GGATGCTGGCCACCACATAGGCAATCAGCACGGTGATCTGGAAATTCAGTGCTTCTTTGCTCTGCTGCACCAGCCAGGCGGAGCCACTGTCTTTTTTGAGGAGATAGACGATGAGCGCCGGGATGAATCCGAACAAAATGCCGCCCGCATGGGTGAGTGCGGCGATGTTACGATCGTCCTTGCTGGCTACTTCGACGAGATTGCTGGTTTCCATGGTTACGCTCCCTGTAGGGTGATGGATTTCATACTGGGTCGACCGGGTGATGCTTCACTCTGAGTGGCCTATGCTCACTATCATACTGAATTTTTTGTTAAAGAATAGCCTTTTGATCAAACAGCCCGACGGTGCTGGAATAATCGAATTGCCTCAATTTGGGGTAGCCTGACAATAGTGGACAGTCCCGTTTCAAGCGGCCAACCGTGTGAAGGACTGTGCGAACACAGCGGGAGCCAGATAACCAATCCGTGAATGCCGACGTTGGCGGTTGTAAAAAATCTCGATGTGTTCCCGAATAGTCGATTCAGCCTGTGCCCGGGTCTCGAAGCGTTGGCGGCGCCAGTGGTGGCCGATATGAGGCGGCTCTGGGCGTTTCTTGGGGTGAAGTTGCGGATTCCGCTGAACGTCCCCCAGCCCCGTGGGGATGTTCAGATTTAGAATCAGGCTGTGGCGACAGGCTTTTAATAGAATTATTGATGAATATGCAATATATAATTAGAATGTTGCAAGGTTAATCGAAACGTGGCGGAAATCAGGATATTTAAGTGACAGACTGGATCGGATACCGCTGGCTGGCTGAGCGCTATAACGTCTCGGCGGTGCAACCATTTCGCGCCCAAAGCGCCATTGCCGGATCCAGAGCCACCGTGCGGGAGGGCGGCTATGTCCGTGAATTCTATACCCCGGTAGCCAGGCCTGCCAACACCTTGGCAGGCCATTTGGCCTTCGCGCTTAAGCACGAAGGCATCCATCTGGAGCTCCTGGCCAGGCTGTTCGAAGTGGCTCCGGCAGCCGGCCTGGAAGCGTGGATTGCGGCCGAACCGACAGGCCAGTATGCGCGCCGCGCCGGTTTCCTTTATGAATACCTGACCGGGCGGCAACTGGCGTTTCCCGGCGTCGCAACCGGCAACTACGTCACCGCGCTGGACGAAAAGACCTACCTGACAGCCAGTCAGCCAGTTAATAACCCACGCTGGCGGGTGCGCGATAACCTGCCGGGCACTCGTGACTATTGCCCACTGGTGTTGCGCACCGCCCGGGTGCGGCAGGCTGAGCAGTACGATTGCGCTCAGCACCTGGCCGACTTGGAGGTCGAGTTCGGTGCCGACGTGCTGCAACGCAGCGCGGTCTGGCTGACGATCAAGGAGAGCCGGGCGAGCTTTGCGATCGAGCACGAAGAGCAACATGTCGATCGTGTGCGGCGTTTCGCCGCCGTGATGGAGCAGCGCTGTGGGCAGTACGAAGAGCCGCTGTCGGAAGGCGCACTCGGCGCACTGCAAGCACAGATCCTCGGACCGCGGGCGACACGTTATGGCGTGCGCCGCTCGCCGGTATTCGTCGGCGAGGTCGACGGCTTTACCGAGGTGGTCCATTACATCGCGCCTCACTGGAATGACGCGCCAGCACTGCTGTCGGGCTTGCGTGAGTTCGCATCCCGCACGGCGGGCGCCTCGGCACTGGTGCGGGCCGCCGTGCTGTCCTTCGGTTTTGTGTACATACACCCGATGTCCGATGGTAATGGCCGTATCTCGCGTTTCCTGATCAATGATGTGCTGCGCCGGGACAAGGCGATCCCGGCACCCTTCGTTTTGCCGGTGTCGGCCACAATCATCAGTTCAATCGTCAACCGGCGCGGCTATGACCAGGTACTGGAACTCTTCTCGCGGCCGCTGATGCGCAAGTATGCAGAAGCCTGGCGCTTCGGCGCAGAGCAGGTCGCCGAGGACGGTGTGCACTACAACCTGCAGTTCGATGCCTACCAGGACGCGCTGCCGGCCTGGCGCTATCCCGATATGACCGACCATGTCGAGTACCTTGCAGAAGTGGTGCAAACAACCATCGAACAGGAAATGCGCAAGGAAGCAAACTATCTGCGCAACCTGCGCATGGCCCGCGAACGCATCAAGATGGTGATCGAAGGTCCGGATGGGGATATCGACCACATCCTACGGTCCGTGCGTGATAACGGCGGCAAGGTGTCCAACAAGCTGCTCAGGGAGTTCCCGATATTGGCCGACAAGGCCCTGACCAACGAGGTGGAAGCCATTATCCAGGCCGTGTTTGTGCAACCATAAGCCCCATTTATTTCTGAGCGCGCATCATCATTTTTGGTTCACCAGATTGGCTTTATTCCGGTGTTGTGCCAGCAATGGCGAGTACGTCATTGAGCGTTGTTTATCCATTGACGGAGTGGGTGGTGATCGTCCGGCATCCTGTGGTGGGTTGCGTGTCTTTGTATGAAAAAGCGGGCGGCTTACCGGAAGACGGACTGTTTCTGACCCGGGCGCGTAGTGCGATGAGTCCTTTCCCAGTGGCAGAATGATTGCCACCGATGGACCGGACCTTTAGCATAGACCCATGCCAGATACATTCACTGACGAACAACGTCAATTCCTGCAACTCCTGCGTCTACCCGTGCCCGGCGAAGCGCCGCCGGAGATGGCGCCGGCGAAACCATCGGTAAAAGCCGTAAGCGCCGTGCCGAATCGGTCTGTATCCGCGCAAACGACGCCTGTCTCTGCCTCGATGCGCCCTGCAGAAACGCCCGTAATGCCGCCGGAGTCACTCCCCCGTCCTGTAGAAGAAGGAGTCTCCGTATTGCGCAACGTGGTGCCAGCGACTGCTACCTTATCCACAGCGGTGGCTCCGACTCCGGTACGCAGCACGTCTCTACTGTCCAAGGCCGAAGCCCTTCAAGCCCCAGTGCTTGCCACGCAGGCAAGCCCCTCTTCTGCGGACCCGCAACGGATAACACGCATCGCCACTCTGGACTGGCGTGACCTCAACAGCATGGTCAGCACCTGTCAGGCCTGCCCCCTCGGCGAAACCCGCAAACATGCCGTATTCGGTGCGGGTAACCCGCGCGGGTCCTGGCTGTTTGTCGGTGAGGCGCCGGGTGCGGAAGAAGACCGCCGCGGCGAAGCCTTTGTGGGTCGCGCCGGTCAACTCCTCGACAACATGCTCCGCGCCATGGGCCTGAGCCGCGAGAAAGACGTCTATATTGCCAATATCCTCAAATGCCGCCCCCCCAACAACCGTGATCCGCTGGGTCCGGAGGTGCAGGCGTGCATGCCTTACCTGCAGCGCCAGATCGACCTCTTGCAAACCCGCGTGATTGTCGCGCTGGGGCGCTTTGCGGCGCAGGGCTTGCTTCAGGTGGATACGCCGCTCAGCCAATTGCGCGGTACGACCCAGCACTACCAAGGCATTCCCCTGATTGTCACCTATCACCCCGCCTATCTACTGCGTAACCCGATTGATAAGCGCAAAGTCTGGGAGGATCTGAAGCGGGCGTTGGGGGTGTTTGCGGAGTTGCAGAACTAGAAGACGGTTCTGCTCACTGCCAGAACAATCCCGGAGAGACGTTGCCGGACACGGCAGGCAAGGGCAGAGGACAGCGGTTGACCAAGGCTTTGCCCGAGGCCTCTTGCGGGCAACTGAGGCGGTAGGCCAGGATGGGCACGGGAATGGTCTCGGCTGCCTTGCAGCGGGCGGCGTCGGCACCGCCGCAGTCCACATTGAAGCCAAGGATGCTCGCCGCCGCCCAGGCACGGAGAGCGGGCAGGTTTTGGGCAAGGGCCTGGGGATTGCGCACGAAGAGGGTGATGTGGGCGTTGGCATCCAGCTCCGGCCGGGTCTTGTCCCTGGGTAGGCCGAGATAAATGCCATCCACCGCGCCCAACAATTGTACGGCACCTTGGTGATTGACCACGACCAAGGACTGGACGGTAGCGTTGTGCGGCTGGAAGCCCCAGACGAGGGTGTCGCCGTTAGGTAGCTCCATGTGGGGGAGGGGATAAATATCCATGCCCCGCTGAATGCGCTGCAGGAGCGGGGCCGGTTTGTGGCCAGGGCTTTGGAAGATCACACTGCCCGCAAAATGCTGCAAAGCGACCGCTTCCAGGGGGGCTTGCTGGTGTTCGCTGATGTCGCGTAGTGCAAAACCACGTTTGCGCATGGTTTTGAGGACGCAGTCTCCATCACTGCCGCAGGCTTCGAGTTCCTTTTCGAAGACTTTTTGGCTTGCCAGCAGGTGGGTGCATTCGGGGGTGCCCACTCCGGCCGCGCGAAGCGCTTGCTTATAGCCATGCATTAACGAACTGTCCAACAACAGGAGGTTGTCGGTCCAATGCTTTGGCTTGTAGTGAAAGCGCCAGACTCCATCGCATGATTGAAATGCCGCATAGCGGAAGCGCAGCGGGTGTCCCGTGTGGGGGATGGTGGCCTGCACCCGCTTAATGCCTGACGGTTTTCGCTTTCCGTGCTATAAAAGCCTTAAACAACCAGAGAGACACCATGCCGCGCGGATCAGCCAAGAAGAAGACCGAAGACACCAGCCACCAGAGCCTGGAATCCAAGCTCTGGGCCACTGCGGACAAGCTGCGCGGCCATCTGGACGCCGCTGACTACAAGCATGTCGTGCTGGGTCTCATTTTCCTGAAGTACATCTCGGACCGCTTTGCCCAACGGCACGCCGAAATTCTGGCTGAGGGCGACGGCGCCGACCCCGAAGACCGCGACGAATACACGGCGGAAGGCGTGTTCTGGGTGCCCTTATCGGGCCGTTGGGACAGGGTGCAGGCCGCCGCCAAACAGCCGGACATCGGCAAGCGCATCGATGAGGCCATGACCGAGATCGAGCGGGAAAACCCCCATCTGAAAAACATCCTGCCCAAGGGCTATGCCCGTCCCACACTGGATCAGCGCCGCCTGGGGGAACTGGTGGATCTCATCGGTACCATTGGCCTCGGCACGGCGGAACATCAGGCCCGCGACACCCTGGGCCGCGTCTATGAATACTTCCTGGGCAGGTTCGCCAGCGCGGAAGGCAAGCGCGGCGGTGAGTTCTACACCCCGGCTTCGGTGGTCAGAACTTTGGTCACCATGCTGGCCCCCTACAAGGGACGCATCTATGACCCCTGTTGTGGGTCCGGCGGCATGTTCGTACAAAGCGAAAAGTTCATCGAAGCCCATGGCGGCAAGGTGGGGGACATCAGTGTCTATGGTGAGGAATCCAACCCCAACACCTGGAAGCTGGCCCTCATGAACCTCGCCATTCGCGGCATCGAGGCCGATCTGGGACCGGAAGCGGCGGACACCTTTCACAAAGACCTGCATCCCGACCTGCGGGCCGATTACATCCTCGCCAACCCACCCTTCAACATATCCGATTGGGGCGGCGATTTGCTGCGGGACGACAAACGCTGGCAGTACGGCGTACCACCCACCGGCAACGCCAACTTCGCCTGGGTGCAGCACATGGTCCATCACCTGGCCCCCTATGGCATCGCGGGCTTCGTGCTGGCGAACGGGTCCATGTCCTCCAACACCAGTGGTGAGGGTGAAATCCGCAAGAACCTCATCGAAGCGGATCTGGTGGACTGCATGGTGGCCTTACCCGGCCAGTTGTTCTACAGCACCCAGATCCCCGTCTGCCTGTGGTTTCTGGCGAAGAACCGCGACGATGGCAAGGGCATGGCGGGCAAGGAACTGTACGAGCGTACCGGCGAAGTGCTGTTCATCGATGCCCGCAACCTGGGCTTCATGGCCGACCGCACCCATCGGGAACTGTCCGATGAGGACATCCAGAAGATCGCCGATACTTACCATAACTGGCGTGGCGACGGTGACGGGGGATATGCCGATGTTCCGGGCTTCTGCAAGGCGGCGAGCCTCGACGATATCCGCAAGAATGGTCACGTTCTGACGCCGGGGCGCTATGTGGGGGCTGCCGCCAAGGATGACGATGACGAGCCGTTTGAAGAAAAGATGGCGCGACTGACCAAAGACCTATCGGAACAGTTGGCGGAAGGACGGCGGCTGGAAGAGGAGATGCTGAAGAACTTTCGGGTGCTGGGGTATGAGTTATGATCGACACTCGATCCCTTTACCCCTTCCGAAACAATTTGCGTGAATACGATGAGAACAAAGGGCTGCTATTAGAATTAAATAATTTTACCTATGATTTTCTCAGGCAGGGTTCTGTTTCATTCGCGTGGAATGATTTCGGGAAAAATGTATGGATGAACTTATTAATGCGACCTCTACAACAAAAAGAAAACACCCCATCTGATTTTATCTTTACAGTGCTTGAAGAGATATACAATAAAAACGATTTAGCGCATCTTTATGCCTATATCGAACTGCTATACGACTCACTCGCTGGATTAGCAAAAACGTTTTCGATAGGTCTTATGAGCCAGCCATTTGCCAATTTAGATATAAATTTTGAAACCGGTATAAACGATATACTTTACAGATTTAATACTGGCTTATTGCTTTGCTCAGGCAACATAATTAAAGGATTAGATATCGTAACACAACAACAAATAGGGACCGTGTTAGAAGAAAACGATCCGGCATCCAAGAATATCAGGACCGCCCTCAAAGCAATCTCTATTAATGGGCCAGAAGACGCCGATTTATGTATCCGAGAGGCAGCTTGCGCAGTTGAATATACAATTAAAACAAGACTAAATGAAAACACGCTGTTGGATGGCACAAAAAAACTCAAGGGAGCAAAAGTAAACAATGTGGGCCAAGCTATCCACGGTGCCCTACTCAAATCATTAGAACGCCTTTATGCTTATACAAGCGACACGGCACGGCATTCTGCCACAAAACCTCTGACCATAGAAGAAGCTCAACTCACATTGTCACTATCGGCTGCATGGGTCAATTATCTGAGGAAGGTTCTTCCAGAACCACCAAGAATGGATGGTAATCCATGATTCAGGAACTGGATACTGTCATTCTAGTGAAAGACTACACCGACCAGGGATTGGTGAAAGGGGATATGGGTGCCGTGGTCATGGTTCATGGCGACGGGAAAGCCTTTGAGGTCGAGTTCGTCACTCTTGCTGGTGACACGCTGGGCGTGCTAACCCGGACCGCCGATGAAGTACGTCCCATATCAGCGCGGGATGTGCCTCATGTGAGGGTGGCGTGATGAGGCGTTACATCAAAAAAAGAAACTTCATGACTCAAAACGATAATTGGCGAGAAACCACTCTAGGGGAAGTGCTCACTTTACAGCGGGGATTCGACCTTCCGGAAGCCGAGCGTGATGTCGGTCCTTATCCCATCGTAGCCTCAACGGGGTTAGTTGGGACGCACAGTCATGCAATGGTGAATGGTCCGGGTGTTGTTATTGGACGATCAGGAAGCCTCGGTGGTGGCCAATTTATAAAAGAAGACTTCTGGCCACTTAACACTACTCTGTGGGTTAAAGATTTTAAGTGTAATGATCCACAATTCTGCTATTTTCTACTGAAATCACTCGATCTTGCGCAATTCAATGTTGGTAGTGGCGTACCGACCCTGAATCGAAACCACATTCATCCACTCCCTATATCTATCCCTTCTGGCATTACCGAACAACGTCGCATCGCCCACGTCCTGGGCACGCTGGACCACAAGATCGAGAACAACCGCAAGGCGGCGAAGACCCTGGAAGCCATGGCGCAGGCCATATTCAAGTCGTGGTTCGTGGACTTCGACCCGGTACGCGCCAAGATGGCCGGGGAATCGCGGGAAAGTATCTGCAAGCGGCTGAAGATCACCCCAGAGATTCTGGACCTGTTCCCGGATAGGCTGGTGGACTCGGAATTGGGGGAAATTCCAGAGGGTTGGCGCGTTGGAACTTTTGGGGATTATGCAGATATAGTTGGTGGAAGTACACCGAGCACCAGCAATCCTGATTATTGGCGTTCTGGACTTTACAGTTGGGCTACACCGAAGGACCTGGCTGGCTTGAAGATGCCCGTCTTGCTTGCTACAGAAAACAAAATTACTGAAGCAGGACTACAGCAGATTAGCTCACGCCTGCTTCCCGTTGGTACTGTCCTGCTCTCATCCCGTGCGCCAATCGGCTATCTTGCTATCACCGATATACCAATAGCAATAAATCAAGGATTCGTTGCACTGAAACCACACAACTGCGAAGACAATATTTTTCTCGTGCTGCTCATCAAGAACAACATGGAAGAGATAATTAGTAGAGCAAATGGATCTACATTCCTAGAAATAAGCAAATCAAAGCTAAGGCCAATTCCAGTGTTACATCCCGATGATATGGTTAGGAATATATTTGCAAAAGTAGTCCTTCCGCTGTATCGATATATCATATCTATGGAAAAATCAAACCTTTTCCTGTCAGAATTACGCGATACATTACTACCAGAACTAATTTCGGGAAAGTTTCGTATCAATCATTCTGATAACACACAAAAATCAGAGGCATTAAAACATGATCAAGAGGCTGTAATGTCTAGCCAAAGAAAGCGACACAATATCGCCAGAGGCGCGATATGAGTCTATTAGGATGGGCAACGGTAGCGTTGGCAGGTGCAACGACGGTCTCTGTTGTTTTCACGGCGTGGATGGCTGCAAAGACTTCGGCGTTAGCGAAGTTTAATCAGCAAATTATTGAGCAAAACGAACGACACCACACGGATGAGGTGCAGAACAATATTGATAACCAGCGGCCAGTTGTTATTCTTGATGCAGAACTCAATCCTGAAATTCGAGAAAACAGAAATATTTTCGATCTGATCGCCCATGATCATTGGCGAGCGTACTATTCGGGGGCGCAGGGTAACGTTACCGTACTGGCTATAGCGTGTGAAATAAAGAATGTAGGCAAGGGCATCGCGCTAAACCCAACCATCCTGATCCGGTTTGAGAACAATAGTGGAAAAGAACTGATTTCTGAGTTTTCACCACTCGCTGTCGGTGCTTCTCGGCAACTAGAAATTGCTGCATTTCACACTGGAAACAATAGCTATTTTCTTGACCCACACCAGAATTTCAAGACAGATGAATATCAGAATTTACCCAGCCAAACCTGGGATATATTCATTAGGTATTACGATATCTACGGTAATGTCTATTATACCAGACATCCAAAAGATCCGAATCAAAGATGGGTCAACATTGGTGAGCGCGGTGAGGATATTCCACCTGGAAAGTCAAAGGAACAAATTGCATCAGAACTGGCTCTATTAAAAGCCCTGGGATCAAGTAAGGTAATATCGTCGGGGGCTAAGGGATGACCGCCCTCAACGAATCCACCATCGAACACCACGCCATAGCCCTGTTCCAGGAACTGGGCTACGCCTACGCCCACGGCCCCGACATCGGCCCGGACAGTGACCATCCTGAACGCGCCGACTACACCGACGCCCTGCTGCTGGAACGCCTGCGCACCGCGATTCACGCCCTGAATCCCGCCGTTCCCAAAGACATCCGCGACGAAGCCCTGCGCATGGTGCGGGATGCCGTCCACGGCGGCTTGATGACTCAGAATAACCTCATCCAGCGCATGCTGGTGGAAGGCGTGCGGGTGGCGCATCAGGTGGACGGCGAGGAACGCGGCATCATCGTCCGCCTGCTCGATGATGAACACCCCGAAAAGAACGATTTTCTGGTGGTCAACCAGTACACCGTCATCCACGACCGCATCAACCGCCGTGCCGATCTGGTGGTCTTTATCAATGGCATGCCCCTGGGCCTCTTTGAACTCAAAAACATGGCCGACGCCAACGCCACCATCCACAAGGCATGGAATCAGCTACAGACCTATCAGGCGGATATCCCCAACCTCATGGCCTACAACGCCGTGCTGGTCATCAGCGATGGCCTCAAGGCCGCCATGGGCTGTTTGGGTGCCCCTTACGAACGCTTCCTGCCCTGGAAGACCATCGACGGGCAGGAACTCATGGACCGGGGGGATGACCCTCTGCGCTTTCTGATTCACGGCATCTTTGCACCCCGCCGCTTTCTGGACCTGCTGCGGCACTTCGTCGCCTTTGAAGACGATGGCCGCAAGCTCAGCAAAAAGGTGGCCGCCTATCATCAGTTCCACGCCGCCCAGAAGGCCCTGCTGACCACGCTCGCGGCGGCAGGCATCGGCGGCGACCGCCGGGGTGGTGTGGTCTGGCATACCCAGGGGTCCGGCAAGAGCCTCACCATGCTCTTTTTCGCGGGCATGCTCATCCAGCATCCGGCTCTGGAAAACCCCACCATCGTCATGCTCACCGACCGCACGAACCTGGACACCCAGTTGTTCGACACCTTTGCGGCGGGCAGCCAGCTTTTACGGCAAGACCCGCAACAGGCCGACAGCGTCAGTGATCTTCGGGAACTGCTGCAAAGGGCGTCCGGTGGGGTGATCTTCAGCACCATCCAGAAATTCCAGAAAGACCGCAACGAACCCCAGGGCAAGCACCCGGTATTGTCCGACCGAAAGAACATCATCGTCATGGTGGACGAGGCCCAGCGCAGCCAGTACGAGATTCTGGATGGTTACGCCGCCAACCTGCGGGCGGCATTGCCCAACGCCACCTTCGTGGCCTTCACCGGCACCCCGCTGGAACTGGACGACCGGGACACCCGCGTGGTGTTCGGTGATTACATCGACATCTACGACATCCAGCGGGCCGTGGAAGATGGTGCCACCGTCCCGATTTATTACGAAAGCCGCTTGGTGCGCCTCAACCTGCCGGAAGACCAGCGACCCGTCATCGACAGCACCTTTGAGGCAATCACCGAAGACGACGAGCAGGAAAACAAGGAACGCCTCAAAACCCGCTGGGCGCAACTGGAAGCCCTGGTGGGCGCCCCCAAGCGGGTCGAACAGATTGCCGCCGATCTGCTGGACCATTGGGAAAAGCGCAAAAATATCCTGTCCGGCAAGGCCATGATCGTTGCCATGAGCCGCCGCATCGCCGTGGAACTCTATGATGCCATCGTCCGTATCTATCCCGACTGGCACAGCGACGACGACACCCGAGGCCGCATCAAGGTGGTGATGACCGGTTCGGCCAGTGATCCGCTGGAATGGAAGCCGCACATCCGCAGCAAGGCGGGCAATGAAGCCATAGCCGACCGCCTCAAAGACCCGGATGATCCTCTGGAAATCGTCATCGTGCGGGACATGTGGCTGACCGGCTTCGACGCCCCGGCCCTCAACACCCTCTATGTGGACAAGCCCATGCGCGGGCACACGCTCATGCAGGCCATCGCCCGCGTCAACCGGGTATTCACCAACAAGTCCGGTGGGCTGGTGGTGGACTACATTGGCATCGCCCAGGACCTGAAAAACGCCATCGCCACCTACACCCGTTCCGGCGGCAAGGGGAATCCGGCGGAAACCGTGCAGGCCGCCATCCAGGTGCTGCTGGAAAAGCTGGACATCTGCCGCAGTATTTTCCACGGCTGTGACTATCAGGATTATCTGACCGGCGACGGGTCGGAAAAGGTGGCCACCCTGCGCAATGGCACCGAATTCATTCTGTCCCAGGAACTCACGGAAGACGGCCTCAAACGCCGTTTCCGCAATGCCACATCGGGGCTCAGAAAGGCCGCTACGTTGGCGGCGGGCGATGACGTGGTAGAGCGCTGCCGCTCGGAAATCGTCTTTTTCCTGAGTGTCCGCGCTACCCTGGACAAGACCAGCGACGCGGAATCCCTGGTGGAAGAGCAGGAATACGCCATTCGCCAGTTGATCGACCAGTCCATCGCCCCGGAAGGCGTGGTGGACCTCTATGCCGTGGCGGGGCTACCCAAAAGCGAAATATCCCTGTTGCCCGATGAATTCATCCACCAGATCGAGGCCATGCCCGAAAAGAATTTGGCCCTGGAAATGTTGCGCCGTTTGTTGCAGGACAAGGTCCGCAAGGAAGGCAAGGGCAACCTGATCCAGAGCAAAGCCTTCTCGGAACGGCTGGAAGAAGCCCTGCGCAAGTACCATAACCGGTCGGTGGATACCGTCGAGGTGATGCAGGAACTCATCGAACTGGCGAAGGCATTGCGGGCCATGGATGAACGCCATGCCCAACTAGGGCTTAGCAAGGATGAAGTCGCCTTCTACGATGCCCTGGCGACCAACGATTCCGCCGTGCAGGCCATGGGCGACGATGCCCTGAAAATGATCGCCAAGGAAGTGGCCGACACCGTGCGCCAGAACACCCGCATCGACTGGTCCATCCGGGAACAGGCGCGGGCGCATCTGCGAAGGATGGTGAAGCGGGTTTTACGGAAACATGGTTATCCGCCCGACATGCAGGAAGGGGCGGTGAATATGGTTATTGAACAGGCTGAGGGGTTGGTGTCTTGATTGAGAACGAGTCGCTCAATAAGTGTCGTCATAATTCCTGCCCGTTTCTGCTGGCCATGGACTTTAGCATCCGACCAATGACCGGATTAGGCTGATTGCAGACATTCACCAACGGAAAGCAAATGACACCATCCGACCCATAGCGGCCAGTCAGGTATCGGTGACACCATGTCTGCTCCAGCCCCGACAGCAGCCGTTCAACGTTGCGATAACCGGCGTTTGACGGCGGCGGGTCTGAGCGGTAGCGAAGGTGCGGCGTGGCCAAGGGTCCACGTTGATCGCCTTGTTCGGAGATTAGGACTTGGGACGGGCCGGGGAGAAAAGTAGGGTTGCCATCAAATCACGGAGTTAACAACCCAGCCTGCTTGATCAGCGCATCATTTAGTTTCAAGAGCTTAGAGACATCGTAGCTACCGTTTCGCAGCAGATCGTCGGACTGATCATAGAAATGCTTTGAATAGGAATCTTTGTAATCCAACACCCCATGCCATGCGCCGATGTCCTTTTTGAAGTTGCTCCATGTGACTTGGGGGGGCGGATATTGATCCAAACGAAGGTCGAGATAGCATTCAATCGCGGCGGCTCGTCCATTGATATCAGAAACGCTAACGCCCTCTGGGCCGAGGGTCGCGAATTCTCTAAAGTCTTCAAGATCGGGTAAGAGCATCGCACGCATATTGCCAGGTAGTGTCAGTTTTTCGAGCTTTCGATAAGCGTCAACGCCCTCCGCGTCGTTGTCGAAAACGAATAAGACCTGATTGAGAACGTCAATTCGCAAAAGCCCTTCTGCGAATTTGACGAGATTGCCGGTTCCCCAGAAATGATGGCGTTCATTGACATCCACGAAATTGAAAAAATCGGCCACGTCCGGGCGTAGGATATCGAGCGACCGTCGAATGATGCGTGCGTCGGATACTCCCTCGGTTGCGATCAGAACCTTTTGCTTTTGCCGCGCACCTGGCAGGAACGCCTCACGTTGAACCCACCCGGCATAGACAATAGAGCCAAAGGCCCATGTGACCTCCACTTCAGCATTGGCTGCATTCAGGGCAAAGACTCGAAGCATCGACTCCGCGCTCAGAATGCAAACTCTCGCGGAGAGGAAGCTGGTTTCGGACCAATAAGAATCAGAGTTGTCGGTCCATGGAATCCGATCAAATTCGTCGATATCGGCGGCAAACCGTCCCTGTGATAGCATGTCTCGGTCTGGCGTTTCGTACTCGATATAACCGCTCTTCAGATCGCTTAGCGGATAGCGGCAGACTAGATTGCAGAATTCTTCAAACGAGAGATACTCGTATTTCTTCTCTTCTAGCTCGCTATAGCTATCCAGCTCTACCGCTTCCGCGACTACCGCTTGATATTCGGCGCGTGCGGCTTCAAGTGTGAAGCCGAGTATCTCAAGACGAGGCAAGATGCGAGAAAGTGTTCTAGCAAAAAGTTCCTCGGCTTCGTCAAGCTCCCCCATTTCTTCAGGATGTTCTTCGTAAGAACCATAAGCTATTGGGTCCATATTGCGGCCAAATAGATCACCTTCCTGAAACAAGAATCCGTAATCTATCCCCATGTGGTTTTTGGAATACGATAGGGACACGTTACCAATGCAGAGCTCTATGGAAGTTCCCATTTAGTAAGCGCTCCAGCCAAAATTTGAATTTTTCAGCCCATGGTTCATATGGTTAGTGATGCCTAACGCCGAGCTAAATGGCGCAATTGGAGCGCAGCGTAACTTGCGTCCATTTTGAGCGCTGTGTTAGGCGTACCACATGACCTTCCATAATACTTGTGATTATTCTTCATTTGGCGAATTTAATGTAAGTACTCCCCCATTATGGTTATAAGCTAGACGGTCGGCTAACGATGCACAATGATCAAATTCATTGTTTTGACCTTCGGTATCTTCAATTTTCCAACGATGAGTGATCAAATCTTTTCCAATTAAATCAATATCTTCTTTTGTGAGTGTAATTTTCATAATTCATGTTCCTTTGATTTGTGCGTTTATGCCTAACAGTAACTATAGAGACCGACGGGTCCGGAAATTCTTTCAATATAGAGACGTGAATCGCCACCAATGCTGTAGACACAAGAGAGCGTCCTACACCCTTAGACCGACAAACCTAATGTCCGTTCTCAGAGAGGAAGCAGACAGCCAAGCTGAACATCAAAGAGCCCGCTCTTGGCCGATAGTAGCTCTTCCCATGCCGCCTGTGAAGGACCGCTCTCGCTGCGTTGCTGTCGCTCGTAGCCGCAGGGCGAATGTCGGTAACAGGTCGAGAGTTCGCATTCCTCAAGCAGTCGCTCGGAAAATCCAAACTCTCTCTGCCATACCGTTCTCCACCCGATTTTGCCCAAAACGGCATAGCGGCAGGGCGCGGCTTGCCAACCAGTCCTTGCATACACAGGCATTTCTCCATTGCCGTCTCATGAGGCCGGGTCAACCACTTTTTGCATATAACCTTTTATTCTATAGGGCATCTGGGCTTTTTAATCTCTGGCTGAGCTTGCTGGCCACGCTGGTGGGTGGTTTTTATCCCGATCTTTGGCTTGTGGAGCAGGCGAAGCGGCGGGGACGGCTGATTCTCAAGGAGCTACCCGTTTATCTCGACTTTATCACCCTGATGATTGAAGGCGGGCTGAATTTGACGGGCGCCTTGCAGGTGGCGGTGGACAAGGGGCCGCTGGGACCGCTGCGCAATGAGTTTGGCATTATGATCCGCGATTTGCGCGCGGGGACGCCGAAGATCGATATTTTCCGACGCTTTGGGGAGCGGGTTCCGTTGCCGGAAGTGCGGAGCCTGGTCAGTGCCCTGATTCAATCGGAAGCGCGGGGTGGTGATCTGGGACCGGTATTGCGGGCGCAAGCGGAACAACGACGTGAGGAGCGTTTCCTGCGCGCCGAAAAGCTGGCGTTGGAGGCACCAGTCAAGTTACTGGCCCCACTGGTCGTCTTCATTTTCCCCATTACTTTTTTGATGCTGGCTTTTGTCATCTATATGAAATTTCTTCAGGAAGTCGGTTTTTGAAACCGGCAGGGATGATTTGCCGTGATGGTCAGGTGCTCTGGTCTGAGGTGCAGATGGCGGGCAGTTTTCTCGACCGTTTGCAGGGCTTGCTGGGCAAGACCGGGTTTTCTGATCAGCAGGGGTTGTTGTTGACTGCCTGTGGAAGTGTACACACCGTGGGCATGCGTTTCCCCATCGATGTCATTTTCCTGGATGCCGAGCTGAGGATATTGGCTTGTCACCCAGAGCTCAGCGCATGGCGCATGAAATCCTGCCGGGGTGCCTACATGACGCTGGAGGTGGCGGCAGGCGGTGTTGCGCGTCACGGGGTGGTTCCCGGACAGCGTTTGAGGTGGCGGACAGCATAATCACGGTCTTGACCATTTTAATTAGCCAGACTAGACTAACTCCACTTTATGGAGAATACGATGCAGTCTGTCAATATGTTACAAGCCAAGTCCTCTCT
Source organism: Acidithiobacillus ferriphilus (assembly GCF_028215975.1). Lineage (NCBI taxonomy): Bacteria > Pseudomonadati > Pseudomonadota > Acidithiobacillia > Acidithiobacillales > Acidithiobacillaceae > Acidithiobacillus > Acidithiobacillus ferriphilus. Next base: position 321,073 of record NZ_CP116458.1, read on the forward strand.
GTCCCGCCTGGTGGAAGCCATCGAGCAAGGACAGGAGCGCGAGATCGTGATCGCCAGGAATGGCCGTCCCGCCGCCAAGTTGGTGCCGATAGATACGGTCCTGTCTGGAAAGCGGATTGGCGTGGCGAAAGGCCGGTTCGTTGTGCCCGACAGTATCGATGCGCATAACGATGCCGTGGCGCGCTTATTCATGGGCGAGGTGCAGTCCTGAACTTGCTGCTGGATACGCATGTTGCCCTGTGGGCCATCACGGACAGTCCGAATTTGCCCCAGAAGGCGCGTGACATGATTCAGTCGCCCAGAACGACCGTTTGGGTCAGCGCGGCGAACGTCTGGGAAATTGCGATCAAGCATGCATTGGGGCGAGGCGATATGCCCGTATCAAGCCAAGACGCGGTGCGCTATTTTCAGGAGTCGGGTTATCGCTTTCTTCCTGTCGAGGCAGAGCACGCGGTTGCCGTGGAAGATCTGCCCGCGCACCATCAAAACCCATTTGACCGCATTCTTGTGGCACAAGCGCTCGTGGAACCGATGCGGTTAATGACCCACGACCCGCTGGTGGCACTTTACAGCGATACAATCATTAAAGTTTAACCAGAGCTGCAGGTGTGGGCATCGGGCAGACCACAAGTGTTAACAAGCGATAGGGTTTCATCCCGACTGGCCGGGTCAGGCTAAAATCGGTCATTCGCATTCGCATATGAAGATTCCACAGAGGCCAGCTGTCTGATACGCTGGAGCCATACCTGCCATGGCTCACAACGGAGCACCGATCCCGTTATGCAGAACAGTCAATCTCGAGAAGGTCTACCAAGATCACTTCATTCGCTCTTACACCATGTTACTTTTCGACAATTGCAGATATTTATGGCAGTTAGTCGTCATAAAAGTTTCACCAAAGCTGCAGATGAATTATTTCTGGCTCAACCCACTATTTCTCTCCAAATGAAGAAATTGGTAGAGGCTGTAGGCCTTCCATTATTTGAACAGATCGGGAAAGAAATTCGGCCAACTGATGGTGGGCAGGATCTTTATGCTGCTTGTCGTGACTTATTCCGCATTTTTGAGAATCTTGAAACACAGATCGCAGATCGAAAAGGAATCCGACGGGGTAAGCTGCGGCTAGGCGTTGTCACTACGGCCAAATATATTGCCCCAGAGTTGCTCGCCGCCTTTGGGGAAAAGTTTCCAGGCATTGAGTTCAGTATGAAGGTCAGCAATCGAGATGAGATCATCCAACGCATCAAGAATACTGAAGATGATCTCTACGTCATGGGCCAAGTGCCTACGGGTGAAGTGGATGTGGAGGCCATTCCCTTTGCGTGGAATCCACTCACAGTCATGGCACCCCGTGGCCACCCCCTTACGATGGCGGAAAAGCCCGTGCCACTTCATGCTGTCGCGGAAACTCCTTTTCTCATTCGGGAGCCTGGTTCCGGGACTCGCCACGCTTACTTGCGCCTTTTTGCTGAAAAAGGCCTAAAACCCAATGTAGCCATGGAGCTGAGTAGCAACGAGGCGATTAAACATGCAGTGGCCAGTGGTTTGGGGATATCCATCCTTTCCATTCATTCTCTTGCGTTGGAGGGAACCAAAGGACCTATAGAAATCCTTGAAGTGGAAGATTTTCCTATTCTGCGAAAATGGTATCTGGTCTATCCTCGCGGCAGATTTTTGTCGCTGACCGCTCAAAAGTTTGTGGAGTTCTCCGCATCGCAAGAGCAGTTTATTACAGACCGGCTCGTGAAGTTGTGGCCAGACTTGGCCAAATACCTCTGATACCACCGCACACGAACCCCCCAAGTGGGGCTGATCACCTTCTGGTCAAGCATGGCATTTATAATAATAAATAGGTATGATTTATAAATGCAATTTGAATAAATCCTATCGCGGCGTTACAGTCCTTCCCGGTCCTTTCATCCGAGGAGGCAGCAATGAATACCATAATTTCTATACCGTGGCTTACGGGCACATTTCTGGCGTTGATGCCGGCAGGGCTCCTCGTAGCGGCGTTGCCCGCCGTGCGGGCGACCCGCCATTCAGCCTTGGGTACCCGTTACCGTGTTCGCTGGGCAGCGATTGGGGCGCTGTTGGCGGCCCTGGCTGGCGATATCAGCTTTTTTATGGGCGTACAAGGCGGTCTTGAAATCGCAACGCTGCCCCTTCCAGGCTTGTCTTTTGATTTCCCTTTTTCCATTGCAGTCAACGGGTTGACGTTGGTATTGGCCACACTTGTTTCCTTTGTCATTCTCATGATTGCCCAATACAGTGTGGAGTACCTGGATGGTGATCCCCATCAGGCCCGTTTTTTTCGCCTGTTGGCGTTCACCGGGGGCTTTTTCCTATTGGTGGTGGTTTCGGGGAACATCGGGTTATTCACGCTCGGGATTATTGCCACAGGCTTTAGCCTGCACAAGCTCCTCAAGTTCTATAGCGAACGGCCCAAAGCCATTATGGCGGCCCACAAGAAGTCTATCTTTAGCCGTACGGCGGACTTTTTTTTGGTGGCGGCCACCGTGCTGATCGGTCAACAGGTCGGGAGCCTTCAGTTCAGCGCTATTCGGCACTTCGCTGAGCAAGCTGGGAATATGCCCTCAGTCTTGCAACTGGCCGCTTGGTTGATTGTTGGTGCGGTCATTTTGAAAAGTGCCCACTTTCCTTTTCAGGGCTGGTTGATACAAGTCATGGAAGCACCCACGCCTGTCTCGGCTCTGATGCACGCCGGGGTCGTTTACAGTGGCGCAATTATTGCCCTGCGTACCAGCCCCCTTTTGGTCCGAGTCCCGGATGCGCTGCTTTTCTTGGGACTGGTTGGCCTGGCAACCGTCGTTATCGCCTCGTTGGTTATGACCACGCAAACGGCGGTCAAATCCATGTTGGCATGGTCGACCACAGCCCAGCTGGGCTTCATGTCACTGGAGTTGGGGCTCGGTCTTTTCCCCTTGGCTTTGTTGCACTTAATTGGGCACTCCTTGTACAAGGCCCACGCATTCCTTTCTTCAGGTAGCGTCACGGACCAACTGCGGCAGGTACCGCCTGGAGGAAAGAAGATTCCCTCTATGACCTCGTGGTTGGCGGCGATCATCTTTGGGCTAGTTATCTCTGGGGGCGGAGCCTGGGCTTTTGCGGAAAATCCACTACGAGATCCTACCTGGATCGCCTTGGTGGTGATCGTGGCCGTGGCAGTGTCGCAAATTTTGGTGAAAGGCTTTCAGTTTGCTGCACTGCCTGATCGCTTTGTAGCACTGCTGGTGGCTGCAAGCATGGGATTCACCTACCTGATTCTGCACACGCTATTCGTCTGGGGTTTTACGTCAGATATGACCAGATCCATGGTGTCCGTCAGCACCCTGTATCTGTGGCTCGTGGGACTGGCGGCAGTGAGTTTTCTGATCTTGAGTTGGCTGCAGGGTCCGGGCCGAGCACTGCTGCCCCAAAAACTCCAACTGGTCCTTTTTACGCATCTATACAATGGGCTATATGCAGATGTTTGGGTTGAACAATTCTCGCATCGGTTTTGGTCAGAAAGAGTGGGTGTGGAGTTGCCACGCAAAAATCTCGCTGTGGAATCGCTTCAATCTATTGCTCGTAATCAAGATGTTATAGGTCATTCCGGAGGTGTCCAATGAGTACAGTAGCCGCAGAAAACGCACAGCAACTTTTTGATCGGGTGATTCACCGGATTGCGCCGGTATGGCCGCTGGACAGCTTTGTGGCTGTCAATCCCTACTGGGGCTTCGCGGACCGGTCCTTCTCCGAGGTGGCTGCGCAACTGCAGGGGACGGTCGGAGAGCGGGTTATCATGGATCGGCGCTGGTACGCTGATCTTCTCCAAAATGGCAAGCTCAACATGGTCGACATCCTTCAAGCGACGGAGGATCTTGGTCTGTATATCGATGAGGAGGGCTGGAGAGAGTATCTCCGTGAATCTTCTGAGTTACCCATGCGTTTGCCGCGTTTGCCGGAGCTGATGGATCTCCGTGGCCACGCCTCAGTTTCCCAATACGTGGTGGAGCAGATCAGCCACTTTCTTGCGGCGTATTATGATCGGGGGCAGTCGTTGTGGTCTATTCCCAAGGATCCCAAGATCGGCCTCTTTGGATCTTGGCGTCAATACACCCTCGCTGACCGAAGTCTTGGCCCTATGGGCCTCAGGCCCGTGCGGTCACAACTTCTCGCATTGTCTTCCAATGGTGCAGAGGCCAGGCAGTGGGCGTTACGAACGGTAGGGATCCCCCAGCCTGCGGAGGAGGCCTATCTCTTAGTGCTTCTCAAATCCATCGGTGGCTGGGCCAGCTGGTGCAGGTATCTGCTGTGGCAGGCAGAGTTACAGGGAGGTAGTGATGAGGATCTGCTTGATCTTTTGACGATCCGCATGGTTTGGGAGGCGCTCTTACGGCAAACGGCTCAGTCGAAGGTGTTGGAACGCTGGCATCGCCAAATCCAGGCTTGGATCATCGATGATAAAAGTGCGGATATGGAGGACGCCCGACGTGGAGAGGTGCTCCTGCGCGCCTCTGAAATCGCCTACCGTCGACAAGTAGCGACCAGCATCCGCCGCCAACCGGCAAAGAAAAAGAATTCAACAGCCCCTTTGGTACAGGCTGCTTTTTGTATTGACGTTCGTTCCGAGGTGTTCCGTCGCCACCTGGAAGGCGTTATGCCAACCCTTGATACCATCGGCTTCGCGGGATTTTTTGGTGTGCTGTTGGATTATCGCCGACAGGGGGATTATGCCCCAAGAACCCAAACGCCGGTTCTTCTCAATCCCGGGGTACATGTGATGGAACAGGGGGCCAAGGCCATCATCGAGCGACGATTCCGGCGGCTACGAAGGGGGGCGGAGTGGAAGCATTTCAAGCTTTCGGCGGCTTCTTGTTTTTCTTTTGTCGAAACGGCTGGTCTGTCGTATGTGGGCCGCCTTTTGGCGGACACCATGGGATGGCACCGACCTTCCATTCCTCCCGACGAAGCAGGGCTTTCGGCAGCGGAACGGGCCACGTTACAGTGTGTCCTGCCGGAATCCCTAACCCTGCAGGAACGTGTGGCCATGGCGGAATTCATTCTCACCGGTTTGGGTCTGAACCGCGGTGTGGCTCCCATCGTTCTCCTGGCCGGCCACGGAAGTTCCAACACCAATAACCCGCACCGGGCAGGACTGGACTGTGGCGCATGCGCCGGGCAGACCGGAGAGGTGAATGCAAAGGCGGCCGCCGGCCTCCTCAATGATCCACAGGTGCGTAAGGCTCTGGTAGACAAAGGCTGGGATCTGGATCCACGCTGTTGCTTCCTGCCCGCACTCCACGACACGACAACTGATCGGGTCGAAATCCTGGGTGGGATGGATGATCCCCGCTTGGATGCTGGACTCCTCGCCGAGTTGCGAGAAGCTTTGGAAAAGGCGGCCAATCTCACCCGCTTGGAAAGGATGTTGCGTCTGGAGCCCGATCTACGGGATCCGGAGACAGTGGCTCGAAACATGGCCTATCGCGGACGAGATTGGTCTCAGGTGCGTCCAGAATGGGCTTTGGCGGGGAACGCTGCTTTTATTGCCGCGCCTCGTTGGCGTACCCGCGAGATGAATCTTGCCGGCCGAGCGTTCCTCCACGACTACGATGTAGAGAAGGATCCGGACTTTGCGGTTTTAACCCTGATCATGACCGCGCCTCTAGTGGTGGCCAACTGGATCAACATGCAGTACTACGGCTCCATTGTCGATAACCAACGGCAAGGTTGTGGTAACAAGGTATTGCACAACGTGGTTGGCGGAACCATTGGTGTCCTGGAGGGTAACGGGGGTGACCTGCGCATTGGGCTGTCGGAGCAGTCCCTACGGGATAGTAACAGCGGGTTACAACACGAGCCTCTGCGATTATCTGCCTTTATTGAAGCACCCATAGAAGCCATGGATCGCATCATTGATGGTAACGGAGCCCTTGGCCAGTTAGTGAACAACCGCTGGCTAACAGTCATCCAAATCGCCCCCGACGGCAGTCTTTTTGAACGGCGGGCCGCAGGAAACTGGGTAAAGATGTAGTGGAGACCCCGACTGCTTTTCTCATATGGAGAGAATACATCATGGACACAATCAACGAAGAAGTCCGGTCAGAAATCGAACAGATCGCTTCCGGCAAACTGAGTACCAAGGATCATCTTTCCAGTGTAGTCACCCGCCAAAGGGAACGACTCATGCAACTGCTGTACGCGCCCATGCAAAGGATAGCGGCACTAACCAGCCAGACAACACACGCAAGTGAACAACCTCTGGGATATCGATCCTCCTTGGATGCTCTCCTGATGGAGGTCTTTCCCTCAGTTCCCTATGCAAAATACTTGTATATTATGGATCGTAACGGTGTGCAGTTCAGCTCCAGCATGAGTCGTGAAGGACTGATTGTGGAACATTTTGGACGAGACCGATCAGACCGACCGTATATGCGGGAAGCGTTATCCGTGGCCAACTTTCTGGACAGAAACCGGGAGACATGTTATCAACAATGGCCCTATTTAGGAGATCACACTCAGGCCGTTGATTTCCTGCTTTGCGAAGCTTATATCAGTCAAAACGCGCTTCGTCCATCCATGACAGCCATATGCTTCCTGCGGGATCCTCAAGGAATCCACATCGGCTTCCTCGGTGCAGATTTCGCCCTGCGGGATTTACCCCCTATTGAAGGATTGTATGAAGACAAGCGCAGATCATGGCACTTCTCGCCGACAAACCAAAGGGACCAAGTACGGCAAATCAGCCGCTTAGACCGGGAGATTTATACAGTCATTAGCGTCTTGGAAGAACTGATCACCTTTCGAGGTGTGTATCATTTCAAAATCCACTTTTCGAGCAGCCAAACGGTAGTGTGGCAGATGGATGACCCTTATCGCTATCGAATTATTGGAGTTACCGACCTGCTGGATCCTGACAGCTGTCTTGCCTATCCAAACCGCTCGTATCCAGAGCAGGCCATAATTCAGCCGAGAGATATCCGCTTGGTCCTAGAACGAATGGAAGCATTGCGTAGAAGCGATAATCCCATCTACCTGCGCTCCTGTTCCCTGAATATCTTCAATGGGATGGTTGGAACCAGCTTTTCATCAGATGGATCCTACTATATTCCGTATGATGATTTTTTGAAAGCCGATTGCTTCGGCTAACTATTTACTGGCAAGGATAAAAACATCTGCCGACATTGCGGAGTGTTTCTGGCCCAGTCCACTTGCCAGATCTTAAGACGTGCTAATCACGTATCTACGGTTATTACGGGCGGGCAAGATACCGTTGGTCTGCGAGTACCTAATCACCCTGTTGCTTTGGAGTTGCTTCGCCATCGACTATATTCTGGCTTGATAAATTAAAACAAGAGGGTAATATTTATGTCCAGAGCATTGCTATTGAGATTGATTATCGCTTTTTTTGGGCTGATTTTCATTCTTCTAACCTTGTGGGCTGGAAGTCGGTACCATTTAAGATTTTCAATAACGTTGGTCGTTATGCTCGCCTTCGCGTTGGCCACATTTCTTGCAGAAATAATCATTGTGATTGATAATCTAGAAAAAAGAATTAAGCTTTCATTTCCATCTTTGGAGCTTTCTCCTGCTGAGCAGGCATCGGTAAATGAAACTCTGAGTATCTATAACAGGCTGAAGAAACAACACTCGGTGGTATCCACTAGAATCGCCCTCTTGGAATTTGATAATATTCATAAGATGCTAAAATGTGCAGAACGTGGTTCCGACTATATATTTCATGATATATATCTGGCATCAATGGTCCTTCTGGGCTCGTTAGAACCTGGTCAGACATTCAAAGTGGTGAGTAATTTGACAAAGAGGTTCTATTGGAAAACGGGGAAACATGGATCTGAGCATTCAGAGCTAAACTTTCGCCAGGCTCGCAAGGGGGTAATAATTGAAAGAATCTTTGTTTTAAGTACGGAAAATGAACTTGGCGGGCTTGCAGAAATAATTGAGGAACAGGCGCGAGCCGGAATTCACGTTTATTACATCTTTAAAGAATCCATAGAAAATATTCTGCCTTATGCAAGCTTTGCTATCTCTGAGGATTTATCTTCCGGGATAGTATCTCACAGAGAAGATATTCTCGGGAAAGTTACAGTAACAGCAAATAGCGAGTGGATTATTGATTTGGCCACAAGGTTTGACGAGATAAAAGCGGTTTCGAATGTTCTTTCGGACCAACCGGGTTGAGAGCCCGAGCGTTCGCTTACACTGCCTTTCTGATCTGGAGAGCCAGGATCAAGTGACTCTAATGTGCGGTAGAGTTCGACTGGAACCGTCCCACAACCTCCGTTTCAGGGTGCCGATGGAGCACTTCATGCCCGGCTGATGCCATCAAAGGCATCAGCTCAATCCTCTGCCGGTGCGGCAGGAGGCGTGATGTCACGCATTGCGCGACCGCCTTATACAGTCCAAAATCCACCCTACACGAGGGGGACCCATGTTTGACAATCTGACCCAGAAACTGACCCAGACCTTCAAGAATTTGCGCGGCCAGGGACGGCTGAGCGAGGATAATATCCGCGACGCCCTGCGCGATGTGCGGCTGGCGCTGCTGGAGGCCGACGTAGCCCTGCCGGTGGTCAAGGACTTCATTAATAACGTCCGCGAAGAGGCCATGGGCGAAGCCGTGATCAAGAGCCTCACGCCGGGGCAGGTCTTCGTCAAGATCGTCCATGACGAACTGGTGAAGTTGATGGGCGCGCACAATGATCGCCTCGATCTCAGCGCGCGTCCCCCGGCGGTGATCCTGCTCGCCGGCTTGCAGGGCTCAGGTAAGACCACCACCAGCGCCAAACTCGCCCTGTGGCTCAAGGACAAGGAAAAGAAGCGTGTGCTGATGGTCAGTACCGACGTCTATCGTCCTGCCGCCATGGAGCAGTTGGCGCATCTCGGTAAAGACATTGCGGTGGATGTGTTCCCTTCCAGCCCCGATCAGCAGCCGGTGCGCATCGCCCAGGATGCGGTGGAAGCGGCGCAGCGCGGCGTCTACGACGTGCTCATCGTCGACACGGCGGGGCGTCTGCACGTGGACAGCGAAATGATGGCCGAGGCGCAGGCCCTGACCGCGGCGGTCAAACCGGTGGAACTGCTTTTCGTGGTCGATGCCATGACCGGTCAGGATGCGGTGAATACCGCCAAGGCCTTTAACGACGCCCTGCCGCTGACCGGCGTGATCCTCACCAAGGCGGATGGTGACGCCCGCGGTGGCGCGGCCCTGTCGGTGCGGGCCATTACCGGCAAGCCCATCAAGTTCATCGGGATCGGTGAGAAGATTCGCAAGGGCCTGGAACCTTTCTATCCGGATCGTATGGCCTCGCGCATTCTGGGCATGGGCGACATTGTCAGCCTGGTGGAGCAGGTCCAGCAGGACGTGGACCAAGATCAGGCCCGGAAAATGACCGACAAGCTGCGCAGCGGCAAGGGCTTCGATCTGGAAGATTTCCGCGAGCAGCTGCGCCAGCTTGAGCGCATGGGTGGTATGGCCAGTATCATGGATAAGCTGCCCGGCATGGGTGAGTTGCCCGCCGAGGCGCAGAGCGCCATGCAGGATGGCAAGTCGATGCGCCGTCTGGAGGCCATGATTAACTCCATGACGCCCGGCGAACGACGTCATCCGGACATCATCAAGGCTTCGCGGCGGCGGCGGATCGCGGCGGGTTCCGGCACGACCGTCACCGAGGTCAATCGCCTGCTCAAGCAGTTCGAAATGATGCAAAAAATGTTCAAAAAAATGGGTAAGGGGGGCCGGGGGCTCAGCCGTTTGCTGGGGATGAATCCAAAATCGATGTTGAAGGGCGGATTACCCTTCCGTTAGAGCTTGTTTTTAGTTACGATACGCGCCTTTCTCCCGCACAGAGGGAGAGGATCATGGCTAAGGAGAACACATGGTAGTCATTCGTATGGCCCGGGGCGGCGCCAAGAAGCGGCCTTTTTATCACATTGTGGTGACCGACAGCCGTAGCCGTCGGGATGGTCGTTTTATTGAGCGCCTGGGCTTTTACAATCCCATTGGCGCAGTAGCCGAGCTGCGGATCAACAAAGAACGCGCCGCTTACTGGTTGAGCCAGGGTGCCCAGCCGTCCGACACCGTCGCCGGCTTTCTGAAGAAAGAAGGCGTGAGCAAGACGGGTGTTGCCGGCGTCTGACGCCGGGGAGTGGGTGGTGCTGGGGCGGGTCTCCGGCATCTATGGTGTGCGCGGTATGGTAAAGGTTTTTTCTTTTACCGAAGAGCGCGACGCCATCCTCGACTACTCGCCTTGGTATCTCGGCCCGGCCCGGCGCCCTTGGGTGCTGGAAGACGGGCGTATGCAGGGCGAGGGTGTGGTGGCCAAGCTTGAGCAGGTGGATGACCGTGAGCAGGCGCGTGCCCTTATCGGGCAGGAGATCGCGGTGCTCAGGGCTGAATTGCCTGATCCGGGAGCTGGTGAATTTTACTGGAGCACGCTGATCGGGTTGCGGGTACTGAACCGAGAGGGTGTCGCTCTGGGCACCGTGTCCGCTTTCCTGGAAACCGGGGCGAATGACGTGATGGTGGTCGACGACGGTAAGGGCGGTGAGCTGCTCATTCCGTGGTCGACCGAAACCTCTGCGGGTGTGGATCTGTCCGTCGGGCGGATTGTTGTGGATTGGCAAGCCGACTGGTGATGCGTTTCGACGTCATCACCATTTTCCCAGGGCTGATCCACGGTTATTTGCAGGAGGGCATTGTCGGACGCGCGTTGACCCGTGGGCTGATTGATGTGCAAACCTGGAACCCGCGGGATTTCAGTGACAGCACCTACCGGCGGGTGGATGACCGCCCTTTCGGCGGCGGGCCGGGCATGCTGATGATGGCGCCGCCTTTGCTGGCGGCTATTGCGGCAGCGCGGCAGGCCAATCCGGGGGTGCCGGTGATTTACTTGTCGCCCCAGGGGCGGCGCTTGCAGCAGCAGGCGGTGCAGGATTTCGCGGCGTTGCCGGGCTTGATTTTACTGGCAGGCCGTTATGAAGGCGTTGACGAGCGGGTGCTGGCGGCGGTGGATGCGGAATGGTCCATCGGCGACTACGTGCTGGCGGGCGGTGAGTTGCCGGCGCTGGTGCTGATGGAGGCGGTGGCGCGGCAATTGCCGGGTCTGCTGGGTCATGCGGATTCGGCGGCGGAGGACAGTTTTGCCGCATCTGGTTTGTTGGACTGCCCGCATTATACCCGGCCCGAAGTGGTGGCGGGGGCAAGTGTTCCGGAGGTGCTGCTATCCGGAGACCATGGGCGTATCCGCCGCTGGCGTTTGCAACAGTCGCTAGGCCGTACCGCCGAGCGGCGCCCGGATTTGCTGGAGCAAAGAGGTTTGCAGGCGGATGAAAAAGAATTATTGGAAGAGTATCGCCGTCAGGACGGAGAAACGCAGTAATACTAGGCTAAGGAGTTGGGTATGAACATCATTGACGAAATTAATCAGGAACAAATGAAGTCGGTACTGCCGCCTTTTGGTGCGGGCGATACGGTAGCCGTTCACGTAAGGGTGAAGGAAGGCGACCGCGAGCGTATCCAGATTTTTGAGGGTATTTGCATTGCACGCCGTAATCGTGGCCTGCACTCTGCTTTCACGATCCGCAAAATCTCCAACGGTGAAGGGGTGGAGCGCGTGTTTCCCTCCTATTCGCCGCTGGTGACCAAAGTGGAAGTGAAGCGTCGTGGTGATGTGCGCCGCGCCAAACTCTACTACCTGCGTGATCTTTCTGGTAAGGCCGCACGCATCAAGGAAAAGTTGGGCTGATGCAGTCTGACGCGACACCCGGCCATGGCTGGGTTCGGGTTGGATGAGGGGGTGCTGACGCCGGGTTCGCGGGAGATCCTCGAACACTGGCGTTCTGCTTCTGTACCTGAGCGGGAAATCCTCTGGGCCGATTCCGCTCAGCGCTTGGTCTTGCGCGCTGCCTGGCAGCAGAGTTTGTTGCCGCACTGGTGGGCCGCCGCCGCAGATGCGCAGGCCCTGCAGATTGTGGCGGACACCCTGGCGCTCCTCGCTGATGCGGAGTCTTTGCCCCCTGCACTGTTGGCGACCACCTTACAGGTGCAGGAGGCATCGCTGGTGAAACCAGCAGCCGTGCTGCCCGCAGCGCTGAGGTCTGAGGCCGCCAACCCCATGCCCTTGGACATGGAGGCGGACACCTTCGCCAAGGCTATTGAAGACGGTGATCTGGAGACGTTGGCGCCGTTGCTGTTCGGTATGGCGGAGGACGAAAATGCCCGGCGAATCGTCCTTACCCGGCTGGCCCAGCGCCTGGCCGATGACAATCATGCCCAAGGCCTGCGCACCATTCTCTATGGACAGTGGCATGATGCCGCCGCCAATCTCCCCGCGCGGCCTTTCTCACTGGGGGCGATGGCGCTTTTGCAGAGTCACTGGCAACTGCCTGCCGGGGTGGCGGTAGTGGTTCCTGAAGGGCGTGCCAGCCGCGAGCAGGCCACGGACAAGCCCCTGCTCCACGCTCTGCGAGAACGCGATTTACCCGCCTTCATGGGGCGTATCCGCGCTCTCGGCGACCAGCCCCTGGACGCCATACGCCAGCTTTTCCTGACTGTTACCCTGATGATCATTGAGGGTGGTGGCGGCACGGACCCTCTGCCACTGATCCGTCTCTATGTCTGGCTCGGCACTTTGCTGGCCTTACCGCACCGCAGTTTGCGGCAGGCGCGGAAAGTATTGTTCAGCGTCGCAGCGACTACTTTTGGCTTTGCCGGATGGCAACGCCAGGAAGATTGGCCGGATTTCAGCACGCTGGCCGCTTATCGTGAACGGGCAGCCACGGAACCAGTACCTGCGCCATGGAGTTGGCAGAGTGCATTGTATGCCGCCGCTGCCGATGCCGGCCCGCAGTGGTGGTTGCAGGTGGCAGAACGTGGTGTGGCACAAGGTTGCCCAGCGGGTTTCTGGTCCTTGTGGCGCACTGCGCAACGCGCCGGGTCCTTGACGGGAGGCCCATTGGCATGGATTCACCCCCTGGTAGTGACGCGTCTGTATCTGGATTGAATGGCGTGTGTCCTGAAACAACGCTACTTTGTCCTCCATAGACCAATCAATGAGTACCGTATCTGCCGCCCTGTCGGCCGATCACCAGCAGATCGATGCCTTTCTCGACGCGCTTTGGCTGGAAAAAAACCTCGGCGAAAATACCCTTGCCGCCTACCGGCAGGATCTTCTGCAGGTGGCCGTCGCGCTCGCGGCGCAAGGTCTGAGTCTGGATACCGCCGATGAAGGGGTACTGACGCGCTTGCTGGGGCAGAAGTTACAATCCGGAGCGGCCTTACGCTCCGTGGCCCGGCTGCTTTCCAGCATACGCCGCTTCTATGGTCACGCAGAGCGGGAGGGCTGGGTGACCTGTGATCCCAGCCGCAATCTGCAAAGTCCCCGTCTTGGTCGCGCGTTACCCCATGTTCTCAGTGAAACAGAAATAGAGGCACTGTTGCTGGCCCCCGATTGTGCACGCCCTTTGGGACTGCGCGATGCAGCCATGCTGGAGTTGATGTACGCCTGCGGTTTGCGGGTGTCGGAGCTGGTGAATCTGGAGATGCGCCAGGTAGACCTCAGCGCCGGTCTGGTGGTGGTCTTTGGCAAGGGTCGCAAGGAACGTCTGGTGCCCATGGGGGAAGTGGCCGCCGGACGTATGGCGCAGTATCTGCAAAGTGGTCGTCCGCAGATATTGGGCGAACGCATCAGTGCCGCCATTTTCGTGACCAGACGCGGGGCGGCCATGACGCGGCAGCGTTTCTGGCAAAACATTGAGCATTACGCCCAGTCCGCCGGGATTACTCAAATAGTGTCGCCGCATAGTTTGCGCCATGCCTTTGCCACCCATCTGCTGAATCATGGCGCGGATCTGCGCAGTGTGCAGTTGATGCTTGGCCACGCGAATCTTTCCACCACGGAGATTTATACCCATGTGGCGCAGGCGCGTTTGAAGGAATTACATCAGAAGCATCACCCGCGCGGGTGATGCCTGTATTGTCGCGCCGTTACTTCTTAGGCAAAGTCACCACCACATAGATGCTCGCCTTGCCCTGCCGCACCAGCAACGGGATGGGTTGATTCGCAGGCAGATTGGCAACAATGTGCTTCAACTCGATGGGACTATTGACGTCCTGCTGATCAATCTGCTGGATGATCATGCCCGGCATAATCCCGGCTTCCGCTGCCGCCCCCTCACTGACTCCGACCACCACGACACCGTGATGTACGTTCAACTGTTTCTCGATGTTGGGGGTCAGAGACTGGACATGGATGCCCATACGGGAGACCTTGCCCACTTGGGCAGGCTGGGAAGCTTCCTGGCTGCCGGAAGGCCCTGCCATGCTTTTGGGTAGGGCGGTAACCAGGACATCTTTGGTTTCCGCCGCACCGCGGTGGAGGATGCCGACCCTGGCATGCGTGCCCGGCAAGGTATTGCCAACCATAGGTGGCAATTGCCCGACATTGTACACCGGCTTGTTGTTATAGGTGACAATGACGTCACCGGGCCTGATGCCTGCCTTGGCAGCCGGGCTGCCCGGCATGACGGAGGCGACGAGTGCACCCACCGGTTCCTTGAGATGCAGCGCTTGCGCCATGGGCGGTGTGACATCCTGCACTTCCACGCCCAGATAGCCGAACTGGATCGCCTTGTGGTCCTTGAAGTCTTGCACCACCCGCATCACGGTATTGATGGGAATCGAGAAAGACAAGCCCATGTAGCCGCCGCTGTTGGTATAGATTTGATCATTGATGCCCACCACCTGGCCCTTCATGTTGAAGAGCGGTCCGCCCGAGTTGCCGGGATTGATGGGCACGTCGCTCTGGATGAAGGGGATGTATTCGTCATCGGGCAGTGGGCGGTTCATGGCACTGACCACCCCTTGGGTCACGGTGTTGTAAAAGCCGAAAGGCGCGCCGACGGCGAGTAGCCATTGGCCGACCTTCATGTCATCCGAGTTGCCGATGGGCACGGTGGGCAGGTTCTTGGCGTCGATTTTGAGCAGCGCCGTGTCATAACGTACTGAAAGACCAATCAGCTTGGCCGGGTAGGCGTGGTGATTGGTGAGGGTGACGACGACATGGTTGGCGCCGCGCACGACGTGGCCAGCAGTGACAATATAGCCATCGGGACTGATGATGAAACCGGATCCGAGCGATTGGATTTTTTCATGCTGCTGTGGACCTGAACCGTTTTGTCCGGGGGCCATGAAGTGATGAAAAAACTGATAAAAAGGCGAATTGGGTGGAAAAGGGTTGGCCTGCTGGTGGATGACCTTATTCGTGGTGCTGCTGATATTCACTACCGCTGGGCCGTAACGGTCGATAATCGGGGTAAAATCCGGCAGAGCGACCAACGCCTGTTGAGGAGCTGTGTTCGTCGAGATAGACAAAGCTGGTGCTGTAGGTGCATCGGCTTGTGCCCACTCCGTTGCACCCAGTGCAAAACCAAAACACGCCGCTACCACGGCAGTAACTACCACTTTACGGCGCTTCAACATGGAATTCGGGCGATCATTCGCCATATGATTCTCCTTCGGGTTTTTGTCTTGCAACGTCTTGCAACTCGGTACGTTCCGGGTTTGACTCCGGGAGTAGGCCGGGAGTTCCAGCCAATCAGCACAACATAGCACATAAATCGCAGTGGGAGACGACAATAGGCAGAGCAATGTCCTCAGTGCAAAGCGCGGGACAGCCGGGTCCGGTAGCGTTCCACCAGAGGCCCCTGATTACCCTGCAACGCGAATATCTTCAGTACGGTTTTGCGGGCCAGGCCGTCCTGATAGTTTTTGTGGCGTTCAACCATCTCGATAAGCTGGTCCAGGGCCGCTTCTTCCCGCCCTTGCAAAAGGAGGAGCAAGGACCGCTGATACATGGCCTGCGCACGGAGATCGCCCTTTTCGCTGGCGATGCTGGCTTCCAGTTCGGTCATGGGTGGTACGCTGCGGACTGCCTCAGTGAATTCCAGCAGGGCTTTCAGTCCTTCGACCTCAGTTTCCATCTGGAAGGTGGGGGACATGGCGTCGATCTGAATTTGCGCGTCGGCATGGCGGCCCTGCTGGATGGTTAAACGGGCCAGTGCCAGGCGCGCCGGATCGTTCTTGGGGTTGAGGCTGATGGCCTCCTTCAGCAATGTCTCGGCCTCTGCGGCTTTGCCCTGGGCAATGGCGTCAAGGGCCTGCACGCGCAGATCGTCACCTGGCAATGGCAGGTTTTTCTTGATGAACTGACGCACGGCGGATTCGGGAAGCGCCCCGGTAAATTCATCGACGACTTCGCCGTCCTTGAAGGCCTTGACGGCCGGGATGCCGCGTACCTGATACTGGCGCGACAGGTCGGCATTCTCGTCAGAGTTGACCTTGGCGAGCACGAAGGCGCCGTCCATCTCCGCCGCCAGTTTTTCGAGGATGGGACCCAGGGCCCGGCAGGGCGTGCACCAGGGCGCCCAGAAGTCGACCAGTACCAGCACCTTCCGGGATAATTCTATGACGGCTTCCTGAAAATTGCCGAGATTCACTTCGAGAACGTGTCCACTGACTGCCATACGAACTCCTGCGAGAAGAGATGAAGAAGATAGACCGCACCTGCCTTTATTTACCGTTTAGGTATGGTCAAAACGGGGTGTTTTCAAGGCGCGGCTGGCTTCCGGGGCGGTTACTGCCGTTCAGCTTTAGCCAGGGCGTCCAGCACGGACTGGAGCAGGCTACGCCCGAGGGGTCCCATGCCGCGCTCCAGTTTGAGGCGGTCGTACTGGCCCCGGGAGAGGGGGCCAAGGGCCGCGCCCATGCGCGCCATATCGCCGCCGGCCCGCTGCATCTGACTGGCCATACGGCCCAGCCAGGCGAGGGCTTCCGGCTCACCGCGGCGGGCGGCGAGGATAACGCCGGCCAGACCGGGCGCGGCGAGGGTGGGATTAGCCGGGTCTCCGGCTTTGGGCAAGGTCTCTGGATTTTGCAGGCCCATGAGGATGGATTCGACGATAGTGCCGTCTTCTTCGTCCAGTCCCTGCAGCAAATCCGGCGCACGCTGCCCGGCTAGTATGTGGCGGATGACGGCGACCAGATCGCCCCAACCATTGGCGGCGGCGACGCGCAGATTTCCTTCCAGCGGCGCCCGGAGATGGACATTCTGGCAGGCGGCGACGACCTGCAGGATGAGCGCCGCGTGGGCGCTACGGATCTGCTCTCTGCGTTCGGGAAGGACGGGCATGCGGTGAACTCCAGTCAATGGTTGCCGGTTATTTTGCGGCATTGGCTGCGGGTGTGCAAAAAGCTCAACGATTGAGATGTCGCGCCAGATAATGCCCGGTATGGGACAGGGGATTGTGCGCCACTTCGTCCGGCGTGCCGGTGGCGATGATCTGGCCGCCGCCGGAACCCCCCTCGGGACCGAGGTCGATGACCCAGTCCGCCGTCTTTATGACGTCCAGATTGTGTTCGATAACGACGATGGTGTTGCCCGCATCGGCCAGCTTCTGCAGCACCTCCAGGAGCAGGGCGATATCATGAAAGTGCAAACCGGTGGTGGGCTCGTCAAGGATGTAGAGGGTCCGCCCGGTGTCGCGCCGGGAGAGTTCCCGGGAGAGCTTGACGCGCTGCGCTTCGCCACCGGAGAGGGTGGTGGCCGACTGACCCAGACGCAGGTAACCCAGGCCCACATCCAGCAGGGTCTGCAATTTCCGGGCGACGGAGGGGACGGGGTCAAAAAAGGCCCGCGCATCCTCCACCGTCATCTCCAGGACCTCATGAATGTTTTTGCCCTTGTAGTGGACATCCAGGGTCTCGCGCTTGTAGCGTTTGCCGCCGCAGACGTCGCAGGGCACATAAATGTCCGGCAGAAAGTGCATTTCCACCCGGATTACGCCGTCGCCCTCACAGGCTTCGCAACGCCCGCCCTTGACGTTGAAGCTGAAGCGACCGGGATTGTAACCGCGAGTGCGCGCCTCGCCGGTGGCGGAGAAGAGTTCGCGGATGGGGGTGAAGAGGCCGGTGTAGGTGGCCGGGTTGCTGCGCGGGGTGCGGCCGATGGGGCTTTGGTCGATGGCGATGACCTTGTCCAGTTCCTCCAGCCCACGAATTTGCTTGTGCGGCGCAGGGCTCTGGCTGCTGCCCATGAGCACGCGGGCGCAGGCGGGGTAGAGGGTGTCGTTGATGAGGGTCGATTTACCGGAACCGCTGACCCCGGTGATACAGGTGAAGAGACCGATGGGGATACGCGCATCCACCGCCTTCAGATTGTTGCCGGTAGCACCCCGCACCTCCAGCCAGCGCTGGCTAACATTGCTGCGTCGCCGCTCGGGGACGGCGATGCAGAGGTTACCGGTCAGATAGCGTCCGGTCAGCGAGTCGGGGTTAGCGCGGATTTCTTCGGGTGTTCCCTGGGCAATGACTTCGCCGCCGTGGGTACCGGCGCCGGGACCCATGTCCACCACATAATCGGCGGCACGGATGGCGTCTTCATCATGTTCGACGACGATGACGGTATTGCCGAGATCGCGCAGATGTTTGAGGGTGCCGATGAGGCGGTCATTGTCGCGCTGGTGCAGGCCAATGGAAGGTTCATCGAGGACGTACATCACCCCCACCAACCCCGCACCGATTTGTGAGGCGAGGCGAATGCGCTGCGCTTCACCACCGGACAGGGTTTCGGCGGAGCGGTCGAGGCTGAGGTAGTCAAGACCCACATCCACCAGAAACTTCAGACGACTGCCGATTTCCTTGAGAATGCGCTCGGCGATGAGGGCTTCCTGCCCTTCCAGTTGCAGATGGGTGAAGTGTTGCAACGACTCGCGGATGGACAGCGCCGAGACTTCCTGAATGGCCAGCGGGCCAACCCTGACCATGCGCGCTTCTTCACGCAGGCGGCTGCCATTGCAGACCGGGCAACGCAGGCGGCCCATATAGCGCATGATTTCTTCGCGGACGAGGCTGGACTGGGTTTCCCGCAGGCGCCGTTCCAGACTAGCAATAACGCCCTCGAAGTTCAGCTTGTGGCTGCGCGCCCCTTGCTGGACGGTGATGCGTTCGGGGCTGCCGTGGAGAATCTGCTCGCGAATGCCGTCAGGCAAATCCCGCCAGGGGGTGTCCAGGGAAAAATGAAAGTGTGCGGCCAGCGCCGTGAGCAGGGGCGCGTAGTGCTCCTGATGGCGCTTGGTCCAGGCGGCGATGGCGCCGTCACGCAGGCTCAGTTCCGGATTGGGGACGATCAGATCGGGGTCAAAAAAGGTGATTTCGCCGAGGCCGTCACAGCGCGGACAAGCCCCGGCGGGATTGTTGAAGGAGAAGAGGCGCGGCTCCAAGGGCGGGAAGGAGCGCCCGCAACCGGGGCAGGCATGGTGAGCGGAAAACAGTCGCTCTTCCGCATGCTGTGGTCCCATGAGGACGGCGATGGCCTGATCCTCGGCGAGGCTGAGGGCGGTTTCCAGCGATTCGGCCAGGCGCGGCCCGCTATCGCCGCGCAATACCAGACGGTCGATGACGGCCTCGATGCGATGCTTGCGCTTTTTGTCCAGCGCGGGGATTTCGTCCAGTTCGAGGAGTTGACCATCCACCCTGGCGCGGATCAGACCACGGGCGCGCAGGCTGCTGATGATGTCCTCGTGGCTGCCTTTGCGGTCACGCAGCACCGGCGCCAGGATCATGAGCTTTTCGCCTTCGGGCAGAGCCAGGAGCTGATCGACCATCTGGCTGATGGTCTGACTCTGAATGGGTGCGCCGCAGCACCATGGGGTGCCAGCACGGGCATAGAGCAGGCGCAGATAGTCGTGAATCTCGGTGACGGTGCCGACGGTGGAGCGGGGGTTATGGGAGGTGGATTTCTGCTCTATGGCGATGGCGGGGGAGAGCCCCTCAATCGCGTCCACATCGGGTTTGCCCATGAGGGAAAGAAACTGGCGGGCATAGGCCGAGAGACTTTCCACATAGCGGCGCTGACCCTCGGCGTAGAGGGTGTCGAAGGCCAGTGACGACTTGCCCGATCCGGACAGGCCGGTGATGACGATGAGGCGGTCGCGCGGTAAGGTAAGGGAGATATTCTTGAGGTTGTGGGTGCGCGCGCCCCGGATATGGATGTGTTCCATGCAGCCGACATGCTCTTTTTGGAGACAATGGGTTAGTATAAAGCTTTCGGGGACGGTCGTCCCCTGCACATAAGGAGATCAGACGATGGCGGGAGTGAACAAGGTCATATTGTTGGGGCATCTGGGACGGGACCCGGAGATGCGTTATCAGCCCAGTGGCGGCGCCATCGCGAACTTCAGCATCGCGACTTCCGAGACCTTCAAGGACAAGGAAGGCAACAAGCAGGAGCGCACCGAATGGCATCGGGTGGTGCTCTTCGGACGCACCGCGGAAATCGCCGGCGAATACCTGCGCAAGGGCAGCATGGCTTATGTGGAAGGCCGCCTGCAGACGCGCAAGTGGACCGACAAGGAAGGACAGGAGCGCTACACCACGGAGATCGTCGGCGATCGTCTGCAACTGGTGGGCGCGCGTGGGGGCGGTGGCGGCGGTGCGGCCAGCTTCGATGAGGAAGATCAGTCCCGGCCAAGTGGCGGCGGCAGCAGTGCGGGGAGTTCGCGGAAGAGTGAGATGCCGCCGGCGCCGGCGGAGGATTTTGATGATGACATTCCGTTTTGAGTTCTCACCTAGTTAACAAATGTTAACTACATCCCGGTAGGCCTTGTGCTTACTGGGTGCGAGACAGCCGGTCATAAACTTGGCTTCCGAGCCATTTGGAAACGAGATCTTGCATCTCCGGCTTGCCCATGTAATCGGTGAACAGCTCCTCGTTGAGCTCCATTCGTTCGATGAACAGTGATTCCAGCACCTGCCGGAACACGAGCTGGAACTTGTCGAGGGAGTTGACTTCGGCGGCTTTCTGCAGCAACTCGTTCTGGCTCGCTGCTTCAGCGATCTGATCGAAGAACAACTGGTCCGCCTCGTTCAACTCGCCGCCGAAGCGCTGGTTGATGATGTCGATCAGGCGAGACAGCGATACGTGCTCCTCGCGTACCATGCCGGTACCCACCTCGCGGGGACCGTCCAGCGGCTTCGCGTAACCCTCGTTCAGGTTGATCGAGCCTTCACTGATCTTCTGCAGGCGGTAGTAGTCGAGTTCGACCTCCTCGTCGAACTGGTAGCCCGGCCCGCTCTTGCGCTTGGGCAGCTTCAGCGTGAGGTGGCGTAGATAGGTGAACAGCTTTTCCAGATCGCTGTCCTGGTAGGGGATTACCTGGCTCAGGAAGCTGTACAGATTGCGGAAGGCCTGCAGCTTGCCGCGCCATAGCTCCGTTTCCTCTTCTTCCGTGTTCTGCAGCTGCACGAAGCGCGCGACGGCCCGATCCAGAATCGCGTTCATCGTCTTGTGGTCGCCGGGGCTCTGCCGGCGCTTCGGCGCAAAGAACACGCGCGCGAACTCGGCCACCTCGGTATGCAGGTAAATGCCCGAGGCATCGAGCTCGGCCTTAACCTCGTAGAGCTTGTCGGGATCGACCTGCTCGCCCATGACCGAGCCTTCGTAGTACTGGCGAAAGGCCTCCTGGATCCCGGCCGGATCATTGACGAAGTCCAGTACGAAGGTGTCGTCCTTGAGCGGATGGGTACGGTTCAGGCGCGAGAGTGTTTGCACGGCCTGAATGCCCGCCAGGCGCTTGTCCACGTACATCGTGTGCAGCAGCGGCTGATCGAAACCAGTCTGGTATTTCTCGGCCACCAACAGCACGCGGAATTCCGGCTTGGCGAAGGTGTCGGGCAGTTCCTTCTCCCTGATGCCGCCATTCATCTCGACCTCCGTGTACGACTTCTCCGGGATCTTGTCGTCTTCCACGGTGCCGGAGAAGGCTACCAGGCTCTTGATCGGATAACCCTTTTCCTGAATGTAGCGGTCGAACTCCTGCTTGTAGCGCACCGCTTCCAGCCGCGAACCGGTCACCACCATCGCCTTGGCACGCCCGCCGATCTTGTGACGGGTGAACTGCTGGAAGTGTTCCACCATCACCTCGCCAACTTCAAGGTGGAAACGCGCGATCTCTTGCGACGTGGCGGTCGCTGCCATCAGGTCCATGTCAGGCGAGACCCGGTCGTTCTTGTAGACATCAGTGTAGTTACACAGCCGAACAGGTAACTCGTCGTCGAACGAATGCTTGTCAACATTGCTGACGGCGAAATCGCATGTGGTCTTCAGTGGGACACGCCTCCAGCCATCGGGGAGAAAGGCCAGCAAATCGGTGCTGCTCACTCGGTCACCTCCCGCAACAACGCCAGAATCCGCTGCTCTACGCCGGCCAGTTCTGCATCGATCTCATGCAGCGGCCTCGGTGGCTGGTACTGGAAGAACTCGCGGTTGAAGTTGATCTCGTAGTCCACCTTGCCGATGCCGCCGTCTTGCTCGTCCAGCGTCTCGCGGTCGATCCAGGCGTCCACCCCATGGAAGCGCAGGTGGCTTAGCCCGACTGGCGGTTCACCCAGCGCGGGGCCATCGCCCCGGGCCTTGCCGCCAGTCAAGCAACGGTCAAGCAACGGAACCCATGTAAGCATTTGATTTTCTGTTGCAATACTCGCCAATCGGCCAGGAAGGGGGGAGCCGGTCAAGCAACGGTCAAGCAACACGGTCGTACTCATCGCGCCCACCTCGGCAGGTATTTGCGGGCGCGGCTGCCCACGGTCTCGTCGTGGCAGCAGATAAAGCCTGCCGCGATGGTGTCTTTGATGACGCGCGACACCATGGAGCTGTTCTTCTCGTCGATGCCGAAGCGTTTGCGCAAGGTCGTATTGGTCATGTAGTCGCGCTGGACATAGCGCAGGCAGGCGTGCAGGTAGCAGGCGCGGACCCGATCGGTCTTGTCCATGTCGCGGAACTCGCGATGCGCGAAAAGGACGGCGCGGGTGTGCTCGTCGCTGGTCTCGAACAAGGGGGCGGGCAGTTGATAGAACTCGGTCTGGGAAACCACTTTGTCCACGCCGCTGCCGCGTTCCTCGCAGACGCCGATGCGACGCATGAAGGAGGCCAATGCCTCGTTGCGCGACCTGGGTGGGCTGTCCAGAAAACGGTGCGTCTGCACCAATGGCAAGCCGGGATTGGTGATTTCCATGCGGTCGGCAAAGATTTCCACCATCGGGCCGGTGCCGGTGAGGTGGAAGTCCTGGTGGATGACGGCGTTGGCGATTAGCTCGCGGATGGCCAGTTCCGGAAATATCGGAACTTGCCTGCGCAGGGCGCGACCGATTACTTCGTTGCTGGGCAAGAGCCCGGTAACGAAGTCGATCAGGCCTTGGAAGCCGGTGGCATAGCCTTTCCCGCCTTCCTGTTCGCGCACGGTTTCCACGCGGTTGGTTCCCTTGTACAGCACCACGCGTACTGCCTTGCGCTGCAGCGTGCGAAAATCGACCAGTTTTCTGGCGAACAAGATGGCCCCAAGATTGGTGATGTTCCATCCACCCGCAGCCTGGGTGACCAGGCCGTCATTGGCGAGCGCGCAGAGGATGGCCCCACGTCCTTCGGGCATGGGCTGGCCGAGCAGCTCGAAGTAGGCTGGGTAGTCGATCAGCCGCAGCACCTCTTCGCCCGTAATCTTTTCGGCAGCCACTTCCCGTTCGAAGGGGGTCTGGTCGAAAACACGCCAGAGCTCCCGCTCTTTCTCCGGAAAGTCCTTCAGTCTCTTCTTGTAGGAGCCGACGCGGATGAACTCGGTGCTCTTGAACTGCACCGGATGGCGAAAAGCAGCTCCAATTTCCAGAAGCACGACGCGCTTGTTGCTGGCCTCGAAGATATGGAAGCGGAAATTGATCCTGGGCGAAAGCAGGCGCAGCAACCAGCTCTCCAACTCCTCGTTGCCCACCTTGGCGGCAGACGGATCAAAGCGAGTGCCGACCACATCGTGCGTGGTGTCGTCGACGCCCCAGACCAGATAAGCCTGAACTTTTCCCGACAACGCCGCGGCGTTGGAGAGGGCGGAAAGGTACTGACCCATCTCGTCGGCATCATCGTTGTTGTGCTTGAACTCGACCCATTCGGTTTCGCGAGGCAGTTTGCGCAGCTCTGCCAAGATGCCGAGCATTTCGTCTTCCGGGCGGCGAATACTCACTCCGTTACCTCCCGCAACAACCCCATGATCCGCTTCTCCACCGCCTCCAGCTCGGCATCGATCTCATGCAGCGGCCGCGGTGGCTGGTACTGGAAGAACACGCGGTTGAAGTTGATCTCGTAGCCCACCTTGCCGATGCCGCCGTCCTGCTCGTCCAGCGTCTCGCGATCGATCCAGGCATCCGGCACGTAGGGGCGCACCTCGCGCAGCACGTAGCTGACGATGTCCTCCTTCAGCGGGATGTTCTCGGCATCCTTGAGCGCCGGGTCGGGTTCGTACTCGATATGCTTGCCCTTGCCGTCAGTGTGCAGGCCCAGCAACTCGTACAGATCATCCTTGCCGAGGTCGGCGGGCAGGGTCTGGCCGGGGAACAGGGCGGCGCGGTCCAGCGACTCGACCTTGTGGTGTTTGGCGATGACGGGCGCGGCCTCGGGGTCCACCGTCGTGAAGCAGTCTCGGAAGATCTTCTTCTGCGCCGTGCCCTTGGTGCCCTTGGCCCAGCCTTCGACATCGTCGGGCAGGATCTTGAACACCTGCTGCACGGTGTCCCAGGTCGGGTTCCAGTCCAGCAGCGGCTCGGTGCCGAGGGCGTCCTGTACGGCCTGCAGGGCGTCGTATAGCTCGGGGCAGGTGTTGAGGAAGTGCTCACGGGCCTCCTCGGTGATCTGGAACCGCAGGCGCAGCGGGCGCAGCACGGTGATGCGGCGGTAGCCGAAGTCCGTGTTGTCGAAGACGCGGCTGGTCTGGCTGTTGTCCGGCGCGCCGTGTTCGCGGGTGACGGCGTCGAGTGCGGCCTGATCGAGGTGGCGGCGCTTGTCGCCGAGGCTGCGCTTCATCGGCGTGTAGCGCTCGCGGGCGTCGATGAGCTGGATCTTGCCGCGGCGAGTGGCGGCCTTGCGGTTGGTGACCACCCAGATGAAGGTGCCGATGCCGGTGTTGTAGAACATCTGCTCGGGCAGGGCGACGATGGCTTCGAGCTGGTCGCGCTCGATGATCCAGCGGCGGATTTCGCTCTCGCCGCTGCCGGCGCCGCCGGTGAACAGTGGCGAGCCGTTGAAGACGATGGCGGTGCGCGAGCCGGGCTTGTCGCGGTCGCCTGCCTTGTAGTCCTGGAACTTGCTCATCATGTAGAGCAGGAACAGCAGGGCGCCGTCGTTGATGCGCGGCAGTTTGCCGTTGTAGCTGCGGAAGTTGGGCCAGCGGTCGATGGTTTTCTTTTCGGCCTTCCAGTCCACGCCGAAGGGCGGATTGGCGAGCAGGTAGTCGAAGCGCTGGTCCGGAAAGGGGTCGTCGGTGAGGGTATTGCCCAGCACCACCTGGCCGTCCTTGTGGCCCTTGATCAGCAGGTCAGAGGCGGCCACGGCATAGGAGCGCGGGTTGTAGTCCTGCCCGAAGACCTTGACCGTGGCCTGTTCGTTGTGGGCGCGAATCCAGTTCTGCGCCTCGGCCAGCATGCCGCCGGTGCCGCAGGCCGGGTCGCAGATGGTGACGATGACGCCAGCCTGGGTGAGCACGCTGGTGTCGGGCTCCAGCAGCAGGTTGACCATGAGCTGGATGACTTCGCGCGGGGTGAAGTGATCGCCCGCCGTCTCGTTGGCAGCTTCGTTGAAGCGCCGGATCAGATCTTCGAACACCAGATCCATGATGATGTTGTCGACTTTGCGTGGATGCAGGTCGATCTCGGCGAACTGGGCGACCACCTGGTACAGGCGGTTGGACTCTTCGAGCTTCTCGATCTCCTTGTCGAACTCGAAGCGCTCAAAGATCTTGCGGATGTTCTCGGAGAAGCCGGCGATGTAGTCGGCCAGATGGCGGCCGATGTTGTCGGGGTCGCCCTTGAGCTTGGGGAAATCGAGCTGGCTGTGGTTGTGGAAGCCCAGCGGCGTGCCGTGTTCATCCTTGGCCAGGTTGTTGAGGATGGCGTCGATATTGGGGATGCCCTTGCTGCTCAGTTGGGCATGGCGCTTGAGCACGGCCTCTTTGCTCGGCGCCAGCACGGCATCGAAGCGGCGCAGCACGGTCAGCGGCAGCATCACACGCTCGTACTGCGGCGGGCAGTAGGGGCCTCGCAGCAGGTCGGCGACGGACCAGATGAAATTGGCGAGTTGTTGGAAGCTGGCGCTCATGGGCGAATCCTGCAAATGGTTGTTGTGTGGGATGCGCTGCATATCATCCGACCTGCCCCGTGCCTTGTTGTTGATCCGAATCGCCTTTTTTGCTCTTCGGTTTGGCTCAGTTCTGGCCGATAAGCCCGGATTTGAGCCCGGTTACGGGAGACAGTAACGTGTACCACTGCGTACCCCTTCTGACTGTAGCTTCTCGTCTTTGACCAATTGTTCGATTCCGCGCCAGATACGCTAACGCGGAATCTCCAGACTGATGCGCTGGTGAATGTCACCAATCTTCGACTGCGGGTAGCGCCCGACATCTTCCACAATCAAGGCCAGCAAGCCGGTGGGGTTCGATGCGCATCAGCGTGTGCAGCATGTTCTGCGGTGTGACGCCAAGTGGCAAGGGATCGGGATTGACAACTTCCAGCCGGTCAGGATGCAGATTCAGGAATGTTTTATTCATGGCCTACCGCCTCCGACCGCAGCAATCAATGGCAAAGGCTGTAATTTATCAGGTGTGACGTGAGTGGACTATCTTTTGATAGAAAATGAATCGCTGATTCGCTTGTCTTGCTGATTGAACAGCGCGTTCATGAGGACTTGATGATTCAGCGCACGGCCGAGAACGACAAGATCGTGACCCGCTATATGGACGATGGTGATTTCCAGCGCACGGCATTCCCGATACTGGCACGCGAGATCTTCGAGGCGGTGCATGCGACGCAAAAAGCTACGGGCGATGGTGCCTAATCATGGCACTGGCAACCCTATCTTACCTCCCCAACGCCCTTTCGATTTTCTTGTCCGTCTTGTACTGACTCAGCGCATACACCGCCCAGATGGCTGCGGGCACCCAGCCGATCAGCGTGATCTGCAAAATCAGGCAAATAATCCCCGCAATCGGGCGGCCAATAGTGAAAAACACCAGAAATGGCAGAAAAATAGCTAAAAACAGACGCATGTGCTCCCCCTCTAGGCCTTCTCTTGTCGCCTGTCCATACTACGGCTGGTGCTGTCGGTGCTTCAAGCCCTTGCCGCACTTTTACCGGGCAAGCGCTGCCTTCTGCTAAACTCCGGGCCAGACACCCCAGGGATGCGCCCGTGCCCGCCCTCACCTACAGGAGCTATAGTGACCGCCGCTAAACCAGACCGGACTCAAAGACTGCGTGTGCTGCGCCGCTGGGCGCTGGGTTTGTTGCTGGGGGCGCTGGCGCTGTTTCTGGTGGCGGCAGCACAGGACTTTGCCGGGCCTTGGGCCTGGGTGGGGGCCTTTGCGGAGGCGGCCATGGTGGGTGCTTTGGCGGACTGGTTTGCGGTGGTCGCGCTCTTCCGGCATCCCCTGGGATTGCCCATTCCGCACACGGCGATCCTGCCGCGGAACAAGGCGCGTTTGGCGCGCCGTCTGGCGGAGTTTATCCGCGACCACTTTCTGGAGGCCGAGGCCATTGTGCGCCTGTTGCGCCGCGCCGATCCGGCCACTTGGCTGGCGCAGTGGCTGAGCGATGCCGGGAATAGCGCGCTATTGGCCCGGCAGATGACGGTCTTGCTCCAACAAGGGTTGGCCCTCAGTGACGACCGCGAATTGCGCATCGTCTTGCGCGCCGCGTTGGGACGGCAACTGCAGGGCATAGACGGCGCGCGCTGGGTGGGGAGTATTCTGGCGCTGCTGACCGAAGATCACCGGCACCAGGCACTGCTCGACGACGGCGTTCAGCGTCTGCGTCGATGGCTGGATGGTGAAGATACGCAGCATCTGCTGGCCGATCAAATCGGGACGATTCTCAAGCGCGCCTATCCGACGCTTTTCGCATGGATGGGGGCGGTTATGGACCCGGCCACGCTGAGTGAGAATCTGGCTCGCAATCTGGTGAGGGCGGCGCATCAGTTGTTGCAGGAAATCGCGGATGACCCGGAGCATCCCCGCCGCCTGGCCTTTGATCGCTGGATGCAGGATGCCATCCTCCGTTTGCAGACGGATGCCGCCTTCCAGGCTCGGGTGCAGCGCTGGCAGAATGGTTTGATCGCCCATCCGGCGGTGCAGGCCTATGTGGATGGCTTGCTCCGCGATCTGCGCTCCTGGCTGGAAACCGACTTGCAGCGCCCGGATTCCCGGTTGCAGGGACAGGTGCAGCGTTTGTCCCAGCAACTGGGCCTTTTCCTCGGCGAGCAGCAGACATTGCGCGACGCGCTCAATGGCTACCTGGAGGACAGCGCCCGCCGTCTGGCGCCGGCCCTGCGCGATGGTCTGGCCGAGCATATCGAAGCGACGATACATGCCTGGCCGGATAGGGACATGGTCCTCCTCCTGGAGGAAGGGGTGGGTACGGATCTGCAGTACATTCGCGTCAACGGGACGCTGGTGGGCGGAATGATCGGTATTGCCATTCATGCCCTGGCTCTGGTGGTGCCGTTGCTGATATAGCCTCCCTATCGGCCAGCAGGGCCGGGATTGGAGGAACACGCCCTGGCGTGCGGCAAATCTGGCTGCGTATCCATGCTTACTCCGCTCGCGGCCAAAAGCTGGCGAGCCAGGCGGCTTTTTACGTCATTGTCGGCGGTGAAGTACAGAGATATCCGGGCATGACGAGGTAGTGACGGCGCCGTATCCGTCCCGATGGGGACACCCAACCGGCGACATAGTTGACGGGCAACTCCGTCATTGCCATCGACAACGGCAATGTCCCCGCCCAAGGTGTCGTTTATCAGGTTGTTGATCCAGCAGTAATGGGTACAGCCCAGGACGACCACGCCAATGTCCGCAGTGCGCGCGGGCTGGACCCGCACCTGTAGATAGCGGCGGACGCGGGCGCTCCAGTCCGTATCCTGCGTCTCGATGATCTCGGCGAGACCGGAGCAGGCCAAAGGGCGGACACGTTCCTGCCCGTTTTCCAGTCGGCCCAGAAGGTTTCGCAGTTTTTCGCCGTTGACGGTGATGCTGGTGGCGAGCAGGAGAATTCCGCTCTGCGGGTGGTCTGTCAGCGCTTTTCTGATGGCGGGTTCGATACCGATGATGGGTATGTCGGCGCGTTCCCGCAAAGGCGCGACGGCGGCGCTGGTAGCGGTGTTGCAGGCGAGGACTACCGCATCTACGCCGACGCTGATGAACCAGGCATAGGCTTCCTCTGTCCACTGCCGCACCTGCGCGGGACTTTTGTCGCCGTAGGGAGCGTGGGCGCTATCGCCATAGAAAAGATAATGCGCGTCAGGCAGGTGGCGCAAGCAGGCCAGCAGGGTGCTGAGCCCGCCGATGCCCGAGTCGAAGATACCGATACGCATCAGTCGTGCAAAAATGCCTGCTTGGCGAGCAGCGCGGCACCGCGCATGCCGGCGAGGTCATCATCATTGCCGCGTTTCACTTCGACATTGCCGCGCAAGGCCGGAATCAGATCCGCATCGAGGCGCTGCAGCATGGCCGGCGCGAAACTGTCCCAGGCGGCGCTCATACCACCGCCAATTCTCACGATGCCGACATCGCTTACCTTGAGGATATGGGCCAGTGCCTGTCCCAGGCAGTCGCCAGCCGTCTGGAAAGTACGGATGGCTTCAGCGTGACCAGCGCTGGCCATTCGAGCGATGACGGCGGTATCTGGCGCGGTGCCCGTCAACTCCACATAGCTGGATTGTACGCCCCGCGCCGAGGCATATTGCTCCAGGCAACCCTGATTGCCGCAGCCGCAGCGCCGTCCCCCCGGCACCACGATAATATGGCCGATTTCCATGGCGCTGCCATGCTCGCCGCGCCAGGGAAGGCCTTGCTGTATCCAGCCACCACCGACTCCCGTACCGAGACCGACATAGAGCAGATTTTGCAGATCGGGCTGCTCCTGACGTTCCTCCCAGAATTCGCCATAACCCGCTGCGTTGGCATCATTTTCGACCAGGACGGGGAGTTGGCAGGCGGTGCGCACGGCTGTTTGGAGGTCGAACTGAATCAGTTGAGGGATGTTGGGGGATTGCAGCAATATGCCGTCATCATTGATGAAGCCGGGGAAAGCGATGCCCACCCGGGCGATGTCGGGGTGATGCCGACGCAGATCGGCAATGCCTTCGGTTAGGAGCGTAGTGACCAGCGTGGCGGCGCTTTCCGGGTCCGGAGCCTTGCCGCATTTTTCGCGCAAATCCACCTCACTGCGCGTGGAGTCCAGAAAATCGTTACCCCGAAAGACGCCAAAGCGCAGGTTGGTGCCGCCCACGTCAATGCCGATGGTCAAGCCTTCAGCCATGGGCAACGACCTCTGCTTGTATCAATATGGTATGCGCTTTGCCCGCCTGGACTGACCAGTCCAGATCCAGGCGCAAGGCCTGCATGATCTTTTCAAAACCAGCTTCCGATTGCGAGACGGTCAGGTGCGGTGCGCTCTGCCAGCGCACCGGCGGATTGAAATGCAGGACGATTTTGCCGCCCATAACCGCATCCTCCAGGACGATTTCCCAGGTCGCTTCACCCCGAATAGGGCTGCCAAAGCCACCCTGTGACTGGCCATTGGCAAAGAACTGCCCCGCCGGGCCATCGCAACTCGGCATGGCCAGAAAGAGCCGGCTACGGAAACGCTGCGCTTCCACCCGCTTGCGGGCTGACTCGATCCGATAGTCCACCGTGAGGTGGTTTTCCACCAGGGTGTAACGTTTGCTCACCGCCCATTCGTCCGCGACGCCGCCGGAAAAGTGCGGGGCGTCCGGCAAATTGCTTTCGCTGTAAGTGACAGCGCTCTCGTCGATCCATTCCTGAAAGCTATGGCAGGGTGTGGCGTCCGGAGTAAGGTCTTCAGCACTGATGTCGGTCTTGAAGCTGACGCGGTCGTGGGCGGAAGCGATGCCTTCGCTGGGGGCTTCATGCGCAGCGGCGCCGTGACGGATCCTATCATAATACGCCTCATCACGGCGGGCCAGAGTGTCGCCGAGGTTATGTCGTAGCGCATAGCAGTCCCATTCTACCACGGCAGCGCTGGGGGCCGGGCGGATGATCAACTGCAGAGTGTGATTGTGATAGAGCAGTTCG
Source organism: Acidithiobacillus ferriphilus (assembly GCF_028215975.1). Taxonomy (NCBI): domain Bacteria; kingdom Pseudomonadati; phylum Pseudomonadota; class Acidithiobacillia; order Acidithiobacillales; family Acidithiobacillaceae; genus Acidithiobacillus; species Acidithiobacillus ferriphilus. The sequence goes on from NZ_CP116458.1 coordinate 352,270, forward strand.
CCAACTCCATCCATATCTAAATCGCTGGTTTCCAGAACGGGACGCGCGTCAATCCTGTCTAGTTGTGCCTCCAGGCGGAGGATGGCGTTGAAAATGGCGCGCCGCAGGTGCGGTAAATATATGCCACCAAAAAGTCCGTGCCAGTAAGCGTCATTGGCTTGCGCTTCGTGCAGGTCCGCGCGCATGGTTTTGCTCTGTTGGCGCTTGGGCAGAGCGTGAAAGCGCTGCGATAGCCGGAGCATGCGTTTGTGCATCCAGTTGGATTCCGGGTAGCGGGTCAGGAAGTTTTTCCAGATGCCGCCGCGGATCAATGCCTTACGCTGTTCCAGCCGACCAGCCGTTTTTTCCTGTTCCAGGAAGGCGGAGTAGCCGCGCGCCGCTTCAGGGGCCAGCGTCCACTCGTTCATTTCGTTATAGGATACCGTCGGCAAATAGATGATACCCTGGGGGCGATTTTGAGCCAGATAATCCCGAAAACGCATGGGCTGAATATGTGGCGAGTCGAGCACGCCACGTAGGAATTGCTCCAGCCAGCCCTTCTCGTACACCCAGCTGTAGGTCTCCGGCCAGACGCCAAATTTCTCAATATCGTCGAAATAAATGCCGGCACTGCCTGGATGTCGCTCGGAGAGACCTTCAATGTACGACACGGCGGCGTCGGCTTCAGAGAATGGCAGGCGGTAGCGCAGCGCTTCAGAAATAGGAAAAACGTCGATGCTCTGGCCATTTTCTTCGGTGCGGTGGAAGCTGCCGAGCCGGTCTGCCGAAGCACCCGCGCAGAGAAAGTGATAGTCATCCACCATAACGTAGCGCACTCCGGCCTCGTTGAGGGCGGGCACCACGCTGGGGTCCCAGACCCGCTCCGTGAGCCAGGCCCCAACGGGCCGCTGTCCGAAGTGTTTCTCCAGACGGTTGGCCATGGCTTCAATTTGGGCGATGCGATCGGCGTGAGGGATCGCGGCGAGCACCGGCTCCGTATCACCGGCGCCCACCAACTCCGCCTGGTTGCGGGTTACCATCTCTTGCAGCAAGGCGATGGTTTTGGGGTGCTGGTCAATCATATAAGCCAACAGCCAGCCGCTGATGTGGATGGCGAAAGGGAACCCAGGAAAGCGGTACATCGCCTCTAAAAATGGGTGATAACAGCGGAGTACGGCATCATCGATGACGTGGGGGAAGTTGCCGACCGGCTGATGGGCATGGACACCCAGGAGAAGGGGGGTGCTGTTGGTCATTCAGTGTCCTTCCGTGTGGCTGCGGCGCATGGAACCACCAGCCTCTGCCGCACCGCCGCCATGGCTGATGGGGTTGTTGAGGGTGTCGGGGGCGGGGAGTTGCATCAGAGTATAGAGTTTGCGGAGGTTGAGGCGATACAGATGGTCGAAATCCCGGACGGAGTCCGAGGGGTTGTAGTCGCCGAACCACCAGAACCAGTCAGAACCTTCACAGCGACCGAGTTGTTCAAAAATCTTGGCCTGCTGCTCCCCAGAGAATTGCCCGCGATGCTGATCCACGTCCTGCTTGGCAGTGCAGAGCAAATCCCATGCGCGGTTTTTAGCGGCGTCGCCAATCCAGGTGCTGAAGCTACCATAGACCCAACTTCCTGCGGCCAGCCGGGGTATGACCCGCACGTCGTTGGGATGATTGTGGATGAAATCGCTGAAGGTGCACATCTGGATGTGGGGGTGATTAGCCAGGGATTTATAGAGTTCCGAGAGAAAGTAGTAGCCATTGTAAGGGTAGTATTCCCAGGCATTTTCACCATCGAGAATAACACTGACGACCGGGTTTGCCTCGTGCTCCGTCTGCCGCCAGATACTCTCCAACTTGTGGATGAAGTCCGTGACGGCATCATGTCCGGACCAGGTTTTGTAGTCGAAGCCGATGGCGTCGGAGAGCGCGTCATCGCGGAAGAAGAGTACGGGTCCTTTCCCCGGCAGTTGATAGGGACGGTACAAGTATTCCGCCCGACCACGGGGGCCGCTGTCATCGTCGCTGAGTAGCAGGCTGTGAGTCAGTACGCCTTCACCGGAAGCGGTCCAGCGCACCCCGGCGTTGCCGAGCATTTCGACAAAGGCGGCAGAGACGCCTCCTTCGGCAGGCCACATACCTTGCGTCGGCATTCCGAAACGCTGGAGGTAACTCTGCTGTGCCTGGTCGATGTGCCAGCGCGCGCGCTCGGCCCCCCCGGGATAGGCCAGGCAGTCGGGCAACTGGGCGTCCGTTACCGCTTCGCGCGCGGCGTGAAAGTCGAGCAGCAGCGGGCCGATGGGATGGTAATAAGGGGTGGTAGAAATCTCAATACGTCCGGTTTCCGCCAGGGCGCGATAGCGGGGGATCAGTCCGCCGATCAGTTCTCCGAGAAAGTGGACGAGTTGCTGACGGTCTTCCTGGCTGAAACCGTGTCCCTTGGCAAAAAGTGAACGCAGGAAAGGGCTACCACGGCGTACGGTCTCCCCGGTCCAGGCCAGGTGATACCAGACCAGAAGATCCGCGAGGTATTGTACGGAGAGGTAATCCGACATCTCCTTAACGTCCTCCAGCATTAACTGGTAAATATCATACAAGCGACGATAATCCGGGAAGGGGTTGAGCATGTGCTCCGGGTCGAGGCGGAAACATTGCTCCAGCAGGAAATGCCGCTGTTCGTTGGGCAGTGCCTTGAGATTTTCCATGGCAAGTGCAATGAGCAATGGGTCGCGGAACTGTCCGCTCTGAAACTGCGCGGTGTAATCCTCTAACTGCTCGATCAGGATCGGCACGCAATTAAACACCCCGCGGGCGAGGGGATTCTCCTCATAGTGGGCGATCATGTCCGAATAGTCTTTGCAGGCGTGCAGATAGGTCCACGGCAAGACGTAGACACCGTCGGCATCGCGGTAATCGGGCTGGTGCATGTGCCAACAGAAAATGACATGAAGCGCGCGCGCCGGGGGCATGGGATTACCTCACAAAATGTAGTTGCTGGCCAAGTAATTCCGGGGTAATCAAGGTCACCCCGTTGGGCGTGCGATAAAAACGACGGGCGTCTTCGACCGGATCTTCACCGACCACAAGCCCATGCGGGATAATCGTGCCTTTGTCCACCACTACCTTGCGCAGGCGGGCACCTTCGCCCATGCGCACGTTGGGCAGGATGACCGAGTCTTCAATCAGCGTGTGTCCGTCATTGATCCGCACGTTAGAAAAAAGCAGGGAGCGGCGGACGGTGGCGCCGCTGATGATGCAGCCGCCGGAAACAATGCTGTCCAGTGCCATACCGCGCCTACCTTCGTCGTCGAACACGAATTTGGCCGGCGGTAATTGTTCCTGATAGGTCCAGATCGGCCAGCGGTTGTCATAAAGATCAAGATCGGGGGTGACATGTACGAGGTCGATATTGGCGGCCCAGTAGGCATCCACTGTGCCCACATCCCGCCAGTAACAGCGGCTGTTACCTCCTTCGGAACTGGAAATACAGCTGTTACGGAAACGATGCGCGATTACCCGGTAGCGCGACACCATGTAGGGAATGAGGTCGTTACCGAAATCATGAGTAGAGTCGTGGCTGTCGGAATCGCGGATGAGCTGTTCATAGAGGAAGTCGGTATTGAACACATAGACACCCATGCTTGCCAGGGCGCGATCGGGATTGCCAGGAATGGGGACCGGGTCCTGGGGTTTTTCGGTAAAGGCGATGACACGATCCTCGCTGTTGACGGCCATCACACCGAAGGACTTGGCTTCTTCCAGCGGCACCTCAATGCAGGCGACACTCATGTCGGCTTGGCTTTGGACGTGCTCGGCAAGCATCTGTCCGTAATCCATTTTGTAAATATGATCACCCGCCAGGATGATCACGTAGCGCGGTCGATGGGCGCGGAGAATGTCGATGTTCTGGAAAATGGCATCGGCGGTGCCCTTGTACCAGCCGGTGTTCATGCGCTGCTGAGCGGGAAGAATCTCGGTGAACTCGCTGAACTCGCCGCGGAGAAAGCCCCAGCCGAGCTGGATATGACGGATGAGGCTATGGGATTTGTACTGGGTGAGGACACCAATGCGACGAATACCGGAGTTAAGGCAATTAGAGAGGCAGAAATCGATGATGCGAAATTTGCCGCCGAAGGGGACGGCGGGTTTGGCGCGCCAGTTGGTCAACGGACCGAGGCGGCTGCCGCGCCCGCCGGCGAGCACCAGAGCCAGGGTATTCTTGGTGAGGTTGCTGACGAAGCGGGGTGAATTGGCTACTCCGAGACTGCCTTCTTCCGACATTACCTCCTCCTTGGTTTTAGCATGGAACGGACCTTCCTGCAGTATAGGTGAGATTGTCGAGGCGCCGACTTTTAAGGTACTGAATTTCAGTGATGGCGGCAAGGACTCTGTGCAGGAAAAATTGTGCGTCGGGTGGAGCAGCGCTGCGCTGCAGATGTGTTATGCTCAAAAAAGGCGTTAGGTCATGACGGCGACAAAGTGGGAACGGGTCACCCCGGATGGCGGGCAGAGGAGGATACAGTGACGGCAATGCCGAGGCATGACAGTACAGTGATCGATCTGTCCGGCGCAAGCGCGGACTGTTTGGCGATCTGTGCGGCGCGTCATCCGGATCCCTTCGCCTGGCTGGGCCAGCATGTGGTTGGTCAACAGTCCGTGCGGAGGGCTTTTCTACCTGGCGCGTTCCGCGTTGAGATCCAGACGCCGAAGGGATGGATAGCTATGGAACTGATCCATAGCGACGGCGTCTTCGTGCATCAGGGCGAGGCACTGCCCCTGCCTTACCGCTTGCGTTGGGAGGACCGGCACGGGCTTCACGAGCACTATGATCCCTATGTCTTCGGCCCGGTTCTGGGAGATCTGGAGATTTATCTCTTCGGCGAGGGGCGTCTCTACGAGGCCTATCACCATCTCGGCGCACACCGCCACCGGCACGAGGGGGTGGATGGGGTATCATTTGTCGTCTGGGCGCCTAACGCCGAGCGCGTCAGCGTCGTTGGCGATTTTAATGATTGGGACGGGCGCGCCCATCCCATGCGCGCGCGCGGCCTGAGTGGTCTCTGGGAGTTGTTTGTCCCCGAATTGGCGGTTGGCGAAATCTACAAATTCGAGATGCGCCACCGCGATTCCGGGGTGGTGTTTGTCAAGACCGACCCCTACGCTAACGCCTTTGAGCTTAGGCCGAGTACAGCGGCGCGGGTGGTGGAAGATAATCATGTCTGGACCGATCAGAGCTGGATGTCGGCGCGCGCCGGCCACGACTGGCAGCATGCGCCCATGAACATCTACGAGGTGCATCTCGGTTCCTGGCAGCGCGATGCGGCGGGCCATTTCCTCAGTTATGAGACGCTGGCGGAGCGCCTGGTAACCTACTGTAAAGAGATGGGCTATACCCACATTGAGCTGATGCCCGTGATGGAGCACCCTCTGGATGAATCCTGGGGCTATCAGGTGAGCGGCTATTTTGCGCCTACCAGTCGTTTTGGTACTCCCGATGGCTTCCGCGCCTTTGTGGATCACTTTCATCAGGCAGGCATCGGCGTTCTCCTGGACTGGGTGCCTGGGCATTTCCCCAAGGATGACTGGGGGTTGGCGCGTTTTGATGGCACCGCGCTGTATGAACATGCCGACCCGCGCGAGGGTGAGCACAGCGACTGGGGCACTTACATTTTCAACTACGGGCGTAACGAAGTGCGCGGTTTCCTGCTGGCCAATGCCTGTTACTGGGCGGACAGTTTCCACATCGATGGATTGCGCGTGGATGCGGTGGCGTCCCTGCTTTACCGCGATTATTCGCGCCCGGAGGGAGAGTGGATTCCCAACCAGTACGGTGGCCGGGAGAATCTGGAGGCCATTGATTTTCTGCGCGAGATGAATGTGGTCCTCAATGAGCGCCATCCGGGCATCCTCACCATCGCCGAAGAATCCACGTCCTGGCCGATGGTCTCCCGTCCCACCTATGTCGGCGGTCTGGGGTTTTCCATGAAGTGGAATATGGGCTGGATGAATGACACCCTCGCCTATCTGGAGCAGGACCCGATCTACCGGCGCTTTCACCAGAACGACCTGACCTTCAGCCAGCTTTACGCCTATACGGAAAACTTCGTGTTACCCCTGTCCCACGACGAAGTGGTACACGGCAAGCGCTCGCTGCTGGACAAAATGCCCGGCGATGTCTGGCAGCGCTTTGCCAATTTGCGTTTGCTCTTTAGCTACCAGTTTGCGCATCCCGGCAAAAAACTGAATTTTATGGGCAACGAGTTCGGCCAGGGACGGGAGTGGGATTGTGGGCAGGCCCTGGACTGGGACTTGCTGGATTGGGATTGGCATCAGGGTATTCAGCGGTTGAACCGGGATCTGGCGTGTCTGTACCGGGATATCCCGGCCTTACATGTGCAGGATTTTCAGGGCGAGGGCTTTTCCTGGGTGGATTGTCACGACGCCGACCAGTCCGTACTGAGTTTCCTGCGCTGGGATCGGGATGGTGGCTTCGTGCTGGCCGCGTTCAATTTTACGCCTGTGCCACGGTACAATTATCGCCTTGGGGTGCCAACGGCGGGCCGGTATCACGAGATATTCAACAGCGATGCGGGCGCTTATCACGGCGGTAATATCGGTAACTTGCCGCAGCAGGCGCAGGCCCAGGCCTGGATGGGGCTGCGCCATTCGCTGGAACTGGTGCTGCCGCCTCTCGGGGCGATTTATTTACAGTTGACCGGGACGGGCTGACTCTGGGGGCGACGATGTTTATGGTCTATGTCGTCATTGCTTTTGTCGCCGGGCTGGCGGAGCTTTTTACGGGTACGTTCTACCTGGCGGCGGTGGCGCTGGCGGCCCTGTTCACGGCTATTACCGGGCTGCTTTTGCCGGGCACGGTGCTGCACTGGGTTTTTCTCGGGTTTTGTCTGGTCCTGTTGCCCACCGGACTGTGGCTACGTCATCGTTTGGCCGCCAAAACCAAAGATCTCGGCGACTTTGATCTGGGTCAGGGCGTGGATGTCATCAGCGGGCCGGACAACAATCAGCAATACAGTGTGCGTTATCGCGGTGCCGAATGGCTGGCGGTCGTCGACGACGGCCCTTCCCCTTGCCCGGGCGACCGGGCCGTCATCATCGCCAAGACGGATAACTTGCTACATTTAGGCGTGCTACCCCGACAAAATTCTGGCAAGGAGCCATTATGTCCTCCCTCATCGTTATCCTGATTGTTGTTGTTGCGGCCTTCTTCATTCTGCGGACCGCCATCCGGGTCGTGCCTCAACAGCGCGCCTGGGTCGTCGAACGACTTGGTAAATATCATGCAGTATTGCAGCCGGGGCTGAATTTTATCATCCCTTTTCTGGACCGCATTGCTTTCCGCTTTGATATGCGCGAGGTGCCCATGGAGGTGCCCGCGCAAGTCTGCATCTCCTTCGACAACACCACTATGACCGTAGATGGGGTACTCTATCTGCAGATTACCGATTCTGTAAAAGCGGCTTACGGTTCCAGCAATCCCTTCACGGCGGTGATCCAGTTGGCGCAGACCACCATGCGTTCGGAGATCGGTAAATTGCATCTGGATGCGGCGCTTTCGTCCCGGCAGTTGCTGAATACGGCCGTTGCCTCATCGGTGGACGAGGCGGCGATCAACTGGGGCGTCAAGGTGCTGCGCTATGAAATCAAGGATATTACTCCACCCCAGGAAATCATCCGCGCGATGGAACTGCAGATCACCGCCGAGCGGGAAAAGCGGGCATTGATCGCCAAGTCCGAGGGACAACGGCAGCAGCAGATCAACACTTCCGAGGGACAGCGTCAGCAGGACATCAATGTCGCGGATGGTCGCAAACAGGCGGAAGTGTTGCGCGCCCAGGGTGAAGCTGCAGCCATCCAGTTGGTTGCCGAAGCCACCGCTGCCGCCATCCGCGTCATCGGCGACGCGGCGCGGGTGCCGGGTGGTATTGAGGCCCTGCAGATGCAACTCGCCAAGGACTACATCGAAAAATGGGGCAACCTCGCCAAGGCGAGCACCAGTCTGGTGATCCCGGCGGATCTGGGCAATATCGGTGCACTGGTGGGTACGGCGCTGTCCATGGTCAAGCAACAGGGCGGAGCAGCGAAAGCTTGAGGTGCCCGCGAAACCCGGATTCACGGGACCGAGGTCAAATGGTCCCAGGCACCGTCTCCGGCCAGGCCGCATTGTCCAGCCAGACATCGGCCGTTGTGCCTACCAGTGCGGCGGGAGTGGATTCGCCCCGTAGCCAGGCCGCGAGTGCCGCCCGCTTGCCGCTGCCCGTGGTGAGAAAAAACATCTCCCGCGTGTACTGTAATCGCCAGCCGCTCAGGCTCACCCTTTGGGGCGGCGCCTTGGCGGCGTCGTGGATGGCGAGGGTGGCGGGGCTGCTCTTTTCCAGACCCCAGTCGTGGCCGGGGAAAAGGCTGGCCGTATGGCCATCCTCACCCATTCCCAGCAGGACCAGATCGAAGGCATGCGGCGGAAGAACCGCGGTGTAGTCGCGGGCGGCCACTTCGGCACCCCGTTCGGCCGGAATGTGATGAATTTGCCGCGCCGGAATGGGTACCTGGGACAGCCAGACGGTATCCAGCATCAGGCTGTTACGCTCCGGGTCCTGGGGCGGCAGGCAGCGCTCATCCCCATGATAGAGGTGCCAGCACTGCCAGTCCCGACCTAGTTGCGGAAGCATGGCATAAGCCGCGCGCGGGGTGTTGCCGCCGGCGACCACCAGATGGAAGGCGCCGCGCGCGGCGATAGCCTCTTGGGCCATACGCGCGATGGCTGCTGCCAATCTCTGAGCGAGGGCTGTGCTATCAGGATGAATATGCCAGGTGTTGCGGTTCCGGGCTGCTTCCATGTTGATGCACTCCTGTGTGTTCCGGGTGATGATCTGCAGGCGTGACATTTCCCCCGGATCTTTTGCCGGACAGGATAGCCGCACTTTGCAGCTTGGGTCTATGATGCTGACTATTGAATATTGCCCTGAAGGAGGCAGAGATGGGTGGTCTGGAGGACTGGATAGGCAATACCCCCCTATGTGAATTTCGGCGCTTGTCGCCGCATGCGGGTGTGCGGATTTTCGGGAAGCTGGAAGGTAACAATCCCGCGGGTTCCGTCAAAGATCGCCCCGCCGTGAATATGATTCGCCGGGCGTTGGAGCGTGGCACCATCACTACTGCTACGCGCCTGATCGAACCCACCAGCGGGAACACGGGTATCGCCCTGGCCATGGCGGCATCGGTGCGGGGATTATCCATGACGCTGATCATGCCGGAGAACATGAGCATCGAAAGGCGGCAGGTGATGCGTGCCTACGGCGCTGAAGTGATTCTCACACCAGCCGCCCGGAGTATTGAAGGTTCTATTGATCTCGCGCACCAGATGGTAGCGGCGGGAGAGGGCTTCATGCTCGATCAGTTTTCGAACCCCGATAATCCCGAGGCGCATTATCTCGGTACCGGGCCGGAGATCTGGCGTGACACCCGCGGGACCATAACCCATTTCGTCTCATCCATGGGGACGACGGGGACCATCATGGGCACCTCCCGCTATTTGCGGGAGGTGTCGCCCCATATTCAGATTGTCGGCGTACAACCGACGGAGGGGGCCAAAATTCCTGGTATCCGCCGTTGGCCGAAAGCCTATTTGCCACGCATTTATCATCCTGAATCCGTGGATCAGATTGTCGATGTGAGCCAGGAAGAAGCCGAGGAAATGGCCCGTCGTCTGGCACGGGAAGAAGGGGTGCTGGCGGGCATATCTTCCGGTGGCGCGGTGGCCGCGGCGATCAGCGTGGCACAAAAGCTGGACCATGGTGTGGTGGTTGCCATCATCTGTGACCGGGGTGACCGTTACCTCTCTACGGGTGTTTTTCCGGCTTGAGAGAATGATGCACGGGCGCAGCAGAATTTTGCCGATAGCCGTCCGCTGGTCTATGACGCTGTGCCTGGGGCTCGCCATCAGTGGTGTGGCCGGGGCACAAATTCTGGAAATCAGCGCCGCACGGATAAGCGGAACGGGCTGGACGGCGCAGCGCTTGCACGCGACGCTGACCACATCGACGCAGGGCGATCAGTTCAGCCTGGCGGCGGGCGTCACGCAAGCGGGCAAGCGCAAACTCTGGCGGCATGCCCGGCTGCAATGCGGGCTCCAGACGGCGCGGGGTTGGGCGTGTCGTCAAGCTCATCTGGCGGTGGACGGCAGCCCGTGGGGCGCACTGCATGGCGATGGGCAAGTACAGTTGCGGCGGGTGGGCGGCAGTGGGCAAGCCATGCTGGCATTGCGCGCTGCGCAATTCGGCAGCGCCCGTCTGCAGGTGCAAAGTACCGCCGCCGGACAGTGGCATCTGACGGCTGCGGGCAGCCTGCCGGTTGCCGGTCTGGTGCGCGCCCTCACCCTGCTGCCTGCCACCTGGCAAACCTCGGGGCAGGCCCGGTGGCAAGTCCGGGCGCGGGGCGCAAACTGGGCAAAGGCGCGTCAGATAGCCTTTGAATTGCAGGGCAGCCAGCTCCAGTTCAGTAGCCCGGACGGTTTGCAGGCCGCCCAGGGTGTCGCATTGCAGCTCCAAGGGGACGGTGTATATACCGGGCAATGGCACGGCACTGCCCGGATGCGCTGGACCCAGGGGGGTGTCCTCTGGAGTCCGTGGTACTGGACAGCCCCCGCCGCAGCGCTGCGGATACAAACCCGCTGGCAACAGGCGGCCAAGGCCTGGCAACTGGACCAGGGAAGCATCCGCTGGCCCGGCCTCGGGCAGGGCGGTTTTGCGTTGTACCGGCCGACTCGGGGCGGGGTGCTGCGCTGGCAGATACGGAATATGGATGTAGCAATGGCACCCCTGTATGCGAATTGGATTAAACCGCTGGCTTCTCCCGGCGGTCTCGCGGCCCAGTTGCAGGCCTCGGGGCAAGTGCGTTTTTCCGTGGCGGGAGAGGGTGGTGGTCTGAGTGCGCTGAAATGGGATCTGCGCAACGCGGCTCTTTCCAGTTCCAGGGGACATCTTGCGGTGACGGGCGTGAATAGCCGGGGTGCCTGGAGTCGTACCGGCAAGACCTCTGATGCGGTGCTTCGCTGGCAGTCCGCAGAACTCTATCATATTCCTGCGGGTCCGCTGCATGTAGAGCTGGTCCTCAATCCCCAGGGCTTTCAGTTGCAACAGCCCTTCACCCTGGCCCTGTTGGGGGGCGAGCTGCATTTTCGGCATCTGGCGGCACGTTGGGCAGGGCCCCGGTCGGGGTTTAGCATGAGCGGCGACTTGCGGGGGGTCAGCATGGCCCAATTGACCAAGATCATGCATTGGCCGCCATTTACCGGGACGGTATCGGCCACCATCCCGGAACTGCGGTATCACGCGGGAGATATCACCACCAGCGGCGCGCTTTCCGCTCAGGTGTTCGGAGGCGAGGTGCGGGTGGGCGATTTGCGTATTGAGAATTTTCTCGGTGTTTTGCCCCTGCTGCGGGCCAACATCGGGATTGCCGGGTTGCGACTGAAGCCCTTGACTGACGCCTTCCACTTTGGCTACATCAGTGGGGTGCTCAACGGTGACGTAAAAAATCTCACCCTGCTGAACTGGTCGCCGAAGGCTTTTCAGGCGCAGTTTCATACGGTTCCCGTTCATGGCGTGTCTCAGAAAATCAGCTATGCGGCGGTCCAGAGCCTTACCAGGCTGGGCGGCGGTAACGGCATCAGCGGATTTTTTCAGGGCATGTTTCTACGGATGTTCAAGACCTTTGCATACGCGCACCTGGGGATGGGTGTGCATCTCAAGGACGGTGTCGCCGAATTGTCCGGAGTGGGGACAGAGGATTCGGGTTTTGTGATCCTTCAGGGGCAAGGGCTGCCCAGGGTGGATATAGTGGGGTACAATCGCCGGGTGGACTGGGACGAATTGCTGGCGCGTCTGAAAACCGCCATGCATAGCGGTGCCCAAGTCGGTACAGGAGAGTGAGCAAATGACAAAGCAGGGTTGGCTGAAAACGCAGGGCTGGCGCGGTGTGCTGGCCCTGGGATTGCTTATGGCGCTGTCCGCTTGCGTGACCGTCAACATTTACTTTCCGGCTGCGGCGGCCCAGAAACTGGCGGATCAGGTGGTCGGTGAGGTGTATAAGGCCGCTGCCAAGGGTGCCTTGCGGGCCCCGGTCGCTCCGGCAGTATCGGCACCGACAGCGCCGGCCCGATCCGCTGCCCCGGCTACGGATTCCCTGAGCATGGCGTCCCCCTACCATGCGGCCAGCTACCTGCTGGCCATGGGCTTCTCGGCCATCAGCGGCACGGCGGAGGCCGCCGCGAACCTCGATGCCTCCAGTCCCGGGGTGCAATCGGCACGGGCGCAGGTGGAGGCACTGGCGACGCAAATGCATCCTTACTTTGTCAGCGGCGCGGTGGGTTACACGGCCAATGGTCAGGTGACGATCCATGATGCGGCAGCCGTGTCGCTGCCGCAGCGGGCTCCGCTCAATGGGCTGGTAAGCAGCTATAATCAGGCGCTCAGTAATCTCTATCAGCAGATCGCTGATGCCAATGGTCATCCCGAGTGGGCGGGGCAAATTCAGCAGACCTTTGCCCAGGCCTGGATCAACAAGGCACCCGCAGGATACTGGTACCAGTCGCCCAGTGGTCAGTGGCAGAAGAAATAGTCATCATTTTGCAGAATATTCTGGTTTTTGACATCGAGACAGTGCCCGACGTTGCCGGCGGGCGGCGGGTGCATGGCATTGAGTTGGGGGATGACGCGGGCGTGGCGGAATTGCTGCAGCACCAGCGTCGCATCGAAACCCAGGGCGCGACGGAGTTTCTGCGCCCTTATTTGCATCGGGTCGTTGCCATCTCTGCCCTCTGGTGGCAGGGCGAGCAGGTCAAGCTCAATAGCTTCGGCAAGGCGGACGATGACGAAGCCACTCTCGTCGCTGCCTTCTTTCAGTTCATCCAGCGCCATGCCCCGCAACTGGTTTCCTGGAATGGCGCGGCCTTTGACCTCCCGGTACTGCATTACCGCGCCCTGCTCCACGGCATCCCTGCGGCCCGCTACTGGGAGCAGGGACAGACCGATCAGGGTTATCGCTGGAATAATTACACCAGCCGTTACCACGAGCGCCATCTCGACCTCATGGATATCCTCTCTGCTTATCAGATGCGCAATGTCGCCCGTCTTCAGGACGTGGCGTTGTTGTTGGGGCTGCCCGGCAAGCTGGGGATGAGCGGCGCGGAGGTCTGGACCAATTATCAGGCCGGGGAACTGGCGGGCATCCGCCACTACTGCGAAGTCGATGTGCTGAACACGGCTCTGGTCCATCTGCGTTTTGAATTGACCCGTGGGCATCTCGACAAATCGGCTTATGATGCCTGCCAGACGCAGTTGCGGTCTTACTTGCAAAACCGGGACGAGGCCCACGTCCAGGAATTTCTTACCTTGTGGCCAGAGAATCTGCATGTCGCGTCCCAAGCCCATTCATAACGCTCAGCCTGAGCAGGTGATTATCGAAAGTCTGGATGCCGAGGGGCGCGGGATTGCCCGTGTGGGGGGTAAGGTGCTTTTTGTCGATGGGGCGTTGCCCGGTGAGCGGGTTTGGGCACGGCGTACTCAGGACCACAAGAGCTTTGATCGTGCCGAGTTGTTGCAGGTGGTCAAGGCATCCTCCCTGCGGGTGTCGCCGCCTTGTCCGCACTTTGGCGTCTGCGGGGGGTGTAGCCTGCAGCATCTGGAGCCAGCGGCGCAGGTGGCCATCAAGCAAAGGCAATTGGAAGATAATCTCTGGCGCATCGGCAAGGTCCGCCCCGGACGCGTCCTGCCCCCCATTCATGGCCCGGGCCTGGGCTATCGCAGCAAGGCGCGACTCTCGGTGCGGACGCCAAAAACCCGGGGCGCACTGGTCGGTTTCCGCGAACGCAACAGCAGTTATGTCGTGGATATGGGGCAATGTCTGACCCTTGATCCGCGCATAGGGCAACGCATTTTGCCCCTGCGGGCGCTGATCGGGCAGATGCAATCGCCCCAGGATTTTCCGCAGATCGAAGTGGCCGCCACGCCGGATGCCGTCGCTCTGGTGTTTCGTCACATGCGGCCGCTGATGGAAAGCGATCTGCAGCACTTGCGTGCTTTCGGTGCGCAACACGACCTGCAGATATGGCTGCAGCCGCGCGGGCCGGACACCCTGCATCCTTTATGGCCGGAGCAGCCGGAACCCCTTCGTTACGATCTGCCGGATTATCAGTTGTGCCTGCGTTTTGATCCGCTGGTCTTCACTCAGGTCAATCAGGCGGTGAATCAGGTGATGGTGCGCCGCGCCATGGCGCTGCTGCAGCCGCAACCGGGAGAGCAGATCCTGGATCTCTTCTGCGGACTCGGGAATTTCACCCTGCCTATTGCCCGACTGGGAGCGCGGGTGCTTGGCATCGAAGGGGATGCCCGCTTGGTCGCGCTAGCCACCGAGAACGCCGCCGCCAATGGCCTGGCGGATAAAGCCCGATATGCCGTAGCCGATCTCACCCAGGCGCAGATGGAAGATTTTGCTCCGGCTGGCGCCATCGACAAAATGCTCATCGATCCGCCCCGCAGTGGCGCTATCGAAGTACTGCGCAGCCTGACCCCCGGCGTCCGTCGCCTGGTGTATGTCTCCTGCAATCCGGCGACCCTGGCCCGTGATGCGGCGTACCTGGTACACGAACGCGGCTATCATCTGCAAGCGGCTGGCGTCGTCAACATGTTTCCCCATACCGCCCATGTCGAATCCATCGCTCTCTTTGAGCGCTGAAATGCCCCCACGTTGGCTCTGGGTGGATGTCTCCGCCCAGCGGTTGCGCGAGATGAGCGGTGCTGAGCCGCGCTCGGCGTATGTCATATCCACGGCTCGTAACGGACTTGGTGAACGGCGTGACAGTGGCTGCACGCCGCGCGGATGGCATGTAGTGCGCGCACGTATCGGTGAAGGTCTGCCCACGACGGCCATCCTGCGCGGCAGGCGTTGGACCGGTGCTTGTTACAGCGCGGAGTGGGCGGCGGGTCAGCCGCGGCAAGACTGGATTCTCGGCCGCATTCTTTGGCTCTCCGGCAGCGAAAACGGTTTTAATCGTGGTGGTTTTCAGGATACCTTCCGCCGTTATATCTACATCCACGGCACCGCCGATGTGGATCATCTCGGCCAGCCGGTATCGGCAGGCTGCGTGCGGATGGCGCCGGACGCGGTGTACATGCTCTTTGCGGCATGTCCTGTAAACACCCCTGTTTTTATCGGCCTGCAGCCACCGCTGCGTTCCCCCGCTAGGAAGTACTGAATGGCCTGGATCCGCTTACCCCGTTTTCGTCGCGCCGTAAACGTTTTCAATCCCAAACTCTTCGAGAACCTTTCGCTCGCGGCCTTTCTGGCCTGGGTCGGTCTGGGTTCCGATGCGCTGTCTTCCTCCGCCTATGGTCCTCCGGAAATCTACGATGCCCTGCAGGGGCATGAGTATCTGGTCGTTTTTCTGGCCATCGGCATCCCGCTCTCGGTGTTTGTCATCTCGGCAGGTTACAAACAAGTCATTGCTCTTTTTCCCGATGGTGGGGGTGGTTATCACACCGCATCCACCCTGTTAGGGCCGATAGCAGGCCTGGTGAGCGGCGCCGCTTTGGTCGTCGATTACATTTTAACGGCAGCGATCTCCGTGGCATCGGGTACCGAGGCGTTGCTGAGTACCATGCCTTCCTCCTGGTACAGCGAGCGCATTCCCTTGGATGCCGCCGTGTTGCTGTTCCTGATCTTCATCAATTTGCGCGGTATGAAGGAATCCATCAAGATTTTGTTGCCGATTTTTATGGCTTTCGTCTTCACCCACGTCATACTGCTTGGCTGGGGACTGCTGGCTCACATGGGAGATATGCCAGCTATCGCCCGCAATACGGTCGTCGGTGTTCAGCATGACAGTATGCAGTACGGCTGGATCTTTATTGTGGCGCTGATATTGCGGGCTTTCAGCCTGGGTGGTGGTACCTATACGGGTTTGGAAGCGGTAGCCAATGGCGTGCATATCATGCGTGAGCCGCGTGTGCAGACAGGGCAGCGGACGATGACCCTGCTGGCGACGTCCCTGTCTCTGATCGCGGGCAGCCTGATTTTTCTGTATCTGATGTATCATGTGCATGGCCAACAGGGGCAAACGCTGAATGCCGTGCTCTACGGCGCGATTACCCAGGGATGGACCGTGGATGGTGTATACCTCGGTCCGGCGGCGGCACTGCTTACCCTGATCAGCGAAGGCCTGCTCCTCTTCATCGCCGCCAACACGGGTATTATCACGGCGCCTATCGTCATGGCGAATATGGCTGTCGATCGTTGGTTGCCAGAGCGGTTTTCTTACCTATCAGATCGTTTCGTGTCGCGTAATGGCGTGTTGCTCATTGGTTTTTCGGCTATTGCCATCCTCCTCGCGACGGGCGGACATGTCAGCATTCTGGTGGTTCTGTACAGCATCAATGTGTTCATCACCTTTACCCTGACCATGGCGGGATTGAGTCGGCACTGGTTTGGCCAGCGGCATCAAGAGTCAAACTGGCGGGGCCGCTTTGCCGTCAGTGTCCTGGGCTTTATGGTCACGGCATCCATTCTCGCCATCACCATTTTCGAGAAATTCGATGCGGGCGGCTGGTTCACTCTGCTGGTCACCGCGATTGTGGTGGGTCTCGGATATCTGATCTATCGCCATTACAAAAGTATCAGTAAAATCACCACCGAACTGGACGAAACTATGCTGGATGTGGTGCCTGACCATCTGGAGTCCGGCCCTAACCTGCCTCTGGATCCGCGTGGCGCCACGGCCGTATTTTTTGTCAGCCGTTTTGATGGTTTGGGGCTGCATACCTTGCTGACTGCGCACCGCATGGTCAGTGGCTTCGTCAAGAACTATGTGTTCCTGCTGGCGGGTATCGTAGGTCAGGGAGAATTTAAAGGTATCAAGGCACTGGAAGACCTGAAGGTATATGTAGAGACTGAGGCTAACCAGTATATGGCCTTTTGCCGCAACGAGGGGATGGCGGCAACCTGGTTCGCCACTTACTCCACCGACCGTATCCTCGCGATGGAGGAATTGGCCAATGTTGCTATCCGCTATTTTCCACAGAGCATCTTCTTTGCCGGGCGGGTGATTGACACCTCTGTGCAGGGACCCTTCCACGGATTGCTGCATGATGAAGTCAGCTTTATCGTTCAGGATCGCCTGCAGCATGACGGTTTCAGCATGATGATCGTACCCGTACACGTGCATGGTATTCCCAGCCAGCCGCCGAGGATCGCGCTGCCTATTTCCATGCCACCGGATATGCAGCTGGTGCAGAATGAAGAAGTGGACAAGGTGGAAGCCAAGGCCCGTGCCGCCGCCAAGGCGCAGGCCGGTACGCAGGAGCCCATCCCCCGTGCCGCCACAGACTGAGTTGCAGCGCCTCGCACGAGGTCCGCTGATGGTCGATATTGCCGGGCTACGGCCCACTGTCGCGGAATGCGCGCTACTGCGCCAGCCGGCAGTGGGTGGCGTCATCCTTTTTGCCCGCAACTGCGTCGATGCCGAACAGGTGCGTGCCCTGTGCGGCGAATTGCATGCGCTGCGTTCTCCGCCGCTGCTCATCGGTATTGATCAGGAGGGTGGGCGGGTACAGCGCCTGCGTACCGGAGTGACGCGCTTCCCGCCCATGGCGACTCTGGGCCGTCTGGCGGATCGTGACGGATTGGAAAAGGCGCAGACGGCGGCACGGGACTGGGGACTTCTGCTCGGTACGGAACTCCGGGCGCTCGGCCTGGACATGGACTTTACCCCTTGTGTGGATTTGGATCGCGGCGTTTCTGCGGTGATTGGCGACCGCGCCATCCACCGCGATCCCGAGTGGGTGGGGGCTATCGCGGTAGCGCTCTGGGAAGGCATGGTACGGGCCGGCTTGCAGGGGGTCGCCAAGCATTTTCCCGGTCATGGTGCGGTAGCCGCAGATTCTCATCTCGACTTGCCTTTGGATAAGCGTCCGCTCAGTGCCATTCAGGAAGACCTTCAGCCCTTCGCTGCCCTGATTGCCGCGGGGATTCCGGCGATTATGCCGGCGCACTGTCTCTATCCCCAGGTGGATGCTGAACGTCCTGCCGGTTTCTCGCCGCGCTGGTTACAGGATATCCTCCGCAAAGATATGGGCTTCACCGGTGTGGTGGTCAGCGACGACCTCAGCATGGCGGGTGCGCATGGTGTCGGCGATATGGCCGCGCGGGTGGATGCGGCACTGGCGGCAGGCGCGGACTTGCTGCTGATCTGTAACGATCCGGAGGGCGCGCAAACGGCAGTCGCCCATTTACAGTCCAAGGATGAGTTTCCGACGGGCAATCGCCTGGAGAGACTCGCCGGCAACGCTGCAACAGCACCTTTGTCTGTCGCAGACCGGGCGCGCTGCCTGCGACAGATCGAGCAATTGTGGGCTTTGGCCCCAGGATTTGCTGGCTGATGTACAGACTAAAAGGTTAACCCCTTGTTTTTCCCACGGCGCGTATTAGAATACGCCCTCACCTTTTACTCCTTGTTCGGGCGATAGGCGCCCGGACTCCGCAGTGAACCATAAGGAGCAACCTTTGCGTCATTACGAAATTGTGTTTTTGGTCCATCCTGACCAAAGTGAGCAGGTCCCCCAGATGATTGAGCGCTATCGCGGCATGATAGAGGGCGATGGCGGGCATTTTCATCGTCTGGAAGACTGGGGTCGTCGGCAGTTGGCCTACCCCATCAAGAAGGCCCACAAGGCGCATTATGTTTTGATGAATGTAGAATGCAGTGGTGCCGCCTTGGCTGAACTGGAAGATGCGTTCCGCTTCAACGATGCGGTTTTGCGTCACCTGATTCTGGCCCGCGCTGAAGCTGTTACCACCCCTTCCTTTCTGGCCCGCGATGAGAGCGACCGCCGTGAGCGCAGTGAAGAGACTGTCGAAGATGAAGGCGAGCCGGACCACAGCGATAACGAAACCGTAGCGACGGCTTAATCAAGGAGATTTCAGATGGCATTTAATCGAGACAGAGATCGGGATAGTGATGGCGACAAGCGTGGCGGCGGCAGCAGTAACTTTACCCGTCGCCGTAAGTTTTGTCGTTTCAAGGCGGAAGGCGTCAAGGAGATTGACTACAAGGATCTAAAAACCTTGCAGGCCTATGTGGGTGAGACGGGTAAAATCGTCCCCAGCCGGATTACCGGAACCAGCAATCTGTATCAGCGACAGCTGACTACAGCGATCAAGCGTGCCCGTTTTCTGGCGTTATTGCCCTACGTCGTGCGTTAAGGCGCTGGCGTTCCGGTGGCGGCGCAGACAGAAGGTGGGGTCTTGCGCTGGTTTCTCAGCGGACGCTGGCAAGCCAGCATTAGTATTGCTGTACTCTTTAGTGTTGCGGGACTGGTTCCCTTTCTTGCAGCGCCGTTACTGCTCAATTGCGTCGCTTTGGTGGCGCTGGTTACCCTGCAGGCCGGGCGCAAAGAGAGCTTTGAAGTCCTCCTGATTGCCGGGGTTGCCTCCGCACTGTTTACGTTGAACCCGTGGTATGGTGTCGCCTTTGCCCTGGTGGCCTGGCTGCCGGGGCGGCTGCTGGGAGAAGGTTTGCGGTGGGACGTGCAGTGGGGCGGGGTAGTGTGGGTTGTTATCGGTCTGTCTCTCCTGGCGCTGGCGCTCTCGCTTTGGGCCATACCGCGAGGCATGGGCCCCGCCTTCTGGCAAGCACAGATGGAACATTTGCTGGCGCCAGCGCGTAAAGAGTTAAGTGCGACGCAGCGCCAGGTCCTGGGTGATATGACTCGCCTGATGCCAGGGATTCTCGCCGCAGGCATGGCGCTGCTCTGGACATTGGCGGCGTTGCTGGCCAGTCGCTGGCGCGAACGTTTCCAGGGCGTTCCGGCGCCGCAACGGGTGTTTCGGGACTGGGTGTTGCCGGACCGGTTGATCTGGTTGCTCATCGCGACATTGTTGGGTATCAGCCTGCTGCATGGCGATGCGCTATGGCCGGTACAGAATCTTGCCGTTTTGGTCGGAGGGTTGTATCTGCTGCAAGGCTTGAGTTTTATGCACCTGTGGTTTGCGTCAAGGGGTTGGCCCTTGTTCGTGCTGACGGCTTTTTATATCGGACTGATCCTGCTTTCACAGCTCTTGCTGGTAATCGCTGTGCTGGGCGTCGTGGATCGTGTTTTTCATCTGCGCCAACGGCTTACTGGCTTGCGGCCCTGATGGCGCTTTTGCAGGGAATTTTTTGGAGGAATTGGAAATGAAAGTGATTTTGCTGGAACGTATCAACAATTTGGGGCGTCTTGGTGATGTGGTCGACGTGCGGCCGGGCTATGGGCGCAATTTTCTGATGCCGCAGGGAAAAGCCATAATGGCCAACCAGCGCAATCTGGAAGACTTTGCCGAGCGTAAAGCGGCCTTGGAGCATATCGAGTCAGAGCGTCTGCAGGCGGCTCAGCAGCGCGCTGCCATACTGGCGGAAGCCGTGGTCAAAATCGCCCTGCAAGCGGGCGAGGATGGCCGTTTGTTTGGCTCGGTGGGCTCGCATGATATCAGCGCTGCTCTGGCGGCCCTGGGTCATGAAGTGGCCCATTCGGAAATCCGCCTGGCGGATGGCCCGATCAAGCGGATAGGTGAATTTCCAGTGCGCTTGCACCTGCATCCGGAAGTGGATCTGGACGTGATGGTATTCGTCGAGCGCGCCTGACCCTGGCACTGGCAGGGACGGCGGAATGTTCGAGTTTGCGGAGTATGGCGGCGGGGTCAAGGCTCCGCCGCACTCTATTGAGGCAGAGCAATCGGTCATCGGTGCCCTGCTGATCGATCCCGATACCGCGGATCAAGTGACCGAGGCGATGACGGCCGAAGATTTTTATGAGCGCCGCCATCGCCAGATTTTTCAAGCGATCATTGCCATGCAGGGTGCCGGGCGGGCGGTAGACGCCGTCACGGTCTCCGAATGGTTGCAAGATCACGAGCAGCTTGCCGATGTGGGAGGCGTGCAATATCTTCTCATGCTCGCCAACGAGACGCCCTCGGCGGCCAATGTGCTCGCCTATGCGAGCATCGTGCGGGAGCGGGCCACCTTGCGTGATCTTATTCGGGTTGGCCGGGAAATCGCCGAACTGGCCTATCGTCCGGAAGGGCGGGAAGCGCAGGCCTTGTTGGACGAGGCGGAAAGCCGGGTTTTCCATCTCGCCGAAGGGCAACAGCGGGCCGGAGAAGGCTTTAGGCAACTCAAGGATGCGCTTCCGGCGGTAATCGACCGGATCGAGACCATCGCCCGCGAGAAAAAGGGTGTCACAGGCCTGTCCACGGGTTTCACCGATCTGGACGAGAAAACCTCCGGCCTGCATCCGGGCCAGCTCATCATCGTTGCCGGTCGTCCCAGTATGGGCAAAACCTCTTTCGCCATGAATATAGCTGAGCATGTCGCCTGTAACGAAGGCAAGCCGGTGGCGGTTTTCAGCATGGAAATGCCGATAGATGAAATCGTCTTGCGTGCGCTCTCGTCGCGAGGGCGGGTGGATCAGCACCGGCTGCGCAATGGCAGCCTGGGTAATGATGATTGGCCGCGCATCGCGCATGCCATTGGTGAACTCGGCAATGCGCCGTTGTTTGCCGATGATTCGGCAGCGCTGACGCCGACGGATTTGCGTTCGCGGGCGCGCCGACTGAAGCGAGAGCATGGTTTGGCGCTGGTTGTGGTCGACTATCTGCAACTCATGCAGGTGCCGGGGCGGGGTGACAATCGGGTCGCCGAAATTTCCGAGATCAGCCGTTCGCTCAAGGCCTTGGCCAAAGAGCTGTCCATCCCGGTGATTGCCCTCTCACAGCTCAATCGTAGCCTGGAAAACCGGACCGAAAAGCGTCCGCAGATGTCGGATCTGCGTGAGTCCGGTGCTATTGAGCAGGACGCCGATTTGATTCTGTTCCTTTACCGCGACGAGGTGTACTACAAGGACAAGGAAGAGGTGAAGGGCATCGCCGAGGTGATCATCGGCAAGCAGCGCAACGGACCCATCGGGACCGTGCGGATGAGCTTCTTCGGTGAATATACCCGCTTTGAGAATTATGCGCCGTCCGGGGATAATTTCGGGCGTTAGCTTTTCACCAGAAGATTTCTGTCAGGGGATTTTTCTGTGCTTTGCGGTATCATGCACTCATGACTCGCCCTATCGTTGCCGATATTTCTGCTGCTGCGCTGTGCCATAATATGGCCGTGGTACGCCAGCATGCGCCCCACGCGCAAGTTATGGCGGCGGTCAAATCCAATGCCTATGGGCATGATGTCGCGCTCTGCGCCCCGGTGCTGGCGGAGGCGGGTGTCGATGCCTTTGCCGTGGCTTCTCTGGAAGAGGCGGAAACCCTTCATGATCTGCGTCTGGAACGACCGGTTTGTCTGCTCGGAGGGCCTTTCGACGCGGAGGAGGTCGCCGTTGCGGCCGCCCGGGGCTATCTGCTCGTTATCCATGAACAACGGCAGCTACTCTGGCTGGCGACCCATGCCGCTGACGCGCCGCTGCGGTTGTTTATTAAAGTAGATACGGGTATGCACCGTTTGGGCTTTGCACCCGACCAACTGTCGGCAGTATTTGCCGGGCTGCAAAGCCATCCCTGCTGGCAGATACTGGGGCTGATGAGTCATCTCGCCCGCTCCGATACGCCGGACGACCCTTTCAGTCGTCAGCAGGCGGGCGTTTTCGCCGAGGCCATTGCGCACTTTGGTCATTGCACGGCGGGTCAGCACACCCTGGCCAATTCGGGGGGGGTGCTGGCACTGCCTTTTACCCATCAGCACTGGGTGCGCCCCGGGCTCATGCTATACGGTCTTTCGCCCTTCGCCGGGCACAGCGGTACCGAGATCGGTTTGCAACCCGTGCTGTCCTGGCGCAGCGAGGTGGTGGCCATCCGCGAGCTCGCCCCCGGTGACTGGCTGGGCTATGGTGCAGCCTGGCAGGCTCCTGCCCACTGCCGGGTGGGGGTCGTGGCGGCGGGCTACGGTGATGGTTATCCGCGTCACCTGGGTTCGGGGGCGCCGGTCACGGTGGCCGGACAGACTACCCGGACTTTGGCACGAGTGAGTATGGACATGCTTTTTGTAGACTTGACGACCGTGTCGGCGGAAATCGGGGCTTCCGTCGTGCTTATGGGGGCTGGCGGACCAGCCCTCGAATCCTTGGCGACGAGACTCGATACGATCTCCTACGAGTTGAGTTGCCGTATGCAGATGCGTGTTCCGCGCCAGCTGGTCTCATGAGCCGCGACAAAGCCCTCTTTGTCTGTCAGGAATGCGGCAGTACCAGCAACAAATGGCTGGGACGCTGCCCGGATTGTGGCGCCTGGAACAGCTTCGTCGAACAGCGCATGGAGAAGACCGGGGCCAAATCCCAAACCACCTATGCCACGGCCAGTCCGCCGCAATTTCTGCACGCGGTGCCGATCACGGATGTGGGGCGCAGCACGACGGGTCTGGCAGAACTCGACCGGGTGCTGGGCGGCGGGCAGGTGCCAGGGGCCGCCATTCTTCTGGGTGGGGAACCGGGTATCGGCAAATCCACCCTGCTGCTTCAGACCGCCCATCATCTGGCTCAGGCCAGTAAGGTGCTTTATGTCACCGGCGAGGAGTCCGCGGCACAAGTCGCCTTGCGCGCGCAGCGCTTGGGGCTGAGCCAGAGCCCCGTACGGGTGGTCGCCGAAAACCATCTTGAAGCGATCGAGGGCCTGCTCCAGTCAGAGCGAGCCGCGCTGGTGCTGGTGGATTCTATCCAGACCGTCTATACCGACACGCTGCAATCGGCCCCTGGCTCGGTAGCGCAAGTACGGGAGTGCGCGGCCCGTCTGGTGCGTTTCGCCAAAGCTACGGGCACCACGGTCTGGCTGGTCGGCCATGTGACCAAGGAAGGGGCCATTGCCGGCCCGCGCGTGCTGGAACACATGGTGGATACGGTCCTCTATTTTGAAGGGGAGGCGGGTAGCCCCTACCGGATTGTGCGTGCCATCAAAAACCGCTTTGGTGCCGCCAATGAACTGGGTGTTTTTCAGATGCATGAAGAGGGGTTGAGCGAGATTGCCAACCCTTCGCAGCTCTTTCTGTCGCAGCATGACCGACCCGTAGCAGGGAGCGTGGTGCTGGCGACGCAGGAGGGAACCCGCCCGCTGCTGGTGGAAGTGCAGGCTCTGGTGACGCCGAGTCCGCTGGCTAACCCCCGCAGGGTCGCCATCGGCCTGGACCCTAACCGCCTCTCCCTCCTGCTGGCCATCCTGCACCGTCACGGCGGCAGCATGTTTTTTGATCAGGACGTTTTTGTGAATATCGCAGGTGGAATCAAAGTCAACGAACCAGCCGCCGATCTGGCGGTGGCCCTGGCCCTGCTCAGCAGTTTCCGCAATAAACCTTTGGAGGGGCGCCGGGTTGTTTTCGGCGAGCTGGGTCTGGCGGGAGAGGTGCGTGCGGTGGCGGGCACTGAAGCGCGGGTGCGGGAGGCGATCAAATTGGGTTTTAAGGGTGCCATTCTTCCGCGTGGCGACAAAATTTCGAGTACTGCTACTTTCAAGTTACGTCCGGCTGCCCGTCTTGGCGATGCCATAACAGCGGCCTTCGACGGGGGATAAGCCCTGCGCGCCCGCGGCGATGCATCTGTCGGCAGGATAGCGTGCTGTAGCTTGCAATCTCTTTTCGGAGCGGTTAGGGTGGCTTGGGAGTGCGCATAATGAATCGCATAATTTACTGATATATGAAGCTATTCCTGAATTTTTCCCGATAGTCTGAGAGGAGAGTTATTATGCAACAGCCTGCCATTTACTCTGCCGCGCAGAGTGTGTTTCATTCATCCAGGCATGGATTCGTAGGGTCCGCTCTGTTCGCTTTGAGCCTGTTTGGTCTGGGGACCAGTGTGACCTTCGCGTCCGGCATGGGGATGTCGGCGCCAGGATTGGTGCGCACCGCAATGACTGCGGGTGCCGTGGCAAGCCCTGCGGAGATAAAGAATTTCGCAGCCGCGGTTCAGGGGATCAAGCCACTCAACGAACAGGTTCACAGCGCCCTGAGCCAGAAGGGCATCACTGCCACCAAGCGGGAAGAGCTGAAAAAGTCTTACATGACCAGGGTAAACCGTATTCTTGCCAGTAATCATTTGACGGTGGAGCAGTACTCCAGCATGCTCAAGCAAACACAGGACGATCCGGCATTTGCCAAACAGGTTGAAGGGGCCATGCAGTAAAGGTCTTATTCTACCATGCCCAAACTCAATTTGCCCCGCCCCGATTATTCTGCTCGCCGCCGTCATCTGATGCAAAAAATGTCCGCTGCCGGTGTCGCGATTATACCCACCGCCATACCCAAGAGCCGTAACAGCGATGTGCAGTATCCCTTTCGCGGCGACAGCGACTTCTTGTACCTGACCGGCTTCGTGGAGCCTGAAGCGGTGCTGGTATTGGTTCCAGGGCATGCTGATGGGGAGCAGATCCTGTTCTGTCGTCCGCGCGATTCGGAGCGGGAAACCTGGGAAGGGCGTCGTGCTGGGCTGGAGGGTGCTCTTGAGCAATGCCGGGTCGACCGTTGCCTCTCTATTCATGATCTGAATGATATCCTTCCACAATTGCTGGAAAACCGGGAGTTATTGTTTTATCCCATGGGTCAATCCACGGATTTCGACGCGCGGGTAATGCACTGGCGTAATGTCGCCAAGAGCAAAATTCGCCAGGGCGTGCGCTACCCACTCGAAGTGGTCGATGTTGCTGAACTGATTCATGAGATGCGGTTGTTTAAGGATTCCGCGGAGATCGAAATCCTGCGGGCGGCGGTGGGTATCAGTGGCGCCGGTCATCGTCATGCCATGCGTCAGTGCCAGCCGGGTATGCTGGAGTATGAACTGGCCGCCGAGATTGAGCACGTTTTTCATCGCCTCGGATCGCCCAGCGTGGCCTATCCCAGTATCGTCGGTGGTGGGGCCAACGGCTGTATTCTGCACTACACTGAAAACGATGCGGAGTTGCGTGATGGCGATCTGGTACTGATCGATGCAGGTGCAGAGGTGGGTGCCTATGCTGGCGATATCACCCGGACCTTGCCGGTCAATGGTGTTTTCAGTCCCGCACAACGGGAAATTTACGAAGTCGTTCTGGCCAGTCAGGAAGCGGCGATCGCGGCCATGCAGGTGGGGCGCTCCGTTGCCGATTATCATGACGAGGCCGTCCGGGTGCTTGTGGATGGTCTGTTGGATTTGAAAATACTTTCCGGAAAGCGTGACGCAGTCATTGAGCAGGGCAGTTATAAGGCCTTCTATATGCACCGGACAGGACATTGGTTGGGCATGGATGTCCACGATGTCGGCCATTATCGCAGCGCAGATCAGTCCTGGCGGAAGCTGGCGGCGGGGATGGTGCTGACGGTAGAACCGGGACTGTATTTCTCCCCGGATAATCAAACGGTACCGGAGCGTTGGCGTGGTATCGGGGTTCGTATTGAGGACGACGTGCTGGTGACTGCCAACGGGCCGGATGTCCTTTCAGGCGAGGTGCCCAAGGGCTTGGCCGATGTGGAGGCGATGATGGCGGCCGGACCCGGCCATCATGGGTGATAATCGTTTGCCAAGGTAGAAGAACCTCGTATCGGTTCAGAGACCGTTGGTCGATGGTGCCTGCGCATGTATGAAACGTAATTTTGCCTGCTTTACCCCGAAGTCCATGGCGCGCCGAACACTGCTCATAAGAATGTCGGCAGCCATGTGATAGCGGGAATTCATGGTATCCCAGACAATACCATCTATCACCCGCCCAGAACGTAACACGATGTTGATGCGTTCACCACAGCGGTTGCCTCCATTCTTCAGGAAAAATAGGTCCTGTGACAGGGCAATCTGGTTGGGCCGGTTGGCGCCGCAGGCAGCGATATCCGGATTTCCACTGGTCTGGTCGGGAAGCGCGTTATAAGCGGTAACTCGCCGAAGGTAAAACATCTTATGCCGCATGAGTAGGGCGCCATCACTGCGAGCAGAGCCATCCCCGGAAGCTGATTGTGTGTCCGTAGTTTTTTCCATCTGCCCGTCTATCCACTGAAGGCTTTTTGCGCTTCTCGATAGTTTGTTCAGCAGCGGAGCCGGCAAGTCTGGTGAATTGAGCGCCAAAGCGTTGGGTAATAATAGTGCAAACAGAGCAATACCCAGCCCGGTAGATAATCGTTGTATCAAGGCTATCTCCTTATCTGAGTCGGTCTGTGGCGACCTCTCCCAGTTTCAACGCATCTGGGATTATTCTCAAAATATGAAACGGAACAGCATTTTACAAAAAATGTGGAAAAAATCAAGGGGATAAATTTTTTGCTTTGTAAACAGTTGGTTGATTTGCATTGCCGGGGTGTGTTGGTTATGTGTGGGAGAGTCGACCCAATGCGGCCAGATAGTTTAAGAGGCTTCGCATTTTTGCTGAGTGCCCGGTATCCGTGGGCTTAAACGGCGGCCTTGAGTGTTCGCTGATGCTCAGTGAGCCGGGTTATGACTATCGTCGAAAAAGTACGACTAAAGACTGGCGTATTGTTGTTTTTTTAGCTATGCTTTGTCTGCCTGTTATTCAACCCAACAAAGGAGACTGCTATGAGCAAGTTCACCACCGCCCTGAAAGTAACTGCGCTGATTTTGCCCTTGGGCTTGGCCGGTTGTGCGACCACCTCTGACCTCGACAAAGTTGCTGCCAAGGCTGACGCCGCACAGTCCACCGCCAATGAGGCTTTGGCCAAGGCCAATTCCGCGCAGAGCACTGCGACAGATGCGCTGAGCAAGGCTAACGCTGCGCAGAGCACCGCTGATCAGGCGATGAGCACAGCCAACGCCGCCAATCAGAAGGCTGATGAGGCCAACATGAAGGTAGAGCGGATGTTCAAGAAGGCGATGATGAAGTAATTTTTCGCGCCTGTTGTTTGTGATGGGATCCTGTCGATTCATTGATGGGGTCCTTTCGCATTTTAGGGTCGGATAGGATCGGAGACAATTTCGTTCCGTCCGCTGTGCTCCCTAAAACGGCCACCTCCAATCCTGAATATCCTGTCGATCCACGCCAAATTCGTAGGCATGGTTCTTACAGGCGAACTGTTGATCAAGCAGTGCTTCTCGCACACAGGACCCCGTATCGCAGAGGCGGGGTATCCGGTCAATGGCGTCAATGGCCAGGCTAAAACGATCCGTCTGATTCAAGATCGCGAGTTCCAGGGGCGTGTTGATATTGCCTTTCTCTTTGTAACCACGCACATGGATATGATGCTGTCCGGGTCGCCGGTAGGTTAATCGGTGGATGAGCCACGGGTAAGAGTGGAAATTGAAGATCACCGGCTTGCTGGAAGTGAACAGCGCCTCGAACTCACGATCCGTCATCCCGTGTGCGTGTTCGGTATGTGGTACCAATTTGAACAAGTCCACCACATTCACGAATCGAACCTTGATGTCGGGCACGTGTTGACGCAGTAAGGCGGTGGCGGCCAGGGACTCCAGAGTCGGTACGTCCCCGCAACTCACCATGACCACGTCAGGTTCAACCCCCTGGTCATTGCTCGCCCAGTTCCAGATGCCAACGCCCCTTGTGCAGTGTGCCACCGCCGCCTCCATGTCCAGGTACTGCAGATTCTTTTGCTTGTCCGCGACGATCACATTGACGTAATTAACGCTTTTCAGGCAATGATCGGCAACGGAAAGCAGGCAGTTGGCGTCCGGCGGAAGATAGATGCGCACCACGCTTGGGCTCTTGTTAGCCACCACATCGAGAAAACCAGGATCCTGATGCGTGAAACCATTGTGATCCTGTCGCCAGACCAGCCCGGTCATCAGCAGGTTGAGTGACGCCACATCGGCCCGCCAGGGCAGTGCGTTACATTTTTCCAGCCATTTGGCGTGCTGGTTGAACATGGAGTCAATGATGTGGATGAACGGCTCATAGCTATTGATGAGGCCGTGCCGACCGCTCAGCAGATAACCCTCCAGCCATCCCTCTATGGTATGCTCGCTGAGCATTTCCATGACCCGTCCCTGCAAGGCCAGTTCGCCGCCGTCGGCATCTTCCGGGAAATATTCCCCGAGCCAGACTTTTTGGGTGACCTCATAAAGGGCTGTGAGTTTGTTGGATTGGGTCTCGTCCGGGCCGAAGATGCGGAAGTTCTGCATATTCAGCCGCATGACCTCCCGAAGGAAATTTCCCAGCGTGGGCACGTTGCCAGCCAGGATTCCTCCGGCTTTTTCGATCTTCACGGAGAACGTGCGGAAGTCAGGCATGTCCAGAGGGCGGCGCAGCAGACCCCCATTGGCCACGGGGTTGGCACTCATGCGCCGCCCCCCCTTGGGCGCCAAAGCCTGCAGTTCGGGGATCAGTCGGCCCTGCTCATCAAAGTGCTTTTCCGGTTGGTAGCTGCGCATCCATGATTCCAACAGGGTCAGATGGGCCGGGTTGGTGGCCACGTCCGGGAGGGGGATTTGATGGGCTCGCCAGAAACCTTCCAGATAATGCCCGTCCACCTTCCGGGGGGCTGTCCAGCCTTTGGGACTTCGAAGAATGATCATCGGCCAGCGGGGGCGGTAAGCCGCACCGGTCTGCCGGGCCTTTTCCTGGAACTTGCGAATCTCCAGGACACAGTGTTCCATGGTGGCGGCCATCGCCTGATGCATGCTCTCTGGATCGCTACCCTCCACGAAGTAGGGGGTATATCCATAACCGACGAATAGCGCCTCCAATTCCGCATGACTAACGCGCGCCAGAATGGTGGGGTTGTTGATTTTATAGCCGTTGAGATGGAGCACCGGCAGGACCGCCCCATCGGTAATCGGATTGAGGAATTTGTTGCTATGCCAACTTGTGGCCAATGGTCCGGTCTCCGCCTCGCCATCGCCGACCATCACCAGGGTGATCAGGTCCGGATAGTCAAAGACCGATCCGAAGGCATGAGAAATACTGTAACCCAGTTCGCCGCCCTCATGAATGCTGCCGGGTGTTTCCGGAGTCGCGTGGCTACCGATGCCCCCGGGGAAGGAAAACTGCTTGAAGAAGCGCTGCATGCCTACCAGATCTTCACGTATGTCGGGATAAATCTCGGAGTAGGTTCCTTCGAGATATGCCTGAGATAGTACCGCCGGTGCCCCGTGACCAGGGCCGGAGATGTAGGTCGCGTTCAGATTATACTTGTTGATCAACCTGTTAAAGTGAACATAGGCGAAGCACTGGCCAGCGTCCGATCCCCAGTGGCCCAACAGTCTTGGCTTGATATGTTCTAGTGTGAGGGGCTCTCTGAGCAATGGGTTGCTCCTGAGGTACAACATTCCCAGGCACAGATAGAGACTGGCTTGCCAGTAGGCGTCGGTTTTGCGCAACTCATCCGGAGCGAGCGGCGTTCCTTGAATGGTCGCGCGGGCTGGTCCATAGGCACGGAGGCTTTCGTCTTCGTAAACCGTCGCCGGTGCCTTGGCGGAAGTGCGCATGATGGGATGCCCTCCGTAGTCTAACAACCTTTGCTACCGTCGCCGCCAATGGCCCCGGCCCCAGAACCAATGTCCGTCCCGGTGCCACCAACGGCCGGGTGCCCAGTAGGCGTAGGGGTGGGGCGGGTAGACCCAGCGTCCCGGCCACCATATCCATTGTCCCCTCCAAACCCAAGCTCCTGGCACCCAGGCCATGCCCATTGCCGGAGCTGGCGGAACCACTACCACCGGCAGAGGGGGCGGCGGCCCGGGCACGACGATTGCCCCAGACATCGGCTTCTCCACATAGGCGGGCCCAGGTGCCACCACACAACCACTCAGGACTGTGAGCCATCCCACCACCAACGCTGCCCGCCATCCCCTGTGCCTGCTCATTTTCCTAGATCGCCGCGTTTTTCAAGGTATTCATCACGCTCGATCTCGCCGCGCGCATAGCGCTCATCCAAGAGCTTGAGGGCGACACCACTTTCGTTATCGGCCATGCTGCTCTTGCACCCATGTCGATGCTTGCATGCAAAGGCCCCGCGGATCAGAAACACAATGCCGCCCACGATTCCCACGAGAGCCAGCAGGCACAGCAACCCCCAAAACAGTCCGAAAGCGCCCATCATACCAAGACCCCAACCACCCATCATGTTCGGACCGGGATAGAAATCTACCGCCGTGTCTGGCACGGTGGCGGTAGCTGTCTGTGCCAAAGCCAAAACAGGCGCCATCACTACCAGAAAGCTCACATTGGTGGCTATCCGGATTCCCTTTCTTCGCTGTGATGCATCCATGCTGTTCATCAATCGATCCCCCGTCGTGGAATGTCGGAATGCTACCCCCTAGTGCAAGTATAGTCCGGCTTTGCTGCCATGGTTGTGGCGTGCGCCGGGGGCCGCCAATAGAAACTTTTGATGCCGCCGAGGCGATACGACCTACGGCACCGCCGTGCGGACCCGTAACGTCATCGGGAACCGCATGGGTGGTGTGGCCGCTCGACTCGAGTGAGTTCGATTCCGGTCCGGGGCAGGTGAAGTAAGCTCAGTCTTTCAGCTTGCCAGCGCAAGCATCAACTGATTGATGCGGGCGACGAAACCGGCAGGGTCTTCCAATTGCCCTCCCTCGGCCAGAATCGCCTGATCCAGCAGCAGGGCTGACCATTCGGCGAAGCGAATATCGTCTTTTTCGCCTTCTATGCGTACCAGCATGGGATGGGTGGGGTTGATTTCCAGGACAGGCTTGGTGCTGGAAATTTCGTGGCCGGCCTGCTTGAGCAATTGCTGCATGTACAGGGCCATGTCCCGCTCGCCCAGGACGATACAGGCCGGAGAACTGGTCAGACGATGGGAGACGCGCACAGCCTCCACCCGCTCGCCCAAGGCGTTTTTGATGCGTTCCACCAAACCCTCCGCACCCTTTTCGGTTTCTGCCTGCGATTTGCGTTCTTCCTCGGTTTCGATGGCGCCCAGGTCAAGCGCACCTTTGGCGACGGATGCCAATGCCTTACCCTCAAATTCGGGTAGATGGCTGGTCAGCCATTCATCTACGCGATCGCTGAGCAGCAATACCTCAATGCCTTTTTTGCGCAGCAACTCCAACTGTGGACTGTTCTTGGCGGCAAGGAAGGAGTCCGCAGTGATGTAGTAAATTTTGTCTTGACCCTCGGCCATTCGTGCCAGGTAATCGGCCAGCGATACATTTTGTGTTTCCGTGTCCGTGTGGGTGCTGGCGAAGCGTAGCAGCTTGGCGATCTGTTCGCGGTTGCCGTAATCCTCGCCAGGTCCTTCCTTGAGTGCCCGTCCGAATTCATTCCAAAACGTCTGATATTTTTCGGGTTCTTTCCCGGCCATTTCCTCGAGGAGACTCAGTATTCGTTTCACCGAACCGGAGCGCATCTGATCAATGACTCGGTTACCCTGCAAAATCTCGCGGGAAACGTTAAGAGGCAAATCGTTGGAATCGATCACACCGCGCACAAAGCGCAGGTAGCGGGGAAGGAGTTGCTCGGCATCGTCCATGATGAAGACGCGCTGCACATAGAGTTTGATACCGTGGGAATGGTTGTGATCCCAGAGATCAAAGGGTGCCTTGGCAGGAATGAAGAGTAAGGAGGTGTATTCCAGTCGTCCTTCAACATGGTTGTGGCTCCAGCTCAGAGGGTCGCCATAGTCGTGGCTGACGTAGCGATAAAACTCCTTGTACTCGTCGTCGCTGATCTCGGACTTGGACCGTTGCCAGAGAGCGGAGGCCTTATTGACCGTTTCCCATTCGTCACCAGGCTTGCCGTCTTCGCCCATTTTGCGCATACGGATCGACAGGGGTATGTGATCCGAATACTTGTTGATGATGCCGCGTAGGCGCCAGGCGCTGAGCAGGTCCTGGCGTTCTTCCTCGCGCAGGTGCAAGACGATTTCGGTACCGCGCGCGGGCAGATTCAGGGTTTCCAGGGTGTAGCTTCCAGTACCGTCCGACTCCCAGCGAACACCGTGCTCGGCCTCCATGCCGGCGCGACGCGTGTTCAGGCTGACGCGATCCGCAACGATGAATGCCGAATAAAAACCTACTCCGAACTGGCCGATCAACTTGGCGTCTTTGGTCTGATCGCCGCTGAGGCGTTCAAAGAACTCCCGCGTTCCGGATTTGGCGATAGTGCCGATATTAGCAATGACCTCGTCGCGGTTCATGCCAATACCGTTGTCGCGCACGGTAATGGTGCCAACCTCGGGATCGAAGTCCACCTCAACCTTGAGCTCGCTGTCACCTGTTAAGAGGGCGGGGTCGGCCAATGCCTCGAAACGTAGCTTGTCGCAGGCGTCAGAGGCATTGGAGATCAACTCGCGCAGAAAGATCTCTTTGTTGGAGTAAAGCGAATGGATCATCAACTGCAATAGCTGATTGATCTCGGTTTGAAATTGCATGGTTTCCTTGCTGGCGGCCATTATCTCTATCTCTCCTGAATTAACTGGGTTCGCGCAGAGAGCGAACGGTTGAATGTAAGCAGGCTGAAAGTGGTGTTTGCCAAAGGAAAAATCAAGGCCGCTGGTGCCTCATCCAAACCAGGCGCATGCGGTTACCGGCTGAGCAGGTTCGCCGCTTGGAGAAGTAAGGTCGAGCGCGGACGCATCCCATTGGTGACGCCATCAAGCTGGCGGACTCAGCCGCAATACGCTGAAACAGCGTTTCGGAAATTGGTCGAAAGAGGCCAAGCGCCGGGCTGATCTCTTCAAGTTGCGCTTGTCCGATCTGAACAGGGCAGGGGATACAGATCACGCAGGCCAAGACCGGTCCTGCTCCCGTAGTTCTGACCCGAGAGAGGCGGTGCCCATTTTAGAATGGCGACACTATATGATTTTTTAACTGATTGAAAATATGGGGTGGCTGACGGGGTTCGAACCCGCGACAACCGGAATCACAATCTGATATAGAACCATTAAAAAACAATATGATGCAATGAAGTTCCTCCTAAGACGGACACGAAATAAATTCAATAAAAACAACGCCTGATCTCACCGTCTTTGGAAGATTTTGGCACGCGTTTTAGCCATATCTGGACCCACGAAATGGGCCATTGCCATTATGCGTTTGATCTGGCGCGGATGTCTTCATCTCGGTTCTTCCTGCTGCGCGCGGATTTGGCATGGCCCAGCTTCGTGCGGCGCATGCACGAAACGCCCTTGTGCAAAAGGGTGATGCTGCTGCGACGGAAATACACGCGAATTGTGCCGTAGTAAAGGCAAAGCGCATTCCACCGGTAAGCAGAGAGGATCTATGAGAGGTATCTGTCAATCTGCGCTCTCCCTGTCCCTTGCAGGCTGCCCTTGCCGGGAGCATCCCGAGAGGTGTCAAGCCATTTCGTCGTCTGCTGGCAACCTGGAGTGCAGCGGGTGAAACTTTTCGGTTTGAAGTTTGGCAGCGTGCCATTGGCCGCTACAGCCCTGCAGGCGGCGAGAGGCAACACCAAGGCGGATCAGTCTCCAGCCCGCATTTATGCCAACCCGCAAGTCGCTATCGCACTGCCCTTGCAGGGTGCCAACCCCAAAAATCAGGAAGTGGACAATTTGGCCACCGATGATTTGCTGGGCGAGGCGGAC
Organism: Acidithiobacillus ferriphilus; assembly: GCF_028215975.1. Taxonomy (NCBI): domain Bacteria; kingdom Pseudomonadati; phylum Pseudomonadota; class Acidithiobacillia; order Acidithiobacillales; family Acidithiobacillaceae; genus Acidithiobacillus; species Acidithiobacillus ferriphilus. The sequence continues at coordinate 386,753 of NZ_CP116458.1, forward strand.
GTGTACTGGACTTACGGCAAGTGGCACGACGCCATGCAGATCTACGAGTGGTGGATCGGTAATAATGGCACGGGTTCAGGAAACGAGGTTGCCTTGCAGGCGACAGCCCGCAAATATCTGGATTGTGCGGCCAAAGCCATGGACTTCGAGGCGTTTTATCGGATGATGGAAAAGCTCATCGGCCAGAATGCGGATCAGGCATTCCTGCAGGACATGGCGGTTTTCGGCCTCATGCGCGACCCCAGTAATTTCGATCTGATCGGGATAGCCGAAGCGGTAGAGGTCGAAGAAAGCCGGATCATCAGCATTGCGCAGAAGGTGGTGGACACCGAAAAAACGCCTGGCCAGCGCAAGGCGGACCTTTGGAAACGCAATCGGAACGATGCGGGCAGGCTTGCAGCCGACAGGCTTGAGACGCTCCCTGCAAAGGCGGGCGGTGGGTTTGCCGCGGACATGAGTTCGCCTGGTGGCGAGGAGGAACAAGGCTTTGCACTGGTTGTCGCCACTAGCGGTAAGGATTACGATGACACGATCAGCCGTCATGAAGCGGGCATCTTCGGCATTCTTTGCGGTGAATCCTATCTGGACGACTCGGCCGCCGTGGTGGATCACTGGAAAATCGAATCCGTGATGGAGCACTTACGTCGGGAGATGGAATCCCGCCCCATGCGGTTGACGGTCTATGTGGACTATTTGCGCATCGCCCACGGCGAAGGCATGCGAGATGAATATGCCGCTACGCTGTTGGCCCTCTTTTCCGTGCTGCTCTCTGCCAACGCGGGCAGCGGTCTGCGGCGACGTTTGCTGGCGTCCGGCCGACTGCTGGGGCAGCACTGGGTTTTCGATTTTCTATCTGGATCCCAAGGCCGGGAATTCATGGCTGTGGCGCACAAGGTGCGGGAGACCGCCTCGGTATATGTTCCGGAAAAAGCGTGGGCGAAGTCATCTGAGTGGATGCGGTCATTGGTTTGTGAGGCACAGAATGCGATGTTGGATGATGGTTGAAGCGGTGGCGGATTTTGTGCGCTGTGCCCCCTTTCCGTGCTCGGGCCACTGATCAGCAGACCCTGCGGGAGTACGCCATTCCCAGTTCAGATGAACCAAACTTGGCAGACTCTGCGTTTCTGTACTAGCTAACAGGTACAATGCTCTGCCCCAGAAATGGAATCGAGTCGCATATCCCTTATGCAAACGTGTCACCTCATTTGCCCATGCTAACTTGGCTCAATCGCGTCTGGCTGGTGTTTTTGGTTGTCGTGTTGGCGGTTGGAGGATGGTTGGGCTATGCGGATTGGCAGCAAATCCGCCACCAGTATGGCACCAATCTATTGGCGATGGCCGCCGCTGTTGCAGATGGCACTCACCTGTTTCTAAATGATGCACACAACTCCATGCTGATGCTGGGAAACGAGGTCGATCGAGAAGGGGTAAACCATTCCATCACCACCCGTCAAGCCCTCGAAAAGTATCTGGCATTAGAACACAATTTTGCTGCCATCGGTGTTAGGTCATGGCAAGGGTCCCCGGTCGCCGTAGGCGCCGATAAAGGCTTGCTGGATGCGCTACTTTCTCCATCTGGAAGGGGCGTGCAACCCCCTCTCAAAATCAACCCGGAACAACACCGTCTCCTCGATCATTGTTGGCGTTCTCCTGGATTTTGTATGGGGCCACCGGTACAAACCACGTCCATGCACACACGAGAAGGCGCGTGGATGGTTCCTCTGTTTCTGCAGACGCAGATACTTGATCATGGCGTGCCCAAGCCTCTACGGATGGTAGTGCTATTGCCTTTGCAGAATGGGCAGTTGCCTTTTTGGGCGGCACTACCGTTGCCGCAACATGGCTCTATTTTTCTCTTGCGCAATGGGGGCGTTCTGGAAAGCCGTTATCCACCGCCGACCAAGACCTCTTTTAGCATTCGGCAAAATGGCATTGCCGCGCAATCCATATTTGCGCATCAAGGTGCACAATCTGATGTGTACTACGGTTTGGCGACGGTCGTTAACCAGTGGCGCCTGGGCGCATGGTACCGCGTAGCCGGTTATCCGCTTGTGGCCGGAGCGGGCTTGCCACGTTCTGTCCTGGTGGTTGCCTGGTGGAACCGTATGACCGGACCGCTGGCAGCCATGCTCACTCTTCTGCTGCTTTCGGTCGTGGGTTACCTGACAGTCCGGCGTATGGCTCGGGAAAGAATACAGGAAAAAGCCGCTGCGGAGTCATTACTCTGGGAAGCCAAGGAACGGGCGGAAGTTACCCTGCACTCCATCGGTGACGCGGTTGTCACTACAGATGTCTCCGGGCGGGTGACCGACATTAATTCCGTTGCCGAGTCCCTGATGGGTTATTCGCGTACTGAAATGTTGGGGAAACCACTGGATACGGTTTTTAAGATTGTCCGGGAAGCAGACCATGCCCCGGCGGCGAATCCCGTTCAACGGGTGTTGCAGGAAGGCAAAATTATCGGACTGGCCAATCACACCATACTTATTACCGCACAGGGAGAAGAACGCGCCATAGAAGATTCAGCCGCCCCTATCCGTGCACGGGATGGCACCCTTCTGGGTGTTGTGCTGGTCTTCCATGATGTGACGGAGAAACGTCAACTCACGGCAGATCTCGCCTATCAGGCCACCCATGATCTGCTCACCGGTTTACCGAATCGTGCCTTGTTTCTGGATCGCCTGCAACAGGCGGTTCGCGCGGTTACTCGACAGGAAACCCTTCTGCTAGTGGGCATCCTGGACCTGGACGGGTTCAAGCAGGTGAATGACCGCCTGGGTCACGATATGGGGGATATTCTTCTGCGAGAAGTGGCGCGCCGTACGCGGGAAGCATTACGGACGAAGGATACGATAGCCCGACTTGGTGGCGACGAATTTGGTTTGGTGCTTCCCGAAATCCATCATATGGAAGGGGCGCAACATTTGGCGAATCGCCTGCTCCAGGCGATTGCCGAGCCGATCCTTTTGGACGGAAACAGCGTAACCATCTCGGGCAGTTTGGGGATCACCGTCATTCCCTGGGATGACGGTGATCAACGGAGTGTGTTGCGGCATGCCGATATGGCGCTTTATGCCGCCAAGAATGGCGGACGTAACCAGTACCGATTCTATGAAAAAACCATGGATGCTCAACAGGAACAACTCATGGAGGAGATGGTGATGACCCAGGCGGCGCTCGAAGATCAGCGGCTGATCATGTACTACCAGCCGGTGGTGTCGATCCACGATGGGGCTGCACCCTGCGAAGGGATCATCGGCTTCGAGGCGCTTATCCGGATGGCGCATCCGCAACGCGGAATCCTCCCGCCAGTTGCGTTTGCCGAAGCCCTGGATCATCCGCGTCTGGCCCGGCGCATCGGCTGTTTTGTGTTCGATGCCGTATTGGCTCAAGGAGAACAGTGGCATCGCGATGGGCTTCCTTTTCGAATGTCTATGAACGTCAGTGCCCGCCATCTACTGGATCCCAGATTTCTGGATGATATACGCACGGCTCTGGCGGCGCATCCCGGCATCCCATCTGAAATGTGCGAGATCGAGGTCACAGAAAGTGCGCCCATGCTGGATTTCCCCAAAGCACAAGAAACTCTACGGGTCTGTAACGAGTTGGGTCTGCGCATTGCTTTGGATGACTTTGGCACCGGTAGTGCCTCCCTGAGCTACTTGCAGAAACTGCCAGCCCAAACGATCAAGGTGGATCAGAGCTTCGTGCGGGATATCCTCAATGATCCGCGGGACTTCGCTATTGTTGCCGGTGTTACAACGACGGCCAATATGCTGGGTCTCGAAGTGGTCGCGGAGGGGGTGGAAACCATCGGCCATTTACAGCTGCTGAAGACACTGGATTGTCATGCCATGCAGGGCTATCTCTTCTCTAAACCCATGCCTGCTGATGAGGTTCCCGGATGGGTTAAGTCATTCAATATATTGAATTACAAAAGTAATTTACCCCCCCCCCCCCCCCCCCCCCATCGTCGCAGGATTCCGTAGGATATAACGACTAACGACTGATGGTTTCCTCGTCGCTCATCGACTGCGCGTCGTCCAGTGTGTCGAAGCTCTCCAGGGAATCAGCCATCTTATCCCGCTGCGCTGGGGTCGATGGATTGGAATTACCGCGCCTGGAGAAGACGGCTTGTTTTTTCAAACGGCACGGTCCCGTGGCAGTCATGCTGGGGCGCTTCATTGTTCCCTTGCGGCAATTGCAGGGTTATGTGGCAGGCAGTGCCAAGATGGGTTTTTGGCGCTTCGCATGGTGGAGCTTACTGGGTGCCATGGCTTGGGTCCTTGTATGGGGTTTGGTGGGCTGGTGGGTAGGGGATATGTACCACTGGCGTAAGAAAAAGGGTCACATGGATCCGATTGCATCTAATCTGCCAGGGAATGCTCTATAATGAAGTTTCCACGACTATCCACCGGCCATGCGCATGCCCGATAACGCCATAGTGGCAGCCGTGCCGCGTTCCATACAATCGTTTCTCCTCCTGGCCCCGGGAGAATGGCGAGATCTCTTTTCCAGTCTCAATCATCCTTATCTTTTCCAGCGCGAACGGGCGCGTTTCATCCTCTCCCGTGTCCGTATCATTGCCGCTCTGCTGGCAATTCTCGCTCCATTCCGGATCGCTGTAGATGATCTGCTGCTCCCGCATCCTCTGTTCATCCTTCTCGATAGCGGACGGATTCTCGTGGCCGTGGCATTTGCCGTATTGGCCTTTTTTTGCAGGTGCAGTCCGACACAGCGGCACGCCCGGTTGGCTATGGTCATACTCTTTTTGATTCCCGCTTTTTTCTTCCTTTTTTCACACGCATTACTTGCCCATTCCCGGCTTAATGGCGCGGCGGAATACTTCGATAAGTATACTTATCTACCCTTTATACTCATGGCGAGTATCGGGGTGTTTCCCATGGTTCTGTTGGAAACCCTGGCTTTCACTCTTTCTCTCCTTACGGTTTTTGCACTGCCCTTATGGCTGCGGCAGGACCCTCGAATTCTACCAGAGCTCATTGACCTGATGCTGGTAGCCAGTGTTGCCACCCTGGCCGCCATGAGCCAGCTTCAGGGCATGAAAAGACTCTTCGTGCAATCTTCTACGGACCCCCTGACCGGGTTGTTTAACCGGCGCGCTGGCGAAGAGCTGTTGACCCTGTTGTTTGCTCAGGCCGAGCGCCATCCCCATTCACTCTCTATCGCCATGCTGGATGTGGATGACTTCAAGGGGGTTAATGACAATTGGGGTCACGAGGCAGGGGATCGGGTACTTCAGGAGGTGGCACAACTGCTGCAATCCGGGGTACGGACGGGCGATGCCGTGATACGGTGGGGTGGTGAAGAGTTTGTGATAGTGATGCCCTATGCGAATTCCGGACAGGCCCAGGCGCGCCTGCGGGTCATCCTTGACGGACGCACCGTGCAGAAGCCGGACGGACAACCCATAGGAATGAGCGGGGGCATTGCCGAATTACAAGCCGAAAGTGGCAAAAACTGGAGCGACCTGGTCAAGCTGGCCGACAACCGTATGTACCAGGTCAAAATCAATGGAAAGGGCCGAATCGTCACGGAATAGCGATCTGCTGCCCCCTTGGCTCGCAACGTATGGGGCGCGGAATCTGTCGCCAAAAACGGAGGCTTGCGGCCTGCAAGGCTTGCCGACGGCGAGGAACATCCTTACCATAAGTCGCCTCGAAACCCGCAGGAATAGCTGCCATGATCACCAGCAAATTGACTTGCAGTCGGCATGACCAGCAAAGCCCAAACCACCACCATGGCGTGTCATTGATGCTATCCCTTGCAGGCCGCAGGGACCTGCAAGGGGTTGCTTGCGGTACTATCTCTGTTGCGGTTATATAGGATTATCTGCTGAATTTCATGATCAACCAAGGATCGCTCCTATGACGTCGCAAATTAACGAAACATCCACAGCCAAGACTTTACTGCATAAAGTGATCGAGGCTCAGCCTGATGATGCCAGCTACGAGGAAATCATGCGCGAATTGGCCTTCGAGCGCATGGTGGAACGTGGCTTGGCCGATGTGCGTGCCGGGCGTTCTGTTAGTCACCAGGAGGCACTGCAGAGAATCTGTTCATGGCGGAGTTGAAATGGACGAACGAGGCGCTGGATTGGCTGGAAGTTATCCATCGTTACGTGGCGCAGGATAACCCCAACGCTGCGGTTAGGGTCATTGATGGCATCTTGGAGAAAGCGGAAACGTTCACATCCTTTCCAGATATGGGGACGCGCCTGCGCGTTGTCCCGGAAGGCGAGGTGCGCATGATCCTCTATGGCCACTATCGCGTGGCCTATCTGCATAGAAATGATTCAGAAACGATTGAAGTGATAGGCGTGTTTCATGGTGCGTTGAACATCGACCGGTATCTGCCATGACCAAACGCTGGGCGTTGTGGGGGTTGTTTGCGGTACTTTCGGTTGCGGCACTCATCACTAACTTGAGAACGGCATTTCAAACGCTTCCGTTGAATCCCGACATGGCGGAGATGACCTGATAGTAAGAATCCAACAATAAAAAGGTTTTATTTTACATGAAATTGCGTTCCATATTTATAACCTTCAGCACGCTACTCTTATACTTTTTATTTGCTATACTAATCTTTGGAGTTGCGTGGAAGAACAGCTTTCACGATTGGCTTACGCATTGCATCGGCGGCGGCACCGATTCGATTTCCTTTGTTTGGTTTCTCGCTTGGTGGCCTTTTGCTATAAATCACGGGCTTGATCCGTTCGTTACTAAACTTCTATGGGCACCAAGCGGGGTAAACCTCGCATGGACAACATCTATACCTAGTCTGGCAATCCTTTCGTGGCCTATTACCGCCAAGTTCGGACCAATTGCAAGCTATAACACACTGATAATCCTCTCCCCTGTGTTGGCCGCCTGGTCAGCCTTTCTAATGATCCGCGAGATCATAAGGGAATGGTGGCCCGCCTTTTTGGGTGGATATCTTTTCGGTTTTTCAACTTATGAATTTGGTCAACTTCTCGGGCACTTAAATCTGACATTCACTGCCGCCATTCCTCTTTTTTTATGGGTTTGTATTTTAGCATCGAAGCGATCATGGAAAACTTGGAAAGCTTCTGTAATGTTAGCCATGCTACTGGCATTTCAGTTTTATACATCTAGCGAGATTTTTACAACGTTCACTATTTTTATTGTGGCGGCATTGGCATTTTCTTATTTTTATGCCACACAATATCGTGTTAGCCTTAAAACTATTTTTTTGGGTTTGGCATTGGGCTACATCGGTGCCTTGTTGTTGATGTCTCCAATTTTGGTGGCAATGTTTGACTCATCGAAGCAGTTCTCAGGCGGCAGTGCCCCAAGCATTATCGGTTTCGGTACTGACCTCCTAAATTACTTCATCCCGACCCCCGTGACATGGTTGGGGGGAAGCTCTATGACTTTTATAACTCACTTGTTTTCTGGCGATTACGCAGAGGATGGTGGATATATTGGTTTGCCACTATTGACTATATTGATAACGATCATAATGAAATACTGGAGCGAACAAAAGATCAGGATTCTGATCATTATGCTTGGTATCATCGTTGTCGCGTCATTCGGGCCGATTCTTCATGTGGTAGGAATCCCTATAAGTACTGCTCCATGGATACTTCTGTATCATCTGCCATTATTAGGATATGCACTACCGTCCCGATTTATGATGTATGCATGGCTTGTTATGGGGATTCTGGTAGCGGTTTGGGTTGTCGATTCTCATAGAAAGCGTGATGCGATTGTTCGGTCTGGTTTAACAATGCTGGGATTGGCGTGCATCTTCCCGAACCCTAACATTTATAATAATTGGAGTCCAACTCACGTGCCGCACTTTTTTTCTTCCAAAGCTATTTGTCGCCTGATGCCGAAGAACACCAGCCTCATTGTGATTCCATTTGGGCTATCTGGTGACAGCATGCTTTACCAGGCGGCAGCCGGAATGTGCTTCTCAATGGCAGAAGGTTATACGGGATCTGTGCCCTATCCATTTAACCTCTGGCATGTGGTGATCCCGCTCACGAAAGGGCAGTACAATGAAATAAATCCTGCACATCTCGCCTCGTATATATCTACCTATCATGTAAGTAGAGTTGCCGTTTTGACGGGTATCCCTCTTGAGAAGAATGCACGAAATATGCTGGCTGAATCGGGCATGGCCTCAAGGATGACCTATGGCTCAGTGCGATTGTATGAACGAGGGCATGATTTTTTATCTCCGCCACTTACACTGACAGGCGTTGCACTTCAGCACGAGAAGTTCATGACCAAATGGGAAGCATCCAACCAAGAAGGAAACCGTGGGGCGATTACAAAAACATGCGACACCCTTGGGATACCACAAGGCGTACCCCAGGATATATACACGTGGTTACTCGATCATCATCTTGCACATTAAATTTGGAGCGGTGAAATGGGCGCAAGTTCTGTAATAGAATTTATTGATTTGTCGTTTTCCGCTTGGGTTTATTATGACGCTTCAAAACGAAGTGTCTCCTCTGAATGTTCAAACCGATTGTGGCATTTTTTTGGTAAGTGCTCACCACTCACCATCGCCATAGGAGTTTTGGCGTTTTGGATTTTTGCTTTTCCAGTATATCTTGTCTATAGGGGCAAGACATCACTAACAAAGCGTCACATGTTCGCGACCGGTGTTACCATCAGGTTAATGAAATCACTTGCATTCTTTTTTCTTGGTGCCACCTATTTGTTTGTTTTGTGATCGGTCAATTGTAGCATGCAAGTAAGCGGTAACTGAGCGGCGTATCTTGTGGTTTACCGGGAGATGTTATAGAGGTCCGAGCGCAGGGGGTTAGCGGCGAAGTGTTGCTTCCAGAGTCGCGGGGTCAACTCGGCGACGCGAGCACTGGGATGCTGGCTGATCCGCTGCAGGACATCGACCAGGTAGTCATAGGGATTAATATCGTGGAGGCGGCAAGTGGTCAGTAGGCTCTGCACGATGCCGACCTGCTTGGCACCCAGTTCCGTCCAGCAGAACAGCCAGGCCCGCCGGCCCATGGGAATCACCCGTAAGCCCCGCTCCAGGTGGTTGGTGTCGATGGGCACATCGGCGGCATCGCTCAGGAATACCTCCAGCCCCGCCCGGCGTTTGTGGGCATAGGCCAGGGCTTTGCTCAGCGGATTACTGGGCAGTAATCCGGTATCGGCGGCCGTGTCGGCCACCCAGGTGAAGAACGCCTCTACCGAGGGCTTGGCTTTGGTCAGCCGGACATCCTGCTTTTTGGCGCCTTTCAGTCCCTGCTCGCGAATCTCGGCTTCCACCGCATAGAGGTTGCCGATCATCTCCAGCGCCATGGCCGCCCGCTGCGGATCGGCGTCCTGGCTCTCGAAGAATTCTCGGCGGGTGTGCGCCCAGCACTGGGCATGGGTCAGCCCTTCCGTTTTTTGCGCATAACGGCTGTAGGCGGCATATCCATCGGTGATCAGCACGGATCCGGGGGGTGCGGTCAGTCCCAGGAGTTGATCCACATGCTCCGCCCGTCGGCTCTCGCAGTAAGGGAAACAGATTTCATCCAGCTCCCCATAAACTGGCCAGAAGTAGCCTTGCTTCATTTTGCCCGGTCCTTTCAGACCGGCCTTGATGGGGGTTTCATCCATGGCTTTGACCCGGGAGGCGCGGATGGATTCAAACTGGGCCTCGTAGATGGGTTCCAGGAGGCGCGCGATCTGCTGCATGAGTTGGGTCAGCTATTTCCGGGTTGGGGACCTCGATGGTTTCTACCGGCACCCGGTTTTCATCGAAGAAAGGCACGGCTTCCGTTTTATCTTCTGCCCAATGACCGGCTATTTTGTCCATAAGAAAGCCACATTTATTGCGCATTTTGCGGCATTTTATAGCGCTTGCGCAGATGCCCCGGCTCAGTGCCTTCGAGCATCAGCTTGAGGCCCGTCCAATCCATTTCACGCGGCGTCACTTTCTGCCAGTCCGAGAGGAATCGACCCTGCTCCAGGCGCTTGGCCCAGAGGCTGATCCTTTCTTATTGATGGATACCTCGTCGGCATATCGCTGGAGAGCCTCACCAAGCGTTGTGCTCTCTGCTTCGGAGCGGTCGAGCCAGATCCCCCGTAACATTTCCGACTTCGTGACCTTGGCCCATGCCTCTGCGTCGCGTTTTGTTCGGAAGGTTCGTGTCTGGCTGGGATGACCTTGCTTCCGAATGATGGCCTGCCACCCGATTATGACGAGTTTGTTGTTTGCATCCGGACCTTTTCTTGCATTGATCGTTGCCACCGTGCTGCAACCTCACGCTGCACTAAATTTCAACCAAAGTGCAGCATAAATACAATAGGGCTTAGGTTTTATCACCTAAGCCCTTGTTTATATGGGGTGGCTGACGGGGCTCGAACCCGCGACAACCGGAATCACAAACGGGTTAACAGATGACAAGTGCAACAAAAACAATAGATTAAAATAGGTGCGTCGGGCGTTTCCCGGTCACAGCCGGTCCAGCAACGCCTTGTTCTGCCTCATTACCGGCCCGAAAACGTCACGGCGCCGTTGGCACGATTTCGTCACAAGAATTGGCCGAAAATCGGCCCGTAGGGGCCAATGGAAAACTACTGAGGACCTGGCCGAACTGATAAGTCTCGCTGGAGCAAATCCGCCGCCGGGTGCGAGAGCGTCAGGGGAAAGCGTTTATGAGGGTAGGTAGGCCGAATGGTTGGCATCCGCCGGATGGTCGATGGCGTAGTCATACCCATTCCCACGCTGGACCAGGCGGCAATATTCATGTTTGAGGTACTCCATCTTCTTTTCCCTCGTGTAGAGCTTGAATATGCCGTTCGCACGGACGGTCACCCGGCCCAGATAACTGCCCTTGTTCTTCCCAGCCGGTACGTCCGCCTGGACTATGTCTCCCGTCTGAAAGCCGAAAAGGCGCTTTTCCCTCGTTTTATAGGCACGCGGGAAACCGTACCGCGTCAAGGTCGTCCGTTGGTATCTGCCGCGCCCCACGGCCTTTATGCATAGGACCGGGTGTTGCCAGCCAAAAACGGCGTCCACATGCCCCACGCAAGCGGCGTCGTGGCAATGACTCTTCGCGATTCCGAAACGCTCTCTGTTCCATTTTGTCCTGCCGCCGCTGGCCGACTCCACGGGCAACCCTGTTCCCGCCAGCCGCTGCCATAGTGCCCATCGGGTGCTGTTGACCGCAGCCGCTCCGCGCAAAGACGCCTTGCGGCGAGCCTCGATTCGAGCAAGGCGTCGTGGATCATCGGCAAGAAAGTCCCGTGCGTCTCGGTTGCCTTTCTTCTGATTGCAGGGGACGCAGGCCAAGGTGCGGTTGCTGACCCGATCGCTGCCGCCCAGGCTGCGGGGTTGGATGTGATCGATCTCCAAAGGAACATCCTCCTTGTCGCAGTAGGCGCATCGTCTGCCCCACTTTTCCAGGAGATATTCCCGCATTTCGTAGCCGGTCAATGGTCCTTTCTGATACTCGATGCCGCGAATTTCCGGGTTCTCCATGGCCTGCGTGTCGAATCGGACCACCTCCTGCGATAAAGCTTGGACCGGCGCCCAGCGGCGAATTCTCTCCATCCACGTCATCGTCGTTTCCACGCGATGCCGCAGAGATGGCGGGAGCCAGCCGGCGGGGAGGGTGCGATTGGCGTATCTCGGGGCGCGGTAGCGCAGCTTGCCGCGCCGAGATCGGCGATGCTCCTTCCGCTGTTTCAGAATTTTATGGATGGTCTCTCCGCGATGAGTGAGCTCCATGAGCATGAGCACGATCGCCACATGGCGGCTCTCATCTTCGGCCATGATTTCCTTCTCGCGCACCAGGGCCAGTCCCGTCGTCTTGCCGCCGGGATCCATCTTGAGTCGCAGCGGCTGGGTTTCACCGCCAATCCGGTCTTTGAGCCGAATGACGAATGGGCGGATCCTATGCACTACCGCCCGGCCACGTTCCAGCAGCAGCCGGGCGCGTTTTTCAGAACACGGCATCAGCGGCTTCTTCCTTTTGTCGAGCACGAATACTGCCATCGCTACTGCCTCCTTCTGGCCCTTACGGGCCTTGTAACGCGGGCCTTGCGGCCCGTCTCCCCTCGGGAATGTCTGCAACCGGCTCCACCTTTTCAGGGTGCGACTGAAACCTTCGGCGCTTTGCCTTTCGCCAGCATGATCTCCGCCTTGCAGGGCGGCGGACTGAGGAAGCATCCGCCGGTGCGTCTCGACGACCTGTTGCAAACGTAGCCGACTGTTTACGGCTTTCCCTGGCCGCCCAAAGGGCTTTGAAGCCCTTGCTCCTTGAGGGAACGGCGAGCGGCGCCAAAACCGTTGTATGCACCTATTCCCCCAGAAGGCGAAATATTTTCGCCGAAGCGGCGGATGCTTCCGCGCCCAATCACAAAAAATTTCGCCTCCTGGGGGAATAGGGGTGAGGAGGCAATTCGGCTTTCTCGACATCGACAAGGAGTCGGCGATGAAAGATGAAATGGGAACGGTCGAGTGGTTGTGGTTTGAATTCCGGCGGAGCCCGGCGGGGCACATCCTGCTCTCCGTGCTGGCGTCGCCCTGGACTTGGGTGGCGGTCGCGGGCGTTTGGGCTGGTTCCAAGGTCGGGGGATGGCTGTGAAGATCACCCCCCCGTCCATTTTTTTGTTGCTGGTCACGGGCCTGCTGGCCGTTTGGCTCTTCATCCAGATCAACAAGGAGAACCAGGCGCAGCAAACCGCCATGGAGGCCGCGCAGCGGTGCTCCGGGGCGCGGTTCGACGCGACCTACGACCGCAGCCTGGGGAATGAAAGCGCCCAGCAAAAGGCCATGGACGCGGTGCGGATCGCCCGCGTCTGCGGCGAGGCCCAGAAACAGCGCCGTAACCTGCAGTCGGTTCAGCAAAGCACCGGGGCCGCCCAGGCCAAGGTGGCGTCATCCATTTTGCATTAAATCACTTTATTTCAAGGAGACATCATGAAACACGTTATGTTGTTGGCAGCTATTTCGGCGACTCTCTTCTCTTGCTCCTCCGTCGCCTCGACGAGCGGATTCGATCGGAACACGGGGGCCCTCGGAGGCATGGCGGAAAATTTTCCGGCGAAGCCCGCCGCCGGAACTCCATACTACGCGGAAGTTCCCATCGGGCGATGGAAGGGAAAGTGCTCGGCGATGAGCGGAAATCGCCAATATTGCGCCGGGACCGGCGACGTCGTCATCAAATATCCCCGGCTCACGTTCAAGGTCGGAGAAAGAGATCTGCGTAGGATGGGGAATTTCGTCGCGTTGGAGACGGATTGCCATGTTGATTCCGACGCGGTGGGGACCATCGCCTGTTCGGAGACGGGGGGATTTGCTCTCCCGCTCCGCGACGCGCCCAGGAAAATACGGGCACTGGCCGAACATGACGGGAGTTACACCAGGAACATGGTGACGCCGACTCTCGTCGGGCAGATGACGCCCTACCGCTTCTACCCGACGGGCAAGTGGACCGCTCGGGCGACGCATTTGGCTGGCCTGGCGCTTAGCAGCGCTAGTGGGCAGGGGGAAATCCGAATCCCGCTGTCCGCGCCGTGGTCAAGCATGGACTTGCTCGCCGGCGCTGGGGGCGTGTCCGATATGGTTCAGACCAGATACTGCCGGATGTCGAAGCGGTTTCACGGTCTGAAATGCCGGGTAATGGCCAGCTACGTCAGATGAGAGCGGGAGGAGACATGAAAAAACGGTCATTATTCCTGGTGGCCGCCGCCCTTGCGGCGGCATTGTCGGGGTGCAGCAAGAGCACGGTTGGCAGCGGCTCGGAGAAGACGAACGGAACCGAGCAGTCGTCCGGCGTCGAGAAGAAGATGGACGTGAATACCCATCGGCAGGCGGATCTGGAGATCAAGGAGCCGGCGGTGCCGATTCTGGTCTCCGCCCTGCGGCGGAGCGTTGATGCCGGGAAACCGCGCGGCGCCGTGCTGAACCCCGATCTGGGCTGGACCATCGTGGACGGCACTGCCGCCGTGAAAATGGGGCTCGCCCCGTTGAAGAAAAGCACCGTGCTGGTCGGGTATCCCTACGCCTTTTCCGCCACCCCGTGCCTCAACGAAAAATTAGCCGTCGCGAAGTTGGAGAAGGGGGCCGCCGGAGGCGGGGCGGACGCGGGGATAGCGAAGGTCGAGTTGGCGGCGTACCGGCGCAATCCCCAATCCCTGTGTGTCCACTATGCCGCCGGCGTGGCCACGATCTTCGGGTCGGCCATGCCGATCATGGGGTGGAGGGATGGCTTCAATGAACGCAAGGACGACAATTTCGCGCAAGGACTCGCCGAGACGGCGCAGTTCTCCAATCTCCTCCTGACCAGGCTGTATTACTCCCTGCCCAAAACCGCCTTGGCGGGACAGCGAGAGGCGCGGATCCAGATCGTGAAGGCCTTTTATGGAATCCCATCCTACGATCTGGCCCGAATGTGGAATCGGGCGAAGGCGGTGGTCGCCGACCAGGGCGTGACCATCAATGGATCTGGATCGATTCCCGACGGTGGCGCGATGGGTTTCAGGATCGGCGGCGCGACCTACGTCGGCGGCCAGTCCGGTCTGAGCGTCACTCAGGACGGCGTGAAGTGGCTGGGCGACGGCAGGATCTCGGGGAGGGAGGTCAGTCTGTCCTTCTCGCGGAACGTCAGCCGTTCCCTGGGCGAGAGCCGGAGTCTGGGGCGGAGCGAGCGCGAAGGTGTCAGCGGCAAGACGCATGAAGAGGCCAACGTGGCCGGGCAAGGAGGCTGAAAATGGCGGGGAATGACGTCAAAAAGCTGGAAAAGATGAAGGACGACCTGGAGGCCAAGGCCATAGAGAAGCGGCGGGCGCGGATCTGCCGCGCCATGGAGGGGGCCGTTGTTTGCGTGTCTGCCGACGGCTTCCGGCGGTCGGCCTCGCTCTCAACAATCAAGCAAACTGTCAAAAATTATGGGGCCAGCGTCATCCGTGCCTCACTTTAAAGGAGAAGTGAAATGGACAAGTTCTGGAAAGTATCAGCACAGAAGTATCTGACGGACGTTTTTTTTCGTCGTGAAATCGACGATAAGGCGAACAATGGCGACGCTTTTGCGGCGGCGGTAATCGCAACGGCAGGATGCATGAAGAGGCCAACGTGGCCGGGCAAGGAGGCTGAAAATGGCGGGGAATGACGTCAAAAAGCTGGAAAAGATGAAGGCCGACCTGGAGGCCAAGATCGCGGCGGCCAAGGCCATGGAGAAGCGGCGGGCGCGGATCTGCCGCGCCATGGAGGGGGCCGGGGTGTTCTCCCTCGACGACGACGTCCTGGAGGTCGAGATCCAGGACATCGCCAAGCGCCATGGGCTGGTCAAGGACCGGTGGGAATCCCGCGACGCGAAGGGGGGCGGCGATGCGACCGAGACCGCTCTCTGAGCCGGATCGAGTCGCCGTTTGGCTCATCACGCGCGAGATGGCCGACAAGGCGATGGGCAAGGCTCCAGACGAGGCCCGCTACGTGACTGGATACCGGCGCAGGATGGCCATGCGGTACCTTCTAAAAGATGGGGTTTGGCCCAAAGACTCCTGATGACTGGGCTTTCACGATGGCCATGGCCGGCGGAATCCGCCGGCTCTTTTTTGACGCCCATGGTTCATCCAGTTGTGGCCAAAGAAGGCCGCTGGCGGGGCTACAGTCTGGGCCGGGTGCTGCCCATTCACAACCCGACCTGGTACAACGCGGCAATTATCGGATTCCAACCCCCTGCTGCTGATTCCGCTTGCCTGCTTAGCGATCAGGTACGGAACGCCCGGCGCCGGTCGATCCCTGGAACGCCTGGAGGATCCCCGTGGCCGCGTATTCGCTGCGGAGCGCCTGCTGGAGTGCATCCCGTCCGCGATGGGAGTGCGGATCGCGGCGCGACAACTCATTCAGGCACAGGTGGTCCTGGGGACTAATCAATGAGCAACGAAAGCAGATAGCTCTTGTCCTCAAGGACTCTCCAAGTCTCGACAGCTTTATGCGCTACTCATTTTATCTGTATCGGCGTTCCCGTACTTGCGCGCCCAATAAAAGCATCCGGGTGGTCTGATCCGGCTGCGGCGGCCACGCCATTGTTGCGCTTTTTGCGGAACGCGCCAAAAATGCGATAAACGTATCGCATACGGAGAAACGCCATGCCCATATCCATCAGATTGCCGGAAGAGATTGAACGCAGGCTCAACGAGCTGGCCGTTAAAACTGGCCGCAGCAAAACTTTCTATGCCACTGAGGCCATACTGGAGCATCTGGAAGACATCGAGGATTTGTACCTGGCCGAGCAGGAGTTAATCGAAATTCGCGCTGGCCGCAGCCAGACATACTCTTTGGAAGAGGTGGAGCGCAGTCTTGGCCTGGCGGATTAGGTTCAGCGAGGCTTCCAGCAAGCATCTTGCGAAGCTGGATAAGCCGCTCGCCAAGCGCATCACGGCGTTTTTGCGCGAGTGTGTAGCTGTATGACTGAAACATAGTTGTATGCTGGGCAGCCATGCTAATCAAACGGTTAGTGCATTTATGGCAAGCCTGGACGGTGATGGGGTTGTATACTGTAACTCCTCATCATTGAATTTTCTTCTAAAAAAAGATGTATACCAGCCATTGTTTACGGACAAAAAATATCACCCTGGTCTGCGCAGGTTTTCTATCCCCGGTGTGCGGGTTACTTCCAATGACAGGATCGCAGCGGGAGCGGTCATTGGAAGATCCCTACTCTGGTTCGTAGTCTTCCGGAAGAATCAATTGGTTATTTTTAAATTTATGCGGAACTTTCGCGCGTTCCGTATCAATGCGTCGGGCAATATCTTTAAAGCGCTCACAAATGATCACGCATTCGTTACTGTCATATTTTCGGAAAATAGAAGCACCGCTTCTCATCGATAATGGCAGAAATATTGGATCTACGAGCTCTATACCAACTGATCCATCAGGATTGATCATTAATTGAACGGGACTATGGGCAAGAAAGTTTCGAAACTCAGATTCGTATTTTAGATCGGCTTCTAAAGCGTCCCAGTCGATATATTTTCTTGCGCAGGCACCTGTTACCAGTTTGCTAACTAGCTGCAGCTTCGGTCCGAACGACTTTTTCTTATAGTAGTTCATTGCTGAAACCATAATATTACGCTCACCATTCAGCACGTTTATCGAATGGTAGAGCTTGAATAGTGCCGTTTCAACTTCCTGCCAAGCGAATATCGCGGCCCCATATGCGCGGTAGAATTGGTCAACCTCAACGTTAGTTGGGGAGCTCAAAACCGTCCTCCAGATTTGTCTGAAATAAACTCATATAATTAGACGCGCCTCTATTACCTTGGCGGACAACCATGCAAATCACAATGAATATTCACTTCTATTGGCTACAGAACATGAAACCCGTCGGCACCTATCCCAAGCAGACCAAAACATTTCACAGACCTATTTGCCGTGTGGATAAGTGCACTTCTTATCAGGCTGTTCTCTTTGGGAAAACGTAATTGGCTACCTCAGATCGTGTGATTCCATATGCTTCTTTCTGACAAAATAGACCGCTTACAGTCTGGAGCCGAATTTTCGTTTCATCGAGCACCCGCTCTTTATCCCTCAGGCCACACGGACCTCAACATGTCGCCCAAGCGCACGCGCAGCTGCTTCGATCTGATCAAGGCGAGAAGCATGATTTAGATCAAATAATCTGTCTACCTGGGGCAAATGCCAACCTAACCTACGGGCAAGTTCAGCTTTTCGAACCCCCTGTTCCAACATGGCACGGTATAAGCCTAGCTTGGCACATTCCAAGGCGGATGGGCTAATGGTTTTCTGGCCCCGCTTTGGCGCACTTGGAATGGGGAGCGGTTTCCGCCCTTCTACATAGATAGAGAGGGCGGTCTCAAGCGCGTCTACCGCGACCAAGAGCGCCTCTTCCTCATCCTCCCCCTGCGTTATGGCTTCAGGGATATCAGGAAAGGTCACCACGAAACCGCCTTCAGGCTGTGGTTCCAGCATTACTGGAAATTGGAAATCGCTCATTTTGGTCACCCCTTCAACCCAAGTTGTTTTTTGATTGCCTCGACAAGACCTGTTTTGAGCTCCCCGGCATGCATCGGGAGCACCGACTGACGTCCATTCAGGAAAACCTTCAGGTGCGACCCCTTTCCAGTTTGAAACGTCGCCCCTTGCCTGGCGAGCCAACGCTTGAATTCATGCGAGTTCATGGCCAAACTATAACAGTTCTGTTGTGGTTGTCAATCGTAATTGGGCAAGGCATCCCTCTCACCCACTGTGGACTTGGAGGAGTGATATCTTAGACTGGTACGCAGCGCAACCGGACGTTGAGCGTGTGATAAGCAACACGCATCGCGCTTTGGTGACGTTTACTGAACATAAAAATATGTACGGATTTATCGATGCATTCAGGATCGGATTAGGCCATAAAAATTTTTGAAAACAAAGTGTCAATTAAATGAATTGCAAGATAAAATCGTCAAAATTTCAGTCATGCCAACTCAAACCCCACTATGATCGCATCTAAATCATGGAATGAGGCGGTATTCGCGCAAGTGGCCTAGGTGCTGCACTATGCTCTCATGTGTATCGATGCAGCCTGTAAAGCCCGCACACCTAATTTTGATTGTGCTTTGAACCATGTCAAAGTCGGTATTCAGCCAACCATCAAGGAACGGCCATGCGGCAATTTCTGCCCAAGGCGTCGCCTGAAGTTTATTCTTTTTGACAATTCTCTCCCATATTGAAGCTTTGTCGGACATCTGCTCAGAGAGCAGCATCGGCTGAGGTGTCGCGGTTGGCATATCGAAAAATTCGGCTATTTCTGACCAAAGATGCTGCCACCGAAAATTATCACCATTAGTGACATTGAAAATCTCATTGCGCGCAGTCTTCGTCGTTAATGACCAGAGAACGGCTTCGGCTAGTACCCCTGCGTCAGTCATTTGATGCAACGCCGACCACGTACCGAGACTGCCGGGAAAGCGGAGGGGAACACAAAGTTCTCGACTGATCGAAGCAAAACTCGCTAACCCCGTCAGCATATTCATTGGCGAACCGATACTTGGTCCGATCACACCGTCCGGTCGCAGGACGGTCCAGCTAAACCTATCTCGTTCGGCCTGCTCCCACAAAAGGTCTTCTTGGTCATTGTAGAAGATAGGCCCCAGGAAGCGCGCATCACGTTCCTTCGCAGGTGTTTTGTAGGGACCGAGGTGCTCACCATAGGACTTGCCACCACCAATCAGCACAACATGATTCAGATTGGCTCCTACTTCTTTTAAAGTGGTGATGGTATTGCTTAACATGGTGACATTGGGGGCAATAGTTGCGGCCATGGTTTCACGCTCCGTATAGGCGCAAAACACAATATCCGTGACTGTGGTCAAGCTAGAGAATGCTTTCTTCGTAGATGCCAGGTCCAGCAAGTCAACCTGAACATGCGGTGGTGCAATTTTGCCATTCAACAATTTGTGGGGGGCTTCGCGGCGTGCCACGGTCGTCACCCTCCAGTTTGATAACGGAGAAATTGCATCGACAACGCCGTTTCCCACCACGCCATAACCGCCCACTACAATGAGATGGCGCGCAAAATTCTTATCGGTTGTATTTTTAGTCATGAAAGATGACTCCGTCTTAAGTAAGCGGTAACTGAGCAGCGTTGTGCCTCTATGTCACAGGGCGACGTAATGACACTTGTTAAGGCAGCAGGGGGATAACCTATTGCAATATTGTCACTCAAACATTGCGTTACCGTGTTGATGCACCAGCTTTAGGCCGTGGCAACTCAGTAACCATTGCTTCCCTCATGGCGCGGTATCCGCCAATCAAAGAAAAAGCACGATGATATCCAAGCAATCGCAGCAAGCGTGCGGCGTTGATACTGCGCTTTCCGCTGTTACAAACACATACGACAATACAATCTTTAGAATTATGCAGATCGTTTATCATGGTTAGAAAATTTTGGATGTCTTCCATCCCAGGAGAATCCTCATCCAGAATCTCCTGCTCTTCCTGCGTGAGCTCATGCCCAAGAAGATGTTTGAACTTAAACAATGGGAGAGAGTATGCTCCGTCTATCTCTCCCTCTATTTCGAGCTCGAACCTCTGTCTGACATCAATTAAGCATGCCAGATTCAGACGCTTTAGTTCTAAAGCCGCCAACACACTTATCTCAATAGGCTCAGCCTGAATAATTGGTGTGGCTGTGGCGGTATCTTTCGGAATCATTTTTGATATGCCCCGATAAGCAGGTTTGCAATGGTATGGTCCACTAACATCACGCAGGCACGATACCTAATGCATGCACTACAAGGTTTTCCAAATCCATCCAATCTGGTTTGATCATAGTGCATTTCCTGCGGATGGACCATACCTATGCCATCCAGGCCCGTCGCTCGAAGCCGAGACATCTACTCATGCCTGGCAACGTATGGGGATCGGCACACCACCGGCGCCTTCAACGAGCCATTGCTCACGTGCTGAAAACTGCGGTACCTTTCCGGAAGTCCGGACAATCCGTAGCCCGATCGACGGCTACAGACTGAATCAGGCCGCCCAGGCTATCGGTATGACCCGCCGCATGATTGCCTACTATAAAAGTGGGGCTAGACCCATACCGAAGACGGTTTGGCTGGCCTGCATCGGCTACGAATCCTTGCAACACGAGGCCGCATGATCCAACGCGGAATGGGCGGTCAGCAGCGTTAGCAGTCGTCCAGCAGGAGGCTGACCGTCATGTTCTCGAAACTCGTCACCATGGCTTAAACCGTAGATGTCTTTATGAGAATGGTTTTCGAGAATTGCAACCAATTGATTTACTTGGCGACAATGATTAGCCTCTCGAATACGGCCCGTTGCGAGAGGGATATGAAGCATGGCCAAACAAGAAAGTTTCAGCGCGCCCGCTATGTGTTATATTGCACATTGCTTGTAACACAAAAGGAGTAATGACATGAGCGAAGCTACCTTTACTTTTCGGGTCGATGAAGCCTTGAAAACCGAGTTCTCAACGGCCGCCAAGGCGCGCGACCGCAGCGGCGCGCAACTCCTGCGTGACTTCATGCGCGAGTTCGTGCAGCAGCAACAGGAAGCGGCCGCGCATGACACATGGTTCCGTCGCCAGGTGCAAATGGGTCTGGACTCCGCCAATGCCGGCAACCTCGTTCCAGCGGCCGAGGTGGAAGCCAGGTTTGCGGCCAGGCGGATGGCCACGCGTCGCCGACTTGAAGCCTCTGAGTGATGAAGCTGTTCTGGACGCCGGAGGCGATCCAAGACCGCGACAACATCTATGACCATATCGAGGCCGACAACCCGGCTGCCGCGTTGGCTCTCGATAATCTGTTTTCAAAGAAGGCGGATCGCTTGGTAGATCACCCCGGTCAGGGACGGCCTGGGCGCATTGTCGGTACCCGCGAACTGGTAGCACATAGGAATTACATCCTGGTCTATGACTTGGCAAAAGACCTGGTTCGCGTGCTGCGCGTCCTGCACGCGGCTCGGCAGTGGCCGCCAGTGAAGATGTGACGGCCTGCCATCGAAACCGGGATCGGCCAGGAATGCCTGGCCACCACTTCCAGTGTTGACCGCAGACTGGGTCTGGTAAGGCTTCATGTCATCGTGATCCGATGACATGCGGGGATTTTACCGGACGCTGAAAGCTGGACGGGATGATGGACAGATTCAGGGCCAGAAATGGCCCAGAAACGAAGTGTTCAGAAAATCTTCGTTTTGTATACAGTATTATGAATTTCATGAGAAATATTCAGCGTTGCTTGCCGCGAACTCTATCGAAAGGTCCAGCAGCGATTAAATGCTGCTAGGTGAAATTATGAACTGCTCCTGATATTTTTACAATATGGATTGTTTTATGTCAGAAAACAGTGAAAACTCATAGATTAAATATTATTATTTTATATATCTTATTGAATTTATCTCTATCCCTGACATTGGACATCCAAATGTCACTAAAAATTTACTATTCACATTTTTAATTAACGTTCCAATGTTTTTAGGCGATGGATATATGTTTAGTTTTTTGTGTAATAACGTGGCCCTTCACAAATTGAATAAGATGACCCGTAAAAACTTTCTTGTGCGGCATAATTAAAGTGTAATCCTTGAATCCATTAGAATAAGCTTCTTTTATTTCTCCGGTCACATAAAAAGACTGACCGTTATAGCTAATTTTTACCGTCCTTGCAAGGGGGTGCAATAATTCTGTCTTGTAGTTTACCAGATTATTATCATTAAGAGAGTAGATAAAATATTTTTCTTTTAACCCGGAAACGCTGGTAAGAATAAATTCGACGCGTCCAAGCGCATAGTGATATATTTTCGGGTGCCAATAGTTCATCACAAAATCCTGCTTAAATATCACATTGCCGTTGTTTTTTATGACAACTACTGTGTTGTTTATGTAGCCAGCAGGTGTATATGAGTGCATAAAAACAAGAAGGGTATTGTCCCAAGAAAAATAATTTCTTATATATTCTCTGTCACCGGTTTTTAATATCTTATCGCCGTTAATATAGACGCCACCTTCCAACAGCCCATTTTGCTTAATTGTTAAATATTGGCCATTGAACACTATACTATTTTTATTTGTTGATTTGTTTGCGGGTAAATCACCTGATGCAGTGTTTGATATAAAAAGCATAAGTAAAAAAACATAAGCAATATGAGCTAGATAGTTTGTTTTTTGTTTATTCATTTTTATCCTTGATAGATTAATAAGTTGATTTATATATTACTTTAATAAAGCCTAATATTGGTGTATATTATATCCTATATAATAGCCCATCAAGTGGGGTGATAGCGCGCCTTGTTATATCAGAAATTGCTGAACTGTCAGCAATATTATTCCCACTTTATCAAACGACATTCACTTTTAGGACCGAATCAGGCCCAAAGAGTGCTCACAATGAGGAGTTCGGAAAACCTTATTTTTTCTTACGTTTTGCCTGAGCAAGGTCAGATGCGGTTACTGATTTAACCGTTTTTGGAGTTTTCTTGTTTTTCAGTAATTTAGATGCCTTGCTTGCGTCATTTTTAGATGTAGTCATTTAGTACCTCCGTGCGATAATGTTAAGGATATGACGAAATAATAAAAGAAATTCCTTTATGTTTTCTCAGCCAACTAGCGATTGGCGGAGACATTCGGTAATATATCATGATCGTCAACCTTCCAGGTCTATAAGGTCTAAGCCGATCATCTCGGAATCTTCGAAGCGCATTTACCTCTGGCGCAAATGGATCACCATAAACCGCTGACGCTATGAAACATGGACCTTTTTTTCCATACCTCCTCCGCTCACTAGCAATCCTTTTCTTTCTAGCACTTGGAGACTCTCCACGCGGATTAAATATTGTTACAGGGGTTTTTTCCTTCCAACTTTTGCCATTTTTCAAAATCCCTAGTTAAATCTTCGTGACTAAGAAGCATTACTCCAGTGCTTCGCGAAAGATTTTTTGCTGCCGCAGTATACCCAGACGTGCTAACAACAAGAGCTTTATTGGCCTTGTAATAGCTAAGAGCGGCGTGAGCTTCTTGAACAGCTTTTATTCCAACAGATTTTGACCATTGCTTACATTGAACAACTATCTTTTGATCCATTTTTGTCGCTACAATGTCTGCTCCATAATCTCCTGTTCTTATTGTGGTTGTTGTTCTCCATCCATTATTTTCAAGTAACGCGGAACAAGATTTCTCGTATTTCTCAGGCGTCAATTGCATAGGATTATCAGCGCCAGCAGCAAGTAACATGTCTCGCATCCTTGCTTTTTGATGTTGCCGATAAAGTAAAATCAATACTGAAAAGACTAGCATGATTGCAATAGCAATAATGAAGACGTGGGAAATACCATAAACCAAGTTCTTATGAGATAATATTTTGCCAAATAGTAACAATCCTATTAGGACTATAACACTAATAAATAATTCATTATTTTTCTTTCTGCTTCGCGCCATATTTATCTAATCCATAATCCATAGCTTAACATTCTGTCAATTCTGATGCTGGTAATAAGACAATAGGTATCATTCTGTCCCATGCGGCACCTTCAATTCCAAGCCTAATCGCCTGTATTTATAACCTTTATAATGGCAGGCCCACATGAGACAAAACAATTAAATTCTCCCTCTCAGACCCCGCCAAGCACGAGGCAACTCTAGCCTATTCATACGACCGCTTACAGTCTTTTACCGCCCACCACTTCTCCGCAATCTATAGCCTTCCGTCACCCATCGGCAAGCATCTTTATCGCTCATCGTCCCCTTGCCCAATTACATACCCAAGGTGCAAGCGCGGATTTGTTACGACCAGCTGGGGGGAAGTCTTGCGGTCGCCTTGGCAGTTACCCTACGGCGCAATGGATGGATAAACCTCTAGGAACGCGATTAGTTGAACTTGATCAGATCAAGCGGATAGATTTCGATTTTGCCGTTGTGCGCGGCATAGATCGCTTGGCTGAATGCGAAAGATTTTTTTCCTTCGGCCTTGCACTTAGCGCCCACGATATCGATAATGCGGGCCTTTTCAGCGAGCGGCGTCCTGACGCCAAAGATGATCCCTTCGAGGTCAGCGAAGCGGTATCTCAGCTTGCGGTCTTTGGCTTCGTTGAAGGAATCGAGCGAGGACATCAGCGTTAGGCGGTATTCATCTTCATATTCCCAGTCCCGCAGCTTGGCAAAGATTAACCTCTTGAACGACGCCAAATAGCGCTGGTGCCACTCGCTCATGTTCCCGAGCACATCGTCAGCGCATGAACTCCTGTTGCCCTGTTCGTCGCGATACCATTGCGATTCCAAGACAGGCACCGGAAAGCGACCGATGGAGCGGAAAAAATCGACTTCTGGTAGTTTGTCCGTGTAAGTTATCCGCTCGAATGGAAGCAGAATATCGCCGTAACTCTGGCTCCCTCCGTTTGGGCCGCCGTGCCAGCCAGTAATGCCGTGTAACGTAAGCACTGGTGGCTGTCCTTCTCTTTCCTCGGCGCGGAATTTCAGACAGACGCCTTGGTGCCCGTCACCATAATGTCCCCACATCGCGGCATGGGTCGGGTCGGTGACAAAGCATGCGGCGTACCAATTGAAATAGACGAGATCGCGGAGGCTATCCACGTAATGCTCTGGAAAGGCATAGAAAATAGCGTGCCATGCTCTTGAAAGATCGTCGGTGACACCAAGATAACGGATCAGATCCATTTGGCGATGGATATGCGCACTTGCCCCGAATAGTGCGGCCAGCATTTCTGGCTTGGATTCGACTTGGTGCTCTTTCAATCCGTTAAGGACTTTGAACAGATTTTTGAGCACACCCTCTTCCGTAATCTGCGGTACAGTCGGCGGCTCATTTACATCTGGCAAACATCCGACCTCACGCAATATCTTCATAACGCATTTGAGAGCGATCCCATGCACCGCGCGCAAACAGAACCCCACTTCTTCGCGCCGCAAGGCACTGGTGTGACTGGCAAGCATAGCGGGAAGATCGGCAAGCTTGTATATGCAGAAGAATGTATCACAAACGCGCCGGTGAATTCCCTTGACTTGTTCTGTCGGCAGAGTGGATGGCATCGTTAATACGAAATTCCGCGCAAGACGGGCATCGTAATCTTTACCCATTATGAAAGCCGTAAGGAGCGATTGCGTCAGGCACGCAAGATAATGCTTCAAAAGGTTCCGCCAGACGATTTCATCGCCCAGCCAAAAAAGGTCTTTAAATCCCTCCATCGGATCGTTCAATTGGTCTGGCGGACAGAAATAAATTTCTTGGTTTTCCAGCTCCTTGCGCTCGCCTAAAAGTGCATCAACGGACCGGAATCTATAAAAGAAACTCCGTGGTTGTGTTTTCTCGCCGCTTTCACTCATAACCACGATTCGCTTTAGAGATGGTCAAGGTTGCCTTTGTTCGAAATGGTGTCATTTGCTTTCGGCTGCTGAAAGTCTGTAATCAGTTTTGAACTGCTCGGTAGGCTGATCTCGACAACCATCGACTATACCCGCCGGAGACTACCTCAACTCAACGACCGCTTCCAGTCTGATACCGCCATATTCGGCAGCGGTGAGAGAATGGCCTCCTACCAGCCTCACAAGGGAGATTGTGTCATGCAAGCCAAAGACCGTTCAACCTCTCCGTCCTCCGCGCCCTGGAACAAGGGCAAGATCGTCGGCCAAAAACGCCCATTCAAGCTGCAAGAGGTCTGGGCCATCCGGATTCGTCTGCAGTTGGCGTCCAGGATCCGCGACCTCGCGCTTTTTGACCTCGCCATCGACAGCAAGCTGCGTGGCTGCGATCTGGTGGCTCTGCGTGTCAGCGACGTTGCTCACGGACAAAGCCTTTTATACCGAGCGATAGTCCTGCAGCGCAAGACGCAGCGCCCCGTTCAGTTCGAAATCACCGAACCCACCCGAGCGGCGGTCGCGGCCTGGATCGCAAAGGCAGGTCTGCGACAAAACGATTACCTCTTCCCCAGCAGGAAGCACGACTCTCCGCACCTGTCGACCCGACAGTATGCGCGGATCGTCGATCGGTGGGTGCGATCCATCGATCTGGATCCTGCCGAGTACGGCACCCACACCCTGCGCCGCACCAAGGCGACGTTGATCTACAAGCGCACCAAGAATCTCCGGGCGGTTCAGCTTTTGCTGGGACACACCAAGCTGGAGAGTACCGTCCGCTACCTGGGAATCGAGGTCGACGACGCCCTGGAGATCGCGGAACAAATGGAGGTGTAGACAGGACCATTCCTTGAGATAGTGCAATAGATGCCCTATCCTAAGTCTATGACGACGTATCCCCCGGTGGACCCGTGCGCGCCTGGATAGAGGCACGTCGGGAGACGTTGCTGGCGGAATACCGGAGGCCGAACCCATGAACCATGCACCACAAATTCGCAAAGCCGAGATCACCGGGCCATTCCAGGTCACCATCGAATGGTCGACTGGAGAGACCTTTGTGACAGACCTGAGCAGCACCACTGGTCCCAAGCGGGAGGGAGACCCCTTTGCCGCTCTCCACGATCCGGCGATTTTTGCGCAGGCCCAAAGCGATGACTGGGGCGATGGCCTGAGTTGGCCGGGCGGGCTGGACCTGGGAGCAGACCAACTGTACAACCTGGGTCGCCACCATTCCTGTTGGCAGCGTGAAACCAAACTATTGTAGCGCGGCTATGGCTTTAGACCCGGCCCAGTGGCGGGCGAATTGCCGCGCCACCCGGCCACTGCGCGAGCCGTGATCCAGTTTCTGCTGGTGGAAATCCGCTGCAAACAGGTCGGTTTTGATTGCGTTCTTTCGTGGTGTCATCCGGCAGACCCCATAATATTCAACTGGTTATATTTTATCATATACAACCGAAATGGGAAGGTTTTTCGAGGCTCCCAATCGTAATATTGTGATCATTACTGATTGTTTCTGCAGGCGGCCCCGTCATCACCGCCAGAATTTCTTCACATAAGCTCCATTCCACATGCACGAGGCAGCACGTTAAAGCAGGCTGCGGACTGCTCCAAAGAACAGAGTGGCGTGTCTGATCATATATATGTAATATACATATATAGTTAATAGGAGGTACTACTATGAATACTCAGAGCATTGGCCAGAACCTTCTGGATACCGCTAACAGATTGAGAGATCGAGAACTGCTTTTTCATGGTAATCATGCCAACCTTTCTGTCCGATCCGGAGAGCGTATGCTCATGACCCGCGGTGGTGATGTGGCACAGTTACGGGCGGATGATCTGGATTGGGTAGGTCTGGACGGCTCAGGTCAGGAAGCCTTCCAGCCCACATTTCGGGAAGTTATTGAGATGCATGCCAAAGTCTATAGCCAGCGCAGGGATTTTGGCGGCATTGTTCACTGCCATCCGGCCCACCTTACGGCCTTCGCCATTGCACAACAGCCCTTGCCGGCGGTGTATGAGCCATTATTGCGTCTCGGAATCCATGAGGAAGTGCCGGTAGTGGCCTGGGCACCACGCGGTTCGCAAGAGTCCGTTGAAGGTATCCTCCGAGCGTTCGTGAACCCAGCGATCAGCGCAGTATTGCTGTCCAACCATGGGGTCCTGGTGGCAGGAGCCGATCTCGGTGAAGCATTGGCTCGACTCACGGCCTTGGAAGAAGCAGCGGAACTGGTGCTCCATGCTCGGGCTCTGGGTGGCGCGAAACCTTTGCCAAAGGCTGCCTACGAGGAGGTGGTGGGGCGCCAACACCAATTCCAGATGACGTCATGAGTAATGACCGTGTTCGGCCAGGTCGACATCTCGCCGCGTTCTCCCTGCTGTTGCTTTGGGAAATGCCAGACCATGGTCTTCATCTCCACCGGCGGATCAATGGCGTCCTCCCTGACGGACTACAAGTGGATATAGGGAATCTCTATCGTGCGCTTCGTGACTTAGAGGTCCGAGGGAGTGTCCAGTCTGCCTGGGATACCGAAGGCAGCGGTTCTGCACGACGGATTTATCGTATTACTGCCGATGGGCACGATGAATTGCGAGGCTGGAGCGAAGACATCAGCAAGCGGCGTAGCGCCTTCGACTGGTTTTTGGGGCACTGGCAGGCACTGGCGGAGTCGGATGGCAACGTAGAGGCGCGACTCCATGGATGAGAAATCTATCCGTTCACGGTATGTCGAACTTTTTGGAGTGGTGCCTGACAGCTGGCCCTTACGACAGGATATTGCCCGCCAAGCAGGACGGGAAACTGCCCTAGATGCCATAGAAAACCTGAGAGAAACGCTTATTCACGGGAATCCGCTCGACCGAAAAGTGCAACAGCTGGTCCATTTTGGCATGCTCCTCGTACGTAGCGAAGCGGCAGCAGCGGAGCTTCATGCCCGCGCAGCCCTTGTCGCGGGCGCCACGGTCGCCGAACTGCATGGCGTCTTGGAGACTGCGGCGATCGTGGCTGGCATGCCTGCTTTCAGCTTGGGTGTTCAGGCCGTGACCCGCGCCTTGGCAATACCGGCCCAATCTTTGGACACGGAGAAAAATAATGGCCTTACCGGCTAGTTTTGATTTCCAAATCCTAAAGAAGCCACTACGTCGGTATACGCCCGTCCGGCTCATGTACCGGCGGGCGACTGCCGGCGGTTTCAATATGGGTGCAGACAGCCACTCGCACACTGACGGTCTCACTCATTATCCCTCCTACAGCAGCAAGGGGTAACCTATTGCAAGATTGCCACTAACTCATGCATTACTGCGTTAGCTCACCGGATTTAGCCAGTGGTAGATCAGTAACCATTGCTTCCCTTATGGCGCGGTATCCCCCAACCAAAGAAAAAGCACGATTATATCCAAGCATTCTCAGCAAGCGTGCAGCATTAATGCTGCGCTTGCCGCTGTTACAAACACACACAACAATACAATCTTTGGCATTATGTAGATCGTTTATCATGGTTATAAAATTTTGGATATCTTCCATTCCAGGAGAGTCTTCATCCAGAATTTCCTGTTCCTCTTGTGTGAGCTTGTGCCCAAGAAGATGTTTAAACTTAAACAATGGGAGAGAGTATGCTCCATTTATCTCTCCTTCTATTTCAAGCTCGAACTTTTGCCTAACATCAATTAAGCACGCTACATTCAAACGGCTTAACTCCAAGGTCGCCAGAACGCTTATCTCAATAAGCTCGCCCTGAATGGTTGGCGTGACTGTGGTGGTATCTTTTGTAATCATTCTTGACATAACCCCGATAAATAGGTTTGCATTCGTATTGCCCACTAATTAATAGCCTATTAGGCCTTATGCATCATTTCGTCTAGTGGTTACTGATCCCGGCTGGGCAGACAGGCTGATTTTTCTTGGTCCGCAGCCTGCTGCTTGGTTACTATTTATAAACCAAATGGTAAAGGTCATCGAAAATTCTCCGGGGATAGCCCTGTCTGCTTGGCAAGCCCCACTAGCATTCTGGGGCCAATTTCTTCCCCGTCATGAAACGCGAACACGCCATCCGTCCGATGCAAATGAGTGCGGCCAATACAAGCCTCGCCTTCAAAGAAGGTCATTAGCTCATGCCTGAGCACTTTCCATTATCTCTATGGTAATTGGGGAGGCAGGCATTTCCCCTTCGTCCAGACGATCAGCTATGGTCCTGAGTGCAAGAGCTTCAACCTTGGCCGCCGCATCGTTGCGTGATGCTCAATACCACATGACGCCAGACATTTCTGGTATCGCTGCTATCCAGCGGTCGTCCTCTTTCGTATCGTATTTAGCATAGAGTTTCATGGTGTCAATCTCGCCTATATTGAGGGAAGTGCCATACTGCCACCATGGCCTTATCTTCCGCCGACATGCTGTGATGAGAAAATCATAATGCAATTCACTCGGCCAAGCTACCCGTTACGCGATCGGCACCTGAATGCCTGTTGAACAGACATCTTACAACCCAATGACCGCAATCAGTCTGGTCCGGACGATCGGGCTACGGATCACCCAGGCCACTTGGAAAGGTACTGCAGTTCTCAGCACGTGAGCAAGGGCTCGTGAAGGAGCCGGTGGTGGGCGGGTATTTCTGCCTGACACCCTTGGGACCACGTTCGATGATCACATCCGCTCAGGAAGCGTTGACCGCACCCGGAGCACCGAATGCCACACCGGTCAACAATAATCAACCCATACGTCCGCTGCGTTTGCTCCGTCAGAGTGAAACTTTATTGTCGAGCTAGTATTTTTTTATCCGTGAAGAGCCGTGCATGGCTCTCTTAAAGATTGCTTCTTGCAATAAACGCTCTGCTGATTACTTGCTGGTCAGCCAGTCTACAACTTTAATATCGAGTATATATCTTTAATTTTCCAGTATACGACTTTATTACCAGGTATAGAACATTGTTTTACTTGTACAGTAGCCGTACTGGACGATTCCCGTACCATCGGCGATGCCCTGAAAGGCCCTCGCCTGGGCGAATTTTGGAAATATCGCGTAGGCTATTACCGAATCATCTGCACCATTGAGGACGCGGCACTATGCATCCTCGTGGTGCGGGTTGGCAATCGGCGTCAGTCTATAAACAGTGCTGACCAAACGTGCTGATGTCCGTCCGAGATCAACCGGTTCCAGGACAGGCCCCGCGCTGCTCCGCAAGCGCAGAAAACCGCTTGGCGGCCCGTTGGATGTCCTCTCGGGTGCCCGATTGATAGCCCATCGCCGCACGGGTACGTCGCCAGTCTTCCATGGAAGGCTCTTCTCTCCCAGCCTCGATTAGATCAATCCAGAGACGGTTCACGGCCATGATCACCAATTCCGGCTCGGTATGGTGAGGATGCATGGTCTGGATTTCGTCAAGCTTCGCCTTGACCCGGCGGGCTTCATCTTCAGTCAACCCAAACATGATTTTCTCCAGAAACTTCAATTTGCATACTTCACCTCCTGATCAGATATGTTCAGCAGCCCGCAATACCCGCTGTACTTGTAGAACAGGATAGGACATTTCTGAAGTTGGCGCTGCCCGCCCCGCTGTCTGCCCCGCTTGTCAGCGGCGATCCGAGGCGCTAAGGTGGTTCCACCTCTTCATGAGACTCCTTTTCCTGGCTGCACCGCCCTTTCCGGGCGGGGAGACCGCCTGTTGTTTGAAAAAGGAGCATCCATGCGTTTCCATCGAGAGAAGATCATCCAGGAGGAGTGTGTCCGCTGCGACCGCTGCGGGCGGGAGATGCTGCCCGAGGATTCCAGCTGCGAATATCCCGAAAGGATCGCCATCCGTTTCCGCGCAGGCTATGGCAGCGTCTTTGGGGACGGTAATCTGGTGGAGGGAGATTTTTGCCAGCATTGCCTGAACGAGGTCTTCGGCAAGTATCTGCGGATCATCGAGGACGATCCCTTCCGGCCCAGACCGCAGTCGCAGGATCCGGCCCGCAAGGCCTATCAGGGCCACCAGCTCGACGCCGTGCTCCAGGCCGAAACATTCTGGCATGAGCTGCGCCTGGCGCAGGGCTCGCCGCGATCACTTCCTGGTTATCAGGAACAGGCCGATGGACGCCACAATGAATCCAAAAATGATAATGGTCCAGTCGAAACTCATTGACAGCCTTTTGCCGCCGATGCTGGATCAGCGGCCTTGTCGTTCCGCCGATCCAGTTTGGTTTCAATGTGGTCCATCCTGGATTCCATTCTCGCCTCGGCCTCCGCCGTCGCTTGCCTATCCGCTTCGAGGCGGCGGGACAGATCGAGGATGTGCGCCGCGTGATCGCTCAAACGTTCGTTCATTTGCGTCTGAGAGTCAATAATCTCTGCGTTTTGCGTTTTGATGGCGTCCCTCGTGGGGGACGTATCCGCATGGGGAGAGGCCGGCACTGGCTCCCCGCGTTGTCGGAAGCTTTCCCTGACGCCTGCCCATGCGGTGGCCAGTTCGCGCAGCGCGGCGGCTGGGGTCTTCCCAAAGGCGGACACGGTTGGCATATCCTCGATGGCCACCATCCAGTCACTGTCCTCGTTCAGCCAGAGGCGGACGGTGTGCCCGTCGAATTGGCTTTTATTCTCCCGTTCGTACCACCAATGGGAGAAGCGGATGCCACCCGCCAGAATGGCGGCCACGGATACCAGAAGCACCGCGAATAGCGTCATTGGATCCATGCATTCACTCCATATTATGGTCAATACCGTGGAAAAAGATTCCGGCCTCTCCTGCCAGCGCCGCGCGTCAGGTGCTTTGTGTGATGGTTTGAAACGGCATCACGTTTGGCTGTTCGCGCTGCTCGGCGCGGCTCAACTCATAGTTGGTCTGAAGCGTCATCCAGAAACGCGCGGTGCTGACGCCCGCGCGTTCCAGCCGGATGGCCAAATCCGGGCTGATACCGGCGTGCCCATGGATGACGCGCGACAACGAGGTCCGCGACATGCCCAACCGGCGGGCCGCCTCGGTGACTTCGATGTCCAGCGGCACCAGCACGTCTTCGCGCAGTAACTCGCCAGGGTGAGGATGGTTGTGCATCATGGTGCGTTCCCTCAGTGATAATCCTGGTAATCGACCAGTTCGACATCGGCCCCGACAAACCGGAAGGTGACGCGCCAGTTGCCGTTCACCCAGATGGATCAGTCCCAGCGAGGTCGCCCTTCAATGGATGGAGCCTGTAGCCGGGATGGTTCAACTCGACTGGCGACGCGGCGGCGTCGCGCGCCGCTTGAACGCCGCGTGGCGAACCAGCGCGGTAGAGGGCTTCGTGCCTTATACCGGAAGCTGATGATCATGGATCAAATGTAGCGTGTGGGGATACGAACATCAAACGATACACGTCAAAAGCATCGTACTGGTGGCTGGTCATCCAGACCTCATCTACAAGATATTGTGAATAGCCAAGCTTCGTAGCCCGTCCACAAAATCCACGGTCCGAAGCCCGCGCGACGAAGGCCCCGACAAGGGCCGGCGGTGGCGCGGGTTGTGGGCGGCAAGCCGGGGCGTGGCCCGGCTGGTGGCCGTCGGCCAGCCGTCCACGAGGCGGTGGAGTTTGTGGGCGGGCGGGTTGGAGATGCCCCATGGTCACCCACAGGGCTACTTGAATACGCCCATAGGATGCCCTCTGGTCGCCCTGTGGACGCCTTCAGGGTGACCACGGGACACCCTGTGGGCCA
Source organism: Acidithiobacillus ferriphilus (assembly GCF_028215975.1). Taxonomy (NCBI): domain Bacteria; kingdom Pseudomonadati; phylum Pseudomonadota; class Acidithiobacillia; order Acidithiobacillales; family Acidithiobacillaceae; genus Acidithiobacillus; species Acidithiobacillus ferriphilus. The sequence goes on from NZ_CP116458.1 coordinate 420,269, forward strand.
CCTCTGGCCTCCTCGTGGACGTCTGGCGGTCAGGTTTTCGTAAAGGCGGTTGATGGTGATCGAGACCGCCTTTTCGTGGAATACGCCGAGATGCTCGGCCGCCTGCTCAAGGGCGACCTTGGTGACCCGAGTTTTCGTTTCGGTTCCATGTTTTACCATCACGTGGGGATGGTTTGTGGGAGAAGCGTAACAGACGCGAGGGGCACCACCATCGTTGCGACGGGCGGCATCCATGGGGCAGGGCGGCAATCCATGCGGTCGGCTCTCCGGCCCAGCAAGTCGCGCCTTCCTGCGTCAGTCACGCCTCGCTTCTTGGGCCTCCGAGCCGGGATTTTTCTCCCTTCCACCGCGACACCCCCGTTCCGTGGCGCTGATCGTCCTGCTCCCGCTTTGCGCCTCCCCCTTTGGGTGAGGGAGGCGAAAGCGGGAGCAGGACGGCGCCAAACCCGGAAACGGGGGAGGCCCAATCCGCGTTTCCAGTTTCTTTGATGCGCTCATCGCCGCGCGGGCTAGAGGGGGCTCCCCAAGAGCAGGCTTTTGGCCGAACTCTACCCCAAACTCAGGAGATCCAACATGAACACGACGACGAACAAACCCATCTTTGGAATGCGCAAGGCCAGCCAGGACATGCGGACCATTCGCGGCTTCCTCGGGGACCGCCAGGCCCAGGCCATCGCGGATGGTTGCCGGGGCGAAGAGCGGCAATTCTTCTATGAGAAGTTGGACGAACTCGCCCGCATCGTGAAAGCCATGCCCAAAAGTTACGAGACGGACGGACAGGGCGACGACGCCATCGCGCACCTGCACTACTTCACCGCCGAGTGGGATTGGTACATCACCGAGAAAGACGGCGACCCGGACGGCCAGGGTCAGATCCAGGCATACGGCATGGTGGACGGCTGGGAGCGCGAGAGGGGGTACGTCTCCATCAAAGAGATCACCCGCGCGGGCGCGGAACTGGACTTGCATTGGGAGCCTATCAGTTTGAGGCAGGTCATCGAAGGAAATCGCGGCGCCGCTTAACCAATAATCTGGGCGGTCACCGCGCCGCCCCATCGACAAAAAGGAGCACCAACATGAAGGCAAAAAAAGCGTCAGCCATTCAGGCGCCGGACATTCCCGCCATCGGGGAGCGTGTCCATACCGTGGACGGATTCGGCGATTACCGTCACGAGCCATCCATGCGCGGCATGGTGACGGGAGTGATCACCGACCGATGGGGTACCCATGCCCAAGTGATGATGGACGATGGCACGTTCAGGACCCGCCATGGGATCAATCATGGGCCGGGCATCGGCTGGCATCGATTGTAAAGCGAACCAGGGTGGCCATGGCGCCGCCAGTTCAACGCAAGAGAGAAAGGAGAACACGATGAACGAGAGACCGTCCCCGGTGGAGTTCCTGTTGTCATTGATTGGAGTGGACGCCGAAACGATGGCGCCCGCCATTGTGAAGTTGTCCGCCGTGTTGTTGGCGCTTTTGGAGGCCTACCGTCTCGGCGGATGGCTCTTCCATTGATCGGCATGGCCGCCGCCTTCGCTGCGGTCGCGCGTCGCTGGGGATTCCGCCCCGCGCTTTGCACTCCATGCCTATGATTCGCCCCCCGCGAATCGCGCATTTTAGATCGCCGCCCGCCCACAAACTCCACCGCCTCGTGGACGGCTGACCTACGGTCACCAGCCCGGACACGTCCGGGCTTGCCGCCCACAACCCGCGCCACCGCCGGCCCTTGTCGGGGCCTTCGTCGCGCGGGCTTCGGGCCGTGGAGTTTGTGGACGGGCGGTGAATCTTCGAGGAAAGATTTTGCATTTTTCCGCAAGCGGAAAAGCGGTTCGGCGAGCCGTCCATTTCATGGACTAGGGGCACACATTACGCAGCTCCGCTGCACCGCTGGAATCGGCTCTTTATCCCTGCATTTTCATGTGGTTGGGTGTGTGCTACGCGAGGCGAAAAAAATGAGCTACGGCGGCGCGTAAAGCGGGGTGCGCGTGCTACGTCTTTGTGCTACGCCTCAACCCTTGTTCCCACTATGCAAGGGTCCAAGAACGGGCGCGGTTTTATGCTACGTGCCCGCAAATTTCGTTTTTTTTGCCATTTTTTGAAAATTTCGTCTCGCGGGGGAATAGGGGGAGATGCCACAACACAGAGGATGCTCCAAATGAGAAATCCGTTATCGGTTAGGTTCACAGAGGAAGAGATGGCGCGAATCTCGGCCATGGCGGGAGAGCGAAATCTTCCAGTTAGGACGATGGTCAAGGTGCTGGTTAGCGTCGGCATGGACCAGCTCATGACGATGGAGATGGTGGAGCGGTTCGAGGAGCGGAACGAGGCGATTCTCAGAGAGATCCTCGCCCGCGCGATGTCTCTCTCGGTCCAGGCTGGGATAGACAAGGAGAAACTGGAGAAGGGCAAGGAGATGGCCGGGGTGGTGATCGAGACCATCCGCAACGAGCGCGAGGAGAACGTCCAATGATGCCCCGAGCCAAGGTCTCCGTCTGGGCGTCGGGCATGGGGACGCTATTCCATCGCGTCCATCTGTTCATTTCGCATCTCGGTCGATTCGCCATGGTCTTCGTCGGCGCGTGGGGCTCTGTGTGGGACTTGTCGCTCGCCGTGTTCGATCCCCGCGCGGCGGATTATCTCTGGGGCGTGGCGGCGGGATCGTTCTTCTCGTTCCTTCTCGACGCCGGGGCGCCCATGACCATCGAGGTCCACGGGCGGGACGTGACCGCGCCCGCCTGGCAGGTGCGCGACTACACGGCGGCGCATTTCCCCTGGTTCGGTTTTCTGTTCTGGGGGATCGTGTCCCTCGCGTTGTGCTTGGGACTCGGCGTGATCGCCACGCGGCTTCTCGTGCGCCGGGGCGTCGTGGATCTCGCGGACCGGTTCGTGCGCGGTCAGCGCGTGGTCGCCCCGGAGGACGTGACCGCGTTGATTCCGACCGACGATCGCAGTCCCTTCACCATCGGCGGCGTGCCCATCCCATCGTCCAAGCTCGCGCGCAACGTGCTCTGCGTCGGCTCCATGGGCTCCGGCAAATCCCAGGAGATTCTCCACCTGATGGACGCGGCGCGGGCGAGCGGAAAGAAGGCGGTGATCTACGACTTGTCCGGCGAGTTCGTCGAGCGGTACTTCCGGGAAGGGGACGTGTTGCTCAATCCCCTCGACGCCCGCTGCGCCCCGTGGACCATATTCAACGACATCCGCAAGCGCATGGACCCGGCGGCCCTGGCGGAGTTCTTCGTCCCTCAGCAGAGCAACAAGCAGGCGTCGAGCGATCCCATGTGGGAGAACGCCGCGCGAATGCTTCTGGAGGACATCATCCGCATCGTCGGCGGGAGGCCGCAAGGCCAGCGGTCCATGGCCGACATTCTGAAAATTCTGTCTATGCCTCTGGCCGATTTGTTCGAGTTGCTCGGCAAGAAGAACGCCGTGAGCGCGGGGCTGATCAACGACAAGAATCCCAAGAGTGCGGAGTCGGTAAGGATGACCTTGTTGGCTCAGCCCGCAATCCGTTTCTTCTCGCTGTTCGACCAGGCGGGGACGTTCAGCATCCGCGACTGGGTGAGGAACCAGGACGATAAGGGATGGCTGTTCATCTCCTCCCGCACCGACCAGCACGCGACGATCAAGCCTTTTGTCTCGGCCTGGCTGGAGATCGCGATGATGGCGATCATGGAGCAGAGGCCGACGCCGGATCTGCGGATGATGCTGGTCCTCGACGAGTTGGCGTCGCTGCAAAAGATGCGGGCCCTGGAGACGGCTTTGACCTTCGGGCGCAAGTACGGCCTGTTCACCGTCGTCGGCATCCAGAACGCCGCGCAGGTGGACGAGATCTACGGCGAGGACGTTAGCAAGGTGCTCATCGCCAATCTTCAGACCAAGCTGGTCCTGCGGACGGAGGAGGAAACAAGCGCCCGCCGCCTGGCGGACATCCTCGGCAAGGAGGACGTCGAGGAGGTGCAGGAAAACATCAACCTAGGCGGCGAGGACGAGCAGCACACCAGCGCCCTGGTGCGCAACCGCAAGGAGCGGTACTGCGTCCTGCCGTCGGAGATACAGATCCTCCCTGACCTGGAGGGATTCTTGAAGATCGCCGGGGACCTGCCGGTCTGCAGGGTCCGCATCGAGTACAAGGCCCGGCCCGTCATAGCCCTGGAGTACGTCGAGCGGGAGGGGCTGGACTTCCTGGCCGGCGGCGACGCGGAAGAGGGCCCCGACCTGGATCAGTTCGGGGTGGATGAAACGGTGGACGAGCCGTGGCCGGAGGAGGAATCGCCGCACGAGGACGACGCCGGCCATGGAGAAGGAAACGAAAGCGGAGGGGTGTGGCTATGATCAGCGTGGGACAGATATCGAACGCGGGCGGGGCCGCGAGTTACTACACGGAAGAGCAGGATCGGCTGGAATACTACCAGGGGGAAAAATCACCCTCGGAGTGGAAAGGCGCGGGCGCCAAAATCTCCGGCATCGAGGGCGAGCAGGTCACGCGGGAGGGCATGGAGGCCATGCTCTCGGGCAAAGTCCGGGAAATCGGGGAAAGCGGTTTCATCGAGGAGCGGCAGCTTGGCCGGATCCGCGCGGACCAGGAGACCGGCGAGAAGAAACTGGAGCACCGGGCGGGTTGGGATTTCACGTTCAGCGCCCCCAAGAGCGTCAGTATCGAAGCGGAGGTGTTCGGGCGGAGCGACGTGCTGGACGCCCACCGGGAGGCGGTTGACAAGGCCATGGGCTACCTGGAGCGGCACGCCCAGGCGCGGATCGACGGCAAGACCGAAAACACCGGCAACCTGACCTACGCCCAATTTGAGCACGCCACCACCCGCGCCGGCGATCCCCAGGCCCACACCCACGTCGTCGTGACCAATCTGACCTACGGCGAGAACGGCAAGGCCTACTCCTTGGAAAGCAAGGGCATGTACGAGGCCCGGCACGCGGCGGACAACGTTTACAAGAACGAGTTGGCCCGGAGCCTCCAGGAGAAGGGCTACCAGGTCGAATGGAACAACACGGGCGACTTCGAGATCAAGGGGTACGCTCGGGAGCAGATCGAGGCCTTCAGCAAGCGTAGCGAGGAGATCAAGGAGGAGCTGGCCGAGCGGGGCGTCACCAAGGCGGAGGCCTCGGCGCAGGAGCGACAGATCGCGGCCCTGGATTCCCGGCAGGCCAAGAACCACCCCGAAAGCCGGGAGGCGCACCAGGAGCGGTGGTTGAAGGAGGCTGATGAGATCGGCATCAAGCCGGCGGAACGCGCCCAGGAGGGAGGGGAAAAGGCGAACGGCAAGGAGGCCGCCCGCGAGGCCGTGGGCAAAGCCATGTCTCATATCACCGAACGCGAGGCCGCGTTCAAAGAATCCGAACTGTACAAGGAGGCCGCCCGCTTCTCCCAGGGCGGGGCGAGCCTGGAGGAGCTCGACCGCGCCGTCCGGGACGCGAAGGCGTCCGGCGGGCTGATGGATCGCGGGGACGGCAAGTTCACCACCAGGGAGATGACCACCCTGGAGGATGGCGTCGGCAAGCGCATCGAGGAGGGCAAGGGCGCCCACCAGCGGGTCATGGACAAGGCGGAGTTTGAGCGGGCCCTCAAGGACTTCGAGGCGCGGAAAAGCAAGGAGAAGGGCCAGAGCTTCAAACTCTCGGAGGAGCAGCGCGGCGCGGCGGGAATGATCCTGACCGGCAACGATCGCTTCCAGGGGGTGCAGGGCCTCGCCGGCACCGGCAAGACCACCATGCTGGAGTTCGTTCGGGAGGCGGCGGAGACGAAGGGCTGGGAGGTCAAAGGATTTTCCAACGGAGCGGCCCAGGCGCAAAAGCTGCAAGAGGAGAGCGGCATCGGGAGCCAGACCACCCGGTCCTTCCTGAACGAGCGGCGGAGCGGCGCGCAGGCGGCGCGAAAGGACGCGGAATTGGCGCGAGGGGCGTTGGCGACCTACGAGGGGCGCAAGGTCTCAGCCCGCAAGCTGGAGAAGATCGCGGCGGATCCGGCCACGAAAAAGGAGTGGGACTCCAAGGGGCGGGTGTATCTTAGGGTCAAGGACGGGCGCGTCTACCAGCCCGCCCTGCATTCCGGCAAGCGATCCATTGAAAGCCGCAACCTCAATCACGCCGGCCTCACCAAAACCCGCTACGTCATTGGCGAGAAAGGCGTGTTCAAGCAAGGCGGCACCCTCAAGTCGGAGTTGGCGGGCAAGATAAACGACCGCATCCAGGCGGGGATCCGGCGCGATTACCACAAGGGCCTGGATCGGATACGCGCCGACGTCGCCAAATCCGGCGGAAGGGCGGGGGTCGGGGCGCAGTTGCGGGCCATCGGTCACGGCTTCCAGCGGGCGCTGCGGTCGGACCTGCCCCGGTCCGCCCTGCGCAAGCACGAGAACTGGCGCAAGGCCGGCGCCATCGAGTCCGTCGCCGTGCGGGCCACGGCCTGGATTCAGCAGACGCGGGAGCGGGCGGAACTGGTCAAGGACCTCAAGGGCCAGGCCGGGCTCATGGACAAGGCGGATGGGGCGCGCAAGGTGCTCCACATCCATGACGAGGCGAGCCAGTCGGGCTTGAAGGAGTTCACGGACGTCATGTCGAAAACGGAACGGGAAGGCGCCCGTACCGTGTTTCTTGGCGATCGCAACCAGCATCAGGCGGTTGATGCGGGCAAACCTTTTGAACAGGCGCAAAAGTATCTGCCCATGAACGAACTGACCGACATCCACCGCCAGGAGACGGAAGAGGCCAGGGGAATCGTCAAGGACGTGCTGGAGGGACGCCACGGGGAGGCCATGGCGCGCCCGGCGATCGAGGTCCGCGGCGAGCAGGACAAGGTGCGCGAAAAATGGGAGGGCAGGGAGCTTTCGGAAAAGGATCGGCAAACGATGCGGGCGGAGATGCGCGGCGCCGCGCGAGCCGACAATCAGCGCGTCGTGGAGAGGATCGCCAAGGACTACGCGGCGCTGCCCCAAAGAGAGCGAGGCAAGACCGCCATACTTACCTCCACCAACGTCGACCGGCGGGCCGTCAATGACGCCGTTCGGGAGCAGTTGAAGGCCAAGGGTGAACTGGGGCGGGGCAAGGAGTTCGCCATTCTGGAGAAGAAGGACATGACTGGCGCGGAACGGCGGGCGGCGGCCTACGAGCGGGGCGACGTGGTCAAGTTCACTTCCGGGTATCGGGCGCTGAACGTGGAGAAGGGCGCGGAGGGGCGCGTCGTCGGCAAGGACGACCGCACCAACCGGGTGAGCGTCGAGCTGGACGGCGGGCGCGTGGTGCAGATGCGCGGGGACCTTAAAGGCGTGGAGGCCAGCAGGGAGGTCAAGCGGGAGTTCGCGGAGGGCGACAAGATCGCATTCTCCAAAAACGACCGGGAGACCGGGTTCAAAAACGGCCACCAGGGCAAGGTGCTGGAGATTCGGGAGAAAAGCCTCGTCGTGGAGATGAATGGAGAGCGGCGCACGGTGGACCTGGAGAAATACCGGAACATCGATCACGGTTACGCCATGACCAGCATGAAGGCCCAAGGCCAGACGGTGGACCGGGCGATGATCCACCACAACACCGAGTCGGGCCGACACGGCGACCGGGAGACTTACGTCAACGTCACCCGCGCCCGGATGGAGGTCAAGGTCTACACCCAGGATGTCGAGAAGGCCAAGAGGCAGGCTGGTTTCAAGATGGACAAGGAGACCGCCAGACCGGAGCGCGAGGAGACCCGCCAGGAGCGCAAGGAGGAGCGTCGGGGCGCCGAGCGCGAGGCACCCGAGCGGAAACAGGCGGGGAAGGAATCCACGGGATCCGGCAAGAGCAAGGCCGGCAAGGAGAAGGAGGACGAACTGGAGTTCGGGGCCGGACGCTGAGTTCTCCACAAAAACCGGGGATGGCTCTGTGGATGGCTGTTCCATCCCGTTGAACCACCGTGGCCATGCGCGGCGGCGCCAAAACGCGCGCGGATGCGACGGTTCCGGCGGGTGTATGGGGGCGGAAAGGGAATGAAAGCCGGAGACGGCTGACGGATGGGTTTCGCCCCGCTTCGCAAGGAGGGGGCGGAAAAGGAGGCGGTCTGTTTGGGCCGCCAAGAGGCGGGCTTCGGCCCGCCTTTTTTTTGGGGCCGAGTCGGCGCCGTCCAAAAATTTCGCCTCGCGGGGGAATAGGAGTGGATACCCGATGTTTTACCGGAAAGGAGACGAAGCGATGGATGAATACACCCCCAGACGTCTGGCGGTTTTGCTGTTGCCCTTCAATCCCAGAGCCCTCCCGGATCTCTATCTGTGCGGCGAGGACACGGAGTTGATGGGCACGTTGCATGACATTTTGGAGGACCTGATCCGCATGGTGGCCGACGAGAACGACGGCGTGGTTTCCACGGGCGTGTTGAAGCGCCTCCTGAAGAACAAAGGGCTGGATCGGGACTTCCAGGATCGCATGAGGAAATACGGGGCCGCGCGTTCTTCTTTCTTCCGTCGCATGGACACGGAGACGTTCCTGTGGGGGGAGCTTCTGGGTCAGGTGCTTCAGGGACTCAAGGACTACCGGGGCGAACCAAGGATGTTCCGGGTGTCCCGGTAACGCGCGGAAATTTCGCCAGCCGGGGGAATAGGGTGTGGAGAGCGGGAAAGGAGTGGTCATGAAGTTCGACGAAGAGGTCCGAGCGGTCAATGAAACCCTGGCGCGGCTGTTCCCCCACCCGATCGAAGCCGCCTCCCTATGGGTTCTCCCGAGCCCTGGCGAGGGTTTCTGGTTGAGGGGTTGGCAAGAATGCGCGTGTTCGCGCGCGCCCGCGAGGATCGGCGTCCACTTGCGGCAGTTTCACAGTTTGGACGCCATTCACCGATGGCTGAATCAATGGGAGGACTTGGCGAAATGAGGAAGTGGGTTGCCGTGACGTTGGCCCTGGCCACGTTGTACCTGAACGGATGCGCTCCGTTTTCCATGCGCGGGTACGAAGAAGGGCAGAAATTGGGATCGATTTTACCATACGAGCAGATGAGGTAGCGAAAATGAAAAAGTGGATAGTTGTTGCGGTGGCCTTGGCCACCTTGGGCTTGAACGGATGCGCGTATTTCAGCGTGTTGCACCATAACTTGGAGCGCAGCTTCGGGACTCCGACCGCGTCGAGCCAGTGAGGGCGCCCACCATGAGAAAGTGGATCGTGCTGGCGTTGACGGCGGCCACCCTCGGTTTGAACGGGTGCGCGTATTTCCATGTGGTGACCACCCTGTCCTGCGGGCGCGCCTGTTTGCCGGAGGCGCACCCTCACGGGGAGGCGAAGGGGGATCAATCGCCCCCTTATCGCGTGAATCATCAAGGAGGTGAGCAATGAAGAAACGTATCGTGGTGGCGTTGATGTTGAGCTTCGGCCTGGCGGGATCGGCCCTGGCCGACGGCTTGGGATCGGCCCTTTCGGGCGTGGCGCAGGGCCAGGGGATACAGATCGGCGGAGCGCCGATCCTGCGGGGGAGCGAGCTGGGAGACATCCTCGGCAAATGGGGGCTGCACCCCGAGAACAGTGGCGAGCTCCGGCGGATGTTCCAAAACGGCATCAATCCAGACTCCTGCGACGTCGGCCTGATCAATGGCTGGCTCATGGGATCGGATATGCTGTCCATCGACACCGGACCTCGGCGGGGATTGTGGGGCCTGATCATCCCCATCCACCAGGACGGTCAGGTCATGGACGGGTGGACGGAACAGGGCACCCTGTTCCCCAACCCCGACATGGCCAAACTGGGCATCCCGCATTCCTTCGGGATGGCGGTGCGCGTGGCGCCGATGCCTGGGCGGCTCCCCATGTGGAGTGACATCCAACAAAACGCCGCGTCCTACGTCCCCGACGAGAAATGGGGGGGCGGGATCGGGTGCTATGGATACCAGACCATTGAGCATGTCAGTTACGCCTGCCACGCGGTCGGCGTGAACGCGATGAGGAAGCTCAATGAGGCGATGGCGACGGAGGCGGGCCAGGTGATGACCAAGCCGATGACCGGCGAATGGAGCCTGGGACTCGGTATGGGCAAGGCCCATGTGGAGGCCGTCGAATCCGGTTACAAGACGTTGATGGCCAACATCGACGACACCTGGGGCGAATCCGCGCCGCGCTACGTCTTCCTCTGCGAGTCGGGGGCGTCGTCCACGGGGGTCGGGCATGTCCCGCTCAAGCGGTGGCGGGCCTGGGGGGAAAAGGTCTGGGAGCCGTTCCAGAGCGAGTTCCATCCCTACCTCTTCCATGACGTTCACGCCGTCTTCGTCAAGGAGAACCTGCGCCAAAACCTCATGACTCGCGACAACGACAATCCCATCGACGCCCTTTCCCGGTCGGTCTCCGGGATGGAGAAGGTCCGGGTGGTGGCCGTGCCCTTCGGCAAGGTCCAAAACACCCTGTTCGGGTTCTCCTCGGGGGCCGCCATGCCGGAGGATTACTGGCTAGCGGCCATTCCCGAGAGCGTCAAGGAGAAGTGATCATGAAGCGCGCATGGTTGGTCCCTCTGGTCATTCTCAGCGTGATTCCGGCGGCTCGAGCCACCGGGGTCGTCGGGAAGATCGAACATTCGCGGAAGTCCGCCCATGGCTGGGAAAGCAGGCAAGGGGCGGAGGCGCGGCGGTCCTTGAGGCGTTCCGCCTCCTTGAGCGGCGAGATGAACGCGGCGGCCATCCTGATCCCGCTCATGCGGCGGGTCGAGAACGGCGGCATGGCCTTGTCCTCCCCCGCCGTGACGCGACTGGTCCAGTCCTGCAAGGTGTTCTCGGCGACGCCGCTGGTCGGCAGCGCCTGGGCGTATTGTCATGGGACGGGAGCGCACGTCATTCCCTACCTCCCGAACAGCGGCATGGCCCAGCAAATTCTGTTCGGGACGGGCGTCGCCGGAGGGCAAACGGGTCTGTGCAGCGGGAATCGGATGTTCTACGGACAGGTCGGCACGGCTCAGGGCATCGAGAAGGCGGGGATGATCCCCGACTCCATGCTGGCTCCCCAATGGCCGGGGGAACTGAAGACCCGCTGGTTTCGGGAAGCGATCCCCATGTACGGGGCGCGGATCGCGCCACCCCTGTTCGCCACCCTCTGCTACTCCACGGAGGCCAAGGTGGTCGCCGACGCGGAGCGGATACTGGCGGACTCCGCTCCCCCCGTGGTCCATGGCGGGCGGAAGGTCTACGAGATCACCCAGGGGGCGGCGGAGCGGGCCTTGGTGGAGGGGGGTTCCAAAGACGCCCTGGCGGCCTCGATGCGCCTGCTGGATCCGGCCTTTTCGCCGGGCAACGGGTGCGTGGTGCCGGTCAAGGGAGACGCGGCCTATAATCCCTCGGAGAACACTTGGAGCTGCGCCGGCGTGCAGGTCAACGCGGGCCAGCGCAGCGCCCAGACGGGCGGTTTGACCATCCTGGGGGACGGCGCGTTCTGGGGGCGGTCCCTCAAGGTCGCTCTGACGAGCGAATCCAGCGCCGAGCGGTCCCACAGCCGGTCCTCCTCCACGTTTAGCAATGGCGAGGTCTCGACGAGCGGCAGCGCGACGCTCAACCAGGCCCCTTGAAGGAGACGGAATGTTATTGCTCATTGCCGCGCTTCTGATCACCCTCGCCCTGTTCGTGGGCAGCATCCTCGCCCATGAGCTGGGCCACGCGGCGGCGGTGGCCTGGCTGGCGGGTAGAATGGCTGTCCGCAAAATCTCCGCCGGATCCGTCATCGTCTTCCGGCGGGGCGTCTTCGAGATCGGCCTTTTGCCGACCTGGGGGCATGTGGAGTTCGACCCGGAGCGCCTGGGGCCCATCGACAGGCGCCTGGTGGCGGCGGCGGGGCCCGTGGCCTCCGCCGTCACCGCTTTAGGCTTTCTGGCGCTGGGGCGTTCCGGCTGGTTCGATCCCGGCTGGACGCGGGCGATCCTCACCATGGGAAAGGCCAACATCGCCTTGGCGTGGGTCAACCTCCTGCCCATTCCGCCCTTGGACGGCTGGACCATCATCGAGACGTGGTTGCCGGCCTGGGGCGTTCGCTGGTCCACCGGGACGCTGGATGCGGTCCGCCGTTACGGGGCGGCCTTCGTGTTCGTCGCCTCGGTCTGGCTGGTCCTGTTGATCGGTCCCTATCGCTGACCGGCGGGGCGGCGTTTCTCCTTCGCGATCCTCTCGTTCTCCGCCGACTTGACGGCGGCCCAAGCCATGAAGCCGGCGGACGAAACTCCGAACAAAAAAGCGCCCGCCATCGACGACAGGCTGAGAATCCAGTGCCCTTTCACCAAGAAGACGAAGGTGAGGAGCATCAGGGAAAGGAACAGGACCGCCCCCAGGGTGAAAAGGACGTTGATCAGGAGGATTTGCTTCCTGGTCTCCCCGTCCATTGATTCCTTCGCTTCGCTCTTCCTCATGACGCCTTTCCCATGCGCCCAGACGGGCACCCCACTCGTAACTCGACACGCAAGCCCGCCTTGTCCGCCATGCTCACCAGAGCGTCCAAGCTGAACCGCTCGATCCTCCCCCTCGCCAGATCCGATACGCGCGGCTGGGCGACGCCGAAGATCCTGGCGGCGCCCGATTGGCTCAAGCCGGCATGGGCAATATGTTCCTTGATGGCCGACATGAGCACGCGCCTCATTTTCGCGTTTCGGACGCCGGGGTCGATCATGGCGGTGGTCATCGCGCCGGGAAACCGTTTGTCGTTCACCATGGAATCGCTCCTCCAGTAAGGCCATGGCCCAATGGTGGCAGGATTCGCCGTGGTCGCCAAGGGCTCGGGCCTGGTCAATTCACGGACGAGGCGACTTGGCCGAAGCCCTCCATGGTCTGGGAAACAGCGCTGGTCTGCGCCACGCGATAGACCTTGTAGGCCGCCGAACTGTTCACGCCTCCGTTGAAGGCGAATTTGGACTTGCTGATGTTTTTGGTGAGATGCACGGGCACGCGGTCGTGCCATACGGCTTTCCCATCGTGATAGATGGTGATGGCGTCCACCACGTTCAGGTCCATTTGGTAGTAGCGCGGCGTGAAGAGTCCGACGACCGGAATCAGTGCCATGCCCATGCTCTTGCCCAGATCGTAATGTACGATGGCCTCGTGCTTGTGCGGCGGCAGAGGGGCTATGTCCGTCTCGATGACCCATCCCGCCGCCGGCGGCGCCGTTTCCGTTTGGGGCATGGCGCCCGCCTGTTTCAGGGCGCTGGCCAGCAGACGGTCATAGTTGGTGGTGAGCGCCTTGACCGAGAAGGTGTGCTCCCGGCACTTGTGAGTGGCCTCCAGGAGGCAATCGTTTTTGACGAAAGACCCGCTCGTCACCTTGGTCACCAGCGCGACGTTTTTATGGGTGACGTTCGCCTGCGGCATGGCGCCGGAGTAGTGCATGTTGGGCGTCGTGGCGCAGCCGGTCAGGGCAGCGATCGTAAGCGCGCCGACAAATAAGCGGGTTTTTCTTCGTTCCATTGGCTTCTTCCTTCTTTTTGGCGATAGGTTGATCCGTTTATAGCAATTTTTATATGGATGGGAAAGATCGCGCCGGATGGCGGGGCTGGAAAAGGAAACGCGTCGATAAATTTCGCCCCCGGGGGGAATAGGTCGTGGGCAAGTCGCCCATCTCTATTTCTCATGGGAGATCGGAATGAACGCGAAGTGGAAAGGTATTGTGACGGCCCTGGTTTCCTGCGGAATGCTGGCGGCCCCATTGACGGGATACGCGGCGACCGGGGGTACGGCGACGGGAACATCTGTTACCGGCAGCGACGTCACCCAGCAGGATTCGAGCGGGAATATCGCCGGCGGCGGCGGAGCCACGGCGGCGGGGGGCCATTCCACGGCGCTGGGAACCAACGCCCAGGCAGACGCCACTGGGGCCACGTCCGGCATCGGTCACGACGGGACGGCGGATGGCGGCGGCACGTCCCTGGGGTACAACGCGAACAGCGGGAGCGGCGGCACATCCCTGGGCTATTCCGCGCAAAGCGACGCGGGGAGCGTGGCCGTGGGCAGCGACGCGAACGCGGTCCCCTCCAGTGGCACCACCGCCACGGAAAGCCGCAACGTGGCGGTCGGACAGGCGTCCGGGGCGACCGGCACGGATTCTGTCGCCATCGGCGGCGGAGCGACTTCTTCCGGGAACGGCAGCGTGGCCGTGGGCAACGGCGCGTCGGATGGCGGCCAGGCCGACGTGTTCTCGGTCGGCAGCGGCGCCGCAACCAGTTCTTCCACGGATCCATCGACGCGAACCATCATCAACGTGGCTCCGGGATCCGTCACGGCCAACAGCACGGACGCAGTGAACGGCTCCCAGCTCTACGGTGTGCAACAGACGGCCAACAATGCGGCCAGCGCCGCCAGCAACGCCAGCGGCGCCGCGTCGAGTGCGCAGACGGCGGCCACCAACGCCCAGACGGAGGCCTCGGACGCCATCACGAGCATGGGCGGAGGGGCGGGCTATTCAACATCCAATGGCTACACCGCTCCGACATACACCGTCGGGTCATCCACCTACGACAACGTGGGCGGAGCCGTTTCTGCACTGAACGGCGTTCAGTCCGCGACGGCGGGCACCGTGTCCACCCTGCAAGGCAATCAAACGACGGACCAGTCCGCCATCTCCAGCCTGAAAAGCCAGCAGCAAACGGACGTGAGCAATATCTCCACGCTCCAGAACCAGCAGCAGACGGACGTTTCCAATATACAGAGTGCCCAGAGCGCGGCGGCCCAGGCTGCCACCACGGCGAGCAACGCCGCGACGACGGCGGGACAGGCGCAGGCGATCGCCCAAGCCGCGCAGACCACGGCCAACACGGCGGAAACCGCAGCTAAGGCCAACACCAAGGCCATCACCACGGTCCAGGGGCAGCAGCAAAAGGATGAAACGCTTCTGCAATCCACCCAACAAAACGTGACGACCATCCAGGGACAGCAGCAGGCGGACGTGGTGGCCATCTCCACCATCGGCCAGCAGGTCCAAACCCAGGGCGGTTACATCCAGCAACTGCAAAGTGCCGTCGGGAACATCAACGGCAAATTGCTCCAGAACACGGCCCAAGGGAATGGTTCGCTGGCGACTGGGGGAGGAAGCACTGGCGGCTATGCGGGGGCGGTCGCCATCGGACAGGGGGCGGCGATCACCCAATCCACGGGACAAGATCCGAACACCACCGGCGCGGTCGCCATCGGCGCGGGCGCGCAGGCCAACGCGGATCCCGGCACGGCGGTGGGCGACGGGGCGGACGCGGCGGGAGCCAACTCGGCGGCCTTCGGATATGACGCCCAGGCCAACGGGCAAAACAGCGTCGCCCTGGGTGCCGGATCCGTCGCCAATCGCACGGACAGCGTGAGCGTCGGAGACGCGGCCACCGGCTTGAATCGGCAGATCACCAACGTCGCGCCCGGCACGGCCTGGAACGACGCCGCCACCGTCGGCCAGGTGGAGGGGGCCATCGGTCAAGCGAATCAACACGCGGACCAGCTCGGAGCCATCTCCCAGGCCTCCATCAACGCGGCTGCGGCTGCTGCGGCGGGCGGAGGATCGCAGAGCGTGGCGATGGGCGTGGGGTACATGCCCAACGGCGGCGAGGGGCTGGCGATCTCCTACCGAGTCCGCCTCACCCGCCAGATCAACGCCGTCGGCACGTTCTCGGGCAACCCGGAAGGGGGAGAGGTCCAGGGCGGCACCGGCGTGGCGTGGAATTGGTGATTTTTAATTGGAGGGAAAAATGAAAGCGAACGAGTTAGAAGAGTATCTGTACGTTGTACAGGACTGTTGTGATGCGATCGAGGCCGAAGAAATGTCGTGTGAACATAGTATATGGATTACCGACGTCAGCGAAATCATAGGGAGCCTAGCAATAGATGGGTTCTCTATGGAATATCGCTCTCGATTTTTGAAAGAAATCAGCGGTGCTTTGGGACGGCTGGAAGCATGGGCAAATCAACGGTCCGATATCTGGAGTAATGAGGTGATTGATCATTTCATTAAACCTTGTTTTTTAATCAGAGAAAAACGGTACGGTAGACTTGGCTATCATAAAGAGTTCACAAGGCATAATAGCCTAATGAGTAACTTGCAAATAGCTTTGGTTTGTTCGGATCGGATCGAACAGAACCTTTACTCAAGACAGAAAGCCTTTGATAGGCATGCAAATGCGATTAAGTACGCGGCTAATTCAGCGAAACGCCTACTTGCAAGCAATCCATCTCGTTTCAACTTTGAAATATGGGAAGCTATCGACCGGCTTGCGAATTGGGCCTGGCAAGTAGAAGGTGGAATAAGGAAATGACCATAGATAAATGGGTAAGTAAATTCCGTGATGGATTTTGCCTTGCAGCAACCCGTCCTCAGGCAGCCTTAGCAGAATGGAAATGTCCACACCTTCATCAATTTCGCCGATCTCCTCTGGAGTGGATGGAAGCGCGTAATGGTGGAGCATCTGCCGGGTATTCTCATACTGCGGGCGAACGTAAAGTTTCCTATTTCCAGACCCAGCAGCAGATGGACGTTTCCAATATCCAGAGTGCCCAGAGCACGGCAGCCCAGGCGAGCACCACGGCGAGCAACGCCGCGACGGCGGCGGTACAAGCGCAGACAACCGCCCGACATGGCCTGGAGCGACGCGGCTGCGGCGGGAGGAGGATCGCAGAGCGTGGCGATTCGTCGTGTTGTCATGGGTGTTGATCGCATGTTTCGGCCTCGACGGATGCGCCTTAGTGATCATCCCCGCTCAGATCGCCCTGTGCATTTCCGCCCACGGCCAGGGCATGGTCGACTTGTCGGCGGCGGAAGCCGGCGGGAGGGGCGGGCGATGAGCGCGAAGGCTTTTATGAGCGACGCTACGGCGCTCTGGTTGAGCATTCACAGCCGGTTTCTGTCCTGGGCGAAGAGGCGGCACGGACACCGCAGGATGCGGGCCAGGTGGACGGCTGCGCGGATCTTATCGATTAAAGGCGCGGATGATCGGAAGACGGTCGCAAGGCGCATTGCCTATCTGCGCAAGATCGATCCCTGGGTGTTCGAGGAGCTGGTTCTGGACGCTTTTCAGCGCCTGGGATGGACGGTCGTGAGGAATCACCGCTACACCGGAGACGGAGGCCTCGATGGGCGGATCTACGCGGATAGCGTTTGGTCCGGCGTCCAGTGCAAGAGGTACAAGGGCGACGTGCCGTTGTCGATGATCACGCGCTTCGCCAGGGACTTGAGGAGGGAGGGCTTGACGCGGGGGTTCTTTATCCACACCGGGAGGGTGACAAGAGAGGCCTTGGACAACGTGCCGCAGGGGATCGTGATCTTGTCGCCGGTCGATTTGGTGAGGTGGATCGGGAGGGAGGATTGTGATCAAAAATTTCGCTGCCGATGACCGAGCGCCTTTCGGCGTTGAGGGGGGACATCCTCCCGGCATACTGCTATATCTGGGCAGGATCGATCCTTTGGTTGTGCTAGGCTTAGACGGGCAAACCCAAAAGCGTCAAAAGCTGGTCGATCATCGGAATATTGGCGCGGTTGGAAATGATGCGCTCCATCGTGAAGATGGAGAGTCCGGCTTGTGGATGCCTCGGAGGGTACCCGCCTAGGTGGCTCTCAAGCCGATTTTTGAGGATGGCGGCCGTCTCGCCACTCGGATCATCTCCCAGCATGAGCAAAAGGCTGGCTTCAAGGCACGGGGCGGAGGGAAGGGTGTCGACTTTCCCTCTTTTAGCCATTATTTTTTCAGTCTGACCCCAATTCGTGTCCGTGTCGAACAATGCGGCCACTCTATCGTATCCGCCTTGCCTCCTTTCCCGAATGGCCGCTTTGATCACATTACGGGCGCCCTTGCCGTGAGCATTCTTGACGCTGATCGAGAGACCGGATCCACGATGGACAAAGAGTTTCCGCACATGATTAACGAACGCCTCCTCGTCGTCACCTTCGACCACAATCCGAAGAGTTTTCCTCGCCTTCCACGGTGGATTGGACGGGCTAGATCCGCGGGACCGCGCCATAGGCCCCCGCCATGTATTTCGCGTAGAAGTTGTCGTCGTTACGGATGCCTTCGACCTTGTCCATGCGGATGGCTCGGCTTTCGCAATCCTCATCCTTTTCCACCAGCATGACTTGGGATTTGTGCAGGATATTCAGCACCTCCGCGGCATGGCAGGTGAAAAGCAGTTGAGCGTTGTGGGGGTTGATGTCGGGATTGGCGAACAGTCCCAGCAGGGGTTCCAACATATGCGGATGAAGATCGCTCTCGAACTCGTCGATGACCGCGATGCCGCCATGCTCCAGAGTGATCAAAACCCGCATCAGATGGATGAACGCGCCCTGGGTTCCGCTGGACTCCAAGGCGAAGGGCAGATCGTAGAGCTTGCCGTGCGAGCGGTGTTTGCCTACGGGCAGCAAGACTGTTTGCTGTTGCTCAGGATTCTGCGGATTGGGGAAGTTCATTTGGCGGATCTCCACGCCTTCGAGACCCAAATCCCAGGAAGATAGCAGCCGGTTCATGCTGTCCTTGTGCTGGGGATGCTCAAAGTAGTGGCGAGCAGCGACATAAAGCCAATCGTCTGAAGATTTGATACGTCCGACGCCCGTGACGTTTGTGGTTACCCATGGAAGCTCTGGACGGGCGATCCTCAACGCCAGTGGAACGCCGTATTGGGCCGCCCAGGATATCAAAGACACGTCTGGCCTCACGTTCTCTATCATATTATCAGACAGGCCGAAGTCTCTTTGACGGATTCGGTAATTCTTCCGCTTCTCATCCCACTCCCGAATGAAAAGGTGGTCAAACCGTTTTTCCTTCCGGTAAAGCGCCTCGCGCAACACCCGTTGCCGTGTGCACAACAGCTCATAGCGCCACAGGTGTCCGTCAGCAGAGTCCACCACGCAGGAAAAAGCGCTGGGCTCATTGCTGGCGGCAAAGTGCGGCGCGACTGGAATTCCGCTTCCTATGGGGTTTTGAAAGGATTGGGAGATGAACCAGCCGAGGAATGCCGCTGGTTTCAAGAGAGCGGTCTTGCCGGCCCCGTTGGCGCCCAGGACGGCCATGACTTTGGACACCCTCTCGCCGGTCGGTCTGGAGCTGATCCAGTCAGAATCCGCCACCTTCCGGGTCACCGTGAGGTCTACCCTGGTCTCCTCTAGAAAGGATTGGAAGTTGGAAAAAGTGTAGCTGTGCAGCATAACCCCCCCGACGCGCCGCATAATCAACGATTATTTGTTGATTATAGTTATTCTTTGGGCGGAGATAAAGGGGTTGACAGCAAATACCCAAAAGGGATAATAACTTGCATGGCCACCAGATCATGGATCTTGCTTTTGCTTGACTCCCGACGCCAGTCCCTTGGCGCGCTGGTGATTTTGTCCGCGTTCGCGTGTCTGACGCTGGCTTACGGCGTTAGTGCGCTCCCATTTTTTGAGCTGGGAGCCTTCGCTGCGGGGCTGGTTGTCGCGGAGGGCGACTCCTGGGGGTGGCCCTGGGTGGCAGGGATCCGGGCCGTGGCCCTGGCGCGCACTCTTCGGCGCGCCGTCCCGCTCCTCATCGGCGGCGTGGATGCCGCCGGCGGTTCCACCATCTCCATCCGGCGCCGTCTTACTGGCTTCCTGGCCAAGAGGTCGAAGTTTTCTGAGAAAATACAAAAGATTATAGACTTGCGTGCCCTCCTCACCAGGAAATTCCTCCGCACCCCCGTCCTCTGGGGGGTGACGACGCCGGCGCCGGCCTAAGGATTTTGGGCGGCGGCGCCGCCGGCCCGCGCCGGCGCCCGGCCCCTCCCCTCAAAAAAACATGCCGTCCCCGTCACTTCAGGGGGCACAAAATGTCGAATTTCATGCAGTTGTTCAATCACATAGATTTTGCTCGGGTTTGCCGCCACGCGCGACGCTTTCACGGCGTTTTGCCACAAGAAATAGTAGGCGAATCATGGATTTACCAGCATCTAGGGAAAACAGAGGGACAGCTCAGGAGCTCACTGCGCAGGGAGCTTAACCCAGAGTTTTCCACTGAAAAATTAAATGCTTACGCTGCAATCCAATCGCAGGGAAAGGATCCCCTCGAGCTGCTGGTCGAGCTTGAGGACGAGATCGATCGACAAAAAAAACAGGAAAATGATGAGGTTATGCAGGGTGAACGAGACACTGCCCGCCTCGCCGAGGCGCTGCGGGTCTCCCGCCGGCGCGCCCAGCAGATCGTGCGGCGACGCCGGGAGCAAATCGAGCAAATTTTGGCCCCTGGGGGGCAGGCTGAATTCGGCCTGGAGCCCCCCCAATGAGCTCAGTTGTTAGGGTGGTGCACCAGGGGGAGGGGTGGACTCCCATCCCGAACTCAACTTTGCGGGATCCCCGCCTGACCCTGGAGGCGCTCGGCCTCTTGGCGCGCCTGGTCAGCCGACCCACCAACTGGCAAATTCGGGTCCCAGCCCTGATAAGGGAGGCGGGGGTAGGTCGAGACAAGCTGCGCAACTTGCTGAATATGCTTGAAAACAATGGATACCTTATCAGGGAAAGACGACGCGACGCGAGTGGAAGATGGGAATGGGAATCAGTCGTATCATCCATGCCCTTAAAATCCGCCGCCGGTGCGACCGTCGACGGCGGATCAGGTGATAAACTAAGTACAGACTCACAAACACCAAATAAAAAAACAAAAAAAGAAAAAGAAGAAACCACCACCTCGAAACAGGGTGGTGGTCGTTTGGATTTGGATTTCCCTCCCGAAATAAAGGCCCTCCCAGGAGCTCAGAAAACCGTACAACATGCTGATTTATCATCTGAATTGGCGCAAACAGTTGTCGACGAGGTTGCTGGCCAAATCCGGGGCGGGGTGGCGAAGTTTCCGTCTCGTCTACTTATCTCATTGATTAACAAAGCGAAGGCAGGAGAGATCGAGAGGACCTCCTGGGGGCGGAAAATAGTGGAGGAACGGGAGGTGGGCCGGAGGGCCAAGGCGGGGGACGCCGATCTGGATCGACGTCGCTTGGCCAGCAAAACCCTGGTACCCGCAGACGTGCCCCCGCCCCCCGACTCCTCTGCCTTTCTGTCGTGCGCCCTGGCAAAGGCGCATCCAGATATCACCGCAGCGGTCCAACGCATGCGGAAGGGAGCCAGAGCATGAGAACTCTGGACCTTGATCAAGCCGCGAAGTTGCTGCACCTTCATCCGGACACCGTGCAGCAGCGGGCGAAGGCCGGAGATATCCCTGCGGCCAAGCCGGGCAAACGCTGGGTGTTCTTGGAGGACGATTTGTTGGACTGGCTGCGAGGCCAGTACGTGGGTAAAAAGGGGGAAGAAAAACGATGCTCAGGAAGCGTGGCGACGTTTGGTGGGTTGACATCCAGCACTCTGGACGCAGAATTCGACGCTCTAGTGGGACGACGGACCGGGAAAAAGCCCAGGAATTCCACGACCGATTCAAAGCGCAGCTCTGGGAACGGGCCAAGCTGGGCCAAGCGCCGGACATGACGCTGAAGGCCGCCGCGGCGTACTGGTGGCAGGCGGTGGGTCGGCACAAGCGCAGCGGATCCGACGACGTGCTCAAATTGCGCGTGTTGGCCCCGCTGATCGTCGACAAAACCGTTCAGACCATCGGCGCCGAGCATCTTCGTGAGATCCGCGCGTCCGTGCTGGAGCGCGGCGTCACAGACGCCACGGCGAACCGCTACATGGCCCTCCTGTCCGCCATCCTGCGCTACGCCCACAAGCAGGGATGGACCGACCGCGTCCCAGCCATCCCCCACGCGCCGGAGGACAAGGGCCGGATCCGTTGGATCACCCGCGACGAGGCTGGCCGGTTGCTTGCCGAGTTGCCGGAGCATCTGCGCCGCATGGCCTCGTTCACGCTGGCGACGGGCCTGCGACGGCACAACGTCACGCATCTCCGATGGCGTTTGGTGGATCTCCCGCGCGCGACCGCCTACATTCCGCCCGAGCACGCCAAGAGTGGGAAGGCCATAGGCGTGCCGCTCAACGGGGACGCCCTCGGCGTTCTGGAGGAGTGCCGTGGCGACGACCCGGAGTGGGTGTTCGTCTACAAGGGCGAGCCGGTGACGCGCACCGGAACGGCGGCGTGGTGCAAGGCCTGCGCTCGCGCCGGATTGCCCGATCTGCATTGGCACGATCTGCGCCACACCTGGGCGAGCTGGCATGTCATGAGCGGAACGCCGGTGCAGGTGCTCAAGGAGCTGGGCGGATGGGCGAGTCTGGAGATGGTGCTGCGCTACGCCCACTTGGCCCCAGATCATTTGTCGGAGGCCGCGCGGAACATCGAGGGATGGTCACAAAAACGTCACAGCGGAAATCCGGGACTCTCGGAAAACGCAGATAACGTATTGAAAAATATGGGGTGGCTGACGGGGCTCGAACCCGCGACAACCGGAATCACAATCCGGGACTCTACCGACTGAGCTACAGCCACCATTGACAGAGCGGAGATCATACAATGGCCAACGCCCGGCTGCAAGGTCAGTAAGCGGTTCAATCCATGAACAGCGAGCTGACGGAATCCTCTTCTGCGATCCGGCGGATGGTTTCGGCCAAGAGCTCGGCAACGGACAGTACGCGAATCTTACCGCTGGCTCGGGCATCCGGCCTGAGCGGTATGGTGTCGGTGACGACCAGTTCATCCAGGTCGGACCGCTCGATGCGTTCCATGGCTGGGCCAGACAGAACCGGATGGGTGCAGTAGGCGCAGACCTTGACTGCGCCTTGTGCCTTGAGGGCATGGGCCGCTTCACAGAGCGTGTTGGCCGTATCGACCATGTCGTCCACGATGACGCAGGTGCGGCCCGCCACATCGCCGATAATATTCATGACGACGGATTCATTGGGGCGCGGCCGCCGTTTGTCGATAATGGCGAGGTCCACTTCGAGTCGTTTAGCGATGGCGCGGGCGCGAATAACGCCGCCCACATCGGGAGAAACCACAATCAGTTCTGGGTAGCTCTGGCGCCAAATGTCGCCCAGGAGAATGGGTGAGGCGTAAATATTATCAACCGGTACGTCAAAGAAGCCCTGAATTTGATCGGCGTGCAGATCCATCGTCAGGACCCGATTGGCGCCCGCGGTGGTAATCAGGTCGGCAACCAGTTTGGCGGTGATGGCTGTGCGTGAGCGTGATTTGCGGTCTTGTCGGGCATAGCCGAAATAAGGCATGGCGGCGGTAATGCGATTGGCCGATGCGCGTTTGAGCGCATCAATCATGGTGAGTAGTTCCATGAGGTGGTCATTGGTGGGCGCACAGGTGGGCTGGAGCACGAAAACGTCCCGGCCGCGCACATTTTCCAATATTTCGACGAAGACTTCGCCGTCGCTGAAAGAACTCACCTCGGCGCGGCCAATGGGAATCTGCAGGAAGCGCGCCACCTGAGCAGCCAGAATGGGATTGGCGTTCCCGCTGAAGACCATGAGATTGCCGTGAGCCATGTGATGTCTTTACTCTCTTTCGCAGGTGGCAAAACAGTCCGAGGACAATTTGGCTGGGGCGCCAGGGATCGAACCTGGGAATGCCGGAATCAAAATCCGGTGCCTTACCGCTTGGCTACGCCCCAATAATCATTGCTCGGCAAGGTCGTACAGTGGATGCCTGTTGCATCCACGCACGGACCATGCGCGCCAGGGGGCAGGCACCCGCGCAGCAATTTGTTGTGCGGAAATATTGTCTGCTACCAGCCCGAAAACACAGGCGCCGCTACCCGTCAAACGAACATCGTGCACGCCCTGATTTTTTAGCCAGCGCGTACCATGTTCGACTTCTGGGTAGCGGGCGCACACCGTAGGTTCCAAGGTGTTTTCCGTCGCCCCGCCGAGAAACGCGCCTATTGTGCTGGGCACGTGATGCCGTGTCAATTCAGGGGCGGTGAAAATCTCCCGTGTACTTACGGACACCTGCGGGTGCAGCAGCACATAGTGACTTTCCGGGAGGGCGTCGAGCGCTTGCAAACGCTCGCCCAGACCCTCCGCCCAGGCACCGCGTCCGAAAATAAATACAGGAACGTCAGCACCGAGGCTGGCGCCAATTTCCATGAGTTCTTCGCGGCGTAGACCGGTACGCCACAGCCGATTGAGCACGATGAGGGTGGTGGCGGCATCCGAGGAACCTCCGCCGATACCCCCGCCCATGGGCAGAAATTTGTCGATGTGAATATGGACGCCTTCATGGACACCGCCGACATCGGCCAGACATTTCGCGGCGCGGATGCTCAGATCGTTCGCTTCCGGCACGCCTTCTGGTCCGCCGCTGCGGGAAAATCGCCCGGCGGGGCGCGAGTCAAACTGGAGTTGGTCAGCCAGATCGATAAACTGAAATACGGTTTGCAACTCGTGATAGCCGTCGCTGCGCTGGTCGATAACGCGAAGCATCAGATTCAGCTTCGCGGGTGCGGGATAATTTTCGCTCATGGGGCGTTGTGGCCTCCCATACGCCACTGGGTGATGGCAAGGCGTAGGGTGATGCCCGCCGGACCCCTGGCTTGGAGCAGTTTGGGCATGCTCAGGCCGCCTACTGGCGCATATTGGAGATAGTGGATTTGCCAGGGGCCGCTGTGGAGTACGGTGGGCAGGCCGGTTGAGTTCTGCCGTTCAGTTACCGCCGCGCTGTGCAGGCCAAGCATCCAGTCTGGCAATTCACTCGCGGGTAGTTCGACGTGGAGGACCAGTGCGAGGAGGGTATCCAGGTTGTTTGCTTGTCGTGTCGCGCCATTGGCCAGTTGCAGATGCGCGCCTTGCGGGTCGACTTCGATGCGCGCGACCGTACGGCCGAGAGGGTCATAGATGGAAAGTTCCTGGTGTTGGGGGGATTGCTTCCAGCGGAATCCGAAATCTTTGCTCGTTTTCGGTGTGCTGAGAGCGGCCTGTCCGCTGGCTTGCCAATATTTTAGACTGGCGACGACCTGATTTCTCTCGGCCGTTGACAGGATGATGTGAGCGGACGGTTGGATGGGGGGCGTGGTGGCGCAGGCGGATAATACGCCGGTGAGCAGGAGTGCGGCCAGTGTGTGGAGCGGCCTTCGTGCAGGGCGCCGGACGGATGCTCTGGGATAAGGGATCATCATGGCTGGCGGGCCAGATTGCTTTTGAGGGTGGCATCGTCCGGGTGTTTTTGCAGCGCACTTTGCCAGACCTGCCGGGCATCTGTGTGGCGCCCTAGTGACCAGAGAACTTGCCCGAGGTGTGCGCTCACCGCGGCATTGTCAGGTAAGGCCGTATGAGCCTTCTGCAGATACTCCAGAGCCTGGAGGTTGTCGCCCCGCACGTGCCGCAGCCAGCCGATACTATCCAGAATCTCGGGGTTGTCAGGACTCAGGCTCAATGCCTTGCTCAGTAGCTTTTGTGCTTCGACCAGGTTGCTGTGCCGTTCGACCAAGCTGTAGCCAATGAAGTTGTAGGCTTGTGCATGATCCGGTGCGAGGCGGATAACTGTACGCATGGCTTTTTCCATGGCCGGATAATCTTTCAATTGCTCATAGATGGTGCCTTGCGCGTACCAGAGCCCAGGTTGGTTGGGCATGCGCTGCAAGGCCTGCCTGACTACCTGTAGGGCTTGGTGAAGATGGCCGCTGTCTTGCAGCAGGTTTGCTTCCAGCAGCGGAATCTGTGCCTCATGCGGGCGCGCGACCGCCAGGGCCCGCAGTTTTTTGATGGTTTTGTCGTGGTGCCCCAACAGATATTCCACGCGCGCGCTGCGCAGCTCTGCCTCAGAATACAGAGGACCGGGATGAATGCGCTGGTACCATTGCAATGCTTCGGCCCAACGATTCTGTGCCTCGTAGAGGCGCCCCAGATAGTAGAGTGGGGCGGGGGACTGGGGCGCCAGCTCGCGGGCGCGCTGCAAAGCGGCTTCCGCATTTTTCCAGTTGCCACGATCGACGTCCATAAGGCCGAGAGAAAGGATGATATTGGGGTCATCGGGGTTTTGTCGTGCCATGTTCTGGTAGAGGCGATAGGCCTGTGTCAGGCCACCCATTTTGAGGTAGAGCGCAGCCAGATATAGACGGGCGAGCGTGGCCTCCGGGTGGCTGGCCGTGAAACTTTGAATGCTGTGCAAAGCGGCGATAATGCCTTGGGTGGCTTGCTGTGCTTCGGCGAAACTGATGGCGGCTTCCTGCCAGTCCGGACGGAGACTGAGCGCTTTCACCAGCCAGGGGATGGCGTGTTCTGGTTGTTTTTCATCGAGATCGATACGTCCGAGCGCATAATAGGCGGCTGCGGATTGCGGGTCTTTGTCGGCTAGCGCACTCAACAATCGTCGCGCCTCACCGCTGCGTCCGTGGGCCACCAGTAATTCAGCGAGTTGCAAGGTGACCTTCGGGTTGTTGGGAAAGCGGGCAAGCGTGGCCTGTAGTAACTGAATGGCTTGCTCATCCTGACCTGTGGTGAGGAGCAGCGCGGCTTCAAACTGATCTGCTTGGGCGTTCCCCGGAGCGGTCTCGCGCCAGCGTTTGGCAAGTTGCAGAGCACCTGGAAAATCGCCGAATTGCGCGGTGATCTGTGTGGCGCGCCCGAGGACATTGGTTTCTGGCGCCAGTTTGGCGGCTTCCCGCCAAGCTGGAACGGCCAGTTGTGGCTCCCGTTGCACGGTGGCGAATTCGGCTACTAACAGATAATAGAGCTGTTCCCCGGTCATGCCATCCGAGGCGGGGTCGGCGGCTGCACCTCCGGTGGCGAGGCTAAGTACAATACCTGCCACGATGCCTCCAAGCCTGCTCCCCATCTACCCATTCTCCGCATTTTTTGCCAGCAAGCACAATAACCGCTAGGGACCTGGCTTGCAATCCTGTCCGGTGTCGGCGACAATTCAGCCCCTTCATCGTCGCTCTGCAGGGACGGTCGCTGCTATTTTCTGCCTTGGTCTAAGTCATCATACTGCCCCTATCGCGGTTCGGGAAAAAGTCGCTTTTTCTCCGGAGAACCTTGTTGCGGCCTATCGCTACTTGCTCGAGCAAGGGTTGGCCAGGGAAACCCTGATCGTATCGACCTGTAACCGCACGGAAATTTATGTCCACGGCGGGCAGGGCTACCATCGCCAAGCCTTGCAAGATTGGCTCTGTCACTTTCACGGCGTGGACCCGCGATTGCTGGATGGACATATTTATTACTCCAGTGATGCGGAGACCGTGCGCCATCTGTTTCGCGTGGCCTGCGGGTTGGATTCCATGATCATCGGTGAACCGCAGATCCTTGGTCAGGTCAAGGATGCCTATCAGGCTGCTGCGGATAGTGGTGCCGCCGGGCCGGTGCTGAACCGCTTGTTGCATTGGGCCTTCCGCGTGGCGAAGCGGGTGCGGTCGGAGACGGCCATCGGTTCAGCCCCGGTCAGTGTGGCCTATGCTGCCGTGAGCTTGGCCAAGCAGTTGCTGGGTAGCCTGGAAGGCAAGTCGGTGTTGCTGATCGGCGCCGGGGATACCATCGAACTGGTGGCGACTCATCTGCGCGAGCATGGGGTGGGGAGTTTTGCCGTAGCCAATCGCAGCGCGGAACGCGGCCAGCAGTTGGCCGAGAAATTTACTGGCAATGCCCATGCACTGGAGGCCATCCCGGAGCTCCTGCATGACGCCGATGTGGTGGTGAGTTGCACGGCGAGTCTGTTGCCCATACTCACGCTGGAGACAGTCTCCGCGGCTATGCCACGGCGGGCGCAGAGAGATCTGATGCTGGTGGATCTCGCCGTACCCCGGGATATCGCCTCGGAAGTGGAAGGCGTTGAGCAATGTTTTCTCTACACACTGGACGATTTGAATGATATCGCGCAGGCAGGCATGCGCGCACGCCGCGAGGCGGCGGCGGTAGCAGAACTGATCATTGCCGATGAGGTCGCTGAGTTCCAGCAGTGGCGGGAAAGCCTGGATGTGGTGCCTGCCATTCGTCGCCTGCGTGATCATGTGGAGGAGCGGCGCCAGGAAGAGTTGCAGCGCTTTACGCATTACCTGAATCAGGGGCAGGACCCCTTCGCAGTCTTGGATGCCTTTTCCAAGGCGTTGATGAATAAAGTCCTTCACGATCCCATTGCAACCCTTCGCCAGCCTTGTCAGGATGCGACCAACGAAAGTCTTGTCGCGGCACTCGATATCCTTTTTCATCTCAGCGACGCCGAAGGATGAGTCTCAGCCCGCGTTTGCAAGGCCAACTGGAGCAGTTGGCCTTTCGCTTTGATGAATTAAGTCAGTTGCTGGCGCACCCGAATGTGGCGAGCGATGCGCAGCGTTTTCAAAGTCTTTCCAAAGAGTTGGGAGAAATTGCCCCGGTGCTGGACCTGCTGCGTCGTCATGAGCAGCGGCGGCGGGATCGAGATGACGCCGAGCGCATGATGATGGACGAGCGGGATGCGGAACTGCGTGCCATGGCCAGTGAAGAAGTGGCGGCGGCACAGGCTGAACTTGATCAGCTCGAAGAGTCCTTGCGGGTGCGCTTGCTGCCCAAGGACCCCAACGATGATCGTAATGTCTTTGTGGAGATACGGGCGGGGACTGGTGGTGAGGAGGCAGCACTTTTTGCGGGAGTGCTGGCCCGGATGTATACCCGCTATGCGGAGAATAAAGGTTTTGCCGTGGTTATCCTTTCCGCCTCTGATTCGGAACGTGGTGGTTACAAAGAAATCGTTCTGGAAATCAGCGGCCGCGGCGCTTATTCCCGTCTGAAATTCGAGTCGGGCGGGCATCGGGTGCAGCGGGTGCCGGAGACCGAGGCGCAGGGCCGTATCCATACCTCCGCCTGTACGGTAGCAGTGCTGCCCGAGGTGGATACGGTGAGCGAGATCACTATCAATCCCGCCGACTTGCGCGTTGATACCTACCGGGCCAGTGGCGCGGGCGGGCAGCACATCAATAAGACCGACTCCGCTATTCGCATCACTCATATTCCCTCCGGTTTGGTGGTGACCTGTCAGGAAGACCGTTCCCAGCACAAAAACCGGGCGCGAGCCATGGCACTGTTGCAGGCGCGTCTGCTGGAACAAGAGCAGGAGAAGCAGCAAAGTGCGGCGGCGCAGACCCGGCGCCTGCTGGTGGGTTCCGGCGATCGCTCCGAGCGTATCCGTACCTACAACTTTCCGCAGGGGCGAATCACCGATCATCGTATCAATCTTACGCTGTATCGGCTGGAGGCGGTGCTGGCGGGAGATCTTGACGCCGTTGTCGAACCGCTGATCAAGGAATATCAGGCCGATCTCCTGCAGCATCTGGGTGATGACCTCTGATTCGGGCGTAACGCACAATCCATCACGCAGTCTGCGTGACTGGCAGTATGCTCTGCGCGACCAGCTGCGCGCATTGAGTGATCAGCCAGAGCAGGAAACACGCTGGTTGTTGGCCGCCGCTCTGGGACTGGATGGGGCGGCGCTACTGCGTGATACGTTGATGCCAATTTCCGCAGAGGAGGAGGCCCGGATTACCGTACTACTCACGCAGCGCCTCGCAGGCGTGCCCTTGGCCTACTGCTTAGGCGAGTGGTCATTCTACGGACTGGATCTGTGCGTGGCTCCCGCGGTGCTGATCCCTCGCCCGGATACCGAGACCTTGGTGACTCTGGCCCTTGAGGGGTTGGCAGAGAATGACGCGGCGCGGGTGCTTGATCTTGGTACAGGCTCCGGGGCCATTGCATTGGCCATTGCCCAGGCGCGACCGCTGGCGGAGGTCTGGGCCGTGGAGCGCAGCCCGGCGGCGTTACAGGTCGCGCGCGCCAATGGTGCGCTTCTGGCGCCGCAGGTGCACTGGCTGGAGGGTGACTGGTACGCACCACTGGATAGCGCCTTGCGGTTTAATCGGATTGTGGCCAATCCCCCTTATCTGGCCGATAACGATTCACACCTTCCTGATTTGCGTCATGAGCCTTGGGAAGCCCTGGTGGCCGGTCCCAGCGGTTTGGAGTGCCTGGAACGCATCATCGCCGGTGCGTATGAGCGACTTTCGTTGCGGGGCGTGCTATTGCTGGAGCATGGTCCCGATCAGGGGAAGGCGGTGCGCGACCTGCTCAACAACGCTGGTTTCAGTGCGGTGCAAACCTGCTGCGATCTGGCCGGACGCGAACGCGTGAGCCGCGGAACAAGGAATTAACCATGCCCGAATTGCCTGAAGTCGAGGTCACCCGTCTGGGTATTGCCCCCCATCTGCTGGGACAGCGTCTGGAGGGTGCCGTGGTGCGGGATAGTCGCCTGCGTCTGCCGGTGAACGCCGATCTTGCCGGGCGGGTGGCCGGGCAGCGCCTGCTGAATCTCCGGCGACGGGGCAAATATCTTCTGCTCGACCTGGAACAAGGAGCGATCCTGATCCATCTGGGAATGAGCGGACACCTGCGCGTCCTCCCGCAAAGCACCCCGGTGCAGAAGCATGACCATGTCGATCTGCTCTTTGCCGACGATCTGTGCTTGCGCTTCCATGACCCGCGCCGTTTTGGCGCCGTGTGCTGGCTCGCCGACCCCGACCAGCATCCGTTCCTCCGGCATCTGGGGCCAGAACCGCTGGGCGATGATTTTACCGCGGAATATCTGTATCAGCGGAGCCGAAACCGGCAGGTACCGGTTAAATCCTTCCTCATGGATGCCCATATCGTCGTCGGCGTCGGCAATATTTACGCCAATGAATCTTTGTTTGCGGCGGGTATCGATCCGCGCCGCCACGTGGGGCGCATTGCTCTGCCGCGCTATGGGAAGCTGGTGCAGGCGGTGCGCGATATTCTGGAGGCAGCTATTGCCCAGGGCGGAACGACCCTGCGCGATTTTACCCGGCCCGATGGCAGAAATGGCTATTTTCGACTATCTCTTGCGGTGTATGGGCGAGAAGGGGAACCCTGTACGCAGTGTGGGGCGCCGTTACACGATATCCGTATCAGTGGCCGAGCGACGACCTATTGTTCCCATTGTCAGCGCTGACCAGTCGGGAGTAAGCATGAGTGAAGAGCATTTGTTGAAGACATCCCCCATTCTGCAGGGGCTGCGCGCGTTAAATAGTTGGCGGCAAAAAGTGATTGACGGTCTTCATGAAATGGCGGCGCTGACAGCCGATCTGGGCCTGCTGCCCAGTGGGACCATGCTGCAACTGGAAACCTTGGCTTATGAAACGGAGCAGGACAGCTTGCGTATCGCCCTCGTCGGCGAGTTTTCGCGGGGCAAGACCGAGTTGATTAACGCCCTCTTTTTCGCGGATATGGGGGCGCGTCTGCTGCCCTCCAGTTCCGGTCAGACAACTATGTGTCCGGTGGAGATTCGCGGCGCGCCGCAGGGGCGGCCGGGTTTGCATCTGTTGCCCATTGCTAGCCGTAGCCTCGATGTCAGCATCGAAAAACTCAAAAGGGCGGGGAGCGCGTGGACGCGACTGCCGCTGGTGCTGGAAGAAAAAAACGAACGGTGCCAGGCGTTGGCTCATCTTACGGAAACGCTTTGTGTGACGATTGAGGATGCCCGTCGCATCGGACTTTGCCCACCGCTCAATCGTACGCCCAAAGATCGCGAGCGCACCATTTGTCCCTCCTGTGGCCTCGGCAAAGTGCTTATCCCGCGCTGGCGCCACGCCCTGCTTTATCTGACACATCCTATGTTGGATGCCGGTCTCACTGTGCTGGACACCCCTGGCCTCAACGCCATCGGTGCGGAACCCGAACTGACTTTCGGTATGCTCGCCGACGCGGACGCCATTATTTTTGTGCTGGGTGCGGACACCGGCGTTACCCAAAGCGACCTGACCATCTGGGAACAGTATCTGATGCGCAATGCGCACCAGAAGCAAATTGTGCTCCTCAACAAGATTGATACCCTCTGGGACGAATTGCGTGACCGGTCTGGGGTGGCGGCAGAAATTGAGCAGCAGGTGGACAAAACGGCGGAGCGGCTGCGTATTCCTCGTGAGCAGGTTATTCCAGTCTCCGGTCAGAAGGGGCTCATCGCCCGAATCCGCCAAGATCAGAAACTGCTTGAACGTAGCGGAATGGCGGCCTTGGAGCGTTCCATTGCTGAGGTATTGTTGCCCGCACGGCGAGCGGCCATTCAGGCAAGATGCCGGGTCTTGGTAGAACGTGCCGTCGTGGACCAGAAAAATCTGCTGCAAGAACAAATGAATAGAATCACGGTGCAGATAGAGAGTGTGCGCAGCCTCAGGGAGCGGACCGCTGAGAAAGTGCCCGAACTGGTGGCACAACATCAGCGGTTACTCCAAAGCTTTGAGCAAGACCGGCATGCCTTCGAGGGGAAAAAAGCGGCCTTCCGTCAGG
Organism: Acidithiobacillus ferriphilus; assembly: GCF_028215975.1. NCBI lineage: Bacteria > Pseudomonadati > Pseudomonadota > Acidithiobacillia > Acidithiobacillales > Acidithiobacillaceae > Acidithiobacillus > Acidithiobacillus ferriphilus. Next base: position 452,367 of record NZ_CP116458.1, read on the forward strand.
CAGTTGAAGAGTATCTGCTCGTCCCTCTGGCACCCGCTTCCTTTGATCTTGTGATCAGCAACGCCAAAGCGGAGATGCTTTCCGTATGGACGACAGCAGGTATCGTCGAACGCTTCAGACTTTTCTTCGCGGAGGTCATAGCCCATTTTGACAAGGCGCAGCAGGGTGCGCAGCAGGTATCGGCACTGGTGGCCGGGGAGTATCAGGTGTTGCAGAGCCGTTATCGTTTACCCGCCTTGCGGACGGTGCCCTATGCCATTATGCCGCGACGGACGGAGCTCATGGATATGGCAGAAAATTATGAGCGCTTCGGGATGAAGCTGGAGATCGCCGTGAACACCCAAAGTGCCGTGGTGCGTAAGGCCTTTCTGACCGTAGCCAGTCGAACCCGCGATTTTGTCGTTGAAACCAGGCGGGAGGCAGAGACCTGGGTAGATGAGATCATGGCGGTCATGAACCAGCAACTGCAGGTTTTTCACGACAATGCCGAAGAGGAGCTCAATGCATTGCAAAGTATTGCTCAGACCGTGGGCAATATTGATACCCGCATTCAGCAACTACGGCAGAGTCTGCAGATTGTGCAGGAGCAGATGGCCCGTCTCGACCATTACTCGGCGCCATTGCTCCATCTGTTGCGGGAAGCGCTCAGCACTGCCCCGTAAGCCGCAGAAATTTTTGTTTCAGGGTTTCCGGCGATTCTGCATGGTCTGGGTTGCTGAGGATGCAGTCGACGGGGCAGACCTCCATGCATTGCGGGGTGTCATAGTGACCGACACACTCCGTACAAAGATCGGGGTCAATGACGTAGATCTGTGGACCCATGCTGATGGCGTTGTTGGGGCATTCCGGTTCGCAGACATCGCAATTGATGCACTGATCGTTAATGAATAGGGACATCAATATCCTCCGCAAGGCAACGTCATATTCTACTTTTCCGTAGGCTTGGGGTCCATGCCGACACAAAAGTGCTGCTTTAAGGCGGCGGCCACGGAAGGCTGGACGAAGGCGTCCACATCTCCCCCCAGGCGACTGATTTCACGCACGAGGCTGGAAGAGAGAAAAGTGTACTGATCGGAGGTCATCAGGAAGAGGGTCTCAATCTGGGCATTCATGCGTCGGTTGATGGAAGCCAGCTGAAACTCATGCTCAAAATCCGATATGGCGCGCAGTCCACGCAGGATAAGATGGGTCTTTTCCTCCTGAAGCAGGTGAATCAGCAGGCCAGGAAAGGGGCGTACCCGCACCCCTGGAATCCCGCCTAAAGTTGCCTTGGCGAGCGCGACCCGTTCTGCGAGAGGGAAAATGGTCGTTTTCGCCGTTTGGGCGGCTACCGCCACCACGACCTCGTCGAACAGTGCAGCTGCGCGCCGCACCAGATCCTCATGACCATTCGTGATGGGATCGAAGGTGCCGGGATAAATAATTCGGCGTTCTGTGTGGGGCTTAGTCATGGAGATGCTCCGGCAAAATGGTATAGAGAGTATGATGCGAATCACCGCAGCGGCCGCGCCGATAAGTGCGCCAATGGTTGGGGATGGCGGTGTCATCCCATCGTTCTGCAGCGGAGGTCTCCAGATACAGCCAACCTTCCGCAGCGAGCTGCTGACCATTCCACAATATGGGGGCCATCCGCGTAGGCCAGCCTTGGTCGAAGGGCGGATCGGCAAAGATGATATCAAAGGGTCGGGGGCAATGTTGCAGGTATCCCCATGCATCTGTGTCAGCTAATTGCTGTGCCGCTACGCCGCAGGCGGCCAGATTCCGGGACAGGAGTTGGCGGTGTTGTGGGTTTTTCTCGACGAAGACCACTTCGCGCGCGCCGCGTGACCAGGCCTCCAGGCCCAGCGCACCGCTACCTGCAAAAAGATCCAGCACCCGTGCTCCGGCCACCTGTCCTCCCAGCCAGTTGAATAGCGTCTCGCGTACCGCACCCGGTGTAGGGCGCAGGGAACGACCGACTGGGGTGAGCAACCGTCGCCCGCGATGGCGACCCGCAATAATAGAGACGCTCATACGGGCCGATTCCGCGGCAAGAAACGCCGCTCATGGGGCGGTATGACATTGCACGCATTGTTCGATGTCGCCCTTCGGTGGATAATGAAGAAATTCATAGTGTCTGAGGTTTGCTTCGCCCAATGGTGTTCGACTGGTTCAAGCGTAACAAAAGCCTTCCCGCGGGGGAAACGTCACCCGAAGGGGTGATTTCTCCGATTGTTGTGGCGCCAGCCATAGCAGAAGAGTCCATGCCGACAGAAGCCCTTTCCGATACACCCGGAAAAGGGCTTTTCTCCCGTCTTCGACAAGGCCTGACCCGAAGCCGGGAACAATTGGTCGAGGGCGTGGGGCGTCTGGTACGCGGTAAAAAGGTTATTGATGCGGAATTGCTGGAGGACCTGGAAGCCTTATTGCTGCAAGCTGATCTGGGCACAGCTGCAACCCGGGAAATCATGGACAGCGTGGCGGAGCGGGTACATCGCAAGGAACTCACGGACCCCAACGCGCTCCAGACGGCGTTGCGCGAGTCACTTCTCGACATCCTGCGTCCCCGCGCGCAACCTTGGTCGCCCGAGAAGGGGCGTTCCCAGGTGTTGCTCATGGTGGGTATCAACGGCGCGGGTAAAACGACCACCATCGGTAAGCTGGCTGCGCATTGGAAGGCGGAGGGTTTCGGTATTGTCCTCGCCGCCGGAGACACCTTCCGCGCCGCCGCCGTGGAGCAGTTACAGGGCTGGGGTAAACGGGTGCAGGTGCCCGTGGTGACGCAGGGGACGGGCGCCGACAGTGCTTCCGTGATCTTTGATGCGCTGACTACGACCCGCGCGCGCGGCAGCGAGTTGCTCATCGCCGATACCGCCGGACGCCTTCATACCCAGGGTCATCTCATGGAAGAATTGAAGAAGATCAAGCGGGTCCTTGGCAAACAGGACCCGGAGGCGCCACAACAGATCTGGTTGGTGCTGGACGCGGGCACCGGCCAGAATGCCCTTAATCAGGTGCGTCAGTTTCACGATGCGATAGGGTTGACGGGTATTTGCATCACCAAGCTGGATGGCACCGCCAAAGGTGGCGTGGTGGCGGCCATTGCCAGGGCCGTGCCCATCCCCATTCGCTATATCGGTGTTGGTGAGCAGGTCGAAGATCTACGTCCTTTTGACCCCGAATCTTTTGTCGATGCCCTTTTTGCGGAGTCGAAGTCATGATCGAGTTTATCAACGTCACCAAGCATTACCCAGGACGGCATCACGTCCTCCGCGAGGTGAATCTGCACTTGCGTAAAGGTGAGATGGCCCTGCTGACCGGGCCTTCCGGTGCCGGTAAAAGCACGCTGCTCAAGCTGCTTCTGCGTTTGGAGGATGTCAGTCGCGGCACGCTGATGGTCAATGGCGTCGATGTCTCCACCCTCGGGCGCCGTCATATTCCCGCCTACCGGCGGCGGATCGGTGTCGTCTTTCAGGACCATAAGCTGCTGATGGATCGCGATGTGTTCAACAATGTGGCGCTGACCTTGCAGGTGGGAGGCCTTACTGGCCGGCAGATACAAAGCCGGGTACGGGCGGCGCTGGAGAAGGTGGGGCTGGGGGATCGGGCGCAAGATTTGCCCGCGGTCCTGTCTGGCGGTGAGCAGCAGCGCGTGGGCATTGCCCGTGCCATCGTCCACACTCCGGAAATTCTGCTTGCGGACGAGCCGACGGGCAATCTGGATAACTCCCTGAGTACGGAGATTCTTGATCTTTTCCGCGACTTCCATCACCACGGAACGACCGTGCTGGTGGCTACCCATGATCAATCGCAAGTCAACCGTCTCGGCCTACCGGTTTTTCACCTGGAACAGGGCCGTCTGCACACTCCTGAGGAGGACAAGGCGTGAATCTCCATATCCGTCTGGAAGCGGCAAAAAATGCGCTGAATACGCTGATCAAGCAGCCCGTAGCCACGCTCATGACCGTGCTGGCGCTGGCTATCGTTCTGGCGCTTCCGGTGGGTCTCTTCGCTGCCCTCAACAATCTCCAGCAACTCTTGGGGCAATGGCGGGATCAAGCGCAGATCTCCCTCTTTCTGCACCGGGACGCCTCTGCCGCGGAGGTTCAGAATCTCCAGGTCCTGCTCGAACGCGGCATCGGGGTGGCGAGTGTGCGTTATGTGGGCAAAGGGGCGGCGCTGACGGAGTTTGAGCACCACGCCGGGATGACGGCGGCCATACAGACCTTAGGTGAAAACCCCTTGCCGGCCTCTTTTGTGGTCGAACTGAACCCGCTGGCACAGAGTCCATCTGAGCTGCAAACACTGGTAGCCTATTGGGGCCGGCAACCGGGGGTGGCCAGTGCGCAATCAGACCTGCATTGGGTGGCGCGTTTGCAGGCGATCCTTGCTTTAGGCAAGCGCGCGGTGTGGATTCTTGCAGGATTACTCGCCGTGGGAGCCATTCTCGTCATGGGTAACACGATCCGCCTGCACATCGCCCAGCGGCGTGACGAAATCGATGTGGCGAGTCTGGTAGGTGCTACCCGCGCCTTCATTCGCCGTCCCTTTTTGTATCAGGGCCTGTTTCAGGGGGCGGTTGCCGGGATGATCGCCTGGCTTATTGTCGCTATTACGGTAACCGTTTTACAGGGACCGGTGGAACAATTAGCGGAACTCTATGGGGCCCGCTTCCATTTGCTGGGTCTAAATTCCGGGCAGGGTCTTATTCTCGTCGCCGCCAGTGCGCTTCTCGGTTGGTTGGGGTCGCGCCTTGCAGTGGGGCGGCACCTCGACCATACTTTTTCCTAGAGGTGAGACTCCGCAAAGCGGAACATGCGGTCGTATTCGGAGTCCAATTACGCATGACGGTGCATGAGGATTGCTATGAAAGAACTTGCAATAGCCAGTAGAGATTTGGTCAGCCCCGACGGGCTGGCGGCCTACCTGCGTTTTGTGAACGCTCAACCGCTTCTGCAACCGGAAGAAGAGCGCGATCTCGCCCTGCGCCTGCGTGATCACGACGATGTCGACGCCGCCAAGGATCTGGTGCTCAGCCACCTGCGCTTTGTGGTGCGGGTAGCGCGGGGTTATCGAGGGTATGGCTTGCAAGAAGCCGATTTGATTCAAGAAGGTAATATCGGGCTGATGAAGGCGGTGAAGCGTTACGACCCGGATCATGGCGTACGCCTGGTTTCCTTTGCGGTGCATTGGGTCAAGGCGGAGATCCACGAATTCATCCTGCGCAACTGGCGTATTGTCAAAGTGGCCACTACCAAGGCGCAGCGCAAACTGTTTTTCAACCTTCGTTCCAGTCGTACCCACACCGGCTGGATGGGTGGCCAGGAAAGCGCCGCCATCGCGGACGATCTGGGCGTTACCCAGGCGCAGGTGTTGGAGATGGAAGGGCGGATGTCCGGCTATGACTATTCGCTCAACCTCGAACCCAATGAGGACGGCGAGGGTGGGCGTGTCCTGGAGTTGGCGGATCCCAGCGGGTCTCCCGTAGAGCAACTGGCGGAGCGAGACTGGGATCAGCATCAGCACAAGGCCTTGCACACGGCGTTGTCCATTCTGCCCCAGAGAGATCGCTACATCATTGAGAACCGCTGGCTGAGCGAGGAGCCTAAAACCTTGCAGGTGTTGGGCGATGAGCTGGGTGTTTCGGCAGAGCGGGTACGGCAACTGGAAAAAAGCAGTATGGACAAGTTGCGTCAACAGATGCTGGCGACTACTTGAACGCAGTGCTGCTTTTCCACGTCGACGACGCTGGTCGCTGGCCTAATCTGCTGGCCAATGTTCGTAACGCTCAGACAGCGGCTCCCGAGCGGAGTTTGCGGGTCATCGCGAATGGTCAGGCACCCATGTCCCTCTGGGCGAAGGGCCATTGGCGGCGCGAGATAGAAGAGCGCATCAGTGCCGGAGTGCGGGTCGATTTTTGTGAAAATAGCCTGCTTAATCTGGGTTTGGATCCCGATGACCGCCCGCTAGGCAGCCAACTGGTTGCCGCCGGGATCGTTGCCATCGTCGACGCCCAGGAGGCCGGTGCCCTCTACATTAAGCCCTGAGCTCGCGGTATAGTCATCCCATCACAAAATATAGCGGGACAAATCCTCGTCCTGCGCCAGATCTTTCAGGCGGCTGTCCACATAGGCAGCGTCGACTTCCAGAGCAGTAGCGCCGCCGTCCGGCGCGACAAAAGCCACATCTTCCAGCAACCGCTCCATGACGGTGTGTAATCGCCGGGCTCCGATATTCTCCACACGCTCGTTGACCTGCTGAGCAATCTCGGCAATGCGCTGCACACCCCCCTGAGTAAAGTGCAAAGTTACCCCGTCGCTGGCCAGCAAGGCACTGTACTGCCGGACCAGCGCATTCTCCGGTTCCTGCAGTATTCGTACCAAATCTGCCGCACTGAGGGCTTCCAGTTCCACGCGGATAGGCAGGCGGCCTTGCAGCTCTGGAATCAAATCTGAGGGCTTGCTGAGGTGGAAGGCACCAGAGGCAATGAAGAGGATATGGTCGGTCTTTACCACGCCGTAACGGGTGCTCACATTGGAACCTTCTACCAGTGGCAGCAGATCCCGCTGCACGCCTTCCCGGGAGACGTCCGAGCCCTGCTGCGTGCCAGCGCGCACCGCTACCTTGTCGATCTCATCAATAAAGACAATGCCGCCGGACTGCACCCGCTCCAGCGCCAGGGCGCGGACTTCCTCTTCGTTGACCAGCTTGGCGGCTTCCTCATCCGTCAATAGGCGCTGCGCTTCGCTAACGGTGACGCGTCGCGTGCTGGTTTTGTTTGGCGCCATGTTGGAGAACATATCGCGGAGCTGATTGGTCATTTCTTCCATGCCCGCCGGGGCCATGATCTCTACACCACCCTTGGGCGCACTCACTTCGATCTCAATTTCCTGCGAGTCCAGTTTGCCTTCGCGCAGCATTTTGCGAAACTTCTGGCGCGTACCCTCATCGCTGCGCGGCACAGTGCTGTCGCGGGGGCCGGGGATGAGGATGTCGATGATCCGCTCCTCGGCCAGTTCCTCAGCACGCTGGCGCAGCGCGACCTGACGTTCGTTGCGGATCATATCTACAGCGGTTTCGGTCAAATCGCGGATGATGGATTCCACATCCTTACCCACGTAGCCCACCTCGGTGAACTTGGTAGCTTCAACCTTGATGAAGGGGGCGTTGGCGAGTTGCGCCAGACGTCGGGCGATTTCCGTTTTGCCGACCCCGGTGGGTCCGATCATCAGGATGTTTTTGGGAGTGATTTCCTGATGCAGTGGCGGCGGCACCTGCCCGCGCCGCCAGCGGTTGCGCAGGGCAATCGCCACGGCACGCTTGGCCTCGGATTGGCCGATGATGTACTTGTCCAGTTCCTGGACGATCTCGCGGGGGGTCATTTCAGACATGCTCATAGTTCTTCAATCGTGTGGTTGTGGTTGGTGTAAATGCAGATGTCGCCAGCAATGCTTAGGGCGCGTTCGGCGATGCCGCGGGCGGGCAGGTCGCTATTTTCCAGCAGGGCGCGCGCCGCTGACAAGGCGTACGGCCCGCCGGAACCGATGGCGATGATGCCGTATTCTGGTTCCAGTACGTCTCCTTGCCCGGTAATAATTAGACTTTGTTTGTCATCGGCGATGGCGAGCATGGCCTCCAGGCGGCGCAGCACCCGATCGGTGCGCCACTCCTTGGCCAGTTCCACGGCGGCTTTGGCCAACTGGCCGGGGTGAGCCTTATGTTTGGCCTCAAAACGCTCCAGCAGGGTAAAAGCGTCCGCCGTAGCTCCGGCGAAACCGGTCAGGACGCCCGGATCTATACGGCGTACCTTACGGGCGTTGCCTTTCATCACCGTATTGCCGAGGGTCACCTGGCCATCTCCCGCCATGACCACGTTGCTCCCCCGGCGGACACAAAGAATCGTTGTCCCATGCATTTGCTGCGAATCTGTCATGCTTTTTCCTCAAAATGTTTCGTATCCTGGGCATCGCGTCGTGATCGCGGGTGCGCCTGATCGTAGACCTGCGCCAATTGCTGATAATCCATATGGGTATAGATGGCGGTGGTGCCAATACCGGCATGGCCCAGGTATTCCTGTACCGCGCGCAAGTCGCCGGACGATTGTAACAGGTGGCTGGCAGCACTATGGCGCAGGGTATGGGGATGCAGCGCTTGTCCCAATCGCGTCTCACCCAGTTTCTTGACCCGTATCTGGATGCTGCGCACGCTGAGTCGCTGGCCGCGTTGATTGATGAAAAGCGCTGTTTCTTCGCCTGCAGACATCGCCGGGCGCAGCGCAAGGTAGGCGCGGAGTGCCGCCCAGGCGGGCTGACCCACGGGTACGATGCGTTCCTTGTGGCCCTTGCCCAACACCCGCACTGTACCCCCATGGTAATCCAGATCGCCTAAATTCAGTCCTGCCAGTTCGCTGACGCGCAGGGCGCTGGAGTACAGCAGTTCCAGGATCAGTTGATCACGCAGGCGGATAAAGTCTTTCTGATCCTCGGTTGCGCCGGGGGGGGGGATGGGCTGCATCAGCACGCGCGCCTGGTCTACGGTCAGCCAATCGGGCAGACGCTGCTCCGCCCTGAGCATGGCGAAGCCCTGCACCGGATTGCGCAGTTGGGGCGCGTCATGTTGCAAATGGCGATAAAGAGCGCGTAACGCCGCGAAATGCCTGCGCAGGCTGCGAATGGCCACGCCCCGGCTGCGCTCCGCCATGAGGTAGACGCGCAGACTGTTGCGATCTATTTGCGCGATCTCCGTCTGCCCGCGTTGCTGTGAAAATCGCGACCAGGCGAATAGGTCATGGCCATAGGCGCTGATCGTGGCCGGACTGGCCCTGCCGCTCTGCCGGAGCGTTTCGATAAATTGGACAATGGCGGTTTCGATCAGCATGGGGTCAGGCAGCGATCCAGTGCCGCGGTGACCAGGCGGGCAATCTGGTCGAGCAGGTCGGCCCCGGCGTCCTCGGCATAGCGGCCGGGGTGTTGACTGCCAAGCAAAATACCCCCTTGCAGATGCTGACCGGCAAGCGGGATCAGGGCGAAGGATTCCAGTCCCGCCCCCGCCGCGCCGAAGAGGGTGCTGCGCAGGGCCGGGCTGAGGGTCAGTCCGGTCGCGGCGCGCAACAGCGGGAGTCCATTCAGAACCTCCTGAAAATCCGCCTGCTCCAGTGGCAGAAATTGTGGTAGATCGGCCATGGGCGCGCGGGTGATCAAGGCCATTTCCTCGACCTGAAAGCCCTCCCGCAAGCGGCTGATAACGGTATTCAGGGTCGTGGTACAATCGGGCGTCTGCAGCAGTTCGGTGGCCAGATCGGAGAGGTGCAGACCGAGTGCGGCATTCTGTTGGGCGGCACCCAGCAGCGCGGTGATGCGTTGGCGCAGACGGATGTTTTCCTCGCGCAGTACCTGTGCCTGCCGCTCCAGCAGGGAGGAGGCCGAACCGCGTCCGACATGGGGCAGGGTCAGGGTGTGAAGCAGGTCTTCCTGATCCCACAAAAATCGTGGGTGTTGGCGGAGATAGGCCCGGACCTGATCCGCCTGGTCATCCGTTTCGGGAGCGATGGTCACTCAGTCATCCTCCCAATGGGTTTCATGGTAGCGTTCAGCGGCGCTATGCACTTCCAGCGCGGCGATCAGACGTGCCAGCGTTTCACCCTCCTGGTCATTGAGTCTGTGCAGAAAATCTAACTGGGTTGCATCGCTGTTCAAGCCCGTGGCAATGGCCTTTAAGGTCGTATCCTGCATGTCATGATCCCCCCTCACTGTTCCCGAGAACTGCAGATATGGGCCAAACCCCATCAAAAACCACTTGCGCGGGGCCTGTCATCATAACGGGTTGCCCAGGACCCGCCCACTCAATGTACAGGGAGCCGCCCGGCAGGGTCACGGCTACCGCGTGATCCAATTCATCCCAACGGATACCGGCGACTATCGCCGCGCAGGCATTGCTGCCGCAGGCCAGGGTTTCCCCGACGCCCCGCTCCCAGACCCGGAGTTGAACATGGCTACGGTCGCAGACCTCCATAAAACCCACATTGCAGTGCCGGGGAAAGTCCGGGTGTGTTTCAATGCGGGGGCCGAGGGTGGTTACCGGTGCATCCGCCACACTGGATACCCGCAACACCGCGTGGGGGTTGCCCATGCCGACGGCGGCGATGCGCAGAGTGTCGTCCCCTACGGACAGAAGGTATTCGGGCGCTTCTTCATTGTTGCGGAAGGGGACGTCAGCCGGGGCGAGTTGCGGGATACCCATATTGACGGTGATCTCACCATTACCCTGGTGATGCAGCATCAGGTGCCCGGACTGTGTTTCGACAGTGATGACCTCTTTGTTCGTGAGCCCGGCGCGGCGCACGAAGACGGCGAAGCAGCGGGCGCCGTTGCCGCACTGCGCCACCTCAGTGCCGTCCGCGTTAAAGATGCGATACCGGAAATCCGCATTGGGGGACGTCGCGGCCTCTACGAGCAGAATTTGATCGCAACCGACACCGAAGTGGCGGTCGGCTATGGCACGGACCGCCTCGGGGCGCAGTTCGATCCGTTGACGAACGCCATCAAAAATGACGAAATCGTTACCCAGGCCCTGCATCTTGGTGAAGCGCAGGGCGGGGGACGCAGAATCAGTAAGGGCTTGGCTCATGTGCCGAGTTTAGCAATGTCTGTCCGGGGAGGACAACGCGCGTCAGCATTATTATTTGGCTGGGGGACGTGGATTCGAACCACGGTTAGCGGAGTCAGAGTCCGCTGTCCTACCGCTAGACGATCCCCCAAGAGAGGGGCGAATGATAGCCGTGGCGGCCCGTTCGTGTCAAACAGAAAGGACTTTATGGTTGGATTCTGTGGCGCGTTGTAAAAAAGGTGTTGTGAAAATGTTGCAAGGTGTCTGCTCCGGTGCTATAGTCTTTTCCGTGGTACTTGAAACATTGCTCTCGAGGAGGAGCTTAGTCATGAAAAAGAATCTCGTAGCTTTGGCCGTTGCGGCGGCTTTTGTGGTACCTGGCGTTGCTTTCGCTTCGACCAGTTCCAACCGGGACACTGGTCCGGTCGTTTTCGGTTATGCCCAGATCACCGGCGCCCAGCAGTTCGGTATCCCAGCCTCACAGTCCAGCGGCCTGATCTTCGGCGCCAACCGTATCCGCCTGGGTTTCAAGGGCGAGGCGGTTCCCGGTGTGACTTACTTCGTCCAGGGTGCCTGGGATAACGCCGGAATCATTGGCGACGGTCTGAACAATGGACTTGGAAGCAATATCGCTACAAAGGGTGGCCAGGCTCAGTTGATGGATGCTTATATCAACTTCGCACCGGTGCCCTTCGCCCAGTTGCAGGTCGGCAAGTTCAAGACCCCGGAAGGCCTGGAATACACCAGCGTGGCCGGTAATGAGCTGACCTTCATCTTCCGCAACATGGGCCAGTCCCTGTTGCCTGGACGTTCCGCCGGCGCCATGATCCATGCGGGCAACGTGATGGGTACGGGCATTGGCTATGCCGTGGGTATTTTTGATAACACCTCGCTGGACAATTATACCGCCTTCAGCAACGGCAACACCTTTGGTGGCGGCCAGAGCCACTTGCTCAACGGCAACGGCAAGTACATCACCTCCGGCATGTTGAGCTACAGCATGGGTCCGCTGTTGACCGCGGAAGTAAGCGGCAGCATGGGAACGGCAAGGGCCTATCACGGCACTAACAAGCTCACCAGTTGGAATGTGGGTCTCAGTGGCGGTATGATGGGCATCAAATACGGCGCCGGCTATACCCGGACCAATGGTACTAGCACGATTGGCTACATGAATGCTACGCCCAACAGTGTTGGTACCGTCAATGCCAGCGATTGGCATGCGGAGTTGGCCGCCAACCTGCATGAAATGACCCTGACCCCGGACTGGTTGGACGTCGAGCCTGCCGTGCGTTACGACCAGTATCATGTGACGGGCGCGGGCACCCTTGGTAACGCGACCGTTGGCGTGAACTACTTCGTGAACCCCAATAATCCCCACGCGGCTGAAATCCAGTTGAACTACATCCTGGCTACCCGTGGCGGTTCTATCAATAACGCCTATGGTTATCCTAACGGCATTGCCCCCATCAACGGTGTGGCTTACAACACCATGATGCTGCAGTTCCAGGCAGGCTTCTAAGTTCAAACAAGTCTTCGGACCGCCTCGGCGGTTCCATTGCCGCCCCTTCGGGGGCGGTTTTTATTTGCTTTTTTGGGTGGATACCTTTATAAGAAAACCCGCTGCGGGGCTTGCGTCTCCGCGTTTTTTCTTATGACCGCTTTTGGGGAATATAGTGTCTCGTCAAATCCGTAATATTGCCATCATCGCCCACGTTGATCACGGTAAGACCACGCTGGTGGACCAGCTCCTGCGTCAGTCGGGCACCTTTGCCGCGCACCAGCAACTGGAAGAGCGGGTGATGGACAGCAACGATCTGGAAAAAGAGCGCGGCATCACCATTATGGCCAAGAACACGGCGGTGCAGTGGGGCGACACCCACATCAACATCGTCGACACCCCCGGCCATGCCGACTTTGGCGCCGAGGTGGAGCGGGTGCTGGGCATGGTGGATGGCGTGCTGCTGTTGGTGGACGCCGTTGAAGGTCCGATGCCGCAGACCCGTTTCGTCACCCGCAAGGCGCTGGAGCTGGGTCTCAAGCCCATCGTCGTCATCAACAAGGTGGATCGCCCCGGCGCCCGCGCCGATTACGTCATCAGCGCCACCTTTGATCTCTTCGACAAACTGGGCGCGACGGAAGAACAACTGGATTTTCCGGTCATCTACGCTTCCGGTTTGCAGGGCTATGCGGGGGAAGACCCCGAAGTCCGCTCCGGTGACATGAAGCCCCTCTTTGAGATGATCCTCAGTCATGTGGCGGCGCCCGACGGCGATTCCGAAGGCCCCCTGCAGATGCAGATCGCCGACCTCGATTACTCCAGCTATGTGGGACGTATTGCTGTCGGTCGCATTCGCCGTGGCAGCATGCGTCCGGGGCAGGATATCGTGCTGATTCACGGCGTCGACAAGACCCAGACCAAGGCGCGTATCTTGCAACTCCTCGGCTTTGATGGCCTCAAGCGGGTGCCGTGGGAAAGTGCTACGGTGGGTGACATTGTCGCCGTAACCGGCATTGAGGAACCCTCCATCGGTGCCACCATCGCGGCGCCCGAAGCGCCTGAGGCGCTGCCGTGGAAACCCATCGATGAACCCACCCTGAATATGACGTTTCAGGTCAATACCAGCCCTTTCGCGGGCCGGGAAGGGAAGTTTGTCACCAGTCGCCAGTTGCGCGAACGTCTGTATCGCGAGTTGCTGATCAACGTCGCGCTGCGGGTGGAGGATACCGATAACGCCGATGTGTTCATGGTTTCCGGGCGCGGCGAGTTGCACCTGACCATCCTCATCGAGAATATGCGCCGCGAGGGCTATGAGTTGGCAGTGTCACGCCCCAGGGTGATTCAGCGCCAGGTGGACGGCGTCTGGGAAGAGCCCTATGAGGCGCTGACGGTGGACGTGGAAGAACAGCATCAGGGCACCATCATGGAGCGCCTGGGCATCCGTCGCGGCGAGTTGCAGGACATGATCCCCGATGGTCGGGGCCGGGTGCGCCTGGAATACCGGATTCCTGCCCGTGGTCTGATCGGTTTCCATACCGAGTTTCTGACGGCGACTTCCGGCACCGGGGTGATCAGCCATATTTTCGACAACTACGGCCCGGTCAAGGGGACTATTCCAGCGCGCAACAACGGCGTGCTGATCTCGGCGGAAGAGGGCGAGGCGGTGGGTTTCGCGCTCTTCAATCTGCAGGAGCGTGGCCGGATGTTTGTCAGCCCCGGCGACAAGGTCTACGAGGGTATGGTGATCGGCATTCATACCCGCGACAACGACTTGGTGGTCAACCCGCTCAAGGAAAAGAAGCTGACCAACATGCGCGCCTCCGGCTCTGATGAAAACATCATGCTGACGCCGCCGATTAAACTGACGCTGGAGGCGGCAGTCGAGTTTATTGCCGATGACGAGTTGGTGGAGGCGACGCCCCAGTCCATCCGTATCCGGAAGCGTCATCTGACGGAGAATGAACGTAAAAAGGCATCGCGCGGCGGCAGTTAAGCTTCGCTTTGTATGGATGACGGGAGATGGCCCGGAGCGTAGGTAAGGCTCCGGGCCATTTTTTGTCTCGTGTCGTAAGCGATGCCTACTGTGTGGGCGTTGCGCGCGCTTTTTCCAGGGCGATCAGGCGGAACCAGCCACCGACAGCGGTGGGGATATCGCTGACGATCTGCAGTTCGGGTCGTTGTGCCAGAAGATCCTCAAACACCAGGTCGGTATGGGTGGCAATGGGGCCGGACAGGGGGGCCAGCAGGCGCCGCCAGAAGGCGCGTTCACCGGGGCGAAGAAACTTGTCGAGGAGCAGTATCCGGCCGCCAGGTTTGAGGACGCGGCTGGCTTCCGCGAAGGCCAGCCCGGCATGGGGTACGACGGCGAGTATGAGATGCATGACGACCATGTCGAAACAATTGTCCGGGAAGGGTAATGCCTCGGCGTCGGCCTGAATCAGCGGGAAACGGGGAGACAGGCTTTGTGCGTGACGGAGCATGGCGTGCGTGAGGTCGATGCCGACGGCCGCGCAGGTGTCAGGTAGATAAGGAATATCCAGTCCAGTGCCGATGCCATCGATCAGGACGCGGCAGGGGGCCGACGGAATACCGCTGAGGCTGCGTTGCCGCAAGGGTGCGGAGAAGCCGCGCACCGCCGAATTATAAATGGGCGCCCAGAGCGCATAGGCGCGCTGCAGGCTCTGGCGGCTCAATGAAAGACGGTGGCCACCGCCAGACGAAAGGCCGGGATGGGGACGAGGAAACTTTCTCCCGTATCGCTGACCCACTCGAAGCTGCCGTGCATGCTGCCTACGGGCGTGGACAGGACGGATCCGCTGGTGTAGCGGAAGCGTTGACCGGGCTGCAGCGTCGGCTGTTCACCGACGACACCCGGTCCCTTGACTTCCTGGATATGACCTTCGGCGTCCGTAATGATCCAGTGGCGATTGAGGAGTTGTGCCGTCTGTGGGCCGTTATTCTGCATGGTGACTTGATAAGCGAAGGCGAAATGTTCCTGCTCCGGGCTGGACTGTTCCGGCAGATAGCGCGTCTCGACGCTGATCTGGATTTCTGTGGGGGGGTGATCTTCCATGGGTGTGCTCCGGGCCGTTGGTCGACGTTACGATTCAGAAACAGTCTAACGGTCCGGGGGCAGGCTGCCAAGCTATACCGGCTACCCGGTCAGCGTTTGAGCGCCGCGACCGGGCGGGGGCGGTAGAGGATGAGTATGCGTCCGATGCGGCCGACAACGTCGGCATGACTGGCGCGGGACAGGGTCTGTATCATGTCATCCCGCTCGTCGTGGGATACCTGGGGCAAACGTATTTTTATGAGTTCGTGGGCATGGATGGCGACTTCCAGTTCGGCGAGGACGCCGTCGTTGACACCGTGGGCGCCGATCATGACGACAGGCTTGAGGGCGTGCGCCTGTCCACGCAGGTTTTGTCTTTGTTTTGCGTCCAGCATGGTATCCTCGTCAGTCTGATTGGGCCGCTATGGTGTAGCGGCAGAGTGTACGTTTGTGGAGGGCGGGGGTCAAAGTCCGGAGGTATGTCGTGGCCAGAAGTAAATCCAGCCAGAAATGGCTGAAGGAACATTTTAAAGATCCATTCGTGCAGCGCGCGATGAAGGAGGGGTATCGCTCGCGCGCGAGTTACAAATTGCTGGAGATTCAGCAGAAGGATCACCTGATCCGTCCGGGTATGCGCGTATTGGATGTGGGCGCGGCGCCGGGTGGCTGGACGCAGGTGGCGGCGCCACTCGTCGGCAAGAAGGGGCGACTGGTGGCGGTGGATCGTTTGGCGATGGACCCGGTGGCAGACGCCATAGTGATTTGCGGTGACGTTTATGAGGACGCGGTGTTGGCAGCCTGCCGGGACGCACTACCGGGTGGCGCTGATTTGATTATGAGCGACATGGCCCCCAATATGTCCGGTATTGCCAGCGTCGATCAGGCGCGTGCTATTGATCTTGCGGAGCTGGCGCTGGATATGGCCCAGCGCTGGCTGGTGCCGGGTGGCTCGCTGCTGATCAAGGTGTTTATGGGGTCCGGCGCGGAGGATTTGCGCCGGGCGCTGCGCCGGGACTTCAAGAAAATCGTGGTACGCAAGCCGGAAGCCTCGCGCGCGCGCTCCACCGAGCAGTATTGGTTGGCGCTGGACTTTCAGAGGGTTGCGCAGGAAAGGTTGGACAACGGCGGTGCGAGTTCCCTATAATCCGGCCACGCGCAGTTAGCTCAGATGGATAGAGCGTCGGCCTCCGAAGCCGAAGGTCACTGGTTCGACTCCAGTACTGCGCACCAAATTAAGTTAAAGGTCTGAGTATCGTACCTGGGTTTTCTTTGTCGTCATCCTGCTTAAACGCTCTACTGAGCGTCAATTCTCGGCGCTTTTGTGCAACAACGGGGCATACACGTTCCACACACCTTGACCAAAGCGCCTTGTACAATGAGCTCCTTGAGCATCTTGGACAAATCCTGGTCGTATCTTTCCGGCGCTTTGTAGGCACCATGAGCCATGTCGACGGAATCATCATCAGGAACACTCTTAGTTCTTGACCCGCCTCCAAGAGGTTTCCGGCAAGACGCAAACCATTCCAAGTCACGTCAGTCTTGCCCACCCCGCTGTCTGGTAGCTCAGTGCGCAAACGCTGTAGATCCCGGATCCTTGATCGAGATCAAGGATTACCCTGACCGCGACAGGCACCATTCACGGACGTACACCACAATTTCAGGAGACGCCCATCATGTTTTGCTATCAATGCGAACAAACCACACGTACCCCCGCCGGAATAGGTTGTGCCAGTGCGCCGGGAACGTGCGGCAAGGACGAGGCCACTGCCGATCTGCAGGATATTCTCACGCACCTTATTAAGGGCGTTGCCCAGTATGCGCGCCGGGCGCGGGCGATGGGTGTTGCCGACAGGTATACAGACGACTTCATTTTTTATGGTCTTTTCACCACACTAACCAATGTGAACTTCACTGCTACGCGTTTTGTCCATCTGATTCAGGAGGCCACCAAAAGGCGCGAGCGAATCAAATTATTGTACGAGGAGGCGGCGCGAGAGCAGGGCAAGACTCCCGAAATTTTGTCCGGTCCAGCCAATTTTCAACCCGCCGATGGTCTGGAACAACTGTTACGCCAGGCCTCTGGCGTCGCCATAAACTCCGTGGTAGATCATCTCGGATCAGATGTGATCGGTGCCCGTGCCCTCATCCTCTACGGCATGAAAGGTGTGGCCGCTTATGCTCAACACGCCCGCGTCCTGGGTTACCAGAGTGACGAAGTCGATGCCCAGGCAGAGGTGATCCTGGATTATTTGGCGAGCAATCCAACGGATATCGATGCAATGTTGGAAGAATCGTTGGAAGTCGGCCGTTTGAACTTAAAGGTGATGGAGTTACTTGACGCCGCCAACACCGAGACCTTTGGGGCGCAGGAAATTACCTCTGTACGCATCTCCCCGATCAAAGGGAAGGCAATCCTGGTCAGCGGCCATGATCTCCATGATCTGAAGCAAATCCTGGAGCAGACCAAGGATCAAGGGATAAATGTTTACACCCATGGAGAGATGTTGCCAGCCAATGCCTATCCCACCCTCAAGGCCTACCCTCATCTGGCCGGGAATCTAGGGGGCGCATGGCAGGATCAGCAGCGCGAATTTGCAGACTTCCCTGGCCCCATCGTCATGACTTCCAACTGCATCATCGAACCAGGCAAAAGTTATAAGAATCGCATTTTTACCCTTGGCCCAGTGGGTTGGCCCGGTGTCCGCCATATCGACGATGGGGATTTCACTCCGGTTATCCAGGCCGCTAAAGCCTTGCCGGGATTCGCTGCCGATGCGGAAGATCAACGGATCACCATCGGTTTTGGACATCACACCCTCTTGGGCGCGGCTGACAAAATCGTAGATGCGGTAAAATCCGGAGACATTCGCCACTTCTTCCTCGTTGGCGGGTGCGACGGTGCTTCTCCGGCACGCAACTACTTCACGGAGGTGGCGGACCACGCTCCCGCGGACTCGGTAGTAATGACCTTGGGTTGCGGCAAGTATCGATTCAATAGACATGAGTTCGGAGATATTGGTGGCATCCCCCGCCTGCTGGATATAGGCCAATGCAATGATGCCCACTCCGCCATCCGGGTAGCGGGTGCCTTGGCCGAAGCGTTCAATTGCGGGGTCAATGACCTGCCGTTGTCGATCATGCTCTCCTGGTTTGAACAAAAAGCTACCGCTATTCACCTTTCCCTGCTGGCTTTGGGTATCAAGGGGATCAAACTAGGACCAACCCTGCCAGCCTATCTCACACCAACTCTGGTGCAGAAGCTCCAATCACGTTTCGATCTTGATCTCGATCTTATTGGCGAGGCGCAAGCGGATTTGCAGGCGGCCCTGACGCATACGGCTACGGCATAGCACAACGGATCGCTGCTTCGTTCGGCAACGGACGAAGCAGCATAAGGATGCACACAGCATGACCAACTACGATATCACTATCCATACCCGTGATAGGCAACGGGTGTCATTTGTCTGTTCTGAGGCGGAAGATTTGCTCTTTGCCGCGGAGCGGGAAAGTATCCTGCTTCCTTCCCAATGCCGGAAAGGGACCTGCGGTGCCTGCGTGGCTACGGTCACGGCAGGTGCTTATCACCTGGGGGAAGTGAGTACGGAAGCCCTGCCAGAAAGTGCGCAGGTGCGGGGAGATGTCCTTCTGTGCCGTACCTATCCGCGTGCGGATCTGATTCTGGAGGCGCCCTATGACTACAATTACATCCGTTTTGAGCGCATTCCGGAACGCGTGGCCGAAGTGATAGATGTCACGATGGTGGCTACGGGTACGCGACGACTGTTGTTACGCCTGCAACCCGATACGCAAGGGGGAGCTGCGGAATTCGAAGCAGGGCAATTTATGGAGATCCAAGTACCTGGCGGCGAGGCGCGTCGCGCCTATTCGCTGGCCAATAACACCAACTGGAATGGTGACCTGGAGTTTTTTATCATGCTGCGCCCTGACGGTGCTTTTTCTACCTATCTGGAATCCGCCCTGGTGGGCGACCGCCTGAATATACGTGGTCCACTTGGAACGTTTACCCTGAGAGAGAATGGCCTGCAGCCACGTTGGTTTGTTGGTGGTGGGACCGGCCTCGTACCGTTACTGTCGATGCTACGTCGCATGGCAGATTGGGGGGAAACGCTTCCGGCACGTCTGTATTTCGGCGCGAGATATGAAGACGAACTCTTCTGTCAGGAGGAAATCCGCCAGATCCAGGATAAACTTCCCCAACTGCAGGTTAAGATATGCCTTTCACGTCCTGGAAATGAATGGGCGGGTTATCGAGGCAGCGTAATGGAAGCCTTGCGCGATGACTTGGGAAGCCTTGCGGCTTCACCGGACCTGTATGTTTGCGGATCAACGCGGCTGGTCCAGGGGGTGACGGAATTGGCCCTGAGCCAGGGGTTGCCGGATTCCAGTTTGCGATTCGAACGATTTTTGTCTGCATAGTGCGGTGCCTATGCTTCGGAATTCCAGGTGACGTGATCGTCCGCTGCGGAACGTTTTTTGTTCCATGGAGATTCCTAGCGCCAAAAGCTTACATAAAACCTTACCATATCTGCCGCCTCCACATGGTGGGGTACATCAGGCGGTATCCAGGCTGGACGTTCTGGGCTCAATGACCAGTTGCGTCCGCTGCCGTCATCCAGGCAGTAACGCAGTCGGCCCTCCAGGATCACGATGCGTCCCCAAACCCCAGCCTTGGTGTGATGATCGTGCAATAAACCGGCGGGTATATGCTCCCTATCGAATTCGGGTGTACGTTTGTATTCTTCCAAGGGTGCGCTTGGCTCTGGCAAAGCCGTCTCAGTAGAATGCTCGCCGGTAACCAGATAAATGCGCTTATCCCGCACCTTGCCCCACGTTTCGGCATCTGCCAGTGCCGGTTTTTTCTGGATGAGCACAGGCCATGTTTTAGCGAGCTGTGTATTGAGTTCCGGATACTCTTCCATGCCATTCGGCAGGTCCGCGTCCAGGTAAATTGCATCGACCGGGCACTCGGCCACACATAAGGTGCAATCAATACATTCCAGAGGATCTATGACCAAAAAATTGGGACCCTCATGGAAACAGTCTACTGGACACACCGTCACACAGTCGGTGTACTTGCAGAGAATGCAGGATTCCGTCACTACATGCGTCATGGTTGCTCCTCTGTGCGGCGTACCCGCCAGTGCCCGCTGCGATTGATATCGGTAGCCCGGATGTGCAGCACAGGGGACAGCGGAGGGCTGAACAGGAAAAGGGCGGCGGTAATGGTCTGCCCGTGTAGCTTATGGTGGGCCTCTTCGATCGCCTGCGCCAGCAGTCGCTCAGGATGTCGGGCATCCATGGCGAAGCCGGTACTGGCTAGGATGATTTTGCTGCCCACTGATGTTTGTCCGGCCATTCGCAGCATTGGAAAAGCGGACAGTGACCACAGTGCGGACGTCTGGCCGTGCACGTATAGCGGCCATGGAGGATCAGGAGGTGGTGGGCGTCCTGCAGGTATTCGGCGGGTACCGCCGCGAGCAGGGCCTGTTCGACGGCCAGAGGGGTTTTGCCGGGAGCAATACCTATCCGGTTGCCTACCCGGAAGATATGGGTATCCACCGCAATGGTGGGGTGCCCGAATTGGGTATTGAGGACGACGTTGGCGGTTTTGCGCCCGACACCGGGGAGCGCTTCCAGCGCCTTCCGGTCTGCGGGCACTTCGCCGTCGTGCAGAGCCAGCAGTTGTTGCGCCAGGGCATGCACATGACGGGCCTTGGCGTTGAATAGCCCCAGGCGACGGATATGGGTCTTGATGCCGTCCTCACCGAGCGCCGCCATCGTGTCGGGGGTAGGCGCCGCGGCAAAAAGTGTCTGGGTACAGGCGTTGACGGCTTTGTCCGTACTTTGCGCGGAGAGCACCACGGCGACCAGAAGCTGAAAGGGGGACTGATAGATCAGCTCGGTTTTGGGTTCAGGAATGGCGGCGCGCAGGGCCGCAAAACAGCGATGGATGTTTTGTGGATCCATGGCGCAACATTTACCCACGGGAACAGGTGCAGGTGCTGGGAGATAGACTGGCCGCGACGCTGGGTGTCGGGTCTGTGACCTGACCCGACACCGTGGCCGCACCTTCAGACGTGACGATAACGACCAATCTCCGGCGCTTCCGGTCGGGGATGGCTTGCCGCGACGGCATTGGCGGCGGCGATCCATTCTTCATGGTCGTGTTCCAGGGCGTGGAGCATGTCGTGGTCCAGCTTGGGCAGGATGCTTCCCTTGATGGTTTCGCCGAGGTCCAGCATGCGCGTGGCAATCGCGTAGCCGTGCAGATGGAAATCATGGTCAGCATGGGTTCCAAAATGGTCGCTGCTGAAGAGTACGCCTTTGGCGGCTTTCAGGTCGGCATCATTCATGACGTAGTCTTTCGCCCACCGGTACCATTTTTCAAAATACTTCTCTTGCGCTTCAAGGCTCCAGTCGTGGGCCTCAAAAAAGGCGTAGACCGAAACGCGGTTGGCCTTGCCGGAAAAAGGAAAGTGACCTGACATCGTACGACTCCTCCTGCATGCGGGTGTAAAAGCCTTCGGGGCATTGTAGCCGTTTATGGTCCCGGCGCAACGCAAAAGCTTTTTTAGAGGGAATAACGATCACCAATGACCGGGCAATCCACCGGTAAGCCGCGCGCCCGCAGTACCTTGGCGATGCCTTCCCGGCCATTTTCCTCGCCATGGACGAGAATCGTGCGCGTCGGTTTTTGATCACCGTACCAGGCGAGGAGTTCGTCGTGGTCGGCGTGGGCCGAGAAACCACCGATGGTGTAAATTTTGGCGGCGACGCGAATCTCTTCACCAAATATCCGTACGGTTTTCGCCCCGTCGATGATGCGCCGCGCCAGCGTCCCCTGTGCGGCATAGCCGACAAAGATGACGCTGCAGTCTTCGCGCCAGATGTTGTGTTTGAGATGGTGGGTGACCCGGCCCCCGGTCGCCATGCCCGACCCGGCCATAATCAGGGCGCCGCCCTTGATTAGATTGATGCCTATGGATTCGCTGGT
Organism: Acidithiobacillus ferriphilus; assembly: GCF_028215975.1. Taxonomy (NCBI): domain Bacteria; kingdom Pseudomonadati; phylum Pseudomonadota; class Acidithiobacillia; order Acidithiobacillales; family Acidithiobacillaceae; genus Acidithiobacillus; species Acidithiobacillus ferriphilus. The sequence goes on from NZ_CP116458.1 coordinate 474,516, forward strand.
TTCGCGGGTGAAGTGGAGGTTGCGCAGGGCGAAGGGGTCGGTGCCATGTCGCAGACCTTCACGGGTGTCGGGATTGAAGCATTCCGGATGACGGCGAAAAATCTCCGTGGCGGAAATGGCCATGGGCGAATCGAGAAAGACCGGTAGGTTGGCGGGGAGTTGGTTGTCGTTCATCATCTCGCGCAGGTAATACAGTAAATCCTGGGCGCGCTCCAGGGCGAAGGTGGGAATGATGGCATTGCCGCCGCGTTTCAGGGTGTCGAGGATGGCATCGCGCAGCTCGTCCACCGAGGGCCCGATGGCCTTGTGCAGGCGGTCGCCGTAGGTGGTTTCCATGACGATGACATCCGCCTGGGGCGCGGGGGTGGACGGGTTGATAATGGGCTTGCCGCGATTGCCCAGATCGCCGGAGTAAACGATGCGCTGCTGTCTGTCCGCTTCACTGGCTTCTATCAATATCCAGGCGGAACCGAGAATATGACCGGCATCTCCGAAGGTTATACTGACGCCGGGGCAGACCTCCATTTTCTGCGCATAATCCGCGGTGCGTCCGAAACGATCCATAGTATCAAGGACGTCGGTGAGGTCATAAATGGCCTCGGCTTCTGTTCCACCCTGACGCCGATGACGCCGGTTGGAGCGCCGTGCCTCTTCTGCCGCAAGGCCTGCCGCATCCATGAGCACCAGTCGCGCCAGCTCACGGGTGGCTGCCGTGGTGATGATCTCGCCGCGAAAACCACGTTTCACCAGCAAGGGGATGCGCCCACAGTGATCGAGATGGGCGTGGGTCAGCAACAGATAATCGATGTCTTTGGCAGCAAAGCCGAACTCGGCGCGATTTTCTTCTTCCAGGTCATGCCCCCCCTGAAACATGCCGCAGTCGATGAGCAGCTTTTTATCGCCAACGCGCAGAAAATGACAGGATCCGGTGACCCCCCCTGCGGCGCCATAAAATTGCATTTCCATATGCTTCTCCTTTAGTCCCCAGTATAGCGAATCAGCGGCGAGCGGGAGGCGCTTAGTGACCGCCTGCGCGCCGCGCCAGCACCTCGTGATAAAGCTGGAGATAGGCGCGTGCCGAGTGCTGCCAGCTATAATCGCCAGCCATGGCCTGATCTTGCAGATGTGACCACAGCGCTGGTTGACGGAACAACGCTTCCGCGCGCAGCACGGCATCATGCAGGGCATCGCTGTGCGGGCGGTCAAAAACAAATCCGTTGCGTTGTAGTGGATGGTGGAAGTCGTCGGCATCGGTGACCGTATCGGCCAGCCCGCCCGTACGGTGAACTATGGGCAGGGTGCCGTAGCGCAGGCTGTACATTTGATTCAGGCCGCAGGGCTCGAAGCGGGAGGGCATGAGAAAAGCATCTGCGCCCGCTTCGATGCGATGGGATAGCCCTTCGTCAAAGGTGATGCGCGCCACCATCTGGGTCGGATGCGCCGCGGCCATCTCCAGCAATTGTCGCTCGAAAGATTTATCGCCACTGCCCAATACCACCACTTGCATGCCGTGGCGTAACAGATCAGGGAGAATATCCAGTACCATATCCGTCCCCTTCTGCTCCACCAGACGGCTGATCATGCCGAGGAGGAATACATGAGGATCAGGACGAAGGCCGAGACTGCTCTGCAGTTGCGCCTTGCACTGCGCCTTACCGAGCCGATCTTGTAGCGAATAATGCGCGGGCAGATAGGGGTCCGCGCCGGGGTTCCAGTGGATGGCATCAATGCCATTGAGAATGCCCGACAGATGCTCGGATCGGGTTTGCAGCAGCCCATCCAGTCCCATACCGAAGGCACTGCTCTGAATCTCCTCGGCATAGGTAGGGCTGACGGTGGTGATTTGGTCGCTATAAGCCAGACCCGCTTTCATGAAGGAAAAGGCCCCGTAGAGTTCGGTCCCGAGCCAGTGAAAATCCGCCGCCGGCAAGTGCAGAGGCGCCATGGCGCCGGGCGCGAAGCGACCCTGATAGGCCAAATTATGAATAGTGAAAAGGACGGCGGGTCGCGCTGCGCCGATCCGTGCCTCCAGATCGAGCAAGTAGGGTATCAGTCCGGTTTGCCAGTCATTGGCATGGACGATATCCGGACGCCAATTGAGCCCCGACACACGTCCCTGGGCGATTTCGACGGCTACCCGGTTGAGCAGGGCAAAGCGTCGATCGTTGTCCGGCCAGTCTTCGCCTTGAGTATCCTGGTAAGGACCGCCGTCGCGTTCATAGTAAGCGGGATAGCGGAGGAAAAGGATCTGTGCTTCCCCCACCGGCGACCACAGTTCGGCTGTTTCACCCGTATAGGGCACGTTGACGGCGCAACACCAGCGCATATCACTCGTGGCCGGGCACCCGTAGTAAGGCACCAAAACGCGAACCTCGGCGCCCAGTTGCCTTAACGCCAGGGGCAACGCCCCGCCGACGTCCGCGAGGCCACCCGTTTTGGAGTAGGGCATCATCTCCGAAAATACAAAAAGTGATCGTAGCATAGGCGTGTGTTCTTCTTTGTTTGAATATTGTTGTTAATATAACACAAAAGCGGTGCGCGCTTCACAAGCGCCTGCGCTGAGCAAATTTTGAATGATACGCCAGTGTCGCCTATCATCGGCGCCTGGAAAATCCCACACTGCGGTTCAGGAGTGACATGCATGGAATGGTGCGAGCGTTTTAAGGAATTTCGGGACCGGCAGCGCTGCGTGATATATTTCCCCAATCTGCATGAAGGCGAAGATGCTGAAGCTTACGCCATTTTTCTTTCGCTGATGCGGGTGAAAATGGGCATTATGGTGTTGGCGCCAGATCGGGAAGAACGCTACGAACCCGTTTATCGTGACGCGCTGAAATACCATCTGCAGACCATCCGCCATAGTCGTTTGTTCACCAGCTTCGTGCCCATCAAGACGCGCGTCTACTTTGTGGAAACGGCGGAGCAGCGCGATGCTTTCTACGCTTGTGTGGATTTTTGTGTGCCTGGCGGCACGTTGGTAGGAGGTGCAGTGGATCTCGGCAAAGCCATTGCTGATGGTTGTCCCCTCATCCTCGGTCCGAAAATGCCGGATAACGCGGTACGTCAGGGCTTGTTGGCCGCTGGCGCTGCGGTATGGGCGCAGGACAATGCGGAGATTATCGATCTGGCGAAGGCCTGGCTGAACGATCCGGCAGCGGCCAGGGCGGCAGCGGAGAAGGCAAAGGTGTGGTGGGGACAGCATGGGGCTTAGTACCTGCCTCCCTTCCCCGCAACGCAAAAAAGCCCCGCACCAGCAAGGTGCGGGGCTTTTTTGCGAGAGCTAGAAAATCAGCCCTGTTTCAGCGCCTTCAGGAAGATGGAAGCGAAGCGCACGGCGAACTTCAGCACGAACTGGGTGTCTTTGGCGAAGAAGATTTTCATCAGACCGAAGATACCGCCACCCTTGTTGTTCTCGTCCTTCATCTCGGTCCTGGTCTGCTCCAGCGCCTTCATCGCCTTGTGCACACCGCTGGCAAAGACTTCGTCGGAGGGGATCATGGGGACGACTTGCGTCATGATCATGTTCAGCTTGCCGGCCAGGCCGGCCTTCTGCAGGTTACCCACCAGCGCGAAGACGTCAGGCAGCATGTCCATCAGGTGGGCATCATGCAGGCCCTGAACAATTTCCTTGATCCGTGCGTTGATGCTTGCCGCGTCGCCCCGTACGGCCTTGGCGCCGATTTGCGCGATTTCCAGCCACTTTTCGGCTTCTTCCGCAAGGTCGTCCAGCTTTTTCGGCAGATCCATGTCGCTGAGAATATTGCGAACCGCACCTACGCCATCTTTACCCGCCTGGATGAAGAAGCCCGCGCTCGCGGCATAGCCGGCGAGGCGCTCCACCTGGTCCAGCAAGCCTTCCACCCGCTGAGCGAGATCTTCGGAGTCGCCCTGCGCCAGAGCCTTGACCCGCAGCGCAATGTGCATCCAACGGCTGCCACCGGCACCAATAGTGGCGAGCGTGCCGCCCATGTCCGCGCCTTCCAGCACTTCCGGTATGGTATCGCGCAGGGTGCCGATGGCGATGTTCATCTGTCCACCGAGAATTTCCGCCATGTCGAGCATGCCGCTCAGGCGCGCCTGCAGGTTGGGGGCGTCACCCTGAATGAGGCGTTGGGCCCGTTTGGCCATTTGAATCCACTGGTCGGCCATTTCCTGGATTTCGTCGAGGCGATCGGGCAGGTCGAGCTGACCGAGCATGTTGCCGACGACGCCGACGCCCTGCCGCGCGCTATCCATCCAGTACTGGATGCTTGCGGTGGCGCCATGAATTTTCTGCACCATGTCTTCCGGATTTTCGCCGATGATGGGGCATTTGAATTCAGCGCTGAGGGTGGAGATGGAGCGGAAGAAGCCGGCGCGCTGCAGGTTGCCGAGTAGTTGCAGGATTTCCTTCAGGGTCTTGTCGAGTTCCGCATTCTGAACGTCGTTCAGCACGTTGCGCAGGCGATCCAGCGGCTCCTCACCGGAGTTGCCTTTAATGAAGGCTTGCAGCGACTCCGAGACGCGCTGCAATTGTTCCAGATACGGCTTCATGGTCTCCATGAGCTTGTCGGTATCGATGGCCCGCGGCAATTCGTTGAGGATATCGCGCAGCGTCTGCAGCAAGTTCTGCACCTGCAGGGCGGCGTCACCGACTTTACCGAGCCCTTCCCACTGGCGTTCATTGAGGGTGGTTACTGCTGCTGACGATACTGCATTCGCGTTGGCCATGATGCGCTGATCTCCCGCTGAAAATAATGTCGCGATAAGTGTTTTTGATTAAGCTGGGTTAGGCTTCCAGGACCTGCCTTGTGTATCACAAAGGGCCTCTCTTTCCTACCCGTGCCGGTCTGGCCTATGATCTTCCGGTATGTTCTGACAGGCTAATCATTATGCTTTATGGCAGTAAACGAGAAACATATCGACAGGTATTTCTGGACAGTTGGCGGGCTTATCAGGAGGGGCGTCCACTGGAAGGGGTGCAGACGCGGATTGTCGCCGTCATTCTCCGCCATCCGGAATATCATGCCTTGCTGAGCGATGCGTCGCGCGGGCTGGAACAGGATTTCCCGCCCGAGCAGGGACGGAGTAACCCCTATATGCACCTGTCTCTGCATATAGGGCTGGAGGAGATGTTGGCATTGGGACAGCCTGCGGGTATCGTGGACCTCTTCGACAGTGCGCGCCGCAAGCTGGGTGAAACCGGCGCCGAACATCTTTTCGTGGATTGTCTGGGCGAGATGATGTGGCAGGCCCAACGTGCAGGACGCGCGCCCGAACTGACGGCGTTGTTGCCTTGTGTACGCCGTGGTCTGGGTTTGCCGGAGATGGCGGGCTGAACAGCGGCGCCCGCGAATCAAACATTGCTCGGATGGAGAATGGCAGCATGATGAAGGGTGTGAATCAGGCGGCGACGGGTGCGGAGCAGATACATTGGCGTCTCGGGGATCTGTACGCCGGGGTGGATGACCCGCGGCTGACCGAGGATATGCGCTGGGCGGACAGCGCCGCGACGCGCTTCGCAGAGGTCTATCGTCCCGGTCTGGGTGATCTGGACGCGGCGCAACTGGCGGCGGCCATGGCGCAGTTGGAAGCCGTCCGCCAGCGCATCGGTCGGGTGGGTGCCTTTCGTTACCTCAGTTACGTGACCCATGCCGATCAGCCGGCGTATGGCGCCGCTCTGCAGGCTTACGAAGAGGCGGCCACGGCCATTCAGAATCGTCTGGTCTTCTTCGATATCGCCTGGAATGCCGTTGCGGATAGCCGGGCAGAAAGCCTGCTGGCAGATCCCGCGCTAGCGCATTGGGCGCACCTGCTGCGTAACTGGCGGAGGTATCGTGATCACCTGCGCAGCGAGAGTGAGGAGCAAATTCTGTCGGAAAAGCGGGTGACTGGGCGGGCGCTCTGGGAGCGGCTTTTTGACGAGACATTGACGGAGATGCGCTTTCCCTTGCGCGGCAAGCAGATGACCGAGCAGGAGGTGTTGACCCTGTTGTCCGATCCCGACCGGGAGTTGCGCCGGGATGCGGCCGAATCCCTCAGCAAGGGGCTGGAAGGGCGCTTGCATACCCTCACCACCTGTTTCAACGCCATCCTCGCCGACAAGGCCCTGGATGATCGTCTGCGCCGCTATCCCCACTGGCTGAGTGACCGCAACCTGAGCAACGAAATCTCCGACAAAATGGTCGAGGCGCTGGAGCAAGCCGTGGTCGGACGCTATGGGCTGGTGGCCCGCTATTACCGGCTCAAGGCTAAATTATTGAACGTATCGCCGTTGATGGATTATGACCGTTATGCGCCTTTGCCGGGTGGCGAGCGGCGCTACGACTGGGCGGAGTGTCAGCGCATCGTGCTGGCCGCGGTGACGGATTTTTCTCCGGAACTGGGGGCCATCGGTCGGCGTTTTTTCGACGAGGGCTGGATTGACGCCGCGCTGGCATCGGGCAAGCGGGGTGGGGCCTTCGCCCATCCGGTGACCCCCGATGTGCATCCCTATCTCATGGTCAACTACACTGGCACGGTGCGGGATGTGATGACGGTGGCCCACGAACTGGGGCACGGCATCCACCAGTATCTCGCCCGCGAACAAGGCCATATGAACGCGGATACTCCCCTGACCACGGCGGAGACGGCTTCGGTTTTCGGCGAGATGCTGACCTTCGGACAACTGATGCGCGAGGAGCAGGATCCCCGGCGGCGGCTGGGCCTGCTCTGCGGCAAAATCGAGGATACCTTTGCCACGGTGTTCCGGCAGATGGCCATGCACCGTTTTGAGGAAGTCATGCACGGCGCGCGCCGTGCCGAGGGCGAACTGAGTAAGGAGCGTCTGGCGGAGTTGTGGATGCAAACCCAGACGGAGCAGTTTGCCGACAGTATTCAGTTCAGTCCTGGTTATCGCTGGTGGTGGAGTTATATTTCTCACTTCATCGGCTCGCCGGGCTATGTGTATGCCTATGCCTTTGGCGAATTGCTGACGCTGGCGCTGATCCAGCGCTATCGGGCAGCTCCGGCCGACTTCGTACCCGGTTACATCGCCATGCTGAAACTTGGGGGGAGCAAGGCCCCAGCCGAGGTGGTGGCGGCGGCCGGCATTGATCTGGAAGACCCGGAAATCTGGTCGCGGGCGCTGGATTATATGGCCGGGATGGTGGATGAGGCCGAAAAACTGGCGGAGGTACGCTGAATATGCGTCAGGAAAAGGACAGCATGGGCGTTATCGAGGTGAACGACGATGCCCTCTGGGGTGCCCAGACACAACGCTCCCTGCGTTATTTCGCCATCGGCACTGAGCAGATGCCCCTCCCGGTTATCCACGCTCTGGCACGAATCAAGCGGGCGGCGGCCTTGGTGAACGCCGGGCTGGGTCTGCTGGATGAGGCGCTGGCCGAAAAGATCAGTGACGCGGCGGCGGAAGTCGTCGCCGGGCGCTGGGATACGCAGTTTCCCCTGCGGGTCTGGCAGACGGGCAGCGGCACCCAAAGCAACATGAACGTCAATGAGGTCATTGCCAACCGGGCTAATGAAATGGCGGGGCAGCCCCGGGGCGGTAAGACGCCGGTACACCCCAATGATCACGTCAATCTGGGTCAATCCTCCAACGACGCTTTTCCGTCGGCCATGCATATTGCGGCGGCTTTGGCGATACATCATGGACTCTTACCGGCATTGGCGCATCTGGAGGGAGAGTTGGAGCGTAAGACGGGGGACTTTGCCCAGCTCATCAAGGTCGGACGCACCCATCTGATGGATGCGGTGCCGCTCACTTTGGGGCAGGAGTTTTCCGGCTATGTGGCGCAACTGCGGCAAGGCATACACGCGCTGGAGCAGACCTTGCCCGGTCTTTATGCCCTGGCGCTGGGCGGGACAGCCGTCGGCACCGGCCTCAACTGCCACCCGGATTTTGCCAGTGCGGTGTGCGCGCGGTTACATGCGGAGTTGGGTCTGCCTTTCCGCCCGGCGGCCAATGCGTTTGCCGCCCTGGCGGGACATGAAGCATTGCTGCAGTTGAGCGCGGCACTGCGTGGCATGGCCATGTCCCTGATAAAGATCGCCAATGATATCCGCTGGATGGCTTCTGGCCCGCGGGCCGGTCTGGGCGAACTGCATCTCCCGGAAAACGAGCCCGGCTCCTCCATCATGCCCGGCAAGGTGAACCCCACTCAAGCCGAGGCTCTGACCATGGTCTGCGTGCAGATTTACGGCAATGATGCGGCCATCGCTTTTGCCGCTTCGCAGGGTAATTTTGAGCTGAATGTGTACAAGCCACTGATTGCCTATAATATTCTGCAATCCATTGCGTTGTTGGGTGATGCTGTCCGCTCCTTCAGCGATCATTGCCTGCGCGATTTGCAGCCGGCAGAAGACCAGCTTCGCCAAAATATGGAAGAGTCGCTGATGCTGGTCACGGCCCTGGCGCCGGTCATCGGCTACGAGCGCGCCGCCGCCGCCGCCCAGCATGCCCATCGTGAAGGCTGTACCTTGCGTGCAGCGGTGCTCCATCTCGGCCATCTCTCGGCGGAGGAATTCGATAGATACATGCGCCCGGAACGCATGTTGGGGTTATAGCGCGCGGTAAAATGCGCACGACTCCGTAGAGGCGGGGGCGGCGCCATGTTATGCTCCTCCGCAGCTTTTGGCATATGCGAAAGGGGCAATTCATGATTTTGATTTTAGAAGCCAACGTCGACGAACAATCGCCGATCTTTCAACAACTTCTTACCCATCTGCGCGGCCTTTCCGGCATTCACTTCCGGGTCCATCAAGAACAGGGTGCGGAGCAGGTACTCAGCGAAATCTACCTGATCGGCGACACCAAACAGCTCCGGATAGAAGATATGGAAGCGCTCCCCGGGGTGGGACGTGCCATTCGCGTGTCCCGTGAGTACCGGATGCTGGGCCGCCATAATGATGACCAGCGCGGCAATGGTTTTGAGTACAATGGGGTGCGTTTTTCCCAGGATACTCTGCATGTCTTCGCCGGGCTCTGCGCAGTGGATACGCATGAGCATGTGGAGCAAATGCTGCGCGCCTTGCAGGAAAATGGCCAGGTTTGTACCCGCATGGGGGCCTACAAGCCGCGTACCAGCCCTTACGCCTTTCAGGGACATGGCAAAAGCTGTCTGCCCTGGGTGTTTGACCTGGCGGGCAAATACGGCATCCGTGTCATCGCCATGGAAATTCTCCACGAGGCGCATATGGACGAGATCCGCGAGGCACTCGAAAAGACCGGTCATCCGACCGGTGTCATGCTCCAAATCGGTACCCGCAATACTCAGAATTTCGAGTTGCTGAAGGCGGTGGGGCGGCAGCAGGAACTTCCCGTGCTGCTCAAGCGCGGTTTCGGCATTACCCTGGAAGAATCCCTCAATGCCGCCGAGTACCTGGCTTCGGAGGGAAATACCAAGGTGGTCTTCGGGCTGCGCGGCATGAAGACGAATCTGGGTGACCCGCACCGCAACTTCGTGGATTTCGCCCAGGTGCCGGTCGTGAAGCGGCTGACGCGGATGCCCGTCTGCATCGATCCATCCCACTCCGTGGGCAGCCGCGACGCGGGGCCGGATGGCATCATGGATGTCTTCCATGTGACCGCGCAGGGCGTGGTGGCCGGTGCCAACATGATTCTGGTGGACTTCCACCCCGACCCGGCGACGGCGCTGGTGGATGGCCCGCAGGCCCTGCTGCTGAAAGAGCTCCCGTGGTTCCTGGAAGACGTGCGTCTGGCCCGGGAAACCTATGAAGAACGCAAGTTGCTGGCGACCGCGCAGGCCCCTATTTAACCCGCATGCCCGGTTGCGCCCCGCTATCGGGAGAGAGCAGGAAGGGTCCGCCCTCCGGCCCGCTGGCGGCAAGCACCATGCCCTCGGACAGGCCGAAACGCATCTTTCTGGGCGCCAGATTGGCGACCATCACGGTCAGCCTGCCGACCAGGCTGGCAGGATCGTAAGCGCTCTTGATGCCGGCAAAGACCGAGCGGGTGCCCTCGCCAATATCCAGGGTGAGGTGCAGTAGCTTGTCCGCGCCTTCCACGCTGTCCGCGGCAATAATCCGCGCAATGCGCAAATCCACCTTGCTGAAGTCGTCCATGCGGATAAAGGGGTTTTCTTCCTTGGCCTCAGCAGGTACGGGCGTGGGCACTGCTGGGGCCGCCGCCATGCCGGGGGCTGTTGCGGGGCTTTCTGCGGGATTCTGGATCAAGGCGTCCACCTGGGTTTTTTCCATACGTTGTAAAAGATGGGTGTAGGGCTGGATCTGGTGATTGAGAAGCGGCTTGGTCAGGCCCGCCCAGTCCAATTCGCATTGCAGGAACTCCAGCGATTTGCGCGATAGCTCCGGCAGCACGGGGCTGAGCAGGGTGATCAGCACCCGGAAGCCGTTCAGGGTGACGCTGGCGACACGGTGCAGCGCCTCGCCTTGGGCCGGGTCTTTGGCCAAAGTCCAGGGTGCATTCTGGTCCACATAAGCATTGATCTGATCCGCCAGCGCCATGATGTCACGCATGGCCTTGCCATATTCCCGCCCGGCGTAGGCCTCACCGATGGCCTCCTGGGTCTGTAGCAGTCCATCATAAAAAGCCTGATCATTGCCCAGGGAGGCGGCCAGTCGGCCCGCAAAGCTGCGGTGGATGAAACCCGCCGCGCGGGAGGCCAGATTGACCACCTTGCCGATCAGGTCGCCATTGCCCTTGAGCAGGAAGTCTTCGAGATTGAGGTCGATATCTTCCACATGGCTGTTGAGCTTGGTGGCGATGTAGTAGCGCAGGAATTCAGGATTCAGATGCTGGAGATACTGCACAGCGGTAATGGAGGTGCCGCGCGACTTGCTCATTTTGGCGCCGTTTACGGTCAGGTGCCCGTGGGCGAATATGCCCGTCGGCAGCCGGTGTCCGGAGCCCTTGAGCATGGCCGGCCAGAACAGGCCGTGAAAATAAATGATGTCCTTGCCGATAAAATGATAGACCTCGGCAGTGGAATCCGGACCCCAGTAATCGGCCAAACTGCGGCCGTGGGTCGCGCACCAGTGCTGGGTGGCGGCCATGTAGCCGGGCAGGGCGTCCAGCCAGACATAAAAGAACTTGCCGGGGGCATCGGGGATGGGAATGCCGAAGTAGGGGGCGTCGCGGCTGATGTCCCAGTCGGCCAGGCCGATACTGAACCATTCATCGAGCTTGTGGGCGACTTCTTCCTGCAGGGTGCCATTGTGAATCCACCGTCGGAGGAAGTCGCTGAAATCCCCGAGCTGAAAAAAATAATGCTCCGAATTGCGGCGCTCGGGTACGGCGCCGGAGACCGCGGAAACAGGATTGATAAGGTCGGTGGGGCTGTAGGTGGCGCCGCAGACCTCGCAGCTATCTCCATACTGATCGGCAGCGCCGCAACGCGGACAAGTGCCGCGAATGAAGCGGTCGGGCAGGAAAATGCCGGCGACCGCATCGTAGGCTTGTTCGATTTCGCGGACGTTGATGTAATCCGCGGCCCGCAGAGCACGATAGATGCTCTGAGAAATCTCAAAGTTTTCCGGCGAGTGGGTGCTGTGATACAGATCGAACTGAATGCCGAAGCCGGTGAAGTCGCGCAGATGATCAGCGTGCATGCGGGTGATGAGTTCTTCTGGTGTGATGCCCTCGCTCTGGGCACGGAGCATGATCGGCGTGCCATGGGCATCGTCGGCGCAGACATAGACGCAGTCGTGGCCCCGCAGGCGCTGATAGCGGGCCCAGATGTCCGTTTGGGTGTATTCCACCAAGTGCCCGAGGTGAATGGGTCCATTGGCATAGGGGAGGGCGCTGGTGATCAATATGCGTCGTTTTTTCATAGTGCGGATAAATTACAGGGGATAGGCGTATCAGGCAATGGCGTGTGGACCACTGGCAGGCCGCTTTCATCTATGGTATAAAGAGCGCCTTTTTTCAGGGAGATTAACCGATGTCCAGAGTATGCAAGGTGATGGGCAAGAAGCCCATGGCGGGGAATAATGTTTCCCACGCCCACAACAAGACCCGCCGCCGTTTTCTGCCCAATTTGCAGTACCACCGTTTCTGGGTGGAGAGCGAGAAACGTTGGGTGCGTATGCGGGTGAGCACCAAGGGCATCCGTACCATTGACAAGAAAGGGATTGACGTCGTTCTGGCTGAACTGCGCGCCGCCGGCGAAAAGATCTGAGGATTGAACCATGCGTGACAAGATTAAGCTCGTTTCCACGGCCGGTACCGGTCATTTCTACACCACCACCAAGAACAAGAAGACCAAGCCCGATAAGCTGGAGATGAAGAAGTTCGATCCCAAGCTCCGGAAGCATGTGATGTATCGGGAAGACAAGATCAAGTAACACCCTTTTTCGGTTTGCCTCCCGGTGGTTTGCCCTGAATCTTCGGGAGGGGCCAGACCATTCCTTTGCTCCGCCATCATTTTTTGCTAAATTACTAGCACTCATGATGGTTGAGTGCCAAGGATGATTTCTTCCGCCATGTTTTATCCCTTATCTGCGCCATGCGGCAGTTGCCTTCGCCCGTTGCACGGGGTGAGCCGTTCTGCGTATCTTGGCGGAGGTTGTAACGGTCATGGATGAACGCGCCCGTCACCTGCTCAAATCCCTCATCGAGCAGCATATCGCCAAAGGCGTGCCGGTCGGCAGTCGCCAGTTGGTCCGTGATGCCGGCCTCAATATCAGTCCCGCTACCGTGCGTAATGTCATGGCGGACCTGGAGGATGAGGGCTACCTGATCTCCCCCCACACTTCCGCCGGGCGCATCCCCACCCATGTCGGCTATCGTTTTTTTGTCGATGCACTGCTGCGGGTGGTGCCGCTGTCGGCAGAGTCCCACCGCTTGCTGGTGCATCGTATCGGTTTTCGCGCTCCGGATACGGAGCAGGTCCTGCACGCCGCCACAGGCATTCTCTCTGAATTGACGCGCATGGCGGGTTTTGTGCGGGTGCCGCGGCGGGCAACCCGGATTTTGCGGCATGTGGACTTTATCGCGCTGCATGAGCGCGAGGTGCTGGCCATCTTCGTCACCGACAAAGGAGATGTGGAGAATCGTCTGATCCGCACGGAGCACCCCTTTGGGGCGGCAGAACTGGCGCAGGCAGCCAATTTCTTCAACGCCACCTACGGCGGTCGGCCACTGCAGGATGTCATCCATAATTTGCAGCGGGACCTGCAGCAATCCCGTCACGAAATGGACCGCATCCTGCGCAGTGCCATGGCGCTGGGTATGGAAATGCTGGAGGAGGATCAACAGCGTATGCTCATCGAGGGCGAGTTCCAGTGGCTGGATATGCCGGAGCTGGCGGGAAGTGAACGCTTGCGCGAACTCTTGGCTGCGGTGCGACAGAAGCGTGATCTGGTGCATTTGCTGGATGAGAGTATGCGCGGTAGTGAGGTGCGTCTTTTTATCGGCGAAGAGTCGGGCTATGCGCCGCTCAGTGATTGCAGCGTGGTATCGGCGCCCTACAGTGTCGATGGGGAGGTGGTTGGGGTGCTGGGGGTGATCGGACCGATGCGGATGCCCTACCAGCAAATCATTCCGCTGGTCGACGGCACGGCGCAGTTGCTCGGTCGCGCCCTGTCGCAATCCTGATACTGCCGGGTCTTGAAATACGCCAGCCCCTTCCCCATATCGTCTTGGACTCAAACTTTCAGGGATTGATTGCGCATGAATGAAGAAGAGAAGCAGGAGTTGCCGTCTACTGAAGCAGAATCTACCAGTGCAGATGTGGTGAACTGGGAAGAGAAGGCGGAAGGCTATCGCAACGATTATTTACGCGCCCTGGCGGATACCGAAAATTTGCGTAAGCGCCATGAAAAGCAGGTGGAGGACGCTCGCAATTATGCCGTGGATCGTTTTGCCCGCGAATTACTGCCGGTGATTGACAGTCTGGAGCTGGCACTGGCCAGCCCGGTGGAGGGTGCCGAGGGCATCGCGCAGTTGCGGCAGGGTTTAGAAAATACGTTGACGCTATTTGCGCAGGCCTTGGGAAAAGCGGGCATCGCCCCCATAGAAATGGGCGAAGGGCGTTTTGACCCCCACCTGCATCAGGCGATTGCCATGGTGGAAACGGAGGGAGACGCGAACCGGGTTCTGGCGGTCCATCAGAAAGGTTATTTAATGCACGACCGCCTGTTGCGACCATCCATGGTTTCCGTTTCCAAAGCACCTAAAGCGGCAGAATGACACAACGCACACCAGACAGATTTTGCATATTCAGGAGATGATAAAATGGCAAAAGTAATAGGAATCGATTTGGGAACCACCAACTCCTGTGTCGCCGTGATGGAAGGCGATAAGGTCAAGGTGATCGAGAACAGCGAAGGTAAACGCACCACGCCGTCCATCGTCGCTATCACGGAAGAAGGCGAGGTGCTGGTCGGCGACGCGGCTAAGCGTCAGGCCGTCACCAATCCGGAAAATACCATTTACGAGGTCAAGCGTCTGATCGGCCGGAAATTTGACGATGCCGAGGTGCAGAAGGACCTCAAGCATGTGCCCTACAAAGTCATCAAGGCCGACAACGGCGATGCCTGGGTGGAAGTGCGCGACAAAAAGTATTCCGCGCAGCAGATTTCTGCCTTCATCCTGCAGAAGATGAAGAAGACGGCCGAAGATTATCTTGGCGAAACGGTCAGTGAAGCGGTCATCACCGTGCCCGCTTACTTCAACGATGCGCAGCGGCAGGCGACCAAGGATGCGGGCCGTATCGCCGGTCTGGAGGTGAAACGCATTATTAATGAGCCGACCGCTGCGGCGCTGGCTTTTGGCGAGGACAAAAAGCCCGGTGACAGCAAAATTTCGGTGTATGACCTGGGTGGTGGCACCTTCGATATCTCCATTATCGAGATTGCCGAAATGGAGGGTGAGCATCAGTTTGAAGTGCTCTCCACCAACGGTGACACCTTCCTCGGCGGTGGCGACTTTGATAACCGGGTCATTAATTACCTGGCTGACTCCTTCAAGGCGGAATCAGGTATCGATCTGCGCGGTGATCGTCTGGCCATGCAGCGTCTGAAGGAAGCGGCGGAGAAGGCGAAAATCGAACTGTCTTCCGCACAGCAGACCGACGTCAACCTGCCTTTTATCACCGCAGATCAGAGCGGGCCGAAGCATCTGAACATGAAACTGACCCGCGCCAAGCTGGAGTCGTTGGTAGAAGACATTATCGACCGTAGCATGGCGCCGTGCCGGGTGGCTATGAAGGACGCCAATCTGGCAACGAATCAGATCACCGATGTGATTCTGGTGGGTGGTCAGAGCCGGATGCCCAAAGTGCAGGAGAAGGTCAAAGCCTTTTTCGGCCAGGATCCGCGTAAGGATGTGAATCCGGATGAGGCGGTGGCTATCGGTGCAGCCATTCAGGGCGCGGTGTTGTCCGGCGATAAGAAAGACGTGTTGCTGATGGACGTAACACCATTGTCTCTTGGTATTGAGACCTTGGGCGGCGTGATGACCAAACTGATCGAGAAGAACACGACCATCCCGACCCGCAAGTCGCAGATTTTCTCGACGGCGGAAGACAACCAGTCGGCGGTGACGGTGCATGTGTTGCAGGGCGAACGTGAATTGGCGCGGGATAACAAGTCGCTGGCGCGTTTTGATCTGGCCGATATTCCCAATGCACCACGCGGCATGCCCCAGATCGAGGTGACCTTCGACATTGATGCCAATGGTATTCTCCATGTGTCGGCCAAGGACAACCAGACCGGCAAAGAGCAGTCCATTAAAATCACCGCAGGCTCCGGTTTGTCCGAGGAAGAAATCAAGCGGATGATTCAAGAGGCCGAGGCCCATGCGGCGGATGACAAGAAGGCGCGTGCGTTGATTGAAGCACGCAATGAGGCCGACGCCAGTATGCACGGTGCGCGTAAGGCGCTGGAGGAACATGCCGCGGCCCCCGAGCACGACAAAATCAAGGTGACGGAGGCCACCGCGGCGGTGGAAGAAGCGATCAAGGGGGAGGATGTGGACGTCATTAAGGGCGCGGTAGCCACCCTGATGGCTGCCATGTCGGCTTTGTTGCAGAGTGCCGCTGCCAGTCAGGCGCAGGCGGAACCCGGTGCCGATGCGCAGGGCCACGGCAAGCCGGATGATGTGGTGGATGCCGAGTTCGAAGAAGTCGACAAGAAATAAAATCACCATCGGTCGCGAGGGGGCAGGATCTGTTATCCTGTCCCTTTGCCCGTTTCAGGGTTTCAGGAAAGAAGATGGCCACACGGGATTACTACGAAATATTGGAAGTTAACCGCACCGCAGATGACGGCGAGATCAAGAAATCTTACCGACGTCTGGCGATGCGCTATCACCCGGACCGCAATCCGGATGATGCAAGCGCTGAGGATCGCTTCAAGGAAATCAGCGCGGCCTATGAGGTGCTCTCCGATCCGGAAAAACGGCAGGCTTACGACCGTTTTGGTCATGCCGGAGTCAATGGCGGCGGCGGTCGATCGGGCGCGGGCTTTGGCGGTTTCAGCGCTGGCGCTGGTTTCGGCGATGTCTTCAGCGATATCTTCGAGCAGGCCTTTGGCGGCGGCGCGCGCGGCCAGGATTCGGGACGGGGTGCTGATCTACGTTATGAACTCGAATTGACGCTGGAAGAAGCCGCACTTGGTAAAGAGGTTAACATTCAGATTCCCAGTTCGGCGATTTGCGAAGTGTGTCATGGTAGCGGTGCCAAACCTGGCAGTGGCGTTGAAGATTGTAAGACCTGTGGGGGGCGTGGGCAGGTACGGATGGTGCAGGGTTTCTTCTCCGTCACGCGTCCCTGTCCGCAGTGTAACGGCAGCGGCAAGATCATCAAAGATCCATGCACGAGTTGTCATGGTCATGGCCGGGTGCGCAAAAATCGGGATTTGCAGGTGAAGGTGCCTGCCGGGGTGGATACGGGAGATCGTATTCGTCTAAGTGGCGAAGGCGAGGCGGGTGAACGGGGGGCAGCGCCGGGAGACCTGTACATTCAGGTGCGGGTCCTGCCGCATGCGCTTTTTGTACGGGATGGCGACGATCTGCACTGTGCGGTACCCGTCAAATTTACGACGATGGCCATGGGTGGTGAACTGGAGGTGCCGACGCTGACCGGTCGCGCCAAAGTGCAAATTGCTCCGGGTACGCAGTCGGGTGCGGTGTTCCGCCTGCGTGGTAAAGGCATCAAGGGAGTGCGCAGCAAGCTCAATGGCGATCTGCATTGCCAGATCCAGGTGGAGGTGCCAGTGCACCTCTCCCCCCGGCAAAAAGAATTGCTGGAGGAGTTCGCCCAGGAAGGCGGCGATAGCGCCCAGCATCCCCAGCAGGAAAGCTGGTGGAATAAGGCCAAAGACTTCTTTGACCGGATGGGTCTTTAATGGCGGAAGCGTGGCGCGTTGGCGTTACGGCGGTGGCGGGCCGTATGGGACGGGCTTTGGTGCAGGCCATTGTCGCTCATCATCCTGAGTTGCAATTGGCGGCAGCCATAGGGCGCAGCGGGGCTGCCTATCTGGGGGAGGACGCCGGTCGTTTGGCGGGCATCCAGGCCTTGGGTCTGCCGGTTAGCGCGGATCTTGCAGGCGCCCTGGTGGATCTGGACGCGCTGATTGAGTTTGGTCCGGTAGAGGCCGCTCTGGCGCATGTCGCGGCCTGTGTGGAGGCAGCGAAACCGGTCGTGGTGGGCACCACGGGATTTTCCGTGACCCAGCGCGCGGAGTTGGAAAACGCCAGCCAATATATTCCATTGGTGCTGGCACCGAATATGAGTGTCGGCGTCAACGTGTTGCTGGCCTTTTTGCCCGCCATCATCGCAGCCCTCGGCGAGGGCTACGATGTGGAGATTGTGGAGGCCCACCATCGTCACAAGATGGACGCACCTTCCGGTACCGCGCTGGCTCTGGGACGGGCGGTGGCGGTGGGGCGTGGCCAGCACCTGGATGATATCCAGTGTCTGGATCGCAATGGCGTCCCCGGCCCTCGGGTGGCCGGCAGTATCGGCTTCGCGACGCTGCGTGGCGCAGACGTGGTTGGTGAACATACGGTGTGGATGGCGGGGGCCGGAGAGCGTCTGGAACTGACCCATCGCGCGGCCAGCCGGCTGAATTTTGCCGAAGGGGCCTTGCGCGCCGCCAGTTGGCTGCGGGGCAGAGCGCCGGGCCTGTATGATATGCAGGATGTTCTTGGTCTGAAGGATTTTGCGGTCCTACAATGAATACCATCTGATATACGAGGGGCATCATCATGCAATATGTCGTAGCTAACCGGGTTCCCGTCAAGGCGGAATATCGTGCAGAGTTTGAGGAGCGTTTCCGACGCCGGGCGGGCGAGGTGGATAAACAGCCGGGTTTCGTGCGTATGGAGATCCTGCGCCCGGTAAACGATGACGGCCTGTATGTGGTGCTGACCCATTGGGTTGATCAGGCGGCCTTCGAGGCGTGGATGAAAAGTACCGACTTCAAGACTGCGCACACCAATCCGTTGCCCAAGGAGGCTTTTGGCGAGGGCGGTGGTATTGAGCGCCACGAAGTGATCATCAGTTCTGAAGGGTCGCGCTGAGGACGGAGAAAGTCATGACGGGATTGATGCGGGAACAGGTCGAACAGTCGTTGCGCGCGGTGCAGGACCCTTATCTGGGGAAAAATCTGGCGGCCGCGGGTGTCCTCAAGAGCGTTGATGGCACTGCCGTCAAACTGGAATTGCCTTACCCCAGTCTGGGGGTGGCCATCGGTTTGAGCGAGGAGGTGGCCCGGCAAATTCAGAATGATCATGGCATCAGCGTGCAGGTCACCGTCGGGCACCGTATTCTTGCGCATCAGGTGCAGCGCGGTGTCAAGCTGATGGAAGGCATCAAAAACATCATTGCCGTTGCCTCCGGCAAGGGTGGGGTTGGTAAATCCACCACCGCCGTCAATCTGGCGCTGGCGCTGGCCAAGGAAGGCGCCAAAGTGGGCATGCTGGACGCCGACATCTACGGACCCAGTCAGCCGCGCATGCTGGGCATTTCCGGAAAACCGACCAGTAAAGATGGCAAAAAGATGGAGCCCATGGAGGGACACGGCATCAAGGCGATGTCCATCGGATTTCTCATCGACGACGAAACGCCCATGGTTTGGCGCGGCCCCATGGTCATGCAGGCGCTGGAGCAGTTGCTCTCGGATACCCGCTGGGGCGAACTGGATTATCTGGTGGTGGACCTGCCGCCGGGTACCGGCGATACCCAGCTCACCCTGGCGCAGAAGGTGCCGGTCTCCGGCGCGGTGATCGTCACGACGCCGCAGGACATTGCCTTGCTGGACGCCCGTAAGGGGCTGAAAATGTTTGAGAAAGTGGGTGTGCCTATTCTTGGTATCATCGAGAATATGAGTTTTTATATCTGCCCGAAGTGCGGCAATGAAGATGATATTTTTGGACATGGCGGCGGTGCGGCCATGGCCGAGCAGGATGGGGTGGAATTTCTGGGGGCGATACCGCTCGACCGCAGCATTCGCAACGAAGCCGATAACGGCGCGCCGACGGTGGTGGCGCAACCGGATTCCCGTCTCGCCAAGATCTATCTGGAACTGGCGCGGCATGTGGCCGGGCGACTGGCGATTCAGGCGGTCGATCACAGCCACAAGTTCCCCAACATCGTCGTCCAGAATCGCTGATTCGCAACCACTTACAGGAAGTCTCCGCCATGAGCATCAAATCCGATCGCTGGATCCGTCGCATGGCGGAAGAACACGGGATGATCGAGCCCTTTTCACCGCGCCAAGTACGACATATCGAGGGGAACCCCATTATCTCCTACGGGTTATCTTCCTATGGTTACGATATCCGTTGCGCCGGGGAGTTCAAGGTTTTCACCAATGTCCGTAGCGCGATTGTCGATCCGAAGAATTTCAGCGAAGATTCTTTTGTCGATTTTACCGGGGATACCTGCATTATCCCACCGAATTCTTTTGCCCTGGCGCGCACGCTGGAATACTTCCGTATCCCGCGTAATGTGCTGACCATTTGTCTGGGCAAATCCACCTATGCCCGTTGCGGCATCATCGTCAATGTCACGCCTTTTGAGCCGGAGTGGGAAGGCTATGTGACCCTGGAATTCTCCAATACGACGCCCTTACCCGCGAAAATCTATGCGAACGAGGGTGTGGCGCAGGTGCTCTTTTTGGAGTCGGACGAGGTCTGCGAAGTATCTTATGCTGACCGCGGCGGCAAGTATCAGGGCCAGAGTGGCGTAACCCTGCCGAAGGCCTAACAGCGACTCAGGGCAAAGGTTCTTTGGTATAGGCGATATTGGCCTGCTCGGAAGAGTAAGCATCCATCGGTTTGTTGGCGCGCAGATCATTCACCCAGTAGGGGTTGAGCAACAGGGACTTGCCCGAGAGGATCATGTCGGCATCCGCCAGTGCTGCCTCGGCGGTGTCGAGATCATGAATGCCGCCGCAGATCAGCAACGGCTTCCGGGTGGCGCTGCGGGTCAACTGCGCCATATTTTTGCCGGTCCCGAAGGCCTCGTCGTCAAAGCGATAGGTGGAGACCGAAATGGCGTCGATGGGGAGTCGATCCAGGAATCGAATCACCTCTGTCCATTCGTCGGCATCGGCGAACAGGGAAACTTCCATATCCGCAACACCCCAGTTGGATATCCGGAAAAAGAGCAATTTGTCGGCAGGCACATGGGGACGCACGGCCTCTACGATTTCACGGGCAAAGCGGAAGCGGTTTTCGACGTTGCCACCGTAGTTATCTGCACGTTGATTGCTGTAGGAGGACAGAAACTCATTGATCAGGTAACCGTGTGCGCCGTGAATTTCTATACCATCGAATCCAGCCGCGATGCCCCCTTTAACCGTTTCGACGAAACCCTGAATGACATGCGCAATGTCAAAGGATGACATCACGTCGGGCACGGGGTAGGGCGCACTGGTCAGCGGGTTGTTCTGTTTGGGGATCAATGCGCTGGGCGCGATGGTGCGCTCAGCGGGATTTACCGCATTCCAGGCTATTCTGCCGCAATGAAAAATTTGCAGCACCGATACGCTGCCCGCAGCACGGATTTTGGCGTTGACTTGCGCCCAGGCATCAATTTGCCGCTGCGTGGTTAAGCGCGCCTGGCCGGGATAGCCCTGGGCGCTTTCATAATCGCTGACGATGGCTTCTGTGGTGATGAGCGCGACATCGTTTTCGGCGCGCCGGACCAGGAAATCCAATACATCCTGACGGGGAATACCGTCTTTTTCCGAGGACATGCGGGTCATCGGCGCCAGCCCGATGCGGTTTTTTAGGGTATGGCTACCCATTTTGAGAGGGGCAAAAAGATCTTTGCTGGTTCTGGACATTTGCGTGCTCCTTATGCGTTGTCAGTTTGCCGGTGCGGACTGGCTGGACGATTACCTGAATAAGATACCATGTGGTCGGTATGTTGCCTAGCGGACGCCGGGAGACCCCCCCAGATTTCGGGATGGGTAACCGGCGTGGTCAGGCTTATGGTTCATCCACGGCAACAAGAATATGCCGCAAACGCTCCGGCCGAAACGCCGCCCAATAAAGTCCCCAGAAAAAAATGACGATCACCAGCGCGACAAAAAGCAGGGTGGCCACGCCTTCTCCTCCGGCGGGCAAGGGCCAGAGGCTGACCGCCATTACTTTGATCAGGAGCGGCAGGCTGATGCCGGCGATGATCAGGCTGATCCAGCGCCAGGCATGACGCTGGCGGAATAAAAACCAGGGCGTGGCGATGTTGGCCAGTCCATATATCAGCAGAAAGGCCAGCCCGGTAAAGGTGCCAAAGGTGCCGACCACCGATAATATGGGAATTCTCCACAAAGCGACCACCGCCACGCTCAGGAGCACAATGATGGCGAGCACCCGCAACGCCCGCGCCGGAGTGCCATAACCTGCGTCCCGGTGATGGAAGAAACGCGGGATGACCCCGTGTCCAGCCATGCTGTAGAGGATCCGCGATATACTGTTGAGGGTGGCGATGGTGGCGGAAAATGCCGCCGTCGCCATGGCGAGATCGGAGAAAATGCCGAGCCACGGATACCCGATGGCTTCGGCGACGGCGTTGAGCGGGGCCGCACTGTCGCCCAGAGGGGTGGAAATGTGGGCAAAGGCCAGCACCTCCACATAGGCCATGGCGACGAAAAATCCACCGACCATCAGTACGGAAAGCAGCATGACGCGCGGGATGGCGGTGCGCGTCGCGCTGGTTTCACCGGCCAGATTACCCGCAGTTTCAAAGCCGCCGTAAGCCAGCAACGAGAGAATCAACGCTTGCGCGAGTGGTGCCGTGTGTAAGCGCCGGAAATTCCATTGGGCCGGATCATGCCAGCCGAAATGCCAGAGCGTCACCGCCGCAATCAACACAATGCAGAGGATGGAGAAAATCTCTACCCAGAGCCCCCAGCGCGCGGAAATTTCGATGCCGCGCAGCGCCAGTCGCCACGCCACCAGCAGATAGAGCACCGCAATCCCCGCAATCCAGCCCATCCCGGAAACCGGTGCAAAAAACCGCAAAGCCTGTTCGACAAAAAGCCCGCCGAGCAGAGGGGCCGCCGCCAAAGCGCCAAAATATCCGGCCATCATGGTGAAGCCCGCGACCATGCCGGAAATCGGGTGCAGGGCCTTGCTCAGATAAAAAAACAGCGAGCCGGGGGAAGGGAAGTGCCGGGCCAGAACACCCACTTGCACGGCCACCAGGGTCATCAGCACGCCGATGAGGGCATAGGCCAGCCAGGTAAACGGGCCGCCGTGTATGGCCACCAGAGAAATCGTGACGGCCGGCATGGCCGACGGCGTGATGTTGGCTACGGCATGGCCCCATAACTCGCTGCTGCTGACGTTAAGGCGAACGTCCCCCTTGCCCAGTCCACCCTTGGTGCTGGTCCAGAGAAACCTCATGCTGCCCAGATCGCCGACAGGAGTTCCGCCTGGGCCAGTACGGTTTTGGGCGCCTCTTCCTGTAAATCCGGTGGGAAGCCATGCCTTTTCTCGATGGTGCGCCAGATCTTGAACCGCTCCTGGCTGGCCGTGAACGAACTGCCCCGCTGCTTGTAGGTCTGCGGTTGATTGAAGGCCGACCAGATGGTGGCGCCCTCGTCTGCCGCATTCCTCAGTTCGATCACCGCCAGCGGCAGGCCGTCGATGAAAACCGCGATGTCGGGACGGCGGTTGTTTTGTCCTTCAATGACGGTGAACTGATTCACAGCCAGCCAGTCGTTGTTTCTGGCCTGCGTCCATCGTTGATAGGTCCGCTGTCCGTAGATCCCCACCCTTGCGGAGGCTTCTCCCCCTCTGGGATTTCGTTCTGATACCCTGACCGGGAGGGAAAGCGGCCAAACTCGAGCATACGCGTTTTGTCCGAAAAATGGCTTGTCAGTAAGCCGGCTGTGCGGCTGTGCGGATACGGTATCGTTCCAGGCGGATAACCAGGAGAATACCAATGATCTGCCCGGCAAAAATCGCAATAAATTCCAGCAGGTAGTTTGTTGGAAACCAATGGCCTACGGCGATAGACAGTATCAAAATGGGCATGGCATAAAGTATAAGATTCCCAAGGGTAAGGGCGATACCCATTATCTGCACGGCCCAGGCTGATGGCGTAGCCTGAATATTATGATTTTGGTTGGTTTTCATCACATCACACCTCTTTGTAGATGAAGGGATTGATCCGGTTGTCCGTACTAATCGCGTATTCCTGTTTAATAAAAGCGAAATATGCCTGCTCTACTACCAACGCGTCTTCCAATGTCGATACATTAAAATGGTGGCGGAATGTCGGCAGCGAGTTTTTTTGGTCGACAGGGGATGACGAGCTTGTTTGATCCAACTCAAAAATCTTTGCTGATGAACACAATGCTTCCGCGCTGTTTGCCGAAGCGTGTGGCTAGGGGAAATAATGGTTGTGGGTTGTTGTGTCCCCCGGGCAGTATGAACGTTCTTTTCAAACTGCCTGGGGGTATCGTAGCTTTAACTTCGTTTCACTCTGGTACCGACATGTCTACCCTTTTTCTTTAAGTCCAGCCAATATGCCGTCTTAAGAAGGTAGGCGAGGATTGTGAATAGCAATAAAATGCCAATAACGTACGGACCAAGAGCCATTCTCTTGAAATATGACGGATCCGAGGCATACCGAAGAAATGCGACGACATCAGCAACATTTTTATGGTATTCCGCAGGAGACAACTTCCCAGGATAAATGACCTGGCCTTTGGGTCCTACGGTACCCCCCCATGGGGCCAATATATTAGGCATGGCAACCATTGGGAAAACATAGTTATTCCAACCCGACGGACGGGCAGGATCCCAATAAAATGACAGTAGATACGTATAAATAAACTTCGATCCCAAATATCTGTCCATGTGACTCAGGTCTGGGGGTGGTTTCCCCAACCATTTGGCTGCCATGTCAGAGGGCATCGGAGAATCTATTGTCCCCTTAAATGCAGCGCCACTCGGCAGCATTATGTCCTTCATCACCTCACTTTTCGACATGCCCAGATCTGCAGTGAGGTATTCATAGCGCAAGGAACTGACAGAGTGGCAAGCCATACAATGGGCCGCAAAGTACCTGGCCCCGGCTATGACGGTGGTTCTATTGAATGTGTAATGAGGTGTCATCCAATGCACAGTTTCACCCGCACCAAAAGCCAGAGTGGGCACCAACATTGACACAAACAAGAAACATAAATATCTGTACTTGCTCATCCTGTTACCCTCTCCGGTACGGGCCGCGTCGGTTCTATCGTGCTAATGATAGGCAGCAATATATAAAATCCGAGGTATAAAGCTGTTGCCACCCGTTCTATCAAGAAGAATTTAGGTAGCGGCGGCTGTTCACCTACCCACGCCAAAGTAATGAAGGAGATTCCGGCAACAATAAGCATGGTCTTGTATACCGGACGATATCTACTAGACCGTACGGGATTGCGATCAAGCCAAGGCAGCAGGAAAGGCAGCAATACCGAGGTAACCATTATCGTAATTCCATAATACTTGTTGGGTACCGCCCGGAGCATTGCATAATAAGGCGACAGGTACCACGGCGGGGTCACGTCTGGCAAGCTAACCATCGGATTCGCGGCAAGGAATGTTGTCCGCTCCATAAAGATGCCATGCATTGTCGGCGCATAGAATATAATCGTGACAAATATGGTCAGGAAAACGCCCACCCCAAATAAATCTTTAACCGTATAATATGGATGAAATGGTATGCCATCTAATGGTTTCCCATCTGTCCCTTTGTGTTTCTTTATTTCAATACCGTCAGGATTGTTTGAGCCAACTTTATGCAAGGCTACAATATGCATCACGATGGCTGCGAGAATGATAAGAAAGAATAAAACAACATGCAGCGCCAGAAAACGCTGCAATGTTGCAGTGCCAACGCCTGGACCACCGCGTGCCAGCGTGGTGAGGGAGGGGCCGACTATCGGCACCGCATGTATGATCGAGGTGATCACCTCTCCGGCCCAGTAAGACAGATTTCCGAATGGCAGCACATACCCGACAAACGCCTCGGCCATCATTAACAAATAAATAACATATCCGATAATCCACACCAATTCTCGTGGGGTGCGATGCGATCCGTACAAAAGTCCACGAAACATGTGGGCATAAAGCAATATAAATATAAGGGATACACCATCGACATGCATATAGCGTATCAGCCAACCCCAGTTGGTGTCATACATAATACCTTGCACAGAAGCGAAGGCGCCCTGGGATGTGGGATCGTAATGGGCCATCAAAAAGAAGCCGCTGATTAGCTGCATTACGATCATCAGCAGGAGTAGGGATCCTGCATAATAAAGAATGTTAAAGTTCTTTGGTGCGAAATATTCCGTTAGATGTTCTTTTACAGTCTCGTCCAAAGGAAGTCTTTGATTAACCCATACTGAAAATCTACTCATAGGAACTACCCCTCAATTATCAGCCAGTCAACACAAGTGAGCTTTTGGATACATATGGGTAATCGTGGTGCTCATCTTTTCAGTGGAGATTTCATACTCCGGCACAGCCATATTATGCGGGGCAGGGGAACCTTGTATTACCCGGCAAGACAGATCGTACATGGAACCGTGGCATGGGCAGTGAAACCCTCCGAGCCACCACGGCGCAACGCTACCTTTCTTTGGCCTATAATGGGGGATGCAGCATAAATGATTGCAAATGCGTATCCCGACATACCATTCAGGAATCCTGGAGCGATACATATTTGTACAGTAGGGGGGTTGCTGCGGTACTTTGCATAGCGGATCTTTTAAAATCCCTTTATCCATCGTCTCTTTTAATGAAGCCAACATCTCCGGGGTCCGATTTATTATTATCACCGGTTTTTTCTGCCACGGAACCGTAACCTGCATACCAGGTTCAATGGGGCTTAGATCTACCGTGGTTGACGACGCCGCCAATGCTGCCGCTGTTGGTTCCATTGATTCAATTAGCGGCACAACAGCCATCCCACCTACCACCACTCCGACAGCAGATGTCGCCGCCGTCAAAAATCTCCGACGGGTAATATTCTTATGATCATGTTCCGCATCTGTAACCGTTGTCATTTTCTATAACCTCGCTCATGCCCCAAGATCCACATCGTAATTACTAGAGTATGCCTATTCTGTTGCGGCTGGCATTGTCCGCATCCATATAGATCGCCTTATTGTACCAGGGCAACCTTCCTACTATCATCGTGCTCCGCGTCTAACCATTCTCTAGCATCCATTATTTGACCGCGTACTCCCTTGCTATCAGGTCCCATCAAATAATTATAGACTGGCATTATGGCCTTTGGTGGTGGGACTGACATTATTGATGCTCCGGGGTGTGTCCTCACTCGCATCCCTGTGCGGCAGGGCCCAGGATTTATCACATTCACTCGAACATTGGTCTTCTGCAATTCGATGGCGAGCGTAAGGGCGAGATGTTCCGTTGCCGCTTTACTAACGGCGTAAGCACCCCAATAGCCTTTGGCTTCGCGAGCACAGTCGTCCGTTATAAACACTATTGAGCCATCACCTGACTCCAGCAGCATCGGCAAGCAAGCTTGCGTCAACAAGAATGGGGCGGTTGTATTTACTCTCATAGTGCTCTCCCATAACTCCTCATCATAATATTGGATTGGAGTTAGTATATCGAGCTCCGCTGCATTATGCAGAATGCCATCTAGTCTGCCTAAATTCTCTTTTAGGCGTTGCGCAAAATCTATGTAATCACTCGCTTTCGCAGTGAGCAAATTCATAGGGTGTATAACTGCCTGCTTATATCCTGAATCGATAATCTCGTCATATACCGCTTCCAGTTTTCGTTGCGTTCGGCCTAATAAAACGACCTCGGCACCCAAGCGGGCAAATTCCATCGCGGCACAGCGCCCAATTCCTTCACCGGCACCTGTGACAACAATCACTCGACCGTTTAGTAAGTTATCGGCGGGCACGTAATTATTCATTGCTGTCCCCTGGCAAGCTGCGCACATAACTAGCTAACTCGGTAATCTGTGCTTCGGACAACCGTGATGCGACATAACGCATTATAGCGTGCGGGTCATTGGTCCTGAGACCTTTTTTGAAATAGTTCAGTTGTAACACTACATAGGCTTGTCTTTGCCCCGCCAAGCGAGGAAAGAGCGGTGGATCACCCAGGCCGGTTGGGCCATGGCATGCCATGCACGCTGGCACATGCGTAGTGGAAATACCGCCCTCAAATATTTTCTTACCCGCTGCCGCCAATTTTGGGTTGATCATCTTGCCTTTTGCCGGAACCTGCTTGGAATAGTAGTCGGCCACGTGCTGCACCTGCGCCGGAGTTAATGAAGCAGCCATGCCCCACATGATTGCCTTTGCCATAGGGTCCGCGCGCGTGTGACTCCGAAAGTTATCCAGCTGTTTGACTAGATAAGGAGCCCATTGCCCCGCCAAGTCTGGAAACATCGCTCCTTGTGGAGATATTCCAGTCATTCCATGACATGCCATACAAGTGCTGCTCACTGATTGCGGAATATTTCCAGTTTGGGTATCCGCCGTTGTTTGTGCACTTGCTGCAGAATGTGCCGCGGCTGTAACGGCTGTTGTAGAAGAAGCGGTAGCTGCTGCTAGCTTATTGTCATGCACTGTTGCCGCCGCACACTCGGTCATGGCAAAAAATATCGTGCCCGTACTGAAAAGCACGATAGGTACGACTGCCCTTATTGCGCCAAGTCCTTTGATGTAGCTAAGTCGGACCATCTGTCTCCACCCCCGCGTTAGCATGTACTTATCATCTTATACCCATTCACTTCTCATCGTGTTCATCTTAATAAGACTATAGAAATTGATTATGGTCAACCCCCAATGTTCGTTATTGTCGCGATTGCTAGAAATAGAGCGCAAATTGTGTTCTTCAAAGGTGGAGAAGGTTGGCACGGTAGCGTAGCGGCATGATGCCGCCACTTTCGTCTAATCCTGGGGTTTGTTCCGCCAATATATTAGTTAATAATAGAAAATTAATGAAGAAATAATACTTCTGGCGAGGCTGTTTTCTGACAGAAAAAGCCTAATTTTTCAAAAAAATCCGGCAATAACAATATCAACAGGTGTAGTTATATTGTGATGTGCGAGGACGCTTTTGGGGGATTGCGGAGCGTGGGTCGCCGCTGGCCTTCATGGCGAGACACTCATCCCGTTATTCTTCTGGCCAGTCTTTCCCATACAGTCTTTCTCCATGCTCCTGGTGTTGCAGGTGATTTTCATAGGATGAGATCATTTTCAGTTCCAGCCCGATGAATGGACGTGGTTCAGCCAGCACTTTCGTCCGATAATCGGAAAGCTCTGGATGCCGTTCCAGAAATGCAGCCATTTCTCCGAGTTTATTTGGTGGAATGGGCTTGTATTGATCATGACTGTCCTTGGAGAAGACCACCCAAGGGGCTTCCAGCGTCATCCATATGATAAGGGATACCGCTATGGACAAAACGTGCGGATGGAACGATCCCCATATCAAGTAGATGCTTGCCGCCGATATGGCGGCTGCAAAAATAGAATAGATTAGAAGTGCCAATATGATCATGTTCTTTTTTCTTTCTATTTCCGCCTTGGTCAGCGGCCTTTCATAGAAATTCATGGCATCCCTCCGGTCTTGCGAGTTGATTACTTCAGTGCAACCGTATAATTAGTAGATATATTGACACGAAAGAGTCGATTTTCTGCCTGTTATAGGGGGGCTTTCTCTAATTTAAGATATCGCATATCAGTTATTTTAACGCATCATAAAATACAGAATATTTTGTCAGGCAATAAGCGTTCTCACGCTTTCTGGACCTTCTGTAAGTATCTGAAGTGGGTGAGACCAATCCATCCCGTACCCATATAGACGTGGCATGCTTTGGTATCGGGCAAGCGCGGGAGGCCATGTGGCTATTCTTCGTTGAATTAGGCAAGTACATCGTTTTCAGTCCCGCTTATAGCCGTTTCTTCGTTCGAATCTAGGGACCAGTTGGGCAGCATGCGCTGGCAAGCGCGCGCAAAGGCGCCAACGCGGCGACCGGTATAAAACCAGTGGCAGCAGCGTCGTATCTCTTCCACATTGCTCATGCGTCGGCCTTTGAATTCCCGGCCCGGATAGATCAAGTATTCTTCGGGGAGAACGAGTAAGCGTGAAGTGATGCTCTGGTATAGCTGGGTGACGTGAGTATCCCGTGGCGCGCAGACGCCTACACCACCGGCGAGCAGTGTTTCACCCGTGAAGAGGCGATCCCGCCACTGATAGGTCACCGCACAGGGGCTTTGCCCAGGCGTATGGATAACTTTTACGGTTTCTTCACCCAAATACAGGATGTCACCCTGCCTGGCCCGCAAGTCGGAATGGACACCGGGTGCCCGCTCATGCAGAACCACGCGCCCATCGGTAACGGCTTTTAAGGTCAACGCGGCGTGATCATGGTCCAGATGGATGCAGGTTACCAAAATGTACTGAAGCGATAGATCTAGGCCTGCTATCGTTTCCAGCATGCTATCAACGGTGGCGAGCATGGGATCGACCACAGCCGCTATGCGTGTTGCCGGGTCAGCGAAGAGGTAACTCAGCCTTTTGGTTCTTGGGTCAAAAAATTGTCGGAAGATCATGATCCCCTGCCGTGAATTCATTCTTGAGAGTGGTGGCGTCGTTATTATCTCCGAAGGGTTGAAAGGACGCCCCATGCCTGGTCAACAGAAAATTTAATGGAAGTATAAGCTTTATCTGGAGGATAGGGAACTTGCGATCATCAGACCCTGCCTGGCAGAGGTGGGGTGAAGTCGCCCGTACCAGCCTCAGCCAGAGCCATATCGACAGTAAGTCGATCGAGATGTGGCGCGAAAATCTCGATAAAGGCATATACGTACAGGCGTAAATAACTTCCCTGGCGCAGGGCAAGGTAGGTGGTGCTCGGTTCGAAAAGGTGACTGGCATCGACAACGCCCAGAGTCGAATCGCGCGTCGGGTCGTAGGCCATCTGCGCCACGATACCGATACCAAGTCCGAGTTCCACATACGCCTTGATCACGTCCGAGTCGATGGCGGATAGCACCACGTTGGGTTTGAGGCCTTGCGCAGCGAAGGCTTTGTCGATCGCGGAACGTCCGGCGAAGGCGGCATCGTAGGTGACAATGGGATACGCAGCGATCGATTTTAAGGTTAGGGGCCGTTTTTCCAAAATAGGGTGGCCGCGGGGCGCAACGACAGCGCGATTCCATTGATAGCAGGGAAGGGCGACCAAGCCGATGTGCGAGTTAAGGGCTTCGGTAGCGATGGCGATATCGACGTTCCCCGTCGCCAACATTTCCGCGATCTGCGTGGGGCTGCCTTGGCGCAGCCGCAAATGAACCCCTGGATAGCGTTCGGCAAAAATCTTGACCGCCTTGGGCATGGCGTAACGCGCCTGGGTATGGGTCGTGGCAACCACCAGCCTGCCATAATCCCCGCGTGAGAACTCCTGGCCCACCTTCCGGATGTTTTCCATATCGCGCACCATGCGCTGGGCGTAGTCCACGATTCGCTCGCCCGCAGGCGTCATTCCGATCATCCGCTTGCCTTTGCGCACAAAGAGTTCGACGCCGAGTTCATCCTCCAGAAGCTGAATCTGCTTGCTGACTCCCGGTTGCGAGGTATACAACGCTTCCGCGGCAGCTGAGACGTTGAATTTCTGGCGCACCACCGCACAAACGTATCGTAGCTGCTGTAAGTTCATTGATCCTCATCATCTTGACTGATGCATATATAGATACAATGTATTATTCTTTTAAATTACATATATTACCAGCCCATTTTGACCTGCAAGCCTTTACTTATTACCTTGAGCTGACCGAAGACCGTCCGATGCCAGACTCTGGTCTAAACTGAAGGTTGGGTGGACGTCGTGTATATTGGCGGTATCAAGTCGGGAGGATCAGCATGGCAACGGATTTGCGAGCACTCAGGAAGCAGGTTGGGCAAAGTATCTGGTTGGATAATCTGTCGCGCACCCTTATCCATGACGACATTATGCGGCGTTATATCGACGAGGACGGGATCAGCGGGGTGACCTCCAACCCCAGTATTTTTCAGAAGGCGATTCACTCCAGCCCCTACTATCAGGAAGATCTGCGTCAGCCTGCGGATTCCGCAGAACGGTTGTATGAGCGCCTGGTGGTGGATGATCTGCGTAAGGCCTGCGATTTGTTGCATCCGGTGTATGTGGAAACGGATGGTGATGACGGCTGGGTGAGTTGGGAGGAGTCGCCGCGGCTGGGGCAGGATGAGGCCGCCACGGTGACTGAGGCGCAACGGCTGCGTGGATTGGTGCGGCGGGACAACCTGCTGATCAAAGTGCCGGCGACGCCCGCAGGTATTCGTGCCTTCGCAACGCTCATCGGCCGCGGTGTGTCGGTCAACGTGACTCTGATGTTTGGGCTGAAACATGTCCGTGACGTATTCGCGGCCTATCAGAAAGGAATGACGCGGTGGGTGGCCAGTGGCGGTGATCCGCGCAAGGTGAAAGCGGTCGCCAGCCTCTTCCTGTCGCGAGTGGATACGCTGGTCGATCAAAAGCTGGAGGCCATTGGCACGTCGGAGGCTTTGGCGTTGCGTGGCAAGGCGGCCGTGGCGATGGCGAAATCGGCATACACCATTTACCAGGATGTTTTTCACGGTAAGGACTTTGCGGCGCTGCGCACCGCGGGTGGCAGACCCCAGTATCTACTCTGGGCGAGCACCAGTACCAAAAACGCTGCTTATCCCGATTTGCTCTATGTCGAACCATTGATGGGGCCGCAGACGATCAATACCTTGCCCGACGACACCCTGCTCAAGCTCCGCGATCATGGCAGCCTGGCGGCACGGATCGAAGATGACATGACGGGGGCACGGCGGACCATGGCGCGATTGGCCAGTCTGGGTATCGATATGGACGGGGCTGTGGCGGAGCAGTTGCAGGTCGAGGGTCTGGCCGCTTTCGCCAAAAGTTTTGAGGAGATGCTCGCGGAGGTGGGGCGCGCGATGCGGTGAGCGGCGCGCCCCGCTGGTCCGGCGTGCGTCTCAGAAGCCGACGGTGTTGAAACCTGCGTCCACGTAGGTGATTTCGCCGGTGATGCCAGAAGCGAGGTCGGAGCAGAGGAAGGCGGCGGTGTTGCCGACCTCCTCTTGCGTCACGTTGCGGTGCAGGGGCGCATGTTCCGCATAGTGATCCAGAATCTTGCGGAACTCGCCGATGCCGCTGGCCGCGAGGGTGCGGATAGGCCCGGCGGAAATGGCATTGACGCGGATGCCGTCCGGCCCCAGCGCGTAGGCGAGATAACGGACGCTGGCTTCAAGACTGGCCTTGGCGAGTCCCATCACATTGTAGTTGGCCATGGCGCGCTCGGCGCCGAGGTAGCTGAGAGCCAGCAAGGCGCCCTGCCGACCCTGCATGAGCGGGTGCATGGCCTTGGCCATGGCGGTGAAGCTGTAAGAGGATACCTCGTGGGCAATGCGGAAGCCCTCGCGGGTGGTGGCGTCCAGATAGCTGCCGTTGAGTTCGTCTTTGGGCGCAAAAGCCGCGCCGTGAATGCCGATATCGACGTTGCCCCAGAGTGACTGGATCTTTTGCATGGCGCTCGTCAGTTGCTCTTCGTTCATCAGGTCCAGTTCCAGGGGTTCCGGCGCACCGATCTGGTTCGCCAGCTCTTCCACCCGGCTTTTGGTGCGCTCGCCCTGATAGGTGAGGAGCACTTCCGCGCCCTGGCGATGCATGGCCTGAGCGATGCCCCAGCAGATGGAGCGGTCATTGGCCACGCCGACAACCAGTGCTTTTTTCCCTCCCATAAAACCCATTGCAAAAACCCCTTACGCCAGAATCAGCGTGTATAAATGGTGAGACGTGAGCCCGGTTGAATATCGCTGGCCGAGGCCAGGCGATTCCACTGCATCAGTGAGTGGGGCTGGACATGGAATTGTTGGGCAATCTGCCAGAGCGTGTCACCCTGACGCACTACATAAGTCGTCGTTCGTCCCCGAGTGGCGGCGCGTTCCTGCCGGTGATTGATGGCGGCAACTACTGTGTGTGCCGGGATATTCAGCACCTGTCCGGGATGGAGGACGGTCCGCTCGGTGAGGTGGTTGGCGTGGGCCAGTACGGAGACGCCGACCCCGGCGCGCTGGGCGATTTGCCAGAGACTCTCGCCGGGCCGGACGGTAAGGCGTTGGTAACCGCGCGCGGCCGTATAGACCGGTGCTGGGGCACTGCCACCACCCCGGATATGGAGGATCTCGCCGACCTGCAGGCCGCGCGCGGAACGGATATGGTTCCAGCGCATGAGGTCGTGGACGCTGACGCCGGCCCGCTGCGCGAGTTGCGAGAGCGTGTTGCCCGGACGCACCCTGAGCGGTTGGCTGTTTTGCGCATAGACCGCATGACGCAGCCCACCGGTGCCATAGACAACCAGCCGCTGTCCGACTTGCAGGTCGCGCGCGGAACGGATGTGATTCCAGCGTTTGAGGTCGGTAATGCTGACCCCGGCCCGTTGCGCCAGATGCCAGAGCGTCTCACCGCGGCGGAGGGTGATGTGACTGAGTCGTGGTGCTGCCGCAGGTGCGGCTATGGGGCGTGTGGCTACTTCCTGGGGCATGGTCAATAGCGCTGTTTTCAGTGCCCCAGCCTTGCCTTTGGGAACCACGAGCTGGTAATCGGCCGGTGCGACGCCATAGCTCAGTCCGGCATTGAGGCGCCGCAATTCGCTGACCGGCATGTTCATCAGATTCGCTGCTACGTTGAGTGCCACGGATTTTGGAGTGGTGACTACCGCAATATGCGCCGCATTGGGAATGACGGGCAGGGAAACATGGTAAGCGCTGGCGTTTTTGATGACCTGCGCCAGGGCGAGCAACTCGGCAACGTAGTTTTCTGTTTGCTCTGGGAGATTGAGGTCCCAGAAGTCCGTGGGCTTGCCAGCCGCGACATTTTGCTGGATGGCGGCGGAGACGGTGCCCTGTCCGGCATTATAGGATGCGATGGCGAGGAGCCAGTTGCCACCGAAATAGTTATAGAGATAAGACAGATAGTCGAGGGCCGCGTTGGTGGAGGCGGTGAGGCTCAGGCGGGGATCGCCGTAGCGGGTATTTTGCAGGCCGAAATTGCGTGCGGTACCGGGTATGAATTGCCAGAGACCCGCTGCCGCCGCCGGAGAATAGGCCTTGGGGTTGTAACCGCTCTCGATAGCCGGCAACAGCGCCAATTCCATGGGGAGGCCGCGCTGCGCAATTGCTGACACCACATAATAAAGAAAAGGACGGGAGTTATCGAAGATTTGTTCCAGCTTACCCTGGTGTTGCAGGAACCAGGTACGCCATTTGTCCACTTCTACCCGTGACACGTCGCTGATCCGCAGACCGTCATCAATATGTGTCCAGACATTGCCGATCTCCGTCTGGTGACCAAAGGCGCCTGATGCTTCGAACTGCTGCAGGGTGGCTGACAGGCTGGAAGCATTGCCGCTTTGCCCGTTACCATCGCCTTGCAAATCCGCAGTTTGCCCGGTGCTGTTCAAGGCTTCTGCCACACCACTCTGAAGATCACTTTGTTGCAGGCCTATGGTCTGACTCTCCGCCCAGACCATAGGAATGCCCCCCAGCGCCATCAGCGTGGCGACAGCGATGATTCGTTTCTTCATGCTACTCCTTACCTGGGCAGGCTCGGTCCACAATGGGCGTCCCGCAGATATAATCCTTCGTAAAATGATATTATAATAAACAGTGAGTTGGCATCAGGCTGGTCACCCGTTACTGGATGATAAGCAAAAGGAATGCCTTGAGTCAAACGATGTTTTCCGGTTTGTGCAGGGCATGACTCGCGGCGAAAGCCGGTGCTGCGCAGGATACCGGCGGGTCAAAGAGGCTGTTATTATCCTGTTTTCGCCAGTCTCAGGTTGCACACCATGTCCGTTCGTACCCGTTTCGCCCCCAGTCCCACCGGTTATCTGCATATTGGCGGTGTGCGCACCGCGCTTTACTCCTGGCTGCACGCGCGTCAACAGGGGGGGCGCTTCGTTCTACGTATCGAGGATACGGATGTGGAGCGCTCGACGCCGGAAGCGACGGCCGCCATTCTGGAAGGGATGGCCTGGCTGGGGCTGGACTGGGACGAAGGCCCGTTCTATCAGATGCGGCGCATGGACCGCTACCGGGAAGTGCTGGCGCAGATGCTGGCGGCAGGGACGGCTTATCATTGCTATTGCAGTCGTGAAGAAGTGGAAGCCATGCGCGAAGATCAGCGCGGGCGCGGCGAGAAACCGCGCTACGACGGACGTTGCCGGCAGCGCACGGCAACGCGTGAGGGGGTTGCGCCGGTGATCCGCTTCCGCAGCCCGGATAGCGGCGAAACGGTGGTGGAAGACCTGATTCACGGTACGGTGCGCTTTCAGAACAGTGAAATGGATGATCTGATCATCGCGCGCTCCGATGGGACGCCGACCTACAACTTTTGCGTGGTGGTGGATGACTGGGATATGGAGATCACCCACGTGATCCGCGGCGACGATCATCTCAATAATACGCCGCGGCAGATGCAGATTCTGCAGGCGCTGGGCGCGCGGGTGCCGGTCTACGCCCATGTGCCGATGATTCTCGGGCCGGACAAGCAGAAGTTGTCCAAGCGTCACGGGGCGGTGAGCGTGCTGGAATACCGCGAGCAAGGATTTTTGCCCGACGCGCTGCTCAATTTTCTGGTGCGGCTGGGCTGGTCCCATGGCGATCAGGAAATTTTTACCCGCGAGGAAATGGTGGAATTTTTCTGCATTGACGCGGTGAACAAGGCGGCATCGGCCTTTAACCCGGAGAAGCTGCTATGGATCAACGCCCAGCATATGCAGCGGCTGACGCCGGAGGGGCTGGCGCAGCATCTGCTGCCTTACCTCAACGCCGTCGGCATCACCGAGTCCTTGGTGGCGGCCGGGCCGACCCTCCCGGCGGTGGTGGCGTTGTTGCAGGAGCGGTCCAAGACCTTGGTGGAGATGGCGGCGGCGGCGGCGATGTTTTATGTGGCGCCGGGGGCCGGTGAACCCAAAGATGTGGAGAAGCATCTGCACGGGCAGGGCGCATTGTTGGCAACCCTGGCGCAGGCGCTGGACGCATTGCTGAACTGGGAGGCGGCGGCGATCCACAGCGTGATCCAGGAACTGGCGGTGACCCATGTCGACGGCAAGATGGGCAAAATCGCCCAACCCCTGCGGGTGGCGGTGGCGGGCAAGGCGGTATCTCCGCCTATCGATGCGACTCTGGCCTTGCTGGGCAGGGAGGAGACGTTGGCGCGTTTGCGGCGGGCGGTCGCCTGGATCTAGTCCCCTTTCGCCGTTTAGGGTCTGCTGATACTTGGCGCGGGGCGGTGCTTTTGCGATGATGGAGGTATCCGTTGTTCCCGACGATTTTCCGCAGATCAGGAGAGTAGTTCATGGCCATGAATGTCACCCAGAAGATTATTGCCGCCCATTTGGTCAGTGGCGCGCTGGAAGCGGGGAGCCCTATCGCTATCCGTATCGACCAGACCCTGACCCAGGACGCCACGGGGACCATGGCCTATCTGCAATTCGAGGCCCTCGGCCTGCCGCGTGTGCGCACGGAACTCTCGGTGTCCTATGTGGACCACAACATGCTCCAGTCGGGCTTCGAGAACGCCGACGATCATCGTTTTCTGCAAAGCTTTGCCGCGAAATATGGCGTGCATTTCTCCCGTCCCGGCAACGGCATCTGCCATCAGGTGCACCTGGAGCGATTTTCCAGGCCGGGTGGCACCCTGCTGGGCTCCGATTCGCACACGCCGACTTCCGGCGGAGCAGGCATGCTGGCCATTGGCGCGGGCGGTCTCGACATCGCCCTGGCCATGGGCGGCTTGCCTTTCAACCTCAATATGCCGCAGGTGGTCGGGGTCAAGCTGACCGGCCGCTTGCAGCCTTTTGTCAGTGCCAAGGACATTATTCTCGAAGTGCTGCGCCACAAGACGGTGAAGGGCGGTGTCGGCAAGGTCTTTGAGTATTTCGGGTCGGGCGTCGCCCAGCTCAGTGTGCCGGAGCGGGCGACCATCACCAACATGGGCGCCGAATTGGGCGCCACCACCAGTGTGTTCCCCAGTGATGCCGTGACCCGCCGTTACCTGGCGGCGCAGGGGCGCGATGCCTCTTGGTCGGAGTGGGTGGCGGATGCCGATGCCGACTATGACGAGGTGCTGGAAATCGATCTCGACCAGTTGGAGCCCCTCATCGCTTGTCCGCACAGCCCCGACAACGTCCGGAAAGTGCGCGAGGTGGCGGGCATGCCCGTGGCGCAGGTGGCCATCGGATCGTGCACCAACTCGTCCTATACGGATTTGATGACCGTGGCGAGCATGCTTAAGGGCAAGGTCGTCGCTGACGGCGTCAGCCTGGGGGTGTCGCCGGGGTCCCGGCAGGTGATGGAAATGGTGACCAGGGATGGCGGCCTGCTGGACTTCATCGGGGCCGGTTCGCGCATTCTGGAATCGGCCTGCGGACCTTGCATCGGCATGGGCTTCGCGCCGCCCACGGAAGGCGTCTCGGTGCGTTCCTTCAACCGCAATTTCTACGGACGTTCAGGCACCAAAAATGCGGCGGTGTATCTGGCGAGTCCGGAAACCTGCGCCGCTTGCGCCCTGACCGGGGTGATCACCGATCCCCGCGATCTGGGGCTCGCGCCCATTCACGTGCCGGTGCCGGAGCGTTTTCTGGTCGATGACCGGATGGTGCTTGCCCCCGCCGCCGAAGGTAGCCCGGTGGACATCATCCGTGGTCCCAACATCGCCAAACTCCCCACCGGGCAGGCCGCTCCGGAAAACTTGCAGGGCGAAGTGTTGATCCGTCTGGGAGATGACATCACCACCGACCACATCATGCCAGCCGGAGCCAAGGTGCTGCCGTTGCGCTCCAATCTGCCGGCCATTTCGGAGTTCGTTTTCCATATGGTGGATGAGACCTTCCCGACCCGCGCCAAGGCGGCCGGGGGTGGCTTTATCGTGGCGGGACATAACTACGGACAGGGTTCCAGTCGTGAACATGCGGCGCTGGCGCCCCGCTATCTCGGGGTGCGCGGGGTACTGGTACAGTCTTTCGCGCGCATTCATCTCGCCAATCTCATCAACTTCGGCATTTTGCCCCTGACTTTCGTGGACGCGGCGGATTATGCCAAGGTGCAGGCGGGGGATCAGCTCAGTCTGGATCTGAAGGGGCTGGCGCTGGGCCAGGCGCTGACGCTGCGCGATGCAACCCAAGGACTGGATATCCCGGTCATGCCGCAGTTGGCGAGTGCCCGTGATCTGGAGTTGATCCTCAAGGGCGGCGCCTTGTCCTGGGCCAGCGAACAATTGGAGAAAGTATCGTGACCATGGCGCATATTCAGATTCCGCCTCAGGGGAAGCCCATCACTCAGGTGGACGGGGTACTGCGGGTGCCCGATCAACCCGTTATTCCTTTCATCGAGGGAGACGGGATCGGCTGTGACGTCACGCCGGCCATGCGCGCGGTGGTGGATGCAGCGGTGCGGGCCGCTTATGGTGATCAGCGGTGTATTGCCTGGATGGAGCTGTTCGCCGGGCAGAAGGCCGTGGCGCTCTACGGTGAGGGGCAATATCTACCCGAGGAAACCATGGCCGCCATCCGGGACTATAAAGTCGCTATCAAAGGGCCCCTGGAGACGCCGGTGGGTGGTGGTATCCGCAGCCTCAATGTGGCGCTGCGCCAGGATCTGGACCTCTACGTCTGCTTGCGGCCGGTGCGTTATTTTGCGGGTACGCCCAGCCCCGTGTGCCACCCGGAGAAGGTGGATATGGTCATCTTTCGGGAAAACTCCGAGGATATTTACGCCGGTATCGAGTGGCCGGCGGGCAGCCCGGAAGTGGAAAGGCTCCTGCGCTTTTTGCAGGAAGAGATGGGGGTCAACAAAATTCGCTTCCCTGCCAGTTCCGCCATCGGCATCAAGCCGGTGTCGGTAGCGGGTTCGGAGCGATTGGTGCGGCGCGCCATCCAGTATGCGCTGGAGCATGGCAAGCCTTCGGTGAGCCTGGTGCATAAGGGCAATATCATGAAGTTCACCGAAGGCGGCTTCCGCGACTGGGGCTATGCCCTGGCTGAGCGGGAGTTTGCCGGGCGGGTCTTTACCTGGCGGCAGAAGGCGGCCATCGCCAAAGCCGCAGGTAAAGCAGCCGCGCAGCAGGCGGAGCAGCAGGCCGTTGCCGATGGCAAGCTGATTATCAAGGATGTCATCGCCGACAACTTCCTGCAGCAGATTTTGTTGCGGCCGGAAGATTATTCAGTGGTGGCCACGCTCAATCTCAACGGCGACTATATTTCCGATGCACTGGCGGCGGAAGTGGGCGGCATCGGCATGGCGCCGGGGGCGAACCTCTCCGATACCCATGCGATTTTTGAGGCCACCCACGGCACGGCACCGGACATCGCCGGGCAGGGCAAGGCCAATCCCAGCTCGCTGATTTTGTCGGCGGTGATGATGCTGGACCATCTGGGCTGGGGCGAGGCGGCGACGCACATCGTGACGGCCATGAACGCGGCAATCGCCAGCGGCGAGGTGACCGGTGACCTGGCGGCCTTGCGCGGTGATGTACCCGCCCTGAGCACAGCGGAGTTCAGTGCGGCGCTGGTGCGTCGTTTGTGAGGAAGTTTCATGAATTTGCATGAGTATCAGGCCAAGCGCCTGCTGGCCGAAGAGGGGGTGCTGGTGCCCCGCGCCATTCCCGCCTTCTCGGTGCGGGAGGCCGTGAATCAGGCTCGTGAACTGGGTGGCCCGGCCTGGGTTGTCAAAGCCCAGGTCCATGCCGGTGGGCGCGGCAAAGCTGGCGGGGTGCGGGTGGTGAATAGTATTGCCCAGGTGGAAAAGACGGCGCAGGAATTGCTGGGCAAGCCGCTGGTTACGGTACAGACCGGCCCCCAGGGGCAGCACGTAGCGGCCTTGCTCATTGAGGAACCCAGCCAGATTGCCCGTGAGCTCTATCTGGCCTTGATGGTGGATCGGGGACAGGCGCGGATCACCTTTCTGGCGACCCAGGAAGGTGGCATGGATATTGAGGATCTGGCGGCCTCCCGGCCAGAGGCCCTGCATCGGGTCGTGGTCGAGCCGCGCACCGGCTTCCTGCCTTTTCAGGCACGT
The DNA here is from genome assembly GCF_028215975.1 of Acidithiobacillus ferriphilus. Taxonomy (NCBI): domain Bacteria; kingdom Pseudomonadati; phylum Pseudomonadota; class Acidithiobacillia; order Acidithiobacillales; family Acidithiobacillaceae; genus Acidithiobacillus; species Acidithiobacillus ferriphilus. Next base: position 515,062 of record NZ_CP116458.1, read on the forward strand.
CAGCTCGGGTTTCAGTTCGGGCTGGATGCCAGCCAGGTGCAGCAACTTACCCGCATCATGCAAGGGATGTATCGTCTGGCGCAGCGCTTGGATGCTCTGATGGTGGAGATCAATCCCCTCGCTATCACCACAGACGGCAAGCTGTTGGCGCTGGATGCCAAGGTGGTGATGGACGACAACGCTTTGTATCGCCACCCCGAGTCTGACGAGCTCTTCGACTCCACCCAGCAGGATGGGCGGGAAATTACCGCGCGACAGTTTGGACTGAACTATATTTCCCTGGAAGGTAACATCGGCTGCATGGTCAATGGTGCCGGCCTGGCCATGGCGACCATGGATCTGATCAAACTACACGGCGGCGAGCCCGCCAATTTTCTGGATGTGGGCGGTGGCGCGGCCGCGGACAAGGTCACCCAGGCCTTCAAGCTCATTCTCTCGGACATCCGGGTGAAGGCGATACTGGTCAATATCTTCGGGGGCATCACCCGCTGTGATCTGCTCGCGGAAGGGATCATCCAGGCCGCGGCAGAGGTGGGTATTCATCTGCCGGTGGTGGTGCGTCTGGAGGGCACTAAAAAGGAGGAGGGCATGGCCCTGCTGCGTGACAGTGGTCTCTCCCTGATCACCGCCGACGGTCTTACGGATGCGGCGATGAAAGCTGTCGCCGCGGCACAGGGTTGACGTGTCTATCAATATCCTCTGGTTACAACGCCTGTGGCCGGTGCTGCGCAGCTCCGGCCCGCTGATTTCCCGTCTCGCCGATGTCTATGTAAAACGTGGTGCCGATCAAAAAAGTGCTGAGGTGATGGCGGAGATGGCGGTGTTGCTCGATCAGATTCTCGATGAGCGGCTTAAATCTGTCGCGCAGGCTGACGATATCGATGCGTTGCGCCGGGATCTGGCGGCTTTGCGCGCGGATGTCGATAAAATCGGTCCGGCACCCCGGCGCAATCCCTATGTGCTTCTTCTGCTCCTCGGAGAGGCGGTAATTGGCATTCTTCTTATCATGATTCTGGTGCATCTATGAGCATATTGCTGTCCCGCGAAACGCGTGTGATCTGCCAGGGCTTTACCGGCAAGCAGGGGACTTTTCACTCGCAACAGGCCATGGCCTATGGCACTTGCATGGTGGGTGGGGTGACCCCCGGCAAGGGCGGCAGCCGCCATCTTGATCTGCCGGTGTTTGATACGGTGGCTGGCGCTGTGCAGGATACCGGGGCCGAGGCCAGTGTGATCTATGTACCCTCACCTTTTGCCGCCGATGCGATCATTGAGGCGGCTGCCGCGGGTATCCAACTCATCGTCTGCATCACCGAAGGTATTCCGGTGCATGACATGCTGATGGTGAAGCATTATCTGGCGGACACAGCGACGCGACTCATCGGCCCTAACTGTCCGGGAATCATCACGCCGGGACAGTCCAAGATCGGGATCATGCCCGGCGCCATTCACCAGACCGGACGGGTAGGCATTGTTTCCCGCTCCGGCACCCTCACCTATGAAGCGGTAGAGCAGACCACCCGCCTGGGCCTGGGGCAGAGCACCTGCGTGGGCATCGGCGGAGACCCCCTGATTGGCATGGATTTTATTGAAATATTGCAGCTTTTTGAGGCGGACCCGCAGACCGAGGTGATTGTCATGGTGGGCGAGATCGGCGGACGCATGGAGGAGGACGCGGCGGCCTTTATCCAGAAGCACGTCCGTAAACCGGTGGTGGCTTTCATTGCTGGTTCCACGGCGCCCAAGGGCAAGCGCATGGGTCATGCGGGGGCTATCATCGACGGTGGCGCAGGAACGGCGGCGGCCAAATATGCGGTACTGGAAGCGGCGGGCGTCCATTGTGTGCATTCCCCCGCCGATTTGGGCACCCGGGCGGCCGAGGTACTGGGGCGCTGATGCGCATCGCCCTGGCGCAGGTCAACTGCCGGGTCGGCGATGTGGCGGGCAACGCCGATCGTCTGTTGGCCGCCGCTGCCGAGGCACAGGCCGCGGGGGCCGACCTGCTGGTGACGCCGGAGTTGGCCCTCAGTGGTTATCCCCCGGAAGACTTGCTCTTGCGTGCAGACTTTTTGCAGGTCTGCGATGCTGCCTTGCAGCGTCTCGCGACAGAAGCGCCTCTGCCCATGTTGGTAGGGCACCCGCAACGTGAGCAGGAGCGCCTCTACAACAGCGCCAGCCTGCTGCGCGGGGGGCGGGTCGAGGCGGTTTATCACAAACACTGTCTACCGAATTATGCGGTATTTGATGAGGCGCGTTACTTCACGCCGGGGGCGCAGTCGCTGGTGTTTGCCTATGCCGGACTGCGGTATGGGGTGGCCATTTGTGAGGATGTCTGGCATGGGCCGGGAGTGGCGCACGCCGCCCAGGCCCAAGGCGCAGACCTGCTGCTGGTGCTGAACGCGTCGCCTTATCACCTGAACAAACAGCGTGCCCGGGAAGATCAGGTGGGTGCCCTGGCCGCCCAGTGTCATCTGCCCATCGTTTATGTGAATCTGGTGGGCGGCCAGGATGAACTGGTCTTCGATGGCCAGTCCTTTGCGGTAGACCAGCATGGGCTGTTGGCGCTGCGCGCATCCCAGTGTGAGGAGATGCTGGTGCTGCTGGATATCGACAAGGATCACGACGATATCCGTATACAGGCTGCCGGGCCACTGCGACCGCTGCCGGATGAGACCGCCGAAGTCTACGAGGTATTGCGTCTGGGCGTACATGATTATGTGGAAAAAAATGGCTTCCCTGGCGTGGTGCTGGGTCTGTCCGGCGGGGTGGACTCGGCGCTGACTCTGGCGATAGCGGTGGACGCCCTTGGTCCGGAACGGGTCCACGCCCTGATTATGCCCTCCCGCTATACGGCGGAGATGAGTATTGTGGACGCGCTGGCTGAGGCGCAGAGTATGGGGGTGCGCACCGACATCGTGTCCATCGAGGGGCCGTTCAACACCTATCTGGAGACGCTGGCACCGCTTTTTGCCGGACGCGCGGCCGATACCACGGAAGAGAATTTGCAGGCACGTACTCGCGCCGCGTTGCTCATGGCCTATTCCAACAAATTCGGCCATCTGCTGCTGACCACGGGTAATAAGAGCGAGATTGCCGTTGGTTACGCGACCCTGTATGGCGATATGGCCGGTGGTTTTGCGGTGATCAAGGATTGCCCGAAGACCTTGGTTTATCGTCTCGCCCGTTACCGCAATAGCCTGGGTCCGGTGATCCCGGAGCGGGTGCTGACCCGGCCACCCTCGGCGGAGCTGGCGCCGGATCAGCGCGATCAGGACAGCCTGCCTCCTTATGAGGTCCTGGATGCCATTATTGCCGCTTATGTGGAAGAAGATCGCAGCGCTGCGGAGCTCGTCGCCGCCGGTTTTTCGGTGGAAACGGTGACACGGGTGCTAAGGCTTATTGACCGTGCCGAATATAAACGTCGTCAGGCGGCACCAGGCGTGCGGATCAGCGCCCGCGCATTCGGCAAGGATCGGCGTTATCCTATTACCAATGGTTACCATTCCTGGGAAGCCCTGTTGTCTGCAAGAGGAGTTCTGCGATGAAAAAAATTGAGGCGATCATTAAGCCCTTCAAACTGGATGATGTGCGCGAGGCTCTTCAGGAGTTGGGTCTGGCCGGCATGACGGTCACCGAGGTCAAGGGTTTTGGCCGTCAGAAGGGACATACGGAACTCTATCGTGGCGCGGAGTATGTGGTGGATTTCCTACCCAAGCTCAAGCTGGAGGTGGTGGTCAGCGATGATATGGTGGATCGCGCCATTGAAGCCATTGAGCTGGCGGCGCGGACCGGCAAGATCGGTGATGGCAAGATTTTCGTCGGTGCGGTGGACCGGGTGATACGCATCCGTACCGGAGAAGAGGGCGATGAGGCGGTCTGATGAGAATAATGGCGGGACGCTGATCGCCCCGCCGGAGTCTCCGCTTAGGGCTTCGCGCTACTGCTGAGATCAGAAAGATACTTGCTCTTCGGATAGTTATAGGCGAGTACGGAGGCAGTGGTCCGCGCCAGATTTGGCAGATTCAGACGCCGGTAGGAGCGCGCCAGATAATAGAGCGCCTCTTCCCGCGCGGGGCTCAGCTGGTAGCGGGTGATCACTGTATTGCAGCGGTTCGCCGCAGCGACATAAGCGTGACGCACATAGTAGAATTTGCAGATATTCAGGTTGCGCTGGCCGAGGATGTCGATGATCTTGGCCATGCGCAGGCGGGCATCAATGGCATAGGCACTGTCTGGCCAGCGTTTCGCCAGCGTGTCGAGAGTGCTGAAGGCCTCCTCGGCAGGTCTGGGGTTTTCCTCCACACCCTGAATAGCCTGGTAATAAGCGATGCCTTTCAGATACCAGGCGTAATCCACGTGAGGATTGGCCGGGTGCAGTTTGATGAAGCGCTCCGCCGCCGCCGCCGCCGCCTTGGAATCCCCGCGCTGATAATAGCTGTATGCCGTATTGAGTTGCGCTTGTTCGGCGTAAGGGCCGTATGGGTAGCGGGTCTCGAGATTTTCGTACTGCTTAATGGCAGAGGTGTAGTCGCCGTGCTCCATGGCCTTTTGGGCGGGTTGGAACAGCGTCTCGGCAGACTCGTGGCGATCCGCAGAGCTGTCAGGTTTATTCGGGCTGCTGGCACAACCGGCGATCAGGGCGGTACAGCACAGGGATATCAGTATGCGTTTGCTCATGAAGGACAATAGTCTATAGTGGCGAACCATGAGCGACGATAGTACGGGTATTCCCATGATTTTGCCAGAGGAGCAGGCTGGTCAACGTCTCGATGCGGTGTTGAGCCAGTTGCTGCCGGAAACCAGCCGCAGTCGTATCCAGACCTTGGTGCGGGATGGCCGGATTCTGGTGGATGGTGTGGTCGAAAAGCCCAGCGCACGGATTCGCGGTGGTGAACAGGTAGAAATCAACTGGCCGGAGATCGAGCCCAGCGCTTGGCTGGCCCAGGATTTGCCGCTGCATATTCTGTATGAAGATGCGGATATCCTCGTTGTGCACAAGCCGGCAGGGCAGCTTACCCACCCCGGCGCCGGTCATGCCGACGGCACGCTGGTCAATGCCGTGCTGGCCCATGTGCCTGATAATGCCTACCTGCCCCGCGGCGGCATTGTCCATCGGCTGGACAAGGACACTACGGGCCTGCTGGTGGTGGCGAAAAGCGAGATGGCGCGACAGTCACTGATCGACCAGCTCGGTGACCATACCATGCACCGCGAATACCTCGCGCTGGTGATGGGGCCGATGACCGGTGGTGGCCGGGTAGATGCGCCCATCGGCCGCCATGCCCACGACCGCCTGCGGATGACCGTGCGCGATGACGGTCGACCGGCGCAGACCGAATATCGGCTGGTGGAGCGCTTCCCCCGCCATAGCTACCTGCGCCTGCGCCTGGCGACGGGGCGTACCCATCAGATACGTGTGCACATGACACACATCGGCCACCCGTTGGTGGGTGATCCGGTCTATGGGGGGCGGATGATGGTTCCGCAAGGGCTGGATGAGGTCGCGCTGGCCCATTGGCGGCAGTTCCGCCGCCAGGCTTTGCATGCCTGGCGTTTACGCCTCTACCATCCAGAAAGCGGGGCGCTGATGACCTGGGAAAGCCCGCTGCCTGCAGACATGACCGAATTGCTGACTCTGCTGCGCCATGCGCGTGATGGCGACTGAAGAGGCTGGTTATTGGGTGCCGGACTGGCCTGTGCCCTACGGGGTACGCAGTGCCATCACCGTGCGTAGCGGGGGTGTTAGTCAGGGGGCGTATGCATCGCTCAATCTCGGCGACCATGTGGGCGATGCACCGGGGGCGGTGGCAAGGAATCGGGAACGGCTGCGGGCCATGCTGAAATTGCCTGGGGAGCCCTGTTGGTTGCGGCAGGTGCATGGCACGGAGGTCGCCGCCCTGATGGCCGCGCCAGCGCGCGCTTTGGAAGCGGATGGCGCAGTCACCGCCATGCCGGGCATGGTGTTGGCGGTGCTCACCGCCGATTGTCTGCCCGTGCTGGCTTGCGGCGGGGACGGTCGTCATATCGGTGTTTTTCACGTCGGCTGGCGTGGCTTGTTGGCGGGCATCCTGGAACGCGGTGTGGCCGCCATGCCGGTGGCACCAGAGGATATTTTGATATACTTGGGACCTGCCATCGGGCCTGAACATTTCGAGGTGGGGCCGGAAGTGCGGGCGGCTTTCCTGGCGGAGAATGCCGGGGTGGCGGCCGCCTTCCGCCCCGGGCATGGGGACCGCTGGCTCGCGAATATTTATGCACTGGCGCGGCGGCGTTTGCAGCGGGCCGGCGTGCAGGCCATTTTTGGTGGTAATCTGTGTACGGTGGCTGATCCGGCACATTATTTCTCTTATCGGCGTGACGGCGTTACCGGACGTATGGCTTCTCTGATCTGGAAGGAGGACGTATAGCATGGCGACTTTGCAATATGCAGAATCTGCGCGGCGGATCACGGACGCGACGCAGATTGCCACCATCCTGGCCCCCCTGGGCATCACCTTGCAGACGATCCCGGTGACGGGGGGGCGCGCCGCGGCGCTGCTGGCTCAGCCCCAACTGGATGCGGAGGCACAGGTGGCGTTGCTGACGGCTCTGGACGATGTCTTCCAGCGTTTGCAGCGGGAAAAGGGTTATCAGGAGCGGGATCTGGTCGTGTTGTATCCAGAGCATCCACAGTTGCCGGAACTCAACGCCCGCTTCCATCGTATGCACACCCATGATGATGAAGAGGTTCGCTATATTGTGGACGGAGAAGGTGTTTTTGGCTTCGTTCTGGAAGACGGTGCACAAGTCGAATTGACCGTGCAGGCGGGGGATTATGTTCACATCCCGGCGGACGTGGAACACTGGTTCCGCCTGAATGATGCGCAGCGGATCAAAGCGGTGCGCTACTTCAGTGCGCGCGGGGGCTGGACCCCGCATTATACGGACCGCGCCCTTCAGCATTTCCCCAACCCATGACGACTTTTATTGAGGTCGATTACCAGTTCCCCGCCGGGATAGACGCCCGGCGGCAGGCGCAGGCCATCGCCATCGGCCAGACTGCAGGGAGCTGGGATGCACGCTTTCAGCACCGGGAGGCGCAGTTGCGTGGTCATCTGGGGGAGGTGATCGCCATGGCCGAACTGGCGGCTGGGCGGCATCAGGCCACGGTGCGCTTCCCCGCCGCCAATGTGGATGGTCGCCTCGGCAGCCTGCTCACAATGATTTTCGGCAAATACTCCCTGGCGGGTCCCGCCAAGGTGATGGCCATTCGTCTGCCGGAGCGCTTCGGGCAGGCGCCACGCTTCGGGCTGGGCGGCATCCGCGAACGACTGGGGGTGCATGAACGCCCCTTGGTCATGGCCATCTTCAAACCGGCGCTGGGGCTGACGGCGGCGGATCATGCCGCGATTCTGGCGGAGGTTGCCGTTGCCGGGCTGGATATTATCAAGGATGACGAAATCCTCCCGGACCTGCCGATGGCGGCGACCCTGGCGCGCTGGGAGGCCTGCGCGCCGGTGATCGAGGCGCGGCGTGATCAGACGGGTCGTGATTTGCTCTACGCGGTGAATCTCTCGGGGGATGCCCAGCAGGTGCAGACGCTGGCGTTGCAACTGGTGGCCGCCGGCGCCAATGCGCTGCTCCTGAATGTGCTGGCGTATGGTTTTCCGGTACTGGAGGCACTGGCCGCCGATCCCGACATCGATGTACCGATCTTCACCCACCCCGCCCTGGCGGGTGCCTGGTGCGGCGCGCCGGATTACGGTTTTGCCTATGGCGCCTTGCTGGGCACATTGATGGCTTGTGGCGGTGCGGATGCGGTGCTCTATCCGGCCCATTATGGCAGTCTGCCCTTCGCCGCGGCGGACGAATGGGCCATCGTCGCCGCGCTGCGGGCGCGGGGCGTGGCGCCGGTGCCTTCGGCGGGCGTGCATCCCGGCATGGTGGGGCGCATCCTCGATGACTATGGAACCGAAGTCATCCTCAACGCGGGGACCGGGATTATGGACCATCCCCAGGGTGCCGCGAGCGGGGTACTGGCTTTTCACGAAGCCATCGAGCGCTGGCAGGATGCGGCGCCGCGCACTCTGGAAGACTTGCCCGCCGGGCCCTTGCGGGCGGCGGTGGAAAAATGGGGGCAGGGCTGATGCAAAGAGCCATTTTTTGTGACTTCGACGGCACCATCACCGAGGCCGAAGTCTTCGTGGCTCTTATGCACCATTTTGCGCCGGAGGCCGCCGCCCGGGTCTTGCCGGAAATCTATGCACAGCGCCTGACCCTGCGCGATGGCCTGCCCCAGGTGCTCGGCACCATCCCCTCGCGGCGTTGGTCGGAGCTGGAGGATTTTGTACGGGATACGGCATTGCGTCCGGGGTTGGTCGGGTTGCTGGCCCAGGCCAAAAAGGCCGATATCCCCTTTATTGTCGTCACCGGCGGCTTCACGCGCATGGCCGAGATCGCCCTCGCCCCTTATCGTCAGGAAATTTACGCCGTCCATGGTCTTGAGGCGGATATCACCGGCGAATACCTGCGGGTGTTCTCGCCCTGGCAGGATGACCATGAACTGGTGGCCAAGGCCGCCGTGATCGCGCACTATCAACCCGAAGATGCCGTCTGCATTGGGGACTCCATCACCGATTTGCGGGTGGCCCGGCAGTGTCCCCTGGTCTGCGCACGGGATCGTCTCGCGGAATATCTGCGGGAGGAGGGGCGTGCCTTCCTGCCCTTCGATGACTTCCGGGATGTGAGCGCCGCCCTTGAGCAACGCGGCTGGTGGCGGGAGCCTACCCATGCACCATGATCCGCGCACCCATCTCGCGGCGGCGGCTCGCGATTTTTATGCGCGGGGCTGGATGCTGGGCACCGCGGGCAACCTGTCGGCACGCCGCGATGCGGACGCTTTCTGGATTACCGCCAGCGGCCGTCCCAAGGATCAGTTGGGCGCCGAGGATTTTGTCCTGATGAATCTGCGGGGGCAGATTGTGCAGGCCCCGCCGGGACGTAAACCCTCTGCTGAAGTCGCCATCCATGAGGTGGTCTATCGGCATGTGCCTGACGCCCAGGTCATTTTCCACGTCCACTCCATCGAGGCCAATCTCTGCGGGCACTTTGCGCAGCAGGGACGGTTGCGCCTGCCAACTCTGGAAATGCTCAAAGGTCTGGGCGTGCCCGATGCCGAGCCGCGGGTGGATCTGCCGGTCTTCGCCAATCATGTGAATGTCCCCCAGATTGCCGAAGATATGGACAGGGCCTTTGCCCAGGCGCTGCCTCGCGTTCCCGGTGCGCTGATTCATCAGCACGGGGTGACGGCCTGGGGCCCGGATTTCCTGGCGGCCAAGCATCATCTCGAATTGCTGGAATACTGTTTTCGTTATCTCGTACAGGCGAAAGCCCTCGCCATAGGAGTCTAGGATGAGTCAAGCCCTTCTCACCGTCATCGGCGAAGATCGCCCCGGTATCGTCGCCGCCGTCACCCAAGCCCTGTTCACTGCAGACTGCTCCATCGGTGATGCCTCGATGATGCGTCTCGGCGGTTACTTCACCATTATGCAGGTCATCGATTATCCGCGTGATCTGGGTTCCGTGGAAATGGCGCTGGACCCTGCCATCAAACGCCTCAATCTGCGGGTGCATCTGGACCCTATCCCCAGCGTGGCGCTGAGCGCAGATATGCCGAACACCCGGGTCACCGTTTACGGGGCCGATCATCCGGGCATTGTCGCGGGCGTCACCGGGGCCTTGGCGGCCATCGGTTTCAATGTGATTGATTTGGAAAGCGAGAGTTCCGGCAGTGCCGAGCGGCCACTCTATGTGATGGTCATTCAAGGCTATGCGCCAGAGGGGGTGGAGAGTGTCCGCAAGGCCGTGGCGCCGTTGCGGGAGAGGGAAGGGGTGGAAATCGGTGTGCACCCCATCGAGGCGGCGGTGTTCTGATGGCGGTGCTTTCCATTCTGACCTATCCGGACCCCAGGCTGCAGCGCAAAGCCGAGCCGGTCAGTGTATTTGACGACGATCTGCACCATTTTGTCGGTGATCTGACGGAAACCATGTATGCCGGTCCGGGGGGTGTGGGTATTGCAGCGCCACAGGTGGACCGTCCGCAGCGCATCGTGCTTGTCGACGTGCGTCCCAAGCTGGGGGAGAACTGCCACGGGCTCATGGTGTTGATCAATCCCGAGCTGGTGGCGTGGGAGGGCATGGCGGTGGGCCGCGAGGGCTGCATGTCGGTGCCGGACTTTACCGGCAATGTCATCCGCGCCGAACGCATACAAGTGCAGGCGCAGGATGCCTCGGGACGAGAGCGGAGTTACGAGTGCGAAGGCTTCGAGGCCCGAGCCGTTCAGCATGAAATGGATCATCTCGACGGTTTTCTTTTCCTGGACCGGCTGGTTTCGCGGAAGATTGATTTGTTCCGGCGGAAAAACTACAAGAAGTAGACCGGCGTCGTTGACCGGACTACAGGTGCCTGCGAAACGCAATTTGGTCCGCTCGGACTGGCAAATATAAGCCCCAAGAGGCCTACCCCATTTTCAGTTTTCCGACCATGCCCGTGGCGGGAAAATCGTGTCTAATATCTTCGTTTTTCCTGTGCAGCCATCGGTATTTCCCGCAGCACGCCTCCGAAAGTTTCATACCGTTGCATTTTTTGAATCTATATCACGCAAAAAAAGAACTTTATCGAATCCAATGATGTGTCCATCATGGGATGGAAGAAGTTCTCGGGTGGATTCAAGTGACCGCACCGTTATGGTGCAAAGCTGCGTTGCCTGCACTAAAAAAGAGATTGTCGGCCTGTCGGTTTTGGGTAGCCCTATGATCCCAATGATGGGCATTTCCAACAACTACCAATGGCATATTTTCTGCTCAGTCTATGCTGGATGGTTTTGTTAATCACCTTGTGCTGGAGTTTATATGATCTCGTTCAGTTATCTTGTACATCTTGCCAACTACTCAGATGGTGTTCTGTACATCTTGATGCTCCTTTTCGTGGTCGAGCTTGCGGTGATTTTCGATCGGGGCTGGTATCTTCGTAACGCCATCAGCAAAGGTAAGAAAATCCTTTGGAGAATATCCGCCCGTGGCAAGTTGCGGCGCCCTGATCTGGAAGATCTGGTGATCTTGTCTAAGGGGCTTCCCGAAGAATCTCTGCTGGGTGTAGCGCTCCGGCATTTCAATTTGATTCATCACTACGGCAGCGCTCGCGGCGAAGCCTTTGCGAACCGTTTGGACGAAGCCATTTTCCTGACGACGCCAAGTTTGGATAAGCGCCTTTGGATCTTGGACACTATTGTCACCCTGGCGCCCCTTCTGGGTCTGTTCGGAACTATTCTCGGCATGTTCCACGCGTTCTCCATTCTTGCGGTACCTGGTCATAATCCTACTTCCGTTACTGGCGGTGTTGCGGATGCGCTGATTGCCACCGCGTCTGGACTTTTTATCGCCATGATCGGCTTGCTGAGTTTTAACGCATTCAACAACGCTATCGAGAAAACCATTTTCCAGCTCGAGTCGTTGAAAGTGGTGCTCATGAACCGTTTGGATGGCGCGCCCGTGGTGTTAGAGGAGACGGCAGTCAGCGCCCCGTCATCAGCTAACGCATTTGAAGTGACCGCATGATGTTTCGGAAGGTTTTTCACCTTGCCAGGCAAAGTAAGGAGTAAAGCATGTTACCCCAACGCCGGCCCCGCAAAAAGGGGCGTATCGAAATCATCCCGATGATTGATGTTATGCTGTTCCTGCTGGTTTTTTTCATCATGATTACTTTGCAGATGATTACGGATAAGGGGTTAAAGTTGGACTTGCCCACATCCAGTGAGACGAAAGTACTGCCGCATCCGCATTTCGTGCTCAATATCGTGAAGGATGGCAGTGTTGTGGTGAAGGGCAAAAAAATGAGCCTGGATCAATTGCAGAGTTTCCTCGCGGGCGATGGCGATGCTAAACACACACAGGTGACGATCGCGGCCGATAAAATGGTTCCTTTTAAAGATTTTGTGCATGTGATGGATGCTTGTCAAAAAGCGGGTGTAACCAGTATCGGTATTGCGGCGAAGCCCGCGTGAGTAGTTGCGTCTTTAACTCGGGGCAACGTGAGCGAATGCCAAACGTACAGTTGGCGAGCGCGACAGTGCTCGAAAATGGGAATAAATTTATATGACTACCACGATGCCTAGGGCCACAAATTATTCACTCATGCCGGAGCCGAAGGAACGCCATTTTAAGTATGCCGTGGGCGGTGCTGTGGCAGTTGAAGTCCTGCTCGTGCTCGGCTTGGTCTGGTACGGACACAGCAGGCCTCCGGTAAACGCCGTTAAGCCCAAGAATCACGGCATTGCGGTACAAATGATGACTTTGCCGCAACCACCGCCGAAGGTGATACCCAACCCTCTACCGAAACCGGTTCCTCCCAAACCGGTAGTGCATCATGTGACGCCGCCACGGCCCCGTCCGCACCCGAAGGTGGTGATTCCGCCGAAACCGGCACCGGCACCGACGCCGCCTGCGCCGCCGCCGGTTAAGGCAGCCACGCCACCAACGCCGACTCCTAAATCGGTAGCGGCGTCAGCGCCTAAGCCGCTAGTGACGCCACCTCCTGCCCCGCCGCCCATGTCGGCCCAGCAGACGGCCTCGTTGATGGGGCGTTATGTCGGGCTATTGCGGCCAATGATTCAGCAGAATCTTCATGTGCCCGCAGCGTTAAGAGCGATGGGTCTGAGCGGCAAGGCGACCGTTGAGTTTGAGATCTCCCCTACAGGCCAGTTGCTTTGGGCGAAAATTATCCAGCCTAGTCCCTTGAGTGCGGTCAATCGTGCGGCACTTGCAGCAGTAAAGGATGGTGGCTTCCCACCATTTCTGAAAAAGATGCCTCAACGGAATACGGTTTTTCAAATCGACGTTGAAGTGGGTGCTGGATCAAGTTAGCGTTTATGCAAGGGAGAAAAGTGATGGGTGACAGGCATTCGATTAGTGCCACGACAGAGGCGGAGCGCACGAGTTCAGCACTGCGGGTCGCTTTGATCTGGCTAGCGGCGACCATGACTGCTTCTAGCTTGCCGGTCGGGGTTTTGATCGCCCATCTGTTTCCTTTGGCGCCATTTTTGTGGGTCGTGCTGCTGGCTTCTGCGCTTTTTGCCGCTGTGGGTATCATCAGTATACCGGGATTTGTCTACGGTATTCCGACTATGGCGGTTTCTGGACGCGTTTTTGGGAGGCCGGTCAATAAACTGATTTCCTTGAGTAACTGGTTGTCGCAGTTGGGTTGGCAGGCCGTGGTGTTGGTGCTTGTGGTGTATATCCTCCGCAGTGTTTTTGACAGTTACGGCTTGTTACCTACAAATACCAGTATTTATTACGCGCTGGTATTGGCTGTGTTGGGTAATTTTGTAGTGCCCATTATCGGATATAAGGCCATCGTGACGGCGCAGACGGTGGGGGCGCTATTTCTCGCGCTGTTTGCGATAGCCATACTAGTATATCTGCATGGCGGGCAGGCGCTTTCGATGACGCCTGCCGTAGGCCATTTTGACGGAGTTCAAACCCTGGGTGGAATTGCCTTGGCGCTCATGGGCGGTGCGTTCTCATGGACGATGTTTGCTTCGGATTATTCGCGGTATGTGCGGCGTGACACGAGCCTGACCAGAATGGCGTTATGGCCCAGCCTTGGCGGATTTGCAGGTGGTGGCCTCATTCTCGCATTAGCCATTACGTTGTATATGCGTGGTGGTATCCAGGTGGGACCTGCTGGAATAAGCATCACGGCGACGGGAGTGGGCACTTCGGCACTGTATTTAGGCTTTTGCACGTTTGCGATATTAGGTTTGTTGGCGTCTAATTTTTTGAACTCCTACAGTTCTGCTTTCAGCCTGGCGGTGGTGGTGGGCAAGGATCTGGATCGCAAGAAGTTTACGGTTCTGGATGCGCTGCTGGCAACACTGGTCGGTATCTACATGCTTTTTGTGGCGCCATCATTCTGGGATTCTTTTCAGACTTTTTTGGATTTGCTGATTATCGTAGCGGCGCCGTGGACCGGTGTGATGATCACGTATGTTTTGTGGGATGTGCTTCCGGAAGCGCACGGAGGATTGAACAGGTTGCCACATAGGCGTGCTAATGTCTGGGTGCTCGTTATAGGGGTCACGCTTACCGTGGTGTTCTCAAATAATCCGATTTGGGAGGGATATGGAGCGCATCTATTGCATGGTACAGACATATCACCATTGGTGGGTGTCGCGACGACGATTGCGGTATCAATACTCTACCGGGTTTTGTTTTGTCACCATACGGCCACTGACGAGCAGGGACGGGTGAGCGCGTTATCAAAACCGGTTGTCAGTAAGACTACTGATTAAGGTGCCAACGGGTACAGATGATGGAAAAGATATTTAGAGCGCCGATACTTAACCCGATAGATGCGAATACCTGGAGATTTTACCAGGATGGTGCTTTAGGTGTCGATCAAGGCATCATTGTGCGTCTGGGTGACTTTAGTACGATGCTGAATCAGGTCAACGCTGATACGGAAGTAGAGGATCTGGATGGTGTTATTGTTCCAGGCTTTGTCGATGTCCATTTGCATTGGGTGCAACATCGTGTCAGGGGACGTTTCTCTGGCGAACTCCTGACCTGGCTACAAGAGTATATCTGGCCGGAAGAGGCGCGCTATGTGGATACCGATTTCGCCAAGGCTGCGGCGGCACAATTCTATGGCGATGTATTGCGTGCGGGGACCGTGATGGGCATGAGCTATTCCAGTCCGCATGCCGAGGCCACGCAGATTGCACTGACATCGATGCGTGGCGATTGGGTCATTGGTAATGTCCTGATGGCAATTAATGCGCCCCATACATTGACTGACTATAGCCTGCATGATCCTGACGCGTTGCGCGCATTTATGCGCCAAACGGATATCACACACTATGCACTGACACCCCGTTTTGCGCCCAATCTGACGGCGGCATCGCTGAAGGCATTGGGACAGATTGCCGCCGAGAGCTCATGTTTAATCCAGACGCATCTTGCGGAATCGGTCGCGGAGCTGCAATGGGTTAAAGAGCTGTTTCCCGATGCTGCGCACTATACTGAGGTATATGACCGCGCGGGTCTGCTGACGCCCCGGACGATATTGGGCCACTGTATTGAAATGCGTGACGAGGAATGGCGCTGCCTTCGGGAGCGCGGCTCCTGGGTCGCGCATTGCCCTACCAGTAATGAGGCTCTGGGCAATCGACGCATGCCCTTAGAGCAAGTGCGTGCTTACGACATTCCCTATGCATTGGCGAGTGACATCGGTGGTGGCCCCACTCATAGCATGCTGCATGTCATGCAGCGATTTCTGGGAACACATCGGGACGTGGGTGCTCCTGTTGCGCCTCAGGAGGCCTTGTATCGTTCTACTAAGGCGGGGGCCGAATGTATGGGCAGAGGATCCGTCGGCGGTGATTTGACGGCGGGAAAACGTGCCGATTTCGTGCTATTGCCGCAGAAGCCCGCAGCGGATTCTGTAGAGGCCTGGTTTGAGGAATGCTTAAGTGGTAAGTCGACCGATCTGGAACAGCGTCCGCTGGGAACCTGGCTCAGGGGTGAGCGGGTGGCTTAAGCGGTGTACATGCATAGTCTTATAAAAACATACGGAGCAACACCTTTTATGGAAAGTACGATGAACACTAAGGGAATGCTGACTGACTTTGTGGAGGATCTGCCCAAGGTAGAGCTGCATTTGCATATTGAGGGCACTCTGGAGCCCGAATTGCTCATCGCGCTGGCCCAGCGTAACGGCGTGGATGTTCCCTATAAGACGATAGAGGCGGCACGGGCGGCATATCAATTTGAGGATCTGCAAAGTTTTCTGAATGTCTATTATCTGGGGGCGTCCGTATTGCGGGAAGAGCGGGACTTTTATGAACTGACCCTGGCCTATATGTCCCGCTGTAAAGCCCAGCAGATTCGTCATACGGAACTGTTTTTTGATCCGCAGACGCATCTTGCCAATGGCGTGGCATTGGCGGCGGTGATGGGTGGCATCAACGCCGCCTTGCGAGACGCCGAGCGTGACTGGCATATATCCAGCGCGCTGATTCTTTGCTTTGAGCGGGATCGCGACCCGGAACCCTCGGTGGCGCTGTTGGAGCATGCTTGTGCTTTGGGGGGCATCGCCGGCATCGGTCTCGACTCCGCTGAATTGGGCAATCCCCCAGAAAAGTTTCAGGAAGTGTTTAAGGTGGCCAAGTCCATGGGCCTGCATCGTGTTGCCCATGCCGGGGAGGAGGGGCCGCCCGCCTATATCTGGCGGGCACTGGATGTGCTTGATGTCGAGCGCATAGATCATGGGGTGCGCTGTTTGGAGGATCCGACACTGGTGCGTCGTCTGGTGGATGACCGAATTCCGCTGACGGTCTGCCCATTCTCCAACGTCGCGCTCAAAGTGTTTAGCCGGTTATCCGAACATAATCTGAGTCGATTGTTGAAAGCGGGATTGTTGGCGACGATTCATTCGGATGACCCGGCGTACTTCGGTGGGTACCTGAGCGAAAACCTTATCGGGACACTTTCCAGTCTGGATTTAACCGCGAAAGACGCATTACTTCTTGAGCGTAACGCCGTTGAAGCGGCTTTTTGTACGGACCAACGAAAGCAGTCCCTGTTCAGGGATCTGGATCAGTACGGCGCATCACATCAGAACCTATGATAAAGAACTCAGCAGGGAGAATGTTCGTGAAGAAAAACACGCTTTGGAAGCATATGATGCTATGTGGTGCGGTCGGCTTCTCATGGATGGCGCCACTGGCCTACGCCCAGGCTATACCGGCGGCGGCGAAAATGCGCCCGAAAGTGATCGTGCTGACAGCATTTCCGCCCGAGTGGCAAGCATGGACAGCACAAAAATCTTTTCAGCATCAAGCCTTGCATGTGCCAGGTCTCATCAAGCCCATGATCTGCGACAGCAAAGGCGTCTGTGTTACGGAAACCGGGGAAGGGGAAATCAATGCCGCAGTCACCGTCACCAGTCTGGTGAAAGACGCGGCTCTGGATGTGAAGAAGACTATTTTTATTCGCAGCGGCATTGCGGGCGGTGTGGACAAAGAAGACTCCGCATTGGGCAGTGTGTATATCAATAGCTGGGTAATCTCCTGGGCTTTTGGACATCATTACCTGAGTGATCAAAAGCAGTTGGCATGGTCCCCTCCGGGCTGCGCGGACTATGCCACGCCGGGCCACTGCGGAAATTATACCCAGAATATCATGGAAAATCTGGCGTATAAAATCAATCCGGCCCTGCTGAACATGGCGGTAAATGCCTCGGCTCATGTCGCGCTGAAAAACTCGGCAGAGGCGAAGAAGCTGGATAAAACGTTCGCTATCTCTGTGGCGCCGAAGGTGATGGTGGGCGCCACTATCACCGGCAATGATTTTTGGATCGGTAAAGCGAACCAGGCTATTGCCGAACAGATTGTGCGTCGCTATACCCATGGAGAGGCGAAATATACCAATACGGCCATGGAGGATCTCGGGGATGTGGCCGTGCTCTCGCGTTTCGGTTTGGCGGATCATTATCTGTCCATACGGGGGATATCTGACGTGGATGTTCCGCCCCCCGGTAAAACCGAAGAAGAAATCTGGAAAACAGGCGATTTGTATGCCAGCGCCCTCGCCGAGCGTAACGCCGTGATCGTCACCAGGGCCGTTATCGCGCACCTGTTGAAGGGCGCTGCATGAGTATACGGGTCATCAAAGTATCCGCTGGTGAGTTTCTGGCCCGGGAGCAAGGAGTGTCACCGTGTCTTTGACCTTGGTGAAGCAGCGAACTGACCAGCAGACGGCGAGCCCCCGCCGTGTCGATGGCGTTGCCAAAATCAGGGGGACGGCGCTCTATGTCGATGACCTGCCCTGCGCAGACGTGCTCCATGGAGCGACGGTGCGCACTACTGAGGCTGGTGGAACGCTGCAGGAGGTGGTTTTCGATCCTGCCATAGACTGGTCGGAATTTGTGGTGGTCACGGCGCGAGATATTCCGGGTATGAACGCCGTAAAGCTCCTGGAGAACGATCAGGTAGTGCTCGTTGATCGCGTATTTCGGCACGCTGGGGAGGCGGTGGTATTGCTGGCCCACGCGGACCCGGAGAAACTCAGAATGGCGTTGAAGGGTGTTTCTTTGGTGGAGTTGCCCAATACCGCGCCGATTTTTGATATCGATGCGGCACTCGCTGCGCAACACGAAATCATACCTGGTAATATTTATACGGATTATCTTCTGGATCGGGGTGATGTTGCGGAGGGGGAGCATCTTGCCGATGTCGTCATCGAAGAGCGCTTTCTCACCCCGTCCCAGGAGCAGCTCTATATTGAGCCGCAAGGGATGCTGGCGCATTTGCAGAAAGACGGCAACATTCTGGTAGAAGGTTCCATGCAGTGTCCCTACTACGTGCTGGACGCATTGGTTCAGTGTATGGGGATGGATAAGGATCATCTGCGGGTGGTGCAAAGTACCACCGGTGGGGCCTTTGGTGGCAAGGAAGATTACCCCTCGGTGATTGCTTGCCATGCGGCGTTGCTGGCACTCAAAGCGGGTGGCCGTTCGGTAAAACTCGTTTATGAGCGGGGCGAGGATTTGCGGGTGACGCCCAAGCGTCATCCTTCCCGTACCCTGATTCGTTTGGGGGCCAATAAGGCCGGAGAATTGCAGTTTATCGATATGGATTTCGCCATTGATGGCGGGGCTTATCGTACTCTCAGTCCGGTAGTGCTCTCCCGTGGTGTTATTCATGCACCGGGACCATATAAGTGCCCCCACATCCGGGTCAGGGGGCGCGCTGTCGCGACCAACCATCCGCCCTTTGGTGCATTTCGCGGATTTGGTGCGCCGCAAAGCATTTTTGCGATGGAAGTGGCCATGGACCGGCTGGCGAGAAAACTGGCTATGGACCCTGCCGAATTGCGCCGGATAAATTTGTTGCGCACCGGCGATGTGAGCCCCACGGGTGATGTGGTGGGTGCTGACTGCTTTGCCCATGCCGCGCTCGATGTGGCATTGGAACACACACACTATTACCATCGGCTGGCGGAGTATAGGGCCTGGAATGCGGCCGGACATCAGACCCGCAAAGGCATTGGCTTGGCGACTTTTGCCCATGGCGCCGGTTTTACCGGCAACGGTGAATTGCATCTGGCGTCCCGGGTTTCTTTGCAAGCTCTGGCCAGTGGGTACGTCGAAATTCTCTGTTCCAACACCGAAATGGGGCAGGGCGCGGCGACCACGCTGGTCCAAATTGCGGCTGACGCGCTGGGCCTGCCCATGGATCGCGTGCATTTAGCGCAAACCGATACCTCCAGGGTGCCAAATTCCGGACCGACGGTCGCCTCCCGCACCTGTATGGTGGTCGGGGATCTCATCCAGAAGGCGGCGGGACAATTATTGCAACGGCTGCGGGAAACGGCGGAGTTAGCGGCGTCCCATGACGCACAAAGTTTTGCCGCAGCGTGTACCCGGCTTTGCGCAGCCGCAGGGGATACGTTGGTGACCGCACAATACCAGCCGCCGGCGGACATGCGTTGGGATGAGCAGGCCTTTTTGGGGCGGGCTTACGCCAGTTATGCCTGGGCGGCTTACATTGCCGAAGTGGAAGTGGACGCGTTGACGCTCGCAACGCGGGTGCTCGATTTTACCGCGGTACAGGAAATCGGCAATGCGGTGCATCCGGTGATTGTGCAGGGCCAGATTGAGGGCGGTGTCGCCCAGGGTATTGGTTATGCCCTCTATGAGGATGTGCTCTGGAATGAGCGCGGGGTCATGGCCAATGACCGTCTGACCAATTACATCATCCCCACTAGCGCGGATTTAGGATTTATTCACGTGGTGTTGTTGGAAGGCGGGTTGGGAGCAGGTCCCAAAGGGGCAAAGGGCGTCGGTGAATTGCCCATGGATGGTCCGGCGCCCGCTATCGTCAATGCGATTCAGCAGGCCCTGGATATCGATATTCGCCAGATTCCGGTCAAGCCCGAAATGCTGCTGGAGCTGACGGTGAGCGGAGGGAATTGATCATGCCGACGACGATGTGCATCAACGGTAAGGCTTTTCAGAGCAGCTCAGCGCCGAATGCCCGTTTACTGGATGTATTGCGTAATGAATGCGACCTCAAGGGAAACAAAGAAGGCTGCGGCGAAGGAGAGTGTGGCGCCTGCGCGGTACTGGTGAATGGCAAGCTGGTGAATAGCTGCCTGGTTCCTCTCGGGCAGATGGAGCAGGCGGAGATTACCACGGTAGAGGGCCTTCCCGAAGATAGTGCCCTGGCACGGGCCTTTGTTCAGTGCGGCGCTACCCAGTGCGGGATTTGTACGCCGGGTATGATGCTCGCGGCGACCGCCCTGTTGGCGAAGCATGCGAACCCGACCCTGGAGGAGATTCGCTGGGGCCTGAGCGGTAATCTCTGTCGCTGTACCGGGTATGGGCGCATTTATGCGGCCATCGCCCAGGCCGCCGGAGGGTCTGCTGATGTCTGATTGGATAAGGCCGCGACATTTGCCGGAAGCCCTGGAGATATTGGCGACAGCCCCCGGCCTATATCGGGTGATTTCGGGCGGGACCGATCTTATGGTGGAGCGTCATCTCGCCCCGGAACGGCGCCCGGAGTCCTGGCTGGACATCAGCGGACTGCGGGAGTTGCAGGGGCTGCAGATTACGGAAGAGGGTATCCGGATTGGCGCCGCTACTTCCCTAGAAGCGATTCGCCGGCATGCGGAAGTGGTCGCCCACTGGCCAATGCTGGCAGCGTCGGCGGCGGTGACCGGGGCGCCGCCCATTCAAAACCGCGCCACGCTGGGTGGCAACGTTTGCAATGCCTCCCCTGCGGCGGACAATGCGCCGGCGTTGCTGGCTTATGGCGCACGTCTGGAGATCGTCCATCATCACGGCTCGCGCTGGTTGCCTTATGGAGATTTCCATCAGGGGTATCGTAAGACGGCCTTGCAAGCTGGAGAGTTACTCAGCGCTCTCTGGATTCCTTACCCCCCCAAACACAGTCGCGGCTATTTTCGGAAAGTCGGAACACGGGCAGCGCAAGCTATTGCCAAGGTGAGTATCGCGGCGTTCATCGAAGAAGATAGTGATGGAATTATTCAGAGCGCGCGTTTCGGCATGGCGAGTGTGGCGGCGACTCCCTGTACCTTGCCATCCGTGAGCCAATATCTGCTGGGACGTGCGTTGCGTGATATTGCCGACGCGCAAGTGCGTCAGAGGGTAAAGCAGGATATTGCACCCATTCAGGATATTCGCTCGACGACGGCTTATCGTTTGGAGATAGCTTCCCGGCTGGTGCTGGAGGCCATACATAGACGCAGTGAATCGAAAAAGGAGAATTAAAATATGGGTGCCTATGCAAATCAGACAGAGACGGTTTATGTAGATGTCCCATTGCTGGACGCTACGCCGGAGAACCTCGCGGAATACGGGGTGATGATTGGCGAGGCGGTACACCGGCCCGGACTTTCAATTCCCTTTTATAAGGGGAGTGTGGAAGAGGGGCAAAATCTCGATTTTGAATATACCGGTCGCGCGGTGGTCCGCACGGCGCGGATATCACACCGCAACCCCGAGATTACCTGGCTGGAACGGCACCTCAATATGACGCAGATTTTTGTCGGGCTGGGCAGCATTCCCTTCGCCATGGTGCTGGGCAAACCCAATCAGGGCAGCGGGGAAAATGTCCCCCGCCTGGAAGACGTTCGCGCTTTTCGCATTCCAGCGGGGCAGGGGGTGATGATCCATGCGGGTACCTGGCACGATTTCCCAATGTCTGTTGGCGATCCGGTGACGGTCATGACCATGAATTCTGACGAGGTGGTCACTGCTTTGGCGAACGCTCAGGCAGCAGATGAGATGGACGACGGGGACGTGTACAAGATCGACATCCAACGTCGCACCGGGCGGGTGCTCCGGGTTCCCTTTTAATCGCAGAAGGCGAAGACCATGCGTACCTCCGTCTACCGGTTTTTTACGACAGACCCTGCCGACGTTTCCGGACTGGTCCGGGCGATTGCCGAGGGGATGATAAATCCCCAGAGCATCGTCGCGATTATTGGCAAAACCGAGGGTAATGGCGGCATAAACGACTTTACCCGAGCTTTGGCGACGATGGCTTTGAGCCAGGTGCTGGCAACGCATTTGGATTGCCGTCCAGAGTTGGTGGAAGAACGCGTGGTGTTGTCCTTTTCGGGCGGTAGTGAAGGAGTTGCGGCACCGCATATTCTGGTGTTTGCAGTATCGGGCCGGGCGGCGGAGCAAGCCTATCCGATAAAACGTCTGGCGCTTGCATCCGCCCATACCCGCCCTTTTAGCGCGCAGGAAGTGGGGCGGATGGCGATGGTGCGGGAGACCGCCCGCGCGGTCACCTGGCTCATGCATACCCTGCAGGTCGAGCCTGCGGATGTGCATCTGGTGCAGATCAAGGGGGCGATACCAGCGCTGGACTCTACAACGACCGAAAACGTCCGTGCCGAGCACCTGCGCTGTGACATGGCCTGGTCACGCGGCGCTTCTGCCCTGGGGGTGGCCCTCGCTCTGGGTGAGGTGGCGGAATCCGAGCTGTCGGATGACGCCATCAACCGGGACTGGTTCTTGTACTCCAGTCGGGCCAGTGTTTCCGCCAAACCCTTATTGCAGCGCTCCGAAATGGTGCTGTTCGCCAATTCGTGCTGGTGGGAGGGTGATCTGGTCATCGCCCACGGGGTGATGCAGGACATCATCGATGTGCCGGCGATCCATGCCGTGCTGAATCAGTTGGGACTGCAGCCCGTCAACGGGCAGTTAGCGACTGCCGATGCGGAGAAGGTGCTGGCGGTCTTCGCCAAATCCGATGCCGACCCGCGAGGCCATATCCGCCATCGTCGTCATACCATGTGGACAGACGCGGATATCTCCGATATGCGTTATTCCCGCTGTGTAGTTTCAGCCTTATTGGCTGGGGTCACCGGGGAAACCGGCATTTATGTCTCGACGCGCGCGGAGCATCAGGGTCCCCAAGGGGGCGGGCCGGTGGCCGTGATCGGGTACGCCTCATGAATGCCCTCGCCAGTCGTCAGCGGCCCTTGCTTCCGGTCCGGGAAGCTATTGTGACCCGGGTGCGGGGATCTGCGCCCACGGCGGTCGGGGCCAGTATGCGTCTGTTGGAAGATGGCTCCCTGCTGGGCACGGTAGGTGGTGGCCGTATGGAATATCAGATCTGTCAGGTGTTGCGCACACCCCGTTCTGACGCATCCCCGGCATTGCTGAGTTTTACCCTGGGCACGGCGGATGATCAGTGCTGCGGTGGGCAGGTGGAAATCTGTGTGCTGGATGTGCCCCTATTTTTTTCCGATCTGTACCAGTCTGGCGCCTCCCGTCTCTATCAAAGGGATTCAGCAGGCCGGTTGCAGCTTGTGGCCGGGATTACCCGTCTGGGACGGCAAATCGGTTCATTTGATGCCTTGACTGTGCTTTTGCGCGCTAACGCTCCAGGTATGGATGTCGAGGAGCGGCACTTCGCGCTGCCCGCTCCCCACCATCAGCCGCTATGGATTTTTGGTGCGGGGCATGTAGGGCGGGCGATCGCCAGCATCGCCCGCAAATTGGATTTCGCGTCGTCCGTATTCGATCAGCGCCCCGAGTGGGCCGATCCTGCCGCCTTTCCGCCAGAGGTCACCCTGGTGGACACTTGGACCTGGGCCGATCTGCAGGCCCCGGCAACCGATGCCATGGTGCTCATCATGACCTACAGCCACGCCATGGATTACGCGTTGCTGGAGCATTTTATCGGGAAACCCTTGGCTTATCTCGGGGTAATTGCCAGCCGGTCCAAAGCGGCGCGTTTTAGTCACGCTCTGTCCCGCGCCGGACATGATATTCCGGACTGTTTACACATGCCCATGGGTTTGCCCGGACTGGGTAAAAAGCCCCCGGAGATCGCGATCAGCGTGTTGGCAGAGTTGCTGCAATTACGGCAGCAAAAAACTGATTTTTAACAGAAGGAAAAGCAGGATGAATCCGCCCGGAACAGATGCCGAAACGCCCGTGGATACATATATGAACTATCTCTTCGATTCTTTGGGGCTCAGTGTACGCGAAGAATGGCGTGCAGACGTGAAGCATTATTTCATGCTGAGTGCGCGGATGGCCAAGGTGCTGGAAGCGCATCCGCTGGACATGACGGAGGATTTGGCCCCGGTATTCCGCCCATGAAGCCAGAGAACGACGCATGTCCGCAGGCGCAGGAAATTGCGCAGCGGGTCCGTAGCGGCGAGTGGCGCGCAGCGGAGGTGGTGCAGGATACGCTCCGGCATATCCACGCCAGGAACGGCGAGATCAATGCCTTCACCTGCGTCACGGAAGCGCGTGCCCTACGGGAAGCGGAGGCAGTGGACCAGAAGGTGGCGCGGGGCGAAGACCCCGGGCCTCTGGCGGGGGTGCCTTTTGCGGTCAAAAATCTTTTTGATTTGCTGGGCGAGATTACCCTCGCCGGGTCCAAGATCAATCAAAAAGAGACCCCCGCCGTAGCGGACGCCACCGCCGTAAGGCGGCTCACGGCAGCGGGCGCCGTCATGGTGGGCGCTCTCAATATGGGCGAGTATGCCTACGATTTTACGGGTGAAAACATTCACTATGGGCCTTCCCGCAATCCCCATGACCGTTTGCGGATGACAGGCGGGTCCAGTGGCGGCAGTGGTGCCGCCGTAGCGGCAGGCATGGTGCCCATCGCACTGGGTTCTGACACCAATGGTTCTATTCGGGTGCCGTCTTCCCTCTGCGGTATTTTTGGACTGAAGCCGACCTATGGCCGCTTGTCCCGGGCCGGAGCCTTTCCTTTCTGTCCCAGTCTCGATCATGTCGGCCCGCTGGCACGTAGTGTGGCGGATCTCGCTCTGGCCTATGACGCCATGCAAGGGGCGGATGCTGCGGACCCCGTTTGCGCGGATAGGGCGAGTGAGCCGGTCAGTGGAAGTCTGGCAGACGGTGTCGCTGGTCTGAAAATTGCCATTGCCGCCGGCTATTTCACGCAACAGGCGACGCCAGCGGCGGAGCAGGCACTGGCGCGGGTCGCGGCGGCGCTGAATGTGACTGATCTCGTCGAATTTCCCGGAACCGCGCAGGCGCGTGCCGCCGCCTATCTCATCACCAATGCCGAAAGCAGCAATCTGCATCTGGATCGTTTGCGTCATCACGCCGCAGATTATGACCCGGACGTGCGGGATCGCATGCTGGCCGGTACGCTATTGCCCGCGTCCTGGAATATTCAGGCCCAGCGTTTCCGGCGCTGGTATCGGGCTGAAGTACTCAAGGTTTTCGCGCGCTATGACCTGTTGCTGGCACCGGCCACGCCCATGTCGGCGCCCGCCATCGGGCAGCGATATATGGAACTGGATGGGGAGCGAATGATGGTGCGACCGCATCTGGGCTTGTACACCCAACCCCTCTCCTTCATTGGCCTCCCGGTGGTGGTGGTGCCTGTGGCCAGCGCGGGGGCGATGCCTATCGGGGTCCAGATTATTGCCGCACCCTGGCAGGAGGCGCGAATATTCAAAGTCGCACGACAGCTTGAGTTGCACGGATTTACCAGTCCAATCCCCACCCACTAAGAGGAAAAATCCCATGGTTTACGCCGAAATCAACACGCCCGAAGTCTTACAAGAAGTGCAGGCCGCTTTTTTCCGTTATGAAAAAGCATTGGTTGAAAACGACGTTCATGTATTGGACGAGTTATTTTGGAATAGCGTACACACGTTGCGCTACGGAGTGGCAGAAAATCTCTACGGCTATGCGGCCATTGCCGAGTTTCGGGCATCCCGTCCAGCCCCGGCGCTGAATCGGGAATTGGTCAATACGACGATCACCACCTATGGACAGGGCTTCGCGACTGCCAACACGGAGTTCCGGCGCGAACAGGTGCATGGCCGACAAAGTCAGACCTGGATACGCACGCCAGAGGGTTGGCGTGTCGTCGCGGCGCATGTGAGCTTGATGCCGAAGACGACCTAAGCCGCCCGCAGCATGGATGCAGCCATCATTCTGGCGGGCGGCCAGTCCCGGCGCTCCGGGCGACAGCACAAAGCGTGCAGGCGTCTGCCCGGCGATGGCCGGAGCTGGATTGACCGGCAGGTGGATATCCTGCGGCAGGCGGGGTTTGCCCCGGTGTATCTGGTGACGGGGTATCGGCCACGGCGGGTTTTGGCTTGCCTGCATCGTCGTGCCATGAAACGGCATAACTTTCGGGCAAGGCGTGGGCCTTTCTCGACGCTCCAGGTGGGGCTGAATCATCGATCTGGCCCCGCGCTGGTGGTGCCGGTAGATACGATTTTGCCACCCGCGCCGTGGCTCAGGCGGCTGCGGCGCATCGCACATGCTCGGCATATTCCGGCAGTAAGTCCGATAGATCGTTGGGGTGGTGGCGGGCATCCGCTGATGGTGTCGCAGTGTTGGTCACCGTCACTTTGTGCAGTACCCGTGGATGCAGCCGATGCAAGGTTGGATCGACAACTGGGTTATTTGTCGGCGGCAGAGCATATCCGCTTGCCGTGGAACCACTTTTTACGTTATCCCCGGCTGAACACCAGCCGGGAATGGTGTTCAGCGCGTCACAAACTGAGGTCCATTCTGTGAAACCCATTCAAATCTCCTTATCGGCGAGCTCGGAGGGTGGTGTCGTGAGTGCTCCGCACGCGCTGGCGGCGGAGGCCGGGGCCGCTATTTTGCGCAGCGGTGGTAACGCCATAGAGGCGGGCATTGCGGTGGCGTCGACCCTCTCCGTGGTCTATCCCCACATGAACGGACTGGGGGGCGATGCGTTCTGGCTGATTTCGGACGGCGATGCGCACACGGTGCGCGGACTGGCCGCCGCTGGTCCGGCCGGGCGACACTATTCGGCGGAGTTGTTTCGTGATCGGGGGCTGCGCGAGATTCCGTTCCGTGGTGGCTTGTCCGCTTTGACGGTGCCGGGTGCGGTGGGCGGCTGGGCGGCGGCGTTTGGGTTCTCCAGGGATCGCTGGCGGGGCCGTAAATCCTGGTCCGATTTGCTGGAGAGCGCCTATTGCCACGCCGCCACTGGTTTTCCGCTCAGTCCTAACCAGAGCCATACCCTCACCAGATTTGGCGACGCGCTCCGTCAGCAGCCGGGTTTTGCAGCGCAATACATGCCGGGGGGGGAGATAATGCCAACCGGGCGACTGTGGAGTCAACGGGCGCTGGCACAAACTCTCGGGACTCTGGCGGAGAATGGTGCAGAGGCTTTTTATCACGGCCCGCTCGCCTGGCAAATGGCGAAGGGTCTCAAAGCCGCCGGCAGTCTGCTGACAGAAGCCGATTTGCGGGCCTTCAAGCCGCGCTGGGTGGAACCGATGCGCACCGCCTTCGGTGCCGGCGAGGCTATCAATATGCCGCCGCCCACCCAAGGGGTAGCCTCACTCATGATCCTTGCCCTGCTGAATCGCGTTGGACTCAACAGCGGGGACCATCTGGGCGCGGAGCTGATTCATAACACGGTAGAAATCACCAAGCTGGCCTTTAAGTACCGGGACCAGTTAGTAGCTGATCCTGACTTTGGCGATGCGGATATTGCATCATTGCTGAATCCGGATTTTCTGGATGACTGCGCCAGAGAGATACACCCCCTTATCGCGATGCCTCTGCCGCCCATTGGACTCGCCAAGGGCGATACGGTCTGGTTCGGGGTGGTGGATGGGCAAGGGCGGATGGTGAGTGTGATTCAGAGTCTCTACCACGAGTTTGGCACTGGCGTGGTGGCGGGTAATACCGGGGTGCTGTGGAATAACCGCGGCTGTGCCTTTTCTCTGGAACCGGGGCACGTCAATGTGCTGGAGCCTGGAAAACGCCCCTTTCATACCCTTAATCCAGCGCTCTATGCCGAACAGGGGCGGGTGCAACTCGCCTACGGCAGTATGGGGGGGGATGGCCAGCCCCAAACCCAGGCGGCGCTGCTCATGCGCGCCAAGCACTATGGGCTTTCCCTCGCCGAGTCAGTAACCAGTCCGCGCTGGCTGTACGGGCGCACCTGGGGGGAAGCCTCGGCGGGTTTGCGTCTGGAGCGGCGATATCCCCGCGCCGTTTTTGAGGGTTTGCGCCGCCGGGGGCATCAGGTGTCGTGGGTACCCGATTACAGTGACTTTATGGGTCATGCGGGTATGGTGGCGCGTGACCCGGAGGGCGGATTTGCGGGTGCTGCTGATCCGCGCAGTGATGGTAGCGTGGCGGTGCCGTAAGATGGTCTTTTTAAATGAACCCCTATTCCATGCCTAAGCTGTATGGTGTTCGCCTAGGCTCATATTATTTAGTTCCTCTGCTATGCAATTGGAAAAACGAGCGGCAGAGACCGAAATTCCTCGGCTTTTGAGTTGCGCACAGACTAATGGCACGGGGCGTATGTCCACGGCAGAAATTGGCCGATACACTATATTTTCGTTGACGCGATTTTTTGGCATCCCCGTTGAAATAACAAAACCAATGTTTTTGGTACCGTACAGCATGCCGCGCATCACCTCATAGGAGTTGGTCTCGGCGGCGATTTGGGTTTCTGATCGTCGACTATGGAGCACGGACTCCAGCATTTCACGCGAGGTAAGCCCCGGTGCTGGCAATACCAACGGATACTGGATGCAGTCACTCAAGCGAAGCGTACCTTGATTGGCAAGAGGGTGCGTGCGGTCCATGGCCGCTACCAAAGGCTGCTCGGATATGGCAAGGTCGATAACGTCCGGGTGTCTGGGCGGCGCCACGATGACCACCAGATCGGCTTCAAACGCCAGTAGTGCACGAATTGCGTCGCTGTGTTTCGCTACAGTCACCGAGAAGGAAACCCCCGGATACTGCTCTCTGAATGTGTTAATGATTCTCGGGATAAAATCGGCCGCCAATGCGGGGCTGACTGCGAGGGAAATATGGCCGCGGCGAAGTCCGTTGAGGCTATCTATTTCTGAGCGTAAGCGCTGCATGTCGGAAAGGTGGCGGCGCACATAACTCAGGAAAACTTCTCCCGCAGCCGAGAGGCGCATCCCGCGCGGATGCCGTTCAAAAATGCCGGTGCCCAGTTCCTCTTCCAGATCCTGAACGCGGCGATCCAGTGCCGATGCCGTGATGTGCAGCTTTTCGGCCGCGCGCCGGACCGAGCCTTCTCTGACGATTGTGTCAATGTAGTTAAACAGGCGCAGGTGTTTCATGATCAGCCCTTCAAAGCGTTGCGTTTTGGGCAACACATTCGCAAAAAAATAACACTTTAATCGTAGATTGTATATGGCCAATATATCCACACAAGCAATTGGCACCAGATCAATAAGATGATGGCCGGCGCCTCGTTTTGGGGCGAAAAATTTCGTTGTGCCCCATTACGGGGCGGGCAAAGAAGGGTCTGGTGCAAATATATTGGTCGGTCGGCATGGCACATATGCTGCTTCTCGCTATGGCGGTATAACTACAGGAGTCTATAATGAACAAGACCATTAAACGTCTTTTAAGACAGGGCTTGTTGGTGGCAACGGGATTTCTGGGTGGCTCACTTCTACCGGTGTATGCAGAAACGACCACCGCTACGCCGCCTCCAGCCAAAAAGATATACAAGATCAAATCAGTCTCCAAGAATTTATTGCGAACCGTAGAGAAGGCTGCACTCACCCAAATAAAGCCGGTGTTTGGCGCTGAAACCGCGCTGATTCCCAAAAAATTCCTGGAAGGTCAGGAGTCAACGCAAAATGCCTCAACCATTCTGAGTTTTGTGCCTGGGGTGAATGCCACCAGCACGAACCCCATTGGCGTCAAGACCCATATTTCGGTGCGTGGTTTCTCTCAGACACAAGTAGGCTATACCTTTGATAATTTGCCCATTGCAGATTTGTTCAATGGAGGTTTATCCGGCGGAAATAACAATTATGCAGATTTGACGAATCTCATCCCGATCACGCTGGGTGAAACTTCTGGCATCCGCGTGACCTACGGCACTCCCTCGCCAGATATCAACGCCATCGGGGCTATCGGCGGAAATATTGATTATCTGCCGAAGATTCCATCGGCAAAACGTTACGAGTCGGTATTTGCTGGTTTTGGTTCTTTTAGTACGCGCAGCTATGGTGCTGAGATCAACACTGGAGTAAGTCCTGGCTATGGTAACCTCCTGCTGAGATTCTCTTCGCGCCAGACCGCAGGTTACCTCGATCACAGTCCTGATCGCGAATATTCCTACTACGCGGCCTATGACTTGCCACAAATTTCGCCGACCTCAAAATGGTCCGTTATTTTTTTGCTGAATAAAAACCAAGGTGCCACTGCCGCGCGAATGCCGACCGCGCTGTTGCAGCAATATGGACCTTATTATCAGTGGCCACAGTCTTTCACCTACGCGAATAGCACGGCGGAACACATGATGGCTATTGTGCAGAATAAAACGCTTATATCTTCTCATGCTGTTTTTGGTGTAAAGGGATTTTATGCCTACACCAACTCCAATCGTTTGGAATATGTGAATCCCAATGCCAATTCGCCTTACAACAGTTTTGTCACTTTTTATCTGAACCCGGCGCAAACCGTCTGCCAGTTTTCGGGAAATGATTTTGCCGGTAACAATTCTGCAGCCTGTCAGGCGCAAACCATTAACGGGGATAATTATCACAGTTATAGTTATACCACAAATACTTTCGGGTTTAATCCTTCTGTCGAGTGGCTCAGTCATTATGTGGACTTGAAAGCCGGAGGACTGGGCGCAGTTTCTCTGTATCATTCGCGGGACTATGTTTACGGAAGCCCGAATGTTCCCGAAGTGGCCGGTTACAATAACCTCTGGAATGAGCATGCATGGCGTCTGTACGGTAAGCTCTATGCGCAAGCCAAAATCAAGCTGACGCGCTCTTTGGCGATTACCCCTGGTCTGAAATATGAGACGGTAAGCACGCATATCAATGATGTTCCGGGGTACTATTATCCCGTAGGTGCCAGCAGTGGCCGCTCTTACAGCGAGGTGAGTCCATATGTCGGCATCCAGTATAAGCCGATAAAAGCGGTAACGCTGTATGCCAACTATGCGGTCGGCTACAAATATCCGAACATCACTGCATTTTACTCTGCGGATGGTAATGCCACATCGACATCGCCATCGACGCCGGTGACGATAAAACCGGAGAAAGTCAACACGTACCAGTTTGGGGCAGCTTACAGGCATGATGGCATTGATGCGAGTATTTCTTTCTATCGCTCAGATTTTACACATACATTCAGTTCCTACTATGATTCAACAACAGGGCTGACTTATGAGTACAATATCGGTTCTTCATTGTATCAGGGCATTAACATTGCCACCGCTTACGCGTTAGATAACTATGTATCGCTTTATGGGAACTACTCACTTCAGGCGGCGCATTACACCTCAAATTCGTCGAGCAGTTATGGTGTTGCCACCAGCATTGGCGAGCCGCGGGCCAATACCCCGACTTACCTTGCGGGTCTGGGGGTAGAGGGGCATTACATGGGTACGCGCGCCCGATTGTACGGCAATCTGGTCGGTCCGCAATATATTGAGGCCAGTACGGGTGCAGCAACGTCTATTAGTATGCCTGCCTATGCGACCATGAATTTCAACCTTGCGCATACCTTTCAGATACATCAGTACGGGGTAAAAAATATGACGTTTAGTCTGAGCGGGGTAAATCTTCTGAACTCCGAAGCCGCGGTTCTGAAAAAGCAGTTCCCTTATATTAATAATCAGCCCGGCAACTATCTCGTAGCAGAGCCGATGATGCCACGCTCGTTCTTTGGTACCGTGAAAATGGTGTTTTAGAGATATCTGGCGGCATTTAGGCTGCTTATGGTGAATGCCGCCACCTATTATATTTCCACCGAACTCTCTGGTTACGGGAGTCTGCTCGGGGCGGTCGTCGGAATTCGGCTACTGTAACGATGGTTAATTTTGGACTTTTTCGGTGGCCAGCCTGAGTTATGGGCTATTCAGGTGCAATCCATGACTGAACCAGTGAGTAGCCCCCCCCCCCCCCGCATTGGAGATCCACCACGTGGAAACCCTGGGCGTAGCACCGGTCCCTGACCGGGACCGGTGCATGCGCCCCGGAATGCTCTTCCTGATCTGGGCGCTGGCGTCCGCCTCGGCGACGACACCGGTGATCGCTTTGCTCCTCCACGGGATTGGGATGTGGAACTTTATCCTGATCGTGCTGTTTGCCACGTTGATCGGTCTGATTCCTGCCATGCTGCTATCGCATATGGGCCGCCAGGTCCCTATCATCTCCATGGTGATGGCGCGACGTACTTTCGGTATTGGGGGCGCTACCTTGCTGGCCATTCTATACACCATTGTCGGCGCGGGATGGTTTGGTCTGAATACGGATGTCGCCGGGAAAATCCTCGATACCCTGTTTCCAGGCTTCGGTATGCTCTGGTATATCGTTTTGGGTGTGCTGCAAATTACTCTGGTATTTTTCGGTATGGAGGTGCTGGAAAAGTTTTATAAATACACGGCCCTGCTCTTTCTGCTCTGCTACGCGGTGCTCGCTTATTATCTGCTTACCCAGCATGCTTTTGTGCTTCCGGTAGCGACACAACGGGTAGACTGGGGCAAAGATATCGATTTGGTGCTGAGTTTTAGTCTGCTGGCCTGGGCCTATGATTTTCCGACAGTCACCCGCTTTTGTGTACCTCTTACGGCACAGGAGACGCTGACAGACCGGGCGCTCTACCTGCTCGCCCCCGCCGTCGGCGTCATGTCTGCGGTACTTTTTATGGGTCTCCTAGGTCTGGTGGCGCTGCAAATGACCGGGGACTGGAACATCGCCCTGCTCGGCAAGAATCTGCCGTTTTGGGGTGAAGTCTCTGCCATCGGGGTGATCCTCGCCATCGCCCATACCAATGCTATGAATCTGTATCCAGCGGTGACCAAGCTGCTCGCCGTCATCAATGTCGCCGGTAAGCCGCATCGATTTACGCAGCCTACCGTTGTCGTTCTGCTCGGTGTATTCGCCACCTCCCTGGCTATTGCCGGGATTCTGGATTTTATCGAGGGGTTCCTTTCCATGCTGGGATCCTTGCTCTTTCCGTTCAGCTTCATCTTGGTGATCGACTGGTTCCACGGTAAGCACTATAGCGATGCTGTTTCTCAGTTCTATCAGCGCGTTTATATCTGGACGGACTATTTCCTGTGGCCTGCACCCTGGGCTATCAGCATGCTGATTTCGGGGGTTGTGCTGGCACAGATGGATTTCCTGATGGCTCCGGCAATAATTCATCTATTACCCTGGCAGGTCTGTTCGGCTGCGATCGCCGGAGGGATTTATTATATGGGAATACGCTTCATGGAGCAGCGCGTGCAACGGAGGAAAACGGCATGAATCGTCCATTGATCTTGCCGGACATTTCGGAGGCAACCCTCGCCCAGTTACGCAAGGCTGCGGAAGAGATGCTGAAACACGCCTACGCCCCTTACTCGCATTTTCCGGTGGGCGCCGCTCTGCTCACCGAGTCTGGGCACATTTTTCAGGGCTGCAATATTGAAAATGCGGCGTATCCCTCCGGTCTCTGTGCCGAGGCGGTGGCGATCGGACAGATGGTCGCCACTCTTGGGTCAACGCCTGTCCGGGCGGCCTTTATCGTCTGTAAAGGGCATTCCCCGGCCTGGCCCTGTGGGACTTGTCGTCAGCGGCTCAATGAATTTGCCGCGTCATTGATGTGGGTCTACACGTCGACGCTGACGGGCAGTCCGCAGCGAATGGCGTTTGGCGAGTTGTTGCCCAATAGCTTCGGGGCAGCAGATTTGCAGGGGATTGCTCGGTGAGTCTCGCCATCGCCCAGCGCAGAAGCGTTACGCCTCATTTTCGGGCGATGTGACAGATGAAAATGATCTGCAAGAGCTAATCGCCCTCCTGATACATCGGGAAAATCTGGTCCAAGCTGCTCAGTACGCCGGAGCAACGGGTGGAGATATGGTTGAGGGCAAACCTCAACGACTGATCGCCACTCTCACGCGCGAAGCCAGCAGACTTTTCCCGGACGCCTGACGCTGGCCTTGCTAAGCGCAGGACATTTGTCACGACCGCTAGCCAGAAACCCGTGGACGTTTGTCATGCGATTGACTGCTCCAGTCTCTTGTCGCTCCTGATCTCCATTTCTCCATGGCATGGCTGATCAGACGGATCGCGCGTGACCCTTTGGCGTTGCATTTTTTGATGCGCACTCATGAGAAAATAGCACTTTAATAGTACGCAACATATCGCGATTATAGTCCAACTCTGAAATTTTTGAGAGATACCGCCCAGGTGATGGTATCGAAGGCGCAGCCTGATCTAGTGCGCGTCAATTCGTGCAAGGCCCATTCGAATGCGGTGACAAGAAAAGATGGCTCAGTTTGGGTGTGGATTTCAAGGCTGAATCACGAGTTTTTATAACATAGGAGCGATTTATACTCATGAAAATTGCACGACATATTGTCTATATTTTATCGGCTGTTAGTATCCTCTGGTTTTCTGTTGGCGGCGCGCGGGCTAGTCAACAAACTGCAGACTTAGGTAATAATGAGTATTTAGGGCTGCTTATTCCTGTTGGGCCTGCCCATTATTCTGTTATCCTTAAAAAATTTAAAAAAATAAAATCTGTGCAGATAGGTCAATTTGATTATCAAATTGGAAGTATTTATAAGATTCCTGTGGTTATTTGTATTCAGCCATTTGGTGGAGAGTATACCCGCGCACTTACTGCTCAAGTCATGGTGGATCATTTTAAGATAAAGGCTTTGCTCTACCCTGGGACATCGGGTGCTCATATTCCACCAGGAAAGATGCATGTGGGAGACATTGTTATAGGAACGAAACAGGTAAATTTTACTAATTTTTACATGTCGCCAACAGGTAAAATAACGCCGGATGAGTTTTCTGGAAAGTCAAGTCTTCAGGATTATCAATATTTTTTCATAAACAAGAAGTTGGAAAGATATGCCGCTTGTGCGGCACAATACGTATCTGGCAGAGAAAAATTACCATCCTGGATTAATGGCAAATTCAAAATACAAAAGCCAGAAATATATTATTATGGAATACAGGGCACATCGACAATGTGGCTAGCCGACAAATCATTTATCAAGAAAACAGATGATGTTTTCCATGAAGTTGATGAAGATGGTGATTGGTTTTCTGCTACGGTTGCAAAACTGGCAAATATTCCTTTCATCGAGGTCAGTACCATATCAGATAGTGTGTTTGAATTTAACGGGAACGGCGTACCTCCGCAAGGTGCACATCGGAAAACTGCGTCGCAAATAACGCAGGATATCAGTGATAAAATAATACTAAGAGTAGTTAAAGTTTACGGTAATAATTTGCTTAATAAGGAATATAGTTATCCGTCACGGGATCCATATCAGAATTATTTTTATAAAACCCCAACTGATCCCCGCGGGTTGGTTGACAGTTGTAAGGCGCTGTGATGTGGTTTGTTACGTATAATAAAAAATAGCATTATATGGGTTGTGTAAATGGTATGTATTTAGCTAATGTTTTATTGTGTCACCAACTATAGAGGGAGAAGCTTGTATGAAAATTAGACAGAGTAATAAAATATTTATCAGCAGACGGGCGGGGGCCGTTGTCTCGACGATGGCACCGGCGATACTTTATGCGGCAGTAGTCGCAGCAGTCAGTGTATCTGCTACCACATTCTCTTATGCCGACGGTGCCGGTGTCGTCGCCTCTACCGAAAGTCAAAACCCTTCCGGGGCCGTGACAGAGGTTGGTTCCGTGAAAAAGGTTGCGCCTCCGGAAAAAGCGGTGACCTCGGTAAGTAAGAAGACCGTGACCCATGCATCACCGGCGCAGAACTTTCAATCGATATTAAAGCACGTGCCGGGAATGAATGTTATTTCACAAGGGCCGGGTAATCTGTCTGCCACAGACAACGAGTTCACCTACCAAGGCTTCACGAGTGCGCAGATGGCGTCGAACTTTGATGGGGTACCCATTATTAATACCTTTCGCGGTGGTGCTGGTGGTACGGGTGATAATCACGCTTTTACCCCACTTACGATGGGTCAGATTTCTACGGTGAAGGTATATAGCGGCGCTAATCAACCCTCACAAAATGGTATAAACTCGCTTGGTGGCACGATTTCTTACGAGCCCGCATTACCCACATCAAAGTATTATCTGGACGTCGATGCCTCTGGTGGAAAGTATGGGTATCGCGGCGGCAACTACACAACGGGTTTTGCGGCGAATAGCGGGGCGCTGCCAGGAACGGGCACCGAAATGCTATTCAAATATTCCTATACGCATGCCCCAAGTTTTATGAACAATATCTTCGCCAAAATAAATTCGTATTATTTTGCCTTGGTTCAGCCATATAATAACGGACTGTCTCAATTAAAACTGATTGCCGTATATAACAATGAGTCAGCGCGTCAACCATCTTTAGTGCCGCTGGCCCTGCTTGCCCAGAACGGACGCTCTTACCAGCCGCCGCTGGATGTGGCGTCCAGTAGCACGAATACCCACGCATTAAATGTAATATTATCGTGGAAAAGCATATTAAACAATTACATGTTCGCCAAGACGAAAGTCTTCATACAGCAACAGGCGGCGAACAGAACGTCATTCACCAATGCGGCATACTCTAACCATAATTATTATGGTTATGCTACTTATGATGGCTATCCGGTGGGGAGTAATCTCGAGCCATGGGCGGCGTATCCATCGGTAAACAATAGCTATAATCCGGTGGCCCTGTTTGGCTCGGGAGCGGCTGGAACGCAGTTCCACAACTATATCGATAACATTCAAAGCGTTGGTTTCCTGCCATCGATGACGTTCTTTGCGCCGCACAACACCATTGAGCTGGGTGCGATGGTGGATTACAGTCAGGATCACAGTGCCGAGTATTGGTATGGCAGCAGTCCGGTTCCGAATATCGATGGGTATAACAATGCTTGGGACGAGCATGACGCGCGTAATTATAACTATGTCTATCTCCAGGACAATATCAATCTATTGAATGGCGCCCTCCATATATATCCCGGAGTCAAGTATAACATTGTGTCGACCGGTTGTGATGACGTGACTGGCTATTATTACAGCTATGGTGGCCATGTAAATAATACTTACTACTTCTGGGAGCCCTCTCTTGGGTTTTCCTATACGCCGATTCATAACGTGAATCTGTATTTCAGTGTGGGTAAGACAAACAAGGTGCCGAATATTAGCGCCTTCTATTCGGCCATAGGAACAACCACAACACCGGCGCCCATCTCTGTTCAGCCCGAGGGTGATATCAGCTACGATGCAGGCGTGCGATACACGAGTAATGTAGTATCTGGTAACTTATCCGTTTTCAGGCGCAACTTTAATAATATTTTCAGCGAGTACTACGATCCTGCTACCGGAATGACTTATGAGTACAATAATGGCAATGCCCTGTATCAGGGGGTTACCCTTGATTTGGATGTGCCCATTAAAGACCATGTTTCGCTTTTCGGGTCATATAATTACACCAGCGCCAAATACAGTACTTTGTCCACTGGTGTGAACGGCACGGCCTATCCCGGCGAGTACCGCCCTTACATCCCGATGTACACTGCAACAACGGGTATCCGCTACGAGCATGGCGGTCTTTATGCAGCGCTTACCGGCCATTTTGTCGGACGTCAATATATGGCGACTAACAAGGGCCAAACGATAGGTAGCACTTTACCGTCATATGACACGCTCGACTTTACAACGTCCTATGAGGTGCCGATCAAATCGACCTACGTGAAGTCGGTTAAGTTTAGTCTTTACGCCGACAATATTCTCGACAATAATTATCTGGTCTACGCAGAACAGGTTACGAAACCGTTCTCGTATTACCGGGGGCAGGCTGGTGCCCCCGTGTTTGTTGGGAGCAATGTGAGCGTTCGCTTCCAGTAAGTGCCGGGCGGTTAATCCGGCTTAGTTCACGGGCACTGCATAGGCTTTCATTTAAGCAGGTGCAGTGCCGTTTTTTATTGACTAGAAGGTAATCTTATGGTTTCTGGATGCGCGCACAATGGGAACAAAGAGGGTGGTTTTTTAGTGTATTAGCATACGGCTGCTTCAGCGTGATATTAACGGTGTATGGTTCCATGGCTTATGTTGCCAGCCGATCCCGATACATACCGCCAATATACCTCCGTTATGACTAATATAAGGTGGTATCATGAAGGCATGTTTCAGTTTACGATGGGGGACATTGATGGCGTACATGTCGTGTTGTCCTCACCTCCGCCGATTGGTAGCTTCAGCCTGACGGCAATCGACACCTATCTGTTGGTGCGTATTTTCAAGCCGGGTATCATGATTGATCCGGGAACTGCCGGATCCCATCTGCCACAACTGTCGATGGGCGATGTCGTGGTCGGAGCAAGGGTGGTAAATTTTAGTAACTACATGACTAAGGCAAGTGGCACCATCGTACCAGGTCAGTTTAGTGCTTTGGTGGCAGATAACGAGGGGTGCATGAAAGGGAATCCCAACCCCAATGAACGCGTACTTTCACCAGTGTTCGGTATTTGCGCAGCAGCGCTCCAATAAAATTGCTTTGCAGATGATCCACTACCTTGCTGGTCAGAAGAATCAGGACATTCCATTTTCCGGGGGCTTTCGCGATCCGTGGCAGCCGGATACCTTCGCGAAAGCGGCGGTTTCACCTGCATTCGTACAAGCAGGGACAAAAAAATTTGGGGTTAAACGCGGCTAACATCGTTTTTCGGTCGTGTCGACAGCGAATCGCCATACTGTTGTGCTGAGGAGTAAAAGTAATGGAAAAAGGGTGTCGGAATCTGGCGGTATGTTTTTTTATGCTGTTTTTAAACATTTTTTGCGCCGGCTATGCGTGCTCTGAGGGCGTCTCCCCCCCCAACACCCGCAACATCAATGGCCCGATCCACGTCAGTGCAGAAAACAAAGGTTGGGTGACCCACATCCTGCCTACAGGGCGTATCGTCAGTCCCGTGGGCTTGGTCAACGGTGCCCCCAACTTCGTGACTGAGGTGGTGCCGGTAGGGAATCATGTGGCCGCTCTGGCCAACGGAGCGACGCGCGCGCAGACCATCACCCTCTACGATCAGAAGACCCTGGAGCGGGTGGCAGAAATTGCCGCCTACAAAAAAGATGCCAAGAAAGCGGCTCCCAGACCCAAGGATATCACTGATTTGCATGGTGAAATCATCGCTCATCAAAGCTTCTTTCAAGGCATGGTGGCAGGCGCCGACCAGACGATCTATGCAGCCGGTGGAGAGAGTGGCGATGTCGCCGCCTTTGCGCCAAGAGGTGGCAAGCCCGCGCTCCTACGCCGTTATCCTCTGACCTGGCAACCTTTTCCAAAAGACCAGTACCCCTACGAATATCAGGGGCACCACATTAATCAGCCCAGGCTATTTTACCCCGATGCCGTTGCCGTGGGTCCCCACGGCAACTATCTCTATGTGACGGGTATGCTGTCCAACAGCCTGGCCCGCGTCAACATTCAGAGTGGGCAGACCGATTACCTCAATGTTGGACCCTACCCCTACGCGGTCACTTTTGCCGATGGCGGCCAGAAGCTGGTAATCAGCCTCTGGGGTGGTAACGCCGTTGCGGTAGTGGACCCGGCATCCATGAAGCTATTGGGTACCGTGCGTGTCGGCCCCCCTCCCGGTCCCGACAATACCGATGCCGGTGTCCACCCCACGGCATTGGCCGCCGTCCCTCATTCGCCGGATGTTTTTGTAGCCCTCGCCAACGTCGACCGTATCGTCGAAGTGGACACCATCAAACTCAGCGTCAAACGCTTTCTCAATGACAGCCCCTATCCCGACGCCCCGCCAGGCAGCTATCCCGACGGACTGACCATCGTCGATGGTAAACTCTTTGTCGCCAATGCCGGCAACAACGACGTCGCCGTCTATAACGCGCCGACCGGCAAAGGCCTCGGCCTCATCCCGACAGGTTGGTATCCGACGGCGATCACCCATGCGGGCAACGCCCTCTATGTGGTAAGCGCCAAAGGCCTGGGCTCCGGCCCCAACGTCGACCACCAGTGGGTGGGCGACATGATGGACGGACTCATTCAGAAAATTGACCTGAATGACCTCTCGACCCATCTCCCGGCCTGGACCCGGCAAAGCCTGCGCAATGACGGTTTTACTGATGCCCAACGCCACGCGCGTCACGCGGAAGACGTCAAAAACGCTGCCTTTCTGCGCAAACACATCCATTATGTGGTCTTCATTTTGCGCGAGAACAAGACCTTCGACGAAAATCTGGGTGATTACAAACGTGCCGGGGCCTGGGCGGAGCCGCGTCTTGACCTGTATGGGCCCAAGGATCTGCCCAACCTCTATCATCTTGCCCGTCATAACACCTTGTTTGTGAATTTCATGGCCGATGGCGAGGTGACTGCGCAGGGTCATCAGTGGACGACGGCGGCTTCAGATTCTGACTTTGTGCAGCGTACCTGGCCGGAATACTACTCTGGGCGTGGCCTGGTCCCCAATCCGGGCTGGACGCAGTCCTTGTTACCCGGTGGCGCGAGCGGGACGGGTGGTATACCTCTCGGTGTTGATAATCCTTATGCGATTTATGAAAATCTCTCGGTACTCGGCAAGTGGTCCAATCCCTGGATCAGCTATCCGCAGCGCCTTTTTTTGTTTAATGATTTGCTGGATCACAAGGTGTCGTTTGAGGACTTCGGCGAGTTCGTCTCGCGCTCCCAGGCGGGCAATATCTCCACAGCGATGAAAAGGCATTTGGCCACCGGCTTCCCCGGCTGGGACCGGATGATCCTCGACACCTACCGCGAAAGAATGGCGGTACAATGGCTGAAGGCCCATCCAGGCGCCAAGTTCCCGCACTTTATTTACATCTGGTTGCCGGATGATCACACCGCAGGTCGTTCGCCGTGCTATTACACGCCGAACTATTACGTGGCCAACAATGACTACGCGACGGCCAAGTTTATTCACTACCTTTCCACCACACCGGAATGGAAACACATGGTGGTGTTCCTGACCGAGGACGATGCCCAGTCAGGAGCCGATCACCTCAATGCGCACCGGACCTTCGCGCTGGCCGTGGGACCCTGGGTCAGGCGGGACTATCTGGAGACCCACCTCTATTCGCAAGTGAACATGCTCAAAACGACCGAAGCCATCCTCGGGCTGCCGCCGATGTCGCAATGGGACGAAAATGCTGGCGTATTCTCCGGCATGTGGACGCATCATCCGGATTACGCCGAGACCAGGCTGCTCCCGATGCAGGTGCCGGTTGCGTTCAATGCGGGCCAATGTGATGACTACACCCTGATGCGTCGCGAGGCCGGGGCTTCCGGACATCCTCTGCGCCCGGATTCAAAATGGTATATCTGGTACAAAGCCCATCAGGCGCAGCATGGTGCCGGGTTGCCGCCTCCGGGTAAGGGGGAAGCCTACGCGCCCACGACCTTGCTCAAGGTGCCGGGTCCTGAGCAGATGAAGCAGGAATGGATTGCCACCAAGGGGGTAAAGGCCTGGCACAAGGAGGTGGCTTATCTGAAGGCTTATGCGCAAAAGCGGCATGCCCCCATTGCCGCCTATCGGGCCGGGGAGACGGAGTGACAGGGCTTTGCCCGGGGCAGTCTGACGGGGCTGGGCGCGCGCCGATGTGGCATGCGGTTTAACATAGCGGGACATATATAGATAATGGCCAACAGGCCGTCGACAACCTCCGCGCCAACTCCAACTACGCCAGCAATGAATACTTCATGCCCGTCATGGGCCTGGTGTTCCTGCGCCACGCCTACAGCCGTTATTTGTCGGTGAAGGAGCCATCATCTCGGTTGGCTACCGGGTGAACCACCCAAGCCAGCCACTTTCGTCAGTGGGCCACGCGAGTGCTGCGCGAGCATCTGACCCAAGGATTCAGCATAAATGAATATCGGCTGGCCCAGCAGGGACTGGTCGAGTTGGAGCAGGCGGTGGATCTGTTGAGCAAGACCCTGACCCGGCAGAAATTGGTGACCGACATCGGTCGGGAAGTGGTCGGCCTGATTCTGGGTTATGCCAAAACCTGGCGCCTGCTGCTGGACTACGACGAGGACAAGCTCGGTGTATCCGTCGGTGCGCAGCCTGCTCGTGGGATCCTGGGTTTTGAGGGGGCTCGCCGGGCGCTGGATGCGCTGGCCGATGAATTAAGAAGCCGTGGCGAGGCCAGTGAACTGTTTGCCCGCGATTGGGGCGAGGGGCTGGCGGCCATCCTCGGCAATATCGAGCAGACCATGTTTGGCGACCCGCTGTACCAAACCCGCGAGGAGCGCGCCGCCCATCTGCTCTAGGGATCTGATGGTGCGCTTGGTGATGAACCTGTTGGCCGTGGACCCCGGCAAGAGAAAGGGGATGCATGAACCACACCGAAGATGCCCTCGTCCAGCAGGCCACCGCGATTTCGATGCGCCGGAACACAACGAATTTCTTTAAGTATCATCCTGGCTTCTCGTGGATCCTCCGTCTCCGGGTGAGCTTTCCAGTGGCAAGTATGCAGTGTTACCAGTCATCGAGACTGATTGGCCTAACCGATTGTACACGGATCACTGGAGGGGCCGGAGGATGTGGAAAAGATGAAAATACCATATGCTATTGACTGGTTATATTGAGGATCGGAGAGATGCTATGCGCCCATCGCTCGCGTTTGAACTTCATCGCAATGCTGTGCGTGAAGCCGTAAGCCGCTTTCCCACAACGAATCCGCGTGTGTTTGGCTCAGCAATACGTGGTACCGATGAAGACGGCAGCGACCTCGATCTACTGGTTGATGCGCTGCCAGGTGCAACCTTGTTCGATCTAGGCGGCTTACAATGCGAACTTGAGTCTTTGCTTGGCGTCCACGTCGATCTGCTGATTAACGGCAATTCTACGCACCCCCTCCGGCAGTGGACACTGTAGCCAGTATCTTGGACTTGAGACCCTATGTTCCATTTGTCTTGTTGGCTTCTGGGCAGGCTGAGCGGATGGCCTGATTCTGCTGGTTTCTCCGCCTGCAAGTTGAGGGTTGTTATGAGATATTACGATAAGGTTGCTCATTTTGTCCTGCCCAGGCGCTTCACTCTGGCGGTGAAATCCGACCATTGCTCTACGCGGAAGGCGCGGATATCCCGCACCGATGAGGGGAACCAAGGCAGATCCGTCAGGGCATCCATGGCGTCCATCAGGTTGGCCATATCCTCGTTCTCACAGACATAGATGCTGCCCTGTACCCATCGGAACCCATACTCTGCCAAAGCGGCCCCAATATCCGCATAGGCGGCGGACACGCCTTTGGGATGATGCTTGGTTCCTTGACGATCAGATCGAAAGCGATGGCGAACACTAGCGGGCTTCCGGGTCATCCAAGACGGCATTGAGTGGGTATTCCAGATGCTCCCCGGTTTCAGGCACCTCGATTTCGACAGTCCAACCCTTATCGGTATCGTGACCTTCCTTGAGTATCTGGTATGGAATCCCAAACGGCCCGAACTGGCGGAATGTCCCGATCAGCTCAGGATGTGGAAATCCTGCGGTATGTGACTGCATAGGTACCCCTCTGTTTCATAGCTGGCCAATGGCTCATGCCTGGGCACTATCCGCTGCGTCGTTACGCGATATAACATAACACATGACGCTGGCGCCAAGCAGTTCCGGTATCTCCGTCCAGCGCCCATCTTCTTCCTGTTCGTACTCAACGTGGAGCTTCATCTGATCCGCCTTGCGTCATGCGCTTACAACATACCCGGCCAGATTATAATCGCAGAATAATCATCGACCATCAACGAATGACCGCATCCAGTCTGTGGCAGCC
Organism: Acidithiobacillus ferriphilus; assembly: GCF_028215975.1. Taxonomy (NCBI): domain Bacteria; kingdom Pseudomonadati; phylum Pseudomonadota; class Acidithiobacillia; order Acidithiobacillales; family Acidithiobacillaceae; genus Acidithiobacillus; species Acidithiobacillus ferriphilus. The sequence goes on from NZ_CP116458.1 coordinate 558,850, forward strand.
GCTGAGTCGATCTGCCGAGTCATGCTAAGGTTCGTGACCTTTGATCGTGAGGCCCTATTTCAGCGCGCAAGCCAAGCGATGGCCAGGTGACTGCATGCTGCACATTTAACCAATCCCAGTAACCATGGTGGACCCCTGCGGTACGCAGGATGGCGTCGGTATCGTGCCCTCAGCCCGAGCGCCCGACAGGGGCATAGAGGTATTCATAAAAGTTGTCCATGGCGATGCCTTGCGTGTCGTAGCCCGTGGCCTGAACGACATCACCCTTGACTCTCATGGCGACCATACAGGCATGCTGAGCTGGGAGCGTGTCGACTGTGACGAAAGAGGGGCCGTTGCGACCGCAGGCATTATCGGGATATTCCCGATTCAGGCGGGAAATCAGTGTTTGTACCACATGCCAGGCTTGCAGCGGAGATGCGGCGGCGAAGGCGCGCTCGTTGCGCCAGGCGGCTTCTACGGCTTGGCGCTCCTGGGCAGTAGGCGCTTGTGAGAGCGCTTCCCGGTGCAGATGATCCAGAGCCTGCAAGGCGACATAGAGATCCGTACGCGCGCCGCTTTGTTGGTCAATGACGTGGACACTCAGGGCGATGGCAAGGACACCATAGGTAATGATGATGATGCCGATTGTCCAGGCAAAACGCAGGCGGGCGGAGGCGGACGGACGTTCTGCCATCAGCTGTGGCGGCGCTGGGTCTGGTAGTGACGGCGGGCGGGTTGCTGTACCCGGCGATCGGCGATACTGCCTTCTTCATGCCGTATCTGCAGGCGATTTTCGGCGGCGAAGCGCATGATTTCGGCAAAGGCCTCCGGGCGAATCTCTTCCAGGCTCTCGTCTATGATAATGGCGGCGTTGCCATTGATAGTGGCGGGCTCAATGAGGGGCAGATAATGGATTTTGTGGTCGGCGCCGAAATGAGCCAGTCCAACCCCTTCAATGAGCATCTCCGCCCAGGCGGAGGGGCGGAATTTGCCACCGCTTTCGGTAACGCCATCGATGATGATCATGGATGCATACGCTCTTTGGGGAAACGGGCGATGATGATAGCGCTCCTTTCGGAGAGAATGAAGGGAGTCACGAAAAGGTCTCAACCGGGGCCGGGTGTTCGCAAAGGGTATCAATGTATTGCGTGAAATCGGCACCTATCTCGGGGTGTAACTTGCCAAAGGCGATGGTCGCCTTCAGATAACCAAGTTTGTCGCCGCAATCAAAGCGCTGCCCGGAAAAAAGATAAGCCAGCACCTGCCGTTCTTCCAACAGATGGGCGATGGCATCCGTCAGTTGAATCTCGCCACCCGCGCCTTGCTGAGTCTGTTCCAGAAAGTGAAACACCCGTGCGGGGAGGATATAGCGTCCAACCACGCCCAGATTAGAGGGCGCGTTTTCGGGCTTGGGTTTTTCGATGATGCCGCTAATCTGGTAAATACGATCATCCCAGGGCCGCGCGTCGACTACGCCGTAGCGGGTGGAATGTTCCCGTGGAATTTCTTCCACGCCGAGAATGCCTGCTTGATAGCGGTGGTGCTGTTCTACCATTTGTGCGAGCACGGGTGGCTCACCGAGCATAAGATCGTCTGCCAATAAAACCGCAAAGGGTTCATCACCCACCACTGGACGAGCCATCAGCACCGCATGTCCAAGCCCGAGAGGGTAGGGCTGACGTAGAAAAATGGTGCTGACATGGCTGGGCAGGATACCCCGCACTTGCTCCAGCAAGGCCGCCTTGCCGCGTTTTTCCAGCTCGATTTCCAACTCGTAAGAAACGTCGAAGTGGTCTTCGATGGCACGCTTGCCGCGTCCGCTGATGAAAATGAGTTGGTCGCAGCCTGCGGCGATGGCTTCTTCCACAGCATACTGAATGAGTGGCTTATCCACTACCGGCATCATTTCCTTGGCGCTAGCCTTGGTGGCCGGGAGAAAACGGGTACCCAGGCCGGCCACGGGGAAGACTGCTTTGCGCACTTCAGCCATGCTTTATCTCCTTAATTGTATGACGAGAGTATAACGAAGACTGTGGGTTTGCCGCAAAGCACCCACCGAATGGAATTGTCACCGGTTTTGGTCAAAATGATTTGTTGCTGTCTCTCTGGTTGTTTCACTGTTGGCACCCAGCTTATCACGGATGGCTTTCCCTCCCCCGACCCCGCCCGCCATGGCAAAGCGCAGAGCTTGTTGCGGGGTGAGATCGGGCAGGGGGATGACCTTGTCGCGTGGTACGAGGCAGGTGAAGCCACCGATACCGTAGCTCATGGGGATAAACACCGCGATACATTCCTCGGGCAAGCGGGGCAGTTCGCTGAGGATATCGCGCGTGACCAGACCGATGAGGTAACCCATGTCGCCGCCTTGGCGAACCAATACGGCGCTACGGAAACCGCGGTCCGTCCCGCCAAAAAGCAAGCCTACTGTTTCGTGAATAGTGCTGTAGAGGCTATGTAGTACGGGAATGCGTCCGAGGACGGTGTTCAGCTTCTCAAAAATCCAGGCGGTCAGGACATGGGAGGCGAGGAAACCGACACCAAGAATGATCATCAGGGTGAGCAACAAGCCCAGGCCGGGGATGTCGACGCCAAAAAGCGCCTTAATCGGTGCCTCAAAAAGGCTATTCAGCCAGCCGCCAATCCACAACACCACATAAACCGTCAGCCCAATGGGCAGTGAAATGAGCAAACCCTGAGCGAACCAGCGACGCAGGTGGATGCGCTGGAAGAGGGGTTTCTGGGCAATGGGAACGGGTAGTGTCATCAGGCCGGTGACGGAGTCAAAGTACGCTCAGCATAGCAAAATCGGTGATGGGGGCAAAGCATCGGCGCATCACTACTCTTCATCCCGGTCCTCCTGACCCTTGAAAAGTTGCGGAGCCAGACTGTGCTTGCGCATCAATTTGTAAAGATCAGTCCGATGTCGGCCAGCTATGCGCGCGGCGCGGGAGATGTTGCCATCCGTAGCGCGCAACAGGTTTTCCAGATAAGCACGTTCAAAGGCAGCCTTGGCATCTTGCAGGGGTGGAAAAGCGCTCTGCCCACCTTGGCGACCATTGTCGGGAATGGTGTCGGCGGCGACCCAGCCTTTTTCAGTGACCGCCGCGGCAAAGGTGACGGCGTTCTCCAGTTCCCGGACATTGCCGGGCCAGGATCGTTGCATCAGCTTGTCGAGGGCTTCGGGGCTGAAGCCCAGAATATCCCGATTCAGTCGCTGACTTTCCCGATCAAGAAAGTACTGGGCCAGCAGGAGAATATCTTCCGCCCTTTCACTCAGGCTGGGGACCCGCAGCGGGATTACATGCAGGCGATAGTAAAGGTCCTCGCGGAAGGCACCACTGGCGGTGAGGGTATGAATATCCTGATGGGTGGCGCTGATGACCCGCAGGTCGACAGATATCTCTGTTTTCGCGCCGACGGGACGTAGGCTGCCCTCCTGAAGGACGCGGAGCAATTTAACCTGCAGGGTAAGAGGTAAATCGGCAATTTCATCCAAAAAGAGGGTACCGTTGTTGGCGCTGCGGATTAATCCGACATGGTCCTGAGTGGCGCCGGTGAAGGCACCTTTGACATGGCCGAAGAGCTCGCTTTCCGCCAGTTCGGCGGGTATGGCGCCGCAGTTGACCGCAATGAATGGTCCGTCACAGCGCGGGCTGGCAGCGTGGATGGCACGAGCGACCCGTTCTTTGCCGGAGCCGCTTTCCCCGGAAAGGAAAACACTGGCTTTCGAACTGGCGATCCGCGCCAATTCGTCCACCAGCGCGGCCATGATCGGGCTGCGGTGGAGAATGCTCTGCCCCGCCTGTTCGCGCAAAGCTGTCCGGAGTTTGCGGGTTTCCTGACTGGCATGGCGCTGCACAAGGGCGGCTTTGGTCAGTTCTTGGAGTTCTTCGTTGCTGAAGGGTTTGCTCAGATACCCGAATGCCTGCGCACGCATGGCCGCTACCGCGTTGGGGATGCTGCCATGGGCGGTGAGCAGAATGACCGGCAGATCGGGGTCAAGCGCCTGCACCGCCTCGAGCACGGCCATCCCATCCATGCCCGGCATGCGCAGATCGGTGATGACCAGATCGGGCCTGTCCGTGTGCAAAATCTGCATGCCTTGCGCAGGATCACTGCTCACCAGAACATGGTATCCCTCACTTTCCAGCCAGAGGCCGAGCAGACGCAGAAAGTCGGGATCGTCGTCAATGGTGAGAATGGTGGGGATAGCTTTGGGCATCTTAGGGCCGTTTGGGAACGTGGTGGTCAAGAGATTTTTCGGCATGGTCATGGAGGAGATTTTCCAGACTATGCAGACGCACTTGTGTGGCAGCGGATTGTGCATGGGTGGCCGCTAATTGTGCCTGGGCCTTTCGGAGTGCTGCTGTACATGCGTCCTTGGTGGCGGTGTGTTCTTGCAGAGCGTGGACGATACGCCGCAGGGGGAGCGTCTTGGCAGCCACTTCGTTATTCTGAGCCGCCAACCCCAACTCTCTCGCCGCATTTCCTAAAGCCGTGCTATTCAGCGGCCCGCTACGCAAGTAAGCATCCGCTAACGCTTCGTGGATGCGTGCGCAAGCAGTGGATGTGGCCAAGCCACAGTGGGCGAGATCGTCATTGAGCGGTACGTTACGTGTTGCACCGGGCAGGAGGGACTGTGGCGTAACCTGTGCGCACGCACTCAGCATCGCGGCGAGACCGAGTGCGGCAAAAATCGGAGAGAGCTTAGTGCGTCGGCGCATCAAACGGCTTCGACATTGCGCGCAGCGGGTAACCAGATTTCGGCGCAGAGACCGCCGCTGGGGCGATTGTGCATCCTGATCCAGCCGCCTTGGGCGCCCACCAGTTCGCGGGTGATCGCTAGGCCCAGGCCCGTGCCGCGCGGTAGGCTGTTGCTGACCGGTACCTGATAGAAACGTTCGAAGACCCGTTCCAGCAGAGCATCAGGAATACCAGGGCCACTGTCGCTGACGCTAAAATGGACACCCTTTTGCTGCGCCGTTGCACGAACCTCAATTCGTCCGTCTGCCGGACTATATTTATGGGCATTGCTGACCAGATTGGTCAGAATCTGTCGCAGTCTTTGCGGATCGGCATAGACACTGAGTTGCTCTGCCCCGTCACAATCCAAGGTCTGATTTTTTTTATCCGTTAGCGGCTGCATACGTTTTTGCAGGTCGACCAGCACTTCGGCAACAGGGAGATCCTGCGGGGAAAAATCCAGGGAGCGCGCTTGCAGGGCGTGCATATCCAGCATTTCATGAATGGCGGCATACAACTCTTTGACCTGGCGGACGATGATTTCGAGCACTTCGTGCTGGCGCGGCAACAGCGGGCCGATGCGCTCACTGAGCAGGAGTTCACTGCCGGAACGCGCCGAGGCCAGCGGAGTTATCAACTCGTGGGACACCTGGCTGAGGAATTCGTGTCGCAAACGTTCTTCTTCCCGTAGCCGCGTCTGCATGCTTTCAATGCTGCGGGCAAGATCGCGGAGCTCCTGGGGGCCTTCACTGGCGACATTCGTCAGTTTGCCCGCGCCAATATCCTCCACGGCACGACGAAAGTCCTTGAGGGGCCGGGTCAGGGCGGTGGCTACCCGCCAGGGGATGAGTATGCTGAGCAAAGCGGTGATGAATACCAGTGCATAGAGGAGTTGCACGGCCCGGGTCCGTGCCGCAGCGGCCGCAGCGCCTTGCCGAGCGAGGAGCGTCGTCATCGCCAGATGTACGGCCTGAAATTTTTTTTCGACGGCGGCCTTGCTGGCCTTCGCGGCGGCGCTGTCGCCAACGGTCTGCGCATAATTGACCAGGCTGCCTTGCAACTGTTGCATGGCCATCATGAGAGCGGGGTGATTGCGGGTGGCGCGTTGTAGTGTTTGCAGGTCATGCTCTTCACTGGTCACCAGTTGGATGAAGGTCTTTTCATAACCCGCCTGCGGCAGCACCTGGGCAAGCTGACGAAAAAATTCCGCTTGACGCTGGGTGCTTTTAATTTTTAGCAATTGTTTTTGCAGGGGTAACCCGACCTGAACGAGGGTGTCGCTGCTGTTGCCGAGGGTGTGAATGGAGCGAACCGCGACGTAGACCACACCGCCCACCAGCAGCAGTATCGCCAAAGCGACCAGCAGTACCCGCCGCGGGATGGAGTCGGCTCTGTTATATTCTACGCGCGTCGGGACGACTGACTCGCGGTCTGTGCTGTGTCCTTCCATTAAATCGGCCGCCATTGGTTCTCCGGGTCTTTGGCACTGGACGCGCATTGGCATGCCCATGATACCCCTCACTAACCAGAGTGTAAGCGACCCAGGCGTCGAGGCCTAGTGTAGACCATTGGCTACGCTTAAACATCCATGTGAATGGAGTGGTTTGGTGTTGTGTCGACCCCGGCCGTTATACTCAGGACTCAGCACCGGCCAATAAGGCGGCTGCCGCCTGAGTAACGGCATCGCTGATTTCAATGCCGCCCAGCATGCGGGCGATTTCCTGCTGGCGCTCGGTGTGGTTCAGTGCGCGTACCGCGCTGAGGGTTTGCCCATTCATGACCTGTTTTTCCACCCGCAGGTGCTGGTGTCCCTGGGCGGCCACCTGTGCCAGATGGGTGACACAGAGGACTTGTTGGCGCATGCCGAGGCGGCGCAGCAGGCGGCCAACCCGTTCGGCAACCGCGCCGCCGATGCCCACATCCACTTCGTCGAAAATCAGGGTGTCGATGCGTTCGGGTGCGGCAAGAATGACCTGAAGCGCGAGGCCGATACGTGACAGTTCGCCGCCGGAGGCCACTTTGGCCAAGGGTTGGGCGGGATGACCGGGGTTGGCGGTAATCCATATTTCCACCTGATCCCAGCCGGTATCGCGCCATGGTTTTTCGGTTTCGGGGTGGCTGTTCAGGCGTAGCTCGATGGCCGCATGGGGCATCCCCAGTTGCTGGATTTGCGCGACGACGGCCTGGGCCAGCGCATCCTGTTGTTGCTGGCGCGCGCCGCTGAGGGCAGCGCAGCCCTCCACGTATGCCGCCCGCGCCTGGGCCAGCTCGTGCTCGGCGGCGCTGCGCATGGCGTCGAGATCTTCGCTGGCCAGCAACTCCTGGCGCAGAGCGGTTAGCTTGGCTAACAGCCCGGCTATGTCGCAGTGGTGTTTACGTTGCAGATCCTGCAGGAGTTGCAGGCGCTGGGCGATGCTTTCCAGCCGCTCTGGATCGGCCTCCAAGTCGGTGGCATAGGCGCGCAGGCCGGTAATGGCTTCTTCGGTCTGAATCAGTGCCGAGTTGAGCAATTCATCGCATTCCGCGAGACGGGGATCATGGGCGCGGGCGGCGCTCACGTGGCGTTGCGCTTCGGCGAGGGAGCGCCCAGCGGCGGTATCTTCGCCATCCAGCCGGGCGAGAGCGGTCAAGATATTTTCCCGGAGCTTGTCCACGGCGCCGAGACGCTGCTCTTCAGCGCGCAGGTCTTCCCATTCATCGGCCTGCAAGTCGGCGGCTTCCAGCTCGGCGAGCAGAAAGCGCTGCCAGTCTTCCTGCTCGTGTTGCCTGCCCTGCTGTTCCTGTAACGCGGCGCAGCGCTGGGCGGCTTGGCGCCATTGCCGGTAGCGGTCGGCAACGGTGCTCAGGATGGTCTCCAATCCGGCGAAACGATCCAGCAGAAACAGTTGGCGTTCCGGCTGAAGCAGGCTCTGATGCGCATGCTGGCCGAGAAGCTCGACCAGGATTTCACCGAACTCTTTGAGCTGGCCATTGGTGACACTGCGACCGTTGATGAAGGCACGGCTGCGGCCGTTGCGCTGAATGATGCGGCGCAGGAGGCAGACATCCTCGTCCTCGATTTCCTGTCCGCGCAGCCACTGACGCGCGGGATGTTCCGGGCCGAGACCGTATTCGGCACTGATTTCCGCTTGCTCGGCACCATGGCGAATGTCTTCGGCATGGCCTTTGTCGCCGAGGAGCAGGGCGATGGCGTCCACCAGAATGGACTTGCCCGCGCCGGTTTCGCCGGTGAGCACCGTCAGCCCTGCGGCGAAATCGACACTGACGGCGTCGATCAGGGCAAAGTCGCGCACTTGCAGGTTGAGGAGCATCAGTCTTCTCCGGGGGATTCGGCCCAGTGCAGTTTACCGCGCAAAATCTGGAAGAAGTTTTCCTCTTCGGGATGGATGAGGCGGGCGGAGCAGGGCGCACGACGGATGACGACTTCGTCGCCGATCTCCAGGGGGATGCTGTAGTGGCTGTCCAGACTGAGTGCGGCCGACTGGCGGCTGGCGGTGAGGCGGACGCGGATTTCTACGGTATCGGCTACTGCCAGGGGACGCGCAGTGAGGGTATGCGGGCAGATGGGGACGAGGAGGAGCGCCGCGAGGGCGGGCGTGAGGATGGGACCGCCCGCCGACATGGCGTAGGCGGTAGAGCCGGTGGGTGTGGCGATGATGAGCCCATCGGCGCGCTGGGTATAGACGAAACGGCCGTCTATCTGCACCCGCAGTTCAATCATGCTCTCGCCGCCGCCCTTGTGGATGAGGACTTCGTTGATGGCGAGGCCGGCATGGACACACTCCTCACCACGCCACAGTTCGGCATGGAGGACGCTGCGCGGATCTTGCTGATAGTGGCCTTTCAGAATGGGGGGCAGGGCTTCGCTGACTTGGTCGATGGAGAGGTCGGCGAGAAAGCCGAGCCGCCCTTGATTGATACCGAGAATGGGGATGCCGCTTTGTGCGGTTTGCCGTGCAGTCCCCAGCAGGGTACCGTCGCCGCCGAGGGCGATGACGAGGTCCGAATCGGCTTTTGCTTCTGCGAAAGAGAGCAGTGGTAGTCCCAGACTTTCGCCAATATCTGCCGCACACCCGGTTTCGAGAAAGGTAGGCAGGCCCTGGGCCAGCAAAAAATCCCGCAGGCTTTGCAGTCCGGGGCGGACCGAGGGGTCACGGTATTTGCTGACGAGCAGGACACGCTGGAAGGGTTTGGCCATGAGGATAGCCTACATGGGGGCGGGGCTGGCGCCAAGGGGCTGCGGCCATCCTTGTATCCACAAATAAAAGCCGCGCAGGAGCAGATGGGGCTGGTAGACGCTGCCGGGGATGCCGGGTTGCCAACGCCCGGCATCCCCACCGGTGATCAGTATCTGTGCCTGGGGGCTGTACTGGCGATAGTCGGTAATGGCGCCGCGCAGGGCATCGGCAAAGAGATGGATGACCCCGGCCTGAATGGCGCTGCTCGTGTCATTGCCCAGCATTTCCGCTGGGGTGTTCAGGACGACTTCGGGGAGGAGCGCCGTGCCTTCATGCAGACCGCGCAGGCTCATGGCGATACCCGGCAGGATACGTCCGCCCCGGAAATGTCCGCCAACCAGCAGATCGATAGTGATGGTGGTGCCCATGTCGATGACGATGCTGTCTTGGCCGGGGAAGTCCATGGCGGCGGCGAGCAGGCAGCAGCGGCGGTCAAAGCCGAGGCTTTCCGGCGGATGGTAGTCGTGCGGCACGGCGCGGCGAAAAAAACCGGGGTCGGGTTCGCGGACCTCTGCCGTAGCGAAGGCTTCCCGCCAGGCGGCAAGCGCCGCAGGCACGACGCCGCCCAGCGCGACGGGTTCCCGGTTAGGCGCGCTGAGCCATGTCAAGCCGGGCTGCTGCAGGATTTCCGCGGGTGGCAGTGAAGTGACAACGCTGGTGCTGTCAAAATGCACGCCATCGCGGCTGCGTGCCAGCAGGGTGCGAGTGTTACCGACGGAGATGAGAATCATGGATGTTGGGGCCGCAGGCTGACGTCACCGGCACTCAGCCAGACCGTACCGGTATCCGCCGTATAAGAGACCTGCAGGCGCCCGTCCGGGCCGAGGCCCAGCACCCGGGCCGTACGCACGCCCTGCGCGTCGCTGACCTGAACGCGCTGACGGGTCAGGCGATCCGCCTTCTTCCACAGGGGCAGGAAAGGCGTGAAGCCTTCCTCCGCAAAGCGCGCGAAGTCTTCACGCCATTGGCGGAGAATAGCGCCGGCGAGGGTACTGCGGGTGACCCTGATGTCGAGATCGGCGAGGCTCACCGCGGTGTCCGGCAGACTGGGGTCATCGTGGATGTTGAGTCCCAAACCCACCACCAGCCGGGTTTCTCCGTGGCGGCGCGGGCGGGCTTCGACCAGAATACCCCCCAGCTTGCGCCCCCCTACCCAAAGATCATTGGGCCACTTGACCCAGAGATCGGGCAGGCGTGCCTGTAGCAGGGTGAACACGGACAGGGCGGCAACGATGGTTAGTGCCGCATTGACCGGGCTGTGCTGAGTCCAGCCATAACTCAGGTAGAGATGGCGCCCGAAAGATGAAGACCACTGGCGCCCGCGCCGCCCGCGCCCGGCCCACTGGCTCTCGGTCAGGCGGACGTCGACGCGGGTATCCTGCAACACTTCGGTATTGGTCGAGGCGCAGCACAGTGACAGGTGGATACGCGCTGGGTCGATGCCGCCGACATCGGCAATTTCCTGGGCGGAGAGGGGCGCGGCGGGATATTTCAGGTGCATGCCGCCATCCCGCGCATAGAGGGGGAAGCCCCATTCGCCGGCCTCCGCGAGCAGTTCATCTAAATTATCGGTAGGCCAGGCATGGGGCAATCCATCGGCCACCGCCGTCAACAAGGCCTGTAATGCCGTCGAAGGCGCGTCAGGAGCGGATATGGCCATCTCCCAGGACGATCCATTTCTGCAGGGTCAGGCCCTCCAGTCCCACCGGCCCGCGTACATGCAGGCGGTTGGTGGAGATGCCGATCTCTGCACCCAGACCGTATTCAAAGCCGTCGGCAAAGCGGGTGGAGGCATTGACCATGACGGAACTGGCGTCCACCTCGCGCAGAAAGCGGCGGGCGCGGGTACAATTTTCGGTGATGATGGACTCGGTATGCTGGGAGCCGTAACGGTTGATGTGCTCCATCGCGGCGTCGAGATCGTCCACCACTTTGACGGAAATGATCGGCCCCAGGTACTCGGTGGCGTAATCCTCTGCGGTGGCGGCGATGGCACCGGGGATGCGGGGCAGGCCGCGTTCGCAGGCGCGAATCTCGATCCCCTTCTCCTGCAAAGCCGCGGCGATGGGGCCGAGCAGGTCGTCCATCCGCTCCTGATGAATGAGCAGACTCTCTGCCGTATTGCAGGTGCCCAACCGCTGGGTTTTGGAATTGAGGACTACCCTCAGTGCCTTGCGGGGATCGGCGTCGGCGTCCACATACACATGGCAGTTGCCATGCAGATGCATGATCACGGGTACGGTGGCATCGGCCTTGACGCGGGAGATAAGGCCCTTGCCACCGCGGGGAATCACCACATCCACATGGCGATCCATGCCGATCAGGATACCCACCGCTTCGCGCTCGGCGGTATTGACGTACTGGACCAGGTCGAGGGGCAGGTTGGCCCTGCCGAGGGCAGCGCGCAGGCGCTCGGCGATGGCCATGTTGCTGTGCAGGGACTCGGAACCGCCACGCAGGATGACGGCATTGCCCGATTTGACGCAGAGGCCAGCGGCATCGGCGGTGACGTTGGGGCGCGATTCGTAGATCATGGCGATCACGCCCAGGGGCGCGCGCATACGGCCTACCTGGATGCCGCTGGGGCGGTAACGCAGGTCGGTGATCTCGCCCACGGGGTCGGGCAGGGCGGCAATTTCTTCGAGGCCCTTGGCCATGGCTTCGATACGGGCTTCGTCCAGACGCAGGCGATCGATGAAGGCGGCGTCCTTGCCCGCTTCTTCGGCGCTGCGTAAGTCCTTGCGATTGGCGCGTTGCAGATGGTCGGCGTCGCGGCGCAAAAATTCCGCCATGGAGCGCAGGGCGCCATCTTTGGCGGCGCTGTCCGCGCTTTGCAAGCGGCGCTGGGCGCTACGGGCGCGTTCACCGATTTTTTCCAGTTCGCTACGTAAATCCAAGATGGAGCCTCCTGTGCTGGGCTCGGGCCGGACGTGAGGGCAACGGAAAGCCCGCCGCTGACCCGTGCCGGGAAACGGCAGCCCGCGTGGCCTAACCCGCGCGGGTATTGTTGGTATTGTGCCGTTCCGGGGCCATTCCGGCAATCCGTAGGCAGCGACGGCATTTTACCATACCGAAAGAAGGCCACCGTACCCAACACAAACAACTGCCTGCGCTACTGGGACCTGGCCACCGCCCGGAAACCGGCGTAGTTACAGGATTTCGTGTCTTGATCGAGCTAGATAAAAACAGAGAAAAGAGAGGAATTCGGGTGGCTAAAGGGGTAAAATCCGCAGCCTCCGGCGATCATCGAAATTCGCACCAACTGCGAGGTTCCGCCAGGGCTGGCCCTTCGCGGGTATGAAAAAGCCCGGAGCATGTCCGGGCTTTGGGATGGTGGTGGCGGGAAGTTTACAGCAGAACAACACGCTATTGGGGGCCAGGGCCAGTGAGCTCTGGCGCTGGTTGCTGCGGGCTGCCGCCAGCACCGTGGATCATTTCCCCTGCAATCCGGCAGCGACATCCCGGAATGAAGCCAATGCGGCTTCCAAATGGTCAATGATCTCTTGCTGCAAAACGTCTGGAGGCGGTAGATCGTCGAGGTTGTCCAGGCTGTCGTCCTTGAGCCAGAAGATGTCCAGACTGGCCTTGTCACGGGCCATCAAGTTGTCGTAGCTGAAAAACTTGAAACGTTCGGTGGCGACGCGCTCGTGGCGATTTTCCGGGTTGTAGCAGGTGATGAAATCCCGCAAGTCGTCCAGCTTGAGAGTGCGGGTTTTCAGGGTGAAATGCTTGTTGGTGCGCAGGTCGTAGAACCAGACCCCCTTGGTGTGAATCTGCCCGTCTTTTGGCTTGGCGTCGAAAAACACCACGTTGGCCTTCACACCCTGCGCATAGAAGATTCCGGTCGGCAGCCGCAGCACGGTGTGCACGTCACAGTTCTCCAGCAGCTTGCGACGAATCTTCTCGCCGGCGCCGCCTTCAAACAGCACGTTATCCGGCAAGACCACCGCCGCTTTACCGTCCACCTTCAACATGCTGACGATGTGCTGCAGAAAGTTGAGCTGCTTGTTCGACGTGGTTTCCCAGAAGTCCTGCCGCTCGTAGGTCAGCGCCTCCTTGTCTTCCTCACCCTCTTCGTTGGTGATGGTCATGCTGCTCTTCTTGCCGAAGGGTGGGTTGGCCAGCACGTAATCCACCTTGCGCTTGGGCTCGGTGATCAGCGCATCCGAACGCGCCACCAGCGGCTCGCCATCCAGCTCGCCAATGCTGTGCAAAAACAGGTTCATCAGGCACATGCGGCGCGTGTTGGGCACGATCTCGTTGCCGTGGAAGGTCTGGTCGCGCAGAAACTCTTTTTGCGCCTTGTTCAGTTGCGCGCCCGGGCGCGTCAGCCAGTTGTAGGCGCCCAGAAAAAACCCGCCGGTGCCGCAGGCCGGGTCGGCAATGGTCTTCATCGGCTCGGGCCGCACGCAGGCCACCATCGCCTCGATCAGCGCGCGCGGCGTGAAATACTGGCCAGCGCCACTCTTGGTGTCTTCCGCGTTTTTCTGCAGCAGCCCTTCGTACAGATCGCCCTTGGTGTCGGTGTCCAGGCTGATCCAGTTTTCCGCGTCGATCATCTGCACCAGGCGCGACAGCTTGGCCGGGTCCTGAATCTTGTTCTGCGCCTTAAAAAAAATCGCACCCAGCATGCCGGATTCCTGTCCCAGTTTGTGCAGCGTCGCCAGGTAATGCGCCTCCAGCGGCTCGCCGATTTTGCCGCGCAGGCTGGCCCAGTCGAACTCCGGCGGAATATGCGTGTCGCGGTTATACGGCTCTTGCGCGTACTCGTGCGCCAGCTTCAGGAACAGCAGGTAGGTGAGCTGTTCGAGGTAATCGCCATAGCCCACGCCATCATCGCGCAGGGTGTGACAGAAATTCCAGACTTTCTGGACGAGGGTGAAAGTGTTCATGGGCTTGCTGCTCCTTGAAGGGCGCCTGTGTCCGGCCGAACAGACACAAGCGAGTTTGTGTCCTTAATTGTGACAATTTCAGGACACAATATGGTTTGCGTCGAGCGGATCGGACTCAAAGTACCGTCCGGCCTTCTGCACAGTTCAGCAGTTCGGGGAAGGCCAGTACTGCCGCCCGCCGCCCACTAGCCTCGCGTATGACTCGCAAAATGCCGGTCTCGCGCAAGACGCGCAGGAATGGTGCCGCTGATTGCTTGGGAATGCCCGAACGCAGCACAAAGTTGGCCGACTGGAAGATGGGGCGGTCGAACAGCGCATCGAGTACGGCAATGGCATGCTGCGAGTGTGTCAATTCCACGATACGCCCCTTCATCTGCTCGTACAGTGCCAGCATCGCCTGAACGCGTGTCGTATTGCTCTGCGCCTGCTGTGCCACGGCATCGAGGAAAAAAGCAATCCATCCCGTCCAGTCGCCTTCGCGGCTGATAGCCTGAAGACGGGTGTAATACATTTCGCGATGGCTTTCCAGATAGTCCGACAGATAAAACATCGGGCTGGCCAGCGCCCCCTTCTGAAACAGGAACAGCGGAATCAGCAGTCGCCCGATGCGGCCATTGCCATCTTTGAACGGGTGGATCAACTCGAACTGCGCATGCGCCACCGCGCACTGCAACAGCACATCCACATCATTGCTCGCCAGATAGCGCTCCCAAGCCTGCAAAGGATCCAGCAGTTGCAAAGGCGATGGCGGCACGAAGCTGGCCTGCTCCATTGAGCAACCGGCGCTGCCAATCCAGTTCTGTTCGCGGCGAAATTCGCCAGGCGTCTTGTTGGCACCCCGCACACTATCCATCAGTGCAGCGTGCATCTGCTGAATCAGACCAAGGCCAATCGGCCGCTGCTCCACGACGGCAGTGGCTAGGGTCAGGGTTTTGCGGTAATTGACGACTTCCTGAATGTCCTTGGTTTTTTCCGCATCGAACTCCATGCCGGCCTCGAACTCCAGCACTTCATCGACCGTGGCCTGCGTGCCCTCGATTTTTGACGACAGCACCGCTTCGCGCTGGGTCAGCGGCGACAACATCACCGCCGGATTCACCACGCTTTGCAGCAAACCGTCGTAACGCGCCAACGCGGCATTGGCCGGGCCGATTTTCGGCAGCAATCGCACCAGATCAAGATGGGTCAGCGGCAGGGCATCCGGCACATAGGGCTTCACAGGCTTGCCTCCTTGGCCTTGCGGCCACGCAGTTTTCTGGTTGTCGCGCGCGCGACCCGCTCGGCGTGGATGCGCGCCAGCAGCACGCTGGCAGATTTGTCATTCGGGTCTTGCGGGACGAGCTGGCCGGAGAACGCGGCTTTGAGGATGTTCTGGCGTTGGGCGGCGGATTGTTTGAGGGAAAGGTCAATGGCGCGGTTGCTTTCCCTCGCTGCGCCCATCGAATCATCCAACATCTGCACGATTTCATGCTGCTCTAGCGTCGGCGGAACAGGGATCGCCACTTTCTCTAGAATTTCGAGATTGATGTTCTTCTGCGCCGTGGCAGGAGCCTCGTCTTCCAATTTCTGCTGGACACTTCGCATGAAGTACTCGACATAGCGAATCGAAACGTCATCCGAACCAGAGAGGAAACCAACGACGCTATCTGGGAAGCATGCGTCCATCGAAAGGATTGCCGTCTTCCCGATATTGGCGGCAATCGTGATGCACATAGTTCCAGCAGGCCAGAGTCGGCTCTGGGCCAACCCTGCCTCACTGTAAGAGGCCTCCACGTCGGATAGAAACGTATCAGCGTGGCGAATATCACCCGTCTGTACGAACGGGTACGGGCCTCCATAAAGGTGAGGGGCGTTGCGAGGGCGGTGTTTAGATCGACCACGATCCAGCCAACCAACTTGAGATAGCGTCGCCCACACCCACCCGTCCGGTAATTCCGGCAAATCGGTGGTATCCGGCTGCACCGGCTCGGGGTATTTCTTCTGCCAGTCCTTGGGCGGGGTTTTGTCTTGCTCTGCAAATTTGGCGAGTTGCTTGGCTTCCCAGCGGGCACGGCGTTCGGTAAGGATGCGCTCCAGCAGTTGCGCGCCGGTTTCGGTTGGCCGGTTCTGATTGCGCCACCCGGCGGTGAGCGCGCCTTCCACGGCGGCTTTGAGCAGCGACTGGCGGTATTGCCCCAGCTTTTTCTGCGCGGCCTTGAGTTCGGCCACGCCGGTATCGAGGTCGGAGAGCAGTTCTTCGAGTTTGGCGACGATGCGGGTTTGTTCGGCGGCGGGTGGTAGCAGCAACGGCAACCCATGCAATGCCTCTAGGCGGATGCCACTTACCGTCGTGCCAGAACCTAGATCCTGTATTACTCGCTGAGTGGCGCCGATCCAATGAAGCAGAAAATCTGGATTGATGCCGCTGCCGAGCACAAGTGCTTTCAAGTCTTGATTGATTGCACATGCGACCGTTGGGCGTATAGCCCTACCAAGGGCAATACGTGTCGCGACAATCAATGTGTTTGCTGGGATGAGATTCGTCGCGCTGTCAGCAATTGCTGCTTCGGAGATATGCTCCTCTGCATCGTTGGGCTTCAGTGCCTTCATGTCTTTGACGGTGAACCACGGTATCCGTCCACTAAAGTAGGCTGGCACCTTGCGCGATGGTGTGCCGCCACCGACGACCGAAATCAAAGCGTTGCCAAGCGTTGTTTCAACCCAACCGGATGGCAAATTCAGATCACTCACGCCACCAACTCCTGATTCATTTCATCCATCAGTCCATCCAGTTGCGGGCCAAACACGCCCCAGGCCTTTTGCAGCCCGCCCTTGCCGGCGAATTCGGCATAGTCGAAGTCGTCGCGGGCGATGCTGCAACTGCTGGCGATGTGGTCCTTGATCAGGCGCAGCCAGTCGGTCTGCTCGGGGGTGAAGGCGGTGGCGCGCTGGGCGTTGTGGCGGAAGATCCATTCCTGGAAGCGCTTGTCCACTTGCTCGCTGAAGGGCTTGAGTTCGGTTTCCATGCCCAGCGCAAAGCGCACCAATGACGCCAGATCGGTGAGCTGGCGGCGGGTGTCGCTGCCTTTGACCTGCGAGGCCTGCACGCGGACATAGGCGCTCCACAGGCGTTCGGTGGTGAGCAGCAGCGGCGGGCGGCTCAACCGGTCGTGCAATTCCTCGATCATGTCGAAGGTGAGGGCGCGGCGCTGGTAGGGCTGCTGGTAGAAGAAGCTCAGCGCAGCGATTTCGTCTTTGTGTTGGGCGATGTAACTGGCAAAGCTTTCGATCACCGCTTTGGCCTGCGTTTCGGCTTGCTCGCTGTAGCCAGAGAAGGTGACTTGATCGAGGTTGACATGGTCGATAAGTTGCTCGCGTTCGCGGCGGGCATTTTCGATTTCGTCACGCAGGGCGGGTTGATCGAAGGGCGCGCAGGCGGCGGCGACGCGTTCGGCGCGGGCGGCTTCGATTTCTTCGGGCAACAGAGTGTCTTCGCTGCGGGTGATGCCCTTGGCTTGGGCGGTGGCCAGCGCGGCGGCGACGATGGCGTCGGGGTTGAGCGCGGCGATCAGGCCTTTGCCCAGTTCCGCTACCGGGATGCCGCCCGAGGCTTTTGCTATGCGGGCCTGGGCTTTGTCGTCAAGTTGCTTGCCCAGGCGCACCAGCCGGTTGGCGAGCGAGAGCACGGTGTCGTCGTCGCGGTGGCCGATGGCCACGCCTTGCAGCAGGTCTTTCAGCGCCACGCCGGGTTTTTTCTCCAGCGGACGGCTTTCAGTTTGCAGCGACTTTTCCACCCCCACGGCGTCGATGAGGACGAAGCGGGTTTTGGCCCCATCGGCACTGTTGCTGACCCGCTTCAGGCTGTCGCCATCCAGCGAGCGCACGCCACGGCCTTTCATTTGCTCGTAGTAGCCCTTGCTGCGCACGTCGCGCATGAACAGTAGCACTTCCAGCGGTTTGACATCGGTGCCGGTGGCGATCATGTCTACCGTCACGGCAATGCGAGGGTTGTAGTCGTTGCGAAAGCTGGAAAGGATGCTGTCGGCATCTTCTTCGGCGCGGTAGGTGACCTTTTTGCAGAATGCGTTGCCCTGACCATACACCTCACGGACGATGTTGATGATGTCGTCGGCGTGGCTGTCCGTTTTGGCGAAAATGAGGGTTTTGGGCGTTTCTTTGCGCGCGGGGAATATCTGCGTTTCTACGGCGGTCTTCATGGCCTGGATCACTTTGCGGATCTGGCTGATGTTGACCACGGAGCGGTCCAGCTCCTTGCCGGTGTAAGCGGTATCTTCCTCGGTTTCGCCCCAGCGCTTCTTGCGGGTCTGGCGGTCGCGATGGTCCACCCATTCCTTGGCCTTCAGCTCGGCGCCTTTTTGGGTGATCTCGGTCTCGATCTCGTAGACGTCATAGCCGACGTTGACGCCATCGGCCACTGACTGCTCGTAGGTATATTCGGCCACGATGTTCTCGTTGAAGAAGCCGAAGGTGCGCTTGTCGGGTGTGGCGGTAAGGCCGATCAGGCTCGCATCAAAATAGTCGAGTACCTGCTTCCACAGGTTGTAGATGCTGCGGTGGCACTCGTCGATGATGATGAAGTCGAAGGTTTCCACCGGCACGGCCAGGTTGTAGCGAACGAACTTTTCCTGTTGGGCGGTTTGTTGCACTTCGTTGAGCGACACGTCTTCGGCCGATTCGTCAATCGGCTCACCACTCAGGATGGAGTACATGCGCTGGATGGTGCTGATGCATACCTGGGAGTGGGGGTCGATGTTGGGTGAGGCCAGTCTCTGCGCGTTGTACAGCTCGGTGAACTTGCGGCCATCGTCCGGCGGCGTGTAGGCCATGAATTCCTGATGGGCCTGTTTGCCGAGATTGCGGGTATCGACCAGAAACAGGATGCGTTTGGCACCGCCGAATTTGAGCAGGCGATAAACAGAGGTGATCGCCGTGAAGGTCTTGCCGGCACCAGTCGCCATGTGCACGAGGGCGCGGGGTTTGTTCAGCGCAAGCGACTTCTCCAGCCCGGTGACGGCGCTGATTTGGCAGTCGCGCAGATTCTGTTCCGGCAGCGCGGGGATTTGCTCGGCCAGGCGGCGGCGCAGGGTGTCAGGCTGCGCGAACCAGGAGGCGAGCGTTTCCGGCTTGAAGAAGTGGAAGATTTCACGCGAACGCGGGGCAGGGTCGGCGTTGTCGGTGAAGCGGATGATCTGACCCGTGGCCTCGAACAGGAAGCGCAGGGGCGAGTTGTCTTTGCGCCATTTGAGATTGGCGGTGGCATAGCGCTCGGTCTGGCTTTCGACAGCAGTGATGTTTTCGCCAGCGCTGTCCTTCTTGGCCTCGATCACACCCACCGCATTGCGGTTGACGAACAGCATGTAGTCGGCCGGTCCGGTGTCGGTGGGGTATTCGCGCACGGCCACACCCATGCCTGCCGCCAAATTGAGCTGCTTCACGTCTTGGATGACCCAGTCGGCCTGTTCCAGCTTCTGGTCAATCTGCTGGCGTGCCTTGGTTTCCGGCGTCATGCGTGCTCCTCCTGCGCCCGATACGCGTCTATCGCCCATGACGCTCGGCGCAAGGGCAATGCAACTATTTGATTCATTGGGCCGGCGCCGCCGTGTCGCCCAACCGCTATCGCCCAGCTATCGCCGATATGGTGCAAGTTGTCCGATAGCCCGTTCATGAAACTGCCCAGTACCGCCGCCAGCGGTTGTTGCCTTCAAAGCGCACGGCACCACGCCCGATTAACTCTTCCAGAGCGCGTTTAACTTGTTTGGGGTGTATCTCGCCACCGATGCGCCGATGGATGTCGCTGATGGCGGACCTGGGGTAGCGCTGCAGGTCTTCGAGCACCAGCGCGGCCAAACGATGCGGCTCGATGCGCTTGAGGGTGGTCTCGCCGGTGAATTTCAGACTGCGCAGCAGGCTCGGATCAACAAAATAGCGTGTTGCCTGGGTGCGGCCGGCGCTTTGCACCAAATGCCATTCCAGCAGGCGCTTGAGCCAAGGCTGCAGCACTTCGGTAGAAGGCAGCTCCAGTGTGGCGGCGAGTTCGCGGGCGGTCAGTGCGTCGTGCTGGGCCAGCAGCCCCAGGGCGATGCGCTCGCGTTGGGTGAGCTGGTAGGTCTGATCTGCCTTGGCAATGAAGTCGATGACCTCGGGTTTCAGGATGCGGCGGCGCACCGTGACCTGCACACGGTCGTGGGTTTCGATCAGTTCCGGTGCCGGGCGACCTTGCAACAGGAGCACCTCGAAGATATTGTCGAAGCCACTGCCTTCACGTTCCATCAGCTTCAGGTCGTGGAACAGACGGGCCAAGTGCTCGTTGCGGCGCACGGTGGTGTGCAGCACGTTCTGCGGCGTGACACCCAACGGCAGCGGACCGGGGTTGACTACCTCCAGCCGGTCCGGGTACAGGTTCAAGAAGATGTCGCCGCGCTGGGTGTATGGACGGTGCACCAACGCGTTGACCAGGAGCTCACGCACCACGATTTCGTCGAAAGCCGGCACGTTTTGGCGGTACAGACCATCGGGTAATTCATAGCGCTCGCGGAAGTCGGGCACCTCCAGCCAGACCGCCTCGATCAACTCCATCGGGCTCTGCGTGTGATCGTCCCACACCAGCTTGTTGACCTTCTGGCCGTGCTCGTCATACTTGATGAACTGGATCACCGGTGCCGTGGTCAGCTGGGCGCGGTGATGCTGGCGGCCAAGGCAGAGCACGCCCAGGTTGGTGAGGGCCTGCCCCTGCGCGAGCTGATAGTGGTCGAGTAGCTCCTCGTCAGTTTTTTCCTTGACCGATGCCTTGACGCGGTCGGATGCACGCAAAGCCTGCAGCAACTTGTCGCGTTTGGAAGCTTCCGCCTCGACGCGAGGAATATGCAGGGTGGTCTGCGTTTCCCACGACAGCGCGGAACGTTCGCTGGCCAGCCGCATCACGTCGTCGCCCGTGACGGGCTTGCTTTGGTCGGCCACGCGCAGGAAGTAGCGACCGTCGGTGGTGGATGCCACCGCCAGGGCGCGAGGAATGCGCAACTCGATGTACTGACCTCCATTTGGGGCGGTGACGACATCTGGCAGCACCGTAACGTTGACGGTGCGGTCGGCCAGCTTGCGCCGAAGGGTGTCGGGCAGGTCGGCAGGAATGTATTGACTGGCTGGCGGCGCATCCTGGCCATCCTCGATGCCCAGCAGCAAGTGACCGCCCGTTGCATTGGCAAAGGCAATGCAATCCTTGGCGATTTCGTTCCAGTCTGCCGTCTTGCCGGTCACTGCCCGCAAGGACTTCTGGTCGAGGAGTTGTCCTTCCTGACTCAAATACTGGCTCCCCCAGTTCTTCTCATCGGCTCTTGTCTCCTGAGTCGTCATCGGCACCACCCGCACGAACCCATTCGTCCACCTCGGAAATTTTGAATTTCCATAGGCGGCCAACCCGATGCGCAGGCAGTCCCTTGCGGTCAATCCACCGATAGATCGAGTCGCGCGTGACTCCCAGATGCTCGGTGAGATGTTCGACTGAAACCCATGGTTCAGTCATGGCGAAATCCCGAAAACGGTGTTTGATTGAGTCGCATAAAGTCGTAATCAGCGGCAAAGCAGCAATCTATCAGGTCTGGCGGGTGAGGGCTACATTTTGATGCGAAGCGCAGGCAGCGACGGCGAGCATTCAGGACTGCCGCCAAGGGGTGCCGCGGTAGACCCAGGTGGCGAGGAGTGTGGTGGCGACGATGGCGATGCAGGCGGAAAAGCCGAAGGCATAAGGGGCGCCGACCTCTTCCCATACCCAGCCGAACAATAATCCTGCAGGGATCGCGCTGATGCCGGTGGCCAGGTTATACCAGCCAAAGGCCGTGCCGCGCTCGTCGGCTGTGGTCAGATCATTGATCTGGGCCCGTTCGGCCCCTTCGCTGAAACCAAAAAACAAACCATAGGACAAGGCCACCGCCCACAACAACGGGAGGCTTTCCACCATGGCGAACAAGGCGTAGTTGCAGCCGTAGGCCGACCAGCCGATGAATAAAACGGGCCGCCGTCCCAATTTGTCGGCCAATCGTCCGCCACCCATGCCGGTGCTGCTCTTGGCCGCATGGATGGAAGCCCAGAGGAGAAGTACTTGGACGACGTCCATACCGAGCTGATAAGCGCGCAGAAGAATGAAGGTTTCGGTGGCGCGGGCCAGGGTGAACAAGCTCAGCGTAAGGAGATAGCGCCGGATGTGGAGTGACAGGTGGCGCGGGTTCAGAGAGATACGGGTTGGGGTCCGGTGATTGGGTGGTCGTCGCAGCTCACGTACACCGCCACCGATGAGCAAAATGGCGACGGCGCCGGGGATGGCCGACAGGAGGATGACCTCCTCCAAGGGGATTCCGGAAAAATGTAAAACTGCCGCTGCCACCAAGGCCCCCAGCACCGCGCCCCCATTGTCCATGGCCCTTTGGTAGCCAAACGCAAAGCCGATGCGTTCCGGCGGCGTGGAATCTGCCAGCAAGGCATCTCTTGGTGCGGTGCGGATGCCTTTCCCCATCCGGTCGATACTGCGGACGAGCAGGAGCGCGGGCCAGCTTCCCACCACAGCGATGAGCGGCCGCGCCAGATTGGAAACGGTGTAGCCGATCACCGCCAGCCCCTTGCGCCGCCCACCGATGAGGTCGGAATGCCGGCCGGACCAGAGTTTGAGAAAGCTTGCTACGGTATCCGCCACCCCTTCTACCAGGCCCAGGGCCACCGGACCCGCAGCGAGGATGGTGGCCAGGAGGACAGGGATGAGAGGGACCACCATCTCTGAGGCAAGATCATTGAAAAAACTGACCAATCCGAGAACGAGAACGGTGAGTGGCAGGGCCTGGCGCATGGGTGCTAACGTCACCTGCACATCCGCAGGCAGAGATCGGTCAGTGCCGGCCAGACCGGCGTGGGGTCCTGTCCCTTGATGCGGGCGTCAATGGCGAGGCAGTCCTCAATACCTGCCCGCAGCCCCGGGCGGGTCAGGCGCCGGGCGGCATTGCGCAGCCAGCCCTGCCGTGGCGGGAAAATACGGTTCTGCTGGAAGAATGCATCGGCATCCACGCCGCCGGCCCGCAATTCAGCCAGTAGGCGCAGGTCCTTGTGCAGTACCCACAGACACAACGCCGGTTCACCGTCGCCACTGCGCAGGCGGTCGAGAATGCGCAGGATTTGTTCCGTCTCGCCGCGCAGGACCGCATCGGCGAGGTCGTAAATGGTGAACTGGCTGCTGTCTGCCAGTATCGCGCGGATAGCGGTGACATCAATGTTCTGCCCAGGATAGACCTGTTGCAGCCGCTGAATGGCCTGATGGCAGGCACTGAGATTGCCGATGCTGAGCTCGGTGAGCAACTGGACGGCGGCGCTATCGGCCTGCATCCCGGTGGCGCGCAGTCGCTGCTCTACCCAGCGCGGCCAGTCCTGCCCTTCCGGGCGATACAGCAGGAGCGTGTGGCCGCGGGTTTCGACGGCCTTGAACCAAGCGGTTTTCTGCGTGCTGGCGTCAGGGCGGGGGCCACTGAGGATCAGCAGGGCGTCGGGAGGTGGCGAGGCCAGCCAGTACTGCAGGGCGGCGCTACCTTCTTTGGGGACTTTGGGATTATCCAGACGCAGCAGGAGCAGGCGTTGTTCAGCGAAAAGCGAACCGGCGTTCCGCTCGTCGCGCAAGGCATCCCAGACAGTACCACCTTGTTGGCCGAGGCGCTGTTTCTGGGCGAAACCATGCTGCGCCGCGGCGGCGATCAGGGCGTCTTCCGCCTCCTGCAAGAGCAGGGGCTCATCGGAAAAGAGGCCATATACCGATGCCAGAGGGCTGCGTAAATGGCTGGCCCATTGCGCCGGCTTCAGCCGCATTTCAGGGAGCCTGTCGGCGGAAACCGGGGCTGTTGAGCACCCGCCGCAGAATTTGCCGTGCGCCCTGTTCCATCAGCAGGCGTTGTGAGGTGACCTGCTGCTCATTGGTCGCCAGTGGGTTGCCGCTATTGTAGCTGAAGCTGTTCTCCATGAGCAGCGGTTGCGACGCGAGGAGTATTTTATGGTCGCTGCCGATGACGCTGATTTCGGCGTGCAAGGTGTCGAGAAACTCCAGCGCCACGCCGCTGCTTGGGCTGATGCTGATGATCCGCTGGCTGACATATGCATTGTCGATCTGCAACAAGGGACCGCCCTGCTGCGCGTGGTTACCGTCACGCTGTAGTGCACGATCAACGGCCTGCGCCAGAGCGCCGCCAGCAGGGCCGGTGCCCGTCACGCGCAAGCCGGTCAGCTTCGACGGAATACTGGCGCCGGTTTGCAGATGAAAGCCGCAGCCACTCGGCAGCAGTGCCAAGGCTGCGACAAGCCACCAGAGATTCCATTGCCGGGCGCGGCTCATCCCGCCACCACGTTGACCAGACGACCGGGTACGATAATCACCTTGCGCACCGTTTTACCCTCCAGATGGCGTTGGATGGCCGGATCGACCAGTACCGTCTGTTCGACGCTGGCGTTATCCGCATCAGCGGGAAAATCCATGCGTTCGCGCAACTTGCCATTGATCTGAATGACCATCGTCACGGTATCGCAACGCAGTGCCCCGGTATCAGCGACGGGCCAGGACGCATGACTGATCACGCCGCTTTGCCCCAGCTTTTCCCAAAGCACCTCGGCGATATGGGGCGCAAAGGGGGCCAGCAGCAGGGTCAAGGCGCGCAGTCCTTCGCCCAGCACCGCCCGTAAGTCGGCCGGGGCATCCGTAGAGACCTTCATCAGGCTGTTGGTCAGCTCCATGATGGCGGCGATGGCGACGTTGAAATGATAGCGCCCGTCCATGTTGCGGCTGACCCGATCAATGCACTGATGCACGGCGCGGCGCAGGTCCACCGCCTCGGCGGAGAGCTCTGCGGGCAGTGCCGGGGGCGTGGCGCCATACTCGTGGACCAGGCGCCAGAACCGGTTGAGGAAGCGGTAAGCACCTTCCACGGCGCTGTCCGACCACTCCAGATGTTGTTCCGGCGGCGCCGCGAAGAGGATGAAGAGACGCGCGGTATCGGCTCCGTAGCGGTCGATCAGGCCTTGCGGGTCCACCGTGTTGCCCTTGGATTTGCTCATCTTGCTGCCGTCTTTGAGCACCATGCCCTGAGTCAGCAGATGGCGGAAGGGCTCATCGTGAGCGCCGTCGGCAGGCAGCAGTCCGACATCGCGGAGCAGGCGGTTGAAGAAGCGGGCGTAGAGCAGATGCAGCACCGCGTGCTCCACACCGCCCACATACTGATCCACCGGCAGCCAGTCGGCGGCGCGCTGGTCGAGCATCTGTTCGGCATCGGGGCAGGCGAAGCGGGCGTAATACCAGGAGCTCTCGACGAAAGTGTCCATGGTATCGGTTTCCCGCCGGGCTGCGGCGCCGCATTGCGGGCAGGCCACCTGGGTGAACTCGGGGTCGTCCAGCAGCGGCGAACGCGGGTCTTTAAGCTGGTAGTGGGTCGGCAGGATCACCGGCAGATCCTGTTCCGGTACCGGCACGACGCCGCAGTGGGGGCAGTGGATCATGGGAATGGGCGTGCCCCAGTAGCGCTGTCGGGAGATACCCCAGTCGCGCAGACGGAAGTTGACGGTCTTCCGCCCCAGTCCCTTGGTGGCTAATGCCGCGGTGATGCGGTCCTTGGCTTCTTCATTGGGCAGACCATCGAAAGTCCCGGAGTTGAATAAGGTGCCGCTGCCGGTGTAGGCCTCCGGCATGGCTTCGCCGTCGGAAGAGACACCCCCGGCCTGAATCACCGCGCGAATGGGCAGGCCATATTTGCGCGCGAACTCAAAGTCACGCTGATCATGGGCGGGCACACTCATCACCGCGCCCTCGCCATAACCCATGAGCACGAAATTGGCGGTCCAGACGGGTAGTTCCGCACCGGTAAGGGGATGCCGCACGTGCAGGCCGAGCGAGTGCCCCTCCTTCTCCTGGGTTTCGATGCTGGCTTCGGAAACGGACCCATGACGGCAGCGTTCGAGGAAGGCCGCGAGTTCGGCGCTATTTTCCGCCGCCTGAACGGCTAGGGGATGTTCAGGCGCTACCGCCAGATAGGTCGCCCCCATCAGGGTGTCGGGACGGGTGGTGAAGACCTTGATGACCCCGTCGCCAGTGGTCAGTGGGAAATGAATCTCTGCGCCTTCCGAGCGACCGATCCAGTTGCGTTGCATGGTCAGCACCTGCTCCGGCCAGCCCTCGCTCAGGGTGTCGAGGCCGCTCAGCAACTCTTCGGCGTAGGCGGTGATGTTCAGGAAATACTGCACGATCTCCTTGCGCTCGACCGGCGCGCCGGAGCGCCAGCCACAGCCGTCCACCACCTGCTCGTTGGCGAGGACGGTCTGGTCCACCGGGTCCCAGTTGACGGTGCTCAGCTTCTGATAGACCAGCCCCTTCTCCCAGAGCTTCACGAACAGCCACTGCTCCCAGCGGTAGTAATCCGGCGTGCAGGTGGCAAACTCCCGCGACCAGTCGTAAGACAGGCCCAGCCGCTGCAACTGGCCGCGCATGTGGGCGATGTTGTCCATGGTCCACTGCGCCGGGGCTGACCCGTGCTTGAGGGCCGCATTCTCCGCGGGCAGGCCGAAGGCATCCCAACCCATGGGCTGCAGAACTTCCTTGCCCCGCATCCGCTGATAGCGGGCGATGGCGTCGGCGATGCTGTAATTGCGCACATGTCCCATGTGCAATTGCCCCGAAGGGTAGGGGAACATGGCGAGGGCATAGAATTTGTCTCCCGAGGGTGCCGCGGCGGCCTTGAAGGCCTGCTGATCGTGCCAGCGCTGCTGCACGGCGGCTTCGAGTTCTTGTGGAGAATAGGCGGGAGTGTCCATGGAGTTATCTTATGCCGGATACCAAATGTGGCACAAAGGTTGCCATAGGCACCGGGGTGGCGCAATGGTTTACCAACTGCCTAGCGCTGTTCGATGCCTACCGTCCTCTGGCGGTTCAGTACTTCATGGTCAGGGATGCCTTCAGCTAATCTTGTCATCCGCCACATGATAACGCGGGTCTTCTGACACGTTAAAGACGACCAGATCCTTTGCCTTCTCCAGCAAATCCCGGCAGTCACCGCTCAAATGGCGCAGATACAGCTTTTTGCCCCGCTTCTCGTAGCGCTCGGCCAGCGCATCAATAGCCTCGATGGCGGAATGATCGACAATCCGCGCCTCGCCGAAGTCGATGATGACCACGTCCGGATCTTCCGCCGGGGTAAAGAGATTACGGAAGGCGCTCACCGAGGCAAAAAACAGCGTTCCTTGCAGGGTGTAAATCTTATGCCCCTCCGCATTGATGCTGGTTTTGACTTCAATCTGCTTGGCGTGCTGCCAAGCAAAGGCCAGCGCCGCGATGATGACCCCCGCCACCACCGCCAGGGTGATATTGACCAGCACCGTAATGGCGGCGACCAGAATGCCGATGACTATGTCGGTGCGCGGCACCTTGCCGAAAAAACGCAGACTGCTCCATTCAAAGGTCTTTTCCACCACCACGAACATCACGCCGACCAGTGCGGCAATGGGCACCTGCTGAATCCAGCGTGAGGCCAGCACGATAAAGGACAGCAAAAAGAGGGCCGTGGTAACGCCCGACAGGCGCTTGATGGCGCCGTTGCCGACATTGATGATGCTCTCCCCCAGCATGGCGCAGCCGCCCATGGCGCCAAAAAAACCGCTGACCACATTGGCAAGGCCCTGCGCCATGGATTCCTGATTCGGCTTGCCACGGGTGTCGGTCATCTCGTCGATCAGGTTCAGGGTCAGCAGGGTTTCCACCAAACCGTTGGCGGCCATAACCAGGGCGTAGGGGAAAATGACGACCAGGGTGTGCCAGTTCAATGGCACTTCCGGCAGATGAAAGCTGGGCAGGCCACCGGCCAGCGATGCCACATCGCCGACGGTCACCGTAGGAATCTTGAAGACGACGACGAAGAGGGTGGTCAGTAGCGCACCCGCGAGCGTTGCCGGGATCGCCTTGGTGAGGCGCGGCGTCAGATAAATAGCCAGCATGGTCAGGGCGACCAATCCGATCATGATATAAAGCGGCGTACCATGCATCCAGACCATGGCGCCTTGGGCATCCTTGATCTTGAAATGCTCCAGTTGCGCCATGAAAATCACGATAGCGAGGCCGTTGACGAAACCGAGCATGACCGGGTGGGGGATCAGACGCACGAACTTACTCAGCCGTGCCGCCGCGAAGAAGAGTTGCAGCAGGCCCATCAGGATGACGGCAGCAAACAGGTATTCGGCCCCGTGGGAAACCACCAGCGCCACCATCACCACCGCCGTAGCACCACTGGCGCCGGACACCATACCCGGCCGGCCGCCCCAGAGCGAAGTGATAAACACCAGGATAACCGCCGCGTACAAGCCGGTTAACGGTGAGACATGGGCGACAAAGGCAAAGGCGATGGCTTCCGGCACCAGAGCCAGCGCCACGGTAATGCCACTGAGGATGTTGATCTTGTTTTCTTCGAATCGGGACAGGCGTTGCATCGGACTGCTCCACTTGAGGCAAATGCGTCTCCATGCCGGGTTGGGCGCTTAGGCCCCAGTGCAGCAGGAAGCGGCAGAAGAGTTCGAGAATGAGAAGGGCGAGAGCTTCGCCAGAGTGCGGTCAGCAGTGACCACAATATAAGGGCGGGGGTTGAAACTCACATCGGAGGATGGCACCTGATTCATTGACTTAATGGCCAAATACCGTACCAGAAATCAGATTTATAATCAAACTTGGTTTGTCCCCAGCCTTTGTTGCCATTGGCGCGCCAGCGCCCACAGGGTTAGACTAGGGTGCTTATCACGGGTCTCAAATTTCATCGTTCCGGAGAAAAACATGGCCGAGTTGCCAGAAATAGAACTGTTCAGACAAAAACTGCGGCGCGGTATCCTGCACAAGCGGGTCGGCGTCATGCGGATGCAGAATGCCAAAGGCGAGTCACTGACCGATGGTGCCGGCATCGAAGACTCCGCACTCAAAGGCAAGGCCATCACCGACTTGCACCGCTATGGTCAATACCTTTTCCTGGAACTGGATCGCAAAGACATCCTCGCCCTGCAGTTGGGCGGCGAGTTGAGCGGCGAACTCGAACGCGGTTCTGCTCAGGCGGCGGGCGAGGAAGAGCCGCGTGCGGCATTGGAGATTCAGATCAATGGCCAGCAGCGCTTGCGTCTTCAGGGGACTCAGTTGGGTAATCGCCTGCGCCTGCTGGATGAAAACAGCGATGTGGACTTCCTGACCAAGCTCGGCCCCGATCCGCTGATGGTGCGAGGGGAGGGGCTTGGTGTATTGCGCGAAGCCCTGAGCCGTCGCCGCAGCGCCCTGCGTAATATCTTGTTGGATGACGGCTTCGCGCCGGGCATCGGCGGCATTTGGGCGGATGAAATCCTTTTTCAGGCCCGCCTGCGGCCGGACCGCACCGCGACCAGCCTCAGCGAAGAGGAGCGCGAGCGTTTCCTGGAGCAGATCCCCAAGGTGCTGGATCGTGCCGTGCGCTGTCAGGCGAAGAGCAACCTGTTGCCCAAGACCTTCCTCACCCGCCATCGGGCAGACGGGCACTGTCCGAGTTGTGGTGGCGCGCTGGAAACTCTTTCGGTGGGGGGTAAGAGCGCTCTGTTCTGCCTGGCCTGCCAGTCTTAATCAGGCGCAACCTACTTATGTCTCCAGGGTAAACCGCTGGCCTTCCAGCCTTCTACCTTGCCGCGCTGGCCATGGGTGTCGTGTTTGCCCTCAAAGCCCCCGAGGATGTTATAGCAATGGCCATAACCCAAGTCGGCCAGATGTTCGGCAGCCGCCAAAGAGCGACCACCCGTCCGACACAATAACAGCAGTAACTCGCCGGGTTGGGCTTTCTTGCGCAACTCTGCGTCAAAGTTGGCATTGGGAGTCATGCCCGGATACAGTTGCCACGGCACATGACAGCAGCCCTCTACGAAGCCCGAAAAATCCAGTTCCGGCTGGGAGCGCACGTCAATCAGGATGGCCTTGGGATGGTCGCGCAACACGGCATGGGCTTCCTCCGGCGTGAGGTCCCCGGCGTGGCGTTTGCCGGCGACCCTGGCCCGTTCCTGTGCCTTCTGTAGAATCGTTTCGGTATTCATAACGTTCACCTCGTCCTGTAAATTCGGTGTGGATGCCTGGAGGATTAAACAGCATCTGCGTATATACTGTGCATATCCCCGCTCTTCGGCAAGCCCGCCGCCAGAAAATATCCAGACTGGTTTTGTCGCGGGCGACCAAGTCTTCGGGCATTGCCTTGACAATCGCTAGCGAATTGACGATTGTCCGACCAAATATCCAGTGAGCACAAGACTTTGAGAGGCCCTGAGTAGTGACAGAAGGTATCAGTCGCACGGAACGCGGCAAGCAGAACATGCGGGTGACCCTGATGGGGGCGGGCACCAACGTGGTGCTGTTTTTCATCAAACTCGCGGGGGGCGTTTTCGGGCACTCTAGTGCGCTGGTGGCGGACGCCATCCATTCCCTTTCGGATCTGCTGTCTGATCTTGGGTTGGTGTTCGCCATGCACTTCAGCAGCCAGCCGCCGGATCAGGAGCATCCCTACGGTCACGAGCGTTTTGAAACGCTGGCGGCGCTGGCCACGGGCAGCCTGTTGGCCGTCAACGGGGCCGGGATCGGCTACGAGGCGGTCCAGCGGCTCATTGTTGGTCATTATGGCATGCCAGCGAGCTGGACCCTCTACGTCGCCGCTTTTGCCATCATCGCCAAAGAGTCACTCTACCAGATCACTATCCGGGTAGCCCGCAGGACCCGTTCGGCCGCATTGCGCGTCAATGCCTGGGATCACCGTACCGATGCGATTTCCAGTGTCATCGTGTTTATCGGTATCGGCGGCAGCTTGTTGGGCGCGCCTTATTTGGATTCGGTCGTCGCCCTTATCGTCGCCCTTATGGTGCTGCGGATCGGTCTGGTCACCGGTTGGGAAGCGGTGCAGGAGCTGGCAGATCGTGGTCTTAGTGATGAAGCGTTGGCAGCGATTCGCGAGGTGATTCTCGGCTGCGAGGGGGTGCGCGATTTGCACCTGCTCAAGACCCGTAAAATCGGTCATCAGGCCCTGGCCGAGGTGCATCTGCAGGTGATGCCGACCTTGAGCGTCTCCGAGGGACACCAGATTGCTGAGCGGGTGCGAATAGCGTTGTTGCGTCAGGTGGATGAGCTGGCTGATGCCACCATCCACATCGACAGCGAAAATGATGAGGATGGGGGCGTGGTTCTGCCGCCGCGCAGCGAGATAGAAAAAGTGGTGTGCGAGTGTCTGCTGGCGCGGAATTTGCCCTTAACAGAGCAGATGACCTTGCATTACCTCAAGAACGGCGTCGTGATCTGTATGCGTTATCACTTGCCGCCAGCGGAAACATTCGCTAGCCTGCAGGACATGGAAACACGGCTTCAGGACGCCTTGCAGGGGCGGGTGCCAGGCTTGCAGCAGGTGGATGTGGTCTGGCAATTGCCAAAAACACCGACCGCTCGATAGTGGTGCATATTTTTTTATTGCACCATAATTGGGCGCAATACTGGTGCATATGGAGCCCTGATTGTTATCAGCGGGTGGTTAAGGGCCCGGTATGAATTTTGTATGCGCAGTTTGCTCAGGGTCGTGAATATTTCTTGATTGAAGGAGAAGCAAATGGGTTATAGCCCCAGTGATGTGGTTAAGTTGATTAAAGAAAAAGATATCAAGTTTGTCGATTTCCGTTTTACCGATACCAAGGGTAAGGAACAGCATGTCTCCGTCCCCGGCCACACTATCGAAAAAGACACCTTCGTCGAGGGTAAGGCGTTTGATGGTTCCTCTATCACCGGCTGGAAGGGCATCAACGAGTCCGACATGATTCTCCTGCCCGAGGCTGAGTCCGCCGTTCTCGATCCTTTTACAGATGAAACCACCCTCATTATCCGCTGCGACGTCATTGAACCCGCCACTGGCCAAGGCTATGAGCGCGATCCCCGCTCCGTCGCCAAGCGTGCTGAGATCTACCTGAAGAGCACGGGCATCGCCGACACCTCCTACTTTGGTCCCGAAAATGAATTCTTCGTTTTCGATTCCGTGACCTGGAATATCGATATGAGCGGCTGTGCTTACAAGGTGGATGCCGAAGAGGCCGCCTGGAATTCCGGCAAGGAATATGAATCCGGCAATATGGGCCATCGCCCCGGCATCAAGGGCGGTTATTTTCCGGTCCCACCCGTTGACTCGGCGCAGGATCTGCGCTCCGCCATGTGTCTGGCCATGGAAGAAATGGGTTTGAAGGTGGAAGTGCATCACCATGAGGTGGCCACGGCCGGGCAGCACGAAATCGGCGTCGGTTTTAATACGCTGACCCGCAAGGCGGACGAAGTACAGATTCTCAAATATGTCGTTCACAACGTGGCGGCAGCTTACGGCCAGACGGCGACTTTCATGCCCAAGCCCATCGTCGGTGACAACGGCAGCGGCATGCATGTCCATCAGTCGCTCGGCAAGGATGGCAAGAACATCTTTGCGGGCGACTTGTATGGCGGATTGTCGGAAATTGCCCTGTACTACATCGGCGGCATCATCAAGCATGCCAAGGCGATCAACGCGCTGACCAACCCCAGCACCAATAGTTACAAGCGTTTGGTGCCCCATTACGAGGCCCCGGTGCTGCTGGCGTACTCCGCCAAGAACCGTTCGGCGTCCATCCGTATTCCCTTCGTCAACAGCCCCAAGGCCCGGCGCATCGAAATACGTTTCCCGGACTCCACCGCCAACCCCTACCTGGCGTTCTCTGCCATGCTGATGGCGGGTCTGGACGGTATCCAGAATAAAATTCATCCCGGTGACGCCATGGACAAGAATCTCTATGATCTGCCCGCGGAGGAGCAGGCCAACATTCCCGGCGTGGCGGCTTCCCTGGAAGAAGCCCTGCGCGCCCTGGAAGCCGATCATGACTTCCTCATGAAGGGGGGGGTGTTCTCCGAGAGTTGGCTGGAAGGTTATCTGGATGTGAAGTGGGCCGAGGTGCAGGCCCTGCGCATGACCACCCATCCGGTGGAGTTCCAGATGTACTATAGTCTCTGAGTACCGGATACGGCCCGCTGTGACGGGCTTTCCCCGGCGCCAATCAGCTCCGTGCTTTATACGGGGCTTTTTTGTGGCCGCTGCCTTGACAATCGGGGGCTTGGCGACCATATAGAGAATGCCGCGCTGGTCAGGAGAGCAGAATGATGAAATGCAGAACCCCTCCCTTTACATCTGGTAAGGGCGAATCAAAGCGCCCACTAATGGTGGGCTTGTGTATTTTCCTGTCGGTCTTTCTGATCAGCGCTTCCGCCGATGCGTCAAGCATTTATCGCTGGGTGAGTGGCGATGGAGTCGTCAGCTATGGCGAAACCCCACCTGCGGGCGCTAAAGACGTCGAGCAGATTTCCGGAGCACCGCAGAACTCGGTCAGCACGCCCGAGTCAGCGTCCAGTGGTAGTGTTGTCACCCCATCGCCCGCGCCGTCTGCCGCACCCACGTCCACCCGACCCGCGGTAAATCCGGCCTTGAAGCGTATGCAGGCGGAACTGGTTGTGGCGCGGTTGGCGCTGCTCCAGGCGACCAAAAACTACGAGCAGGGCAAGGCCATACGCACCGGCAACGAGCGCAATTATGCCCGCTATCTGGATCGCGTGAATGGCCTGAAACAGGCGATGGATGCGGCGCAATTGCGCGTGCTGTTGCTCCAGCGACAGATCCAACAGGTGCAGAATGAAGGTCCGGCGCCGACGGCCCCGGGGCGCGCGGCGCATTAGTTTGTGCCGGGTGCGGCGCGTATCTGAAGATGGACCCGAAGGGGCATCGTGGCTTACCATAGCCGCAGGATAGCCACTGCACGCCTTTCGGAGACCTAATGCCACGTTTCTTGCTCAGTAACGACGATGGTTATCTGGCACCGGGATTGGCGGCGCTCGCCGAAGCAATAAGGCCTTTAGGTGATTTGGAAGTGCTGGCGCCGGAGCAGGATCGTAGCGGTGCCAGTAACTCTCTCACCCTGGACCGGCCGTTGCGGATGCGTACCGGACTCAACGGTTTTCACTATCTGGTCGGCGGTACGCCCACGGACTGTGTCCACCTCGCCGTTACCGGCATCTTCGCGGAAACGCCTGATATGGTGGTCTCCGGTATCAATCGCGGCGCCAATATGGGGGATGATGTGCTCTACTCAGGCACGGTGGCCGCCGCCACCGAGGGGCGTTTTCTCGGCTTGCCCGCTATGGCGGTTTCCTTGGCAGGACGCGATTGCACCCATTTTTCGACTGCGGCGCAGGTGGCCGCCAAGTTGGTGATCGGGGTGCTGAGTCATACATTACCTGCCGATACCATTCTCAATGTGAACGTACCGGATTTGCCCTACGATGAAATCCGCGGATTCGAAGTGACGCGTCTGGGGCGTCGCCACAAGAGCGACATGGTGATACCGGCGGCTGATCCGCGCGGCGATCCTGTTTACTGGATTGGCCCTTCCGGGCGAGAGGCAGATGCCGGTCCCGGTACCGATTTTGACGCGGTGCGCCGCGGTTACGTCTCCATTACGCCGCTCGATCTGGATATGACCCGCTACAATTTTCTGGAGGGTTTGAGTCAATGGCTGCTTCGTTGCTAGCCTTGAGTCCTGAAGTCGGTATGATTTCCCCGCGTACCCGGGGGCGGATGGTGCTTCGTCTGCGCGCGGAAGGCATCCGTGACGAGCGGGTGCTGGACGCGATGAACCGGGTTCCGCGTCATCACTTTGTCGCGCAGGCGTTGGCGGGGCGTGCCTATGAGCCGGTGTCTCTGCCTATCGGCTATGGACAGACTATCTCTCAGCCCTGGACCGTGGCGCGGATGATGGAGGCGATTCTTGAGGACAGGGAAGTGCCGCAGCGGGTGCTGGAGATCGGTACTGGTTCCGCCTACCAGACCGCCGTGTTGGCAGAACTGGGGGCTGAGGTCTTCAGCATTGAGCGTATCGGCCCGCTTCAGGAAATGGCGGAGGTGTTGCTGGGGCGGCTGAACTACCGTCAGGTGCATCTGCATCATGGCGACGGTAGTGGCGGCTGGCCGGAGAAGGCACCTTTTGATGCGATTGTCATCACGGCTGCAGTGCCCTGCGCCCTGGCGCCCCTTTATCGCCAATTGCGGGCCGGGGGTAGTCTGGTGATGCCGGTGGAAGAAGGCGGCAGGCAGCATTTGCAAGTCAGCCATTGGGATGGCAGTGCGGCGCAGGTGATTCCGCTGGGTGCCTGCCATTTTGTCCCTTTGCTGGCGGGAACGATTGCGGTGGCCTCTGGAGAGTGTGTCGGATGAAAAGCGCGAGCAGAGACGAGGAAGAGGGCATTCAGACAGGAGTCGCGGAGAAGGAAGCGGATATTCCGGAAAAAGCCGAGGAGGTGGAAGATTTCGGTGAGGCCCACGATTGGGATGCTACCCGCTGTTATTTGCGGGAGATCGGGCATAGTCCGCTGCTGACAGCAGAACAGGAGGTCACCCTCGGGCGCCGGGTTCAGACCGGAGATCAGGCGGCACGCTGCACCATGATAGAGAGTAACCTGCGTCTGGTGGTAAAGGTGGCACGGCGTTATATCAACCGGGGTTTGCCACTCCTGGATCTGATCGAAGAGGGTAATATCGGGCTGATCCGGGCGGTGGAGAAGTTCGATCCAGAGCGCGGTTTTCGCTTCTCCACCTACGCGACTTGGTGGATTCGCCAGAATATCGAGCGGGCGTTGATGAATCAGACTCGCACCATCCGCCTGCCCATCCACATCATGAAGGAACTCAGTACCGTGCTGCGCGCGGTCCGCTGTCTCGGGCAAACCTTGCAACGAGACCCGACGCCGGAGGAGGTGGCAGAGGCGCTCAACCGCCCGGTAGAGGGAGTGCGTGGCTGTCTGGAAATGGATGGTCGGGTGACGAGCCTGGATGTGCCCCATGGCCGAGACGCGGACCGACCCCTGGCGGATATCATTGCCGATGTTGATGCGCCGGGGGTTGAGGCGGCTCTGGCCGACCGGGATATCTCCCAGCAGGTGCATCAGTGGATTGCAAGCATGACCGAGAAGCATCGGTTGGTACTGTTCTGGCGTTTCGGTCTGGACGGCACCGATGGGGCGACGCTGGAAGAGGTCGGCTCCCGCCTCGGTGTTACTCGGGAGCGGGTGCGGCAGATTCAGGTGGAGGCACTGCTGGTGCTGCGCCGTCGCATTGAAGAGGAAGGCCTGACATCGGAGAGTCTTTTCGGCTGACGATAACGTCGGCGAATGCCAGTGTGTTCAGGCCTCGGGCGGCAGCAGGGCGGCGATGACCACGCGATCTTCGGCCAGCAGGATGTTGTAGGTGCGGCAAGCGGCACCGGTGTTCATCACCTCTACGGCGAGATCAGCGATGCGTAGGGCACGCATGAGTTCCAGCGGAAAATGCTGACGCTTGCCAGTGCCCAGTAACACAATATCGGGCTTGCGCGCCAGCACTTCGGCAAAGTGCGAGAGCTGAAGCGCGCTGGCATGCCCCGGTCCCCAGGGGCTGTGCAGCCAGTCGGCGCCGACCAGCAGGCCGTGTGCGTGGTTCTTGCCGTGAATGACGATGCCCTGCGGCCCATAGGCATGGATGAGATTGCGGTGACCGTCGCGTTGCAGGTGTAATTTCATGTTGAATGTCCTTCGTGCGGATTGACAGGTCCGCCTTGCCTCTCTATTGTTCTTCGATTTCGGCATTCGCTACAACCCTGAAGGCCCGCGCCACATGAACAGTGATTTTGAACGTATCCGTCGTCTGCCCCCTTATGTGTTTAACATCGTTACGGACCTGAAGAATCAGGCCCGCAAGCGGGGCGAGGATATCATCGACTTTGGCATGGGTAATCCTGATCAACCTACACCCCAGTATATTGTCGACAAACTTTGTGAAACGGCGCAGCGCGGTGATACCCATCGCTACAGCGTGTCGCGCGGCATTCCCCGTTTGCGGCGCGCCATCACCGACTGGTACGAACGGCGCTATGGCGTGCAGCTTGATCCGGAGTCAGAAGCCATTGTCACCATCGGCTCGAAAGAGGGTATTGCCCATCTGGCGTTGGCGACCATGGGGCCCGGCGATACGGTGCTGGTACCGAGTCCGACTTATCCCATCCATCCCTACGGCTTTGTCATCTCGGGCGCCGACGTGCGTCATGTGCCGATGCTGCCGGGGGTGGATTTCTTCGAGGAACTGGAAAAGGCCGTCAAGGCCGCCTGGCCGAAGCCGAAGATGCTGGTGATCAACTTCCCCCACAACCCGACGGCGGCGGTCGTGGAACTGGACTTTTTCGAGCGGATTGTCGAGTTTGCCAAGGAGCACCGTATCTGGGTGGTGCATGATCTGGCCTATGCGGATATCGTCTTTGATGGCTATAAAGCGCCGAGCTTTTTGCAGGTGCCGGGGGCCAAGGACGTGGGCGTCGAGTTCTTCACCCTTTCCAAGAGTTACAACATGCCCGGCTGGCGGGTGGGCTTTGCGGTGGGGAACCCGAAGCTGGTGGGCGCGCTGGCGCGAATGAAGAGCTATCTGGATTACGGCACTTTTACCCCCATTCAGGTGGCGGCCATCACCGCACTGGAAGGGCCGCAGGATTGCGTGGAAGATATTCGGCTGATGTATGAGCAGCGCCGCGACGTGCTCTGCGAAGGGCTGGACGCGGCGGGCTGGGTGGTCGACAGGCCCAAGGCGACCATGTTTGTCTGGGCAAGGATTCCCGAAGCATTGCGCAAGATGGGCTCACTGGAATTCTCCAAGCTGGTACTGGACCGCGCCAAGGTGGCGGTGAGCCCCGGCATCGGCTTTGGCGAGTTGGGCGACGAATATGTGCGTTTCGGGCTGGTGGAGAATGAGCATCGCACCCGACAGGCCATCCGCGGCATCAAACACATGTTTCGTGAGGATCTGTAATGGCGTCTGCAATGGAGCCGGTACGGATCGGTATTCTTGGCATGGGTACGGTGGGCCAGGGCACGGTGCGGGTGTTGGAGCGCAATGCCGAAGAAATCATGCGCCGGGTCGGGCGCGAGTTACGGGTAGTCCATGCGGCGGTGCGTAATCCGGCGCGTTTGGAAGGATTGGGGCTGGATGCGCGGATCAGCAGCGATCCCTGGGCGGTGGTGCGCGATCCCGAGGTGGAGGTGGTCGTCGAGGTGATGGGGGGGCAGGAGCCGACCCTGAGCTTGTTGATGGCCGCTATCGCGGCGGGTAAGCATGTGGTGACCGCCAACAAGGCACTGCTGGCCGAGCATGGCAACGAGATTTTCGCGGCGGCGCAGGCGCAGGGGGTGATGGTTGCCTTCGAGGCGGCGGTGGCAGGCGCCATTCCCATCATCAAGGCGATCCGCGAGGGGCTGGCGGGCAACCGAATTCAGTGGCTGGCGGGCATTATCAACGGCACCAGCAACTATATCCTCTCCCAGATGTTCCACGCGGGCTGGGACTTTGAGCAGGCCCTGGCTGAGGCGCAGCGGCTGGGTTATGCCGAGGCCGATCCGGGGCTGGATGTGGATGGCGGCGATGCGGCGCACAAAATCACCCTGATGGCGTCTATCGCTTTTGGTATTCCGGTGGATTTCGCCCATTGCCATGTGGAAGGCATCCGTGCGTTGGAACAGACCGATGTGGTCTATGCCGCCGAGCTGGGTTATCGAATCAAGCTGCTGGGGATTGCGCGGCGCCGCGCGGATGGCGTCGAGTTGCGGGTCCATCCTACGCTCATCCCGGAAAGTCATCTGCTGGCCAATGTGGAGGGACCCTTCAACGCTATTCTGGTGGAGAGCGATGCGGCGGGGCAGAGCCTTTATTATGGACGTGGTGCGGGCGGCGATCCCACGGCCAGCGCCGTGGTGGCGGACTTGGTGGATGTGGCGCGGACCATGACCGCCGATCCCAGCAACCGGGTGCCCCATCTCGCCTTCCAGCCCAATGCCATGAGTATCTTGTCGCTGTTGCCAATGGCCGAGGTGAAAAGCGCTTATTATCTACGCATTCATGCCCGTAACCGCCCCGGCGTCCTGGCACGGGTGGCGACGATGCTGGCGGAATATGAGATTTCCATCGAAGCGTTGGTGCAGAAAGAGACACCGGAGGCAGACAGCGTGCCCATCGTCCTGCTGCTGCACCGCTGCCGGGAGGGTGACCTTGAGCAGGCCATCGCCCGCATTGAAGCCTTGCCGGTGGTCGTTCAGCCCGTATTGCGCCTGCGCGTCGAGAGTCTGGCGGAAGGGTGATCCATCCACCACACCGAGTTTTGGCATTTCATCTTCAATCAGGATAACTTCATGACCCGTTATACCGGTATTATCGATCATTACCGCGCCTTCCTGCCCCTGGCCCCCGAAACTCCGGCGGTGAGCCTGGGCGAGGGCAATACGCCGCTGATCGAGTGCATCAATCTGCCCCGCCAGCTTGGCCTCGATATACGTCTTTTCCTCAAATTCGAAGGCTTGAATCCCACCGGCTCCTTCAAGGACCGTGGTATGACCATGGCGGTGACCAAGGCCAAGGAAGAGGGCAGCGAGATGGTGATCTGTGCCTCTACCGGCAACACTTCGGCGGCCGCGGCGGCCTATGCGGCGCGGGCGGGAATGCGCGCTTTCGTGGTGATCCCGGAAGGCAAGATCGCCCTCGGCAAGCTCTCTCAGGCGATGATGCATGGTGCCATGGTGTTGCAGATCCGCGGCAACTTCGACGCGGGCATGCAGATCGTCCAGGATGTCGCTGCCAATGCGCCCATCACCCTGGTGAACTCGGTCAATCCCTATCGCTTGCAGGGCCAGAAGACGGCGGCCTTCGAGATTATCGAGGCGCTGGGCGAGGTGCCCGATTATCACGCCCTGCCCGTGGGTAATGCCGGTAATATCACCGCTCACTGGATGGGCTATTGTGAGGCCACCGACGGGCGGACCGACAAGTCCCAGTCTCTGACCGCTTCCTGCAAGTTCTGCGATGGCGCCTGCACCTATGGTCACGGTAAAACGGGCAAACGACCGAAGATGCTGGGTTTTCAGGCGTCAGGCAGTGCCCCCTTCATCGTCGGCCACTATGTGCAAGACCCCGAGACCATCGCCACGGCCATCCGTATCGGTCATCCCATGTCCTGGGATCAGGCGCATCGGGTGCAGGCCGAAAGCGGCGGCTGGTTTGGCGGTCATAGCGATGCCGAGATTCTGGAGGCGCAGCGCTGGCTGGCGCAATACGAGGGCGTTTTCTGCGAACCGGCCTCGGCGACTTCGGTGGCGGGGGTGGTGGCCGCGGCTCGCGCCGGAAAAATTGAAGCGGGCGCGACGGTGGTCTGTACCCTCACCGGGCATGGCCTCAAAGATCCCGATACCGCCATCGCTCAGGGTGGCGAAGTGCGCACCGTGGATGCCAGTCTGGAGGCCGTGCAGCGCGCCATCCTGGACCGCTGATGGCCGATCTCTGCCTCTGGCTGTCGGGTTTGCGCGGCGTGCCGGAGGACGACCTGGGAGCGGTGTTACCGCGTTACTGGGGGCGTGGGCGCAGCGAGCGTCTATCGGTGGATTCCTCAATGGAAGTGGCAGGGCGTTTGCTGGGTTTCAACGGCTTGCTGCCGGCGGCGGCTCTATTGGCGGAGTCTGAGGGTATAGCGACCGAAGGGCACTGGGTCATCGCCCTGGAGCCGGTGGCGTTTCGCGGACAGGCGGGGCGGGCGGTCTTACAGCCCCTGCCCGGCCTGGAGGAAGCCGCCGCCGCGGCACTGTTTACGTCTGCTGTTGAGCACATGGCGGATACCCCCTGGACACTGCGGCGCGGCGCCCGGCGCTGGTATGTGCTGACCGCCGACACGCCCGACCTGCACTGTCCCGATCCCGAACAAGTCTGGGGCCGTGAGCCTCTGGCCCTGCAAGTCACCGGTACCGATGCCCGGCGTTGGAATGCCTTCCTCAATGAGTTGCAGATGCTCCTCGCCGCGCATCCCGTCAATCAGGATGTCGATGCCAGCGGTCAGGAACCCTGGTGTCTGTTCTGGGCCTGGGGGGAGGGGCGATTACCTTCTGCGCGGCCCATTCCGAAGTGGCGGACCGTGGCGGCGGAGGCTGACTACCTGCAGGCCGCGGCCCGCTGGCTCGGTCTGCCCCTGTCCTATCCCAAAGCGTTGCAGGCCGCCGTAAAACTCCCCGATGATCTGCTCTGGGTCTGGTCCGGGGCCTGGCTCTATCCCGATGCGGCAAAGTCTTTCGCGGCGCTGGCCCCGGCCCTGCAATCCTTGTGGCGGAGCGGCGGGCGCCTGGAGTGTTTGACGGGGGTGCTTGCCAGCGGTGGTATAGAGCGCCTTACGCTTCGCCGTACGGATCGCTGGCGCTTCTGGCGCAGACCGGCCCGGCCGGGCCATGCGCTGCCGGGGGGCTGGTAGGTGCCTGAAGCCGCGCGCATTGTCGATCGTCCTGTGGGCAGCGGCGATATTGCGCGCGGCTTTGGAGCTTGGATATACCCCGCTCCAGGCCCGGATCATTGCCGGTAGTGTCGGTAGATTGGGCGAGGCCGATCCGGGATTGGAAAGCCGCTCTAAACCGCTTTATCATCCAGTTCGATGACCGGATGCCACAACGTTAAATGAAAACGCCGTTTACACAAAATTCAGGACACCCTCCATGGTCAACCAGGATGGCGAGTGATGCCAGAACCCATACGGATCATCGATAGGCCATTGTCGCAAGATGTCTTGCGTGCGGCAGTGGCTGCTGGTTATACGCGTCTACAGTCGCGAATCATCGCGAGTCGATTGGGTGACGAGGATGCGGGAAAGGTGGGATTGCTTGTTCGCCCGCCGTTGAGTGCGCTCGATTCGCCAGACCGTTTACCCGACATCGGCGTCGCAGCTGAGGCCGTTGCACGCGCGGTGAAGCAAGGGTTGCCGGTGATTCTGCTGTCAGACTTCGACTGTGACGGTGCTTCCGGGCACTCGGTGCTGAAGTTTGCGTTGCGTGACTACTTCGGTGTGCCTGAACACCGAATACACAGCTACATCGGTCATCGACTGCGGGAAGGGTATGGCGTTTCGGAAAGCGTAACCCAGCGGATCCTGGACTCGGCACCTCGTCCTGCACTCGTGATTACTGCTGATCAGGGGAGTTCGGACCATGCCCGTATCGAGAAGCTGCGCGATCATGGTTTGACGACGGTAGTGACGGACCATCATGGGGTTCCAGAGCAAGGCCCGCCGCACGCAGCTATCGCCTGTGTCAATCCCGTCCGCACGGATTCGACATTCGCCGACCCCTACATCGCGGGCGTTCATGTGGCTTGGCTACTCTGCTGCGCTGTACGGCAACGGCTCATCGACTGGGGACACCTTCCGGCCAATGCGCCGCGTCTCGGTGGTCTCCTCGACTTGGTTGCTTTGGGGACCATGGCGGATTGTGTTGATCTGGCCCGTTCGCCAAATAATCGTGCGGTGCTGACACGTGGCCTCGCACTGATGAATGCGCCGGAGGCGCGACCTGTGTGGCGTGCCTTGTACACGGTCTCTCGTTGTTCTGGCCCCATTACGGCGGCGACATTGAGTTTTACCTTCGGGCCGATCATCAATGCCCGGGGCAGACTTGATTGCGCACTTGGGGCCGTCGACTTATTGATGTGCGACGACGAGGCGGAAGCGATACGCTTGGCGCATATCTTGGTGGAGCACAATAGCGAGCGCAAGCGGGTCCAATCCCAGATGCTGCGCCGAATCCTTCCATTGGCGGAACAGCAGGCGGTGGGCGGGAGTATGGCAATTACCGTGTTCGATCCGGAAGGGCATCCGGGCGTACATGGTGTGTGCGCTGCCCGGTTGGTGGAGACCTATGGACGTCCTGCTGCCTATTTCTCGCCCAAGCAGGGGAGCGACCATATCACCGCCTCGCTGCGCACCGTGCCCGGATTTCATATACGAAACGCCCTTGCAGTGATCGCAGAATCACATCCTGGCGACTTCGTCACATGGGGCGGTCATGCAGGTGCTGGCGGGGTCACGTTGAAACGTGAGGGATTTGATCGTTTCGCGAGTGCCTTCAATGCGGTCGCAACCCGTGCCTTGACAGCGTGGACCCCAGGACCTCGGATACTGACCGATGGTGAGCTCGAACAGCGCCCAAGCTTGGAATTGTTCAAAGAACTCGCTGCCTTAGAGCCTTTCGGTCGGCAATGGGAGTCGCCAGTCTTCCGTGCTGAAGGCCGGATCCTCAGCGTGCGTCCCGTCGGGGACGGAACACACCTGAAATTGTTGATGGGCATCGGGCCAGATCGATTCGATGCCATCTGGTTTGGTGCGGTCCGCGACGGTGTGTGTCCAGTGGAAATGGGGCAGGTTGTCCGAGTAACTTTCGAGCTGGATGTCAATACCTTCAGAGACGAGACGTGCTTGCAATTGCGCGTCCGGCATGCGGTTGCTATCGCAAAGAGTCCGTTGATGGCCCAGCGATCAG
Source organism: Acidithiobacillus ferriphilus (assembly GCF_028215975.1). NCBI lineage: Bacteria > Pseudomonadati > Pseudomonadota > Acidithiobacillia > Acidithiobacillales > Acidithiobacillaceae > Acidithiobacillus > Acidithiobacillus ferriphilus. The sequence goes on from NZ_CP116458.1 coordinate 602,142, forward strand.
CCACCTCTGATCTGCTTGCGCAGTAAGGTGTATCGCCGCTCCTGGCCAGTGCCTGTCGGTCGAGACTACCCTCTGAGGGTCTGGTACAGAGAGCAGACGTTCAAGTTTGGTGGGAGGGGGCGCCATGCCAGCGATCGACGACGCGGGCATTACCACCGTCAATGCCTTACAACCCCCGGCAATCATTAAGAGGAGTAATGCGCAAACAGCAAAGCCGCCTATCGATACTGTAAGTCGCTTTGAGCCATAAAAATTTGGGCTATGTGCAAACTGAGGTGGGAAGTCTTTGCTCGCATCAAACCCGACCAACCTCCGTTTTGTGCAAAACATGGTTGCAAGCCCACTTGATTTTTTGCGGGCTCCATTTATGATACACATGTGCTGAACATGCACAGCAAGGAGAAAGCAATGGCAACAGCCAATGAACGCATTCCGGTTCTGGTGACTTCGCAGGAGAAGGCACTGATCGCCAAGATGGCCCGGGACGCTCATATGTCGATGGGAGAGTTTCTACGCCGCGCCGCCTCGTCGTTCCGCCCGAGCGAGGACGAGAAGATGCTGGAGGGGATGATTGACCAGATGTTGAAGACAACTGCCCAGGCGAGTGCTGCCGTTGACGACGCATTGTCCTTTGTGGATACCTCAAACAAACGTATTGCAGCCATGGAATCTGGGCGGGTGTATTGATGGCAATCACGGACAAGATGTGGGATGCGTTAACCACCGTCATCAAGATGAATGACAAGGTTGAGGCACTGGCTGGCACAGCAAAGTCACAGCAGGAAAAGATTGAGAATCTAACGGAGCGGGTAATTCGGCTTGAAACAGCGTTGGAAATTGCATTATCACGTCCGGTTACCACAAGGACTGATGCGGTCCAACTGGAACTCAAAGACTGATCGCGTTCCGCTGCCTACCGTCCAATGGGACGTTCCAACCAGAAGCATTTAAGACCATCGGATCGATCAAAGCCGCTGGGCTTGCGGTTTCCAACCTTGTTTTGCATATTGCCATAATTATCTATCATGGCAATCAAACAGGATAGAAATGGCCAAAGACCCCTGGCACTACCCGCGAACAGCGTTGGCCGATCAATACCTGAAAACGTTGGGCATCGGACTCAGCAAGAGCCTGGTGCTCTTTGCCCAGCGACGGATGGGGAAAACGGAATTTCTCCGTAAGGACCTGCTGCCCGCCGCCGAAAAGGCCGGGTATATCACCATTTACGTGTCCCTGTGGGAGTCCGGGGAGGACCCCAAATCGGTATTGCTCGATGCCATCCGAACGGCCGCGGAGGGAGAGGGTGTTATTCCAGGCATATGGCGCCGGTTGGGCTGGCCAGGATCAAAAGGTGTCAGAGCCCACGCGGGTACAATAGGCGCACAGGCATCATGGGAACAGGGGACGGCAGAGGCCAGCGACCGCATGCTGGATCTCCGGCAGTGGATGAACACGTTGGCCCAAAAGAAAAACCCCACATTGCTGCTCGTGGACGAAATTCAGACGCTGGCGGATGAGAAGCGGTATGGCGCACTGGTAGCTGCCCTGAGGAGCGCCCTCGACAAGCATGGAGACCAAATTAAAGCGATTTTCACTGGGTCATCAAGCGAAGGCCTGCGGCGGATGTTTCAGATGGAAAAGGCCCCGTTTTTCCAGTTTAGCCATCAGATACCCTTTCCCCAACTGGGGCCAGAGTTCGTGCAGCACATGCTTCGCGCCTTTGCGAATGCGACCCAGCGTCAGTTAAATGAAGCGGAGGCATGGCAAGCGTTTACCGATCTGGCGCTGGTGCCAGAGCATTTCCGGTTGATGATGGCGAATATGGTCCAGTCGGGCAGCACCGATATCGCCACCGCACTAGAAGAGGTCAAAGCGGCCATACAAGAGTCCGCTGAGTACCCCAGCAAATGGGCGGAGTTGACCCCCATCGACCAGGCGGTGCTCAGCATAATAGCTGAAGGCCAAAAGCCTTACGCGCAAGAAAGCCAGGAGATCATCGCGAAGCGTATGGAGATCGCTGGCGCAAGGCTGTCGGAGTGACACTGGGCAATGCCGCGCGAATTTCTTCAGTGCGCAGGTTGAGCTTGCCGGTGCGTTCAGCGCGGTGTCGAGCACGGATGATAAAGACTTGGCAGTGATCATGGGGAGACTGGCAGTCATTTTGCGCAATGTGTCATTAGATGTCGCATAACGCAAAACGAATACATGCCCCCCCTAGCCATGATCCAGAAATGTGGGCCACTGATCGTCAGTTGCCCAGCTGCTTGGCGCGTCCATCACAAACTCATGCAGGCCATGCTCGCGTCGAACGCGTGGAGAGCTACTCGCTGCAAGGCCATGTGCAAGCCCCTCTTTCACCCTGCGCCGCTTCCATTACGAGCAGCGCCGCAAGGCCGACAAGGGGCTTATCACCCGCTTCCTCTGCCAAGTGACCGGCCTATCCCGTCAGCAAGTGGTCCGGCATATCCGCCAGTTCCGCGAAACCCGGCAGGTCCAGGACCGGCGCGGGGCGCCCGCCAAGCCGTTTGCGCGGCACTACACGGACGAGGACGTGCACCTGCTGGCCGAACTGGACCGTCTGCACGGCACGCTCTCCGGCCCTGCCACACGCAAGCTCGCCGAGCGTGCGTTCCAGGTGTTCGGCGAGGCCCGTTACGAGCGCCTGGCCGCTATCTCCAACGGCCACCTCTACAACCTGCGCAAGAGCACCGGCTATCAGCGCCTGCGCACAGTCCAGGACAAGACCCGCCCGCTGCGCAACGCCATTGGCGAGCGGCGCAAGCCTCGTCCCGGCGGCCGCCCCGGCTGGCTGCGCGTCGACTCCGTGCACCAGGGCGACCTGGACGGCATCAAGGGCCTCTACCTCATCAACGCCGTCGACGAAGTCACCCAGTTCCAGTTTGTCTGCGCCGTCGAGCGCATCAGCGAGCGCTTCCTCCTCCCCATCCTGGAGTACCTCATCCAGGCCTTCCCCTTCACCATCCACGGCTTCCACAGCGACAACGGCTCCGAGTACATCAACCATCGCGTCGCCAAACTGCTCAACAAGCTCCACGTCGAGGAATTCACCAAGTCGCGCTCCCGCCAATCCAACGACAACGCCCTGGCCGAGAGCAAGAACGGCTCGGTGGTACGCAAACACCTGGGCTATAGCCACATTCCCGGACGCTTTGCCCAGCGGGTCAACGACTTCACCTTCACCGTCCTCTCGCCCTACCTGAACTTCCACCGGCCCTGCTTCTTCCCGGAGGAATACCTCGACGCCAAGGGCCGCCTGCGCAAACGTTACCGCTACGAGGCCATGATGACGCCCTACGACAAGCTCAAGTCCCTGCCTGAGGCCAGCCGGTTCCTCAGACCCGGCATCCGCTTCGCTGACCTGGATGCACAAGCCCATCGGTTCAGCGATAATGAAGCCGCCCGTCGCCTAAACGCGGCACGGGATAAACTGTTCCGTACCATTAACAAAGCCCTGACCCCGGTCGCTTGAGTAGACTCACTCAGCCCGCCTGTTCAGACTCATTTGTGGATTGGAAAGGGCTGAGCCGACCAGGAGACGGTCCTTATGACAATCAATCCTGACCCGACAAACGCTCCCGGTATTCCGGAGGTCCTCCGGCAATTGCAGAGCGATCCCCAGCGCGGGTTGTCGTCGGCGGAGGCCGCCCGTCGCCTGGCCCAATATGGGGCAAACGCCATCCCCGAAAAACACCTCAGCCCGCTCCGCCAGTTTCTGGGCTATTTCTGGGGCCCCATCCCCTGGATGATCGAAATCGCCGCGGTGCTTTCCGCCGTGGTGGCACATTGGGCGGACTTCGCCATCATCATGACCCTCCTGCTGGTAAACGCCGGCGTGGGTTTCTGGCAGGAACACAAGGCTGGCAACGCCATCGCCATGCTCAAACGGAAGCTGGCACTGCGGGCGCGGGTCCTGCGCGACGGCCTTTGGCAGGAGATCGCCGCGCAGGACCTGGTGCCGGGCGACACCATCCTCCTGAAGCTGGGAAACATCATTCCCGCCGATGTGCTGCTGTTGAGCGGCGATTACCTCAGGGTCGATCAATCGGTACTGACGGGGGAGTCTCTGCCGGTGGACAAGGGGCGGGGGGATGGCGCCTATTCCGGTTCCATCGTGGGCATGGGCGAGATGCAGTGTGTGGTGACGGCAACGGGTCTGCAGACCTTTTTCGGCAAGACCGCGCAACTGGTGGAGCGGGCGGAGAGCGTCTCCCATTTCCGCAAGGCGGTGCTCGCCATCGGCAACTTCCTGATCGTTTCGGCGCTGGTTCTGATCGCGGTGATCCTCTTCGTGGCTCTGGCGATTCGTCATGAGCCCATGATCCGGACGATCCTCTTTGCTATGGTCCTGACCGTGGCCGCCATCCCCGTCGCCCTGCCCGCCGTCTTATCGGTGACCATGGCCGTCGGGGCGGAGCGGTTGGCACGGCTGAAAGCCATCGTCTCGCGTCTGGTGGCCATCGAGGAGATGGCCGGCATGGATGTGCTCTGCGCCGACAAGACCGGCACCCTCACCCAGAACCGCCTCACCCTCGGTGAACCCGTGGTGATCGGGGCCCGCGATGCAGAGGAACTAATCCTCGCCGCCGCTTTGGCCTCCGAGCGGGATACGGGCGACCCCATCGACACCGCCGTGCTGGGCGGTTTGCCCGCGTCTGCCCCATTGGCTTCCTATTCCGTCCTAAAATATCAACCATTTGATCCGGTAAGCAAGCGTAGCGAGGCAGAAGTGGCGGCAGGCACCGAGCGCTTTCGCGTAGCCAAGAGCGCCCCGCAGGTCATCCTGGATCTGGCGCAGCCGGACGTCGGCACCAGGCAGACGGCCACCCGCCAGATCGATGCCCTGGCGGAAAAGGGCTACCGTACCCTGGGAGTGGCACGAAAGGATGGGGATGGCACCTGGCTCTTCCTCGGTCTCTTGCCCTTGTTCGATCCACCGCGGGAAGATTCGGCGCAAACCATCACGGCGGGTCAGCGGATGGGGATCGACATCAAGATGGTCACCGGCGATCACCTGGCCATCGCCAAACAGGTTTCCACGCTGCTGCATCTGGGGCAAAACATCATTCCGGCTGAAGCCCTCTCCACCGATGTCCACGCCGCGCAGACCCAGGCCGAACAGGCCGACGGTTTCGCACAGGTCTTTCCGGAGCATAAGTTCGCCATCGTCAAGGCACTGCAGGCCAGAAACCATATCGTCGGCATGACCGGAGACGGCGTCAACGACACCCCCGCGTTGAAGCAGGCCGATGTCGGTATCGCCGTCAGCGGCGCCACCGACGCCGCCCGCGCCGCCGCCGATCTGGTGCTCACCGCACCCGGTCTGACGGTCATCGTCGACGCCGTCGAGGAGGCGCGCAGGATCTTCGCCCGCATGAACAGCTACGCCATCTACCGGATCGCCGAGACGATCCGTGTCCTGCTCTTCATGAGCCTGTCGATCCTGGTGTTCAACTTCTATCCGGTCACCGCGGTGATGATCGTCATGATCGCCCTGCTCAATGATTTTCCCATCATGATGATCGCTTACGACAACGCCCCCACGGCGCCCCAGCCGGTGCGCTGGGACATGACACGGGTGCTGATCATCTCCATCCTCCTCGGCGTGCTGGGCGTCGTCGCCTCATTTTCCATGTTCTGGATTGCCGAAACCTACCTGCATTTACCGGCGGGCGTCATCCGCACCCTGATTTTCCTGAAACTGCTGGTGGCCGGCCACCTGACCATCTTCCTGACCCGCAACACCGGCGCCATCTGGCAGCGGCCCTGGCCGAGCTGGAGCTTTTTCAACGTCACCATCGCCACCAAGGTCGTCGGTACCTTCGCCGCCGTCTACGGCTGGCTCATTCCCCCCATCGGCTGGGGCTATGCCCTAATGGTATGGACCTACGTCCTGGCCTGGTTCCTTATCAACAGCGGGGCCAAGATCATTGCTTACCGGGCACTGGGGGCCTATCGCAAGTCGTCAACACGTTGAAACCGATGGCTATCTGGTGGGTATAACCGGAGACGGCGCCAACGATGCCCCGGCGCTCAAGCAGGCGGACGTAGATATCGCGGTGCCCGATGCCACGGATGCCGCCAGGGCTGCGGCCGCTCTGGTGCTGATGGCACCGGGCCTGAATGTCATCATCAGCGCTGTTGAGGAGGCACGCCGCATCTTCGAGCGCATGAACAGCTATGCGATTTACCGTATCGTCGAAACCATTCGCATTATGGTCTTCGTCGTACTGGCCATGCTGGTTTTCGATTTTTATCCCATCACCGCCATCATGATCATCTTGCTGGCGTTCTTTAATGATGTACCGACCATGCCCATCGCCACCGACAACACCTGGCTGGATCCCAAACCGATGCATTGAGACATGCATCGTGTCCTTACGGTGTCCACTGTCTTAGGACTTATCGGAACGGTGTAGAGCCCATAAGGTCCAAAAAAACCGACAAAGCGCGGGAACGCCTCGCCGGATTGGGAACAGCCATAAAGCTCTTCCAAATCAGTTGAGCGGATGGAATGGGCTTATACAGTAGATCCCAATCCGGTCTCTGTTCAAAAACCGTATGGGTCATAAAGCCTATTCCCAAGCCAGCCTTTACCATGGCCCCCACGGATTCCACATCGGCCACCTCAATGAAATGCGCGGGCACAATGTTTTTTTGTCTGAACGCTTTCTCCAGCCTCCTTCGAACTCCGGAAGAAGGCTCTCGCCATACCACAGGATAAGGTTGTACGTCTTCCAGGCTCAGCACCGACAATGATGCCAGGGGATGGGTTTTGGGCATGACTGCGACGATTTCGCCGGTCAACCAAGATTGTATTTCATAACTATCGGGTAGATGCGGTATATCCATCTCTCCTTCAAAAAAGAAGACGTCCAGCTCGGAAAGATTGATGTCTCCCCAATAGGTCACACCGCTCTTTATGTAGAGATTGATCCCTGGATTCTGGTTTTGAAAACTTTGCAAATATTGCGGTAGTAAATAATTGGCAATCAGGCTGGTAGAGGCGATGCGCAGTTCTCCGGCTTGCAAGGATTTCTGGCGCATGAGCAGATTCTCAATGTCTTGTAACTTGGCGCGCAACTGCCGGATATCGGGAATCAATGCTTGGCCGACGGGGGTCAGATGAATGCCACCGCCCTCACGGACATATAAAGGCTCGCCGATTTCCCGTGTCAGTTTATGCAGGCGTTCCGAGATAGCAGGCTGTCCCCGTCCCAGACGTAGTGCGGCTTCGCTGACGCTGCCGGTTTCTGCAACCGCGAGGAGGGTGAGCAACTGCTCGGCATCCATCGTCATCGGGTTCTCCGATATTATTTTCAATTAAATCGATTTGATTAAGCCTTGAGTATAGCGTAGTTTTTAAAAAAAACCTGACCAAAGTGCCCTGATGCCTGAAGATTCGTCCCTAGCCGCCGATATGGATACCCTCGTCATGGGATGGCAGGGGGTGTTTCGGACGAACCCGGCTTTTCATCTGATTCTGGCGTTCTTTGTGGGGATCGTCGCGGGCTTGGGGGCGGTCGCTTTCCGGCGCCTTATCGGCCTGATGCATAATGCCTTCTTCTTCGGTCAGATTGCCTCACGCTTTGATGACTTGCAGCATTCCGCAGCCAGCTTCTGGGGTTTAGGGGTAGTGCTGGTCCCCGTTCTCGGCGGGCTTGTGGTGGTCTGGCTCGTCAGAACTTTTGCGCCAGAAGCCAAAGGGCACGGCGTACCTGAAGTTATGGATGCCATTTATTATGGGAGCGGCGTTATTCGGCCCGTGGTGGTTCTGGTGAAGGCGCTCGCGTCTTCTATCAGTATCGGCAGTGGCGGATCGGTAGGACGGGAAGGGCCGATTATTCAGATCGGAGCCGCCTTCGGCTCCAGCCTGGCCCAGTGGTTGCGGTTGCAAGAATGGCAGAGACTGGGACTGATTGCGGCGGGAGCGGGCGCCGGTATTGCCGCGACATTCAACACACCGGTGGGCGGCATATTGTTTGCGATCGAGCTCATGCTGGTGGAAGTCAGTGCGCGGACCCTTGTTCCGGTCATGATCGCCACAGGTACCGCCGCCTTCGTATCACGCCTGTTTCTGGGTAGTTATCCGTCGTTTATCATCTCTCAGCACATGATCAACCGGACCTTGCACCAAAGCGCCGGTGCCTATGCCGCCTATGTTCTGCTCGGTCTTTTGACGGGCGGGGCCGGCCTGCTGTTCACAAGCAGTCTGTATTGGACTGACGATCGTTTCGAATACTGGATCAAAAATCCCTACGCACGACATGCTGCGGGCATGCTGGGCGTGGGCTTGGTCATTTATTTCATGATCACCTTTACCGGTCATTACTACGTAGAAGGTGTGGGTTATGCGACGGTTCAGGATATCCTCGACGGCGTCATTACGCACCCCGGTTTTCTCCTGCTCCTGCTTTTACTGAAAATACTGACTTTTTCCGTTACGCTGGGTTCCGGTGGGTCGGGCGGTGTGTTCTCTCCCGCGCTGTATGTCGGAGCTGTGCTGGGTGGGCTCTATGCCGTCATCGCCAACCATTTACTGCCGGGAATCGGGGTCAGTATGACCATCGCGGCCGCCTTGGGGATGGCCGGGATGGTTGCCGCATCTACCGGTGCCGCCGTTACTGGTGCCGTAATGATTTTTGAAATGACCAGCGACTACCACATTATCATCCCCTTGATTATCGTCGCCTCTCTGGCCTTTGGAGCCCGTCGACTGATAACCAGGGAGACGATTTACACGCGCAAACTGATCCGCCGCGGTCATTTCATTCCTGAGGCGCGGCACAGCAACCTCTACCTGATGCGCCCGGCTGGAGAGTTTATTGAAACCCCGCTGATCCGGGTAAAAGATAGCCGGACGCTGGCAGATATCGCGGTGCTGCTCCATCGCGGCCGTGAAATACCGCACATCCTGATCGTCGAAGGGACGCAACCCCGTGCGGTACTGACCGCCCCGCGCGTACGTGAGTTGCTGCGACACCGACAAACCTCGACCCCCATAGAAAATTTCGCCAGCGCGGATTGGTTTAGTGTTCCTGTGGATTACCAAATATATGATTTGGTCGCCCGATTCCGCGCCACTCATCAGGAATGCGCACTACTCTGCCGGATCAACCCCCCGGAACATCACGAAGATGTTATAGCTATTGTGACGATTGCGGATGTGCTGGCCTACACCTCCCTGCCCATGCGCTTGCTACGTCCTCACACGGCGCAATGACAGGGGTACTCTGATGGAACATTCCGCATGGTTTCATAGCAGTTTTGAGCCGCATCACGAAGGTCCTGGTTTGATTCTGCTGGGTGCCGGAGTGGGTTTATTGACCGGGCTGGGTGCCGTACTTTTCCATTATCTGATTGCCGGCATTCATAATGCAGCGATTTTAGGCACTTTTGATATTGCGCAAAACGCACGGGAACATACTCCCGTCTCCCCGTGGGGCGCATGGATTATTCTTGTGCCGGTGATCGGCGCCCTGCTGGTAACCGTGCTGGTGCGTAACATCGCGCCGGAAGCACAGGGTGCCGGTGTCAGCCAGGTACTACGTGCGGTGCATGCCGATCGGGGCCATATGCGGCCGGTGATTGCGATCATACGACCGGTGGCAACAGCCATCACCATTGGCACGGGCGGTTCCGCTGGCCGCGAGGGTCCGGCCATGCAGTTCGGTGCCGCTATCGGTGCCCTGGTAGGACATCTTTTTCGGGTGCCGGATCACCGACGTATCCATTTGTTGGGTTGTGGTGTCGGTGCTGGTATCGCCGCCGTATTCAATGCGCCTCTGGGTGGGTGGTTTCTGGCCATGGAAGTGATCGTGCCCGACTGGCGGCCCTGGACCGTCCTGTCCACACTCGTGGCAACAGCCTCTGCCAGTTGGGTGACGCAGGAGGTGTTCGGGAGCGGTCATCTCTTTGCCCATGCCTACATCAGCCATTGGAACGGCAGCCTCATGTTGCCGACTTTTGCCGTGGTGGGCAGTCTCATGGCACTGATGAGTCTCGGTTTTATCCGGCTGATGGACCGTGTCGATGCCTACAGTCGGAAACGGCTACAAAATCCTTATGCGCGCCATATGTCCGGCATGCTGCTGGTGGGCATCCTGCTCTATATCACCTGTCGGCTGACGGGCCATTACTATTTGATCGGCGGCAGCTATGCCGGGATATCCGGCATATTGCTCAATCAGATGCATTGGCCGCTGCTCCTGCTACTTTTGCTGGCCCTCAAGGCCATAGCGACCAGTCTGACGATCGGTACCGGTGGTTCCGGGGGGATTTTCTCGCCTTCCCTGTTTATGGGGGCCGCACTTGGCAGTTGTTTAGGAATGCTTCTGGAACCCATCATCGGTGTCCCGCATCTGGCGGCCTTGTTCGCCCTGTGTGGAATGGCTGGCATGGTGGCGGCCACCACCGGGGCTTTGCTCAGTGCGCCCGTGATGGTGGTGGAGTTAACCGAAAACTACCATGTTCTGCTGCCGGCCATGGTGACAGCCCTGACTGCTTTTGCCGTACGCCGTGTGTTTCTGCAGGACAGCATTTATACCCTGCCATTGCATCGCGAGGGGCTTCCCGTTCCTGAAAACCATTACATCGTCGAAGAGAAAATGGATGACAAATAATCCTTACATCCCATACAACCAAGCTTCATTTGGTGAAATAAATTACCCGGTTGAGATGACGTGGGAACCAACAACATCATATCTTGTCAATAAACTGGAATGTGAACCATGATAAGGTATCTAGCCATGTCATACCGCAACGCTGTCGCTGTTTTTTTGTTTTCTATGTTGTTTTTGGCTGGGTGCTCTGGTGTGACATCTAATGAGTCGCCATATCCGCATAAAAGCGTGGCATGGTTTTCAAGAACGAAAAATACTGAAGCGCTTCATGTTCAACTCAGTTGGTGTGCCAAGCATAACCCCGATATGTCCTTACATTCTTGCGCAATAGCAAAAGAGGCCTACGTAAAGATAGGCGGGCAGTGGAATGCAATGACAATAAAGCTATTTAAATCTAATTAATAAGTAATCAGTAATTCATTAATAATAGCCCAAATAACCCTAGATAAGGATGAATATGACTACTCCACAAAACGCTCTGGACGGACGTGAACGTCGATCCATTATTGCCTTGGCCGGAATATTTGGCTTACGCCTGCTTGGTTTGTTTCTGGTATTACCGGTGTTTTCCGTATATGCCCACGGATTGCATGGGGCAATACGTCATCCGATACTCATTGGCGTTGCTCTGGGTGCTTACGGCCTGACCCAGGCCATTTTCCAAATCCCCTTCGGTAGGCTGTCAGATAAGTGGGGCAGGAAACCCGTCATTGCGGCGGGACTCCTTATTTTTGCCATTGGCAGCGTTATCGCCGCACAGGCCACCAGCATCGAATGGTTGTTGATAGGGCGAATCATACAGGGTGCAGGTGCCGTAGCCGCCGCCATCATCGCGCTCACCGCAGATCTGGTGCGCGAAGAACGCTGGACCAAGGCTATGGCCACTATCGGCATTACCATTGGCATCAGCTTTAGTGTGTCACTGGTGTTATCCGCGCCGTTAGCCCAATGGATTGGGGTACAAGGAATCTTTTGGTTAACGGCTGCCTTGTCCATTCTCGCCATCGGCGTGCTCTACAAGGTGATACCGGATGTCCCGGCACGTTTCCATCGTGATGCCGAAATGAACCCTGCTGCACTGAAGGACGTATTAAGGAATCCCAACCTGCTCCGTTTGGACTTTGGTATATTTTCACTCCATACAGGGTTGACGGCGCTCTTCGTGGTGCTTCCGCTGGTACTCATTGATCCGCAGCATCCTCTCCTCTCTGGGACAGATCAGTGGATGTTGTACCTCCCGGTCATGCTGCTTTCTTTCGTGGCGATGATCCCCCTTATCATTATCGGTGAGGCCAAGCATCGCCTCCGAGAAGTCTTTGTGCTGGCGATCGCGATTCTGTTGGCTGCTGTCGCCTGGATGGCGCTTTCCAATCACAGCATCTGGTCCATTGCCATCGCGCTGTTTCTGTTTTTTGTGGGTTTCAACGTGCTGGAGGCAAGTTTACCTTCACTGGTGGCCAAATTCTGTCATCCGGGTGCCAAGGGAACGGCCACTGGCGTGTATACCACGGCGGAGTTTCTAGGGGCATTCAGTGGCGGTTTGTTGGGAGGATTACTTTATCTGCCCGGTCAACACAACTACAGCGATGTCTTTTGGGCCGTGGCGGCCATCTATTTTATCTGGTTGATAGTGGCGTTCACGATGCAGCAGCCACGTTATGTCGCCACCAGGATATTTCCTCTTCCTGCCGATAGCCAGGATAACGCGCAACTCACCCAGCAGCTTCTGCAATTGCCTGGAGTAGTAGAAGTGGCAATTTTCCCGGATGAGAACGCGGTGTATTGCAAGGTAGAGAGCAAAATATACGATGACCAGCGGGTGCGATCCATTATTGGGTATGCAAGCCAAACATAGATGAGGCGAATAACGAAAGAGGGAGGCAATTATGCAAAAAACCGCTTGGGATAGCGGCACAAGGTTGTTACATGTCGGTCTATCCACCACATTGACATTTGAATTGTTCGATGGCTTCTGGGTCTCAGATCCGAATACCAGACTGTACTTCATTATTCATGAATGGGTTGGTCTTTTGGCCGCAACTGTCCTCATGGTAGAGTGGCTATGGATCTACGCTGATGGACAGTCAAAAATTCTTTTCCCATGGAACAGTGACGGAATATCGGTAATAAAGACAGACATTCTGGCTCTATTTAAAGGGAAACTACCGCAGGCGGGACGCACCGTTGGTCTGCCCGGATTCTGGCATGGCATTGGAATCCTCTCCATGACCGGCTTGGCGGTTACCGGCGTACTCATTTTTCTTGTAATCCCCGGTGGGCGCGGCGCATCTTCGTCCTCAGCCGGTGCCGCTGCTTTTACCATGCTTTCTGGAGTCCATAGAGAGATTTCCTATGTTGCATGGGTTTATTGGATTGGTCACGTTTCGGCCGCCGTCCTCCATCAGGTGCGAGGTGATCCCGTCTTTCGTGCGATTTTCTTGGGAACAAGCAGCCTGCGTAAATGATAGGCAATTGCAGCACTGTTGCGGCAATTAAACAGGTACTAACAATTACAATATAAATGTTATCACTCAACAGATAATTGGGGAAGAAATGAAACTGTCAAAGACTAAGGCGAAGGCAGTAAAATATTTTTTATTTTTTAGCATCACGCCAGCAGTCGGGGTAATCATATATTTTTCATTTAAATTTTTTGGGATAGATATCAGCTTTAAATATATTATATATCTACTGATGTTGGTTCTCTTTGTGAAGCTTATTGTTGGCGGAGTAGTTGTCACCGTCCTTAAAAAGGATAAAGAATGACTATTTCTATAATAACTAAAGGCCTAAATACGGATTGTTGCACCTTCATGCTGGGAGTCGTGCAGACTATAGAAATGGGTGCCTCTTCCTACGGTAGGACGGACACAGCGGGGAGTGCTCCTAGACCAGACGATGAATGCTTGTGCTTTATGGGGGCTTGATTCGCTTACTTCGTATTGGTGTTCATAAACACGTATTATAACTTTTATTTACATATCATGATGATTATATTGTTATAAATAAAATATTGTGAACAAAATAAATACATATTGACGCGGATGGCGCCTCGGCCCATGCGGTGCTGAAGTTTGCGTTCCGGGATTATTTCGGCGTGTCGGAAGCGCGGATTCACAGCTATATCGGCCATCGTCTGCGGGACGGTTACGGCGTCACCGAAACCCTGACCGACCGCATTATTGCCGAGGCCCCCCGCCCCGCCTTGATTATTACCGCGGATCAGGGGAGCACGGATAATGAACGGATCGCCAGGCTGCGGGATCATGGTTTTATCGTCGTCATCACGGATCATCACGGCGTGCCCGCATCCGGGCCGCCCCCTGCGGCCATGGCTTGTGTAAACCCGGTGCGCGAGGATTCGGCATTTCCCGATCCTTACATCGCTGGCGTGCAGGTGGCGTGGTTGCTGTGCTGTGCGGTTCGCCAGCGGCTGATTCGGGACGGCGACCTTCCCGCCAGTGCGCCAAAACTCGGCGGTCTTTTGGACCTGGTTGCCCTGGGAACCATGGCCGATTGCGTCAATCTGGCGCGGTCCACCAATAACAAGGCGATTATCGCCCGCGGCCTGGCGATCATGAACTCGCCGGCGGCGCGGCCCGCCTGGCAGGCATTGTACGTAGCCAGCCATTGCAAAGGGCCCATTACCGCGGCCATCCTGGCCTTTCATTTCGCGTCATCAATGCCTGCGGGCGCCTGGATTCGGCACTGGGCAGTGTTGATTTGCTTATGAGTGATAACGCTCCAGCCGCGGAAGAACTGGCGCAGCATTTCGTGGAGCACAACACCGAACGTAAGGCGGTCCAGTCGAACATGCTGCAAAGAAGCACAAAACAGGCGGCACAGCAGGTTCGGGATGGCGCGGCGGCCATTACGATATTCGACCCGGAAGGCCACGCGGGTGTCTACGGCATTTGTGCGGCGCGACTGGCGGAGTCTTTCGGTAGACCGGTCGCTTATTTCTCGCCGAAAGCCGAGGGCGAACATATCACCGCCTCTCTGAGAACCGTGCACGGCTTTCATGTGCGGGATGCCTTGGCGGAGATAGCCGACCGTTATCCCGATGATTTTACCGCCTGGGGTGGCCATGCGGGCGCTGGCGGGGTGACCTTGAAGCAGGATGGTCTGCAGCGCTTTGCAGAGGCGTGGGCAAGTATAGCGGCACGCGCGCTGGATGATCGTTGTCTCGGTCCGGAGGTGGTCACCGACGGCGAACTTGCGGTGCCGTCCAGTTTCGCCCTTGTGGAAGAACTGGCGGCCCTGGAACCCTTTGGTCGTCAATGGGAGCACCCCGTTTTCAGAAGCCACGGTCATATTGAACAGATCCGCCCGGTGGGAGACGGCAGCCATCTGAAATTGATCGTGAAAATGGACTCGACGGATTACGACGCCATCTGGTTCGGTGCCGTGGAAAATGGCATCTGCCCGGTGGGAGTGGGCAGACGGTACTCATGGCTTACGAGTTGGATGTGAATACGTTCCGGGATGCAATCACCTTGCAGTTGCGTATTCGGCATGCTGCGTTGGTCGGCGAGGGTGCTTGACGGAAGGTGTTCCGATCCCCTCACTAATGCGCTTTTGCGAATGAGCAACGGTAACAGTTATCATGGCTTCTTAGGCGGCATCCGCAACAAAGACCCGGCAAGCATCAATTTAGACCTCATGTATCATTCTATTGCGTTACCATTACCTCTGTATTACATCAAAGCCACATGATTCATGTCCAAGTCCACCTATGCAAGTAACCTCGCGGACGTTAACCTTGTTTTTAAATATGCCCTCTGCTACGCCGGCAATCAAACCGCCCTCGAAAGAACACAGGGTGCGCCCGACAGGTTCCATTCCAGAGCAGGTAACGCACTCGTAAACATCAATATGCAGTTGCCCTTTATCATTTTCCCCAGTTTTTACAACTCCTATTTTAAGTTGTTCGCATAACTCTACAAATTGGCTTAGATCTTTTAATCCAAGGCTATACCCAAGGTGTCTTCCTGATAGGTATGCTTGTGCCGTAGAGCTAACACCAAACATATCCTCTAGAAGGATAAGGCGCACCAGCCTGAATAGTGCGATTGGTGCCTCATTACCTAAAGTCGGACGCACTACTTTTGTAGCGTTTGCGAAGTCTATTTTTTCAAAAATGTTGGTTTCTATAGCCATAGGTCACCTTAATTGTGGGAATTTTTATTACAAATATTGATCATATGCCGCATGCCCCCGATTGGGAGTGAATCGAGGTGCATAAGCGTCGCGGGCAACGAGTTATCCATTTTAATGAGCGGATCGTTTTGTTGGGGTGGTTAAGGCGCGCTCGGACCTCCTGGGGGTAGGCCATCGGGTGGGCCTGGTAAATTGCCGTAGCCACTGTTGTACCGAAATACCCAAGGCAAGCACAGCGATTTTCCAGTTGAAATAGGTATGGCACATTCCCCTGCAGTGTTCATGCGTTTAGTCTAGCCCAACGACAACCCCAAAGCACTGTCATCCGCACCGTTCATGCACTCACTGCGGAGAGCGGGTGGTGTATACTCGCCCCGTGGAAACGAAATCGCCTTGCAGGGTCCCAGGGATGGAATGGACGTTTTTGATGCCCTTCCAACCCTGTCGAAACACTGCTGGAGATCGGCGCCGAAACTGCGCATAATTACGGCCTTTGCGTGCGGGGCAACGAGGTGCGCGCTGGTATGATCCTGACGCAGCCTGATGGAAAAGGAAGAATCATGAGAGAAGTGAATGAGATGCGTGCGCTGCGCGACGATCTCCAGGTCCGTGTCGCGGGCCTGAGGGGGTATCTTTGACCTCGAAGAAAAGCGCGGTCGCTTAGAGGAAGTTCAACGGGAGCTGGAAGACCCGATCATCTGGAACAACGCCGAAAAGGCCCAGGAGCTGGGTCGCGAACGGTCTGCCCTGGAAGCCATCATCACGCCCATGGACAAGCTCACCGCGAGCCTCGCCGATGGCGGCGAGATGCTTGAATTGGCCCTGAGCGAGCAGGACGAAGAACTCCTCGCCGCTGTCGATGCGGATCTCGCCACCGCTCTGGCCATGGTCGAGAAGCTGGAATTCCAGCGCATGTTCTCCGGCGCGCAGGATGCGGCAAACTGCTTTGTGGATATTCAGGCGGGCGCGGGCGGCACCGAGGCGCAGGATTGGGCGGAAATGATTCTGCGCATGTACCTGCACTGGGCCGAGTCCCATGGCTTTGCGGCGGAGCTGGTGGAGGTCTCCGAGGGCGAAGTGGCGGGCATCAAGTCGGCCAGCATCCATGTGCGCGGTGACCATGCCTTCGGCTGGTTGCGGACCGAAACCGGCGTCCATCGCCTGGTGCGCAAATCGCCTTTCGATTCCGGCAATCGCCGTCATACCAGCTTCGCCAGCGTCTTTATTTATCCCGAGATTGACGATAGTTTCGAGGTGGATATCAATCCGGCGGACCTCAAGGTGGATACCTACCGGGCCAGCGGGGCGGGCGGTCAGCACGTCAACAAGACCGACTCGGCCATTCGTATCACCCACGTGCCTTCCGGCATCGTCGTGGCCTGCCAGACCGACCGCTCGCAGCACAAGAACCGGGCCGAGGCCATGCGCATGTTGCGCTCCAAACTCTATGAGTTGGAGATGCAGAAACGTGCCGTCGAAAAGCAGGCGCTGGAAGACAGCAAAAGCGATATCGGCTGGGGTCATCAGATCCGTTCCTATGTGCTGGATCAGTCGCGGATCAAAGACCTGCGCACCGGGATCGAAGTGGGCGACACCCAGAAGGTGCTCGATGGGGCGCTGGATATGTTCATTGAAGCGGCGTTGAAGGCCGGATTGTAAGCGGTAGTCACTCAGTATTTTGCAGGAAGGGGATGGATGGTGGATCAGGAACTCAATGACCAGATGCAGGTGCGGCGCGACAAGCTGGGGCACTGGCGCAGCGAAGGCCATGCCTATCCCAACGGCTTCCGTCGCGACGCCTTGGCGGGCGATCTGCAACAGCGTTATGGCGATATGGACGCCACGGCCCTGGAGCAGGAACCCATCGAGGCACGGCTCGGCGGGCGGCTGATGAGCCGCCGGGTCATGGGTAAAGCCAGTTTCGCCGACATTCAGGATCAGTCCGGGCGTATTCAACTCTTTGTCAGCCGCGATAACCTGGGCGAAGAAGTCTACGCGCGCTTCAAGGGCCTGGATTTCGGCGACATCATCGGTGTGGATGGCATCTTGTTCCGCACCAAGACCGGTGAGCTTTCGGTCAAAGTGCATAGCCTCCAACTGTTGAGCAAGGCCCTGCGCCCGCTGCCGGAAAAATGGCACGGACTCGCCGACTCGGAAACCCGTTTCCGCCAGCGCTATGTCGATCTGATCGTCACTGAAGCCACCCGCCGCACCTTCCAGATTCGCGCCGAAACGGTGGCGGCCCTGCGCGATGGTCTGCGCCAGCGCGGCTTTTATGAGGCGGAGACGCCCATGATGCAACCCGTCCCCGGCGGGGCCACGGCACGGCCCTTCGTCACCCACCACCATGCCCTCGACATGACCCTTTACCTGCGTATCGCTCCGGAGCTCTACCTCAAACGGCTGGTGGTGGGCGGCATTGAGCAGGTCTTTGAGATCAACCGCAACTTCCGCAATGAAGGCATCTCCACCCGCCATAACCCCGAGTTCACCATGCTCGAATGGTACGAGGCCTATGCCGACCATGTGCGCGCGATGGATCTCACCGAGACCCTGATCCGCGCCGCGGCACAGGCGGCCCTGGGCACGACGGCGATAAGCTATCAAGGACTGGAGATTGACCTCGGCAAACCCTTCCATCGATTGACGGTGACGGAGTCAGTGCGTGCCCATAACCCCGATCTGGCGGATGCCGACCTGCGGGACCCCGCAGTGCTGGCGGCTAAGCTCGCGCAGTTGCACCTGCCCTGTCAGCCCGCCTGGGGCTGGGGCAAGCGTCTCATCGAAATCTTCGAGAAGACGGTGGAAGGCCATCTTCAACAGCCGACCTTCATCACCGAGTATCCCCTGGAAGTCAGTCCGCTGGCGCGCCGTAATGATCTCGACCCCGAGGTCACGGATCGTTTCGAGCTGATGATCGCCGGCCGCGAGTTGGCCAACGGCTTCTCCGAGTTGAATGATCCCGAAGACCAGGCCGCCCGCTTCCGGGCGCAGGTGGAGGCGAAGGAAGCCGGGGACGATGAGGCGATGTGCTTCGACGCCGACTATATCCGCGCCCTGGAATACGGCATGCCGCCGACGGCGGGGGTGGGGCTGGGCATCGACCGTCTGGTCATGCTGCTGGCCGATCAGCCCAGCATTCGCGAGGTGATTCTCTTTCCCCATCTGCGGCCGGAACAGCCATGAGGTTTTACGAGCTCTGGATCGGGCTGCGTTACACCCGCGCCAAGCGCCGCAATCACTTCATCTCCTTCATCACCGGCACGGCGATCATGGGCATGGTCATCGGCGTGGCGGCCCTGATCGCTGTCATGGCGGTGATGAACGGCTTTGACCATACCTTGCGTGCACGGATTCTGGCGGTGACTTCGGATGTGATCATTCAGGGCAACGGCGTGCCGGTGCTGGACTGGCCGACGGCGGTAAAGCGTCTTTCGACGATTCCTGATGTGACGGGTATGGCGCCCTACGTGCAGGCGCAGGCCATGCTCTCCCACGACGGACTGGTCAGCGGTGCGGTCATCGAGGGTATTGATCCGTCTTTGGAAAGCCGCGTCAACAAGCTGGCCAGCGACATGAAAATGGGTGACTTGCAATCCCTGCGGACCCATCCCTGGGGTATCGTCCTCGGGCGTGCGTTGGCGCGGCAACTGGGGGTGACAGTGGGGGACAAAATTACCCTGATCTCTCCCCAGGGTGGGGTCACCCCGCTGGGGGTAACCCCCGCCTTGCGCCAGTTCACGGTGGTCGGACTCTTTTCCGTCGGTATTTACGCTTATGACAGCGGCATGGCCTATATCAGCCTGGGCGACGCGCAGCGGCTCTACGGATTGAATCAGGGCGTGACTGGCTTACGCATGCAGATCAAAGACCCTTTTGCCGCCCCGGCCTTCGCAGCCCGTCTGCAACAACAGCTCGGCGCCGCCTTTTATATCCAGGACTGGACCCAGACCCATGAGAACTTCTTCAAGGCACTGAGCATGGAGAAACTGGTGATGTTTGTGATCCTGTCGCTCATCATCGCCGTCGCCGCCTTCAACATCGTGGCGACACTGGTGATGGTGGTCACCGATAAGGAGACGGATATCGCCATTCTCCGCACCATCGGCGCAACGCCGCATAGCATCATGCTTATTTTTATGGTGCAGGGTGGAATCATCGGACTCTTTGGCACGCTCCTCGGTGTCTTTTTCGGGGTATTGCTGGCGTTGAATATTCCGACCCTGGTACCAGCCATCGAGCAGTTGTTTCACGTCCAATTCATTTCGCCGGAGGTTTATTCCATCAGCCAGTTACCCTCCAAGCTGGAGCCCTGGGATGTGATCCATGTGGCTATTGCCGCGCTCATCATGAGCTGGATAGCGACGTTGTATCCCTCCTGGCGTGCCTCGCGCATCGCCCCTGCCGAGGCCCTGCGTTATGAGTGAGCAGATCATTCTTTCCGTCGAGCACCTGCGCCAGAGCTTCGCCATTGGCCGCGAACATCTGGAAGTCATTCGCGACATAAATCTGGAAGTTCGTCACGGCGAGCGGGTAGCCATTGTGGGGGCCTCCGGGCAGGGCAAGAGCACGTTGATGCACCTCATGGGCGGTCTGGAACGCCCGTCGGGGGGGGAGGTGCGGATTCTCGGGCAGGAGGTCTACAAACTTGGCGAGTCGGCGCGCAGCCGCTTACGTAACCAGAGTGTCGGTTTCGTCTATCAGTTGCATCGTTTGCTGCCCGAGTTCACCGCGCTGGAGAATGTGCTGCTACCGCTGTTGATACGCCGGGTGTCGCGCCACTCTGTCGAGCCCTGGGGTAAGGAAATTCTGACCCGCGTCGGCTTGGGCGAGCGCCTGGACCACAAGCCCGGCATGCTCTCCGGTGGCGAACGGCAACGGGTTGCCCTGGCGCGTGCCCTGGTTACCCGTCCGGCGCTGCTCCTCGCCGATGAACCCACCGGCAATCTAGATAGTGAGTCGGCGGAGAGCGTCCACCAACTGATGCTCGACCTTAATCAGGAAATGGGCACGGCACTGGTTATTGTCACCCATGAGCCAGCGCTGGCGGCGCACATGGGGCGCGTGCTCCGGCTGCAAGATGGCGTCTTACTGCCCCTGAAAGCCCTGCATTAAAACCGACCGCGGTGCAGGCGACGACGGCGCAGTCGCCACAGTATCCAGAGCCGCCAGCCACCGAGCACGCCAAAATACAGTGTCAGGGCGAGTCCCCCGCCGAGGATGACGCTGCCCAGCCAAGTGAGCAGATAGGCGTGCCAGAGGCGGTCTCCCATGATCATCATGCTGATCTGACCATGGAACATCGCGTGGATATCCGCATAATGGATGGTGATAGCCGGGGCCAGCCCCAACTGGTTGAGCAGCCAGAACCCCAGTTCATAGGATGCGAAGAAAAAGGGCACGATGGTGAAGGGGCCGGTCACTATGAAGGGCATGACGACGCCGATGGGAATATAGGCGCGACGCCAGAGGCTGATGAGCAAGATGCTCAGAACATGGCCAAAAAAAGGCAGGCTGCCAACAAAGGTGCCGATGGCCACGGCGCGCGCGACGTTGTGACGATGGGGATGCCACAGTACCGGGCGGGCTAGAAAATGCGTAAAGCGTCCCAATGGACGTTTGCTAAGGATGTCCTCGCGGGTGGGAAGGCGACAGAATGCAGGTAGGCGCAATGCGATATTTCCTAGGTCATAAGGGGGCTAGTGTAGCCAAGCTGCCGCCCTGGGCCAAATCCTGGCCGTCACTACCGTTTTTGGCCATCGCAGCGGGGCTGGGGCTGGGATTTTTTCACAGCTTCCGGCAATTGCCCGCTTTGTGGATTCCACTTTCCGTGATGCTTTTCGGACTGCTCCTAGCTTGGAAATGGCGGCCTGCGCTGCTGCTGATGGCCGTGGCGGGGGCCTTTGCCTGGGGCATCTGGCAGGCCGATCTGCGTCTCGCTGTGCACTGGCCGGTGGATCAGGACTTCAGTGTCCGGGGCCGCATTGTCTCCATACCCCAGTTGGGAGGTCGGGAATATCGCTTTCTTTTGACGCCGGAGCACTGGTCGGCGGATGCCTCGGCGAGTGGTCGGCCCGCCAGCCTGCTCATTCACGGCAATTTTCCGGAGGTGCCGGTAGTGGGGCAGCGCTGGCAGTTGCGGTTGCGCAGCGAATCTCTGGCGAGTTTACCCGGCAGCCCCTTTGCCGATCTCGCCCGCCAGCGTTTCTGGGCCGGGGAGGGCGGGGTGGCGCGGCTGCAGGGTGGTCGGTTGTTACCGGTTTCCCGCTGGAATCTGCAAGACCATATCGCGGCGGCCCGTGAAGTAGTGCTCCATGCCAGCAATATGGCGCTGGACCATGAGGCGGCGGGCTTCGTACAGGCGCTGAGTATCGGTGTCGGTAACCAGCTCCCGCCCGAGATTTGGCAAGTGTACCGGGATACGGGTACCGCCCACTTGCTGGTGATCTCCGGCTCCCACGTGGCCGTGGTCGCCGGACTGGCCCTGTGGCTCAGTCAGTGGCTGTGGCGGCGTATCCCCTGGCTGGTCGCCCGCTGGCCGGCGCAGACGGCGGGTATCCTCTGCAGTATCCCGGCGGCCTGGGCCTATGCCAGTTTTGCCGGTATGCAGATCCCCGGCGAACGCGCCGCCTGGATGATCAGCGCAGCGGCCCTCGCCCATCTGCTGGGACGCCCCAACAATGCCTGGCAGGGACTGTCCCTGGCTGCCTTGCTGATTGTGCTGAGAAATCCCGGCGCGCTGGTGGATGTGGGCTTTTGGTTGTCTCTGGGCGCGGTGGCGGCGCTGGTGGCCATTGGCTACGGCGAAGCCGGCTGGCGCGCGCTGTTGCGCAGTCAATGGGCAGTCTCCATCGCCTTGATGCCCCTGCTGGCGGGACTCTTCGGACAGGTATCCCTGATTTCCCCCGTTGCGAATGTGTTGGTGATTCCGCTGGTGGAATTGCTGGCCGTGCCGCTGGCCTTGCTGGGCGCCCTGTTCGCGCTGCTGGATCTGGAACTTCTCAGTCGCCTGTTTTTTCATCTGGTGGCTCTGGAAATGGACGCAGTGACGGCGCTCCTCCGTGTTTTGCTGCACATTCCTTTTGCCCGGATCAGCACGGGTACTGGTCGCACCTGGGCCTTGCTGGCGGCGGTGCTGGGATTCAGCATCTTTTTCCTGCCGGTGGGCTGGCCAGGGCGCCGACTGGCTTTGCTGGGCATGGTGCCGCTCCTGATCCCCGCCGGCGACACCACCGATCTGGAATTGCGTGCTCTGGATGCGGGATCGGGCATGCTGTTGTTCTGGCAGAAAGGGGCACAGAGCGGTATTTTCTCGGCAAATCTCTGGAAGGCGGCCAGTCGCCGCAGCGGCGGCCTCGCGCTTACGGCGGCGCTGCGCCAGCAGGGCGTGACGCGGGTGGATGCGTGGTTGCGCAGCGACATTTCCGCACCCCAGCCGCAGCCTGCTGCGGCTCGTCAGTGGTGGCCTGCCGGAGCCCGCGACTATCCCGGCGGACCGCCAGCACCGGCTTTCTGTCGGGCCGACGGCGTGGCACCGACAGGAATGCATTTTCTGACCCTGAGTGCACCTGTCCAGCCCTGCATGGTGACTTGGGGCGCCGGACCCGATGTGCTTATTCTGGGGGACGCCGACGCCGCGACGGTCAAGCGGCTTGCGGCGGAGCACGGTGCCACGCTGCATCGTGTGCAGGCCATCTTCGCCCCCGCCAGTCTGGGCAACACGGAAAGAGCGGCGTTATCGGCTGCGGCAGCGCAGGCGCGGGTCTTTTACCTGGGCGAGGGCAAGTCGGGCACATGGACCTGGCAGGGCGGGCGCTTACATCGTGCCCTGCCACCAGCGCCCGCCTACTGGCAACCCGGCGCCTGAACACGGACGTCTGCACGGGGCCGGTCGCTGCCGTTTCCTGGGCGATATGCTATATTCCGGCTTCGTCACAATCGAACGGGTTCTGGAGGCGATGTGCAAGAGTTGCTGGGGTTATTTAAAATGGGCGGATTTGTTCTGCCGATTCTCATATTGGCGGCAATTGTGGCTTTGGCCATCGCGGGTAATCGTCTCTGGGTCTTGCGGCGGGGGCGTGTCGCGCCGCGTGATCTCGCGGCCCGGATAGCCGAGCTGGTAGGGGTGGGTAAGGTACAACAGGCGGTCAAGTTACTCTATGAAAACGACACGCCCTTGGCCAGGATGATGTTGGCGGCTCTGCAGGATGCGGGACAGCCGCGCGACGTGATCAAAGAGTCGGTGGAAGAGACCGGTCGTCATGAGGTGGCGCATCTCGACCGCTACCTCAACTTTCTCGGCAGTATCGCCGGGGTGGCGCCCCTGTTGGGGCTGCTCGGAACCGTGTTCGGTATCATGCACGCTTTTGCGGCTATCGGCATGGTGGGCACGGGTGATCCCAAGGCGCTGGCGGGCGGCATCGCCGAGGCGCTTATCACCACCGCCAGCGGCCTTATCGTTGCCATCCCCAGCCTGATGTTCTATCGCTATTTCAAAGGGCAGGTCGATACGCTGGTGTTGTCCCTCGAAAAAGAGGCCCTGAAACTGGTGAATCTCATAGCCAGCGGGGCTGAAAAATGAATCTGCGCCCGCGGGTGAGTGAAGAGCCGGAGATCAATGTGATCTCCATGGTCGATATCGTGCTGGTGCTGCTGTTATTTTTCATGGTCACCAGCAGCTTTGTGCACCAGTCCCATCTCTCCATGCAATTGCCTAAAGCCCAGCAGGCCGCCGCCGGTGAGCCGAAATCGCCCATCACCATCGATCTCAGCGCGAGCGGCCAGGTGCGCATGAATAAGCAGGTTATGTCTATGGCCGATCTGGCCGGACAACTCAAAGCGCTGGCGGCCAAAGATCCCGAACGGGTGATTGTCCTGCGCGCGGACAAGAATACGACGCAGCAGTACGTCATCGATGTATTAGACGCGGCGCAGGAAGCTGGCCTGACCCGGATCAGTTTCGCAACCCTGAGCAATCACTGACCCGTGCGGCTGGAAGGGCGTTCCTTACGCGTGGTGGCCGCACTGGCGGCCTATATCATCAAAGGTATGGCCCTCAGTGTGCGCTGGCACGAGGAGGGGGATGCCAGCGTCCGCGCCCTGATCGAGGCCGGACAGCCTTTCCTGCTGGCCTTCTGGCATGGGCGGGGTGTTATGGTCGCCCATGCCTACTGGCGGGTGGGCGGACGTAGGATAAAAATCCTTGTCAGCGAACATCGGGACGGCGAACTGATTGCCGCCACCATGGCGCACTGGGGTTACGGCGCGGTGCGCGGTTCAACCCGGCGCGGGGCGGTCAAGGGCGCCCGGGGGATGCTGCGGGCCGCCCATGCGGGGTACGACCTGGCCATCTCCCCCGATGGTCCGCGCGGCCCCCGCGAAGTGTTGCAAGAGGGCGTTATCGAATTGGCGCGCATTTCCGGTCTGCCTATCGTGCCGGTAACCTATTCGGCACGCTGGGCGAAACGTTTCGCCAGTTGGGATGGCTTTCTGCTGCCGCTGCCGGGCGCGCGCGGGGTGATCCTCTGGGGCGAACCGCTGCGGATCCCGCGCGACGCCGATAAGGATACTCTGATCGCTTTGCAGCAGACGCTTGAGGCGACCATGATTGATTTGCGGCAACGCGCCGATGCACGCGTCGGGCGGATTGAAATGCAAGACAAGATATCATGACGTATTACGAAAATGGCCTGCTGCGCGCGCGCTGGGCCAGTTGGCGGGACGCACGCGCCGGGCGGACGGCGCAGGCGAATGCCCGTTGGGGTTGGATCAAAGCTCCGGGCGAGCGCGGTCCTATCCTGTGGATGCAGAGCTTCAGCGATGCTGATCAGCAAAGACTGGGTATTGAGCTGGCGAAAGCCATCGCCGAAAAGCGCCGTGATCTGCGCATGGTGATGACTTTCGAGACGGAGTACCCGGCCCTCCTGAAACAGCACACCGAGAGTGCCGAGCGGCTCGGCTATGGTTTCGGGCCTTGCGACCACCCCCAAGCGGTGGGACGGGTGCTGGAGCGGTTGTCGCCCCTGCGTTATCTGGCGTTGGGTCGGACGCCCAGACCACGGCTTGCCGCCGCCCTGGGCTGGGGAAAGATACCCGCCGTGCTGATGGCGGCTGATCCCGGCTCGCAGATTCCGGCGCCGCTGGAGGCTGTCTACCCGCGGGATACGCGTCAGGCCGGGGCCTGGGCCGGGCGTGGCATCACCGAAGCCGTTCAGGAACCCGTGGACTTCGCCACCCTATTCACCATCGCCCAGGTCGATCCCAACTTCCGGGCCATGATCAGCGGTACCGACGAGGGCCTGCTGTGGTGGGCGCAGGGATTGAGCGCCGCTCAATGGGCCGGATGGCGGCAGGCCTGGGCCGCCTCGGCCCTGTCCCGGAGGGGCTTACTATTTCTCGGCGGCACCGACGCGCCCGCGGATTTGCCCAGGCTGTCCGTTTGGCAGCGCACGTCCTTACCCGCCGGAGCGGTGGTCGCCGTCGATGATGATCGCTGGTATCCGGCCCTGTCGGCGGCGGCGCAGGCGGTGCATCTGCAGACCGCCTCCCCGATGTTGCAGTGGCAGGTTTATGCCGGTTCCCGGCCCATCAGCGTCAGCCCCGGCGTGACTTTGAACGCCGCCGAACAATTGGACGCCGACACCATCCTCGCCCTGGAGGACCCCGCGCAAATTCTCGACCACTGGCAAGCCCTGCGCGGGGATGTGATGGTCGCCCGCCAGCGCGGCGACGCCACCCGGCGCATTTTCTGGCAGGAACGCCGTCACGCGGGCGAGCGCCTGCCGGAGTTTTTGCAGCGGGTTTTTGATTGGTGACCCTCCGCCGGACCCTGGAGCAGCAATGGCAGGAGGGCGGGCCGCTGGCCACCGCCTTGCGGCCTCTGGGAGCGCTGACCGGCAAGGTGGCGCAATGGCGGCGGCGGCACATACGGGGCAGGGCGGCGAGCATCCCCACCATTGTCGTCGGTAATCTGGGCGTAGGGGGCAGCGGCAAAACGCCGCTGGTGGCGGCGCTGGCGCGGCAACTCACCGCAGCGGGCTGGCGAGTGGCCATCATCAGCCGTGGCTACGGCGCCCGGCCCCCGCACTGGCCCTATCGGGTGCAACACGACGACAGCCCCCAACAGGCGGGGGATGAGCCCTTGTTGCTGGCGCAGGAGCAGGGGCAAACCCAAGCGGTTTATCTTTGCCCCGACCGCCATCGCGCCATTGCCGCGGCGGCGGCGGATGGTTATAACCTCGCGCTACTGGATGACGGCTTCCAGCACCTCACCCTGCAGCCCAGCCTGCGTCTGCTGGTGCTCTCCGGCCCCCGCCCTTTGGGCAATGGCCATTGCCTCCCTGCCGGCCCCCTGCGCGAGCGCCCGGACGCCATGCTCCATGCCGACGCCTTGCTCATGGACACCGCCGCAGCAGCAGCCATCCCGGAGCGCAACCGGCCACCCCGTTTTCTTTTCCGCATCCAGCCCAAAGACCTCGTAGCGGTGAACGACCCCACGCGTACCCGCAGCCTCGACAGCTTGCAAGGGCAGCACGTAACGGCGGTCTCCGGCATCGCCCGACCGCAGCGTTTTATCGCGAGCCTGGAGGGCCTGGGCGCCTTCCCTGACCCCCGATTTTTTTCCGACCACCACCCCTTTTGCGCCAGCGACATCGCCCATTTGCCCCGCCCCCTCGTCATGACCGCCAAGGATGCCGTAAAATGCCGGAAGTTCGCGCAGGCCGACGACTGGACCCTGCGCATCGAAGCGGAGCTGGAGCCATCCTTTCAGCCCTGGCTGGAGCGATCATTACTGCCCTGGAGAAGCTGATGAGTATCGACCACCGTCTGCTGGACCTGCTCGCCTGCCCGCGATGCAAAGGCAGTCTGCAACCCTGCGCCCAGCGTCAGGCCCTCTGCTGTCCGTGTTGCCGCCTGCAATATCCCATCCGCGACGACATTCCGGTGCTGCTCATTGACGAGGCCAAGCCCTACGAGGACAAGCCCGCGTGAGCTTCTGCGTCCTGATTCCCGCCCGGCTGGCCTCCACCCGCCTGCCGCGCAAGGTGTTGCTGGATGTGGGCGGCGTCCCCATGATCGAGCAGGTGCGGCGGCGTGCGCTGGAAAGCGGCGCAGCGCAGGTGGTGGTAGCCGCCGACCACCCCGAAGTGGTGGACTGCATCCGCAGCTATGGCGGTGAAGCCCTGTTGACCGCCGCGGAGCATGTCTGCGGCACCGAGCGCTTGGCGGAAGCCGCGCGCCTGCTGGGACTGGCCGACGACGCCGTCATCGTCAATCTGCAGGGCGATGAGCCGGGCATGACGCCCGCCCTGTTGCACGCCACCGCCCAGCTGCTGCTGGACCATCCGCAGCGGCAGATGGCCACCGCCGCCGTCCCCGTCACCCACTGGGATGATCTGGCCGATCCCCACGTGGTCAAACTGGCGCTCGATGCCGACGGCTGCGCCCAGTATTTTTCCCGCGCCCCCATGCCCTGGGATCGCAGCCATTTCCCCCTGAGCAGCGGGCAGACTTTGCCGCAAACCCCGGGCATCTGGTGGCGGCATCTCGGTCTCTACGCCTACCGCAATGCCTTTTTGCAGGACTACGCCGTCTGGCCCGCCAGCCCGCTGGAGTTGATTGAATCCCTGGAGCAGATGCGGGCGTTGGAGCGCGGCGTGCAGATTGCGGTATATTGCGCGGCAGAAGCGCCCGCAGCAGGTGTGGACACCGCCGCCGACCTTGACCGCGTGCGCGCCCTTTTTCCCTGATCATCCACAAGGAGTTTTTGCATGGACCTGAAAAAAATCCCGGCCGGCCAGTCACTGCCGGATGACATCAACGTCGTGATCGAGGTACCCCAGGGTTCCTCCGTCAAATATGAACTGGATAAGGAATCCGGCGCCATCGTTGTCGATCGTTTCCTCTTCACTGCCATGCACTACCCGCTCAATTACGGTTTTATCCCCAACACCCTGTCCGACGATGGTGACCCCACCGATTGTCTGGTTCTGGCGCCCCAGCCCGTCGCTCCCGGCGCCGTGATCCGCGCCCGGCCGGTCGGCGTGCTGATGATGGAAGACGAGAAGGGCATCGATGCCAAGATCGTCGCCGTCCCCCACGACAAGGTCGCCGCCGGTTACTCCGCTATCCGGGATGCCAGTGATCTGCCCGAGCCACTGCGCAACCAGATCCGCCATTTCTTCGAGCACTACAAGGATCTGGAGCCCGGTAAATGGGTCAAACTCAAGGACTGGGCCAGCGTGGCCGAGGCCCGCAGGATCATCGAAGCGGACGCCGCGCGCTACGCCTGAAGCTCTTGCCGCCCTGCGGCGAAGCAAGGCAGACTGAGGGCAACTCGCTTATGCAGGAGAGCCCCATGTCTGTATCACCGTTGACGTTGAAGTCTCCCGAATCGACCGCCCTCAAGGCGTCTGTTTTTGCCGATCTGCAACCAGACGAGCCTCTCTGGAAAAGGGTCCCTAGCCGCGACGATGCCGGCCATCTCCTCTCCGATTTCCGTATGATCTTTCCCGGGCTCCGCCAGAAAAGCGGTATTCGCCAGCAACACACCCTGCGTATTATCAACGCCGTATTGCACCATTACGGCTCCTGGGTGGTATTTGCCGATCTCAATATGCGCACGAATTTATTGTGGGTCAGCATCCGCCCACGCCCTGGTTTAACGCTGGAAATTCCCGCAGCGATTAAAACGCTGGTGCCGGAAGCGTTATTATTGGCGCCCTATTGGCGACGGTAATGGGTGGCAGTTATGGATGGGTTACATAATATTGCATGCCGCCTTGATGCCGATGATGCGGCAGAAAATGGCGGGGTGCGACAATTTGCCGCATTTACCAACTCCCTGAACTTGCCGTAAGGTTGATCCCGTTCGGATGAATCAACTCGTTTCCATCGCTGATATCAGCGTGGTCAATAACTTTAACGATGCTTTTTGTAATAGTTATAGTTGGTGCTATACGCTATATGAAGAGTATTTCGGACTTTATGTTGTTATTGCCTACGAGAACACCGTGGGATAATTAACCTGTTGGTTTGTAAAAGTAAGATGCCATTAGTTTGAATGGTCACTTTGAGGCCAAATGATGCCACCATTTCGTAATGGACGTAACGTTTGTCTTGCGCTGCTTTTAAAGCCGCGCCCACCGTGTTGTACGCGTCGTCCCGTCTGGTTGCTTTGCCTGGGGATATGTGCCTTAACCTGTCAGACAGCATCCACAGCGGATGCCACCAGTTTCAGCAACGCGTTTTCCTGGAATCTGTACCTCAGCCTGGATGGCGCGGACAACTTCTCTGGGGGAGTGGCGCCGGGAGCGGTGGGCAATGCTACCGGCAAAGCGGGTTTTGCATTTAATAGCGCGCGCGCCGGATGGTGGTCCGGCGGTCGGTTGGTCACCGAGTTTTTAGCGATCCAAAATAGCAGTCCGGAGAACTATGTGGGCGACGTTCAAGGCGTAAACAACCTGACGGGCCTCAGCAGGGGCGCACTCTATAAACTGTATTACCGCCAAAATATAGGCAATGCCACACTACGGGCAGGACTCATCAGTGCCAATGATTATTTCGATACAAGCGGGGTGGCGAGCCGGTTCTTGAATGTTTCCTATGGATTCACGCCGACTATTGGTGTCAATGTGCCTGCCGCGTCTTCCTATCCGTTCTCCAGTCTGGGCGTGATGGGAAGTTACGGCGCAGACGGTTGGACCGCCATGGGTGGCGTATTTGAAGGAGATGCCATCCACCCTTTACGGAACCCCTATGATCGCGGCGACATGATTTTTCTGGAGGCCGATCGGAGCGGGTCTTTGGACGGCGGTCGCTATACGCTGAAGGTTGGCGCTTGGCAAAATAGTCAACTCCCTCAATATCAATCTGCCTTGGGTAACGATACCAGTGGTTTGTATTCCATAGGAGAGTATCGGTGGA
Organism: Acidithiobacillus ferriphilus; assembly: GCF_028215975.1. Lineage (NCBI taxonomy): Bacteria > Pseudomonadati > Pseudomonadota > Acidithiobacillia > Acidithiobacillales > Acidithiobacillaceae > Acidithiobacillus > Acidithiobacillus ferriphilus. The sequence goes on from NZ_CP116458.1 coordinate 632,867, forward strand.
AGCAGGCTGGGATGACTTGGGGGGGATTCCTGGAGTTAGGAGCCGCGCCCAACCCGGTCAATGCCCTGCCATGGTATCTGGGTGCCGGGTTACGGCTTCGTCATTTCTGGTTGGCCGGTCCTGGCGACAGCTTGGGAATCGGCATGACGCGGGCATGGTTGCGGGGTAGGCCGCACACGGCGGAAACCGACGTCGAATGCTACTGCTCCGCCAAAATCATATCTCATCTCTATCTCCAGCCTGACTTGCAATATGTCATCCATCCAAGCGGAATTTATCCCAACGCCTTGGTGGGCCTGCTCAGACTTCACATGCGACTATCATGATTTTATTAGGTAATCTCTACTGAAATACCATTTCATATCATCCTCTCTCTCCTTATTTTGCCCGCGTATGCGGGCATTTTTTTGAAATTAAAAAGGTTACTTTTAGTTTGTAGGGCAATGGAATAAAAAAGGCTCAGGGGCATTCCATTGTCATTTCGCCATACATAGCCGCGATGAAATCTGTTGTTCAATTCAGTTCAGTGATCAGGGACGTGGGCGCTGGTCCCGAATGGGCGATGATGCGTTGGGGACTCATTCCGCACTGGGCGAAGCCCGTCTCCCGTGTGGCGGATGACGGGCTGCACCCGCTGCCTGCCTGACGCGCTTTGCTTCCCGTGCTATAACAACAGAAAGAAACAGAAGGAAGCCCCATGCCGCGCGGACCAGCCAAGAAAGCCAAGAGCGAAGACACAACCAGAGCCTCGAATCCAAGCTCTGGGCCACCGCCGACAAGCTGTTCATCGATGCCCGCAACCTGGGTTCCATGGCCGACCGCACCCATCGGGAACTGTCCGACGAGGACATCCAGAAGATCGCCGACACCTACCATCACTGGCGGGGTGATGGTGACGGGGAATACGAAGACGTTCCCGGCTTCTGCAAGGCGGCCAGCCTCGACGATATCCGCAAGAACGGTCACGTCCTGACACCGGGCCGCTATGTGGGTGCGGCCGCCAAGGATGACGATGACGAGCCGTTTGAAGAAAAGATGGCGCGACTGACCAAAGACCTATCGGAACAGTTGGCGGAAGGACGGCGGCTGGAAGAGGAAATGCGGAAGAACTTTCGGGTGTTGGGGTATGAACTGTGAGCGGCTCCATTGACAACGCAGTGTATCAATACAAAAAGCAATATGCGGCCTGAATGGGGCGAGGCCAAGCGGCAAGCCACCCTGGAACATCGGGGTTTGGATTTTGCCGATTGCAACGAAATCTTTGCAAATGTGACCTTCGAGTTTCCCGACGACCGTAAGAACTATGGTGAACCCCGGACGATCTGCATCGAATTTCTGAAAGGCCGTATGGTAGCGGTGGTTTACACTCAGCGGGGGGTTCACCGTCGCATCGTCTCGATGAGGAAGTGCAATGAACGCGAAAAGAAAGTCTACCGTGACCGTCTGGAAAGACGAGGATGAGGCCCCAGAGCTGACCGGGGTTGAATTCGATCATCCGCAAGGCCGATGGAAACACGGTGGGGAACCCATTGAAGAAGTTCAGGGCAAGGCGGCCTTCCGCGAGGCGCTGAAGAAGAAGCAGGTCAACATGCTGATCGACGCCGATGTTCTGGAATTTTATCGCCGGAAGGCTGGTGGGCGCGGCTACCAGACACTCATCAATCGGACCTTGCGCGAATCCATGGAGCGGAACGCCCTGCTGGACGCCGTGCGGCAGGTGGTTCGGGAAGATCGGACACGCTGATTGCGCCGCCTCAACGCGTACAGCCATGCACAAATCACTTCCGTCATAGAGTTGAGGATGTTTCAGAGGATATGGCCGAGCCGGTCACCGCAGTGGATCCTTGCATGGTAGCGCCGGAAACCGGGTTTGCCATCTCCGGCAATAAACGTTCCATCTGTTGGGTGGATATCAATCCGTCGATATGCTGATAATGACCATCACTCAACTGAAAGACCAAGGCAGGGACACCGTTGAACCCAAGATATTCCATGACTTTCTTGTTGGTGTCCAGCTCTTGTTGCCCTGCTCCTGTCGGACTTTCCATATACGCTCTCAGGCCAGCATTGTTGCTGCTGAATGCTACGCTCTCATAGGCATTCAAGACACTCGGGGGATTGGGCGATTGCAGTATATCCGCTGCGATCAGTGTGCTTTGGCTACTCAGAAAAGCCACGGGCACGTAACGTACGATCAAGCGCCCCTCCCCTATCAATGTTGCCTCTTCTACAAAGAGTTTGTGGCAGTAGGGACAGAGCGGATCCTGGAAATCGTAGATCACGGTCCCGCTGTTGCCCTCCTGGATATAGGTCACCTGAGCAAGTTCTGCGGCAATGTTTTGTGTAGACGGATACGTTGGTGTATTGCTCTTCGTGCAGGTATAACCCGGCGGACAGGCTGCCGCCGTGCTGGCACTGGGCATTCCGGGCAAGGCGCTGTAGCCACCATCATGAACTTCCTGAGCCATCTGATTGAGATTGGACAGAGAGCTTGGCATGCGTATCCCGGCACTTTGCGCCGCATTCTCAACGTCACCGAGCAGACCAAAAATACCGGCCTGAGCCATGACCGGCAGCAGTAATGAAAGGTATAAGCCAAATTTAGTGAATCGTATCGTTCTTTTCGTCGACATGCTTATCCTCTTGAATGGTGATAGTTGCTAGCGGGCGAATTCAAGTTTGAACTGCAATTCCTGCCGGTGTGCGGATCGTCTATTTCCTTAGCAGACGAACGCTCCGGAGATCCGTTGCGTTCGTCTCGCGCGAGCCGGGTTAGGCTCGGAACCGGCTCATCTGAACTCAGAATGGGCGATGATGTCCTATTATTCTCATTGCGAGAGGAGATCATGTTTCATATAAATGAAACTGTAAACTAATTTCGATATGCCCTGGTATGGCCTTATCGACGCAAGATCTGCAGAAGTAGAGTTTCTAGTCGTTTGGGAGGTATCCAATTGAATCCCCGTGCGATACTAATGAAAACCATCAGGCCTTCTTTGAGGGTCGCTATCTCCCAAGAATTAAAGACAATTATTGATGAATTATAACCTCTGTATACCGTAGAGTGCCAAGATTCTAACATGGCGCTGGTTATTTCGTCGCCCGGTGCCTACGGGCTGTTCTCATCACGACGTCTATACGATGATGGCAGTTTACAGCCTTATGGTAAGGCTCAGACTGAAGCTGGCCAAGCCGTGGCCGTAGGATGATAGGTTTGTCCATCGCATTTGTCGGCATAAAAGGGTATCCGGATTTGACTATGTTTGAAGGGTCACAGCCGCCCGGATTCGAGTAGCTCGATCAGTGTGTTTATGTCGGCCCCGTAGTTCTTCGGTAGACCTGGTGGTTCGTGTGGTTCATGGGAAAATCGCCCTGAATCGTCTTCCAGACGATTTCCAAATCCACCTTGTCGTACCCGTGCGAAACACGGTTGCGCATCGTGTACATAACCAGCCAAGGAATGTCGTCATGCAGGGTCGCGAATTCCGGGGCAACGCGCTGGATGTTGTTCGAGCCTCGCCAATGATCTCGATGTTGCGGATCACGGCGTCCTGAACCAGTTCGCTGTTCAGGAGTGCGACCTCATCCATATCGGCGGTGTAGCGGTCGATGCGCTCGATAGCCCGCAGGATGTGGCTGAGGTACTCGGGGACACGCAGTGTCTTGGTCATACCGGCACCGCTTCGGATAGAACCACGCTGCGGAACGTCTCGGGCAAGGCCCTAGGCGTCAGCACATCGACGGACACGCCCATAAGGCGCCCCAACTCGACCTGGATGGCCGCGATGTCCATCAGCGTGGTCTCCGGTGTCGGATCGATGAGGATGTCCAGATCGCTGCTGTCCGTGTCCAGGCCGCGCAGCACGGAACCAAACACCCGAGCATTACGGGCGCGGTGAGACTCGACTACATGCCGAATTGCAGCACGGTTCGATGCCAAGGCTTCAGAGGGCTTCATGCGCTCTCCCACAATAAAATCCGGTTTCATGATAGTCGAACACAGTAATAAAAGCATCAAAATCCGGTTTTACGCCAAGATGGCAGAAGCTTGTCCGGTCTCCTGAAACACAGCCAAATCCGGATATCCAAAAATAACTAATCGTGATATCTCGGTTGAGAGAACCATTGCTGGCCCCCCTACAGATCCCTGCGGGCGCAATTCACGCCCCAGGATCCCAACCCTGGGTGATTGGCTAGGGGTAAAATATGTGTGGCAATAGCGGCCGCACTACAGCAATCCGTTCTAGTCGATTCCATCGTGCGAGATATTCCTGTTCCTGACGCAGGGGAACTCATCGAAGGCGGATTGAAGCTCATGCTGAATATGGAAAAGACCCATATAACGCATGTGAACGATGGCTTCGTCTTTCTTGGCCACCGAATTATCCGCAAGCGCGGACCACGCGGCCGCATGCGGCCTGTGATGTCGCTTTTGCTATGAGCAACACTTGAACGGAGAGCCGGATGCGCTGAGAGGTGCAAGTCCGGTTCGGGGAGGAGAGGCGGGGAAATAGTTTCGACTACGCCCCATCTCTTACTCTACTTTCCACTTGGCAGGGTTGGCGCTATGTCGCTTTTGTGATCGATGTTTTTGCGCGTCGGATTGTGGGATGGCGGGTCAGCTCTACCATGCATACGGACTTCGTGCTGGATGCCTTGGAACAAGCGCTACACGCCCGACAACCGCAGCGGGACCAATCCCTGATTCACCACAGCGACCGTGGTACGCAATATGTCAGCATCCGCTATACAGAACGGCTTGCCGAGGCTGGCATTGAACCCTCTGTGGGGAGCAAGGGAGATAGCTACGACAACGCCCTGGCAGAAACCATCAATGGACTGTACAAGGCCGAACTGATCCATCGTCGTGCGCCCTGGAAAACCAAAGCGTCCCTGGAACTGGCCACCCTGGAATGGGTGCATTGGTTTAACCATCACCGACTTCTGAAACCCTTGGGATATATCCCTCCGGCAGAAGCTTTTGCACCTTGCAGGCGGCAAGGGCGGATGGTCGGCCCGCTTTTAAGGGGTGAGGCCGGTCATGGGCTCTGGGCTTCCCGTCAGGATGATAACAATCCTGGTAATGCATTTGCATTGATAAGGCAAGCGCATTACCATGCAGCATATCCTCCCTCTTTACTGGAGAGCGCCATGCCCACTACCCTCGAAGTCGAATCCACACTCACCGACCGCTACCAGACCACGGTGCCGGAAACTGTCCGCCGCGCCCTCAAGTTGGGCAAGCGCGACAAGATTCACTACACGATCCGCCTCAGCGGCGAGGTCGTGCTGACGCGCGCCGAGGTCGGCGAAGACGACGATCCGGTGCTTGGCCAGTTCCTGGACTTCCTGGCTCACGACATCGCCAGCCACCCAGAGCGCCTGCAGGTCGTGGACGTTGGCCTTGTCCGCCGACTCCAGTCACTGGTCGGCGGCATTGAAGTCAATCTCGACGCCGCCCTGTCGGCAGACGATGAATGAACTTGGGCAAGCCAGATCCTTTGGTCATTCATGGCTGGACGGTTTTTGTTCACCCCTTGTTCCTGGCTCAGCTTGAAGCTCTGGCCCGGCAGGTCGGGGCCTTCAAGCAAAAAGATCCGGTCGGGTACGTGAAGAAGAACGCCAGCAAGCGATTGGCGGCGATCACCAAACTCGCGTTCGATGTCATTCCACAAAATCCGGCGCGGCCCGAATACCGGCAAGGCAACACGCTCGGTGACGAGTACAAGCACTGGTTTCGAGCCAGGTTCTTCCAGCAATACCGGCTGTTCTTCCGTTACCACGCATCAAGCAAGGTGATCGTGTTCGTGTGGGTCAACGACGAGGACACCAAGCGCGCCTATGAGAGCAGTGATGACGCCTATCGGGTGTTCCGCAAGATGCTGGAAAGCGGCCATCCTCCGGATGACTGGAAACATCTGCTGGCGGAGGCCCGGGCCGAGAGGCAACGCTTGCAGCCGTTCACCTCCGCCATCACGCCGTAAGGCTTGGCTTCCGTAGCGCTTGGACAAAGCCGGCCAAAATCGTCTGCGTCCAAGTGGTACAGATTTCTCGTGTTCTTTACCGAATGGCGAAGCTACCGCTTTGCCGGGTATGGAATTGCTCTGGTTGCGCACAGGGTTCCCCGCGGATTTCTGGGATAATCCCGATCCTTACCCGCCTTTTCATGGTTTCCTGTAATCGGCCAGAAACGCCTCTGGAAGCCATCCGAATGGCGGCTGGTCTCCACGCACTCGCTGTCCCCCAAAATGCAAAAAAGATCGTCCTGTACCTGGATTAGGGCCAGGTGTGCGGCCTCCACCCGTGACACTGTAACGACGACTTACCGCAGCGTTTCCGGTTGGGCCGTAGCGGGGAGGGGCCCGTGGCGGATGCCTGCGGCAGCGATCCATCCCCGCCGCCCTCGACGGCTCTGCCGGGGGGAACTGGTCCAGATCGATGGCTCTCCCCATGATTGGCTGGAGGATCGAGGACCCCGCTGTACCCTGATCGTCTTCATCGACGATGCCACCGACGGGGCGCAGAACAATAAAGTGTCATCCCGAGAGTAACGCAACTCTACGCGCGAGACGAGATTTTTGTGTTTTTATGCCGCTTCACAAGAAGTGGCAGCCTACGTTTGGCTGACTGGTCTCTTTTGATCTCATTTTATGTGTCGCGCCAGTCTCACTTTATGTGTCGCCCAACGCGGCCATTGGCCGACATGTTAAATGATATTGAAGCCCGTTAATAATCAGATATCTACTGACTTATGCGTCACATATAGTGAGACTGTGCGACACATAAACTGAAATTAATGAACAAAGCCGACGCATTAAATGATACTGCTCATAGCCCCTAACCATGAGAAAAGAGCCAATGGTATTGGCAGCGCGGTTCGAGATTGATGTTGGATCCTGCAATGGTGTTTGGTTCAGTGCGGGCGAAGACTCCGGAGATCCGTTGCACTCGCCTCGCACGAGGCCAGTTAGGCTTGGAACCGGCTCATCCGAATTCAGGATGGGGCGAGGAGCCCCTATTATTCTCGTCGCGAGTGGAGAGCATGTTTCATGTAAATGAAACTGTAAACCAATTCAATATGACTTGGTATGGCCCTATCGATGCAAGATTTACAAAGGTGGCGTTTCTAGCCGTTTGGCGGTATCTAATTGAATCCATGAGCGAGAATAATTAAACCATCATATCCTCTTTAAGGATCGCTGTCTCTCAAAGACTAAAGACAATACTGATGAATTATAACCTCTGTATACCATAGTGCGCCAAGATTCTAACATGGCGCTGGTTATTTCGTCGCCCGGTGCCTACGGGCTGTTCTCATCACGACGTCTATACGATGATGGCAGTGTACAGCCTTATGGTAAGGCCCAGACTGAATCTGGTCAAGCTGTGGTCGTAGGATGATAGGTTTGTCCATCGTAATTGTCGGCATAAAGATAACTAATCGTGATATCTCGGTAGAGAGAACCATAGCTGGCCCTCCCTACAGATCCCTGCGTGCGCAATGCACACCCCAATATCCCACCTGAATGATTGGTGGCAACCCTTTGGTTTGGCAACGGGTGGAAGATGTATGGCAATGGCGGCCACGCTGCAGCAATCTGTTATAGTCGATTCCATTGTGCGAAATATTCCTGCCCCTGACGTGTGCGTTGACATAAGTAGTCCTCCCGTGTTCCTGACTTTCTGATATTTCACAGGTCTTGCGCTATTCATGCTCATTACTGGGTCCGCTATATTCCTTCAATAAGCGTAGTTGATCGAAATCTGCGCGCCGATATAGCTTGACCCCAACGATCTTGGATTCCATGACTTTCTCCGGTGCAATCAGCCCGCGACGCTCCCAGTTTGGTAATAAACTGCGGTGCGACCCTAGTAGCTTCCCAGCTTCATCCGCTGTAATAAAGATGCGCTTATAGCGTTGGACTTCCTCTAGACATTGTCTGCGGATAACGCGACGTACTCCGAGATCAATTACTGTGACCAGATGGGTGTGCACCCAGCGATGCTCGAACGCTGAGCGAGTCTCACCAACGATCTTAGCCGCATCATCAATAGCTATGAGGTTTTTGTCGTCGAGCATCGAGTTTAGTCGATCAAGAGAATCCTTATTGATCTGTAGCGCGCGTCCACCGTGTTCTGCAGCCTCCAATAGACCTTTCAGGACCAAGCCTTTTGTCCGTTGAACAGTTAGCCCTAATGCTTCTGCGGCTTTTGCTAAAGAAATTGTACTTTCGGTGGTGTGTTGGGCCAGCCCAAGCTTTTTCCGCCCTGTTCTTGTCGGATAATTGTCCAGCGCTGCGACGGCCCCCAGATCTAATGCTTCCAAATCTTGGCGGAGAAAAATGTAGGTAAGCCCTCCGTCGATTTTCGGGCCGGACACAGGACGAATTCCAGTCGACATAAGCTTTTCTGCAAAGTTTGTCACGCTGGCGCCAATCTGCCGGGCTAGGCTGCCGGCGAAGATATAGTCTTTCTCAAATTTTTCAGCGTCGGAAACGTCGATGACAGTCATTTTCCGGCCATTCGTTACCCTTTTCTCGGCAGGAATAACTCCGGCTTTAATAGCGAAACGAATATTTTCCGAGTGAACATTACAGCGTTCAGCGAGTTCGGCGACAGTCACGCAGTCATCCCAGTGGGCACATACTTTCCGCGCAGGAGCCTCGACAGTTAAACTTTCTAGGCCTGAAGCCAAATCAAATCCTCCGCTCACGAGCGCTCCCGCGATGATGTCGCTAATGGCTTCTGCTAAGGAGTGCCGTGGGCCTGGGGTTTTGCCGTACAAGAAAACCGATATGGCATCCTTTACTACGGATTTACGGTTCTCCAAATCCATGAGTAGCCGGTTGAGAGATGAATTCTCAATGCGCCAGGCGTGGCCACTTTTGTTGCGTTTCCCACACAAGATATTATGGTGGACAAGTTTCTTTGTTAAATCTTCGGTGAGTCCAAGAACCGCTGCGGCCTCCCGAATTCCTTTCTGTCCTGAGACTTCTTCGAGTGACGATGCTGGCAGCCAACCTCGAATACCCAGCTCCCTTAGAACCAGCACACCAAATTCCTGGACCACCGTATTTCCTGACGCCAATAATGGCTGGCATGTGATTCTTGGATGAACGGACAGACCACCACATTCATTATCCAAAATATAATTTGCGACCAGCGGGGCGAGTGACTCTGGTCGGCGTATGCCAGAAACTGCAAGTTCGACAAGTTTGTGCTGTTCGCCAAGGGATCCAACCTTGTCCAGAATCGGGAGCAATCCTTCAAATAACGCGTCCAGCGCAGCAAAAACCTTCTGATCCCCCGTTGTAGCAAGTTCCTTCACGAAGGCCGTTACATCGGTATCTATCGTCTCCGGGGCCGACAAGGATAAATCATACCCACACCGACATGTTGCAATACCTGGCCTGTTCCAAGACAAGTGCAGTCCACATTCTGGACATCGGTCAATAAGGAGGACCCCATGTTTAGGGCAGCTGGTAACCAGACGATGATCCCATGTACGCTGCAGGTACAATTGTTTTCTAAGGCAGAGAGGGCAAAGAGCACCGGAGACGAATCGCATGGATGACCAAGGCGTCGTGACACTTGACCATCGGATGGGGGACACCTCTGTCACGCCATCACGATGGTACGCCAAATTGACCCCGATACCTTCGTGCATGCCCAGAGTGTGCATGATATCCTCAAGGGCTTCCGGTCGCACAAACAATGTTCGCAAATGTTTTTCATCGGAATTTCTTATGCAACGGTAGGCAGTTAGCAGTTGGACAGGAGATTGCCAACCATTTTCTTCCGCCGCCCTCAGAAGAAGGCCTCCTGGTGACTCCTCTGGGTATGGGATTGGACGGACAAGAAGTGCCATTAGTTGACCCCCCTGAACCCATTTTTTATATTCCGCACGAGCTCTTCCTGAGATAAGCGAAATGGATTAATCTTTACCAGAGATCCGCTCTGGCTTACCCCTATATCATAAGCGGCCGCAAAATCTTCCATTGTTGTGGTCTCACGCCGGGCGCGCAAGGTAACAATTACTGTCTCCTTCATCAATCCGGTAGCGTAAGAGGGATTCCCTCCGCTGGCAGCATATAGAGCGAGTGCTTCTGTTTTGCTGCTGAGGTCGGGAAAGCCAGCGAGGTTACAGTATTCGGGTATTGCTGCGCCGAGTGCCTCAACAAATAGGCGGAATTCACCTTTCTCCTTGCCACCAAAGCCAAGGTTATCGAGTCGAAAGCGGCGTTGAAACCGTCGGGCGAGCTGTGGGTCTGCATCTACCAGCACCTCGCATTCCGGCATCCCTACAAGCACCATTGGCACATGCGTCTTGTTTATCAACGTCTTTACCCAGTTGGAAACATCTTGCCGGTACTCTTCGCGTCGACTGCGCTTTTCATCAAGAAGATGTTGAAATTCATCCAGCAAAATTAATCGCGTTTCACACGCTTTGAGTTGTGTTATTACTCTATGTGTGAGATTTATGGCTGTTCCGCGATCCGGGTGCACATCCCCTAATGCTCCTAGCAGCGACGACGCGACGCCACGAATGGTTGCGGGACTGGGGATTTCCGAATAAAAAGCAGGAATAACGGTGACTTCTTTGCCTTCGCGCACATCTATGCGCCGCGGTAGGTGTTGCAGAACGGCGTTACATACGGTAGTTTTTCCTGTTCCTGCACGTCCAATCAATACGGCATTTAATGGCTCTGCTGCGGTTAATGATCGCCGCAAGCAATCTTCGATGCCAGCCACTGCTCGGTGAGCGGAGGTGTGGGCAACATAAATTTCGTCAATTCGGTTGGCGCGTTCTTCGATTTCGAACTGATCCATTTTCAATGATTCCTCATTAGACATATTGTGATTTATTTCCATAATATAAATACATCAACGCTGATCCAGATGATTGCTCCGGGGTACGGTGCACAAGACACCTATTCCAAAAGATATATGCTGGGTATGGTTATCTTTTCTGTTCCAATCTAATTGGACCTGCGTTGCTAAAGATGTCAGTTGACATCTGCAACTGCGGTTGTTAAAAAATCTGGTGGTGCCAATATATCAGTAGATGTAACGTCTTTTTCTGTTGGGCATCTTCGTCTAATATGGTTCATTTATTGAGATCTCTAATGATTCTCTGAACTTCAAAAGATCTTTTTTCTGGCGCACTGTTTTTTGAAGTTTCGACTATATCTATGGGGTCTGTGTCATTTTTTTTGCATCTATACCTGTTCTCCCCGGTTTCGACGACACTTTCCTCGTTTTTACCGTCATCCGGTGGGTCTCCCAGGGTATCAGCTTGTTCAGGTAGTTCTTCGGTATGTTCCATGATTTTTTCATCCGCATCGAGTAATCTTTTTCTCTTCCCATCGGTTAGACGAGCAATTTGCTTGTTAGCATAAGACTCGCCGTCTTCAACAATTTTTTTCCAAAGCTCCCAGCGTGCCTTCTCCCATGCAAAAGGTGGCAGTTTTTCTAAATCCGCCTTTCCTTGATCCTTGATCTCCTGGCATACCTTCCTGTGTTCGTAAAGAGTTAAGCCTCGGGTGTATTCTGGGCGAGTAGAATCGGCTTGGATAAAATTTCCGTGACTCCGCGGATCTTCCACAAATACTCGATCCAGATTTAACTCATCCACAAAGACCTTGACCTTATCGGGAAGTCCGTGGGATCCCAACTGCTGTTCTAACATTGCGAGTGCGTGGGAATACCAGTGCTGGTTTTCGTACTGAATGCGGCCACGATTTATGGAGCGCAAAACTACCGAACGTGCGATGATATCCAAGTCGTCCATAGGAAATACTAGCGGCGAATGGTCTTTGGAACTTTCTTCCCACGCATGAAACGGTGTTCTACCAAATCCACGATGAAGGCGTACGTGGTAATCCATTTCCAACCATTCAAAAACGCGTGATTTTAAAATATCCATGGTAACGCATGCATATTTATTTGATAGATAATCACCGCGATCCTTCGGATTTGAGAAAGTTGTTCCTTTCAATATATGGATAAGTTGGTGGTTCAGGGTCTTGAAGAATCGCTCGATATGCGGTTTACCATTCGGATCACGTGGTGCACAGGTTTCAATCTGAATTCCTGTCCTGCTGCAAAAATTGCGCACCGCGTCACTGCCATAATCCGAACCATTATCGAAGACCACTATTTCCATGACGCCGCCCATGTTTTGCGTGCATTTCTGGCTACAAGCCATCTTCAAGGCCATTAAGAGCGTTGGAGCAGAGAAAGGCGTGAATGTGATTACCAGTGCGATAATCGCACGGGACCACACATCGATCACCGCAGTGCAATATGGCCTACCCAGCACATCTCCCGTATCGGGATCGACAATAAGTACATCTAATAGTGTCCCGTCTGCTTCGGTCACTTCAAGCACACGTGTTACTAACCTCTGAGCACCTGCCGCCTTGTGACGACGGTTCGCGGCATGCGGGCCAAACCTGGCGCGGTCTCGCTTATATAAATCGATTTCTGCTACACGTCGTTGCACAGTTCTTTCGGAAGGAAATGTTAAATCCGCAGGTGGCAAGTCATTATCGCCGAATTCTTCCATGAGATGCCCCGCAATGTGAGAGCTAACGCGGGCCACGCTGAGTCGCTGGCTATTCAGATAATCCCGCGCGATACGATCTGACATGATTCCCTCTACGCGCGGGTCAAACCGCAACGAGCGATTCCCGCGGTCTCGAAATCGTGGAGCTAATGAAAGCGGATTCTCATTGGCCAGGATGTATTTCCTAATCCATCTTAGAACGGTAGACGTCCCCGGTGGATCCTCCTTCCGCTCCTTGGCAAGATTAATAATCAACGGTTCAACATATTCGTGTGATCTAGCGACCATAGCTTTAGTGATGGGGCGGACATAGCTGAGACGCCGGTTCATTTCTGTCATTTCCACCTCAGTCAACTTTGATGGCCGCTCTAGATCGTTTTCATTGAGTTTTTCGCCTATCAGTTCTGCTATGTTCCGATCACGAAGCTCCTTGAATTTAGCGAAGGCCATATGGCGTATTCGACCGCCTTTTACTTCCGCATATCGAATACGACCAGCCTCGACGGCGAGAATTTCGAACTCGATTTTTCGGACAACGAACCGCTGTCCAATTTTCATGGCAGTTTCTGGGATCATTTTTGGTTACTCCTCAGCCAAACGAGCGAATGGGGACCTACCGGAAGATTTTCGTCGTAGCACGCAAGTTCTTGAAATAGCAACTTCTCCGCCACCAGTGGTGGAATCCCGGCCTGCTGCAATGCTCTTTGAAATTCGCGCAGCGAAAGTGCACCTCTCAATTCCTGCAAGATTGCCAGAGCCAGATTCGATATGAGTTCACTATCCGGTGCTCTAGCTCCGCGATAAAGATATTTGAGATTTCCCAGCCGCGGTGCCTGATAAATCATCTCTTCCGTTTCGACTCGAAAACCAATATCGAGGCGGGCGAGCGCATCCGTCAGCCATGAATAAAAAATTGCAATATCTGGATCGTTCATGACGCCGGAGAACTTTATTTCTCTTAATTCAATCGAACCATCGGAGCGTAAAAAGGCAAAGTCCGCTGTGTACCGACCCCTTGGTCCGAAGTCCATCGTTACGGGCTGGCTACGGTAAATCTGTATTGTGCGGTCGTGCTCAAGGAAGAGGCAATACGCCGCCTCCAGTCTGCTCTCACAAGGGATAAGACCACCATTCTTTGTGCTCGGAAAAAATACAATATTTTTTCCAGGTAGTCCCTTGCGCAGTTTGCGGACCCCGTGAAGAATGCTGCTCGGTGGCTTTTCTGCAGAAAAAATTGTTTGCAAAGCTGGCCGCAAATCATTATTCAGATCAGTGATTGCGAAATGTCCACTGATGTTGTTCATAAGGTTCCCATTAAAAATACATTAAAACGATTGCTTGCATACTGCGTATGAAATAACATATTTACCCGTATTGGTGTTCTGTATTTCCAAAGCGTCGACATTACTCGTCGTTCGTTCAACTCATTTTCCCCTTTAAATTTACCGTAGCTGGTAAGGGCCGCATGTCGACGCGCTCGGAGATTGCGAGGCTGAAAATAATGCAACGGGGTGTCAGTAGCCCATGACGCCTTCTTTTTTGATGCGGATTGATACAGCAAACTTTAAGGTATTGATTTCTTGTGGGGCACTTGTGTTCGTCCGGACTAATGCACGCTGCTGGTCCGGGTGATCCCAGGAACGGCTTTATAAAAATTAGGTTATGCGATTGGGGATCGTCGTTGGGCAATGCTTTCAAAATGGTATCCTCGAACAGGCCGTTAAATGTCTGCGTACCTGAGCGCCTAACCTGTGGGGTTTACTGCTGAACGGCCACCCTTCCGACTGCGCTCTCAGTTGCATTGGTACAATCTTCCAGACAATTATTAGATGTGGCACAGTGGCTTGGTAGAAGGTAAAATTGGATACCAACTTTACTCCACCGAAGTTTTACATCTATTTGATAAATAAATGTATTCAGAAAAACTTGAAGAATTTAGAGGTGCTGTAAACCAGTCTTTGGCGAACGCGACCAGCCCTCGTCGGGACGAAATGGCGGTTCTGGCCACAGTGCTGTGGTACTGGCGCGTGCGAGAACTGTTGCGCCCTATGCTTGGGAATAGCCCAACGCCTTACGCGATTGAACGCTACCTGGAACCAGAAGGGTTCGGGCGTACTCAATTCAACGAAGTCTTTCGCCGGCGGAAGTGGGACAAGTACGCCGTCGGTTTGCACCAACCATCAAAAACGACGGTCAGCAAGGTGGAGGCCATGGTTCCCGGGAGTGCGGGGATACTTAGGCACCCGATGTGGGAAGTTCTACGGCAACCAGATAGGGTTCTGGAAAAGAAGGAGTCGTGGCTTGGTCGGCTGGCGCCGGATATTCAACGGATAGTTTTCGCGAGCGAATCAAAGCTTAGCATGCGCAAAGCGTTAACTAGCCCTGACATCAATGAAAAACATCTCCAGCAATTAGAAGTAAGGGCGGGGTTCGATTCGGTAGCCTGCCTAGCCATTCTATTGGCAGAGAATATTTATTCATATGATGGGAATAATGCTATTCATATTAGCGATTCACTGTACCGTGCATTGTTAGTGTCTTGTGCATTTGATTCCTACTTGTTGATGGCTGGACACCTCTTCCAGTGTTTCCGGGATAGGCTTCTGAACCAGGTGGTGGTTGACGACATGAGGCTGGATCTGGATACCGTGGATTTCTCCGAGTCTGCTTTCCTCTTATGCAGAGAACTATGGAAACTCATGGGTGATAGTAAGATAGGGTGGAGTCGTGAAGATAGGGCTCGGGCAGGAGCGCGAATGCTCAGAGGAAAATTTGGGTTTGATGCTATGTGGGGATTATCCCTTCTCCATGTACCAGTAGCACCTAACTCAAAAAATTTTCACAAGGCCACAAAAGAGTATGAACGGGCTCGAAAGTTGCATGATTGGGGGCTGCACAATTTGCGCAATGGGATAGTTGGTAATATTCCACCACACGATATTTGGTAAGAATCTAAAATGAAGCGCCATAGATATGCCAAGAACTTGGTTGGCGCCCGAGACGTTAACGTGGATTATGAAACCAACCATACAGTTTTTTGTCCTTTGTCGTCTATCGCTATGGTCTTCGGTGGATCGCTGTCTAGGAGGATGCTGAAAAAGTCGGTGGTATAATGGGCGTGACGGGGCAGAGGAGGTTTGGAACGATGCGCGGAGCCAAGGTAGAGACCCAAGGAATGTTCAGCTACGTATCCCCGGAGCAGCGTGTGCCCCAGGACCATCCGCTGAGAGCGATCAGGGCTATCGTGGATCGGTCCCTGGCGGAGCTGGATGGCCACTTCAGCACGATGTACTCCGCCTTCGGTCGACCTTCGATTCCGCCGGAGTTTCTCCTGCGCGCCCTGCTGCTGCAGATCTTTTACAGCGTCCGGTCGGAATGGCAGCTGATCGAGCAACTCAATTACAACTTGCTCTTCCGGTGGTTTGTGGGTCTTGGTATGGACGAAGAGGTCTGGGTACCGACGGTCTTCACCAAGAATCGGGATCGGCTGCTGGATCACGGGACAGTGCAGGAATTCTTCCGCTCCGTGTTGGAGCAGGCCCGCGGTCAGGACCTACTGTCCGAAGAGCATTTCTCCGTCGATGGCACCCTGTTGGAAGCTTGGGCTTCGCAGAAATCCTTTCGGCTATGTGCAAACCACGGTTGGAAAAGGTGCAAAGCAGCAAACTGTTCAATCAAGGTCTCTGGTTGGAACCATGAGTACCAAAGATTGAAACACCTGCGGTTGTAGCGGCCTTTGCCAAACCTGCATCAAGCGTTGCCAACGGAAGGCCTGTCCGCAGCGACAGCTCTAAATAAGCGGCATCGTAGGCCGACAGCTTGTAGCGGCGAGCGAGATTCAATGTGTCGCCTAAGGCATGTGCCGGTGTTGCTTGGTCAACAGAAATGTTGAGGCGCTCTAGCACCGCAATGTATCGCTGCGAGTCGGCTTCGGTCACAACCTCTTTGGATTCGAGTTTAGTAACCACGTTGGCAATCTCTAATGCAAACAGAGATGGCACGACAGCTTGTGATTGTCTGAGGGCGTTCAGTGTGGATGCCGCATAATCGATGCCAGCCGGGTTAGTTTGAGGTGCCAACCATAGCAGTGCGACTGACGCATCGAGAACAAAATTCACGCACGCCCCTCGTTGATCATCGCTTTCAGATCGATACCTGCTCCCGATTTGTGAGCCTGCATATAGGACAGCATGTCATCTACGGCCGCCACGGCATCCGAGTGCCTGTTTCTTTGGGCCGGCACAAGGTCGGCCACGGCCTCGCCCCGCAGGGTGATGGTGTAGCGATTGCCAGTCTTGATGCTTCGCAACAACTCCGGCAACTTTGTCTTTGCCTCGTAAGATCCAATTTCGATGTTCATCGGTTTGCTCCCGTCGCCCCATATAGACCAGTATATAGACCAGCCGTAATAAATCAAGGCCTCAATGGGACTTGATCCAACCATGTTTTGCACAAAACAGAGAGTCATCAAGTCTGGCGTTGACTCAGGTTTTCCAACCTCAGTTTGAGCATAGCCATCCTTTCAGCCCAAAGATCCCGAAGACCGCCAAGGTGATGGCTCCGATTTTCGGGGCCAAACGCGCAGCAACGACACCCATGCATCGGTGACCGACCCCGATACCCGGCTCTACAAGAAGGCACCTGGGGAAGCCTCCCGCTTGGCTTATCTCGGGCATGTGCTCATGGACAATCGCCATGGGTTAATAGCCGGAGAACAGGTGACCACCGCCGACGGTACCGCAGAAGTCGATGCTGCTACCCAACTCATTGACGATTTGGGTGGAACACAGCGCATCACGCTCGGTGCCGACAAGGGCTACGACCGCCACGGCTTCGTCGAGGATCTGCGGGATCGGAATGTGACTCCGCACGTTGCTCGCAAGCGCAAAGGCTCAGCGATCGACGGGCGCACCACCCGCCACGCCGGTTATGCCATGAGCATTCACGTGCGCCGACGGATCGAGTCCATCTTCGGTTGGATGAAGACCGTGGGCGGAATGCGCAAAACGCGATTCTGTGGATTGGATCGTGTGGGCCTGCACTTTTCGCTGGCTGCCACCGCTTACAACCTGATGCGCATGTCTCGCTTGAGGGTGACCTGATGGGATTCGTGCGCCCGGAATCCGTGAAATGGCCGCAAAAGGCCATGAAAACAGCAAAAAAGGCTCGATCAGAGCCAATTTTTAGGAATTTTCTTCTCGGATCTGCGGATCACGCGAGATTTTTTAGGATTTTTTCAGCAACTTCCTAGATGCTATCGTCGGCCAACTACATCCACGGTATTCCATACCCGTCTTATGATCAGCGGATCAGTGAAAGGGAGGCTACATTTAACTGGATCATAGATAGCCGCAGTGGGTTCTTGCGTTACTGACGGTGGCGTTCGTGGTGGTGGCCCTAGATGTGTATGTGTTGTCAGCACTGATGGCATGGAGCATGAGTGGCCATTATCGGATGCCCGCCACTATTCTCGAAATATTGCTGAGCTAGACCGCGCTCTCGGTTAGATTGCCCCCTATGATCTGGATGATCATGCGTGGTAGTAGCGAAATATTTGATGGGGACGCACGTGCTGTTACATCTTGAAATAATTTAAGTGGCATGTCCTGAGCCATATGCGGTCGAAACGACGGGGTGTCAACGCCTTTTTGCAACCGAAGCCTCCACACAAAGCAGAACGATTGAATTACCTGGTTTTATCGGTAACATAGATAATTATCTATCATGGCAATCAAACAGGATAGAAATGGCCAAAGACCCCTGGCACTACCCGCGAACAGCGTTGGCCGATCAATACCTGAAAACGTTGGGCATCGGACTCAGCAAGAGCCTGGTGCTCTTTGCCCAGCGGCGGATGGGGAAAACGGAATTTCTCCGTAAGGACCTGCTGCCCGCCGCCGAAAAGGCCGGGTATATCACCATTTACGTGTCCCTGTGGGAGTCCAGAGAGGACCCCAAATCGATATTGCTCGATGCCATCCGAAAGGCCGCAGAGGGAGAGGGTGTTATTCCGGGCATATGGCGCCGGTTGGGCTGGCCAGGATCAAAAGGTGTCAGAGCCCACGCGGGTACAATAGGCGCACAGGCATCATGGGAACAGGGGACGGCAGAGGCCAGCGACCACATGCTGGATCTCCGGCAGTGGATGAACACGTTGGCCCAAAAGAAAAACCCCACACTGCTGCTCGTGGACGAAATTCAGACGCTGGCGGATGAGAAGCGGTATGGCGCACTGGTAGCTGCCCTGAGGAGCGCCCTCGACAAGCATGGAGACCAAATTAAAGCGATTTTCACTGGGTCATCAAGCGAAGGCCTGCGGCGGATGTTTCAGATGGAAAAGGCCCCGTTTTTCCAGTTTAGCCATCAGATACCCTTTCCCCAACTGGGGCCAGAGTTCGTGCAGCACATGCTTCGCGCCTTTGCGAATGCGACCCAGCGTCAGTTAAATGAAGCGGAGGCATGGCAGGCGTTTACCGATCTGGCGCTGGTGCCAGAGCATTTCCGCCTGATGATGGCGAATATGGTCCAGTTGGGCAGCACCGATATCGCCACCGCACTAGAAGAGGTCAAAATGGCCATACAAGAGTCCGCTGAGTACCCCCCCAGCAAATGGGCGGAGTTGACCCCCATCGACCAGGCGGTGCTCAGCATAATAGCTGAAGGCCAAAAGCCTTACGCGCAAGAAAGCCGGGAACTCATCGCGAAGCGTAGGAGATCGTCACAAAAGGCGTAGAAGCAGACGGTCCAATGACGTGATTTGACAAAGTGGCAGCACCCGCTATTGGCCGACAGCCCGCATACATTATCCTACCCCATAGCAGCCATTCCCGCACTCCTTGCTTCTATCCAGGCAAGATTGCCACAGCAAACATGCATGTTTGATGCATTATCGGAGCAAATCAGAAATGCGTGAAAAGCCATGCCGCTGACACAAATTTTCGACGAATTTTGGATCTATTGACCAGACGAAAGACAGCATTCCCGCCAATCGAGCAACTTCGTCACAGGGTAACCGGCCCTGTGTATACGCGTGCAACGCAGCCCGCAGACGACGCTTTTCTTCCCGTCCGATAGAAACATTACCATCATTTGCAAGCGTAAGTCCGACTAGCAACCTTCGATGTTTCTTCGAAACATTGACGGTCTTGTCCGGATGCAATATTAGGGGCAAGTAGGAGATTGACGCCAATATTTTCTGGACAGTATCGAAGACTTGGTCCAATAGCCGAGGCGTATCCGTAGAGAATGCCAAGTCGTCGGCATAGCGACTGTACATCACACCCATGACATCACAGTACTGCTGCATTGCTATGTCGAACTCCCACATCAGGTAATTCGAAATAAAAGGAGAGCTTGGGGCCCCAATGGAAAGCTGCAACGGCCCACCATCAACGCTTGGGGACTTCAGGAGTAGGTTACAGAGGATCTCAAGCTCTTCCTCAGAATAGTTGCAATCACGTTCGAGACAATGCCGAAGCGAGTGCTCATTTAGACTCGGAAAGAAATCCTTGAAATCGAGTTTTATAAGGTATCTCTGTTTTGCATGAGGAGTAGCATGATCGAGAATTGAGCGCCCCTTGCGGTACGCCGTAGCCGCATCGTGCACAGGCAGTTGATTCAGCTCATTATCGACCAACCATCTTTGGAAATATTTCAGCTCGGCTGTTGGTTGCGAAATTAACCGCTTGCCACGACCGTGTCGCTTTTCTATGAAGTGGCTCTTGTAACGATGAGGCGCAGTGGCAATTACGCGAGATAGCTCTTTCGCTGATAGGGGAGACATCTCAAGAAGTCTAGTGAATAAATTAGCGCTCCTAAAGTTCATGGGAGTCTCCCATAAACGGACTTCAGTCGAATTTTGCCATTTACATACTCTTCGGCATAAATCTTAAACTTTTCTCGGAAAAATCTGCCGCCACTTTTAGCCTTATGGTCAACCCATGGTGCATCGCTGCCCGGCGCTCGTACCCAGAAGATTTCTCTTCCCCGTACTTCTTTCTGAATCAACTTAAAGAAGCTAAGCAATTCGAGGTGCTGTGCCAGTATCTGCTCATCCAAATTAACGCCGTAAAACTTCAGAACAGCGTCAATTTCTGTTTGCTTACTGATCAACATTAAATCGACTAGATCAGCAGCTATCAGGAAGATGTGGGCCGGTTTATTCGGATCGAAACGAGTGCGCTGTGGATTTGTCTTGAGCCACTCGTCAATTGTTTCAACAATGGCATCGAAATCGTCGTCTGGCAGTTCCGTTTCTTGGTTGGTGCCAATGACGCATTCTGCCCCGTGGCTTTGCACGCGATTCAGCGGCCCTAGTCTCAGAAATGACTGCCGTGCGCCCTGCTCACAGTACTGCCGCTGCACGACTGTCAAAACTTGCGGGAGGATGCTGTCATGCGATGCCAAGCAACCAAGCTCAGCAAGCGACCCTGGCGACTCCACAAATAAAATGATCGCGCGAGCCAAGAAACACGCGTCACGCTCGAATGTTAGAAGGTCAGAGTAACCTGAAAAGGCCCACCAATCCTCAAAGTCTTCAGGGCGCGCCAAGTGCTCGGCCCAAGGACGATTAAACGTAGATGTCAACGTACGGCGCCAGAAACAATCTCGAAGGGAACCTGCTGGTTCGCTGGAGGGCTCTGTGGGACCACCGAATACCCAGATACGAGCCGGCAGGTTGATGACTTCACAACCTGCCGGATCCAATTGCTCGGTCAGAGCTGTGACCAGCTCGCTGTTCACCCTCAACTACCTTAAACTAGACTCGAAAAGTTGCGATGGCTCGCCATCGCGGCTTTTCGAGCCGTAATTGCGATCCACCACACCGCAGTCCTGCGAAACGCCGGACAGTTGATAGTTCTACAGTTGACTACCAAAACGCGTAGCTGAGGTATACAGCATAGCAACATTCTGTGTCTCTCTCCAATAATCTGGGATATATTTCCCAATCATCGTGCATTGACTAAGCAGATTTCAAGTGCTGGTGCGTACGGTCAGGGATATCAGGGGTGTTACGGGTCACCAAGGCGCGCTCAATGATGAGCGGAATCAGGTTGCAGTGTCCAGGAAGAGAACGTCATTTAAACCTTACCCAAGCGCGCTACGTACGGACCACCAATTTCTGGATAGCTGGTTACGCTGCCCTGTCGCCGTTGAGCCCTGATGGTCGGGAGCAAACCGGAAGCGGCCATTCGATTTATCTGTACCGAGTACCTGTGCAAGGTCTCTTGGCGGTCTGTTCTGGTGCTTGCTGCGTGATGTGGGGCGATTCAATATGTTATTAGGTAGGAGGGTCTGAGGCCCATGGGAAAAGAAAACTCAAATAGGCAAGATGCCCCATGAATGCAGTAGAAATCGAAGCAGCTATATCAGACCTCGCCTTTCAGTCATTCGATGCAGCGGAGTTTCCGTTCGCGTTCCTGGCCGCTTTCGGCAATAAGGACACGGCCCTCAAGCGCCTGCGCACGGGCAACAATAACGTCTCCGATGTGCCCGGCGGCGTACTCCAGCGCAACAATATCCATATCGCCGTGTGCGCAGAAGGCAGCGTGAGCCAAACCCTCAAGGCATTACGCGTCAGCCCGGCCACCACAAAGGCCAAAGCCAAGTTCATTCTCGCCACCGACGGGCTGACCCTTGAGGCGGAAGAACTGATTAGTGGCGAAACCATCGCCTGCGCCTACCCGGACTTCCCCAACCACTTCGGCTTCTTACTGCCGCTGGCTGGAATCTCCACTATCAAGGAGATCAAGGACAACCCTATCGACGTACGCGCCACTGGGCGGCTGAACAAGCTGTACGTCGAACTGCTGCGCGAAAACCCGGACTGGGCCAAGGACGAGCGCCGCCACGACATGAACCACTTCATGGCCAGGCTGGTGTTCTGTTTTTTTGCCGAAGACACCGACATCTTTAATGACGAGGGGCTTTTCACCCGCACGGTAGAACAAATGAGTGAGCGAGACGGCTCCAACACCCATGAGGTGCTGGAAACCATCTTCCGTGCCATGAACATTAAAACCGACGAGCGCGTAAATGCCCAGCCCCGCTTGCCGGTTTGGGCAGATCGGTTTCCTTATGTGAATGGCGGCCTATTTTCTGGCAGTACCGAGGTGCCTCACTTCACCCGCATGGCGCGCACTTACCTGCTGCATGCCGGCAATCTGAACTGGAAACAGATCAACCCGGACATCTTCGGCAGCATGATCCAGGCCGTGGCCGACGACGAAGAGCGCGGCGCGCTGGGCATGCACTACACCAGCGTGCCCAACATCCTGAAGGTGTTGAATCCCTTGTTCCTGGATGAGCTGCGCGCGCAGTTGGCCGAAGCCGGTGATAACGAGCGCAAGCTGCTGAACCTGCGCAAGCGCATGGCGCGCATTCGCGTCTTCGACCCGGCCTGCGGCTCCGGCAATTTCCTGGTCATTGCCTACAAGCAGATGCGCGAGGTCGAGGCGGAAATCAACCGCCGCTTGGGCAAAACGCAACTGGGCAGCGAAATACCCCTGACTAATTTCCGCGGCATCGAGTTACGCGATTTTCCGGCAGAGATTGCGCGGCTCGCGCTCATCATCGCCGAGTTCCAGTGCGATGTGCTCTATCGTGGGCAGAAGGATGCGCTGGCGGAATTCTTGCCGCTGGATGCACAGAACTGGATCGTCTGTGGCAATGCGCTGCGCTTGGACTGGTTGAGCATCTGTCCGCCCACGGGTACGGGTGTAAAATTGCTCGCCGATGATTTGTTCGGCACACCGCTCGACCAGACGGAAATCGACTTCGCGAACGAAGGCGGGGAGACATATATCTGCGGGAATCCTCCGTATGTAGGCAGTAAGAAGCAAGCAACTGAGCAAAAAGCAGATTTGGAGGCCATCTTCGCCAAACGTACCAAGAACTGGAAGTCACTTGATTATGTGGCTGGGTGGTTTATGAAAGCGGCTGACTATGGTACGAAAACCAATTCAGCGGCAGCCTTTGTATCTACCAACTCGATTTGCCAAGGCCAGCAAGTATCTATTCTATGGCCACTGATTGCTGAGACGAAACACGAAATCACCTTTGCGCATTCGTCGTTCAAATGGGCAAATTTAGCGAGCCATAATGCTGGAGTGACGGTAGTTATTGTGTCGATTTCAGTGAACACTGGAAAAGATCGAAAGATTTTCTCGATTTCTGAGGATGGTTCATCTGTTGTAAAACTGGTGGACAACATTAACCCGTATCTGGTGCATGGCCCTAACACTCTCATTGAGCCGAGAACAACTCCAATCTCTCAGATTCCAGAAATGTCGCGCGGGAACTCACCGACTGATGGAGGTAACCTTCTGCTAGAACAAATTGAACTTCCATCGCTATATTTGAGTGATCGACAAGTCAGTGACTTCATACGACCGTTTTACGGAGCAGATGAGGTGATTTCTGGGGTGGGGCGGTTTTGTATTTGGATCGACGATGAGGACATCGACCGCGCACTCGAAGCGGATACTATCCGAGATAGGGTACAGCGTGTTCGCGACTTCCGTATAAACAGCACTAAATCTGCGACGCGTGATGCGGCAATGCGGCCCCACAGATTCGATGAGAGAAAGCCGGTACCAAAATCACGCGTTCTTGTTGTTCCCATCCGAAGCTCAGAAAATAGACCATATCTTCCGGTTGGCTTTCTGGAACCAGATACGGTAATAGCTAACACAGCATTTGCAATCGTGGATGGTCCCTTGTGGGCCTTTGCGTTGATTGCCTCGCGTCTCCACATAATCTGGATCGGTACTGTTTGCGCGCGGTTGGAACTGCGATTTTCCTATACCAACACTGTTGGCTGGAACACCTTCCCCGTCCCCCTGCTCACCGAGCAGAACAAGGCCGATCTGACCACCTGCGCCGAAGCCATCCTGCTCGCCCGCGAAGCCCATTTCCCCGCCACCATCGCCGACCTGTACGACCCGGATAACATGCCGGAGAATCTGCGTCACGCCCACGAGCGCAACGACGAAGTGCTGGAGCGCATCTACATCGGCCGCCGTTTCAAGAACGACACCGAGCGGCTGGAAAAACTATTTGAGATGTATACGAAAATGACGGCGGCAGCGGCCAAAGCCAAGCCTGCTGCCAAAGCAACCAGGGGGAAAGCCAATTGAGCGAGCAACGCACGCTGGCCCTGATCGACGACCTGCTTCAGCGTCCGGCAGAGACCTCGTGGGTGGAGTTCAAGGAGAACAATGCTGATGCGCAGCTGATCGGCAAGTTGATCTCGGCACTGTCCAATGCGGCACGGTTGGCCGATCAGCCGTTTGCCTATGTGCTGTGGGGCGTGCGTGATGGCGATCACGCTGCCGTCAGCACCACGTTCGAGCCTTCCAGTCAGTTGCAGCAAGGCCAGCCGCTGGATATGTGGTTGGCGCAGCGCCTGCAGCCGGCCATTGCTTTCAACTTCAAGCTTGTCGATTACCACGGCATACGGCTGGTCATGCTGGAGATTCCGGCAGCCGCCAGCAGCCCGGTGGAATTTGAGCGGCAGGCTTTTATCCGCATCGGCAGTGCCACACCCCGGCTTTCGGATCACCCAGAACGCTTGAAAGCCCTGTGGGCGAAATTGCAGCCCTATGCCTGGGAAACGGGCATCGCGGCGCAATTCCTGAGCGGCGATGAGGTGCTGGCGCGGCTGGATTACGCCGCCTACTTTGACCTGACTGGCCAGCCGTTGCCGGACAACCGCAAGGGCATTTTCGACAAGCTCATAGCCGATCATCTGGTGCAGGCGGATGTGGGCGGGCAATGGAACATCACGAATCTCGGGGCCATTCTGTTTGCCAAGCGGCTGGGGGATTTTTCCCCTTCCATCGCACGCAAGGCCATTCGCTTTGTGGCCTACGGTGGCCTGAGCCGTGCCGACATCGTGACGCATCGGCAAGATGGGCAGAAGGGGTATGCCATTGGCTTCACCGGTCTGATCGACTTCATCGACGGCCTGATGCCGCGCAATGAATTCATCGGCAAAGCCTTCCGCGAGGAACGCCCGCTGTACCCGGCCATTGCCATCCGCGAGCTGGTGGCCAATGCGCTGATTCACCAGGATATGACCATCACAGGTGCGGGCCCCTTGGTCGAGATGTTCAGCGACCGGCTGGAGATCACCAATCCCGGCCAGCCACTGGTGCAGCCCGAGCGGTTTCTGGATTTTCCGCCGCGCTCGCGCAACGAGGCGCTAGCGTCCTTAATGCGCCGTATGCGGTTGTGTGAGGAACAAGGCACCGGCATCGATAAGGTTTTTGTGGCCGTGGAGCTGCACCAGTTGCCGCCGCCGGACTTCCGCGTGGAAGGCGACTCAGTGCGCGCGGTGTTGTACGCGCCGCGCCGTTTCGCTGACATGACCCCGCAGGAGCGGGTGCGGGCCTGCTACCAGCATGCGGCACTGAAGTATGTGACCGGCCAGAGGATGAAGAATGCTTCGCTCAGCGAACGCCTGGGCATCGACCCGCAGAATGCGGCGCAGGCATCGATGGTGATCCGGCAGGCGCTGAAAGCCGGATTGATTCGGCCCGCCGACCCGGCCCATCCTCGCGCGGGCTATGTCCCGTTCTGGGCATAGGAGGAGAAAGGGCTTGGAAAGTTTTGATCAGGTTTTGGTTTCGCCCGCCGGAAACGTGGCTGTAACCGGGTGCGAAGCATAAAAACAACTATATGACAATAACTTATGAGAAAACGGCGGACCTGGAAAGTTTTGATCCAGTTTTGATCGCCAGCTCCACACACTTTGCACCACGACGACGGAAGCCATGAACGCGACGACCAACCCCACCAACGCCTGCACCGTGCCATCGGTGTCCATCACCACGGCGCGCACCGGCGCATCCAGCAAGGCCAACGTGCTGGGCATGCGCGCCATGCAGGAGCGCGCTTACGCAAAACGCGGCGAGCAATACCTGCTGATCAAATCGCCCCCGGCATCGGGTAAATCCCGTGCGCTGATGTTCATTGCCCTGGACAAGCTCAACAACCAGGGCTTGCGGCAGGCCATCATCGTGGTGCCCGAGCGCTCCATCGGCGGCAGCTTTGCCGATGAACCCCTGAGCCAGTACGGTTTCTATTGGGATTGGCAGGTGGCCCCACAGTGGAACCTGTGCAACGCGCCTGGCGTAGACGAGCCACGCGCGGCCAAGTCCAAGGTGGACGAGGTGCGCAAGTTTTTGGCAAGCCCCGACCAGACGCTGGTCTGCACCCACGCCACCTTCCGCTTCGCGGTGGAAGAGATGGGTATCGAAGCGTTCGACAACCGCCTGATTGCCATCGACGAGTTCCATCACGTTTCCAGCAACCCGGACAACAAGCTGGGCAGTCAGCTCGGTGCCTTCATCGCCCGCGACAAGGTGCATCTGGTGGCTATGACCGGGTCTTACTTTCGTGGCGACAGCGAGGCGGTGCTGGCCCCGGCGGATGAAGCCAGGTTCGAGACGATCACCTACACCTACTACGAGCAGCTCAATGGTTACAGCTGGCTCAAGTCGCTGGACATCGGCTATTTCTTCTATACGGGCCGGTATGTGGACGCCGTTGCGAAGGTGCTGGACCCGGCACTCAAGACCATCGTTCACATCCCCAATGTCAACTCACGCGAGAGCCTGCAAGACAAGGAACGC
Source organism: Acidithiobacillus ferriphilus (assembly GCF_028215975.1). Taxonomy (NCBI): domain Bacteria; kingdom Pseudomonadati; phylum Pseudomonadota; class Acidithiobacillia; order Acidithiobacillales; family Acidithiobacillaceae; genus Acidithiobacillus; species Acidithiobacillus ferriphilus. The sequence continues at coordinate 660,071 of NZ_CP116458.1, forward strand.
GAAGTGAATGAGATCATGCAGGCGCTGGGCGAATGGAAGGGCATTGATCCGGCCACCGGCTTCCACCAGATACAAACCCTGGGCGGTAACATGCTGAAGGTGGCAGACCTCGTGGACGACAGCGACCCGGCCAGACGTTCCCGCGTGCTGGCGGCACTGAAAGACCCTGCGCAGAAGAACAATCGCGACCATGTGGACGTCATCATCGCGCTGGGCATGGCGAAAGAAGGGTTCGACTGGATCTGGTGCGAACATGCACTGACCATCGGCTACCGCAGCAGCCTGACCGAAATCGTGCAGATCATCGGCCGCGCCACCCGCGATGCCGAGGGCAAGGAACGGGCGCGCTTCACCAATCTGATTGCCGAACCCGCAGCCGAACAAGCCGCTGTGGCCGAGGCGGTGAACGATCTGCTCAAGGCCATTTCCGCCAGTCTGCTGATGGAACAGGTTCTTGCACCACGCTACGAGTTCACCCCGAAGGACATGGGGCCGAAGGAGGGCTTTTACTATGGGCCCGACGGCTATCAGCCAGGCCGCACCAACGTGGGGGTGAATGATGGCACCGGTCAGTACCACGTCGAGATCAACGGACTGGCCACGCCGGAAACCCCTGAAGCCACACGCATCTGTAAAGAAGACTTGAACGAAGTCGTCACCAGCTTCTTGCAGGACAAGACGGTGCTGGAGCGCGGCCTCTTCGACCAGGAAAACACCTTGCCCGAAGAACTCACCCAGTTGCACATGGGCAAAATCGTGCGCGAGCGTTACCCGGAATTGAACGGGGCCGATCAGGAGGCCATTCGTCAACATGCCATCGCTGCCATGAACATCACCCAACAGGCCAAGTTGGCGTTAGCCCAGGCCGATGCCGAAGGCGCAACTCAAGGCAATACGGCCTTGCTGGATGGGGTGCGCAAGTTCGTCAATGTGCGCGACCTGGACATTGACCTGATCGACCGCATCAACCCCTTCGATGCCGCCTATGCGGTGCTGGCGAAAGCGATGGATGAGAAATCGTTGCGCCAGGTTCAGGACAGCATTGCCGCCAAGAAGCTCAGCATTCCCGAAGACGAAGCCCGCGAGCTGGCAAAACGCGCCCTGCTGTTCAAGAATGAACGTGGCCGCCTGCCGGACATCCACTCCGCCGATGCATGGGAAAAGCGCATGGCCGAAGGCGTGGCCGCGCTGGCGCGCTACCGTGCGCAGGCCAAGGCGGCTCAAGCGCAGGGGGAATCCAGCAATGGCTGACATGAACGATGACGAGCTGCTGGATGCGCTGGGGGTAGAAGTCGCCCCAATTAAGGCCTCCAGTAGAACCCCGCGCGAGGAACGCATCATCGCGGGCTTTGAGGACATCCTGCGTTTCCATCAAGCGCATGGCCGCGCCCCGCTGCATGGCGAGGGTCGCGACATCTTTGAACGCCTGTATGCCGTGCGTTTGGACCAGATACGCAAGTTGCCAGAAGCGCAAACGCTCCTGGCCGGGTTGGATGCGCCGGGGCTATTATTGTCTGGCGCGGCAGCGGCATCAACCGATGTGGATGCGATGGACGAAGACACCTTGCTTGCGGAGCTGGGCATCGTTGATAGCCTCACGGATCAGAATGACGTCACCGTGCTGCGCCATGTGCGTTCTCATGTTGAAAAGCGTGCAGCGGCGGAGGAAATTGCCGACCGCACGTCGTGCCCGGATTTTGATAGGTTCCAACCGCTGTTCGAGCAGGCAGAACGAGATTTGAAGTCAGGTTATCGCATGGCGCAGCGCTTTGGACGAAATGCCAGCATTGCCAGCGGGGACTACTTCATCGTCGGCGGGCAGCTTGCCTATGTGGCAGAAATTGGCGAAACCATCAAGGCGCCAAACGGCGAAAGCGACGCACGTCTTCGCGTCATCTACGCCAACGGCACAGAAAGCAACTTACTGCGCCGCTCGCTACAAAGGGCACTCTACAAGGATGAAACCGGCCGTCGCCTGAGCGACCCAGGCATAGGGCCGCTGTTTGGTGACGCGCCAGAACAAGACGATATCGAAAGCGGGACCATCTACGTGCTGCGCAGCCTCTCCAAGCATCCATTCGTCGTCGAGCACCGCGAACTGATTCACAAAATCGGCGTGACCGGCGGCAAGGTGGAGACCCGCATCGCAGGCGCAGAAAAGGATGCGACCTATCTGTTGGCGGACATAGAGGTGGTTGCCACCTATAAGCTCCACAACCTGAACCGTACAAGGCTGGAAAACATCTTCCATCGCTTGTTTAGCGCAGCACAGATTGATTTGACCATCGACGATCGCTTCGGGCATCCGGTCAAACCAAGAGAGTGGTTTCTGGTGCCGCTCCATGTGATTGACGAAGCGGTTCAGCGCATTCGGGATGGATCCATTACCGATGTGGTCTACGACCTGAAGAGTGCACGGCTGGTAGGTCAGACTCAACAGTGACTCGGCGATCCGTAGGCTGATCGGCAACAAAAGACAGTTTGTGAGCACAGACGAGGCTGGATACCGATGCGCTCAATCAGTCTGAATGCTTGCAGGAGGATGTTGAGCGGATCATCACGCGGCGCTGCATGAAACCCGCTTAACGTCGGCTGCAGACTGATTGCGGACATTGACGGCCTCAGATATCTCGACTGTAAAGACAGTCCTGCGCTGGATTGTCGAGTATGGGGATGACGGATCTGTATTTTGCTAATAAGTCTGATTCCTTACCATAACCACCATGTGGAGCACCAAACCATGCCCAATGATAACTTAACCTTCTACACCAATCCTATGTCGCGGGGCCGCATCGTGCGCTGGATGCTCGAGGAATTAGGAGTGCCTTATCAGACGATACTACTCGATTACGGCACGTCGATGAAGGCTCCCGAGTATTTGGCTATCAACCCAATGGGCAAGATTCCCGCTATCCAGCATGGCCAAACTGTAGTGACGGAAACAGCGGCGATTTGCGCGTATCTTGCAGACGCCTTCCCCCAGATGGGGATGGCACCGGCTTTAGATGATCGATTACGCGGCACTTACTACCGCTATTTGTTCTTTGCTGCAGGGCCATTGGAGGCTGCTGTCAGTAACAAGGCGTTGGGCTTTATCGTGCCTCCTGAACGTGAGGCTATGATTGGTTATGGCACTTATGAGGCAGTACTCGATGTTCTGGAAGATGCAGTAGAGCAGGGAGAATATCTGCTTGGTGAAAATTTCACGGCTGCCGATGTGTACTTAGGCTCACAGTTAGGTTTTGGCTTGCAATTTGGCACAATCGAAAGGCGCCCAGGCATTGAGCATTATTGGTCACGGATCAGTGCCCGCCCTGCGGCCATCCAGGCCAGGCAGATCGATGATGATCTAATATCGAATAGCCCTCAAAAAAAATAATGGTTTATCGGCCAATGATCAGAACAGACTGTTTGCGGTTATTCATTGGCGACGATCAAGTGGCATCAATCTCTTCGGGCTTGATTCCCCGCTGCTTGCAGCGAAATCCAACGGCTAGTTTTTCTGTTCGGGGGCTTTGTAACCGGGAGATCTCTGGAACGAATACTGGCTGAGCACGCCAAGCCGTGTGCGAAGGACTTCATCACCCCATTGAAAACACATTGCCAGGTATGGTTATTGCCTTTGAAAGATGGGCCATCCATAAAAATGACACACCTGTGCGTTTCAATGTGAAAAATGTCACATTTGCGACTAACTATGGTCAAAATTCTACACGGGGCGCACAACTATAAGTGCAGGCGGTCAGCCCTAAAGAGTTTTTTGGTCACGGACTTTCACTCTGGGAGAGAATATATGTTTGAAATGATTTTCAAAATCACATGACCGCACTATCTGTATTATCCGCCGACGCCAAAGTAAAAGGCCTGCTCAGCACTGACGGCTTAATGTTGCACGCAGATATCATGGGCGATGAGAGCAGGGAAAGTTTTACAAATTAACCAGTTAGAGGCTTTGTCATAAATCCGGGCGACCGACGTACAAGTGAGTGAGTACATTATGCGCGAAGAATTGATTCAATCGGTACTTTCTGATCTCAACGGCGGTTCCGCCGACATAGAGGCCTCTGCCATCATTTCGACCGATGGTCTGACGATCGCCTCTGCACTCTCCTCCGCCATGGATGAGGCTCGTGTGGGTGCCATGGCCGCCGCTATGCTGTCTCTGGGTGAGCGGACCGCCACCGAGCTGGCGCGCGGTGATCTGGAACAAGTCATGATCAAGGGTAATAACGGCTACGTACTGCTGATTCACGCCGGACCAGAAGCGGTCCTCAGTGTGATTGTTCGTAAGGAGGCCAAACTGGGCCTGGTGTTTCTCGATGCCAGCCGCGCCGCCAAAGCAGCCGGTGAGCTGCTGTAATGGTTCATTCCGGCTAACTGCGGACTATCGGTAAAAATGTATTATTTACGTTAACCAAGAACCTGCTTGAGCCGACCACCAAAAGCGAATATTGCGGCGATGGCCAGAGAAATGCTGAGTATGTTTAGCGATTGGCTGCCGTTAGTTTAAAAATAGAGGATTGTCAATGAATGACGAAGTCATAATGCGCGATTTTGAGGCGTTCAGAAAACTGGTCGGGCTGGATGAGTTACGCTTGGAGCGATTGCGTGTAGTGGGGGAATGGCTAAGACCAAAAGTAACCGAAATAACGGACGTCTTTTATGAGCGACTCCTGGCAGACCCGACTACTGCCGCATTTCTCGATGGGAAAATTGAGCACTTAAAAAAGGTTCATCACGCCTGGATTGAAGATATTCTGTCCGGAATTTATGATGAGTCTTTTTTTGTTCGCCAGATAAAAATCGGCAAAGCGCACGTTACAAATCAGGTTCCACCGCTCTTTCTCGCCTCTGGGTTCAGCATTCTGCGCGTTTTGCTTTTTGACCAGATAGAAGCCGCAGCCAAGATGAATCGGCCAGATACCTGCCCGCGTTGCTCTCGAGCGCTCGGCCGCTTGTTGGATGCCTGCCAGTTTTTGATTGATCGCTCTTATGAACAGGATCGGCTTAATCGCGTGTCCAAGGCTACTGGCATGTCATTACCTTTAATTGAGGCATTGGTGATGCTCAAGCAGCAGCCGGGATAATATCCGTAGCAGATAGTTCTGACGCAATATTCATGCACGCCATTATAGCGATGCCACGCCACACGCCAGAGCAATGAAAATCATGCGCAGTGAAGAGGGACGCAACTGGATCCGGAGGTGCTTGACGTGTTTGCGGATGACGTCAACTCAGGATACAACGTCCACACCTTATCATTGGCAAGACAGGGATCACCTAAAGTATGGAAACCACCAGCACACTCCCTAATTTTCTCGGTCTGCATGATTCGGACTTTCAATTCATCGAACGCTACCGGGTTCTCCTTGAGGCGGAAACCGGGGCACTCGCACACGATTTCTACGACTATCTGCTCTCACACCCGGTCACCGCCGCCGTCTTCCGGGATTTCTCCCACGCGCGTCTGGACGCCCTGATCCAGAAACAGGCGGAACACATCAGCGGGCTTCTGGCCAGTCACCTGAACAAATCCTGGCGGGAGTCCATGCGCAAACTCGGGGCTCTGCACCACCGTCTGGGCATCGAACCCTCCTGGCTCGCCGGCGCCTATATCCTCTACTGGCGCCATTGGCAGAAGGTGCTCCAGGACCAGGTTCCGGAGGCCGACCGGAATGCGCTGCGGGACGCCTTGTTCCGTCTGCTGATTGGCGACCTCATGGTCCAACTCGACGGCTATGCCCGCGCATCCCGCGAGACCGATGCCGATCGGTTGGCCCTCTTCGATGTTTTATTGGGGGTGCTTGCCGTTCCCCAAGGGGCGGAGTCTCCACGCCCAGAGGCGTTGCTCCAGCAGATCTGCGAAGCCCTGCCGCGCAAGAGCGCCAGCGTACGCCTGGCTGGTTATGTGGTGAGTGGTGCCATGGGAGATGTATTAACCCTGGAGTGTATGGCTGGTCTCCCCTTGCCGGCTCTGCAACTACCGAAGACTGCGGGAGATCCTTGCTGGGAGGCACTGGAATGCGGACAGACGGTCATCCAGTCCGTAGAAGATCCGCGCGCTCCAGAGTGGATCAAAGACCTCCACAACCGGGTCGAAGAAATCGGGATATTTCCCTTTGGTGCGGAGGATCTGCGTGGTGCGATCCTGATCGGGGCGCGCGAAAAAGGCTATTTCCATCGGGTCGGATCAGACTATTTCCACGCGTTTGCTCATCTTGGTGAAATGGTGCTTCTGCTACGCAATCAATCTCTTCGCGATCCTATGACGAGTTTACCGAATCGCACATTCTTCCATGATCGCCTGGAAAACGCGCGGGTCCAGACCCTGAGGAATGAGCGACTCCTTGGCGTGGCGCTGCTCGATCTCGATGGGTTCAAGCAGGTGAACGATCGGCTCGGGCACGCGGCCGGAGATCAGTTGCTGCTGGCCGTGGTGCAGAGGCTGCAAGGGTATCTGCGCGCCGGGGACACCCTCGCGCGGATGGGCGGCGACGAGTTTGGGCTGATCCTGCCCGGACTGAATAGCGTGGAAGATCTCGAGACGCTTTGTAACCGCCTTCTCGCCACCATCCGAGAACCGCTGGATATCCAGGGCGAAGCGATCAGCGTCTCTGGCAGTATCGGCGTCACTCTCTATCCCCTGGATGACAACGATTCCCGCACCCTGATACAGCATGCCGATATGGCGCTTTATGCCGCCAAGGACGCGGGACGAGATCGATGGCACCTGCATACTTTGGCCCTGAATGAAGCCGTGCAAGCGGAGGTGGAAATGCGCGCCATGCTGGAACAGGCATTGAACGACAAGCGTCTGATCCTGCACTACCAACCTATTGTATCCAGCACCGGAGAGATCATGAGCGTGGAAGCCCTCATTCGCTTGCAACACCCGGAGCAAGGCTTGCTTTCACCTGCGGTCTTTCTCTCAGCCCTGGACCATCCCCATCTCGCGCGTCCCGTCGGTCGATTCGTTCTGGAAACGGCACTACGACAAGGAGCCATCTGGCAAGAGGCTGGCCTGCCATTGCGCATATCGGTGAATATCAGTACCCGCCATCTGCTCGACGCCCGCTTTCTAGACGATCTGCGGGAAGCCATGGCCAAATACCCTGACATGCCCCCAAATCAGCTAGAGATTGAGATCACCGAATCGGCACCTTTGAGCGATATGGCAGGGGCACAAGTCCTCCTGGCTGCCTGTCATCGCATGGGGGTGCGCGTCGCCCTCGATGATTTTGGTACTGGCAATGCGTCTCTAACCTACCTCCAGCAGCTCCACGCCCAATCCATCAAGATCGATCAGAGTTTTGTGCGCGACATGATCAATGATCCTAAGGATCTTGCCATCGTCGCAGCGGTGATTACCGCCAGCCGCATGTTGGGTCTGGATGTGATTGCTGAAGGAGTGGAGACGGCAGAGCACGCGGCACTGCTCACCAAAATGGGGTGCAGCCATCTGCAGGGGTACTATTTTTCCAAGCCGCTCCCTCCCGAGGCCATTCATGCCTGGAGCACCCGTTTTCGCCCCATCCTTCAGGTGGGTGATGTCTCAACATTCATGGCTATCCTGCCGCCGATTTTGGAGGGCCATACCCTGCGTGTGCAAATGTTCCTCCGCGCCCTGCGTCACGAAAACCCGTTCCCAGCCCATATCCTGGAAGAGGATGCAGGGGATTATTGCCATCTGGGGCGATGGCTACGGGGAGATGGCGCACGTATCTTTGGTCAGGCACTGGATTTTGATGGCCTACTCACCCGCCATGAACGAATGCACCAATTCGCCCGTGCCGCCAAATCTCTTCTGGATGTGGGAGATACTGAGGGGGCCATCCATCAGGGATGTCTGCTGGATTTAGAGAATCGTATGCTGCTGTCTGAGCTGCTGGGCATGACTGGGAAAATCCAGGATGAATACCCAATGACTGCTGGGCGCCCGTTGTAATGCACCGAATTTCCGCCATGGTTCAGTCGTCCAGGATTGAAGATGTGTGCACGGCGTTGTCGGTTCTGGACGTCGCCGATCTGACGGTAACCGAGGCACACGGTTTTGGCCGCCAGAGGGGCCATACAACGCTCTACCCCAGCGATGGGCAACCTTTTGACCTGCTACCAAAAGCAAAAATTGAGGTGGTGGTGGCCAGGGAACAACTCAACGAGGTCGTCGGATTCATTACCAAAGCTGCCAATACAGGAAAATTTGGTGCGGGCAAAATATTCGTATCGGAAATATTAAAAATGGTCAACATCATATAATTGTCAATCATATTGTTCCATAATAAGTGGGTACCTAGCTGTAAAATTAGTGGCTGTAGCGACGGCATTAAAACGCATCTCGTCACTACAACAGCTAGACCTCAATAAAATCAATATCAGGAGATCGTTGTATATGAAGAAATGATTAGATCTATCCTCTCTGAACTTAAAGCTTGCCAGTGGAGAACGGGAACAGATCATGATCAAAGGAAACAGCGGCTATATTTTACTTATTCAGACAGGCAGAGAGGCTGTACTGAGTGTCATCGTCCGCAAATAGGCAAAGCTAGAATTGTTATTTCTGGATGCTAATCGGGCAGCAATGTCTATTGCCGATTTGCTGTAATAACAACAACCGTATATAAGGTAATATTGCATGGAAATCACCACAAAAGATGCTAATCTGAAGGCATTCTGCCATATCGGTGGACTCTGTAAAAAGGATCAGGAGATCATGACCCGTGTTGGCCCGGACATCGTGCCCCACATACCCTTGTTGACCGATCATTTTTACGAGATTCTTCAAGAAGACCAACAAACCGCTCCCTACATTGATGGACGTCTTGATGTCCTCAAGAAAACTCATATTGCCTGGCTGCAAGACTTGTTTAGCGGGGACTATGATGAAGCGTTCATCCGCCGCCAGGAGAAAATTGGAGAAGTACATGTCAAAGTCCGGGTGCCGCCGCTTTTCGTGGCTGCCAGTATGAGTTTTCTCCGTGCGGCATTGCCTCCCGTAATAGCGGAAAATGTGCCAGATCAGCATGATATGGGAAGAGCCGTGGCGGCACTGTTACGGCTGCTGGATCTTTGTCAGTATCTGATTGACCGGAAGTACAATGATGCATTGATGGATAACCTCGGCATCAGCCCAGCGTTATTGGTACGTCTGCAAACCATTGGGCGATCATAAGGTTACTGTAGAAAATATGCCGATTATTCTATGTGTGAAGCGAACGTTTTTGTGACGCTTCTATTTATAGACACATTTTTTGTCATTTCTGACCCTGAATCTGTCAATCAACTCGTCACATCTTTCAGCTATGCCTAGTAAACGTCAACCAAGCAGCGCTGCGTGCTGCCCACCAATTTCTGAATGACTGCAAACGCTGCCCTGTCGCCGTTGAGCCATAATGGTCGCCAGCAGACTGATTGCGGTCATTCATCACTGATGGCCAATTGGAAGCTTCCTACCCAAACCACTCAGTACCCTGGCGGTTCATACTATAGCGGCTATATGCCGAGCAGCTAACGGGCCACGTTTGTGCATATCGTACGATATTGAGGGTCGTTCAAACGAACATAGCGCTAACTGTCTGTATAAGCCAAAAGTTTATTACTGTACGATGACCATACATCTTGCTAGAATTTCCTCGTTGTCAATCACCACCAACTTCAATTTCTTCCTGGTGCGTGTTATATTCTGAAAAAGCATTTTTTCGGGATCATAATATGCCCTTCCTCTGTATATCAACTTGCCGTATTCATTATATGAAAAGTATTTATCTATAATCACAGCAACGCCATCAAATTCCTGTCCAATAACTTTATGAGACGTTTTTTTTGTAACATCTGAGTACTTTTCGTGGTACTCACTGTTATGTTGTGATGGTGTAAAGCGAAGTACCTCCCATTCGCATTTGTCTAGCGTTTCAAGGTATTCTTTTGCGCTTTCAGGTGATTTGAAATAATTTAATTCAATATTGGTGTTGCTTGGGTTGGGAAGATTTCTTTTGCTATTGAAAAGCATTTTAATGAATGTGGAAATTTCCTTATTTGTTCTTATTTTTTCCGATAATATATATGTATAAATCTGATTTATTTCTTTTATTTTTGAGTCTATATCATTATTTTCCTCGCTCTTTGCTAATGTCTGGACCTTGTCGTACGAGAATATGCAGCTTCCAGTTCCCTGCTTTATTTGTTCAATCACCTTATCAAGTTGGTTAGGATAGATGCGTTGCGCTTCGTCAATTATGACGGCGTCATATTCTAACAGATTATAAGATTCTAAATGTTTTATTGGGATTATTACCCAACCGTTTATATTTAACGAATGTTGTCCTTCATTTAAATTTCCGCAATGAATTAATAAAGGGTTTTTATTTTCCTCATTTAGCGTCTTAACGATATCATAAACTAATAAAGTCTTTCCAGTTCCGGCGCTGCCTGTAATTGAGATAAAATTGTATCGCCTTTTATCAAGCAGGGATTGCATTACTTGACATTTTATGTCCTCTTGTTGTGCAGTCAAAAAATAACAACCTTCTATAAATTTAGCCGTGGAGTTGAACGGTGAAACCAGGTAGCTTGACGGATTAAATAGTTCGTCAATATTTTCAATATAGTCAACCTTCTGATTTCTCAGCAAATCGCCCAAATAAGAAAAGTCAACTTCGCTCAATTCATTTTCTCTATCAAGAATGTATAGTTTGTTGTCTCTCGACACATATGTTAGATTATGCACTTCTTTCCCCATATAGCTCAAATAGTATCTATTTCTTTTTAGTTGTTTATTTATATTTTCTGGTGTACTAGCGCTTTTTAGCTCTAAATTTATTATGCTATCTCTGCCGAATCGCAACAAATCAAATTCTTTTCCTATTTGTGGGATTTTGTATCCAACAAAAAACCAATTAAAGTCATTCATATTGCTCGCACTGTGCATGCTTTCTAGTAGGGACTCTAGGTCTTCTATTTCTTCATTTTTTAAGCATATACCGTGATGCTTTAAATACTTTTTATAGACCTCTCCATCTAAATGTCTATATGCTTCCACCAGCGATAAAATATTTATGTATCTCATGACTTTTCCTTGTGGGAAGCCTATCCAGCTACGAACTTGCTAATTTGACCCCGCGGGTCTATCCCATCACCAGGCTGACAGAGTAAAACTGTAACCTGACAGGATTGTTGCTCGCTTGCCCGCAGAGTTCGACTATTCAACATAGGTGGACACGGAGGCAACTTGTTTGATTATAGACGTTTCCATGCTATTGGTGAACGACTGCTCCCGCTGCTTATATGTACATACACATAAGCAGCGTTATGTATACCTCGCGATTATGTATAGCGGTACAGCTGCGAGCCTTGCTACGACTGGATTGTAGGGCCGAATTGTGCTCGCGCGCTCTACATAATAAACACTGTTTTGGAGACTCCAGCAAAATGACTGCCCACCGGCGGTGCCGAATATTGGTGTCAGGCTTCCGGATCGGAAGGCGTGCTAGGATTCACAGGCAACCACCATCCCGAGCAGTAAGTTAATGGTGATCCAAAAATCTCTGATCAGCATTGTGGCCATGGATCAGACCGGTAGCTGGGGTGTTGATCTGTGGCGCATGCGGAGCCCTGTCGTGGTGACTACACACCGAATCGACCAATTTTATGTATAGCATCTCGATACCGCTCCTACCAAATGGCCAGCATTGACAGGGCTTACAGCCAGCTCGACATGCGCACTATACATAATCACGTAGTATATACATAACGCTGCCCTGCCGCCGTTGAGCCCTGGTGGTCGGCAGCAGGGCAGCGGTCATTTCAGCAGCAGAAAGCAAATGCATCATCCGACCTTGATCGAATTCTCGACCTGGCGGGGCGTCAGTAATTGGTCACGAAGTGGAATTGGCGTTAGCGCATCAGTTTCAACTTTTCTTTGGCCCGGGTATAAAATCGATTGAGCCAATGTTGTGTTTGAGTGCCGCGAAGTCCGCGCACGGATACGCGAAGGCAAGGAATTCAGTATCCTTCGCATGATTAAGTGCGACCGATATCGAATCGAATCCGCCCAAAAATATCAAGTGCACTGCTAGATCTTCAGAGATAGGTGGCATCGGTTGTACTGTTAGGAACAGAGCGACGTCGTCGAACGGGGATCCTTCAGGTGGCAATACCATAAGGCCAGCATGATCCACGCCGTTGGAAGTCCGAATGACCGGAATCGCACCTGCGGGAATGTCTCCTGTGATGCTCATATCTGAAAGTCGAAACCTCCAAACAATTAATCTAAGGGCAAACACATCGTCTGGGATATTGAACGTCAATTGCTTTTCTTTAGGCTTCTGCAGCGCGGGAAAGCTAGTGAATTCTTGCGTCTGTATGGTGAATAGATGCCCAGATTGCTCTGCAAGTGGAACGGCTTTCCGTCGAATATCGGTTTTCACCTTTCCGTCTTGCGAAAAATGCGCTTCACCATCGGCATGGTGAGCGTACTTAACTAAGTGGCTTGCAACCTTGCCACCCTTGGTAAGGTTGATTCTTGACGAATTAGTCAATTCCGCAACTAACTTGGCGACGCATAATATCCCTTCGGTATATTTGAAGCCTGGAAAGAATACGAAAATGCTTCCGTCATTGTGGAATTTAACTTTCGCAATACGTCGCATCGTGCCCGACACCGTGAATACAATATTAAACTGATCAAATCGAGCCATACTTATCACCATATGCGATAGTTCATAAGGAGCTGCTTTAGAGGTACATCCAAAGCTCAAAGGGACACGGCAATCAAATTCCAGACAAAGATTGTCACCGGCCGGCAATATGGCGCCACCGAAGGTCGGCGTAATGGCGCCATTTCAAACTGCCGAAATCAAGTTCTCGAACAGGGCCAAGATTGGGCCATTTTTGGGCGCTTCGCAACGACCTTTTTGGATGGACCTGGTAGCCCTCGCCTGACGTCGCCCCCCTGCAGCGCCGCAGCGAGGACAGGCTCCTCCCAAAATGGGCCGCGCCACCAACCAAACCAAGAATTCGGACGTCGGTTTACGCTGCACTGTGGATATTCCAATTATGGGCATACATTACGCGCGAGCCGAGGTTTTTATCTTTCGGCATCACTACACAAAAATAGGCAGCCGACGTTTGGCTGCCTGGTATCGCTTGATCTCATTTTATGTGTCGCGCCAGTCTCACGTTATGTGGCGAGAATCTCACTTTATGTGTCGTCCAACGCGGCAGTTCGCTTACTCCCAGCTCAGCGCCCCGCCGGTTTGATACTCGGTGACCCGCGTCTCAAAAAAGTTCTTCTCTTTCTTGAGATCCATCATTTCGCTCATCCACGGGAAGGGATTCTGTACGCCCGGATATTGCTGCGGCAGACCAAGCTGCACCAGACGGCGATTGCCGATATATTGGACGTATTCCCTGAAGACCGGTGCATTCAGGCCGAGCACGCCGCGGGGCATGGTATCGTCGGCGTAAGCACATTCCAGTTCCACGCCACGGCGGATCAAGTCGATGATTTCCTGCTGGAAGGCATCCGTCCAGAGTTGCGGATTTTCCACCTTGATCTGGTTGGCCATATCGATACCGAAATTGCAGTGCATGGATTCATCGCGCAGGATGTACTGATATTGCTCCGCCGCGCCCACCATTTTGTTCTGTCGGCCCATCGCCAGAATCTGACTGAAACCCACATAGAAAAAAGTGCCTTCCATGATGGCCGCAAACACGATCAGCGAACGTAATAACTTCTGATCATTTTCCAGCGTGCCGGTTTTGAAATGGGGGTCCGCCAGAATGTCGATAAAGGGCATCAGAAACTGATCTTTATCCCGTACCGATGGCACCTCGTGGTACATGTTGAATATTTCGCCCTCATCGAGGCCAATGGATTCGACAATGTACTGATAGGCGTGGGTATGAATGGCCTCTTCAAAGGCCTGGCGCAACATATATTGGCGGCATTCCGGGGCGGTGATGTGACGATATGTGCCCAGTACAATGTTGTTGGCCGCCAGGCTGTCCGCGGTCACAAAAAAGCCCAGATTGCGCTTCACGATGCGCCGCTCGTCCTCGGTCAGCCCTTTGGGGTCTTTCCACAGGGCGATGTCCCTGGACATCTGAATCTCCTGCGGCATCCAGTGGTTGGCGCAGGCGGCGAGGTACTTATCCCAGGCCCATTGATATTTGAAGGGCACCAACTGGTTGACATCGGCATGGCCGTTAATAATGCGTTTATCTTCGGCACGCACCCGTTCAAAACTGGTCATGGCAGTCTCTTCGATACCACTAACATGCTCCGGATGCATCGTTAGCGGCCTATCAGGAATCGCTTCTTTGCGAATGTTTTCTTCAAAATGTAACATGATAATTTCCTTTGTTAAATAATTCCCGTATTACTGACAGGCTTCACAAGTCGGATCATCAAGCGCACAGGCTTTGGGTTGGCCTGATCCAACAGCATTGAGGGTGCCCGTCTGCACCGTGGATTTTTCCGCTGCCGTGGCGCTCAGTGAGCGCAGGTAGTAGGTGGTTTTCAGGCCGCGTTTCCAGGCGAGCCGATAGATCTCGTCAATTTTCTTACCGGAAGGCTGGCCGAAATAGAGGTTGAGACTCTGGGCCTGATCGAGCCATTTCTGCCGCCGGGCTGCTGCTTCCACCAGCCACGCCGGGTCGGTTTCAAAGGCATTGGCATACAGGGGCTTGATGCTGGCCGGAATGCGGTCTACGGGCATGACCGAACCATCGAAGTATTTCAGATCATTGACCATGACCTCATCCCAGAGTTCCAGGCGTTTCAGGTCGTGGACCAGATAGCTGTTCACCACCGTAAACTCTCCGGACAGGTTGGATTTGACATAGAGGTTCTGGTAAATCGGCTCAATACCCTGGCTGACACCGACAATGTTGGAGATGGTGGCGGTTGGTGCGATAGCCAGGCAATTGCTGTTGCGTATCCCCGCTTTGACCTTGTCACGCAGGGCGGTCCAATTCAGACGCTGGCTGCGGTCCACGTCCACGCCGTGCTCGCGGCTGGCCGCGAGCAATTCGATGCTGTCGATGGGCAGGATACCCTGACTCCACAAGGATCCCGGGAAGCTCTGATAGCTGCCCCGCTCCCGGGCCAGATCGGCCGACGCATCAATGGCATGGTAGGAAATGACTTCCTGGCTGATATCGGCAAAGGCGAGGGCTGCGGCCGAAGCGTAAGGAATCCGCATCTGCAACAGGGCATCGGAGAAGCCCATCAGCCCCAGGCCCACCGGCCGGTGCCGCAGGTTGCTGTTGCGCGCCTTGGCGACGGCGTAGTAGTTCATGTCGATGACATTATCCAGCATCCGCATGGCCACCCGAATGGTGCGGCTCAGCTTCTCCTCATCCATGAGCGCCAGCAACTCTTCCGGGCTGCTGTCCTCGCGCAATGCGCCGGTGTCGGTGCCCGCCGTTGCCCGCAAATGGGATACCAGGTTGACGGACCCCAAGTTGCAGACAGCAATTTCCCTGGCATTGGTGTTGAGGGTGATTTCGGTGCAGAGATTGGAGCTGTGCACCGCCCCGACGTGCTGCTGCGGGCTGCGCAGGTTGCACGGGTCCTTGAAGGTGATCCACGGATGGCCGGTCTCGAAGAGCATGGTCAGCATTTTGCGCCAGAGATGAATGGCGGGCATGCGCTTGAACAACTCGATTTCGCCCGCGTCCGCCATGCGTTCATAGTGTTCATAACGCTCCCGGAAGGCTGATCCGGTAAGATCATGCAAATCCGGCGTTTCGTTGGGGCTGAACAGCGTCCACATCGCGTTGCTTTCCACGCGCTCCATGAAGAGGTCGGGGATCCAGTTGGCGGTATTCATATCGTGGGTGCGGCGGCGGTCGTCACCGGTATTCTTGCGCAATTCGAGGAACTCCTCGATGTCCATGTGCCAGGTTTCCAGGTAGGCGCAGACCGCGCCTTTGCGCTTGCCGCCCTGATTCACAGCCACCGCCGTGTCGTTGACCACCTTGAGGAAAGGGACGACGCCCTGCGACTTGCCATTGGTGCCTTTGATGAAAGACCCCAGTGCGCGCACCGGCGTCCAGTCATTCCCCAGGCCGCCACTGAACTTAGAGAGCATGGCGTTTTCTTTGATGGCTTCGTAGATGTCGTCCAGATCGTCGCCCACGGTGGTCAGGAAGCAACTGGACAACTGCGGGCGCAAGGTTCCGGCATTGAATAAGGTGGGCGTCGAGCTGACAAAGTCGAAGCTGGACAGCACTTCATAAAAGGCAATGGCATGGGTTTCGCGGTCGATTTCATCCATCGCCAGACCCATGGCCACCCGCATCCAGAAGGCCTGCGGCAATTCAATGCGGCGCTCCCGCACGTGCAAAAAGTAGCGATCATACAGTATTTGCATACCCAGATACTGGAAGTTCAGGTCCCGCTCCGGCTTGAGTGCGGCGGTAATACGTTTCAGATCGTATTGTCCCAGACGCGGGTCAATCAATTCATTCTGGATGCCGGTTTGCAGATAGTCGCGGAAATATTCAGGATAGCGTGCGCTCATCTCCGCTTGAGTTGCCGCTTCGCCGAGCACTTCCCAGCGCACGCGGTCGAGGAGCAGGCGCGCTGAGGCATAGGCGTAGGCAGGATCGCGTTCGATCAGTACCCGGCTGGCAAGAATGGGGGCCTGAAATAGTTCATCCTCGCTGATGCCGTCGTAAAGATTTTTGACGGTATTGCCGAGGATGGCATCTATCGACACTGCGCTGCCCAGGCCACTGCAGGCTTCTTCGATAACGGCGCGCAGTCGTTCCATGTCCAGCGTCTGCTGGCTGCCATTCGGATGACTGACCTTGATGGCCGGGATCTCGGCTGGGGTTCCCGTCGTTGCCTGCTGGCGGCGTTCCCGCGCGCGCTCCTCGCGATAAAGCACATAGGCCCTGGCGACTTCGTGTTCGCCCGCGCGCATGAGTGCCAGCTCCACCTGATCCTGAATGTCTTCAATGTGAAAGGTGCCGCCCCCCGGTTGGCGCCGTTTCAGTGCTTCAATCACCTGTTCCGTCAGTCGGCTGACGAGATCACGGACGCGTGCGCTTGCCGCTCCGTTGCCGCCTTCCACGGCCAGGAAGGCCTTCGTCACAGCAATGTGGATCTTGCTGGCGTCAAAGTTGACCACCGCGTTGTTGCGACGGATGACTTTATAGTGGCTGGCTTCGGAGGGGTCATAAGCAGGGTTGCTGACGATGGAGTGGGCGGCAGGGTTGGACATGGGCTACTCCTAAATAATCGGGGCGATAGTGAACGCAAACAGCGAGGCAGCGTAATATAAAGGATACACCGGGGCGGAGTGCAAAGGGGATCGCAGAGCGCCCAAGCACTAAATATAGACTCGTTTCCGTCGGTGTCAACCATATCTTGTGCGCAACATCGTGCGCAAGTCTGGCAAAAGATGTGGATAACTAGGCCAGAGGCATCATTCAACAACGAAACTTTTTAATCTCTTGTCCGGGAGGGGGGGTGGCATCTCTGCCGGTTTATGAGTTTGGACTTGTTCTAAACGGCCGGTTGGGCGCATACTGATCCCAATTAATCTGTCAGGAAGGAACGTGATGACTGCCTCAGCCTTGGAAATTGCCCGCGCTACTCTTTTTGCCCCCGGTGGGATCAGCGAAGGGGAGTTGGAAAAAGTATTTGGCCGTCTCTCCCATCGCGCCCTGGACGATGCCGATCTGTATTTTCAGTACAGTCGCAGCGAAGGTTTTAGCTTGGAAGAAGGGGTCGTAAAGTCGGGTAGTCACTCCATTGAACAAGGTGTGGGTGTGCGAGCGGTGAGCGGTGAGCGTCAGGGTCTGGCTTATTCTGACGAAATCGCCGTGGATGCCTTGCTGACGGCGGCAGAGGCGGCGCGCGCCATTGTCCATCATCCGGGGCAGATGAAAGGGCTGGTCTGGCAGCGGCGTCAGGGTCTGGCGCTCTATCCGCCTGTTGATCCTCTGGCTTCCATTCCCAATAGCGAGAAAATCGCTCTGCTGGAGCGGGTGGAACGGGCCGCCCGAGCCTGTGATCCGCGTATTGTTCAGGTGATGGCCAGCCTGAGTGCCCGTTTCGAGGTGGTGCTGGTGGCGCGTCTCAACGGTACCATGGCTGCTGACGTGCGCCCCTTGGTACGGCTCAACGTCTCCGTCATTGTCGAGCAGGGTGGGCGACGCGAGCAGGGCAGCGCTGGTGGTGGTGGTCGTTACGATTATCAGACCTTTCTTCAGGATGACATGGCCGAAAACTTTGCCCGTGAAGCCGCGCGTCAGGCCCTGGTCAACCTGGAGGCGGAAGCTGCGCCTGCCGGCTGTATGGAAGTGGTCCTCGGGCCAGGATGGCCGGGAGTATTGCTGCATGAAGCCATTGGTCATGGTCTGGAGGGTGATTTCAACCGCAAAGGTACCAGCGCCTTCAGTGGCCTGGTCGGCCAGCGGGTCGCGGCGCCGGGCGTCACGGTTGTGGATGATGGTACTTTGGATGGCCGCCGCGGTAGTCTCAATGTCGATGATGAGGGGACTCAGACCCAGTGCACTACGCTGATTGAGGATGGTATCCTCAAAGGCTATTTGCAGGATACCCTCAATGCCCGCCTGACTGGAACGCATTCAACGGGCAATGGCCGCCGCGAATCCTACGCGCACCTGCCGATGCCGCGGATGACCAACACCTACATGCGGGCCGGAAACCGCGATCCCCAGGAGATCATCGCCAGCGTCAGGCACGGGCTCTATGCCGTCAACTTCGGGGGTGGTCAGGTGGATATCACTAACGGCAAATTCGTTTTTTCCGCTTCTGAAGCGTATCTTATTGAAAATGGGAAGATAACCAGGCCAGTCAAAGGAGCCACCCTGATTGGCAACGGTCCGGATGTGCTTACCAGGGTTGAAATGATCGGCAATGACCTCCAGTTAGATACGGGAGTGGGTGTTTGTGGCAAGGATGGTCAGAGTGTGCCCGTAGGCGTTGGGCAGCCGACGCTGAAAATCCGTGATCTGACCGTGGGTGGAACGCAAGGGTGAAAAACCTGCTCTTGTCAGGGGATCTTGGGAAGGCTAACATCGGGCGATATATTGGTCTTATTAATCAGTCTGGTTCTCCCATTCTGGGGGTGTGAATGAATAATGTCTTAAAAAATGTGCTGTTGTGGGTGGCGATTGGCGTCATTCTGATGCTGGTGTTTCAGAACCTCAATACGAGCAGTTCGACGCCAGCCCAGGCTATGGACTTTTCGACCTTTGTGACCAGTGTGAAGCAAGGTCAGGTTGCCGATGTCACCATCAATGGCAACCATGTGAATGGTAGCCTTAGCTCCGGGCAGCGATTCAGCGTTTACACTCCGGCCAATGACACCCAACTCGTTCCCCAACTGCTGGCTGCCGGGGTAAAAATTTCGGTCAAGCCGCCGGAAGGGCAATCACTATTGCTTTCTATCCTCATTTCATGGTTCCCGATGCTGCTGCTGATCGGCGTGTGGATTTTCTTCATGCGCCAGATGGGCGGTGGTGGCGCGGGCGGTCGGGGAGCGATGACTTTCGGTCGCAGCAAGGCGCGGATGCTGACGGAAGAAAACAATAAGGTCACCTTTGCCGATGTGGCGGGTATTGAAGAAGCCAAGGATGAGCTTGCAGAGATCGTTGAATTCCTGCGCGATCCGCAGAAGTTCCAGCGCCTTGGCGGACGGATTCCCAAGGGTGTATTGCTTATGGGTTCGCCGGGTTCTGGTAAGACCTTGCTGGCGCGCGCCATCGCGGGCGAAGCACGGGTACCTTTTTTCTCTATCTCCGGCTCCGATTTCGTGGAAATGTTCGTTGGTGTCGGCGCATCGCGGGTTCGCGATATGTTCGAGCAGGCAAAAAAGCATGCCCCTTGCATTATTTTCATTGATGAGATCGATGCGGTGGGTCGTCAGCGCGGTGCGGGCCTGGGTGGCGGTAACGACGAACGCGAGCAGACCCTGAACCAGTTGTTGGTGGAGATGGATGGTTTCGAGGGTACTGAGGGCATCATTGTTGTTGCCGCCACCAACCGTCCGGATGTGCTGGATCCGGCGTTGTTGCGGCCCGGTCGTTTCGACCGGCAGGTCACCGTACCGTTGCCGGACATTCGCGGGCGCGAGCAGATTCTGCAGGTGCACATGCGTAAGGTGCCGATTGCCCCGGACGTAGACCCCAAGGTCATTGCCCGGGGTACCCCTGGTTTCTCCGGCGCGGACTTGGCTAATCTGGTCAATGAAGCGGCGCTGATGGCAGCCCGTAAAAGTAAGCGTCTGGTGGACATGCATGACTTTGAAGATGCCAAAGACAAGGTCATGATGGGTGCCGAGCGCAAGTCGGTGGTGATGAGCGATAAGCAGCGGGAAACCACGGCCTATCATGAGTCGGGCCACGCTGTGGTCGCCAAGTTGCTGCCGGGCACGGATCCGGTGCATAAGGTTACCATCATTCCGCGTGGTCGGGCTCTGGGGCTCACCATGCAGTTGCCGACGGAAGACCGTTTCAACTACGAGCGTCAGGAAATTCTCTGTAACATCTCCATTCTCATGGGCGGGCGCATTGCGGAAGAAGTTTTTCTCAATCAGATGACGACGGGCGCGGGTAACGACATTGAGCGTGCCACCGACTTGGCGCGGCGCATGGTGACACAGTGGGGTATGTCTACCATCGGGCCGATGGTCATCGGTGAAAAAGAGGAAGAAGTATTTATTGGTCGGGAAATGACCAAGCACAGCAATATATCCGAGCAGACGGCGAGAACCGTGGATGGGGAAGTGCGCGATATTATCCAGGAGCGCTACGGCATTGCCCGTAAACTGATTGAAGAAAATCGCGACAAGGTCGAGGCCATGGCGCGGGCTCTGCTGAAGTATGAAACGCTGGACGCGGGACAGGTGAGTGACATCATGGCAGGCCGCGACCCGCAGCCGCCGGTAGAGGGCACGGGAAACTATCCCTCCGCACCCGGCGGTAATGTCACGACGACGGATAAATCCGGTGGGCAGCCGTTGCCTAGCCTGAATCCGGGAGAACACCCCGTTTGACCCTGACGCTGGATTGCAATGGGCGCCCGCTGGTTCTCGGGCGCCCTTGTGTTATGGGGGTGCTCAATATCACTCCTGATTCTTTTTCCGACGGTGGCACCTATCTCTCTGTGGATGCTGCTCTTACGCGCGCCAAACGGATGTGGGAAGAGGGCGCCGATATCATCGATATCGGGGCGGAATCCACCCGTCCCGGAGCGCCAGCGGTGGCGCTGGAGGAGGAGTTGCGGCGCCTTCTGCCGGTATTGGAGGCGGTGGTGGCAGAGGTGCCGCTGCCCATTTCCATTGACACCAGCAAAGCGGCCGTTATGCGCGCCGCCTGGTCCTTGGGCGCAGGGCTCATGAATGATGTGACGGCGTTGCGTGCTGATCCGCTGGCGCTGGAGACCATCGCCGGGTTGGGTGTTCCCGTCTGTCTGATGCACATGCGGGGTACGCCGCAGAATATGCAAACAGAAACGCATTACGGCGATGTGGTGGTGGAGGTGAAGAGCTTTCTGCTTGAGCGCATAGAGCGTTGTGTCGCGGCAGGCATCCCCCGACAACATCTCCTCATTGATCCCGGCTTTGGTTTCGCCAAGGATCTGGAAGCCAACCGCAATTTATTGCGCCATCTGGATGCCTTTGCGTCTATGGGTGCGCCACTGCTCGTTGGCTTTTCCCGCAAACGCATGATCGGCGAGCTTTCCGGTGTGGAACCGGCTACAGAGCGGGTGGCGGGCAGTATCGCCGCTGCACTTTGGGCGGTAGAGCGCGGCGCCCATATCGTGCGCGTCCACGATGTCGCGGAAACGGTGCAGGCGCTACGGGTCTGGCGCGGGGTTGGTTTGAGTTGAAGATATGGAAGATTCATCTTTTATAACTACATGTGGAGCAAAAACGTGGCGAGAAAATGGTTTGGGACCGACGGGGTGCGCGGCCAGGTCGGTGATTCCATCATTCATCCGGAATGGGTTCTTCGTCTGGGCTGGGCTGCGGGACACGTGCTCACGGCCGGCGCGCCGGGTCGGCCCCAGGTGGTTATTGGCAAGGACACCCGCCTGTCCGGATACATGCTGGAGTCTGCGCTGGAGTCCGGGTTGGCCGCAGCGGGCGTCGATGTTCTGTTGGTCGGCCCCTTGCCGACACCGGCCATCGCCTATCTGACCCGCACCTTGCGCGCGGATGCCGGTATTGTTATTAGCGCCTCGCACAATCCCTATCAGGACAATGGCATCAAATTTTTCTCCGGCGATGGTTATAAGCTGCCAGACGCTCAGGAGGAGGCCATCGAGGCATGGATGGATCGGCCCATGACTCTGCCTGCATCAGAGCGCCTGGGTAAGGCGCGGCGAGTAGACGATGCGGTGGGGCGTTACGTAGAGTTTTGTAAAACCACCTTCCCCGCCGACCTCAATCTGCGCGGTATGCACTTGGTGCTGGACTGTGCGCACGGCGCCAATTACAAAGTGGCTCCGATGATCTTTGGGGAATTGGGCGCCACCCTGGACTTGCTGGGGGCAGAGCCCAACGGCATCAATATCAACGATCAGGTGGGCTCCACCCATCCCGGCGCGCTGCGCGCCGCAGTGCTCCGCACCGGCGCCGATATGGGCATTGCCTTTGATGGTGATGGCGATCGCCTGCTCTTGGTGGATGATCAGGGCGAACTGATCGACGGTGATGAAATTCTCTGGTTGCTGGCACGGGATATGTGTCAGAACGGCGAGCTTTCTGGTGTGGTCGGTACGGTCATGACTAATCTCGCCCTGGAACAGGCGCTGGCTGGCTGCGGTGTACCTATGGTGCGCGCGCCTGTGGGTGACCGTTATGTGTTGGAGGCCATGCGTCGGCATGGTTATCCGCTGGGTGGCGAGTCATCTGGACACATCATTACACCCGCGAACACTACTGGTGATGGTATCCTTGCCGCCCTACGGATATTGGCTATTTTGCGCCGCACTGGTGAAGCGCTGGCGGCGCTGCGTGAAGGCTACCGTCCCTTTCCTCAGGTGCTGAAGAGCGTGCGCATAGCGGGTGCGCAAAGTTTGCTCGACCAACCATTAGCGCGTCAGCTTATTGCTGATGCGGAGGATCGTCTGGGCTGCGCTGGCCGCTTACTGGTACGGCCATCCGGTACGGAACCCTTATTACGGGTCATGGTAGAGGCGGCATCCGCCGATATGGCGGCTGATGTGGCGGTGACGCTGACTGCAGAACTGGCTAAGCTGGCCTCTGCCAGCGCGGTCCAGGGACCGCTAAATTGACCATTGGGGGCGGAATCTTTACACTCAAAGCGATACATTAAGATAGTCGATGACCGCGCCGACAGCACCCCCAGGGGCGATACAGTCGTCGTAGACATTGATCATAAGGAAGAATCGCCATGCGTCCCATAATGGTAGCAGGAAACTGGAAGATGAACGGCTTGAGCGCGGATGCGGTGCATCTCACCCAAGCCATCCTCCATGCCGAGATGGAACCGATGCGCCCCGAGGTGGTGATTTTCCCGCCTTTTACCCTGCTCCACGCGGTGTCTCAGGAGGCCAAAAGCAGCGCCTTGCGTTGGGGTGGGCAAAACCTCTTCTGGGAGGCCAGTGGTGCCTATACGGGAGAAATATCCGGGGCCATGCTCCGTGATATGGGGTGCCGTTACGTACTGATTGGGCACTCAGAGCGACGCCAAATCTTTGCGGAAAGTGATGCGCAGGTCGCCCAGAAAGTTAAGGTGGCACTACTGTCCGGCCTTACCCCGGTGGTTTGTGTGGGCGAAACTGAAGCGGAACGGGCACAAGGCGCCACGGAGGCGGTAATACATCGTCAGGTCGAAGCCGTTCTGCCGCTGTTGAATCTCGAAACGAGCCAGCCTAATATGATCATTGCTTATGAACCCATTTGGGCCATTGGCACCGGTCTGAGTGCGAGCCCCGAACAGGCACAGGCGGTGCATGCTTTCATCCGTGGGTTGGTGGCCGCCTATTCGACGCAGCTTGCCAAACGTCTCTTGCTGCTTTACGGCGGGAGCGTTAAAGGTAACAATGCAGCTGCACTTTTTGGCCAGACAGATATTGACGGTGGATTGGTCGGTGGTGCTTCCTTGCAGGTGGGTGAGTTTATCCAAATTTGTCGTGCTGCCGAGTTGGCAGGACGAGGAGGCTGAGTCGATGTACATGGTGTTGCTGATATTCCAGGTCGTTATTTGTACCGTCCTGGTGGGGCTTATTCTGATTCAGAAGGGGCAGGGTGCGGATATCGGTGCGGTCTTTGGCGGTGGTGGTTCGCAGACTGTTTTTGGTGCGCGCGGTGCGGGTAATTTCCTGAGCCACACTACTGCCGTGATTGGTGCCGTGTTTTTTTTAAATAGTCTCGGATTGGCCTATCTTTCCGACCATTCCGGCAGCAATGCGCTTTCTGGTATCGCTTTGCCTAGCGCCGTGCCCATGACGACAGCAGCGCCAGTCGTTGCTGCTCCGACACAGTCGGTAGCAAAGACAGCGAGTTTGGCGGCCGCTCCGCTTTCTTCTGCTTCTGCGGGAAAACCCCTCGCCACGCCTTGACGTCGTTAGCGTGTCATGAGAGAGTTCCAAGCGTTAAGCCGAAGTGGTGAAATTGGTAGACACACCGTCTTGAGGGGGCGGCGGCGCAAGCTATACCGGTTCGAGTCCGGTCTTCGGCACCAAATTGCAGCCCGCAGGGCTGTTTTTTTGTCCCTGGATTCCACCAGAGACTGACTTTAATATAAAAAATAATTTATAGGTGGTCTTGGAGGAGATTTTTCGAGGCCAGTATTGGGGGTGGAGGGGTTGGGGATGTTGAACCACTATTTGCCAGTGCTCATATTTCTGTTGGTTGCATTGGTGGTTGGCGTAGTTCCGCTGCTGATGGGGGCCTCGCTGGGACCAAGTAAGCCGGATAGTGAAAAGCTTTCACCCTATGAATGTGGGTTCGAGGCTTTTGAGGATGCGCGCGTGAAATTTGATGTGCGCTACTATCTTGTGGCTATCCTCTTCATTCTCTTTGATTTGGAGATTGCCTTCCTCTTTCCCTGGGCGGTGGTTTTCGATCAAATCGGTATGATGGGCTTTCTCGCCATGATGATCTTCCTCGCCATCCTCGTCGTCGGCTTCATTTACGAATGGAAGAAGGGGGCGCTGGAGTGGGAATAGAAGGTATCCTCGAGAAAGGCTTCGTCACGACGAGTATTGATACCGTAGTGAATTGGAGCCGTACCGGGTCTCTCTGGCCGATGACCTTCGGTCTCGCCTGTTGCGCGGTGGAAATGATGCATGCTGGCGCCGCGCGCTACGATCTGGATCGCTTCGGTATTGTGTTTCGTCCTAGTCCGCGCCAGTCCGACGTGATGATCGTGGCGGGGACACTGGTCAACAAGATGGCGCCGGCCTTGCGTAAGGTCTATGACCAGATGCCGGAGCCCCGCTGGGTTATATCCATGGGCTCCTGTGCTAATGGTGGCGGTTATTATCACTATTCCTATAGTATTGTGCGCGGTTGTGACCGTATCGTGCCCGTGGATATCTACGTGCCGGGTTGCCCACCCACCGCTGAGGCCTTGCTCTTTGGCTTGATACAGCTTCAGAAAAAAATCCGTCGCACCAATACCATTGCTAGGTGAACCATGACTGACGCACTCGAAAATTTGCGCCGGAATCTGGGCGAGGAGCTAGGGGAAACCCTGCGTAATGCGCGTCTGGATCGCGGCGAACTGACCGTGGAGTTGTCTCGTGAAGATTTTCTGACGGCCTGTCACTGGCTTCGGGATGACGTGAATTGCGCCTTTGATCTGTTAGTGGACATTTGTGGTGTGGACTATGTCGACTACGGCGATGGGCTTTGGGAGGGTCCCCGCTTTGCTGTGGTCTATCATTTGCTCTCCCTGAAACATCGCCAGCGTTTGCGAGTGCGCATTTTTGCGGATGACGATTTGCCCATTGTGCCCTCGGTGGTGGATATCTGGGCGGCGGCCAACTGGTTTGAGCGTGAGGCCTTCGACCTTTACGGAATTCTCTTTGAGGGCCACCCCGATTTGCGGCGGATCCTTACGGATTATGGCTTTGTGGGTCACCCTTTCCGTAAGGATTTTCCTTTGGTGGGTACGGTAGAAATGCGCTACGACGCGGATCAGGGGCGGGTGGTTTACGAACCGACACGGACTGAGGAGCGCGTGGTGGTGCCGCGTATCCTCCGCGAGGAAGGGGAGGGTCGCTACAATGCCAGAAATTAACAATTTCACCATGAATTTCGGGCCGCAGCATCCTTCTGCCCACGGTGTGTTGCGCTTGGTACTGGAGCTGGATGGTGAGGTGATCGAGCGCGCCGATCCCCATATCGGCTTGTTGCATCGTGCCACTGAAAAGCTGGCGGAGAACAAGACCTATTTGCAGAGTCTGCCTTACATGGACCGTCTCGATTATGTATCCATGATGTGCAACGAGCATGCCTATTGCCTGGCGGTGGAAAAACTGCTCGGCGTCGCTGTGCCCGTCCGGGCGCAGTATATCCGTACCCTGTTTGATGAGATCACCCGGCTGCTTAATCATCTGCTCTGGCTGGGGGCTTACGCGCTGGATGTCGGGGCCATGAGCGTTTTCCTCTACTGCTTCCGCGAACGGGAAGATCTTATGGATGTCTATGAGGCGGTCTCTGGCGCGCGCATGCATGCCGCCTATTATCGCCCCGGCGGCGTCTACCGTGATTTGCCCGCACAGATGCCCCTGTATCAGTCATCGCCTTACCGAAATGCCAAGCGTTTGGAGGAACTCAATGATAACCGGCAGGGCAGCATGCTGGACTTCATTGAAGATTTCACCCGTCGTTTCCCCACCTATGTGGATGAGTATGAGACCCTGCTGACCGACAATCGTATCTGGAAGCAGCGTACCGTGGGCATCGGTGTAGTGGGTCCGGAGCGCGCGATTCAACTGGGCTTCACCGGACCCATGCTGCGCGCTTCCGGGGTGGCCTGGGATCTGCGGCGCACGCAACCTTACGCCGCTTATGCCGACCTGGACTTTGAAATTCCGGTGGGCAAAACCGGAGATTGTTATGATCGTTATCTGGTCCGGGTGGCGGAGATGCGGCAGAGTAACCAGATTATTGCCCAGTGTGTGAACTGGCTACGCAAAAACCCCGGTCCGGTGATTACCGACGATTTCAAGGTTGCCGCGCCGCCCCGCGAAGAGATGAAAACCAGCATGGAAGCGCTGATCCATCATTTCAAGCTTTTTTCTGAGGGGATGGCGGTTCCCGCGGGCGAAGTCTATACCGCGGTCGAGGCGCCCAAGGGTGAGTTCGGCATCTATATGATTTCCGATGGCGCCAACAAACCCTATCGGATGAAAATCCGGGCACCAGGATTTTCGCATCTTGCCGCTATGGATGAGATGGCGCGGGGACACATGATCGCGGATGTGGTGGCTATTTTATCCACCATGGACATTGTTTTTGGCGAGATCGACAGGTAAGCGATGTTATCGGAAAAATCTCTGGCAGCAATTGCCCATGAACGGACTAAATATCCAGCGGAGCAGGCGCGTTCGGCGCTGTTGGCGGCGCTGCGCATTGCTCAGGAGGAGCAGGGTTATCTGAGCGAAGCGTTGATGGCGTATGTCGCCGATCTGCTGGGCCTTCCGGCGATTCATGCCTATGAAGTGGCGACATTCTATACGATGTACGACCTCAGGCCCGTGGGTCGGCACAAGCTTTGCGTCTGTGGCAGCGTCTCTTGTTTCCTCAATGGTTCTGACGCGGTGATTAAACACTTGAGTGAACGTTTGGGTATAGGTCTTGGAGAAACAACAGCGGATGGCCTGTTTACTCTGCAGGAGGTGGAATGTCTGGGTGCCTGTAAGGATGCGCCGATGATGCAGGTCGGTGATCACTATTACGAAAATCTGACTCCGGAAAGTCTGGATGTCTTGCTGGCAAAATTACGTGGGGGGTCTGACGATGTTCGTTAACGGCGTTACTCTGCAGAATCGTGGTGTGCCCGACTCCCACCGACTCTCCGTGTACGCCGGGACAGGCGGGTACGCTGCTCTGCGCAAAGTGCTGCTGGACCCCATAGCGCCGGATCAGATCATCAGCGAGATAAAAAAATCCGCCTTGCGCGGCCGGGGTGGCGCCG
Organism: Acidithiobacillus ferriphilus; assembly: GCF_028215975.1. Lineage (NCBI taxonomy): Bacteria > Pseudomonadati > Pseudomonadota > Acidithiobacillia > Acidithiobacillales > Acidithiobacillaceae > Acidithiobacillus > Acidithiobacillus ferriphilus. The sequence goes on from NZ_CP116458.1 coordinate 688,229, forward strand.
GTTTCCCCACCGGACTGAAGTGGAGTTTTATGCCCAAGGGCGTGACTGGTACCAAGTATTTGCTCTGCAATGCCGATGAGGGTGAACCAGGTACCTGCAAGGATCGGGATATCATGCGCTATGAACCTCATCGTCTGATCGAGGGCATGATTATCGGTGCCTATGCCATGGGGGCTAGCGCCGGATATATTTTCATCCGCGGCGAATTTGTAGAACCGATCCACATTGTGGAAGCGGCGCTGGAAGAGGCTTACGCGAAGAATTATCTCGGACAGAACATTCTCGGCACCGATTTCTCCTTTGATCTGCATGTGTATCGAGGGGCGGGCGCCTACATCTGCGGTGAGGAAACGGCATTGATGGAGGCGTTAGAAGGGAAGAAGGGGCAGCCGCGCTTCAAGCCGCCCTTCCCAGCCAGTTACGGCTTATACGGACGCCCTACTACCATCAATAATGTGGAAACCTTTGCTTCAGTACCGGATATCATCAGCAAGGGTGGCGACTGGTTTCTGAACCTGGGCAAGCCCAATAACGGTGGCACCAAAATTTTCTCGGTGACAGGCCATGTGCGGAAGCCGGGTAATTATGAAGTATCCATGGGCCTGCCCTTTAAGGACTTGCTGGAGATGGCGGGCGGGCTGCGGCCGGGTCGTCAGTTGAAGGCGGTTATTCCTGGAGGAACCAGCACGGCCATGGTGGCGGGAGCCGCCATGATGGAGGTGACCATGGACTATGATTCCATATCCAAAGCCGGTTCGGCGCTGGGCGCGGGTTCGGTGATCATCATGGATGACAGTGTTTGCATCGTAAAAACGGTGGAGCGTATTTCCCGCTTTTACATGCACGAATCGTGCGGTCAGTGTACGCCCTGCCGGGAAGGCATGGGGTGGCTGTGGCGGGTGATGCATCGCCTTGAAAATGGTCAGGGTCGCGAAGAAGACCTGCAACTGCTACTGGATGTGGGCTCGCGCATCGAGGGCCGCACCATCTGCGCCCTGGCCGATGGTGGTGTCGCTCCGGTGGTGAGTTCCATCCGCTTGTTTCGTGAAGAATATGAATATCATATTCAGCATAAGCGTTGCCTAATTAGCATGGGAGCTGCCTGATGCCGCATATTGAAATCGACGGGCAATCCATTGAGGTGGTAGCGGGGACGACCGTTATGGAGGCTGCCGAGTCCTTGGGGATTTATATTCCATTTTTCTGCTATCACCCCAAATTGTCGGTCGCGGCCAATTGCCGCATGTGTCTGGTGGATGTAGAAAAAGCCCCCAAGCCCTTGCCTGCCTGTGCAACACCTGTTGCCGACGGCATGAAGGTTGCCACCGCTTCGCGCAAGGCGAAGATGGCACAGCAGGGCGTACTGGAGTTTTTGCTTATCAACCATCCCCTGGATTGCCCGATCTGTGATCAGGGCGGCGAATGCCCCTTGCAGGACATCACCATGGGTTTCGCCAATCCGCACAGCCACTACACGGAAGAGAAGCGGGTTGTGGAGGACAAGGACATCGGTCCCCTCATCGCGACGGAAATGACCCGTTGCATCCAGTGCACCCGCTGCGTACGCTTCGGCCAGGAGATTGGCGGTATCATGGAACTGGGAGCAACCGGACGTGGCGAGGACATGGCTATTGGTACCTATGTCGCCAAGGCTGTGCAGTCGGAATTGTCCGGCAATATGATTGACCTTTGCCCGGTGGGGGCACTGACCAGCAAGCCTTTTCGTTACAAGGCGCGTTCCTGGGAGCTGAAGCATACGCCGGGACTCTGTCCGCATTGTTCGACGGGCTGTAACACCGACATGCAGAGTCTGGGCCGTGAGGTGCTGCGAGTGCTGCCGCGTGCCAATCAGGCGGTGAATGAAGACTGGATTTGCGACAAGGGACGTTACGCCTACACCGCTCTGCAGGCTGAAGATCGTGTGACGCAGCCCCTGCTTCGTGTTGACGGCGGGTGGCGTGAGGTTTCCTGGGCGGAAGCGCTGGATGCCGCTTTGTCGGGACTGGAGCGGGTGGTTGCCCAGCATGGTGCAGAACGCCTGGCCGGATTGATATCTGCACAATCCAGCAACGAGGAGCTTTTCCTTTTTCAGGCATTGCTGCGCGGGCTGGGCAGCCCGCATGTCGACCATCGTCTGCGGCAGCAGGATTTTCGTGCGGATGCCGCGATGCCGATCTATCCGGCTCTGAATATGGCGCTGGAAGATCTGGAGCGCGAACCTGTCGTGTTGCTTTGCCACGCCTTTCCGCGGCAACAACAACCGCTCACCAACCACCGCCTGCGCAAGTCCGTATTGCAAGGGGGTACCGTCATTGCCCTGGACAGTCAGCGCCAGGATTTCAATTACCCCGTAGTCCAGTTGGTGGCCGATGCCGGCGCGGATTTGGCGCTTTATGAAGCGCTTTGCAGCCAGTTGTCCGGCGCTGTGGAGAAAACCGCCACAGCGGGCTTGGCACATGTGGCAAGCGTCTTGCTGGCGGCAGATAACCCACTGATCCTCATCGGTAGTGCTTTGCTGCATCATCCGCAGGCGGCGGCGATGATTGCACAGATTGAAAGGCTTGCCGAGTTGGCCGGTGGGCGGGTTGGCTGGCTGGCGCAAGAGGCTAATAGCGTTGGGGCCTGGCTGAGTGGCTGTGTACCTCACCGTTTGCCGGGAGGGCATACGGCGCCGGCAACGGGGCTACCCACCGATGCGCTTTGGGATGCGGGGATGCGGGGCTTCATACTTCTTGGTATAGAGCCGGGTGTGGATGCGATGCGCGGCACAGCGGCGCTGGCGGCTTTGCAAAAAGCAGAGTTTGTGCTGAGCATCGCGCAGTTCGCCGGCGAAGCACAGCGGTATGCTGACGTGATTTTGCCCATGGCGGCTTTTGCCGAGGGTTCCGGATCGTTCATTAACAATGAAGGGCGCCTGCAATCCTTCCGGGCAGCGGTAAAGACGCCGGGTGAGGCACGTCCCGCCTGGAAAATACTGCGCGTACTCGGTGACGCTCTTAAACTGCCCCGATTCCAGTTTAATGAACTGAGTGAAGTCACTGCCGCCTGGCAGCAGGAGGTCGGTGAGTATGCGCTAGATGTGCCGCCTTTCCATGCCTTTCCCGCTTTGGAGCAGGGCTCGGTGCCGATGTCTGTCGATGGTTTATGCCGTTTGGGCGACTGGTCCATTTATCAAGGCGATCCACTGGTACGCCGTGCCGCACCTCTCGCCCGGCCCGCCGTGGCGAAAATGCATCCGGATCAGGCCAAGGGGTTGAACCTGCGCGGGGACTCGGTCGAAGTCAGTAGCCATAGCGGTAAGATCTCCCTGCCTCTGGTACTGGATACGCGGATTCCGATGGGCGCTGTCTGGGTGCCTATGGGGTATAGCGAGACCGCAGCATTAGGTGTCACTTATGCGTCCTGCACGGTGACCATGGCCACACCGTCTGCCGCCGCGGCTAATGCTTAGGAGGCAGGGTCATGCATGATTTTCAGAATATGGCGTGGTGGGCGATTCTTTGGTCGCTGATCAAGATCGTTATCGTCGTCGTGCCGCTACTGTTGGGTGTGGCCTATCTAACCTTGGCCGAGCGTAAGGTGATCGGTTATATGCAGGTGCGTCTGGGTCCCAACCGGGTGGGTTTCAAGGGTTCGCTACAGCCGATTGCGGATGCGATCAAACTGATGTTCAAGGAAGTGATTATTCCTACCAATGCCAATCGGTTTCTATTTTTGGCAGCGCCGGTGCTGGCTTTTGTGCCAGCGCTGCTGGTCTGGGCGGCCATTCCTTTCGGCCCAGGTGTGGCCATCTCTAACATGAATGCTGGCCTGCTTTATGTGCTGGCCATTGCCGGTCTGGGCGTGTATGGCATCATCGTCGCCGGCTGGGCATCCAATTCCAAATACGCGTTTCTGGGGGCCATGCGGGCGGCGGCCCAGTTGGTGGCTTATGAAATCGCCATGGGTTTTGCCCTGGTGGGGGTGCTGATGCTGGCCCAGACTCTGAACCTGGCCAAAATCGTTGAAGCACAGGCGGGCGGCGGTTTCTGGTCCTGGTACTGGCTGCCGTTATTCCCGTTCTTTCTGGTGTATTTTATTTCCGGCGTGGCTGAAACCAACCGCGCGCCTTTTGACGTGGCGGAAGGCGAATCAGAAATTGTGGCGGGCTTCCATGTGGAATATTCCGGGATGGCCTTCGCGCTGTTCTTTCTGGCCGAATATGCCAATATGATTTTCGTTTCCCTGCTGACGACGGTGCTCTTTCTCGGTGGCTGGTATGCGCCGATCAATACACCATTGCTCACCTGGATACCCGGAATAGTCTGGTTGTTGCTGAAAACGGCTTTCCTGCTGTATGTGTTTTTATGGATTCGCGCCACTTTTCCCCGTTATCGTTATGACCAGATCATGCGTTTGGGCTGGAAAGTATTCATCCCGGTAACCATCGCCTGGATTGTCATTATCGGCGTTGCTCTGGAAACGCCCTTGCGTGCCATTCTGCGCTGAGGAGAACACTATGCAATTTCGCCCCAAGCAATGGTTTAACACCTTCCTTCTGACCGAAATGCTGCGTGGTATGCAGCTCACCGGCCGGTATTTTTTTTCCCGGAAAATTACCGTGCAATACCCCGAAGAGCAGACACCGCAATCCCCGCGTTTCCGGGGCCTGCATGCCTTGCGCCGTTATGAAAATGGCGAGGAACGTTGTATCGCCTGCAAGCTCTGCGAGGCCGTATGTCCGGCGCTGGCTATTACCATCGAAAGCGCGGCTCGCAGCGATGGAACACGGCGAACGACCCGTTATGACATTGATCTCAGCAAGTGCATTTTTTGCGGGCTTTGTGAAGAGTCCTGTCCGGTGGATTCCATTGTCGAAAGCCGGGTGCTGTCCTACCACGGCGAAATTCGCAGCGACCTGGTTTATACCAAAGACATGTTGTTGGCCAACGGTGATCGCCTGGAAGCGGAGCTGGCCGCTGACCGCGATGCTGATCGCGCTTATCGTTGACGGAGAACAGATACCATGCTGCCCGTAACCACCATTCTGTTTTATATTTTCTCCGCCATACTGCTGGGGGCCGCGACCCTTGTGGTAACGGCGCGTAATCCGGTGTACGCGACCTTGTATCTGGTGCTGGTATTTTTTAATGCAGCAGCCCTATTCATTTTGCTGGGGGCGGAATTTTTGGGGCTGATCCTGATCCTGGTCTATGTGGGTGCGGTGATGGTGCTTTTCCTTTTTGTGGTGATGATGCTGGATATCAACTTGGCGCGTCTCAAAGAAGGTTTTCTCAGCTATCTGCCATTAGGTCTGGCTATTGCTATCCTCGGTGTACTGGAGCTGGCGGCTGTTTTCTGGACTTCTCCGCTAGGTCATGTTCCCGCACCCGCGGCCATACCGGCTAATGCCGATAATACGCGGGTACTGGGGGTGCTTCTTTATACTCAATACCTGTACCCATTCGAAATAGCGGCAGTTATTCTGCTGGTAGCGATTATTGCCGCCATCGCTCTGACTTTGCGGCGCCGGGCCGGCACCAAAACCCAGAATATTGGTGCACAGATGGCCGTGCGCGCCAAGGATCGAATGCATCTGGTGGATTTACGGGAGCCAAAGTCATGAGTGCTGGACAACCGACCCTGGCAGCCTACCTCATCCTCGGAGCGATACTTTTTTCTATCGGTGTGGTCGGTATTTTCCTCAATCGCAAGAATGTCATCATTCTGCTCATGGCTATTGAATTATTGCTGCTGGCAGTGAATATCAATCTGGTCGCATTTTCCCGTTATCTCGGTAATCTCGACGGGCAGGTCTTTGTGTTTTTTATTCTCACCGTGGCGGCTGCCGAAGCGGCTATCGGTCTGGCGATACTGGTGGTTTATTTCCGTAATCGCCATAGCATCAACGTGGATGATATCGACGAGTTGAGGGGTTGATATGTGGGTTTTTGACTGGTTAAACACCTTTCCCCCTCTCGCCCTGTATCTGGTTATTCCATTGGCACCTCTGGCGGGTGCCCTGGTGGCTGGGTTTTTGGGCTGGAAGCTCCGGGAGCAGGCACATTGGGCGCCCATCATCGGCGTCGCCATCGCTTTTTATCTGTCGCTGGCGGTGCTTTGGCAGACCAGCCAGAACATGACCTTTTACGGTGATGTCTATACTTGGGCCGTACTGGGTCACCTGCCAGTGGTCGTTGGATTTGATATTGACACTCTGACAGCCTTGATGCTGGTCATTGTGACTTTTGTGTCCTTGTGTGTGCATCTCTATACGATTGGTTATATGCACGATGACCCGGGCTATGCGCGCTTTTTCAGTTATATTGCCCTCTTCACCTTCAGCATGATCATGCTGGTGATGAGTAATAATTTTCTCCAGCTTTTTTTTGGCTGGGAAGCGGTAGGCTTGGTTTCCTATCTGCTCATTGGTTTCTGGTTTCAGCGGGAAAGCGCCAATGTTGCAGCACTCAAGGCTTTTATCGTCAATCGGGTCGGCGATTTTGGGTTTTTAATCGGGATTGCGGCTATATACCACTATTGCGGCAGTCTGGATTACCGCACGGTATTCGCGGCTATACCCCATCTGGTGGGGCAGACGTTAGAGATCATTCCCGGTCATCCCTGGAACGTGTTGACTTGGATTGCTTTGCTCCTGTTTGTCGGCGCCATGGGTAAATCAGCGCAGGTGCCTTTGCATGTCTGGCTGCCGGAATCCATGGAGGGTCCGACCCCTATTTCCGCCCTGATCCATGCGGCGACCATGGTTACTGCGGGTATTTTCATGGTCGCGCGGATGTCGCCGATTTATGAACGGTCAGCGACGGCCCTTAGCGTGGTGCTGCTCGTCGGCGCGGTGACCGCGCTTTTTATGGGACTCATCGGTTTGGTGCAGAACGACATCAAGCGCATCATTGCTTACTCGACCCTTTCCCAGTTGGGTTACATGACCGCTGCGCTGGGCGCCTCCGCCTTTTCTGCGGCAATTTTCCACCTGATGACTCACGCCTTCTTTAAGGCCTTGTTATTTCTGGCAGCGGGCTCGGTGATTCATGCAATGGCTAACGAGCAGGATATCCGTAAAATGGGTGGATTGCGCAAGGCCATGCCCATCACCTATATCACCTTTCTGATCGGTAGCCTGGCGTTATCGGGCATTCCGCCCTTCGCCGGCTTTTTCAGTAAGGATCTCATCATCGAGGCGGTAGGGCTCTCCACATTGCCGGGGGCCGGATGGGCGGAGTTCATGCTGGTGGCGGGAGCCCTGGTCACGGCCTTGTATACGTTCCGCATGTTTTTTTTGGTCTTCCATGGCGCGCCGCGCATGGATGAACACACCCGTGCGCATTTGCATGAGTCACCCTGGGTCATTACCGTGCCTTTGATCGCCTTGGCTATTCCATCTGTTTATTCAGGCTGGACCTATATCGGCCCGCTTGCATTGGGACACTTCCTCGACTCTTCCCTGGTGATCGCGCCACAGCTCAATACCCTCGGCGAGATCAGTGCCCACTGGCAGGGTGCGGGAGAGTTTCTGCTGCAAGGACTCCTGGCCTGGCCTTTCTGGCTGGCGCTGCTGGGCATCGCCATGGCAGCCTATTTCTACTGGCTGCGTTCGGGGCTTCCGCTAGTGCTAAGCCGAATACTCGGCCCCTTTATCTGGGTGCTGGAAAGCAAATATGGTTTTGATGGCTTTAACCAGACGGTTCTGGTGCGTGGCGTCCTACAGTTTGGCCGTCTGTTCTGGCATGTGGGTGATGAGCGCCTCATCGACGGTATTATGGTCAATGGTACCGCCCGCGAAGTGGGTAAAGCCGCCCTGTCCTGGCGGCGTGTGCAAACGGGATATATTTACCATTATGCTTTCGCAATGATTATCGGGTTGATTTTGCTCATGACTTATTTTGTGGTCTGGAGGGGATAGGATATGGCACATTCACCCCTCCTCAGTTATGCCATCTGGGTGCCGATTGTCGGCGGCCTGTTGGTCCTCGCGGTGGGCGACCGCCGCGCCGCGGCAGCGCGCTGGCTGGCGTTGTTGGTATCCCTCGTCACCTTCGCTGTGACCATCCTGCTTTTGACCGGGTTTGATACCCATACGGCAGCGATGCAGTTCAGTGAGAGGATCGCCTGGATCCCCACCCTGGATATTTTTTACCACCTGGGTATTGACGGTATTTCCCTATGGTTTGTCCTGCTCACCGGACTTTTGACCGTCCTCGTGGTTATCAGTTCCTGGCGCAATGTGACGGAGCGGGTAGCGCAATTCATGGCGGCCTTCCTGATCATGGAAGGGACGATGATCGGTGTCTTCTGCGCGCTGGATGCCATCCTCTTCTACGTATTCTGGGAAGCGATGCTCATTCCCATGTTCCTGATTATCGGGGTCTGGGGTGGACCACGGCGGGTATACGCCACCATCAAGTTCTTTCTGTATACCTTTCTGGGATCGGTGTTGATGCTGGTGGCGCTGCTCTATCTGTACTTCCACAGCGGTGACAGCTTCGGTTTGTTGGTGTTTCAGAAAACCCCTTTGGGGATGGGTGCACAAGTTCTCATCTTTCTGGCCTTTTTCTTCGCCTTTGCGGTGAAAATCCCCATGTGGCCAGTGCATACCTGGTTGCCGGATGCGCACGTTGAGGCGCCGACAGGGGGCTCAGTCATCCTCGCCGCAGTCATGCTTAAAATGGGTGCTTATGGTTTCCTACGCTTGAGCCTGCCTATTGTGCCCGATGCCAGTCATAAGCTGGCTTGGCTGATGATAGCCCTGTCCCTGACTGCCATTATTTATGTGGCGCTGGTGGCCATCGTTCAGGAAGATATGAAGAAGCTGATTGCCTATTCTTCCATCGCCCACATGGGCATCGTGACACTGGGCTTTTTTGTATTTGATGGTGTGGCCGTTGAGGGTGGTATTATTCAGATGCTGTCGCACGGCTTTGTCAGTGCGGCCATGTTCCTCTGCGTTGGCGTGCTGTATGACCGAATGCACACCCGCGATATCAAGGCCTACGGTGGTGTAGCCAATGTCATGCCGATTTTCGCCGCGTTGATGATGCTCTTTGCCATGGCTAACGTCGGCCTGCCGGGTACTTCCGGATTTGTCGGCGAATTCATGGTGGTGCTTGGCACGTATCAGGTGAATCCCTGGGCGGCAATTCTGGCGGCCACCGGCCTGATTACTGGTGCCAGTTATACTCTGTGGCTCTTTAAGCGGGTAATTTTCGGCGCTATTACGCATACGGAAGTGGCCGGGTTGAAGGACCTGGACGGGCGGGAAATATTCGTACTCGCCACCTTGGCAGCCTTCATCCTGCTACTGGGTCTCTGGCCGGCGCCTTTCCTCGATATTGTGCACAATTCGGTACAGCATCTGGTCACTCAGGTGTCTCTTTCCAAGATTCCGGCGTAAAGGACCTTGCCTATGAATTCATTCCTTATGCACTGGACTTTCGCCATACCGGAAATCTGGGTATTGACCATGGCCTGCATTGTGTTGCTGGCGGACTTGTTCTGGGGCGACCGTCTGCGTGATCTGGCGGCAGTGCTGACGGTGCTGACCCTGATCGGTGCCGCGGTGCTGACCATTTTTGAAATGGGGCAAAGCGGTATGGCCTTTGCCGGTCTCTTTGTTCTCGATCCATTCACCAATGTCGCCGAGTTGTTCAGTTATCTTGCCGTGCTGATGGTAGTGCTTTACTCCAAGCGCTACCTCGTGGATCGTGGTATTTACCGTGGCGAAGTGTTCGTGCTGCTGCTTTTTGCGCTACTGGGCATTATGGTAATGGCCTCCGGTGGTAGTCTGCTGAGCATTTACCTCGGACTGGAGCTGTTGGCCCTCAGTCAGTATGCCTTGGTCGCCTTTTATCGTGATAGTGTGGTAGCGACGGAAGCTGGCCTGAAGTACTTCGTACTGGGCGCTCTGGCCTCCGGATTGCTGCTCTACGGTATGTCCCTCCTCTACGGGCTGACCGGGACCCTGGACGTGCGGAATATTGCCGACGCGTTGGTGAATGTGACCGCAAGTAACCTGGTACTGGTCTTCGCTATCGTATTTATTGTCGCTGGTATTGCCTTCAAACTGGGTGCGGCGCCCTTTCATATGTGGTTGCCTGACGTCTATCAGGGGGCGCCCACGGTGATAACCGCCTTCCTCGCCTCGGCACCAAAAATTGGTGCTTTTGCCTTGATCATTCGTCTGCTGGTAGATGGTGGCTACGGAATGCTGGGATCCTGGCAGCAGATTTTTGTCGCGCTGACCCTGGTATCCCTGGTGGTCGGTAATGTGATCGCTATTGCCCAGCAGAATATTAAGCGGATGCTGGCGTATTCCACCGTCGCTCATGTCGGATTCCTGTCCCTGGGCATTGTCGCAGGTACCGAGACCGGACTGGCCAGCGCGTTCTTCTATACGGTCGTCTATGTGCTGATGTCCTTGGCGGGCTTTGGCATGATCTTGTTACTCAGCCGGGTAGGCTTTGAGGCGGAACGCATTGATGATTTCAAAGGTCTCGCCCAGCGCAAACCCTGGTATGCCTTCATGATGCTGATCATCATGTTTTCCATGGCGGGGGTGCCACCAACGGTGGGTTTTTATGCCAAGCTGGCGGTGTTTCAGGCCGTCATTACCGCCGGATATGTCTGGCTCGCGGTGATCGGCGTACTGCTGGCGGTGATCGGAGCATTTTATTATCTGCGTGTGGTCAAAGTGATGTACTTTGACCACACCGATGCCGAGGCAGGGGTTATCGTGCGTGATGATCTGGCGAGTACCGCATTAAGCATCAACAGTCTGGCGCTGTTGGTGCTCGGCATCCTGCCGGGGCCGCTGATGGCCTTTTGTTTCTATGCCATGCAGGGAGTGATTTGATGAGTATGCAAGACTGGGCGCTAGCCTATATCGCACTGGCTTTTATCGCAGCTAATCTGCCGTGGTTGAGTGATCGCCTGTTCTTTTTTCGCGCCACGGCCAATGGAAAAGCGTTGCAATGGTACCTGCTCGAGTGGCTGGTAATGTACGTCATCGTCGGCGTCATCGGTACAAGCATAGAGTATAACCTGGATGGTCGAATTCACGATCAGGGTTGGGAGTTTTATGCGGTTGCCTTGTGCATGTTCGCCGTTTTTGCGATTCCGGGCTTTATCTGGCGTTTTAATGTACGACCGATATTGCGTAGATCTTGACGTGTGGCCTGCTAGTCGGTACATTCACCGGCTGCAGGCGCGTAGCTCAGGGGGAGAGCGCTACCTTGACACGGTAGAGGTCGGCGGTTCGAAACCGCCCGTGCCTACCAAATCCCGCACCAGAGGGGCAATGCTCACTGGTGCTTTTTCTTTGGAGGAAGCATGCCCGATATCCTGTTGCCGGACGGTAGCCATCGTCAGTTCCCGGAGCCCGTAAGCGGGCTGGCGCTGGCGCATGCGATCGGCAGCGGTCTGGCTAAGGCCGCAGTGGCCATGCGGGTCAATGGCAGACTCAAAGACCTCTCGACGATGCTGGATCAGGATGCTGAAGTGGCGATCGTTACGCGTGAGAGCGCTGACGGCCTGGAAGTGATCCGCCATTCGACCGCGCATCTGATGGCTCAGGCGGTGCAGTCGCTCTATCCGGAAGCTCAGGTAACCATCGGGCCGGTCATTGCCAACGGTTTTTACTACGATTTCGCCTTTGAGCGCGGCTTTACCCCAGAGGATCTCGAAGCCATTGAAGAGCGGATGCGCGCGCTGGTTAAGGAAAATCTGCCGGTGCACCGTGAGTTGCTATCCCGCGAAGACGCCATCGCCCTGTTTGAAAAGATGGGCGAAGACTACAAAGTCGAAATTGTCCGCGCTATTCCCGAAGGTGAATCCCTGAGCCTGTACCGGCAGGGAGATTTTGTGGACTTGTGTCGTGGTCCTCATGTGCCGTCGACGGGCTCTTTGGGAGCATTCAAATTGCAGCGGGTAGCGGGTGCCTACTGGCGTGGTGATTCGCGTAATCCCATGTTGCAGCGCATTTATGGCACTGCCTGGGCACAGCAAAAAGATCTGGATGCTTACCTGCAGCAGCTTGCGGAAGCCGAGAAACGCGATCATCGGCGCATCGGCACCGAATTAGATCTTTTTTCTATTCAGGAAGATGCTGGTGGTGGGCTGGTATTCTGGCACCCCAGTGGCGCGCGGGTACGCCGGGTCATTGAAGATTTCTGGCGTAGCGCTCACATCGAGGCGGGTTACGAACTGCTCTACACGCCGCATATTGCCCACGAGCAGTTGTGGTTCACCTCCGGACACAAGGACTTTTACGCCGAGTCCATGTTCGATCCGATGCAGGACGAAGGCCAGCCGTACCAGCTCAAGCCCATGAATTGCCCTTTCCACATTCTGATTTACAAAGACAAGCTGCATTCCTACCGCGATTTCCCCATTCGCTGGGCCGAGTTGGGTACGGTCTACCGCCATGAAATGTCTGGTGCTTTACATGGCCTGATGCGCGTGCGCGGCTTTACCCAAGATGATGCCCATGTTTTTTGTCGACCCGATCAGATAGAGGCGGAAATTCTCGGCGTGTTGGCGCTGGTCCAGAAAATTCTCGGCACCTTCGGTTTCAGCCAATACGAAATAAACTTGTCCACCCGCCCCGAGCATTCGGTGGGCAGTGACGAGATTTGGGATGCGGCTACCCAGGCGCTGCGCAACGCCTTGGAGCGTGCCGGCCTGGCCTATCAAGTAGATGAAGGCGGTGGCGCATTTTATGGTCCAAAAATTGATCTGAAAATCCAGGACGCTATTGGTCGCAAGTGGCAGTGCAGTACAGTGCAGCTGGATTTCAACCTGCCGGAGCGCTTTGCCATGGAATATGTGGCGGAAGACGGTGCGCGTAAGGTGCCGATCATGGTACATCGCGCCATCTTCGGCTCTATCGAGCGTTTCTTCGGTGTGTTGATTGAGCATTACGAAGGTAAATTTCCACTTTGGCTCGCTCCGGTGCAGGCCGTAGTGTTGCCCATCAGCGAGCATTACGCGGCATATGCCATATCGGTAAGCGATGCCTTGGTGAAGCGCGGCATCCGTGCGGAAACGGACTTGAGAAACGAGAAGATAGGTTATAAGATACGCGCCCAGACTTTGCGCCGCGTGCCCTATCTGCTGGTGGTTGGGGAACGGGAAAAAGCAGCGGATACGGTGGCGGTGCGGGATCGGGATGGCCAGGATCTCGGTGCCCTGACCATAGACGCCGTGGGCGTCGCTCTGCAGAAGATGGATCGGGAGCGGCTGAACACCCTGGAGTGGCAAGGCTAGCGAGGAGGATAAGGCAATCGCGACAGAGAAAGAAGTGAATATCAATCGGGAAATTACCGCAGCGCGGGTCCGGTTGATAGGTGTCGAGGGGGAACAGTTAGGTGTGTTATCCTTCATGGAGGCTATCGCTGCTGCAGAAGAGGTTGAACTGGATCTTGTCGAGATCGCCCCGCAAGCCGATCCTCCCGTATGCCGGATTATGGACTACGGAAAGTTTCGTTTTCAGGAGAGCAAACGCCAGCATGACGCAAAACGTCGGCAGAAACAGACGCAGGTGAAGGAAGTAAAGTTTCGCCCGCGTACAGATGATGCCGATTATCAGATCAAACTGCGTAATATTCTGCGTTTTATTGAAGACGGAGATCGCGCGAAAATTACGTTGCGCTTTCGCGGTCGTGAAATGTCGCATCCCGAATTGGGCATGGAAGTGCTCAACCGGGTAGAAAAGGATTTAACGGAAGTGGGTGTGGTTGAACAACGGCCACGCATGGAAGGGCGACAAATGGTGATGATTGTCGCGCCGCGGAAAAAATAGGAGACCATCGTGCCAAAAATGAAAACCAATCGTGGGGCGGCTAAGCGCTTTAAGCGTACCGGCTCCGGTAAATTTAAGCATCGTCAGGCTTTTCTGAATCACATACTGACGAGTAAGACGACCAAACGGAAGCGCCATTTGCGCCATACTTTGGTTACTTCAGGTAGCGATCAGGCCGCATTGCGGCGTATGCTTCCTTACGGTTGATGATAGAGGAACAGTACCATGTCTAGAGTAAAACGTGGCGTAACCGCCCACGCCCGCCACAAGAAAGTTCTGGCTCGTGCCAAGGGCTTCCGTGGTCAGCGCAAGAGCAATTATCGCATTGCCCATCAGGCGGTGATGAAGGCTCTGACTTATGAGTATCGCGATCGCCGGACCAAGAAGCGTGATTTCCGTAGTTTGTGGATCGTGCGTATCAACGCGGCGGCGCGTTCTGAGGGGGTGACCTATAGTCGGTTCATGAACGGCCTGTTGCGCGCGGGTATCCAGTTGGATCGCAAGGTTCTGGCGGATATCGCCGTGCGTGACAAGGCGGCATTCTCCCGTCTCGTCGAGGTGGTCAAAGGTCAGTTGGCAGCCTGACGGTGGCGGAGGCTGTGGCGATGTTTTTGCAATCCATGGCCCCCGTCGCGACGGCCGCCCGAGAGATTGCGGCAGCCGCCGACTTGAATACCCTGGAACAGATTCGCCTTCAATGGCTCGGTAAGAAGGGTGTTATCACCCAGGCCATGCAACAGCTCGGGCAATTATCGCCAGAGGCGCGGCGGGAAGCCGGGCAGTTGCTCAACGAGCGTAAGCTCGAAGTGCAATTGCTTTTGCAGGAGCGCAAAGGACAACTCGAAAGGGCGGTCATACAGGCACGCCTGCAGCAAGAGCGACTGGATGTGACCCTGCCGGGGCGGCGTGTGGCTGGTGGGTCTACCCATCCTATTCGGCAGACTCTGGAGTGGATCGAGCATTATTTCTCCAGGCTGGGTTTTGAAACCAGCGATGGTCCCGAAATAGAGGACGATTACCATAATTTTTCTGCGCTCAATATTCCGGAAGATCATCCTGCGCGTGCGATGCATGATACCTTTTATCTGGATGCGATGCGTCTCTTGCGTACGCAAACCTCGACGGTTCAGATTCGCTTTCTTGAAATGCACCAGCCCCCGCTACGTATGATCGCCACTGGTCGAGTGTACCGGCGCGACTCCGATATCACCCACACGCCGATGTTTCATCAAGTCGAGGGTCTGTTGCTTGACGAGCACGCCAGTTTCGCCGACTTGCGTGGTTTATTAACAGACTTTCTCCAGGAGTTTTTTGAAAAACCCGATCTCCCGCTACGCTTCCGTCCATCCTACTTTCCCTTCACGGAGCCTTCTGCCGAAATTGATATAGGTTGCCTCATCTGTGGCGGCTCCGGCTGCCGGGTCTGCAAGCAGACTGGTTGGCTGGAGGTGTTGGGCTGCGGAATGGTGCATCCGGCGGTGCTGGCTGGCGCTGGCGTCGATGGCGAGCGCTTCAGTGGCTTTGCCTTTGGGATGGGCGTTGAGCGTCTTACCATGCTGCGTTATGGAGTGAATGATCTGCGTCTCTTCTTCGAGAATGATCTGCGCTTCCTCAAACAGTTTTCCTGAGGACCCATCATGCGCGTCAGCATTCAGTGGCTTCGTGAATTATTGGACACCTCCTGGGATACGGAGGAAATTGCCCAGCGACTGACCATGGGCGGCATTGAGGTGGAGGCCGTCGAGGACGCCGCACCGGCTTTTCATGGTGTGGTCGTGGCTGCCGTTCAATCTGTTGCAGCCCATCCGGCAGCGGACAAGCTACGGGTGGCGCAGGTGGATGTGGGCGATGGACGATTGCGTACCATTGTCTGTGGAGCGGATAACCTGACAGTGGGGCAGCGGGTACCCTTGGCGATGCCCGGTGCCGGCTTGCCTGGCGGTCGCGATATTGTTATTTCGGCACTGCGCGGCATCACCTCGGAGGGGATGCTTTGCGCCGCGGCTGAGTTGGGGCTGGACGACGGCAGCAGCGGGTTGTTGATTTTGGATGCAGATGCACCTATCGGTGCCGACTTGCGTGACCATCTGGGTTTGGACGACCAGGTGCTGACCTTGGGAATAACGCCAAACCGTGGTGATGCGCTTTCCGTGCTAGGCGTGGCGAGAGACTTATGCGCACTCGGTGCGGGCACACTGCGCAATCCTGTGGAAGCGATGGCGGAATGTTCCTGGATGACCTTTGGCCCCGGGGGGGCGTCAACGCCAGATGATTTTTCCGTGCATATTGCGACAGCGGCGCAGGGTGCCTGCCCCTCTTATACTGCGTTGTGGATAGATGGTGTACCGCAACGTTTGCCGGATCGTCTGCATGAACGCTTGCGGCGTGCTGGACAGCGCTGTATCCATCCGGTAGTTGATCTATTGAATCTGTACATGCTCGAAACCGGACAGCCGCTGCACGCCTTTGATGCGAAAACTTTGCAAGGAGAACTCAGCATACGCTGGGCGCAGGATGGCGAGGTTCTCGACGCACTGGATGGCCGGGATTTGCCGCTGGCATCCGATATGCTGGTAATCGCTGACCGTGCCGGTCCGGTGGCTCTGGCGGGCGTTATTGGTGGGCGGCGTACTGCCGTATCAGCACAGACCCAATCCATTGTTCTGGAGTCTGCTTTTTTTCAGCCTAAGGTTATTCAAGGCCGTGCGCGCCGTCTGGGTTTACAGACAGATGCCGCCATGCGCTTCGAGCGCGGTGTTGATTTTGCGCTGGCGCCAGCGGTGGCCGCGACCGTCCTGACACGACTGGCCACCCTGGGCAAAGCCGATTTACGGGAAACGTGGTCCCATACGGTGCTCGGCCAGTTACCGGAGCATGCTCCGATTACGTTGCGTCGGGCGCGACTGACGCGCATTCTGGGTATGGATTATGAGGATACCGTGGTCGAGACAGCGCTGACCCGTCTGGGGCTGCGCGTTAGTGAAATTCCCGATGGTTGGCAGGCGATTTCCCCCAGCCACCGCTTTGATCTGCACATCGAGGCAGACTTGATCGAGGAGGTGGGCCGGATATACGGCTATGAGCGATTGCCTGTCCATCGACCAGTGGGCACCCTGCAGCCCTTGGCTATGGCGAGAGGGCCACAACCGGCTACTTTACGTGGCATCCTGCAAGCGCGTGATTATCATGAGGTGATCACCTACAGTTTTATTTCCCGTCAGGCGCAGGATGTTTTTACCCCGAATGCTGACGCGCCGGCCCTGCTCAATCCCCTGTCTACGGATTTGGCCGTCATGCGTGCCAGTCTCTGGCCGGGCCTGATGCAAGCGCTCCAGTTCAATGTGAAGCGGCAGCAGGATCGGGTGCGAATTTTTGAATTGGGGCGGGTGTTTTCTGCGAATGGCCAGCGCCTTGTCCTGGGCGGTTGTATGGTCGGCGCAGCCGACCGGGAAAGTTGGGCGCAGCCACAGCGTGCGGCCGATTTCTACGACTTGAAGGGGGATGTGAGTGCTTTGCTTGCGCTGTGGCCGGAGACGGAGTTTTCTTTCCGGCCGCTGACGGATCATCCGGCTTTGCATCCGGGACAGGCCGCAGAAATTTGGGTGGCAGATCAGCGGGTGGGTATGCTCGGTGCGCTACATCCGACGCTTGCGGCAGAGTGTGACCTGGACAAATCGCCGTTTTTCTTCTATTTGGATATAGAATGCTTGGATGGTCTGGTGAATGTCTCCCGGTTCAGGCCGCTGTCGCCTTTCCCAGCGTTGCGGCGGGATATGGCTTTAGTGATCCCGGATGATATTCCGGCAGGGACAGTGTTGAACGTCATGCGGCTAAACGCATCGGGCATTGTTAAGGAAATTACGATTTTTGATCGGTATCAGGGCGCTTCTTTGAAGATGGGGACATACAGTTTGGCCTTTGCGCTGCTCTTGCAAGATGCTGAGCGGACGCTGACTGACGCAGATGTACAAGCAGAAATGGATCGGTTGCTGGTTGCCGTGCGGCGACTCGGTTCCATCGGACTCAGGGCATAGGGAGAATAATATGGCGGTGACTAAAGCAGAAATCGTGGATATGCTGTTCGAGAGTATGGGTCTTAACAAGCGGGAAGCCAAAGGTATTGTTGAAGCCTTGTTTGATGGCATTCGTGAGAATTTGGCGCGGGGTGAAGAAGTGAAGCTGTCCGGCTTTGGCAATTTTACATTGCGCGACAAAAATCCTCGTCCCGGCCGTAACCCCAAGACAGGCGTGGAGATTACCATTACGGCACGGCGCGTGGTGACTTTCCATCCGAGTCAAAAACTCAAAGCCTACGTGAATGGTAGCGCACCAGACAACGGCTAAGGGAAAGGCGGGCAAAGACCTCGCACCACTCCCCGAGATACCCGAGAAGCGGTATTTCTCGATTAGCGAGGCCGCCCTGCTCTGCGGGGTGAAAGCGCATGTGCTACGCTACTGGGAGCAGGAGTTTCCACAACTTAGTCCCTTAAAAAGAAAGGGTAATCGGCGCTACTATCAAAGTCATGATTTGCTGCTGGCCCGGCAGATTCGTCTGCTGCTCTATGGTGAGGGATATACCATTCATGGTGCCCGCGAGCGGATGCAGGTCTTAACGCATGCGGCACGCCAGGAACATTTAGAAGAACAGACGCGGTTAGAGCTGGAAGTGGCCGATTCCCCAGGTCAGATCAGGGTGGTGGGTGATGGTCGTCTACAATATTTACGTGCAGAGTTGTCGGCACTACTGAATTTGTGCCGTCATGGGCATTGACCAGAGTCAGGTTTCAACAGTATATTACCGGCTTCGCGGGGCGTAGCGCAGCCTGGTAGCGCACCTGAATGGGGTTCAGGTGGTCGGAGGTTCAAATCCTCTCGCCCCGACCAATTAAATCAAATGGTTATGAAATGTCATGATTGCGCAGGACGGCGGTTTCCTGCCAAATGACCATTTACACAAAAGTTCTTACCCCCCAGTCAGCAGCTCGCTGCATTTTTCAGAACCTCCGCCGCCCACTGATTAAGACTTTTCCCGGATGCTTGAGCGGCAACGAGCACCGCGCCATGGACTTCCGGCGGCACCCGGAGCATGAGGTTTCCGGAGGCGGGTTTCTCTGGAGAAATACCTTGGGCTGCGCAATCTTCCAAGTAATCATCCACTGCGGCAATGAATTGGGCGCGCAGTTCGACGACCGTTTCTCCGTGAAAACCGATGATGGGGCGCACCCCAAGCTTGACCCGCGAGCCTTCGCGTTCCAAGACCTCGCCGCCGAGTGCAAGGATGAGCGACTCAATATCGGCAAATACGACGGTCGTCAGCCATGCCTGCCGGTGTGATGCTACAGTCGCCAATGCCTCAGTCCCAGGTCAGAAGGTGCCGAACTGATTGCGCGGCAAGTTGCCGACCGACCGACCGTCCAGCATACTGATCCCATAAGAGTACGCTGGGATCGGCCCCAAGGGTCTCCCAGTCCTCCATAGAAAGGGAAACCGCATGGCCGCTGAACAGAGTTCCGTCCTTATCCTCACCCGACCACCATCGCTGGAATAGGACCCTGAATGCCCGATAAGGAAGCCACAGCCCGTATCAAGATCAACAAGCTGCTCGAAGCGGCTGACTGGCGTTTCTTCGCGGATGGTAGCGCGCCCGCGAACATTCGCCTCGAACCCAGTGTCACGATCAAGTCAACCGACCTGGACGCGCTCGGCGCCAACTTCGAGAAGAGCACAAAAGGCTTCGTCGACTTTCTCTTGCTCGATGCCAAAGGCTTTCCGCTGCTTGTCCTCGAAGCTAAAGCCGAAGACAAAAATCCGCTCGTCGGTAAAGAGCAGGCGCGCAAATACGCCAAGTCCCAGAACTGCCGATTCGTCATTCTTTCCAACGGCAACTTGCACTACTTCTGGGATCTCGAACGCGGCAGCCCCTACGTCATCACCTCGTTTCCGACGCCGGACTCGGTTACCGGCTACCAGAAGGTCACGCCCAATCCGCAGCGACTGATCGAAGAGCAGGTCGGCGAGGACTATATCGTTCGCACCCAGCGTCCGAACTACGCAGCCGAAGCCGCCTGGCAAAACGAAGCGGAGCGCCCCGGCTACATTCAGGTCAACAAGCTGCGCTTTCTCCGGCCGTATCAGCTAAAGGCCATCCACAGCCTTCAGACCGCAGTCGGCGATGGCAAAGACCGTTTCCTGTTCGAGATGGCCACCGGCACCGGCAAGACCCTCACCGCCGCCGCCGTAATCAAGCTGTTTCTGCGTTCGGGCAACGTGCGGCGCGTACTGTTCCTGGTTGATCGTCTTGAGCTGGAGGACCAGGCCAAGAAGTCCTTTAATGACGTGCTGTCGGCCGACTATCAGACCGTGATCTACAAAGAGAACCGGGACGACTGGAGACGCGCCGAGGTGGTCGTGACCACCGTGCAGTCCTTGCTCTTCAACAACAAGTACCAGAAGCTCTTCTCGCCGACCGACTTCGATCTCGTCATCTCCGACGAAGCGCACCGCTCGATCGGCGGTAATGCCCGCGCCGTGTTCGACTACTTCATCGGCTACAAGCTGGGCCTTACGGCGACGCCGCGCGATTACCTGCGCCGCTTCGACGGCGCAAAACCCGGCACCCGCGACCCGCGCGAGGCCGAACGACGCCTGCTGCTCGACACCTACCGCACCTTCGGCTGCGAGAACAGTCAGCCGACCTTTCGCTACTCCCTGCTCGATGGCGTGAAGGAAGGCTTCCTGATCAACCCGACCGTGGTGGATGCCCGCACCGAGGTCACCACCACGCTGCTTTCCGAAGAGGGCTTCGTCGTCTCGTTCACCGATGACACCGGCGAAGACCAGCAGCAGGCCTTCAAGCAGCGCGAGTTCGAGAAACGTTTCTTCGCCGACACCACCAACCAGCTCCTGTGCAAGACGTTTCTGGAAAACGCGCTGCGCGATCCGGTCAGCGGCGAAATCGGCAAGTCGATCATCTTTGCCGTCAGCCAGAACCACGCCGCCAAGCTGGCGCAGATACTCAATCAGATGGCCGACCGCATGTTTCCGGCCAAGTACCAGTCCGACTTTGCCGTGCAGGTCACCTCCCAGATACCCGACGCCCAGCAGTTCGCCATCAACTTCGCCAACAACAACCTGCTCGGCTCCGGCAACTTCATCCCCACCTACAAGACCAGCAAGGCGCGCATCTGCGTTACCGTTGGCATGATGACCACCGGCTACGACTGCACCGACATCCTCAACATCGGTCTGTTCCGCCCGATCTTCTCGCCTACCGACTTCATCCAGATCAAGGGACGCGGCACACGCAAGCACGACTTCCGCGCGGCGCTCTTCGACGACACCATCAAGGAAGGCGTGCAACAGCCCATAAAGACCGCGTTCAAACTCTTCGACTTTTTCGCCAACTGCGAATACTTCGAGGAAGATTTCAACTACGACGAAGTGCTGAAGCTGCCGCCACCCAAGGGCAAAGGCAGCGGCGGCCAAGGCCCGGTGGTCGTGGGCGGCACCTATGAGCACCTCGGCGACGACATCGTCTTGATGGTCAAGGAAGAGACCATCGGTTGCGAAGGCATGAAGATCGACCGCATGTTCTTCGAGAAGTTTGAAGACGTGGTCCGCGCCAATGACACCGTCGCCGCCGCCGTTGAAGCCGGGCAGTGGGACCGCGTCATCGACTACGTCAACCGCGAGGTCTTCGACAAGCCCGAGGAATACTACACCCTCGACAAGCTGCGCAAGGCCGCCGCCGTGGACCGCCGCCTGACCCTGCGCGAAATCCTGGAAAAGGTCTTCGGCCTCATCCCGCGCTTCAAGTCCAAGGATGAGTTGTTGGAGGAAGAGTTCTCCAAGTTCGTCGCCGACCGCGTGCCCGAGCCACCCTCGGCCATCCCGGCCATCAAGACCTACTTCAAGGCCTACGTCACCAGCAACCGGGTGCGCGACATCATTGACAGCAGGCAGTTCACCGATCTGGCGACCAACCCATACTTCACCACCCACGATTTCAGAGCCGTGCCCCAGCAGTACCGCACGCTCGTCCCCGAATACATCAAGGACTACGTCTCCTTGAACCAGTTCGCACCCTAAACCATGAATCCAACCAGGCAGTGCTTTAATTGCGGCGAATTCGCCATAGTTAAACCCCTCGAAATCGAGGGGTTTGGCACCGCTCCATATGAGAGACCAACCCTATGATCAAACCAAAGAAAAGCACCATCGAGGTTCAGGGAACGTCCATTGGCATCCTTTCGGGGCCGGACGGTGATTACATTTCGCTTACCGACATGGTGCGGAACTTCGATGGTGGCGGTGCGCTGATTGAGCAATGGCTAAAAAACAAGGATACCGTCCTGTTTCTCGGCGTGTGGGAGCGAATTAACAACCCTGATTTTAATTCCCTCGAATTCGAGGGAATTAAAAATGAAGCTGGGCGGAACAGTTTCTTCCTGTCAGCCAAGAAATTGATCGCACTGACTGGCGCCAAAGGGCTGGTCGCAAGTGCAGGCCGCTATGGCGGCACGTATGCCCACCGTGACATTGCCTTTGAATTCGGCTCATGGCTCAGCCCGGAATTTAAACTCTACCTCATCAAGGAATTCCAGCGCCTCAAGGACGAGGAGAACGATCGGCTCAAGCTCGGGTGGAATCTCCAGCGCACCCTGTCCAAGATCAACTACCGCATCCACACCGATGCCATCCGAGAGACGCTCATCCCGCCTGCCATCACCAAGTCGCAGGCATCGCGGGTCTATGCCAACGAAGCGGACTTACTCAATGTCGCCCTCTTTGGCCAGACCGCCAAACAATGGCGCGATGCCAACCCCGATGCGGAGGGCAACATCCGCGACCACGCGCCGCTGGAGCAACTGGTCGTCCTG
Organism: Acidithiobacillus ferriphilus; assembly: GCF_028215975.1. NCBI lineage: Bacteria > Pseudomonadati > Pseudomonadota > Acidithiobacillia > Acidithiobacillales > Acidithiobacillaceae > Acidithiobacillus > Acidithiobacillus ferriphilus. The sequence continues at coordinate 710,903 of NZ_CP116458.1, forward strand.
ACGAATCTGGAAAGCCTCAACGCCGTCCTCATCCGCCAGGGGCTGCCCCAGCCAGAGCGCCTGCAAAAGCTCAACGAAATCGCCATCTCCCAGATGCGCACCCTCCTGACTGACGCCACCATGAAGCGCCTGAAATAATGCTCGACACCGACACCAAACGCCGCATCGACACCGCCCGCGACATTCTCGTCGGCAAAGTGCCCGACCCCAAATCCCAGGTCGAGCAAATCACCATCGCGCTGATTTACAAATTCATGGATGACATGGACGCCGAAAGCGAGGAGCTCGGCGGCAAGCGCAAGTTCTTCACCGGCGACTACGCCCGCTACGGCTGGGCCAAGCTCATGGCGCCCTCCCTCGGCGGTCACGAAATGCTCGGCCTCTACGGCGAAGGCATTGCCAAGATGCCAGAGAATCCCGGCATTCCCGCGCTCTTCCGCGACATCTTCAAGAACGCCTACCTGCCGTACCGCGACCCCGAGACGCTCAAGGCCTTCCTCAAGATCATCGACGAATTCAGTTACGACCACAGCGAGCGCCTCGGCGACGCCTTCGAGTATCTGCTCAGCGTTTTGGGCAGTCAGGGCGATGCCGGCCAGTTCCGCACCCCGCGCCACATCATCGACTTCATGGTCGAGGTCCTCGCCCCGCAGAAAAACGAAACCATTCTCGACCCCGCCTGCGGTACCGCCGGCTTCCTCATCTCCGCCTACAAGCACATCCTGCGCGCCAACACCGACGCCAAGGGTCACAGCACGCTCACGCCCGACGACAAGGGCCGCCTCGCCAAAAACTTCAAGGGCTACGACATCTCGCCCGACATGGTGCGCCTCTCGCTGGTGAACCTGTATCTGCACGGCTTCACCGATCCGCACATTTTTGAATACGACACCCTCACCTCCGAGGAACGCTGGAACGAGTTCGCCGACGTCATCCTCGCCAACCCGCCCTTCATGTCGCCGAAAGGCGGCATCAAGCCACACAAGCGCTTTTCCATCCAGGCCAAGCGCAGCGAAGTGCTGTTCGTCGATTACATGGCCGAGCACCTCACGCCCAGCGGGCGCGCCGGCATCATCGTGCCAGAGGGCATCATCTTCCAGAGCCAGACCGCCTACAAAGAGCTGCGCAGGATGCTCGTCGAGAATTCCCTCGTCGCCGTGGTGTCGCTTCCGGCGGGCTGCTTCAATCCCTACTCCGGGGTGAAGACGTCCATCCTCATCCTCGATAAATCGCTGGCCAAACAAAGCGACACCATCGCCTTCTTCAAAGTGGAGAACGATGGTTTCGGCCTCGGCGCCCAGCGCCGCGCCATCGACAAGAACGACCTGCCGCAGGTTCAAGCCGAACTCGCTGGCTACCTCCAAGCCCTACGGGCCAATGCGTCCACCGAGACCATTCTCGCCCTTACGTCCACCGCCCAGATCGTGCCGAAAGAAAAGATCGCCGCGAATGGCGACTACAACCTCAGCGGCGAGCGGTATCGGGAGGGGGCGGCACGCGCTTCGTTCTTTCCGAACGTCCCACTTGGCGAAGTGTGCGATCTCATCGGCGGTGCAACTCCGTCCAAACAGGATGAGTCGTATTGGACAAACGGCACGGTGAAATGGATTTCATCAAAGCACATCGACGAATGCGGACTCATCACCGCTTACGAACTTATTTCCAAGAAGGCGGTTGAAGCGACTTCCACAAGAGTTGCTCCCAAAGGATCGACCATCATCATCACCCGCGTCTCTGTCGGGAAGTTCGCATTCGCAAACGACGACTACGCCATCAATCAAGACCTCACGGCACTTGTATCGAAAGACAATGAGCGCCTCGCACCTGAGTTCATCCGTGTCGCCGCCCATCACATCGCTCAAGTGGTTGAGCGCAATGCGGAGGGAATCGGTGTTCGTGGAGTGACGCGGAGTTTTCTCTCCGAGCTCCAAATCCCCCTGCCGCCGCTGGCGGTACAAAAGGAGATCGTGGCGGAGATCGAGGGCTACCAAAAAGTCATCAACGGCGCTCGCGCCGTCCTCGATCACTACCGCCCCTACATCCCCATCCACCCCGACTGGCCGATGGTGGAGTTGGGCGAAGTCTGCGACGCCATCGTTACAGGCCCGTTCGGCAGCGCTCTTCACCAGACCGACTACGTTGATGACGGTATCCCCGTCATCAATCCAGCAAACATTGTCGATGGAACGATCAGCACTGACGGTGTGAAAATGGTTTCACCCGCCACCCGAGACCGACTCAAGGAGTTCACCGTCCGCGAAAACGATATTGTCATTGGCCGACGTGGCGAGATGGGAAGATGCGGTGTGGTTACTTCGAGAATGAACGGCTGGCTTTGTGGCACTGGTAGTTTTGTCATTCGTCTCAAGGACGAGTGCCTTGCCCGTTTCGCTTTCTTCCAGATCGCTTCGCCGAAGGTGAAACAGTATCTTGAAGAGCAGGCGATTGGTGTCACCATGAAAAATCTCAATCAGGGAATCCTGTCTGCGATTCAAATCCCCCTCCCACCCCTCGCCACCCAGCAAGCCATCGTCGCCGAGATCGAAGCCGAACAAGCGCTGGTCGCCGCCAATCGCGAACTGATCGCCCGCTTCGAGAAGAAGATCCAGGCCGCCCTCGCACGCGTGTGGGGCGAGACAGCCATCTAAGGAATCGTTTATGCCCATCTTTAAAGACACCTTTGGGGCTTTAAAAAAGCTCAACACCCTGCCGCTCGATAAGGAAAAGAGCCTGCAGAAGTTGGTCGAAGACAATCTTATGGAGGTGTTGGAGCTGCACTTTCTGGCGACGGAATATGCGACGACCTTCGGGGGGCGTATCGATACGCTGGCGGTGGACATTAACGGGGCGCCGGTGATCATCGAATACAAACGCAACAAAAACGAGAGCGTGATTAATCAGGCGCTCTCGTATCTGAAATGGCTCAAGGCGCAGAAACCCGAGTTTTTCCAGATGCTGATGATCACCCATCTGGGGCAGGCCGTAGCTGATTCGATCAAGCTGGACTGGAACAATCCGCGCGTGATTTGCATTGCCGAGTCTTACAGCAAGTTTGATGTGGATACGGTTGAAGTGGTGCCGTTACGCATTGAGCTTTTCAAGTACCGCTATTACGAGCAAGGCATTTTCGGTCTGGAATCCCTTACTGTGCCAGAAGCGATATCCCATGCGCCGCCTGTCAGCATTGACGTGGTAACGCAGAAGCCGTTGTCCTCTGTAGCACTGTTACGCGAAAAGGGGACCTCGGCGATCCGGGCGTTATTCGATGCGCTGCAGGAGCAGATCATCAATCTTGATGAAGGCGTCGAAGAAAAAGCCACCAGCTTTTACGTGGCCTACCGCGCGGCAAAGAATTTTGCCGAAGTGCATATCGGCAAGAACCAACTAAAAATTCATTTGCGGCCTATCGACTATGACGACCCAAAGAACCGGGTGGACAAAATTCCGGATGGCTATAACTGGACGATGGACAGACGAGTCTATCTTGATTCAGCTGTCGATATTGAATATGTCATGAGTTTGATTGAACAGTCGTACAAGAATGTTTTGTGATTAATTATCTATAAGGGGAGATCAATTGGCACGCCGCAAACAAAACCTCTTTAATGATTTGATAGAGATCACCAGCAAACTCCCGCGACAGGATGCTTTCCATATTGGCGGCAGAAATGGCCACAGAATCAACGCCAGGCGTCGAGAGCTACTCTGCCCATTACCCGGACCGTTCCGATGCAGCATGGGGCATTTCTAGCCCCTTCCCGCGTGTCTTTCCTGCCCGGTAAGCCCCCCCCAACATGGCGACTGCCGGGCTTGCTATCCGATGGTTATGCGCCGCTGCGACGCGCTTGAGAAAGGACGGCACCACAATGATGAAAGTTAACGCGGAAGAGTTGAGTCGGGTCCGCGAGGCGTTGCGGATATTTCCGGTATTCGCTGGCAAGGTGATTCCGCCGCTCAAAGTGGGCATCATCAAGGGTATTTTTGCGTTAGAGGCTTTGCCAGCGGACATCAGCCATGCAGCCATTCGCCGGTTTCTCCGATGGGCCACAGCCAACCCCAAATATCGCCAATGCCTTGTCGATGGCGGTAGCCGGTATGGACTGGATGGCAGGCCATGTGAGGAGATAACTCCAGAGCACCAGGCGGACGCCAGAAAACGGCTGGCAGTGCGGCGGAATCGCGTAAAACAGACTACAAAGAACCCGAAGCAGACACCACAGAGTTCACGGGCGGTTACAGTGTTTCGGCGTGGGCGAAAATACCCAAACCCCGTAACGGATCAAGATCAAGTGTGACTGCTATGCACTCATTCTTGCCAAAGCGTCATGAAGCCGGTGCTCGGCGCTATCCGACAACGTAACCGCCTCAAAGCCGTTCGCCGGATACAGGTAATCCTCACCGCTCTGGTCGATGATTCTGATCATGCCGTGCCGGTCAGGATCGCCGAGTGCTTCATAAACGTGCCCGATGGTCACATCTTCACCAGACAGGTCGCCGAATCCTTCCTTGTTGACGCAGACCACAAATTTCATAGCCATCGTTTCACCTTCATTTTGACTTTGCCGATACCATGGGCTTCGTACCAATGCACTTCCGCTAACGCTTGCGTGCCATCGTTCAATCCTATCATGGCGACGCCTTTCTTCTTTTTCCAGTTCCCGTCCCCATGCCGTGCCCTGAGTCCGGTCAACTCCCGGATGCCAGTGCCGTTGGCGATGGTCTCGACATGCTGGATGGGTCCTATGATTTTCACCCCATCCTCTTCGCCAGATCCTCAGCCCTCAAGTGAGTATAGCGTTTCAACATCTGCAAAGTCTTGTGTCCGGTTATGGTGCTGACTTCCATGGGGTTGAAGCCCTTCTCGAACAGGCGGCTCGTGGCCTCATGACGTAAATCGTGGAAGCGTAGATCGTCGATGCCTGCCCGTTTGCAAGCGCGCACAAATGCCTGGTGAATACCTTCATAGGTGGTGCCAAATACCCGACCGTCCAGAGAGCGGGGCAGGGCTTCCAGTACGGCTACGGCACGACTGGACATGGGCACCGTGCGGGCCTCACCTTAATTCCCACTTTTCCAGCATCTCACCGGCACGCATAGCCGTCTCCATAGCAAATATGACCACGGGGCGCAGCCAGGCGTTTCGAGACTCCGCACAGGTAGACAAGAGCTTTTCCTCTTCGTCATCCACCAGGCGGCGATCCCTTGATCTGGCTTGTGCAGGCATTCTTATCTGCATACAGGGATTGCCGTGCACCAAAGGCACACTCCATTCCTTTATCGCGTGATTGATAACCCTCGACAATACAGAAATTTCATGACGTACCGTTTGGCTGCTCAGTGGGCGACCTGTTTTGGGGCTGACGCTTTTCAAGCGGCGATCCCGGTATTTTGCAATAATCTCAGGGGTCAGAGCGGCCAGTGACAATCTGCCTAGTTCGGAGGTTGTCAGTATGCGGATTACGGATTCTACCCCTTGGCGACTTTTCTTGTCAGGCAATATCTCTTGTTGGTATCGAGACAGTAGATCCGTGACCGTCGCACCTTGGCTTGCCAGCCAATCCTGTTGCCATCCTGATCTATTTGCTCATAGAAGCCTGCCATCACGCCACCCCACACCCATAAAATCATGATGTCAGTGTCCAGAAAATCAACACTATTTCTTGAACATTTGTAAGCTATTGTTTTTATTGGTGCCCCGAGCGCGAATCGAACGCGCGACCTACCGCTTAGGAGGCGGTTGCTCTATCCACTGAGCTACCGAGGCTACGGCTCACATTCTAGCAAAAGGCACCACCGTGCGGCGAGTACCTTTTCGGGCGGTCAGGTAAGGGCGAAGAAGTAAGCCCCGTAACACACCCCATTGAAAAGAAAATGATAGGGCCGCAGGGTGACGCCGCGGCGCACCAGAAGGTAAGTGTATCCCCCGGCCAGCAGCGTGAGTCCCGCGCCCAGCAGCACGGGGGGAGAGGGCGACCAGGGGGTTAACAGTACCCCAATAGCGGGCAGCAGACTCCCTTGAAAGACCAGCGCCCCGGTGATGTTGCCAAAAGCCAGCGTATCCTTGCCGCGGCGAATCCAGAGGATGCTGTTGATCTTTTCGGGTAGCTCCGTGGCCACCGGGACGAGCAACAGGGACAGAATCAGTGCGGAGATGCCGAGCCAGTGTGAGAGCCCCTCAATCCCGTCGACAAAGAGGTCGGCACCAAAGACAATCATGCCAAGCCCTATGGCAAGCTGGATCAAAATGACCGACATCTTCGTGGGCAGGCCGGTCTTGCTCAAGTACAAGGCGTGCTCCGCTTCGGTGCCGTGCCCCTCGGCGACCAGCGCCGCCGAGGCACGCAACGTCACCATCACATACAGAAAATACAATGTGACCAGCATCAGGCCGATGCCAATACGCGCCAGAGTAATATGGTGGGGTACAAAGAGCGCAACGGCGGACAGGCTAAAGGCAACCAGAAACCAGCCAAGATCGCGACGCAAGCCCGTAGGTTCCGGATTTAACGCTCCGCGCCAGCCGCGTTGTGGCGATACAAACAGCGTCATCATGAACAACGTCAGTGTGGACAGCATCATGGGGGCGCCCAGAATGGCGCCTACACCCACCTCTTCCCCCAGGTGGGCCGGTTGCCCGCTGGTCGCAGCGAAAACCGCAACAACAGGCACCATAGCCTCGGGAAGCGCCGTGCCCACCGCCGCGAAAATAGAACCGGTAACGCCCTCGGAAATACCCAGACGGTCGCCCAGGTGCTCCAGCGCGTTGGTAAAAGCCTCGGCCCCGGCGAGGATGATGATGAGTGCGGCGATCAGCAAGAGAATATTCACGAGTGTATTATGTCATAGACTGTGCACCTCACAAGGCGCAGTAGAATGCGTTCAGTGGCCGAATGCGCTTGCGTAACAAGCCGGGTGATATCTTCTTCGGGTCGCTCTTGGTGCCGCATGCCGATGCGGCTATCCAGAAGCAGTTGCAGGTGGCGCCGGACGTTCAATGAGTTTGTGACGTCTTTTGATGGAGTGAAGAAAACGCTGCAAGTTGCGCACAACTAGCGTATAGTGTGGACGCTGAATTCCCTTCGTTGTCCAGGTGTGCTCATGTCTCAAGAATCCGATCTGCGCTTTACTGATTTCGCCCTCGCTGAACCGGTCCAGAAAGCGGTGGCAGAGATCGGCTACGAACAACCATCGCCCATTCAGGCGCAGAGCATCCCGCCGCTGCTGGCGGGGCACGATGTTATCGGGCTGGCGCAGACCGGTACCGGCAAAACAGCTGCGTTTGCGCTGCCGCTGTTAAGCCGTGTTGATCTCAGCTTGCGCGTGCCGCAGTTGCTGGTGCTGGCGCCCACCCGTGAGCTCGCTATTCAAGTGGCTGAGGCGATGCAGAGCTACGCCAAGTTTCTCCCCGGATTCCATGTGCTGCCCATCTATGGCGGACAGTCCATGAGCCTGCAACTCAAGCAGCTGCAGCGTGGTGTGCAAGTGGTAGTGGGTACGCCCGGGCGCATTCAGGATCACCTGCGTCGCAAAACCCTGCGCCTGGACCAGTTGCAGGCCGTGGTGCTGGATGAGGCCGACGAAATGTTGCGCATGGGCTTCATTGACGCGGTGGAGGATATCCTCAAACACACGCCCGATGGCCGGCAGGTGGCACTCTTCTCTGCGACGATGCCAGACGCCATCCGCCGCATCGCCAAAACCTATTTGCGCGATCCCCTGGAAATCCGTGTTAAATCGGCGACGACTACGGTGGCCGCCATTCGCCAGCGTTATTGGCAGGTCAGCGGTACCCACAAGTTGGATGCTCTTACCCGTATCTTGGAAGTAGAGGAGAGTAACGCCTGGCTGGTTTTTGTGCGTACAAAAACGGCGACGGTAGAGTTGGCGGAGCGCCTGGAGGCACGCGGCTATGCCTGTGGCGCCCTCAATGGCGATCTCAGTCAGGCGTTGCGCGAACAGACTATTGAGCGCCTGAAGGCGGGGACGCTGGATATTGTGGTTGCGACCGATGTGGCGGCCCGTGGTTTGGATGTCGAACGGATCACCCATGTGATCAATTATGACATTCCGAATGACACCGAGGCCTATGTTCACCGTATTGGTCGTACTGGACGTGCCGGACGTGCCGGGGATGCAATTCTCTTTGTCGCGCCGCGCGAACGCCATTTGCTGCACGCCATCGAGCGGGCGACGGGGCAGACGATTACGGCCATGCATCTGCCCAGCATAGAAGATGTTGCGGGTCGACGGATGAGCCAGTTCAAGGATCAATTGTCAGAAGTGCTGAATAGTCAGGATCTTGCGGTTTTTGAGTCCCTCATTGCGGATTATCAGCAGGAAAAGGACGTAGGTTTGGGAGAAATCGCTGCGGCACTGGCTTACATGGTGCAGAAAGAGCGCCCACTGGTTCCTGTCGAGGCTCCGGTATCAAAGCCAATGCGCAGCGACGCCGGGAGTTCCGGCCGACCGCCGTCATCGCGTCGCCGCTCTGAAGATGAACGGGGTGGTGGCAGTGCACGTCCGCCGCGCGGCGGCGGTGCCACCTCGAGAGGGGAGGATGTGCCGATGCGCCGCTTCCGTCTGGATGTGGGTGAAAGCCATGGTGCGCAAGTCAAAAACATTGTCGGCGCGATCGCCAATGAGGCTGGGATACCCAGCCGCAATATCCGCAAGGTACAGATTGGCGCCGAGCATACCACTGTTGAGCTTCCTGCGGATATCCAAGCGTCAGTTTTGCAGCATTTGCAAAAGGTCTGGGTCTCTGGACGGCCTTTGCAGATCGCCCCGACCGATGCGGGCGCGCCACTGGGCCGTGCTGCCCCTGCGAAGCCGCGCAAGATACTCTCCGCCAGGCCGACAAAAAGTGAGTACAAATCCAAGGAGCGTGGCGCTGGGCCAGTAAAGCGGAAGAAGCCCGCGCGATAGCTGAACAAAAAAGAAACCGGAATTGCGAAAGCTAAACCGGTAAATTACTTTTCCCCGCAGGGGGAACGGATGGCTGAGAGAGCCACCCGTTGAGCTTAATTAAGCCCGGCGGACCTTCTCGGCCTGCAAACCCTTCGGACCACGAGTCACTTCAAAATTGACGCGCTCGCCTTCGGCCAGGGTCTTGAACCCCGTACCTTCAATAGCGGAGTGATGTACGAACACATCTTCCTTGCCATCTTCCGGCGTAATGAACCCAAACCCCTTGCTGTCATTGAACCACTTCACTGTGCCGACCGCCATTTTACACCCCAAATTAATCAAAGCTGGCCCAACTGGCCGTCGCCGAGGATAGCATATCTGCAGGCCAATGCAAGTTTAGGGTCTGACCAATACCGTTAAGCATTCAGGTGATCAGTAAAGGATCCACATCAAGCGTCCAGCGCACATTTTTGGCGGAGTGAAGCTCGGCAAACTGTGGTAGCCAGAGTTTAAGCGCTTTTTGCATTTGGGCCCGGCTTGGTGCTTGTATCCAAAGCTCCGCACGCTCGAAACCGGCACGCCGCTCCATGAGCGACGGCATTGGACCACTGATCTCCACCAGAGCGGGCGGTGCACATTGGCCGGCGGCCTTCAGGAATTCGTCTACCCGGCATCGTTGGTGCGCCTCGGCACGTAGCAGGGTGAGGGCTCCAAAGGGCGGTAGCCCCGCAGCCCGGCGCTCATCCAGAAGAGCCTGCGCCGGAGGACGGTAGTCGCCCTGAGCGAGGCTTTGCAGTAAAGGATGTTCAGGCAGATGGGTCTGTAGTAGTACCCGGCCAGGCAGCTCTTCGCGGCCGGCGCGGCCGGCGACCTGCAGAACGGTCTGCAACAATCGTTCAGGAGCGCGAAAATCAGCGCTGAACAAACCCTGGTCGGTATTGATAATGCCGACCAGGGTGACGGCCGGGAAGTGATGTCCCTTAGCCAGCATTTGGGTACCCACGAGGATGGCGGCACGATTCCGGTGAATGTCGGAGACCGCTGTAGCGAGGGCATCACGACCATGCAACGCATCGCGGTCGATGCGCCAAATGGGGGTCTGAGGGAAGCGCTGGCGAAGTACCTCCTCCAGTTGCTCAGTGCCTTGGCCGACGGTAATCAGTACCGCACCGCGGCAGACGGGGCAGGCCGGTGGCCAGTGCGACTCGTGACTGCAATGATGACAGCGGAGACGTTCCTGTTGGCGATGCCAGGTCATGGGCGCGCTGCAACGAGGGCACTGCACCACATGGCCGCAATCGTGGCAGAGTACCGCCGGAGCGTAGCCCCGACGATTCAGGAACAGTAACACCTGATTGCCTGCCTCCAAGGTTTCCTTACACGCCGTTAACAGGGTAGAGGAAATGCCACCCTGCAGATTTTCGCGGCGCAGTGGTAGGATCGTCATCTTCGGTAGATCGGCTGAAGTGGCACGTTGGCGTAGTTCCAGGTGCTGATAACGGCCCTTTTGCGCGTTGTAGAGGCTTTCCAGAGAGGGCGTGGCAGAGCCGAGGACAATGGGAATGTTTTCCAGGCGCGCGCGCTGAATCGCCAGATCCCGTGCCGAATAATGCCAGCCATTCTGCTGCTTAAAAGAGGGGTCATGCTCTTCATCGACAATAATCATGGCAAGACGGGGCAGGGGTACGAAAAGTGCCGAGCGGGTGCCAATGATGACCTGGATCTGTCCCACCGCTGCCGCTGCCCAGATGCGCAAACGCTCGCCGTCGCCTTGTGCAGAGTGCAGGGCGGCTACGCGATGCTCGCCAAAACGCGCTTGGCAACGTTCTACAAGTTGGGGGGTGAGACCGATCTCTGGGACCAGGATGAGGGCCTGTGCTCCGGATTCCAGATGCGGTCGGATTGCTTCCAGATACACTTCTGTTTTACCGCTGCCAGTCACCCCCTCCAGTAACCATGCCTTAAAGCCTTTGGCCATGCGTAATTGCGTCACGGCGCTTTCTTGTTCCGCATTCAGGCGGTATGGAGAGGGTACCCCTTGTTTAGGTAAGGTGACTTCCGCCACCGCTTCTATCCAGCCCTTTCGGATGGCCTGCCGTAAAATGTGGCGTAGTTCTTTGGGGATCTCTGCTTCGGGCACAACACCCGTGATGACAAGCAATTCCCGGAGCGCTTGCTGCAATTTTCCAGGCTGGCGTGGTGCCGTCTGTGCTTCGGTAGCACTGAGGCGGTAACCCCAGGGAGTAGGTTTTGGCAGCGATCGGCCTTGGCGCAGCAAGGTCGGCAGGGCAGTAGCCCAGGCATCGCCGAGCGGATGATGGTAGTATGTTGCTCCGAAGTGAATCAATTGCTGCAAGGCAATGGGTAAAATGGGATGCGCGTCCAGGACCCGTTCAATAGTCTTGAGTGTGACGTCGGGCGGGCACTTGGCATAACCGAGAACAATACCTACGCGCTTGCCTTTGCCGAAAGGTACCCGCACTCGCATGCCCGGCTGTAGATGGCCTTCTACCGGCAGGGCGTAAGAAAAGACGCGGCGGAGCGGTACCATGACGGCTACTTGAATGCAGCTTGTTTCATCGCTCATGAAGTTGCCCACAACTTCTGTGGATAAGTCTGTGCATGAACATCTTGAAAAGTCTCAGACCCCCTGTTCTTCAACGCGTTAGAGTAGGTGCCTAAAAAAGGTGCAAAATAAAAGTCAATAAAAAACAGTGTGTTAATAATTGACACCAATGACGCCGTGGAATTGGCCAAGCTTGTCTCTGTATATGAGTGGATTGTGTATAAGTTTGTCAATGGTTGTCTTTAAAAGTGCTCCGGGCAGACATGGATGACCCAAAAATGGCCAGTCTTCATAGGGCTCCCGGTATTGATGTGCCGCTCGGGGCCAGGCCCGCGACAACCCCCCAGAAGAGCAGCAGACCAATCCAGTTATTGTGCAGAAAAGCGTGAAGCGCCTGGTCCCGGTCGCCGCCAAGCAGCGACTGCTCGTAGGCCGCGAGAATGGCGGCGCTTGCCAAGGCGATCCAATAAGGCCAATGCATGCCCAGCGTGACGCCGATCCCGAAAAAAATGATGAGCATGGCGGCTTGCAGACCGGCAATGGCGTAACGGTCAAAGCGTCCAAAAAGAATGGCCGTCGATTTGATTCCGGCCTTGAGATCGTCTGGACGGTCGGCCATGGCGTAGGCCGTGTCATAAGCGACGACCCAGCAGGCATTGGCCAGCATCAGCCACCAGGCGAGTGCCGGCACTCGCCCGAGGGTCGCGGCAAAAGCCATCGGTATACCAAAGGAAAAAGCGATGCCCAGATAGGCTTGCGGGAGATGGGTGAAGCGCTTGAAGAGTGGATATGTAACAGTGATGAACGCTGCGCCGCCTGCTAACCATATGGTCAGCCAGTTGAGAAGAGGCAGGAGGGTTGTTGCCAGCAGACACAGGATGACGAACAGGCGCAGTGCTGCCCGGGAGGTGATCAGGCCTGTCGCCAGGGGGCGCTGACAGGTGCGGGCGACCTGCCGGTCGAAATCTCGATCAAAGTAATCATTGATCACACAACCCGCCGAGCGCATCAGCCAAGTGCCGGCGGTGAAAATCAGGAAGAGACCGAGTGACGGAGTGCCCCTGGCGGCTAGCCAGAGTCCCCAGTAGGTGGGCCAGAGCAGGAGCAGGGTACCAATGGGACGGTCCATGCGCATCAGAGTCGCATAGGCGCGTAGGCGTTGACGGAGCGGCGCGGGGGTCGCTTGCATCAGCGTCGTCCTCGGCCAGCCCAGCGTGGCAGGTCCGGCAGGAAATGCTCTTCCACCAGGACACCCGTGTCACCGCGACGCAATACCGACCGCCGCTGCCAGCAGCGGCGGCGGCCAAACCGGGGCTGGCTATCGGCTTGAATCGGGGAGCGCCGCAAACGGCGATGACGGAACAGGGTATTGCCGATGGGGCGCGTGCCATGGCGGGTCAGCGGTAACAGACCGCGACGTAGCCCGCGCAACGGAATGGTCGTGCGTGCCCAGAGCGCAGGACGCATCACGTCGCCACAGTGCAAGAGGACCTCGCGCCAAAAAATCTGCTCTCCGCGATGTAGGCGTAATAGGTAGCGCTCAGTCGGCGTTGGGTTCGCGCGTCCGCTACCCAGCAGCAGTGCCTGCACCATCCCATGCGGCTTTTCATAAGCCCGTTGCAGCGCCGCAGTGAGAGAGGCCGGTAAGGTCAGCCAAGGCCATAGCATACGAGGGGCATGGCGCAAGGGAGGTGGCTTTTTGGTGATCATTTTGGAAAAAGGCAGTGGCCTGTTGCTTGACACAGAACTCTGCGTCTTCTGGTCATGCCGCATCATGCTTCGCCTCTTCCTTTATGTCAACGCGACTCAATCAGCGCTGTTGGGGTGCGTGGTAAATAAAGGCATCCACCCGTGCTGGCGGCACGTTGCGCCAGACCACGGCCATCCGTCGCCGACGAAAGTCCGGGGGCAAGCCCGCGCAGGAGCAGCGGAAGTGATAGGTAAATTGGATGAATACGGTCCCGTGGCGACTGATTCCCGGCAGTTGCTGAAAAATGCGTTCAACGACCGTTTTGGGGATGCTGCGCAGCGGCAGACTGGACACCACGGCGCGGACTGGGCCGCGATGCGCCATCAGGTGTTGAATGTGTGCCGCGTCCCCTTCAATGACTTCCACCTCGGGATAATGCTGACGCAGGTGGCGGACCATGGCCGGTGCCTGCTCGACAAGAACCAGATCCTGCGGTGGGATGCCGCTTTCCAGTAAGGCCTTGGTTACCGGCCCCATACCTGGCCCCAGTTCGACCACCAGTCCGGGACCATGGGGCACCATAGCGGCCATTCGGCGGGCGAGGAAGGGCGAACTGGGTAGCACAGCCCCAATAGCATGAGGATCGCGTAAAAACTCGCGGGTAAAGTGCCAAGCCTGGGACATAGGTCCGGGAGGTCGGGACATGGGCTTTCTCCACCGGTGGAGGCAAAACGCTGGTCTATCGCGTCGCCGAAGGAACGGCGCGCATTGTAGCATGGTGCCGCGGATGGCGTCATGCCGGACTCCGTTTGGGTTATACTAGCTTGGCCTGGGATGATTCCATAATCTGCGGCCACCCCTTGTCAATCCTTCGGGGTGGCCCTATCATCGTTCATAAGTCCTCACTTCTTCTGGGAATGCATTGCAGAACCTGTATATCAAGACTTACGGCTGTCAGATGAATGAATACGACTCCGAGCGCATGGCTGATGTGCTTGCGGTCAGTCATGGATTGCATCTGGTGGACGATCCGGTGCTCGCCGATGTGCTCCTGCTCAATACCTGCTCCATCCGTGAAAAAGCCGAAGACAAAGTGTTTACTCAACTGGGTTTTTGGCGCCCTTTAAAGGAGCGCCGTCCGGAGTTGGTGATCGGGGTTGGGGGCTGCGTGGCCAGTCAGGAGGGTGAGCGACTGCGGCGGCGGGCACCTTACGTGGATCTGGTATTCGGGCCACAAACGCTGCATCGCTTGCCGGACTTGCTGGACGCCTGTCTGGCCGAGCGTCGTCCCCAGGTGGATGTGGCATTCCCGATGCTGGAAAAGTTTGATCACCTGCCACAACGGCCCGGTCGCGACGGCGCCACCGCTTTCGTTACTGTTCAGGAAGGTTGCGATAAATTTTGTACCTTCTGTGTGGTGCCCCATACCCGGGGGCGGGAATATAGCCGCCCCATGCCCGATATCCTGCGGGAGGCGCGTACGCTGGTAGATCAGGGGGTGCGCGAGATTACTCTGCTGGGCCAAAATGTTAATGCCTATCGGGGTGCGACGGGATTGGTAGGTGAGGGTGGCCTGGCCGATCTGCTGGAACGCTTGGCGCGAATTCCCGGTTTGCTGCGCTTGCGTTATACCACGTCCCATCCCAGCAACCTTGATGACGAATTGATTGCTGCGCATGCCAATATTGAGATACTGGCGCCCCACCTGCACTTGCCGGTACAAAGTGGTTCTGACCGTATTTTGCGGCGTATGCATCGCAAGCATACGGTTGAGCAGTATTTGGATAAAATTGAACGTCTGCGCGTCGCTCGTCCCGGTATTCAAATTTCCTCGGATTTTATCGTGGGTTTCCCGGGCGAAACCGATGCAGACTTTGCCGCGACTATGGCGTTGATCGATGCGGTGCGTTTTGATCAATCGTTCTCCTTCAAATACAGCCAGCGCCCCAATACGCCGGCACTGAAGCTGAAAGACAGCGTGCCCGAGGCCGTCAAGGATGAGCGTCTGGCAATATTACAAGGGCGCATCAACGGGCTGGCACAGGGTTACGCGCAAGCCTTGGTGGGTACGCGGCAGGCGGTACTGATGACAGGACCGTCGCGCCGTGATCCGCAGCAACTGACGGGCAAGACCAGCTGCAATCGCTCGGTCAATATGGCGGGGTCCATGGATTGGGTCGGACAGATGCTGGATGTCGAAATTACGGCAGCGCTGCCCAATAGTCTGCGCGGGCGTGTGGTGCAGGTGGCACCGGCGAGCCAGCGCCTTGCCGTATAGCCCCATGGAGCCTCCTGGTAAGACGCTGAGTGTAAGCCACAGCGATTTCATCGCTGAGCAGGCGAGCGCGGCGATGCTTTCCGAACTGTCCGGCGAACTGGATAGTCATATCAAACAGATCGAGTCACGCTTGGGAGTGGTGATCCTGCCCCGCGGCACCCGCTTTCATATCACCGGACCAGCCGCTTCTGTGCAGGCCGCGCGGGATGTACTTTCCCATCTTTATACTCAGGTACGTCAAGGGCGCTCGCTGTCCAGTCATTGGGTGCACCATAGCATCCAGAATGTGCAACTGGAGGCGGAGGCGGAGGCGGGCGTTACGGCGGTGGAATCTTCCGGCGTGCAGACCCTCAAAGGAATGATCCGTGGTCGCGGGCAACGGCAGCGCCGTTATCTGGAGTCCATCCGCCATAATGATCTCACCTTCGGCATTGGCCCAGCCGGTACGGGCAAGACCTATCTCGCCGTAGCCGCAGCGGTGGAGCAGATGGACAGCAATCAGGTACGGCGTCTGGTGCTGGTCCGCCCAGCCGTAGAAGCGGGCGAACGTCTGGGTTTTCTGCCGGGATCCCTGAGCGAAAAAGTCGACCCCTATCTCCGTCCGCTTTACGATGCTCTCCATGAAATGCTGGGTTATGAGAAAGTCGCCAAACTGATGGAACGGCAGGTGATTGAAGTGGCGCCACTGGCCTATATGCGCGGGCGTACCCTGAACGATGCCTTTATCATTCTCGATGAGGCGCAAAATACCACTCCGGAACAGATGAAAATGTTCCTGACCCGCATGGGTTTTGGCGCCAAGGTCGTGGTAACCGGCGATGTGACGCAGGTAGATCTGCCGCGTGGCCAGCTTTCCGGGCTGGTGCAGGTCATGGATGTGCTCGGCGATATGCCGGGTGTGGATATGGTGTTTTTTGAAAGTGCCGATGTTGTCCGCCATCCGCTAGTGGCCCGGATTGTGGAGGCTTATGACCGCTTCGGGGCGAAGATATGAGCCGTCTTTATTTGCGCATGGCTGTGGATGACGCCGTTGCGGCCTTGCCCCTGCCATCCCGCGCCGAGGTGCGTTGCTCGATATTGCAGGCGCTGTCCGCTCCTTCGGCGCGGGCATCTGCGGATGACCGGATGTACGATCTATCCCTGACTTTTGTGGACGACACCGAAATTGCCGCCCTGAACGAGGGATATCGGGGGAAGGCAAGACCGACCAATTGTTTGTCCTTTCCGCAGGATGTGCAGTTGCCCATGTTTCGCCGCGATTTGCTGGGCGATATTGTTATCGCGCCGGCGGTGGTGATGCGTGAGGCCGTCGAGCAGGGCAAGCACCTGCGCGATCACTATCGCCATCTGCTCATTCACAGCACCCTCCACCTCCTTGGCTATGATCATGAAGTGGCCGTCGAGGCGCAGGAGATGGAGGCGCTGGAAACCCGATTGCTGGCTGAAATGGGTGTGGCCGACCCTTACCTGAACCAAATGCATGAGTGATGATCGCAGTAGCCAGGAACGACCACGGGGCTGGTGGGAGCGTTTTACCCAGTCCTTGCGTGGCAATGTGGAAGATCAGGATACCCTGCTGGAACTGGTCCGTGAGGCGGGCGAGCGACAGATTATCGATGCCGAAGCGGCGCGGATGGTGGATGGAATTTTCCGTATGGGCGAGCTCACGGTGCGGGATGTGATGATTCCTCGGCCACAGATGGAAGTGATTGAACTGGATATACCTTTAGCAGAGATTGTCGCCCGGGTGTCCGAGGTGGGGCACTCGCGTTTCCCTGTGGTGGGGGATGATCGCGATGATGTGCGTGGCATTCTCCTGGCCAAAGATCTGTTGCGGGGTTGTCGGGGTGATATGCCGACGCCGCGGCTGACGGAGTTACTCCGTCCGGCGACCTTTATCCCTGAAAGCAAGCATCTGGATCATTTGCTTTATGAGTTCCGCACGGGTCGGCATCACATGGCCGTCGTGGTAGATGAGTACGGTGGGGTCGCCGGGCTGATCACCATTGAGGATGTTCTGGAAATCATCGTCGGTGAAATTGAGGATGAATATGATATTGATGAGGATGTGATGATCGCGCCGCGGGAGGATGGGGATTTCCTGGTAAATGCTTTGATTCCTCTGGAAGAGTTTAACGCACATTTTGTGGCACACCTGGCGGATGGGCATGCCGACACCCTCGGTGGTTGGGTGGCTACGCGCTTGGGGCATGTGCCGCGTATGGGTGAAGTGATTGAAGAGGGGAATTTGCGCTTGGAGGTATTGCGAGCGGATCGTAAGCGGGTGCAGATTTTGCGTGTGACGCCGCCACCGCCACCGCGTAGCGCATCTCTGCCGGAAACGGCGCCTCAAGAGAGCGCGTGAAGGGGGGTGCACTGAAAACGCCGCGCTTTCTTGTGCGGCTTCTGGCCGCGTTGATTTTGGGTGCGGCTTGGCCCTTGGCCTTGGCGCCCTTTGCTTTGTGGCCGCTGGCCATCGCCCTGCTTTTTGGCCTATTTTGGCTGGCGGGCGCGGAGGAGCGTCCGCGCCGTGCGGCCGCTCTGGGTGCTGCTTTCGGTTTTGCGGCCTTTGCGGCGGGAACCAGCTGGATCGCCATTACCCTGCATAATTTTGCCAACATGGATTGGGCCTTGGCTGGAGGGGCCGTGGCTTTACTGGCGGCTTGTTGTGCCGTCTATCCGGCGCTGGCCTTATGGCTGGCCACCCGCTTTTTTGTCGGCAATGCCCGGTTGCTGGCCCTGCCGGTGCTGTGGATTTTGGGGGAGTGGGCGCGGGCACGTCTTTTTACAGGCTTCCCCATGTTGGCGACGGGGTACACCCAGACCCATGCCTTCCTTGGCGGCCTTGCATCCTGGCTTGGCCAGTACGGGGTGGGGCTGGCAACCGCCGGGGTGGCGGCTATTCTGGTTTATATGCTGCGACGGCGGCAGTCCCGCCAAGTGTTGATGGGAGGCGTCGCGGCGCTCCTCATGATTTACGGCGTAGCCATGGCGGCGGCATCCGTGTCGTTCACCCATCCCGCAGGCAAACTGCTGCGGGTGAGTCTGCTGCAGGGGAATGTTGCCATCACCGAAAAGTGGAATGCGGGTAAAATCAGCGACATTTTGCATCACTACGTCGATCTGATCTTGCAGGCACCGCCGAACACCCAATTGATCGTTTTGCCGGAAACAGCCTTCCCTGTTTTTCAGACGGAAATTCCGGGCTTGATCGCGCAATTGCAGCAGTGGTCAGCGATGTACCATAAAATCCTGCTCATCGGTGTCCCCGAGGATGTGGGCCACAAATATTACAATGCGGCCATGGAAATCGATGGTACGGCACCTTTGCGCTGGTATAGGAAAGAGCATCTGGTGCCCTTCGGAGAATACATCCCGATGCCAAGCCTGCTCACGTCGCTGGTGCATCATTTTTTACCGGGACTGGGGAGCTTTTCTTCCGGGCATGGGCCTTATGTTTTGCCCGTGGATGGACAGAAAGCCGGTATAACCATCTGTTATGAAGAGTCCTTCTCCCGGGATGTACGCAAGGGAGTGGAAGAAGGTGCCACCTTTCTTCTGAATATCAGTGATTATGCCTGGTACGGCCATAGCATCGCCGCGGCGCAGAGTCTGCAAATGGCGGCGATGCAGTCCTTGCAGGAGCAGAAACCCGATATTCGGGCGACCAACACCGGAATAACAGCCCTGATTTCGCCACGCGGGCAGGTGCGTGAGCAATTGCCGCAGTTTGTGGTGGGCACCCTGAACGAGGCCATACAGCCGATGGCGGGGGAAACGCCTTACGGGCGCTGGGGCAGTCTCCCTTATCTGTTGTTGAGCTTGATTCTGTTGCTGATGGCCGTCCTCCTCAGTCGCCGGCGATCGTCATCTCGTCAACAAGAATGGAGGAGCAGCCGGTATTGCCGTGGATGAGCATATCGCTGCCCACCACACTCATGCCCTGGAACATGGCCTGCAAGGTGCTGGCAATGGTGATCTCTTCAACAGGATATTGAATTTCCCCGTGTTCGACCCAGAAGCCTGCCGCGCCCCGTGAGTAGTCGCCGGTAACCATGTTGATACCGAAGCCGATGAGCTCGGTAACCAGCAGGCCGCGTCCCATCTGGCGGAGCAGGTCCTCCAGAGAGGCGTCTCCGGGTCGCAGAGTGAGATTGTGGACGCCGCCGGCATTACCCGTGGTCTTCATGTTTAATTTGCGGGCGCTGTAGCTGTCGAGAATGTAACCTTCCAATACACCGTCGGCGATAATATCGCGGTTTCTGGTGGCGACGCCTTCGCCATCGAAACTGCTGCTACCCAGTCCGCGTCGCCGTAACGGTTCTTCATAAATGCGGATGTGTTCCGGGAAGAGTCGCTTGCCGAGACTATCGACCAGGAAGGAGCTTTTGCGATACAGGCTGCCACCGCTGATGGCGCTGGCGAGGTGGCCGATGACGCTGGAGGCGACCTGATTTTCGAAAAGCACCGGGGCCTTGGTAGTGGCTACCTTGCGGGCACCCAGTCGGCGCAGAGCCCGTTGTGCTGCTGTTTTGCCGATCGCTTCCGGAGTTGCCAAGGCATCCGCTGCGCGCGCCACATCATACCAGTAATCCCGCTGCATACCACCTTTGGTATCTTCGGCAATCACTGAACAGGACAGGCTGTGCCGCGAGGAACGGCTGCTGCCTATGAATCCCAGCGTATTGCCGTAAACCGAGACTCCCTCGCCGGTGCCGAGACTGCCGCCCTCGGAGTTGTGAATACGCGAATCGCAGTCGCGGGCGGCAACCTCGCAGCGGCGTGCCAGTTCAGCGGCGGTGTCGGCATCTATGGACCAAGGATGATAGAGGTCCAACTCCGGGAACTTTGTGGCAAACAGTGCGGGGTCGGCGAGCCCGGCAAAGGGGTCTGCTGCCGTATGCCGGGCAATGGTGAGTGCCGCAGAAACCGTCTCTGACAGCGCCTTGCGGGAGAAGTCAGAGGTAGAGGCGCTGCCTTTCGACTGGCCCAGATAGACGGTCACCCCCAGCCCTTTGTCCTGATGATATTCAATAGACTCGACCTCCCCCAGCCGCACCGTTACCGATAAGCCTTTGCTGGTGCTGGCGGAAGCTTCTGCCGCACTGGCTCCCTGCTCGCGGGCAAGGTCCAGTATGTCATCAACAATCTGGGTCAGTATGCCGGTATCGAGGGTGGGGTGGGGGGCTTGGCTCATGAGGTATTTTCCCGCAGGTGATGGAATTATCCTCTTATCTTACCCCCAAGCTTCACGGCAGGGGAAGCTTGGGACCAGGTTGAGTGGGCGCGCGTCACTTTCTCGTGCGTTTTCACGCTTGACAATGACGTGTTGTTTCACTAGATTGCAACAATGTTGCATTACAAAGATTGGTGTCTGTCTGCTGGTTGTGGCAGTGGACTCCGAGGGTTTGCCCGTGATTCCGTTTAACCATCAGAAGGCATTGGTTTGTTCAATGCCTAACCATTGCTTACGAAGCCGGATGCTTGCTCTGTTGCCACGGATCGCTTTATTTGTTGGGCTGGGTATGGCGCAGATGGCTACCGCAGCGACGATTTATGCGGTGGGCGTAGAAAATGAGTATGCCGATGTGATCGGTCAGATCGGCGGGGGCTATGTCACCGTCAACACCATCGAAAGCAATCCTAATACCGACCCCCATACTTTTGAAGCCAGCCCTGCTGTGGCCCGTGAAATCGCTGGAGCGCAGATTGTGGTTCGTAATGGCGTGGGCTACGATGGCTGGGCCAAAAAGATTCTAGCGTCCAATCCTAATCCCAAGCGCAAGGTGATTGTGGTTCGGGAGTTGCTCCGCCTGCCGGAAAGCACCAAAAACCCCCACCTCTGGTATAAACCGGAGACTATGCCTGCAGTCGCCCTGGCGGTTGCCCGAAGCCTGACGGAGCTGGATCCGGGCCATGCTGCTTATTTTGCCGCCAATGTGCGCAAGTTTGATACCTCTCTGCAGCCCTGGCATCTGGCTATCGCCAGTTTCAAGGCCCAGTTCGGTGGCACGCCGGTAGCGGTGACCGAGCCTGTTGCAAACTATCTGTTGCAGGCTGCCGGATGCGATATCAAAACACCTTGGAATTTGCAGGCCGCCGTTATGAATGGTACCGACCCTGCGCCGCAGGACGTGAGCATCCAGAATCGGCTCATCAAACAGCATAGCATAAAAATATTCGTTTACAATGAGCAAGTTACTAATTCTTTGACGAGTTCTTTTCTGAGCAAGGCGAAAGCAGAGAAGATCCCCGTGGTCGGTGTCTATGAAACCATGCCGACGGGCGATAGTTATCAGTCCTGGATGCTGACGGAAACCAACGCCCTGCGTAACGCCGTGGAACGTGGCACTTTGACGACTGTGCCGAAGTAGCCCGTGTTGGCCATGTCCGATCCGATACTTTCGGTCGCTCATCTCTCGGTAGATTTGGGTGGCCGCAGCATTTTGCGGGATGTCAGTTTTGACCTTTATCCTGGCCAGCTCTGCGCCCTGATCGGCGAGAATGGGGCAGGCAAAACAACCCTGCTGCGTAGCCTACTGGGCCTGACGGCGCAGCGCTCTGGGCAGGTTCTGATTGATGGCGCACCGACGGATCAGCGCCGCGCCCTGGTGGGCTATGTGCCACAGAAAATTGCCCTTGATCCGGATATTCCGCTGCGGACCCGCGATTTGGTGCAGTTGGGGCTGGATGGGCATCGCCTTGGTCTGCCGTTGTTTTCCGGTCGCAAGAAGGCCCTGGTAGATCAAGCACTGTACGCGGTCGGGGCTGAGGCCTTTGCCGATCAGCGGGTAGGAGAACTCTCTGGTGGTCAGCAACAGCGGGCGGTGATTGCCCATGCTTTGGTGCGTCAGCCGCGCCTGCTGATTCTCGATGAACCCCTGGCCAATCTGGATTTTGGTAGTGCCAACGCACTGGTGGCACTGCTTGGTACGTTGACCCACACCCAGCACATTGCCGTGCTGGTGACGGCTCACGATATGAATCCTCTGCTGCCGGTGATGGATCGCCTGGTCTATCTGGTGGGTGGACAGGCCGCTACTGGGAGCGTGGATGAGGTGGTGCGGCCTGAAGTGTTGGGTAAGCTCTATGGTCACCCGGTAACGGTATTGCGACATGGGCGGCGGATACTCGTGCTACCCGATGTCGCCGCTGAAGATGCCGAGGCGGGCACGGCAGCGCATATGTCGCATCCGGAAAAGGCCGATTAACGCCATGTGGAATTTTTTGATGCTTTTGGGGAATTCCAGTTTCTTCGGCAGTGAGCCGGTGCAAACCGCGCTGATCGTAGGGACTTGCGCAGCGTTGGTCAGCGCGCTGATCGGGATGTTTACCGTATTACGCGGTAATGCCTTTGCCGGGCATGCCCTGGCCGATGTGAGCAGCGCCGGAGGGGCGGCTTCCCTCCTGCTGGGCGTCAGTCCCTTGCTGGGTTTTCTGGGTATGGCCTGGATTGCGGCTTTCGGGATGGAATTTCTGGGGGTACGCAAGGTACGGGAGCGCGATCTTGCCACGGGTATTGTTCTGGGGGCAGGGTTGGGTCTATCGGCGCTTTTACTCTATCTGGATGTGACCACTACCAGCACTACGGGTGCAGCGGTATCGGTGATGTTTGGCTCCATGTTTGCGATTTCCCGGAGTCTTGTCGGTCCTGCGTTGATGGCCTCCGCTGCGGTGTTTTTACTCGCGGGTCTGCTCTACCGGCCTATGCTGCTGACGGCGGTGGACCCTGATCTGGCGGCAGCACGGGGTATTTCCCCGCGTTGGATCGGTTTGCTGCAACTGCTGACTCTGGGGCTGGCGGTGGCGGTCTGTGCCCTGGCCATCGGCGCGGTGCTGGCGACGGCTTTGCTCATTGGTCCGGCGGGTGCGGCGATTCGCCTGAGCAGACGCCCTGCGCAGGCGATATTCTGGGCTAGTGTTATCGGTTTGACGGCAGTCTGGGGTGGTATCTGGATGGCCTATGAAAGTTACTATTGGTTTTCCGGCAATGCCTGGCCAGTGAGTTTTTTTGTGGTGACGCTGGTATTTCTGTTTTATCTGGTGGCGGTGCTGGTGGCTAGGGTGACGGGCTTGTCGGCGCGTCCGAAACCGGTCATCTGGCCGCACTGCGAAGCATAAGACATGTTCTCCAGTTTCATGATTAATACCTGGATAGCTGGCACTGCCATCGCGTTTGTCGCGGCTTTCGTCGGGTTTTTTGTGGTGGCCAGGCGTTCGGCTTTTGCCGCCCATGCCCTACCGCTGGGAGCCTTTCCGGGGGCGGCGGCAGCCAACCTGATGGGGATCAACCCGCTGATCGGGCTGCTGATTTTTGTCGGAATAGGTGTTTTTCTTCTGCGCCAATTGGTGCGCATGGGGCGCCGCGATGTGGGTACGGGGCTGGTGTTGGTGCTGTTTCTGGGGATGGGTGCGTTGTTACTCAGTATGACCAGGGAGTATGCGCCGGCGGTATTTTCTTTGCTTTTCGGCGAGGTGCTGGGGGTGAGCGACGCAGATTTGCTGCCCATACTGGGTATTTGCGCGCTAGTGGTTATGGGGATTTCTCTGTATTTTCGGCCACTCTTGCTGGATTCGACTTTTCCCGATCTGGCGGCCTTGCAGGGGATCCGTGCCGCACGCATGGATCTGGTGTTCTTGACCTTGCTGGCCTTGGTGACTGCCACGGCTTTGCCGGTTGTGGGCGCCTTTTTGGTGTTCACCCTGCTGGTCGGCCCGCCAGCTGCCGCCCAGGCGTTGAGCGGCAATCCCATGCGCGTGCTGGTGCTATCCGTGATGCTTGCAGAGGGCTGTATCTGGAGCGCCATTGTGCTCTCTTACTGGACCAACTGGCCCATCGGTTTTTTTGTCGGGAGCATCGGCGCGGGCTTGTTTACGGTGGCGCGTTCTTACCGGCACTGGAATCAGCGTTGATTCAGCACCCTCAAACTGCCGGATTTTGGATTAATCGTTATCAGGGAGTTCCGGCCTTTCCACCAGGGGTTCGATCTCCGGAGGGCCAAATTCCGGGCGCTCGATTTCGGGATGATGTAACATGGGAGGGAGCACGGGCATCCGCGGTATGATGGGGAGGTCAAAGTCCATGGGGTTGACGCTGAAAATGACCCGCTCTGCGTTGACGACCCCCGGTGCCTGGACTCTTCCCTCGATGGCGACCATGCTGCCTGCCTGCATATCCGCGGCATCCCCGTTTTCATAGAGGGTGTGGTGGCTCTCCACCAGGGATACCCCGTGGGTGGTCCATCCATCCGTTCCGCGATCCAGGTAACCCAGCAGTGACACCCGATTGCCGACCTCCTGCGCTGCCAGCGCAGAGGGGTTCACGCTTTCCGCGCGGGTCTTGCCGTCGGTGTATTCGCCCCTGACCACCACGGATTGCCCCACCTGGATGGCACGGAGCAGAGTCCCGTTGATCTTGAGTTTGGTTGCCCCGACTTCCAGGGTGTTCTGACCCGGATGAATGGCGTCCACCCGGCCTCGAAGCAGCAACGGGACCCGGGCGGGCGCGGCATCCGCCGGATAGCGACGACAGATTTCCGTCGCCAGCCAATGGCCATTCCCCTGGTCCAGGCCGCTGACCGATACCACGTCACCGGTTTTCAAGGCCGCGAAGGGCAGGGATTGGTTTGAGTTGCGCACGGTGATGGGGGTCATTTTGCCCGCCTGGATGGTTTCGCCGAGAATGGTGAATTGTCGCTTGGCCGCCTGGACTTCCGTCACCCTGCCGATAACGGCATGCTCCACCCGTACTACCTGGGCGACGGCCTGCCCGTCGGCGGCGGCTTGGACGGTGACTCGGTCCCCGAGGCGCAGGTCTTTTGCCGTGCCCGCAGCGCCGTCGACGCTATAGCGGGTTTGGGGGCTCAGGACATATTCCTGACCGTTGACATAGATGCTGCCGAAGCGCTGGATTACTCCCAGGGCCGTGATGCCCGTGCCCCCGATGCCGCCGGGGTGGATGCCGAGTCCGCCAATCCCACCGCCCGCCGGGTCGGAAAAGACCCTCGCTCCGGGCAGGACCATCAGGGCCAAGGCCAGGACTAGACTCCACCGGCGCAGGACCTTAGGCATGCGGCTCGTCCTCCGCTGCCGGTTCCTCTGTTGGTTCCGCCGCGGCGTCTTCTTCGTAGTAATAGACCCCCAGGCGCAGCCGCCGCTGCGGCCCTTCGGACGACTCGGCCGCGTTCAGCCGCTGATGGGCCTCGCGCAACAAGCGCTCGCCCATCCGGTAGAGTTCCGGACGCGCCTCCTCCAGCACCGCCGCGGGCAGCGCATCGAAATACAGCGCCCGTTCCAGAAAGGGCTCCCCCCCTTCCAGATTGTGTACCGCGCTGCGCAAGTGATCACCGACGTTTTCCCCCAAAAAGGCGACCTGGTCTTCGGGCAGATCGGAAATATACGCAGCGCGCAACAGACGCACCACGCCTTCTTGCTCCTGGGCCACCCCCACCCGACTCAACTCGTCCAAAATGGCGCGCGGGCGCATGTCGGCCTTGACCCGGCGCGCCAGTCCCTCAAAGCTCGGGGACACCTCGCTGCGCAGGGGCAGCGGCTGGGGTTGCCCGGCGGGGTCTGCATAGTCCGCCATCGACACCCAGGCGGCCACCACCTGCGCCGCGATGTTGGCCCCGTGCCGCAACATCGGTCGCTCGCCGTGCTCCTCCAGCAGAAGTCGCAGCCGTTTGACCTCCTTGCGGTGGATCCCGGTCAGCAGGCTGACCCGGCTGTCGGTCAGCGTCCGTCCGTCGGCCTCCCCATAGTGCTGGCTCGCCTCCGCCACGTACACCATTTTGAGTGCCTCTGCCAACGCTCCATAGGTCCACCCCTGTCCGATCAGATACCGGACCAAAG
This sequence comes from Acidithiobacillus ferriphilus, assembly GCF_028215975.1. Classification (NCBI taxonomy): domain Bacteria; kingdom Pseudomonadati; phylum Pseudomonadota; class Acidithiobacillia; order Acidithiobacillales; family Acidithiobacillaceae; genus Acidithiobacillus; species Acidithiobacillus ferriphilus. Next base: position 737,195 of record NZ_CP116458.1, read on the forward strand.
GGCGCAGGATCGCCAACACCGCCGTTTTCAATGTGCCATTCATGGCCTGCCTAGACTCGTTTACCTAGTTTCCGTATCGATTGTAGCATGTCGTGAAATATGGACCCACCATTCTACACTTTTAACTTTACTACTCGTGACGTACACGCAATGCCCCTCCGTTAACCAAAGCAGAACACGGGGGCAAGATTTCACCAGTCCCATTCGGTGATTCGTGCGTGTTGTATATAGGCCACAGTACCGACCGCGCCGACTGCCATTATCGCCCGACAACCGGTCAGCAGAAGCGCCGCTATGTCCAATGTGCTGTGGTGCGGGGTCATCTGTTTTCAAGAGGCGTCGTAATAATTCCGATACCAGGCGACGAAACGGGCAAGGCCATCACGCAAGGGGGTGGCGGGGGAAAAATCCACCGTCTCCTGCAATTCACCCACATCGGCATAGGTGGCAATAACGTCTCCGGCCTGCATGGGTAGCCATTCGATGTCGGCCTTGCGCCCCAGCAGATCCTCCAGGATCGCGATGAAATCCAGCAAGGCTACAGGGGTATGGTTGCCAATATTGTAAAGACGGAAGGGGGCATCGCTGGTGCTCGGGTCCGGCTGTTCCGTCGAACTCGGAGCAGGGTGTGGTGCGAAGTCCAGGAGCCGTACTACGCCTTCGATGATGTCGTCGATATAGGTGAAATCCCGGCGCATCTGACCATGATTGAAAACTGGGATGGGCTCTCCGGCAAGGATCTGGCGCGTGAAACGAAAATAGGCCATGTCCGGTCGACCCCACGGTCCGTAGACCGTGAAGAAACGTAGGCCGGTGCAAGGAATGCCGAAGAGATGTGCATAGCTATGGGCCATGAGTTCACCGGCCCGCTTACTGGCGGCGTAGAGGCTGAGCGGATGATCGACCCCGTCATGGACGCTGTAGGGCAGGCGGGCGTTGGCGCCATAAACCGAACTGGAGGAGGCGAAAAGCAGATGATCAACGGCCTGGGCGCGACAGCCCTCCAGAACATTGGCGAAACCGACCAGATTGCTGTCGACATAAGCGGCGGGATCCTGGAGGGAATGGCGGACGCCCGCCTGGGCCGCAAGATTCACCACCACATCAAAATGTGGCCCGGCGAAGAGATTTTTCATGGCCTCCCGGTTGGCAAGATCCACGGTGTGGAATTGAAAATCCGGATGGTTTTCCAGATGCGCCAGGCGATCCCGCTTGAGGGCGGGGTCATAATAGGCGTTGAGGTTATCAAGACCATGCACGATCCACCCTTCGGTCAATAGACGGCGGCACAGGTGGTAGCCGATGAAGCCCCCGGCCCCGGTGACGAGCATCCGCCTGCTCATGAGAAAGTCTGCGCCAGGAGGGTGTGCAGACAATGGCTGCCCCCTCCCCGCACCGTACCGACGCCTGCCCCCGCACCGCTCTGGTAATTGCCCTGCAGGATCTTGGGCATGAGGATATGGCGGTGGCGGATCCCGCCATCGCCCTTGCAACGCCGCCGAACGGTGTCCGGCGCGGCCTTCTTCCGTCTCCAGGTCGTTGATGAATATGCCAGGGTTTTGATCCCCCGTAGGTTGTTTTCCAAGTTCATCGCTATCCTTCCATCTCTATGATTAAATTTAATATATGTGGTACCATTCAGTGATGGTGATATAGCCTTGCCTTAATCGCCATCAAGAATTTCCGGCCTTTCCACCTGTGGTTCCAGCTCTGGGCGCTCGACATCGGGTCGCTCGATTTCGGGGCTATTGACCTCTGGGCGCTCACCCTCATTTTCGGATCGTTCCCAGTCATCCCGCGCGCCCTGCGCCATCTGTGGCAAGACGGGCACATCAAAGTCCATAGGGTTGACGCTGAAGGTAACGCTTTCCACCGCGACGACCCCCGGTGCTTTGACCTTCCCACTGATGGCGACCATGCTGCCTGCCTGCATATCCGCGGCATCCCCGTTTTCATAGAGGGTGTGGTGGCTCTCCACCAGGGATACCCCGTGGGTGGTCCATCCATCCGTTCCGCGATTCAGGTAACCCAGCAGTGACACCCGGTTGCCGACCTCCTGCGCTGCCAGCGCAGAGGGGTTCACGCTTTCCGCGCGGGTCTTGCCGTCGGTGTATTCGCCCCTGACCACCACGGATTGCCCCACCTGGATGGCACGGAGCAGAGTCCCGTTGATCTTGAGTTTGGTTGCCCCGACTTCCAGGGTGTTCTGACCCGGATGAATGGCGTCCACCCGGCCTCGAAGCAGCAACGGGACCCGGGCGGGCGCGGCATCCGCCGGATAGCGACGACAGATTTCCGTCGCCAGCCAATGGCCATTCCCCTGGTCCAGGCCGCTGACCGATACCACGTCACCGGTTTTCAAGGCCGCGAAGGGCAGGGATTGGTTTGAGTTGCGCACGGTGATGGGGGTCATTTTGCCCGCCTGGATGGTTTCGCCGAGAATGGTGAATTGTCGCTTGGCCGCCTGGACTTCCGTCACCCTGCCGATAACGGCATGCTCCACCCGTACTACCTGGGCGACGGCCTGCCCGTCGGCGGCGGCTTGGACGGTGACTCGGTCCCCGAGGCGCAGGTCTTTTGCCGTGCCCGCAGCGCCGTCGACGCTATAGCGGGTTTGGGGGCTCAGGACATATTCCTGACCGTTGACATAGATGCTGCCGAAGCGCTGGATTACTCCCAGGGCCGTGATGCCCGTGCCCCCGATGCCGCCGGGGTGGATGCCCGTGCCCCCGATACCGCCGGGGTGGATGCCGAGTCCGCCAATCCCACCGCCCGCCGGGTCGGAAAAGACCCTCGCTCCGGGCAGGACCATCAGGGCCAAGGCCAGGACTAGACTCCACCGGCGCAGGACCTTAGGCATGCGGCTCGTCCTCCGCTGCCGGTTCCTCTGTTGGTTCCGCCGCGGCGTCTTCTTCGTAGTAATAGACCCCCAGGCGCAGCCGCCGCTGCGGCCCTTCGGACGACTCGGCCGCGTTCAGCCGCTGATGGGCCTCGCGCAACAAGCGCTCGCCCATCCGGTAGAGTTCCGGACGCGCCTCCTCCAGCACCGCCGCGGGCAGCGCATCGAAATACAGCGCCCGTTCCAGAAAGGGCTCCCCCCCTTCCAGATTGTGTACCGCGCTGCGCAAGTGATCACCGACGTTCTCCCCCAAAAAGGCGACCTGGTCTTCGGGCAGATCGGAAATATACGCAGCGCGCAGCAGGTGCACCACGCCTTCTTGCTCCTGGGCCACCCCCACCCGACTCAACTCGTCCAAAATGGCGCGTGGGCGCATGTCGGCCTTGACCCGGCGCGCCAGTCCCTCAAAGCTCGGGGACGCCTCGCTGCGCAGGGGCAGCGGCTGGGGTTGCCCGGCGAGGTCTGTATACTCCACCATCGATATCCAAGCGGCCACCACCTGTGCCGCGATGTTGGCCCCGTGCCGCAACATCGGTCGCTCGCCGTGCTCTTCCAACTGCACTCGCAGCCGCTTGACCTCCTTGCGGTGGATCCCGGTCAGCAGGCTGACCCGGCTGTCGGTCAGCGGTCGCCCAGTGACCTTCCCGTAATGCCGACTCGCCTCCGCCACGTACACCATCTTGAGCGCATCCGTCAATGCACCATAGGTCCACCCCTGTCCGATCAGATACCGGACCAAAGGGTGCAGGATCGTCAACACCGCCGTCTTCAATGCTTCGTTCATGGCATGTCCAGGTTCGCCTCAATTCAGCTTTCATGTTAAGCGTAGCATGTTGTGGTATATATTCCCACTTTTACGCTGGTATTGAGTGGTAAATTATCCCACATTAATGATCATACGACAGCGGAATGTCGATGTCGACAGGTCATCGGAAAGCGAAGGCGTCATCTACCAGACGATCTGCATATGCACGAATTCGATGATCGGGCGCCGCCTTGCCAGGGAGGAGCCCGTAGCCAGGACCGAAGAATGGCACGAGTGCATGGCTTGAGTCTGAGTGGTTATTGACAGTGGGAAAAGTTACCACTAATCTATTTCAGGTGCCGAGATCGGTGGCATTTCCCAACATTGGAGAGAGTCAAGGAGAGTGTTATGACAACCACTTATGAACAAAAGCGAGTTCTACACGACGAAGCTCCCCTTATGCTGGGGGCTTGGCAGTTTGCACCCGAAATGAAGCAGATGAGGGGGGGCGACGCTACTGTCGGCACGATTTGCGGCCATCACAGCCCGCACGCGGTGCGTATTTTTCTTGACGGCGCCTGGACGACGTTCTGTATGGATTGCTGGCGCAGGAATCGCCATTCCTACCGTCGTCCGAACGGTTTATTGCCGCAGACCGAGTCCTCGGCTGAACAAGTCTCAGCAGCGACGATTCGGAAAACCTTCGATAATTCCTTTCTCCAATCTCTCCGTTCAGGAGGGCAGTGATGAAATCCCTCATACAGCGGGGAACGGAGCGATACCGCCGCCTGCCTGTTGTGCAGGCGGCGGATTACATGCCCGCCAGCCAACGCTACGCGGGCCGGGAAATCCGGCAGAATCCGTTGTTTGCCGGTGATTCGCCGTCCTCCCCCGGGACTTTCGTAACAACGGGGCAGCCGATACCCACAGTTGCCTTGCGCCAGCGGCTCGCCGCAAAGCATGGGCGATCGGCGCGACGAGTACTCCTCTATTCTCATGACACCTTCGGCCTTGGCCATTTGCGGCGGAATCTGGCCATCGTCGAGCACCTTATGCAGCGTAAACCGCCTTTTTCCGGGATGCTGCTGACCGGCTCTCCCATGGCCGGTTCCTGGCCGATGCCGACAGGTTTGGAAGTGCGGGCTCTCCCGCCCGTCATCAAGGTTGGTGCCGAAGAGTATATTGCCAGGGACCTTTCCTCCAGCTTCGAGGTGGTCAAGGCGCAGCGCGAGGCGGCGATCCTGGACGCCATTGCCTCCTACCGACCCGACTTCTTCCTGGTCGATCATGCCCCGGCGGGAATGAAAGGGGAGTTATTGTCGGCGCTGCGGTTCATCCGGGAGGAGATGCCGGCGACCCGCACCGTGTTGGGTCTGCGAGATGTCATCGACAGCCCCGAGACCGTGCGCCAGGTTTGGCAGTCACAAGGCATCTACGAGTTGCTGGAAACGGAATATGACCAGATCCTGGTTTACGGCAGTCGCCACCTGTTCGATGTGGTGAGTGCCTACAAGCTTTCACCGAAGGTGGCGGCCAAAGTGCGCTACTGCGGTTATGTCGCCCGCACGGGTCCGCACGGTGTTGCGGACGTGCTGGTGGTGCCATCGGGTTTGCCGGTGGTTCTCGTTACCGTCGGCGGTGGCGGCGACGGATATGCCTTGGTTGATGCCTATCTTGAGGCCCTGCGCCGGATTCCACAGAACACGGTGCACAGCATCGTCGTTCCCGGGCCGCTCATGCCGCCCGACCGGTATCGGGTGTTGGCCGGGCTTGCCGCTCAGCGGCCGGACATCCAGATTATCCCCTATACCACCGAACTCGTGGGCTTGCTGCACATTGCCGATCTGGTGGTGGCGATGGGAGGGTACAACACCACCGCGGAGATCCTCGCCGCCAGGAAGTCGGCCATCCTGGTGCCACGCTCGACACCGCGCATGGAGCAATGGCTCCGCGCAACGACGTTGAGCCAGCTCGGGCTCGTGTGGATGATACAGCCCGAGGAAGACTTGGTCGACCGGTTGGTGGAACTGGTGCCGGTCGCCGTTGCCGGCGACCGGTCGCTGGGAAAGCAATGGGATACCGTGGACCTGGGGGGTGTTCATCGCGTTGCCGAGGTGCTGGAAGAGATGCTCTATCCCGGAACGAGCACGGAGGTATCCCTATGACGGCGACAACCCCAACGGTAGGGTATGTACTGAAGCGCTATCCGCGCCTTTCGGAGACTTTCATCCTCAACGAAATGCGCGCCCTGGAGCGTTTGGATACTCCCCTGCATATTTTCTCGCTCCTGCGGCCCGAGGACGCCCCCCGGCATCCCACGGTTTCGGAGGTCCGGGCGACCGTGACCTATCTTCCCCTCACCTGGCCCCGGATCATTTTTGCGGTAGCCAGGGGGCACGCCGCCGTGGCGGTCCGGGCGCCGCTGCGCTACCTGCACGCCACCGGGCTCGCGTTGTGGTGGTCCATCCGCACCCGTCGGCCGCTGAGCGTCGGGAAACAGTTCATGCGTTCCGGTTATGTGGCGCATGGTTGTCTGCAGAATAACATTCAACACCTCCACGCCCACTTCGCCAATGCACCCGCTACGGTCGCCCGCCTGGCCGGGGTCATGTGCAATATTCCCTACAGCTTCACAACGCACGCCAAGGATCTTTACCTGACCCCCCAGGAGGTCATGCGCCGACGGATTGAGTCGGCGCATTTCGTCCTCACCTGCACCCGCTACAACGTCGAATACCTGCGTGGTTTTCTGCCGCGCCAGGACTGGGACAAAATCCATCTCGTTTACCACGGTATCGATCTCGCGGCCTTTCCTCAGGGCGATTCTTTTGCGGATTTTCCGCTGGGGGAAAATGCCGATCTGCCCTTGATCCTTTCGGTGGGCCGCCTCGTTCCCAAGAAAGGGATGCGAGACCTGGTTACCGCTTGTCACCTGCTGCACAGCCGAGGGATCGCCTTTCGCTGCGTCATCGTCGGTGAAGGCCCGTTGCGCCAGGAACTGGAGACCCACATCGTCGAACTGGGCCTGACGGCTATGGTAACCCTGCCGGGCGCCATGGCTCACGATCGCCTCTTGGCATTTTACGGGCAAGCCACTGTTTTCGCTCTCGCCCCGCATGTAACGGAGGATGGAGACCGGGACGGCATCCCCAACGTCCTGGCGGAAGCCATGGCGGCTGGTACGCCCGTGGTTTCAACCGCGGTTTCAGGTATCCCCGAATTGATCGAAGACGGCCGTACCGGGTTGCTGGTACCGCCGCGGGACCCGGTGGTGTTGGCCGATACCCTGGAACGGCTGCTTGCCGACGCGCCGCTGCGCCGCCGCCTCGCGGCGGCGAGCCGGGGCAAGATAGAGGAGCGCTTCGAATGCTGGGAGACCGCCAAGGCCCTGCGCACCCTTTTCGTGCAGAGTGTGCAGCCATGAATATCGTATACCTGTGCGCGGATCGCGGTATCCCCGTCCTCGGGGACAAAGGGGCGTCGGTGCATGTGCGGGAATTCACCACTGCGCTCGCCCGCGTCGGACACGAGGTCACGCTACTCTGCGCCAGGCAGGGGAAAGGGAATCCTTACCCACCGGCGCGGCTGATCGAGTTGCCGCCCGATGCTGATCCCACAGAGATTCGCAGTGAGGGGGAACGGCTGGGAATCAGGCAGGAGGAATATGACCAAACTGTGCGCCGGGAGATCGACAAGCTGATCTGCGACCGCCGGCTCGCGGCGCGCGCCCTGGATGCCTTGGATATGGCGGGTGTGCGGCCGGAGGCGCTCTATGAGCGTTATGCGCTCTTTCATCGCTCCGGCGGCGACCTCGCCAGCGCTTTGAGGGTGCCTTACGTGCTGGAAGTGAATGCGCCTCTGGTCTACGAACAGGAGCGTTTCCGGGGATTACGGCTGAAGGCCATGGCGGAGGAGGCGGAAGTCGCGGCCTTCCAGCGGGCCGACCATATCGTGGCCGTGTCAGAGGCCGTTCGTGAGCACGTGCTCTCCCGGAAGGTACCGGCGAATCGCGTGACCGTGCTACCCAACGGGGTGGATATCAGCCGTTTCCACCCGCAAGTGGATGGACAGGGGATTCGCACACGCCTCGAGCTTGATGGGCGACCGGTCATCGGCTTCGTTGGCAGCCTGAAGCCTTGGCATGGCCTGGATTTTCTGCTCGACGCCTTTATGCTGGTCAGCCGACAGTCGCCCGAGGCGGTGCTGTTGGTGGTGGGCGAAGGTCCCGGCAGTGCCGCCCTCCAGTCCCGTGCGACGGAAAATGGTCTCGGTGGTAAGGTCATCATGACCAGGCGCGTACCCCATGAAGATATCCCCAGCTATCTCGCCGCCATGGACCTTACGGTAGCACCCTACCTCCCCCAGGATGGGTTCTATTTCTCGCCCCTCAAAGTGGTGGAATCACTGGCGGTTGGACGGCCCGTGGTGGCGCCCCGCATCGGTCAGCTACCCAGCCTGATCGAGGATGGCGTGACCGGTCTGCTCTTCCCGCCGGGGGACCTCGCGGCCTGTGTCGGCTGCATTCTCACTATGCTGAACGGGCCGTCGCAGCGGCAGGCCATGGGACAGCGCGCCGGGGAGGCGGCAGGGGGGATTTTCGGCTGGGACAGAACTGCCCGGCAGGTGACGGATATCATCGCCGCCCTGCGATCCGGGCCGATGTGATGGGCGCGGCCATGGGCCAGGGACAATCCCCATTCTCCCTTTGGGAGTTGCGCCGGTTTCTGCGCCCGCACTGGGCGGCGCTGTCCGGCGCCGCTCTGGCGATGACGGCGCGGGCCATGGTGTTGCTGGTCATTCCCTGGCCCTTGAAGTTCGTCATCGACAGCGTGATTTCCCAGAAACCTCTGCCTGTCTGGCTTGCCGGGTTCCTGCCGGATCCCCTCGGCCATCGTGTAGCGCTGCTGGATGTCCTGGGGGTTGTCATGCTCCTGTTCGCCGTGGCCGATTCTGCGTTGGCCTATGCCGGGGGCCGCCTGCTGCTGCGTGTGGGGCAACGCGCCGTTTTCGACATCCGGCGCACCCTCTTCGCCCATTTGCAACGGCTTTCACTGGCTTTTCACCGCCGTCAGAAGAGCGGGGATCTCATGGCCCGGCTCGGTGGCGATATTCAGACCCTTCAGGACTTTGTCGTGTCGGTGGGAACGGGGCTTTTCGCCCATCTGCTCACCATCGTCGGCATGGCTGGGATCATGCTCGCCATTGACTGGCGTTACGCCCTGGTGGTGATAGCATCCGTGCCCCTGCTGCTGGTCATCACCCAGCGTCACACCCGGCGTCTCAAACAGGCGTTCCGTCTGGCGCGGCGGAAAGAAGGCGAATTGTGGAGCATGGCGCAGGAAAGCATCGCCGGCATCCCCGTCGTCCAGGCGTATGGCCGGGAGTCCTTTGAGGAAAATCGCTTTCGCGAACGCGCCGAACAGAGCCTGGATGCGGCACTGGAAGCCAATGAACTGCAAATGCGTTTTACCCCCCTGGTGGGCGGCCTGGTGGCCGCGGCCGTGGGGATAGCGGTCTGGTACGGCGCCTCCCAGGTGCTGGCCGGGCGCATCTCGACGGGTGAATTGCTGGTTTTTCTCGCCTACCTGCGTGGCATGGCAGCGCCCCTGCGCCAGTTCGCCAAGATGGCCGGGACCGTCAGCAAGGCGACGGTGGCGGCCGAACGCCTCGGGGATATATTCGCCGAAGAACCCGATATCCGGGACGCCCCGAACGCAGTGCCTCTGCCATCCTGTACCGGTGCGCTGGAATTTCGCTCCGTTTTCTTCGGTTACCAGCCCGGTGAACTGGTGCTGAAGGATATATCCTTCCGTGTGGATTCCGGTCGGACAGTGGCCCTGGTGGGCACTACGGGCGCCGGCAAAAGCACACTGGTGAGCCTCATTCCCCGCTTTCACGATCCCATAGAAGGGCGGGTCCTGCTGGACGGGCGCGATCTGCGCGATCTGCAAGTCACCTCTGTCCGCGACCAGATAGCCCTGGTCCTGCAGGAACCGCTCCTTTTTCACGGCACCATCTGGGAGAACATCGCCTACGGTCGCGCCGGTGCCGGGCGCGAAGAGGCTATCGGTGCAGCGCAGGCGGTTGGTCTCCATGACCTCATCGGGGGGCTGCGCGATGGCTACGATACCCTGGTCGGAGAGCGGGGGGCGTCGCTGTCCGGAGGGCAGCGGCAATGTGTCTCCATTGCCCGGGCCATGTTGCGGGATGCGCCTATCGTTATCCTCGACGAGCCTACCAGCGGGCTTGATACCTTCTCCGAGCGTCGCGTGCTGGAGGCATTGAATCGCCTCACCACTGGCCGCACCACCCTGGTCATCGCCCATCGCCTGGCGACCATCGCCGCCGCCGACCGGATACTGGTTCTCGAACACGGCCGCATCATTCAGGACGGCACCCATGAGCAGCTTCTCGCGCAAGGAGGCCAATATGGCCGACTCTGGCAGCAGGGCTACTACAAATCATCCATGAGCATCACGCAGGAGGCAGTATGAAGCACATCGCAGTCATTGGTGTCGGGTATGTAGGATTGACGACCGCGGCCTGCCTGGCCGAGTTAGGGCACCACGTCACGGGAGTGGACATGGACGAAGGAAAGATCGTCCTGCTGCGTCAGGGCCAGATCCCCTTCATTGAACCAGAGCTTCCCGAACTGGTGGAACGGAACGTCCGGGCCGGCCGCCTCAACTTCACTACCTCTTACCAGGAAGCCATGCGGCATGCAGATATGGCTTTCATCTGCGTCGGCACGCCGCCGACTCCCAGCGGACATGCCGATATGAGCCAAGTGGAAGAGGCCGCCCGGCAGGTCGCCCTCGCGGCGACGCAGCCCCTCATCGTCGTTCTCAAAAGCACCACCCCTCCCGGTGGAAATGCGGAACGCGTGGCCGACATCCTGGCCCAGCACCTATCACCGGGGATGAATGCCCCGCTGGTCGTCAACCCCGAATTTCTGCGCGAAGGGTCGGCGGTATATGACACCTTCCACCCGGATCGCGCCGTGATCGGTGCCTGGGACAGTGCCGCGGCGGAAGAGGTGGCGGCGTTGTATACCCCCTTGCGCTGCCCGGTCCTGTTGACGGATCCAGCCAGCGCCCAACTCACCAAATATGCCTCCAACGCCTTCCTGGCCACCAAAATCTCTTTTATCAACGAGATATCCCGTATTGCCGAGCGGGTAGGGGCCAATATCCATGCCATTGCCCAAGGTATGGGATTCGACGAGCGCATTGGCGCCGAATTCCTGGAGTCCGGTCTTGGCTACGGAGGCTCCTGCTTCCCCAAGGACGTCCTGGCCCTCTCCGCCATTGCGGAACAGCAGGGGTATTATTCGCAATTCCTGCATGCGGTCACGGACATCAACGCCGGCCAGTGCAGCCTCGCCGTAGCGAAACTCGGCGACGCTCTGGGGGGCTTCCACGGCAAGGCGGTATGCGTCCTCGGCCTGGCTTTCAAACCACAGACCGATGACGTGCGCGAGTCACCTGCCTTGTCCGTGATTTCCATGCTTTGCCAGCAGGGCGCTGTTGTCCAGGCCTATGATCCGGCCGCCATATCTACCGCGCAAAAAGTGCTGCCGCCCCATGCTGCCCTGGGATATTGCGCCGATGCCTATGCTGCGGCACAGGGTTGTCATGCCGTCCTGATCGCCACTAGCTGGCCGGAATTTCGCAACCTCGACTGGCCGCGCGTCCACTCTTCGATGGCAGGTAAGGCGGTCATGGACGGTCGTGGACTGCTTTCACCGGATGAGATGCGCGGCATGGGGTTCGAATATCTGGCCTTCGCCAACTAGGCACACGCACACATCGCGTTATCATTTACACAGGAGAGGCTCAACCCATGCATATCCGCCGCAGGAAGCTCCCGGCCCTGGTCATGCTGGTCGTCTGTTACGTGGGATGGGGCCAGTCCGCTTATGCCCAGCCGTGGGTTCCCCCCGCGGGGTCCGGGAAAATCAAGGCCACGGTGAGGTTTTATCACTCCGACCGCCTCTTCCCGCAGACTTCATTCAGCAGCAGCAGCACCCCGACCCATTCGAAGCTTTCGGAGACGCAGTTCCGTATCGATGGCGAGCAAGGGATCGGGCAGGGCTGGGCGCTGGTTTACCAACTGCGCGCCGCCTTGCTCACCAAATCCAAACCGAAGGCGTCCTATTCCGCAGGGGGGTTGCAGGATCAACAGATCGGCCTCTCCTACGGATTGCGACAGCGTGCGCACTTCGCCGACGCCATTACCGTCAACGCGATCATTCCCACCGGGCGGGCATCAACCACCCCCCAACTCGGGACCGGCGCCCTGGCCGTCGAACCGGATTACGAGGTGGGGGTAGAGCATGATTTCGGGTCCCGGCTGGCGTACGCCGGCCTTTCAGTCGGGCCGCGCATCTACGTCAGGGATGGTGTGACGCAGGTGCGGGCCTCGGCGGTGGCGGGCGTCGGTCTCATCCGGCGCCTCACCGTCATCGGTACTCTGTTTTTTTCAAAAACGCTGGCCAGTAACGCGCTCGCCGTCAGTACAACCCCCAACGCCTCAGAATTCTACAATATACTGCGAGGTGGTATCGGACTCGAATACGCCGTTACCAAAAACGTGCGACCGGTCATCGCCTACCAGCTGGATCTGGCGGGTCAGAGCATCCATGCCGGCAGCAGACTGGTAGCCGGTGTTTCCTGGCGTTATTAAAAGCCCCGGCCATGGAGACCATCCTGTTTTTGTTGCGGCACGGTGAGACCGAATGGAATCGCAGCGGGCGTTATCAGGGCCGCTGCGACCCGGAAGTCACGCCCAACGGTGAGGCGCAGGCGCGAAGGGTTGCGGAACACCTCGCGCGCCTGAATCTTGTCGCCATTGTGGCCAGCCCACTAAAGCGGGCCTATGCCACCGCAAGTATCGTCGCAGAGCGCCTGGGTCTGCCCGTCACCACGGATGAGCGGCTGGTGGAGATGGGTTACGGCGATTGGGAGGGCTTGCAGCAAGTGGAGGTCAAGACGCGGTGGCCCGAGTTGTTGCGCCGCTGGAAAAAGGCCCCCGACGAGGTGGTGCCTCCAGGTGGAGAGTCCCTTTCCGATCTTCAGCGTCGCGTACGCTCTTTCCTCCAGGACACTGCCGCAGGACCTGGACCGATCCTGGCCGTTACCCATGCAGGAGTGATCAGGACCGCCGTCCTTGAAATCCGGGGCGAACCGCTTGCCAAATTCCGCCAAGTGCAAATCGCGAACGGCTCCCTCACTACCATCCATTGGCAGAACGGTCGCCTCAGTCTCGCCGACGGTCCGTGGGCCGGCGAAGATAGTATTTATTCAAGAAGCTGCACGGATCCAGGAATCAATTAAAAGACGACCTGAGCACCCAGGCCAACACCGTAATTCGCGCTGCCGTTAGACAATCCTTTGTCTGCATAGAGCTGAATGCCACTACCGGCGCGCGTGACATTGTAGTTCCAGGCAAAAACGATGTCCGCCGGACCAGCATAACCCGGTTGCTCGGATTCGGAACCTGAAAACATCGCTGTAAGGATGTTGCGTGACGTGGCAACAAAGCTGGAACCCATATCATAGGTCCAGATATTGTGCAGATTGCCGCCAACGGGATTGCCCACGAAACGATAGCCCAGATGGGCGAATGGAAAGATGCGGGTGCCAATGGTCTCGTCCAGACCCACGCCGACCTCGTAATCATTGCGCCCGGTGCCCAATCCTTTGGCGGCGGAGGCCGTACCAAGCTTGACCTTGGCATAGGGCACCACGGCGGGCAAAAGGCCGGTTCTCTGGTAAACCGTGTAGTGTGCGGATAACCAGATATCACCCAGGCCGCTCACGTTACTACGGGTTTGTGTCGTGCCAGGGCGGTGGACAACACCCCCACCCGTGAGCCGCGTCCCCTGGGGTAACCCGGAAACGGAGAGGTAGGGAACCATCAACTTGAGGCGCAGGTCCCGATTGCGAAACTGGAAATAGGTGGCATCGTAAAAAATGTTGACATGGCTGCCCGTCCCGAAATTCCCCTGGTAGTACGATGGCACATTGCCCAGCGTGAAACGGGGAGCCGCATGCGCAACTGCCACTATTGCCCACGAGGACAGAATGCCCATTCCCACCAATGATCGAAACCGCATGCAATCCTCCTAATTCCTTTGTAATTGGGTGCGAATGAATCATCTGGAAACCAATTTTTGAATATGCGGGAATTATGCCCACAAGTTTGGCAAGGAACAAGAATTGGCATTATGGGGCGCCGAGGGCGTGTCGTGACAAAGCCAGCAAGCCAGAAATCGTTGCTTCCTATTCCGGCAGCAGGATGACCAGCTTGAGATCGGTGCTGGTCGCCGGCAATAACGTGCTCTGCTCATAGACCACCTGCCCGTACTGTGGATGCTGAAAAACCCGCCTGCCACCCTCCCGTTCGACGACATCCTGTGCAGCCCAGAGCTGAGCAAAAATCGGACTGTTTTTCTGAAGATGCTCGATTTGGCGGGCCATTTGCGGATCGTCCAGGTGCTTGCCCACATCCGCACGAAATTCCGCGATGATCCGCCGGGTACGGCCTTCCCAGTCGACGACAAAACTGCGCGCTGTGGGATTCAGCAGGAGGAATTCCAGTAGATTGGGGGGAGGGTTGCCCGGTGTCGGGAGTTGGTCCATCCAGCCGACAAAATGCGCCGCCGCAGCCGTGTTCCAGGCGATCGCATTCCAATAGCGATCCAGTACATAGGCAGGTGTGTCCAGGGCTTGCACAATCCGCAGTACGGCATGCGGGGGCTGGGTATGGGTTTTGTCGGCAGTGGGATCGGCACGACCGGCCAGGTCGAACAGGTAGGCGCGTTCAGCTTCGGAGAGTTGCAGCGTTTGACTCAGGCGGTCCAGTACGGCAGTGGAGGGCTGTACGGGGCGGCCTTGCTCTATCCAGGTAACCCAGGTGCTGCTGATTCCACAGAGGAGGGCCAGTTCTTCACGGCGCAGCCCCTGGGTGCGTCGTCGTCCCTGTATGCTGAGGCCCGCCTGCTGCGGGGTGATTTTTCCGCGGTGACGGCGGATGAAGTCGCCGAGAAGGGGCGCGTTGCCGGTCATGGATAGACGATCAGCGGAGCAAAGCGATCCAGGCGGTCGCTGCGCTTCAGGTGGTCTGCCGGAACCGGCCTGACGCTGACCCAGCCTGCTTCTACCCGAAGCGTCACTTTCTGATCCTCAGAGCATTCCCCCACTTCTTGACCGGCAGTCTGGTTTCCATGCTTTTCTCCTGGATGCAACACAAGTTCTTATGGTAGAAAATATACCAGTATAAATTATCACATTGTACCAGTTTAACAAGGCCTGTACGATGCATTCACGCCGTTAAAAACGACAGCGTAAGGATTGATCATGGACCAGCAAAAATTGGTAGATGCGCAGTTTGGTGTCGCCGCAATGGATTACCTGCGGAGCCCTACGCATGCGCAGGGGGCTGATCTGGAGCGGTTACGGGCGTTGGCCGATGGTCAGCGGGATTGGCGGGTGCTGGACCTCGGCTGTGGTGCGGGACACGCGAGCTTTGCGCTGGCGGGTGAGGTCATGGAGGTAACGGCTTATGATCTCTCGGCAGAGATGTTGGTGGTGGTGGCGGCCGAGGCGCAGCGGCGCAAGCTGGCGAATGTGCGGACGCAGCAAGGCGTGGCGGAAACTTTGCCTTTCGCCGATGCCCGCTTCGATCTGGTGGTGACCCGCTTCTCGGCGCACCACTGGGCGGATGTGCCGCGTGCCCTGCGGGAAGTACGGCGGGTGCTCCAACCGGAGGGCAGGCTGGTGGTGATCGATGTGATCGCACCGGAAACACCGCTGCTGGATACCCTGCTGCAAAGCATCGAAGTCTTGCGGGATGCCTCCCATGTGCGCGATTATCGGTACTCGGAGTGGGAAGCCATGCTGGTCCGGGCGGGTTTCGTTGTCAGCGACCGGCAGACCTGGAAATTGCCTTTGTGCTTTGAGAACTGGATAGGGCGTATGCGGACCCCGGAGTTGCGGGTCGCCGCGATCCGCAGTCTTTGCGCGGCTACCGCCACCGAGGTGCGGGACTATTTCGCCATTCAGCCGAACAACGATTGTGCCATAGATGCGGCCTGGATAGAGGCCGTACCCCCGCCTGCCTGACGCGGTCCGTCGGCGGACCGGAAACGACAACTTTCTGAGGAGACAAGTGGTGTCTGTAAAAACACTCTACGATAAATTATGGGAAAGCCACGTGGTCCATACGGAGCAGGACGGTGGGGTATTGCTCTATATCGACCGTCAGTTGTTGCACGAAGTGACCAGCCCGCAGGCCTTTTCCGGGTTGCGGGCGGCGGGCCGCAAGGCGTGGCGCATTGATGCCAATATCGCGACGGCCGACCACAACGTGCCGACCACTGATCGCGCCGCAGGGATTGCCGACGTCACCTCGCGCCTGCAGGTGGATACCCTCGACCAGAACTGTGCGGAGTTTGGCATCGAAGAATTTGGTATGCACGATAAGCGGCAGGGCATTGTTCACGTCATTGCACCGGAACAGGGCCTGACCCTGCCGGGCATGACGGTGGTCTGTGGGGACTCCCACACGGCGACCCATGGGGCGTTGGGGGCGCTGGCCTTTGGGATCGGCACCACCGAAGTGGAGCATGTGCTGGCGACCCAGTGCCTGTGGGCGCGCAAATCCAAATCCATGCGCATCTGGGTGGAAGGTGAATTGGGCAATGGGGTGACCGCGAAAGATCTGGTGCTGGCCATCATCGGACGAATCGGTACGGCGGGTGGCACCGGCTACGCCATCGAGTTTGCCGGACCTGCGGTGCAGGCACTGTCGGTTGAAGGTCGCATGACCCTGTGCAATATGGCCATTGAGGCGGGTGCGCGCTCGGGCATGGTGGGCGTAGATGCCGTCACCATCGATTATCTGCGTGGCCGTCCCTATGCCCCGATCGGCAAGGTCTGGGATCAGGCGGTTGCGGCCTGGGGCGAACTCCACAGCGACCCTGATGCGCAGTTCGACGCGGAGATTCGTCTGGAGGCTACGGATGTGGCACCTCAGGTCACCTGGGGCACCAGCCCGGAGATGGTGGTGGATATTTCCGCGCATGTCCCTGACCCTGCACTGGAAAAAGATCCGGTGCGGCGCAAGGGCTGGAGTGATGCGCTGGCTTACATGGATCTGGCGGCCGCAACACCCATCTCTTCGATAGCGCTGGACAAGGTATTCATCGGCTCCTGCACCAATGCCCGCATTGAAGACTTGCGGGCGGCGGCGGCGGTTGCCAGAGGCCATCACAAGGCCGCGTCGGTCAAGGCGGTGCTGGTAGTGCCGGGTTCCGGTCTGGTCAAGGCGCAGGCGGAGGCCGAAGGCCTGGACCGCATCTTCCGGGATGCCGGTTTTGAATGGCGGGAGCCGGGCTGCTCCATGTGTCTGGCCATGAATGCCGACCGCCTGGAACCGGGGGAGCGTTGCGCGAGCACCAGTAATCGCAATTTTGAAGGGCGTCAGGGTGCTGGCGGACGGACCCACCTGGTGAGCCCTGCCATGGCCGCAGCGGCTGCCATTGCCGGCCATTTTGTGGATGTACGTGACTGGGTCGTGCACTAAAAAACGCGCGCGGCACTGGTTACTGCGCCTCGCCTTGGGCTTGTGCAGTCTGGGCATGGTGGAGATCGGTATTTTTGCGGCAATCCGCGGCTGGTCAGCAGAATGTGCAGCCGTGGAGTATGTCGTACAGCATCGGATGGAGAGATAATGGAAGCCTTTACCGTAGTGGAAGCGGTGGTTGCGCCGCTGGATCGTCCCAACGTGGACACTGATGCAATTATCCCCAAGCAATTCCTCAAGACCATCGAGCGCAAGGGGCTGGGTAAGCACCTCTTTGACGCCTGGCGTTATCTGGAGCAGGATGGAAAGCAGGTAAATAACCCGGATTTCGTGCTCAATCAGCCCGCTTATGCGGGTGCACAGATCCTGTTGACTCGGGAAAACTTCGGCTGTGGTTCCAGTCGTGAACATGCGCCCTGGGCCCTGGCGGATTATGGCTTTCGGGCAGTGATTGCCCCGAGTTTCGCCGATATTTTCGCCAATAATTGCGTGCAGAATGGCATCCTGCTGGTGCGCCTGCCCATGGATGTGGTGGATCATCTCTTCCATGAAGTGGCGGCGAACCCCGGCTACCATCTGCGCATAGACCTACCGGCACAGGAAGTGCAGACCATGGGTGACAGCCGGTATCCCTTCCCCATGGATGCTGGCCACAAGCATAAACTGATGCATGGTCTGGATGACATCCAACTGACCTTGCAGCAGGAGGATGCCATCCGTGCTTACGAAACACAGCGGCGGCAAAGTGCCCCGTGGCTGTTTCGCGATGAATCTCCCAGGAGCGGGCAGATATGATTCAGGAACAGCAGGAAGAGGAGGGTGGACTGCCGCCCCTGCGTTCAGATGCGGTCATCCTTGCGGCCAAAACTAAACGAGGCAAACTTTGTAGGGTGATTGACAACACCGTCTCGGCACCCCGTGAGGAATTGGAAGCCCTGCTCAACGACCTTATTGAGCAGGAGCACTTCGGACCTTCGGGATTGAGTGTGGCGGGGGGTAACACGATCAGTATCGGTGCCCCGCAGTCTGCCCACGTGCAACTGGGGGGAAATATCTATCGGATGATCGTGGTGGATTACGAGGCGCGACTGGAGGAGTTTTAGCGCTGCTTCTCAGGGCATCAGCCGCTGAATCATCCAGACTCCACCGGTATCTTCCGAGCGCTGGTAAAGAAAGCGATCATGCAGTCGGCTGCGCCGCCCCTGCCAGAACTCAAAGCGTTCTGGTAACAGGCGATAGCCGCCCCAGGCGGGATTGCGAGGGACGTCGCCAGTCGGGTAACGGGCCTGTAAATCGATTACCCGCTGTTCCAGTGCAGCGCGATTGGCGATGGGTCGGCTCTGCTCGGAGGCGGCAGCGGCAAAACGGCTGCTGCCGGGGCGTTGCTGAAAATAGGCCTCTGCCTCGGCATCGCTGAGCCTCTCGACCGGCCCGTTTACACGCACCTGTCGATCATTCTCCGGCCAGTAAAATACTGCGGCTGCCTGCGGATTCACCGCCAGTTCCTGCCCCTTCTGACTGCGTTGATCGGTGTACCAGCACAGACCACGTTCGTCAAAATGTTTGAGAAGGACGAAGCGGACGTCAGGGTGCCCCTCTGCGTCCGCTGTCGCTAACGCCATGGCCGTTGCATCAAAGTTGCCCGCTTCTGTTGCTGCCGCCAGCCAGTCAGCGAACTGGCGGAAGGGATCGGTATTCAGATCCCGGCGATGCAACTCGCCGTGAATGAAGTCACGGCGGGTGCCGCGGTGGTCTATTTCGCCTTCCATATTGCCCCCGGTCGCTTGTTACCACTTACGCCTTGCGTTCGATGACTCCGTCAGCACTGCCAAACAGCATCACATCCGCACGCCGATGGGCAAATATGCCGTTGTCCAGCACGCCCGGAATCGCATTGATGCTTTCTTCCATCCGCAACGGGTCAGAGAGATCGAGTCCGGTGACGTCGAGGATGACATTGCCATTGTCCGTCGTGACGCCATTGCGCAGGGTGGGGCTGCCACCGAGTTTCACCAGTTGCCGGGCGACAAAGCTGCGGGCGAAAGGAATCACTTCCACGGGCAGGGGGAATTTGCCGAGCATCGGTTTGTCCTTGCTGACATCCGCGATGCAGACGAAGAGGCGGGCAGCACTGGCGACAACCTTTTCACGGGTAAGGGCGCCGCCGCCACCCTTGATGAGGCGGAAGTGCGGATCGACCTCATCAGCACCATCGACGTAGACCGGGATATCGCCGGTACCATTGAGGTCGAGCACGTTGAGGCCTTGCGCCTTGAGGCGGTTTTCGGTGGCGACGCTGGAAGCCACATAGCCGTCCACATGGATATTGGCGGCACCCAGCGCCTCGATGAAGAAGTTGGTGGTGGAGCCGGTACCTACCCCGACGACCATGCCGGGCTGGATGTAGCGTAAGGCTGCCTCGGCCGCCATTTTTTTGAGTGCATCAGCATTCATAGTGTTTTCCTTTGGGTGTTGGTGTGGAGGGGAGACGTTGTATAAAAGCATGGGTGAGTGCCGCCGCAGAGGCCGGATTCTGGCCGCTGAGGATAAGGTGGTCGGTGGCGATATGGCTTTGCCACGGAGCGCCGGTGCTCACCCGAAAGCCTTCCTGCCGCAGGCGATTTTCCAGCGTATAAGGCCAGCGTCCGGCCAGCGATGTCGCCGATTCCTCCGCAGCACTGAAGCAGGTCACCTGTTGTCCGCAGAATGGCGAACGCTTTGCGCCGCCACAGGTGGCCAGGAGTGCCGCCGTGCCGTGACAAAGGGTGGCGATGGGCTTTGCCGCCGCCACGCAGTGGCGCAGTAACCGGTCCACGCTGGCTGCCTGACAGAGGTCCATGAGCGGCCCGTTGCCTCCGGGAATGAAAACGCCGATTAATGTGTCCAGATCTTTGCCCGTCAGCACATCTAACTCAATGGGTGTGTGCAAGTCCGTTATTTGCCTGACGGCGTCACATAAACAGGCGGCCTTGCTGTAGTCTCCACCGAGCGTGGCCGGGTCCAGACTCTCGGCATCGACTGGCGGCGGTACACCGTCTGGGGTGGCTAGCTGGGGTCGCCACCCTGCTTTGCGCAGTATCTGCCAGGGTGTTACCAGTTCTTCCGCCCAGAAGCCGGTAGTTACTTCTGTGCCATCGTTGAGGCGAAGACGCTGCGCTGAACTGAGCAGAATCAGGACGAAAGGTTGGGTATTCATGCCGCAAGTCTAACATGGTCAGCAGGCAAGGAAAGGGTGGGTTCGGTATGGGCAGTTTTATCTATGTGCTACTCCGTAATGACCTTGCGCAAATGACTTTTGGGTGGCAGACCAGGAGTGGATCAGTAATTTGTGTGTCTGTGTATTGCGATCCCTTCGGCGGAGTGTATGGCTGGTTTTTGACAAAAATAACGCTAGAAGATATTTTTATTAGGTTATAACCATCTATAAATAAAATATTTAGATTCTAAAATATTTTGTTTATGGTGTTTGCGGCATGTCAATCATGATTTGTATCTAGCTGATTTTATTTGCATTCAATATCAATAATTTATTGAGATATAATTATATTTTAATATGAAATGTTGCCTGTGTGCGTTGATAATTAGCACTTGCTTAACCCCAAAAATATTTGTGGCAAATTTCTATTGCTTTGCGCTGCCTGCTGGAATAGTTTTACAACCAAGCAGTCAATAAGAATAAAAAAGTATAAGTTTATACTATTTACCCTGGTGTAGTACCTTTGTGCGCACGCAAGGAATGTGATTATGAAACTGCAAGCATCGGCGTCAGTATCTGCTGATAATCCATTATTCTGGTTCTTTTGGCCACCGCCTACTGTCCGAGGCATCGCGAGTCTGCTGTTTCTTCTCGCCTCGCCTATCGCCCTTGCCAAGATGTTCTTTCTCGTTTGGTTTTTCACCATCTATGTGTTCTTCGACGGCGCCCGTTCGTCTAGTGGATTGGTTTCCAGGAATTTCGGTAACTTGTTGAATCGTCTGCTAATCGATATCGGGGAAAGTAATCGGATAGTGACCGCTATCCTGTCATATCGCGGATGGTCTGTAGTCCGCCAGGGAGAAATATAAATGCAAGTGAAGTGGAGGAATAACCTGAAAAACGGGTGGCGCTATGCCGCCCTCGCGCCGATTCTGCTGCTCGACGGCTGCGCTGGTAGCCCCTATTGGATATTCGATCCAAAAGGATTGATGGCCGATACCAGTCTGTTTTATCTGCTGGTGGATGTCGGAATCATGGGTACTATCGTTGGGCTGACTGCCCTGTTGGTTGTCTGGTTCATGTGGCGCTATCAGAAGGGTAAAAACCGGGGAAAATATGATCCTGTCTGGTCCCACTCCAATACTATTGAAGTGGTTGTCTGGGGTATTCCCATCATGGCCGTCGGCGTTTTGTCATATTTTGCCGTAGTCGGGACCTTCGAAATAAATCCGTATAATCCGACAATTATTGCCAAACATCGGAAGCCTGCAAGTGATCCGGTCGAGGTGGATGTCATTGCTACCGACTGGCAGTGGCTCTTTGTCTATCCGCAGTATCATATGGCCGTAGCCAATGAACTGGTGCTGCCTGCGCATACCCCGGTATTTTTCCGTTTGACCTCGACCGCCGTGACCACAACGTTCTTTATCCCGCAACTGGTAGGCATGATTGACGTCATGCCCGGCATGCGTACGAAAAATGCCCTGGAAAGCAGCAATATCGGGGAATATCAAGGGATCGCTTCGGATTATGCCGGCGCAGGTACCTCGTGGATGACTTTCAAGACCAAAATATTGAGTTCAGCCGACTTTGGTCAATGGGTGCAAAGGGTGCGGCAATCCCCGACATCCATGACCTACACCAGCTTCAATAATTACGCTGACCCATATATCAATGTGCATCACAAGGTGGCGTATTTTTCGTCGGTGCAGGATGGTTTGTTTGATCATGTCATCGACGAGGTCATGAATGGAAAAACCTGGCCTATCCCGCCAATGATGACGGAAAACATGGTGGCGTATATGCAGAAGCAAAACGCCCAACATCGCGACTAGCAACAGGAGGATTGAGTGATGCTCGTAGATTTAGCCGGAGGCTGGAACCCCATGTTGGGGCGCCTTGCCTGGTCTCAGATTCCTTATGACAACCCCATCCTGGCCCCACTGTTTGTCGCGGTGGTCATCGGGGCCATTCTGGTGCTGGGTCTGATCACTTACTATGGGAAATGGACCTACCTGTGGAAGGAATGGCTGACCACTGTGGATCATAAAAAGCTGGGTGTGATGTACATCCTCATCGGTTTAGTGATGCTGTTCCGTGGTTTCATTGATGGCCTGATGATCCGGACGCAGCAGGCCTGGGCCGTAGGCGCGCATTCCTCGGGGGTGTTCGGCGCAACGCACGGCTACTTGACCCCATTCCATTTCGGTCAGATCTACAGTGCTCATGGGGTGATCATGATTCTGCTGGCGGCCACGCCGTTGCTGGTCGGTTTCATGAACATCATTGTGCCGATTCAAATCGGTGCTCGCGATATGGCCTATCCCTACCTGAACGCTTTGGGGCTGTGGCTTACCGCCGCGGCGGGGGCATTGATCATGATTTCTCTGTTCGTTGGCGATTTCGCGCACAACGGCTGGTTTGGATATGCGCCGATTTTTGAGTTGCAATATAGTCCAGGCGTGGGCGTGGATTACTGGATATGGACCATGGAACTGGTGGCGCTGGGTACCACTCTGGGCGGCATCAACATTCTGGCGACCATCATCAAGATGCGTGCACCGGGCATGACCTGGGGTCGATTGCCAATCTTTGTCTGGGCCACACTCTCTGCGAACGTGATTGCGCTGACTTCCTTCCCTGCATTGCAGGTGGCACTTGCATTGATTGCTGCAGATCGTTATCTGGGTGCCCATTTTTTTACGGCAGGTCTGGGCGGTAATCTGATGCTCTACACCAACCTGTTCTGGATCTGGGGTCATCCGGAAGTCTATTTCGTGATTCTTCCGGCTTTCGGCATGATGTCGGAAATCTTCCCGATCTTCTCGGAGAAGCCACTGTTTGGTTATATCACCATGGTGCTGGCCAGTATGGCTATTGCCGGCGTTTCCTGGCTGGTCTGGTTGCACCACTTCTTTACCATGGGCGCGGGTCCTTACGTCAACAGCGCTTTCAGTGTGGCCACCATGCTGGTCGGTATCCCTACCGGTGTGAAGGTGTTTAACTGGGCATTTACCATGTATCGCGGTCGCCTGACCTTTAACGCCGCCATGCTGTGGGCTATCGGCGCACTTTTTCTGTTGCTGATAGGCGGGCTGACCGGCATGATGCTGGCTGTTCCGGCCATCAATTATATGGTCCACAACAGCGTTTTTGTGGTCGCGCACTTCCACACCATGCTGCTGGTGATTGTGTATGCCATTTTTGCTTCGGTAATCTACTGGTTTCCGAAGGTCTTCGGTTTCAAGCTGGATGAGTTTTGGGCAAAGACTATGTTCTGGCTTTTCTCCGCCGGTACGGTACTGGTGTTCGTGCCTATGTACATGCTCGGTTTTATGGGTATGACCCGGCGTTTGGATTACGTGTTCAACACCGTCTGGCACCCTTATCTTCTGGTGATGGAATTCGGTATTGCGGTTTATATGCTGTCCGTCCTCGCATTTGTTGCGCTGCTTTATGTCAGCATTCGCGATCATGTAAAAAATCAGGTTGGTGCTGATGCCTGGGGTACCTCCCGCTCGCTGGAGTGGCTTACCCATTCCCCTGTGCCGTTTTATAACTTTGCCGTATTGCCGCATATCAGTGCGCGTGATGAAGTGGCTTGGCGGCGTGATAACGGCATCGATCATGTCCAACCTGATCACTATGAGGATATCCATATGCCGAATAATACCGGTGTGGCCATTATCCTCGGTGGCCTGACTTTTGTACTGGGTTTCGCTCTGGTATGGCGTATCTGGTGGCTTTGTGCCCTTTCTTTGCTAGCAGTTGTCGCGCTTGTGATCTATCGCTCCTTCAAGGGCGATCCGGGTTACATCATTACGGCGGCGGAAGTGGAAAAGATGGAAAAAGAAGCCCTGCGCCGTGAAGCACAGATTAGCAAATAGCGTCTTGTGGGTGGGGCAAGGGCCTAGGATGTTCTGATCCGCCGCTACTGGCTTCGCAACCCGGCTCATCAGTGTGGGGCCGGATCAGCGCGGTGGATGATTATTCTGATGGGTGGTGGCCGGGGCATTGGTTACCGGTTAAAGAGCAACAGATTGAGGAGGTTCTTATGAGTTCTCATGCCAGTAATGTGGATCCAAAAACGGCAGAGTTATGGGATAAAAGTCACTATCAGCATGACGTGATCTCCACTCGCACCTTTGGTTATTTCATGTATCTGCTGAGCGACGGCATGCTGTTTGCGACACTTTTTGCCGCTTATGGCGTACTGAGTTACCAGCACAGTTATTTTGGTGGCCCTACCCCGGCCGACTTTGTAAAGCCATGGTATACCTTTGCCCAGACTATGGCGTTGTTTCTCAGTGTATTGGCTTATGGCCTTGGTATGAACGCACTCAAGCACAAAAACAAAAGCGGGGTAATTAACGGGTTGCTCGCGGCTCTTGTGTTGGGTGTATTGTTTCTGGCACTGGATATCCATGACATGACGCATTTGGCGTCATTGGGCATCACCGTAGCGACCAGTGGCGGGGTGTCTGCGTTTATCGTCCTGACCCAGGTGCATGCCACCCATGTTTTCTTCGGGTTGATCTGGATTTTGGTCATGATGGCGCAGGTGTTGACCAAGGGCTTTACTACCGAGGTGGTGGGCCGGCTGTTGACGCTGCGTATGTTTTGGCATTTGCAGGCCATTATTTGGGTATTTGTGTATGTATTCGTTTATTTGTGGGGGTATATGTCATGAGTCACGATCAGGATGATCCGACGCTGCATCCAGAAGTGCAGATGTCCACGTCCCAGGGATATTTCTCAGGATTCGCGATTTCCAGCATTCTGATGCTTGTCGCTACTTTTTTGGTGACATCGCATGCCGTGCCACCATTTGGGTTGTTGATGGTTATCTCGGCTTGCGCGGGTATGGCGATTATCGCGCAGATTTACTTTCTGCTGCATATCGATATTTCCGAACATAATATCTGGAATACCGTAGCTTTGGTGCTGTTCATACCGCTCTTTTTGATTACTATTGGTTTGACCTGGTGGATGTTCTCGCAACTATACCTGCACACGATGATCATGCCTGGCATGACACACTGACAGAGCGAAACCCAGAGGCTTCGGTATCATGTTAAAAGAAGGATTAAACACGAACAATCTCGACGATCTTTCCGGGCAGCGGTTGCGGCCGTCGCTCCTCAGCGATCTCTGGGTTCTGGCCAAAGCGCGGGTGGTTTCTCTGCTGGTCTTCACTGCCGCGGTGGGCGAGATTCTCGCCCCCAACGTCCTTATCCACTGGGAGTCAGCGCTCGCTGGTCTGGTTGGCATCGCGCTGGCCGGCGGGGCAGGGGGCGTCCTCAACCAGATCGTCGAACCCGCCCTCGACCAGCACATGCACCGCACCCTCCACCGGCCGCTGGCCGAAGGGCGCGTCAGCCGCACTGGCGCCATCCTGTATGCCGCCGTCCTGATGGGTGCCGCCATCGCCATCCTCGCCTGGGGCAGCAACCCTCTGACCCTGGTGCTGACCCTGGTGGGCACCGTCGGCTACGGCGTCGTCTATACCCTCTACCTCAAGCCCAGCACCCCCTGGAACATCGTTTGGGGTGGTCTCGCCGGTGCCTTACCGCCGCTGATTGGCTGGAGCGCCATCACCGGCAGTCTCGCCGCGCTGCCCCTGGTTCTCGTCCTGCTGGTTTTCGTCTGGACCCCCGCGCACTTCTGGCCACTGGCCATTTGCTGTCGGCAAGACTATGCCAAGGCCTGCATCCCCATGCTCCCGGTAACCCACGGCGTGGATCGCACCCGCAAGGAGGTCCTGAACTATGCCGTCCTCACCTGGATCGTCAGTCTGGTTCCCGCCTATCTTACCGGTGACTGGGTGTATGGCGCTATTGCCGCGCTCTCTGGTGCCTGGTTTGTAAGGATGGCCCTGCACCTCAAAGCCCTGCCGGAAGGCCAGGAGATGGACCGCTACGCCCGGCGGATGTTCGCCTACTCCATCTCCTACCTCTTCCTGCTCTTTACGGCCCTGATTCTGGGTAAACTGGTGATGGGTTATGGCTTCTTCTGAGACCCGCCCTCGCGGCAAAGGCCGCGCCAAAGGCGCGCCCATGAGCCCGCTCGAAAAGCGGGCCGTGAGTGGTTTGAGTTTCATCTACGTGGCGCGCATGCTCGGTCTTTTTATGCTGATGCCCGTACTGGCGCTGGATAATGAGCAGCTCCGCCACAGCACACCACTCCTGCTGGGCCTGGCCATCGGCATCTACGGACT
Organism: Acidithiobacillus ferriphilus; assembly: GCF_028215975.1. NCBI lineage: Bacteria > Pseudomonadati > Pseudomonadota > Acidithiobacillia > Acidithiobacillales > Acidithiobacillaceae > Acidithiobacillus > Acidithiobacillus ferriphilus. The sequence continues at coordinate 763,839 of NZ_CP116458.1, forward strand.
GGCCCAGGCCGCAATGAGTGCTAGCGCGCCAAAGGCGATGCAATAGATACCAAAGGGCCGCAACGCTTTGACTTCATGCCGGTGGAAATAATGCATCAGGAACCAGACTGAGGCCCAGGCGCAGGTTCCTGATAACAGACCGGCAAGGAATATGGTGTCCATCAGTCCGGAAGGTAGCTGGGCGTGGAGGAGTTTGGGTACCTCCAGCAGCCCTGCTGCCGCAATAATGGGGGTGGCGAGGAGGAAGGAAAATTTTGCGGAATTTTCATAGTCCAATCCTACACCAATACCAGCCACCAACGTCGCACCCGAACGTGAAAATCCGGGAATCAACGCGAGGGACTGGGCGAATCCTATGCCGATAGCCCGTATCCAACTCAGATTGTCCAGTGAATGGCTGGGTTGCCGCGCGCGCAAGCGATCTCCCCAGATGAGCATGATGCCGTTAATCATCAGCGCAACCGCAGCAAAGGTGAAACCACCGAACAGATCTTTGATTTTATGGGCGAGGGCAAGACCTAGTAAGCCGGCAGGTATGGAGGCGATGAAGAGGATCCATAACAGCCGTGACTGGGGATTGCTGGAATGTCCACGTGCGCGAATGAAACCACCCAGCAGCGCCGCCCAGTCGCGCCAGAAGAACAAGAGCAATGCCGTGGCTGTGGCGAGGTGGAGCACGACCACAAAGGGCAGAAACCACTCAGCATCCCGGTTGATGGGCCAATGGAGAAGTGCCGGTACCAGGATAACGTGACCTAGACTGGAGATGGGAAATAGTTCCGTAACACCTTGCAGCACGGCCAGGAAAAGTAAGTAGATATGTTGTGTCAATCTTTTTCCTTCTACACATATTACACGTAGCGTACGGCGAGAATGGTGTACTCCCGCGTTCCACCGGGAGCGCGCACTTCAACCGGGTCGCCTTGGTGCTTGCCGATAAGCGCACGCGCAATGGGGGAGCTAATGGATATCTTATTTTCCTTGAGGTCGGCCTCGGCATCACCCACGATCTGGTAGGTCACCTCGTTGCCTTCCGCATCCTCTAGATCCACGGTGGCTGCAAAAACAATTTTTCCTCCTGTATGCAATGCCTTGGGATCAATGACTTGGGCGCGGGCCAGATGGTCTTCCACCTCACGAATACGTCCCTCGATAAACGCTTGTTGTTCTTTGGCGGCGTCATATTCGGCATTTTCCGAGAGATCACCCTTGGCGCGCGCCTCGGCGATTGCTTCAATAACGGTGGGCCGCTCCACGGATTTGAGGCGATGTAACTCATCGCGCAGACGCTGGGCACCAATAACGGTCATGGGGATTTTGTCGCTCATATCTACCTCGTGCTGGTGTTTGTCTGGTTCAGATCCTGCAACCGGAGGACACTGCGTTCCTCCGTCATCAGAGCGTGAATGGCAGCAGCGCCGGCGATGGCGCCCGCCAGGGTGGTATAGTAGGTCAATCCCATTTGCAGCGCTGCACGACGGATGCTAAAAGAGTCGCGCACCGATTGCCGTTCATCTACGGTGTTGATGATGATCTGCACCTTACCGTTTTTGATCGCATCGACGATGTGGGGACGGCCTTCAGTCACCTTGTTGACCGCGGTGACATCCAGATCTTCCCCATGCAGAAAAGCGGCGGTGCCCTTGGTGGCGATCAGCTTAAAGCCGAGTTCGGACAATGTCCGTGCCGCAGGGATAAGGCCTTTCTTGTCTGCGTCGCGGACGCTGAGAAAAACTGTGCCGGAGCGCGGGAAGTGTTCACCGGCACCGATCTGTGCCTTGAGAAAAGCCTCGCCGAAACTGGCACCGATGCCCATCACCTCGCCGGTAGACTTCATTTCGGGCCCCAGCAGTACATCCACGCCGGGGAATTTGATGAAGGGGAAGACGGCTTCCTTAACGCTGAAATGGGGCGGATTGAGAATCTGAGGAATACCCTGTGCCGCTAGCGACTTCCCGGTCATGCAGCGGGAGGCAATTTTGGCCAGAGGCCAGCCGGTGGCCTTGGAGACGAAAGGCACCGTCCGTGAGGCGCGCGGGTTCACCTCCAGCACATAGATGCGCTCTTCCTGAACGGCAAACTGACAGTTCATCAGGCCCACCACACCGAGCGCCAGGGCCAGTTCCACGGTCTGTCGCCGGAGTTCGTCCTGAATGGCTGGGGACAGGGAGTAGGGTGGTAGGCAACAGGCGGAGTCGCCGCTGTGCACACCTGCCTGTTCAATGTGCTCCATGATCCCCGCCACGACCACTTGTTGCTGACTATCGGCGACGGCATCAACGTCCACCTCCAGGGCGTCATTAAGGAAACGATCCAGGAGAATGGGCTGATCATTGGAGATACGCACAGCCTCTATCATATAACGTTCGAGGTCATCTTCGTCGTAGACGATACGCATCGCGCGACCACCCAGTACATAAGAAGGACGCACTACCAGCGGATAGCCCAATGCGCGGGCTTTGCTCAGGGCCTCCGGGGCGCTCCGCGCAATGGCGTTTTCCGGCTGCCGCAGGTTAAGACGCTGCAAAAGTTGCTGGAAGCGTTCGCGATCTTCAGCCAGATCGATGGAATCCGGGGTGGTGCCGACGATAGGTACACCGGCGGCTTCCAGATCATTGGCGAGCTTCAGTGGCGTTTGACCACCAAACTGGACGATCACGCCCTGGGGCTTTTCGACAGCGACGATTTCGAGGACATCTTCCAGAGTGAGCGACTCGAAATACAGGCGGTCGGAGGTGTCATAGTCGGTGGACACAGTCTCCGGATTGCAGTTGACCATGATGGTCTCAAAGCCGTCTTCATGCAGGGCCATGGCCGCATGCACGCAACAATAGTCAAACTCGATACCCTGCCCAATTCGATTGGGGCCACCTCCCAGAATCATGATCTTGGGCTTGTTACCGGGCTCTGCCTCACATTCCATCTCATAGGTGGAATAGAGGTAGGGTGTGGGTGAACGGAATTCGGCGGCGCAGGTGTCCACCCGCTTGTAGACGGGGCGGATACCCAGCTTCTGGCGATGCTCCCGCAGGAGTTGCTCGCGGCAGCCCAGCAGGCGGGCGAGGCGACGGTCCGAGAAGCCCATGCCTTTGAGGGCGCGGAGCCGAGCGTTATCGAGACTCGCCAGAGGGAGGCCGCGCAAATTCTCTTCCGTTTGGACGATCTCGAAAATCTGTTCCAGGAACCAGGGGTCAATGTGGGTGATACGTTGCAGGCTTTCCTGATCCCACCCACGCCGTATGGCATCCGCCAGATACCAGAGGCGATCGGCGCCGGGGACCCTTAACTCTTGCTCCAGCTTTTGCTGGGTGTCTGGATCATTCCCGATGAGTTTCTCATCAAGACCATCCACGCCTGTCTCCAGACCGCGCAGCGCCTTTTGCAGCGATTCCTGGAAGCTGCGGCCAATGGCCATCACCTCACCTACCGACTTCATCTGAGTAGTCAGATGGGCGTCAGCCTCCGGAAATTTCTCGAAGGCGAAGCGGGGGATTTTGGTGACCACATAATCGATGGTCGGTTCGAAGCTCGCCGGCGTCGCCTGGGTGATGTCATTGCGCAGCTCGTCTAGGGTATAACCCAGCGCGAGTTTGGCGGCAATTTTGGCAATGGGAAATCCGGTGGCCTTGGAGGCCAGCGCCGATGACCGCGACACCCGTGGATTCATCTCAATGACGATCAGCCGCCCGTCTTCGGGGTTGACAGCAAACTGTACATTAGAACCGCCAGTATCTACGCCGATACGGCGCAGTACAGCGATAGCGGCGTCGCGCATGCGCTGATATTCACGATCAGTGAGGGTCTGGGCGGGGGCTACGGTGATGGAGTCCCCGGTATGAATACCCATGGGATCGAGATTCTCGATCGAGCAGACAATGATGCAGTTATCCGCCCGGTCGCGCACCACCTCCATCTCAAATTCTTTCCAGCCGATAATGGATTCTTCGATGAGAATTTCGTGGGTAGGGCTGGTCTCCAGACCACGGGCAGCTATTTCCTCAAACTCCTCGCGGTTATAGGCAATGCCGCCGCCGGTGCCACCCAAGGTGAAGGAGGGCCGGATGATGACCGGGTAACCGATATCTTCGGCGATCTGCCGTGCGCCTTCCATGTCATGACCGAAAGCCGAACAAGCCACCTCCAGGCCGATCTCTTCCATGGCTTTTTTGAACAGGCCACGATCTTCTGCTTCCCGGATGGCCTCGACCGAGGCGCCGATGAGACGGACGCCATACTGCTTCAGTATCCCCTCCCGGTGCAGATCCAGGGCGCAGTTGAGCGCCGTTTGACCGCCCATGGTGGGGAGGATGGCGTCGGGGCGTTCCATGGCGATGATGCGCGCCACGGTTTGCCACTCGATGGGTTCGATGTAGGTGGCATCCGCCGTCTGTGCATCGGTCATGATGGTGGCGGGATTGGAGTTGACCAGAATGACGCGGCAACCTTCTTCCCGCAGCGCCTTGCAGGCCTGGACACCGGAATAATCGAATTCGCAGGCCTGCCCGATGATGATGGGGCCAGCGCCAATGAGGAGGACGCTTTTGATATCCTGATACTTAGGCATGCTGACGGCCCCCGTGCTGGTTCATGGCGTGAACGAAGTCGTCAAAAATCACACTGGCGTCATGGGGGCCGGGTCCGGCCTCTGGATGCCCCTGAAAAGAAAAGACGGGTAGGTCCCGATGTGCCATACCCTGTAAACTACCGTCAAACAGAGAGATGTGTGTCGCAATCAGGCAATCAGGCAAGGTATCCCCATCCACCGCAAAACCATGGTTCTGGCTGGTGATCAGTACCCGGCCGCTACGCAGATCCTTGACTGGATGGTTAGCCCCATGGTGCCCAAATTTCATCTTGTTGGTTCTGGCACCCAGGGCCAGTCCCAGTAACTGATGTCCCAGGCAGAGCCCGAAGGTGGGAATGCCTGTGGCGATGATCTGACGCATGGCCTCTTTGGCATAGTCGAGGGCTGCAGGATCGCCGGGGCCGTTGGAGAAGAGTACACCATCCGGGAGCAGGTCAATGACCTCGGCAGCCGCAGTGCGGGCTGGCACGACGGTTACCCGGCAGGCACGATCGGCCAGCAGTCGCAGGATATGCCGTTTAGTGCCAAAGTCGTAAACCACCACATGGCGCTGTGACCGGGTGACGGGTTGTGCGTGATAGCCCTGATCGGGAGCGCCGCTGGCGAGATTCCAGGTGCCTGTCTCCCGGCAACTCACATCCTGTACCAGATCCCGACCAAGGAGGCCGGGGAAGGTACGCGCCGCAGCAAGGGCGTCGTCATCGTTGACCGCTTCTCCGACGAGGACGGCAGCATTCTGAGCGCCGCCATCCCGCAACCTGCGGGTCAGGGCGCGGGTGTCGATCTCGGCAATGCCGGGGGTCTGGTGTGTTTGCAAGAAAGCATGCAGAGTTTGAGTGCTGCGCCAACTACTGGGGGTGCGCGGCAGGTTGCGTACGACCAGGGCAGAGCAATGTATCCGGGCACCTTCCATGTCCTCCGGATTGACGCCCGTATTGCCAATATGCGGATAAGTGAGCGTAACGATCTGCCCCCGATATGAGGGATCAGAAAGGATTTCCTGGTAACCACTCATGGCGGTGTTAAAGCAAAGCTCTCCCACTGCCAATCCAATGGCACCAAAGCCTTTACCGCGATAGATGCTGCCGTCTGCCAATGCCAGGACCGCCTGCACGCCCCACCTCGCCAACATTAAAGAGGATGCAAAAAAAGGGAGGGGGTCCCCTCCCACGTAGATATCGTCTATTCTAAGGACCTGAAAGGAAGTGGTCAACGCACTATTGCTAGGCTGCACGGTGTAACGGTCATCTCATGTGGGCGTTTTAAGGACATTGGTAGAGATAAGCTTTTGAGTGGCCATGTTCTAAATGATAGGTTGGAACGTTGTTTTATGATTTGAGGAAGGAGTGTTTTATGCGTTGGATGCGATGGTCTGTGCTTACTGCGGGTGGTGTGTTGGTGTTGACAGCGTGTGCAACGACTACGACCAATGGCATGGTGCCACAGCCGCAAGGTGCCGCGAGTAGCCACCAGACACTTGCCGTTGCCCCACAGCCATCCGCTCCTGCCGCCCGATCGCCGTTGGGACGCAGAACGCCCGTTGTCTTGCCGCAAGTGGCACCTTCAGTGGTCTCACCGTCGGTTACTTACTCGTCTACTGTCGCACCATCGACGCCTCTCGCCGCTATGCCGTCCATTCCCTCCACATCTACTGTCCCAGCCGTGCCCTCTGTGGCGCAGACGCCGGGCGGCGCCAAGGCCTCCTTTTCTGATGAATGGCAGACGGATATGACCAAAGCGCGCCAGGATAGCGCCCGCTGTGCGGCGACGTCATCTGCGCTACAGACGGCATGTTGGCAAGGTGTCTCCAACTGGGCGCGGAAGCGAGCGGCGTACTATCAAGCTCTGAGCACTCAGACAACGGGCGCTCAGGCTCAACAGATGCAATCTGCCGCGAAATTTTTTGGAGTGACTGGCGAATGGGCCAGCGCTTGCGGCGCCCTGACTTCACGGCAATGCGCGGAATCGCCACTGATCGGCAAGATGCAGCAATGGAAGGCGTCTGTCGGGATTCCCGGAGCAACGACACCCAAATCCTAGAGTGGGAGGCTGTTGTGTCCACAGAAAATGAGTTCCCATTAAATATTTATGCGCCTGCCATAAATGGCGGGCGCTGATTCGAGGCACTGCCACAAGTGGCAGTGCTCAACTTTGAGAATGTCATTTATCGGCTAATCAGAATTATAAATATATTAATTTAATCAAATTGTTATTTAATAAAAATTAATATATAATATAATTATAATATATTAATTTAATTATGGATCGATCATTGCACAGCTTGCGTGTTGACAACACAAGCAGGTGTGATTATCTATGTTATTTAGGCAGTGTGCCGCTAAGAAGAAATTGCTTTCGTATGTTCTGGGGGATCCCATCACCAGGCAGGGAGTGATTATTGACCCCACGGCAGACCTCATCACACAGGCACTGTCATTTTTGGCAGAGCGAAAAATTGCGTTGCAATATGTTCTGCTAACTCACTTTCCCGACCCCACTCTCGAGGATGCGTTGAACCAGCTTAGGTCCTTCGGTCCGCGAGTGGCTGCGCACGAATCGACGGAATACAAAGGTGTCGATGTGCGTTTGCGGGATAACGACATTGTACATTTCGGTGAGGAGACAATCCGAGTTATTCATACGCCAGGGCAAATGCCCTGTGCGATTACCTATTGGTGGGCCGATCGCCTGTTTACCGGTGAAACACTCCTTGCGACAAGGCTTGGCACCTGTGGGCCAGGAGGCAATATTGCCCAGCAATGGCGCAGCATCCGTGAGAAGTTGCTCAGATTTCCCGATGAGTACTTGATTTTTCCTGGTCGTGAATCCCGCAAGCGCCGCGTAGCTTGTGTTGCGGAATTCCGTTTGGCTTTTAGTAAGCAATCTGGTGTCACTGCTCCGGCAGTCCACGAGTACAGTGCACAGGCTCAGTTTGATCATACAGGTCAGTCAGATAAAACAAATAACAGTAGTAGCAGCGAGATGGTGGGAGCGTAGGGAGGCCGGTGGCGAAGGCCCGGATATATTGCACAGTATGTTATTGGAGGTTCAAGTGTTTATAAAGAATAAACGCTACAGAAGGGGGGCACAAATGGTGCTACCACCAGCATTGCTCACGTTGGGGGGCTGTTCTAATAACGGCCTATATCTGTTGAAGCCGGAAGGTTTGATATCGCATACCTTCTATCACTACTTCATTCTTGATGTCGTAATTATGTTGTTGATTATTGTCCCCACAACGTTACTAACCATATGGGCTATGTGGAGATATAGAAAAGGTGGTAAAGGAAGTTATGATCCAACGTGGAGCCACTCAAATGCCATAGAGGCCATTGTATGGGGTATTCCTTTAGTGACGGTCGGTGTCTTGTCCTACCTGTCAGTAAAGGCCATCTATGATGTCAACCCTTACAACCCAGGTGTTATTGCCAAAGCGCAGAAGGCGGATGGCGGAGATCCCGTGGAAGTTGACGTGATCGCGACAGATTGGCGCTGGTTGTTCATTTATCCACAACAACATATTGCCTCGGTAAACCAGTTAGTGGTTCCGGTAGGGACCCCTGTCAAATTCCGCCTGACGTCCACTTCCGTCGTGAATGATTTCCTTATCCCCCAGTTGGTTGGCATGATCGATGTCATGCCAGGTATGCGTACCAAGCAGGCATTGGTGGCGGACAAGGCAGGTACCTACATAGGTTTTTCTGCCGATTACAGCGGTGCAGGACTGTCATGGATGCACTTCCAAACGAAGGCGGTAAGCGCGGCCCAATTTGCGCAATGGGTGAAAAGTACTCAGCAATCGCCCCAGCATCTCAGCTACGCGGGTTTTAATCGCTTTGCAAAACCTTACATAGCCGTGGGTGGTGATCAGCAAACCTTCGGTAACGTGCAACCCGGTTTGTTTGATTATGTGATTGGCGAAGTCATGCACGGCAAAGTATGGCGGACACCCATGGCCATGACCGAAAACATGGTCAATTACATGCAAAAACAGCGCGCCGAACAAAAAGCAGGAGATTATTGACATGCTAGTACATTTACAAGGGCCGTGGACTCCTCTGCTGGGTCGCCTCACGCTTCAGCAGATACCTTTTCACGTTCCGATTCTCGTGGTGACTTTTATAGTAGTGGCCATCCTGGCTGCTATGGTGCTGGCGGCAACGACGTATTTTGGTAAATGGGGATATCTCTGGCGAGAATGGTTGACAACGGTCGATCACAAAAAAATCGGTGTCATGTATATTTTACTGGGGCTGGTCATGTTGTTGCGAGGCTTCGCTGATGCCTTGATGATTCGCACTCAACAGGCAATGGCCGTGGGTCCCGGTTCACCGGGTGAAATGGGCGCGGTGCATGGATATCTTACGCCATTCCACCTGGGGCAGATTTTCACGGCCCATGGATTAATCATGGTGGTGTTCGCGGCTACCCCCTTGTTGGTGGGGCTCATGAACATCATCGTGCCGCTACAGATTGGCGCCAGAGACATGGCTTACCCATACCTGAATGCCTTGGGGTTATGGTTAACAACGGCGGGCGCCGCGTTGGTCATGATGTCCCTGTTCGTAGGCAACTTTGCCCATGGTGGATGGTATGGGTTTGTGCCCTATTTTGAACTGCCATACAGCCCTGGGGTGGGCGTAGATTACTGGATGTGGACCTTCCAATTGAGCGCCATCGGCACTTCATTGGGCAGTATCAACCTGATTGCTACCATCGTAAAAATGCGTGCTCCGGGCATGACCTGGATGCGTATGCCCATGTTCACGTGGGCGTCCCTCAGCACCAACCTCATCGCGCTCACATCCTTTCCGGTGTTGATGGTCGCGTTGGCTTTGCTCGGATTGGATCGCTACGTGGGCACCCATTTCTATACCGCTGGCATGGGTGGGAACCTGATGCTTTATAATGACCTGTTTTGGGTTTGGGGGCATCCCGAAGTATATTTCCTGATTCTTCCAGCTTTCGGCATCATGTCGGAAATAATTCCCACGTTCTCCGAAAAGACCTTGTTTGGATACGTGACTATGGTGATTGCCTCATTCGCCATCGGCGGGGTGTCCTGGGGTGTCTGGCTGCATCACTTCTTTACTATGGCTGCAGCACCGAGTGTCAATAGTTTTTATAGTGTAACGACCATGTTGGTGGGTATCCCTACTGGTGTCAAAGTATTCAACTGGGTCTTCACGATGTATCGTGGGCGTGTTCGTTATGAGCTACCCATGTTATGGGCATTGCTTGCGCTATTCCTCCTGCTGGTTGGTGGTATGACGGGTATGATGAACGCGTTCGCCAGCAACGATTACATGTGGCACAACGGTTTATTTGTGGTCGCGCACTTTCATATGATGGTCTTGGTGATTGCGGCGAGTATTTTTGGCGCCGTTGAGTATTGGTTCCCCAAAGTGTTTGGCTTCAAACTCGAACAGAAATGGGGTAAATGGTTCTTCTGGTTTATGATCCTTGGAACCGGCTGGTCATTTGTTCCCATGTTTTTTCTCGGCTTTGCTGGTATGACCCGCCGCCTGGACTATATTCCCTATACGCAATGGTCACCATATCTTCATATCATGCTGGTTGGCATGGTGTTCTACGTGGTTGCCGTACTGTTCTTCGTAGCCCACCTGTATGTCAGTCTTCGGGACCGCGTAAAAAATCGCGTGGGTGCCGATGCCTGGGGCACTGGCCGGAGCTTGGAATGGATGACGCATTCTCCCGTTCCAGCTTATAACTATGCCTTTATCCCACACGTTAATGCATTGGATGAGTGGGCATGGCGCAAGGAAAACGGATTGACGGAACTGCATCCAGGTGATTATGAGGGTATTCATATGCCAAAGAATACAGGTGTTCCGCTATTCCTCGGCACGCTCTTCATGAGCCTGGGTTTCGCCCTCATCTGGCGGATCTGGTGGCTGGCGTTGTTGTGTGTCGCACTCATTGTGGCGCTCATCATCATTCGGTCTTTTGATCGTGATACCGATATGACGATCCCTGCACACACGGTGGAGCAGGTAGAAAGTGGTGCTCGCGACGAAACGTCCGTAGCTATGCCGATTGCCGGGGTACGGGGAGGCACGGTGATTGCCCACTCCATTCTTCAGTCTGGAACGAGTGGCATCAGCGGTAGCACAACCTCCACAAGTCCTTCGTTGGCCCCAATGGATCGTTAACGGGCTTATCCCGACCCTTAATTAATTGGGTAGGGAAGCCCGCTTTCGAGCATATCTGAAAAAGGAGTTATTCAATGAGTGCATCTGCAGCACAAAAAGTCGATCCGGCCCACGCCACACTCTGGGCGCGACACTATGCCGGCCATGACATGATCGGTACCCGGACCTTTGGATTCTGGCTCTATATGTTGACTGACGCCATGGTCTATGCGGCATTGTTCGCAACACTGGGTGTGTTGAGCCATGTGGTTAATCTGGCGGGGGGGCCATCGTCCTCTGCATTTATTAACCCAGTCTATGCGTATGGGCAAACCGTTACCTTGTTTCTCAGCGTATTGATTTATGGATATTCTATGGTTGCGCTAAAAAATGGAAATCGCGGCGGGGTGATTGGCGGCATGTTTGTCGCCATGCTGCTGGGCGTGGTTTATTTGGTGATTTCAGGCATAGACATTGGCAACATGTTTGCGCATGGAATATTTCCACAGGTGAGTGGATTTTTATCTATATTTTTTACAATTATAATCTATCACGCGCTGCATATTATCGTTGGTGTGGTATGGATGTTGGTCATGATGGTCCAGGTCGCGCGGGAGGGTTTTAGTGTCAACGTGGTTTATCGTCTGATTAATCTTCGACTGTTCTGGCATTTTCAGGCAGTTATTTGGGTGTTTGTATTCGCCTTTGTGTATTTGCAGGGGATAGTGGCATGACAGAACATATGCAAGATCCGTTAAATCATCCGGAGGTGCAGTTGGCTAATGGCCGCGCATATCTGGCGAGTTTTATTATTTCCATGTTGCTGATGACGGTAGGTCTTTGGTTGGCCGTGACGCACATCACGACACCTTTAGGGACGGTCCTGATGATATCTTTCCTTGCTGGTGTGGCGGTAATTATTCAGGGCTACTTTATTTTGCATATGGATATATCCCATGCGCAGATGTGGCATACCGTGGCGATGGTGCTTTTTCTGCCGTTATTTGTCGTTACCATCGGATTGACCGCGTGGATGTTCCATGGGTTGTATCAACGTACCATGATTATGCCTCCGGCAGCGTCCAGTATGGCCCATATGTCTCCCATGTCCCATTAGTTGGCCAGCAAAGTATGCGGCGATGGTGGCTATGACAGAAAAACAGCCGTTTTAGCAGATGTCGTAAAATCCCCAATGTGATAGAAGGGGAGATGACGCCGATAGTACAGGTGATTGGCTGGTTGATCACCTGTCTCTTTCATCAACGGCAAGGGGCGCATTGCTGCTACGGCATCGTTGGTGCTGGAAGGTGGCAAATGGGGACAGCACATGACCGACGGTTGGCAGACTATCAGCGTTACAGCCACGACAAGGAGATGGCCGATGCTTTCTATTAATAAAACGTCCGCTGGTGTTGCGGCAGGGCAGTACTGTAGAGCGGGTCATATGGTTCTTTTCATAATCCCATAAAGCGCCTACAATTGGGATAGTAAGCTCAAAGGATGCAGCGTAAACGTGTGGAATATGAACAGGAAGATGATGGTCACTGGGTAGCCAAGGATGCCGGAAATGTCCGGCGTTGTGTGCGCTATGCAATGTCCAGAATTGGCGGACTCGGCGGCGACCACGGAGTCGGCAACATCAGGGATTCTGGTCCCGTGGGCCAAGACCGCATGAAACACAATAACGCATAAGGTTTGGTGGCGTCCGACCTGACTATGGCTCAATATGACGATGGATAGATAAAATGAAGAATATACTCTCCCCGAGGAATATGAAAAGAATAATCAAGTATGTTTTTTTGATGGGTTATTTTATTATCTGCTCGTCGCCGGCGCTAGCCTCTGACAAATGGCAAGAACTTTGGGTACGACTGAAGCATGCAACTTATATTCAAATAGGTTCAGGGAAAACGGTAATTTATGACTTTTTCGATCCTAACTGTATATATTGCGCAAAAGCATTCCAACTGGAACGTCCATTCGTCGATAAAGGCCAACTCACCGTTCGCTACGTGCCGGTAGGTTTCCTCACAGACTCCAGCTTCGGTAGGGCCGCCGCCATTCTTCAGGCACAAAGTCCACAAGAAGCCATGAAAAATAACTATATGGGGCTACTTAGAACTGGACATGCGGCGATTTCATCCGCCACCGCCACGGAAGCCACTCATTCCGCGTTACGGCAGAATGAGCGGATTTTCATAAGTACTGGTGCCACCACCTTACCAGAGTTGGTTTATAGGCTTCCTGATGGACAGGTGGAGGCCTTTCTCGGCGAACTGTCGAAGACGCAACTTGATCTTCTAACTTCGGGACACAGGCTAGACAATTAGAGGCCAGCCAAGCATCTCAGAACTGGTATGTCACGCCCGCATTCGCCATAAAATGCGCGACCTGCTGATAGCCATTGGCGTAACGATAAATCGGCAAATAAACCGAGGTATTCAGTAACCATTTGCTGCTCAGGTTGACCTGCACACCCGGGGTGATATATAGGTTTGAGTAACCACTATTCATATTACCATATGCAGCATCACCACCACCTTGGTCATGGCCTCGCCACTGGTAGTTCAACTGCAGGGTAGGAATTAAATGGGTGCTGGCCTCTATCCCGTCGTAATGCGCCCCCACGGCGAGATTCACGCTGTCCCCCGGACGATACCCCTGGTAACTATCGAGTGCGTGACGCCACAGGACTTGCGTGAACCATCCCCAGTCGGACTCATTCCCCATCTTATACCCACCAAGAAGCAAGTCGTTCGTACCTGTTCCTGGCTGGGTGTCCCGATCCATGATGGGGTCCCCTTGATAATAATTACCGGCATTGGTCGGCCCTGTAGGCAGTTTCAAACCAAAGGTTATACCGCTGGACATATCGCTTGAGAAGCCAGTGTACATACCCATTATACGGATATCCGAAAGAACCGTGGCGTTAGAGGTAAGTATCTGTGGCGAAACACCCTGGCTCGCATCGGTAAGCCCGACAGTGCCATTGCTGTCGGTGACGAAGTGCCTATTCCAGTATGGGATCATCGCCGTGATCCCCCACTGATGATTGAACATGTGCTGAATATTTAAATTAAAGAAATTTGTCTCTATTTGCTTGTCCGGGTTTAAACTCCTCGACACGATACCACTACCATGCTGGGTTTCATTCTGGTTCATATAGTCGTACTGAAGAGATATCTTGGTTTTGTAGAAGGTGCTGGGAAGACCAGGTAAACCCAGGTTGAAAACACCACAACCACAAGCGCAAGCTGACGCCATGTTTGGAATCATGGCGATGGTGATCGCGGTCACCGTAGTCGACAAAAAACGTAACGTTGCAATCTTATGTAGATTATATGGATTGGCCATACCTGTTTCCTCCTGTTTTGATACCATGTAAGCCATCTGCATATTACACGCTGCGCGGCTCGTGTTAACTGCGGCAAATTGTCGCACCGTTAATCGGCCTCGGTGGGTACGGTAACGCCTGCATTCCAGGATTTGTTATCTGGTGGTGCTGTTTATATGATCGGCAGACGGAAGGACCACAACGGCAAGGGCGCACGGCGGGAACGTCATCGCTGGTGCGGGAGGGTGGGCACCGGACGGCTTACGATCTACGCAGGACTTGCGCCAGTGGGATGCAGAAGCTTGGCGTGATGCCTGCCGTTATTCCGGACGCGGGCGACGTAATCCCCCGCAGTGGGGGGTGCCGGAAGTTCGATGGAGCAGGGCGGGTATGGGTGCATCATGGATCTGGCCTATCTGACCGCCTTGCGTAAAAGCGATATTCTTCACCTGCGTCTGAGCGATATTAAGGACAACCTGCTGGTCGTGCAGACACGCAGACCGTCAAGTCCCTCGACGGAGTTGTAGAAAAGGCTGCCTCAAAGAAGTAGCCTAAGCTGTTGATTGATTGGTCTGGGCGCTTGGGTAAAGCTTACAATTTGTCAAGCTCATCCATCATTTCGCGGCATCTCCCAATAAAATCATGAGGGTCAACCCCAACGTTTACATCCAGGTAATAGTCGGCCATCACTCTTTTTTTGTGATAATCGCTAAGGAGGATGCCTAGCCTGAGATCCGCCTTTTTTAAGCTTGCTGACACTTCTGTGTGGCTCGATCCGTGATAGATAGGTATGCCCTTCCGTGTTACTGCAGCTATGGCTTCATGGTATACGGCGTAGTAAGGCCGGCTGATCGCGCTTCTTATATTGGGTTCACCCTGAAGTTCTAAAATAGTTTGCGCTGAGGTTAAGAATTCGACCGGCCTCATTTTAGATGACTTTGCTTTCAGATAACTCTCTTATGGAGGCCATATTAAGGTGATTGCTACTTGGATTAAATCTCTCCACAGAAAAGGTTATGATCTCGGAAAAAGTTACTCCATATTTATTTAATAGCGCATCAATAATTATCAAGTCTAGCTGAAACAGGCTTAAATGAGCGTCAACCACATAGAAGATATACGAGAGACCGAGCTCATTCTTGATAAACCGAACCCCGGTTTGTGCAATATATCTCACATTAAGGCCTACAGTTTCCGCAGCAGTTGATATATAGCTTTTGAAAGTATCTTCGGAGATGTCCCGCTGCTGAAGAAAATTATAGATATTTAATGCGCCACGGTAATACTCTAAAAGATCGTCGGCTTTTTGCATTCTTGATAAACTCTGATATCTGGAGAAAAATAAATCTAATTGTCCAGTATAAAGAGCTATGCGGGCAGCATCGTCTGCTATCTCTATGTCAGAGTATTCTGATAAATTATTACAAATACCCCCAGCAGACTGGAAACTGCCTAACCTCATCAAGGATAACATGCACGTTGCTTGGGCTTTCTCGTTGTAAGGATATTGTTGCACCTTTTTAATATACCTTTGAACTTCTTCATGATCGCCGTAAAATGAACTTAGGGCGCACAACACTTCAAATTTCTCCCGCGCTTCATATGCGTTGGATGCGGGTAAGGTTTCCACTTCGTGGATGATGCTGCTCAGACTATCAAAATCCGACAAACCAAACCGCACCAACGAATTAACTCTTTTGATGAAGTCATTGATTTTTCTTTTCGGCAAGTTCATCTATCGATGCCCTCGTAAGAACCTTACACTGTGAAGCCTATTGCTTGTCTGATCAGACTACTGTGCAAGCATGAGGTGTCAACTTTCAAGCGAAATGCCTGATTTGATGCGCTACGGCCCAGCGCCAAAAAACGACAGTTGTAGAAAGAAAGCGGGTTGTAGAAAAGGCCACCTCAAAGAAATATCCTAACCTATTGATTATATGGTCGGGGCGATAGGATTCGAACCTACGACATCCTGCTCCCAAAGCAGGCGCGCTACCAAGCTGCGCTACGCCCCGTCGCCGCAGAGAATAGCCGCTTGCCCCGCCGCGGTCAATCTAAACGAGAAAGACGACGCCGCAAACGGTCCAATTCCCCGCGTGCTAGACCAATGCCGTCATTCAGGCGCTGGCGCTCTTTGTCACTGAGTTCTTTGCCTTTCTGGACCAGCTCTTCGCTATAGATGGCGATGGTGTCGAGCAGTTCCTCAACCCGTTCATTCATCCGCTCGCGAGAAGCCACGACGCGATCCCAGGCTCGGTTAGCCTGATGCCGTAATTGTTCACGGGTACGGTCGCCCGTTTGCGGTGCAAAAAGCAGGGCAGTAACCGCACCGGCTACGGCACCGGCTACCAAAGCGATACCGAGGGCGCTATACCCAATACCATTATCATTTTCATAATCTATCATGATCAAACTCCTTTATCAGGTGATGACGGTGGGGGTCTTGCGATTCGTAAGACTTTCTATCCGGGTAAGATCGCGGCCAAGTCGGATCAGGTCACGCAGGGCACGTTGCGGGTCCTGTTGCTGACGCTGCGTATCCTTCTCCAGATATTCGTGATAAATGCGCAAAGTGGCGCCTTCGGTTCCTGTACCCGACAGCCGGAATATCAGTCGGGCACCATCGGCAAAGAGCAGGCGCAGACCTTGATGGGTGCTGGTGCTGCCGTCGATAGGGTCGGTATAGGTAAAATCATCGGCCGTAATGATGCTGCGTCCTGCCAGACTTTGGCCGGGGAGTACCGGCAATTGGGCGATAATAGTCTGTATGATTTGCTCGCCAATTTCTGCCGGGAGTTCTTCGTAATCATGGCGGGTATAGTAATGACGGCCAAAGCGCCGCCAATGCTGAGTGACGATGTCGGCCACGGATTGCCCCGTATGCGCGATTACCGAGAGCCAGGCCAGCACTGCCCAGAGTCCGTCCTTTTCACGGATATGGTCCGATCCGGTGCCGAAACTCTCCTCACCACAAAAGGTGATTTTGCCTGCATCCAGCAGGTTCCCGAAGAATTTCCAGCCGGTAGGCGTTTCATAGTGGGCAATGCCCAGTGCCTCGGCAACCACGTCTGCTGCCTGGCTCGTGGGCATGGAGCGGGCGACGCCTTTTAGTCCCTGCCGGTATGCAGGGATGGCCGTGGCATGGGCCGCAAGTACCGCCAGCGAGTCACTAGGAGTCACAAAAAATTGACGTCCGAGAATCATGTTGCGATCGCCGTCGCCATCGGAAGCCGCCCCAAAGTCGGGCGCATCTTCTGCGAACAGGTGATCCGCCAGAGGCTTGGCATATACCAGATTGGGGTCGGGATGACCGCCCCCGAAATCCGTCAGCGGGACGCCGTTAACCACCGTACCGGCAGGCGCACCCAGACGCTCTTCAAAAATCTCGTGAGCGTAGGGGCCGGTGATAGCGTGCAGGGCATCAAAACGCATCCGAAATGGTCCCTGCAAGAGTCGCCTCAGCGCAGCAAAATCAAAAATGCGGGCCATCAGTTCTACATACTCCGCCACCGGGTCGCAGATTTCTACGCGCATGTCGCCCAGCAAAAATTCCCCATTCTGGTCGATATCTACATCTGCGCTGTCTAATGTCTGGTAACTTTGGATGGCCTTGCTGGCAGCCCAGATGGCGTCAGTGATTTTTTCTGACGCAGGTCCACCGTTGGCCGTGTTGTACTTGATGCCAAAATCGTGATCGGGACCACCGGCATTATGGGAAGCGCTAAGGATAATGCCGCCGTGGGCATGCCGCGCGCGGATGACGGTCGAGACGGCGGGTGTGGAGAAGAGCCCCCCCCGTCCAACAATGACTTTGCCCCAGCCATTCGCCGCCGCCATCCGGAGGATGGTCTGTATGGCTTCACGGTTATAAAAACGTCCGTCGCCGCCAAGAACTAGAGTTTGTCCGGCGCGATCGGGAATAGCGCTGAAAACGGATTGAACGAAATTTTCGAGATAATGCGGTTGCTGAAAAACTTTGACCTTTTTACGTAGCCCGGATGTGCCAGGGCGTTGATCGGCGAAAGGCCGGGTCGCAATCTGCAATACCGCCATGGTACACCTCAGTGGTCGAGTGGAACGTCAATAATAGTGGTTTCCCGACTGGCATCGGTACGAATCCAGACCGTATACCCGCTTACCTGCCAGGTACTGACAACCACCCCGCCGTCGCGAATGGCCTTTTCACTGGCTTCAATGAGGTCTTCTTCCATAGCCTCATCCCACTCGCCCAGGACGTGGTGACGGAGCAATTCCTGCGGATCAATTTCTCCGGATTCGAAGATGGCCTGCGCGTCGGGGGATGCGAGGATGGTTCCAGGATGAAATCGCATTTTATTCTCCTATGGACTTCAGATTATAGCAGGAAATAGCTGTTCACAAGGCAAAGCCTTGCGTGTGCAAAAAATCGCGACTGGGCGCTGCACACTGGTTCATCAGGTGAATACGGTGCGGGTTGTGGCGCACGCGGCGTGCCCAGATCCGCGGATTGCTCAACCCGGCCGCTGCATAGACCTGTTCGCCTGGAAAGAAACTGGTCCGCAAAAACTGGCGAAACACCTCGCGCAGAACGGGGCTGATGAAACGTTTTTTTGCGCGCCCCATGGCCTGACTGCGCATCTGAATGGTGGTACGGGCGAAAGCCATGTGACGCGCTTCTTCGCGCATGTGGATGTGGGTGATGGCCAGTACCGCCGCAGGCAGTTCCTTGTGTGCGAAGATCAGCCGATTCATGCGGTCCGGTACATCCTCACCGACCAGAATAGTTGTCCAGAAAGCTGCGGAGCCTTCGGGCGCATAACGGGCGAAAAGACGGGCCAAGGGTGGGCGCTCGCTCAAAGGGGTCATAAATGGGAGTTGCGCACGTTGCTGTAATTCCAGAAACATGAGGCTGTGCCCCACTTCTTCCCGCAGTTCATGAAGCTGATAATGGTAGCTGACCGGATCGCGGTACAGCTCTTGTAGCGAGTTGGCGCCCAGGCGTTGGATGAACAAGGCTTCCAGCCATAGGCCCAGTTCGCAGAAAGAGACAAATTCGACCTGGGAAAGACGGATGCGTTCGTCCTGACTCAGTTGTACGTATTCAGGCAATCCATAGATCGATAGCAGTTCTTCGGGGAGCCAGGCTGTTTCTGCATCGAGGCTTTTCCACGGGACGGCCTGGACAGGGTCCCGGTAGTTACCGCTGTGCTCGTTAAGCCGATTGACCAGCGCGTCGTGATGACGCTGGACTTGGGCGCGCGCGGGGATACGTTGAGCGAAGTTCATAGGCTATTCTGCCACGGACGCTCAGCCGCTCCAAGGGTGCATTGGCTGCTGCCCACCCGCATCGCGTAACCGGGTAATAGCGCTGTACACGTTATAACGAGGGTGCCACCTCAATGTCTGTTGGGCGTGGCTGATGTCGACAATCAGCGGATTTTCCAGGACCCGTAGCCAGCCGGGATCGCCGAGGCCGGTACTAAAAGGGCGTAACCAGTTATGTACACGGTGCATTTGGGTGGGGGAGAGCGGAAGCTGCCAGCGGCGAGGAATGCTTGACCAGGGGATGGGATCGGGTGCTGCGATATTGAATACCCCGCCCCAGCCATAGTCCAGTGCCGCCAGCAGGGCGGCAACTGTATCCTCTTCGTGAAGGCATTGAATGGGCAGGTCCGGATCACGCAGTCGCAGTCCGTAAGGGCTTGTCGCAATACCGTTTACCAATGCCTGCCCACGAGGACCGATAATAGCGTGCAAACGTAGGCGCGCGATGGCGGTTTGACTCTGCGTGATCGTGAATACATCCAGCCACTGTTCCAGCGCAGCCTTGTCCTCACTATAGGCAAAACCTGGTACCGGACGACACGGCTGGCTTTCGCGGATGGGGATGGGATTGTCTGGCCAGGCGCCATAAGCCGCCACACTGCTGGAGTAGATGACTTGCGGCACGCCGGCTTCCGCGGCCGCACGAAATAGATGCTGGCTGCCATCGAGGTTAATCCGGCGCATTTCCTCGCGCCATCGTCGTTGCGGCCCGCGGCGCGGACTGAGCACCATAAAGGCGAGATGAATGACGCGGTCCACGTGCGCCAGATGCTCGACAAGCCGTAAATCGCGTATATCCAAAGGCAGGTATTGCAGGTGTGGATGCTGTATGGCGGGTGCCCGGCGATCCAGGGCGATGACCCGGTGGATGTCCGGGTGGGCGAGCAGAGCGGGTAACAGCGCCGCTGCCGTATGCCCTGCCGCACCTGTGACCAGCACTTGCATTATCGGGGGTGGGTACCGCGCAGAACGGGTAACACCTCGTCGGCGAGCAGGTGCAGCGAGCGTTGAGTTACGGCGCTGGGGACCATCCCGGCACCGACGGCCAGAATCAGCCGATCCACGCCCGCCCGGGCGTAACGGGCCAGTTTCTGACGACAGGTGTCGGGATCGCCGACCACGACCATACCCATGGTCTCTAGCAGACGCAGACTGAGGCCACGGCGCAACAGTGGTTCGAGAAAGCCGAGACGGTGATAGTATTCATAGCTTTCCTTGAGTTGTGCGAGGACCGGCCGAGTCTGATCCAACAGCCGCTGGTAATACCAGGTGAAGCCCTCGGCCCAGTGCCGTGCTTCCGCCGCATCCTCCAGACATAGGCAGCCAATGGTCATGGCAAAACCCGCATTCTGGCCCTTTTGCAAAGGACCGTCTCCATGGTGTCGTCGCCAGCTCTTTTTATAGGCACGCAGATCTTGTTTGATGAGGAACCAGGGTTTAAATGGTCCGGAGAGCACGCCAATGCCTTCCTGCGCTGCCCATTGGATAGTCGTCGGGCTCACGGCTGCCGTCCACAATGGTGGATGAGGTTGTTGGAGGGGTTTGGGAAGAATATCCAGTTCATCGAAATTATAGAGCTTTCCATGATGGCCGAAGGGTCCACCGCCTGCCTGGCGAAGAATTTGTAAGCCTTCCTGCATATGACGTCGACTGTCCGCCATTTGGCTGCCAAAAAGTTGATATTCCTTGGGAGAAAAGCCACGCCCTATGCCCAGTTCCAGGCGGCCATGGCTGAGGATGTCCAAGGCGGCGACGTGTTCCGCAACACGCACGACATGATTGTATGGCAGAACAACGACGGCATGGCCGAGACGCAGATTCCTGCTGCGCTGGCTGGCTGCGGCGAGGAAGCTTTCCGGGCTGCTGGAGTGAGAATACTCGCGCATGAAATGGTGTTCCACGAGCCAGATGCCGTGAAAACCCAAGGTGTCGGCGAGGCTAATCTCATCCAGCGTTTCATGATAAACCTGGGCCTCGCTGCGACCGAGATGGACAGGCACGGCGAGTTCGTAGAAGAGATCGATATCCACCGCGTTGGAGCCTCCATGACCAGCACTGCACCCACCCCGCCCCAAATATATGAACGGCTACAAATTGCCATCTTAACATCGGAGCAGATGCATCTGCATCTAGGCCAACGAAGGGATGGGCCGCATTTTGTGTAATTGTAATGCCGGTGAAATAGCCAGCGGCCGGACTGATTCCGAGATCTATTCAGCCTCGGAGTCTGGTAATGATGATGTCGGCGTGAAAAGCCGCTCGCGATAATAAGCGAGCTCACTAACGGATTCGCGGATGTCGGCTAGCGCTTCGTGGCGCTCGGTTTTGGGGAATTTGGGCAGATGCGGATACCAGCGCGTGGCAAGTTCCTTGATGGTGCTGACATCCATCATCCGGTAGTGAAAAAAACGTTCCAGCCGCGGCATCAGGCGGGCTAAAAAGCGGCGATCCTGACATACGCTGTTGCCGCAGATCGGTGAGGTACCTGCTGTGACATGTTGGTGCAGGAAGTCCAGCGTTTGTGTTTCCACTGCGGCCGTATCCAGGCGACTATCGCGGACTCGTTGCAGGAGACCGGAAGCACCATGGGTACGCTGGTTCCAGTCATCCATAGCCGTGAGTGCGAATTCCGGTTGATGCACGGCCAATACCGGGCCTTCGCAGAGAATCCGCAGGTTGTTGTCCGTGACCAGTGTGGCGATTTCCAGAATCTGATCCTGTTCTGGTCGCAGGCCTGTCATCTCCAGGTCGATCCAGACGAGACGGTGTGCTTTGGGGTCCATACGGTATCCTTGTTGAGCGAATCTGGGCTAGTATACCATCGCTTTAAAGACACAAAAAAAGACGGACCAGAAGTCCGTCCAATAGCCGCAAAACAACCGCTACAAAACTTTGTGTTGCAATCGCCCGCCCTTAAAGTTTATGTCGACCGATTGTCTGACCCTTTCGCTCCACTCCACCTTTTGGTTTGGGTACCGTTGCTGCCGATGGTGGTATAGTAACTCCGACATATTTCGAGAATATTTCCGGAAAAGGGTTTTGCGAGGCTGAGATGGCGGTCGTTTTGATAGTGGATGATGATCAGCGGCTTGCAGCCATGCTGCAGGAGTTTCTCGAAGCTCAGGGCTTCGCGGTGCTATTGGCGGCTAATGGACAGCAGATGCGTCAACAAATGGCGGCGGGTCCGGTGGATGTGATGGTGCTCGACTGGATGTTACCGGGACCGGATGGCATCAGTCTCGCCAAAGAGTTGCGCGGTAAGGATGGCGGGCCTCCTATTCTTATGCTCTCGGCCCGTGGCGAAGACGAAGAACGTATCCTTGGGCTGGAAAGCGGCGTTGATGATTACCTGGCAAAACCCTTCAATGCGCGGGAGCTGGTGGCGCGTTTGCGGGCCTTGTTACGCCGCAGCGGGAAAGATGAGGGTGGCGAAAAACTCCACTTTGGTGATTTCCGTTTGCATATGGTCGAGCGGCAACTCTACCGTGGTGATATGGAGATTGACGTAAATCCGGCGGAAATGGAGTTGTTGCTGGTCTTCGCGCAGCGCCCGCGACGTATACTGAGTCGCGATCTTCTGCTGCAGTTGTTGGGCGGAGAAGAGGACGGGCGCTTTGACCGGAGTATAGATGTGCGGGTGACCCGTCTGCGCAAAATTATTGAAGAGAATCCCCGGCAACCACGCTTTTTGCAGACAGAGCGTGGCGCTGGATATCGGTTCATGCCTGTCCCATGAGCCTGTGGCGCGGACGCAGCCTGTTTTCGCAAACGGCCTGGACCTTGGGGCTGGGCATTGTTGTTCTACAGATTCTGACCTTGCTGATCATCGTGGCTACGGTGCTATATCCGCTGGCCGAGCGCTCGGCGGAGGATCTGGCAGGTTTGATTGTGATCAGTGCGAAAACCTATGCCGAATTGTCTCCGCAAGAGCGCCCCACTTTTTTAGCCAGTCTGCAGTCCGACAATGGGATAGAAATTGCCGCGCATCTGGATCGTTCTATAAAGCACACCCATGGGCATATATATGGCTGGTTGCTGAGTCGCGCGCTGGCCAGGCGCTTAGGAAAACCCGTGCGTGTGGATGTGTTGGGCGGAAGCGTGCGTACGTTTTGGGTGCCGGTTACTGTTTCCGGACAAACGGCTTGGGTACATTTTGACCGAGGACGGTTGGCATCGTCTCTTCCTATCGCCATGATTTTTGTGCTGGCTTTTTCAACTCTCGCGCTGTTGGTGCTGACGATGATTCTGGTACGCCGGGTATTACGGCCTCTCGGCGTGATTTCAGAGGCATTGCGCGGATCGTTAAAGGCACCTCTGCCGAGTCTGCCGCGCGGCGGTGCTTATGAGTTTCAGGATATCCTCAATATTTTCGCTAACCTGCGAACCCGTTTACAGGCGATGATTAATCATCAGTCGTTGTTGCTGGCCGGAATCTCCCACGATCTGCGTTCACCGCTGGCGCGCCTGCGTATGGCCTGGGAACTGTTGCCGAAGACCACGCCGCAACGTCTTCGGGATGGTATGTTGCAGGATATGGAGCGGATGGATGAGTTGCTGGCCCAATCCCTTGCGCTGGGTCGTGGTATGGCGGCGAAGGTGGCGGATTTTGATCTGGTGGTATTGCTGACCGAAGTGGGCGCGGATTTCGCGCGGGAGGGCGGCCACTGGGAGGCGGTATTACCGCGTCGTTATCCCTTCCGGGGAGACCGGGAGGCTTTGCGCCGTCTGCTGTCCAATCTTTTAGATAATGCTTTGCGTTACGGCGGCGGGAGGATGACGGCAGAGTTTAAGAAAATGCCGGGGCATCTCCTGTTACGTCTGTGCGATGCCGGTCCGGGAATCCCGGAGGCGGATCTGGAGAAAGTTTTTGAACCATTCATTCGTCTGGATGATGCGCGTGGGCATAGTGAGGGTAGTGGTCTTGGTCTGGCTATTGCCCGTCAATTGGCAGAAGCGCAGGGGATGCGTCTGCGCCTTTTTAATGTCACCGGTGGCGGGCTTTGTGCGGAATTGTCTTGGACAGTGTGAACGGACACCGGCTGGGGTTGCCGAAAAAGTTGCCACTGGTGACCGTGCGGGAGATCGTTTGTCGGCATGTGCCGTCTGGTGAAACTTTTGTGACGCTTGATATGGTCCTGCAGGCACTTGGTTTGACGCAGTAATGTGCTCAGGAAATGGTCCACACTGTGGTTTGTCTGTGAATGATGGCGATGCAGGAGATTGCAATGAACACATTGAAGGCATTGATGGGTGTGATTGCAGCGATAGTTTTGGGGGGGTGCGCAACGGTTACACCGGTGAGTGGGCAGTTTCCGCCCATTACACCGCGTCAGGCGCAGACGGGGGCGGAAAACGGAAAGCTGGTGCGCTGGGGTGGAATACTGATTCAGGCGCAGCCGAAGGCTCAGGAGACCTGCTTTACGGTAATGGCGCTGCCACTACGTCAGGATGGACGGCCTTATCTGGGTCGGAAAAAGTCCGATGAAGGGCGATTTATCGCCTGTGCCCCAGGGTTCTACGACCCGGCGCTTTACGCGGTGGGAAGGGAACTTACCTTTGTGGGGACGGTGGCGGGGGTGCAGATGGAAAAGATTGGAGGGTATGAGTATCCTTACCCGCAACTGCGGGCCGGTACCGTGTATTTGTGGCCGTTGGAAGTACGTGAGCCCGCCACGAGTACGGTCTTTATTAACGGGGGCTGGGGTGGCGGTCCTTGGGGACCTTGGGGTTGGTGGGGAGGCCCAGGCTGGGGATGGCATTAATCTTTGATTGCCTGCCCGGTCTTGCTTAGGGCAGACAGACCCTTTAATATATACGCTGGTATTTTGCCGGGATGGCGGAACTGGTAGACGCGCCGGACTCAAAATCCGGTGGTGGTGACATCGTGTCGGTTCGAGTCCGACTCTCGGTACCAAAAAGCTGAAGAAGCCCGGTTTTGCCGGGTTTTTTTGTAACCGTTTTTTCACGGAGCTAGGGGGTTGGCATGGCGATGCAGCGGCGGTTGGCGTGGTTGGCGGTGGCAGCAGGCGTGGTGGCAACGCTACCGCTTGGCGGGTGTGTGGCGCTCCTTGCAGCCGGAGCTGGCGGCGGGGCGGTGGCTTACGCGGAGAACGGCGGGGTCGCCAATTTCTACGCGTTCTACCCGGCTTCGGTGAGTCGGGTCAGTGCGGCGTCCCGGGCGGCATTCGGAGAAATGGACATTCGCTATAACGGTGAAATCCACAAGAGTCCTTCTAAGCTTTTGCTTGAAGGTACCACCCAAGATGGACAGACGGCCAAGGTGACGCTAACCTCCATGGCGACGGATGTTACCAAGGCCAATATCCGCATTGGGACTTTGGGTGACAAGCCGCTGTCTTTGCAGTTTCAAAAACTGCTTTCGCAGCGGCTGGGATTGGCTGCCAGCGCGGAAGCCCCGGCGGGGACGGGGTTGCCGCCGCCTTCGGCCAGCAGCCAGCCAACGGCGCCACAGCAGCCTGAACAGCAAACAATTCCATTACAGTAATCCACTTCTTTATTCCATGACTGGATTTGGGTTGCGTGCTGTTGGAGGCAGTGTCCTAACGCTTTAATATAGCTGATCTGCGTAACAAGAAAAATGACATTGATATAAAAACGTCATAAAAGGTTCATAAAACTGTCACATTGATTTGCTATGGTGGTCCTTTCGGTTGATAGAGGGGCTACCATGAACCCGCAATATCTCATTCATCTCGCCAACTATTCAGATGGCGTTCTTTACGTGCTCGGTACTCTGCTGCTGCTTGAACTGGCGGTGATAGTGGATCGCTTTTGGTACCTGCGGCGCACCATTTTGCGTGGGCTGGTGTTCGTGCAGGAGTTGGGTAGCCATGGTCGGCTGGATCGTGAAACGCTTAGTAAAATGACCATAAGCGCCGGGGATCTGCCCGAAGCCGCTTTGCTGCGAATGGCCGCTTCCCATCACGGACAGGTCAAGGACGAAGCCCTCGCCAGCCGTCTGGAAGAAAGCGTGCTGGTATTGGCGCCGCAACTGGATCGCCGTCTGTGGTTGCTGGACACCATCATCACTTTGGCGCCGCTGCTGGGTTTGTTCGGCACGATTATCGGCATGTTCCACGCCTTTTCGGTGCTGGCCGCGCCAGGACACGCTCCTGCGGCGGTCACCGGCGGTGTGGCTGACGCGCTGGTCGCCACGGCAACCGGCCTGTTTATCGCCATGCTCGGCCTGATCGCTTTCAATGCCTTCAACAATCAGGTGCGGCAGATTCTCCTGCAACTGGATTCCGTAAAGACCATGCTGCTCAATCGGATGGATGGTCAGCCCATGATCACGCCGGACAACAGCGGTAAGCAGCGCAGTGAAGTGCTGTCTGTGGCAAGGGCCAGTTGATGGGGCGCCGTTACTTCGAGCAGAAAAAGGGCCGGGTGGAGATCATCCCCATGATTGATATCATGCTCTTCCTGCTGGTGTTTTTTATCATGATTACTCTGCAAATGATCCCCGATAAGGGGCTGAATTTACAACTCCCGACCGCTAGTCGGGCACAGCAGCTTCCGCATCCGCACTACACCATCAATATCGATAAGGATGGATCAGTGAATGTAAAGGGTCATCGCTATGATCTCGGCGGCCTGCAGGAAATGCTTGCCTCTGATAGCGATCCCGGCAAGACTCAGATCACCATTGTTGCCGACAAGGGAGTGCCCTTCCAGAACTTCGTTCATGTGATGGATCGCTGTCAGAAAGCTGGGGTGAGTGATATCGGGATTGCCGCGAAAGCGAGTAATTAGGAAAAGTATATACGAGGAATATAATCGGTGAATACAATTGTCAGTGATCCATCCTGGGCACCACAACGTCCGAAGGGGCATTTCGGACGCGCATTGTTGATTGGCGCAGTGTTAGAGGTAGTGTTGGTAGGTGGATTGATTTGGGGGGGTGGTAATACACCAGCACCTAAGCTAATGGTAAAGAAGATTATCGCCATTCACATGGTGCAACCGGCACCTCCCAAACCCAAGCCGGTGCCACCGCCACCGAAGCCGGTAGTGCATCCGAAGCCGGTGCCTAAGCCGCTACCTCATCCCATTCCGCAGCCGAAGCCGGTAGTGCATCACGCGCCTGCGCCCAAGCCGTTGATGGCCAAAACACCCTTGCCTACGGCACCAGTGGTACCGCCTAGTCCGCCGGTAACCACGCCGCCACCGCCACCACCCCCTCCGGCGCCAAGCATGGCTGCACGTGAGGCGGCTGTAGATCAGTACGCTGGCATGGTGCGCACCCGTGTTCAGGCCGATGCGCATGTTCCGGAGGCCGTCCGGATGATGCATTTGAGTGGCACCGCCGTGATCACCTTCCGATTGACGCCGTCGGGCCGACTACTGTGGGCGAGAATTGCCCAATCCAGTGGTGTGGGATCAATTGATAAGGCGGCGCTGAAATCGGTGGAAGAGGGTACTTATCCGCCCTTTACCAAGAATATGCCGAAGCATGCCAGCAATTTTAATGTGGAGGTACATTTATCAAGCCACTCCTCGTAGCGCTGATGTGATAGTTTCATGGGTGATTGAGATGAACGAGGGTGTTTTCTATGGGGCCACAAAATCGTCGACAGTTTTTGACGCAGTTGGGACTGGGGAGCAGTGCGGTTATCGCCGCTCCGCATCTGCTGGGTGTGGCACGAGCTGCGGGAATCAGCGAGGAAAATCTCCTGCGTCAAAAGGTTGAGCATGTGGTGGTGATATTTCAGGAGAACCGCAGTTTTGATCATTACTTCGGTACCTTCCAGCCGAAAAACGGGCAACAGATTATCAATTTGTTAGATGCACAGGGGCAGTTGGATCATCGTTTTTTCGGTTTGCAGAAAAATCCGGCGGGTATCGCTTATGATAACCTACCGTTACCTACGGATATTCCGGGTTTTCAGAACGTGCAATTGCCTAACCAGCCCTTCCACATGGCGCCCTATATTCCCGCCAAAGGCAATGTACATTGGGATCCAAAACATCGGTTTTTCCGCATGATGGCGGAGGTTCATAACGGTAAGATGGACCGTTTCGTAGCTCTGGCGGGCGGTAGCAAAACCCTTTTGTCGCGGGACGAATTCAAAAAAATGAGCCCGGAGCAGACCGCCTTTGATCTGGCTCGACCCAGTGGTCCGGTGCTGGGGTATTATACCGGTGAAGATCTGCCCTTCTATCACCGTGTCGCGCACCAGTACACGCTCTTTGATCATTTCTTTCAGGCCATGAGCGGCGGCAGTACCGGCAATGCGCTCTATCTGGTGGCCGCCCGCTCCTGTGTCTATCCCAATGCGCCCAAGGATATTTGCGCACCTTTCGATCCGAAAGACGCCGGTCTGGAACACAGCTTCTTTGATCTGCCCTATGACCACAAAAAAGTCTTGGTCAACGATCTGCCGCCGGTGCAGGGACCGACCAATGCGGATGCCGTGAAGGCCTTGAAGATATCCCCACCCCCGGAGGCACAGACCTACGACAATATCGGTGACCGTCTGGATGGCGCCAAAGTATCCTGGGCCTGGTATAACGAAAACTGGAACCGCGTAAAGCCGTGGGCGCTTAAGACCGCTTTTGGCCCTGGCGACGGCTCGGCGGTGATTGACACGGGTCAGTTGTATGTAGCCCACCATAACCCCTTCCAGTACTACCCGCGTTGGCCAGAATATGTGAAGGGCGGTCGTATGCGCGACAGTGACGACTTTCTCGCCGATGCCCGAGCCGGCAAACTGCCCGGTGTCTCCTTTGTCAGGGCCAGTGCCGCCCATGACGAGCATCCGGCCGACTGTGCACCCGTTTATGGCATGGAATGGGTGGAGCAATTGGTGCGCGCTGCCGCTGATGGCCCGGCCTGGGACAAAACCGCCATCTTCATTACCTATGACGAAGGCGGTGGCTTCTGGGATTCGCTGCCGCCTAAAGTGGTGGACGACTACGGATTCGGCACCCGTACCCCGGCCCTGCTTATCAGTCCTTGGGCGCGCCAGGGTTTGGTGGACCATCACCTGGCCAGCACGGCCAGCATCCTTAAATTCATCGAAACCCGTTTTGGTCTGCGGGCCCTCAACCATCGTGACCACAATGCTTACGACATGATGGGTGCCTTTGATTGGGGTCAGAAACCTAAGCACTTCAGTATCTGATTGGTCAGGCTGGCGATGTTAAGCCTTCTCCATGGCGAGAAGGCAGGACCCGGCAACCTTGGGTATTCCATAACGACTACCAATACGTTAGCCACGCCCTGATTTTGCCATACCGTCCAGCAAGTCCGCTTCTGTAGTCCTCCACCTTTGGCAGCCTCACCTCGATTACACTATATGATGCGTGCGCAAGGGCAATGATTTCCGCGGCAGAGAGGATATCAGGCGGCACTACCCCGTGCGTGCGTAAGGTCGGGATAACCATCCTTCAACCACAGCTCCGGCAGTGTTTCCAGAATCTCCCGCACCAGTGCCGGTCCCCGGAAAATGAGCCCGCTATAGATCTGCAACAGGCTGGCCCCAGCCTGGATCTTGGCATAGGCATCTGCCGCACTGAGGATACCACCGACACCAATGATGGGTACCTGTCCCTGGGTCGCTCGATAGAGTTGCGCGATGACGGCATTGGATCGCTCCAGCAATGGTGCACCGCTCAGACCCCCGCTTTCGGAGAGTCCAGGCTGGGAGACCGGGCGTTCTACAGTGGTATTGGTGGCAACAAAACCATCCACCAGAGGTTCCGTGCCTAAGGCCAGACAACCGATAGCGTCGAGGTCATCATTATCCAGATCTGGAGCGATTTTCAGGAGCAGCGGCAGAGGGGGGCGCTGATGCTGCAAGGCCAGACGCTGGTTGGCTGCGGTAACTGCCCTGAGCAGTCCCCGTAAGGCCTCCTCCCCCTGCAGCAGTCGCAGCCCAGGCGTGTTGGGTGAGCTGACATTGATGCAGAGATAGTCGCCATAGTGAAAGAGCAACTCCAGCGCGGCGACATAGTCGTCCTGCGCCTGCTCCAGCGGGGTATCCTTGTTTTTGCCGAGATTGATGCCGATAGGCACCGGATGGCTAGTTAACGCCGCCAGTCTGTGGGCAACTGCCGCAGCCCCTTCACCGGGGAAACCCATGCGGTTGATGACCGCCTGCTGTGCCGGATAACGAAAGACCCGGGGGCGCGGATTACCCGGCTGCGGGCGCGGGGTCACTGTGCCGATTTCGATGAAGCCGAAACCGAGGGCGGGGAGGGCGGTGGCGGCGCGGGCGTCCTTGTCGTAGCCGGCAGCGAGACCGACGGGGTTGGGAAAATGCAGGCCCCAAAAGTCCTGCGCCAGACGGGGATCGGTGACGCTATAGTGCTTTGTCAGGCAGGCCATGCTTTGCGGCATGCGCCCCAGTGTTTCCAGCGCAGCGATGCTCAGGGTGTGGGCGCGCTCCGGGTCCAGCGTAAAAAGCAGGGGGCGCAGCAGACCGTAGCTCACGCCCAATCCCTGGGTGTGAGGAAGTCCTCCTTGAGGCGGGCTTCGGGGCTACCGGCTTCGCCATGCCAGTCGTAGGTCCAGGCCGCCAGGGGGGGCAGGGACATGAGGATACTTTCGGTGCGCCCGCCGGACTGTAGGCCGAAGAGGGTGCCGCGGTCATAGACGAGGTTGAATTCCGCATAGCGCCCCCGGCGCAGAAGTTGAAATTGCCGCTCGCGTTCGCCGTAGGGCAGGTCCCGGCGCCGGGCGACGATGGGCAGATAGCTGGCGAGGAAGCTGTTGGCCATATCCTCCCAGAAGGCTTGCAGAAGCTCGCCATCGCCATTGAGATCGTCGAAAAATATACCGCCGATACCGCGCATTTCCTGACGGTGCCTGATGGTGAAGTAGTCGTCACACCAGGCTTTGAAGCGCGGATAAAAGCCTGGGTCATGGCGATCACAGGCGGTTTTGAGGGTGCTATGGAAATGACGGGCGTCTTCCTCAAAGCCGTAGATGGGCGTCAGGTCGGCGCCGCCGCCGAACCACCACACTGGTCCCGCCGAGAAGAATCGGTAGTTCATGTGTACGATGGGGACGTAGGGGTTGCGGCAATGCAGTACCAGAGAGACCCCAAGAGCGGTGAAGGTCTGTCCGGCCAGTTCAGGGCGGTGTGCGGTAGCCGAGGGGGGAAGCTGGTCGCCATGAACTTTGGAGAAGTTGACCCCGCCTTTTTCCAGCAAAGCGCCGTTGACAATAACCCGGGTGCGACCGCCGCCACCGCTGGGCCGTTCCCACAGATCTTCGCGGAATTTTGCGGTGCCGTCCGCTGCTTCCAGGGCGTCGCAGACGCGATCCTGGAGGCTGCGGAGGAAGGCTTCCATTTCGTCTAAGGATGGCTGTTGCATGCTGTTACTCCCGTAAGATACGGCCGCTGCGGGCATCGACAATACGGCTGGGGCGGCGTTGACGGCCCAGCCGGGCCGGTAATATCCACAGGGAACGACCAAAATAGCGGTACAAGGCGCGCAAGTCACGGGCTGGTTGTTGCCCTGCCGGATTGGCGCTGGTGGAGACTATGGCGCCGCCAAAGGCGTGGGACAAGGCGACGATGGCCGGGTGGGTACTGATCCGCACTGCGATGCTCTCATGGCGTCCGCGTATCCAGAAAGGGACTTTCGGTGTGGTGGGAAGTACCAGTGTCGTTCCGGGCCAGAGTCGTGCCGGCAGTGCCGGGTCTATTCCTTGCGCAGACCAGTACTGCCGGGTTTCTGCCACCCGGCCTGCTACCAGAAGAACGCCTTTATGTTGTGGACGCCTTTTGAGGACCAGAACCCGGCGTAGCGCGCGGCGTTGGCGCGGGTCGCAGCCCAGTCCCCAGACTCCTTCCGTAGGATAGGCGATGACCCCACCGCGCCGTAAATGCGCTATCCCCCGGCGAACATCCTGTCGACGTGGATGACGAGGTAGCATCAGTCGAAAACGCGGTCAGGCGCGCCGCAGGCCACGGTAGCCGATGTCCTGCCGATACTGCAAGCCCGGCCAGCGGATATCGGCGACGGCGGCGTAAGCCCGTTGCTGTGCGATCGACAGGCTTTCTCCCAGTGCCGTGACGCCGAGCACCCGGCCACCAGCCGTGATGACGGTGTCGTGCTCTGTCGTAGTCCCGGCATGGAAGATTTTGACAGTATCCCCCTGCGTCTTATTGAGACCGAGAATGGGGTCACCTAGCCGCGGATGGTCAGGATAACCCGCAGTGGCCAGTACGATGCAGAGGGCAGCGCGACTGTCCCAGTCGAGTGCCTTCGGCAGTGGATCGCCGCGGGCCGCGGTCAGCAAAAGCGTATAGAGATCGGAACGCAAACGCATCATCAGCGGTTGTGTCTCGGGATCGCCTAGCCGACAGTTGAACTCCAGCACCTTGGGCCCGGCGGGACCGATCATCAGGCCGGCATAGAGGAAGCCGCAGTAGGGCGTACGGTCCGTCATTAACCCTTCTGCCGCGGGGCGCATCACTTCGCGTAACACTCGCTCACTCATGGCAGTATCCAAGATGGGGGTCGGGGAGTAGGCACCCATACCACCGGTATTGGGACCCCGATCGCCGTCGCGCAGGCGTTTGTGATCCTGTGACCCCGCCAGTGGTAGGACTTGACCATCCGCCACAATGGCGATGAAGCTGGCTTCCTCACCTTCCAGAAACTCCTCGATGATGATGGGACCCCATTGCAGGAACTGGCGTGCGGCGGCCTCAGCTTCTGTTCGCTCGAAAGCTACGACGACCCCCTTGCCAGCGGCCAGGCCGTCGGCTTTGACCACCATCGGCAACGGATGGTCACGCAGGTAGCCGAGGGCCGCGTCAGCATCGGTAAAACGTCCGTACCGGGCGGTGGGAAGGCCGTGCCGTTCCATGAAGGTTTTGGCGTGGGCTTTGCTGCCCTCCAGCATCGCTCCGGCTGCATTGGGGCCAAAGACCGGGATACCAGCCCGGCGCAGGGCATCACCCACGCCCGCTACCAGTGGTGCTTCGGGACCAATGACGACCAGCGCGATGTCCAGCGCATGGGCGGCGGCGACCACCTGACCGGCGTCGGTCGCTTTCAGGGCCAAATTATGGACCTTGGCTTCCGCCGCCGTACCGGGATTGCCGGGCACGCAGTAGACCTTCGCCACCACCGCTGACTGGGCCAGTTTCCAGGCGATGGCATGTTCGCGTCCGCCACCGCCGAGGACCATGACTTTTGCACCCATCTGCGTCCCCTCCTTAACCATGCCGGAAATGGCGCACGCCGGTAAAGACCATGGCGATGCCGTGTTCATTGGCGCTGGCGATGACTTCTTCATCACGGATGGAGCCGCCGGGTTGGATAATCACCTTTACGCCCGCAGCCGCCGCCGCATCGACCCCATCGCGGAAAGGGAAAAAGGCGTCAGAAGCCAGCGCCGCGCCGTGCAGATCGAAGCCTAGTTCCAAGGCCTTGGCCGCGCCGCACCTGGCTGCGTCTACTCGGCTCATCTGCCCCGCACCGATGCCGATGGTCTGGCCTTCGCGGCCATAGACAATGGCGTTGGAGCGCACGTATTTACCGACCCGCCAGACAAAGGCCAAGTCACGGGCCTCCTGTGTCGTCGGCGCGCGTTCCGAGACCACTTTCCAATCCGCCTCCGCTTCGATGCTCTGGTCAAAGTCCTGTACCAGCAGGCCGCCGCGCACGCGTTTGTAATCCCAGCCCGCCCGCCGCCAAGCGCGACCATCGTCGAAGGCGAGTACGCGCAGGTTTTTCTTTTTGGCCAGAATGGGCCGGGCGTCGGGCGAAATAGTGGGCGCCAGCACCATCTCGACAAATTGGCCGCTCATGAGTTCAGCGGTTTGGGCATCCAGCGGCCGGTTACAGGCGATGATGCCGCCAAAGGCGGATACCGGATCGCCGGCCCACGCGCGCTGATAGGCGCCGAGCAGATCCAGTCCCACGGCTGCGCCGCAGGGATTACCGTGCTTCACCACGCAACAGGCGGGTTCGGCAAATTCCATCACCAGCGCGACGGCGGCATCGCCGTCCCCGATGTTATTGTAAGACAATTCCTTGCCTTGCAACTGACGGGCGTTCGCCAGTCCGCCGCCGCTGCCGTCGCGGTAGAAGGATGCGGTCTGATGAGGGTTTTCACCGTAGCGCAGGTCCTGGACCTTCTCAAATTGCAAGGACAGGGTTTGTGGGAAGATTGTCCGGCTGCCATCGGGATTGAATCTGGAAAGATAGTTGGCGATAGCACCGTCATATTGCGTGGTGTGGGCGAAGACCTTGGTAGCCAGACGGAAGCGGGTGCTGGCACCGATGCCGCCGTAACTCTGTTCCATCTCCTGCAGTACGGCGGGATAGTCATCGGGGTCGACGAGGACGGTGACGTTCTCCCAGTTCTTCGCCGCCGCACGGAGCATGGTCGGGCCACCGATGTCGATGTTTTCGATGGCTTCTTCCAGTGTGCAATCGGCGCTGGCGACAGTCTCGGCGAAGGGATAAAGATTGACGCAGAGAAGATCGATGGCGGGAATGCCATGTTCGGCCATTTGTCGGACGTGACTACTGTTGCCGCGCTTCGCCAGCAGCCCGCCGTGGATTTTGGGGTGCAGGGTTTTGAGGCGGCCCTCCAGCAGTTCCGGGAAGCTGGTGTAGTCGCTCACTTCTTGCACCGCGACACCATCGGCCATCAAGACCTTGGCGGTGCCGCCGGTAGAGAGTATTTCCACGCCGAAATCCTGCAGCCGCCGGGCAAATTCCACGACGCCCCGTTTGTCGGAAACGCTGATGAGCGCCCTCGTTATCTCACCCATAAATTCCACGACCTCTGAAAAAGTGGCAGTTCAAAATAAAAAAGGCACGATCAGGAGACCTGTCGTACCCAAACCTCCTGATGGAGGGAGCGTTCTGATTCGCGCTGCGCTGATTCAGCTCAACTGAATGCCCGCATTGTAAAAGAGGTATCGCCGCTATGCAAGCACGGCCAAGCCCCGACACTCAGCCCGGCAGGCCCAATCTCATCCATCAGGTTCCCGTCTGGGTGAAAAAACCACCCAGACGGGTTGCTGTGCGGGGTCGCTTTTTGATAGCGTGCTTAAAAAACAATAGTATGAAATAATACTGTTATATTTATAGCGTTTTAATTCTGTTGCCCTGCTTAATGGCAGGGCCGGTATCACCTGCATAGGAGCCCATAATGCCACAGTTGCTGTATGACGACGGAACGCATAAATGCATTGCCTTCACCGATCTGGTGGAGGGCGATGGGATTCAGGCCAATCAATTCCTTATTGTTAATAATGGGGAAGGGATGCTGCTCGATCCCGGCGGTAACCTCACATACAAGAACCTGCTGGCAGAGATGGCGAGCTATTTCCTGCCGGCGCATCTCGATTATGTATTTGCCTCTCACGAGGACCCGGATATTGTTGCCTCTGCCAACGGCTGGTTGCTGATCACCGACGCGAAGATTCTCATCGCCAATGAATGGACCCGTTTCCTGCCGCATTTTTGCTCGAAGGGGATGACCGCAGGGCGGGTCATCGGCATCCCGCCGCAGGGCATGAGGGTCAATCTGGCGGGGCAGGAACTCTTTGTTGTGCCCGCGCATTACATGCATTCGGTGGGCAATTTCCAGGTTTACGATCCGGTGAGCAAGATTCTGTTCTCCGGAGATCTGGGTGCCAACCTGGTCAGTGGGCATGATGCCTCCAAGGTGATCGAAGGTGCAGAGGCCTTCCAGGCGCATCGCGCTGCGTCTGGCATGGATGGTTTCCACCGTCGTTATATGGGAGGCCAGAAAGTCTGCAGACTCTGGACCAATATGGTACGGGGTATGGATATCGAGTGGATTGTGCCGCAGCACGGCGCATCCTTTAAAGGACGGGAGACGGTCACGGCTTTCCTCGACTGGTTCGAGGGGTTGGAATCGGGACCTGATCTGTTGACCCAGAAGGACTTTCAGTTTCCTATTCCCGAGAATCTCTGAAGGAGGTGCATCTTGAATCAGGACATGTTTGACGATCTCAATGCGCAGCTAGACGCCATGTCGCCAGAAATACAAGGTGCCGCGCTGATCTCCAACGAAGGGGCGGTGATTTTTCAGAAGGGAGAAACGATAGCGGACCAGAGTCTTATTGGTATCGCCGGGGCTGCCGTTATGCGTCTTGCGGAGCATATCAGTTCTGGTCTTGCCGATTGCCCGGCACAAGAGATCAGCATTCGCTGTGGCAGGCATACGGCACTCTTTGTGCCAGTGGGAGCGGATGCGCTCCTGATGCTGGTACTCTCAGCGGATACGGATACGCGTCCTTTGGCGAAGGCCATCCCCGGTATGGTTTCTGCGTTGGGCCAATAGAATAGAAAGGGAGTCGTCATGATTTTGCTCCTTTCGTGAGGGAGCCCGTTGCCACCTGCGCGGTGACATATCGCTCATGCAACGCGAGGTTGAGTTTCACGACATTGACCACTGGTTCGCCGATGAAGCCCAGCAATGGTTCCGTCGTGTTTTGCTGGACCAGATGGCGCAAGGTCACGGTGTTGATACCGCCAGCCTGCGCAATGCGCGAGATTTGATAGAGCGCCGCAGCAACGCTGATATCCGGGTCCAGACCACTCGCGGAAGACGTCACGAGATCCACCGGAACCGGGCCTTTCTCGGCAGGGTCCGCGGCTTTAAGGGCCTTGATCCGCGCCGCCACGTGCTGTGCCAGAACAGGATTGTTCGGCCCCAGATTGGAGGCACCGGACCCCGCCCCGTTGTATGGCACCGGTGAAGTCGCCGAAGGGCGGCTCCAGAAGTACCGCGGTTCGCGGAAATACTGACCAATGAGGCTGGAACCCACGACCCGTCCATGCTGACGAATGAGAGAGCCGTTGGCCTGATGGGGAAACACGATCTGGCCGATGCCTGTCATCGCCATGGGATAGATCAGACCGGTCATCACGGCCAGAACCAGGAACAGCAACAGCGCAGTTTTGATGTCTTTGATCATGGCGTCATCCTCCTACAGTACAACCAGTAGCATGTCGATCAGTTTGATAAAGATAAATGGCGCAATAATGCCGCCCAATCCATAGATCCACACGTTGCGGCGAAGAATGTGCTGCGCCGAGTCCGCGCGGAACTTGATGCCCTTGAGGGCCAGCGGAATCAAAAAGGGGATGATGAGGGCGTTAAAAATGACCGCAGCCATGATGGCATGGGCAGGCGAGCTCAAGCCCATGATGTTCAGCGCGCCTAATTGGGGATAAGTCGATACAAACGCTGCCGGGATGATGGCGAAGTATTTGGCCACATCGTTCGCCACGCTAAAGGTGGTGAGGGCGCCGCGGGTCATCAGCAGTTGTTTGCCGATCTGGACGATCTCCAGCAGTTTGGTGGGGTTGGAGTCCAGGTCGACCATGTTGGAGGCTTCGCGCGCCGCCTGAGTACCACTGGCCATGCAGAGACCGACATCGGCCTGGGCCAGGGCCGGCGAGTCATTGGTGCCGTCCCCGGTCATCGCGACCATGTAGCCCTCATTCTGATACTCGCGGATGCGGGCGAGTTTGGTTTCGGGTTTGGCCTCCGCGAGATAGTCATCGACCCCGGCTTCGGCGGCAATGGCGGCGGCGGTCAACGGATTGTCGCCGGTCACCATGACCGTGCGGATACCCATCTCCCGCAATTCGGCAAAGCGCGATTTGATGTCGGCTTTGACAATGTCCCGCAACTCGATGGCCCCCAACACCTCGGCGCCAGAACATACGGCCAGTGGTGTCGCACCGCCACTGGCGATTTTCTGCACCTCGGCATCCAGTTCCGATGGCCAGGTTCCTTCCAGCGACTGAACCCATAGCTTCATGGCGTCGGGAGATCCCTTACGCAACTGCTGCCCATCCCAGTCCACCCCACTCATGCGCGTCTCGGCGCTAAAGGCAATCAGCTTGGCATCGGGCGGCAATATCTCCCGGCTTTGCGGGTAATGTTTTTCGGCAAGGGTCACGATACTTTTGCCCTCCGGCGTCTCATCGGCCAAAGAGGCGCGGCGGGCCGCCTGCGCGAGGCTTTCCTGAGTGACCGCCAAAACCGGGTAAAACGCCACCGCGGATCGGTTGCCGTAGGTAATGGTGCCGGTTTTATCGAGGAGCAGCACATCCACGTCACCCGCCGCCTCGATGGCGCGTCCGGAAGTCGCCACCACATTGGATTGCAACAACCGCACGATGCCGGCGATGCCGATGGCGGGTAACAGCGCTCCGATGGTGGTGGGAATCAGACAGACCAGCAAGGCGACCAGCGCCGTCAAGCTGATCACTGATCCAGAGTGGCTGGCATAATGCACGCTATACCAGGAAAAGGGATACAGGGTAACCGTGACCGTCAGAAAGACCAGCGTCAATACCACCAGCAGAATGCTCAGGGCGATTTCGTTGGGGGTTTTGCGCCGCGCCGCGCCCTCCACCATGGCGATCATTTTGTCGAGGAAGGTGTTACCGGCCTCCTGCGTCACCCGGATGATGAGCCAGTCCGAGATCACCCTGGTGCCACCGGTGACCGCGCTACGATCACCACCGCTTTCGCGGATGACGGGCGCGCTTTCGCCCGTGATGGCGCTTTCATCGACGGCCGCGACCCCTAGCACAGCCTCGCCGTCCGTGGGCACGAGGTCTCCTGCTTCTATCAGGACAAAGTCACCGCTGCGCAGACTCGCGCCGGGAACCTCCTTATAACTCGCCTCGTGTAACGGTTTTGGCAGCTTTTTGGCCGTAATTTCCTGTCGGCTCTGCCGCAGGCTATTGGCCTGAGCCTCGCCCTGACGCTCGGCCAGTGCTTCCGCATAATTGGCAAAAATCAGTGTGAGCCAGAGCCAGAGGTCGATCACGCCGGTAAACGGCGCTTCCCGGTTATGCACGATCAGATCATGAAAAAAGAGGGCCAGCAGCAGCCAGGAGCCGATGTAGACGACGAACATCACTGGATTGTGCCACTGGCGACGCGGGGAGAGCATGCTGAAGCTGTCCCACAGCGCATCCCGACTCTGGTTCTTCCAGTTGATTGGAGATGTCGCATGTTTATGGTGGGTAGATTCCATGGATATGATTCCTTAGTGAGTCAGGGTGCCAAGGGGGGTGCCAGCTGCTCCGCAACTGGCCCCAGCGCCAGAGCCGGAAAGAAGTTGAGCGCGCCAACCAGAAGAATGACGCCAACCGTCAGACCGATGAAAATAGGCGTGTAAGTCGTCAATGTTCCCGATCCAGCGGGGATTTTCTTTTTCTCGACCAGGGCACCTGCCAGTGCCAGCAACGGCAGATAGGTCCAGTACCGGCCCAGCAATATGCACATGCCGGTGAGCAGGTTGTAGAATCGGGTGTCGCTGCTCAGACCGCCGAATGCGCTGCCATTGTTGTTGGCCGGACTCGTTACGGCATAGAGCACCTCGCTGAAGCCGTGCGCGCCGGGATTGAATACACCTGCTCGCCCCGCTGCCGTGGTGACGGCAAGGGCAGTGCCGATCAGCACCAGCAACGGCATGACCAGAATGGATAATGAGGCCATTTTTATTTCAAAGGATTCAAT
Source organism: Acidithiobacillus ferriphilus (assembly GCF_028215975.1). Taxonomy (NCBI): domain Bacteria; kingdom Pseudomonadati; phylum Pseudomonadota; class Acidithiobacillia; order Acidithiobacillales; family Acidithiobacillaceae; genus Acidithiobacillus; species Acidithiobacillus ferriphilus. The sequence continues at coordinate 803,726 of NZ_CP116458.1, forward strand.
CTTCTTGCCGAGAAACTCCGGTGTGCGTCCCACCATGAGGCCGCCCAGAAAAACGGCAAAAATCATGAAGGCGAGAAAAGTGGCGAGCCCTGAGCCAACGCCGCCAAACACGACCTCACCCAATTGCATCATGAAAAGGTTTACCCCCCCTGACAGCGGCATGAGAGAGTCGTAGGCGCCGTTAGCGGCCCCCGTCGAGGTCGCGGTAGCCAGCGTTGCAAACAGCGCGGTCGCGCCGGCACCGATACGGTCTTCTACCCCCTCCATATTGCCACCACCGGCAAGGCTCGCGGTGTCGGCCTGGGTGATCCCCAACTGGGTCAGGACGGGGTTTCCGGCCAGTTCATAGTGCTGACTTACGAGGGTCAGGGGGACAAAGAGCACCAGCATGGAAATCAGGATGGCCCATGCCGTGCGCCTGGCCTTGGCCATATGCCCAAACATGAACACGAGTGCGGAGGGGATGAGAATCATGGCCAGGGATTCTAGAAAGTTGGTAAGAGCGGTGGGATTTTCGAAAGGATGGGCATCGTTCATGTTGAAAAAGCCTCCGCCATTGTTGCCGAGCATCATGATGGCTTCTTGCGAGGCCACTGGTCCCACATGCATTATCTGATGAAGAATGGTTTTACCGCCGGATACAAAGGGTGCAACAAGATCTGCCCGCACCTCGCCGGTGAGAGTTTGGACCACACCCTGTTCCATAAGAATCAATGCAAAGAGCGCAGAGAGGGGAAGCAGTACGTAGAGAACGGTGCGGGTCATGTCGACCCAAAAATTTCCGAGATCCTTGGTTTTATGGCGGACGATGGCGCGAATGATGGGCAGGACGATGGTGATTCCCGTCGCCGCCGAGAGGAAATTCTGCACGGTCAGACCCAGCATCTGCGAGAGGTAACTCATCGTGGAGCCACCGGAGTAATCCTGCCAATTGGTATTGGTGGTAAAGCTGACTGCAGTATTGAATGCGGAAGCACTTGGGACGCCACCGAAATGTAAAGGATCGAGGGGCAGCGCACCTTGCGTCGACAACAATGCATAGAGAAAAACGCCACCGATCAGGTTAAAGATCAACAGGGCGATGGCGTAGCGCTTCCAACCCATTTCCTCGCTCGCAGAAACTCCGGTGATACGGTACAGTCCCTGCTCCACGGGACCCATCAGGCGTGTCGCCCAGAACCGATCGCCAGAGTAAACGCGATGCATATAGCGACCTAGAGGTAATGCCAGCAGAATGGTCAACGACAGAACTGCAGCCGTCAGTATGATGGTGAATATCATAGGAACCGCTCCGGATTGATCAGAAATACCAAAAGATAGATGAAGAGCATGATGCCCAATCCGAGGCCTATCCACACGAACGCGTTCATTTTATCCTCCTCAGGCGATCCAATAGTTCAACAAGCCCTATGGATGTCAGGAAAAAACCGATAATAATAAATAAGTACACAAGTTCCATGCCAACCTCCTGCGTGAACACGGGCCCAGAGCTCGCACACAATCATAATATGCCCGCATGAAAACCTAGCAATATTGCATCTATAAATTCCATATAAATCATCTATAAATTATGTATAAAATGTACAGTTATGAGTAAATATCACGCATTACGGGTAACGATGGCGTTAACCCGCTTGGTAATGGCCGGGCTTTGGCCTATGCTCAAACGCGGGCAAAGGGGGAGCGTTATGGACGGTGGTATCCGGTACTTGGTAATGACAGATGTCCACTGAAGATCGCGAAGACGGACGACCTGATCCGGATGCCCTGTTGGCACAGGTGCAGATGGAGGAACGGACGTGCCAGCGTGGACGTTTCAAGGTTTTTTTGGGTGCCGCCCCGGGCGTCGGGAAGACCTACGCCATGCTACGTTACGGGCAGCAGGAGATGGCCAAGGGGGTGGACGTTTTAGTGGGCGTCGTCGAAACCCATCAGCGCAGTGAAACCCAGGCGTTGGCCGATGCCCTGCCAGTGTTACCACGAGTGCATATTCCATATAAAAATGTTGTGCTTGAAGAGTTTGATCTGGATGCGGCCCTAGCCCGCCGTCCTAGCCTGCTCCTGCTGGACGAGTTGGCCCACAGCAACGCTCCCGGCTCCCGCCACAAGAAGCGCTGGCAGGATTTGGAAGAACTGCTGGACGCGGGTCTTTCCGTGGCGACCACCGTGAATGTTCAGCACCTGGAGAGCGTTCACGAAGTCGTCCGGCAGATTACCGGGGTACAGGTTCAGGAGACCCTGCCGGATCGGATCATCCAGCAGGCCGATGAAGTGATTCTGGTAGATATCAGTGACGAGGATCTCTTGCAACGGCTCAAGGAGGGCAAGGTGTACCTGGGCGAACGCGGTCAGCGCGCGATGACGCATTTTTTTCGTAAGGGTAACCTTATCGCCCTGAGGCAATTGGCACTGCGACTGGCAGCGGACCGGGTTGATCTGGAGTTGCGACAGTTTCATCAACAGAATCCGGAAGAGGGGCGGCGTGGCGGTAGCCGGGATCGTTTATTGGTAGCCGTGAGTGGCCGCCCGGAAGATGAGCATCTGGTGCGCGCGGCTTATCATCTGGCGACCGCTCAACGGGCCGACTGGCTGGTGATTCATGTGGACACCCCACACGGCTTGCTACAGAAACCTCAGACCCAGGCATGGATATGGAACCACCTGCATCTTGCGGAAAGCTTGGGTGCTGAAACCGCACGCTTGACCGGAGTAAATATCGGCGCGGAGGTCTTGGCTTATGCGCGGCTGCGCGATGTCACCCAGGTTGTACTCGGACAGACGCAGGGCTTGCGTAAATTCCTTTGGTGGTGGCCCGGTTCCTTGACGGCGCATCTATTGAACAGCGAGCGCGACATTGATGTGGTGATTCACCCGTTACCGGTTAAAAAAGCCGTTACCGAAGATCGCCGCCTGCGGAATCAACAATATCTCGGCATCGTGGATACGCCCTTGCGACGTCGCACCCGGAATCGCGCTTTTGTGATCAGCGGGGTAACTGGTCTCGCTTTAAGTGGCCTAGCCTGGTCTCTGGGGGCTTACCTGGGTTTTGCCGGGATCTTCATGCTCTACATGCTGGGCGCGGTGGGTAGCGCCCTGATGTACGGCCGCTGGCCCTCCCTCATCACATTCATTGCCGCCGTGGTCAGTTACTACTCGTTTGGACTGGATCGCGGTTTGCCAACCACGGTGGGCTCGCTTGCTTACTTCGCGCTGATCCTCTCTCTGATCCTGCTCATCAGTCAACTGGTGGCGCGATCCCGCGAACAGGAGCTCATGGCCCGGATCCGCGAGCGACGCGCCCGCAATCTCTATCAATTGGTTCAGGCGCTCAGCAGTGCCCGTGGTGTCGAAGGGATTCTCAACGCCAGCATCGAGAAATTGCACCAGACCCTGGGTATTGTAGTCGCATTCTGGTTACCACTGGCGGACAACGCGGGGAGTCCTTTGCAGATGTTTCCAGCGTCCACCGAACTGGAGGCCCCACAACGCAACCTGCGGGCCGCTGCCCGGTGGAGCTTTTTGAATAAGAAAAATGCCGGGATGAGCACCGACACGTTGGCGGATATCCCGGCACTGTTTATGCCCATGCTGTCCGGCGAGCGTGCGCTGGGGGTCATGATGCTGTCGGATCTCGACCTGCGTCGGGCTCCTGCAGACTGGTTGCGCTTTCTCGAAACGGTGGCGCGACTCATCGCGGTGGCGCTTGATTCGGCGCAAGCCTCTCTGCAACGTACTGAGGCGGATGTCCGTTTGCGGGTCGAACAATTGCAAAATGCACTTCTAGGCGCCGTTTCCCATGACCTCCGGACGCCTTTGGCCGGCGTGCTGGGTACGGCGACGACGCTGCAGCGCAATGCGCAGGGTTTGACTGCCGATGAGCACGATCTTTTGGAGAACATCCGTGAGCAAACCCAAAAGATGGAACACACCGTGGACCGCATTCTACACATGGCCGCATTGCAGTCCGGGCGACTCAACATCAAAAAAGAATGGGTTCCTCTGGAAGACCTGTTGGTCAGCGCGCGCGATCAGGTTAAGGCAGTATGTGCCGATCGTCCTTTTCAGACGCGGATATCCAAAGACTTGCCGTTGTTCCGCGTGGATCCGCAACTCATGGTGCAAGTGCTCACTAATCTCTTGGAAAATGCTTGTAAATATAGCCCGAGCGACCGCGCTATCGAATTAGAAGCCTATGCGAACGATGCCGAGATTATCGTTTGCGTCATTGACCACGGCTTTGGCGTACCACCCGGTCGCGAAGAGGAAATATTCACCCGTTTCAGCCAGATTAAACCCCCTGTCGGGTTGGGTGGAAGCGGACTAGGTTTAGCGATTTGCGCTGCGATTATTGAACTGCATGGTGGACGCATTTGGGTGCGTAACCGGGTCGCAGTGCGCGGTGCGGTGTTTTGTTTTTCCGTACCTCGGGAGACTGAGCCACCTATGCCGCCTGACGGAGACTAAGCCATGACGACCATACACGAAGGCGATATGGATATCCTGCTGGTGGAGGATGACCCAAGTATTGGCGGGTTTCTACAGGCGGCGATGGACCGCGAACCGGGGTATCGCTTGCACTGGGCAACCACGCTGAAAGATGCCTGGAAGGCTTGGGAAAAACGGCAAATCCAGGAAGGTCGGCCGTTTGCCCTGATTCTGCTGGACCTTGCTTTGCCTGATGGGGATGGGCAGGGATTGATCCATCGATTACGCGACCATGGAGGGGAACAGACGTTGATCATCGTCATCTCGGCGCGCGGCAGCGAGGCTGACAAGGTGCTGGCCCTCGACGGTGGTGCCGACGACTATCTGACCAAGCCGTTTACCATTGGCGAACTATTCGCACGCTTGCGTGCGCATTTGCGGCGACGTCCGGCAGGTTCATCCGCGGAGTCTTCCCATTGGGTCATTGGCGTTTTGGAACTGGATGATCTCACCCATACAGTGCGCAAGGGCGGGGTGCCCGTTCCAATGACGCCCAAGGAATATCAACTGTTTCACCTTTTTGTGATGAATCAGGGACGGATATTGTCGTATCGACGAATCCTCGGTGCAGTGTGGGGAGAGCACAGCAGCGATCAGGCCCATTATGTAAGGTTATATATCAAACGATTGCGGGAAAAGATTGAGGATGACCCCGGAATGCCACAATATCTGGTGACCGAAAAGGGGATTGGATACCGATTTGGCGATCTGGAAGTGTCAAAATGACCATACTCAAGGGAAGATGCCACGCGCTTTTGCGGCGCGGATAAAACGGTAATTCAGTCATCGTCATCCGCATGCTTTTGCGCGAGAAACCCGACGCCATCCAGCACTTGATAAAAGTCCCGCGCATAATAATCGGGCGCCACATCGTTATAGGATTTGCTGCCCTGATTGGAATCCACAAAGATGGTTTTCATCCCCGCCTGCTGGGCGCCGTAAATATCCCGATACATGTCATTGCCGACATAAATGGCTTCATGGGGCGCCACTTCCAATTGCTCTGCGGCCATGGTGAATAATCGGGAGTCTGGTTTGCGATAACCATAGTCACCAGAAATAATCCGTATATCAAAATATTTCTTAATACCCATCGCGCGCATTTCGGGGAGGGCGAAGCAGCGTTGCGCGTCAGAAATGGTGGCCAGCCGGTAGGTTTCCTGCAGACTTTTCAGTGTGCGCTTGATGCCATCGTAACGCTCCAGGCGGGTGCGGGAGAGGCCACGGTGCAGGCGTGCCAACTCTTTCGCCAGCCTTTCCCGACCCTTGACAGGTTTGCTGTTCTCCTGGATGAGCAAGGTGTGCCAGATCGCCTCGACGTCTATTTCCGGATATCGTTCAGTGGATTGGCGTTTTTTCTCCTTCATGATGGCGAAGTAGCGTTCCCGGACCTCTCGCCGATTCATAAAGACCCGGTGATACGTGAGATAATGGGAAATGCCGCGATAAACCTCTTCCATTTCCTCATTGGTTTCAATGTTGATCATGGTGCCATAAAGATCTAAACAGACGGCGCGTATGGACATGGTGTTACCTCCGCAAAATGTGAACGGCTTCGTGGACCAGGACTTGGCTGTAGCGCCAGTCAAGCCAGGAATTACGGGCGATGCGTAACAGGGTCATGCCCATATAAAAGGGTGTTCGCTCAGTAATCGATGCAAAAGCCGCATGGCGATCCGGAAAGTGGGTGCTGTATTCCCAGAGAAAATGACCGATAAATGGTTCGGCATGTTCTCCATGATGGGTGGTGCGCATGAAATGATGTTTTATTTCCCCGGCAATCATGCCGAGGTCATACGCGCGATCGGCAAACTGCATACGTTCAAGATCAATGGCGATGGTGCGCCGGTGCGGGGCGAAGAGAAAATTGGAGGGCGTGGCATCGCCATGGATCAGGACTTGCCGATCTGCCCACATGCTGCCCATCTGCTGCCAGCGCTCCCGGCAATGATAAAGTTCGTCGGTCTGACGGGCAGCTATCCGGTGGCGTCTTTGCAAGCGTCCCATGATCTTGTCGAAATAAGCAAAGTGAGCATCAAAACGCACTGTTTCAGAGCGCGCAGTCCAGTTATGTAATTTGGCAAGGAAATAGGCAAGATCCGTCAGCCGTGCATATAATAATTTTGCGTCGTTGCGTTCAATGCTCTCTTCAATGACGCTGGAGAGCGATTGCCCAGGACAGTATTCCTCGATGAGGACGCTGTTCATAGCCTGTGAAATCCCCAGGGGTTGCGGAATATACAGCCGCTCGATTTTGAGGCCTAAGTCGCGCAACGTATGCATATGCTGCCATTCGTTATGAGCCAGCTCCCAGGCCTGTTGTGGATCTTTCCCGATTCGGTTGAAAAACTTACCGATGACTTTCCGCTGTGAATGGGTTTCCTCGTAGAGAAAAACCTCATTGGATGCCGGAAGCTGAAATACCCGAAACTGATGGGCGCGTTCTTCTGTGAGTAGCTGTGGATATATTTGCTCTTGCAGATATGTGTAAAGCGGATCATGGGGATTCAGGCGACCCAGATATTTCATTTCAACCCTTTTGCCTTGTCACGCATCTCCAGGGGGTGGAGATTGCAGCGCCGGGCGTAACTGTATTCCGATGATTTTCCAGCCTGGTTCCGCGCTCTTCAGCAGCGGTGCAATGCTTTGCAGAATTTGTTGCTCCAGTGCGGACTGGGCGGTGGTGGAAGTGGTGACCCTGGCCAAATCCGGAAAAGCCATGAAGGGGTTGGCGATACGTGCGTCAAGCTGGCGCTGTAAAGGGTGAAGGTTCTGCCAGGGACCATTGCCCTGCATGATAGCCACTGGGTGAATAGTGAGGGCTTTGATTTTTCCTGCATGGTCTGTGACGGTGACGCCATAAGACCCAAGGTCGATGTTGCGTCGGGTAGGCGTTGGTGCTGCCGGGTTCGGTGTCACAGCTGGCGGGCTGATTCTGCGCAGATGAACCGGCAGATTAAGGGCAATACCCGCGGCGACGGCGGCGAGCAAGACCGCCAGGATGCCGAAGATCACCCACCGACCACGCCCGGATTTGGCTTGCTTTTTTTTACGGGCTGCCAATCTCCGTTTCTCCTTTGCTAGGTAAGCAGCGTTTATTGGTTCAATATGTTTTAGTTGTACCATGGGCAGGCCGACACAACAAACGTGGTGCCATTGGGCGATTTGCAGGATTGCATTACACTTCCTCTGAGAACCGGTATTTACACAGACTATTCAAAAGGGAGCTCTGGCATGGCGGCAGGCCATTTGCGGCGGGAAGGGGGGACGATCGGGCTGCTTTATGCGAGCCTGGGGGCCATAGTGGGTTCCGGCTGGTTGTTTGGGCCACTGCATGCGGCGCAGCAGGCGGGGCCCTTGAGCCTGGGGTCCTGGGCGGTGGGGGCGACGGCTATCTTATTGTTGGCGTTGGTGTACGCCGAATTGGGGCCAATGATTCCGCGCAGCGGTTCTGTTGTCCATATCAGTCATCTGGGCAATGGGCCGTTGTTAGGCCGCATCTGGAGTTGGATTCTGTTTTTTTCCTACGTCTCCATCGCGCCGGTCGAAGTGACGGCGGTGCTCACTTACGCAAATAATTATTTGCCGGGTTTTCTCGCCGGTGAAGCGGGCGTGCTCAGCGACCGGGGTTTTGTCGTCGCCATTTTGCTGCTGGGTGTTTTTGTCTTTCTCAATTTTCTGGTGATTCGCTGGGTGCTGTTGCTTAATAGTGCCGCGACCTGGTGGAAGCTGATTATCCCGGCTGCCACTGTCTGCGTCTTGTTGAGTTTTTCCTGGCATCCCGAGAACCTGCAATTGCATCATTCCCAGGGGAGCCTGGAGGGCATGTTCACTGCCGTGGCCAGTGCTGGGATTATCTTTTCTTTTTTCGGATTCCGGCAGGCGATCGATCTGGCGGGGGAGAGCCGGAATCCCGGGCGCAGTATTCCCATAGCGGTCATCGGTTCGGTGCTGATTGGCACCATGCTGTATGAGGGCTTGCAGTTTGCGTTCCTGATGGCGGTGAATCCTGCTGATCTGGCGCATGGGGGATGGTCGCACCTGGCTTTCGCCGGGCTTACTGGACCCTTTGCGGCATTGGCCGCAGCCGTGGGCGCCGCTTGGTGGGGTGTCATCCTCTATGTGGATGCCCTGGTGTCGCCAGCGGGTACAGCCTTCATTTACACCACTTCATCGGCGCGTATTACCATGGCGGTAGGAGAAATGGGCAGTGCGCCGCGAGGGCTGGCGCGGATTAACGATCGTGGTGTGCCCTGGATCGCTCTGTTGACAGTATATGCGGTTGGTGCGCTCTTTTTCTTCCCCTTTCCTTCCTGGCAAAAGCTGGTGGGATATATTTCTTCGGTGACCGTGCTTTCTTATAGTCTGGGACCGATCGTACTCTTGCAGTTGCGTCGCGCCATGCCCGATGCCGTGCGTCCTTTTCGTCTTCGCGGTGCGGAAATTCTCGCCCCGGCAGCTTTTGTGGTGGCTAATTGGATTATCTTCTGGGCCGGGCTCGACACCCTGAGTTTCACCTTCAGCGCGCTGACCATCTTGATGGTGGTTTTTTTGGTTTACCATTACGTCCTCGCCAAAGAGCGCCGAGCCCAAAGCCTGGGATGGCGCTATGCGTGGTGGGTGTTACCCTATTTTGCGGGTCTGTGGATCTGTAGCTACCTTGGTCCGCAAAATCTTGGTGGCAGAGGCCTTTTACCTTTTTTCTGGGATATGGCGGTACTTGCTGCATTTAGTCTGGTTATACTTCTTGTGGCATTGCGCACGACGGTGGCAGACCAGGTGATGAGGGATTATGTGGAAAGTCTGAACGCTGTGCCGGAGGCGGCGCCATAGCCTTCCCGCCTTGCTTCTGGATGGCGGCGACCGCCATCTCGGCTTCGTCAAGAGCTTCCCGGCAATGCACTGTCACCGATAATATCGATATGAAAATCCTCGCCTTGCCAGTCGCCGCTGGCGCGCCAGCGGATGGTGAACTGCACGCTGTTTCCGGCCGATAATTTTTGCACCGGCAAGAGGACGACATGGCCGAGGCCCCAGTCTTCCGAGTCTGTGTCCTGTACCGATTGCCAGCCATTGGTGCCCCAATGCAGGGTGAAAGGCGCCTGCAATAACACCCGCAGTTCTTGTCCGGCGAGCAGTTGACGCGGTCGCTGGCGCAGGCGCCAGAGCCGGTAGTCAATTTCCGGAATCTTACCCTGATAGCGCTTCCAGGTATTCGCCGGACGATCTATCGGCGTACCCTGCACAGCGCTATGGCAGAGTTTGACGAACTCGCCATGGGCCCAGATCAGAGGCATGGCCGAGCCGCTGGGGTGGCCGGGAAACAAGCCCTTTTCGGGTATGGGTGCCGCATCCCAGACTTGTTCCGGGAGCAAGCCGCCCTTGCCGGTCATGGCCACCATGGCGTTGATGTAGGGCAGGGCATCTTCCCCGGCGGCGAGGGCGTAATGACCTCGTTCACCTACCAGCAATGGCCAACCACGGCCGATGCCAATGCCATCGAATGGGCTGCCATCGGCGTGCTCGCCGTAACCATCTCCGTTGTAGCGGTGCCAGACCGGGCCGCTTGGGGTATCGGTCTTGAGCACGCCGTCCATGACTTTGACCGACGCCACGATATGTGGATCATCGGCGCTGCGCAGTCCGTAGCGCACCAGTTGCAGGAAGTCATTGGCCACCTGTTCACCAGCGGGCAGATGGGGGTCGTGGGCGCGATTTTTGATGAGCACCCACTCATTTTGGGCGCCATCCTGCACCAGGACGTCCGCCGGAGTAATACGCACATAGTAGCCGGGCACCTGGAAGCGTTCCGCAAGGTCCGTGCCACGCACGAAGGTCCACTCTTCCAGTCGGGCGTTCCAATAATCGGCCAGCATCAGGGCACAGTCGCTGGCTTTACCGCCGAGGAAGTTCGCGCCCTCGACCAACGCGGCAATGGCGACGGTCAGGCTGAAGGGATTGACGCCACCGTCCTCTTCCCAGCGATCCTGCCCGGTCACTGGTCCTTCGTGGACGATGAAGCGCAGGGCACGGGTGATCATGTCGGTGACGGTGATATCGTTTAACGCCTTGTACTGGCGCAGCAGAGAGGCCAGGAGCACGGGAAATCCGGTTTCATCCATCTGCACACCCTGCCAGAAGGGTTTGCCGCCCAGCCATTGATTCTGCAACCAGTGACCGTCGGCTTGCTGGGTGCTGATCAGGTAAGTGAGTACCTGTCGCGCCTCGCTCATGGCGCCCAAGGCCACCAATGCCCCGGCGCTTTCTACCAAATCCCGTGACCAGACCAGATGATAACCTCCACGACTGTCGCTGGCCTCGCCCCAGGGTATCGAGAGGCTCGCGACCAGGGCACCGGGAAAGGTGCGGTCTTCATGCACCTTGAGGACGGTGGCCGAGCGAACGTAGAGGGCGTTGGCCGCCGCGGGCAACTTTCTGGCGAAGCTGCGCGGGATCGGATGGCGTTGGTGCCAGGTATTCCAACCGGCACCGTAGCCTGCGGCGCAACTCTGAAGGCCCTCGGCCAGGGAGGACCAGGCGTTGGTGGCGGCGGCTTCTTTGCTCGTGCCAAGACCTAAGGCCAGCGTGCCCTGTCGGGGCAGGCGACTGGCGAGTGCGACCTCACCCGGGCCGGCCTCCTGATAATCCCACCGCATCCGTCCGTTCTGGTGAAAATCCTGCCAAAGATCGCTATCGCCAACCTCGCCCACCGAGCGGCGTTCCAACGCCGGATGGCCGTCAGCGTTGCGACAGGCGAGGGCCAGTCCAAATGGACCCTGTTCCGCCCAAAGTACCGGTCGACCCTCCCAATCATCCACCCAGGCACGATTGTTTTCGGCATCCTCACCGAGACGGGCGGCGCAGAGCAGATAAGGCCGCAGCGCCGCATCGCCTTCCAGCCGGAAGTCCAGCAAAAGCACATCGCGCTCCGGATCGGCGCAGATTTTCAGGGTGAAATCAAAGCGCTCATGATGATGGCGAATGACAGGCAGGGGAATGCGGGGATCCTCCAACTCCAGTTGTGATTCCGGCAGCGTTTTCAATTCCTGCCAGAATCCCTGGCCATCGGCGATGATAAAGCCGAGGTCGCGGATCTGGGGGATGTCGATGCGCGGGTAGAATACTTCGGTGACGATACCCTTGCCGGTGGTGAACCAGAGTTTCCCATTGCCCAGCGCCGTGCCCACACAGGACTTCTGGGCGGTTGACCAGACGGGGTGGCGCCAAGTGGCGCGGGGCGCTTTGCTGATGTTATCCATGATCCGCTCCTGATGTGGTGACTGTATTGCCCAAGGCCATGCAGGGCGTCAGGTTCGATCAGCCAGTCCGCCTTCCAAGGCGGCGTCTCCAGATCTGTCGGCCGCTTTGGGCTGGCGGCAGTCACACCGCCGTCGAATTACCGATTAGGGTGGCGCTTCAGTCTTGGCCGCTGCGTTGTCCCGCATGATTTTCACCGCCTGCCCCAGGCCTTCCTGAAAGCGGTGACTATGTTCATGCAACTGGCCGAGCAGGCGATGGAGTTCCTCACGCGTTCCGCTTTGCCGTACCTGAAGGATTTCCCGGCCTAGGGCGTGCACCGCTTCGTGCTCGACCAGCAAGGCATCCACTCCGGGCAGCTCCAGTGCGTGGGCGTGCAACCAGGTCGTGATCGGGCAGGCGGCCAGCTCCGTATTCTCGTAACCCGCGTGATACATCGCGGACTCCTCTGCCGTATGCACCCATCCCAGATGCTGGTACAGGGCCAGCAGCGGCGTGTCCGTATCCCCGGCGCCGAGGACGAAGGTGCGCACAAAATCCGCCACCGCTTCCGCCTCCAGCGGTTTGGCAATGGCGTACCCCTGGAGATAGTCGACCTCCATCTCGCGCAGGAGGGCGATGTGCGCTTCGGTTTCCACGCCTTCCACCGCGATGATGACGTTCATGCCCAAACCCAGATTGATGAGACTCTCGACAAAGATCAGGTCCTGGGGCTTGTTCGACAGTTCGCGGATGAAACCCTGATCGATTTTGATCTCGTCAATGGGCAGATTTTTGAGTCGCAGGAGGGAGGCGTACGCACTCCCCACGTCATCCAGCGCAATCTTCACGCCCGCGCCGCGCAGCCGCTGCAGATGCTCCAGGGCGATCCCCTGTTCGAGGATTTCCCCGATCTCCAGCACCTCCAGCACCACGGACTCCGGGGGGATGCCCGGATACGCCGCCAGAATGCCAAAGACCGAATCGGCAAATCCGGGACTGTCGAGTTCTTCCGGAGTGATGTTGACGCTGAGGAAGAGATCCAGGCCCATCTCCCGCCACTGCGCAAGCTGCCGCAGCCCCGTTTGCAACACGAAGCGCCCCAATGCCTGGCGTTCCAACACGCCCAGGGAAGGAAGGAACCGCTCGGGGGAGACCTCCTGATCCTCCCGGTTCCATCGGGTCAGGGCCTCGATGCCCGCCACCAGGCCTGTCGTCAGAGCCACCAGGGGATGATAGCGCAGGATCACCGCTCCGCAGGCCAAGGCGCGCAGGAAATCCTGGCGCAACGTTTCGTCGCCTATGGTGAGGGTGCCGAGATCCGGGTGATAGAGTTGCACCCAACCCTCCTTGGTCCGGCCGGGGCGCGTCTTGGCGGCATACATGGCCTGGTCCGCGTGGCGCAGAAGAAAGTCAGCGTCACCCTCGTCGAAGGGGTAGAGCGTCAACCCCAGACTCGCCTGAATACTGACTATCTTCCCCTTGATGTTGAAGGGCCGCTCAATCGCGGCCTGGAGGCGGGCCAGGACCTGATCCAGCTCATCCATACCGCGTAAGCCTTCCAGCAGCAGCACAAACTCATCGCCGCCCAGGCGCGCGACGGTATCCGTCCGCCGCATGGCGTCCTGCAGGCGGCGGGCCATTTCTTTTAGCAGGTCGTCACCGGCATCATGGCCGTATATGTCATTGATCGGCTTGAAGGCATCCAGATCGAGAAAACCCACCGCCAGGAGTCGCTCCTGCCGTTTCGTGCGGGCTAAGGCCTGATCAAACACCAGCCGCAGACCATCGCGGTTGGGCAGACCGGTCAGGACATCGTGGGTAGCCTGCGTGGTCAGAGTCTGCTCGAAGGCTTGGCGCTGCAGCTCCCATCGGTGATCCAGGAAGAGGATGCGGCGATAGGCGGCCAGGCCGGATCCCAAAACGATGAACAGAAAGATCAGAGGATATTGAATCTGTCGTCGCCACCAGGCGGCCAGCCATTGATCCCTGGGGATGGAAACGAAAGCGGTCAACGGATAATGGCTCAAACGCGCAAAGGCCCCAAGGCGATAGGCCTGCTCCCCCACCGCGACGACGCCCGCATAAGTTCCATGACGCGCATGAGGGGCACGCTGCAAGGCTTGCCGCAAGGCTCCTTCTGCGGATACGGGATGGGCAAGCATCTTGGAGAGATTCCCCTGGGGTATGGGCCAGCGCCCTTCAATATAAAAGTCACTCCGGAGCAGACCGACCGCCGTTCCCGCGCGCAAGGGCAGATGGCTCAGGAAGTCTTCAATACCATTGAAGCGCAGCGGCGTGGCCACCACAAACAAGGGTTGTCCCGTCGGGGAAAACACCGTGCGACTCAGGCGGATGACCCAGTGATCGCTCACCAGCGGACCACGCAAGGGGTGATAGACCCGCATGCCATGTGTCTGCAAGACTTTCTGAAAACCCGGCCAGATGGCCGGATTGTTACGAAAATCCGGGAGCGGCTTCCCCGCCGGTACGGTCGTGGAGGCGATGACCTGGCCATTCGGTGCGATGAGATTCGCGCTGGCGATATCCGGGGTGGCCTTCTGATAATCGAGCAGGAGCGTCCGGGCGCGGCGCGGATGCTGGAGCGCGTCAGCGCGCTGTAACTGCACCCCTAAAAACTGGAGCCCGGAGGCGTGGCCGTCCAGCAGCTTTTGCGTGACCGCTGCGACCATGTCGGATTCCAGCGTCAGACGATACCGACTGTTCTGCTCGTAGCGATGCCAGGAGAACCAGGTATACCATCCGGAAAAAGCCAATACCCCCACGAATGTCCCGTAAAAAACCAGAAATATGGTCCGCCGATAGGGAGGTATAGTGATGGGACGGGTGAAAAACGCGGGAATTTTCTGGATGATTTTCAAATTCAATTGTCCCCGCCACCCAGGGAGTTAGCCGTCATGATGGCACCGACATGCGCTCGGGACTCCGGTAGCGAACGTGAAAACCGCAAATTGCCTCGGTCAGACACGTTCACCATGATCGCTCTACCTTGATGTAGAAGTTTAACAGGCTACCAGTAGCGGCTTTGGGAGACAACTGGTTTGGGTGCGGCATACCCCTGGCCGTGGTGGCACCTTAGAAAAGGTTCTTGATGGTGTTCAAGAGCTTGTCGCCGAGGTCCATTGCTGCGCCACTTTCCGTAGAAGCCGTAGGCGCGGCAATGGGTGGGTAGCCCGCCAGATAATCGCTGACGCCAATAACATTGCTGCCGCCACTGATGGTAGGTCCGGTCACGGAAGGCGGTCGGAAGAAACCGGTAGCAGGGCTGCCTGCCATGGCGGTCCGCATGAAATGAATCCAGATGGGTAATGCCTCACGGGCCCCGGCCGCCCAGCGACCCATGGTGCGGTTGTCATCATAACCCACCCAGACACTGGTGGTGATGTGCGGACTAAATCCATTAAACCAGGCATTATTTTCGTGGTTGGTCGTGCCAGTTTTGCCCGCAATGTCATTGCGCCCCAAGCTCTGGGCCGCGACGCCAGTCCCGATCTTGATAACCTGCTGCATCATCTCGGTCAACAAATAGGCGACCCCCGGCGGGATGGCGGTCTCTTGCGCGGGCGGCGTATAACCCATGGGACAATTGAGCAGGGAGATTTGTGTGCCGCGGTTATTCACAATTTTGGTGATGAGGTAGGGATTAGGCAGAAAACCGCCGCTGGAGAAGACCGCATAGGCGCGAGCCAACTGTAAGGGGCTGTAATCTCCCGCGCCGAGCACCATGGAGGGTACTTGCGGTACCTGCTTGGCCGGAAAGCCGAAGCGTTGCACATACTGCGCTGCGTAGGGGATGCCGATGTCCATGAGGATGCGAACACTGGGCACGTTATGGGAGTAAGCCAGGTTTGACCATACCGGGATCGGAGTATTGGAGAACTTATTGCTATAATTGGTCGGCGTATAGACCTGTCCTGTCGGCAAGGTAATGGACAGGGGAGTGTCTGGAATCGGCGTCTGTGGCGTCATATAGCTGCTTTTGCCTGAAGCAAGCAACGCCGGCGCATCCATAGCCGCGGCATAGACAAAGGGCTTGAAGCCGGAGCCCGGTTGCCGATAGGCAAAAACGGCGCGATCGAAATGGCTGAGCTCATAACTGAAGCCGCCGACCAGGGCGTGGATTGCCCCGCTGTGGCTGTCCAGGCTCACCAGAGCACCTTGTACCCGGGGGATCTGTGAGAGTTGCCAACCGCTATCTCTGCCAGCGGAGGACCAGACATTAACCCCCCATTCCTGGCCTGCCCCTGCCGTAACGGAATGTACATAAGGGCGCAGCCAGACCAGATCACCGCTGTGCAGCACCGCGTTGACGAGGCGTGGTTTGGGCGCGCCAGGGTGGGGGCGTGCCCAGTTCACATCACGTAAGGTCAGTGTGATATTTTTCTTGCCTTCCAGAGCAACGGTAGCGCTTTTGGCATCGGCACCGACCACGACGCCCCATTTGAGATTGGCCGGGTTATGGGGGGGTAATACATCAGGCCGCTTACCGGCGAGCGCTGTCTGCAGGGCGTTCCCGCTGAGGCGCGCGATGGGGCCGCGATAGCTTTTGAGGTCCATACTGGATAAACCCATATCGTAATTTTCCAGTCCTATGGCAACGGCTTTGTTCGCTGCTTCCTGATCCTTTGGCAGGATGGTGGTATACACCTTGAGCCCGGAACGGTAGGTGAAATCGCTGCCAAATTGCTGAGTAAGCCAGTTGGCGATCCAGTCGGTGACGTAGGGGGCAACATTGCTGGCCGCCGTATGATAACGCGACAATATAGGTTCGGCATTGGCCTTTGCCTCTTCATCCTTGGAGATATAACCACGGTTTTCCAGGCGCTTGAGCACATAAGCCCGGCGTTTTGTGGCGAGGTCAGGGTTAGCCACGGGGTTCAACACGGAGGGTGCCGGGGGGAGCCCTGCGATGGTGGCCATCTCTCCCAGAGTCAGATGGCTGACGCTTTTCCCGAAGTAGGTCCGCGCGGCCGCCTGTACACCGTAGGCACCCTGTCCGAGGTAAATCTTGTTTAGATAAAGCTCAAGAATCTGCTGATGGGTAAAGTGGTGGGCGAGCTTGTACGCCAGAAGGATTTCTGCGATTTTACGGGAGATGGTTTTTTGCGGGGTCAGGTAAAAGTTGCGGGCCACCTGCTCGGGGATGGTGCTGGCGCCCTGCACTGGCGCCATATGAATAAGATCCACTAACGCGGCACGGAGAATTCCCGGATAGCTGACCGGATAATACAACGGGTTGTTGCTGAAGAAACGCGCGTTTTCTGCGGAGATGAAAGCATCCTGCAATTTGGTCGGAATCTGATCAAGGGGCAGGGCGTAGCGCATTTGTGGACCCACCTCTTGCAGCAGCGCGCCATTGGCGGCGTAAATCCGCAGAGGTTCGTCGGGATGCCATTCACTGAGTTCGTGAACGGGGGGTAGGGTCTGCCAGATGCGGTAGATGTAAATGCCGATGCCGATCCCGATATTAATCAGGATCAACAGGGTGATCAGTACAATCCAGCGACCATAGTGGTGGCGCTTAGGCTGCTTGGCGCGCGCACCCGGGGTCTTCGCTTGAGCCATGCCGTTTCTTCCCGTGTGGTTGAGTACTTAGCAAAGTCCATGCTGGCCTGTCTGCACTTTGCGAAATACCCTGCCCACGTTTTTACATTGCGACGCAGCCGATGGCGCAATACTATACCACCATGAATCTCAAGAGTCGCTTCGCGCCCAGCCCCACCGGTTACCTCCACCTCGGTAATGCCCGCACCGCCCTTTTTGCCTGGCTGGCGGCGCGTGGCATGAATGGTACATTTATTTTGCGCCTGGAAGATACGGATCAGCAGCGTTCCCCCGATATCTATGAAAAGGCCTTGCTGGAAGATTTGCAGTGGTTCGGCATCGACTGGGACGAAGGCCCGGACCGTGGTGGCGATCACGGCCCCTACCGGCAGATGGAACGTCTGGCCCTTTATGATGCGTACTATGCCCAGTTGCAGGCGGCCGGACAGGCTTACCCCTGCTATTGCAGTGCCGATGATCTGGCCGCCGAGCGCGCCGTGCAGCGTTCGGCGGGGAAAGCACCACGTTATGGAGGACGCTGTCGGTATCTCAGCGCCGAGGCGCGGGCCGCGCGGGAGGCGGCGGGTATGCGACCCACGCTGCGCTTCCATATTCCCGACCAAGGCACCCTCAGCGTGCCCGATCTGGTTTGGGGCGAGCGTCATTATGCATTGGCTGATCTGGGGGACTTTGTCATCCGCCGCAGTGACGGCAGCCCGGCATTTTTCTTTGCCAACGCGATCGACGATGCGTTGATGGGGGTGAATCTGGTCTTGCGCGGTGAGGACCACCTCACCAATACTCCCCGGCAAATTCTGATCTTGCAGGCGCTGGGCTTGCCGGTGCCGGACTACGGCCATCTGCCCTTATTGCTGGGTGCCGACGGCCAACCTCTGTCCAAGCGCCACGGAGCCACCAGCCTGCGCGATCTGCAGCATCGCGGCTATTTGCCGGCGGCGGTGCTTAACTACCTCGCCCGTCTGGGGCATCACTACAGCGCGACAGGCTTTCTGGATAGTGTCGCCCTGGCGCAGGGCTTTGCGCTGACCCAGATCAGTCGGGCGCCCAGCCATTTTGATATGGTGCAGTTGCAGCATTGGCAGCACGAAGCGGTACAGTCGCTGGACGATGCCGCCGTCTGGAACTGGTTGGCGCCCCATCTGCAGGACAAAGTGCCGACGGGGCGGGAAATGTCTTTTGTCGCCGCGGCGCGCGCCAATATTGTGCTGCCCGCCGATGCGCTGGATTGGGCTGAGCGCTGCTTTGCCACCCCCGTAATGGCCGCTGAGGCCGCTGAGGCTATCATTGGTGTGAGCCCTGGATTCTGGTCCGCTGCCCAGACGACGCTGCAGGCCGCAGGTGGCGACTACCGACTCTGGACCAAAGCCTTGCAGCAAGCCAGCGGGCAGCGGGGTAAGGCGCTGTTCATGCCCCTGCGCGCCGCGCTTACCGGGCTCACCCACGGACCGGAACTGGCGGCGCTCCTTCCCCTCATCGGTGAAGCGCGCGCGTTGACGCGTCTTCATGCCGCTGCCCAACGCTCCTGAACGCTTGTCGAGGCCGAAAATATGACCACCCTGCCGGTACTGACCCTCTATGACACCCTGCGCCGCCGTAAAACGCCGTTGGAAGTGCTGCGCCCCAATCATGTGGGACTCTACGTCTGCGGGATGACCGTATACGACTTCTGTCATCTCGGCCATGCCCGGGTCATGGTCACCTTTGATACGGTGGTGCGCTATCTGCGTGAGCGCGACTACGAGGTGACTTACGTCCGCAATATCACCGATATCGACGATAAAATCATTCGTCGGGCGTTGGAGTGTGGCGAATCGATCCAGTCTCTCACGGCACGCTTCATCGACGCCATGCACGAAGATGAGGCGGCGTTGCTCTGCCGGCGCCCTGATCTGGAACCGCGGGCGACGGAGCACGTGGGTGCCATGCAAACCCTGATCGGCGAACTCATCAACAGCGGGCATGCCTATGCGGCGGCCAATGGCGATGTGTACTACGCGGTGCGCAGCTTCCCGGAATACGGGCGTTTGTCCGGCAAATCCATTGACGAGTTGACGTCGGGCGCGCGGGTGGATATTGGTGAAGACAAGCGTGATCCTCTGGACTTTGCCCTGTGGAAGGCGGCCAAGCCCGGCGAGCCGTCCTGGGCCTCCCCCTGGGGAGAAGGACGGCCCGGTTGGCATATCGAATGTTCCGCCATGTCCGCCGATGCCCTGGGCTGTGCCTTTGATATTCATGGTGGTGGTGCGGATCTGCAATTCCCGCATCATGAGAATGAAATCGCTCAGTCACAGGGCGCGGGCTGCGCTTTTGCCCATTACTGGATGCACAATGGTTTTGTCCGCATCAACGACGAGAAAATGTCCAAGTCCCTGAATAATTTCTTCACGGTACGGGAACTCTTGCCCCGTTATTCGGGCGAGGTGCTGCGCTTTTTCATCCTGTCCAGCCATTACCGCAGTCCGCTGAACTATGGGGAAGAGGCGCTGGAGCAGGCCAAGGCCGGCCTCACCCGGCTCTATACCGTTCTGCGCGGGATGCCCGGGCGCAAGATCGTGGCGGAGCTGGGTAGCGAGTGGCGGGAGCGTTTTCATACTGCCATGAGTGATGACTTTCATACACCAGCGGCTCTGGCGGTGCTCTTTGACTTGACCCGCGAGATTAATCGCCTGCGGGATGAGGGCAGTGAAGTTGCTGCACCGCTGGCTGCCTTATTACGGGAACTGGCGGGAGTGCTGGGCTTGCTGCAACAAGACGCAGAGGATTTTCTCCGCGGCGATGAGATGAATACCCACTGGATTGAGGAGCGTATCGCCGCGCGCACCGCGGCGCGGCTGGCCCGCGATTTCGCCGGTGCCGATGGGATTCGGCAGGAATTGACGGCCGCTGGAGTCATTCTCGAAGATGGCCCCGGAGGCACGACATGGCGGCAGGAATAAGGCGCTGCCACTCGTTCAACCCGGGCACTTAAGTTAGGCTCCTCAGTCTTCGTCCAGTGGGAAAGACTGTTGCTCACCACCTTCGCTGGGAACGGCAACCGATACGGGTCCCTGTTGCACCGCGGGCAGTATGGATTCTTCCGGAATGGCCGCGTTGACGGATTCCTGAACGGTTTCAGGCACGGCCTTCGCTGCCGTTGGCTGCCCGGTGGGGTGAGGGTGTTCTTCTACCGAATCTCTTTCGATGGTCGCAGCGGCGACCGGAATCGGCGCCGTGGCGGGAACCAGCATCTGATGCCAGTCGGCGGCGGCAGGTACCGTGCCGGGATAGACGAGCTCTTCCGGAACATGGGCGTCATCCGCTGGGCCCGCCAGCTGATCCGTATCCTGGAGGCCCTCTGTCGTGTAGGTGCCCTCGGTATTTTCCCCGCCCTGAGTGGAGCGCCGGGCGCGCGCGCGGCGTCCACCACGCCGCCGCCGCCGACTGTTGCGATCTTCGCTGTTGGTTTCCTGGGTGCCGGTGCCCATCTCGTTGGCCTGCTCCGTGCTCGTCGGCGGTTCAGCGCCACCGGTCTCCGCCAGGAAAGTCGCTGCGTCAACCGGCACATAGCGGGATACCAGTGCCCGCACCAGGCGGGCCAGAATACCCTCTTCCGGCGGAGCGATCTTGGCGGGCGCTTTCGCCTTCGGGCCGCTGGGTGCCGGTGGTGTGCGCAGTGGTGGCAACACCGTGGGCGGCGGCGGCGCGGTTAATGGGCTCAGTGCCGCTGATTCGTTCGTCGGACGGCTGGGGCGTGCAGGCAGAGTGCTGTTGTCGCTGCCGGCGACTGGCGCCGCTCGACTGCTGTCGCCTTCCACACGCGTCCGCTGAATCTGATAATGGGGCGTGACCATGTCCGGCGAGGGAATGATCAGGATGCGGGTATCGGTCTTTGCTTCCAGTTCCAGAATCGGGCGGCGTTTCTCGTTGAGCAGATACACGGCCACATCCACCGGCACCCGACACTCTATCTCTGCGGCACCGGCTTTCATGCACTCCTCATACAGCAGGCGCAGGACGTGCATACTGGTGGCTTCGCAGCCCCGTATCTGACCGGTACCGTTACAGCGTGGGCAGGGTTCGGAGGAAGCTTCTTCCAGGCTGGCGCCGAGACGTTGTCGGGACATTTCCATGAGACCAAAGCGGGAAATGCGCCCCAACTGTACCCGGGCCCGGTCCAGCTTGAGGGCGTCCTTGAGCTTGCTCTCCACTTCGCGTTGGTGCTTGGGGGATTCCATGTCGATGAAGTCGACCACGATGAGCCCACCCAGATCGCGCAGGCGAATCTGCCGGGCGATCTCCTCGGCAGCTTCCAGATTGGTCTGGAAGGCGGTCTCCGCGATATCCTGGCCCTTGGTTGCGCGGCCCGAGTTTACATCCACGGCCACCAGCGCCTCGGTATGGTCGATGACGATGGCGCCCCCTGACTCCAGGCGCACTTCGCGACTGAAAGCGGATTCAATCTGCTGCTCAATTTGATAGCGGGAGAAGAGGGGTACGTCATTGTCGTAATACTTCAGGCGATGCACCATTTTTGGCATCATGGAGCCCATGAATTGTACCGCGGCGTGGTAGGCTCCCTCCTCGTCGATCAGCACCTCCCCGAAATCTTCGGAGAAGTGATCGCGCAGGGCGCGTACCACGACGTTACCTTCTTGATAAATCAGGAAGGGGGCGGCACGCGGTGCCGCTGTATCGAGGATGGCTTGCCAGATCTGTTTGAGATACTCCAGATCGCGCTGCAAGGCCTCCAGTTCCTGACCAATCCCCGCGGTGCGGGCGATGACGCCCATGTTTTCGGGGATGTCCAGGAGTTGCAGGTGCTGGCGGATCTGGGTGCGGTCCTCGCCTTCGATGCGCCGGGAGACGCCACCGGCACGGGGGTTATTCGGCATCAACACCAGATAGCGTCCGGCCAGACTGACGAAGGTGGTGAGTGCCGCACCTTTGCTGGAGCGCTCTTCCTTGTCCACCTGAACGATGATTTCCTGACCTTCCCGCACCAGATCCTGAATGCGTTTGCGGCCCTGTTCCTGTTGCAGGAAGTATTCCCGGGCGATTTCCTTGAGGGGCAGAAAACCGTGCCGCTCGGCGCCGTAATCGACGAAGGCGGCTTCGAGGCTGGGCTCCACACGGGTAATTCTACCCTTGTATATATTGCTTTTTTTCTGTTCCCGGTAAGTGCGTTCAATGTCCAGATCAAGGAGTTTTTGACCATCTACCAAAGCCACCCGCAACTCCTCTGCGTGGGTAGCGTTAATCAACATCCGTTTCATAAGTTCTTCTTTCTCCGGCGCTCAACCCGCAAGCCCGGAGGGACCCGTCAGGGAGCGCAGCGTTTGTAATTGGGACCGGCGGGGGTTGCCCGGCGCTGCTGAAATTGGGGTTGCGCTCCGAAAAGCGCAGCACTCCAAGTCGAAATATAAGCTATAAAAGAATAGAATCGCAAATTAAAAGCGCAGAGACAGGGTAAACATGGCAGAAAATGTGGTGCGGCAATGGCTGGTAAGTGATGCGGAAGCGGGGCAAAGGCTGGATAACTTTCTCTTGCGGGTGATGAAAGGCGTGCCGCGTTCCCACATCTACAAAATCCTGCGCAGCGGTGAAGTGCGGGTGAATAAGGGACGAGCGCGACCGTACTACCATCTGGCTGAGGGGGACGTACTGCGTTTGCCGCCGGTGCGGGTGGCGGAGCCTGGCGATCCTGCCCTGCTGCCGGGCTACCTGCGCAGCCAGTTGGAAGCCGCTGTCCTTTATGAAGATACTCATCTGCTGGTGTTGGACAAACCCAGCGGGCTGGCCGTGCATGGTGGTTCTGGTCTGAGTTGGGGCATCATCGAAGCGCTGCGCCAGTTGCGGCCTGATGCCCGTGAACTGGAGCTGGTACACCGCCTGGACCGCGACACCTCCGGCTGTCTGATACTGAGTAAAAAGCGCTCGGCGCTGCGTGCGCTCCATGAAGCCCTGCGGGAAGGCCTCATGGAGAAGCGCTATCTGGCGCTGGCGGCGGGTGACTGGCAGGGGAAGGCGCGTGCCGTGCGTCTGGCCCTGCGCAAGAACACCCTGCAGTCCGGCGAGCGCATGGTGCGGGTGGACCTGGTGGAGGGTAAGGCCGCACATACGCGTTTTCTGCCACTGGAACATTTCCCCGGCGCGGTGCTGCTGCAGGCTGATCTCGATACCGGGCGTACGCACCAGATTCGGGTTCACCTGCAAGCGATTGGGCATGCGGTGGCAGGCGATGAGAAATACGGCGATGCGGTTTTCAACCAGCGTCTGCGTGCTTTGGGTCTGCGGCGACTTTTTTTGCATGCGGCCCTGGTGGCCTTCCGTCACCCGCAGGATGGCCGACCCATGCGCATCGAGGCCCCGCTGCCGGCTGATCTGCAAAGCATTCTAACGCGGTTGCGTCAGCCGTCCGCCGGATGATTTTGCCCCTTGATTATTTTCGATTGGGACGGCTTTCTCAGATATCCGCACCTGTGCTTATGCCGCTCTGTACCGCATGGCGCGCCCCTCTCCGATAGCGAGCGCGGAATTCTGGGATAAGTGCATGTACACAATAAAAGGGAGTGATATATTGTGGACGTGCAGGTGATTTCTCATAGGCCAAAGTATCGGGGAAACTGCCATGATTGCAGCTCTCAGCCATGATGCCATCCGACTGACTTTCCAGGAGTTGCTCCCGCTCAGTCCGTAACGAACCGAGCCGTCGTCCTGTGCGAAGTAACCGAGGTGAATTTTGTCATCCACCGAATATCCAATCCCTTCCGTCGATCTTCTTGCCAGCTATTATGAGTTTCTATCGGCAGGGGTCGAAGCCTTCATTGTGGCCTTTTATCGGACGCTGGAGGCTATTCCCGAGCGTGCGCAGGTATTGAACCGGCTTTCCCCGGAACGTTACCAACACCTGCGCACGGCGCAGGCACGCCATCTGCGTTTACTCCTGAGCCCGGAAATGGAGGCATCCTGGCGCGCGGACGCCCATTTGGCAGGCCGGACCCACTATCGTCATGGTGTGCTGCCGTCCTGGGTGGCCGACAGCTACGCCTTGTACTGGCGCCATCTTCTGGCACAAATAGAGCAGCCGGAAATTGCCGCGAGAGATCGTCACCTTCTGCGCTCTTTGCTGGTGGCGCGTCTGTTGCAGGATCTGGCCTGGCAGCTTGAAGGCTATGCCGAGGGCTCCGGTGATGTTCGAAACCTACTCCTGCACCTGGACCACTTGATGGTCGGCGCGGATTCCGAAGCAGCGATGATCCAACAGATCATGGATTTCCTCATTCGGGAAGACGGTGTCGACGGCGCCTGGTTCGGGTATCCGGACAGCGCTGGCAAGATGGTTATTATGGCGACCGCCGGAGCAGGTATGGCCGAGTATCTCTCGACCATCACAGTCAGCATCGACGATACGCCCCAAGGCCAGGGACCGGCTGGGCGCGCATGGCGGACCGAGAAGGTGCAGGTCACACCGGACTGGGGCAGCGACGCTTCCATGCGGCCGTGGCAGGAGCAGGCCCGGCCTTTTGGCTGGAATTCCAACGCCGCCATCCCCATGGTCGACTCCAGCGGACGGAGCCGGAGCGTCCTTGCGCTGCTGAGTCGGGAGCGGGGCTTTTTTGGACACCCCGATCAGCAGATGATTCTCGCGCATCTCGCCGTGGTCCTGGGGCTCGCGTTGGAACGCTTGCATCTGATTGCGGAAGAGACCGTCCATCGGGAGACCCTGGAGCGGCTCAACACCCTGTATCACGCACTCATGGCCGAGGGGGATATCCTTCTGCGCGCGCGCAACGAGCGGGACCTTTTCAGGGAAACCTGTCGACGTCTTGCCATCAGCGATCTCTTCAGCGCGGCCTGGGTCGGCCATCCCAATGAAGAAGGCGTTATAAAATGTCTCGTTACGGCGGGGCGCGGTGCCCAAGCCTTCGACTCCATCCATCTGAGCGTGGCGGACACCCCGGAGGGTCAGAGCCTTGCCGCCCGGGCCTGGCGGAGCGGACGCCTGCACTTTAGCAATGATTATCTGGCGGATCCTTCCCTGGCGTCGTTGAACGATCTATTTCTACGGCACCGCTGGCGTGCTTCCGCGGCTATTCCAATCTATCGACAAGGGATGATCTGGGGCATCCTCGTTGTCATTACCGATCGCACCGGGGTTTTTGACGAGGCGATACTGGGGTTGTTGGCGCGGATCGCCCGCCTCCTCAGCCACGGCCTCGATGAGATCGATCTTCGGGCGCGCCTCGACGCTGTTCATGGCCAACAGGCTTGGCTCGCCGACCACGATCCCCTGACCGGGCTGCCCAACCGCGCTGTCCTATCTCCGCGACTGCTGGACGCCATGGCGCGCACCCTTCGTCATGAACGGATAATGGCGATAGGCATGTTGGACCTTGACAACTTCAAACCCATCAATGACCAATACGGTCATGCCGCTGGCGACGTCCTGCTGACCACCTTTGCTGATCGTCTCCAGAGAGCGCTGCGGCAGACCGATTTCGTGGCCCGCCTCGGCGGTGACGAATTCGTCCTCGTCTTCGAAGACCTGAAAAACATGGATGACCTGGAGTCGGTCCTCGCCCGGATCCAGGAGGCCATCGAGGCACCTTTTACGCTTCCCGGCGGGGACAGTGTGATCGTGGGGGGGAGTCTGGGGCTGACCTTCTACCCTTTCGACGACGGCGATCCTGATCAGCTGCTACGTCATGCGGACCAAGCCCTCTACACCATCAAGGAAGCAAAGAGAAATCGGGAGCGATTCTGGACCTATTATCACGCCAATACGGACAAGGACGTGACCGCCCTTCGGCGAAGCATGAGCACCCTATTTGCTGCGGGAGGCTTGCGCGTCCATTACCAACCCGTCATTGATCTCGAAAATGGTCAAGTGGTAGGTATGGAGGCGTTGGTGCGCTTGCTGGACGGCGCCGGTGAAATCCTCGCTCCTGCCCGTTTTCTATCGTTTCTTTCGGTAGACGAGCGCCGCGCCCTTACCCGGGCAGTCCTCGCTCAAGCGGTTCAGGATGTGGCCACCTGGGAAGCAGCGGGATTTCCACTCAGCGTATCCGTCAATGTGGAACCGGAACTCCTCACCCATGACGCCTGCTTGCATTGCCTGACGGAAATCATCGGGCCGGCCGGGATCGATCCCGGACGCATCACCCTGGAGGTACTGGAGAATGGCGATTTTTTATCTATCGCCAGCGCTCGACAAAGGCTCCTGGAAATAAAGGCGACCGGCGTGCGTCTCGCCCTCGACGACGTTGGTAGTGCCTACTCCTCCCTGCTGCGGCTCAAGGAGCTACCAATCGACAAGATCAAACTGGACCAAAGTTTCGTGCGGGAGTTGGCGCGACGGCCGGACAATCTGCATTTTGTGCATAGCCTCCTGGGCCTCGCTCAGGGCTTGGGGGTGGGTTTCGTGGCGGAGGGTGCGGAAACACCGGAAATCCTGGATGCCCTGAGTGCCCTCGGTGTATCACAGGCGCAGGGGTACGCCATCGCGCGCCCCATGCTTGCCGCGGAAATGCTGTCCTGGCTCCGGGCGTACACCCCGGCTCCCTATCGTGGACCGAAATCACTGCTCGGACTATACGCCTGTCATTTACGCTTCAGCGACACCATGAAAACGCTTCTGATGCAGGTTCCGATGATCCCCGCAGCCATTCTTGCAGAGATTGCCGCCGTTAGCCCGGTAAGCAGCCATGTTGCCAGTTTGGGTTTAGGCATAACCCCCATAGCGCAAGCATATTTTCGCTATCAGGAGGCGATGGCGGCTATTTCTGTCGATATGGCCGCGAAAAAACCCAACCTGACTATGATCGATGAGGCATCGGCGCTGTTTCTGGAGCGTATCAGGGAGGCCCTTGGGGGATGACCAGGAGTACGGGACTTTCGCGTCCAAATGCCGGGCAACCCGGATCAGGAAGCCGCTTTGTTAATCTCCTGACTGATGATGTGCAGCATCTGGGCGTGAACCCGCAAATTACCGGCGACGATGTTGCCGTTTTGGAGATAGCCCTGATCACCCCTGAAGTCGGTGGCGACGCCGCCGGCCTCCTGCACCAGTAGCACACCGGCAGCGATGTCCCAGGGCTTGAGATTGAATTCCCAGAAGCCGTCATAACGTCCGGCCGCGACATAGGCGAGGTCCAGGGCCGCCGAACCGGGTCGGCGAATCCCCGCTGTCTTCAACATCAAAGCCTTGAAGGTGGCGAGATAGGTGTCCAGGTAAGTAAAGTCGCGGAAGGGGAAACCGGTGCCGAGCAGGGCACCGTCCAGATCCTTGCGTTGGGCAATGCGCAGGCGGCGATCATTGAGGTGGGCACCACTGCCGCGGCTGGCGGTAAATAGTTCGTTATGCACCGGGTTGTAGATGACGGCGTGCTCAAGACGGTCGAAGTGGCGGACGGCAATGGAGACGCAGATCTGCGGCATGCCGTGGATGAAGTTGGTGGTGCCGTCCAGTGGATCGATGATCCACTCGAAGTCTTTATCGGAGATGCGCCCCCCTTCCTCGGCGAGAATCCCATGATCGGGATAGGCGCGACGCACGATTTCAACGATGGCGGCCTCGGCGCGTTGATCAACGTCAGTGACAAAGTCATTGTGCGCCTTAGTGGTGATGCTGATTTCATTGACCCGGTCGAAGCTGCGGTTGATGATATCGCCAGCTTTGCGGGCCGCGCGAATGGCGGTAACGAGAATAGGATGCTGCATGGGAACCTTGTGCGAGGAGGAGTCGAAGTTGAATCAGTATAAAGGAGAATGGCGATGGCCGCACGGACGCGGGCGGCGGACGTGATCGGGACGTCTTTGCAAGGTTTGCGTATCGTCCTCGTTGAACCCAGTCATCCCGGCAATATCGGCGCGGCGGCACGAGCGATGAAGGTGATGGGGTTGCGCCACCTGGTGCTGATCAATCCGCGTTTCTTCCCCGATCCAGAGGCCACGGCCCTTGCTTCCGGGGCCGAAGATGTTCTGGATACTGCCCGGGTCTGCGCCGATCTGGATACGGCCTTGCAGGGTTGCCACAAAGTCTATGGCACCAGCGCCCGAGATCGTCGTATCCAATGGCCCAGCAGCAACGCGCGGGAGGCCGCGGGGGAAATTTTAACTGATCTGGGCAATGGGGACTGTGCCTTGCTCTTCGGTCGGGAACGGACGGGCCTGACGAATGCCGAATTGGATCGTTGTCAAGTGCTGGTGCATATCCCGACGGCGGAAGAATATCATTCCCTGAATCTGGGGCAGGCGGTGCAGGTGTTGGCCTATGAGCTCCATATCGCCGCTCTGACGAGCTCGCCACAACCGGCAGCGCCGCCGGAGGAGCAGCCCGCCCCTGTCGAGGATATGGAAGGCTTTTACGGACACCTGCAGCATGTGCTGCGCCGCAGCGGTTTTCTTCAGGATTTGCGCGCAACCCGCATGATGCGTCGCCTGCGTCGTCTTTTTGATCGTGCCGGACCCAGTCGGAACGAGGTGAATATTTTGCGCGGCATCCTCACCGAAATCGAGCGCTGGGCTGCTAAAGTAGACAGAAAGGATCAGGATAGTCTTTAATGCGGGGCTGGGTGATGGCTCGGGTTAAGGTGGGAGGTGTTAACGATGGGTGGGCACTGGCGGGGTGACCTCGACGCAGTCTTTGCGCGCGATCCGGCGGCGCGAACCCGTCTGGAAGTGTTGCTTACCTATCCCGGCGTCCATGCCCTGTTCCTGCATCGCGTGGCCCATGGCCTCTGGTGCCGCCGTTGGCGTCTTCTGGCCCGCAGCCTGGCGGCTTTTTCCCGATTCTGGACCGGTATTGAGATTCATCCGGGAGCGCAGATCGGTGAACGCTTCTTTATTGACCATGGTATGGGGGTCGTAATCGGTGAAACGGCGGAAATCGGTGATGATTGCACCCTCTATCACGGTGTGACCCTGGGTGGTACTTCCTGGCAACCGGGCAAGCGCCATCCGACCTTGGGGCATGGTGTCATTGTCGGCGCCGGCGCAAAGGTGCTGGGGCCTATTACGGTCGGGGATAATGCGCGGATTGGCTCGAACGCGGTGGTCGTTAAATCGGTGCCAAAGGGGGCTACGGTGGTGGGTATCCCTGGGCGGGTCGTTAGTAAGGGTGAGCATACGGATAACTTCGAAGCCTACGGTTTGACCGGGCCGATGCCGGACCCGGTGGCGCGGGCCGTGGAGTGTATGCTGGAACACATGCATCGCCAGGATGCGGAGATTGCGCAACTGCGGGAGGGTGTGCAGCGTTTGCAACCGCAAGAGGCGATGATGCCCGTGGAGGAAGTCGTCTGCAGGCTGGAGAATGATATTCCAGAAAAGAAAGAAACGCGGGCGGGTAATACTTGACTAATTTAGTACAGATAGTAGGATGTCGTGCAAAGGAGCACCGAATATGAAACTGACGACGAAAGGGCGTTACGCAGTGACCGCCATGCTGGATCTAGCGCTCAATCAGCGCGGTGGTGTGGTGACGGTAGCCGATATCGCGCAGCGTCAGCAGATCTCTGTGGCCTATTTGGAGCAACTCTTTGGACGCTTGCGTCGTTATGGCCTGGTGGAAAGCGTACGTGGGCCGGGCGGTGGTTATCGGTTGGCCATGCCGGATTCGGAGATCCCGCTGACGCATATTGTCGAGGCGGTCAATGAGTCGATCAGCACGACCCAATGTGGGGGTGACCCGCAGCAGTGTTGCAAAGGGGATGGGCAGCAGTGCCTTACCCATGACCTGTGGGAGGAGTTGGGAGGCCGTATTGCTCAATTTCTCGCTGGGATCACCCTCGGACAACTGGTGGAGCAGCAACTGAATAAGGAATCGGCACAGCTTGTACCGATTCGAATGATGGACAAAACATCTGTGCATTCGACGCATAAAACCGCTTGAGACCGTGAGGTGCAAGAAATGAATCAACCCAAGATCATTGAACTGAACAGCGAGCAGTCCTTGCTGATCAATCCGGATCGTCCCATTTATCTGGATTATCAGGCGACGACGCCGGTGGATCCGCTGGTTCTGGAACAGATGCTGCCTTTTCTGACCCATGATTTCGGTAATGCGGCCAGCCGTTCCCATCCCTACGGCTGGACGGCGGAAAAAGCGGTGGAAAAGGCGCGCCAGCAGGTGGCCGATGCCATTCATGCCGATCCCCGTGAAATTGTTTGGACTTCTGGCGCGACGGAAGCAACCAATCTGGCTCTCAAGGGCGCGGCGCATTTCTATTCCGCTAAAGGCAAACATCTCATCACCTTGCGTACGGAGCACAAGGCGACTCTGGACACCTGCCGCCAGTTGGAGCGTGAAGGTTTTGAAATCACTTATCTGGAGGTGCAGGAAGATGGTCTGGTCGACCTTCAGGCTTTTGCGGCGGCGATTCGTCCGGATACCATCATTGCCTCCGTGCTGTATGTGAACAACGAAATCGGCGTCATCCAGCCCATGGAAGCGATCGGCAAGATGCTGCGCGCGCACAAGGTATTGTTCCATGTGGATGCCGTACAGGCCCTGGGCAAGATTCCGGTCGATGTGGAAGCCATCCAGGCAGACATGATGAGCCTGTCGGGGCATAAGATTTATGGTCCCAAGGGCATCGGTGCTCTCTATGTGCGGCGCAAGCCCCGGGTGCGGGTCGAGGCACAGGTGCATGGTGGTGGCCACGAGCGCGGCATGCGTTCCGGGACTTTGCCTACCCACCAGATTGTCGGCATGGGTGCGGCAGCCGAACTGGCCGTACAATCGATGGAGAGCGATGCCAAACGTATCCGCCAGTTGCGCGACCGGTTGCTCAAGGGTATTCAGGAACGGGTGGAAGAAACTTATATTAATGGCAATATGGAACATCGGGTGCCGCACAACCTCAATATCAGTTTTGCCTTTGTGGAGGGCGAGTCGCTGATCATGGCATTGAAGGAAATTGCCGTATCCAGCGGGTCGGCTTGTACCTCGGCCAGTCTGGAGCCCTCTTATGTGCTCCGTGCGTTGGGTAAGTCCGATGAATTGGCGCACAGCTCCATTCGCTTCGGCATCGGTCGTTACACGACGGAAGAGGAAATCGACACTGCCATTGGGCTCATCGCCGCGAAGGTGGACAAGTTACGGGAGTTGTCTCCCCTCTGGGAGATGCATCAGGAAGGTATTGATCTCAATAGCATTCAGTGGGCTGCGCATTGAGGCGCTTACAAAAGGAGAATAGTCATGGCATACAGTGAAAAAGTGATTGATCATTATGAAAATCCCCGCAATGTAGGGGCGATGGACAAGGACGACAGCGGAGTCGGTACCGGCATGGTGGGTGCGCCGGCCTGCGGCGATGTGATGCGTTTGCAGATCAAGGTGAACGGGCAGGGCATTATTGAAGATGCCAAGTTTAAAACCTACGGTTGCGGTTCGGCCATCGCGTCCAGTTCTCTGGTGACGGAGTGGGTCAAGGGCAAAACCCTCGACGAAGCCATGACCATCAGGAACAGTCAGATTGCCGAAGAGTTGGAACTGCCTCCGGTCAAGATTCACTGCTCCGTGCTGGCCGAAGACGCCATCAAAGCGGCGATCGAGGATTACCGCAACAAGCAGGGGAGCGCGCAAGTGGTCGCAGCTGCGGAAATGGCCAGTGCCCAGGCGGCACACTAGGATAGCGTCATGGCTCTGACCTTATCGGAAAGTGCGACTCAGCAGGTGCGCAAAAGTATTGCCAAGCGTGGCAAGGGTCTGGGTATTCGCGTCGGTGTTAAAACCAGTGGCTGCTCCGGCCTGTCCTATGTCATGGAGTTTGTGGACGTCCCCAACCCGGAGGATCTGGTGTTTTCCCATGATGATGTGAGTCTTTTTGTGGATCCCAAAAGCCTCATTTATCTGGATGGCACCGAACTGGATTTTACCCGTGAAGGCCTGAACGAGGGATTCCGTTTTAATAATCCCAACGTGAAAGATGCCTGTGGCTGTGGCGAGAGCTTCACGACCTGATGGCGGATTCCTGCTTTCAGTGCGGGGCAGAGCTGGTCGCTCCCCCCGCACTTTGTGCTTCCTGCGGGGCCGTGCAGCCTTTTCGTGCTGATCTGTCGCTTTTCACGGTGGCAGGCTTGTCAGAAATTTATGATCTGGATATGCAGACACTGCGTACACAGGTGTTTGCGTTGCAAAAAGGCCTGCATCCCGATCGCTTCGCCCATGCGGAACCGACGGCAAGACGTTATTCCCTGGAATGGAGTACTCGCCTCAACGAGGCTTTGGCCACATTGCGGGACCCACTCAAGCGCGCGGATTATCTGTTGCGATGTCAGGGTGTGGATGCGCTGGGCGAGCAGGTGAAGGTGGCTGATCCTGAGTTGCTGATGACGCAAATGATCTATCGTGAACGCCTGGAAAACATTATGGCGGCAAGGGATTTGCCTGGCATGGAGGCTTTGCGTCAGGAAGTGGATAAGGCCGTGACCAAGGTGGTGCAGCGTCTCAAAGAGTTGCTGGCCATCTTGCCTTGCACAGAATTGGAAGCCGCGGGATCAGCGGTGCGCGAACTGCAATTTCTCGATAAACTCATCGGCGAAATAGACCGCAGCGAAGAGTCGTTACAGAATGTCTGAGTGGCAGAACTGCTCGACCCTAAACCGGCAAGCAGCTTTAAATTGAGTCTGCTTCTACATATAGATCAAGGTGGTAGGGCATGGCGTTAATGCAAATTGCAGAACCTGGCGTAGCGGCTGATCCTCATCAACGGCGGCTGGCGATTGGCATTGACCTGGGGACCACCCACTCACTGGTGGCCACCGTATTATCCGCGGTGCCCACCGTTATGCGCGATCATGAGGGTAAATATCTGCTGCCCTCGGTGGTGCGCTATCTCGGTGGCGGTGAGGTCAGTGTCGGCTATCCGGCGGTCGCCGCGGCCGGGCGGGATCCGCACAATACCATTGCTTCGGTGAAGCGTTTTATGGGACGTGGTCACCGCGATGTGCAGACCCTCGCCGGACACCTGCCTTACGACCTTGTTTCTGGAGAAGGCATGGTGCGCCTGCGCACGATAGCCGGTGAAAAGTCACCTGTGGAAGTGTCTGCTGAAATATTGCGCGTGCTCAAGGAACGGGCAGTGGAAACCCTCGGTGGCGAGCCGGAGGGCGCGGTGATTACGGTGCCCGCTTATTTTGACGAAGCCCAGCGTCAGGCGACTAAAGATGCCGCCCGTCTGGCAGGACTGAATGTATTGCGCCTGCTGGCGGAGCCAACGGCTGCCGCAGTTGCCTACGGGCTGGACAAAGGCAGCGAAGGCGTTTTTGCCATTTACGATCTGGGCGGCGGAACCTTCGACATCTCCATATTGCGCCTGCAGGCGGGGGTTTTTGAGGTGCTCGCGACTGCCGGTGACTCCGCTCTTGGCGGCGATGACATGGATCATGCGCTGGCCGAATGGCTGCTGCAGGAGGGGGGAGGTGACACCGCCGACCCACTCCGGCGGCGACAGGTCCTCCAGCAGGCGCGCTCCGCCAAAGAGGCGCTGAGCAGCGCTGACGAAACAATGGTTGCGCTGCCGCCGCCGCCTGGTCGCGCGGCGCTCACGGTGAAACTGACGCGCCGCCAGTTGGAGTCACTGATTCTGCCCGTTATCCAGCGTACCCTCCCGGCCTGTCGGCGGGCGCTGCGGGACGCCGCTTTGAAGCTGGATGAGATTGACGGCGTAGTATTGGTCGGGGGCGCCACCCGTGTTCCCGCCGTGCGCGCGTTGGTGGAGGAGTTCTTTCATCAGATGCCGCTGACGGACATAGATCCCGACCAGGTGGTGGCACTGGGTGCCGCCATTCAGGCGGATGCCCTGGTGGGCAACCAGCGCGAAGATCTGCTGTTGATGGACGTGTTACCTTTGTCCCTCGGTCTGGAGACCATGGGCGGGCTGGTGGAAAAAATCATTCCCCGCAACACCCCTATACCGGTGGCGCGGGCGCAGGAGTTCACCACCTTCAAGGATGGTCAGACGGCCATGAGTATTCACGTCTTGCAGGGTGAGCGCGATCTGGTGCAGGACTGCCGTTCGCTGGCGCGCTTCAGTCTGCGCGGTATCCCTTCCATGGTTGCCGGTGCGGCAAGGATTCGCGTCACTTTTCAGGTGGATGCCGATGGCCTGTTGGCGGTGAGCGCGGAAGAAGCGAGTACTGGTGTGCACGCTGAAGTCGTCGTCAAGCCGTCTTACGGTCTGAATGATGAAGAAATCGCCAACATGTTGCAGGATTCTTTCAGACATGGCGCAGAAGATGTCGTCAAGCGACGCCTGTCAGAGGCCAAAGTGGACGGCGCGCGCGTGCGTGAAGCCCTTGCGACCGCGCTGGCTGCTGATGCGGACCTGCTGGAGCCGACAGAGCGCGTGGCTGTGGACAAGGCCAATGCGGCGCTGGCTGTTGCCTTGTCCGGCAATGATGCGGATGCCATCACAGCCGCTGCCGAAGCCGTCGAGGCGGCCGCCGGACCGCTAGTACAGCGGCGTATGGATAACGCCTTGCGCCGTGGTATCGCTGGCCGTTCCATTGACGATCTGGGAGATTGAATGACTAAAATACGCGTCCTCCCTAACCCGGAAAGCTGTCCCGAAGGGGCGGAGTTCGAGGCTGAAGCAGGGGAAACCATCATTGCCGCAGCTCTGCGCAACCATGTTCATATTGAACATGCCTGCGAAATGTCCTGCGCATGCACAACGTGCCATGTGGTTTTGCGTGCGGGCTTCGATAGTCTGGAAGCGGCGGAAGAGAAGGAAGAGGATCTCCTCGATAAGGCTTGGGGTCTGGAGCCCACCTCCCGCCTCAGTTGCCAAGCGAAGGTGACCGATACCGAACTGGTCATCGAAATCCCCAAATATACCATCAATCTGGAAAAGGAGCGGCACTGATGCGCTGGATCGACACCATGGAACTGGCCCTTGCCCTGGATGAAGCCCACCCGGACGCCGATGTGGCCCATCTGCGTTTCACCGATCTGCATCGTTGGATATTAGAACTCCCCGATTTTGAAGACGAAGCAGAAAAGTCCAGCGAGGGCATCCTCGAAGCCATCCAGATGGCCTGGCTGGCGGAGAAGGACTGAGTCAGGTGGCGCTATGGCGGATTTAAAAGCCCTTATTGCGCTCTCCGGCGGCGTCGATTCCGCTGTTGCGGCCGTTCTTATGCGGGAGCAGGGCTACGAACTCACCGGCGTGACTATGCGCCTGTGGCCGAAAAGCCGCTGCTGCGATGAAAAAGATATCGAAGACGCCGCCGATGTCTGTGCCCGTCTGGATATTCCCTACACGGTGCTGGATTACCGTGCAGCCTTCCGGCGTCAGGTGGTCGATGTGTTTGTCGCCGAATATCAGGCCGGGCGTACACCCAACCCCTGCGCACGTTGCAACCAATTTCTCAAATTTGATGCCCTGTTGACGGAAGGCGAGAAGCTGGGCGCCTCGGTGCTGGCGACAGGCCATTACGCGCGTTTGGCGGAAACTCCCTCGGGTGCCGCCCTGCTGCGTGGTCGCGACGATGCCAAAGATCAATCCTATTTTCTTTTCGCCATCGGCGCGACGCTTTTGCCCCGCCTGCGCTTTCCAGTGGGTGGCATGAACAAGGACGAGGTGCGCGCCATGGCCCGCAAGCACGGCCTGCCCGTGGCCGCCAAGCAGGATTCTCAGGACATTTGCTTTGTACCGGACGGCGACTACCGCCGCTTTCTGGAGGATTACGCCGGATTGGACATGGCGCAGGAAGGGGAGATGGTCGACAGCCGCGGGCAGCTTATCGGCCATCACCCGGGTACCTTGCACTTTACCGTCGGCCAACGGCGAGGCCTGGGCGGTGGCGGTGGTCAGCCGCGCTATGTCCTCGCGCTGGACCCTGCGCAGAACCGGGTGATTGTCGGCGGCGAGGATGAACTCTACCGCCGTGCGGCCAGTCTGGATGAGTGCAACTGGCTGGTGGATTTGTCGCCCGGCGAAAGCCATGCCGTGACCGTAAAATTGCGTTACCGCTCCCGCGCCGAGCCGGCCATACTGCACCTGCTCCCCGATGCCCGGGCCGAACTCCGCTTTCCCGAGCCGCAACGCGCCGTTACCCCCGGTCAGGCCGCCGTCTGTTACCAGGGTGAGCGTCTGCTGGGTGGGGGCTGGATTCGCAACGCGGAATAGTCCGCGCGCGCTCGTTAAGGCATACCCAGTATATGTTGTATTTCCGGCAACATTCTCTGCACGCATTTCTCCCCCTCCGTTATGGCTTCGCCGGCACGATAAAATTCCAGTAAGCCAATATGAGACAGTTTTGGAGAAAGCAGGATATCTGGAGGATCTCCGGCCATGCGACTCCGGGTGATCCTGTCCTGCATAATATTGACCGAACCGGCGATGGCCTCAAACAGGCTGGGCGCTTGTTCCTTATCGCCTGTCGCCGGAAATACCGAGGCGGTATACGCCGTGACCAAGTCTGATATTTTTCCGGTAACGCCGACATCCTGTGTTTCTATGGTCAGGTTATTTTGAGGGCGCTTGCCGATGATATCGTCGTTCAATGTTACTGCGATAACAACATCGGCGCCAAGTGCGCGGCAGACAGATACAGGAACGGGGTTCACCACTCCGCCATCTATAAGCCATTTACCATCGTTTTTTACCGCCGGAAAAAGGCCGGGCAGGGACATGGACGCAAATACGGCCTCCAGGATTGAACCCGTCATCAGCCAGATCTCGCTGCCGGTTTGCAAATCGGTTGCTACCGAGGCATATTTTTTCGCAACGATATCTTCTATTGTCGAGGCATCATCAGCCACATATTTTTTGAGAAAATAATGCAACCGTTCTTTGTTGACAAAACCGTTCAGTGACATGTTGAAGGCAAAAAATTTGGCGATTTCAAGCTTTGTCAGTGAGCGCACCCATTCTTCCAGTTTCTCAAGATTATTGGAAACATAGGAAGCACCGACCAGGGCGCCTATGGATGTGCCACAAACGATATCCGGTACGATTCCATGCTCATTCAGCGCGCTTATCACCCCTATATGTGCCCACCCGCGGGCGGCGCCACTGCCAAGGGCCAGGCCAATAGTCATGGTGATCCTCACCTTCCATGCGTTTTTGATGTCTCAAGATCCAGATTATACTGTAGCGCGTCGGCGCAGTGCGCGATAGGGAAAGAGTGGATAACGAACGCGTGCTTTTTCCCCCAAGTGCGTCAACGCCAACTTCACATGATCCAACCCCGGCATCGAGCCGCGACGACTTCGAGTACGCGGAGTTTTATGATATTGACGGCGCCAACGATACGCAATTAAACTGGTCTAAGGCTGGTTGAAAGAAGGGGTGTCGGATATGTCCGAGATTGGCGCCTATGAGGCGAAGACGCATTTGTCCGAGATTTTGGAGCGGGTGCGCAAAGGGGAATGTTTCACTATCACCAAACATGGGCAGGCGGTCGCTGAGTTGCGCCCGCCCGTGGGTCAAGGGCTGGAGGAAAGGCAAGCCGCTGTGGCGCGCATGAAGGCGTTCCAGGCCGGTCATGACTTGGGCGGTGTTTCGTTGCGCGAGTTGATCGACGCGGGACGCAAATACTGATGTCTTTTGTCGCCGACGCCTCCATGACCCTGGCTTGGTATCTTCGGGATGAGGATGCCGAATCTGCCAACCGGGTGCGGGAGCGATTGCTGGGGGAGGGCATTTGCGTTCCCGCGCATTGGGCGTTGGAGGTGTGCAATGCGCTGCTGGCTGCCGCGCGGCGCGGTCGTATCACCATGCTGGAATTGCGCGAACTGGTGCCCGACCTGCGCCTGCTACCGGAGACGATAGATCATCAGACGGATGCCGCAGCGTGGTCCGCTACTCTGGGTATTGCCGAGGAACACCGTTTGACGATTTACGATGCCGCCTATCTGGAACTGGCTTTGCGGCGGAAACTGCGACTTGCGACGCTGGATAAGCGGCTCCACGAGGCGGCTCTCGCCCTGGGCGTTGCGCTCGTGCCTGAGCTCAAAGATGACGACCACTAGACCGGAGAAACCATGAACATCGCCAGCATCGTCCAAAAACGCTGGAACCACTGTAACGTCCTGCGCGACGACGACATGCGTTACGGCGACTACGTCGAGCAGTTGACGTATCTGCAGTCTATTTGTCGTGGGGTGGCGTGATGGCCCTGTTAGAAACGCGGGAGGAGCATAGCTGTTTTGCTGGACGCATGGGTTATTACATTCATGCGTCCAGCGCCACGGGGGTACCCATGAATTTCGCGGTGTATCAGCCGCCCCAGGCGTTGGATGGCGCCCAGGTCCCAGCCCTGTATTATCTGGCGGGGTTAACCTGTACCGAAGAGACGTTCATGATAAAGGCTGGCGCACAGCGTCTGGCCGCCGAACTGGGGCTGATGCTGGTCGCCTGTGATACCAGTCCCCGCGGACTGAACATCCCCGGTGATTCCGACCATTGGGACTTCGGCGTGGGGGCGGGGTTTTATCTCAACGCAAGAATGCTGCCCTGGACCCGGAATTACCGCATGGCCCGTTATGTGGACCATGAGCTGCCAACTTTCATTGAAGAACATTTCCCTGCATCTGCTGAACGCCGTGGTATTTTCGGGCACTCCATGGGCGGTCATGGAGCGCTGGTGCTGGCGTTGCGCAACCCGGAATACTGGCACTCGGTATCGGCATTTGCGCCGATCTGCAACCCCGGTGCGGTGCCCTGGGGGGAAAAGGCTTTCGGGAATTATCTGGGGCCTGACCGCGAGCAATGGCGGGAATGGGATGCCAGCATGCTGATGCGTAAACACCCCTATCCTGGAGAGATACTGGTGGATCAGGGCGACGCGGATCCTTTTCTGACTACGCAACTGAAACCTGAGGCTTTGCAGGCGGCAGCAGAGGTTTCCGGACAACAACTCCGTTTGCGGCGGCAACCGGGCTATGATCACTCCTACTGGTTTATTCAGACCTTTATGGCCGACCATTTGCGGCATCACGCCCGGAAACTGGGTTGCGCCGGCTGAATTGTTTGCCTTGCGGATTGATGTGTCCGGAGTGCAAGAACGGCATTTGCTTGACGCTCCCCCAGTGAGGTTCTAGCATCGCTACCATGCAAATTCTGGTAAATGGTGTGGCCCGCGAGGTGCCGGAGCGGATGACGGTATGGGCGTTGCTCGCGGAGCTCGGCTGGGCGGAGCGTCGAGTGGCCGTTGAATGCAATGGTGAAATTGTGCCGCGCAGCACGCACGCCACTGTGACTTTGGCGGCCGGTGACCGCCTGGAGATCATCCAGGCGGTGGGCGGCGGCTGAATCTCCGCACTAATCCCTTTTTTGAGGTGAAAGATAAACACAATGCGTAAAGATCCTTTGGTGATTGCGGGGCGGGAGTACCAGTCCCGCCTGCTGGTGGGTACGGGGAAATATAAGGATTTTGCCGAGACGCGGGCAGCCATAGATGCGGCCGGTGCGGAGATCGTGACGGTGGCACTGCGCCGGGTGAATCTGGGGCAAAATAAAGACGAACCCAATCTGCTGGAGTTCTTGCCGACAGACCGCTTTACCATTCTACCGAACACGGCGGGTTGCTATACGGCAGAGGACGCGGTGCGCACCTGCCGTTTGGCCCGGGAACTGGGTGACTGGAAGCTGGTCAAGCTGGAAGTGATCGGTGATCCCCAAACGCTGTACCCGGACATGCGGCAAACTTATGAGGCCGCCAATATCCTTATCTCTGAAGGCTTCGAGGTAATGGTGTACAGCGTGGATGATCCAGTGGCCTGTAAGGCCTTTGCGGAAATGGGCTGTGTGGCGGTGATGCCGTTGGCAGCGCCGATCGGTTCCGGTCTGGGTATTCGCAATCCTTACAATCTGCGCATCATTCTGGAGCAGGCGACCGTACCGATTCTGGTGGACGCGGGGGTGGGTACCGCCTCTGATGTGGCGGTGGCCCTGGAGCTGGGTTGTGATGGCGTTCTTTTGAATACAGCCATTGCTGCGGCCAAGGACCCCGTTCTCATGGCGGAAGCCATGCGCCTGGGCGTGGAAGCGGGGCGGAAAGCCTTCCGCGCCGGGCGCATGACGCGCAAACTTTACGCCAGTGCCAGCAGTCCGGTGGATGGTCTGTTCTTTGAGTAGCAACGATGCCTTGGAATACGCGCGCACAGCACCTCTTGACGAGGAATTTATCGAGACAGTGGAGCGCTTGGTCATGGGTGCAGTGCCCGGCGGTGTGCTGCCCGACTATGCGGGAGATTGGGACGAAGCGGAGCGTCTGATTGCTCGGCTTGGCGATCAGGGCGTGGGAGTGCGTCTGGAGTTCGTGGTGGATGAGAACGGCCAGCGCTGGCACGTCTATATGGACTGGCAAGAGCCGGTCAGCCACGAATGGCAGTTGACCGAGGCAGAAGAGACGACGGCGGCGCAGGCGGTGACGCGGGCGGCGCTGATCTGGTACTGCCAACAGGAGATCGCGGCGGCCAGCGCCCAGCCGCCAGACGGCTGGGCCTATTTTGAGGTGGTGGAACGTCTGAGTATGGCCCGCGATATGCTGGCACGCTCTCTGGACGATCACCCGGTGCTGGCCGGGGAGACGGAGATGATGAGCCGTTATCAGGAGCTCCTGGAAAAATTCAACGCACTCTACGAGTTGGCCAACCAGGCGCTGGATCAACGTCTCGGCGCGCCGGCGCGCAGCACCATGCACTAGGCCTGCCGCTCCATGCATATTCACGTTCTCGGTATCTGCGGGACCTTTATGGGGGGCATCGCGCTGCTGGCGCGGGCGGCTGGGCACCAGGTAACGGGTTCGGATAGCCGTACCTATCCGCCCATGAACAACCTGCTGGCACGGGAAGGGATTACAGTCCATGAGGGTTATGATCCCGCCCAACTGAGCCCTGCCCCCGACCTGGTACTCATCGGCAATGCCCTGTCGCGGGGTAATCCCTGCGTGGAGGCCGTGCTGGACCGACAGATTCCCTATGACTCCGCTCCGGCCTGGTTGTCGCGGGAGATTCTGCAAAACCGCTGGGTACTGGCAGTGGCAGGCACCCACGGCAAGACCACGACGACCTCCATCCTGACCTGGATCTTGCAGGAGGCGGGGCTCAATCCGAGTTTCCTCATCGGTGGTGAAGCGCGTAATTTTGGGGTGTCGGCGCGGCTGACGAACAGTTCTTTTTTTGTGATCGAGGCGGATGAGTATGATACGGCCTTTTTCGATAAGCGCTCCAAATTCGTGCATTATCACCCGCGATCGCTGATTCTCAATAATCTGGAGTACGATCATGCCGATATATTCCCGGATCTGGAGGCGATCGTCACCCAGTTCCACCATCTGCTGCGCACCGTGCCGGGTACGGGCGCGATCATCATGAACGATGCGGCGCCGGCACTGAAACAGGTGTTGGAGCGCGGTTCTTGGACGCCCCTGCAACGTTTTGCCGGAGAAGGCGAGTGGCAGGTACGGCTCGATACCGCGGATGGCGGTCGTTTTACCGTGCTGGAGCAGGGCGTGGAGCGCGGCCGGGTCAGTTGGGGGATGGTCGGGGCCTTCAATGCCGAGAATGCGTTGGCGGCCTTGCTGGCCGCCCGTCATGCCGGGGTGCCGCTGGCGGTTGGTTGCGCAGCCTTGCAAAGCTTTCAGGGGGTGCGGCGGCGGCTGGAACTGCGCGGTGAAGCAGCCGGCGTGGCGGTGTATGACGACTTTGCCCATCACCCCACGGCCATCGCTGTTACCATTGCGGCCCTGCGTGGGCGAATGGCGGGGGAGGGCCGCCTGGTAGCAGTGTTGGAGCCGCGCTCCAATACCATGAAGATGGGGGTCTACCGACAGACGCTGGGGCATAGCCTACAGGGCGCGGATCGGGTGTTTGCCTATGCCCCCGCAGATATCGGTTGGGATGTGGCGACCGCACTGGGCTCTGCCGCGCAGCTTTACGCGGATATGGATGCACTCTTACGGGCGCTGGATGCAGAATTGCACGCGGGGGATCAGGTGCTCATTATGAGTAACGGCGCTTTCGGTGGGATTCACGAACGCTTGTTGGAACGTCTCGCCCGCCGAAGTTCATCGGCAAAATCGTAACCCGGTTCAATAGGAGCGGCAATGGAAGATTGGCGACATCAGGAGCGGATTTGTGTGGCCATTACCGGTGCTTCCGGGGCGGCCTATGGGATGCGATTGGTGGAGGTGTTGCTGACCGCCGGGACGCGGGTCTATCTGCTGATATCGGATGCGGCGCGGATTGTTTGCCGTGAAGAACTGGATCTGGAACTCCCGTCTACGGCGGAGGCCGTAACCCGTTTTCTCACTGAACGGTTCGGCGCCGAGCCGGACTTGCTGTCCGTTTATGCCCAGGACGACTGGTTCTCCCCGGTGGCCTCCGGCTCTAACGCGGCGCAGGCCATGGTGGTCTGTCCCTGTTCCGGAGGGACACTGGCGGCCATCGCCCACGGGCTGTCCAGGAATCTGATTGAGCGCGCCGCGGATGTGATGCTGAAGGAAGGCCTGAAACTCATTCTAGTGCCCCGTGAAAGCCCCATCTCCACGATTCATCTGGAAAATATGCTGACGTTGGCGCGGATGGGGGTGCGGATTTTGCCAGCGAGCCCCGGTTTTTACCATCGCCCGCAAAAAATCGAAGATCTGGTGGATTTCATTGTGGCGAGGATTCTGGATCAGTTGGGCCTGCCGAACCGAATCGGACGGCGCTGGGGAGATGGGAAGGTCGTTCCGGCAGCGGATTGAAATCAGGGCTTGGCACTTAACATTCGCCGGTGGCGCGGAGACTGGTCAGCAGACGTTCGCCGCGCTCCCCGTGAAAGAACTCGCGGATGTAAGGATGATCCACCTGCTGGATCTCGGTGAGCGGCCCAACCGTCAGTACCTTGCCATCGGCAAGCACTGCGACGCGATCCGCTGTGGCGGCAAGG
This sequence comes from Acidithiobacillus ferriphilus, assembly GCF_028215975.1. NCBI lineage: Bacteria > Pseudomonadati > Pseudomonadota > Acidithiobacillia > Acidithiobacillales > Acidithiobacillaceae > Acidithiobacillus > Acidithiobacillus ferriphilus. The sequence continues at coordinate 846,901 of NZ_CP116458.1, forward strand.
CTGTCGAGGTCATGGCTGATCATGACAACGGTGAAACCGATGTCGCGGTGGACTTGGCGGAGCAGGGCGTCAAATTCGGCAGCGGCGATGGGGTCGAGTCCAGAGGTGGGCTCATCGAGAAAGAGAATCTCCGCCTCCATCGCCAGCGCACGGGCGAGGGCGACCCGCTTGACCATTCCGCCCGATAATTCTGCAGGTAATTTCCAAGCGTCATTGGGCTGTAGACCTACCATTTGCAGCTTCAGGGCTACCAGATCGCTGATTTCGGAGCGGGTCAAATGGCCCCACTCGCGCAGAGGAAAGGCGATATTTTCAAAAACCGTCAGGGCGCTGAACAGGGCACCTTGTTGAAAAAGCACTCCCCAGCGCTGGCGTAGAGCAATCTGTTCACGCAGATTGAGCGCGTGTGGATTTTTGCCAAGAATGATCATTTGCCCTTCAGCGATGGGGACGAGGCCCATCATGGCGCGCAGCAGGGTGGTTTTGCCGGTACCGCTGCCGCCGACGATGGCCAGTATCTCGCTGCAATGTATGGTCAGATCAAGATGCCGCTGGATCCAGCGGGTTCCGAACCGAGTGGCGATATCGGTCAGGATAATGGCGTTGGGGCGGGTCATCAGCCGCCACCTCCCGTATTGGCAAAAACCAGGGCAAGGGCTGCGTCGATGAGGATCACCAGGGTGATGGACATGACTACCGAGCTGGTCGTTTCCCGGCTCAGGCTGGTGGTGTTGGGTTTCACCTTGAGGCCATGAAAACCCGCGATCCACGCAATCAAAATACCGAAGATCGCGCCTTTGGCAATGCCCAGCCACAGGTTGAAACTGGGGACCACGATAGGCATTTGTTCGATAAAGAAACCAGTACTGATGCCGAGCTCCATTTTGGCCACGAGCATGGCCCCGAAGAGTCCCACCATGTCGGTCCAGAGGACGAGCAGCGGCATGACCAGCGCCAGGGCGATGGCCTTGGGCAGAATCAGGCGGCGGATCGGGGGGATGCCGAAAGTGCGTAGGGCGTCCAGTTCTTCGGTGACGCACATGCCGCCGATTTGCGCGGTGAAGGCGGAGCCGGAACGCCCTGAAAGAATGATCGCGGTAATCAACGGCCCGAACTCGCGCAGAATGCTCAGGCCGGCAATATTGACGATATAAATATTGGCACCGTATTGGGCAAGGGTCGAGGCCGACTGAAAAGAAATCACCACGCCGATGAGGAAGCCGATCAGGGTGAGGATGGGCAGCGAGTTTGGACCGGTATTGACGATGGTGGCGGAGATTTCGCGCCACGGAAAGCTGCGCGGGTGGCGCAGTCCGCGCCCGAACTCCAGCAAAAGGGCGCCCATGAGCAGAAAAAGTCCCCAGAGGTCGTGTCCCGTTTCGATCAGGAATGCACCAAGCCGGTCAAGAAACTGCCAGGGGCGCCGGGGTGGGGCGGTAACCGGCGGAACCTGCGCCAGACGGGCGAAGATACTGCGATGCTGGTCCTCCATCCGGATGTTTCCCGGCAACTGGCCGCCCCAGGCTTGCCAGAGCAGGATGGCCCCGGCGCTGTCGAGGGCCTCAATGGCGGAGAGATCCCACACTATTTCCGGGTTTATGTTCCGCAGCGCCGCTTCTTGCGCCGCGAAATTGCCGCCGAGACGCCGCAGAGTCCAGCGCCCGCTGAGGCGCAGCGTCTGACCGTCGCGTTCCCAGTGGGGTTGTTGTGCGTTACTTTCCGTCATGGCGGGTCTGGGCTTTTCTCGGTCATTCCTTAGGTTATACTCGGCGACTGACGTTCGCAGGAGTACACGGATGACTATTGTTGCACGAAGCTTCGGCTTCACCCAATGGTTTCGGCGCTGGCCCACGCTGCTGCTGGTCGCGCTGCCGCTCAGCGCCTGCAGCGCGTTTCCTATGCACCATCCGGAGCTGCAGTTGCTGAGTATCCAGCCGGAGTCGGTGGGGTTGGTGGCGCAGACATTTTTGCTGTCGCTCAAGGTCAGCAACCCCAATGACAGCGCGCTCCATGCCAAGGCGGGGGAGGCGCGTCTGTATGTGCAGGATCGGCAGGTGGCTTACGGTTTGCTGGATAAGCCGGTCGATGTGCCCGCCTACGGCAGTGCCACGGTGAGTATACCGGTCACGGGCAATTTTCTGCCATTGCTGGGGGATCTCGGCAGTGTCAGCGCTGGGGCCGGGCTCCCCTATACCATCAAAGGCTATCTGGTGACCGGCATGCTCGATATGCGGGTACCTTTTACCGTCACTGGGGCTTTGCATCTGCCGCTGCCGCCGAGCTCCAGCGCAGTTTCGCCTTGAGCGCGAGATGATCGGAGAGCGGTTCGGTGACGGTTGCAATCGCCGTAAATTCCAGGTCAGGGCTGCAGAGGATGTGATCGAAGGAAAAGCGCGGTGACCAACTGGGAAAAGTAGGCGGGCTCCAGGGTGGCGCCTGCAGCCCACTTTCGTTGAGGAGCAGGCGTATTTCCGGGGAACGTGCCGTGCAGTTCAGGTCGCCCATGAGAATGAGATTCGGACGTCCGCGCAGGCGTTGGGCGAGATCGCGTATCTGACTGAGGCGCGCGTGACGGCTGAGGCCGAGGTGGGTGATGATCACTGTCAGTGCTCTTCCGCCAACATTGAGCCGGTTTTCCAGCATGCCGCGCCCTTTCATGAAGCTCGGCAGGGAATGCGCTATGGTCTCTTCAATGGGCCAGCGGGAGAGAATGCCGTTGCTGTGCTGGGCGAAGTCGCCAAAGTCACGGGTACGTTGTTGCGCCCAGTAAGGGAAATGGGCGCGGTCAGCGAGAAAACCCGCCTGGTTGACATACTGGCTGCGAAAAGAGCCGGCATCGACCTCGTTGAGTCCAGCGATGTCGGTTTCCTCCAAAATCATGGCGATCCGCTCCAGGTTGCGCAGACTCTGGCCGTGCGGCATCACATATTTCCAGCCGTGCAGGAACATGTGCCGGGCGCGATGGGAGCCGATGCCCACCTGGATGTTGAAAGATGTCACGGAAAACTCTGAAGTGTCAGTCATGGTCGAGCTCGATGTCGAGTTCCTGCCAGCGCGCGCCATCCTCCGCGCGGGTGAAGGCGCGGAGGATGATCACCCCTTTGATGTCCGCAGCCAGTAATATCTGATAGGACGTGCCGGTGGGGACGCTGTCCGCGATGGGCGCTGCGGCGTGAGCGTAACGTGCGAAAGATGTTTCGCCACGGGACCGGATCAACGCGAGCGCTGCGGCAAAGTGCGCTGGCTGACAGGGATAGACGGAGACGGGCACGTCGGCGAGGGCGCCGATAAGTCCTTCGCCAACACCGGATTGCAGGTCTGCAAGCAGGGCGTTGGCCAGGGTGCGTGGCAGTTTCAGGCGCTTCACCCGCAGACGCCGCAGGCCGGGTCGCGGCGCAGGGCGATCTGCCGCCACTGCCAGCTTTGCGCATCCACCAGCAGGAGCTGCCCGGCTAGCGGGGAATGGCCCGTGCAGAGCAGGCGGATGGTTTCTGCCGCCTGCATACCGCCGAGCACGCCGAGGAGCGGGCCAAGGACGCCGCTACGTGAGCAGGTATCTTCGGTGTCCTCCATGCCGTCCGGGTAGAGACAGGCATAGCAGGCGCTTTCCGGCACACGAAAATCAAAGACGGCGAGTTGGCCTTCCCAGCGGACGGCCGCAGCACTGACCAGAGGCTTGCCAGCGTTACGGCAGGCACGGTTGATGGCGTGGCGGCTGCTGAAGTTGTCTGTGCAGTCCAGCACCAGATCGTGGGTGTCCAGCGCCGCGGCAAGAGACTCGGATTGTGCTGATTCCGTCCAGGCGCCGACCCGGATCTGCTGGTTCATGGCACGTAGCCGATCGCGTGCGGCCCGCGCTTTGGGACGTCCCAGGTCGGCTTCGCTATAGAGAATCTGGCGTTGCAGATTGCTGAGTTCGACCTGATCCCCATCGCAGACGGTCAGGTTGCCGACGCCTGCGGCCGCGAGATACTGGGCGGCGGGGCAGCCCAGGCCACCCATGCCGATGATCAGTACCCGGCTGGCGGCCAGCGCCTGCTGTCCGGCGATATCGATTTCCGGCAAGAGAATCTGACGCGCGTAACGCAGCAGTGCAGCGTCGTCGAGAGTGTCAGTCATTGTTGAAGCTGTAGTCGACATCGTTGTCTTGCACGGCCATGCCCATGCTGACGGCGTAGCGGCCTTGCTGGCGATCAAGTCGAGCGTGATGGCGTTCGCGGATGGTGTCCAGCATCCAGAGGATTTCGCTGGGGTGACCAACAATATTGTCATGCATCAGGTGACGCAGATAGAGTGCGTCAGCATCGACCCGGATGAGCAGTGGCAGGGGTAGGGAGAGCGGTAACACGAAGCGATGCACCACCCATTCGATAGGTGTTGGTGGCGTGCTCTCGGGAATACGGACATCCACTCGGAAATGTCCGCCACCGCCGGCTTGCTCAAGCAGTTCGCGGAGGAAGTGTTCCGGGAACCCACGATGCACAATGATCGTGCGTCCGCTGAAGCGTTCCAGAAATTGTTGTTGCAGCAACAGACGGGAGCTTTCATTGAGCATGTCCTCAGTGTAGCAACGCGGAGGGGATTGCTCCAGTTACGGGGTGCTTTGGGCTAACATCGGTGCGTCAGGTTTTGACCTCAGCCCCGGCACCGGTTAGAATCGTGCTACCGGAGAGATGGCCGAGCGGCTGAAGGCGCTCCCCTGCTAAGGGAGTATGGGGCTAAACACTCCATCGAGGGTTCGAATCCCTCTCTCTCCGCCACTCTTACTGGCTTGAAATCCTAACTTTAAAGTGACCGCTCATCGCTCTTGCATCCCAGTTTTATCGTGCTATCCTTCAACCACCTTATGGACTGAAAGAAGTGCTTATCTATGGGCGCCATCCGGCGCATGTGGTCCCGGCTTAAACCCCCCCGAAATGATAAAAATCTCAATGAATGTCCACCAAAGCGTTGTACCCAACTGACTGAGGAGCCCTCTCCAATGAGTGACGCTATTCTTTATGTATCGGATGACAGTTTTGAAACGGATGTACTGAAGTCCTCTAAACCGGTCCTGGTCGATTTCTGGGCCGAATGGTGCGGACCTTGCAAGATGATCGCCCCCATCCTGGAAGAGGTCGCTGGCGAGTATGCCGACCGTTTGCAGGTTGCCAAATTTAACATTGATGAAAACCCCGCCACTCCTCCTCAGTACGGCATTCGCGGTATTCCCACGCTGCTCCTCTTCAAGGCGGGCAAGCTTGAAGCTACCAAGGTGGGTGCTCTGAGTAAAGCCCAGCTGACCACATTCCTGGATAGCCAACTTTGAATACACCACGTCCTCGCCGTAAATCTCCCCGGATACCCAAGTCCTTCCCCAACGAAGACATTCTGCTAGACGACGAAGACGATAATACGCTTTGTCCGGCACCCGGCGCTTCGGCGATGAATCTGACCGATCTTAAGCGCAAAACGGCCGCTGAGTTGGCCGTGATCTGTCAGGAAATGGGGTTAGAGGGCACCGCCCGCCAGAAGAAGCAGGAAATCATCTTCAATATTCTCAAGGCGCACGCGCGCAACGGGGATGCCATTTACGGCGAGGGCGTGCTGGAAATTTTGCAGGATGGTTTTGGTTTTCTGCGCGCAGCCTCCGGGTCCTACATGGCAGGACCGGATGACATCTATGTCTCGCCTTCGCAGGTGCGGCGCTTTCATCTGCAGACCGGGGACACGGTTTCCGGGCAGATTCGCCCTCCCAAAGAGGGGGAGCGCTATTTCGCGCTGCTCAAGGTGGAGAGCATCAATTTCGAAGCGCCGGAAGCGACCCGCAACAAGGTGAACTTCGACGATTTGACGCCACTGTTCCCCGAAGAGCGACTGCGTCTGGAATCCGACAATATCCCCTACGGCGAAATGGCGCCGCGGATCATTGACTTGGTGTCACCCATCGGTAAGGGCCAGCGCGGTCTGATCGTCGCCCCGCCTAAAACGGGGAAGACGGTGTTGCTGCAGCAGATCGCCCACGCCATCACCGCCAATCATCCTGAATGCTATCTGATCGTGCTGCTCATTGATGAGCGTCCGGAAGAAGTGACGGAAATGCAGCGTTCCGTGAAGGGCGAGGTGGTCTCCTCCACCTTTGATGAACCGGCGACGCGCCACACCCAGGTTGCAGAGATCGTCCTGGAAAAGGCCAAGCGCCTGGTCGAGCACAAACACGATGTGGTCATTCTGCTCGACTCCATTACCCGTCTGGCGCGCGCCTTCAACACGGTGGTGCCATCCTCCGGCAAGGTGCTGACTGGCGGCGTGGACGCCAACGCGCTGCAGAAGCCCAAGCGGTTCTTCGGCGCTGCACGTAATATCGAAGAGGGCGGCAGTCTGACCATTATTGCCACGGCCCTGGTGGAAACCGGTTCCAAGATGGATGAAGTCATCTTCGAGGAGTTCAAGGGTACCGGTAATATGGAAGTCCACCTCGACCGCCGTCTTGCTGAGAAACGCACTTATCCGGCCATCAATCTCAATAAATCCGGTACGCGTCGGGAGGAACTGCTGGTCCAGGCCGACATGCTCAGCAAAATGTGGGTGCTGCGCAAGCTGCTGGCACCCATGGATCCGGTGGAGTCCATGGAGTTCCTGCTCGACAAGGTGCGTGGTACCAAAACAAACGCGGAGTTTTTTGACTCCATGAACCGTTAAGCGGACCCGCTGGACGCCTGCCCTGTCCATCCCTATAATTCGCCTCTTTGTATCGAGGCCCCGAGAGTAGCTACCATGAAAACCGATATTCATCCCAAGTACGCAGAAATTACCGTCACCTGCAGTTGCGGCAACGTCTTCAAGACGCGCTCGACCGCGGGTCGCGACCTGCACATTGACCTCTGCTCCGAATGCCATCCCTTTTACACTGGTAAGCAGCGCGCCGTTTCTGCCGCTGGTCAGGTAGAGAAATTCCGCAAGCGTTACGGCGGTCAGTAACTCGCCATGACGGAGACCGATGCCCAGGCAGATTTGGGGCGACGGGCGCTGGAGTATCACGCCCGCGCGCCAACGGGTAAGCTTTCGGTCATACCGAGTAAGCCCTGCGGCAGCCAGGAAGATCTGTCTCTCGCCTACACGCCAGGCGTCGCGGCTCCGGTGCGGGAGATTGTTGCCGATCCGGACAAGGCTTACGACTACACCGCGAAGGGTAACCTCGTCGCCATAGTCAGTAATGGTACGGCGGTGCTTGGTCTGGGCAACGTCGGACCGCTGGCGGGCAAGCCGGTCATGGAAGGCAAAGCACTGCTCTTCAAGCGCTTCGCGGATATCGATGCTTTTGATATCGAAGTGCAGGCGCGCGATGCCGGACATCTCATCGACGTGGTGGCGGCCATCGCCCCCGGTTTTGGCGGCATCAATCTGGAAGACATCGCCGCTCCGACCTGTTTTGAGGTCGAGGAAGCTTTGCAGGCCATGCTGAACATCCCCGTATTCCACGATGATCAGCATGGTACGGCCGTGATCGTGGCCGCTGCATTGCAGAATGCACTGGAGTTGCAGGGTAAGGAGTTAGGTCGCGTCAAGGTCGCTATTGTGGGTGCGGGTGCCGCCGGGATTGCCATTGCGCGGATGTTGCGGGCGCTGGGCGTGGCTGATATCTTCCTGAGCGACTTGCACGGCGTGCTGCACAGCGGACGCAGAGACCTTACCCAATGGCATCAACCCTTTGCGACGGCACCCCAGGACTGGGATCTGGCGGCGATGTTGCGCGGTGCCGATGTGGTCATCGGCGTCTCTGTGCGCGGTGCTATTCCGGAAGCGGCGTTACCGATGCTGGCGCCCAAGCCAGTGATTTTTGCACTCGCCAATCCCGATCCTGAGATAGACCCCGCCATAGCGCGGCGCCTGCGTCCTGACGCCATTGTCGCCACGGGTCGCTCGGATATGCCCAATCAGGTCAACAATGTGCTGGGTTTTCCTTTCCTCTTCCGCGGCGCGCTGGATTGCCGGGCCCGGCAGATCAACCAGCCCATGCTGCTGGCGGCCGTGGATGCTTTGGCGAAGCTGGCGCGGGAGCATGTGCCGGATGAGGTGCAGGCCGCTTACGGGCTGACTGCGCCGCAAGGTCTGGCTTTTGGTCCCGAGTACATTATCCCCAAGCCGCTGGACCCGCGCCTACGATCGCGGGTCTCTGGCGCGGTGACCGTTGCCGCGCGAGAAAGCGGCGTCGCGCGGCGTTAGATCACGATGCGCCTCGCGGATCTGACGGTTCGCGATCTGCGCTTCGCCTCCGGCCAATTGCTCGCCGCCGTTCTTTTTTTTGCTCTGATCTGGAAAATCCTTTCTCCCTTTTTGCCGGCCCTTGGTTGGGCGGCCATTCTCGTTTACGCGACCTGGCCGCTGGCTGGTCCTATGCGCCGACATTGGTCGCCCGTGCTGGCAGCAGCAGGCGCTACCCTCATGCTGGCGCTGATCGCTATTCTTCCCGTACTTTTTCTGAGTATCACTCTGGGGACGGAGTTGCACCATCTACTGACCGACCTCGCCAGCCAGGATGCACACACGACCCTGGAAGCAAGGCTGAATCGGATACCTTGGGTGCACGATCTGCTCGCCCAGATTCCTGCCTCCTGGAAGGCGAAACTGATGCCCGGCGCGTTGTCTCCCGACCTCTCCGCCTGGGCGGGGCGGCTGGGCAGTATTGCGGGCGGGATCGGGCGTTTCGGCGCTTTGCTTATGCTCGTTCTCATCACCGCCTTTTTCTTCTACCGGCATGGTGAATTACTGTTGGATCAGTTGCGCCGTTTTGTCGGTCAGGTGCTGGGACAGCGGGGCGACGCTTATCTGCGGACGGCGGCCAGCACCATCCGTGCGGTGATTTACGGCATTCTGGCGACTGCGGTGGCGCAGGGAGTCCTTGCGGGAGTGGGTTACGCGGTGGCAGGACTGTCGGCGCCGGTATTACTGGCCACCATCACCCTGCTGTTTTCCTTTATTCCTTTCGGTACACCCCTGGTTTGGGGCGCCGCAAGTCTCTGGCTGCTCTTCCAGGGCGACATCTGGGCGGGATTAGGGCTGGCTCTGTGGGGTGCGCTGGTGGTGAGCTGGATTGATAACCTGATTCGCCCGCTGGTGATTTCCAGCGCGGTACGGATTCCGTTTTTGCTGGTGTTCTTCGGGGTGCTGGGCGGCATTCTCGCCTTCGGTGTCCTGGGGCTGTTCCTGGGGCCGGTGCTGCTGGCCGTATTGTTGGCGATATGGGATGCGTGGTTGCGGCCAGCGCCTGCTGCGCCGCAAGGTTGAATGTCCGCTTCTTGGCCTGTCTCCCACTTGGCCCTATACTCTAGGCACTAACCAGACGGTCAGTGTGCTTTTACTCTGCACCCTGTCGCGCCGCTATCAGGGTGCTATCCACGCGATGCATCCCCCGCTGAACTTGCCACGAGGATTCCATGCGCTCCGATATGATCAAAAAAGGCTTTGAACGCACCCCCCACCGCGCCCTACTCAAGGCCTGCGGTGTCACCGATCAGGATATGGATAAACCTTTCATCGGGGTGGCGAATTCTTATATTGATATCATTCCCGGTCATGTGCATTTGCAGGAGTTCGGCCGCATCGTCAAGGAGAATATCCGCGCGGCGGGGGGGGTGCCCTTCGAGTTCAATACCATCGGCGTGGATGATGGCATCATCATGGGTCATGATGGTATGCGCTACTCGCTGCCGAGCCGTGAACTGATTGCGGACTCCATCGAAACGGTGGTGCAGGCCCATCATCTGGACGCGCTCATCTGTATCCCCAACTGCGACAAGATCGTGCCCGGCATGATCATGGGCGCGCTGCGTTGTGACGTGCCCACGGTATTTGTCTCCGGCGGCCCCATGGAAGCCGGACACCTGTCTGACGGAACGGCGATCGATCTGGTGACGGCCTTTGAGGCGGTCGGTCAGTTCAAGCGCGGGCAAATCACGCAGATACGTCTCAAAGAAATTGAAGATAAAGCCTGCCCGACCTGTGGATCCTGCTCCGGCATGTTCACGGCCAACAGCATGAACTGCCTGATGGAAGTCCTCGGGATTGCGTTGCCCGGCAACGGCACCATTCTGGCGACCGCGGCGGCGCGCCGCGACCTGGTGCGTCAGGCGGCGGATCGAGTGGTGGCGCTGGCCATGGCGGGCGGGCCGACCATGCGGCAACTGGTGGATTTCGATGCCATCGACAATGCGTTCATACTGGACATGGCCATGGGCGGTTCCACCAACACGGTGCTGCACACCCTGGCTATCGCCCGGGAGGCCGGTCTGCATTATCCGCTGGCGCGGCTGAACGATCTGGCGCAGCAGGTGGCCTATCTCGCCAAGGTGTCACCGGCCTTGTCCACAGTGCATATCGAGGACATCGGTCGCGCTGGTGGCATCCCCGCCATTCTGCATGAGGTGCACAAGCGCAACCCCGACGTACTGCATCTGGACAAGCCGACGGTCAGTGGCCAGAGTTTGCGGGAGGTTGTGACAGCGGCGGCGGTGAAGGACAGCAAGATTATCCATTTGGCCAATGATCCCATTTCGCCCACCGGCGGCCTGCGGGTGGTCTTCGGCAATCTCGCGCCGGAAGGAGGCGTTGTCAAAATCGGTGCGGTGCTGCCGGCCATGCGGAAATTCTCGGGACCTGCGAAGATTTTTGAGAGCATGGAAACGGCGGCTGATGGCATTCTTGCCGGCGAGGTCAAGGCTGGTAATGTGGTGGTTATCCGTTACGAAGGTCCGAAGGGCGGCCCCGGTATGCCGGAAATGCTGACACCTACCGCCAATATCATGGGCATGGGGCTGGGCGAAAGTGTGGCATTGATTACCGATGGCCGTTTCAGTGGGGCGACTCGCGGGGCCTGTATCGGCCATATCTCCCCGGAGGCCGCGGAGGGCGGCCCTATCGGTCTGCTGCAAGATGGTGACATTATTTTTCTTGACCTCGATAACGGCAAAATCCACGTCGACTTGAGTGATGCGGTATTGGCCGAACGCCGCAAGCATTGGGTGCCGATCGAAAAACCACTGAAGTCATCGTGGTTGCGTCGCTATCGTAAGTTGGTAACCAACGCCGCCAACGGCGCAATCCTGGAATCCTGAGCATTTATGAGTAATGGTGAGCTACATATTGGCGTCTATGTGGATGCCGAAAATATCCGCTACAACGGCGGCTATTCCATGCGTTATGACATACTGCGGCGCTTTGCCGGACGGGAAGGCGAGGCGCGGCTGCTGCGCCTGAATACCTATATGGCGGTGGATGATGAGCGCATGAAGCGCGACCGTGAATACCGGGAGCGGATTCGTGGCTATCAGCAGGCGGTGCGCGATCTGGGCTGGAAAATCATCGAAAAGCCGGTACGTTGGTTCGTGGACGAAGAAGGCAACAGCATGTCCAAGGCCAATGCTGATCTCGATCTGGCCGTGGACGTGATGCTGCAGTCGGAGCGGCTGGATCAGGTGCTGTTGGTCACCGGCGACGGAGACTTCCTGCAGGTCGTGCGCGCCCTGCAGAACAAGGGGTGCCGGGTCGAAGTGCTGGCCTTCCGTAATGTTTCCCGGGAATTACAGCACGAGGCCGACGCCTTCTATTCGGGTTATCTGGTGCCGGGTCTGATTCCCTCGCGCGGTGATGCGCGGGTGCCGTGGGGGGAGCTGGGTTCACGCATCCGCGGTATTTGCATCCGCTGGGAGGCCGATCGTGGTTTCGGTTTCATCCGCTTTCTGACCGCCATTTCCGCCCGTTTGTGGGTGACGGACACCCGTCAGGAAGATTCTCCTTACGAGTCGGCCTTTGTCCACATTTCCGATTTGCCGCGCGCATTGGACACGGATGACCTCCCGAGCCGGGATATTATTCTGGAGTTTGATCTTGAGTCCAGTGAGACGGAAAAGGGTGGCTTCATCGCCCGCCGCTGCACCGTGGTCAATCGTTATGATGGACGCACTGGAGGTCTGGCTAAGCTGCCCGACCGCGCCGTCGCTATGGAACGGGAAGAGGAGGAGGGGCCGTCTTCGGAAGGCGAAGCAAGGGAGATTGCGGCAGCCGCCGACCCCTCCTGACCCCGCTTCAGGCCTTCACGCTGCGAAAAAATACCTGACTGCGGCGTTGGAAGTTGTAGAGGTGCTGCCGTGGTACCGGTAAATCCTCCAAGGCGCCGTTGTGAAAATTGCGCTCCAGAAACCAGTGGGTCGTCTGGGTGCTGAGCACAAAGATCCGTTCCAACTTCTGCTCACGCGCCCGTTCCTGACAGTAATCGAGCAGCCGCTCACCGCGCCCCTGGCGACGATAGTGGTTGTCTACCGCGAGGCAGGCGACTTCGGCCATTCCCTGATCAGGGTAGGGATACATGGCCGCGCAACCAATGATCTTGCCGTCCCGCTCCATGACCACAAAGTGGTCTGCTTCCATTTCGAGGCGTTCCCGGCTGCGTCGCACCAGCACGCCGCGCTCTTCCATGGGGCCGATCAGGTCAAGGATGCCGGGGATGTCGGCGACGGTGGCGGTTCGCAGATGTTCAAAAGGGTCTTGCGAGATGAGGGTGCCGAGACCGTCGCGCGTAAAAAGTTCGCGCAGCAACGCACCATCCACATGCCGGGATATGAGATGGACACGATCCACCGTTCCGGAGCAGGCGATCGCGGCGCTGTGCAGATGCTCGCGCAGGTCGCCTTGAATGTCGTCCCGGGTGAGCAATCCCGGCAGTTCAGACAGGGTGATCTGGCGCAGGAGTTGGCCCTGGGCATCGGTCACGCCGTCTTCATCCATGAAAAAAACCAGCTTGGCGGCGTGCAAGGCCAAGGCCGCCGCTACGGCCACTTCTTCCGCGCGGATGTTGAACAGGGTGCCTGTCGGTGAGACGCCGATGGGGGAGAGCAGGACGATTTCATCGGCGGCAAGATGGCGTTGGATGGCCTCCGTCGCCACCCTTCGTATTTGCCCGGTATACTGGTAATCCACCCCCTCCAGCACCCCAATGGGCTGGGCGATGATGAAGTTGCCGCTGACCACCTGCAACCCGGCATGGGCCATGGGCGAGCCCATTTGTCCCTCGGACAACGCCGCCTCCACCACCAGACGGGCGCCGCCTACCGCCTCGCGGAGTATCTGCATGGCCGCCAGGTCGGTGATGCGTTTGCCGTTGACCCGCTCGGTGCGCAGTTGATGGGCCCGCAGTGCCGCGTCGATCTGCGGCCCGGCCCCGTGCACCAGGACGACATTGATGCCCAGGCTGTTGAGCAGGGCGATGTCATGGGCGAGGCTGCGAATGCTGCCGTCCGCCAGGGCGTCGCCACCGAAATTGATGACGAAGGTCTGCCCGCGAAAGCGATGAATGTAGGGCGAAGACTCGCGGAAGCCGCGGACAAAGCCACTGGCTGTCATTATCCCGGTCCTTAAAGGACGTTCAGGGCGATGGTCGGGCGCGGTGTTTTGGGCTGGTTCTGGGCGGCGAACTCCTCCGGGCTATAGGCCTTGATCGATAGCGCGTGTATCTCCTGACGTACCGGGTCGGTGGCCGTATTGACCAGACGGTGTCGTGCCAATGGGGGCAAGCCCGCGAACCGGCTGCTGACAATGCGCACCTCGTAATGCCCGCCATCGCCGGACGACGCATGACCACTGTGGGCTTCCGTCCGGTCATCGATTTCCAGGAATTCAGGATTCAGGGCATCACGCAATAAATTACCAAGGATTTCCTTGTTCATGGCAAAAATACTCCTTTATAAGGGCGAACGCTGACATCCGCGTAAACGCCGGCACTGAGATAAGGTTCGGCGGCAGCCCAGGTATGGGCATCCTCCAGCGAGTCAAAGCGGGCGATGATCAGGCTGCCGGTAAAGCCCGCTTCGCCCGGCTCTTCACAGTCTATGGCGGGGAATGGCCCCGCCGTCAGTAAACGCCCCTCGGATTGCAACTGATGCAGGCGCGCCAGATGATCACCCCGTGCCGTCTGGCGTATGCTCAGGGAATCGGGATTGTCAGTGCCAATAATGCAGTAATACATGGGCCATTGGATCCTGTCGGTGAGGTGTATGCTCCTAAAATTGCCCCATTTGCGGCAACTTGGCAACTGTCCCTGCTAATCAGCGACTAGCCGATGAATCGCTATCCTTAGCCTCTTGCGGCAAGGCACGCGAGATCACCACCGCTTGAAAGAGCACGAAAATGACCGTGAGGGCGAGCATGCCGAAAAGCTTGAAATCCACCCAGATACCTGTCGAAAACGCATAGGCCACGATCAGATTCAGGCCTGCACCGAAGAGAAAGAAGGCAATCCAGTAGCTATTGAGGCGCCGCCAGAAAGACAAGGGCAGCGTGGCCGGCAGTTGTCCGCCCATCAGGCGCTGCAGGAGGGGTTCCTCGCGCCAGTGGGTAAAGAGCAGGGCGGCCGCGAACAGCACATAGAGAATGCTGGGCTTGATCTTGATGAAGGTGTCGTTATGAAAATACAGGGTCAGGCCGCCGAAGGTCAGGATCAGCAGAGTGGAGACCCAGGTCATGGTCTCCACTCTGCCCCGCCGCCACCACTGCCAGGCCATCAACAGGATGGCGGCAACGATGAGCACCTCGGTGGCCGTGTAGATTCCGTGAATCCTGTAGGCCACGAAAAAGAGGATGATGGGGAGGAAGTCGGTAAGCAGTTTCATGACGCGCCACGGTAAATGGGTTAAGCTAGTGGTATCTAATCACAGAAAGGAGTCCGTGGACAGTGGAACGTCAACAGGTGATTCAGGGCTTGGCCGCCCTTTTGGGGGACAGTAGCAATCATCCTCTGCCCGATTTTTCTGGGGTAAAGGCCGTCCGCTGGCGCCATCTGCCTCTTGGTGGCCGTCTGGAAGGGGTGGCGCGCGTGGACTTGCCGGAGATGGACGAACTGCTCGGTATCGAAGACAGCAAGGCCGCACTGGACTTGAACACCCGCCAGTTTGTCGCCGGTTTTCCCGCCAATGACGCCTTACTCTGGGGTGGGCGGGGCACGGGCAAGTCTTCGCTGGTCAAGGCGCTCCTGCGTCGCTATGCGGATCGCGGGCTGCGAGTGGTCGAAATTGATCCGGACGGCATTCTCGACCTGCCGGAGATTCTCGCCGCGTTGCAGGCAGCGGACCCGCAACAGGCCTATTACTTTGTGCTCTTCTGCGACGACCTGTCTTTTGGTGCCGATGACCCCGGCTACAAGGCCCTTAAATCTCTGCTGGACGGCGGTGTGGAGGCGCGCCCGGACAACGTGCTGCTCTACGCCACCAGCAATCGTCGCCACCTGATGCCGCGCCACTTCGCCGACAATGAGGAATATCATCGCCACGGTGAAGAAATCATCCCCGGCGAGACAGCGGAAGAAAAAATCAGTCTTTCCGAGCGTTTCGGCTTATGGCTGGGCTTTTATCCCTTTGATCAGGCCATGTATCTGGATATTTGCGCCATCCATCTGCAGCGCCTGGAAGTGCGGACGCCGCCGGCGGAATGGCGGGAGGAAGCCCTGCGCTGGGCTTTGCAGCGCGGCTCGCGCAGTGGCCGGGTGGCGCGGCAGTTTGCCCGCCACTGGGCCGGATCCAGGGCCTTGGCAGTCGCCGCGCAGACGATCTAATTCCGCACACCGTTCATGTGGATCAGCGCGTACACCTGGTCAGAACGGCAGTTTCCTGCCAAATGACCATTTACACAAAAATTCTTACACCCCCGTTATTGGTGCGAAAGGCGAGACTCGAACTCGCACGGCCTAAACCGCTGGAACCTAAATCCAGTGCGTCTACCAATTCCGCCACTCTCGCAATTGCGCTATCTTATGCGGAATACCGTTTGCAGACAATGACCGCGGGGTGTAATGATGGCCAGGTTACAGCAACAATCCCGTTTGCGGCGCTTGCTGGCGGTGGAGTCGGCGCGGATTATGGCCGACGAGGGGGTGTCCGATTTTCGGGCAGCCAAGGAAAAAGCGGCGCGTCGCCTGGGCGCCAGCGGCGACGCCCAGCAGGGCTGGCCAAGTAATGCGGAGATCGAAGCAGAACTCCAGTCTCGTCTACAGCTTTTTCATGGCGAGGCGCATAGTGCGGAGTTGCGTCGGCTCCGCGAGCAGGCGGCGCAATCCATGCACTGGCTTGCGGAGTTCCAGCCGCGCTTGATCGGACCGGTATTGAGTGGAACCGCGACGCGCCACGCGGCCATTACGCTCCATCTTTTTGTTGATACGCCGGAGAGTGTGATTTTTTTTCTGATGGATCAGCAGATCGCGTATGAAGAGACCTGGCAGCGACTTCATTATGGGGATGCGCAGGCTCGCGACTATCCTTCCTTAAAGTTGAATTACGCTGGTGCAGACTTACGTCTGATCCTCTTTGAGCTGGACGAAGATCGGCGCAGCCCTGCGTCACCCGTGGATGGTAGGCCTTTGCGGCGGGCGACGCTGGCACAGTTGCAGAAACTGTTGGAGGAGGGCTCACCGCCCTGATTGATCTCAGCGTATTAGGGGCGTGGCTTGGCGCGATCGTACTGTACGGGCCAGGTGAGGTCTACGCCCAGTTCCTGTGCTGCATGCAGGGGCCAGTAGGGATTGCGCAGGAGCTCCCGGGCCAAAGCCACCGCATCAGCCTGTTCGGTAACCAGAATGTGTTCCGCCTGCATGGCCTCGGTGATGAGGCCGACGGCGACGGTGGGTATGCCCACCTTCCGCCGGATGGCGCTGGCGAAGGGTGTCTGGAAGCCGGGACCGGCGGGAATGACCGCATCCGGCGTCATGCCACCGCTGCTGCAGTCGATGACGTCTACGCCGCGCGCCTTTAATGCGTTGGTGAGGGAGATGGACTGCTCCAGATCCCAGCCGCCGCGTACCCAGTCGGTGGCCGAAATACGTACCCAGAGGGGCAGGTGTTCGGGCCAGACGGCGCGCACGGCAGCGGTGATTTCCAGCGGCAGGCGCATGCGGTTTTCCAGGCTGCCGCCGTATTGATCGCTGCGCTGGTTGCTGATGGGGGAAAGAAAGCTGTGCAGCAGGTAGCCGTGGGCCATGTGCAGTTCCAGGACCTCGAATCCCGCTGCCAGCGCGCGCCGGGCTGCGGCTACGAAGTCCTGGCGCGCTTTCTCCAGGTCTTGATCGTCCATGGCGTGGGGCAGGGTGTGGCTGGGGCTGAAGGACGGGGCGCTGGGCCCCAGAGGTTCCCAGCCGCCCTCGGCATCGGGCGCAATGGGGTTGCCACCGAGGAAGGGCGGCTGGGTGGACGCCTTGCGTCCCGCATGGGCGATCTGGATGGCGGTGACCGCCCCCTGCGCCTTCATGAAGGCGACGATGGGGGCCAGTGCCTGCGCCTGTCCATCCGTCCAGATACCGAGGTCGCGGGGAGAAATGCGGCCTTCCGGACTGATGGACGCCGCTTCGACCATGACCAGGCCAGCGCCGCCTACAGCGCGGCTGCCAAGGTGCACCATGTGCCAGTCGCGTGCCACCCCGTCGGGGGTGGAGTACTGGCACATGGGTGCTACGCAGATGCGGTTACGCAGGGTGATGCTGCGCAAGGCCCAGGGAGAAAATAGCCGCTGACTCACGCAGACGCTCCGAGATAATGCGTGAAGTGGTCCAGGGTCAGGCGCCAGCCTTCCTGCGCGGCCTCCGGACGGAAGCTGTCCCGGGGATCGGCAAAGAAGCCGTGTGGTGCATCCGGGAATACGGTCAGGGTATAACGCTTATGGGCGGTGCTGAGCGCACTGGCAATACGACCATGTTCTTCGGGCGTGATGGATTGGTCCTCAGTGCCATAGAGCAGCAGCAGCGGCGCCCGCATTTGATGCACCAGATGCAGCAGTGGCTTGCGCCCGACCGGGTCCAGATCGGGTGCGATACCGGCGCCATAAAAGGCGACGGCGGCACTGAGTCGGTCGGCATGGACGGCATTGGCCATGAAGGTGAGGCGCCCGCCCATGCAGAAGCCGAGTGCGCCGATTGCGTCCTTGCGCACTTCGCTACGCTGATGCAGTGCCTGAATAGCGAGTCCGGCTTCCGCCATGGCGAGCTCATCATTGAGCGTTTTGAGATGGCCGATGGCCCTGTCAAAATCGGAATATTCATAAGTTTTACCATGATAAAGGTCAGGCACGATGGCACAAAACCCCGCCCGGGCAAGACGCTCAGCGACATCCTGAAAGTGCTGGTTGACGCCAAAGGCTTCGATGAACACGACTATGGCCGGGTGTGGACCCGCAGTGCCGGGGCGGGCATACCAGGCTCGTGGGCCGTCTTCCAGTTGAATCCATTCAGAGCTAATCTGCGACATGATATTTATATTTCCTCTTTAAAATGGCGTGTATCCGCGGCCTGATACTGGGCAGCGGTCAGGCGGCCAGTGATTTGACATAAAGTTGTAGCTGGCGCAGGCATCGCTGATAGGCTTCGACAGATTGGGCATTTTTACCCAGGCCGACGCAGCCTTCAATCGCGGCAACAATAAAGAGCGCCACTTCTTCCGGTTCGACATCGGCCCGCACCTTGCGGGCAAGTTGCCCATCGGCCAGGGCTGAGGCCATGACCTCGACCCAGCGATCCAGAATCTGTTGCAGGCCGTGGCGGAATCCTTCATCGAGAGGACTCATTTCCTGAATCAGATTGTTGAGGGGACAGCCATAGCGGATCACTGATTCGTCAGCCATCTTGATTTTTTCTTCGAGAATACGCTGGAGGCTGGCCAAGGGGTCATCGTGCTCGGTAAAAGGCGCGAACCAGCGCGTCGCCAGTTGTGGCGCGATAACTTCTTCGATCACGGCAAGACCGAGGTCGCGCTTGGTGCTGAAGTGATGGTAAAGAGCGCCTTTGCTTACCGAGGTGTTGGCAAGGATGCGTTCCAGGCTGGCGGCCTGAAAGCCGGATTCCAGAATCTCGGTGTAGGCGGCCCTCAGCAGATCGCTGCGCGTCTGCTCCGGGTTACGGGTTTTTCGTATGGGCTGTGTCATCATGTGAAAAAAATACCGACCAATCGGTATCTTGTCAAGAAATTCGGGTTTTCATCTTGGCAAGCCGGATCTGCAGCCAGAACCGGGAAGTGCCGACGGCGGCGGAGTGGATGAGATGCTGCGCGGTCTGGAAGCGGCGGCAAGGGCTTGCTTGAATGGAAAAACGCTCAGAGATAGCGCAGCGACAAATCCAGGCTGCGCAGATTCCGGGTGAGGCTACCGACGGAAATGAAATCCACCCCGGTGGCCGCCACCGCAGCGATATTATGCACGCCTATATTCCCGGAGGCCTCCAGGGGCAGGCGCCCGGCGACCCGCTGCACGGCATGGCGCAGATCTTCCAGGGGGAAGTTGTCGAGCAGCACCATATCGGTGCCAGCCGTCAGCGCTTCTTCCAACTGCAGCAGATTTTCCACTTCGACCTCTATGCGGGTTAGCGCCGGGGCAATCTGCCGCGCCGCCTGGAGTGCC
The DNA here is from genome assembly GCF_028215975.1 of Acidithiobacillus ferriphilus. NCBI lineage: Bacteria > Pseudomonadati > Pseudomonadota > Acidithiobacillia > Acidithiobacillales > Acidithiobacillaceae > Acidithiobacillus > Acidithiobacillus ferriphilus. Next base: position 866,302 of record NZ_CP116458.1, read on the forward strand.
GCAGTGATGCTCCCGCAGGCGGCGATATGGTTTTCCTTGATGAGAATGCCGTCGTAGAGTCCTAGACGGTGATTGTGACCGCCACCGATCCGGACCGCATACTTCTGGGCTTGGCGCAGGCCGGGGATGGTCTTGCGGGTATCCAGGAGGCGCGTTTTATGGCCGCTCAGGGCATCGACATAGGCACGGACCTGGGTCGCGGTGCCGGACAGAGTCTGTAGAAAATTCAGCGCCGTGCGCTCGCCGGAAAGCAGTGCGCGCGCCGGACCCTCCAGAATGCAGAGGACTTGATCGGGGGCAACGCTGGCACCCTCGGCGATTTGCCAGTGTATTTGGATAGTCGACGAAAGTGCCGCAAAGGTGTTTTCGGCATAGCCCTGTCCGCAGAGGATACCCGCCTCACGGCTGAGGATCTGGGCGCGAAGTTGGGTGGCGGCGGGGATCAGCGCCGCCGTCAGGTCACCGCTGCCGATGTCTTCGGCGAGGGCCTGTTGTACCGCAAGTGATAAGTCAGCAGGAATCATGCAGGAGCCTCGTTGCGGTCGACCCAGAAGAGCCAGGTCAGACCGATAATGGCGGCGATCAAGGAAGCGAGGAGAATGCCCAGCTTGGCTTCTTCTTGCAGATTGGGGGCGGTAAAGGCCAGTTGGCTGATGAATAAGGACATGGTGAAGCCGACGCCGCCCAGCCAGGCGGCGCCGAGCAGGTGCCGCCATTGTACGCCGTGGGGCAGACGCGCGATTTTGAGGCGCACCGCAATCCAGCTACTGAGACTGATCCCGATAAATTTGCCCAGCACCAGGCCCAGACAGGTACCCAGGGTGACCGTACTGAACAGCATTCCGGTGGATACCTGCGCGAAGTTGATGCCCGCGTTGGCCAGGGCAAAAATAGGGATAACCCCGAAGGTGACCCAGGGCTGAACCACGTGTTCGAGGCGCTGTTGTGGCGCGATGGCTGCGGAACTGCTGTGTTGCAAGCTCTGGATGATGCCGGCGAGCTGGCCATTCACCAGAGGATCAAGGCGCTTGCTGTGGATGATGGTATCACGCAGGTTTTGCCCGCGGGCACTCAGGACGTCGGCCAGTTCGTCAGGCCGGATGCGGCCGCGGGCCGGTATGGTGAAGGCCAGCAATATCCCGGCGACCGTGGCATGCACCCCCGACAGCATGACGAAATACCAAAAGGGCAGTCCTAACAGCAGATAAGGCAGGGGATTACGGATGCCGCCCTGATTGAGAAGAACCAGTATGAGGAATAAAATTCCGGCGACGATTAAGGCGGCCACGTTGAGTGCCGGTGTGTAATAAATGGCAATGACGAGCACTGCGCCGAGATCGTCGGCAATGGCCAGTGCGGTGATGAAAATAATCAGGTTGCGGGGGATGCGCCAGGCCAGCAGCACCAGGATACCGATGGCGAAGGCAATATCCGTCGCCATCGGAATGCCCCAGCCTCCCGCAGCGGGGCCACTGGGATTGAACTGGTGATAGATAAGCGCCGGGGCAATCATGCCCCCCAGGGCCGCAATGATGGGCAGGGCGGCATCGGCCAGGGAGGAGAGTTCCCCCACCAGAAATTCCCGTTTCAGCTCCAGCCCGACGACAAAAAAGAACACCGCCATCAGGCCATCATTGATCCAGTGATGGAGGCTTTGATCCAGCGCCCAGCCACCCCAGTGCAGTCCCAGGTGCTCTTCCCAAAAGGCGTGGTATGGCACATGCCAGACGGAGTTGCTGATCACCAGGGTCAGGATCGTGGCGGCGATGAGGACGATGCCGCCCGCCGTCGCCCGCCGCAGAAACTGCTCGAAGGGTGACAGGATGCGCCCGAATAAAGGCTCCAGCGGATAAAGCCGACGTTTAGCCATGCCGGTCCCGGCACCCGGTCACAAATGCTCCAGTCGCTGTGCCTGTTCACTGAGTTGCAGCAGGGCGGCATCTATTTCGTGCAGGCGCTCCTCCTCCATGGCGACGATTTCGGCGGGCGCGCGGCTGCGGAAGCTTTCCTGGCCCAGCTTGGCCGTGGCCTTGGCATGATCCTGTTCCAGACGCTGCCGCTCTTTGGCCAGACGCGCACGTTCGGCAGCCACGTCAATGACCCCCGCGAGGGGGACGAGGACGCGTAGATCGCCGACCAGTTGCAGGGCGGCAGGTGGTGCTTCTGCTTCGCTGTCCAGCCATTCCAGGCTGGCGAGGCGACCGAGAGCGAAGAGCCAGGGCGCATATTGTTCGGCACGCTGGCGGTCGCCGCCATTGCCTCCCTGCAGCAGCAACGGCAGCGCTTTGCTGGGCGCGATATCCATCTCGCCACGCACCGAGCGGATGGCGCGGATGACGGCAATCAGCCATTCCGTATCGCCATCCGCCTGAACGTCGATACGGGAGAGGTCGGCCACCGGATAGGCGGCGAGGGCAATGCTGTCGCCCGCCTTGCCGATCATCGGGGCTATCCGTTGCCAGAGTTCCTCGGTGAGGAAGGGCATCACCGGGTGCATCAGACGCAGGCCAGCCTCCAGCACCCGCAGCAGGGTATTGCGGGTGCCGCACTGCTGCGCCAGGGTAAACGGGCTGCCTTCGCGCAGGATCGGTTTGGTCAGCTCGATATACCAGTCGCAGTAGTCATTCCAGAAAAACTGGTATAGCGTATGGGCGGCATCAGCGAAGCGATACTGGTCGATGGCGCTGTTAACCGCCGCTTCGCAGTGCTGCAGGCGGCCGATAATCCAGCGTTCCGGTGCCAATAATTCGCGCTCGCCTTCCAGATCGGTCTGATTTTGTATCTGCATCAGGGCAAAACGCGAGGCGTTCCAGAGCTTGTTGCAGAAGTTGCGATTCCCTTCCACCCGTTTCAGGTCAAACCTGATGTCACGCCCCTGGGTGGCCAAGGCCGCAAAGGTGAAGCGCAGAGCATCGGTGCCAAAGGCCGGAATGCCATCGGCGAATTCCTTGCGGGTCGCCTTTTCGATCTTGGCCGCCATCTGCGGCTGCATGAGGCCACGCGTGCGCTTGGCGACGAGGTCTTCCAGGCCGATGCCGTCGATGAGGTCGATGGGATCAAGGACGTTACCCTTGGACTTGCTCATCTTCTGGCCCTCGGCATCGCGCACCAGGCCGTGGACATAGACTTCATGGAAGGGCACGTCGTCCATAAAGCACAGACCCAGCATGATCATCCGCGCCACCCAGAAGAAAATGATGTCGAAGCCGGTGACCAGTACACTGGTGGGGTAGAACTGGGCAAGGTCCGGTGTTTTTTCCGGCCAGCCAAGGGTGGTGAAGGGCCACAGCGCCGAACTGAACCAGGTGTCGAGCACGTCTGGATCGCGTTCCAGGACCACCGGCATGCCGTAATGGCGCGCGGCCTCCATTTGCGCTTCTTCTTCATGGCGGGCGACAAAGATTTTGCCGTCAGGACCGTACCAGGCGGGAATCTGATGTCCCCACCAGAGTTGGCGGGAGATGCACCAGTCTTCAATGCGATGCATCCAGTCGAAGTAAGTTTTGTTCCAGTTTTCGGGCACGAAGCGGATGCGACCTTCTTCCACCGCGCGGATGGCCGGTTCGGCCAGTGGCGCGACCTTCACATACCATTGATCCGTCAGGTAAGGCTCGATGACGGCCTGGGAGCGGTCGCCGCGCGGTACCATCAGCTTGTGCTCATCCGTGCGTTCCAGCAGATTCTCCGCCTCCAGCAGGGCGAGAATCTGCTTGCGGGCCGCATAGCGGTCCAGGCCGCGTAAGGCTTCGGGGATGTTTCCGGCAATGATGTTGTCGCCAAAGACCTCCAGTGAATCGCGAATACGGGCATCGGGGGTAAAGACATTGAGCAGGGCCAGGCCGTGTCGCTGTCCCACCTGATAATCGTTGAAGTCGTGGGCCGGGGTGATTTTCACGCAGCCGGAACCGAATTCCGGATCGACATAAGCATCGCCGATGATGGGGATTTCGCGGCCCATGACCGGTAGCCGCAACGTCTTGCCAATGAGATCGGCATAGCGCGGATCTTCGGGGTGCACCGCCACCGCCACGTCGCCCAGCAGTGTTTCCGGACGGGTGGTGGCCACCACGAGGGAACCACTGCCGTCGCTGAGGGGGTAACGGATGTGCCAAAGGAAGCCTTGCTCTTCTTCACTGATGACTTCCAGATCAGAGACTGCGGTGCGCAGGACCGGATCCCAGTTCACCAGTCGCTTGCCGCGGTAAATCAGGCCCTTGTCATGCAGGCGGACAAAGGCCTCGGTGACGGCATGGGAGAGGCTGCTATCCAGCGTAAAACGCTCCCGCGACCAGTCGCAGGAGGTGCCCAGCCGCCGCATCTGCCGGGTGATATGCCCGCCTGATTCGTGTCGCCATTGCCAGACCCGCTCCAGAAAGGCACCGCGGCCCATCTGCTGGCGGTCACCGCCTTCCTGTACCAGTTGTCGTTCCACCAGCATTTGGGTGGCGATACCCGCATGGTCGGTACCCGGCTGCCAGAGGGTGCGCTCGCCGCGCATCCGATGGACGCGGGTGAGGATATCCATGAGCGTGTCCTGGAAAGCGTGCCCCATGTGCAGGGTGCCGGTGACGTTGGGCGGTGGCAGCATGATGCAGTAGGGTGTGCCGTCGCCTTCCGGCTGGAACAGACCATGGGCTTCCCAGCGCGTGTAGCACTGAGTTTCGATTTCGGCGGGGGCGAAGGGGCGGTCCAGAGTGTCAGTCATGATAGGGCGTTATTACTCAATTTCCGAGGCGTTGATCTGATCCAGACCTTCGTGCAGGACACGCTGCAGTATTTCCGGAAGCGATTTACGAATGTCTACAGCCAGGTTTTCACGCAATTTGATGCCCTCCAGCGCAAGGGCTCGCATGATAGTCAGGTTGACCTGCTCTTTCCAGGCGGTTTGCAGATGCTGTGTCACCAGGTTTTCTACCTCATTGATAATGCGTCGTTCAATTTCCTGGAAAAGCAATGACTCGAAGTTTTTGAGAAAGTCGAGATCTGCGGGCGGTGTCGGAATCGCTGGCGCGACCGTATCCGTGGCGCGCGCTTGTATTGCTGCCACCTCAGGTGTGGGCGTATGTTCTTCAACCTCTTCGTTGACCGTGGGGCTTGGCGCTACCGTTGCGGTAGCCAGCCTGCTCGGGTCTGTCTGTGCGTAGTCAACGCGCGCCGTCGGTGTTTCATCGTCCAGATACCGCCAAAGTTGTGGCGGCAGCCCCTCACGCAAAAGATGGGTGAGCAATAAAGGCGCTTCATCACCGGCATCCAATTGCTCTTCAAGGACGGGTTCTTTACGTCTCGGTATGTTTGCCATGGGTGTGCCTCCAGTCAGACTTCCAGGGGATGCACCTGCATGGTGAATCCCGCATTCTTTAATCGTTTGTAGCGTTCTCTGGCAAGGTCGCGAGTCTGCTCGGCGACAGGGATAAAGTCGATAAGCCGCTCGCATGCGGGGACCGGTGTCGGCAATTCGTCCAGTCCGCAGAGCACTAACGCCTTGCTCTGCAGGGGCCAGACGCCGCCATCATGGATGCGTATTGATTCTCCTGCACCCCGGACATGAGGCACAAAGGCGCCAGCCTGGAAGGTCCAGAGAAGATCATCCATGATCTGCCCCGTCTCCATGTCCGGGCACAGGATATCTGCTTCTCCCATGACCTGCCAGACTTTTGCAATCACCCGGCACATACCGCGTTGCTGCTCGTGCGGGGTGAGCAGCGTCGGCGGCAATGCATAAAACGAGGCGATGGGCAAACGGTGCTCCTCTCAGGCCACCTGCCGCGCTCGTCGCAGCAAATACTCTACCAACAATGGCACCGGACGGCCCGTCGCCCCTTTATTCTCACCGCTCTTCCACGCCACCCCGGCGATATCGAGATGCGCCCAATGATAGTTTTCGGTGAAGCGCGAGAGAAAGCAGGCGGCAGTGATGGTTCCTGCGGGCCGACCGCCGACATTGGAGAGGTCCGCAAAAGGGCTCTTCAACTGCTCCTGGTATTCGTCGAAAAGTGGTAGCTCCCAGGCTCTATCCATACTTTCTTTACCGGCAGCGATTAGCGCATGGACGAGTCCTTCGTGATTGCCGAGCACGGCCGCGGTTTGATGCCCCAGAGCGATGACGCAGGCACCGGTAAGGGTGGCCATGTCGATCACCACGTCCGGTTTGAAACGCTCAACATAGGTTAAGGCATCGGCGAGGATCAGCCGTCCCTCGGCATCGGTGTTGATAATTTCCACGCTCAGGCCTTTCATGCTCTTATGGATGTCACCGGGCTTGGTCGCCTGTCCGTCGGGCAGATTCTCCGAAGCAGGTACCACGGTAATGACGTTCAGCGGGAGTTTGAGTTCCGCCGCCGCCTGAATAGCCGCCAGGGCTGACGCTCCGCCGCACATGTCATATTTCATCTCATCCATTTTATCGGCGGGTTTCAGGGAGATGCCGCCCGCATCAAAGGTGAGACCTTTGCCGACCAGGACGATAGGCGCCTGATCCTTGGCGCCGCCGTAATATTCAAGAATGATCAGCCGGGGTGGCTGCCGGGATCCGTGGGCGACGCCGAGGAGCAAATGCATTCCCAAGGCTTCCATGGCGTCTGGACCGAGGATGGTGCTTTTGATGCCCAGGCGCTGGGCCATGGCCTCCGCTTGCTCGGCGAGCCAGGCAGGAGTACAAACATTTCCCGGTTCGTTGGCTAGATCCTTGGCCCACGCGACGGCACGGGCCGTCGCGTGGGCTTGCGCCGCGGCACTTTGAACTTCCGCCAGTTCGGTAACGTTGTCTTCGGGAACGATGAGTTGCAGGGTATCAAAGGCTCGTTGTGGCTTGTCTGCGGGCTTTTTATGCTGGTCAAAGTGATACTCGACCTCGGCCATCGCCTGCACCAGAATTTTAGCGAGTGCCGATGCGGAGCGATGGACCACAGGGGTATCCAGCAGATGTAAGCTGACGCGGCTGATGCGGGCAGTTTGCAAAGCGCTTGCGGCAGCGAGTGCGGCTTTGCGAAATTGACTATCCTTGATTTTGCCGTGGGTACCGAGGCCGAGGACAAGCACCCGTGCAGTGGCAATTTTCGGAACCTGGTAGAGCATCTGTGTTTCGCCACAGGCTCCGCTGAAATCGCCGGTATCGAGGAGGGCCTGGAGGGCGCCGCCACTGGTCAGATCAATCAGCATGGCGGCGGGGTTCAGTATGCCGCCTTCATACACCCCGACGACCACACAGTCGTTGTTGTCGGTGACTGGGTTCCGGCACTGTACGGCTATCTCCACGGCGGTTCTCCTGATAATCTGTAGGCGAGGAATTCAAGATGACGTTAAGAGATGGAAAATAAGCCCCAATGGCACCGGGAATCAAGTCTTGCGAGTAATCTTCAGGGGTTGTCCGCTTGACACGCATCCATATGCAGCTCGTGCGGAATATTACGACCTCTTTTCTGCTGACTTGTCTGGTGGTGCTTGCCATCCTGGCTATCGGCCAGGTGACCCAGTTGTTGAAGCAAGTCGCTTCTGGCCAGTTGCCGTTATCGATTGTGCTGCAATTACTGGGGTTGGCGGTGCCTACGCTGTTGGTCATGGTATTGCCGCTGGCCTTTTTCTTCGCGGTTTATCTGGTGTTCAGTAACCTCTATCGTTCCAATGAGATGGTGGCCATTCGCAGTACCGGCACCGGGTTGTCGGGACTGTTGCCGCCTGTTGCGGTAGTGGCGGCAGGCGTCTTTTGTCTGGAACTGATGTTGTCTCTTTCCTGGGCACCCGGTGCGCAGCGTCAGTTACAGTCCGAATCCGCGCGCCTGGCCAATGCCGCGGCCGAGGCCATGCTGCAGCCTGGCAGTTTCACGAATTTACCCGGCGATCGGGTTATTTATGTGGGGCAGGCCGTGGGTAAAAACAATCACCGCTTCCGTGAGATATTTTTGTCTATTGTCCAGGGTGATCAACTGGACTTGGCGACGGCGGCTTATGGGGAGATCAAACCCGGTCGGGATGGCGTTCTGACCCTGGTGCTGGTGGATGGCCAACGCTATCTGGGACGGCCAGGGCAAAACGGGTTCAAGGTCCTTTCCTTCGCGCACTATCGGGTGTTGCTGGGCAGCCCGGTCACGAGTGCCGCCCAGCCGGGTGGTGTCAGCTGGGGGAGCGCATCTCTCTCTCAGCTTGGACGTCACCTGCGGGGTCCCGAGATGCGCTTCGCGGTAACCGAGTTGGAGTGGCGCCTGCTCTGGCCGCTGGCGCTGCCGCTATTGGCTTTGCTGGCTATTCCGCTGGCCTATAGCGAGCCCCGTGGCGGTGGACGGGCTGCAGGCATGCTGGTAGGCATACTGTTTTTGTTGGCCATCAATAACATCGTGATTTATCTCAAAGAGCACATGATGAGCGGCGAGATGCCAATTTTCCCCGGATTATTTTGGGTGCCCCTGCTGATTTTGGTGGTGGCCATGTACACCTTTCTCAGGCGTAGTCGCGATCTGCCGATTTTACCCGTCTGGCCGGGGGCGCGCGCGTCATGAAGCGCGCCGACCGGTTGCTGTTTCGTGGCATGCTGCTGTATAGCAGCCTCGTGTTGATTATGCTTCTGGCGCTGGTTTACATCGCTCAACTGGTTGCCAAATCCTCTGGACCGGGGCATGGAGTCTGGTCTATGACGCGGCTGCTTTCCTACACCGCTTTGCAGTTGCCAGACGTGGCTTATGATTTGATTCCCCTGGCGTTACTGCTCGGTGCGCTGGTCTGGATGAGTATCCTGAGCGGACATTCCGAGGTGATCGCCTTACGCATGTTGGGGTGGTCGGTCTGGCGTCTGGAGCAGCCGCTGTTACTGGTCGGAGTGTTGGGTGCTGGCCTTATGTTCGCTCTGGGGGAATGGGTAATACCAGTCACCTCACCGGCTGCCGAGGCCATGTGGGCCAATGCCGATGAGCCAAGTGCAGGATTCCACAATATGGGGATGCAGGGGCTCTGGTTGCGCTATGGTGCACAGATTATCCAGATTGGTGCCGTGGGTGATGGCGGGAAGATTTTGCAGAATCTGCATATCGCCTGGGTACACCAGGGTATGGTGGGGGTGGATGCCATGACAACGGCCAGCGCGGCGGCATTCAAAGCGGGGCACTGGAGCTTGCGCAATGTCCAGATTTTCGCCATTACGCCTGATCAGATACGGGTGACCCGCGTTGCGGAGATGCCCTGGTCAGTACCACTTCTTCCGGACACCTTGCGTAGCTTTGCGCATCCGACGCGAACCATGACGTTGCTGACCCTGTGGCAAAGTTATCGGGATTTGCAGAGCGGTGCGCTGAATATGAACCGCGTTGCCCTCGCCTTCTGGCGCAGGGTGAGTTATCCATGGGTGGGCCTGGTGATGATTTTGTTGGCGGTACCTTTTGTGACGCGTAATCCGCGTGGCGGCGGGCTGGCCGCGCGGATTATGGCGGGGCTGGTGTTGGGGCTGGGATTTCATTTCCTTACGGAGATGTCGGGATATATCAGTGTCTCAGGCGGGATACCCCCTTTAGCCGCTACTGTCTTACCTATCGCGTTCTTTGCGGCGGTCGCCGGGCTTTTGCATCGTTTCACTTGAATGCGGCGTTACGCTGACGAATCAATTCCTGATCAAATGCGTTGTCGAGTTCCTGTGAGAGTTTGAGCACTTTGCGGAAGAGGAGCGGATCCGCGTCATCCGCCTGGGTACGCAGACGTAAACGGGCAAGACCATCAAAGCTGTGGGCGCGATCCACCGGGTCGTTGGCCGATTGGCACTGGTTGCCCTGATAGAGGGCGTTGAGCACTTCAGCGGTCAGCGCGTCGTCGAGTTTGTCTTCCTGTGCCGCACGGAGTGCGGCTTCCGGGGTCATGTCTTCGAGGAAGGGATATCCCAGATGCTGATTGAGAAATTGTACAAGTTCTTGATAGGTCATGGTGGACTCCGGGCTTAGAGAGAGTGGGGCATGCCGTCGTTGAGGGAGACACCACACGCTTCGGCGACACGTTGAAAATAATATTGCAAATCGATGGGTATGGTCACGCCGTCGAGTAGGCGCAACAGGTGAAAGTCGGCCGTTAGAACGATATCGATCAGCGACAGGGTGCCGGTGTAATAACGCTGTTTGGCGAGCACTTTGCCGAGTTCACGTAGACGTCCGCGGTTTTCCAGTTGCTGATAGGCGCCATAGCGATCGTTGGCGAGGGATTCCATAGACTGCTGAAAACGGCGTTCACATTCCTGCCGGTAAAACGCCGTATCTTCGGGATCGCTGCGGATTTCTTCATAGGCGGGCAGAGCTGGGGCAATAAGACGGTCACCGAGCGCGGTCAGCCCCGCACGCCACCGCACAAAAGCTTCCCATTCGGATGCTGGAATGCTGGTGTGCAGCGCCGGGGTGTTCGGGTAGCGTGCATCCAGGGCGGCCAGTTCAGCGAGTTTCCCCTGCTGTGCCTGACCGTCTGCATGAACCAGCACCGGCAGATCGGCAAAACCCAGATCAAAAGCGGTTTCCTGATCGCGCAGGGCGCAGGGATGATCGTTCCAGTGCAGGCCTTTGGCGCCAAGGGCCATGCGCAGCATCTGACCCTCCACGGAAGACCAGCGGTGGTAGAGCGTCGGTCCGGTCGTGTTTTCAGGCACGCGTCGGTTTATCCGGCCCACTGCAGGACGTGATGCCACTGGCCGGCCGTGATCGGCAAGATAGACAGGCGATTACCTTTGCGGATGAGTGGGCTGTCTGAAAACTCCGGCATGGTACGCAGGCTGTCCAGCGTAACGTGATGCGCAAAAGTCTGGCGGTAAGCCACATCTACCAGGTCCCAGCGCGGTTGGTGGGGACTGGACGCCGGGTCGTAATGGTTGCTCTGCGGATCGAACTGGGTAGGGTCTGGATGTGCGGTGCTGACCACTTCAGCGGTCCCGACGATGCCGGGGACGGGCACGCGCGAATGATAAATGAAGACCCCGTCACCTATCTGCATGCTGCGCAGGAAATTACGGGCCTGATAATTGCGGATGCCGTCCCAGGGTTCTTGCCCGCGCTGCTGTAGGTCCTGCAAGGAGAAGGCGTCCGGTTCGGTCTTCATTAACCAGTAGGCCATGCTGTCAATCCAATGCTACGGGATGGTCGAGACGTAGGCTCAGCAGGCGGCTGACGGCGTCCTCCAGGGACTCTCCAGTCTGGCTATTCCGCCATATGCCATCTTGCCGCGCGAAACGCGCCGGACCATCACTGCAAGCCAGCCAGACTTGTTGCACCGCTTCCTGGCGATTGATGATGATCTGACTATCGTCGGGCAGGAGTAAAGTGAGTACGCTGTCCACGAGATCGCTCTCTACCTCGGGAGCGCTCACTTCTATCCGATTCTGCAGATCATTGAGTGTATTTTCGACGGTGACAGCGAAGCTCTGTGCGTTCATGGGACGATCCTTGGCTAGCGCTCTATGATGAGACTTGCCGGGCTGGAGGGCAAGCTGTCGTCTGTATGCAGGTCCTGCGGGGGCGCTTTATGGACGCGTACCTTGATGCAGTATCTTCAGGAAGGATTCCCCGTAAGCTGCCAGTTTGCGCTCGCCGATGCCGGGGATGGTGGCTAACCCCTCCAGGTCGCGGGGACGCCGTTGCAGCATTTCCATGAGGGTCGCGTCGTGGAAAATGACGTAAGGAGGCACGCCCTGTGCCAGGGCCAGTTCGCGGCGATGACGGCGCAAGGCTGCCCAAAGATCGGCATCCTGGAGTGCGACTTCCGGGCGCTTGTCGCGCTGCTTGGGTGTTGTGCTTTCATGCTGACGCAGCGTCAGCTTTTCCTCACCGCGCAGGAGCGGGCGACTGCTCGGGCTGAGGCGCAGGCCACCGTGACCCTCGGCATCGACTTCCACCAGTCCACGCAATAAGAGATGGCGAAAAAGGGCTCGCCAGGCGTTGGCGGAGAGTTCTTTGCCAATGCCGTAGACGGTCAACTGGTGATGGCCCCATTGCTGGATGCGCGGGTTTTCGCGAGCCAGAAGCACGTCGACCAGATATTGCACTCCAAAGCGCTGACCGGTCCGATGGATGGCGGAAAGGGCTTTCTGGGCGGCGACGGTGGCGTCCCAGGTGGCAGGGGGTTGCAGACAATTATCGCAATTGCCACAGGGCAGGGCGAGGTGCTCGCTAAAGTAGCCGAGCAGGGTCTGACGTCGGCAGTCGGTGGTTTCGCAAAGGGCGAGCATGGCGTCCAGTTTGTGTCCTTCCATCTGTTTGCGTGGCAGGTCGGCTTCCGATTGCTGGATCATTTGCCGTAACTGCACCACGTCCTGCAGGCCATAGTGCATCCAGGCCTCGGCGGGCAGTCCGTCGCGTCCGGCGCGGCCTGTTTCCTGATAATAGGCCTCAATGCTCTTGGGCAGATTCAGATGGGCGACGAACCGGACGTTGGGCTTGTCGATACCCATACCGAAGGCGATGGTGGCTACCATGATTACCCCTTCATCCCGCTGAAAATGTTGCTGGTTGCGGCGCCGCTCGTCGGCGCTCAGGCCGGCGTGGTAAGGCAGGGCGCCGAGTCCCTCGCCTTGCAGCCATTCGGCCACTTCTTCGACGCGTTTGCGGGACAAGCAGTAAACGATGCCAGCCTCTCCCGCGTGGCGGTCGCGGATGAAGCGCAGCAAGGCGTTGCGTGCGCCCTGACTGCCGCTGTGGATGTGGTAACGGATATTGGGGCGATCGAAGGAGCGGATAAAGACGGCAGCCTTCTGCAACGCCAGTCGCTCGATGATTTCCTGGCGGGTTTTCGAGTCGGCGGTAGCGGTAAGGGCGATCCGCGGCACCCGGGGAAAGCGCTCATGCAGCACCCGGAGCTGCAGGTATTCCGGGCGAAAGTCGTGGCCCCACTGGGAGACGCAGTGGGCTTCATCGATGGCGAAAAGATTGACGGTGCTTCTTTGCAGCAGGGCGAGGGTACGCTCCTGTAGTAAGCGCTCCGGGGCGATATAGAGCAGATCAATGGCCCCTTGCAGCAGTGCTTCTTCGGTGGCGCGCGCTTTTGCGGGGCTGGCGCTGGAGTTCAGGGCGGCAGCCGCTACACCTGCCTGGCGCAAGGCATCGACCTGATCTTCCATGAGTGCTATTAACGGAGAAACCACCACGCCGACCCCTGCCCGGGCGATGGCGGGAATCTGATAGCATAAGGATTTGCCGCCTCCGGTGGGCATGAGCACCAGCGCATCCTTGGCCGCCATCAGGGTCTGGATCACCTCTTCCTGCGGTGCCCGGAAGGCATCATAGCCGAAGGTATGGCGGAGTATTTCTAGGGTGGATACCAATTTTATCCGTTACCCGGTTGCGCAAACATCGGGCAGGGTGTCTGATAAATCACGGGTTCTGTACCATCGATGCGTGCGGCACTGAGTTGGCGGCCCCAGACGCAGCCGCTGTCCAACGCCAACAAACGTGGCTGCACCAGCAGACCTTGGGTGGCCCAGTGACCGCAGATGATGGCGCCAGAAGTCTGCTTTTCAAAAAACCGCTGGTGCCAGGGCGCAAACTCATGGGCAACGTCCTTGGGCGGCGTGTTGGGCCAGCTAAAAAAGCCTTTGGCGGTCACGTAGCGGGCTCGAGTGAATACGGCGACCCGGAAACGCTGTGCCTCATCCTCGTTACGGCAATCCTGCCAGCGGTTGGGTGCCGGCGCCGCCCAAAGGGAGCGCATGAAGCGCCGCCAGTGACGACCATGCAAGGCATTTTCGACGGCATCGGCATGGCCTCGCGCTGTTGCCATGTCCCAGTCGGGATGGATGGCGGCGTGGACCATGGTCCACCCCAGTTGCGGATCGGTATGCAGCAACGGGCTGTTGCGTAACCATTCCATCCGTTCGTCTACCTGGGGGTCGGCTAGCAAGAGGGCGAGGGTGTCACTTTTTTTTGCCGGAGTGATGCCCGCCCAACGCGCGAGTGCGTAGAAATCATGATTGCCGAGGACGATCCGCACGCGGTCGCGCCAGGTGTAAAGTCGCTTGATGACGGCGTGGCTGTCCGGCCCCCGATTGACGAGGTCGCCCGCCAGCCAGAGCTGGTCTGTTTGCGGTGTAAAGCCAATTTGCTCCAGCAGAGCGCTAAAGGGTGCATAGCAACCCTGCAGGTCGCCCATGGCATAGATGGCGGCCATATTTTAGAGCGTGATGACCTGATCAGAGAGTTTCATCTGGCGAACGAGGGTTTTCATGCTCGCCATTTTAATACCGGGAATCAAGCCCCGATTTTCAACCGTGTGTAGCCATTCGAGGCCGATCACGTGAATTTCGGCCCCTAATTCTTGAACCTCCGCGATGAGGTCGTGGTGGACACGTCGCCGCGCTTCCAGATTTTCCGAATGGAGTGCGAGTGATGCGGCCCCTTCAGCCAGAAATACACTGACCACGATCTCATCGGCGACGGCTGCCGCCGCCATGCGCAGGCCTTGGAGAACGGGATTGCCGCCGGCGTCCGGATGGGATCTGATGAGAATGGTCCAGTGCATGGTCTTTACGCTCTTTGTCATCTGTAACTCTTCAAAAGCTTGCAGGTTGGCGTCCCGCTTTGATGTATGACGTTACAAGCTTAGCATAAAAATGCCCCAAGGGAGATTTTGTCTGGCATGGTGCCTGAGTTCGCTTGACCCTTTTCGTAGTCACCGATATAAATCGATCTTGGAAATATCCAATGGAGAACAACGATGCGACTATGGATGCGGAGCGTGTTGTTTATGGCACCGTGTATGGTCCCGGTGTTCGCCAGGCTGCCCATGGCGGGCCAAATGGGAACGCCATTTGAGTGATGCGACGACTCTAGCCATTGTCGCGTCACGCCAGCCACCCGCACGCTGGCTGGCGACGCTTACGGCGGCCGCTGTTCTGGTTTTTCTGCTGGCGCCTTTTGCGGCACTGGTTTTTGCCACGGACTGGCATGATTTTCAGTTTGCTCCCGGTGATCTCGGTGCTATCCGGGTTTCCCTGTTTTATAGCGGTCTGGCGCTTATGCTGGTGGTGCTGGCGGGGACGCCACTCGCCTGGTGGCTGGCGCATTGTCATTATCGCGGCAAATGGTTGGTGGATGCCTTGCTGTTGCTGCCGCTGCTGACTCCGCCTCTGGCTATGGGTATTTTGCTGAGCTCCTTTTACGGGCCTTATGCACCGGTGGGTGGTTTGTTCCGTCAGACGGGGCTTTATCTGACCAATACCGCACCAGCCTTTGTGTTGGCACAGATCTACGGAGCCATGCCCTACTATGTGCTGGCAGCGCGGGCGGCTTTCGAGGGAGTGTCTGAAGAGCTGGAGCAGATCAGCCGTACCCTGGGGCGCAACCGCTGGCAGACTTTCTGGCTGGTGACGTTGCCTCTGGCACGTCTGGGGCTGATGGCCGGGGTGGCGCTGGCCTGGGTGCGGGCTATGGGAGAGTTTGGTATCGTGCTCATTGTGGCGTATTTCCCGCAGGGAATTCCGGTGAAGCTTTGGGTCAATCTGCAGGATATCGGATTGAGTGCGGTTTATCCTCTGCTCTGGGTTTTCTTTTTGGTCGCGGTGCCTTTACCGTTGTGGTTGGGGCTGCGTTCGCGTCGGCAGGGGATGTTTTGATGGTGCCGTGCTAAACCCATGGACATTCGCTATCAGTTAGAAAAGCCGGTGGTGCTGGACGTTCAGATGCAAGTGCGGGATTTCACCGTTCTCCTCGGCCTTTCCGGGGAGGGCAAGACTTTGCTGTTGAAGGCCATCGCTGGCCTGATTCCAGCGCGTGGGCATCCTTTCGCCGGGCTTGCTGCCGAGCGGCGGCCCATCGGCTATTTGCCGCAAGGCTATGCGCTTTTCCCGCACCTGCGGGCTTGGGAAAATGTCGCCTTTCCGCTGCCCAGGGGCGCAGATCGCCGCGCGCAGGCGATGAATTTGCTAACGCGCGTGGGGCTTGCTGATTTGGCGGAGCGCTATCCTGCGGCGCTATCCGGCGGGCAACGCCAGCGGGTGGCGCTCGCCCGCGCTCTGGCTCGGCGTCCTGAATTGCTGCTGCTGGATGAGCCCACCTCGGCGCTGGACATGGCCACCCGCGATGAAATTCTGGACGAACTCATCCGTGAGGTCCACGACTTTGGGGTGCCGGTGCTGGCCGTGAGTCATGATCCACACCTGGCGATGCTCGCCGATCATATGGCCGTATTGCTGGATGGGCGCGTTGTGCAGGAGGGGCCTCCCCGTGCAGTGTTTGCGCGACCCGCCACTATGAGGGCGGCACGTTTGCTGGGGTTTCGTAATTTCCTGACGGGACGCATTGCGGAAATAGAGCGATCCGGAATGGTGGTGGCGGGAGCCGACTGGCGTTTGCGTGCCGAATTGCAGCACGGCATGCGTCCGGGTATGGCGGTGACCGTGGCCATTCGTTCCGAGGACCTCGTGCTGGGCGAGGTTCTGGGTGACGCGGCGCCGAATGTCCTGAAATTGCAGGTTGCGGCACTGCGCGAGGAGGGAGTTGCCTTGCGCGTCAGAATGGGGGGCACTTTGTGTCTCGATATGCTGTTACCGCGCATGCAGTGCGCAGGCAGGTCGCTGCTGGTAGGCACCGAGCTGTGGGTGCAGGTGGCACCAGAGCATGTGCACGTAATGGTGGAGTAAATCAGGGCATTCAGCACCGCTGTTGCCGTGTCGGGCGATTTTTCGCATGTGTATTGATGTTGACAGGGTTGGGCGATGGCGCCAAAATACGCCACTTAATTTCCCGCAGTCGCGGGATTGTGGATATGGAGAGTACTAAAGTTGGCCAATACAGCTCAGGCGCGCAAGCGCGTATTACAAAATGAAAAACGGCGCTTGCACAATGCCAGTCTGCGCTCGCGCCTGCGCACTTATGTGAAGGGTGTGCTGAAGGCCGTACATATCGGCAATCAGGAGCAGGCACGCATCGCGTTGCGCGCCGCGGAGTCGGTCATCGACAAGACGGTGGGCAAGGGTGTGACACACCGCAATATGGCAGCGCGCACCAAGAGTCGGCTCTCGGCTCGCGTCAAAGCCATGGGTAACGTCGCTGGGTAAAGGCAGATAAGCTCCCCGCAACCCGTGCGGGATACAGAGCGGGGGGCGATCCGGTGGTGTGGATCGCCCCCTCGCTTTTGTGTGTGGCAAATAATATTTATCAGGTTTTGCCGAGCATCCCTCGCAGTCGGGCGAAGGCGGCAGCCGGATCCATTTCTTCTTCAGGATCCTGATCACCCTGCCAGTCCAGGTGCTCTTTAGGAATTTCCTGGAGGAAGCGGGACGGCTTCGGATGGACGTCCTGGCCGTAGCGGCGTCGTTTGCGACAGAGACTCAGAGTCAGTCGGAAGCGGGCGCGCGTCATGCCTACATAGAAGAGGCGGCGTTCTTCTGCAATCTGCTCCGGGGTTTCGCTGTTGCGGTGCGGCAGCAGTTCTTCCTCGGCACCCGCCAGAAACACCTGGGGAAACTCCAGCCCTTTAGCGGCGTGCAGGGTGGACAGGCGCAGTACATCGCGGTCGTCGTCTTCCGCGCGCTCCAGTACGTTGAAGAGCATCAGGCGGTTGAGTATTTCCGCGAGGGTTTGCGGACCCTCGTCCTGTTCTTGCAAGCGCTGCATCCAGCTCAGAAGTTCCTGAATATTCTCCCAACGGCGTCCTACATCTTTTTTGTCACCTTCATTCTGTAAATACTGCAGATAGCCGATTTCTTCGGGTAGGCTCTGCAAGGCCGGGATAAGTTCGGCCTTGTCCACTTCGTCGGCCTTAAGATTCACCCAGCCGGCGAAGCTGTGCAGGGCAGTGCGCGCCTTTTCAGGCAACTCCAGCGCATCTTCCCAAAGCGCGGCGAACAGCGAGAGGTTGCGTTCCTTGGCGAAAGCGCCCAGGCGCTCCAGTGTGCCGCTGCCGATGCCCCGCCGTGGGGTGTTGACCGCACGCAGGAAAGCGGGATCATCGTCGGGGTTGACCAGTAGCCGCAGATAGGACAAAAAGTCCTTGATTTCACTGCGTTCAAAGAAGGAGAGACCGCCGGATATCTGGTAAGGAATGCGGGCATTGCGCAGTGCCGCTTCAAAAGGGCGGGCCTGATGGTTGCTACGATACAAAATGGCGTAGTCGCGGTATTCCCCCTGTCGTTGGAAGCGATCGCGGAGTATGGCATTGACTACTTGCTCCGCCTCGTCGACCTCATTGGCGCAGCGCAGAGCGCGGATACTGTGGCCATCGCCCAGCGTGCTCCACAGGCGTTTTTCAAAGAGGTGAGGATTTTGCGCAATGACCGCATTGGCGGCCTGGAGAATGCGGCCGGTGGAGCGGTAGTTCTGCTCCAGTTTGACGACTTTGAGGTTGGGGAAATCCTGCGCCAGTCGATGCAGGTTGTCGGCGGCGGCACCCCGCCAGGAGTAGATGCTCTGGTCATCATCTCCCACCGCTGTCAGGTTGTGACGGGTGCCCAGCAGCGTTTGCACCAGGCGGTACTGTGCCCCATTGCTGTCCTGATATTCATCCACCAGCAGGTAGCGGATGCGGTCCTGCCAGTCGTGGCGGGCTTCTTCGTTGTCTTGCAGCAGGCGGGTGGGCAGGAGGATAAGGTCATCCAGATCCACCGCGTTGCAGGCACTGAGGGAGCGCTGATATGGCGCGTATATGTTGGCGGCCTCCTGACCGAGACGGTCATCCGCATGCGCTTCCTCGGGGAAGAAACCGTCATTCTTGAAGCGGGAGATACGCGCCTGAATGGCTTCGGCGAGATCGCTGGGGCCGCTCGCCTCGCGCAGCAGGTTGCGCACCATGCCTAAGCTGTCGTCAGGGTCAATGACGCTGAAGTTGCTGCGATAACCCAGGCGCTCGATGTCTTTGCGCAGGATTTGTAAGCCGAGATGATGAAAGGTGGAGACCATCAGACCCCGGCTGTTATGGCCCTGCAAAGCCTCCGCGACGCGGTTTTTCATCTCGCGGGCGGCCTTGTTGGTGAAGGTCACGGCGCAGATGTGACGGGGGGCTATCTGTTGCTCGCGGATGAGATGGACGATTTTCTGCGTGATGACCCGTGTCTTGCCCGAGCCGGCCCCGGCCAGCACCAGCAAGGGGCCGTGAATGTGTTTTACCGCTTCCTGCTGTGGCGGGTTGAGCTCAGCCATGGGCATTATGCAGAGGTGAGCTGCGGCAGCTAATTATCGGCTGCCAGTGTGGTTTTGGGTGATTCGGCGAACCCGCCCTTATAGGCCCACCAGATTACCAGCGGGCCGAGAATAATCATGGGTACGGATAAGACCTGACCCATGGTGTAGGGACCGAAGACAAAGCCCAACTGAATATCCGGCTGCCGCGTATACTCCACGAGGAAACGGAAGATGCCATAAAAGAGGACAAACATGCCGCCGACGGCACCGGCAGGACGCGCTTTACGGCTGTAGACAGCCAGAATCAGCAGGAGCAGGATGCCTTCCAGCAGAAATTCATAGAGTTGCGATGGCTGCCGGGGCTGCGGACCACCGGCGGGGAAAACCATGGCCCAGGGGAGATCGCTGACACGGCCGAAAAGTTGGTCGTTGATGAAATTGGCGAGACGTCCCAGACCCAACCCGATAGGCACGGCCGGCGCGATGAAGTCCAGCGTGGGCAGAAAGGCATGTTGTTGATGGAGCCGCGCAAATGCCCAGCAGGCGATGACGACGCCCAGGAGGCCGCCGTGAAAGGACATGCCGCCATCCCATATGGCCAGAATTTTCATAGGGTTGGTGAGGTAATAGGGGAGGTTGTACCAGAGCACGTAGCCTACCCGGCCACCCAGAATAGCGCCAACGGCCACATAAAACTCCAGGTCGACGACCTGTTCTTTGCGCCAGTTCCAGTGCGCCATGCGGCCGCGCCGGATGAGCCAGACGGTGGCTATGACAAAACTGATGATTTCCAGCAGTCCGTACCAATGAATGGTGATGGGGCCGAGCTGGAAGCCAACGGTATTGATATCCGGAAAGTAGAGCATGGGACCCTCGCAATTTTAGGCCACGATGGCGGAGCGATGCGCTCCTGTCAAGGTATGGCACAGTATGGGCTTTAACGCGGCAACTGCATGGTGACGCAGTGCAGACTGCCGTGCTGACGGGCCAACTCGCCGCAGGGGACCGGGATCACTTCCCGGTCAGGGAAGATGCGTTGCAGACGTTCTTGTGCAATGTGGTCGGCGGGGTCGTCATAGGTGGGCAACAGGACGGCGGCGTTGAGGATGAGAAAGTTGGCATAGGTCAGGGGGAGACGGTTGCCCTCTTCGTCAAACTGCGCTTGTGCCCAGGGCAGAGGGATCAGGTGGTAGTTCTCGCCGTTACGGTTGCGGCAGGCGCTGAGCTCCGCAGCCATCTGCTGGAGCGGGGCGAAATGACTGTCGTCGGGGTCATCGCAACTCTGGTAGGCGATGGTGTGCGGGTTGCAGAAGCGGGCGAGAGTGTCGATATGGGCATCCGTGTCATCGCCTTCCAGATGGCCGCTGTGCAGCCAGAGAATGCGTTCTACGCCGAGCTGGGCGCGGAGGGCGTCCTCGATTTGCGCCGCTGACCATTGCGGGTTGCGGTTGGGCGAGAGCAGGCAGGCGCTGGTAGTCAGCAGGGTGCCCGCGCCGTCCACTTCAATACTGCCGCCCTCCAGAACCATCCCGGAAATCTCCAGTGCCGCGTTTCCGTAAGCGCCTTGGGCATGCAGGTGGCGAGTAATCTGGTTATCCAGGTCGGCGCGGAATTTGAGGCCCCAGGCATTGAAGGCGAAGTCCATCAGTTTACGCTGACCGGCAGGATTCTGCAGGATGAGGGGACCGTGATCGCGGGTCCAGGAGTCATTGCTGGGAACGGTGTGGAGATGGCAGTGCGCGAGGTCGGCACCGGCGTGCCGCAGATATGTCTTACAGACCTTGACGCTGGTCGCGTTATGGCAGGCAATGAGTACTTCTTCGCGGAAGCTGATTTCACGGGCAATCCTGGCGAATACGGGCAGCACCGCCTCCAGGCGCGGCGCCCAGTCGCTATCGGGGTGCGGCCAGGTAAGTTGTACCGCGCGTTGCGGGGCCCATTCCGGGGGTAGGGTATATTCGGTCGTCATGACGCATTCCGCTCCACATGATTATGACGTGATCATAGTGGTTTAAAGGCTTTTCGTCAGCCTGCCCCACAGGCTAAACTACACCCTATGCAAAAATCCGCCGAACGCATTGATCATTTACTGTCTCGCCTGGGATATTGCAGCCGTTCCGAAGTGCGTGATCTGTTGCGCGAGGGGCGGGTGCGCGTGGCCGGAGAATTGTTGCGCAAAGCCTCTGCCAAAGTGGATGTGGCGCTGGTCTGGGTGGATGAGGAGCCTATTGATCATCCCCATGCCCTCTATCTGCTCTATCACAAACCTTTGGGCAAGGTTTGTGCTCACGATGATCCGCGCGCCATCTATCAGGATTTCCCCTTGCGTTGGCGCTACCGACGCCCGTCGCTGAGCAGTGTCGGACGTCTGGACCGCGAGACTAGTGGTGTCTTGCTGCTCACCGATGATGGGGATTGGCTGCACCACTGGACGAGCCCGCGCCGCGCCATTCCCCGGGTGTATCGGGTGACCCTGCAGGAGCCGTTGCGGGGCGATGCGGCGGATATCCTGGCTGCGGGAACTCTGATGCTGGAAGGTGAAGAGACTCCGTGTCGTCCCGCAGCAATGCAGCGCCTGACAGATCAGGAGGTCTTGCTGACCCTGACGGAGGGGCGATACCATGAGGTCCGGCGGATGTTTGCCGCTCTGGATAATCTGGTGCTGACCCTGCAGCGAGAGGCCTTCGGCCCTTTTGTGCTGGGCGATCTGCCTCCCGGGCAATGGCGTGAACTCACGGAACCAGAGCGTACGATGGAGAAAGTCCCATGATCTGGGCGCCGCATGTGACGGTAGCCGCTGTTGTAGAGGAGAACGGCCGTTTTCTGCTCGTGGAAGAGATGGTGGGGGGGCGGCGCTGTTTCAATCAGCCTGCCGGCCACTGGGACCCCGGTGAAACGCTGTTGGATGCAGTGGTCCGCGAGACCCTGGAGGAAACGGGCTATACCTTCCAGCCGGAATATCTGACGGGCGTTTATCACTGGGAATTTCCCGAGAAAAACCTGACTTACCTGCGTTTTGCTTTCGGGGGGCGCCTTGGCCCCCGGGACATGAGCCGTGCCCTGGATGCGGGCATTATCGGTCCAGTCTGGTTGACTCCGGGGGAAGTGGTGGCGCGCCAAGGGGAGATGCGCAGTGTCATGGTGCAGCGCTGTATGGCCGATTATCAGGTGGGCAAACGCTATCCACTGGATCTGCTGCACGCGGGAGTGGACTGACGCTGGCCCGTCTGCGTGCTATATTGCAGCATAAATGCATCGGCAGAGACGATGAACATGATAGACGCGGACGGCTATCGCCCCAATGTGGGCATGATTATTTGTAACGAACACAATCAGGTGCTGTGGGCCAAACGCCGGGGTGAAAATGCCTGGCAGTTCCCCCAGGGCGGCATTGATTATGCGGAAACGCCGGAACAGGCGATGTTTCGTGAGCTGGAAGAAGAGGTGGGGACCGCCAAGGTCTGTATTCTTGGCAGGACGCGGGGCTGGTTGCGCTACGAAGTGCCCTGTGCCCGTCATCGCACCTCGCGGCGCCGTTATCGTGGGCAGAAGCAGATATGGTTTTTACTTCGTTTTGAAGGCGAAGAGGCGGAAATTAACCTGCGCACCCGGCAGCCGGAGTTTGAGGACTGGCGCTGGGTGGATTACTGGATGCCGGTGAATGAAATCATTGCCTTCAAGCGCCGCGTGTACTGGCAGGCTTTGCAGGAATTGGCACCGTTGATCAACATGGACCCACCGCCCATGACGAATCCCTGCGGCCCCGCGGGCTGACACCCGGTCGGTGGGGCCAGCCCCGACTTCGGCGGGAGTCCTGCCGTAGTATAGACATTACGGGGGTTCCACAGCATCCATCCGTCCGATCCGAAAGTCTGCGCCGCATCGATCTGCGCCGCGATCCCCTCGCCCCCGAAGGGTTTCCCGCCAAAGGCGTAATCACGAAATGCCTGCAGCCAGGGGCGGAAGCGCACGGCCGGCAACCCCGTTCTTTCCTCGGCCTTGCGCAGCGAGCGGTAAACTATTTGGTGCGGATGGAGAACGGGGTTGGGGTAGCCGGGGATACCATACTGAAAACCCGATGGATAGAGCATGGGAGAGATATAATCGACCTGCTGCGCCATCTCCTCCAGGTTTTGGCCGATCCCGGTGTCGTTGCGGTTCCAGATCACATAACCAAAAATATCCGCGGAAAGAAAGACATTATAAGGAATCAAGCGCTTGCGGGCCTCCGCGAGAAATCCGGAAATTGCCGAGACTCGGCTTTCCTGGGTACTCGACCGGGAAAACGCCAGGCCCTTGGCGTCGGGAAAGCGGACGTAGTCGAATTGGATCTCGTCGAAGCCGTCCTTGGCGGCCTCGACGGCGACGTCGATGTTGTAATTCCATACCTGCTTGCTGAAAGGATCGGTCCAGGCGAGGCCCTCCCGATCCCTCCAGATGGCACCGCCCGCGGTCCTGACGGCCAGATCCGGTCGCGCCAATGCGAGGACGTTGTCCTTGAAAACCACGATCCTGGCAATGGTGTAGATGCCTTCTTTATGCAAATCGTCCATTAGTCGCTTGATATGTTTAATGGTGATAATTTTTTGGGCGCCGATCTTCGTCGCCAGAGGAATGTCGGTCTTGTACGCAATCATTCCCCGGTCGCTTTTTACATCGATCACTACGGCGTTGAGGCCTGTCTTGCCGATGATATCAAGAGCGGATTCCCGCAGACGCGTGTTGGCCGCTCCGTAGGAAGACAAATAAAGGGCCTTGGGTTTGAAAGGCGCGAGGGATAGGGTTTCATCCTCCTTGAGATCTCCGACGGGGACCTCGCGGCGCCTGTAGCCGTAGGCCCTGAGGCCAAGCACGGTCCCTTGCCCGCTGATCTGAAAATGGCCATCCTGGACCGTGCGTACGACCGAATCACCCAAGGTTACAAATGCCCCTGGGATCGGTTTGCACGTCAAGGCGTCCACGACCATCCCGCTGTAGGCGGCAGCGCTCTCCGAGACGAGCAACAAGACTGCAAGTAACGAAGCGCATATGTTTTTTATGTTTTTATAACCCTTCACAACTCACCTCGTTTATCTGGAGTCCGTGGTCAACAGTCTTCCCAATGTCTTGCCCGTATCCCGGTCCGTGACCAGATAGCGCGGGAGGGCCATCACGTTATCCGATGGCCCGGCAGGCACCCTTACCATGGTGAAGGCGGCGATATATCCCGCCGTCGCGGCGCTCTTGATCAGATCCTCATTGTAGATCCCGAAGGGCCAGGCGAGCATGTCCACCTTGATCCCCAGTTCCTGATCGAGCTTCGCCCTGGATTTTTCCAACTGCATGGCCACGAACTTCTCGTATGCCTGGGGGGAAAGGCGTTTCTTTTCTATCTTGAAGTTCGGATGCCAGTAGGTGTGGGACTGGATATTCACGAGCCCTGAGTCGTGCATGACCCGCAACTCATCCCAGGTCAGGGCGTAAGACGCCCGGGATATGGCGGAGGGATAGATAAAGAGCGTCACCGGGATATGGTAGCGCTGCACCAGGGGAAACATGTCCGTGTACACCGACTGGTGCCCGTCATCCGCGGTGATTACCACGGAATGGGGAGGGGGAGGGGGTCCAACGCCACGAATATATGCCACGACCTCCCTGAGCGGGACAATCTGGTAGCCATGGCTCCTCAGGTATTCAATCTGTGCCGCGAAGACCATCGTGCGAACGGTCATGGCATCTCGCACCACGGGACCAAAACGATGATAGAGCAGGATGGGCACGACGCGCTCTGTCCCTGATCCCCAAGCCGGTATAGCGAAAAATATGGCGAGTAAAGACACCATTTGCCAAACAATACGCATGCCTGGCTTTTCGGTCCGCTGCGCCCTGTCGGCCTGGAGAAACGACCCCGACTTCCCAAGTTCCATGCGCTCGCCTTCAAAAATCGTCCGGGGCCGCTGCTGGATAGATATTATCAGTTCCCCAGCCGAACGGGAACGCGGTTTCTTCCTGAAAATTATCGACTGCGATTATGCAGCGCGGAGTTCTACGCGCATTGCCACGCCAAACTACAGAAAATGATTGAAGTGTATGGGTATCGGGTCATAAGGTAATGCTGATATAATGGTGTGCAGTATTGCGTTAAGTAGCCACTACAGGAAAGCGCCATGAGCATGCATCTCACCTTTCGCCAGTTACAGGTGTTTACCGCCGTGGCGAAGCATCAGAGCTTTACCCGCGCGGCGCAGTCGCTTCATCTCAGCCAACCCGCCGTATCTATGCAGGTCCGCCAGATGGAAGAGCAAGTCGGACTGCCGCTCTTTGAACAACTGGGACGGCAGATTTATCTCACTGAAGCGGGGCGGGAAATGGCGCGCTACAGTGCAGCCATCACCCAGCAGTTGGATGAGGCGGTACAGGTGATCAATGACCTCAAGGGGCTGTCCGGGGGGCATATTCATATCAGCGTGGCGACCACTGGAGCGTATGTCGCACCTTATCTGCTGGCGGCTTTCAGTAAATTGCACCCGCAGGTGACGGTCAGTATGGATGTTACGAACCGGGAGACCCTGCTCCATCAGTTGGCGGAGAATGAAGTGGATGTTGCCATCATGGGGCGGCCACCAGCGGGTTTGTCGCTGGAAGCGACGGCTTTTCTGGACAATCCGCTGGTGATCATCGCCGCGCCCAATCATCCCCTGGCTCAGGTCAGGGCGATTACGCTGGAAGCGGTGGCGGCTTATCCCTTCATTATGCGGGAGTCGGGTTCGGGGACGCGAATCGCGGTGGAACAATTTTTCGAAAAGGCCGGCATCGTTCTGCATGCGAGCATTGAAGTCAGCAGCCACGAAGCGATCAAACATGCGGTGCGCGCAGGTATGGGGCTGGGCATCGCTTCTCTGCATACGGTGCGGGAAGAGTTGCTGGCGGGGCGCCTGGCGGTGCTGGATGTGCAAGGGTTACCCATTGAACGCCACTGGTATCTGGTGCATCGTCAGGGTAAGCGTCTTTCGGCGGCCACCCAGGCCTTCCGGGATTTTTTGCTGGATCAGGAAGCGGCGCGTTTGTTGCCGGAGTAGGGAACCGTTATCTGGTCAGGGCGATAAATAGTTCCGGTAGTTTTTCCGGCAGCTTGGCAATATGGTCGATGACCGTGTACTGACGGCCGAAAATGTCGGCAACATAGGCATCGGCCTGGGGATCAAGGCTGATGCAGTAGGTGAAGATGCCGTTGCGATCCAGTTCGTTGACCGCCTGACGGGCATCTTCAATGAGGAGACGCTCATCCTGCACATCGATGTCAGAGGGCCGACCATCGGTGAGTATCAGCATCAGTTTCTTGTCGGCCTTGCGTGCCGACAAATAGTGTCCGGCATGGCGCAGGGCGGCGCCCATCCGGGTTGAATAACCGGCTTGGAGTGCCGCCAGACGGGCCTTGACGGTGTCTCCCCAGGGTTCGGAGAAACCCTTGATGTGCTGGTAGCGCACTTCATGGCGGGTATTGGAGTTGAAGCCCGCAAGCGCCAGCGGATCGCCGATTTGTTCGATGGACCAGGCGAGCAACGATACCGCTTCCTGCGATAATTGCAGTACGGTCTGGCCGTCACCACCGCCTTTGACGGACTCGTTCAGTGATTCGGAGAGATCGAGCAGCAACGTGACGGCGATGTCGCGGCCCGCCGTACGATGGCTCATGTTGATGCGTGGATCGGGGGGGCTGCCGCTCTTGAAATCGATCCACGAACGCAAGGCGACATCCAGGTCCAGTTCGGTGCCTTCTTCCTGATAACGGATGCGCACTTTGTCCTGCGGTTTGAGCAGGTCGAGCAGGCGTTTTAGCCGTCTGGCCAGCGCCGCATGCTTGAGGAGCAGTTGATCAATCGTTGCTGATGCCGCCGAGGCGTGCAATCCTTCGTAGAGGCTGACCCAGTCCGGTCGGTAGCTCTGGCTTAGGTAATCCCACTCAGGATAGTGGCGTGGCGGCAGGCCCTGCGCTTCAGGATCCGGCGCAGTGCGGCGCTCCTCGTCGATGGATTCTTCTTCATCGCCCGCTTCAATGAAGCGCCACAGCCCGCGATTGTCGTCGCGGTAGCTGATCTCGGTATCGGCGAAATGCACTTTGGCGAACTGATCGCTCTGGCGGCGCGTGGCGGTGACATAATCCAGCGCCAGCCGGGCCATGCTCGCCGTGTCGGCATTGCCGCCCGCGAGTTCCCCGTGAAAGCGGCCGACGAAGTCCTTGAGCACGGGATTACGGTAGCCGTGTTCCGGGTCGAGCAGCGCCCGCGACAGCATCGCCAGGCGATGGCGCAGGCAGGAGGTGGTCTCCGGATCGCAGGCCTCTTCAGCAGGCTTGGGGTGCAGCGCGAGGAATAGCGCCCGCAGACCGGGATAGTTCTGGATGAGCAGGGTGTCGATGCGGGCATCCTCAAAAAACTCCACCGCCAGGCGCTGGAACGGGCTCCAGTTATCCGCTATCTGCGGCGTTGACCAGCGCCGGTGGCCGACCATGTGCGCCAGTGTCGCGCGATACCGGTCCAGGGCACGGGCGCCCGGCAGGTCGTCAAGCACATCCGGCAGCCGCATACCGAGTGAGTCATAGTAAGGCTGCGGCTTGCGCAGCACATCAAAAGCGGTGGAATAAGGCACCAGTACTTCGCTGTCCTGCCAGAGTCCGCGCAGATAGAGATCCAGCTTGCGTTCGACATCCACCAGCAGGGTGCCATGTCGTTCGCGCTGCATCACCGCCCGGCTGTCGGCCGACTGTAGTGAGAAGAAATCTTTTTGGCGTTCAGGGTGCTGGAGATAATTACGCACCCCGTAGTTCACCCAGTTGCGCAGGCCATCCACCGTCAACCACTGTAGTAAAGCAGGCGCCTGGCGCAGCAGATCGGGTAGACCGGGGCTGGGGTGGGTCTGATGATGGCCGTGGATGGAGCCGGTGGTCCGTTCCATCATGTCGCGTAGCGTATTCAGGTAATCTCTCAGTAACTCGCGGCTCTGCAGGGCGCGGGTGACCGGTGCCAGGGTTTGCAGAAATCCGCCAATGGCGTTGCCGTTGGGTGAGCGCTGCATGTGCTGCACCATCTGCATGACTGGCTCCAGAGCAGAATCGCCCAGCACCGCGCCGATATCCGGCCACTCTTCGAGAAAAATCAGGGTCGGCTCTTCACCCCGCCCGAGTTTGCAGAGCGTCCGCGCCGCATCGATATACGCGCTCATCCCCGCCGGGCTGAGGCTGGCGGCGGCTTTGGCGATGCAATCGGGAAACACCTCGCCGACACGGGGAAAGAGGCAGTCGAGCTGGTCCCGGTAGGCCGCTGCTATTTGTGGTGGCAGAGAGATGTTGTGCAGGTGGTCAGTCATGGGTGTCCCGTACGGCGATATTTCAGGCGAAAGTCATGTCGATGGCGTGTTCCAGTGTCGCACGAATGTCGGCATCGTCGGTGATGGGCTGAACCAAAGTCATGCGGCAGGCCGAACGAGGCGCTACTCCATCGTCAATCAGTAGCGCTGCGTAGACCAGGAGCCGGGTGGAAATGCCCTCATCAAGGCCATGACCCTTGAGACGGCGGGCGGTAGCGGCCAGCGTGACCAGTTGGGCGGCTATGGTTGCTGTCACGCCGGTTTCTTTCACCAGAATCTCGGTCTCCAGTTCGGCGTTGGGATAGTTGAACTCGAAGCCGGTAAAGCGTTGCTTGGTAGATTGCTTGAGATCCTTCATCAGCGACTGGTAGCCGGGATTGTAGGAAACCACTATCTGAAAATCAGCGTGGGCGCTGATCAGCTCGCCTTTTTTATCCAGTGGCAAGGCGCGCCGATGATCGGTGAGCGGGTGGATCACCACGGTGGTATCCTGACGAGCTTCGACAATCTCATCTAGATAGCAGATGGCGCCGTAGCGCGTGGCCACCGTCAGCGGGCCGTCCTGCCAGCGGGTACCGTCTTTGTCCAGCAGCCAGCGGCCGACCAGGTCGGCGGCGGTCATGTCCTCATTGCAGGCCACGGTGATCAGTGGTTTGCCCAGCCGCCAGGCCATGTATTCGACAAAACGGGATTTGCCGCAGCCGGTCGGTCCCTTGACCATCACCGGCAAGCGCTTGCGATAAGCGGCCTCAAACAGGGCCACTTCGTCATGCTGAGGTTGGTAAAAGGGCTCCTTGCCTACCCGATATTGATTGAGGATGGAGGAATCTGTTGCAGTCATGCGGTGCTCCGTTCTGGGTTCGGCGTCAGAGGCGCCAAACGGGAAAAGGTGGATTTTAAAACGGGCTACGGGACTTCGCTTTCAATAAAAACGCCCCCGGATGGGAGCGCTTTCACCCGCTTTATCGGAACCGGTCGAGAGCCTACTTGTGTACACCCAGCTTTTCGCGCCAGCCTGGGTAGAGCTTGTCGGCATCACCAGGGAAGGACTCGAAGGCCCGTGCGAATTCCTTGTGTTCCCTGGCGTACGCAATGGGATCAGCTCCCGCTTTCCAGCATTCGTAAGCCTGACGCAGGGAGACCGCACCAGCCGCCGGGCTGTCGATATGACCGTAGGAACCGCCACCTGCCGTGTTGATCACGTTGCCGTGGCCGAGATTCTCGAAGAAACCGGGCAGGCGCAGGGCATTCATGCCGCCGGAGATGATGGGCGTGGTGGGCTTCATGCCGTACCATTCCTGATGGTAGACGGGGCCGTCACAACTGTCGCGCTCGATCATGTAGGCAATGTTGCGATCGTCAGCACCGCCTTCCATCTTGCCGTAGCCCATGGTGCCCACATGAATACCGGAGGCACCCTGCAGGCGGGCCATTTTAGCCAGCACGAAGGCGGTGTAGCCGCGATTGGCGCTGGGCGAGGTGATCATGCCGTGCCCGGCGCGATGGTAGTGCAGGTACTGTCCGGGGTACTGGCGGCGCGCCGTGGTGATCATGCCGGGGCCACCCACGAAGCCGTCTACCAGAAAGGCCAGTTTGTCGGCATCGGGACCGAATGTTTCCAGGGCGAAGTCAGCGCGGGCGCACATTTCGTAGTGGTCATCGGCGGTGATGTTCATGGAGAACAGCTTGGCCTCACCGGTTTCGTCCATGGCGCGTTTCATGGCGTCATATACCAGCGGGATGGTCTTTTTCACCGGGGCGAAGACCTGGTTGCCCTGGGGTTCGTCATTCTTGATAAAGTCGCCACCGAGCCAGAACTGGTAGGCCGCTGCGGCAAACGGTTCGGGGCGCAGACCCAGCTTGGGCTTGATGATCGTGCCGGCAATATAGCCGCCGTTCTGGACCGGGCGACCCAGGATACGCCACAGATCGGAGATGTCCTTGGCCGGGCCGTCAAACAACTGGATAGCGCGCGGTGGCATGAAAAAGTCGATCATCTGGCCGTGCTCGATGTCGCCCATGCCCTGGTTGTTGCCGATGACCAGAGTCAGGAAGGAGACGATCATCATGCGGCCATCGGTGACGTTGCGGTCGAACAGATCCAGAGGATAGGCGATGCGCATATCCTCGGTGGCTTCGTCGATGTGATAGACCAGCGCGTCCACGCCCTTGGTGAAGTCGTCGGTGGTCGATACCTCGACGTTGGTGCCGGTGGACGATTCCGCGGCAAAGTGGGCGGCAGCTTCGAGATAGCCGCGGCCCGATTTTGGCTTCATTTTATAGGCTACCAGAATGTGTTTGCCATTGGTTATAAGATCGTCTTCTTTCAGAGAAAGATCGGCATAACGATTAGATTGATCCACAATTACTCCTTTTATGTGCATATTAAGATAAGAAAAATTGATTTTGTCGCCCACTGCACAACTGATCCGGCTAACGGACATTTACAAGCAGAATATTTTTAATAAAATAGGCCTCCCCATCTTAGCATTAACAATACTGCCGACATAAGCAGAAAAATCTTATTAAATTAATAAGTAAAGCATTATGATTTACTGGTGCCCGCGCTTTACCGGGCTGTGGTGAACCTTTGAGCGTCAGGACAAGACCTCGTATCAGTTCTCTATCCGTTCCCCTGACACCTGCAAAAGTCCCCGCAGCAGGGCGTCAGGATCGGGCGGGCAACCTGGTATCTGCAAATCCACCGGCAAGACCTTCGCGACGCCGCTCATGACCGCATAACTGCCCTGGAACACGCCGCCGCAACAGGCGCAGTCGCCAACGGCGATGACCTTCCGGGGTTCAGGCATGGCGTTGTGACAGTCTTGTAAGGCGGCGACCATATGGCGGGTCACCGGCCCGCTCACGGTGAGCACGTCGGCATGCCGGGGCGAGGCGGTAAAGCGAAAGCCCGCCTGCTCCAAGCCATAATGGGGGCCGTTCAGGGCATTGAGCTCCAACTCGCAGCCATTGCAGGAGCCCGCATCCACATGACGGATACTGAGACTGTGGTGAAAACCGGTGGGGCTGGCGGAGGACGGGTCACGCCTTGTCCGCGGTGGTGTCTTTCCCACCCTTCCCAGCCGCAGGGCCGCGCGCAATATCCGGTACATTACTGCCTCCTTCCGGGAGCCGCCCGGGTGTCGCGCTTAAAGATCATGGCCGCTGTAACTCAGATTGAAGGATTTATTGATGAGCGGAAAATCCGCGACGATATCGCGCAGAACGGCCTCTTCCAGTGCCGGCCAGAGCGTCCACGACGGGTCCTGGGGATGACAGCGGCAAATATGCCCCTGTTCCATGCGCAGCCAGAAAAATACCTCCCCCCGCCAGCCCTCCACCCAACCAATGCCTTCCCCCAATGTATCCCGGAGATCCAGCGGCTGGTACACGTTTCCGCAAGGCAGTCGACGGAGGATTTCCTCCTGTAGACGCAGCGACTCGAAAACTTCCTGAAAACGTACAGTCATACGCGCCGCGACATCGCCTTCTGCGGCGGTGGCCATCCGCACCTGGAGCTGGTCATAAGGGCTGTTGGGGAACTGCACCCGCAGGTCCCAGGCTTGGCCGCTGGCCCGTCCGGCGACCCCCATGAGTCCCAGCTGCGCCGCCCGTTTAGGGGAGATTATGCCGAGTCGCACCACCCGGTCGCGCAGGCCGCCGTGCTCGGCAAGAATTTCCTGCAGACGCCCGACGGCGGTTTTAAGTGCCTGTCCGGTACGCTGCAGGGTTACGGCGGCCGCCACCGTGAGATCGCCGCCCACTCCACCCGGCAAGACTCGGTCCATGAGATGGCGATGCCCGAAATAGTGCTGATTCTCGCGCAGCAGGTCCTCTTTGAGGGCCTGAAACTGAGTCAGGGCGAAGGCTAGTCCGGCGTCGTTGCCGATGGCACCGAGATCACCGAGATGATTGGCCAGTCGCTCCCGTTCCAGGCAGAGGGCGCGCAGCCATTGGGCACGTTCTGGCACCTGCGCGTTGGTAATCTGCTCAACCGCCTGAGCATAACTCCAGGCATAAGCCACCGTACTATCGCCGCTGATCCGTCCGGCCAGGTGTGCGCCCGCGGCCACATCCAAGCCCTGGAAGAGGCGCTCGACGCCCTTGTGCGTGTAGCCGAAGCGTTCCTCCAGGCGCAGGATTTCTTCCCCTAGGACTTGAAAATGGAAATGCCCCGGCTCGATAATGCCGGCGTGTATAGGCCCGACCGGAATCTCATGGATGTCCGGGCTGCTCGCGGGTAGGAAGGTGTAGTCGCGATCTGCGGCGATATCCAGACCTTCTCCAGAAAAATCGGTGCGCAGGGGAAATTGATCGGCTGGCCAGGCTGCATGCCGCAGCCAAGGACGGCTATCGTTTGTCCCCGTCGCGCGGATGCCCAGCAGATCATACAGGGTACGTTCCATGCGCAGAGCGCCTGGGAAAACGGTGGCCAGACTCGGATAGGCTGCAATGGCGGGGTCCACGATCATTTCCGTGCGGATGATGCCGGTTTCGGACAGAAACGCCGCATGGACGAGATAGCCTGCTGCTTCCGTGGTGCGGCGGTCCTCGCCCCAGAGCGCCAGCAGGCGTCCGCCTTGCGCACGGATGTTCTGGGCGGCGAGCGGCCAATACTCGTTGTCGAGGCGACCGGACCACACTGGTAACGGCGCACGCCACCGCTTGAAATCAGTCAGTAGGCGCAGTGCAGGGTTGGGCATGATGGCGTCCTTATCCGTGGAGGAGCAGGGCGGCATGCTGCATCCACTGGACCAGTGTCCAGGGGATGAACACCCCGAGCACGATGACGAGGGCCAGTTGGATGAAGACCGGGATGATGCCGGCGACGGGCTGGCGGGCGATGCCTTCTGGAACAGGCCCGAAGAGCATTCCCTGCAGGCGCGGGAAAATCCCGGCGAAGGCTACGCCCAATCCCAGCAGGAGCAAAGGCGTGAGCCAGGGCTGGTCCTGCAAGGTGCTGGTGATAATGAGAAATTCACTCAGGAAGAGGCCGCTGGGTGGCATCCCGAGGATAAAGAGTACCGTCAGCATGAGCGCCCAGCCCAGGACGGGGCTGAATGCCAACAGGCCGCGGATGCGCTGGATTTCCCGGCTGCCGATACTCTGTACCGCTTGTCCGACCGAGAAAAACACGGAGGATTTGGTCAGGCTATGGCTGATCATGTGCAGTAGACCCGCAAAACTCGCCAGTGGTGCGCCGATCCCGAAGGCGAAGGTGGCCAATCCCATGTGTTCAATGGAGGAATAGGCGAAAAGCCGCTTCACATCCCGCTGCCGCAACATGGAAAAAGTCGCCACCAGCAGGGAGAGCAAACCGAAGCTCATCAGCAGCCGTCCGGCGAAGTCCGGACCGAGGGCACCGTCCACCAGCACTTTGGCGCGCAGCACGGCGTAGAGGGCCACATTGAGCAATAGTCCGGAAAGTACCGCCGAAACCGAGCTGGGGCCGCTGGCGTGGGCATCCGGCAGCCAGTTGTTGAGCGGGCTCAGGCCGATTTTGGTCCCGTAGCCCACCAGCATAAAGATGAAGGCGATGGCCATGACCTGCGGTTGCAATTGACGGCGCACGGCTTCCAGATGCGTCCACAGCAACGCGTCCGCACCGTGCCCCAGCACTTTCTGGGCGGCGAAATACAGCAGGATCGTACCGAATAGCGCCATCGCCAGACCGACACCGCAGAGGATAAAATATTTCCAGGCGGCCTCCAGGCCTTCCGCAGTGCGGAAGAGGCTCACCAGCAAGACCGTGGACAGGGTGGCGCCTTCCATGGCCACCCAGAGGATGCCCATATTGTTGGTCAGCAAGGCCAGCAGCGTTGTCGCAAGGAAGGTCTGGAACATGGCGTGATAGAGGCGGACACGCCGACGGGAGAGCGACCAGTGGACGATTTCCTGCCGCATATAGCTGCGGGAGAACCATGCCGTACTGAATCCCACCACGCCATCCACCAGTATCAGCAGGATACTGAGATCGTCCACCATGAATTGTCCGCCGCCCGCGGTAAATGCGCCGTCGCGCAACACCCGCGCCGACAGCGCCAGTATAGCCAGTAGGGTTAGCGTATTGATGCCGATAAACAGGGCCGCACCCCGGCGCCCGTCACCCCAGAGGGCGAGCAAGGGGATGCCTGTCGCCGCGCATATCAGCACCAGTAGAATCGGCATCATTCCTCCCGCATCTGAAAGAAGAACACGCCGAGAATAACGAAACCGATCAGGGCGTCCAGGGCTACGCCTAGTTCCACGATCATCGGCATCCCCAGGGCGGCGCTGGTGGCGGCGAAGAAGAGGCCGTTATCGATAGCCAGGAAGCCCACCACCTGGGAAATGGCCTGGTGCCGGGTGATCATCATCAGGAAAGCGAGCAGCACGGCGGCGAGGGCAATGCCGACCATGCCGCGGGTCACCGCGCTGGTCAGGGCGGTAATGGGTGCAGCGAGGGAGAAAGCGAAGATGACCAGAGCGATGCCCGCGAGCAAGGTCAGGGGGATGTTGAGCACCGCCTCGACATCGCCACGCACCTGAAGACGCCGCAATAGACGATGCAGGGCCGCCGGGATCAGGATAGCCTTCAGGCCCAGACTCAGGGCTGCGGAAAGCCATAACTCCGTTTGTCCGGTCAGCAGCGCCACCAGCGCTGTACCGGCGGCCAGGACTACACCTTGCCAGGCGAGAAGATGAATCAGAGTGAGTAAGCGCCGTTGCGCCAGCATGGCGAAAGCCAGCAGCAGGAGGAGGGCGGCGAGGAGCCTCAGCAGGGGGATGCCCCAGGCGAGTCCCTGTGCGGTGATCATCATGTCATGCCCCCAGCATGAAGAAACTCAGGAGCCCTACGACTCCGAGCAGAAAGGCGGTTGCCATGAATTCCGGCGCCCGAAAGAGGCGCAGCTTGGCGAGCAGGGTTTCGACCAGCGCCAGGATAAGAGCGGCGGCCGCGAATTTCAGCAGTAGGATCGGCAGGGTCAGGGGCAGTACCGCAATTTCTGCGGCGGGCACGATACCCCAAGGCAGGAACAGGGCGATGCCGATGGACACATAGAGCACCAGCTTGATCTGTGCGCCCCATTCCATCAGCGCCAGGTGCCGTCCCGAGTATTCCAGGAGCATGGCTTCGTGGATCATGGTCAGCTCCAGATGGGTGGCGGGATTGTCCACGGGAATCCGCGCGTTTTCCGCCAGCAGCACCATGAAAAAGGCGGCAGCGGCGAAAACCATGCTGGGGTGCAGAGCAAAGCGCAGTCGCTCCAGATGGGCGACGATCACGCTCAGCGAGGTGGACTGGGAGAGCAGGGACGCCGTGAAGAGTGTGGCCAGCAGGGCGGGTTCCGCAAGCCCCGCGATCAGCATTTCCCGATGGGCGCCCAGGGTGGCGAAGGGCGTCCCCGTATCC
The DNA here is from genome assembly GCF_028215975.1 of Acidithiobacillus ferriphilus. Classification (NCBI taxonomy): domain Bacteria; kingdom Pseudomonadati; phylum Pseudomonadota; class Acidithiobacillia; order Acidithiobacillales; family Acidithiobacillaceae; genus Acidithiobacillus; species Acidithiobacillus ferriphilus. The sequence continues at coordinate 902,101 of NZ_CP116458.1, forward strand.
ATGGCCGCCAGCACCTGAAAAACCCGCGCCAGGGCGAACAAACCCACCAGGGCGATGACATCGGCAGCCGGTGCCAGGGGCAGGCCGGTGGCGAGAATGGGGATGATTCCGGCCGCCAGACAGAACGCTCCGAAAATCCCGTAGGGTGCAAAGCGGAAGAGCCAGGACGTTCCTTCCGCCTGCAGGGATTCTTTATGGAACAGGCGATAGAGATCGCGGTAGTTCTGCCAGCAGCCAGCCGGTCGCCGGTTCTGCAGAATCGCCCGCAATGCCCGCAGTAGCCCGGCAAAGAGTGGCGCGAGAAATGCCGCCAGCAGCACCTGTGCCAGTTCCAGCAGTATGGCGGTCATCGCCAGAGCGCCAGCAGGATCAGCAGGGTCAGAAAACTGTAAAGCAGGTACAGGGTAATGCGACCCTGCTGCCAGCGCAACACCTGAGTCGATATCCAGAAGGTGATGTGGTTCAACGGGTTATACAGTATTCGGTACACGGGTTCGCCGATCCGTACCTGCCAGTGGCCGACATCGTCTGTCTCCCGCTCCGTCTGATACAGCGGGGCGAAGATGCGCAGAAGGGGTTGCGCAAAGCCCATGGGACTATCCTGCATGACCGGTGTCCGAACGGGAAAGCCACAGGCCCAGGCCGACACGCGCCGCAAGGGTCGGCCAAAGAAACCCCAGATCAGGAGAAAACTCAGACCGAGGGCGGTCGCCATGCCGAGGAAGAAAATCACCGGACTGTAACTGGCGCGTTGTGCGGAGACCGGGGTCAGCCATAGCCCTTGCTGGACGGCGAAACCCTGACCGAGCATCTCCAGCAACACGGGATGCAGCAGATTCAACAGGACACCCGGAAAGAGTCCGAGGAACACGCAGGCGACACTGAGCAGGGCCATGGCCGACCGTTCCCAGCGTCCGATCTCGTGGACATGCCGGGTGCCGCGTGCCTGGCCGAGAAAGGCGATGCCGTAAAACTTGACCATGGCATAGGCCGCCAGAGCGACCGCCAGCACCACGCCGGAGGCTGCCAACGGTAAGACCGCACTGAGGGTGCTTTGCGGCAGGGCGGGGGATAGCAGAAAGGCTTGCAGGAGCAGCCATTCGGAGGCAAAGCCGTTAAGCGGAGGCAACCCGGCGATGGCGAGGGTGCCCAGGAGCATAAAAAATGCGGTCTGGGGCATCCGCCGGATCAGGCCGCCCAGGTGATCCATGGCCACGCTGCCGGCTCCGTGCAACACGCTGCCACTGCCGAGAAAAAGCAGTCCCTTGAAGAAAGCATGATTCAGGGCGTGATACAGGGCGGCGGCCAGGGCCAGGGCCGCCAGGGCATTGAGCCCATGTGCGCGGAAGATCAGGGCAAGGCCGAAAGCCACCATGATCAGCCCCATATTTTCCATGGAGGAATAGGCCAGCAGGCGCTTCATGTCGGTTTGGACGGCGGCGAAAAGCACCCCGAAGAGCGCCGTCGCTAGGCCCACCACCAAGACAAAAGGACCCCACCACATGGCCAGCTTGCCGAGGAAGAGAAAGTCCACCCGCAACATGCCATAGAAGGCCATCTGCAGCATTGCCCCACTCATCAGCGCGGAGACCGGGGCCGGGGCGGCAGGATGGGCATCCGGTAGCCAGATATGCAGAGGGAGCAGCCCCGCCTTGGCACTGAAACCGAAAAAGGTGAGGAGAAAGGCGGCCGATGCCCAGAACGGAGCGAGGGGGGCGTGCAGCATGGCGCTGAATGGCCCGCCCTGGGTTATGGTCGCCCCGGCGAGGATGACGAAGCCCAGCAAAATGGCCAGCGCGCCCAGGTGGGCGATGAGCAGATAGAGGAAACCGGCGCGTTGGCTATCGGTTTTTTCATGTTCCGTCACTACCAGAAAATACGAGGCCAGCGCCATGCTTTCCCAAGCGACCAGAAAAGTGAAGGCGTTGGCCGCCAGCAGAACCAGTCCCATTCCCAGCAGAAAACTGTGGTACTGGAGCAGTAAACGGCGCAAGTCGGGTCCCGGTAAGGAGCGGAAATAACCGGTGGCAAACAGCGCTGCCGCGCAGGCCAGCAGTCCCAGCAGGATCAGGAAAAATCCCGAGAGGGGATCGATCTGGAAAGACCAGGGCAGGGCGGGGAGGGGGCCGCGCAGTTGCAGATTGTCCGGGGTGGCTGTTAGCGCGGTGAATCCGGCGGTGGTCAGGAGCAGGGCGACCATGCTGCTTAGGGGGAAGACCAGCCGGCAGGCGAGGGTCGGCCAGCTGCCCAACAGAAAGCCCGATAATCCCAGACCCAGCCAGAGCAATAATGCCCCGGTGGCCAGATCCAGGGGCAGGTAGGAGATCACTGGGCTACCACCACCAGCAGAGTAGTCGCTCTGTCACCATGGTTGTGCCAGTTGTGGGGTAGGCGCGGATCATAGTAAATGGCGTCGCCTTCTTTCAACTCTGTCGATATGCCGGTTTGCTCAAAAGTGGCCGTCCCGCGGGTGACAATGGCGAACTCTTCGCCGTCGGCGCTGGCGTAGGGGTGTTCACCACACTCTCCACCAGGTTCGAGCACCATCAGCAAGGGTTGCATCTTTTTTTGCGGTAGGCCGCGGGCCAACGGTTCCAGAGAAGCATGGGAACCGGCGCTATAAAACTTGCGGCGGTCACCGACGCGCATGATCAATGGTAAACCCGCCGTTTCTCCGTCATCGAAAATCGCGACGATAGGAATCTGCAGCGCCCCGCAGATTTTCTCCAGCGTGGCGATGGAGGGGGAGTTCTGCCCGGTCTCGATCTGCGAGAGGGCGCTGGGTGAAATTTCGGCACGGGCCGCCAGCCCGCGCACGGACCAGCCCTTATCCTCGCGGAGTTGCCGAATTTTTTTGCAAACTTGTTCCATGCACAGAAGTGTACGTTAAAACACGCATCATGCAATCTATTTTGAACGGTTTTCCGCTACACGTTGAACAAGAAGTTCAGTACATCTCCATCCTGCACCACATATTCCTTTCCTTCCGCCCGCATCTTGCCCGCTTCCTTGGCCCCGTGTTCGCCCTGGTATTGAATGAAATCGTCATAGGCGATGGTCTGGGCGCGGATGAAGCCACGTTCAAAATCACTGTGGATAACTCCCGCCGCCTGTGGCGCGGTGGCGCCCACCGGGATAGTCCAGGCACGGACCTCTTTGACGCCGGCAGTGAAGTAGGTCTGCAGGCCGAGTAAACGGTACGCCGCACGGATGATGCGGTTGAGGCCGGGCTCCTCCAGCCCCAAGTCCTGCAAGAAAGCGTTTTGCTCCTCCGGTTCCAGTTCTGCCAACTCTGCTTCGATGGCGGCGCAGACGGGCACCACACTCGCATGCCGTTCTGCCGCCCACGTTTCCAGGGGTGCACGCCAGGGGCCATCCTGCAACTCGTCCTCAGCGACATTGGCAATAACCATGAGGGGTTTCATGGTCAGCAGACAGAGGCCGCGCAGATGCTCTCGCTCCTCGCTGTTCAGGTTCAGGCTGGCGGCTGGCTTGCCTTCATTGAGGTGGGGCAGGAGGCGGGTCATGGCGGCGACTTCGGCCAGCGCGTCTTTGTTGCCGCCCTTGGCTTGCCGCGCCACCCGCGCCTGGGCTTTCTCCACGGTGCTGAGATCGGCCAGAATCAGCTCCGTCAGCACCACCTCCAGATCCGCCACCGGATCCACATGGCCACTCACATGGACCACGTTGGGGTCCTCAAAGCAGCGGGTGACCAAGGCAATGGCGTCTGTCTCGCGGATATGGGCGAGAAACTGATTGCCCAGACCCTCACCCTGCGCTGCACCGGCCACCAGCCCGGCGATGTCCACGAACTCCATGGTGGCGTGCTGTACCTTCTGCGGTTTGACGATCGCTGAGAGGGCCTCAAGACGGGGATCGGGTACGGCAACCAGGCCGACGTTCGGCTCGATCGTGCAGAAGGGATAGTTCTCCGCCGCGATACCCGCCCTGGTGATGGCGTTGAAAAGGGTGGATTTGCCGACATTGGGTAAGCCGACGATACCGCAGGCCAAAGCCATAAGAAGCTCCTAATCGCTATGCAGGGTTTTTTGTGCCGCATCCGTGCGGCCGCTGAGAAAATCGGGAAGTACGCCGAGACTGGATTCAATCGCCTCGTCAATCAGGGTCTTGTCCGCTGCCGTCGGAGCGCCAAGCACATAACCGATGACCGCATCTTTGTGCCCTGGATGGCCGATACCGATGCGCAGCCGCCAGTAATCGCGGGTGCCCAGGGCACGGTCGAGATCGCGTAGGCCGTTGTGCCCGCCATGACCACCACCGCGTTTCAGTCGTGCGCTGCCTGGGGGGAGGTCCAGTTCATCATGAATCACCAGAATCCGTTCTGCGGGCACTTTATAAAAGGCCGCCATAGCCTGTACCGGGTCACCGCTGCGGTTCATGAAATCTTGCGGCATACACAGCCCCAGTTCCAGTCCGAAAGCGCGTGCCGTAGCGGCCAGACAATGCCAGCGCCGCTCCATACGTAAAGACGCCCCGACCCGGTCTGCAAAGGTCTGGAGCGTCCAAAAGCCGGCATTATGGCGGGTTCGGGCATATTCCGCACCGGGGTTGCCCAGGCCCGCCAACAACCAATCCATAAGGCCTCAGGCGGTGGTCTCCGGGGCTTCTTCCGCCTCGGCACCGGTACGCGGATTGTGGATGGAGACGATTTCCTTGTCATCCTCATGCTGCAGGGGCAGGAGGACGACACCTTCGGGCACCGTGATCTGGGACAGGTGCAGACTTTCCCCCACCAGCAGCTTGCCAATGTCGATTTCAATGGCCTCAGGCAGGTGGCCCACCGGGGCTTCCACTTCCACTTCCACCAGAGCACGGTGCAGTACACCGCCGGCCTTGATACCAGCACAGGTCGTCTCGTTCAGGAAGTGGATAGGTACGTGCAAATGCACCCGCTCACCGGCATGAACCCGCAAAAAATCCATATGCAGGACCTCTTCCTTGTAGGGATGCATCTGAATGTCGCGGATCAGCGCGGTTTCTTTCCCTTTGGGGAATTCCAGCGTGATGACGCTGGTATAAGCGCGCTCATCGGGCAGCAGTTTGCGGAGCAGGCGGGCTTCAACGCTGATTCCCAGCGCTGGCTTGCCGTCTCCATACAGCACGGCGGGCACCATACCGGTACGGCGCAGGCGGCGGCTGGCCCGGCGGCCGTTTTCTTCACGCGGCTCGGCCGCAATCGCAAAATCTGTCATTTTTTTGGACTCCTTATGGTGTCATGGGATGAGCGGGGCGAGGGTTGACAGAACCTTTCTCCCCAATAGCAAGGGGCGCATCATAATGCGCTGCGGGTTTTTCGGCAACCTTTTCTGGTGTTTTTTCATCGGGCTGCAAATAGGCTTTGATCACCGCGCGAGCCACCGGCAGGGCTTGCCAGGCATTGTGCCCGCCATATTCCACTACCACGGCGACGGCGATTTTGGGGTGATGTACTGGTGCCCAGCCGATAAAAAGGGAGTCGTTGTTATAAATAGTGTGGCCATTTTTATAGCCCACCGGTACTTGTGCCGTGCCTGTTTTCCCGGCAATGGTAATGCCGGGAATGCTGATGGTATGGCAGGTGCCGATGGTGACACAGGCCTCCATACCCTTATGGACGGCATGCATGGCCGTTGCCGAAATATGCAGATTAACAGGTTGCGCATGAGGAATGGCTTTTGTCTGGCCGGTGCTCTGGTTGATGAGCGCTTTGGCGACCTGGGGCTGAACCAGATAGCCGCCGTTGGCGAGGGCGGCGACCGCACGGGCTAATTGTAATGGCGTTTCCAGCAAATAACCCTGACCAATTCCGAGAATGACGGAGTCTCCCGTGTACCAGTGCGCATGCAGATGCTTACGTTTCCAGGCGGGGGTCGGCACCAGGCCATTGGCGCCGCCCGGCAGGTCAATGGGAGGAGTTTTGCCGAAGCCGAATCGCCACAGGGTCTTGTCCTGCATGGCGATGCCCATTTTCACCGCGAGCTTGTAGTAAAAGACATCTACCGACCAGGCCAACGCCTTGGTCAGGCCGGTGTTGCCGAATCCTGCCCGATTCCAGTCCCAATAGGTGTGCCCGCCGAGCTGATAATTGCCCGCACAGAAGGTATGGAAATCGGGAGTGATGATGCCTTCCTGGATCGCCTCTATGGAATAGAAAGGTTTGGCGCAGGACCCCGGCGGGTAGAGACCATTGTCCGCACGGTTCATCAGCGGTCGTTCCGGGTTGTCCAGAAGGCTCTGCCAGTGGGCCTTGCTGATGCCGTCCACGAACCAGTTGGCATTGAAGCTGGGGCTGGTGACCATGGCCAGTACGGCGCCGTTGTCAGGGTCCAAAGCGACGACGGCGCCGCGATAGCCCTTGTCTTTTTGTAAGGCCTCAGCCCCCGCCTGTTGCACGCGCAGGCGCAGATGGGTGAGCAAATTATCTCCGGGCTGCGCCGGCACCTCGCGCAGTGTGCCCACCTGTAGTCCGCGCGCGTCGATATCCTTGATCCTATAGCCCATGGTGCCGCGGATCTGGCGTTCATAATAGCGCTCCAGGCCGCTCTTGCCGATATAGTTGCGTCCGACATAATTGCGGGCGTGAAAGTTCTTCAGGTCGGCGGCGGTAACAGGGCCGACATAGCCGACGACGTGAGAGAAAAGTGCATCATAGGGGTAATAGCGATGCAGCAAGGCGACCACCCGCACGCCGGGTAGATCCAGTGCGCGCACGGCTACAGTGGCGATCTGCGTCGAGGTCAGGTTGGCCTTGAGGACTACTGGATCGAAACCCGGCTTCCCCTGGCGCAGGTCCTGGAAGCGGCGCATATCGTCCGCACTCAGGTCGAGCATCTGCTGCAGGCGCTGCAAGGTCCTCTGCAAATGGGGCACCTGGTCGGGGGTGATTTCCAGGGCATAGGTAGGCTGGTTTTCCGCCAGCACCTTACCATGTTCGGCAAGCACCAGGCCGCGGGGCGGGGCAACGGGGACGAGAGCTACGTGATTATCGTAAGCCAGTGTGCGGAATTTGGAATAATGCAGTATCTCAAGGTCCATAATACGTAATACCACAGCGAGAATCGCCAACAGCATCAGTACTGTCGCGACGCCAAGCCGGAAGCGGAAGTTGCGATTACGTTGGTCAGGGTTAGAAAGAGGCATAATCGGGAACGACCTGGTTCAGTTTGCAAATGGCTGGGGCGCTTCGTACACTCGGAAGCAAAATCTTTGGTGAAATGGGGTGGCGCTGTGTTGGAGTCCCGTTTTGAATCTCTGTTCGCAGAGCTGGAAAGCATTATAACGGATTATCGTGGATTGCGCCGTCATCTGGAAGGAAATGGGCGTGATAAGCGTTCCCTGCAGAGCCTGCAAAAACAAATCCAGATGCTCAATGCCGAAAATGTCCTGTTGCGGGAGCGTCAGGAAATCGTATGCCTGCGCTTGAGTGAACTCCTCGCGCAGGTGAGCCAGTGGGAAAACGAAGTATAAAACCATACCGATGGAGATGACCGTGCCAGAAATAATCCGCAGTCCCATCACCCATCACGTCAATATCACTTTGCTGGGGCAAAGTTATCAGGTGCCCTGTCAGCCCGAGGAGCAGGTACTTCTGATGGAGGCGGTCGCGTTGCTGAATCAGCAGCTCGAAGCCACCCGGGCCGGGGGCCGCACGATGGGTAAAGAGCGCGCGGCGTTGATGGTGGCGATTAATCTGGCCGCAGATCTGCAGCGCGCGCGCCAGGAATTGCAGGCGCGCGATGATCAGCTCAATGCAGTGGCGGCCCGCTTGCGCCGGTTGGTTGACATGGGTAAGGGGGCGGAGTAGCTTGGGTCTTGCTCCCTGCGGGGCGCGAGTAGCCGAGATGATTCCTGAACCAACATTGTCTATCCAGGGAGTCCTCAGTCATCATCGTGGTGTGCAGCTCCCTTGTGGAGTAGCCTGAAGCGATGTGTGGATTCCCACCTGTACATCAGGTTCTGGGGGTAGCGGGCTGCACGACCCAGGCGGGGGGTTCTTTTGTTTTCAGGGCTGGATGATATACCCGCGAAAAGCTCGTTACGCCGACGCATGCGTCAGCAGCGACGTGGTCTTTCCGCCGAGGCGTTATATTCCGCAGCCGTGGCCTTGTCCGACCAACTGGTGCGCCTCAACCACTTTCAGCGGGCTCGTCATATCGGCCTCTACTGGCCCATGCAGGGTGAAATCAGTCCCTTGCCGATCATGCAGTATCCCATTGCGGCCAATAAGCATTTTTATCTGCCTGTGCTCGCCGGTCGTTTTGCGCGCAGCCTGCGCTTTGCACCCTTTCACCCTAATGCCGTCCTGCGCCATAATCGCTTTCGCATTCCCGAGCCGCAGGTATCTCCCCGCCAGTACCGTTCTGTGCGTGAGCTGGATTTATTGATCCTGCCGCTGGTGGCTTTCGACGCCGAAGGTTATCGGCTGGGGATGGGCGGGGGCTTTTATGATCACAGTCTGGTGCATTTGCCCCACCGCCGCAGTTGGCGGCGACCGCGGCTGATTGGGGTAGGTCATGCTTTTCAGGAGGTGCCTCATGTGCCCAGAGAGCCTTGGGATATCCCCCTGGGCATTGTCTGCACAGAAAAGGCCTGTTACAGGATTGACTCATGATGGCACAGATACTTTTTGCAGGAGATGTCATGGGTGCCGCCGGAAGACGGGCTTTGCGCCTGGCCCTGGCCCGCTTGCGGCAGGACGGGTGCCCCAGCGGCACGGCTTACCAGAGCGATGCAGGCATGTGCGGCTGTTACGACTGGGGACTATGCTTCCAGCCATGCACGGCGGCGGGCAAGGACGACTTCATCCGCATCCTCCAGCAATTCCAGCCAAGCCGTATCCGGTGGCGGCGGAGCCGGGGTCAGTTGAGTTTCCATAAGGATGTCATCACGGAAAAAGTGGATACGTAGCGCTGCACCCGCGGAAAGCGCATCCAGTTGTGTCGGTATATGTTCCGCTGTGGTCCGGACGCCGTCGAGGGCGACGAGAATGTCGTCCGGCGACAACCCCGCCTGTTCGGCAGGGCCGCCACTCTGTACATGGTGCAATTGAGCACCCAGCGCGTGCGGACGCCAGTGCGCACCCAGCCAGACCGGCGGGGTTTTTTCGCAGGCCTGTCCGCCTTCATCCTGCGGGCCACAGGCCGCGCGCAGATGGAGCGCAATGCCCATTTCCGCCAACAGTGCGCGCAGCGGTAAGTCGGTTTTCTCCGTGAGCCAGGATTCCAAACGCGCAGCGAGCGGCGGCCCGGCGAGTGCCTCGATCAGATGGATGCATTGGCCTTCCGGCAGTGGTTTGCCGGTGCGGCCGTAATCTTGCCACAACCGGGTGAGCAAGGTGTCGAGGCTCCGACCGCCGTCACTTTCCAGACGCAGGCTGAGGTCCAGACAGAGGGCCAGCAGGGCACCTTTGTTATAATAACTGACCTCAAAGTTGGCGCTGTTGGCATGGGGATGATAGAGCTTGATCCAGGCATCTTCACTGGACTCCGCCAGACTTTGCAGGAAACGTCCGGGGCGGCGCAGCAGACGGGTCAGTTCCTTCCCGACTCCGCGTAAGTATTCCGCGGGCGTGGTCAGACCGGCGCGGCGCAGGCAGAGATCATCATAGTAGGAGGTGATGCCCTCGAAGATCCAGAGATCGCGGGTGAGCGCCTCCCGGTCCAGGGCGCTGGCGCTGAGCACAGAGGGACGAATGGCCTGCACCAGCCAGCCATGGAAATACTCGTGACTGACCAGACTCAGGAAACGCTGATAATGGTCTTCGTTGCGGCCACTCAGGTCATCCCGGGCGCAGAGGAGGGCGCTGGAAGCGCGATGCTCCAATCCCCCATAGCCATCAGCGCTGGTCATGCACAGAAAGTGGTACTCGGCAAAGGCGGCATCGCCCCAGAAACGCTGTTGCCAGTCACAAATGCGTGCCAGATCTGAACCCAACCGCTGCAAGTCTGCCTGATGGATGCCTTGAATGAGCAGGTGATGGGGCCGCTCTCCTGCCGAAAAGTCCAGCAGCGTGAGCGTGCCCATGAGCAGCGGATGATCAATGAGGGCGCGATACTCAGCGGCAATAAAGCTGCCCCAGCTCCAGGTCGCACCGCTTTGCCGGGGGAGGGCGGTGGCCACCTGCCAGTCTTCCGGACCTTCCAGGAGGACTGCGTGCGCTTGATCTTCCTGTCCCAGGACCCGCAAGTAGATGGCCGGGCCGTTGAAAAAGCCCCCCTGATCATCCAGATATGCTGTGCGTACCGAGCGGTCGTAAGCGTACACGGCGTAACGGACGACGACCGGACCATGGCCCGCCGCGAGACGCCAGCGGTCCTTACCGATTTTGTGCAGGGCGATATCCTGCCCATTACGTTCTGCGTGAATTTGTGTCACATGGCGGGCGAGGTCGCGGATAGTATAGCTGCCGGGCACCCACGTGGGCAGGGCGAGAATCTGTCCCTCCGGGTCCGGTTCGGAAATATTCAGAGACACCTGAAAAAGATGCGCTTGCGGCGCGACGCTGATCTGGTAACTCAGTGGGACAAAACTCAAGGCAGCACTCCTAATGCCAAGCGGCGGCCACCACCACCGGTTGCCAGCCCTCTGCCTTGCAGTGGCGTCCGTCGTGCGGGGGGGAGGGTGCCGAGCAGGCGATCCTGCAGATCAATGGCGAGGATGATGCTTTGCCCGGCCTGAATACGCATGATTGCTCAGAATATGAAGCGGGCTGGCAACGGCTTGTGACGCAAGGGCGGAATTTCTGTCTCGAAGAGTTCCGAGTATTCGAAGATGCCTGGCTGGGAGTGGAAAATCCGCCGCACCCGCATGGCAGGGCCGGTGCCGAGGATAGCTATTAATCGTCCGCCAACGGACAGTTGCTCTTTGAAGACCTCCGGCAGCACCGGCAAGGATCCGGTGATACAGATGGCATCATAGGGCGCGTTATCCGCCCAGCCAGTGGAGCCGTCGCCAACGTGCAGGTGGGCATTATGCACGCCCTGCACCCGCAAACGGCCTTCCGCGGTTCGGGAGAGTTCGGCGCGATCTTCGACACTGTGTACCATCCCCGCGAGTTGTGCCATCAGTGCCGTCAGGTAGCCGCTTCCAGTGCCGATCTCCAGCACCCGATCCTGTTCATGCAGATCCAGCTCTTGCAAGACCCGCGCCTCCATCTTCGGCGTCCACATGATCTCGCTGTGCCCCAGCGGTAAAGTAAAATCAGCAAAAGCCAAATGCTGATAAGGGAGCGGCACGAAAAATTCACGCTTTACTTGTGCAACAGTGGCCAGCACACGAGGGTCGAGCACATCCCAGGTGCGGATCTGGGTGTCAATCATGGTACGGCGGAGGGCGTCAAAGTCCATAGAGAATCAGGGTTCCAGTAGTTTTCCACCATTTAGGCATGGGTCCGGTGGCAAGTCAATCCACGCGCACATCGCGCACCCGTAAGATGGTGATTGGCTTGGCGTCCGTCCTGTGCTCCAATAGCCACTGATATTGCAAAGGAGTTCCTCTTGGAGAGCCGTGCGCACGCGCTGGTAGCACTCATTTTTTTGGCCGTACTGGGTGTCGGAGTGGCGGTAGTTGGGTTGTGGATGCATCGTGCTGCGCGGCCGGGTGTCGCCTTCGACGTGATCTCCCCCTACAGCGTAGGGGGCCTCACCCTTCAGGCGCCGGTACGCTTCAAAGGTGTGCGGGTGGGAGATGTGACCGCGATTGGCCTGGATCCGACGAATCCGCGCATGATCAGGGTGCGGATCAAGGTGGATAAGGCGACGCCCATTACCCGCGCGACCTTCGCCGAACTGGCGCCGCAAGGGGTGACCGGCCTAAGTTATTTGTCCCTGAGCGATCACGGCACCGACTTCGCACCTTTGCCGAGGGTGCCCGGTCGACTGGCCGAAATCCCTATGCATCCCAGCTTTTTTGAAGTGCTGTCCCGGAATGGCGAATCGCTGGTGAATCGCAGCAACGAGCTGGCTAATCGCCTGAATGCACTTTTAACGGACGAGAATCGCACACGTTTTGCGCAGACGCTTACCCACATGGACCAGGCCACAGACCAGCTGGTGCAAATGGAGACGGCATTATTGCCGACCATTAAGGCCCTGCCTGCCATGGTCGCTGCCACCCGGTCCACCATGGTGGCGAGCCATCTGCTCATTGCCCATCTCGATGCGCTGACCGTGGCGGCGCAAGCGCCGCTGGCGGATACGGCGGAGGCCGCCAAGTCACTGCGTGGACTCAGTGTTGCTGGAGAGCGGGCGGCGAACACCCTCAATTACGACACCTTGCCGCGGGTGAATCACCTCACCCAAAGCCTGATGGCCAGCAGCGCGGCGTTGGCAGCTCTCAGCCATTCGCTGCAGCGCTCCCCGCAATCGTTGCTCTATGGCGATCGTGGCCCGCCGCCGGGACCGGGTGAGCCGGGTTTTTCCACGGGAGGTAACTGAGCGCATGCGACACCCTCTTTCTAAATATTCACCCGCGGGGAAGCGCATGATGCTGGCAGGCATGGTTCTGCTTGCCGCTGGTTGTGCCAGCAGCGCCCCCTGGCAGGCACCCTACGATATTACGCCATCGCATCCCGTCCCGCTGGCCAGCACCAAAGGCACCACGACGGCGCTGCCCGTGCTGCGCTTGGCTCGCGTCAGCGCCGCGCATTGGCTGAAAACGGACGCCTACCAGTATCATTTGCTCTATCAGGAGCCACAGCGCCTGCTGGCTTACCGGGACGCCCGCTGGGTTGGCACCCCGCCGCAGATGATTGCCAGCCGCTTGCAGCGTCAATTGGCGCACTCCGGCCAGTGGCGGGCTGTTTTGGCGGGGCAGTCCAGCGGTACCGCGACTTGGCTATTGCAGGTCCGACTGACGGATTTCGTGGTGAATTTCAGTGGGCCGGAGGCGGGCAAGGCACTGGTCGCCGGTACCGCGACGCTGGTGAATGCTACAGATTATCGGGTGGTTGCCCAGCACAGTTTTCGTTTCACCGAGATACTTCCCGGTGCGAGTGCGCAGGGTGGTGCCGTGGCCATGGCCGGGGCAAGTGAACGTTTTGTCACAGCGGTGAGTGGCTGGGCCGCGCAGATGGCGAGCACCGGGAAGTCTACGCCCCAGCCTTAGGATTTTACTTCAGTCCTCGTGGTGCTTGACCACCAGCACCGGACAACTGGCGTAATGGACGATGTCATTGGCGACAGAACCCAGCAGCAACCGGCCGATGGCGCCGTAGCCATGACTGCCCACTACCAGCATGTCCACTGCATGGGCCTTGCCGAAGGCGATCACCGCCTTCCCGATATTTTCCCCGCTTTCCTCCAGTTCCACCCGTGGTGTGATGCCGTCTTCGGCTATGGATTGGCGCAGTTTTTCCATCTCGGCATGCGCCAGTTGGAGCAGCTTTTCGCGCAGATCCAGGGTGGGCGGCAGAATTTCTTCCGGTATCTGCAGATTGAGCATTTGCGGGTTGAAAATGTGGAGCAGGGTGAGGCGGGCGTCGTGCAACCGGGCTTCTTGCGCCGCCATCCGGGCGGTGTACAGGGCCATCGGTGAAAAATCGACGGCCGCCAAAATATGCTTTATGGGGGTCTTTACGGGTGATTTATCCACGAGGATGCTCCTTGCGCAGGTGGTTCATGAGTTGCGTTTCATCCAGAAGCACGTTTTCGGTGGCGCGACGCGCCCGATATTCCCAAACGCCCTGCGCCAGCACCTTGTCACTGACCACAATGCGATGGGGCAGGCCGATCAGATCCATGGTGGCAAACTGCACTCCCGGACGCTCATCGCGATCATCGAGCAGTACGCTGTAGCCCTGCGCCTCCAGGCGATCATGTAGGGCTTGAGCGGCGGCGGCCACTTCCGGCGACTTGCGCGCATTGATGGCGACGATGCTGACTTCAAAGGGTGCCAGGGCCGCTGGCCAGGCGATGCCACGATCATCAAAATGCTGCTCCACCGCCGCCGCCACCACCCGCGACACACCGATACCATAGCAACCCATGGTCACTGTGGCATCGCGCCCTGTCTCGTCCAGCACGCTAATACCCATACTCTTGCTGTAGCGTTCCCCGAGCTGAAAGACGTGCCCCACCTCAATGCCCCGACGGATGCTTAGAGTGCCCTCCCGGCAATGAGGGCAGGTATCCCCGGCACGGACATTGCGCAGATCCGCCGCCACCGGACGTGGTAAATCGCGATCCCAGTTCAGGTTGATCCAGTGCAGATCCGCCGCATTGGCGCCTGTGCTGAAATTAGCCACGCCAAAGGCGCGGTGATCCGCCATTATGGAGATAGGCAGCAACGGATCCTTGGGGCCAATGAAGCCCAGGGGTGCGCCCGTGGCGGATACGGCTTCATCCGAGCTGGCCAAGCGCAGCTCCTGCGCATTCAGGGCATGCCCGGTTTTGACCAGATTCAGTTCATCATCGCCGCGCAGCAACAGCATGACTATCTTACCGTCGGCAAGCACCAACACGCTCTTGACGATTTTTGCGGTGCTGATGCCCAGATGCTCAGCTTGCGCCGCTACGCTGCGGATACCCGGCGTCCGCACTTGTGCGGCGGCCAGCGGCATTTCCGTCTCCGCGGGCTCGGGGCGACTCTGGGCCTTTTCCATATTCGCGGCATAGTCGCAGTGGTGACAAGAGACGATGGCGTCTTCGCCCGAATCCGCCAGCACATGAAACTCATGGGAGCGTTTACCCCCAATTGCCCCGTTATCTGCTTCTACCGCACGGAAGTTCAGCCCGAGGCGGGTGAAAATCCGCTGGTAGGCCGCGTACATCGCCTGATAGGTGATTTCTAATGAGGCATGATCCATGTGGAAGGAGTAAGCGTCTTTCATGATGAACTCACGACCGCGTATCAGCCCGAAGCGGGGCCGGATTTCATCGCGGAACTTGGTCTGAATCTGATAGAAGTTGGCGGGAAGCTGCCGGTAAGAATGAATCTCCCGCCGCGCCAAGTCGCTGATGACCTCCTCATGGGTCGGTCCCAGGCAGAAATCACGGTCGTGACGATCCCGCAGGCGCAGCAGTTCCGGGCCGTACTGCTCCCAGCGCCCCGACTCCTGCCAGAGTTCGGCGGGCTGCATCACCGGCATCAGTAATTCCTGCGCGCCGCTGCGGTCCATTTCTTCGCGCACCACCCGCTCCACTCTGCGCAACACCCGCAAACCCAAAGGCATCCAGGTGTACAAACCGGAAGCCAGGCGGCGGATAAAACCCCCGCGCAGCAGTAGCTGGTGACTGATGAGTTCTGCCTCGGCGGGTGTCTCCTTGAGGGTGGGTATGAAAATCTGACTGGCGCGCATAAAAATCCCTATTGAACGATAGAGTACAGTGTAAGAAAGGGTGGGAGACAAAGAAAGGGGCAAAACGCGGTCCGGGATCTGGGCGCATTTCTTCTCCACCCGTGGCCGATTCGCTCCATACCGTTGCCGAGGTTTAGCACGGTGTGCTAGCTTTCCAGCTTTGAATGCACAGGCCTCCGCCCGGCGGATAATGCCCCCCAAGTCAATCGACGTTGGCAAAAACTGGCGTGGTTGATACCGCGCTGTTCACAAAATGCCGGGGCGAATAAGCCGCTGCCTTGCGATTGGATAACGAACGCTTACTGATCATGACCCCGTATCCGCATTGACTGAAGGAAATAACATGCAATATGCAAATCCAAACACCGAAGGCGCAGTCGTCAACTTCAAAGAACGCTATGGCAACTTCATCGGCGGCCAGTGGGTTGCCCCAGTCAATGGTGAATACTTCGACAATATTTCCCCGGTCAACGGCAAGCCGTTTTGCCAAATCCCACGTTCCAGCGCGGAAGACATTGAACTGGCACTGGATGCCGCCCACGCCGCCAAAGATGCCTGGGGCAGGACTTCCGTCGCTGCCCGTTCCAATATCCTGCTGAAAATCGCTGACCGCATTGACGCCAATCTGGAAATGCTGGCTGTGGCTGAAACCTGGGATAACGGCAAAGCCGTGCGCGAAACCCTGAATGCTGACGTGCCGCTTTCCTCCGACCACTTCCGCTACTTCGCGGGTTGCTTACGCGCTCAAGAAGGCACTATGGGCGAAATCGACGAAAATACCGTCGCTTACCACTTCCATGAGCCGCTGGGCGTTGTTGGTCAAATCATTCCGTGGAACTTCCCACTGCTGATGGCGTGCTGGAAACTGGCTCCCGCACTGGCGGCGGGTAACTGCGTGGTACTGAAACCGGCAGAACAAACCCCGGCCTCCATTCTGGTGATGATGGAATTGATCGCTGACCTGTTGCCGGCAGGCGTGCTGAACGTGGTCAACGGCTACGGTGTGGAAGCAGGCAAAGCGCTGGCAACCAGCAAACGCATTGCCAAAATTGCCTTTACCGGCTCTACCCCTGTCGGTTCCCTGATTATGAAATACGCGGCGGAAAACATTATCCCGTCTACTGTGGAACTGGGTGGCAAATCCCCCAACATCTTCTTTGCCGACGTGCTGGATCAGGAAGATGCGTTTGTGAGCAAGGCGGTGGAGGGCGCGGTACTGGCATTCTTCAACCAAGGTGAAGTCTGCACTTGCCCTTCACGCCTGTTGATTCAAGAATCCGTCTACGAAAAATTCATCGGCATGGTGGTCGAGCGTTCAGCGCAAATCAAACGCGGCAACCCGTTGGATACCGAAGTCATGGTCGGCGCGCAAGCTTCCCAGGAGCAGTACGACAAAATCCTCAGCTACATCCAGATCGGCAAGGACGAAGGCGCTGAAGTCATTACCGGTGGCGCAGTGGAAACCATGTCTGCGGATTATTGCGAAGGTTACTACATCCAACCTACCCTGCTGAAAGGCACCAACAACATGCGCGTGTTCCAAGAAGAGATCTTCGGGCCGGTCGTGTCTGTGGCAACCTTCAAGGACGAAGCGGAAGCATTGGCGATTGCCAACGACACCGAGTTCGGTCTGGGCGCAGGCGTGTGGACCCGCGACATGAACCGTGCCTACCGCATGGGCCGTGGCATTCAGGCCGGTCGTGTGTGGACCAACTGCTACCACTTGTACCCGGCACATGCTGCCTTCGGTGGTTACAAAAAATCCGGCGTAGGCCGTGAAACCCACAGAATGATGCTCGACCATTATCAGCAAACCAAAAACCTGTTGGTCAGCTACGACATCAACCCGTTGGGCTTTTTCTAGGTTTCGTTTCCTTACCAGAGGCAGGTGGCAAGTATTTCCGGGTAATCCTGTTAGAGGATGGAGAAACCGGGCACGCCAGCGCCCGCGCTGATGTGCCGCTTTTTTCGTTTGAACAGATCGGTAGTGAGCGCAGGGTCACGGTGGGGTAATACACGAGCGTCATAAAACTGGATTTGCCCGTCATCTATTCACTGACAGATGATTCCCATCTGTCAGCCATAAGCGTTGCAATGTCCGCGCCTTATGTTATATTCCCACCAAAATAAGCTGGAATAACCACAGGCAGGAAGAAACGATGCGAGCCACATGGACGACCAGTATACTTTTTGCTTTGTTGATCGGGCAGGGTTCAGCATTTGCGGATGACCTTTCCTGGCTGGCGAGTTATCCCTAATTATGGGCAGCCTGCATCCCCCAAGCTGGTTGCAGTAGGCTTGGCGCCGGGCACACAGGAGAAGATGGCGGCCACTCAGCTGAGTCAGTCCTCCGGCGACTCGGTCGTAACTTCGTCGCAGCCCCTCGGTTCCCGGTCGGCCATCACCGAGAGCTATTTCATAGGGGCGCAGAACGGGCAGACCCAGATGCCCGCATGGTGGAACGGGCCGCTGCAATCTCAGGAACAGCAGCCCAATCCTGGCTCGGTGCCGTATCAGGCCGTCCTCCAGCGTTGCCCTGACTGCCGCGGTCGCTACCACTTTTTTATTCAACAACAATGGTCCGGCGACCGCTTGATCGGCTACAAAATGCCCCGAGCTGTAACGGAAGACTGATGCGCGTCGCCATAGTGCATGACTGGCTGGTGGTTTACGCCGGAGCGGAGCGGGTGCTGGAGCAGATGCTCGCGTGTTATCCCGACGCCGATCTCTTCAGCTTGGTGGATTTTTTGCCGGCCGGTCAGCGCGTATTCATCCGCAACAAGCCGGTCATCACGTCTTTTATTCAGCGCCTGCCCAGAGCGCGCAAGAAATACCGGGGCTATCTGCCCCTCATGCCGCTGGCCGTGGAGCAGTTCGATCTTTCGGCGTATGACCTCGTGATCAGCAGCAGCCATGCGGTGGCCAAGGGGGTGCTCACCGGGCCGGATCAACTGCATCTGTGCATGTGCTACTCCCCCATCCGCTACGCCTGGGACCTGCAGCATCAGTATCTACGTGAGGCGGGACTGGAGCGGGGCATCAAGGGCTGGGTGGCTAAGGCGATTCTGCATTATATCCGCCTCTGGGATACCCGCACGGGCAACGGCGTGGACGCCTTCATCGCCATTTCCCGCCATATCGCTCGGCGCATCCGCAAGGTGTACGGGCGAGATTCCACCGTCATCTATCCGCCGGTGGATGTGGCGGGTTTTCCCCTGCGCGCGGACAAAGAGGATTTCTACGTCACCGCCTCGCGCATGGTCCCTTATAAGAAAGTGGATCTGATCGTCGAGGCCTTCAGCGCCATGCCGGACAAGCGTCTGGTGGTGATCGGGGATGGGCCGGATTTCGCCAAGGTCCGGGCCAAGGCGGGACCGAATGTGCAATTGCTGGGCTTTGCGGGCGCGGAGGTCCTGCGCGACCACCTGCAACGGGCGCGGGCCTTCGTGTTCGCGGCGGAGGAAGACTTCGGCATCGCCCCCCTGGAGGCCCAGGCCTGCGGCACACCCGTCATCGCCTTTGGCAAGGGTGGGGCGCTGGAGACCATCATTCCCCTGCCGGAGCTGGAGTGTGCGGCGTCGTCCCCCGCGCCCACCGGCGTATTTTTTTACGAACAATCCGTTACCGCCATCATCGCCGCCGTGGAGCGCTTCGAGGGGGCGGGCGCGGCCATCACCCCGCAAGCCTGCCGCGAAAACGCCCTGCGCTTCGCCCCGGGGCGTTTCCGCGCGGAGTTCACGACCTTCGTGGAGCGGGCAGAACCGGACGACACGGCCAGCAGCCACGTTGCGGCCCGGCAAGCATTCGGCCAGTAGAAAAAATGACAAAGAAGCACGGCAACTCAAGGTTTTCCTGGCCCTCCCTGCTGCTTTTCGGCGGCGATGCCCTGGCGCTGGCGGCCGCTTTTTATTTCGGCCGTATCGCCCATGCCCTGTATTACGGACAGGATGTGGTTTGGGTCCTGTTGCATTGGTGGGGGGAGGCGTATTCCGCCAACTTGCTCCTTTTCCCGCTCATGAGCTGCACCGCCTTGCTCTGGTTTTATTACCGGGGGCATTACGCGCGCCAGAAGGCCTTCTGGGACGAGCTGGGGGAGGTCATCCAGGTAATCTCCGTCCTGGCCGTCCTCAATGCGGCTTTTGCCTTTTCCGGCAGGCTGCCCTTGTCGCGGCTGTGGCTGTTCAGCACCTGGGTGCTGGCGCTGATCCTGCTGCCCCTATTGCGGATGGCCATACACCGGTTCATCTCCCGCAGCCGCCACTGGCAGCGTCCCTATGTGTTGCTGGGCTGCGGTGCCAATGCGGGGGAGGCGGCACGGGCCTTTGCCAGCGAGCCCCTCCTCGGCTACCGGTTGCAGGCGGTGTTGGTGCCCTCGGAATTGGATGCCGTACACTGCGCCATTCCTGCGGATGTGCCCCGCGTTCCGCTGGGGGCGGACCCACTGCAGACCATGGCGGAGCTGGGCAACCCCCACGTGGTGCTGGCGCTGGAAATGGATCAGTGGCAGACCATGGAAAACCTGGTGTGGAATCTCGGCATGCGTTATCCCGACCTGACCATCGCGCCCCCTTTGCGAGGCCTGCCCATCTTCGGGCTGGAAACTTTGCACTTTTTCAGCCATGAGATTTTCATGCTGCGCTCGCGGGACAACCTCGCCCGCCCCGGGCCGCGGATCATCAAACGGGCCTTTGATCTGGTGGCGGCCAGCATCCTGGTGCTGCTCCTGTCGCCCCTGCTGCTCTTTCTGGCGTGGCGGATTCACCGGAACGATGGTGGGCCGGTGTTTTTTGTGCAGGAACGGGTGGGGCGGGGCGGGCAATCCTTTCCCTGTTACAAGTTCCGCAGCATGGTCATCGATGCCGAAAGCCGTCTGCGGCAATATCTTACCAGCCATCCCGAGTTGCACGCCGAGTATCAGCGCAATTTCAAGTTGCGTGATGACCCCCGCGTGACACGCATCGGGCGCCTCCTGCGCCGCACCAGCCTGGATGAACTGCCTCAATTGTTCAACGTGCTCCGGGGCGAAATGAGCTTGGTGGGCCCGCGCCCTCTGTTGGACCGGGAGCTGGAGTGCTACGGCAACGGTTTAGCCCTCTATCGCCAGGTGCATCCCGGAATCACCGGCCTGTGGCAGACCAGCGGCCGCTCCGAGACCACTTTCGCCGAACGCGCCTCTCTGGACGCGTGGTACGTGAAGAACTGGTCCCTGTGGTATGACATCGTCATCCTGCTGCGCACCGTAAAAGTGGTGTTGTTCCGGAACGGGGCGTATTGATATCCCTTTCGCCATCATGCCACCCAGTTCTCGACGACCAGTCCTGCACCGGCATAGAGATCGAAATTGGCCGTGTTAGCTGGTGGCCATCAACTTGGGGCAGCCATGCTGCAAGACGCGGTGAATCGGGCCATCACCGTATCGCAGAACACCGTGGTTCGCGCTTTGCTGGTTCATGCGCTCCACGAACGCGCCAAACAGTTCTATGAGCACTACGGCTTTCAGGAGTCACCACAACATCCGATGCCGTTGATGCTGCGCCTGAGTACCGTCAAAGCCATCCGGGCCGGAGTAAAAATACTCGCGGCACATCCAGAGGCGGGGCGTCCGGCAGAAAGCATGGAACCCGAATACCTGGCGCAGACCGCATGGCCGTGGGACAGTGCTTGATGTTTGGAGGCGTTCGCGTGGATCTTGGTGCCATCTAGGCAGACCCGGCTGACTTTTAACAGCTTCATCTCCTGCGCCAGTTTCAGCACCTGCACGAACAGGTTTTCCAGTTCATCCAGGAAACGGCGGCGGAAGTTTGCCAACGTGTCATGATCTGGATGGCTGCCTGCCGCCAGATAACGGAAGGCTACGGAATCGTAGGTGGCTTGTTCCAGTTTGCGGCTGGAGAACACTGCATTGGCGTAACCGTAATAGGCTGGCCCGTGAAAAGTCCGACAGACTGCGTTGCGACGGATTGCGCGCCTCGGCAGCGTGACGTATGGTGGATGTGGAAAGGATGAAAATACCATATAATATTGACCGGTTATATTGGAGATCGGAGAGATGCTATGCGCCTATCGCTCGCGTTTGAGCTTTTTCGGAATGCCTTAGTTGAAAGTTGGTGGGCGTAGTGAAATCTTTTTATGCGAAGCTGGATGCGGATATCAAAGGCACGCTTTTGGCCCAGATCCGCAATCTCTGGACTCACACGTCCACGGCGATCGAGGGGAATAGCCTCACACTCGGTGATACAGCCTTCGTCCTTGAAGAAGGACTTACCGTTGCCGGCAAACCGCTTCGCGACCATCAGGAAATCTATGGCCATGCCAAGGCCATAGAGATTGTCTACGCATTGATGGATATGCAATTATCCCTGCAGGAAGAGGATTTGTTTGCACTGCATCGTGCCGTACTTACTGAAGCGGTAATGGATATCTACAAGCCTGTAGGAAAGTGGAAAAATGAATCTAATTTCACCAACTATATCGGTAATGACGGCCGCCAACATCTACGAGAGTTCCCTGCACCAAAAAAAGTCCCTACATTAATGTCGCAATGGCTAGAAAAATTGAATCAGTTTTGCGCAAAGCCCTTAACGGGAATCAATGCGGTGGGAGCATATGCGGGTCTTCATCTCGATTTCGTCACGATCCACCCCTTTTTTGACGGTAATGGCCGTGTGGCGCGTCTGATTTCCAATCTTCCCGTTCTACGCTCAGGTTTCCCGCCTATTGTGGTACCCACAGAAGCCCGTCAGGAATATAAAAGATCGATATCTGGCTATCAGGCCACCATTCCTAAACTGGAGAGATTGGAAACCCTGTCCGGTCTCCCCGATAACCTAGAAAGGGATCACTTTAGAGGCTTGTGTCGTAGCTATTGGGAGCCGACCCAGGCATTGTTACGGGAGGCGATGGAAATGCAGGAAAAAAGAAATATCCAACGATCCGCCGCGCCAGGGCACGAAGAGGGCCGCGGAGCAGGTGATAATTTCGGCGGGTAGCTCGCTTTCGCTCACAGGGTCAGGCGCAGTGATGGTACATGCTTATGGGGTTAACTGTCGCCATGCTGCCCTATGATTCGTAGCTAAGTGCAGCATTTAATCAATACAGCCATACTGAATTGGCCATCTTGTTGTTTTTATTGGCGTCCCCATGGGGGTTCGAACCCCAGTTACCGCCGTGAAAGGGCGGTGTCCTAGGCCACTAGACGATGGGGACCTGGACAGCGCTAGGAATCCTACACAGAACAGGCGCACAGGGCAAGTGTTGTTTTTTGGAAATTGCGGATGCACACGCGTAGCCCAGGGGGTATCTCTTCAGGTAGACTAGGCCTCTCGCAATTCAAAAATCCAGGATAAAAGGACTTATGGACGAACAAGAAGCAATTTTTATGATCGAGCGCATTTACGTGAAGGACATCTCTTTTGAGTCGCCCAATGCGCCACTGAGTTTTGTGCAGACCGAAGCGCCGACCGTGGATGTGGGACTGAATACCACCAGCAACGGAGTGGAAGGGATGGACGACCTTACCGAAGTGACGCTGACCGTCACTGTCAAGGCTAAGGCGGGCGAAAGCACTTACTTTGCGGTGGAGGTCCAGCAGTCCGGTTTGTTTCGCATTCAGAACATTCCGGAGGAGCATATGCCCGCCCTGATAGCCGTGCACTGCCCGACGATACTGTTTCCTTACGCGCGGGAAGTGGTGGCAGATATGGTAGGCCGTGGTGGTTTCCAGCCTCTGCATCTGCACCCGGTCAATTTCGAGGCCCTGTATCAGCAGGCACAGGTCCAGCAACAGAACTACACGACGCAATAAAGCATGCGTTGGGCGGTGCTGGGGGGCGGTCACTGGGGGACCGCCCTGGCGGTTTATCTGCTCCGGCAGGGGCATACAGTGCAACTCTGGGGGCGCTGTGCCAAGCGTTTGCCCTGCCAGCCCGGTCGTGTCGATCTTTTCCCCATATTCCCGCAGTGCGCGCGACCTGAAAACCTCTGCTGCACAGTGGATCTCGGCGTTGCTGTACGAAACAGTGAGGGTATCGTACTCGCCATACCCAGCCATGCCTTGCGCGCTTTGACGACGACTTTGCGCGCTTGCCTGCCACCCGCTGCGCTGCTGGTCCTCGCCAGTAAAGGGCTGGAAATGCAGACTACCTTGCGCCTTGATCAGGTCTTGCGGGAGACCGTGCCGAATGTGCCGCTGGTGGTGCTTTCCGGGCCCAGTTTTGCTCATGACCTGATCCTGGGTAAACCACTGGCGATGACGGCGGCGTCCACCAGCCCGGCCTACGCCCAGCGGGTCGCCGAGGCCTTTGGCAGTGCGCAGATGCGGGTTTACACCAGTGATGATGTGGCGGGTGTCTGTCTGGGTGGGGCGATCAAAAATGTGCTGGCGATTGCCGCCGGCATTTCTGATGGATTGGGAAATGGCGATAGTGCGCGTGCCGCGCTCATCACTCGCGGGATGGCAGAATTACATCGTTTGGGAACGGCGCTGGGGGGGCGAACAGAAAGCTTCATGGGCCTGGCCGGTGCCGGCGACTTGATCCTCACGGCCAGCAGCGACCTCTCGCGGAACCGGCGGGTGGGTGTAGGCCTAGGCCGCGGCCTGAGCCTGGAAGCGGTGCTGCGCGAGATCGGTGAAGAAGCCGAGGGTGTATGCACGGCGCAAGCACTGTTTCAGCTTGCGCAGCGTCTGGGCGTGGATATGCCCATCACCGAGCAGGTGTATCGCGTGCTTTTTGAGGGTACGGCGCCGCGCGTTGCGAGCGATGTGCTGATGCATCGCGCCCGGCGTTCCGAATTGCGCATGCCGCCCGATGTCACGCTTTCCTCTGGTGAGTCGTGATGAGTCTGCCCAGGATGGGGCCGTGGGTCTGCAAGACTTGCAGAATGGGCCTGGGATCGTTACATTGCCGCCAGATGACAGGGTGTTTTGCACACCCGGATAAATAGAACAAGGAGTTTGGATGTCACCAGACAGAACCGCATGTTGACGGCAGCGCTGGCGCAGGCTTTGGCGTACCAGGCGCAAAGTCTTCAAGCTGTTTCGCGGACCTTTGCCTTGACGATTCCTCAGTTGCCGGAAACCTTGCGAGACGCGGTCGGTAATGGCTACCTTTTATGCCGGATTGCCGACACTATCGAAGATGATCCGGATTTGCCCTGGGAAAAAAAGGCCTACTGGCAGGCGGAGTTTCTCAAGGTGGTGGAGGGTGCGGGCGATGCCGCCGCCTTCGCCGCGGCTTTTGGGGCGGACCTGTCGGCAGCGATGCCGGAAGCCGAGCATGATCTGATTCGTCATACCCCTGAGGTCGTTGCCATTACCCATAGCTTCACCCCGGCGCAGCGGTCTGCGCTGTCCCGCTGCGTGCGGATCATGGGGATGGGGATGGCGGAGTTTCAGCAGCACGCTTCGTTGCAAGGGCTTGCGGACATGGCGGAGATGGATCGCTACTGCTATGTAGTAGCGGGCGTCGTCGGCGAAATGCTCACCAGCCTTTTTGTGGAATATGAACCGCGACTGGCACCGCATGATGCGGAGATGCAGCAGCTTGCGGTATCTTTTGGGCAAGGTTTGCAGATGACCAATATCCTCAAGGATATCTGGGATGATTGGCAGCGCGGTGTGAGTTGGATGCCACGCGCAGTGTTCCGGCGTCATGGTTGCGATATTACCGCAGTACGGCCCGGTGGCCATGACCCGGCTTTTGCGGCGGGCCTCAATGAACTGCTGGGGATGGCCGCCGGGCATTTGCAGAATGCGCTGCGTTATACGCTGCTGATCCCGGCCGAACAGACGGGGATGCGCGATTTCTGCCTCTGGGCTATTGCCATGGCGGTGTTAACGTTGCGGCGGATCTCCGAAAATCCCGCTTTTGCTTCCGGGAGCGAAGTAAAAATCAGCCGGAGCACTGTGCATCGGGTGGTGTTCCTGTCGCGCCTGCTGCATCGCTCCGACACGCTCTTGCAACTGAGCTTCCGGGTGGGTGTCAAACCACTGGCGCTATCTCCTGCCGCAGGACGAGCATGAATCGTATCCTGCAACCCATGCGTTACGGCGCGAGTATTTTTCGCGCGCCGCTGGATCGGGTCATTGCCGAGGCGCGTGCCGCCCTTGGCGGTCTGCAGGCGGAAGATGGCCACTGGTGCTTCGAGTTTGAAGCGGATTGCACCATCTCCGCCGAATATATTCTGATGCAGCACTACATGGATGAGCGCGATGGGCCCCTGGAGGCCAAGATTGCCGTCTATCTGCGCAATAAACAAGCGGATCACGGCGGCTGGCCCCTCTATTACGGTGGTCCTTTTGACCTGAGCGCTTCGGTGAAGGCTTATTACGCCCTCAAGCTGGCAGGGGATAATCCGGAGTTGCCGCATATGCGGCGCGCCCGTGAAGCAATCCTGGCGCATGGCGGGGCGGAACGCGCCAATGTGTTCACGCGCATTACCCTGGCACTGTTCGCCCAGGTGCCGTGGCGGGCGGTACCCTTTATTCCGGTGGAAATCATGCTGTTGCCGCGCTGGTTTCCCTTTCAAATTTATAAAGTGGCGTCATGGTCGCGCACGGTGATGGTGCCACTGTTTATCTTGTGCAGCCTCAAGGCGCGTGCCAAAAATCCATTGCAGGTGCATATCCGCGAACTGTTCCGGCGGCCGCCGGAACAGATTGCGGACTATTTC
The DNA here is from genome assembly GCF_028215975.1 of Acidithiobacillus ferriphilus. NCBI lineage: Bacteria > Pseudomonadati > Pseudomonadota > Acidithiobacillia > Acidithiobacillales > Acidithiobacillaceae > Acidithiobacillus > Acidithiobacillus ferriphilus. The sequence continues at coordinate 928,067 of NZ_CP116458.1, forward strand.
AGCCATGCCCGGCAAGGGATTGTGGCGAATCTCTTTTTGTCTCTGGATCGATTTTGGCGGTTGATGGAGGACTGGATACCCCAGCGTATCCGGCGCCGAGCCGTGAAGAAGGCGGAGGCGTGGTTTACAGCGCGGATCAACGGGGAGGATGGCCTGAATGGCATTTTCCCGGCCATGGTGAATGCCCACGAGGCGTTGGAGCTGCTCGGTTATTCGTCCGACCATGTCTATCGCCAGCAAACGGGGGCAGCCCTGCGCAAATTGGTGGTGGAGCGAGCGACCGACGCTTACTGTCAGCCCTGTGTGTCTCCGGTCTGGGACACCTGTCTCGCGCTCCATGCGCTGCTGGAGCAGGATGGCGAGGTGTCTCCGGCGGTACAAAGCGGTATCCAGTGGCTCAAGGACCGGCAGATTGGTGCCGAACCCGGCGACTGGCGGGAGCAGCGGCCCAATTTGGCGGGCGGCGGTTGGGCCTTTCAATACGCTAACCCTTATTATCCGGATCTGGATGACACGGCAGCGGTGGGCTGGGCACTGGCGCGGGCCGGGCGCGCAGAAGATCGCGACAGCATCGAAAGAGCGGCGGACTGGTTGGCCGGCATGCAATCCAGCAATGGCGGATTTGCGGCTTATGATGTGGATAATACGCACTATTACCTCAACGAGATTCCCTTTGCCGATCACAAAGCCCTGCTGGACCCGCCGACGGCCGATGTCACCGGGCGCGTCGTGGCCTTTCTGGCGCATCTGGCGCGGCCACGGGATCGCGACATTTTGCGGCGTGCCGTGGCATACCTGTTGCGTGAGCAGGAGTCGTCGGGGGCATGGTTTGGGCGCTGGGGAACCAATTACATCTACGGAACCTGGTCCGTGCTTATGGCCCTGGCTGAGCTGGATGATCCTTCTCTGAAGCCCGCTATGGAACGTGCGGCGCATTGGTTGCGCGCGGTACAACAGAGCGACGGCGGCTGGGGTGAAAGCAATGACTCCTACGGTGATCCCGGGCTTGCCGGCATGGGCCAGGCTTCTACCGCAGCGCAGACAGCCTGGGCCTGCCTCGGTCTGATGGCGGCGGGAGATCAGGATAGCCCCGCCTTGCATCGTGGTATAGCCTGGTTGCAGATGCATCAGGAAGAGGACGGTCGCTGGCCGGACATCTTCTTCAACGCGCCCGGATTCCCGAAGGTTTTTTACCTTATTTATCATGGTTACAGCCTGTATTTTCCGCTCTGGGCACTGGCCCGTTACCGGAATTTGGGATGCATTGCCGGCGATTAGGGGTGGTGGTGGCCTTGGACGCGGAGGCGCAGGCCCTCCATGCCGGCGCCCTGCGCCATGATGTGGTGGTAGAAGTGAACGCGCAGCTCTTGCTGGTGGTCTCGGGCATGGGACCGGAGCGGGCGATGGCGGCGGCGCGTACGCTGCTTGCCGCGGGCGTCGATGGATTGGTCTCCTGGGGTACGGCGGGCGCCTTGCAGCCGGAACGGAAGCCGGGAGATTTGCTGTTGCCGGAAGTTGTGTTTGGGGCCAGCAGCCAGACCTGGTCGGTGGATTTGGCATGGCGCGAGATTCTGGCGCAATCCCTGTCCCTTCCCGCTTATGCTGGAGGCCTACTCTCGGTGGCCACTCCCTGCGGCTCGGCGGCTGCTAAGTCAGCCTGCTTGTTGGATTTTCCATTGGCGCAAGGGGTGGATATGGAAAGTGGCGCCATTGCCGCGGTTGCCGATGCTGCGGGCAAGTCATTTGTGGTGATCCGCAGTATTGTGGACCCCGCGGATCAATCTCTACCAGACGCCGCCACGGGGAGCGTTGATGCATACGGTGGCCTGCAGGTGCTCAAACTCATGCGTGGGTTATTGCGCCACCCTGCTGTGTGCGTTGATTTAATGCGTTTGGGCGCGCAGATGCAGAAGGCGTTGAACACGTTACGCGCGGTTGCGCCGAGCCTGCAGGCGGGGAGGGTGGCATGAAGGCCTTGCTGACCGGCGCATCGGGTTTTGTGGGTGGTGCAGTATTGCGCCGACTGTTGGCCGAGGGGCTGGAAGTGCGGGTGTTGCATCGTGCTGGTGCCGATCCGAGCAACTGGCAGGGGCTGAACGTGGAGTTGGTGGTCGGTGACTTGACGGATGGCCTCGCTCTGGATAACGCGGTCGCCGGTTGCCAGGCAGTTTTTCATGTGGCAGCGGATTACCGGATCTGGGTACCTGAGCCGCATGCTATGTACGCCGCCAATGTAGGGGGTAGCGAACGCCTGGTGCGCGCGGCGCTCAACGCGGGTGTCGAACGGATCGTCTATACCAGCAGTGTTGCCGTACTGGGCCATTACGCCGATGGCCGGGAGGCGGATGAAGAGGTGCCCTCTGATCTGAGCGCGATGATCGGTCATTATAAACGCTCCAAGTTTCTGGCGGAGGAGGCCCTGCGTACACTGTGCCGGAACGAAGGTGCCCCCATCGTCATCGTCAACCCCTCGACGCCCATAGGCCCGGCGGATCGCAAGCCGACCCCCACCGGACGGATGGTGCGCGATGCCGCGGCAGGCCGTATGCCGGCCTATGTGGATACCGGTCTGAATGTGGTGCATGTGGATGATGTGGCCATGGGCCATTGGCAGGCGTTTACCGATGGTCGGGTGGGGGAGCGCTACATTCTCGGTGGCGATAACCTCCCGCTGGCGGCGATCCTCACCCGCATTGCCGGTCTCACCGGGCATCACTCGCCGTGGCTGCGCATTCCGCGGCGCCTGCTTTATCCCCTGGCCTGGGGCGCGGAGGGCGTGGTACGGCTGCGCGGTAAGGGGACGCCGTTGGTGACTGTCGATGAACTGCGTATGGCAGCGCACAAAATGTATTTTTCATCGGCCAAGGCGGAGCAGGCCCTGCATTATACCCATCGTCCTGCAGAGGAAGCATTGCGAGATGCGGTACAATGGTTTGCCGATAACCACTATTTATAGCATGTCTGTCCATTTGCCCAGCGCAATTTTGGGGAACTCGTGCTCTGGTGGCTAGAGGCTATGGCGGCGCTGTTTTCTTTGGCTGCCATGGCCTATTTGTTGCTGGCGTTCTGGACGATGGGGCGCTGGCATCCGCTGTTGCCGGAGCGCGATGCCGGCGCCACAGACGAGGCCGTGTGCGACTGGCCCGGCATCAGTGTGCTCAAGCCTCTGTATGGCGATGGGGATTATCTTTACCCCGCGCTACGCAGTTTTTGTAAGCAGGACTACCCAATCTTCGAAATTGTTTTTGGCGTGCAGCGCCCGACCGATCCTGCTATCGCTGTGGTGCAACGTCTGCAGGCCGAATTTCCGGACTTGTCCCTGCGCTGGATATGTACAGAAACGCGTATCGGCAGTAATCCCAAGGTCAATAATCTGGCGGGTATCCTCGCCGCTTGTCGTTATGATAGCCTGGTGATCAGCGATGCGGACATTACTGTCGGCCCCCATTATCTGCGCCGGATTTGCGCACCTCTGCAAAATAGGGGGGTGGGGGTGGTCACCTGCCTCTACCGGGCGTGTCCGGTGGCGACATTCTGGTCACGGGTGCTGGCCAGTCAGGTGAACAGTCTGTTTCTGCCTTCGGTGCTGGTGGCGGCGCGCCTGGGTCCCAATATCTTCTGTGGCGGGGCGACCATGGCCTTGCGTCGCGCCACTCTGGAGGCTTTTGGTGGACTGCCTCGGCTGGCGAATCAGTTGGCGGATGATTACTGGCTCGGCGCCTATAGCCGCGAGTTGGGGCAACGTACCTGGCTGGTGAATTATGTGGTCGATACGGTAGTACAGGAAACCGGTTTCCGCGCGTTTTATCAGCATGCGTTGCGCTGGTCGCGTACCACACGAGCGGTACAGCCGCTAGGGTACAGCTTCTCTTTTTTGAGCTATCCGCTTCCCCTGGTGCTGGTGCTGTCTCCCTGGATGGGCTTCTGGGGCGGGCTGCCGTTAGGTGTGGTTCTCGCCTTGCGCCTCGTGTACCATAAAAGAATTGAGCACAAACTCAGTGCAAAAGGTTCTTTCGGAGTGGCCCTGCTGGGAGATTTCCTGGGCCTGTGGATTTGGTTTCATGCCCTTTTCGTACGGCACGTCGCTTGGCGCGGGTCGCAATTTGCCATCGACGCCGACGGGCGGATGGATGGCCATGACGGAGCAACATAATGACGATGAAAACACTTTTCTTGCAAGCCCCTTCTTTTGAGGGCTTCGACGGCGGTGCCGGTTCGCGCTATCAGGCCAAGCGGGAAATTCGCTCTTTCTGGTTTCCCACCTGGCTGGCGCAGCCCGCCGCCATGATCCCCGGCAGTCGTTTGCTGGATGCCCCGCCGGGGGACATCAGTGTCGAAGAGACCTTGCAAGTGGCGGCGGCGTATGAGTTGTGCATTATTCACACCAGCACCCCGTCTTTCCCGTCGGATGTACGCATGGCCGAGTTGCTCAAGGAGCACTACCCCAGGATGCTGATCGGTATGGTTGGCGCCAAGGTGGCGGTAGAGCCGGAAGAATCCCTCCAAGAGGCTTCCACAGCCGTCGATTTTGTGGCCCGCGAAGAGTTCGATTATACCGTCAAGGAAATAGCGGAGGGGCGGCCCCTCAGCGAAGTGGACGGCATTACCTACCGCTCCGGCAATGGTCAGATCGTCCATAATCCCGATCGCGCCATGATTGAAGACATGGATGCTTTGCCCTTCGTCTCTGAAGTGTACAAACGCGATTTGCACATTGAAGACTATTTCATTGGCTATCTGAAGCACCCCTATATTTCTTTTTACACCGGGCGCGGTTGCCGTTCGCAGTGCACCTTCTGCCTCTGGCCGCAGACTGTCGGCGGACATCGCTATCGCACGCGCAGCGCCGCCAGCGTCATTGACGAAGTGCGTTACATCCAGAAGAACTTTCCGCAGGTCAAGGAAATCTTCTTCGACGACGACACGTTTACGGATGATCGTCCCCGTGCCGAAGAGATTGCCCGCGGTCTCGGCAAGCTCGGTGTGACTTGGTCCTGCAATGCCAAGGCTAATGTGCCTTATGAGACCCTCAAGGTACTGCGTGAGAATGGCCTGCGCCTGTTGCTGGTGGGTTATGAGTCCGGCGACCAGCAGATCCTCAACAACATCAAGAAGGGCCTCAAGGTCGAGGCGGCGCGTAAATTTACCGCCGACTGTCACAAATTGGGGATCGTGATTCACGGCACCTTCATCCTCGGTTTGCCAGGCGAGACCAAGGAGACCATTCAAAAGACCATCGACTTCGCCAAGGAAATCAATCCCCATACCATTCAGGTATCCCTGGCGGCGCCCTATCCGGGTACTTTCCTGTACAACCAGGCCAAGCAGGAAGGCTGGCTGACGGACGAAGATGAAGCCCATCTGGTCAACGACCGTGGTGTGCAGATCAGCCCCATGAGTTACCCGCACCTCAACCACACGGAAATCTTCGACTCCGTAGAGGTGATGTACAAGCGTTTCTACTTCCGTGCCGGCAAGATTGCCGAAATCACGGGGGAGATGCTCAAGAGCACGCAAATGATGAAACGTCGTCTGCGCGAGGGTGTTGAATTCGTCCGCTTCCTGCGACAGCGCCACGGCTGAGGTGGGGCAGGTCGGCGGTCGGCGGGTTATCTTCAACGCCGACGACTTTGGCTTGGATGTGGCGGTGAATGAGGCGGTGGAGTCAGCGCATCGTGATGGTGTGCTGACTACCGCCAGTCTCATGGTGGCTGCGCCAGCGGCTGAGGATGCCGTCGTCCGTGCCAGAGAACTGCCACGCCTGGGCGTAGGCCTGCATCTCACTCTGGTTGATGGCGCACCCTTGCTACCTGCGGAGCAAGTGCCCGATCTGGTGGATGGGCAGGGACGCTTTGCGGCCGATCTCTGGCGGCGCGGGGTGCGTTATTTTTTTCTGCCCAGGGTGAGAAAACAACTGGCGGCCGAGATTCGCGCCCAATTTGTGGCTTTTGCGGCCACTGGTTTGGCACTGGATCATGCCAACGCCCACAAGCATCTGCATTTGCATCCCACGGTACTGACGCTGATGCTGGATGTTGGAGCGGAGTTTGGCTTGCGGGCGGTGCGCTTGCCGTGGGAGCCTCTGCAGGCAGCGCGCTGCGGCGGCGCAAGGGGTTTGGCACCGGCGCTATGGTCTTTTTTTCTGCGCCCCTGGTTGGCGCGGATGCGCCGCCAACTGAACCGTCGTCAGATTATGCACAATGACCTGCTCTACGGTCTGGATGCCACGGGTCATATGAATGAAGCGCGCCTGCTCCAGATGCTCCACTGCCTGCCTGTGGAGGGGATTACCGAAATCTATTTCCATCCGGCAACCCTACAGACCGCTGCGCTGCATGCCCTGATGCCGGAGTATGAGCCGCACGCCGAGTGGGCGGCATTAATGAGTCCTCGGGTAAAAGATTATTTACGCGATCAAGACATCGCGAAGGGTACTTTTGGTGATTTTGCCGTCCGTTGATCGTTTTCTGCAGCGCGCCGGGGCGCGCATTTCCCAGAGCTTGGTGGCTTTGGTCGACCTTGCGGTGCGGCGCGCTGTCTGGATGCTGGTGACCATTGCCCTGGCTACCTTGCTCGCCTTGCTTTATGCGGTGGGCCATTTTTCCGTCGATACCGATACCAGCCATGCCTTGTCTCGCGACCTGCCCTTTCAGAAGCGGGAAATCGCTTACCAGAAGGCTTTCCCGCAGGATAAGAATACTATTGTGGTCGTCTTGCAGGGGGATAACCGGAATCGCACGGATGCGGCAGTTGATCGTCTGAGCACCTGGCTGCGTGCCCGGCCACAGTCTTTCCACGATGTGTACGTGCCCGGTGGCGGATCTTTTTTTCAGCGTAACGGCCTCCTGTATCTCTCCCCCCAAAAACTACAGGATTTTGCCAACCGCATTACCGATGCCCAGCCCCTCATTGCCAGGCTCTCTGCCGATCCCAGCCTGAATGGCCTCAGTGGCCTGTTAAGCATGGCGATCGGTCAACGCTTGACGAGTGGCGTGCATCTGCCTGGATTAACGGGCATTTTTTCCGCTATGGATCAAGCGCTCACGGCGCAGATGCAGGGTAAGCCTTATGAGGTTCCGTGGAATGAACTCATGGGGGGCGATCTGGCCCAAATGGGGCCGGCGCAACGTTTCATCGTTATTCAGCCCACCCTGAATTACCAGTCTCTGGAACCCGCCGCCGCAGCTATACGTACTTTGCGCGCTGGCCTCAGCGCGCTCAATTTGAATGCCGCGCATGGGGTGAATGTTGGGGTGACCGGTGGCGCTGTACTGGATGCGGAACAACTGAAAACGGTAAGTCAGGGTGCGGCTGTTTCCATGGCACTGACGCTCAGCCTTGAAATTATTTTGCTGATTATTGCATTGCGCTCATTACGTCTGGTTTCCGGGGTGTTGATCGGACTAATCGCGGGCATGATTTTAACCACCGCCTGGGCGCTATTTTTTATTGGTCCCTTCAATCTTATCTCCGTAGCCTTTGCCATTCTTTTCATCGGGCTGGGCGTTGATTTTGGCATTCAGTTCTGTCTGCGCTACCGGGAAGAAGTTTTTAACGGGGCACCCCACCAGCAGGCCATGCAGAGGGTGACGCATGGTTTGGGCGGTGCCTTAAGTCTCGCCGCTGTTTCGGCTGCCTTCAGTTTTTATGCATTTGTACCTACCAGCTATGCGGGCATCGTTGATCTTGGTCTGATTTCCGGCACCAGTATGCTTATTGCCCTCTTCATGACACTCACATTCCTGCCCGCTTTTTTGACCTTCTGGCCTATGGTGAGCACCAGTACAAAAGCGACGTACTATCCACACATGCGTCATATTCCTACTTTGGTGCGTCACCCCATCCACCGTTATGCCTACTATATACTGGGCGCGGTGACCCTGCTGGCGCTGGCATCGGTGCCGCTGGCATTGCGCACGTCCTTTGATTTTAATCCGCTGCATATGATCGACAGTCATGCCGAGGGGGTACGCGTTTTTGAGAAACTACTCGCTGATCCACAGACGGCCCCGTATCGCATTGACGTACTCACACCTAATATTGCTGCGGCTCAGGCCCTTGCCACGCGTGCAGAACAACTGCCCACGGTGGCCCGGGCCCTGACGGTCTCCAGCTATATCCCGAAACATCAAGCGGAGAAGTTGGCCATTGTGCAGAATCTGCAGATTCTGGTGCCCCCCTTTTCGCTGTTGATGCCCAGCGGTTTGCAGCCGCCGACGTCGGATACCAGCACAAATCTTGCGGATCTGGTAACAAAGTTGAGAGATCTCGCGCAAAAAGAAGGTGAGAGCACAGCAGATGGGCGGGGCGCCGCGACGCTGGCTGGTCATCTGGAGCAATTTTTAGCGAAGGACGGCGCTGACCGCAAGGCGATCGAAGATCTGCAAACGCGGGTGATGGGGACTTTACCCGGTGAGTTGAAACGACTCGGTATGGCCTTGTCGGCAGCCCCAGTGACCTTGCAGACTTTGCCGAAGTCCCTGCGGGACCGCTATGTGGCAACCTCGGGTCAGGCGCGGGTGGAGATTGTCCCTAAAGCCAACCTCAGTAAGAATCGGGAGATGGCAACTTTTGTGCAGAGCGTACTGAAGGTGGAGCCGAACGCCGTGGGGACACCGGTGATGCTGGTTCAGGGTGGGGAGGCGGTGCTCGGGGCTTTTCAGGAGGCCACCTTTATTGCGCTGATAAGCATCAGCTTACTGCTCCTCCTGGCGTTGCGCAGTTACCGGGATGTTCTTCTGATCATGATTCCGCTGCTGCTGGCGGCATTGTTTACCGTGGCGGCCATGCGTTTGTTTGGGTTGAGTTTCAACCTGGGCAATATTATCGTTCTACCGCTGCTCATCGGTCTCGGCGTGGCCTTTGCCATTTACATTGTGGTGCGCTGGCGCAACGGGGTGGATGTGGCGCATTTGCTCGGCACGTCTACCCCCATGGCGGTCTTTTTTAGTGGGCTCACGACCCTCAGCGCCTTTGGTAGTATGGCGGTTTCCCGCGATCCCGGTATGGCCAGCCTGGGTGAAGCGCTGAGTCTCGCGCTGGCCATTGTGTTGCTGTGTATTCTGATTGTACTTCCGGCTCTGCTGCTGCTCTTCACCCAGTCACCCCGCGAAGAGGGTATCGCACAGGATGAAGGCAGCTGATTTGTTGAAACGGAAAGGCAACCTCCTGTTTCTGGCGGCTGGTCTGTTCGGTCTGGGCTTGTCTGTCTTCCTGATCGTGCAGGCCGGTATTGCCGGCATTGTAAAGTTATTGGTGGTAGCCGGCTGGGGCTTGCTGTGGCTTCTCCCCTTTCACCTGCTGCCGCAATCTCTGGATGTGCTGAGCTGGAGGTGGCTGCTGCGCGGTGAAGCGCGCGCCCACTATTGGTTTTTACTATGGGTCGCGTTGGTCCGCGAGGCGGTCAATGGTCTCTTACCGGTGGCGCGGGTGGGTGGTGATTTGCTCGGTGTACGCCTCTTGACTCGCCATGGCGTACCCGGCTATGTCGCCGGGGCGAGCGTTATGGTCGAAATCACTTTGACCTTGTTGAGCCAGTTTGCTTTCACGCTTGCGGGGCTCATGGTGCTCAGTTACGAGGTGAGTGATCACCATCTGCAACTGGATGTGGTGTTTCTTTTGGCGTCGGTATTGCCGCTGCTGGTGGTTTTTATCTGGATGCAGCGGCACTGGGGTTTATTCACTATTTTACAGATGGTGATGAAAAAACTCCTGGGTGGCAAGGACCTGCTTGCGCTCATGGGCGACCCGCAATGTCTGGATGCCGAAATTCGCAGACTCTACGCCCGCCGCTGGAGCCTGCTTCCGGCCAATTTATGGCAACTGGCGAGTCTGTTGGCTGGTACCGCGGAGGTCTGGTTTACCTTCTGGCTGCTGAGGCATCCTATCCCTTTCTGGGCGGCGCTGCTCATGGAAAGCCTGGGGCAGGCCCTGCGCAGCATGGCCTTTCTGGTGCCTGGAGGGCTGGGGGTACAGGAGGGTGGTTTTATCCTTTTCGGCAGTGCTATCGGTGTAGGTCCCGATCTGGCGCTGGCCTTTTCGCTGGCGCGGCGTTTCCGTGAAATCGTGCTAGGCATTCCGGTACTCTTGTCTTGGCAAGCATTAGAGGGCCATCATATACACCTTCAGTGGCGGCAGAGACCCGGCAATGAGGAGAGCGTTTCATGATCGCCATGTCTTTGGCCATGGGCCCCGACACGCATATTCATTACTAAACGCTTGTGACCTTGTCCCACATACGCTTTGGTATGTTATACTGGCCACAGACTGTTGTTCATTACTTACATGCTGCGTTGCAGCGATGCGGGGGTATTTTATCATGGGCGTTCCTTTAATTCAGAGCTATCGGGTAGGCCGCTACATCCTTGCGCAGAAATTGCGGGGGCGTAAGCGCTATCCATTAGTGCTGATGCTGGAACCATTATTCCGCTGCAATCTTGCCTGCGCGGGGTGCGGAAAAATTGATTATCCCGATGAAACCCTCGACCGACGCCTTTCTGTAGATGAGTGTATTGGCGCCGCCGAAGAGTGCGGCGCGCCGATTGTTTCCATCGCCGGTGGCGAGCCGCTTATTCACAAGGATATGCCCGCCGTCGTGGCTGGCCTCGTCAAGCGTAAGCGCTTTGTTTATCTTTGTACTAACGCGTTACTCCTCAAGAAACGTATGGACGATTATCAGCCGTCCCCATACCTGACCTTCTCTGTGCACCTGGATGGCAACGAGCATCGTCATGACGAATCCGTGTGTCAGCCCGGCACCTATCAGCGTGCGGCAGAGGCGATCCGCGAAGCCGTGGCGAAGGGCTTCCGGGTCACGGTCAACTGCACTCTCTTCCAGGGCGAAGGCGCCGAAGAAGTGGCAAGCTTCCTGGATGATTGCAAGGCCTTGGATGTCGAGGGCGTGACCATCTCGCCGGGGTTCAATTACGAGCGGGCACCGCAGCAGGAGGTATTTATCCAGCGGCGTGCCTCGCGCCAGCTTTTTCGCGATATTTTCCGGATTGGTAAGGAGCGCAAGGCAAAGTGGAGGTTTAATCAATCCAGCCTGTTCTTAGATTTTCTGGCAGGTAATCAGAATTATCAGTGCACCCCCTGGGGCAACCCCACCCGCAACATTTTTGGTTGGCAGAAGCCATGTTATCTGCTGGTCAGTGAGGGTTATGCGCAAAGCTTCAACGAGTTGATGGAGACAACGCCGTGGGATAAATATGGCGTGGGCGTGAATGGGAAATGTGATCAATGTCAGGTGCACTCTGGTTTTGAGCCGACGGCCGTCAATGATACCTTCATCCATCCGCTGCGGGCCTTGAAAGTAGCGCTGCTCGGTCCACGTACGGAGGGGCCGATGGCGCCGGATATGCCGGTGTCGCCGCCCCCTCAGGGTCCCAGTCACCCAGTCTTTCCGTTGCGCGTCGAACGTTGAGATTCATTCCGAGCCCACATGAAATTCGGGATAAATCCGGAGGAGCCATGCTGAAAAAGTCGGCAACAATGTTATTGGTCTGTGCGATAATGGGCACCACCCCGGTGCTCTCCGCAGCGGGGGTGACCGCGCCAGCGGCATCTATGTCTGCAACGCCGGCGGATAAGACGATCCTTGCGAATACGCCGGAAGCAACCATCAATGCATTGGATGCCGCCCTCATCAAATCCATGCAGGGTGGTAGCCGGCTGGGTTACCGTGGTCGTTATCGTATTGTCGCCCCAGTGGTACAGGCTGCTTTTGATTATCCGCGAATCGCTAGCCTGACGCTGGGCGCCTATTGGAATAAGCTCAGTCCGGAACAGCAGAAAGAGTTTGTCGGGGTGCTTGCCGATTACACCGCAGCCACTTATGCAGCACGGTTCAACAGTTTTAATGGGGAGCATTTTGCTATTGTGAGCAGTGAAACCTTGCAGTCCGGTACAGAAGGGATATTCAGTACCTTTACACAGCGCAATGGCAAGGCGCATCGCTTTGATTATATTCTGCAGAAGCAGGGGGGGCAGTGGCGCATCGTTAATGTTTTCGCCGACGGGGTTAGCGATCTTGCCCTGAAGCGGGCGGAATATACCGAAACCGTGCAGAAAAAGGGTTTTGCCGCACTGGTTGCGCATCTGAAAGCACAAATTGCCGGGTACGCCAAAGGATCCCAATGATGCGATCAGGTGCGTATTTATCAGGAGTGATACTGTCCCTTGGTATATTGACCTTGTCTGGCTGTGCCACGGCAAATGGGCCTCAGGGCGCTGTGAAATCTCCCGCGGACCCGCTGGCGGCCATCAACAGGCCGATGTTTCATCTGAATATGGGTCTTTATGATTATGTGCTGGAGCCGGTAGCCACTGGATATAAGGCGGTGACCCCGGATTTCGTCCGCGAGGGGGTCAGTAATGTATTCGCCAATGTGGATATGCCCTATATTTTTATCAACGATTTCCTGCAGGGGCGTGGTCAGCAGGGAATGGAAGATCTGAGCCGATTCCTCGTCAATTCGGTGTTTGGCCTGGGTGGACTCTTCAACGTGGCGAGCAAGTTGGATTTGCCCAGACATGACAATAGCTTGGGGGTCACGCTGGGCGTTTGGGGCGTGCCGCAAGGACCTTATCTGGTGCTGCCATTTTACGGACCCAGCTCGCTACGCAGTTTGCCCGGCCTAGCGATGACGATTTTTGTCGGACCGGCGTATTACCTGACCAGTGCTCCGGCTCAGTACGCCCTGACTGGTATGGGAATTATCAATACGGGCTATATCGATGAACCTAAAATTCGTATGGTCCAGGATGCCGTTAATCCCTATGTGTTTATGCGTAATGCCTGGGAACAGCATGAGCAGTATCTGATTTCCGGTGGTACCGTCAGTAAAAACCAGTTGCTGGAGGGTCTGCAACTGCCACCACCGGCGGCCAGTACACCGGGTCAAGCCACCCAGAGTCACGAGAGTAAAAAAGGAAATCCATAATCATGGCCTTCGATCAGGACACCGTGCGGCGCACGGCACATCTGGCCCGCATTGCGCTGCCGCAGACAGAAATACCCGCAGTGGCGGAGCAGTTAGAGCGTATCATGGGGCTGGTGGAAGAACTGCGTGCGATTGACACGACGGGTGTCCTGATCATGGCCCATCCCCTGGATCTGGATCAGCCCTTGCGTCCGGACATGCTTGGCAATCATGATCAGCGCGAGCTGCTTATGGCCAGTGCTCCGGCGGCTGAACACGGGCTTTTTCTCGTCCCCAAAGTTATCGAGTAGGAGCTACACTTGGAACTCCACGAATTTTCCCTGCGGGAACTCCGCCAGGGCCTGCGGGAGCGGGACTTTTCTTCCGTAGAATTGACCACGACGCTGCTGAAGCGGATCTCCGCCCTCAATCCGGCACTGAATGCTTTCGTCACGCTTACCGAGAGCAAGGCCCTCGCCGCCGCCGCCGCGGCGGATGCGCGGCGTGCGGCTGGTGAGGATGGTCCCTTACTCGGCATTCCCATGGCCCATAAGGACATTTTCTGCACTGCGGGGGTGCGCACCACGTGTGCTTCAAAAATGCTGGAACATTTTGTCGCACCCTACAACGCCACCGTGGTCGAGCGGTTGGCGGCAGAGGGTATGGTCACGCTGGGTAAGCTGAATATGGATGAATTCGCTATGGGTTCTTCCAACGAGACCAGTTATTTCGGTCCGGTGCGCAATCCCTGGCATACCGATATGGTGCCCGGTGGCTCTTCCGGGGGCTCTGCCGCTGCGGTGGCGGCGGGTCTGGTCCCCGTGGCGACGGGTACGGATACCGGGGGTTCTATCCGTCAGCCAGCCGCCCTTTGTGGCATCACGGGTATCAAGCCGACGTATGGCCGGGTCTCCCGTTACGGCATGATCGCCTTTGCTTCCAGTCTGGATCAGGGTGGTCCCATGGCACGTAACGCCGAAGATTGCGCGCTGATGCTGAACGTGATGGCCGCGCATGACCCGCGCGATTCAACTAGTCACCCGGCCGCCGCCAGCGATTTTTTACGCGGCCTGGATCGTCCCTTGCAGGGTTTGCGGGTGGGGGTTCCGGAGGAGTTTTTCGGCGCCGGCCTCGACCCCGAGGTGGCGGCCGCCGTGCAGGCGGGTATTGCGGAGCTCGCCCGGCAGGGCGCCACGGTGCAGTCCATTCGCTTGCCGAACAATCCCCATGCGGTGAGCACGTACTATGTTCTGGCGCCGGCGGAGGCCTCCAGCAACCTGGCCCGTTTTGACGGCGTGCGCTACACCCACCGGGCGGCGAACCCTGCCGATTTGACCGATTTGTATCAGCAGAGCCGGTATGAGGGCTTTGGTGCGGAGGTGCGGCGACGGATTCTGGTGGGCACCTACGTGCTCTCTGCGGGTTACTATGATGCCTATTATCGCAAGGCCCAGCAGGTGCGCAGCCTGATTCGCGAGGATTTCCGACGGGCTTTTGCGGAAGTGGACGTGATCGCCGGGCCGACCACCCCGACCCCGGCCTTTCCGCTGGGGGCCAAAAATGCGGATCCGGTAGCCATGTATCTGGCGGATATTTATACCATCGCGGTGAATCTGGCGGGTATCCCCGCGCTCAGTCTCCCCTGCGGCTTCACTGCGGCCGGGTTGCCCATCGGCATGCAGTTGATGGGAGACTACTTTGCCGATGATCTATTGCTCAATGTGGCCCATCGCTATCAGCAGGAAACCCAATGGCATCGCGCGCGTCCGCCCTTGCAGGCGGGGGGGGCTTGAGTATGGACTGGGAAGTTGTCATCGGCCTGGAAGTCCACGCCCAGCTCAATACCGCCACCAAAATCTTCTGCGGCTGTCCGACCGCTTTCGGGGCGGAGCCTAATAGTCATACCTGCCCGGTCTGCCTGGCTATGCCCGGTGCTCTGCCGGTCCTCAACGCGGCGGCAGTGGATAAGGCTATCGCCTTAGGGCTGGCGATTGGCGCGGAACTGAATCGCCACAGTGTTTTTGCCCGCAAGAACTACTTTTACCCCGATCTGCCCAAGGGCTATCAGATCAGCCAATACGAACTGCCCGTCGTCGGCAAGGGAACGCTGACGGTGCAACTGGCGGACGGTGTGGAAAAGGTAGTGGGCGTAACCCGCGCACACCTTGAAGAGGACGCCGGTAAATCACTGCACGAGGCCTTTATCGGTCAGTCTGGCATCGACTTGAATCGCGCGGGTACGCCGCTGTTGGAAATCGTGTCGGAGCCGGATATGCGGTCGCCGGCTGAGGCGGTGGCGTATCTCAAAAAATTGCATGCCCTGGTGCGTTACCTGGATATTTGTGATGGTAACATGCAGGAAGGCTCCTTCCGTTGTGACGCCAACGTCTCCCTGCGGCGGCCGGGCGCGGCATACGGGACCCGGGCAGAGATCAAGAATCTCAATTCCTTCCGTTTTCTGGAAAAGGCGATTGAATACGAGATCGTTCGCCAGCGCGATATTCTGGAGAGCGGTGGTCAGATTGTGCAGGAAACACGTCTCTATGATGCCAATCGCGACGAAACCCGTTCCATGCGCAGCAAGGAGGAAGCCAACGACTACCGCTACTTTCCTGACCCCGACCTGCTGCCATTGGTGCTGGACGAGTCGCGTATTGAGCGGGTACGGGACATCCTTCCGGAGTTGCCCGATGCCAAGCGTACCCGCTTTATGAACCAGTACGCCCTGCCGGCCTATGACGCGGGGGTGCTCACCGCAGGCCGTTTCTTGGCGGATTACTACGAGCAGGTGGCCGCCGGTGTGGATGGTAAGCTGGCGGCGAACTGGGTCATGGGCGATCTGCTCGGCGCCCTCAACAAGGCGGGCATCGAGATTGAGGACTGCCCGGTCTCTGCAGAAAAATTGCGTCTGCTGGTTCAGCGTATTGCGGATCAGACGATCTCCGGCAAGATCGCCAAAGAAATCTTTGAAGAGATTTTTTATCGCGGGGGCGAGGTGGACGCCATCATTGATGGCCGGGGTCTGCGGCAGATCACCGATGTGGCGGCTATTGCCGCAATGGTGGACGCCATTGTCACGGCCAATCCGCAACAGGTGGCCGATTTCCGCGCCGGAAAGGACAAACTACTCGGCTTCTTCGTGGGGCAGGTGATGAAGGCCAGTCAGGGGAAGGCCAATCCTGATCAGGTAAACGCCATTTTGCTGGAGCGTTTGCAGAAGAGTTAGCAGGCGGGGAGCCTGGCTCAGGCAAAATGGGCACTTCCAGTGGTTCCGGGGTGCCCTTTTGTTGTTACGGAGACAGCCGATCAGGAGGCTGGAACTGTTGCAGGGACGTCCTTGATGAGTTTCAGGAAAGCAGCGAATGGACCCATGTTTTCCATGGCTTCCATTTTCGGACCCTTGAACTTCAAGTCACCCCACATCATCGCTATCATGGGTGAACCCATGTGTTGCCAGTTATGGGTGGTAGCCCACATCTTGTAGTCGTAACTATAGTTAAGTTTGGTGACTTTGATGGGGCCGCCGTAGACGCACTCGGCTTTGCCTCCCTTCAGCGCGATTTCGAGCTGTACAGGCGGGGTGGTCTTCATGTCGGAGTCGGAGAGTT
Source organism: Acidithiobacillus ferriphilus (assembly GCF_028215975.1). NCBI lineage: Bacteria > Pseudomonadati > Pseudomonadota > Acidithiobacillia > Acidithiobacillales > Acidithiobacillaceae > Acidithiobacillus > Acidithiobacillus ferriphilus. Next base: position 944,595 of record NZ_CP116458.1, read on the forward strand.
CCATCACTTTGTAGCCTTTGCCACCATTGTTTTTGGCCCAGGAACTGGCCAGTTTTTGGGTCAATGTCGAGTTATTGTTCCAGGCGGTGCAGAGATTTTGCGCCCAGGCGGAGGACATAAAAGCCGGAGCAGCGGCGGGAGACTGGGCGGTGCTGGTTGCCGCCGCAGTCGGGGTGTCCACCGCCGCCGCCATCGTCGACCCCGCCAAAGCAAGCCCCAAGATGGCAGCCATTGTCATTTTTTTGAACATCGACCTTTCCTCCATATCGCTATCGCCGCGCTCCAAATGAGCGTAGGGCCAGTATAGCCTCTGGAGGTTGTTGTCAGCACCAAGGTATTTTTAATTGCTCGATAAATAAGAAGAAAATCATTATATAAGATTTTAGTGGAGAGTGGTGTCGCGTCCATTCCCATCGGGTAGCACTTTCGTTAAACTAGCGGACCACGGAGGTGTGGCAGAGCGGTTGATTGCACCGGTCTTGTCCCCAAATCGAGCCCCTGCCCGGAAACAGGCGGGGTGGCAGGAATCAAATTCGGCGAATCCCCTGGTTTATCCGAGGTAACGCCGAGCCAAGCCGGAAAGGTTCCGGAAGGTGTAGAGATCAGACGGTTCCCACCTACAGCCTCACGGCCAGGGTGAAGGCATGATCCAGACTCCAAAAGGGTCCTCGTGACCCTGTGGCGAAAGCCATAGCGGGTAAGGAAAACCGGCAGGGGTTAACGCCCCTCGTGAGTTCGAATCTCACCGCCTCCGCCATATAAAAGAAGTAATCCAATGATATTTAATTGATTTATTTTTATGTGGCAGGCAACGTCTGCCCTATCGTCTGCCCCCCTGATTTTGTGATGTACTGAAAGCTGGATGGGCATCCTCTGCCCTCTGGTAGCACCTAGCCCTAGCTCTTTGTTTTTACGGGTTGGGTCTAGACGCTATTCAGTCTCGTGGATTTTGCGACGTATGGTTTGGGGGTAAGCGCATTTTCAGTTCCCGACAGTCTTTTGGATATCGTCTGGACCAATCGGAGCGATAGCGTCACCCTTTAAGGTATAGGCCTTCCCGAATCCGGCGATATAACGACCGAATATCGGCCGGAGGCAAAATGCATGAAAATCCGGTAACTCAAATAATACTTCCATGATACCGCCAAACTTGATCATAAACTGCTCGTACAACAAATGGTAATTTTCGGACTCTCTGGAAATTTCATGGACATCGCACGTATAGCTCACGCGCCTTCTGCCCAACACCTGAGGGGCACTCTGTTCATCCTCAATGATCATTATCCCCGTGGGTTTTTTGGCAGCGAGGTGGGCGGTATGCGGAGAAAGCATGCTCACCACAGTATAAAACTGATGGCTTGTTGTTTCGTAAATAAAGGGTGCCATGGATACCTCCGGGACGCCTGCTGAATTTAGCGTTGCCAGGGTCATGGTTTGCGTATTGACTATCAGATTGCTTATTTCTACGGCAACGACTTCTGTTCTTTCCATCATAGTCTCACCTCATTCAACGGATTTTCGGTTAAGCGCCAGTACTGCTGTCCATCACAGTCCCAAAGATCATCGCATGATTATCCTTTATGGATATACACCTTGCCATAACCCACACACAGGACCTTCCCACCCAGCTGAAATGGGTCACCTTCAGTAGAATCATTCTGCTGTTATGGGGGTATCTTTCGAATGGTCCCCTCTTGGGCGTCAATGACAGGTTTAATTATTATTTACAAATACTTATTTCCGTCGCCAGAAACCGACAAGGTAATTGCCCGCCGGTTCAGCCTACCCCCGATTCCATGTCTGGGAAAGACGACAGATGCGTGTGGATAGAAGCGTGCAACAGCCTGTTTTAGCTGGGTGGCATGATCCATGCTATAGCTCTGCCGCAATATGGCCATTTCTATTTATCGAGGAGAACATCATGAAACACATTTCTGCTATTGTTGCTGCTATTGTCGTGAGCTCTTTTTCACTGTCTGCTTTCGCTGTCACCGATGCCCCGGTTAAACATGCTGTTACCAAGCATGTCGTAGCCAAGCATGCCCCGGTGAAGCATGTGGTGGCCAAGAAGAAGTTCATGAAGCACAGCATGGTCAAGAAGGCCCCAGAGAAAAAGGCCAAGTAAGTAGCACGGTTGCTGTAATCCAAACCCCGCCAAGAATATCTTGGCGGGGTTTTTATTAGCCACCCCCGTTCCCCATTGCATTCTTCATTGATGGCGAGAATGACCACGGCGGCAATGCCCCACTTTTGATGGAGCGGGTGCCCATCTCATAGCCTTCGGCGTGTCTTCCAGGGAAATTTTGGCCGAGGCGGCGGTTGTCTTGGCGGTGCGCAATTGGGCCACCCGCTCCTTTTGATCGTCATCAGACGGTTATGTCATCAGCTAAGCCTTATAAAAAAAATAATTAATGCTGATTAGTATTTATGGTTTTCCCGCACTATAGTCCGTCAATCGCTGCAGACGCAGCGATTGACGCCGGTGCCTCCGGCGTCGGGCAACTGCATGGAGGTGGCATATGGCCGTCAAGACCTATAACGCGGGTGTGAAGGATTACCGGAACACCTATTGGGAACCGGATTATAGCGTCAAGGATACGGATATCCTTGCCGTATTCAAGATTACTCCCCAGGCGGGCGTGGATCGTGAGGAAGCCGCTGCTGCGGTTGCCGCCGAATCCTCCACCGGCACCTGGACCACGGTGTGGACCGATCTCCTCACCGATCTCGATTACTACAAGGGCCGTGCGTATAAGATCGAAGACGTTCCTGGCGATGACACCTGCTTTTATGCGTTCATCGCCTACCCCATCGATCTGTTCGAAGAAGGTTCCGTGGTTAACGTCTTCACTTCACTGGTCGGTAATGTATTTGGCTTCAAGGCGGTCCGTGCCCTGCGTCTGGAAGATGTGCGTTTCCCAATCGCGTACGTCAAGACCTGCGGTGGCCCCCCCCACGGCATCCAGGTCGAGCGTGACATCATGAACAAGTATGGTCGTCCGCTGCTGGGCTGTACCATCAAACCCAAGCTGGGGTTGTCGGCCAAAAATTATGGCCGCGCCTGCTATGAGGGCTTGCGTGGCGGTCTGGATTTCACCAAGGACGACGAAAACGTCAACAGCCAGCCCTTCATGCGCTGGAAGCAGCGTTTCGACTTCGTCATGGAAGCGATCGAGAAGGCAGAGCGGGAGACTGGTGAGCGCAAGGGACACTATCTGAACGTCACCGCGCCAACCCCGGAAGAGATGTACAAGCGTGCGGAATACGCCAAGGAAATCGGCGCGCCCATCATCATGCATGACTACATCACCGGCGGTTTCTGTGCCAACACAGGTCTGGCCAACTGGTGTCGCGATAACGGTTTGCTCCTGCACATCCACCGCGCCATGCACGCTGTGCTCGACCGTAACCCGCACCACGGCATTCATTTCCGCGTGCTGACCAAGATTCTCCGTCTATCCGGCGGCGATCATCTGCACTCCGGTACGGTGGTAGGTAAGCTCGAAGGCGACCGCGAGGCGACCTTGGGCTGGATCGACATTATGCGTGATAAGTTCATTAAGGAAGACCGCAACCGCGGTATCTTCTTTGATCAGGACTGGGGTTCCATGCCAGGCGTGATGCCGGTTGCTTCCGGTGGTATCCATGTTTGGCACATGCCGGCGCTGGTCACCATCTTTGGTGACGACTCGGTGTTACAGTTCGGCGGCGGCACCTTGGGCCACCCCTGGGGTAATGCTGCTGGCGCCGCTGCCAACCGTGTTGCGCTGGAAGCCTGTGTGGAAGCCCGCAACCGCGGTGTGCCCATCGAGAAAGAAGGCAAGGCCGTCCTCACCGACGCTGCCAAGCATTCTCCCGAACTCAAGATGGCCATGGAAACGTGGAAAGAGATCAAGTTCGAGTTCGATACCGTCGACAAGCTGGACGTCGCCCACAAGTAAGCACGTTTATCGTGTACCCCGGCGCGGATACTTTGTTTCGCGCTCCGGTGGGCACGTCTTGATGCCTAGGAGCTTTTTATGAGTGAAGTGCAGGATTACAAATCCCGTCTCTCCGATCCGGCGAGCCGGAAGTTCGAAACCTTGTCTTATTTGCCCGCTTTAACTCCGGCGCAGATTCGTAACCAGGTCGAGTATATCGTATCCAGAGGCTGGAATCCGGCTATTGAGCACACCGAGCCGGAGAACGCCTTTGATCACTACTGGTATATGTGGAAGCTGCCCATGTTCGGTGAAACCGACGTGGATCACATCTTGAAAGAGGCGGAGGCCTGTCACAAGGCCAATCCCCATAACCACGTCCGTCTGGTCGGTTATGACAACTTCAAGCAGTCCCAGGGCGCCGCCCTGGTGATTTATCGGGGTAAGACCGTATAAGTAAGCAGTCCCGTGCCGTATCTGTAAGGGCTTCGTGCCAAGCAGATACGGCGCTTGTCGAGAGTACTCCGTAGCCTGCCTTCGCGCTATTTGAATATTCTCGTCAAGTGCCGTGTTTCCCTGTCCGATATTGTCCGAGGAGAATCATCTCATGCGCGACCAACTGGCCGAATACCATATTAAAGAAGCACCCTACTACCGGGCTACCGGTGATGAAATAGAACTGTATGAAGCCGCTTACGGCGTTCGCATGCCAATGATGCTCAAGGGCCCGACGGGTTGCGGCAAGACCCGTTTCGTGGAATACATGGCCTATAAGCTGGGTAAACCGTTGATCACCGTGGCGTGTAATGAAGATATGACGGCCTCCGATCTGGTCGGACGTTTCCTGCTCGATCCGCAAGGCACCCGCTGGCAGGATGGTCCGTTGACCATGGCGGCGCGTTTGGGCGCCATCTGCTACCTGGACGAGGTCGTGGAGGCCCGTCAGGATACCACCGTGGTCATTCATCCGCTGACCGATAACCGTCGGGTCTTGCCGTTGGAAAAGAAGGGGGAGTTGGTCCATGCACACCCCGATTTTCAGTTGGTGATCTCTTACAATCCGGGCTATCAGAGCCTCATGAAGGATCTGAAACAGTCGACCAAGCAGCGTTTTGGCGCTCTGGATTTTAATTACCCAGAGCATGAGGTTGAGACGGAAATTGTTTCCCATGAGACGGGTGTCGGCAAGGACGTCGCCGGTAAGCTGGTGTCCATCGCCGAACGCGCCCGCAACCTGAAGGGCCATGGTCTTGATGAGGGTATCTCCACCCGTATGCTGGTCTACGCTGGTTCGCTGATCAGCAAGGGCGTCGAAGCAAAAGCCGCTTGCCGGGTGACGCTGGTGCGTCCGATTACCGATGACCCGGATATGCGCGATGCCCTGGATGCGGCGGTGACCACTTACTTCTGAGTTCTCACGTTCGCCTTGCAGTAATAAACAGGGTCGCAACGATCACGGAGGACGCATGAAACGTCTCGAAGATTATGCAGAACTGCTGGAGGTTTTCGGCGAGGAAAGCCAAGCCGTTCTGCAGAGTAATTGGCAGGAGGCCGCCCGGATTTTCAGTCCGGCCGGTCTGGATCAATACCTGGATGGCGCCATGGGTATGCGCTCGCTGGGCAAGGGCGATGGCTTGGTGAGCTGTTATCTGGATGCCGTCCCCCACGTCGCCCGCGAAGTGGGGGAAGATGCCGTCTGGGAACTGGTGGGCGCCGTTATGAAGATGGCGTCCAAAACCAGCGGTGCGGTGCTGGAGGCGGTGGTATCCACCAGTCCGACAGCCGCCAACCGTCTGGCCGATCTGGAGCTTTTCAAAAGTTATCTCGGCATGCTGGACCGCCTGCTTGCACAAGTGCCGAGAGCCGTGCGGCCGATGCTGGAAAATATCGACCAGCTTTTCGGTTATTTGACGCTGGGTGGTTTACGCCGCTGGGCATTGTGGGGCGCGCACGCCCATCGCACCGATTTTGTGGCGCAAATTGCGTATTTCTCCCTGAAAAGTCCGGAAGCCCTGGCTATGCTCCAGCAGGAACGCAAAGGCACGCTATTTGTGGATATCCAGCGCCGCCTGCGTATGTATCTGCGCGCGTTGTGGGGACGGGATTTTTTTCTGCGTCCTACCAGTGGTGACTTTGAGGAACGCGAAGGGTACCGGCCCTTCATCGAGGGGATTTTTATCCACATTCCAGACGCTTACGACGACTGGGAAGGCATCGATGGGATGACTCGTTATCGCGCCGTGGCGGCCCATGCCGCGGCGCATATGGTTTATATGTCAAAGGCCATCTCGGCCGAGGCGCTCAATCCGGAACAGATGGCGGTCATTGGTCTGTTTGAAGATGCCCGGGTGGAAGCGCTGGCCATGCGCGCTTTCCCCGGAATCCGGGCCATCTGGTTGCCTTTCCATACGGCGGTGGCGGGGCCGGTCGCCAGTATGGGAGAGCTGTTTTCCCGGCTGGCGCGGGCCATTATCGATCCTGTCTACGAAGATGATAACGCCTGGGTGCGGGAAGGTCGGCAGGCCTTTATGGCGGCCGAGGCGCGTTGGGACGATCCACAGCTCTCCTGGGATTTGGGGGTGCGACTGGCGGACAAGCTGCGTAAAGAGAAGGTGACTTACCACGCCCGAACCGATATTCCCGATGTCCTTTACCGCGATGACAACCGCTATATCTGGGAGTTTGAAGAAATCGACTGGGAGCACGAGGTGACCCTCTTGCCGGGCGCGCAAGTCCGAAAGTATGTCAGCGTCATGGAGATGGTCAACGAAATTGATACGGAACTTGCTGGCGATGATGCGCAGGAAGTCTGGGTGCTGCAATCGGAGCTCTTTCCCTATGAGGATATGGGGGTAAGCTACAACCAGATGGAGGGTAAGGAACCGCTTTCCGATCCTTTTCATTACGCGGAGTGGGATTATCAAATACAGGCCAGTCGTCCCCACTGGGCGACGCTGTTGGAACGGCGCCCCCGCATGGGCGATCTAAACGTCGTGCGTGAAGTGCTGGAAAAGTATAAGCCCGTTTCCAGCCGCCTCAAGTATCTGATCGAAGCCTTGCAGCCCCAGGGCGTGCAGCGTTTGCGCAAGCAGGAAGACGGTGACGAGATCGATATGGAAGCGGCGCTGCGCGCCCTCGTCGATATCCGCATGGGCCTGGCCCCGGATACCCGCATTCACATGCGCACACTGCGCAAGGTGCGCGATTTGGGCGTGCTGGTGCTGATGGATTTATCGGAGTCTACCAACGATAAGGTCCATGGTTCGGAGGATACGATCCTTCAACTCACCCGTGATGCGGCCACTTTACTTGCCGATGCCATGAACCGTATTGGCGATCCTTTCGCTATTCACGGATTTCATTCCGACGGGCGGCATGATGTGGCATATTACCGCTTTAAGGACTTTGATGAGGCATATGGCGACGAGGCCATGGGGCGCATTGCGGGCATGACGGGTAAGTTCTCGACCCGTATGGGAGCGGCGCTGCGGCATGCCGGGCACTATCTCCGTCAGCAGCGGCAGAGTAAAAAGCTGCTGCTGGTCATCACCGACGGTGAACCGGCGGACATCGATGTGCGCGATCCGCAATATCTGCGCTACGACGCCAAGCGTGCGGTGGAGGAGTTGCAGCGGGACGGGGTGATTACCTATTGCCTCAGTCTGGATCCTCACGCCGACGAATATGTGTCGCGGATTTTCGGGGCGCGCAACTATCAGGTAATTGACCATGTCGAGCGTCTGCCGGAACGTTTGCCCATGCTTTACGCCGGCTTGACCCAGTAGCTTTTTGCTCAGGATGGGGCTGTAGATTTCAGGGCCTGCTCTCTTCGGGCTTCCGGGTGCGCGCCAGCATTGAGGCAGCGGCTCGCACCATGGCCTTATTGCTGCGATGTTGGCTCGCCTCCACCTGGCAAGTGGGCCTGCGATGATGGCGCGCATACAGCAGTTCCCAATCACGGCGGGCTTCGGCAGGCTTGGCGCGTGCCAAGGCCAGCATGCCAAATCCATCGTCATCCCAGCCACAATCGCTCAGCACGGCTTCGGGCCAGCGCTGCATATAGGCATCGCGCATGACTTTTTTGCCCAATTCGGCCAGCTCCTCCGTAATACCCAGCGCCCGCGCCCGTGTCTTCCATGCATCCCATTCGAACAGCATTTCTTCCGTGGCAACCATTTGACACTCTCCCGCAGTTGTCATGATGATCGGCGTCCCTGTTTTTTATGGGTACAGTTTTTTAGGTGTAGTTCGGGATCATGATGGTGTCAAGGATGTTTTTCGATATTCTGCACCTTGCAGGCTTATGCCGGGGGTCGCCGGACTGACGGCCATATGCTAGTTTATATGGGCAATGTCTGTATTTCTGTGAACTGGATTGTGCCGAGGGGTCAGGAAAATGATACGCAGTATGACCGGGTTTTCCCGCTGTGAATGTCATGGGGCCTGGGGCACGCTTGCCTGGGAGCTGCGCTCCGTAAATCATCGTTTTCTTGATATTGGTCTGCGCCTGCCCGAGGGCTTGAGCGCCCTCGAAACAGCGGTGCGGGCACGCTTGCAAAAAACTCTCGTGCGTGGCCGGGTGGATGCCTGGTTGCGTTTCCAGCCTGTGGCGGGCGGATCGTTGCGCCTTAATACGGCACTGGCGACGGAACTGCACGGGCTCCATGCGGAACTGACTGATATTTGGGAACTAGGTGAGACCGCGTTTAATCCATGGGATGCGCTGCGCTGGCCGGGTCTGGTGCAGGCATCTGGCACAGATACGGAGATGCTGGAGGCAGAAGTGTTGGTTCTGCTGGATCGGGCGTTGACCGAGTTGCAGGAAGCTCGCGAGCGGGAGGGCGCGGCCTTGGCACAGCTGTTGCTGAACCGTGTGGATGCGCTTGCCGAACAGACCGCAGCTTTGCGCAAGCATTTGCCTGAGCTGGAAAAGGCGCTGCGCGAACGTTTGCAGGCGCGTCTGCGGGAACTGGCGCAGCAGGTAGACGCGGGGCGTTGGGAGCAGGAGTTGCTCTTTTATCTGCAACGTCAGGACGTAGCGGAAGAGCTGGACCGGCTGGATACCCATCTGACCGAATTGCGGCGCATCTTGCAGCGGCGTGAGGCCGTGGGCAGGCGTCTGGATTTCCTCATGCAGGAACTCAATCGGGAGGCCAATACCCTCGCCTCCAAGGCCGGAGACAGCCAGGTGACTTTTGCCTCGGTAGAGCTAAAAGTGCTTATCGAACAGATGCGGGAACAGGTACAGAATGTGGAGTGAAAGCCAATGACTGGTGGAGCAGAACGCGGTATCCTATGGATTATTTCCGCACCCAGCGGGGCGGGAAAGACCAGTCTGGCGCGGGCGCTGGTAGCGGCGACTCCGCAATTGCGGACTTCCGTTTCTTACACCACCCGGCCCCCGCGGCCAGGTGAGGTAGAGGGAACGGACTATCACTTCGTTCCCATGGAAGCCTTCACGGCCATGGCGGAACGCGGTGAGTTTCTGGAGTTCGCCAAGGTGCATGGCAATGGTTATGGCACCAGTGAACCTTGGGTGAAGAGCCAGTTGTTCGCTGGGACGGACTGTCTGCTGGAGATCGACTGGCAAGGTGCGCGGCAGGTGCGGGAAAGATTGCCGGGGCAGGCGGTCAGTATTTTTATCCTGCCGCCTTCTGTCGCCGCCTTGGCGGAGCGCTTGCGCGACCGTGGCCAGGATTCAGAGGCGGTCATTGCGCGCAGGTTGGCGGCGGCACGTGAAGAGTTGTTGCATTACGACGAGTTTGATTACCTGGTTGTGAACGACCACTTCCAAGATGCGTTGGCCGACTTGCAGAGCATTGTCCATGCCGAGCATTTGCGGCGGGGTTATCAGAAGTATGCACAGCATCAACGATTGAAGAATCTTCTCGGTATGAGTGGTTAATTTTACTAAAAAGGTGAATAGACGATGGCACGAGTAACAGTAGAGGATTGTCTGGATCATGTGGATAATCGTTTCGAGTTAACGTTGGTAGCGGCACGGCGCGCGCGGCAATTGGCTTCCGGCGCGATTCCGGCGGTGGAACCAGGGCGCGACAAGAATACGGTCATTGCCTTGCGAGAAGTGGCTGCCGGCAAGGTGAGCCGGGCGATTCTGGACGAGCAGATGCCGCCACCGTTACCCAACTTCCCCGGTGCAGTGAACCGCGAAGCGGCTGGAGCTGAGGATGCCGCTGGCGAGTGAAAACGAGCTAGGCGCAATGGTGCCGAGACTGCCTCTGGCGACAGCGGTGGGCGAGGTGCTGCGTCTGCCGCCGGTTTCTCCGGCTCTAGAGGATCCTTGCGCGCCGCTGCGCGCCTTGCTCCAGCAATACATGACGCCGGAAGAGGTGGCGCGCGCGCGCGAAGCCTACGAGTTGGCGGCCACCGCACACGGCGCACAGACCCGGCGTAGTGGTGAGCCCTATATTCATCATCCGGTAGCAGTCGCCTGCATTCTTGCCGAGTTGCAGCTGGATATGTTCACCATCCAAGCCGCCTTGCTCCATGACGTGATCGAAGATTGCAACGTCAGCAAGGAAAGCATCGTCGAGCGCTTCGGGCCAGAAGTGGCAGAGATGGTGGATGGCGTCAGCAAGCTCGGGCAGGTGCGTTTCGAAACTCGTGAAGAGGCGCAGGCGGAAAACTTCCGCAAGATGTTTCTGGCCATGCCCCGGGATATTCGGGTGGTGCTGATCAAACTGGCCGATCGTCTGCATAATATGCGCACCATGGGCGTGATGACGCCGGAGAAGCGGCGGCGTATTTCCCGGGAAACCCTCGATATCTACGCGCCCATTGCGCAGCGCCTGGGTATTCACGCCATTCGCATTGAGCTGGAGGAGCTGGCCTTCTCCCATCTCTATCCCAAGCGTTGGCATACCCTTAATGAGGCTGTAAAGGCAGCGCGTGGTAACCGCAAGGAAGCGGTGCAAAAGATTGAACACGCCCTGGAGGACCGCCTCCGGCAGGAAGGGTTGGCGGCACAGGTCAGTGGTCGTGAGAAACATGTCTACAGTATTTATAGCAAGATGCAGAAGAAGGGCATGCCCTTCAGCGCCATCCACGATCTCCATGCCTTCCGGGTTATTGTTGCCGATGTGGATGCCTGCTATCGCGTTTTGGGCATTGTTCATAGCCTGTATCGGCCGATCCCCGGGCGTTTCAAAGACTATATCGCCATTCCTAAATCCAACGGATATCAGTCCCTGCACACCGTGCTGCTAGGCCCCTTCGGGCACCCGGTAGAGGTCCAGATCCGCACCGAGGACATGCACCGGGTCGCCGAGGCGGGGGTGGCGGCGCACTGGCTGTACAAGACGGGCTCGAATAATGCGCATGCCGAAACGCAGGCGCGTGCTTGGTTGCAGCGTTTGCTGGAACTACAGATACAGGGAGGAGATTCTCAGGAGTTTTTGGAGAGCGTCAAGCTCGACCTGTTTCCTGATGAGGTCTATGTGTTTACTCCCAAGGGCAAGATTCTCAGCTTGCCCCGCGGCGCAACGGCGGTGGATTTTGCCTACGCCGTGCATACCGATATTGGTGACCGGGCGGTGGCCGCTAAGGTCAATGATATGTACGTGCCTTTGCGCAGCCCTCTGAATAATGGGGATAAAGTGGAGATCGTCACCGCCGCATCGGCGCATCCGCAGCCCGGCTGGCTGGATGTGGTGGTGACCGCTAAAGCGCGTGGCAGCGTGCGTGCCTATCTGAAGACCATTCAGCGCGATGATGCAGAAGTGTTGGGCCGCAATTTGCTGGAAAAGGCGTTGCACAGTCTGGGCGCTAACCTGCAACAGGTTGAAGCGGTTGATTTTCGGCGGGTACTGACGACGTTTAATGTCCAGAATGAGGGAGAACTGCTCGCCGCCATCGGCATGGGTGAGGTTTTCCCGCTGGTCGTGGCACACAAGCTCTTGCCTGGGGAGGAAGATCGTGGGCGTCTGGCGCAGACCGCGCGCCGTCTGGGGCATGCGGTCAGTCAACTACTGCCAAGCCGTCTTAATCGCGAGGAAGCCACGAAAAAGCCCCTGTTGATTCGGGGGACAGAGGGCATGCCGGTGACCTTGGCCCGTTGTTGCCGACCTATTCCCGGCGATCCTATTTTGGGTTTCATCAGTGTCGGCAAAGGCGTGGTGGTGCATACCCACGATTGCCACAACATCCGCGAGTGGCGTAAGCGACGTGACCGTTGGGTGGATGTGCAGTGGGACCCGGAAGCCCCCCAAGGCGAGTTTCTGGTAACGATCCGGGTGGTGGCGGAGAGTGCGCGTGGCGTACTGGCCCGTATCGCCACCCTGATTTCTGATGAAGATTCCAATATCGATCATGTGGACATCGAGCCCCAGGATGGACTCTACACGGGCATCACCTTTACCATACAGGCGCACCATCGTGATCATCTGGCTAAAATCATGCGGAGTTTGCGTAGCCTGCCGATGGTATCCCGGGTACAGCGGGTCAAAGGCTAACAAGGAGTGCGTCTATGCCAGTTCCAGTTCACAGTAATTCAGCACCTCAGGCCATCGGGGCTTACAGTCAGGGTATGGTGCATAATGGCCTGCTCTACCTTTCAGGTCAGATCCCCTTGGACCCCAGCACCGGGCAGATGGTAGAGGGCGACGTCGCCCTGCAGATCCGGCGGGTGCTGGATAACCTGCAGGCGGTCTGCGCGGCGGCGGGTGGGCGGCTGCAGGATGCCATTAAGTTGCAGGTCTATTTGACGGATCTCGGCCATTTTGCAGAGGTGAATCAGGCCATGGAGGCGGAGTTTGCGCCGCCTTATCCGGCGCGAGCCGTGGTGCAGGTGGCGGCACTACCGCGCGGCGCGCAAGTAGAAATCGATGGTATCGTCGCCTTGAGTGAGGCGAGCTGATATGGCGCGCGCGGAACTGCTTACCCAACCCATGCATGTGCTGTTGCAGGCACATCCGGTGTTGGTCGCGCTGCTGGAAGAGCGCGGCATTCACTGCGGGGAATGCTTTGTCGCTGATCGAGAGACCCTGGCGGGGGTGGCCATCATGCATCATATCGATCCAGATGAACTCCTCGCGGAATGGGCACGTCGCGAGGAGGCTCTGTCGCGCACCGACTAGTATGGCGGTAGCGAAGACGGGGCTATATCTGCAGAGTTCCGTCTCGGCGTTGCGCGGGGTCGGCCCCGCGCTGGTCCAGCGCCTGCAGCGCATGGACCTGTGGCGGGTGCAGGATATTCTGTTTCATTTGCCCAGTCGTTATCAGGATCGCCGCCTCATATTCCCTATGGCGACCTTGCAGCCCGGTCAGGAGTGCGCCGTACTGGGTGAAATTGTCACTATCAATCACCAGCGTGGGCGACGCGAACAATGGCTGGTGACCTTGAGTGATGGCAGCGGGTGTCTGCAAATACGGCTTTTTCATATGGTGGCGGCCTTGCGTGGGCAATGGCAGGTCGGGCGGCGGCTCTGGTGTTTCGGCGATTTGCGGGGCGGCTTTCACGGCCTCGAAATGGTGCATCCGGAATGGCAGATGGCCGATGTCCCGCAATTTCAGGCTCCACGTCATCTCACCCCCTTTTACCCCAGTAGTGAAGGCATTACTCAGGCGCAATGGCGGCGCTGGGTAGCGCAAGCCCTGACTTTGCTTGACCAGCTTCCGGACTACCTTGAAGATCGGTTGCCTCCGCACTGGCCCAGGCTGCGCGAAGGTTTGCGTCTGCTCCATGAAAGTGCGGACGAGATTCCCTCCCCCCAGCATCCCGCCAGTCAGCGGCTGGCCTTGGAGGAGTTGCTGGCAAATCATTTGGCGGTACGCCGAATGCGGCAGCCGGGGGCGATGCAGAATGCCCCTTGCCTGCACAGCGACGGGCAGTTGTGGCAGCGTTTCCTGGCGCAACTGCCATTCGTACTGACGGAAGCGCAGGAGCGGGTGATTGCGGAGATTAATGCCGACTTGGCGCGCCATCGGCCCATGCGCCGCTTATTGCAAGGGGATGTGGGCTCCGGTAAGACCCTGGTCGCGGCGGCGGCAGCGCTGACCGCCCTAGAGGCCGGGTATCAGGTAGTGTTGATGGCGCCGACTGAGATTCTCGCAGAACAGTTATATACGCGTTTCCAGCAGTGGTTAAAGCCCTTGGACTGGGAGGTGGGCTATTTGGTGGGTAGCCGCCCGCCGCGCGCCCGCCGCGAGACCCTGGAAGCCCTGGCCAGTGGCAGGCTTGGGCTGGTGACCGGGACGCAGGCCCTGTTTCAGGAGGGAGTGGAGTTCTCTCGTCTTGGGCTGGTCATCATTGACGAGCAGCACCGCTTTGGCGTGGAGCAGCGCCGTCAGTTGCTGGAGAAGGGCGTCATGCCCCACCTGCTGGTGATGACCGCCACGCCGATTCCGCGGACCCTGGCGATGACGGTGCATGCGGACCTGGAGGTGTCGGTCATTGATGCGCTGCCGCCGGGGCGCACCCCCGTGGAAACCCTGGTGATGCCTGACAGCCGGCGGCCCCAATTGATCGGGCGGATGCAACACATGCTGGAGGAGGGGCGGCAAATCTATTGGGTTTGTCCACTGATTGAGGAATCGGAAATCCTCGAATTACAGGCGGCGGAGGCAAGTTTTGCAGATTTGCAAAGCACCCTGCCTGGTGTGACCATCGGGCTGATCCACGGACGGATGCGCGCCGCAGAAAAGGTGGAGGTGATGGCGGCCTTTCAGTCAGGTGCTGTACGCATTCTGGTGGCGACGACGGTGATAGAGGTGGGGGTGGATGTCCCCAACGCCAGTCTCATGGTCGTCGAGCATGCGGAGCGTCTGGGCTTGGCGCAACTGCACCAGCTCCGCGGGCGAGTGGGGCGGGGAGCGCAACAGAGCAGTTGCATCCTGCTGTATCATCCACCCCTGAGCAGCAAGGCACGGGAGCGTTTACGAGTAATGCGCGAAACCCATGACGGTTTTGTCATTGCGCGCAAGGACCTCGAATTGCGCGGGCCGGGCGAGTATCTCGGCACGCGGCAGACGGGCATTCTGCAGATGCGTGTCGCCGACATCCTGCGTGACGAGGCCCTGCTGATCCTCGTGCCAGTCTTGGCGGAGCAGTTGCTGCGGGAAGATCCCGATGCGGCGCAGGCTATCGTGCAACGCTGGTTGGGGAACCGACTGGATTACGGGCAGGTGGGTTAACGGGAATCTGCCAGAAGATCATGGACCTCGCGCTCGGACTTCCGGTATATTATGAACCCGTGTGAGTGGGGATATTGGGGAGAGTAGGGTGATACGCACATGCAAGGGATGGGGGCTGTTGGGGGTTATACCGGGTGTTCTGGGATTGGCGGGTTGCGCGACGACACATCTGTCCTCCGTGCCAGTACACTCGGTGGCCTACTATGCCGCACAGATTCCCCCGCCGGTTGTTCAGCCAGTGGCGCCGGTAGTCTCTCCGGTAATCTCCGAGCCCGTCGCTCAATCGGTGCGTATCGTCATTTCAACCAGCACACACTCCCTGATGGTCTACAAAGGCCCTACCGTGCTGGCGACCTACCCGGTCGCCATCGGTTTTAATGGCGCTGCCCCCAAACGGATGCGAGGTGATGATATTACGCCGATAGGGCGTTATCACATTGGTTGGGTTAGTCGGGACACACGCTATGGCCCGTTCATGGGTTTAACCTACCCTAACCGGAAAAATGCGGCGTGGGGGTTGCGTGAAGGCATTATCACCAAGACGCAATATCGCGCTATTGTCGCTGCCGTCGATGCCGGGCACACCCCACCGCAAAATACCCCCCTCGGTGGCGAAATAGGTATTCACGGCATGGGCCCGCACTTTGCGGATGGCCCTCAGGGCAAGGTGTTCCCTGGGCGCTGGACGGCTGGCTGCGTGGCCTTGTCCAACTGGGATGCACGGCAAATCGCCGCGATGGTGCAGGTGGGGACGCCCGTGGAGATTGTGGGGGATGTGCGCGGATTTCGCCGCAATTTAGAATCAGTCAGTGCCGATGCCCGGTATAAGTCCGCGGCCGTGCTCAACACCAGGGCGACGCCTGGGGCTATTGCGAAGCCTCAGGATACCGCGATGGATACTCTGGTTGCGGCGCTCGCCCCAACCACAGCACACTGATTTTCAGTGTGCTTTCAGCGCTGCCAGTCGGTGTCCTGACTGAATCGGTAAGCTTCTTCCATGCAGTCGCCCAGCGCGACGCCCTCCCGCCAGTTGGCCCGGAAGTATAATCCAGGGTGCCGGGCGCTTAGGGCGTCAATCCGCTTTAGCCGATCCAGGTGCCCGATTTCATATTGCGGGATGGCTTTTGGCCAAGTCTGGCAGCGGCTGAAAACGGACTTGCCGCTAATACCCAGCAGTGGGCCGATCTCGTGTAATGCAGTCGCCAGCAGGTCATCATCAGTACGCCCGGAAAGGTCATTTTGACTGCCGCCGATAAAGGCGGTCAGCAATACCTGATCCGCAGGCGCGCGCCCGGGAAAGAGGGTGGAGGAGAAGAGCACCCCCAGTGTTTCCAGACCCATGACCCGCGGGATCAGCATGCCGAAACCATCCAACGGATGTTGTACCTGTGCGCGCTGAAAGCCAATGGACAGGCTGCCTACCGCAGGATAAGGGATGGCGTCCAGTTCGTGGGCAAGTGCGGCGTCCGTTGGTGCGAGCAGCCTGGCCGCGGCACCCGCGGGCAGGGCGAGAATGAGTCGTTTGCTTTGCCAGGTCTGGTTGCTGCTGCTGACCTGCCACATGCCATTGCTATTACCCAATTGATTGACCGGGGTGTCGCAATGCAGCGCATCACCGAGTGTGCTGGCGACCCTTAGCGGGAGGGTTTGCAGGCCTTCGCGAAAGGAAATAAGACGGGTTTTGGGAGTGCCGGGCGACTTCCTGTGCCGGGCGCGCAGTGCGCCGCGGAGGAGTGAGCCACCGTCTTGCTCCAGCGCCACCAGACGGGGAAGGGTGGCTTGTACCGAAAGGCGTGCGGGATTGCCGGCAAAGACACCGGAGACGAAGGGGTCGACCAGCCAGGTGAGTGCTTCATCCCCGAGCCGCCGCCGCACAAAGTCCGCAACGCTTTCCTTAGCATCCTGCACCCGACGCGGTGACCGGAAAGGCTCGCCAAGGAGACGCAGGCGGCCGCGCGCACTCAGCAGACTGCCGCCGAAAAGCACACCCGGTCCCAGTGCAACGGGTTGTCGATGGCGATTAAGGATATAGCGGCGCTTGGCGAGCGGGTTGGCTTCGACGATGTCTTCTTCCAGGTGTAGTTCGCGGAGCCATTCCGGGACAATCTGGCCTTTGAGCAGGAGCGAGTTGGGTCCCATATCCCGCAGATAGCCTTCTTCCCGTCGACTCTGCAGGTTACCACCTGGCGTGGCGGCTGCTTCCAGCAGCAAGGGCGACCAACCCCGTTTACGGAGGAAATAGGCGGTGGCCAGGCCGGAAATACCCGCGCCGATAATGATGACTTCTTCCACGGGATTATGACCCCTTACCCAGGTAATAAGGGCTCTGCAGGTACCAGCCATGGGCGTGGCGCAGCAGAGCGATGAGGACGGCGGTGACCGGTAGCGCGAGCAGCAGACCGACGAAACCGAAGAGTTCGCCGCCCGCAAGCACGGCAAAAATAACCGCGACCGGGTGTAGACCGATGCGATCCCCCACCAGATAGGGGGTGAATACCATGCTCTCCAGTATCTGACCGATGCCAAAGACAATCAGTACCCAGAGGATAGGCAAAAAAGCACCGGTCTGCACGTACATGGCGAGGCTGGCCATGGCTATGCCGCTCACGACGCCAAGATAGGGCACGAAACTGAGCAGTCCCGCCACCAGACCGACGAGGATGGCGGTTTGCAGACCGACAATACTGAGGCCAATCGCGTAACTGGTGCCGAGGGACAACATCACCAGGAGTTGTCCACGCAAAAAAGCCATGAGCATGGCGTCCGCATCGCCGGCCAGGCGTTGGGAAAGCGGCAGATAGTGCGGCGGGATGAATGCGGCAATACGGGCAATGAGGCGTGGCCAGTCGCGCAGCAGATAAAAACCTAGAACCGGCACTAAAATGACGCTGAGTACACTGCTGATCAGGCCGGAGCCGGAGCTCAGCGCTACCTGGAGGCTGCGCCCCAGCCACCCCGCCAGTTTCTGGGCATTGGCGGTGGCGTAATGAGTGATGCTTTGGCTGTCGAGGGGGATGCCGATTCGCGCGGAGAGTTGCGGGATGATCTGAGTTTGCAGGAGTGTTACATATTTTTGCAGATATTCGATGAATAGCAAGGACTGGTGACGGATGACGGGGAGCAGGGCCATGATGATCCCGGCCAGGATCAGGATGACGAGGACGAAAACCAGTGTGGTGCCCCAGGTTCGGCCGATTCGGTGGCGTTGCAGCCGGGTCACCAGCGGATTGCCGAGATAAGCGAGGATGCCCGCAATCAGAAATGGGCTGAGGATGGGGGAGAGGCGATACGTCAGCCAGCCCAGCAGAATAAGGATGGCCAGCACAAAAAATCGTTGCATCGTTCGCGAGGCCCCCTCATCCCGTATTTAATGATTACAGTGGTCAGGATAACCTAGTCCGGTACGGTTTCGCTATGGGGCTGCGGCGGAGTGCCGGTGACCCGGACAAATAAGGTATCTCTATGGTGCCATACGTTAAAAGAGGTAAATGCAGCATCGCCGTCTGCGTGCCGCATTACGCGTGCGGGAGCTGGCAGACTCTGCCTGTCATCGCTTTATAGGTATTCTGTTTATTTCACATGGCACTACAGCCAATTATATTCAATATATTGTTTAATAAGTAATTTTTAATATTATATGCCGGTTCGGCCTCTTTGGGTGCGACTTTGGGCGCGACCTTCTGATGAAAAGTCTCGCCGTGCGTTTGTCAGAGGTCCGGCGAAGCAACGGCGGATAGATCGGAGATGATTAGATAGCGAATAAATTTACTGTGATTTACCATGATGACTAGTTTATGGAGAAACTCTGTTGTATCATTCTAGCGGGCAGTTATGCCAGAATCTGGCAAATTTCTGATATGTTTTCAAAACTAAATATATGGCGTGGCTAAATTCTCCAGCGATACGTATTCTAGATATGGAGCATGTGAAAAATTATGGACAATCAATCGCGCATGCGGCGTATCCTATGGAGCGCATTCAGCGCCCGCTTTGACCGGGATAAGTCTCTGGCATTGTTGCTTCGCTGGGAAGCCGCGTACATGGGAGGTGCTCTGCGCACACCGACCACGACCAGCATTGAGTTTGTACGCAAAGAAATCGGGTCGAGCCTCTCAGAGAACGCGCGCAAGGCCTTGATACAGGAAATTTTCTCACTATTGACAGTCGATGAAACTTTTCTCGGCCAGGACCCTATTATTCATCTGCAGAGTCTCCGTGAGGCCCGCGCCAGCCAAGAGGCGGCGGCATTCGTATCTCAGCAACCTGATGTACCACCACCACCGCCACCGCCGCCGCCACCGCCGCCGCCGCCGCCACCGCCACCGCCACCGCCACCGCCGCCGCCACCGCCACCGCCACCGACCGCAAAGCGCGGGCACTATGGGCTTGATGAAGACACGTTTTCCCAGATATTTCTTGATCATGATTGAGCATATTTTGGATGGAGAATTAAGATGGCGCGCGAAAATACATTGACTCGGGAATTCTTACGGCACTTCATACCCGCAGTATTGCTTAATGCTTTGTTGGTGCTTGGTATTCTCGCATTGGGACAGTATTTGCTGATTCGTCAGGCGGAAGATCAGGAGCTTTCTGCCATACGCAATGAGTTTCATCAGTTAACAGCGGGTTATGCGCAGCAGGTCCTTGGCGCTGCCAGCGCTCTGGCAGGCAATCCAGGAGTGGTGGCTGCCTTTGCTACCGCACCTTCTGCGAGTCAACGTACTCAACTTGGCGCAGAGTCCGATAGCTTGTATCGCGTGCTCAAGTCACAATACGGCCACGCCGTCGTGGTGTTTATCGCCAACCAGCATGTATTGTATCGCGCTAATAAACCAACATTTTTTGGGGATCATATAATCCCTCGTCCAGATATCTCTCAGGTAATAAAGACCGGCCTGCCAGTGGCCAGTCTGGGACTGCTGAAGCTTGTTGGCTATTCTGTAAGTGGTGTCGCTCCTGTGCTTTCTAGTGACGGTACTGCGATCGGGGTTGCGCAGGTCAGTTTGCCCATTGCCTCGTTATATGGCCGCATATTGCATGATATTCCAGGGAGCGGTATTGCTGTCCTGATCCATCACAACGCTGCTTCGCCTGATGATGTTAATGGAAAAATGCCGGGAAATAATTTGGTTAGCTATGTTAGCTCTCCTGATCTGCAGGAATATATTGCCCAACATCCCCATATGCTGCGCGCGAACTACAGTGGCATAGCCAGGCTTAAGGATGGTGAGTTTTACCATCTCTTCGTGATGCCTCTGACGGGATATGATAAGAAACCGCTGGGCCTGGCCGTGTTTGGTTACAACGTAACAAGCACGCTGCGCATCGCGGCGATTACGCTCGGTGCATCTCTAATCTTGAGTGCTTTGGTATTTCTTTTGATCGGACTCAATCTGAAACGCTTTGTCGAGCGGCGCATTCTTGCTCCAGTAGTGGAATTGGCGCAGCGGCTGCGGGCAATTTCTCTGGGAGAGCGATTGGAACAATCGCTAGAACAGACAGAAACGAACGAGATCGGCATTCTCCAAACAGCAGCCGAGCGACTGCGCAAGACCTTGCTGAACATGCTGAGCCATATTAAGAAATCTGACTAGCACAATTTTCCTCTGCGTTTGGCACTGTCTGCATTGATGGTGCCACGCCCGCTGTGCAGCAATTTTCGCTGAGATAGGCCACCAAGGTCCAGACTACGGGCATGACCGCGCGATAACGTTGGTGGCGCCCCTCCCGCTGTACCGTGACCAGTCCTGCATGTTGCAGAGACTTGAGATGGAAAGAAATACCATTGTGCGTTTGCCCCAAATGCTCGGCAATTTCGCCAGATACCAAGCCTACAGGCTCCTGCTCCACCAAGAACCGGAAAATATCCAGCCGTACCGGCGACGCGAGTGCCTCCAAGCAAATTACCATTCGATTCCGTTGTTCTGTGGCATCCATAAATCAACTCACGAACTTTCGTGGAAGTATTGACATGAACTGACCGCTCGTCAAGACTACGCGCTGAATCTTCTGCGGAGCGACGGGCCCATGCTGGCGGTACTGATCTTTCTGGCAACGTTGATATTGGTGATCTGGCAACCCAAGGGGCTGAGTATTGGCTGGAGTGCCATGGGCGGGGCGGCGCTGGCGCTGGCGACTGGTGTCATCACCTGGAGTGATATCCCCGTAGTTTGGCACATCATCTGGGACGCCACTTTTACCTTTGTGGCCCTCATCATCATTTCGCTGATTCTGGATGAAGCGGGTTTTTTTCACTGGGCGGCGTTGCACGTGGCGCGTTGGGGTGGTGGGCGGGGGCGGCTCTTATTCCCGCTGATTGTTATCCTCGGCGCGGCCATCGCTGCAGTCTTTGCCAATGATGGCGCCGCCTTGCTCCTGACCCCGATTGTGATGGCCATTTTGCTGCAACTGGAGTTCACCCCGGCCGCCACCTTTGCCTTTGTCATCGCCACGGGTTTTGTCGCCGACACCACCAGCCTGCCGCTGATGATTTCTAATTTGGTTAATATCGTCAGCGCCAACTATTTCAATATTTCATTTGATCGCTACGCCCTGGTGATGATTCCGGTAGATCTGGTGGCGTTGGCGACGACGCTGCTGGTGCTCTGGATCGCATTTCGGCGGACGCTGCCACAGCATTACGGCACGGCGCACCTCCCGGAGCCGGCAACGGCGATCAAAGACCATCTGGTGTTCCGTGCCAGCTTCCCGGTGCTGATTTTGTTGCTCATCGCCTATTTTGTGACCGCGCAGTGGCAGATGCCCGTCTCTGTGGTCACTGTTACGGGTGCCTTGATTCTGCTTGCCCTGGCTGGCCGCTGGTTTCAGGGTGGGCGCGGCGCGCAGATTCCCATACGTAAGGTTTTGCAGGAAGCGCCCTGGAAAATTGTGGTCTTCAGTTTGGGTATGTACCTGGTGGTGTACGGGTTACGTAACGCCGGACTGACGGGCTATGTGACACAGGCCCTGCTTTGGTTTGGCGCGCATGGGCGGATCGCGGCGGCACTGGGTATGGGTTTCCTGGCGGCACTACTTTCTTCGGCGATGAATAACATGCCAGCGGTATTGGTGGGCGCACTGGCCATTCACCACGCGCCAGCCGCAGCGGATCCCATGATTCACGAGATCATGGTCTACGCCAATATCATCGGCTGTGATCTGGGTCCGAAGTTTACACCCATCGGCAGTCTCGCCACCTTATTGTGGTTGCATGTGTTGGGTCGCAAGGGGGTCACCATCACCTGGGGCCAGTATATGAGGATTGGGCTGCTGATCACACCGCCGGTGCTTTTGGTGACTCTGCTGGCGCTCGCCTGGTGGTTGCCGCTGGCTTGAAAAAATCCTTTCCCATCCTCATGTAGTGTGATATGGAGGTGTTGGCCTTATAGCGGCCGGGGGGTATTTCATGAATCTCGTCAGACCGGCAGCGGTGGCCGGCACGTTTTATCCTGCCGAGGCTGCCGTTTTGCGGACCGAAGTAGGGCGTTTGCTGGCCAGGGCTGAACATGCCGGTGACGTGGCGGCTGTCTCATGGCCCAAGGCCATTATCGTCCCTCATGCGGGCTACATCTACTCGGGAGCGGTAGCCGCTTCCGGTTACGCCCTGTTGGCCAAGGGGCGGGGGCACATCCGCCGGGTGGTGCTTCTGGGGCCGGCGCATCGTGTGCCATTCCGCGGTCTCGCTCTTCCTGGGGTCCAGGCCATGCAAACGCCGCTGGGTAATGTCGCGGTGGATCCGGCGGGGGCGGAGGCACTGGCCGGGTTGCCCCAGGTCCGGGAAATGCCGACCGCGCACGCCCAGGAACATGCCCTGGAAGTACAATTGCCTTTTATTCAGGAAGTGCTGGATGGCGTCAGCATCATTCCTCTGGTGGTGGGAGATGCCCGGCCAGAGGCGGTGGCGGAGGTTCTGGAGAAGCTCTGGGGTGGCGAGGAGACAGTCATCGTTATCAGCTCCGACCTCTCTCACTACCATCCCTACGCCGAAGCCCGTGCGATAGACCGCCATACGGTGCAGGAAATATTGCACTTCGATTCCACACCCATAGACCACGAGCAGGCTTGCGGCGCTACGCCCATCAATGGCTTCCTCCCGGTCGCCCGCAAGCACCACCTGCACCCACGTCTGGTGGGGCTGTGTAACTCGGGTGATACGGCGGGGTCCCGTGATGTGGTGGTGGGCTATGCCGCGGTAGCTTTTTACGGAGAAAACCGTGACCATGCAGGATGCTGATGAAAAGACCAGTGGGCTTCCACCGGAAGCCGGGAAATGCCTGTTGCATTTGGCCCGCGCTACGATTGCCGGGGCGTTGGGTTTGCCCGCCGAGTTGGCGGCTGTTCCGAACTGGGCGCAGCGGCCCGGTGCGACCTTTGTAACGCTGACTGGACCTCAGGGCCTGCGAGGCTGCATCGGCAGCCTGCAAGCCTACCGTCCCCTTGGGATGGACCTGCGCGCCAATGCCCTGGCGGCGGCCTTCGAGGACCCGCGTTTCCCGCCGCTGGGCGCGGAGGAGTGGTCACAGATGGAGGTGGAGGTTTCATTACTTTCTTCGCTGCAACGCATGCATTTTGACAGCGAAGAGAGCCTGTTGCAGCAAATACAACCCCATCAGGATGGGCTGGTTTTAAGCCATGGGGTGCATCGCGGCACCTTTCTCCCGCAGGTATGGGACGAACTCCCCCAGCCACGGGAATTTCTGCGTGCGCTGAAGCACAAGGCGGGCCTGCCTGCGGATTTCTGGTCTGTAAACATAGAGGTGTACCGCTATATGGTCGAGAAATGGCGTGAAGGGCCGACCGTAGACAGAAAGAGCGATGGATAAAGAAGCGCTTATAACGCATCCCGGCCGCTACTGGCATAATCTCGCAGATGGACGCATTCAGTGTGACCTCTGTCCGCGCGATTGCCGCCTGCAGGAAGGGCAACGCGGGGCTTGCTTTGTGCGGATGCGGGAGGGCAATACCATGGTCCTCAGCACCTATGGGCGTTCCTCGGGTTTTTGCATGGACCCCATTGAGAAAAAACCCCTGAATCATTTTTACCCCGGCAGCAGTGTGCTCTCTTTCGGTACGGCGGGCTGCAACCTGGCCTGCAAGTTCTGCCAGAACTGGGATATTTCCAAGTCTCGCGAGATGGACCGGCTCCAGGACCAGGCGAGTCCTGCGGGCATCGCGGCAACTGCCCTGTCGCTGGCTGCCAAAAGTGTGGCCTTTACCTATAATGACCCGCTTATTTTTGCCGAATACGCCATGGATACGGCGGATGCCTGCCATGCCGCCGGCATTAAGACCGTGGCCGTTACCGCTGGCTACATCCATACGCAGCCGCGGGCGGAGTTTTTCGCCAAAATGGACGCAACCAACGTCGATCTCAAGGCCTTTACCGACGAGTTTTACTTCAAACTGACGGGAGCGCATCTGGCTCCCGTGTTAGAAACACTGGAGTATATTGTCAAGGAAACTCAGACCTGGCTGGAAATAACTACGTTGCTTATCCCGGGTCATAATGACTCCGAGGCGGAAATCCGTGCGGCTGCGGAATGGATTATGGAGCATCTGGGTCCTGACGTACCGCTTCATTTCTCCGCTTTCCATCCCGATTACCGGATGTCGGATGTGCCCGCCACGCCGACAGATACCCTGGTGCGGGCACGCCGCGTGGCCATGGCGGCGGGTTTGCACTATGTCTATACCGGAAATGTGCATGATCAGGAGGGCGATAGCACTTTTTGTCCCGGATGCGGGGCGGCATTGATCGTCCGCGACTGGTATCAGATATTGTCTTATCACCTGACTCCGGAGAGTCGTTGTCCCCATTGTGGCCACTCTATTGCCGGACATTTCGAGGCCCGGCCGGGGAGTTTCGGACGCAAGCGCATTCCTTTACGCATCGGGGCTTGAGTGGTGGCCCGCCAAGTCCATAGCCCAGAGCTCAGATCTATTATCCCTGTGGAGAGGGGTCACACAAACGCCGCATATTCTCTGGCAGCTCGGTAGGGCACTCACCGCAGTGTCGGTTGGCGGGTACCGCATAATCTATTTTTTTTGGATAGGCCAGATTCAGGTTCGCCATGATGTCCTGGAACTCTTTCACGCTTTTGCCCGCCAGCCGGGGATTCCGCCCTTTTTCCTGTGCCACAGAAGAAACGTGTCGATGCTGATAATCGTGCGCTGGATAGATCAGGGTTTCGTCCGGCAGGCTGAATAACTTATCCCGGATCGACCGATAAAGAGTGGCTGCATCGCCATTCTGAAAGTCGGTGCGTCCGCAGCCATCAATCAGCAGCGCGTCGCCCGTAAATACTCGTTGACTATCGCCCTCACTCAGCAAATAACTATGGTGGGTGTCGGTGTGTCCGGGTGTGAACAGTGGAGAAAAGGTGAGGCTGCCTACTCTGAATGCTTGTCCCTCCATGGTCCCAAAATCTGTGCAGGGAAGCTGGTCCATGGTCGGACCGGCAATCCGGCTTCCGACAACCGATTTGAGCTTGTAGGCGCTGGTGACATGATCGGCATGAATGTGGGTCTCCAGGGTGTAGACCAGGTGCAGACCCAGCGCCTGAAGCACTTGCAAATCCCGCTCCATGGTTTCCAGTACGGGATCCAGCAGGATCGCCTGTCCCGTCTGAGTACAACCGAACAGGTAGGTATAAGTAGAAGATTCCGCTTCAAACATCTGTCGAAATATCATCATGTGTCTCCTTTCTTTCAGGGCAAGTCAGGGATTCGCCATGTGCTTAGAAACTGGTCATTTCCTCGGCAGTGCTGATCCAAAAGGATAGCCTTCATCGCCGCAGGGGCTCAATCCCCGCTGCTGGATGGATATGTCTTGGAATAAAGGTGATAATTTGGCGCTATGTCAGGCTGTATACGTGAAAACATCCGTATGTGCTCGGATGGGCCGCCTAGCTCGCCCCCACTACGTCATCCTTTGCCAGAGAATATGCTAATTATGAGGTTTCCACGACTATCCACCGGCCATGCGCATGCCCGATAACGCCATAGTGGCAGCCGTGCCGCGTTCCATACAATCGTTTCTCCTCCTGGCCCCGGGAGAATGGCGAGATCTCTTTTCCAGTCTCAATCATCCTTATCTTTTCCAGCGCGAACGGGCGCGTTTCATCCTCTCCCGTGTCCGTATCATTGCCGCTCTGCTGGCAATTCTCGCTCCATTCCGGATCGCTGTAGATGATCTGCTGCTCCCGCATCCTCTGTTCATCCTTCTCGATAGCGGACGGATTCTCGTGGCCGTGGCATTTGCCGTATTGGCCTTTTTTTGCAGGTGCAGTCCGACACAGCGGCACGCCCGGTTGGCTATGGTCATACTCTTTTTGATTCCCGCTTTTTTCTTCCTTTTTTCACACGCATTACTTGCCCATTCCCGGCTTAATGGCGCGGCGGAATACTTCGATAAGTATACTTATCTACCCTTTATACTCATGGCGAGTATCGGGGTGTTTCCCATGGTTCTGTTGGAAACCCTGGCTTTCACTCTTTCTCTCCTTACGGTTTTTGCACTGCCCTTATGGCTGCGGCAGGACCCTCGAATTCTACCAGAGCTCATTGACCTGATGCTGGTAGCCAGTGTTGCCACCCTGGCCGCCATGAGCCAGCTTCAGGGCATGAAAAGACTCTTCGTGCAATCTTCTACGGACCCCCTGACCGGGTTGTTTAACCGGCGCGCTGGCGAAGAGCTGTTGACCCTGTTGTTTGCTCAGGCCGAGCGCCATCCCCATTCACTCTCTATCGCCATGCTGGATGTGGATGACTTCAAGGGGGTTAATGACAATTGGGGTCACGAGGCAGGGGATCGGGTACTTCAGGAGGTGGCACAACTGCTGCAATCCGGGGTACGGACGGGCGATGCCGTGATACGGTGGGGTGGTGAAGAGTTTGTGATAGTGATGCCCTATGCGAATTCCGGGCAGGCTCAGGCGCGCCTGCAGGTCATCCTCGATGGACGCACCGTGCAGAAGCCGGACGGGCAACCCATAAGGATGAGCGGGGGCATCGCCGAATTGCAAGCCGAAAACGGCAAAAACTGGAGCGACCTGATCAAGCTGGCCGACAACCGTATGTACCAGGTCAAAATCAATGGAAAGGGCCGAATTGTCACGGAATAGCGATCTGCATGCGTCAAGCGTGCCGGCCATAATAAGCCATCAGGCGAATCCCGTGGTGACTGAGCCCTATTGCCAATGCCGCGAATCCCAGCAGGGCAAAGGTGAAATCCAGCAAATCGTGCGGATGAATGTAAAAGGAAAATCCAGGTCAATGCGCGGTCCGCAGCGGGCGAGCAGTGTGCTGGTTTATGGACTGTTGCTGGCATCTATCGCTGCCGCAGCACACGCTGACAGTGCTGGTACCTGGCAATCGTTAAAAAGTTGGGGCCAAAATCAGTGGGCAGCGACCACCGCCACGGTGCCGCGCCTGCCCGCGACAGTGCCGGCGCAGGGGACGATTGAGGTGGCCTTCTCGCCGCCGGGCGGGGCGACGGCGGCTATTGTGCAGGCAGTTGGCGAGGCGAAGCAACGGATCTGGGTGCAGGCCTACAGCTTCACCAGCGCGCCGATCGCCAAGGCCGTGCTCAGCGCCGCCAAAAGGGGGGTCGAGGTGAAGGTGGTGCTGGATAAAAGCCAGCGCACCCAGAAATATTCGGTGGCCGATTTTTTCGCCAACCAGGGTGTGCCTGTTTACGTTGATGACCAGCACGCTATTGCCCATAACAAGGTGATGGTGATCGATTCGGGGACGCTGATCACGGGCAGCTTTAATTTCAGCAAGGCGGCAGAGCAGGCCAACGCCGAGAATCTCCTGATATTTCGGGGAAATCCCGCACTACAGCGGCTCTACGCTGACAACTTCCGCTTTCATCTCAGCCACTCGACGCCCTACAGGGCGCGTCATGGTCTGGATTAAGCCAGCCTAGACGAGCCCTTCCAGCAACTGTATGTCGACCAGGCTGCCGGCCTTGGCATGCTCCGCTTCGGCCGCGAGAATGATCAGACAGTCGGCATGGGCCATTCCACTCATGATATGGGAGGCCTGCTGACCAATCCCCCTTACCTGTAGCCCGGTGGGGGTCAGCAGCAGCCGACCGCGCTGGAAATCGGTGCGTCCCCCCTTTTTTTGGAGATCCTCTGCCAAAGGAAGCTGTACCAGCGGAGCGATCCAGGGTGCCGCTTTGCCCATGCGCTTGAGGATGCTGGGGCGTACAAACTGGTAAAAAGTCACCATGGTGGAAACGGGGTTGCCGGGCAGACCGAAGAAGGCGGCGTTGCCGAGTTGTCCGAAAGCCAGAGGACGCCCGGGTTTCATGTTTATTTTCCAGAAATTGATGGTGCCGAGGCGACCGAGAAGTTCGGCGATGTAGTCGGCGTCGCCCACGGAGACGCCGCCGGTGCTGATCACCATGTCGGCCATGGTTGCGGCGCTGTGCAGGACCTCTTCGATCTGCTCAGGATTGTCGACGATACGCCCGAGATCAAGGATTTCACAGCCGAGGCGTTGCAGCATGCCGTGCAGGGCGTAACGGTTGCTGTCGTAGATTTGTCCTGGACCCAGCGCGCCGCCTAGTGGGCGCAACTCATCGCCGGTAGAGAAAAATGCGACCCGCAGACGGCGATACACGGTGAGTTCAGCAACGCCCAGACTGGCGAGCAGCCCGATTTGGGCGGGACGCAGCCAGGTTCCGGCTTCCAGGGCCAGGGCCCCGGCCTGCAGATCCTCACCGGGCTGGCGGATGTTCGCTCCCGTCTTGCTGACCACCTGCGGAGTGACCTGATCAGCGTGGACTTCTGCCTGCTCCTGAATGAGCACGGCATCCGCGCCTTCCGGGACCACGGCACCGGTCATGATACGTACACACTCACCGGCACCGACATGCCCCTTGAAGGGATGTCCGGCAAAGGACTGGCCGATGATGCGTCGTACGGCATCGCCGTCAATGCTGCGCAGGGCGTAGCCATCCATGGCCGAATTGGACCAGGCGGGCACGTTGGCAGGGGCATGAATGTCCGTGGCCAGTACCCGTCCCAACGCATTGCCGAGATGGATGCTTTCGGTACCTTGCACCGGCAGGCTGGCCGCGAGGATGGTATCCCGTGCATCGGCGACACTTTTAGCCAGGGAATCATGTTCGTTACCACCACAACAGTGAGCCATGTTTAATCTTCCTTTTTTATCCATTGCCGGATGAATTGCGCGATGGCGGATGGCGTATTCAGGTCCAGTTGAACGCCGGGAATGTCCAGAACGCTATCTGTCGCCACGGCCATGATGCAGGGGTCATCCGCCGCAAGCAGGGGACGCCCGAGACTTGGCCGATGCACTTCGATTTTCGGCACCGCCAGTGCCTTGTTTCCCTCTAACAGGAGAAGGTCTGGCAGTGGTTGCAGGCTGGCGCTGATGGTCTCCAGGTTGACTTCCGCCGGCGCGGGTCGGCTCATAAACCAGCGTTTCGGACCCTGCAGTAATACGGTATCTGCACCTGCCTCCCGTAAACGATAACTGTCTTTTCCCGGTACATCCCAGTCCACATCATGATGAGTCGACTTGACGACGGCGACCTTCAGTCCATATCCGCGCAGCAAGGGAATCAGGGCGCAGAGCAGGGTGGTCTTACCGCTACCGCTATATCCTACTACACAGAGCGTTTTCATGTCATATCCTCTGGATGATTGCAGTTACGCAGCAAGTCGGCGGGCAGGGTAAGACCGGCAAAAGAGAGGTCCTGGAACCAGCCTTGCGCTCGCCGCCCGCCGCCGTCCAGATAACGCTGTAGCTGGGGCAGCAGAGCGCGGCGACACAGACAGATGACTGCGTGCCAATGGTCGGCGCTGCGCACTACCACCAGGTCATGTCCGCCTTTGGCCTGCCACATACGGCGCACGATATCCTGGGGTAAATAGGGGCTGTCTACCGGGATACTGGCTACCCAGGCTTGTGTCGCGGCACGCATCCCGGCGGCCAGGCCCATGAGCGGACCCTGAAAATCTGCCAGCGGATCAGAGACGAGCGGATACCCCCATTGTGCATAACGCTCCAGATTGCGGTTGGCGCTGATGACGATGTCGGTACAATCCCCGTGCAGGATGGCGATGGCCTCCTCAATCAGGGGTTTTCCCTGCCAGTCCAGCCAGCCTTTATCCGCCCCACCCATGCGCCGACCGGCGCCACCGGCCAGAATGATTCCGGTGACCGGTAGCCGTTGGTGTGCGTTCCCTGCGTTGGGTCTGTATAAGGGGGGGGGGGTGCTGATGGACGGGTTCACGGGTGTCGTGCCTTGCTGGTAATGCCTATGCTATCCTTCCACAATTCTTTTCTGAGTAAAACCCGGAGCGGTTATGTGGAATTGGTTGCGGGGCAGGACGGAGCCTGTCGCCCCGCCTAGCGGAGTCGTGATAGATGCGGGTATCCCGGCGCAGGACCGGGTGGCGGAACTCCCCTTGCCGGAGCCCCTTTTTATCCTGCACTACAACGGCTTCCGTTTGTTTCCGGAAAACCCCGAACTGCGTCGGATTCTGCTGGAGACGGCGCGGAGCGGTGATTTCCTCCGGGACATGCCGCGCGTTAGCGCCCAGCAATTGGTGGCAAAGGCCGGATTGCGGGTGCGCTTTGGCGTGGATGCTGACACCGTGGCGCGTTTTTTTCGGGTGCTGCACGCCGAGATTACCCGGCGCATGTATGTGGAAGCCGCCCGGCAGCGCGAAGGCGCGGTGGGACTGCGCCTGACTCTACTGAAACCGGAAACGGCCACGCCGGAAGATCAGGCCATTGTCAACGCCGATACCCATGGTCTTGGGGCCGGGGTCTATCCCTTTACCCATATTCCCGAAAACCCCCATCCGGGGACGGAAAACCCTTTTATTATTCGCGTCGTGATGAAAAAGGATCTGGTATGAAAAAAATAGCCATTTTCGCCGGTGACGGCATCGGTCCGGAAATCGTGGCAGCCGCCCGGCAAGTGCTGGATGCAGTGGATCAGGCCGCCCATCTTGGCCTGCGTTGTACCGAAGGCCTGGTGGGCGGGGCCGCGCTGGATGCCAGCGATGATCCCTTGCCAGCGGCCTCTTTGCAATTGGCCATGGCGGCGGATGCAGTCATTTTGGGTGCGGTGGGCGGCCCCCGCTGGGACGCGTATCCACCCGCCAAGCGCCCGGAACAGGGACTGCTGCGTCTGCGCAAAGGCCTGGACCTTTATGCGAACCTGCGTCCCGCGCAGATTTTTCCGCAGTTGCTGGATGCCTCGCCCCTACGCCCGGAGCTGGTGCGCGACGTCGATATCCTGGTGGTGCGCGAGCTGACCGGGGATATCTACTTCGGCCAGCCACGCGGTCTGGAAGTCATCGACGGCAAGCGCCGCGGCTTTAACACCATGGTCTATGACGAGGATGAAATTCGCCGTATCGCCCATGTGGCCTTCCGTGCTGCCCAGGGGCGTCGCAAGCAGTTGTGCTCGGTGGACAAGGCCAATGTCCTGGAGACCACGCGTCTGTGGCGCGAGGTGGTCACCGAGGTGGCGCGGGACTATCCCGATGTGCAGCTCAGCCACATGTATGTGGATAATGCCGCCATGCAATTGATCCGCGCCCCGGCACAGTTCGACGTGCTGCTGACCGGCAACATGTTCGGCGACATTCTTTCCGACGAGGCCAGTCAGTTGACCGGATCCATCGGCATGCTGCCCTCGGCTTCACTGGGCGAGGGTCGGGCGATGTATGAACCCATCCATGGCTCGGCGCCGGACATCGCCGGGCAGGACAAGGCGAATCCCCTGGCCACGATTCTATCCGTGGCGATGATGCTGCGGCATTCCCTCAACGCCGAACCCTGGGCGCAACGGGTGGAGGCGGCAGTGCAGCGAGTGCTGGATCAGGGCTTGCGCACTGCGGATATCGCAGCGCCGGGAACGCCGGTAATCGGCACCAAAGCCATGGGTGCCGCGGTGGTCAACGCCCTGAACCTGAAGGATTGATACGCAGATGCAAAAATCACGATACAACGTGGCTATTCTGGGAGCTACCGGAGCTGTTGGTGAGGCCATGCTACAAATTCTCGAGCAGCGGAAGTTTCCGGTGGATAAACTCTATCTGCTGGCCAGCAGCCATTCGGCGGGGGGGCGCCTGTCCTTCATGGGTAAGCAGGTTCTGGTGTGCGATGCGGCGACTTTTGACTGGTCGCAGGCCGATATCGGGCTGTTTTCTGCCGGTGCCAAGGTCAGCGCGGAGTATGCCCCAAAGGCAGTGGCCGCCGGGTGTGTGGTCATCGACAACACCTCTCAGTTCCGCTACGACGACGAAATTCCGTTGGTGGTGCCCGAAGTGAACCCGCAGCGGATTGCCGATTACCGGCGCCACGGCATTATCGCCAACCCCAATTGCTCGACTATCCAGATGCTACTGGCGCTAAAACCCATCGCCGACGTGGCGGGCATCGAGCGCGTGGTGGTCGCGACTTATCAGGCGGTCAGCGGTGCGGGCCGGCGGGCGATTGAAGAACTGGGGCAGCAAACCCTGGCGATTTTTCGTCATGAAGAGGGTGTTGCCGAGGTCTTCCCCAAGCGGATTGCCTTCAACTGTCTGCCGCAAATAGATGTTTTTCAGGAAAACGGCTACACCAAGGAAGAGATGAAAATGCTTTGGGAGAGTCGTAAGATCCTGGAGATTCCAGATATCGCGCTGACCGCCACCTGTGTGCGAGTGCCCGTGTTTTACGGCCATTCCGAAGCAGTCAATGTGGTAACCCGTGAACTGATTACGCCAGAGGCCGTCCGCACGTTGTTGGAGAAGGCGCCGGGTGTCGTTGTCGTCGATGATCGCAGCAACGCTACCTGGCCCTCAGCGTTGGATGCGGCGGGGCAGGATGCCACCTATGTAGGTCGCATTCGCGGCGATTGCTCCCATGAACGTGGAATCAATTTCTGGGTGGTGGCCGACAATATTCGCAAAGGGGCGGCGCTGAACAGTGTACAGATTGCAGAGTTGCTGGTTCGCGACTATTTATAGGGATGTTATGGGCAATCCCATAGTTTGCCGAGTTGCGCGTCTGTTACCAAAACGAGGAAGATAATGATGGATAGGAAGAACTGGTTGTGGGTCATGGCTGGCATGGGTCTCCTCTTGCCGGGCATGGCGCAGGCGCTGGGGCTTGGCGGGCTGCATGTGCTTTCGGCGCCGGGAGAACCCTTTCGTGCAGAGATTTCCATACAGTCGTTGAATCCGCAAAGTGAAGCTAGTCTCAGTGCTGGTCTGGCACCTGCCAGCGCCTTCGCAATGATCAATCTTCCCAAGGCGAGCGTGCTGGATCATTGGCACTTTACGGTGCGAAGTGGCGATAGACCGGCCATATTGATCAGTAGTCCACTGCCACTGACCCAGCCAGCGCTGCATTTTCTGGTGCAGATGGATTGGTCGGGAGGGCAGATGGTACGTGAATACGCCGCATACAACGCTGGAGCCAACGTTGTTTCCGCACCCCGAACCATGATGATGTCTGCTCCGCAGCACAGCACCCCGCCGACAATGCCGCAGCCCGACCGCCACGCAGTACCTGCCCGCATCTATCATGGTTGGTCCAGGGTGAACCGTTATGGCCCGGTGCCGGTCAATGGATCTCTGTTCCAGGCGGCTCAAGATATCACACGCAGTAGCGCGGTCACCCTTGACCAGGTCATGGCCGCTCTGGTGAAGGCCAACCCGCGGGCCTTTAAGGGCGGCAATCCTGCATATCTTTATGCCGGAAGCATGCTGATGGTGCCCAGTCTGGCACAGGTGCAGTCCGTTTCGCCCGCGCAGGCCAGCGCTTGGTTGTCTGCTCAGCGCGCAGGAAACAGTGCGTCTGTTGCTGCTGCGCCTGCTGCAATGCCCCCCGCTTCTGTACCGACCGCTGCTGTGCCAGCAGCGGTGAAAACCGCCGGCAACTCGACGCATCTGGTACTTTCCAGTGCGCCTGCGGCTAGCGCTGCTGTAGCCAGCGCCACATCTGTTGCCACAACAGGTCAGTCGCCGATGGCGGATACGGTACTTCGTGATGACAAGCAAAAATTGATGGCCGAGGTGGCCAGCCTGGGGCGGCGCCTGAACGCAGAGACGCGGCTGCTGGCCAGTCAGGAAGCGCAACTCGCAACCCTTTCCCGGACGACGGATAACAGCGGATTTTTTAATGACTTTCCGCTGCTCGTATCGGTGGGCGGCAATATTCTGCTGCTGCTTTTGTTTCTCTGGATGCTGCGTCGTCAAAAAGAGGCGGAACGGCGCCAGCGCGAGATTGCGCAGCGAATTTCTACTTTGAGCGCAGCACCGAAAGGGGCGAATCCGCAACCCCAGTCTCCCACGCCGGTGCCTAGTGCGGCGCCTGCGCCTACCCCCGTTGTATCGTCTCCGTCGAGTATCCAGCCTGCCGCGGTCGGCACACCCGTACACGATGCCCTGCCAAGTCGTGCCGTATCTGCAAATCATCCGGAGGAAAGCGCCAAGGATGCATACGTCGGCGCGGAAGTCGATCCGCTTGAACAGGCCGACCTCTACCTGACCTACGGTAAGGCGGAACAGGCAGTTTCCGTGCTCAATGAATCTCTCGAAGCGAACCCACGGCGTAAGGAGCTGTACGTCAAACTGCTCGATATTTATGCCAATCTGGATCGCCATGAGGCGTATCTGGACCTCGCTGAACGCATGCGGGGGCGTTTCGGACCGCATAATGCTGTGTGGCAGGAAGTGGCCTTGCAAGGGGCACGGCTTTTCCCCGGCAATGCGCTCTTTACCGGCTCCGCGGAGGAGACGACGGCGATGGTTTCCGAACCCGTCAAGGAGACATCGTTGCCTGCCGAGCCTGTGGAAGAGTCCGCGGCACATGCTCCCTTGGATGTGCTGGATTTCCACTTTGGCGATGCTCCAGTGGAGCCGACTGCCGCGGCAGAAGAAGCATTCCCGCCGGAGGAGAAAGCCCGGCTTCTGCAAGACATTGACGAGCAATTCCGGTTGATGGATGAGACACGCGAGACCAATGAGACGCTGGATATCGATTCAAATTCAGAAGGATCGCTCGCCGCGTGGGAAACTCCAGCCGCCGGGGAAATATATCCTGCCAAGGATGATGTTGCGGATTGGGATGCGGTCGGTACCAAGCTCGATCTGGCCAAGGCCTATGTGGAAATGGGAGAGGGCGAATCGGCGCGCGATTTGCTCATGGAAGTGACGCGGGAAGGCAGCAGCGCTCAGCAGGAAGAAGCCAGGCAGTTGCTGAAAACGCTTTAAGCCGCGCTTGGTGATGGAATCCGTTATGCCAATGTCTGGCACCCGCTGGGCCTTGGGGCTTGAATACGATGGCCATGGATTCTGTGGCTGGCAACGCCAGTCGGATCAGGAAAGCGTGCAAGGTGTTCTGGAAACAGCGCTGAGTCATGTGGCCCAGTGTCCGATCACCGTCATTGTCGCCGGGCGTACCGATACGGGGGTGCATGCCCTGTGTCAGGTGGTGCATTTTGACAGCCCGGTCGTGCGTCCCCCCGAGGCCTGGGTACGTGGTGCCAACACCTGCTTACCCAAAGGCGTGGCACTACGTTGGGCCCAGGCTGTCCCGGACCATTTCCACGCCCGTTTTTCCGCCATGGCGCGGCGTTATCGTTATATGATTCTCAATCAGCGTGAAAAACCAGCATTATGGCGGAACCACACGGCTTGGATATATCGCCCTTTGGATGTGGAGGCCATGCAGGTGGCAGCGCAAACCCTACTGGGCACCCATGATTTTTCCGCCTTTCGCGCCTCTGCCTGTCAGGCCAAAAGCCCCATACGGAATTTGTGCCGACTGCAAGTCACGCGTCGGGGCGATCTGATCGCCATTGATGCCGAGGCTAATGGTTTCTTGCATCACATGGTGCGTAATCTTGCGGGAGTGCTGATTGCCGTAGGCAAAGGTGACCGACCCGCGGACTGGGCAGCAGAGGTGCTGGCCAGTTGCGATCGCTGTCAGGCCGGCGTTACGGCCCCACCGGACGGCCTCTATTTTGTGGCGCCGCGTTACCCTGCGGAGTTCGGGCTGCCGGTGGATGCGGTGGACGCCGGTTTCTTGATGGGGCATTAACGGACGCGACCGGATAACCGCACTCATGCTTTCTGCATGCCGCGGTGTTAGAATGCGCTGATGGTACGTATCAAGATATGCGGTATCACGAATGCAGCGGACGCGCGCGCGGCGGCGGCCGTCGGTGCGGATGCCATCGGACTGGTATTCTATCGAAAAAGCCCGCGGGCTTTGGATGCTGCGCGGACCCAGGAAGTCCTCACTGCCTTGCCGCCCTTCATCACCCGTGTTGGCCTTTTTGTCAACGCAGATGCTACCGAAGTGGCCGCAACTCTGCGGCAATACCCTTTGGATGTCCTGCAATTTCATGGCGATGAATCACCATCCTTCTGTCGCAGTTTTGACCGGCCTTATATCAAGGTAGTGCGGGTGACGGCGGCGCAAGATCTGCGACCCGCGGTGGATGCTTATCATGACGCGCAAGGACTATTGCTGGATTGCGCAGTGCCAGGAGTCTGGGGGGGGTCGGGCCAGAGCTTCGACTGGTGGCGGCTATCGGATCTGGGTAAGCCCTGGATTTTGGCCGGCGGGCTGAACGCCGGAAATGTTGCCGAAGCTATCGCCATCGCCCGGCCTTATGCGGTAGATGTGAGCAGCGGGGTGGAGATGTCGCCCGGACGCAAAGATCATGACAAAATGGCACAATTTGTTGCGCGGGTGCGCGGTGCCTGAGGGAGAGAAAATGGAAACTTATGCTTTGCCGGACGCATTCGGGCACTATGGGCCTTACGGCGGGCGTTTTGTTGCAGAAACGCTGATTCCGGCGTTGGCGGAACTGGAGCACGCGTACCAGGAGGCGCAACGGGATCCGGAGTTTCGTGCCGAGCTGCACAATGAGTTGCGTCAGTTTGTCGGTCGTCCCAATCCGCTCTGTCATGCGGCGCGTGTCTCCAGGGAACTGGGGGGGGCGCAGATTTACCTCAAGCGGGAAGACCTTAACCACACCGGTGCACACAAAATCAATAATGCCGTCGGTCAGGCTCTGCTCGCCCGGCGTATGGGCAAAAAACGGGTAATTGCCGAGACGGGCGCAGGGCAGCATGGCGTAGCCACAGCGACGGTAGCGACCCGCTATGGTATGGAATGCTTGGTGTATATGGGCGAAGAGGATATCCAGCGGCAGTCCAGCAATGTGTTTCGCATGCGTTTGCTGGGCGCGCGGGTGGCGGCGGTAAGCAGTGGTACGCGTACCCTGAAAGATGCGCTCAACGAAGCCTTGCGTGACTGGGTAACCAATGTCGAAAGCACTTTTTACGTAATCGGGACGGCCGCGGGACCGCATCCTTATCCGGTCATGGTGCGGGAATTTCACCGGGTGATCGGTGACGAGGCTCGATCCCAGTGCCTCGAACTGACAGGACGGCTCCCCGATTGCCTGATCGCCTGTGTGGGTGGAGGCAGTAATGCCATCGGTCTGTTTTATCCCTTTATCGAAGATAAGGCGGTGCGGATGATCGGTGTCGAAGCGGGCGGGCTGGGACTCGGCACCGGACAACACGCCGCTCCGCTGACGACGGGGCGCCCAGGGGTACTGCATGGTAACCGGACCTACCTGATGGAAGATGAAGACGGCCAGATCCTGCCGACGCACTCCATCTCGGCGGGGCTGGATTATCCGGGGGTGGGGCCTGAGCATGCCTATCTGAAGGATACCGGGCGGGCAGAGTATGTGGCCGCTACCGATGCAGAAGCGCTGGCCGCCTTCCATCGGCTGTGCCGCACAGAGGGCATCATCCCGGCACTGGAAAGCGCTCATGCGCTGGCCCATGCCTTCCATCTGGCGCCGACCATGCGCCCTGATCAGACCATCATCGTTAACCTGTCCGGGCGAGGCGATAAGGATATTCATACCGTCGCCGCTCTCGAGGGGATTCATTTATGAGTCGTCTGGCCGGGTTGTTTGCCCAACACCAGGATGCGGGTCGTGCCGCCCTCATTCCTTTTATGACGGCGGGTGACCCCTCGCTGACCGCGACCGTGCCCCTGATGCACGCGCTGGTCGCTGTCGGAGCCGATGCCATCGAACTGGGGATGCCCTTTTCCGACCCCATGGCCGATGGTCCCAGCATCCAGCGCGCCAGTGAGCGGGCGCTGGCGCGGGGGGTGAAGCTGCGCATGGTCCTGGAGTGGGTGCGCGAATTTCGCATGACCAACAGCCACACGCCCATCATCCTTATGGGGTATTTGAATCCGGTGGAAGCCATGGGTGTAACCTTGTTCGCCGAGGCCGCCGCGACGGCGGGGGTGGACGGGGTCATCCTGGTCGATCTGACTCCGGAAGAGGGACGCGGTGAGGCCGTCGTTCTCCAGCAGCACGGTATTGATCCCATTTTCCTGCTGGCGCCGACCAGCGGCCCGGAACGCGTGGCGACCGTCCGCAGTATGGGTAGCGGTTTTGTGTACTATGTTTCTCTGCGCGGTATTACCGGCGTAACCCAGGCGGACTGGGCGGAAGTCTTGCAACGGGTACAGGACCTGCGTCGGCAGTTGGGTCTGCCCGTGGCCATCGGTTTTGGCATTCGCGATGCGGCGACGGTGGTACGGGTGGCGGCCGGCGCCGACGCGGTGGTCGTCGGCAGCGCACTGGTCGATCAACTGGCGGAGTGCGCGACGGATCAGGAAGCCATTGCGGCGGCCACCCGCTTTATCGAGCCGCTGGCCCAGGCCGTGCGAACGACGGAAAGGAGAGGCGTATGAGTTGGTTCGATCGGGTGCTGCCGCCCAAAATAAAAAAGGCGCCCATAGCGACCCCCAGCGCAACCGAAAATAAGCGTACCGTGCCCGAGGGCTTGTGGTCCAAGTGCCCCACCTGTCAGGTGGTGCTCTACCGCACGGAGTTGGAGGAGAACCTTTTCGTCTGCCCCCACTGCGGACACCATCAGCGGATCAGTGCCCGGCAACGTCTGGATTTTTTCCTCGATGCGGAGCCCCGCCTGGAGATCGCGAAGGAATACGTCCCGGTGGACCCCCTGCGCTTCAAGGATCAGAAGCGCTATAAGGATCGACTGCAGGAAGCCCAAGCCAAGTCCGGAGAGAAAGATGCCCTGGTGGTGATGCGCGGCCTCCTCAAAGGGCGCCCGGTGGTGGCCGCCGCCTTTGCCTTTGAATTTATGGGCGGGAGTATGGGCTCGGTGGTGGGCGCCCGCTTTGCCAAGGCGGCGGAGACGGCGCTGACGGAACGTTGTCCACTGGTCTGCTTCAGTGCCAGCGGTGGGGCACGGATGCAGGAAGGACTTTTTTCCCTGATGCAGATGGCCAAGACTTCAGCCGCCGTGGAGCGACTGGCCAAGGCGGGGATTCCTTTCATCTCGGTGCTCACCGACCCGACTATGGGCGGTGTTTCTGCCAGCCTGGCCACTTTGGGGGATATCCTGATTGCGGAACCCAAGGCCTTGATCGGCTTCGCCGGACCGCGGGTGATCGAGCAGACCATCCGTGAAAAACTGCCGGAGGGTTTTCAGCGCTCGGAGTATTTGCTGGAGCACGGCGCCATTGACCAGATTGTCGATCGTCGCCAGATGCGCACGGTGGTGAGCGAGATGCTGAGGATGCTGACTCATGCCGAGAGCGCGTATTAAGCGCCGGATACGGGGGCGGATGTAGCCCGGTGGTGTCTTTGCCAGACACCCTCAGTGATCGGGTCGCTGAACTTGCTGGGCCACCCGAGCAAATTGTCATGGGTCTGGAGCGGATGCTGGCCGCTTTAGCGGCGCTGGATATTCCCGCGCGTTTGCCCATGCCGGTGATTTTGGTAGGGGGCACCAATGGCAAGGGCTCCACGGTAGCTTATCTGGAGGCCTTCTATCGTCAGGCGGGCTATCGCGTTGGTGCTTATACCAGCCCGCACCTTTGGCAGTTTACTGAACGTTTGCGGCTGGATGGCCGGCCTGCATCTGAGTCCCTCTGGCACCGACTACTTGCAGAAATGGCCGACACAGCACGCCAGATTCCGCTCACCTATTTTGAGATTGCGACCCTCGCCGCGGTGCGGATGATGTTAGCCGCCGGGGTCGATGTGGCAATTCTGGAGGTCGGTTTGGGGGGACGTCTGGATGCGGTCAATGCCTTTACCCCTGATTGTAGTATCGTAACCACCGTGGACCTGGATCATCAGGACTGGCTGGGGCCCGATCGCGCATCCATCGGTCGGGAAAAGGCCGGTATCTTCCGTCGTAAGGTGCCGGCCCTCTATGGGGATGCGGAAGACCCCTGTGTTTCGGTATTGGCAGCGGCGGTACGCGCTGACGTGCCCCTGCAGCAGTTGGGGCGGGATTTCCATATTGATCCTCTGCGCGGGAAATGGTCGGGATTCGGGCAGGAAAAACAGGTGCCCGCACCCTTGTGGGCGGCACCGTCACAATGGGCCAATCTGGCATTGGCGGTAGCGGCGCTGTCTTTGTTGGAGGCAAAG
This sequence comes from Acidithiobacillus ferriphilus, assembly GCF_028215975.1. NCBI lineage: Bacteria > Pseudomonadati > Pseudomonadota > Acidithiobacillia > Acidithiobacillales > Acidithiobacillaceae > Acidithiobacillus > Acidithiobacillus ferriphilus. The sequence continues at coordinate 985,164 of NZ_CP116458.1, forward strand.
CTGCCGGTGCCCGCTTCGGCCATCTCCGCATGGACGCGGGCGCCGGAGTTGCCGGGACGCTGCCAATGGCGTCGGCCCTGGGGGAAGGCCGGTCCTGATTTGCTGGTGGATGTCGCCCATAACCCCCAGGCGGCGCGGCAGCTAGCGGCATTGCTGGCAGCGCGAAAAGGTGCCGCGCGTTGTCACGCCATTGTCGGCATGCTTGCTGACAAAGATATGGCTGGGACGCTTGCGCCACTGCTGCACTGGGTGGATGCTTGGTATGTGCTGGAGATTACCGGTACCCCGCGGGCGGCTGCGGCGACGCAACTCGGCGCTGTGCTTGAGGGGATGAATGCGACAACAGTATTATCCGCGGGTGCGGGCATGGAACAGGCATTGGTGGCGGCAAGAACGACTCTGACGGGCGGCGATATTCTGCTCTGCTTTGGTTCTTTTCACCTCGTCAAGCAATTGCCTATGGCGTGGCTGCAGAGTGACCCGGCATGATGTTCTGGGTAGATGCCGCTACCGTAGGCCTGGTGGTGCTTTCCGCTATCTGGGGGCTTTTTCGCGGAATGGTGCGCGAGTTTTTTTCACTGGTAGCATGGGTTGGCGGATTTTATGTGGCGTGGAATTGGGGCGGAAGTTGGCTGGCGCCCCAATTGTCGTCGCAGATCCCCGCGGGCTGGAAGGTGCCGCTAGCTTCTTTTATCCTCTTTTTTGCTTGCCTGATCATTGGTACTCTGTGCGCTTTCCTGGTCCGTAAGCTATTATATGGCATTGGTTTCGGGGCGACGGACCGCTTTTTGGGGACTTTCTTCGGTTTCTTGCGGGGGCTAGTGTTGATTGCCATTGTGGTCACCTTGGTGCAGTCCTCGACCTTGTCCCAGTCTCCTTGGTGGGAGAGTTCCTGGTTGGCACAGGAGCCGGTGAAACACTGGTCGCAATCGTTGACGGCACCTGCCGTGTCTTATCTGGAGTCGCAAAAAATTGCAAAATGACAATGTGGTGCAGCATGCCGTAGATGATGACCATTTTCATGATGAATGCGGGGTCATTGGCGTATTCGGTCATCCGGAAGCTGCCAATCTGACTTATCTCGGCCTCTATGCTCTGCAGCACCGGGGGCAGGAGTCGGCGGGTATCGTTTCTGGCGATCAGGGCAAGCTTTATGTGCAGCGCGGTATGGGGCGGGTAGCCGATGTCTTCGGGTTGGAGCAGATTAGCAAGCTGCCCGGTGATCAGGCGATCGGTCATGTGCGCTATTCCACCGCGGGGGGGTCAGTACTACGGAATACCCAGCCGGTATTCATCAATTATCGTCATGGCGCCTTTGCCGTCGGTCATAACGGTAACCTGGTCAATGCGGCTGAACTCCGCACCCGCTTGGAGCGGGAAGGGGCCATATTCCACACGGATATGGACACCGAGGTTGTCGTCCATCTGCTGGCGCGGGTACCGGGCGACGATACGGGGACCCGGCTCGCAGCGGCGCTGCAGCAGGTTTCCGGTGCCTACTCGCTGGTTTGCCTGACGGAGAGCCGACTGATCGGGGTGCGTGATCCCATGGGCTTTCGTCCGTTGGTGCTGGGGCGTCTGATTGATTCCGGGGGCTTTGTGCTGGCCTCCGAGACCTGCGCCCTCGACCTGATGGGGGCGGAGTTCGTCCGCGACATTGAGCCGGGAGAGCTGATCGTCATTTCCAAAGAGGGCATCGAGAGCCGCAAGCCTTTTGCGCCCGTCGGTCGGCGCATGTGCGTCTTTGAATATATCTATTTCGCCCGTCCGGATAGCGTCCTGGACGGTGTCCACGTGTATTCAGCGCGCAAACGCATTGGTCAGGCGCTGGCACGCCTGCACCCGCGGGAGGCGGACCTGGTGGTGCCCGTCCCTGATTCCGGCGTTGCGGCGGCCATGGGCTATGCCGAGGCCTCCGGTCTGCCCTTCGAGCTGGGTCTGATCCGCAATCACTATGTGGGCCGCACCTTCATTCAACCGGCACAGCGCGGTCGTGATTTCGGAGTGAAGGTCAAGCTCAATGCCCAGCCCAACATCCTGCGTGGTAAGCGGGTGGTCCTGGTGGACGATTCCATCGTCCGGGGCACGACCAGCGCCAAAATTGTCAGTCTGGTGCGGGCTGCCGGCGCGCGTGAGGTGCATTTCGTGGTCAGTGCGCCCCCCACGACCGGACCCTGCTATTATGGCATCGATACCCCGGATCGCTCCCAGCTCATCGCGGCCCAGCACACAATTGAAGAGGTGCGTAAGATCATTGGTGCCGACAGCCTGGGCTACATTAGTCTGGAGGCGCTTTATGAAGCCGTGGGCGGGTGTGGGCAGGGTTTCTGTGACGCCTGTTTTAGTGACGATTATCCATTGCCGACGCCGGAAGGACATGGCTCGCGTCAGTTGCATCTGATCGAGGAGTTGCGATGAACTCTCAGGATTCCAACCCGGACTGGGCGGCGCATCTCCGCCCGGAGACCCTCGCCATCCGCGCCGGTATTCACCGCACTCAGGAGCAGGAGCACAGCGAAGCCATCTTTCCGACTTCCAGTTTTGTTTTCGACTCGGCAGAAGAGGCCGCGGAGCGCTTTGCCGGACGGGCTCCGGGGAATATTTATGCGCGCTTCACCAATCCCACCGTACGTACTTTTGAAGAGCGGCTTGCCGCGCTGGAGGGTGCGGAAGCTTGTGTCGCCACGGCCTCTGGCATGGCCGCCTGCTTGACGGTCTTCATGGGGATGCTCAAGGCGGGCGATCATATCGTCGCCTCCCGCTCTATTTTTGGTACGACGGCGCAACTGCTCAGCAATATTCTCGGTCGCTTCGGGGTGGAGACCAGTTTTGTGTCGCTGGCGGATGTGACGGCGTGGCACGCGGCTCTGCGTCCCAATACCCGGATGCTCTTCCTTGAAACGCCTTCCAATCCGCTTGCCGAGATTGGCGATATGCAGGCACTGGCGGATCTGGCCCATGCCCATGATGCCTGGCTGGTGGTGGACAACTGTTTCTGTACCCCGGCCTTGCAGCAGCCTCTCAAGTTTGGCGCTGATCTGGTCGTTCACTCCGCCACCAAATATCTGGACGGGCAGGGGAGGACCCTGGGCGGGGCGGTTTGCGGCAGTACCGAACTGCTCAACAGCGGGCCACGCAATTTCGTACGCACGGCGGGCCCAAGTCTCAGCCCTTTCAACGCCTGGGTGCAGCTCAAAGGTATGGAAACTCTGGGGTTGCGTATGGAGCGTCATTGCGCCAATGCCCAGCAGATTGCCGAATGGCTGGAAGCACGGCCGGAGGTGGCACGGGTCTATTATCCAGGCCTTAAGAGCCATCCCCAGCAAGCCCTGGCGGCGCGTCAGCAACGCCTGCCGGGTGCCATTCTGTCCTTTGATCTGCATGGTGAGCAGACTGCGGCCTGGGCCTTTGCGGATGCCCTGCGCCTGCTCTCCTTGACCGCCAATCTCGGCGATGCCAAGACCACCATTACCCACCCCGCCAGCACGACTCACAGCCGGGTCGGTCCTGAGGCGCGGGCAGCGGCGGGGATTGGCGATGGTTTGCTGCGGATCAGTGTCGGACTGGAGCATGCTGACGACCTGCGCGATGATCTGGAGCACGGCTTCGCCGCCCTTGCGGTCCGCTGATTTGCGCTATTCTTGGACAGAGGCGAGTTTTTCCAGCCACCTTTTCAACTGCGGAGATAATGAAATGACAAGATTCCGTGCATTACAACGTCATGGACTCAAGCCGGACACGCGTATCTGTATGTTTGATGACGGGATGTCATTGACAGTGACGCCCAGCGACATGGCGATCAAAAGCATGACCGACCTCGGTCGGGTACCCGCTGTGGCGACGAAGCCGGAAAGCACCATCGATCAGGCCCTGCAACGCATGATTCATGCGGGTGTCCGAATGCTTTTTGTGCTGGATGACTTCGGTATGCTGATCGGCCTGGCCACCGCCCGTGACCTCATGGGTGAAAAACCCGTCAAACTGGCAGCCGAAAACCACGTCGTGCGGGACTCCATCAAGGTGCAAGATATCATGGTGCCTCGGGGTCAGATTGATGTACTCGACTTCGCTGAAGTGGAGCGGTCTACCGTGGGAGATATCGTTCTCACCCTGCGCAAGGCAGGGCGTCAGCATGCCCTGGTGCGTGAGGAAACACTCCGCGGTGAAGAGATTCGCGGTGTTTTTTCCATCAGTCAGATAGCGCGACAACTGGGGGTGGCCATACAGACCAACGATGTGGTACAGAGTTTTGCCGGGTTGGAGCAACTCATCACCAGTGATGACTGAACGACACCCCCGCCACGCGCGGGCGGGAGTGCCCTCCCATGCATGAGATCAACGGGCTGCTGCTGGCAGTCCTGCTGATTCTGCTGAATGGTTTTTTTGTTGCGGCAGAATTTGCGCTGGTGCGATTACGCAGTACCCATGCTCGTACCCTGGCCCAGGAGCATGGGTTGCGCGGGCGCATTTTGATGCGGATGCATCGGCGGCTGGATGCTTATCTCTCTGCCACACAACTCGGTATTACTATTGCGTCGTTGGGTATCGGTTGGGTTGGCGAACCCACTGTAGCGCGTTTGCTCCAACCTCTTTTCCGGGCTGCTGGGGTGAGTGATCCGACGGCGTTGCGATCAGTTTCTTTTGCCGTCGGCTTCGCCCTGATCTCCTTCATCGTCATCGTGATCGGCGAGCTGGTACCCAAGTCGCTAGCCATCCGCAAGGTGGAGGCGGTGTCCCTGTGGACCGGTGCGCCCCTCTACGCTTTTTACTGGCTCATGTACCCAGCGATCTGGGTACTCAATGGCGCGACCCGCATCGTGTTGCGCCTCTTTGCGCTGCGGGTGGATCAGCATGCCGGCGAAGCACCCCATTCCCGCGATGAACTGGCGATGATCCTGGCCCTCAGTCAGGCGCAGGGCACCCTCGGCCAGCGCACCGGAGATATTCTCGACCGCACCCTCGATTTTACGGAGCTGACGGCTGGGGACCTGATGCGTCCCGCCGCCGAGATGGTTTGTCTGATGTTGGAAGACAGCCCGGAAGAGATCCGCCAAGTGATGATGCGCCATCGCTTTACTCGTTACCCGGTGTGCGAAGGGGACCGCCAGCATGTGGTCGGCTTGCTCCACGTCAAGGATGCTTTTGCGGCCCTGTCAAAGCGCCCGGACCTGGGTGACCTGAAAACACTCCTGCGCCCGCTACCTTCCGTAGGCAAGGCGTTACCGGCCATGGACTTGCTCAGCCATTTCCGTTCCGGCCACCCGCATTTTGCGTTGGTGGTGGATGATTTGGGCACCATCACCGGCTTTGTCACCTTGGATCATGTACTGGAAAGCCTGCTTGGAGTTATCCCCGACGAGTTCCGCCACCAGCGGCGGGAGTGGCGACGGCGCCTCGATGGCAGTTGGGTGGGCTCGGGCAGTCTCTCGCTGTATTCCCTGGAGCGCAGCCTCCACATCGACATCGAGGAGGAGACCGCAGATACCATCGGTGGGCTGATCATGCGCCAGCTCGAAAGGGTTCCGGAAGAGGGCGAGCGGGTCGCTTTTGCCAATTTCGACGTGGTAGTCTTGCGTAAAAAGGGCCCACGCATCACACTGGTGCAGGTGATCCCGCACCCTGACCAACCTGAATCCGACTGGTTTTCCTGACACTAAACTCCATGCAAAAAAGTGATTTTTATTATGAATTGCCCGACGCACTGATCGCTCAGGTCCCACTCGCGGAACGCGGGGCGGCGCGCATGCTTATCGTCGATGGCCGTCAGGGCAGCTGGGAAGATGCGCGGATACGCGATCTACCCAATCTGCTTCAGCCCGGAGACCTGCTGGTACTCAATGATACCCGTGTGCTTCCCGCGCGTTTGCAGGCCTGCAAAGCAACGGGCGGCACGGTGGAACTACTGCTCGACCGACTGCTCGATGTTCAGGAGGGTTGGTTTCTGGCGAAATCCTCGAAAGCTCTGCGGCCGGGTATGGCCATTCATTTGTCGGGTGGTGCCGTTGCCATGGTAGAGGAAAAGGATGGCATGGAAGTTCGCCTGCGACTGTCTGCGGACGCCCAGTGGTTACCCATTCTTGAAGCTGAAGGGAGCGTGCCTTTGCCGCCCTACATCAGGCGCGCGCCGGAGGCCTGTGATCGGGAGCGCTATCAGACCATCTATGCGGCCCATCCCGGTGCGGTGGCCGCACCCACCGCCGGGTTGCATTTCGATGCGCAGCTACTGGATGCCCTCGCGGCGCGCGGTATTGAACGGACCTTCGTGACCCTCCACGTCGGCGCCGGGACTTTCCTCCCGGTACGCAGTGATGATATTACCGAGCACCCCATGCATGCCGAAACCATGGAAGTCAGCGCGGCGACTGTAGCCGCCGTTGCCGCTGCGAAGGCGCGGGGCAAGCGGGTGATCGCCGTAGGTACCACGGCCTGCCGCGCGTTGGAGACAGCGGCGCAGGATGGGACCTTGCGCCCTTACACCGGGGAGACCCGCCTGTTCATCTATCCCGGTAAGACCTTTCAGGTGATAGATGGGCTGTTGACCAATTTTCACCTCCCGGAATCCACCCTGCTTATGCTGGTCTGTGCTTTTGCTGGTACGGAGTGCATGCTCGCTGCCTATCGCCACGCGGTGGCAGAGGGCTATCGGTTTTTCAGCTACGGAGATGCGATGCTGATTTCCCCTCAGGTCGGACAGCGGTGAGTATTTATCAGTTGTTGGCCCGTGATGGCGCAGCCCGGCGCGGCGTTCTGCGTCTGCCCCGCGGTAATATTCAGACGCCCGCCTTTATGCCGGTGGGTACCTATGGCACCGTCAAGGCCATGTCTCCCGAGGAGTTGAAGACGCTGGGGGCTGAAATTATCCTCGGCAACACCTTTCATCTCTTTCTGCGTCCCGGTCTGGAGGTCATCAGCGCGGTCGGCGGTCTGCATAAGATGATGCATTGGGATCGGCCCATCCTCACCGATTCGGGCGGTTTCCAGGTCTTCAGTCTGGGCGCGCTGCGCAGGCTGACGGAGGCAGGGGTGCAATTCCGTGCGCCCACCGATGGCCACAAGGTTTTTCTGGGGCCGGAAGAGTCCATGCAGATTCAGGCGGCGCTGGGTTCGGACATCGCTATGGTCTTCGATGAATGTACGCCCCACCCTGCCACCTACGAAGAAGCCCGTGTCAGCATGGAGCTTTCTTTGCGCTGGGCGGCGCGCTCCCGTGCCTCTTACGCCGGGCCGGGTCAGCTCTTCGGCATTGTCCAGGGTGGAATGTATGGAGATTTACGTCAGCGTTCCTTAGCGGGATTGCAGCGACTGGATTTCCCCGGTCTTGCTATCGGTGGACTTTCGGTAGGAGAGAGCAAGGCGGAGATGATGAAGGTGCTGGAAGATCTCATGCCGCAGATGCCCGAGGATCGGCCTCGCTACCTTATGGGCGTCGGGACGCCCGAGGATCTGGTCGAGGGCGTACGTCGTGGTATCGACATGTTCGATTGTGTCATGCCGACCCGCAATGCCCGCAATGGCTGGCTTTTTACCCGTGATGGCATTCTCAGGCTGCGCAATGCTCGTTATGAGAAAGATGCCCTGCCGCCGGATCCGCAATGCGCCTGTTACACCTGTCAGAACTACAGCAGGGCCTATCTGCGTCACTTACAGCGTAGTCATGAGATCCTCGGCGCACGCCTGAACACGCTGCATAATCTGCACTACTATCAGGAGCTGATGGCGGGGCTGCGGGAGGCCATTGCTGCTGGTCACCTGGATGCATTTGCAGATGATTTCTATCGCCGCCGTCGTGCTGGTTCCCTAGTCGATGCCTAAAGGCTACAATAGCGGCCCGCAGACCTGATCTGGAGTACATAATGAATTTTTCGCCTATCGCCAATGCTTATGCCGGAACTGCGGTGGGGGGGGGTGGTCCAGATTCCATTTTTATGCAGATCGTCCCGCTGGTTATCATTTTCGCCATTTTCTATTTTCTGCTGATTCGTCCGCAGATGAAAAAAGCGAAAGAGCAACGCCAGTTGATTGCGGCGATTTCCAAGGGTGATGAAGTGGTTACTCAGGGTGGTCTGGCCGGGCGGGTCATGCAGGTGGGTGAGGATTATCTGCAACTTGAAATTGCTGAAGGGGTCATTGTAAAAGTTCAGCGAGCCTCAGTGACGTTACTGTTGCCCAAAGGGACATTGAAAAAACTGTAAAGGCTCGTTCATGACCCGTTATCCATGGTGGAAGTACCTGATTATCCTGGCGGTTGTATTGCCTTCCCTGTTTTACGCACTGCCCAACTTCTATGGCTGGCACTCTGCCGTAGAAGTGCGCGCGCCCGCGGGGACCCTCCTGCCGCCGGTGGCTACGATGCGGGGCTGGCTGCAAGCGGTCAATGTTCCGGTCACCCGCGTCAACTCGGATGGGACGGGCAGTACCTTCTTTTTCCCCAACAATGATGCCCAGGGTCTGGCCGAAACGTTGCTGCAAAGTAAACTCCCTGGCAATGCTCAGGTCATTCTTTCGCAGATGTCTGCAGAGCCGGACTGGTTAAGCAGCCTCGGCGGCAAACCAGTCAATCTGGGTCTCGATCTGCGCGGCGGTGTGTACCTCCTGCTGCGCGTCGACACCGATGCCGTTATCAAACATGCTCTGGAACAGGACAGCGGCAGCTTGCGTACCTTCCTCCGCCACCAGAATCTGCAATATCTGGCGGTCAATGTAACCGGACCGCAAAATCTTGCCGTCGAGATGGAAAACGCGGCAGTCGCGGCGCAGGCGCAAAAGGTTATTGCCGGGCATTATCCCGATTATGCCATCACCCTGCAGCCCAATGCGGTGTTAGACGTAAGCCTCACCCCCGATGCCGCCAGAAAAATGAAGGATGACGCGCTGCAACAGGCCATTGTCGTCATTCGCAATCGTATTGATGAATTGGGTGTTTCCGAGCCGGTCATCCAGCGTCAGGGTGCTGCGCATATCGCTGTGCAATTGCCGGGTGTGCAGGACACCCAGCGCGCTAAATCCATTATCGGTTCCACTGCCCAACTTGAATTCAAGATGGTGGATGAGCAGGCCAACATGGCGGCTGCGCTCAAAGGTGACCTGCCCCCCGGTACCGCCCTGTTTTACGGCGCTCATGGCGCGCCTTACGTACTTTATACGAATACGGTGCTCACGGGTCGCTATCTCAGCAACGCCAGCGCGGGGGTAGACAACAGTAGCGGTCAGGCCATTGTCAATGTCAGTTTCAACAATGCGGGAACCCGTATCTTCGGTGATCTGACTACCAAAAATGTGGGCAAGCGCATGGCTATTTTGCTGGATAACAAGGTGGTGACCGCGCCGGTGATACGTGAAGCCATTACGGGAGGCCGGGCCCAGATTACCGGATTCTCCGGTCTGAAAGACGCCAGTAATGCCGCGATTGAATTGCGGGCCGGCGCGTTACCCGCGCCCGTTCATATTTCGGAAGAGCGCACCGTTGGTCCGACTCTGGGCCAGGACTCCATCCACGACGGGGTGATGGCAGTGGTCTTCGGCATGCTCTTCGTCGTGCTCTTCATGACGTTTTATTACCGGGCTTTTGGTCTGATTGCCGATCTCGCTATCCTGGTGAACGTTCTGGCCATTCTGGCGGTGCTCTCGATAATGGGTGGTACCCTGACTCTGCCGGGTATTGCCGGTATCGTACTGAAGATCGGCCTGGCGGTGGATGCTAACGTGCTGGTATTCGAGCGCATCCGCGAGGAATTACGGCATGGCATGAGTACCCGTGCCGCTATTGATGCCGGCTTTAAGAAGGCCTTTGCCACCATCGTGGACTCCAATGTCACGGTACTTATCGCCGCGCTGGTGCTCTTCCAGTTTGGCACCGGAGCCATCAAGGGTTTCGCGTTGGTGCTGACTATCGGAGTGATCACGTCCATGTTTACCGCGACTATGATGAGTCGTGGCATCATCGAACTCGCCCTCGGTAAGCGGCGTGTGCAAAAGCTATATATCTGAGGCCGCGATGGAACTCTTTAGAACCCGTACCCATGTTGATTTCATGTCCAGACGCTGGATTTTTCTGGGCGTGTCCGCTTTGCTGATCGTTGCCTCAGTCGCCGTTTTTCTGGTACGCGGGCTGAACTACAGCATCGACTTCACCGGCGGCACGCTGGTGGAGCTGGCCTTCAGCAAGACTCCGGACTTGGGGACCGTGCGTGGGACGCTCGCGCAGGCGGGTTTTCACGATGCGGTGGTGCAGACCTTCGGTGGAGATCGTGATCTGCTGATTCGTTTGCGCACCGTGCCTGGCGAGAGCAGCGCGGTGGGTAACAAGATTTTGCAGGTGTTTCAGAAAGACCAGTTGAAGTATCCGGATGTGCAGTTGCGCCGCACGGAATATGTCGGCCCGGAGGTGGGTAAGGAATTGCGGAATAAGGGGATCATGGCGCTCATCATCGTGACTCTGGGCATCCTGATTTATGTGGGGTTTCGCTTCGAGTGGCGTTTTGCCGTGGGGGGTGTGTTCGCCATGCTCCACGACCCCATTCTGGTGGTGGGCTTTTTCGCCATCAGCCAGGAAGAGTTCTCCCTGACCGTGATTGCGGCTTTGCTGGTCATCATGGGCTATTCGCTCAACGATACGGTGGTGGTTTTCGACCGCATGCGTGAAGACCTGCGGGCGTCCCGCAGCGGCGATGTGGCGCAGATTTTCAACATCGCTATCAATGAGACCCTGTCACGGACGGTGATTACCAGTTTCATCACCTTCATGGTCGCCCTGTCGCTCTTCCTCTTCGGCGGGCCGGTGATTCACGGCTTTGCCACGGCCCTGGTTATCGGTGTGGTGGTGGGCACTTATTCCTCAATTTTCGTCGCGAGCCCGATTGCCCTGTGGTTGGGGCTCAAGCGGGAGCACGTCCTCAAACGCCAGTTTATCAGTGCCAAGGATCGTAACGACGGCGCCACCTTGTAGCGCTGTACTGCGTTTGCCGGCGCGGCGCACTTGCCGTTGGCGTCGGGAAAGATTAAGGTATGCTCCCACGGAGAGGTACCGAAGTGGCCATAACGGCGCCGACTCGAAATCGGATGGGGGGCAACCCCACGTGGGTTCGAATCCCACCCTCTCCGCCAACACCATGCAAATTCCTGATGAACACAGGAGACCCTATCTGCGGCAGGCCGTTTCCCCTCCGCCCACATCAGCAGATGATGGACGCACGCTGATTGACACCAGCAATATCGATAACATCTTGCAGGATATCCCGCGCGGTTTTGGTCCAGGTAACCATCCATAGCCTGGATGAGTTCTGGCGACTGGTGAATACGCCACATCAACCCTCACGGGTGGTGCGCCACGCGGTAGGTCACGTTATGGCAGGTAGTTCCAATGGGCGTTTTGATTTTAACAGCAGCTTACCAGCGCGCCTCTATCTTTTGGGCTCGGTTGGGGTCATCTACTCTGGAAATTATCAGGAAGATGAGCAGCATAAAAATGACCAGCGTCAACGATATACTCACCGGGCCCGAGCCGAGGCCAAGACCACCGAAGCGTATTGGCTTGTCTGTCCAATCCGCGAAGGAGGCCCCCAGTGGCCTAGTCAAGATATAGGCTATCCAGAAGGCGGCGATCTCGTTAAGGTCGAACATGAAGTATGCGATGACGGGAATGCCAAACAAGAGGACAAATAGTAAACCCGACCCAAGGTAGCCTAAATCCAGGCTCGATGCTGTCATGTCACCTGCGGCGGTGCCCAGGGCAAAAGTGGCTACGATGGTCGCCCAATAGAATGCCTCTCGCCGAGGTGTATGCACACTGTGAATGGAAAGGGTTTTTTCTTTGAGTTTCCAGATGCTAAGAATCCCGATCAAGGCAACTAGAAACACGGATGTCGAGATGTCATAGGGAACGCCCAGCACGACATGGGTGACGTCCGCTATTTGGGTACCGAAGATACTCACCATGATGACGGCAAACCAGTAATAGTGTGCGGTATATCGATTGCTTCGCATCTGTAGCCAGATGGCGGCCAGGAACAACAACCCACAACCTACCACGGCCAGATAGGGGTTCGTGTGGAAAACGAGAAAATCCGATGTGGCTTCTCCCATGGCGGTGGTCAGGAGTTTCGCCATCCAGAAATACGCGGTGATTTTCGGTACCTTGAGCAGTGTGTCATTTCCATTGGAAGGGTTAAGTGTGGATGTGGTCATGAGGGTGTCCTGAATTTTGTGTACACGGTGTGTTCATTTGACGTTGCGGCAATCGGTTATCGAACTGGATGATAAAGCGGTTTAGGGCGGCTTTCCAATCCCGGATCGGCATGGTCCCACTTCTGGCTGATGTTTTGCAGGGCAAATAAAACGTAGATGACCCGCAAATCCGCGGCGACTGTTTTGCAGTCGAGATAGGCGATCAGTACCGCGGCTATCCCTGTCGTCATTATATTACTCGCAATAATTAGTATGTTCTGTTAAAGTGCACCCGCCGTCATGCCTCAGTCTGTATGATGTGCGTCGCACTGGTCCCCACCTTGATGAAGCGTCTGCCATAGACTGGCGCCCCTGTGGCGAGGCCGGTGTTTTCGGAGCAAAAATTATGTCATCTTTTGAATCCCTTGGGCTTTCTGAGCCCATTTGGCGTGCAGCTGCCGAGCGCGGTTACACTACCCCCACCCCCATTCAGGAGCAGGCCATCCCCGTGGTCATGTCCGGCGTCGACCTGTTGGCCGGCGCGCAGACGGGTACCGGCAAGACCGCTGCCTTTGCCATGCCCATTCTGCACAAACTGTCCGCTACCGCAGATACCGCGGCGCGTGCTCCCTCCAGTGTGCGCGCGCTGATTCTGGTTCCCACCCGTGAGCTGGCGGCGCAGGTAGAGGAGAGCGTGCAGTTATACGGGCGCTATCTCTCCCTGCGTTCGCTGGTGCTCATCGGTGGTGTCAAGATCAATCCGCAGATGCAGAAACTACGCCGCAGTGTGGACATATTGGTCGCTACCCCCGGTCGCCTGCTGGATCATATCCAGCAGCGCAGCGTCGACCTCTCTCACGTCGAAATTTTGGTGCTCGACGAAGCCGACCGCATGCTCGACATGGGCTTTATCCGTGACATCCGACGCATCCTTGCGGTATTGCCGAAAAAACGCCAAAACCTGCTGTTCTCGGCGACGTTTTCACCGGAAATCCGCAGTCTGGCCGACGGCCTGCTGAACAACCCGGCCAGCGTCGAGGTCGCGACGCGCAATGCCACTGCCGACAACGTCGCGCAACGGGTTTTCGCCGTCGATCAGGATCGCAAGCGCGAACTCCTCGCGCACTTGATTGAAGAACATCAATGGGGGCAGGTGCTGGTCTTCACCCGCACCAAACATGGCGCCGATCGACTTGCCAAGCATTTGTCCCAGGATGGTATGCAGGCCATGGCCATTCACGGCGACAAGAGTCAGGGCGCACGTACCCGCGCCCTGGCGGAGTTCAAGGAAGGTAAAGTACGGGTATTGGTCGCGACGGATATCGCCGCCCGCGGTATCGATATCAGTGAGTTGCCCCATGTGGTTAATTTTGAACTCCCCCATGTGCCAGAGGATTATGTCCATCGCATCGGACGAACCGGTCGCGCCGGCAACAATGGCCAGGCGGTATCGCTGGTGAGCGGTGAGGAGCGTAAGCAGTTGCAGGATGTGGAAAAACTGCTGCGCCGCTCCTTTGACCGGGAGGTCGTCGTCGGTTTCGAGCCGCGCCACCCCTTCTCCAGTCATGCGCCATCATCGGTTTCACGCCGTCCGGCTCAAGCCGCAGGGCGGGGTCGACCCGGTTTAAGGGCGGCGCCTTCGGGCCGTGCCCGCCGCACCTACTAAGGGTATGATCCTTCCCATCCTGCACTGACCGGGTTACCTTCGTCCGCAAGCCCTGGCATCTCGCCAGGGCTTGCGTCACAATAAGCAGATGATGAGCGCGTCTGAGCGAAAGGCAGGTATGGACGAAGACAAGGCATCCTCCCGCATCCTGGTGGTTGAAGATGAGGAAGGTATTCAGGAGCTTCTGCGCGTCACCCTGCAGCGTCAGGGCTTCGAGGTGCGCTGTGAGGGGAGTGTCGAATCTGCGGAAGCGGTACTTCTGACCTGGGGGCCGCAGTTACTCGTTCTTGACTGGATGCTTCCTGGTGAGAACGGCCTGGTATGGTGTCGTACCCTGCGCCGTCGTGAAGAGACCCGGAAGCTGCCCATCATTTTGCTTACTGCGCGCGGTGAGGAGGGCGACCGGGTGCATGGTCTTGAATCAGGTGCGGACGATTATCTGGCCAAACCTTTTTCTCCGCGGGAGTTGGTGGCACGGGTCAATGCCTTGTTACGGCGCAGTTATGGTGGTACGACGGCAGCCAGCCGGGTACGGCTCGGCGATCTGCAGGTGGACCTGCGCGCGCATCGGGTGTACGCCGGTGAGGTGCAAATCCATCTCGGCCCTACCGAGTTTCGCCTTTTGCGTCTTTTTGTGACCAACCCGGAACGAGTTTTTTCGCGGGACATGCTACTCGATCAGATATGGGGGCGGCAGAGCTTCATCGAAGAGCGGACGGTCGATGTCCACATCCGCCGCTTGCGGCGGGAGTTGGACCACCATGGTTACGCCCATATCATCGAAACAGTAAGGGGTGAAGGCTATCGCTGTAGTGCCCTGGGTTTGCAGCGAGAAGCGGTGGACGAACGATGACCGGCACGGTAGCCTTTGAGCGTTCGGGCTGTCGCCATGCACGTTGTTACCCTTTTCCGGCGTGAAATACCTCCGTGCCTGGTTTTACCCCGCAGCACTCTGGGCGCTGATTCCGATTTTTTGGGTCGCCGATGATTTGCGGCGTGCTTGGTCCTGCCTCCCATTGGTGATCATCGCGTTCTTGCTGGCGCTCTGGGTCGGCTGGCATCGTCAGCAATCCCAGAGTTTCAGCGCCTGGTTCCGTAACCCGGACACCTTGCTGCCGCCACTGGCGGGGGGGATGTGGGAGGAGACTTTTGCCGAGGGCTACCACTGGCGGCGTGATCAGGAAGCACAACATCGCCTGCTCAGCGCCCAAATTGTCCAATTGCGCGACGCCTTGCAGGCCATGCCTGACGTTGTGGTGCTCATGGATGCGCGCGGCCAGCTACTTTGGGTGAATCCTTCCGGTATCCGCTTACTGCAGTTGCAATGGCCGGAGGATGCTGGCAAACCGCTGGCGTTCTGGTTGCGAACCCCTAATCTGCGCGCCTTTTTGGCCGGTGAAGGGCCGCCCAGTCTGCAACTCCCCGCCCCGGCGGATGCCCAGCAGATACTGGAGGGGATGCGCTATCCTCTTGCCGATGCCGGCGCCTTGGTCATCTTCCGGGACGTGACTCGTATCCGTCAACTCGAACAGGTCCGTCAAGACTTCGTGGCTAATGTCTCTCACGAGTTGCGCAGCCCGCTGACAGTGGTGCGCGGTTTCCTGGAAAACATGTTGGACAGTTCCATCGTCGCCGACGATGAGGTGAGCAGTCAACTCCGTCTCATGGAACAGCAGACGCTGCGCATGCAGTCTTTGGTCGAAGACCTGCTGTCTCTGGCGCGCATGGAAGCTGCCGAAGCGAATCCGGAACACTGCGAAACGCTGAGGATCGCAGATATGATACACAACATGTTGGACACCCTGGCACCGGCGATAGCGCAAAAACGCTTGCAGATCAATACGACGCTGGATGGCGACTTGGGTTTTTTCGCAGAAACCATCGATCTGACCAGTATCATTCGCAATTTATTAGAAAACGCCATCAAATACACCCCGGCAAACCGCACCGTCAATGTACGTTGGGAGCGCCGTCCCGGCGAACTGCTTTTTGTGGTGCAAGATACCGGCGATGGTATCGCTGTCGAGCATTTGCAGCGTATCACCGAGCGCTTTTACCGGGTGGACAAAGGCCGATCCCGACGCATAGGTGGGACGGGGCTGGGATTGGCTATTGTCCGTCATGCCGTCGAGCGCTATCAGGGGCATCTGGAAGTAGCCAGTGAAGTAGGTAAAGGAACCACTTTTACTGCGCATTTTCCCCTCCACCTCGCCCGTAGTGTTGTGCCTGATTCCGCAGTGTCATAAAATTGTAACAAGGTCTTGCTATAGTTTCTGTGCAGGACCTGAGCTAAAGCGGTTGGGCTTGTCCTCCAGTACTATGCGTAAGGCGGTCCTGGTCTTGTTGGGGGCACCCTACTGGAAGGCAATTCTTCTAAGGTGACTTATCTTCAGCACGAATCTGGACAAGCCGATCGCCGATGCCCCCGCCGTTATTTTTCAATTTGCCATGAGTCATTATCCGGAATGGCAGCATTTGCCTGGGCAGGCGCGTTGATAGCTGCCATGGCTGTGCTAGTCTTGAGCCTTGTTTCCCGCTTTCTTATCAAAGACAGGAGTCCGTGTTGATGTCGGAACCTCAGAAAACCAAAATATCTGTCCGCCACCTGGATTTTTTTTACGGGAGCAACAAGGCCCTCATAGATATCAATCTGGAAATGCCAGAAAACCAGGTGACAGCGTTCATCGGGCCATCTGGTTGTGGTAAGTCGACACTCCTGCGGGTATTTAATCGCATGTATTCTCTGTACCCTGGACAGAGGGCGACCGGCGAGGTACTGCTGGACGGAGAAAATGTGCTGGCCCCCGGCATGGATGTAAATATGCTGCGCGCTAAAATTGGTATGGTATTTCAGAAGCCGACGCCTTTTCCCATGTCCATCTATGACAATATTGCCTTTGGCATCAAGCTCTATGAAAAATTGCGCAAGGTGGAGATGGATGATCGGGTGGAACAGGCGTTGCGTCAGGCGGCCCTTTGGGAAGAGGTGAAGGATAAGCTCAAGACGAGTGGGCTGGGATTGTCCGGTGGCCAGCAGCAACGCCTGTGTATTGCGCGTGCGGTTGCGGTGCAACCAGAAGTGATCCTGCTGGATGAGCCGACCTCGGCGCTGGACCCTATCGCCACCCTCAAGATTGAAGAACTGGTGAGTGAATTGCGGAATCAGTTTACGATTCTGATCGTCACTCACAACATGCAGCAAGCGGCGCGTGTTTCTGATTATACGGCATTTATGTATATCGGAGAAATGGTGGAGTTCGGGTCTACCAATCAGTTGTTCACCAATCCCAGTAAAAAACAGACGGAAGACTACATCACGGGTCGCTACGGTTAAGGAGTGCAGCTATGGACAAAGAACCACATATTTCCCGGCGTTTTGAGGATGAACTCCATGAGGTCCACGCTTTAGTGCTCGCCATGGGGGGCGTGGTGGAAGAGCAGATCACGCATGCCGTCAGGGCACTGCAGGAGTCCGATGCCGAATTGGCCCGTGAGGTGATTGGCCGTGACCATGAGGTGAATGGTTATGAGGTGCGTATTGAGGAGGAGTGTATCAATATTCTGGCTATGCGTCAGCCTGCCGCCAGTGATCTGCGTTTGGTGATGACCCTGATCAAGACTATCGCGGATCTGGAACGTATGGGAGACAAAGCCAGTAAAATTGCCGACATGGCCCTAGCCATGGGACACGGTGCGCGTAACGCCAATCCAGCCTTTCTCAGAGATGTGGGCGTTATGGCCGACTATGCCCTGAATATGTTGCGCCGTGCCATGGATGCTCTGGCCCGTGCGGATGCGGAGGAAGCCATCGCCGTCGCCAAAGGCGATGAAGTGCTCAATCAGGAATACCGTTCTGCCCTGCGCCGCCTGATCACTTACATGATGGAGGATCCGCGCACCATCACCCCAGCCATTGATGCCCTTTTTATTGCCAAGGCGATTGAGCGTATAGGTGACCATGCCCGGAACATCTGCGAATATGTTATTTACCTTGCCAAAGGAAAAAATGTCCGACATCTTCCGCTAGACGAGGTAGAACAAAGCATCCAGGGGAAATAGCCATGGCGGAACCCACAGCCACAGCAGAACTCACCAATTTTCTGGCGGCGGTGGATTTGGGTTCCAACTCCTTTCATATGGTTGTTGCGGAAGAGATTGGCTCTGATATCCGTCTGCATGATCGTTTGCGCGAAGGCGTTCGTTTGGCAGCGGGCTTGCGCGATGACGGTAGTCTTGACCCTGCGGTGGAGCAGCGCGCACTGGATTGCCTGGCTCGCTTCGGGCAGCGCCTGCGTGGTATTCGCCCGGAGCGGGTGCGGGTGATCGGCACGAATACCTTGCGCCATGCAAAGGCTGCAGAAGGTTTTGTGCATGCCATTGAAGCGACGCTCGGATACCCGCTGGAAATCGTGGCCGGTCGTGAAGAAGCCCGTCTGGTCTATCTGGGCGTTGCGCATAGCCTCGCGGTAGATGCGAATGAGCGGCGCCTGGTTGCGGATATCGGGGGGGGGAGTACCGAACTGATTGCGGGCCGGGGTTTCACCCCCAATCTGCGGGAGAGCCTGCACTTTGGCTGTGTGGCTTCTACCCGTGCCTATTTTCCCGAAGAGCTGATTACGGTGGCTGCTTGTGAGCGTCTCGAAAAGCGGGTGCGCATGGCGCTAGAACCCATGCTCGATGATTTTCTCCGCCACGGTTGGGATCAGGCGGTGGGTTCTTCGGGTACCATTAAGGCAATTGCTCGTATCCTCGCGGAGAATGGTCAGGGTTCGCGCATCACCCATGTCGGCATGCACTGGCTGCGTGAGCAAATGATACGCCTCGGTTCAGTGCCTGCGCTGACCCAGCTTAGAGGCCTGAAGGCGGATCGTGCTGCCGTTTTTCCGGGTGGCTTCATCATTCTTTTCGCGCTCTTCGAGTCCTTGCGTCTGCAGGAAATACGTTTTTCTGAGGGTGCTTTGCGCGAGGGGGCTATTTATGACCTGCTCGGGCGCATCCATCAGGAAGACACCCGAGAGATGAGCATCCGTGGTCTCCAGGAACGCTTTCACAGCCAGGTGCAGCGTAATCAGGGCGTGGCCCGGTGGGCAGAACACTTTTTTATGACAGCAGCCGCATCCTGGCCACTCCATGGCGGGCATCGGCAATGGTTGCGTTGGGCGGCCCTGACCCATGATATTGGCCTCGACATCGCCCATTCGGGATTTCACAAGCATGGTGAATATGTCTGGCAGAATGCCGATATTGCGGGATTTTCCCGTCGTGAGCAGGGTGTTGTTGCCGCACTTGTACGCACTCAGCGCAAACGCTTGCCGGGTCTTGTCCAATTGCGTGCCATGGGCATCGCGGCTGAAGATGTGGTGGCGTTGCAGCAACTGGCGGTCCTGCTACGCTTGGCTATCCTTTTTCATCGGGGCACGGCACCGCTGGCGGCTCCTCCGGGTTTGACCGTGTCTGGTAAAAAACTGCTGCTGGCATTGCCGCCGCAATGGTCGACAGAAATGCCGCTGATGGCTGCCGATCTGGAGCAGGAGCAGGAATGGGTCACGCCGGATTTTCACCTGCAATGGTAATCCGTTAAACCATTTTTTTAGCGACGCGAGGCGCGGGGTACGCATGTCAGAAGGTTTTGCTCACCTGGCCCTCATTACGGAAACCTATCCGCCAGAGGTGAACGGCGTTGCCCATACGCTGCAGCACATGGTAGAGAATCTCCGCGAGCGCGGTTATCGGGTCACCGTGTTACGCCCGCAGCAGGCGGGTGAAAGGGCAGGGAGTGACCTGTTGCGAGCCCTATCTTTACCCTTCTATCCGCAGGTACGGGTGGGATACTGCCGACCTGGCTATATCGCTCAGCGGTTGCGAGTCTTGCGCCCAGATCTGGTACATATTGCTACGGAAGGCCCACTGGGTCTCGCCGGACTGTGGGCGGCCCGGCACCTTAAAATTCCCGTGGTGAGCAGTTTTCACACAAATTTTGACGGCTATGCCCGGTATTACCGTCTGCAATTTCTGCAGGGGCTGGTGTTGCGCTATCTCCGTAGTTTCCACAACGCCACCCGCAAAACCCTGGTACCCAGTCGGGGGACTTTCGTCCATCTGCGGGCGCAAGGATTCCTTAACCTTGCCATGTGGCGACGCGGCGTGGATACGCTGCTCTTCAATCCGCGCTGGCGCAGCACAGCACTACGCGCGCAACTTGGGTTGGATGGGGATGATGCGCTGTTGATTTATGTTGGGCGTCTGGCTCATGAAAAAAATATACCTGTTTTAATGAATGCTTACGAACACTTGCGGAAAACTTGGCAGGGGCCGGGCAAATTGCATCTCGCCCTGATCGGAGACGGGCCCCTGGCGGCCAGTCTCACCCGGCTGCGCCTCGCTGGTTTTTCCCTAGAGGGCATACAAAAAGGTGATAATCTGGCGCGATGGTATGCCAGTGCGGACTTGTTCTGTTTCCCTTCCTGTAGTGAGACTTTTGGTAACGTCGTGCTGGAAGCTATGGCCAGTGCCCTGCCGGTATTGGCCTATGACACCTCCGGCGTCAATGAACATTTCCGTTCGCCAGATGAAGGTGTCCTGCTGCCCTTGGAGAGTGATTTTGCCGACGCCATAAGTAATCTGCTTATGGATCGCGTGCGGTTACGGGAAATGGGCCGGCGTGCCCGGCAACGCGCAGAAGGACAAACCTGGACACATATTTTCGATGCGCTCCTCGGAGAGTACCGGAATAGCCTGGAGAAAATTTCTTGAGCCGCCCTAAAACCCAATTTGTGTCTGCAGCACCTTTGCCATCGTTGCGCAGCTCGGAAACGCTTCTGGCAGGAAGGGGGAGGATGCAATCATTGATGTGATCAACGAGGTGCTGAGCTGGTTGCATCTTCAACCCATTACGTTAGCGGTGATTATTGCCTTCCTGCGCCAGTATGGTTACTGGATCCTCTTTGCTGGCACCCTGCTGGAAGGGGAGGCTGTGGTGATTGTTGCCGGTGCCCTGGCGCATGCCGGCGTCCTGGATCTTCGCATGGTGATATTCATCTCCTGGTTGGGCAGTACCCTCAACGATCAAGTGCTTTACCAGCTCGGTTATCGTTATGGTGAACACCTGCTGAATATTCTGCCGCGCTTTCTGCGTCGCCATATAAATCAGGCCGAAAGCTTGATTCGTCGCTTCGGTGACTGGGTGACATTGTTGTTCCGCTTCATTTATGGCACACGTACCATCACTCCCATCCTCTTGGGAGTGCACCGCTACCCGGTACGCCGCTACTTATGGATGAATCCGCTGGCGGCAGCGGTATGGGCGGCGGCCATCGCCGGGGTCGGTTATGTCCTCGGCGCCTCACTGCAGAGCCTGTTGCAAGGCGTTCAGCATGTGCAGATCATGCTGCTGCTGTTATTGATTGCGGGGGTGGGGGGGTACTGGTGGTGGCATCGGCATGGTGAATAACGTGCTGTGGCCACATCATGGCGGGTAAGACGGGCACCGTATGCGCTGAACTGCATGGCGATTTGCTAGAGAGCCCGGTTTTATGCTAAAAAGCGCTGGGCTTCGGCCTAAATACTCACACACACCGATCCAGGTCAGCTGGGTGTCCGCGAGGATGGCTGCTTGAGGTGTGTGGCGGATCATAACCCTTGAAAACTGGAGAAACCCTTATGAGCAGCAATGTAACCATGCGCGCCCTATTGGAAGCTGGCGTCCACTTTGGTCATCAATCCCGTTACTGGCATCCGAAGATGGCGCCGTATCTCTTTGGTGAGCGTAACCGCATTCACATTATCAACCTCGAGCATACCCTGCCGATGCTGCGCGCCGCGCTGAGCTTTGTTGAGCAGATTTCCCGCAAGCATGGCCGTATCCTTTTTGTCGGCACCAAGCGCCAGGCACGCGAGGCGGTCGAGCAGGAGGCCCGCCGCAGCAACGCCTTCTTTGTCAATCAGCGCTGGTTAGGTGGTACCCTGACGAACTTTAAGACCATCCGTCAATCGATTCGCCGCCTTGACGAACTGGATCAGATGGCCGCCGACGGCACCATGGAAAAGCTGACCAAGAAGGAAGCGCTCACCCTGACCCGCGAGCGCGACAAGCTGGAACGTAGCCTCGGCGGTATCAAAGACATGAACGGTCTGCCGGACGCTATTTTTGTGATTGATGTCGGTCATGAAAATATTGCCGTGCTGGAAGCCCGAAAGTTGGGTATCCCGGTGATCGGCGTGGTGGACAGCAACTGTGATCCACTGCTTATCGACTACCCCATCCCCGGTAATGATGACGCCACCCGCGCCATTCGTCTGTATGCCTCGCTGGTGGCCGATGCCGTTCTCGATGGTCGTCAGGGTGGTGAATCTGCGCTGCTCGACGAATTTGTTGAGGTGGACGAAGAAACGATCGAAATCGGCGCCGACTAGAGCATTCACCAGAATCTAAGGAGCTTTCATGGCTATCAGTGCACAACAGGTCAAAGAACTACGCGAGCGCACCGGCGCTGGCATGATGGAATGTAAAACGGTGCTGACCGAAGCCGATGGTGATTTGGAGGCCGCTATCGACCTCCTGCGCGCGCGCGGTCTGGCCAAGGCCGATAAAAAGGCGGGTCGGGTCGCTGCGGAGGGGGTCATCGTCGTGGCCCTTAGTAGCGATCAGAAACGGGGCATCGTGCTCGAAGTGAACTGCGAAACCGATTTTGTGGCCAAAAATGAAGATTTCCTGGGCCTGGCGAAAGATTGCGCCGGCCAGGCCTTGGCGCAGGGATTCAAGGAAGTGGATGCCTTACTGACCGATGCGAGTGTGGAAGAGCGTCGCAAGGGACTGGTCAGCAAGCTTGGCGAGAACATCAGTTTGCGCCGTCTGCAACATCTGCAGGTCGAGGAGGGTGTGATCGGTGCCTATGTTCATGGCAGCCGCATCGGTGTGCTTGTAGCCTTGGAAGGTCAGGCAGCTACCAGCGAACTCGGTCGTGATGTGGCCATGCATGTGGCGGCAGCCCGTCCCGAGGTGATCCACCCCAGTCAGGTTTCTCCCGAGCGTCTGGCCCGTGAGAAGGACATTCTCATTACCCAGGCGGCAGACAGCGGTAAGCCTGCTGACATCATTGAGAAGATGATCTCTGGACGTCTGAATAAACTGCTCAATGAAATCGCGCTCACCGGGCAGCCTTTCGTCAAAGATCCCGACCGCAGCGTCGGACAACTGGTGCAGGGTTTTCCCGGTGTCGAAGTGCTGGAGTTCGTGCGTTTCGAGGTGGGAGAAGGGATCGAGAAGGCCCCCGCCACGGATTTTGCCACCGAGGTTATGGCGCAAGTCCGGGGGTCCTGAATGACAGCGCCCTTGTACTCCCGCATTCTCCTCAAGCTGAGCGGGGAGGCACTCATGGGCGACGGTCAGTATGGTGTGGACCGTGAAGTTGTGCAGCGTATGGCACGGGAAATCAAGGACGTCTCTGATACCGGGGTACAGATTGCCATCGTGATTGGTGGTGGCAATATTTTCCGGGGCATGGCCAAGGCGGCTGAAGGTATGGACCGCGCCACCGCCGACTATATGGGCATGCTGGCGACGGTCATGAACGCGCTTGCCGTGCAGGATGCCCTGGAACATCTGGGTTTGCCAACCCGGGTGCTGTCGGCGTTGCATATTGAGCAAGTGGCGGAGCCCTATATCCGGCGGCGGGCCATCCGTCATCTGGAGAAGGGGCGAGTCGTGATTTTTGGTGCCGGTACCGGTAATCCCTTTTTCACTACCGACACGGCGGCCAGTCTGCGTGCCGTGGAGATCAATGCCGAGGTGGTGCTCAAGGGAACGAAGGTCGATGGCGTGTATACCGATGATCCGGTTACTCACCCTGAGGCCATGCGCTACCGGGAACTGTCCTATGGCCAGGTGTTAGAGCAGAATCTGCAGGTTATGGATGCAACGGCCATCACCCTTTGCCGTGATAACGACATGCCGATCATCGTTTTTTCCATCAATAAATCCGGCGCTTTGATGCGGGTGATGCTGGGTGAAGAGGAAGGCACTTCCGTGCGCAGAGAGATTGCATGAGTATTCAAGAGATTAAAAAAGATTCCGAAACCCGGATGAAGAAGAGCATCGAGTCTCTGAAGGGGGAACTCACCCGACTGCGGACGGGCCGGGCCAGTGCCGGCCTGCTTGACCATGTGCAATTGGACTATTATGGGTCACCGACACCCTTGGCGCAGGTTGCTTCGGTTTCGGTCGCCGATGCTCGGTCGCTGCTGGTCACGCCGTGGGAAAAAAACCTGATTCCCAAGATTGATAAGGCGATCCGTGACGCTGGCCTAGGGCTGAATCCGGTGGCGGGTTCGGATAATGTGCGGGTTCCACTGCCCGCACTCTCCGAAGAACGCCGCAAGGAAATGGTCAAAGTGGTTCGGCAGGAGGGTGAGGGGGCGCGTGTAGCCATTCGCAATATTCGTCGCGACGGTATTTCTCAGGTCAAAGAACTGCACAAGCAGAAAACTATTTCGGAAGACGAAGCACGGCGCGCCGAGGAAGAATTTCAGAAACTGACGGACCGCTTTATCGATGAGGTGGACGCGGTAGTGGAGGCCAAGGAAGCTGACCTCATGGAGGTCTGACTCATGCCTAGCGCTGATGAAACCGTGCTCGCTTTGCCACGTCATGTTGCCGTCATTATGGATGGCAACGGTCGCTGGGCTCACCGCCAGTGTTTGCCGCGGGTGGCCGGCCATCGGCGCGGTGCGGAAGTGGTGCGGGAAATGGTGCAGTCCTGCGTGGATATCGGTATTCCTTACCTGACGCTTTTTGCCTTCAGCACCGAAAACTGGCGGCGTCCGGCCCTCGAAGTACGTTTGCTGATGAACCTCTTCCGTCTTTTATTACGGCGAGAAGTCCGTAAACTCCATGAGAATGGCGTTCGCCTGTGTATCATCGGTGATCGCAGTGCATTGGAGCGTGACATACGGCAGCTCATCGAAGAGGCTGAGGCGCTCACCTGCAACAATAAGCGACTCCAGCTCAATCTTGCGGTGAATTATGGCGGACGTTGGGATATTACGCAGGCAGCGTGCGCGGCCATGGCGGCAATACAGGCGGGAGAATTCGCCCTCGAAGACCTCTCTGAGGCACATATTGCCCGGTACCTCAGCCTGGCGGATATCGCCGAGCCCGATCTGCTGATTCGTACCGGTGGCGAAGAGCGCATCAGCAATTTCCTGGTTTGGCAGTTGGCTTATACCGAGTTTTATTTTTGTGATACGCTTTGGCCGGATTTTGACCGTACGGCTTTGGAGCATGCCCTGCATTCTTTCGCACATCGGCAACGGCGCTTTGGACGTACGGGTGATCAGGTGCTGGAGGGCGATTGCTTCGCCAGAGACTGATTACGGCCTCCCTATTATTCCTGCTGATTCTTGTGCTGATTTTTTGGGCACCTTATTGGGTTTTTCTTGTTTTTCTCATGTTGCTGGCGTTCCTGGCAGGACAGGAGTGGGGACACCTCAGTTTGATAGCTTGGCCAAACGGACTGGCCTTGATGTTGGCGGCGCTGCTTCCGATGCTCATCTTCTCGCAGCATCTTCCTTGGTCAGCGTTGGCACAGGGCAGCGTGATCTGGTGGGCACTGCTTGCGGTGTTGCTGATGCTGATGCCGCCTTCTCGGTTACCCGAGGCCGCGACCTGGCAGCGCACGGTGAGCGCTATGGCGATCTTTCCTGTGCTTCTGCCTGCCTTGCTGTTCAGTTTGTCCCTCCAGCAACGTGCCCCACGGTTTTTGTTATGGGTGATTCTGATCATCAGTGTGGATGACGCGAGTGCGATGATTTTTGGTAAAATCTGGGGGCGTCATCCATTAGTGCCACGTATCAGCCCTGGCAAGACCTGGGAGGGTTTATTGGGCGGCTTGCTTGCCAGCGCCATTATGGGCACACTGGGCGCTTGGATGTTGGTAGGCGCGGCAGTCTCGAGTCTTCGTTCCGGCGCCGTTTTGGG
The DNA here is from genome assembly GCF_028215975.1 of Acidithiobacillus ferriphilus. Classification (NCBI taxonomy): domain Bacteria; kingdom Pseudomonadati; phylum Pseudomonadota; class Acidithiobacillia; order Acidithiobacillales; family Acidithiobacillaceae; genus Acidithiobacillus; species Acidithiobacillus ferriphilus. The sequence goes on from NZ_CP116458.1 coordinate 1,010,966, forward strand.
CTTGATTACGGGCATCTTCGCGGTCTTGGGCGATCTTGCCGAGAGTTTTCTGAAACGCCGCGCCAATTGCAAAGATAGTGGCCAGTTGTTGCCAGGACACGGTGGCTTGCTGGATCGCTTGGACAGCATGAGTGCGGGTATTCCGGTGTTTGTAGCCGGGCTTTATTATCTGGGTTGGTGGAAATGACACGCGGCATCTGCATACTCGGGGCTACAGGCTCCATCGGCAAGAGCACCCTGGATGTGGTATCGCGCCACCCCGATCAATTCCGGATCGTTGCGCTTACCGGTAATCATCGTGTCGCTGCAATGCAGGCACTCTGTGAGCAGCATCACCCTGAACTGGTGGTGATGGCCGCTCCGGAGGCCGCGCAGCAGTTGCGCGTTGCCCTGCGTGATGCGGGTTTGAAGCATATCCGTGTGGAAAGCGGTCGGGAGGCATTGGCAGAGGCAGCGCGTATGCCAGGTGTCGATGAAGTGATGGCGGCTATTGTGGGCGCCGCCGGCTTGTTACCGACCCTGGCGGCGGTGGAGTCTGGCAAAAAAGTCTATCTGGCCAACAAAGAATGCCTGGTAATGGCGGGTAGCCTGTTCATGGAGCGGGTGCGGCATCATCAGGTGACGCTGCTCCCCATCGACAGTGAGCACAATGCTGTATTCCAGTGCTTTGCCGAAGGCAAAGGCGTGCGCCGCATTCTGCTGACCGCCTCCGGGGGACCCTTCCGGGCCTGGCCTGTCGAGCGTCTGGCGGCGGTAACGCCGGATCAGGCCTGCGCCCATCCCAACTGGGTTATGGGCCGGAAAATCTCCGTAGACTCCGCGACCATGATGAACAAGGGGTTGGAGGTCATTGAAGCGCATTGGCTCTTTAATCTCCCGGCATCCCAGATTGATGTATTGATCCACCCGCAGAGCATCATCCATTCCATGGTGGAGTACGTGGATGGCTCCGTGCTGGCGCAACTGGGTAACCCTGATATGCGCACCCCTATTGCCCATGCCCTGGCTTATCCGGAGCGCATGGAAAGCGGGGTTTCATCGTTGGATCTGGCGCGTGGGCCGGACCTGCAGTTCGAAGAGCCGGACTTACAGCGTTTTCCCTGTTTGGCTTTGGCGTTCAATGTGTTGAAGGTTGGCGGTGCCGCAGCGACCGTGCTCAATGCGGCTAATGAGGTGGCGGTACAGGCCTTCCTGGAGGGTGCCCTGCCGTTTTCCCGTATCGCAGCCGTCGTTGAAGACACGCTCAGCGAATTACAGCCTGCCGCTCCCGATCATCTGGATGCTGTGCTGGCCGTTGATCAACTCGCACGGGAAGCCGCAGTCCGCCATCTTCGTCGGCACAGGTCGGGTATGCAGTGATTTTCCTGAGAACAAATGCAGATTTTTGAGACCATAGGAGCCTTTATTCTGGCTATCGGTATCCTCGTGCTGATCCACGAATCGGGCCATTTCGCGGTCGCCAAATCCATGGGTGTCAAGATACTCAAGTTCAGCATCGGCTTTGGGCCGACACTGATCAGCCGCCGTTGGGGACGGGATCAGACGGAGTATGTGATTGCCGCACTTCCTCTGGGTGGCTACGTCAAAATGCTCGGCGAACAGGAGGGTGAGCCAGCCTCGGTTGAAGACCGTAAACGGGCCTTTGATAAGCTCTCGCCCGGTAAACGCTTTTTGGTTGCCCTGGCGGGACCGCTGGCTAACTTCTTGTTTGCGGTCGTGGCTTATGCGGGGGTGGCGTGGCTCGGTATCCCGGGATTGGCACCCATCGTTGGTCCGGTTCAGGACCATTCTCTTGCGGCTCAGGCGCAATTGCAGCCGGGGGAACGTATAGCGATGATCGATGGGCGGCGTGTCTATACCTGGGAGGATGTGCGCATGAGGCTCCTCTCCGCGGCGATTGCACGCACTCCGGTGACCTTGCAGACGACGCGCGGTGACGGTGCTCGGGTGATGATCCACATGCTGCCTCTGCAGACGCTTACCGCTGATGCGGTAGGGCCAGACTTTATCAGTAAAGTCATCGGGATGGAACCTTACCTGCCCGCTGTCATCGGTGCTGTAGAGCCGCATGGCCCGGCCCAACTGGCCGGCCTGCGGGCAGGAGACCGCATAGTTGCCATCGATGGTCACAGGGTCCCCGGCTGGGAGGGCTTGGCCCGGTATGTCGAATCGCACCCCGATAAAGTGATTCAGCTGCGTTATGTGACGGCGCAAGGACTCGCAAAAGTCGTAAGTCTCACCCCACAGATGTTTCTCGACAAGGCCGGAAAGCCGATAGGCCGTATCGGCATCATCATGGCACCTCTCCCCAAAAATCTGATTGTCCTGCGCGAGCGAGGTCCCCTGGAGGGCTTGATCTATGGGGTGCGAACCACGTGGCAAATGTCGCGTATGACCGTGGAGATGATCATGCGTATGGTGCAGGGTTTTGTATCCCCGGATAATATCAGTGGTCCGCTTGCCATCGCGGAATTTGCCGGGCAGTCGGCACAAGCTGGTCTGGCGCCATTTTTGTCTTTTCTCGGGCTGATTAGTATCAGCCTGGGGGTGCTTAATCTTCTACCCATTCCGATTCTGGATGGGGGCCATCTGGTGTTTTACGCCGTGGAGATGGTGCGTGGTAAAGCACTCCCTGCGGTGGTGGTGCAAAAAGCGCAGCAGATCGGTATAGTGCTGCTTCTGATGCTTATGTCCTTCGCCTTCTACAATGATATTATGAGATTGTTGACACCGTGAAAAAATTTAGCCTCAGTTCGGCATCCCCCGTTTTTCTCGCCGCGAGTGTGGCTTGTGTTAGCGCCGTTTGGGCGGCACCAGCCTGGGCATTTACGCCCTTCACGGTCAAGAATATAGAAATTCGTGGTCTGGAGCATATCGCGCCAGGTACGGTCTACAACTACCTGCCTATCCATATCGGCGAGCAGGTGGATGACCAGAAGGCGCAGCAGGCCATCAAGGATCTCTATTCCACGGGATTCTTCAAGGATGTGACCATTGCCCGTTCTGACGACAATCTTCTGGTCATCGTGCAGGAGCGGCCCATCATTTCCAGCATCAAGATGGAGGGTATCAAGGCCTTTTCCAAGAGCGAGGTGAATGGCACGCTCAAAGGAGTCGGTCTGGTGGAAAGGCATATCTTCAATCGCTCGATTCTTGATCAGGTGGTGCATGGTCTGCAGGAACAGTATGAAGGCATGGGCTATTACAACGCCAAGATTCATGCGCGAGTAATAAAGTTGCCGCGCAATCGGGTGGCCATCCATATTGACGCAAAGGAAGGCGAGCAGGCGACCATCAAGCAGGTGACCATTGTCGGTAATCATGCCTTCAGTGAAAGCCGTCTGCGCGGCCTTTTCAGCATCGGCGCGCCGGATGCGTTTTCCTTCTTTAGCAAAAACAATCGTTATTCCCGTGAAAAGCTTATGAAAGGCCTGGAGAAACTCCACAATTATTATCTGGACCGGGGTTATCTGAATTTTGATGTCGAATCGAGTCAGGTGCAGGTAACGCCGGACCGGCGCTTTGTGTATATCACGGTCAATGTGCATGAAGGGAATCTCTATCATATCCAGTCGGTGCATCTGAGTGGTGATTTGGTCGTGCCAAAGCCGGAACTCGAAAAACTGATGGAGATCCGGGCGGGCGACGTGTTTTCCCGCGCTAAGATCAATGACACCAATAGTGCCATTGCGGAAAAGCTGGGAAACCTGGGCTACGCTTTCGCCAATACCACGCCAGTGCCCAAAGTGGACGCAAAAACCCACGAAGTGGCTCTGAATTTTGAGGTGAACCCAGGTCGTAAGGTCTATATACGCCGCATTGAAATCACTGGTAATGACAAAAGCCGGGACTACGTGGTTCGGCGTCAATTCCGGCAGATGGAAGGCGCGCTTTATGATGGCGCGCTGATCCGGCGCTCCAAGCTGCGTCTGCAGCAGACCGGTTTTTACGACAAGATCAACACCAAAACCGTACCCGTTCCGGGGCATCCTGATCAATTGGATCTGGATGTCGATGTGAGCGAAAGGCCGACGGGTAGTTTTAGTATTGGTGTTGGCTACTCCAATGCCCAGGGTATCCTGTTCAATGGTTCGATCAGTCAAAACAATTTTATGGGTACGGGTAACGCGCTGTCTTTCTCGGCGAATGTGGGTGGTTTGGGGACGGCGTACAATCTCTCCTTTACAGACCCGTATGTTACGCCGGACGGCATCAGTCTCGGCTTCAGCCTATATCGGAACAACACCAATCTTTCCATTCTGTCCGTAGCCCCCTATCAGGAAATTGATTACGGCGGAACTGCCACGCTGGGTATTCCAGTGATGCAGTATATCTATGATTATATGTCGTTGGGTTTCAGTAATACAACAATTAATCTCTTTGCTAATCCGCCAGCAATTTACTCCCAATATGTCCAGACATTTGGTAACACAGCCACAGCGCTGACGGTTGGAAATGCCCTGACTTTTGACAGCCGGAATTCACCGATATTTCCCACTAAAGGTTTCTACGGAAGTCTGGCGCTGAAGGCTGCGGTGCCCCCCGCGAAACTGCGCTGGTATAAGGCGGAGATTAAAGCGGACTATTATCATCCCATTACTTCCTGGCTGACGGGTGGATTGAGTGGGCGCTACGGCTTTATCAACGGCTATGGCGGGTTAAGTGTGCCATTCTTTAATAACTACTATATGGGCGGCCCGACCACCTTGCCGGGTTACCAGACCTATTCGTTGGGACCACAAGTGGGTGGCTACCCCGTAGGCGGTACTCGTGAGTTGCTGTTTAATGCCAGCCTGTATTTCCCGCTTCCGGGCCTCGCAGATAACAATAATTTCCGGATGTCTCTGTTTGCGGCCAGCGGATGGGTTTATGGTGTTAACTCGGATGCCAGTGGAAATAACTACTCATACAACAATCAGTATTTCCCGAGTTTGGGCCAAATGCGGACGACGGTGGGTGTCGGTTTCCTGTGGATCAGCCCGATGGGACCTCTGCGCCTGTCTCTCGCCGTACCACTCAATAGGCATCCGAACGATTTGACCCAGCCTTTGCAGTTCACCGTGGGTAATAATTTTTGATAGTGTGGCGTTAGGATATGAATTGGCAACTGCGCATTGGGGTCGTTCTCCTGTTGATGCTGACTTCGGCGGTAGCGTGGGCAGCCCCACTGAAGATCGGCTTTGTGGATCTCGATCGCGCATTGCGCGAACTGCCCGAGGCGCAGGCAGGCGCGACCAGCCTCAACAAACAGATAGCGGCTAAGCAGAAGGAAATCGAGGCGAAACGCCAACAGGTCAACACCTTTCAAAAGACCTTGGAAAGAGATTTTCCGCATCTGACCAATGCGCAAAGGCAGGAACGAGAGGCACGATTGCAAAATATGATCCTCAATTTTCAGCAGTTCCAGCGGCAGGCCCAGGATGGTTTAAACTATCAACGTAATCAGATTCTGAAAAACATACAGGATCAACTGGTCAAAGTGGTGAGCAGAATTGGGCGTGCCGGGCACTATACGGTTATCCTCAATGATAAGTCTGTGCTTTATGTGAATGGCGCCATTGATATTACCTCGCAGGTGGTGGCGGCGATGGCGGCCAAACCTCCTTCTGATAAAGTGAAGGGTGGTAAATAGCGTGGCGCATGGCTTGTATCTCCTCGGTGATCTTGCACAGGTAGCTGGCGCTCAATTGCGTGGCGACGCTGGATACCAGATTAGTGCTGTGGCGCCTCTCAATACGGCCAGCAGTGCGGACCTTACTTTTTATCAGGACCCGCATTTGCGAAGTCTGTTAAAAGCGAGTAGAGCGGGAGCAGTGGTAATTACTCCGCAGGATGCGGAGGATTTTGTCGGCAACTGCCTGTTGACGGACAATCCCTATGCGGCGTTTGCGCGGATCATGCAGCACATCTATCCGCAGGACACCCTTCAGCCTGGGCTGCACCATACGGCGCAACTGGCGCGAGATGCGCAGGTGGATCCCGGTGCCCGCATAGATGCCTACGTGCAGATAGAGGCCGGAGCGGTGATCGCCGCGGGTGTTTGGCTGGAGGCCGGCACCTTTATTGGTGCGGGCGTGGCGGTTGGGAGGGGGTCACATCTTTACCCCGGTGTTAAAATTTATGCGGGCTGCAAGTTGGGCGCCGATTGCATCCTCCATGCGGGTGCGGTGATCGGTGCCGATGGTTTTGGTTTTGCCGAGGCGGATGGCCGGTTTCTGAAGATACCGCAGGTGGGTCGTGTGCTCATTGGAAATGACGTGGAGATTGGTGCCAACTCTTGCGTTGACCGTGGCGCGTTGGCCGACACGGTGATTGAAGACGGGGTAAAGATAGATAATCTGGTGCAGATTGGGCACAACGTCCAGATCGGTGCGCATACGGTTATCGCCGGACAGACTGGTATCGCGGGAAGTACGCGGGTTGGCCGTCATTGCCGCATTGGTGGTCAGGTGGGGATTACCGGTCACATAGAAATTACCGATGGCTGTGTGATTGCCGGACAGAGCGCGGTGACGCATTCCTTGCATCGTCCTGGTGTTTATTCGGGGGTGATCCCCGCACAGGAAGTGAACCGCTGGAGACGGATCGTCGCGCGTCTCAACGGGCTGGACGCACTGTTCCGTCGGGTGCAGCGAATCGAGCGTGAAGCCGGGCAGGATTTATCTACAAACGGGGAGCCATCTGATCGTGAATGAGCTGAATATTCAGGATATTCTTAAACGCTTGCCACATCGCTATCCATTTTTGCTGGTGGATCGGGTGGTTGAAATGGAGATAGGGAAGCGTTTGCGCGCTTTGAAAAATGTCACCATGAATGAGCCGTATTTTCAGGGGCATTTCCCGGGATTTCCGGTTATGCCGGGGGTGCTCATCATTGAAGCGCTTGCCCAGGCTGCGGCTCTTCTCGCCTTTGTCTCCGAAGACAAGTATGGCGATAACGCGGCGGTTTATTTTGCCGGGATCGATAAGGCACGTTTCCGCAAGCCGGTGACGCCGGGTGATCAGTTGGAACTCATCGCCAATGTAAGTCGTCGGCGTTCCGGTATGTGGCAGATGGAAACGATGGCACTGGTCAATGGGGTGGAGGTCGCCTCTGCGTTGCTATTGGCCACATTGCGTGAGCATGCCCAATGACTGCACAGATTCATCCGCAGGCTATCGTTGATCCCTTGGCACGGATCGGCGAGGGTTGCGTAATCGGGCCTTTTGCGGTCATTGGTGCAGATGTGGAGATCGGCAATCACTGCCAGATCGGTGCGCATACAGTCATTGAAGGTCCTAGCCGCTTGGGGGCCCATAACCATATCTTTCAATTTGCATCTGTGGGCACTGCTCCCCAGGACCTTGGCTATACGGGTGAACCTACCGCGCTCGAAATCGGCTCGCACAATACGATACGCGAGTTTGTCACCATCAATCGCGGCACCGTGAAAGGTGGTGGGGTCACGCGGATTGGCAATCACAATCTCCTCATGGCCTACTGCCATGTGGCGCATGACTGTTGTATTGGCGATCAGGTGGTGATGGCCAATGCTGCAACACTCGCCGGTCATGTCAGTGTCGAAGATCACGCCATCCTCGGCGGATTGTCGGCAGTACATCAGTATGCGCGGGTAGGGGCACATGCGATTCTCGGCGGCGGTACCATGGCTCCGCTAGATATTCCGCCCTTTATGATGGCGGCGGGTAACCATGCCAGATTGCATGGGATTAACGTTCGCGGTCTCGCGCGGCGGGGTATTTCCCGGGAGACTATCCTACAGATTAAGCGGGCTTACCGCCTACTCTTCCGTTCTGGGCAACGTTTGGAAGGTGCCATGGATGAAGTCTTGCAACGTGGTCTGAACGCGCCTGAAGTGGCCTATCTCCTGGACTTTATCCGCAGCAGCAAGCGGGGAATTACCCGGCCATGAAAAACATGAGAACCGGTGTTATCGGCGTGGGTCATCTGGGTCGTTTCCACGCTCAGAAATATGCCGCGCTTTCGCAATTTGTGGGTATTTTTGATCAAAATGCCGAGCACGCTGCAGAGGTGGCGGCAGAGCTGGATTGCCAGGCTTTTTCCAGTGTCGGCGCGTTGCTGGCCGAAGTGGATGCGGTGTCCATTGCCACCCCCACCTCCACCCACTTCGCTGTGGCGGAAGCGGCCATGCAGGCAGGTGTGCACTGTCTGGTCGAAAAGCCTTTTACCCTGGATACCGAAGAAGCGGATACACTGATCGGCATGGCGCAGGAACGTCACTTGGTGCTGGCCGTCGGCCATATCAAACGGGTGCATCCGGCGATTCAGCATTTGCGCCAGGCGGGCTACGGAGCGCCTCGCTATCTCGAAGCGGAACGTCTGGCGCCCTTCAAGCCGCGCTCGCTGGATATCGACGTGATTATGGATCTGATGATTCATGATCTGGATCTGACATTGCTGTTGACCGGTGCTGAGCCGGTGGATGTGCGCGCTGTGGGTGTCGCGGCAGTGACGGACAAGGCGGATATGGCCAATGCCTGGATGACGCTGAACAATGGCACGGTGGCCAACCTGGCGGCCTCCCGGGTGGTGCGGGAGCCAGCACGGCGCATGCGTATTTTTTGGCAGGATCGTTATGCCTCGGTGGATTTTCTCAACAACACCCTGCATATCTACCATCGCGGTGCGGGAGCTGTGCCGGGAATTCCCGGTGTGCGTGATGAGGCCGTGGAGTTACCCAAACGGGATGCCCTGGCGGCGGAGATTGAGGATTTTCTGAACGCCATCGTGACGCACCGGCCGGTGTTTTGTGATGGCATCGCGGGTCGGCGGGTGTTGGCGGCGGCGCTGCAGGTGCGGGTGGCCGTGGAGGCTTTTCTACAGCACTGAGAGGCATACTGGTGCTGGTCTTGACGTTTTTTGGACGGTGATGCATGACGCAAAATACAGCAATTCCCATGGTCGATTTGCGCGCGCACTTTGCGCCACTGCGGGATGAGATTCTGACGGGGATAGGGAAAATTCTGGAAGAGGCCAGCTTTATTCTGGGAAATCATGGACGTGCGCTGGAGGCGGAGGTGGCGGGACTCTCCGGTGTTGCTTGCGGTGTAGGCTGCGCTTCCGGTACGGATGCCCTGATGCTGGCTCTGCGTGCCCTGGGGATTGGTCCCGGCGACGAAGTGATCGTCCCTGCCTTTACGTTCATTGCGACTGCGGAAGCCGTGCTTTATGTGGGTGCTACGCCCATCTTTGTGGATGTGGATGATCGTTTTTACGCCATGACCGTTGCCGGTATCGAGGCCGCGATTACGCCGCGGACCAAGGCGATCATCCCCGTACATCTCTACGGCTTGCCCGCCGATATGCCTGCCATCATGGCGCTCGCTCAGAAGCATGGTTTACGGGTCATTGAGGATTGTGCCCAAGCCATTGGCGCCGAAATAAACGGACAGCGGGTAGGAAGCTTTGGCGACCTCGGCTGTTTTTCTTTCTTCCCCAGTAAAAACCTCGGTGCTGCCGGGGATGGTGGAATGGTGGTGACGGCGGATGCGGAACTGGAACGTAAACTGCGCGGATTGCGCAACCATGGTTCCTGGCAAACCTACCACCACGACGTGTTGGGCTATAATAGCCGCCTCGACGAAATGCAGGCGCTGATTTTGCGGGCGAAGTTCCCGTATCTGGCGACTTATAACGCTGGACGGCGGCAGGCGGCGGGGTGGTACGCCGAACATCTGGCGGGTCTCGATCTACAGTTGCCTGCGGTGCCGGTGGGCTATCACCACGTCTTCCACCAGTTTACCATCCAATCGGATGCACGGGATGCGGTCAAAGCGGCACTGCATGCGGAGGGCATCGCCAGTGCTATCTACTATCCCATTCCGGGGCATCGGCAGAAGATGTTTGCGCATCAGCCCCAAGCCCGTTGTCCGGTGGCGGAGCGTCTGGCGGAGCGGGTGCTCTCGCTGCCCATGTTCCCGGAACTGCGTGAAGAGCAGATTGCCAGGATTGCTGCCGTGATCCGTCGCACCCTGCACGGCTAGGACCTTGGGCAAGGCCTTTATGCTCGCGGTAGAGCGTTCCGGCGAAAATCTCGGGCTGGAAATCATGGCGAATGCAGCGCAGGCCGGACTCGCTCTACAGTGGTCGGGGGTGGTTGGATCCCGCCTACAGGCTGCGGGGGTGCAGAATATTGCCGATGGTGAAGTCTTGGCGATGATAGGGTTGGTCGAAGTTTTGCGGCACTACCGCCGCCTGCGCAGGCTCTATGGGCAGATTCGGCAGCATCTGCAGGCGGAACGGCCGGATTGCGTGGTGTTGATCGACCATCCGGCGTTCAATCTGCACATTGCCAAGCTGGCTAAAAATCTGGGCATTCGGGTGCTCTATGTGGTAGGTCCACAGATCTGGGCCTGGCGTTCGCAGCGGATTCATCAGATCAAGCGCGTGGTGGACCACATGCTGGTGCTTTTTCCCTTTGAAGTGCCCATTTATGCACAGGTGGGGGTGCCGGTGCATGTGCTGGCACATCCACTGTTGGCGCAGACTGCAGCAGTGCCCAACCGGGAAAGCGCGCGGGCGGCACTGAACATGGCGGCAGATGGCCGGGTGCTTGCGCTTTTACCCGGGAGTCGGCGTGGTGAACTGGAACGACTGGTATTGCGTTATGCCGAAACGGCTCGCCGCTTGCGCGAACAGATGCCGGATCTGCGAATTCTGGTGGCTTTGGCCAGGGAGGAGTTACGCCCCCTCTGGGAGCGGCTCTGGAAACAAGGTGCCGGGCCGAAAGATGCACGGCTGGTGGTCGCCCAGACTCAAACTGTGCTGGCGGCCGCCGATGTGGTGCTGGTCGCCTCCGGTACCGCCACCCTGGAAACCGCACTCATGCAGCGCCCGGCGGTGGTCGTCTATATTTTGAACGCACTCACCTTTGCTGTTGTCCGCAGGCTGGTGAAGACACCCTTCGTGGCCATGCCCAATGTTCTACTGAAAAAATCCGTGTACCCGGAATTTCTCCAGGAGGCATTCGAGCCCGCGCAAGTGGCGGATGCCCTAGCCGCACTTTTGGGTCCGGCAGGCCCCGTGCAGGTGGCAGAATTGCAAAAACTGCGCGGTTTGCTGGAAGGCGATCCCCCGGAGCAATTGCAGCAGGTACTACGCGAGATGCTGACGTGAAGCCGGTCGTCCTATGAAAAACGCACCGGACCTGGAACACTGGGGTCCCCAGTGTGCCGGAGTGGATGAAGCGGGGCGGGGGCCGCTTGCCGGGCCGGTGGTGGCGGCAGCGGTGATTCTGCGCGCCCCCCTCCATGGCCTGAATGATTCCAAGAAAATGACGGCAGTGGCACGGGCGCATTGGGCTGCCCGTATCCGCAGCGAGGCCCTGGCCTGGTCGGTGAGCCGGGCTGCGGTTTGGGAGATAGAACGCTACAATATTTTACAGGCGTCTTTGCGGGCCATGGCCCGGGCGGTTGCGGGCCTGCCCCGGCGACCTCAGCGGATTATTGTCGATGGCAACCAGTCACCCCCCGGTTGGCAGGTAGAGACGCGGGTGGGTGGCGACGGTCAGGTGGATGCGATCGCTGCCGCGGGTATTCTGGCCAAAGTAGCGCGGGATGAGGAGATGCTCTTGCTCGACAGGTATTATCCCCAATACGGATTGGCGCGACATATGGGTTATGGCACTGTGGTGCACTTGGCTGCCCTGCGGCGCTGTGGACCCTCGGTCCTGCACCGGCGTGGTTTCGCTCCTGTGGATCGGGCTTGGGCGGCGGTGCAATGAGTGCCCCCCGCTTTGTCCATTTGCACGTACACTCTGAATATTCCTTGGAGGATGGCATTATTCCGGTGAAGGCGCTGGTCAGGCGCTGTGCGGAGCGGGGCATGTCGGCCGTAGCGATCACCGATCATGGCAATCTCTTCGCCCTGGTCAAATTCTACAACGCGGCCCGGAGTCTGGGTGTCAAGCCCCTGATTGGCAGTGAAATCTGGGTGCATGATGCGGCAGATTTAGATCGGCCCGCCGGTCTGGTCCTGCTGTGTATGAATAAAACCGGCTACGGCAATCTCAGTCGCTTGCTCAGTCGGGCTTACCTGGAGGGTAGTCGCCACGGACGTCCACAGATCGACGCGGTATGGCTGGAAGGCGCGAGTGACGGTCTCATCGCGTTGTCTGCGGCAGGCCAGGGGGAAATCGGGCGTGCCCTGCAGCGCAATCCCCAGCAGGCGGAAAGCCGAGCACGATACTACGCAAAGCTTTTCCCCGAACGTTTTTATCTGGAAGTGCAGCGCAATGGCGAGGTTGGGCAGGAGGCGCTGGTACAGGCCACGGTGCTGCTCGCAGGAAAACTGGATTTACCACTGGTGGCCACCAACAATGCACACTTTCTGGATGCGGCGGACTTTGCCGCTTTCGATGCGCGGCAGTGTATTTCGGCGGGTTTTACCCTGGATGACCCACGCCGTCCCCGCCGTTTTACGCCGGAACACCGTCTGCCAGGCCCCGAAGAAATGCGAGAGCGTTTTGCGGACCTGCCGGAAGCATGCGACAACACCATCGAAATCGCGCGACGCTGTAATATGGAGCTGGTGTTAGGCCAGTATGCGCTCCCGGACTACCCCATTCCTGCCGGTCAGTCCGTAGATGAATATTTGCATGATGCGGCGCAAAAAGGTCTACAGGAACGTTTGCAGGAACTGCATATCACCGGCGACGCCACGCCGCCTTATCATGAACGCCTGTTGCGTGAGGTCAGCGTCATTCAGCAGATGGGCTTCCCCGGTTATTTTCTCATCGTTGCGGATTTCATACAGTGGGCAAAAAATAATGGCGTCCCGGTAGGGCCGGGGCGTGGCTCCGGTGCCGGATCGCTGGTGGCCTATGCACTGCGGATCACCGATCTCGATCCCATTGGCAATGGCCTGTTGTTCGAACGCTTTCTCAACCCCGAGCGTGTTTCCATGCCTGATTTCGACGTGGATTTCTGCATGGATCAGCGTGACCGCGTGATTCAGTATGTGGCCGACAAATACGGTCGCGATCGGGTCGGGCAGATCATTACCTTCGGGACGATGAAGGCGCGGGCGGTGGTACGTGATGTCGGCCGGGTGCTGGGTTTGCCTTACGGCTTTGTCGACCAATTGGCTAAGTTGGTGCCGGGCGATCTGGGTATGACTCTGGCGAAGGCCCTGGAGGAATCCGAGGAACTGCGCCGCCGCCAGACCGAGGAAGACGATGTCCGTGACTTGTTGGACATCGCCCTGCGCCTGGAGGGCTTGCCGCGCCACGCCTCGACCCATGCGGGTGGCGTGGTGATTTCCCCGGAACCGCTGGCCGACCGCCTGCCGCTCTTTAACGACGGCTCCGAAGGGGGGGGCAACGTCACCCAGCTCGACAAGGATGATGTGGAGAAGATGGGACTGGTAAAGTTCGACTTTCTCGGGTTGCGCACCCTGACCATCATTGATATGGCGGTCAAACTCATCAATGCCGATGCGGCGGCGACGGGGCGCGCACCAGTGAATATTCAGCAATTACCTTTAGACGATGCGGCGACTTTTGCCTTGCTCAAATCCACCGAGACGGCGGCGGTCTTCCAACTGGAGTCGTCTGGCATGCGTGATCTGGTGCGGCGTCTGCAGCCTGACACCTTTGAAGATATCGTTGCCCTCGTCGCCTTGTTCCGGCCCGGACCACTGCAGTCAGGCATGGTCGATGACTTCATCGCCCGTAAACATGGCAAGGCGCAGGTAACTTTTCTGCATCCCGACCTGGCGCCGATTCTCGATGAAACCTATGGGGTGATTGTTTATCAAGAGCAGGTCATGCAATCCGCACAGACGCTGGCGGGTTATTCCCTCGGCGGCGCTGATTTGCTGCGGCGGGCCATGGGCAAGAAAAAACCGGAGGAAATGGCCAAGCAGCGCGCTATTTTCCTGGCGGGGGCTCACAAAAATGGTCTGCTAGCGGACCAGGCCGGGGCGATCTTCGACCTCATGGAAAAGTTTGCTGAGTACGGTTTCAACAAGTCGCACTCGGCAGCCTATGCTCTGGTGTCCTATCAGACGGCTTACCTGAAGGCGCACTATCCACAATTTTTTATGGCGGCTGTGTTGACCGCGGATATGGACCATACCGACAAGGTCGTGGCGATGCTTGCCGAGTGTACCCGTATGGGGCTACGGATTGTTCCGCCGAGCGTTCAGCAGGGGGTATTGGAGTTCCGACCGGAGGGGGATGGTGATATCCGCTTTGGTCTGGGAGCCATTAAAGGTTTGGGGCGGACCGCCATTCAGGCGATTCTCGACGCTCGTAGAGAAGGGCCCTTCTTGAATCTTTTCGATCTGCTCTGCCGGGTGGATACCCAGAAGATCAATCGCCGTGCCCTGGAAGCCTTGATTCGTGCCGGCGCTATGGATGACTGGGGTGTGTCGCGGGCCAGCCTGATTGCTTCCGTGGACAGTTGTATTGAAGCAGCGGCGCAGTTTCAGAGCAATCGGGCAAGTCAGCAGGAATCGTTGTTTAGCGGACAGGAAGCATTGCCGGTGGCGCCACCGCCGGTGCTGGCGGAAGCATGGAGCCTCACCGAAACCCTGCGTCAGGAACGGGAGACCCTGGGTTTTTATCTCAGTGGCCATCCCATGGCTAGTCTGCGGGATGATCTGGCGGCACTGGGAACGGTGCCTCTCGGCGACATCTGCAGTGGCACCACGGTGCTGGTGGCTGGGTTGGTGGTGGCGCGGCGCAGCACCCGGACCAAGCGTGGTGATCGTATATATTTCCTGACCCTGGACGACGGTCGGGGGCGGCTGGAGGTTGTCATTTTTGCCGAAGTCTGGGCGCAGGCCGGTAAAGTCGGGGAGGGTGAGGAGCCGGTGCTGATTTTGGGGGAGGTGGGCGAGGACAGCTATTCTGGTGGCTTGCGGCTCAGTGCCCTGCGCGTGCTGGATACGGCGCGGGCGCGTGAGGAATTGGCTACGCAACTGACCCTGGAGCTGGAAATCGCTGCAGAATTGGCTCCCCAAGACCTGCTTGCCGTGCTCCGTAAATACCCTGGCCAAACGGCTTTGCGTCTGCGTTTGCGCGTCGGTGCCGATATTGTCGCGCAATTACGGGTGGCGGAGAGCCTGAGCTTCGCGGCGGGTCCCGCCGCTATCGCCGCCTTGATGGTGCTCGCACCCACCGCGCGCTGGCATTGGGACTATCGGTCGACGACATCCCTCGTCAATAATGTCGTCCCACTGGAGCGTGCCCGATATGGGGCACGCCGCCCGGCCTGAGCGTTGGCCCTGTTCGGAATGATAAGGAGTGAACATGAAAATCAGTTATCTGGACTTTGAACAGTCGGTAGCGGAGCTGGATGCCAAGGTGGAAGAACTTCGCGCCCTGAATCAGCCGGGTATTGCCGATGACATCAGCCGTCTGGAGGTCAAAGCGCGCAAAGAATTGCAGCATATTTACAGCAAGCTTGGTGCCTGGCAGACGGTACAGGTGGCCCGGCATCCACAGCGGCCTTACACCCTGGATTATGTGCAGGCACTGTTCACGGAAGTACAGATACTGGCAGGGGACCGCGCCTTTGCCGATGATCAGGCGATTGTTGGCGGCCTGGCCCGCTTCAGTGGGCAGCCTATCGTCTGGATAGGACATCAGAAGGGTCGCGACACCAAGGAAAAGATTCAGCGCAACTTCGGGATGCCGCGACCGGAAGGTTATCGCAAGGCGTTACGTCTGCTCCGCCTTGCCGAACGTTTTGTCTTGCCGGTATTTACTTTCATTGATACGCCGGGTGCCTATCCGGGTATTGGCGCCGAGGAGCGCGGCCAGAGTGAGGCCATCGCCCGCAATCTCGCGGTAATGTCCGACCTGGCAGTGCCTATTATCTGCACAGTGATTGGCGAAGGCGGCTCCGGTGGGGCGCTGGCGATCGGCGTGGGTGATCGGATGCTGATGCTTGAGTACGGAGTGTACTCCGTCATTTCGCCGGAGGGCTGCGCCTCAATCCTCTGGAAGAACGCCGCCATGGCGGCCGAGGCAGCGGAAACACTGGGTATCACTGCACGTCGTCTGCAAGGAATGGGTCTGGTCGATGAGGTGCTGGCAGAGCCCCTTGGTGGCGCGCATCGTGATCCGGAAGCGGTCTTTGCACTGACCCGCGAGCGCTTCGCCCATCACCTGCAGGAGCTGCAGGCGATGGATACCAGCAAGTTGCTGACCACCCGCTACGAACGCCTGATGCACTATGGAGTCATCGGCGCCGCCTGAGCTGGAGCGACGTCTCCGGACGCGTCTGGAGGGGAGTTTGCACCCCTCGGAAGGGCGTATATTGTACGTGGCTTACAGTGGCGGTGGTGATTCTACGGCTCTGCTCGTGGCGCTGGTTTCTTTAGGGTACACCGTTCACGCCTTGCATGTGGATCACGGCTGGCATCCGGACAGCGCTCAGTGGGCACAGTCCTGCCAGCGGCAGGCGGCGGCGCTGGGGGTTCCCTTCACCCTGCTGCACCTACCCGCGGACACCCCGGGCGAAGGGCCGGAGGATCAAGCCCGGCGTGCCCGCTATGCCCTCATGGCGGCGCAGTTGGGTCAGGGTGACTGGCTATTCACCGCACAGCATCTGGAGGATCAGGCCGAGACTCTGCTTTTGCAGCTGTTGCGCGGTGCTGGTGTAGCCGGGCTGGCGGGCATGCCCTGGCAGCGCCCACTGGGTACCGGGCTGCTGATCCGTCCACTACTGGATGTACCTCAACAGGTGCTGCGGGATTATCTGGAGCAGTGGCACTTACCTTTTCTGAATGATCCGGCTAACGCCGATATGCGTTATGACCGGGTACGAGTGCGCAATATCCTGCTCCCGCAACTGGGTGATCTGGGCTGGCCGCATGCGGCGCCAAATATCGCCCGTGCTGCGGATAATCTCGCCGATATGCGGGAAATCGCGGCGGATTGGTTTGGTTCTCGTTGGCAGCAGTATCGGGCAGATTACCCTGAACTTTCTGCGGAGCGGCTCTCCCTGGAGTATTTGCAGTCCCTTTCTGCTGCCGCACAGCGGGTTTTTCTGCGCGGATGGTTTCAACAGAGGCAGATTCCCGTGCCGAGCCGGGAGCGTCTGGAGGCTCTGCGGGACGCGGTAATGCAGAGACGCGGGGGCGCGAGGATTCAGTGGGAGGGGGGGCAAGCCTGGTTGCAGGGCGGACTGCTGCGCGCTTGGCCGCAACCGTGCACGATGGCGGAAAAGGAATGGGAAGAAGGCCCCTGGTGTGCCGCTCAGGGAGATCCGCTGCCGATTTCTGGCTGGCAGTGTGCTCTCCGGGATACCGCACCGGACGGTTTTCATCACGCGCTGGCTGAGCGTTTTGCGGAGACGAGCTTGTACTGGCGCCGCCGCCGCCAGGGGGCGCTCACCCTAACCGGGCAGGGCCAACATCGTCCCCTGAAGAAATTGCTGCTGGAGGCGGGGGTCCCACCGGATCGACGTGCGGATGTGCCCTTACTCTGGGACGAAGCGGGGCATTTGCTGCTCATTCTGGGTTACTACACCGCACCCTGGGCGAGCGCCCCCGGGGGAACGGCCCTCTGCCTCTGGAATGCCGGTGTTCAGTCCACCGCCGGCAGGGGCGTCGGCTCGACATAGTGCAGCGGCTGCCCGTGCGCGTTGGGGAGAATCTCGCCCTTATCGAAAACCACCCGGCCGCCGACAATGGTAGTGATAGGCCAACCCGTCAGGAGCCAGCCATTGAAGGGACTCCAGCCCACCTTGGTGAACATCTCCTCGTTGCGAACGGGCTTTTCTTGGGTCATGTCGACCAAGGTCAGATCCGCATCCCAACCGATGGCAATGCGCCCTTTGTTCACCACGCCATAGAGGCGCGCCGGATTGTAGCACATCCAGCGCTGCAACTCGGCCAGACTACAATGGCCGTCGCGCATGGCGGTAAGCATCAGGGGCAGGCTGGTTTCCACGCCGGGCATGCCGGAGGGTGCGTGCGGGTATCCCAAGGCCTTGTCTGCCAGCAGGTGCGGGGCGTGATCCGTAGCAATGCAATCGATGACACCGCTGCGCAAACCCTCCCAGAGGGTCTGACGGTCGTGCTCACTGCGAATGGGAGGGTTCATCTGCGCCAGAGGACCCATTTTAGCGTAGGCATCGGTGGTCAGGAACAGATGGTTGGGAATCGCCTCACAACTGATATAAGGCGTCTTTTCCTGCCGTAAGAACTCGGTCTCCATGGCTGTGGAGACATGCAGGACGTGCAGACGGCGCTGATATTTTTTCGCCAGCCGAACGGCTCGTTTGGTAGCAATAAGCGCCGATTGTTCATCGCGGATACGGGAATGATCGGCAGGATCACCACTGTTGGTAAACCGGGCGCGCCGTTCACGAATGCGGGCCTCGTCTTCGGCGTGGACCGCTATTAGTTTACGGCCATGCGCGAAAATGCGATCCAGGTCCGCCTCCTTGTCCACCAGTAAATTGCCGGTACTGGCACCCATAAAAATCTTGATGCCGCAGGCCGCATCGGCGGCCAGCAGATTGTCGAGATTGTCCGGGGTGGCTCCGATAAAAAATCCATAGTTGACCACGGATTTTTCCGCGCCTCTGGCCAGTTTGTCCGCCACGGCAGCGGGGCTGGTGGTGGACGGATTGGTATTGGGCATTTCCAGAAAACTGGTAACACCGCCTTTGGCCGCGGCTCGCGAGCCGCTGGAAATGTCTTCCTTCTGTTCATTGCCGGGTTCGCGGAAATGCACCTGCGGGTCCATAACGCCGGGCATCAGCATATGACCTTCGGCGTCAATCACTGTATCGGCGGCGCGGTCTATATCCCGATCGATGGCGACAATGCGACCATCTTCGGCAAAAAGGTCACCATGATAGAGTTCACCGGAGGGTAGGGCGATGCGCGCGTTACGGACCAGCAGGCGCATGGTATCATTCCTGCGCCATCTGTTTCTCGCGTTTTTCTTCCAGCGTTTTGCAATCGATACAGAGGGTGGCGGTAGGACGGGCTTCGAGACGGCGCAGGCCGATCTCCACGCCACAACTTTCGCAGTAGCCATACTCTCCGGTCTTGATACGGTCGAGAGCCTGGGTAATCTTACGGATCAGCTTGCGTTCCCGGTCACGGGCGCGCAGTTCCAGGCCCATGTCCGTCTCCAGACTGGCCCGATCATTGGGGTCGGAATAGTTGACGTTTTCCATCTGCATGTGTTGTACGGTGCGGTCGACTTCCGCCATCAGTTCGCTGCGCCAATCTTCCAGAATTTGGCGGAAGTGGGCAATCTGCGTGGGGTTCATATACTCTTCGCTGGGAGCGGGCTCGTAGGGGGTGAAGGCGGTGAATTGCTGGGCTGCGCCGGGCACTTTTTTCGCGGGCTGGGGCATGCTTTCGTCCATGGGGGGCTTCCTGTCCTGGGTAATAACGCGCTTACGTTTAACAGAGAATAGCTGTTTTGGCAATCTAATGCGTGCTGGTTACAATGCTCCACCAGACCGTTGAGATGCTGACGGTTCTGGTGGATGGTTATGACACTATATTTTACCGTAAATTCAGGAGACACTTAGATCCATGTCGTTGCGCGCGTTGATTTTTGATGTGGACGGTACCCTTGCCGATACCGAGCGGGATGCCCACCGGGTCGCTTTCAATCAGGCTTTTGCCGAAGCTGGCCTTCCTTTTAGCTGGGATGTACCGACCTATGGCTACTATCTGAGGGTTACCGGCGGCAAAGAACGCCTCAGGGCTTTCCTGAATGAACATCCGGAGTTGCCGCAACTGAGCGATGCTGACATTGCTTCTATCCATCGCCAAAAGACCGGGTATTATGTGGAGATGATGAATGCCGGACTATTGCCGCTACGCCCCGGTGTGGAGCGTTTGCTGAATGCGGCACGGGATCACGGTTTGTTGCTGGCCATTGCCACGACCACCACGCCGGCCAATGTCGAGTCCCTGTTGAAGAGCACCTTAGGCGCGGAGGCGCCGCAGCGCTTTCATACGATCGGCGCCGGGGATATTGTCTCTCACAAAAAGCCGGCAGCGGATATTTATACCTATGTGCTGGGTCAATTAGGTTTGCCTGCCGCAGACTGCCTCGCGATTGAAGACTCGGCGAATGGACTACAGTCCGCCCGTGGAGCGGGGCTTGCTACCATCATTACCCAGACGGAATATACCAAAGGACAAGACTTTAGCGCAGCGCTGCGGGTTCTCGATCATTTGGGAGAAACGGCATCCCCCGCGCACGTATTGCAGGGCCAGGCCGCTGGGGAACAGGTGGTCGTGGATATTCCCACCCTGCAGGAATGGTGGGCGGATCTCCGTCAAGGGTGAGCGATTTACCGGGCCACCTCGATTGCAACGCCGGCGCCCCGATAGGCCCCCATGGGGGGCGCGTCTGGATCTCTTCACTATTGGGGCGGAGATCGACGGGGTGGTAGCCTGATGGACGCCGCCACCTATGACGCCTGGTATGACACCCCTCGGGGGCGTTGGATCGGCACGGCGGAGTTCCGCCTGCTCTCGGGGCTCCTCCAGGCGCGGCCGGGAGATACACTCCTGGATGTGGGCTGTGGTACCGGGTGGTTTACCCGCCGCTTTGCCGAGAAAGACCTCCGCGTCACCGGTCTTGATCCCAGCCCGGACGGGCTTGCCTTCGCCCACGCCAAGGGTCCCCCCGCGATCCGCTGGGTAGCTGGAGATGCCCGCTCCCTGCCTTTTTCGGACCGCAGTTTTGACCGTGTGGTCTCGGTTGCGGCCCTGTGTTTTGTGGATGGTGAGCGGCAGGCCGTGGCCGAGATCGTGCGGGTGGCGCGCCAGCGTTTCGCCATCGGCTGGCTCAACCGGAGCAGCCTGCTCTATGTGCAGAAAGGGCAGGGCGGTGGGAGCGGGGCCTACCATGGAGCGCGCTGGCATCGTCCCGGTGAGTTGCTCGATTTCTTCGCCGGTTTGCCGGTATCCCGACTGGTGATGCATTCCGCCATATTTCTTCCTGCCGGGAATTGGGTGGCACGGACGATGGAACGGCTGCTGCCCCACACGCTGCCTTGGGGCGGCATGGTAATCATTTCGGGGGAGACGGAATAAACCGCCATGACATACACAGCATCCCCCTTGGGCGGCGGCCACCAAAAGATTTTTAATGGGCAGACATTCGGATTTTTGCGGGGAAGGATTGATGTATGACACACGACCAACATGACGTTGATGATCATGTCGACCATACCACTGGTCACCAACAGACCCACGGCCACGCGCATGGGCATAATCATGCCCATGGCCCGGCGGACTACGGACGTGCCTTCGCCATCGGGGTGGCGCTCAATCTGAGCTTCGTGCTGGTTGAGGCCGTGTTCGGGGTGATTGGACATTCCTTGGCCCTGTTGGCGGATGCCGGCCATAACCTCAGTGACGTGCTGGCCATGCTGATGGCTTGGGGCGCCACTGCCCTGGCCCGCCGCCCACCTTCAGTCCGTTTCACCTATGGGCTGCGCAGTTCGTCTATTCTGGCGGCGTTGGCCAACGCCGTATTCCTGTTGGTGGTGACTGGCGGGATTGCCTGGGAAGCGATTCAGCGTCTGCTGCAGCCAGCTCCGGTAGACGGCAGTATCGTGATCGGTGTGGCGGCTTTCGGGGTGCTGATCAATACCGGGACGGCGCTGCTGTTCATGGCAGGGCGTAAGGGCGATCTGAATATCCGGGCAGCCTTTTTGCACATGGCGAGCGACGCGGTAGTTTCGCTGGGTGTGGTCATCGCCGGAATCGTGATGCTCTTTACGCACTGGTTTTGGCTGGATTCCACGGTGAGTTTGCTCATCAGCGCGGTGATCGTGATCGCCACCTGGGGGTTATTGAGGGATTCCACCCAGTTGGCCCTCCATGGCGTGCCAGAAGGGATCGAGACAGAGGTGGTGCGCGCCTATCTCGCCGCCCTACCGAATGTGACGGCGGTGCATGACCTGCACATCTGGGCCATGAGCACCACGGAAACGGCACTGACCGCGCATCTGGTCATGCCGAACGGCTATCCGGGGGACGCACTTCTGAATCAGATTGGCGATGAATTGCAGCTACGTTTTCGTATCGATCATCCCACTTTGCAGGTGGAGACCGGCGATCCGGCCCATCCATGCGCACTGGCGCCGGATCATCGGGTTTGAGATCTCCCGCCGGGAAGTGCTAACGACTGCGGATTCCTCGGGGGGACGCATGCACCGATACGCTCCTCCCGTGCGTGACCACTATGGATCACGGCATCTTGGGGCACATTGACAAATAGTGGAGGTGCTATTAGTTTATTAGTTGCGTAGCATGTTAACTAATGAATATTGGGGAGTGATCCATGTTTTTCAAACAACACAGCAATGCTGATGGCACCCTGTCCTATTTCTATGGATGTGGCAGCAAGGGTTCGGCGGTGGCGGTGGATGTCGTGGCTGGCGATGAACGGTGCTTTCTGGATGCAGCGCAAAAGGCCGCCGTGCGGATCGACTTTGTCATCGACACCCACATCCATGCCGACCATTTTTCCGGCGGCCGGAAACTGGCGGAACTGGCGGATGCACCCTACTGCCTGCACGAAAGCGACGTGGGCAAGGTCCATTTTCCAATCCGCGGGCTCAAGGACGGCGAGGTGCTGGCAAGCGGTAATGTGGTAACGAAAGTCCTCCATACTCCCGGCCATACCGCCGACAGCATCTGCCTGTTGGTCAGTGATCTGCGGCGCAGCGCCGACCCCTGGTTCGTGCTGACGGGGGACACCATGTTTGTCGGTGGTGTTGGTCGGCCCGATTTGGGGGGGGCGCAGGAGGAAATGGCGGGCTTGATCTTCGACAGCATCCACAACAAACTCCTCACCCTGCCCGACGATCTGGAGATATTCCCTGGCCATGCAGCGGGCAGTGTCTGTGGTGCGGGTCTGTCCGGCAAGCCGTCTTCCACCATCGGCTTCGAGAAGCGCTGGGACCCCTATCTGTCCATGACTGATCGAGACACCTTCATCCGCGAACTCACCGCCAACATTCCGGAACGGCCGGCGGAGATGGCGCGCATCGTGGCGGCCAATCTGGGGGCGGCGATATGAATGCGGAAACGGTGCGCTTCGCCCTCTTCGCCGAGGTCTTTGCGGCGCTGGCCCATCCCAAGCGCCTGGAGATGATCCACTACCTGGGTGAACGGCAGCATACCGCGGGGGAACTGACGGAGTTGACCGGCCTGTCCAAGGCCAATGTCTCGCAACATCTCAACGTACTCAAGGCGCGCGGTCTGGTGCACTGCGACAAGTGCGGCACCTTCTGTCATTACCGCCTCACCAGCCCGGATGTGCTGGAGACCTGTGAGATCGTGCGGAAGCTGATCCTTGACCAGATGGATATCACCACCGCTTGCCGCCAGCAATTGGCGGAAGTCGTACCGCTGCGCAAAGCGCCGTCATGAAGCCGGTGCATGTACCGGCTATGACCTATCAGCGCGGAATCGCCCGCAACCGTGGCCAATTTCTGCTGCAGACCGTGCAAGTGTTCTTTGTCGGCCTGGTCATCGGCATGGAGCGCACGGTGTTGCCTTCACTCGCCCACGATTTCGGGGTGACCAAGGGGGCGTTTCTCTTTCTCGCGAGCTTCGTGATTTCCTTTGGCCTAGTCAAAGGGGCGCTTAATCTGGTGGCAGGCTCCCTTTCCGATCGTATCGGGCGCAAGCGTGTCCTGTTGTTCGGCTGGATTGCGGGCATCCCCATCCCCTTGCTGATCTTCTTCGCCCCCAACTGGTGGTGGATCATCGCCGCCAACGTCTTTCTCGGCATCAACCAGGCCTTCACCTGGACCATGACGGTGACCAGCCAGATCGACCTGGCGGGCAGCCGACAGCGGGGCCTGGCGGTGGGGATCAATGAGGCGGCGGGTTATGTGGGCATGGGACTGGCGGGTCTCGCCACCGGTTATCTGGCGGTGCTCTATGGCCCGCGCTGGGCCTTGTTGCTCTTCGGACTGGGCGCGATCCTGGTCGCCCTGGTCCTGCTGATGCGGGTGCGTGATACCATCGCCTGGGTCCATGCCGAGCATGCCGCCCATCCCGTATCCGCGTCTCCGGCCACCACGAACTGGATGCACGGCTTTATCGACGTCTCTTTCAGAAACCCACGCTACCGCGCCTTTTGTCAGGCGGGGGTGGCCAACAAGGTGGCCGACACACTCGTCTGGGTGCTCTTTCCGCTCTACTTCCTGCAGCACGCCATGGGGGTGGTGGCCATCGGCTGGATCACCGGTGTCTACGGGGCCGTCTGGGGGCTCTCGCAACTCTGGACCGGCCATCTGGCCGATCGCATCGGGCGCAAGATCCCCATCGTCAGCGGCTTTTTTCTGTTGTCTGTGGGCCTGGCGACCACTGCCCTGATGCAAGGCTTTGCTTTGTGGGTTTTGGCGGCGCTCATCATGGGTCTGGGCATGGCGCTCCTGTACCCGAATCTGGTCGCCGCCATGTCCGACACGGCCCCACCGCTGGAGCGCGGACGCATCCTCGGTGTCTATCGGTACTGGCGTGATACCGGTTATGCCATCGGCGGATTGCTGCTGGGGCTGGTAGCGCAATGGAGTAATGAAATTCTCCCCGCCATCTGGGCTACGGCCGGTATTGTCGCTCTTTCAGGGCTGTGGATTGCGCTGGTGGTACAGGAAACCCATCCCCGCTCTCTGGACAGCGCCGCCGGACGACAACCGCAGAGGGCCAATCCCTGATTCACCACAGCGACCGTGGTTCGCAGTATGTCAGCATCCGTTATGCAGAACGGCTTGCCGAGGCGCTCTGGAAAACCAAAGCGTCCCTGGAACTGGCCACCCTGGAATGGGTGCATTGGTTTAACCACCACCGACTTCTGGAACCCTTGGGATATATCCCTCCGGCAGAAGCTGAGGCACAATATTACCAGAAACTCGCCCGTCAGGCCGGTAAAGCGGCATGACTTACATTAATCAGTCAATCAGTTTCTACAATACCCGGGGCGGTTCAGGCATCTTCACCTTGTTGGAGATTGGGATACGCTAGAACAGGGCAAGGCTGCCCAGTCCAGTAAACAATAGTGCTGGATATTCGCTGTCACGAGGTCGATTGTCGTTTTGGGCCGTTAATGCTGTCCCTTGATAAACATCCATGAAGTCCGCTTACAGCCTGTTGCTGTCCAACAGGCTTTGACTGCGGCAGAAGGTCAAAAAGTGTACCGTCGCCACACTGGGGCGGCTGGATCAGGTCGACAGTCAGTTGAATGCCGTGATTCAGGGCCTGGTGAAGGTCAGCGGCCAGGTACCCACCTCGACGCCAATGATTTCTTCGCCATCCATCGCTTTTGAAAGAGTGCTTCATGCATAGAGCAACCGCCCGCGTGGCTCTGGTATGGAGCGCCCCAGATCTGTTGCCGTCTCGACCCATTCACCAATCACCCGTTCCGCATTGGCTACCGCCTCTTGATAAGTGGCGCCATCGGCCATGCAGCCAGGGAGCTCAGGAACTTCCACGATAAAAGCGTTGTCTTCATTACTCCAATAAATGACCAGTTCATACTTACTCATCGTTATTAATCCCCAGGTGATACTTGGTGAGTATGCCGCGCACTTGCTTCACTTGGTAGGGCTTCGCCATGCGTCCTATGGGTTGGAGATTGATGATCTCGGCCACCCCTTCTTTGGTAAGGATATGATGGCCTCCCTTCACGCGAAGCATAAATCCAAGCCCATCTAACAAGGACAAAAGGTCAGCAAAAGCTATGTTGGCATCGCTCCGACCGCTGAGAACGGCGGTCTGGATCTTTATCGTGTTTACCCAAGAATTACACCAAGCCTGAACGCTTCATTCGTTTGATTCATGGCTTGGTCTCCTTCTGGAGTAAGCGATTCTCGCTTTGTAAGCCTAACCCAATCAAACGGCCGCTTCCAGTTAAGTCTAGTGCCGCCGATCAGAACCCAATGAAGGCAGCGCATCCTTGTTGCCACACCTGCGCCAAAGAAATCTCGATCTTCCGTCCAGATCGGACAGTCCAGCAGCAAGGACGCTGCCACCGCCGGCCAATCCCGTTCGGCTCTCCGGGCAATTCTGGCTTTTGCGGCGTTTTCTACAGGCGACAATGTTTCCTGGCCAATCAACTGTACGGCCACCATTATCTCCCGGGCGGGGGCCAATTCTGCCAAGTAGTGCGTGGCTTCGTCATAATTCGCTTCGGCCACATAGAAACTGACCCTGTCACATGCATCGGCGATGAGCTGCCGCACTCGCCGCCCCAAGACAGCACGAATCAGGATATTGGCGTCTACAACCAACCTCCTACGCGGCATGATCTTTTTTGCGCCATTTCTTGAACCCTGCAACCAGTTGGTCCTCTGTGATACCCAAGCGTTCCATTTCTTCACGCATTCGCCGCCCCGCTTCGAGCAAAGCATCCCTCTCTGACTGGCTGGGTTTTTTGGGGACAGGGATGTAAAAGCCGATGGTCTGCCCATGTCGGGTAACCTCAATGGGCATTGAGGCTTCCAGATATTCAGCTAATTTGTCGCGCAATTCTCGCACTCCTACACGTAGGCTCATAATCGCCTCCTTTCAGCCACATTGTGTACGCAATATATTACACAAGACGGGCCCAATCAAGCCACTGCGTACCTAATCACTTTCCATGCCGAGCCTCACAACGGACGGACTGGGCTGGCAGTTGCCTGGCGAGTGGTCGGTGATGCAGCGGAAGCTGTCGTCCGGCGGCTTGACCATCGTGTTCTCCAAACTCGTCACCATGATTGGAAACCGTGGCTGCCTACTGAAAATGGTTTTCGAGAATTGCAACCCATTGATTTACTGTGCGGCAATGATCATCGCTTGAAACATCTCGAAAACGGCCGGTTTTGAGAGCAGTCGCCACTGGCGTTTTAAATATATGTAGCTATAATAAATAAATGAAGATCACCTACGATCCCTCCAAGCGCCAAAAGACTCTCGAAGAGCGCGGACTGGATTTTGAGGACGCGCCGCTGGTGTTTGCGGGAAAGCACTTTACCCGCGAGGACGACCGCAAGGACTACGGAGAAGTCCGCCTCATCACGGCAGGCATGTTGCGGGAACGGATGGTGGTCATGGTATGGACGCCTCGTAATATCAATGATCGGCACATCATCAGCATGAGGAAAGCCAATGAGCGAGAACAAGCCCAATATGCCCAGCACCTGGGTTGATCCGGACGACGCCCCCGAGCTGGACGCGCAGTTTTTTCGGGAAGCGGAGTTATATCAGGGGGACCAACTGATCCGGCGCGGCAGGGGGCGCCCGAAGCTGGCCAGTCGCAAGGTGCTGCTCTCGGTGCGTTACAGCCCGGAGGTAGTCACCTACTTCCGGCAGACCGGAGAAGGGTGGCAATCCCGCATGGACGCCGTGCTGCGCGAGTATATCCAGCGCAAGGCGTGATGCAGTGGGGTTTATCGGGCACAGAAAGGTGGACGGGTTGATGGACAGATTCAGGGCCGGGAACAGCCCCGAATGTGTCCAGAAACGAAGTGTTCAGAAAACCTTCGTTTTTCTTTTGTCGCGCCTTGCTTACTCTGGCGGGGCAACTGAGAATGTAATTGATTTTTCAGATGTATGTAATATTCCGATTATCTCAAAAATTTTTAATTTCCCGTTATTATCAAAACTCAATACCCCATTATTTACAGATAATAAGTCTTCTCCTAGCTTTTCCAATAACAAAGTTAATTCACCAGGATTCTTTGATTCAACTTGCCCTGTTGCTGTTGGCAAATAGTTGCTCATCGCAACCTTGTGAATTATGTCTTTACAGGTTATTTCAATTTTCTTGCCTGATCTTATGGAAACTTTCTTGTTTTTCCAATTCATCATGTTCTTACTCCTCTTTATGGTTTACAGTATATAATTTTTAACTGTATATCATTAATTAAATTTTTCATTGTCTTTGTGCAGCTTCCCGGGCTTCTTTGTCTTCTCAGGAGAAAACAGGGCGGAGGTAGCTTGCTGGTAGATCCCGAACAAAAGACTAACACGATCTGCATCGCCAACGAACGATCTCCGACCATACGCGAGATCTACAGCACGATCTAGGGCATGATGTGCTTTGGCTAGAATCTGTGGCGTCGTTAGCGGGTCATAAAGGTCTGCCATGAACCAGCATACCCAAAGGCCGCGAACTCGGCAAAAGCAATGGCGTTCAATGTGCTGGCTATGTGCTTTAACTGATCGTTGTTCACTCCATCCTCTTCGCCAGATCCTCCGCCCTTAGATGAGTGTACTGCTTCAACATCTGCAATTTATTTGCTGAGGCAAGGACTCGAAGACCACCGCCAGTTTTCTCGCTGAGATGGCGGCCAAACTCTCAGCAGTCATTAACATCGGCACAGGTGAGGTATGCAACGGCAAAAATAAGCCGTGGAGCGTCAAAGGATGGCTGAGCGGCAAGACTTCAAACGTGGCGATCATGGGTTATCGTCCGAGCAACAAATCGCTGAACCGGTCATGGGTGGCATCGATCATCGAGCAGGTCGTGCGTCAGGTATCGGAGATGCCGGACTGCGATCCTTCCGAGCGTCGGATCTGGATGATACTGGACGAGGTGCCGCAGTGCGGGAAGGTGCCATCGATCACGGAGGCGCTAGAGACCCTGCGGAGTAAAGGCATGCGGGTGATATTGGGAACGCAGAGCATCAGTCAGATTGAACGTGAATATGACCGACATACATCGACCATCTGGGCCGGACAGACGGCAACGAAGATCATCGCCAGACTCACGGCACCACAGGATCAAAAATGGGCATCGGATCTACTGGGAGAACGGGAAGTGGAGAGATACCAGCGCCAGATATCATCACCCATGTCCTCCACCTCCGGAGGATCGCCAAGCCAGTCTGGTGGTTTTCAACCCGTGAAAGAACACGTCATGATGCCTTCGGATTTCGGTCGACGGCTAAATGTGAAGGAGAATGTGGGGCCGACCGCACTCATCATGCAGGGAGAACATGCCGCTATACTGTGTTGGAGGTTTCCAAAGCTGACGAAGTATCACCCGATGATAGTACCCGCTGCATGGACACAGGCAGGCTACAAGCGACCGGACTGGGGTGCCGTACCACCGCAGGTGGGAGCCACCCGCCGCTGCTTTCGGAAAGCAACCGGTAGAGGACCGGCCACAGGGAGTAGCGCAGCAGCAGATCATCGCGCCGGATGTTAAACTTGAACAGCTACAGCCAGCAGATACGGGAGAGGGTGATGCCATTGGAGATGTGGTGGAGAAAAACGCAGTGCATGAACTGGCAGGAGTGGTGCCGGGTCTATCGATTGCGGATGCAGTGGCCAGCTTGTACGATATGTCCTTGACGGGTAAGGGTATAGACGCTAAACCTGTGCAGAAACAGACACCAATGGAACCTGTTGTGGCAGATGCAGGCAACGCGGACTATGAAGACGAGAACGAAGATGAGCATCAAGTCTGAAGTATCTTGTGGAGTGATGTGACTTCCATCAATTGCCGCTACGTTCTACCAATAGGTGCTACAAATCGATGGAAAAAAATATCTTAAACGACGTGGTGGTATTTGATATAGAAACAGAGCCTTTACTAAAAAGTTTTCAGATGCACAGAATAGTGGCATAGACACATTTGAACACATGCCACAACCGCGAGTTTGTGTCTGTTACGACAGCCTGTCCGACAAGTACGAAACATATCTGCCTGATGATTTTCATTTGCTTTATAAAAAGTTATTGAAACGCAATATATTGAGTTTCAATGGTAAAAGTTTTGATATAAATGTTGTACTGAAGAATCTCGGAAGAAATAAACATGATCCTCTTTCAAAGAAAAAAAACCATTATGATTTATTAGATTTAATCCATAATAAAGAAGGCAAAAGATACAAACTTGATGATTTATCTAGGGCTAATTTAGGCGAAAGAAAGCATACTGATGGGCGCAAAATGAAGGATATGAGCACAGAAAAATTAACAGAGGCGTGCCGTTCGGATGTTTGGCAGACGTACCGATTAATGGCAAAGTTTTTATCTGGTGAGATGATATATAAAAGACATAGAGAATATAATAATGACAAATATGAGGAAATGTGCGCGGGTTATGTAATAAAACCGGATTCGCCAAAAAAGATTAAAGAGATTCATGATTATATGCAATATTTCAAACAAAAAGAAAAATTATCGTATGTGGAGGAAGGTCTTATCAATGGGCACAAATACAGTGAAGCCGACAAAATAAAATGCCTGGATGATCTTCTTTTGGAACAAACCGGAGAAACGTTTTTGGCAATGTTTGGCGCGGAAGGAATATCCTTATCTTTTGATGAGCGATGCGAGGAGGTTCTCGGGCTGCTGATGTACCTTGGCGCTCAACTACCTTATGATATGCTGGAAAGAAACTTGACAGAAGGGCAAATTGCAGACTATATGAGCGAACATGGACACTTCTAAGGTGTTTACACCATCAGAACGCTAAATAACCTACCGCGTCTTATTAAGTTCACTCACAACATCATCGACATTGTCAGTATAGTATCGCTTGACCATCTGTGTGCTCTTATGGCCGGAAAACTGCATTAAGTGTAGCATCTGCATCCCAGTCCGGTCATGTGTTCTTGTTATTGCGGTATGCCGTAGGTCGTGGAACCTGAAGTCTTTGATGTCTGCACGCTGGCAGGCACGTGTGAAACAGCGCTGAACGGCGTCATACTTAGACTTAAACACCAGTCCACTGCCACTGCCTGCGTCCTTCATCTTTGTAAGAATCTGGACAGCCGACTGAGTCAGTGGTGCCAATCTGCCAGTGCCAGTTTTTGCAATGTCGCTAGGTATGGCAATGACTCCTCTGTCTAGATCAACCCGATCCCATGCCATCGTGAGTATTTCATTTTTGCGCATCGCCGTCTCGATGGCCAATAGCACTATATTGAGAATCTCACTATTGCGTGACGCGCCGCACTCAGCTAATAGCCTGACTTCTTCATCTACGCTTAAAATTCTTTCTCGGCTCACTCCTTTAAGTTTTTTAGTGATGGCGCTAGTCCGTGGAAGAACGGCAGGATTGCCGTATGGCAATTTCAAGTTATATAAATCTATGGCAACGTTGATGACTCTCTTAATCAAATTAACTTCATGCTTAATGGTTTCACCTGATATTTTAGTCTTGCGCCTGAATCCTGTCGAATTAAGTCTTTTAAGCACATATTCTGTGATCTTGTCTCTACCTAAATCTATAAGCTTAACGGACCCCATATACTCAACTATAGGCTTGATCCGTTGCCGATCTCTCCGTCCACCATCTTTTAGACCACTTGCAAACTTTTTAAAATATACAGTAAACAAGGATTCAAGGGTCATGGATGTATTCACAACGTCCGTGTCTGACGACTCTTTCTTTATCTTGTCACCAAAGTCATACGTGCCTTTATTGATGGCAGTCTCGGTTTCAGCTTTCCAAGATTCCGCCTCTTTCTTCGTTTTCAGCATTTTTGAAACTTGAGGTAAGCCTGTTTTCCGTATGAGAACCTCATAACGCACGTTTCCGGCAGTAGTGGTGCGCTTGCGGATGGTACCCATCTCAACCTCCAGAAGGTGAACTCTGACTAGATAGTAACTCTCCAAGAGACTGATGACAAACGAAAATTGACACAAATGGCAGCGCTGTGCTACAAGATTGGACAGCCAACCGCCACTTCATGGACATAAGGCATGCTCAACGCAAATCCAAGCAAGACCATCGAAGTCATCCACTTAACTATAAACAGTATTAGCATTCCTCCAATTTTACAACAAGCACGCGCTCAAACCCTGTCTACGATAGAAAATTCCAATAACATAGAAGACCTGGACTCCAACCTGTCTATACTTTACAAGGCTATAAAAGACTACGGTCTCTATGAACCCATCAAAGTCTATAGCAAAAAAGGCAAAGGCACCTCATATGAGTTGGCAGAAGGACTGCTACGCTTTGCCATATTTAAAAAGCTGAAGATATCCACAAAGATACCAGCCGTGGTGATCGAGCAGGAAGACGCGCTGCATAGAGCCTTTATAGGCAACATGGCTAGAGAAGACTACTCCCTGCCAGAGTTGGCGGCATGGATAAATCACTTAATAAGCAATGGTGAGACTGAGAATAGCATATTCACTAAATTCCATATTCCGCGCACACGCATCACTCACGCTTTGTTTTCTATTACACCGGAGTATGAGGATTTACTGAGAAAGTATCCTGAAACCGCAATCACTACGCTAAAACGCATACAGACTGCTATGGCTAGTGATAGCCCTTATATGCAGAATCCAATAACCAGAAATACACTGCTCACCACACTTAAAAGTTTAGAAGGACAATCAGTACCTAAAAGCATTATTGATTCACAGTTGGAAGACGCGAAGAAAGTTGTAGATAGTACGGTGTTGTCAGGAGATGGCAAAACTACATATACAAGAGCAGATTCATCTTCTGTGTATACAAAAAATAATGATAGCAAAGATCCTCCTGCGCCACCGGTGTTCTATAGAGAAGCCACTGTCACAATGGATACCTTCATTAACTCTGTAGCCAAGATAGATGAGGCTATTAAAAAACATAACATAGCGCCAGACGATATAAAGGTGACCATACAGATAACCAAGCAAGCTACGGCAAAGTTGGTCAACAAAGAAGAACAGTATGTAAATAATTATGATATAGTGAAATGGCTCGATGAAAAATAAAACATTCAACACAAAAGCTGGACATATTGATGAAGATGACATCCATGATCCTGCGGATGCCACCCATGACCTCACTTTTGACCAGCTTGTATCTTACCTGCCGGATGACCAGAAAGAGCTTTTTATTGGCATATTATCCGCCAATAATCTAGACCAATCTACGTTCGAGTACCATATGCTTTTTGACCTGTTAGCATTGCAAAAACTTGGCAATGTCAGTCCGCTGGAGCATAGAGAAATAATCAGCAATCTTCAGACCACTGTCAGTGGTTTTTATGGCTTGAGTGCCAGTCCATCTGACTATGTGACGCATGGGTACGGATACATTGAATCTGCGCTGGATTCTAATAGATACAGACAGGTGTGTTTCAATACAGAGTACCATCCACCCATAACATATATGGGTAATAAACTATGGTTAACTAAACTTATAAAGGAAAAGAAAGTTATCATACCACAGCATAAGCTCTGGATAGAACCATTTTGCGGTTCTGCCACCATGACACTAGCCCAGCAGCCATCGCCTGTAGAAATTATTAATGACTTTGACGGTTACCTCATAACTTTTTATACCGTCCTGTCTCAGCCTGCATCGCGTCAGATTCTACTGGATCAACTCTCACACTATCTAATGATTCCCAAGACAAGAGAACTACATCTGCCACTTCTCGGTAAGCTGGCTAAAAAGACGAAAACAGTAAATGGCAGTGGAGAAAAAAGAGTTACAAAAGGTATTAACATCGGCTCCGCAGATGACATAACCTTGGCGAGAGCGTACTACATCTGTGCCAAAATCAGCTACGGTATGCGCTCGCTGGGATATCTGGATCATTTTGAATATGATGAGAATGCTACAAAAAAAGTCACGCCGCACATCATGAAAAAGTGGTTGGACACCTTGAACCGTGCAGGACGGAGATTGGAGAACGTTATTATAGAACAGGGTGATGGACTTGCCGTCATCGAGGAATATGCAGATGAAAAAGACGTGTTCTTTTACATCGATCCGCCATACGTCATGGATACTAGACGAACAGGCAAGGGTGACTATGCCGGAGAACTCACTAATGAGGATCATCATCGCTTAGTAGATTTACTGCTGAGGATCAAAGGTTCAGCAATCCTCAGCGGTTACAATTCGCAAGCATATATACAATTGGAAAGAGAGGGATGGCAAACCCTCTCTGTAGAAATAGACACTTTAGCAAGCAAAAGAGAAGAGATGCTGTGGATCAAGCCTTAGAATCGTTGAAAACTGCGTCGGTCCAAGAGCTGGAATTCGGTCTGTTCGTCAGACAGGCCATGAAGAGGTGCTTGACCACCAGGACTCGTACCATGACCTCAGTGATAGCAGCAATCTCTTGCAGCGGGTCACGCATGGTGGCCGCCATCTCCGCATGCCGCTCAGCGGCCAAAAGATCATTCTGGGGATAGCTGTCCTGCGTGCAATTATTCCCAAGCCTCCTTCACCGTCTGACACCGGACTATTCTACCAAAGACGCCGTCACCGTTTTGCCGCTGTGTGATCGCCCCAATGATAGGTACGCAGCGAGAGCGGTCCTTCACAGGCGGCATGGGAAGAGCTACTATCGGCCACATCCAGCCGTTCATTCTCAAACCGTTGGACGGCAGGATTGCAGAAGAAAAGAGTCGTTACAAGACACTCGTTCGGGTGCAAACTACACTGCGTTTCGTTTGCGCCGCACAGCTTCAACGTTAGTTGCGCTATCTAATTCCGTTGACCCATTTGAAAAGATCTGATGGATGGTTGCGCAAGGTCTAAATAAGGACGCCTAAATTTATGAAAAAAATTAACTTAATATCTCTTGTGCAAGCACATGGTTCGCTTCCGACTAATGAATACGATAGTTTTATAGAGCATTATGGCGTAGATATCAAAAATAACGAAGTTGTCGACCTGAAGGTTCTGATAGAGGAGATGTCGACGCGGCTTCGGTTTGTAAGCATATTCAACGAGTTTTATGTCGGGTATAAAATACAGCATATTAGCAAAGAATTTGATTTTCTAAGATTTGGCAGCAACTACATCCTGAATATAGAGATTAAAAATACAAGTACAAAGACTAAGATCAAGAAACAGTTAACAAGAAATAATTATTATCTTAGCCATATAAATAAAGTTGTCCATAATTTGTGCTTCATAGCTCAAACAAAAACCTTATACAAACTAAATTCTGCAGGCGATCCTGAGGCAGTTGATCTCAAATTTTTGATTGAATTATTAACAAATCAGAATTTAATTGAGTTAGACAGCCCAGATAATTTGTTTAACCCTTCTGACTACTTAGTTTCCCCTTTTAATTCCACGGACAAATTTGTCAATGGTCAGTATTTTCTTACAAGCCAGCAAGAGGATATTAGAGATAAAGTGTTGGGTATAATAGACGATAGTGCAACTGCTTTCATTTCAATTACTGGGGGAGCAGGTACCGGTAAAACACTGTTGACATATGATATTGTTAAGTCTGTAAAAAAATCAAAACGTACAATTATTGTACATTGTGGGCAGCTAAATGATGGTCACCATCGACTGATAAAAATTGGATGGAATATAGTTTCAATAAAAGATTTCAGAAACTATGATTTAACTAATATAGATTTAGTTGTCGTTGATGAGGCGCAAAGAATATATTCTAGTCAGTTTGATAGATTGGTCGGTGACGCTAAAACAAGCAATGCGAATTGTATATTTTCGTATGACAAGCAACAAACTTTGTCGTCCGCAGAATCGCGAACGAATATTGAGGGAAAAGTTGACGCTTTAGAATTCGTGTTGAAGTTTAAGTTGTCTGAAAAAATCAGAACAAATAAAGAAATTGCTGGCTTCATCAAACTCCTATTCAACAATCAAAGAAATGACATATCTTTTTCGGATTGTGGGAATGTTGATTTCGACTATTTCACTGACACCTCAGATGTTAAAGATTATATTTCACTTATAAGTAATAATGGATGGGAGGTTCTTAGATTGACGCCTTCTCAATACGAGACAGAGCATCATGAGTCATACTCACAGCTATCCAGCAAGACATCACATCGAGTGATCGGGCAGGAGTTTGATAATGTCGCGGTTGTTATCGATCAGTATTTTTCTTATAACGCCAAAGGATTGTTAACCTACAATTCAAAAACTTATTATGATTCGGTAAAAATGTTGCTCCAAAATATAACTAGAACTAGGAAAAAACTGAAGCTTATAATAATTGGGAACCAACAAGTTCTGAATAGATGTTTGTCTGTAATGAGTTGAATTCTGTGATAGGTAACTAACAAGTGGCTGTTGCCGGACGCACCTACGGTGGCGCTCCGGTGCGTCGAAAGCCAAGGCGTTGAACGGCCGCTGATGGGTCCATAGCCGACGGAGTGTTAGTGTTATATGACTGGCCGGAGTGGGTCGGATGGTGTCATTTGCTTTCCGTTGGTGAATGTCTGCAATCAGTCTGCTACTGCCGTTCATTATACCGGATAATACGGCCCCACGTCGTTTGTAGGCAATACTGGCGTAGAGGCCAAAGACGAATTGCCAACGAGATATGCTTTCCGAAAGTACTAAACAAGCCGCTGAAAATTTCAACTCCCTGATAACACGAAGGAATAGCCTGTGAGTGTGGCACTGGTGTATTTTGGTGGTACATTTTTGAAAAAAGGTTCAGGAGAATAACCTAAGCCTTTGTTTTATTTGGTGCGCCTGACAGGAATCGAACCTGTAACCTACGGCTTAGAAGGCCGTTGCTCTATCCGGTTGAGCTACAGGCGCAAGGGATAATCCGACAATAAATCGTCCGCGTCATTGTAGAGGAGCGGTGGCGGTCAGGGAAGCCGGTGCCGGTGCCGGTGCCGGTGCGTGCCCCTTTTCGCTGACGGCTGCCAGCGTGTATGGTTGGTGGTATAGGCCGATCGGAGCAGAGCATGGATAAGCGCTTTACCCTGGAGAGCAGTTTCCCACCACAGGGCGACCAGCCGGAGGCCATACGGCTGTTGGTGAACGGCCTTGCCTCCGGCGAATTTTTCCAGACCCTGTTGGGGGTGACCGGTTCGGGCAAGACCTTTACCATGGCCAACGTCATCGCAAGCACTCATCGGCCCGCCATCATCATGGCGCCCAACAAGACCCTGGCGGCGCAGATCTACGCGGAGATGCGCGCGTTTTTTCCCCACAATGCCGTGGAGTATTTCGTCAGTTATTACGATTACTACCAGCCCGAGGCCTACGTTCCGTCCTCCGACACCTTCATCGAAAAAGACGCCGCCATCAATGACCACATCGAGCAGATGCGCCTCTCAGCCACCAAGGCCCTGCTGGAACGGCCGGACGTCATCATCGTGGCCACCGTTTCCGCTATCTACGGTTTGGGTGATCCGGCCTCCTACCATGGTATGATTTTGCATCTGCGCGAGTCCGCCACCATGGATCAGCGCGCTATCCTCAAGCGTCTGGCGGAGATGCAATACAGCCGCAATCCTTTGGAAATGAAGCGCGGCACCTTTCGCGTCAATGGCGATGTCATCGATATATGGCCCGCAGAAAGTGAGGACGAAGCCGTTCGGATTGAGCTTTTTGGCGACGAACTGGAGCGTATCTCGCTCTTTGATCCTCTGACCGGCAAGACGATCACCCGTTTGCCGCGTTACACCATCTATCCCAAAAGCCACTACGTCACCCCGCGCGAGACCATTCTCGCGGCGCTGGACGCTATTAAAGATGAGCTTCGCTCGCGTCTGGACGACCTGCGCCGCGCCAACAAGCTGGTCGAGGCGCAACGGCTGGAGCAGCGCACCCGCTTCGATCTGGAGATGATGGCCGAGCTGGGGTATTGCTCGGGGATCGAAAATTACTCCCGCTACCTCTCGGGACGGGTGCCCGGCCAGGCGCCGCCAACCCTGATGGACTACCTCCCCAAGGATGCCCTGCTGTTTATGGATGAATCCCATGTGACCGTCCCGCAGTTCGGGGGAATGTACAAGGGCGACCGTTCGCGCAAGGAAACCCTGGTGGAATATGGTTTTCGTCTGCCCTCGGCGCTGGACAACCGGCCCCTGACGTTCCCTGAATTCGAGTCGCTGATGCCGCAGACCGTGTTTATTTCCGCAACGCCTGGTCCCTACGAACTGGAGCACTCTGGACAGGTGGTGGAGCAGGTGGTACGGCCCACTGGTTTGGTCGATCCGGCTGTGGACGTCCGCCCGGCGAAAGGCCAGGTCGATGATCTGATAAGTGAAATCAACATGGTTGTGTGTACCGGTTGGCGCATTCTGGTGACGACGCTGACCAAGCGGATGGCCGAAGATCTGACCGATTATCTCCATGAACTGGGTATCAAATGCCGTTACCTGCATTCTGATATCGAGACGGTGGAGCGGGTGGAGATCATTCGCGATCTGCGCGCCGGGGTGTTCGACGTGCTGATCGGGATTAACCTGCTGCGGGAAGGCCTGGATATGCCGGAGGTGGCGTTGATCGCCATTCTGGATGCGGATAAGGAGGGCTTCCTGCGCTCGGAGCGGTCGCTGATTCAGACCATCGGGCGCGCCGCGCGCAACCTGCACGGACGGGCCATTCTCTACGCGGACAGCATCACCAAGTCCATGGCCCGGGCCATGGCTGAAACCGACCGCCGCCGGGAGAAGCAGTTGCAGTTCAATGCGGCGCATGGCATCACCCCGCGCGGCATCATCAAGCCGGTGTCGGACATGATTGAAGGGGTCTATCGGCGCAATGCGCAACCCGCCGCGCGCGCCGCGGAAAAAAACGCGGATTATCGCGTGCTCAATGACCCCAAAGC
This sequence comes from Acidithiobacillus ferriphilus, assembly GCF_028215975.1. NCBI lineage: Bacteria > Pseudomonadati > Pseudomonadota > Acidithiobacillia > Acidithiobacillales > Acidithiobacillaceae > Acidithiobacillus > Acidithiobacillus ferriphilus. Next base: position 1,049,456 of record NZ_CP116458.1, read on the forward strand.
GGTTGCCAGGAAAATCAAGGAGCTGGAGGAGGCCATGTACCGTCATGCCCGCAACCTGGAGTTTGAACAGGCGGCGACGCTGCGGGACGATATCAAAAAACTGGAGACCCGTCTGCTGGGCACCGATCTGCCGGTATCTCTGGAAGAGGACTGAAGTGCGACTCATAAGGACAATAGCACGCCTTGCAGCCTTGACGTCGCGTAGGGCATTGCCTATCCTGTAAACCAACCGGACGGTATGCAATGACAGGAGAACATGATGATTAAGGCTAAAGCCTATGCTGCTCAGACCGCCAGCAGTCCGTTGGCGCCCTACGAAGTCCTGCGTCGTGAGCCGGGTCCTGATGATGTTCAGATAAATATACTCTTTTGCGGTGTCTGCCATTCCGATTTGCACACCGCTCGGAATGAATGGAAAAACACGCTGTATCCCTCCGTTCCCGGTCACGAAATTGTGGGTCGCGTCGTTGCCGTTGGTAAGGATGTCAAAAATTTTAAAGTCGGTGATTTCGCCGGTGTCGGTTGCATGGTGGATAGTTGCGGGCACTGCCCGTCCTGTGACGAGGGTGAGGAGCAGTACTGCGATAATGGATTCACCGGAACCTACAATGGCCCGGTATTCGGCGGCGAAAATACCTACGGAGGCTATTCCCAGAGTGTGGTGGTCAAAGAATCCTTTGTGCTGAAGATTCAGCATGATGAAAAAGATCTGGCGAGTGTGGCACCGCTGCTCTGCGCCGGTATCACCACTTATTCACCCCTGCGCCACTGGGGTGTCGGACCGGGTAAAAAGGTCGGCATTGTGGGTCTGGGCGGCCTTGGTCATATGGGCGTCAAGTTGGCGCACGCCATGGGTGCCCATGTGGTGCTGTTCACCACCTCCCCCGGCAAAGTGGAGGATGGTAAGCGGCTGGGGGCGGATGAGGTCTGTATCTCCAAAGATGACGCGCAAATGGCCAGCCATGCCAACAGCTTCGATTTTATCCTCAATACCGTGGCGGCGTCCCATAATCTGGACGCCTTCCTGAACCTGCTCAAGCGGGATGGTACGATGACGCTGGTGGGTGCGCCGGCAGAGCCCCATCCGTCACCGGAAGTCTTCAACCTGATTTTTAAGCGCCGGCAACTTGCGGGGTCCCTTATTGGTGGCATTCGGGAAACGCAGGAGATGCTGGATTTCTGCGCGCAGCATGGGATTGGGTCGGATATCGAGATGATCCCCATGGACTACATCAATACCGCCTACGAAAGAATCCTGAAGAGCGATGTGAAGTACCGCTTTGTGATTGACATGGCGACGCTGAAATAATCCCCCCAGGGCCGGAGATGATCGGCCCAGATTGCCAGAAGAGTGAAGAGCACGCCGGGCTGAAGTGATAAACGACAATCCGGCGTGTTTTTTGTTTCAAGGTGAAAAATGTCAAGGCAGCAGGAGCTACCCGCGTGCTGTCGCAGAAGGGCGGTTTGCGTTGTGCCTCGCGTCCGAATTGGCTACCATGCGCAGGTTAAATGCGCGCACTGCGAGTCCTATGAGCAAATACATTTTCGTAACAGGTGGGGTGGTTTCTTCTCTGGGCAAGGGTGCTGCTGGTGCAGCTCTTGGTGCACTGCTGGAGGCGCGTGGGTTGAAGGTCACCATGCTCAAGTTAGACCCCTACATCAATGTCGACCCAGGCACCATGAGCCCCTTTCAGCACGGTGAGGTTTTCGTCACGGCCGACGGTGCGGAAACGGATCTGGATCTGGGCCATTACGAGCGATTCCTCTCGACGCGGATGGACAAGCGCAATAATTTCACCACGGGCCTGGTTTATCAGACCGTTATTGAAAAAGAGCGGCGCGGCGACTATCTGGGACGTACGGTGCAAGTCATCCCGCATGTCACCGATGAGATCAAACGGCGCATCCGGCTGGGTGCGGCGAATGCCGATGTGGCGCTGGTGGAAATCGGTGGTACCGTCGGTGACATTGAATCGCAGCCCTTTCTGGAGGCGATCCGGCAGATGGCGGTGGAGGAGGAACATGGTGACACCCTCTTCATGCATTTGACGCTGGTACCCTACCTGGCATCTGCCGGAGAGATGAAAACCAAGCCGACTCAGCACTCGGTGCGCGAACTGCGTGCCATCGGTATTCAGCCGGATGTGTTGCTCTGCCGTGCCGACAGGCCTATACCTGCCGATCACCGGGCTAAAATCGGGCTCTTTTCTAATCTGCCAGAAAGGGCGGTCATTTCCGCCATCGACACCGATAGCATCTATCGTATTCCATTGCTTTTCCATGCGCAGGGTCTGGATGATTTGGTGGTGCAGGTTCTCGGCCTGCAGGTGCCAGCCCCCGATCTTTCGGTATGGAATGGCATTATAGATGCCCTGGAACATCCGGAAGGTGAGGTGGTGATTGCCCTCGTGGGCAAATATGTGGGACTTACCGAGTCTTACAAGTCATTGGCCGAAGCGTTGCTTCACGCGGGCTTACGGGCGCGACGGAGTGTGCGCTTCCTTTATGTGGATGCGGAAGATATTGAGATGCGGGGGACGGAGATGCTCGCGGAAGCAGACGCTATTCTGGTGCCCGGCGGTTTCGGCGGACGTGGCACTGAAGGCAAAATCACCTCCATTCGCTACGCACGGGAGCAGAAGGTGCCTTATCTCGGTATTTGCCTCGGCATGCAGTTGGCGGTCGTTGAGTTCGCCCGGCATTGCGCCGGGCTGAGGGATGCCAACAGTACAGAGCTGGACCCCCAGACTCCGGCGCCGGTCATTACGCTGATGACCGAGTGGTCCGATCCCGAAGGTCATAAGGCGTATCGGGAGGAGGGCGGTAATCTGGGCGGCACTATGCGGCTGGGTGAGCAAGAGTGCCGACTGGAACCCGGCAGTCTGGCGACACAAGCTTATGGGCAGGAGCGGATTTACGAGCGACATCGCCATCGCTTCGAGTTCAACAACCGTTACCGCGATTCGTTGGCCACGGCGGGGTTGCGTTACACGGGTTTCTCTGCGGATACCGAGTTGGTGGAAGTGGTGGAGTTGCCGGGCCACCCCTGGTTTCTGGGCTGCCAGTTTCACCCGGAGTTCACCAGTAACCCGCGTGAGGGACATCCATTGTTTGATGCCTTTATGCGCGCCGCCATAGCACAGCGGGAACGGGAGGCTGCAGCGTGAAACTTTGTGGCTTCGAGGCAGGTCTGCAGCACCCTTTCTTTCTGATTGCCGGACCTTGTGCGATCGAGAGTGAATCCCTGGCGTTGCGCACGGCGGAAGATCTGCGCGATATCTGTGCACGCCTCGGTATCCCCTTTATTTATAAAAGTTCCTACGACAAGGCGAACCGCTCTTCGGGACAGAGTTTCCGCGGACCCGGTAGGGACGAAGGACTGCGCATTCTCGAAAAGGTCCGCCGGGAAGCGGGTGTGCCGATCATTACAGATATCCATGAAAAAGAAGACGTGGCGGCCGTGGCGGAAGTGGCCGACGTGCTGCAAACCCCGGCCTTCCTCTGTCGGCAGACCGATTTCATTCAGGCCGTCGCTGCTGCCGGTAAGCCAGTCAATATCAAGAAAGGCCAGTTCCTCGCGCCCTGGGATATGCTGCACGTCGCCAACAAGGCCAAAGCCACCGGCAATGACCAGATTATGGTCTGTGAGCGCGGTGCCTCCTTCGGCTATAACAACCTCGTGTCGGATATGCGTTCCCTCGCAGTGATGCGCCAGACCGGATGCCCTGTGGTTTTTGATGCAACCCATTCGGTGCAACTCCCGGGTGGTCAGGGCGATCGATCCGGGGGCCAACGTGAATTTATCCCGGTGCTGGCGCGCGCCGCCGTGGCGGCAGGTGTGTCAGGGCTTTTTATGGAAACGCATCCTGATCCGGCGCAGGCCTTGTCCGATGGCCCCAACGCCTGGCCGCTGGGACGTATGGAGAGCCTGTTGCGTGTCCTCCAGCGGATTGATCATCTCGTGAAAGACCAAGATTTTCCTGAAAACCATCCTGAGGAGTTAGCATGAACACCATCGTCCGCATACAAGCCCGTGAAGTTCTCGATTCGCGTGGTAACCCCACGGTGGAGGCCGAAGTCCATCTGGAAAATGGTGCTATGGGTCGTGCTATTGTTCCCAGTGGCGCCTCTACCGGTGAGCGCGAGGCCGTAGAATTGCGTGACGGGGGCCAGCGCTACGGTGGCAAGGGGGTGCGCAAAGCCGTGGAGCACGTCAACGGTGAGATCCAGGATCTACTCCTCGGCATGGAAGCCGAAGAGCAGGAGCATATTGACGCCGCCCTCTGCGCCCTGGATGGCACCGAAAATAAGGCACGTCTCGGCGCCAACGCGATCCTGAGCGTTTCATTGGCGACTGCCCATGCCGCCGCCCACGCCGCCAGCCAACCCTTGTATCGCTATATTGGCGGCCTTGGTCCTCTGCAATTGCCGGTACCGATGATGAACGTCATCAACGGTGGTGCCCATGCCGATAATGACGTGGACATGCAGGAATTTATGCTGATCCCGGCGGGTGCGGAGTCCTTCTCAGAGGCGCTGCAGATGGGGGTGGAAGTGTTCCACAGCCTCAAAGCCGTACTGCAATCGCGCGGATTGGCAACGACCGTCGGCGACGAGGGCGGTTTCGCCCCGAATCTGCCTTCCAACGAGGCTGCGCTGGAATTGCTCATGGATGCCATCGGCAAGGCGGGTTATCAGCCGGGCAAAGATATCTGGCTGGGCATGGACGTGGCGTCCAGTGAATTTTATCGGGATGGGCGTTATCATCTGGCCAGTGAAAAGCGCGAACTCGATAGCGCGCAATTCGTAGACTACCTGGCGACACTGGCCGATCGTTATCCGTTGATCAGCATTGAAGATGGCATGGATCAAAACGACTGGGAAGGCTGGATCATGCTGACTGATCGTCTCGGTGATCGTTTGCAGTTGGTGGGCGATGATATTTTTGTGACGAATACGACCATTTTGCGCGAAGGTATTGAGCGTGGTGTCGCTAATAGCATCCTCATTAAACTCAACCAGATTGGTACCTTATCCGAGACCCTGGCGGCCATTGAAATGGCAAAAATCCATAGTTATACAGCCATCGTCTCGCACCGCTCCGGAGAAACCGAAGACACCACGTTGGCCGATATCGCAGTGGCTACAGGTTGCGGTCAGATTAAAACAGGTTCTTTGTCGCGTACGGATCGGGTTGCAAAATACAACCGTTTGTTGCGTATAGAGGAAGACTTGGGCGACGCGGCCCGTTATCCTGGACTTGCAACTTTTTATAATCTGGATTAAAAGGAATTTTATGAGCTATTTTCTGGTCCATTAAATTTTCGGGGATTTTTCGGCATGGGCTATTGGGCGCACGTAAAAGATAGCATAGGTATTGCTAAGGCAGAGATGCGCCTTGCGGACTTTATGCTTCTAGCCGTGTTGTGCGCCCTGCAATATCCACTTTGGTTTGCTTCCGGAAGCTGGTGGAATGTTGTGGAACTGCACCAGAAACTGGAAAACAAGCAGGTCATTTTAAAGCAGTTAAAAGATCGCAATGATCTTTTAACTGCGCAGGTGACGAGCCTGCAAACGGGGAGCCATGCTGTTGAAGAACTGGCCCGACGTCATTTGGGGATGGTCAGTAAGGGAGAGGTGTTTGTCTGGGTGATCCCGGCCAAAGCCACTCCCAACAGCGTGAATACAACTACCCAGGTGTCCTGAGTTTCGTGCCGGGCGTCTCGCAGGTCCGGCAATCCGTCCGTTTACGATCTGTCAGGCGCGGTCGATGTAACTGCCGTCTACCGTGTTCACCCGGATTTTTTCACCTTTATTCACAAACTGCGGGACCATAACCGTAATGCCGGTTTCCATACGTGCGGCCTTGTAGGAGCCGGTAGCGGTTTGTCCCTTAATGGCGGGATCGGCTTCACTCACCTCTAAAACAACCACAGGCGGCAATTCAACGCCAATGGGTCTGTCGTTATGCAGGTTGATCTGGATTTCGGTATTGGGCAAGAGATAGCCGGTTTGTCCTTCGAGCAGATCCGCGCTGAGAATGAGCTGCTCAAAGTTCTCGTTGTCCATAAAAACATAGCCGGTGGCATCTGTATATAGATACTGCATGGTACGCGGCTCGACGACGGCCTTCTCTATACTTTCTCCAGAGCGGAAGCGGGTATTGGACTTGGTGCCCGTCTCAATATTCTTCATCTCGATCTGCACGAAGGCACCACCTTTGCCGGGCTTCACGAAATCGGTTTTAAGTACACGCCAAAGTCCTTTTTCATGCTCCAGAATATTGCCGGGGCGGATATCAAAGGCGGAAATCTTCATACTGTGGTCCTTCTGGGCATTCCCTTTAGAGGGCGTGAATTGTACCCTAGAGGCTTATTTCTGACCAGCCCGGTCCCTGAGAGGTAATCATGTCTGAGCCCCGTACCCAGCCCCTGGAGATTCGTCCCCTCATGATCAGCCGCGTCATGGAAGTAGATTGGGCCGACGGTCACACCAGCCGTCTGACCTTTGAACACCTGCGGGTGGAGTGTCCCTGCGCGGAGTGTAAGGGGCACACACCCGATCAGGCGCGGGTGATTACTGGTAAAGAGGACGTGAGCATTGTGGAGGTGGCACCGGTGGGCAACTACGCGGTGCAGCTGCATTTCAGTGATGGTCATAGCACCGGCATTTTCACGTGGGAGTATCTGCGTATGTTGGATAGTGAATGAGCGCTATGGGTTGTTCAAAATTTCTGAAATCTGATGGATATTGAATCCATAGAAAATACTCAGGGAGATATGGAGACGGCAGAAACGTCTTTCGTTCTTGGCGACTTTCTGCGCACATTAAGCAGTCAGCCCGGTATTTACCAGATGGTTGGCCCAGGTGGCGGTCTGCTCTACGTGGGCAAGGCCCGCAATCTCAAACGTCGCGTCAGCTCTTATTTTCAAAAGCAGCGTCACAGCTCAAAAACACTGGCGATGCTGGCGCGGGTAAAACGCGTCGTAGTGGTGGTGACCCACACTGAAACCGAAGCGCTGGTGCTGGAAGCGAATCTCATTAAGCGCCACCACCCGCCGTACAATATCCTGCTGCGGGATGATAAGAGTTACCCCTACCTGTTCATAGAAACCAGTCACGACACGCCGCGCATGAGTCTGCACCGGGGTGCCCAGAAGGGCAAAGGGCACTACTTCGGTCCGTATCCGGCCGTTACCGCACTGCGTGAGAGTATGGTGCTGTTACAGAAAGCCTTCCGCTTGCGGACCTGCGAGGATCATACCTTTCATCACCGCAGCCGGGCTTGCTTGCAATACCAGATTCGCCGGTGCAGTGGTCCCTGTGTCGGGCATATCAGCGGAGGGGACTACGCGCGGGATGTGGCGGACACGATTCGCTTTCTGGAGGGCAAGAGTGACGAAGCAATTCGCCGACTGAGCGCGTGCATGCAGGCTGCGGCGGAGCAGTTCGATTTTGAGGAAGCCGCGCGGCGGCGTGACCAGATCGCCGCTTTGTCCAAAATTCAGGAGCGTCAGTATGTGGCGCAGGCAGGAGGGGGTGATTTTGATGTGCTGGCGGCCGCCCAAGAGAATGGGCAGTGGGTGGTGTATGTCAGTTTTATCCGCAATGGACGACAACTGGGCGGACGCGCAATTTTCCCACGCCATACGGAAGAAGTGCGTGCGCCAGATGTGCTCGCGGCCTTCCTCATGCAGTTCTACAGTAATAAAGAGGTGCCGGGGAATCTACTGGTCAATGTGCTGCCGCGTTCGCTGACTTCACTCGCGGAGGCTCTGAGCAGCGAAGCCGGACACCGGGTCATGATTGATCAGCCGCAGCGCGGTCCGCGCCGACGCTGGATGGCATTGGCGTTCACCAACGCCGTGGGGGCGTTGCGCCAACGCGCGCAGAGCGCCACTGCCGGACGGCGGCGTATGCTCCTGTTGCAGGAGCTTTTTGATCTCGCAGAGGTGCCGCAGCGTGTAGAGTGCTTTGACATTAGCCATACGCGGGGTGAAGCGGCGGTGGCATCTTGTGTGGTTTTCGGTGAAGATGGGGCGCTGAAGAATGCGTATCGCCGCTTCAATATCCGTGACATCCAGGGTGGGGACGATTACGCGGCTATAGAGCAGGCTGTGTATCGCCGCTACGCGCGCCTGCAAAAAGAAGGCTTGGCCTTGCCAGAGATCGTTTTTATTGACGGCGGTCCCGGTCAAGTAGCCCGGGCGCAAGTGGCTTTGGACGCATTGGAGATAGAGTGTATTCAGTTGTGTGGGGTAGCGAAAGGGACGACGCGGCGTCCGGGGTTGGAGATGCTGCATATTCCCGGATGGGCCGCCGCGCGACAACTTGACGATGATGACCCGGTATTACTGGTGATTCAGGAGATACGCGACGAAGCGCATCGTTTTGCCATTACCGGTCATCGGGCGCGGCGCGGCAAGGCACGACAGGAGTCTGATTTGGATGGCATCGCCGGGATCGGACCGAAACGGCGAGTCGCGCTGTTGCGCGCATTTGGTGGTTTACGGGGGATTCGTGACGCCGGTATAGAGGATTTGCAGCGCGTAGAAGGTATCCATCTGGAGCTCGCGCAGCGGATATATGATTTCTTCCACGTAGGACGTGCCTGATTGTGATAAAACGGCTGCCCAATTTCCTGACGGTTCTGCGCATCTTGCTGGTGCCTATTTTTGTGGCGCTCTTTTACTGGGGGGGCGATGTGCGCACTTTCGCCGCCACCGCCATTTTTGCGGTAGCGGCGATTACGGATTGGGCCGATGGTTATCTGGCCCGACGCTATCATGGAGTGTCCCCCTTTGGTACCTTTCTGGACCCTGTTGCCGATAAAATCATGGTGATCACTGCACTGGTGCTCATCGCGTCTTCAGGAGAGATACCAAAGATACTGGCGGGTATTCTGATTAGTGTGATTATTGGCCGGGAAATCACCGTGTCAGCGCTGCGTGAGTGGATGGCAGAATTGGGGGAGCGCAAGAAGGTGGCTGTCTCCTGGCTGGGCAAGGCGAAGGCGGCTACGCAGATGATTTCGATTCTGCTCCTGGTCTACGAACGACCTTTGTTTGGCCTGTCGGGACGCAAGCTGGGCATTCTCCTCCTGATCGTGGCGGCGGCGATGACACTCTGGAGTATGGTAGGTTACTTACGTGCCGCCTGGCCCAGCCTGATGGCCAGCGGCGTCCGTCTTGACAAGGATAGGTGATCCCGGTAGTCTCTTCGCCCATGCGGGAATAGCTCAGTGGTAGAGCACAACCTTGCCAAGGTTGGGGTCGCGAGTTCGAGCCTCGTTTCCCGCTCCACAATCGGGGGAAAGCATTCAGTCTTTCCCCTTTCTTTTAAGGCTGGGTGGCAGAGTGGTCATGCAGCGGCCTGCAAAGCCGCGTACCTCGGTTCGATTCCGGGCCCAGCCTCCAAATATCGTTAAAACGATTGGCGCGGTGGGCACCCTGCGAAGCTTGATTGCTTCCTGAGCAAGCTTGCCCTGCGAACGCTGAATCAAAAATTCCTCTCCTGCTTTTGCTGAAGACCATGACTTTTCCATTACGCTGGATTCCGGCGGGGCGGGCGGTGTGTTCTCTCCTGCGCTGTATGTCGCAGCTATGCTGACTGAAGCACGGGGACGTTTATGAAGAATACCAAGTTCACTCAAGCACTAGTATGTTTTTAATGATAATTAAAGCGTTATATAGCATCACATGTGAACCACGGGTTCACATAATTCCAAACCATGAGTGACAACCAGTTGTTTCTATGCGTATAAAACCGGGCACGCAATATGCTCATATCGTTTTGCGCCACCTAACTGTCACAGAGGTTCATCTTTAGAAGAAGGAGTATTATCATGTCACTAAAGCAGCAACTCGAAAGCGACTTTGAGGGTCACAAACGTTGGGCTCTCCGCCGTCAGATGGGTATCCCGAACAACCGTCGGTTGTGGGTGTGTGCCTGCATGGACGAGCGGTTACCTGTTGATGATGCGCTCGGAATTCGTGGCGATAGGGGAGATGCTCACGTCTTTCGCAATGCCGGCGGATTAATTACTGATGACGCCATCCGTTCGGCAATGCTTACCTGCAACTTCTTTGGCACGGAAGAGATTGTCATTATTAATCATACCGAATGTGGCATGATGTCGGCACAAACAGATACTATCGTAAAGTCATTGAAGGATAAGGGGATAGATTTGGATAATATTCAGCTCGACCCAGACTTGCCGGAATTGACGCTAAAGGCTGGAATGTTTGGCAAATGGGTGAAGATGTACCAAGATGTAGATGAAACCTGCGCGAGGCAGGTGGAATATATGCGTAAGCATCCTCTTATACCAAAGCATGTGACAATTAGTGGATGGATTTGGGAGGTCGAAACCGGGCATCTGCGTCCCCCACATTTTAGAATAGGAGAAAAAGTTAATACAGACAAGGCGATGGGTGCAAAATAGAGCATTATGAGTCATGAGTCATTAGGTGGTGCGCAAGAACTATAATTTTCGTGAGGGGTGATAAAATGCCTTTATTCAACTTGTCTTGTAGTTCATGTGGTACATTTTTTGAAAATCTGATGTCCTATAATGCCTCAAATCCGTGTTGTCCTAGCTGTGGCGGCTCGACCAATCGACAATTTGGTCTTCCAGCTATCAGAGGTCAAATGAGCATAGGTCGTGACTTGGCTGTGAAGTCCCTCAGGCATGATAGAGGGGCTTGCTCATGCTGCAAGGTGGAGAGCACTCATTCCCATATGTAAAGATGCTAAGTTCTGCCGCTGCCGAAGCTGCTATACTAAATCAAGCTTGCGCTTTCATCTAAGTATTCAGTGGGGGGTATATGACAATCCACCATCTTCCTAAAGGACAACTACTCTCGCAGGTGAGTTTTCTGCAAAGATTTTTAGCACAAAGTATCAAATCGTGCACTCAAACGCACGTCGCACAAAACATAAGTAGAGAGCATTGTATAGAGGTTTTGGGGCTGTCCGCTGCCGAATGTCTTGAAGCCTATATACGCTCTGAAAGAGGCGTTTCTGCGGACGATAATCTCGATATTACCCAATATGCAGACACTATAGTTGATTTGAAAAATAGGATCGGTGGTGGTTTTTCGGTTGAGGAGGTGTCGCCAAACGCAGTTAAAGTGATCAATTGTTGCTGCCCATTTGGAACATCGGTCAAGGAGTCTCCAGAATTATGTAGAATGACATCTAGTGTTTTTGGTGCTATAGCGGCTCGAAATTTCGGTTATGCTAAAGTCAACCTTATTAAGCGCATTGCCACCAACGACAGTAATTGTGAAATTGTTATCTACACGGATCAGGATGAGGCCTCAAAAGAATCGGGGACAGAATATGGTATTAAAGGCGGAAAAATAACTTCATCCATGACGGGGAATGTTATCAAGGGTGAAAGTGACTCCCTCAATCTTTGGTGTAAGGCAGCTGACATTGGATCAGAAAATAATAGATCTGTTGCCAAAAATATTATTGCAGAATCTAGGGCGATGAGCGCGGTATTTAGGACTGTTGAGCTCATTGCACCAACAAACACGAGCGTTGTCATTACAGGTGAAACAGGTACCGGTAAAGAGATTATTGCGCGACTAATACATGCTACGAGTGATAGAAGTGAAATGCCATTTATTGCCATAAATTGTGGTGCAATCCCAGAACAGCTTATAGAATCCGAGATTGTTGGTTTTGAACGCGGTGCTTTTACAGGTGCCAATCGTGAAAGACGAGGTATTTTTGAAAGAGCGAACAAAGGGACCGTATTCTTGGATGAGGTGAATTCTTTGCCTTATGCAGCACAGGTAAAATTGCTTCGGGTCCTCCAAGAAGGCGAGGTTGTGCGGGTTGGTGGTGAGCATTCACTAAGAGTTGATGTGCGGGTGATCGCCGCATCCAATCAACCATTACGACATCTTGTCGAGCAGAATTTATTCAGGAGAGACTTGTTTTACCGGTTGATGGTTATTGAAGTGCAAATCCCTCCTTTACGGGATAGGTTGGACGATATCGGACCACTTTGCGATCTGTTTCTGCAACGTCTCGCTGCTAAACACCATCATGTTCAGAAAATTTTAGGTCATGGAGCATGGAAACAAATATATTCATATGGCTGGCCAGGAAATGTCAGGCAGTTGGAGAATACCTTGGAAAGCTCGTTCCTGTTGAGCGAAAGTCATGTGATTGATTGTTTGGTTGGGAGCGAGTTCACCACTCCTGTCAGTGGCAATGAGTCTTTTCGTGACCGCCAAAAAGAAACAAGAATGTTCTCTGAGTCGCAGTTTTTGTTGGAGGTATTACTCAAAAATGGTGGTCGAGTACAAGATGCTGCGCTAGAATTAGGGATCACACCACGTGCCGTCTATAAGAAAATATCGACACTTGGTGTCAACCTGAGAGATATCCGCGCTAGTTTACGTATATAGGATTATTCATTCGTACATGACCAAGTCTCCTGCTAAACTGCAGGCGTATATTTTGGGGGAGTCATCATGGCCAAACTTTATATCATTTGTTTAAGCGGCGAGCGGGAGAAGTTGCAATTTGCGGCGATGGCGGCATCTGTAGCGGCCGTTTCGGGATCGGAAGTACATGTCTTCCTATCCATGAACGCCTTTCCCTATTTTGTGAAGGGACACCGCAAGGAGGCCCCGGCGGAAGGAGAGATGGGACAAATGATGGCCGGGCACAATGTGCCGCCGTTTTATCACATTTTTGAGCAAGCCGTGGAACTGGGGGATGCCAGGATATGGGCCTGTTCCATGGCCATGGATGTTATGGGGGTTAAGGCGGATGGCATGGAGGATATTGTCGCCGGTCCCATGGGACTCACCAAATTTCTCAGCGATGCCGAAGGGGCGCAGATCCTTACTTTTTGAAGCGATAATCTAACAACAAGCGCGAGCGAAGGAGTAACAGATGAGTGAAAGAGTCGTAGATGCCCGCGGCAGTTTTTGTCCCGGGCCTCTTATGGAGCTGATTTCCACCATGAAGGTGATGAGTGTGGGTGACACCCTGGAACTGTTGTCCACCGATGCCGGTTCCGCCGCAGACGTGCCGGAGTGGATCAAGAAAGTCGGCCATGAAATGCTGGATACCGAACAGGATAGCGAAGGCACCTGGCATATCCGGGTTCGTAAAGCCAAGTAACGCGACGTCCAAATAGTGCAGAGACAAACAAGGAGTGACATCATGAGAGTTCTCGTCATCGGTGGGGGTATGGGAGGCACGATTTTTGCGAATCTTCTTGCCCGCCGCATTCAACAGGAAATGAAAACCGGGAAGGCCCACATCACCATGCTCTCGGCCAGCTACGACCACGTCTATCAGCCTGGTTGGCTCTATGTTGCCATGGGGCGTGCGACCCCTGATGAACTCGTGCGCGAACAAGAAAGCCTGCTGGAGTCAGGCATTGAGTTCCATGTCGATCCCGTGGAGGAGTTTCATCTCGCCGACAACCATGTCAAGTGCAAGAGTGGCAAAGTCCATGAGTATGACATTATCGTCATTTCCACCGGCTCCCGTCCCGTGCCAGAAAATATTCCCGGCCTCAAGGAGAACTCCATCAATTGCTATACCGCGGAGAATGCTGTGGAGTTCTTCAAGCAACTCTCGGACTTCAAGGGCGGGCGCATCGCCGTCACCGTCGGTCTGCCGCACAAGTGTCCGATGATTCCATTGGAACTCACCTTCGCCATGCACGATTTCATCAAGGATCGTGGCCTGCTGGATAAAACCGAGTTCTACTACACCTATCCCATCGGTCGGGTCCATAGCTTGGAAAATGTGGCGAAGTGGGCGGCACCAGAATTCGACCGTATGGGAATCAAGTATGAAACGCTCTTCAATATGAAGGAAGTCGACGGTAAAAACGCCGAAGTGCTCAGTGAAGAAGGTGCTGCCGTCAAGTATGACCTGCTGGTGGCTGTGCCGCCGCACAAGGGCCAGGAAGTCATCGAGAAGAACGGTCTCGGTGAGAATGGCTGGATTCCCACCAACCGTACCTCCCTGCACATGGAAGGTGAACACGGTCAGAATGTCATTATCCTGGGGGACACCACCAACTTACCTATCAGCAAGGCCGGCTCGACGGCTCATTTTGAGGCGGAGACGGCAGCAGAAAATGTCGCGGCAATGATCAAGATAGGGCGACCGGTGCGCAGTTACGACGGCAAGGTCTTTTGCTTCATTGAGGCGGGCAAGGATCGCGCCACCTACGCCATGTTTGATTACCAAAACCCCCCGCAGCCCAAGGCGCCAAACGGTGCGGTCCATGCCTTTAAGATGGCCTATAACAAGCTCTATTGGGCCAGTGCCCGTGGTTTACTCTAAAGGAAAGGAGGTGATCTATGGCTGCCATAATATCAGAAGCCACCCACGAAGAATCGCTATCCAAAGCCCAAGAGGCTTTGACGCGTCTGGTAGAAAACGGCGATCTGGAACGTATTGTGCACTTGGCGCGGCTCGCTGGGGCCGCTCAGGACTCCATGAGTGATGAAATAGTCGGGCGGCTGGCGGGGCTAGCCAGCGACGGGCTCGATTTGCTGGACCGGATCAATCGCAGCCAGATCGTCCATGCCCTGCCCACCCTCTCCGCACTGCTGGAAAATGGTGACCTTGAGCGTATCGTGCATCTGGCGCGTATGGTCGGTGCCGCGCAGGACTCCATGAGCGACGAAATGGTGACCAGGATGGCGGGCATGGCCAGCGACGCCATGTGTCTGCTCGACCGTGCCACCCGTACCGGCGTCATGGACCGGCTGTTAGCTGTGGTGGAAAAAATGGATCAGGAGCATATCCTGACCGACTTCCTCTGCTGTCTGGCTGGGGCTACTGAAGAAGCGGCTCATACCCCCGCACCCAAGGGTGGTATCAGTGGACTCTGGGACCTCATGAAACAACCGGAAACCCAGCAGACCATCCAGTTCCTCATGCTGCTCGGCAAGCACTTTCGCTCCTGTCGCCTCAAGCCCTGAGCAAGGGGATGATAAAACGTGCTTATCGGCTTGTCTTTCAAAGCAACACCGCGGTAGCCGATGCTCGCGCGACTTATAGCGGTCAGATACGGCATAATTCAGAATGTCGGGGAATGAGATTGTCTTATGAATAACAATAAAAATATTAAATCAAACGACAAGATATTATCCGTAGCCCCCATGCTCGACTGGACAGACCGTCATTGTCGGTATTTTCTGCGTTTGTTATGCCCTTCCTGTGTGCTTTACACTGAGATGGTCACCACCAGTGCGCTTCTTCTGGGGCGTGATCCTGAGCGGTTTCTCGAATTCTCTGAGGCAGAGCACCCCCTGATTCTGCAGTTGGGTGGGGATGATCCAGCGGCGATGCGTGCGGCCGCGGCGATGGCGCATACCTATGGCTATGATGGGATCAATCTGAATGTGGGTTGTCCTTCGCCACGGGTGCAAAAGGGCCGCTTTGGGGCATGTCTGATGACGACGCCTGAGTTGGTCGCCGAGTTGGTGGCAGCGATGGGAGAAAGTGGCTTGCCTGTCAGCGTGAAGCATCGTCTCGGTCTGGATCGGGAAGAGGATTACGCGACGCTGCGTGCTTTCATCGAAATCGTTGCGATGGCGGGATGCCGACACTTCATTGTTCATGCGCGTAATGCCTGGCTGAAGGGGTTCAGTCCGGCTGAAAACCGTGACGTGCCGCCCTTGCGCTGGGATTGGGTGCATCAGTTGAAAAAAGAACTGCCACATCTGACCATCGAGATCAATGGAGGCTTTAACGAATTGACGGCGGTGACGGCGCAATTTTCCGCAGTGGATGGGGTCATGATCGGGCGTGCGGCCTATCATCATCCCCTACTGTTGGCGGAAATTGAACGTACCATGGGGCGTAGGGAGACTCTGCCAGTGCCCGAAGTGATCTTGTCGGGTTTGATAGAATATGCGGAGCAATGGGGAGAGGCGTTGCCCGCCCCGCGTTTGAGTCGCCATTTGCATGGGCTGCGCTTTGGGCAAAATGGCGCGGGAGCATGGCGGCGCTTTCTGGGTACCGCTGAAAGCGGTGAGAGCGCCGCAGAATTTCTGCGGCGCGGTATGCCGCTGTTAGATTGAAAGTCAGGCGAAGACGTGGTGGCTCATGGCCAGCAGACGCAGGGTGCGCTGATCGCGGATACGAAAGTACACACGGCTGGCTACCCGCCGCACCAGTACCAGACCACTGTCCTGCAGTAGGGCAAGATGCTGTGATGCATTACTGTGGCTGGTATTGATGGCTTTTACGAGGTTTTGCATGCTCATTTCACCGCGCCCCAACAGGCAGATAATCTTGTACCGCAAGGGGTGAGACATGGCTTTGATAACCTCGGAAAGTCGTTGAATTTCGCGTTCGGGAATAATGGGATTTTGCATCGTTAAGCTCCTTTATGATCAGGTTTTGACCTTCGCTTAAGCTGTAAGCATGGATCGTGCCATATCGTTTTAGTGATCTGAAATTATTATATTAAAGTGAAAAAATATCCGGGAAAACAAAGCTCGTACCGGGCCTGTCTGTAGACTACTGGCTACGCTTTTCCGAAGGTTGCCTTAGGATTATTGATTTTTATATAGTTTTTTCTGTTTGCAACAGACGACAGGCGGGGTAATGGCGGAGCGCGGGTGGTCTCCGCCATTCGATTCGACTTAGATTTGATTGCGCCAGTACTGATCTTCTTTATCCATGATCCGGGTGGCCTCGTCTGGTCCCCAGGAGCCGGCAGGGTAGGTGAGGATGTAGTCGGTCTCCCGTCCCCAGGACTTGATGATGGGGTCGACGACACGCCAAGCCCATTCGACCTCGTCAAAGCGAATGAACAGGGCTTTGTCGCCTTGCATCACATCCAGCAGCAGGGCCTCATAAGCATCCAGTTCCTGTTCCCCTTCTTTGCGATAGGATGCGTTGAGTTGCACGGGACGGGCGCGCATTTCCAGACCGGGTTCCTTGATCTGGATTTCGATTTTAAGGCTTTCGGGCTCGAGGGAAAGTAATATCCAGTTGGGTTCAATGCGCTCAATGCTGGTTTCGCGAAAAAGTTGCTGTGGCGTATGGCGAAAGCGGATCGCGACGCTGGAGGTTTTGGCGGTGAGGCGTTTGCCGGTACGTAAGTAAAATGGCACGCCGCGCCAGCGCCAGTTATCGATGTAAAATTTGGCGGCGACAAAGGTTTCTGTTACCGAGTTGAGTTCAACTCCCGCCTCGTCCTGATAGCCGGGAACATGTTTGTTGTGGACAACGCCAGGCCCATACTGCGCGCGCATGGCATAGGCGGTGACGGCCGATTTGGGAATAGGGCGGATGGAACGCAGGACTTTGACTTTTTCGTCGCGCAGGCTGTCCGCCTCCAGCGACGGCGGTGGTTCCATGGCGATCAGCGTCAGAATTTGCATCAGGTGATTTTGCAGCATATCGCGCAGGGCACCGGCTTGATCATAATAGCCGGCCCGGTTTTCAATGCCGATATCTTCGGCCACGGTTATCTGGACGTGGTCGATGTAATTGCGGTTCCAGACCGCCTCGATGGGTAAGTTGGCAAAGCGAAAAACCAGCAGATTCTGGACAATTTCTTTGCCAAGATAGTGATCGATACGATAAATCTGGTCTTCGCGGAAGTGGCGATGCAGTTGCTCATTGAGCTGTACGGCGCTTTCCAGATCATCACCGAAGGGTTTTTCAATCACGATGCGGTAGTCGCCATCCTGGTTAAATCCGGCCTCGGAGAGACGCTGTACCACTGGAATAAAATCGGCGGGACGAATGGCGAGATAAAAAATGGTGTCCGCTGGCTTTTCGGCCCCTTCCGGAGTCAGCAGGTTGCGGAGTCTGGCGTAAGATTCCGGCTCATGGATTTCACCGCGCACATATTCAAAATGCCTGTAGAAATCAGCAAAATGGTCGGCTTGATAATTGCTGGCATAGGTTTCCATCTGCTCCTGAAGAAAATCTTGCCAGGCCTTGTCGTCCCAGGGACGTCGTCCAAAGGCGAGAATCCGCAACTCGTCAGGCATTCTGCCTGCGCAATGCAGATGATACAGTGCGGGGAGAAGTTTTTTGCTGGCGAGATCACCGGTAGCCCCAAAAATGACGAACTGACAATTACAGTTACTCATTCAGTCCTCCTTTTGCACGGCATGGCCGCCAAACTGGTTACGCATCATCGCCAGGAGTTTGGCGGCGTAGCCGTCGCGCCCCTGAGAGGCCCAGCGCATCTGCAGAGCGAGGGTGATGACCGGCGCGGGAATTTTCAGTGCGAGAGCTGCCTGCGCGGTCCACAAACCTTCGCCGGAATCCGCCACCACGGGCGCGATGTCGGCGAGCACCTGATCTTTGGCGAGGGTGTCGGCGGTAAGGTCGAGGAGCCAGGAGCGGACGACGCTGCCGTAGCGCCACATTTCGGCCACCTTGGCGAGATCCAGTCCGAATTCGGTTTTGCCCTGTAGGATGGCGAAGCCTTCGGCGAGGGCTTGCATCATTCCGTATTCGATACCGTTGTGGACCATTTTGACAAAATGACCACTACCAACCGGCCCACAATGCAGCCAGCCTTTGTCGGTGCCCGGCGCCAGTGCCTCCAGAAAAGGCGTTACCTGAGTTACGGCTTCCTGGCTACCGCCGACCATCAGGGCATATCCCTCCTGTAGACCCCAGACACCGCCAGAAACACCGGCATCTACGTAATTCACCCCCGCCGCTTCCACTTTTTTGGATTGGGCGATGGAGTCCTCATAAAAGGCATTCGCGCCGTTAATCAGTATGTCACCCCTGTTCAACAAGGGAAGAATGGAGTCGATATGACTTTGGGTGGCCTCTCCGGCGGGGAGCATGAGCCAAACGATCCGGCGGCCGGGCAAGGCCTGAACGAGGGCTTCCAGACTTTCGGCAGCGTGCATGCCTGTTTCTTTAGCCAGATCAGTGGCTTTTTCGGTATGGCGATTGTAAACGGTGACTTCCAGACCCTTGCGGTGCAGGCGCCTCGCCATATTGGCACCCATTCGACCTAAGCCGACCATTCCGATACTTTTGTTACCCATTGCTTGCTCCTTTGCGTACACGCCTGGTCGAAAATGTTATCTTTAAGTATAGGCGCATAAGCTGGGGGGCATCTTCAACCTGCGGTGAGTTGCGCGAAGATTTTGTCTTTACAAGGGAAATGCAATGATACTTGGTACACCGCTTTCTGCTTCCGCTACCCGGTTACTCATGCTCGGTGCGGGCGAGCTGGGTAAAGAAGTCCTTATTGCCGCACAACGTTTGGGGGTGGAGACTGTTGCGGTGGATCGTTACGCCGATGCGCCGGCCATGCAAGTCGCCCATCGTTCCCATGTGTTGGATATGACCGATCCAGAGGCCATTCTGGCCATTGTCAAACGCGAGCGTCCGCGCTTTGTGGTGCCGGAAATCGAGGCTATTGCGACTCCCGCACTGGCGGCAATCGAGGCGCTGGGGTTGGCCACCGTGGTGCCCTCGGCTCGGGCAGTACGGTTAACCATGGACCGCGAGGGCATCCGCCGCCTCGCTGCGGAAGAGTTGGGCTTGCCGACATCGCCGTATCGTTTCGCGGGGACACTGGCAGAGTTGGAAGAGGCGGCAATAATGCTGGGCTTTCCCTGTGTGATCAAGCCGGTTATGTCTTCCAGTGGTAAGGGGCAGTCCGTAGTGCGCGGCGCGACGGAACTGGCGCTGGCTTGGCAGGAGGCGCAGACGGCGGGCCGCGTCGGCGGTCAGCGGATCATCGTCGAGGGCTTTGTCGACTTCGATTTCGAGATCACGCTGCTGACGGTGCGCTCTGCCTTTGGGACGACGTTTTGTGCGCCTATCGGACATCGTCAGGAAGCCGGTGATTATGTGGAATCCTGGCAGCCGCAGCCGATGCGTGAGGCAGTTTTGCGGCAGGCGGAAAAGATGGCGGAATTGGTGACTGATAATCTGGGCGGACGGGGGCTGTATGGGGTGGAGTTTTTTGTGCGCGGCGAAGATGTCATCTTCAGTGAACTCTCACCCCGGCCCCATGATACGGGTCTGGTGACCCTGGCCAGTCAGCGGCAGAACGAGTTCGACCTGCACCTGCGTGCCATTTTGGGTTTGCCGGTCGATCCGGGCTTCCGGCGTCCGGCGGCTTCTGCGGTGATTCGCGGGAAGGATCTGGGTTGGGGGCCGGAATATTCAGGATTGGAGGAGGCGCTGGCCGTGCCGGAAAGTGATCTGCGGCTTTTCGGCAAGCCGACAGCCAGCAAGCTCAGGCGCCTCGGGGTGGGTATAGCTGGTGCCGATGATGTGGAGGAAGCCCGGAGGCGCGCCCGTCGAGTGGCTGCGGCGATAATAATCAGTCCTGCGTCCTGATCGGGGTTAATCCTGGTGGGGTACTAGGGTAACGCGCCCTCAGTTTCGGGAGCGGTCTGTCTGGCCGTTGATAAAAGCGCTGATGCGGTCCAGGGCCATTTCCAGATTCTTATCGCTGGTCGCAAAGGACAGACGGATGTGGCCGGGTGTACCAAAGGCTGAGCCGGGTACTACTGCCACTCCGGCCTCCAGCAAGGCTTCAGCGAGGGCAAGATCGTCACGCAGGCCTTTCGCCGCTATGACTTCGCGAAATCCCGGAAAGCTGTAAAAGGTACCATCGGAGGGCATGGCGGCGACGCCGGGCAATGCTTTCAGGCGGTCGTAGACATATTGGTGGCGCCGCTTGAAGGCATGCACCATTTCGTGGATGGCGCTGTCGCCACCTTCCAACGCCGCCTGGGCGGCCACCTGGGCGATGGAGGTGGGATTGGAGGTGCTTTGGGACTGTACCGTATTCATCGCGGTGATCAGCTCCTTGGGGCCAGCACAGTAGCCGATGCGCCATCCGGTCATGGCATAGGCTTTGGACACGCCATTCATGATGATGCAGCGCGGGGTCAGATCCGGGCAAGCATTGGCGATGTTGACGAAGTCTTCATCGTAGAAACGGATTTTCTCATACATGTCATCGCTGGCGATGAGGATATGCGGATGACGGCGGAGTACTTCACCCAGTGCTTCCAGTTCCGGGCGACTGTAGGCCACGCCGGAGGGGTTGGAGGGGCTGTTGATGACCAGCAGGCGGGTGCTGGGGGTGATCGCCTCTTCCAGTTGCTCCGGGCTGATCTTGAAACGCCGGCTGGCGTCGGTATCGATGATGACGGGCCGCGCTTCAGCCAGCAGCACGATGTCCGGATAAGATACCCAGTAAGGCGCGGGAATGATGACTTCGTCGTCGGCATCCAGAAGCGCCTGACAAAGATTGAAGAAGCTTTGCTTGCCACCGACGGAAACGAGAATTTCGTCGGGATGGTATGACAAATGGTTGTCATGGGCGAATTTGCCGATGATAGCGGCCTTCAACTCCGGTGTGCCGCCGACGGCGGTATATTTGGTGAAGCCCCGGTGGATGGCGGCGATGGCTGCTTCCTTGATGTACTCCGGGGTGTCGAAGTCCGGTTCGCCAGCACCCAGGCTGACAATGTCCTTCCCTGCGCGGCGCAGTTGTTGGGCACGGGCAGTGACCGCAAGCGTGGGGGAGAGGCGCACCGCATTCACGCGGCGAGAAAGGCGGATATCCACGATCATCAACTCCAGGGGCAAACTTATCGGGCGCGAGAAATGCGCGCAAGAGCGCAAATGATAAGCATCCTTCGACTAAAATCAACTGTTTTGCGCAAGGCCGCTATTTGCCGGGATGTGGGGTGTGAAAGGTTGACGTTTTTGGGTACTTCTATTTGGCTCTGCGGTGGGTAGTGATTGTGGCGAATTCTCTTCGGCGGTTATCGGGGAGAACTGGCGAAATGGAGGGCGTCCACGGCCAGCAAGCAGGGGATCCGCTGGTGGAATAGACGCAAGTGGACAAGTTGAATTTGGCCGTGTTGCACCACGAAGTGGGGATTGGGGTACTGGCGGATTTTCTGCTCTATGCGCTGATGGCGATTTCTCTGGCCGCCCTCGGCGAACTGCTCTGTCCGCTTTATCGTCAGTTTGCGCAATTGCAGCGTTTACATGTGAAAATGGAAGATGGGCCGGAACTCCAAAAAATTCGTGCATGATCGGGATTCGCGAACTAAAGTTGGGACGAAGAGTCTCATTTCCGGTATATGAGTGGCAATCTAGGGAGGGAGGCCCTGTATGAGTACGGATTTTGAGCGGAATACGGCCTGGATCAGACGGGCACAAACAGACATGAAGGCCTTTGTGGAAGGGTTGGCCGCGCGTCTTGAGGGTGACGTGCCGGGTTTTGTGGAGGTAGAGCGCAAGAAGGATGGATTTTTTGCGAAAACCAGCCACATTGAGTCCATTACTATCCATACTAATAATAACGACTATATTCTCAAAAAAGAGGGCGCCCATATCAGCACGGTGCGCGCGAAAACCGTACGTGGCGTAGTGCTCAAACACGAAGATTTATCGTTATCCGTCTGGCTGGAAAGCTTGGTTGCCGACCTGGCTGATCTCTCCGGCGAAATGCGGGGCGCCAGCGATACCTTACACGACTTTCTTATGGGGTGATTTGAAGGAGGGGTTATGTCCATTTGGGACAAGATCAAACACGGCATCGAGGAAGTCGCACATGACGCCCAGCGTGCCGCAGAAAATATCGGTCAGAGCACCAGCAAAGGCATCCGCTCACAAACCCCCGAAGAAATGCAGCGTGACTCCGAATGGGAGTTGGCGCTGCGCCAACACCGCCTCCCTTCTTTCGTTCAAAGCCGCATGTTTCAGACCAGCCAAGGGCAATTGCCCTGGATCAGTACGGCGCGGGCGTCTGAGTTGCTGTTGCAGCGTAGCCACGGCGTACAACCCATTGGTATGGTGACCGGCAACTGCTGGTACCATTTTGGGTATTCTTGGACCCAGGGGCACTATGATGGTTGGCACATGGCGGTAGAGCGCATGCGCCTGGAGGCACTGGCCATGGGTGCGAATGCCATCGTCGATGTACGGATGAAAGTGCATCATGGTGAGCACGAAGATATGGATTATGGCGTTACCGGCACGGCCATCCGCATTCGCGGGCTGCCACCGTCTGCGGAGCCGGTCGTAGCTACTGTTTCGGCACTGGAATTTGTCCGGTTGCTGGAAGATGGAGTGGTGCCCGTGGGCATCGCTATCGGTGCTAATTTTGACTGGTACAGCCCGTGGATGGGTACCGTTGCCGTGCAGGCCGCTCAGTCCTCCCCCTTTGCGGCACGTTACTGGAATATGGAAATCACCGACCTGTCGGCATTCCAGGAAAATGTCCGCCGTCGCGCCCTCTATGATTTACGTGAAGACGGGCGGCGTATGGCGGCCGCAGTGTTGGCGCATACCAGCACTACCCAGATGTTTCGGGTTGCCGCCGATCAGAATAATCCGGAACGCTTTCTGTGCCGTCACATCAGTATTGGCACGGCCATCAGTTATTTGCCGAAAAACACCCCCCGGCACGAGTTGATTCCGATGATTTCTCTTGTTGACCACTCATTGAAAAGTGCCGCCACGACACGAAAGGATCTTATATGACCGATACTACGGAACAACTGGCTCCCCATGCCGTCGAACGTCTGAAGGGTTTGCGCTCGCAGGGCAGCCACGAAGGCATATTTACCTCCGATCTCTCCGTCAACGAATTCGTCATGGTCCGCAAGGCCAATTTTGAGCCTTTAGGGCTGGTGGTGGGATCCTGCATTTACCACATGGGTATTCAGTATGGTAACTGGAATCAGAACATGGAGATGGATGTGTTGTCCCAGGCGATGTATCAAGCCCGCGAACTGGCTATGAGTCGCATGGAACAGGAGGCTACCTTGCTACAGGCGGACGGTATTGTCGGTGTGCGTCTGGAAGTCAAACGCATGGAATGGGATCAGGATATTCTCGAATTCATGGCGATCGGTACGGCTATCGCGCATCGCAGCGGCGCCTCTGGATTCAAGGGGGTAGGGGGTAAACCTTTTACCAGTGATCTCAGTGGGCAGGATTTCTGGATGTTGCTGCAGGCGGGTTATCGGCCGATGGAAATGGTAATGGGCTCCTGTGTATACCATGTGGCCCACCAGAGTTTTTTGCAATCCATGGGTAATATAGGGCGCAATACAGAAATGGAGCAATTTACGCAGGCCATGTATGACGCGCGTGAACTGGCCATGGAGCGTATGCAGCATGAGGCACAGGAGGCCCAGGCGGATGGCATTACCGGAGTGCAACTGCATGAAGGCAGCCACAACTGGAAACCGCATATCATTGAGTTTTTTGCGGTGGGTACAGCGGTGAAGGCCATGGACAACGCGGATGCCCTGGTCGACGCCCTGAGCCCGCAACTGGTGATCCCGGTGAATGATTGATGCAATGAACAGCGCGACGCCGTCGTAAGGAGTGATCTGATGTCGATATTTAAACGTGCCGCAGAGATACTGGAAGGCAAAGTGAATCATTTTCTCGATAATGCGGAAGACCCGGGGGAAAGCCTAGACTTGTCCTATGAAAAAATGATTACGAATTTGCAGGATACCAAAAGGCATCTTGCCGATGTGGTGACCGAGCGTGTCTCTTTGGAAAATCAGATGGCGCAGGCGCAGAAGGCCGTCGACAAAGCGGATGCGGACGCGCGAATGGCCCTAGAAGCCAATCGGGAAGACCTGGCGCGCGCTGAATTAGCCCAGAAGCAGTCTGAATTGCAGAAGATCGCTTCCTTCAAGGAAGCGCATGATACGGTGGCGGCTCAGGCGCAAAAGCTGACGGATTACGAGAATAAGCTTCAGGAGCATATAGAGCGGTTCAGAACGCAAAAGGAGATCACCAAGAGTGAACTGACGGCAGCGCAGGCGGAGGTCAAAGTCAGCCAGGCACTCACGGGCATTGACAAGGATATGGATGGCGCCGGTGATGCCATGCGTCGCGCTCAGGATCGTGCCCAGCACATGGAGGCCAAGGCAGTGGCGATGGATGGCCTGATGGAGTCTGGTGCGCTGAATGATCCTTTTGATAGCCGCAGTCAGACCGAGAAAGAGATGGACAAGGTGCGTGCGACGAGCGGTGTGGATGATGATCTCGCCAGGCTCAAGGCGGAAATGGCGAAGAATAAGGACACATCGGAGGGCGGTATCACCGGTGGTTGAGGGCTCCGATAGGTGCCGTGGCAGAGGAATTGACCGACCCCCCGTCTGTAGGTATATTACGCCCTCCACGCGCTCGTAGCTCAGCTGGATAGAGCAACTGGCTACGAACCAGTAGGTCGGGAGTTCGACTCTCTCCGAGCGCACCATAAAGTAAGGGCATTGAGGTATTCCTCTCTGCCCTTTTATTTTTGAGACCCTCATGTTTATGGCTTCGGCTACCTTTGCTCCAATCTGGCCACTTTGTGAAGGAGGTAACCGTTGCGCATTGGTAGGACTGTTCAGCATGCCTCCGCCGTAGATACCACTCAGATCACTGCCTTGTTCTCGCCCTGCAGGACATGGCGATACCGGCTCACTCTCCCGTTTTCCGGCCGCAAGGGGAGCATGCTTACGATTTTCCTGAAAAACCCTTCCAGTGCAAGCGAGATGACCGCTGACAAGACCGTACGCACTGCTTCAGAGTATGTCTGGCGCCATTTCCCGCAAGCGGGCGGGCTACATGTTTTGAATCTTTACGCCTTACGCGGCACTGATAGCAAGGAAGTAGGCGGCACGCTGAGACAACAGGGAGAGGCCTATGTCATTGGTCCGGAAAATGACGCCGTCATTATTGCCTGGGGTGGCCATGCGGGTATTCCGCCCGTCTCCTACGATCGGCGCGTGGAGCACTGCCTCGGTATATTGGACAAAAGTAAATCGGTTATCTGGAGAAATGAGAGAAGGGGATCAGAAAAATATCCATTTCATGCGTGCTATTGGGCTTATGACGACTATCTAACACTCGTACGGATGCCTTAGCGGCAAAATCGGCATCAGGGCGACACACGGATGATCATGACTGCCAGAACGAGCGTGATACTCAGCAGAATGACACCATAGAGGCCGTAGAGAAATTTGTGGACATGATAAGAACCCTCGTCCACTTTTTTGACCGTGCGAATGAAGTTGATGCCTCCGATCACCAGATTGGTGATGCCGAGAAGAATAAAGATGATCCCCATCCCGGAGAATCCTTCTCCCATGACGAGCTTGGTGTGCAGCATGGTGGAGAGCTGCTCCAGAAAGAAGTCGAACTTCTCAATGACAAAGCCAAAGGCAATCAGGCCGATACCGGTTCGCACCCAAGCCAGGAAGGTGCGTTCGGCGGCCATGTAAATGCGCGGATCAATGATTTCTTTTGCAGCCACAGGGAGTCCTTTTTCGATGTGTTCCAAGTCCGACATAAAGCGAAATCCTACCACAAAAACCAGGGCGATGGCGGGCCAAGTCAGCCAGTTGAAAAGTTCGGTAAAGAAATGTGCCAATGTTGCATAATGCAGCGCTTTAAATAGTACCGCCAGACGCGCGGAAACCAGGCCAGTGCCGATAGCAACGAAGAGGAGTTTGAAATAGCCCAGATAGGTGCGCTCCAGGGCCATGTAAAGTCGTGGTTCCTGAACCGTTGGCAGGTGTCTCAGGAACATCATGGATAGGGTGACCGTCGCTGATAGGGCATCTGAGGCACCATGTGGAGTGATAGCGGTTGGCAGTCTAACGTGAAAAAAAGGATGTGAGAAGGTCGAAAGCGTTTGACCTTGATGCCTTTGATTGGTATTTTATGCCGTCTCCAGATGAGCTTGCTCATTTTGGGCGGTTAGCTCAGCGGTAGAGCACTGCCTTCACACGGCAGGGGTCGCAGGTTCAAACCCTGCACCGCCCACCAAATACTCCCGCAACCGGTGACTGGTATAGCCGATCGCGCCGGCAAATGGCTTCACGGATATTCGCCTGGGCCACCGCCGGGTTGATGTCACACGGGGCAGCCTGAGATTGAACTCCCGCCTTCTGACGGCAAAGCGACGGTTTCCATCTAGCGCAGTACGCCCAATTTCGATTCGGGCTCGCAGAGCCGGTTGAGGACCAGCACCCGGGTCAGAACTTCCACATCGTCCGGCGGGGAAGAAACCGCTTGCGTCGCGGCGGGTGCCTGCCCGCTGACCTTCATCAGACCCTGAATCACGGCATTCAACTGACTATCGACCTGGTCCAGCCGCCCCAGTGTGGCGACGGTATGCTTTTTGGTCTTTCCGGCACCCCGGCATCAGAAGTTTTAGAAATTCGACGTTGAAGCCCCTGTGAATACTGGGGCAGCGTTACGAAATAGACGATTTTTGCCGATGAACCGTCGAACTCGGGGGCAGGTTCGACCAGTTGCATTTTCAATGCATATCATTATGTTACGTTTTTATGTGATATAAAATTCTGATATATAATCCATGCGGCAATGCTTTCAGGTATTGAAATTGGCCAAGAATTGAGTCGAAATAATTATTGACCATGTTGTGTGTGATACATAATATGGTACATCAATGGCACAAATATATTCTTATATATTGAATCGTGACATTATAATATCTATATAAATCAGCGTTCTGATTTGTATTATGGTAATCATTAAGCAAGGGCTATCTAATATGCCATCAAACAATAATTACCTGTCCGGCAGCACCCCAGATCGGCCCGTAACATTTAATCTGGCGCATGCCATACGTTTAATCGTACGTAGTCAGCTTATGTTCCCATTGTTGTGCTTCTCATGTGCCGCCACGGCCACGCCACAGCTCATCAGTGGTGGTGGTACGGTCATGGCTGGCGCAGGCAACACCAGTAATGCCGGGATCGTGGTCAATGCCTCCACTCTGGATATTGCCGCTGGCTCTGGTCTGGGTAGCGGGTTGCTCGACCTCCAAAATGGGGCGCTACGTACTTCCGGCAGCATGACGATCGATAACAACATTGCGCTAGATCAGGGTGTTCCACCCGCCGCCTTGACTTCTCTTTGCGGGGGGGCCTACTGCTTTGGGGTCGGCGACAGTATGACGTTGAATACGGTCGGTAATACCTACGTGAGTACGCCTTCCCTCCTGCAACAAATGCAATTCCCCAGCAATAACAAGGCGCTCGGCATATGGCTTACCAAAGGCTGGCAGGCCAACTGGATGGCAGGCATGCAAAAGTCTATGCAACAGGGTTCCGTACCCATTCTGTTTGATTATTACCTGGGTGACCTGGGCTCCATGGGTTCAGGTGCCTGGGGTTATGTGCAGCAAAATGCACAAGCGTGGTTGGCAAACACCCAACTGCTCGCCAACTATCTGTCCACGCTGAGTGGTACCGTGTCCGTAGTGATTCAACCTGAGTTCAATGTCCCTGGGGTAGGTAATCAGGCGCAATTCGGGGCATGGCTCGCCCAGGCCGCACAGATTCTTCAACATGCCCAGCATCCTGGCCTGACTATTCTCACCAGTGCTGGCGTCGGAGACTTCGGCGTTTATAGCGGCAGCACCGAAAACGCGTCCCAATGGTCCAACTTTTATCCAGCCCTGAGCGTCGCCGCGCCATACCTGAACTTCATCACTTTTCAGGAAATGCGTGGCGCAGTTACCGGTGGCGCGGTGGTCACTCCCCAGCAGGAGGGTATGAGCACCATAGCCGGTAGGGTTATCGCCTTTTCCCGCTATCTGCAAGCGACCTATGGCAAACCGTTATTGCTCGGGTACATGATGATGAATCCGTACACGCCAGCAGGCGATACCGCAAACTGGTCGGCGATTGCTGCCAAAGCCTATGCCGAAATCTTGCAGGTTTCTCCTGAGTTACAGCAGCAGGGCGTCTTTGGCAGTCTCGCTATGGCACTTTTCAACGACATGAATCACGCAACGATCAATGGCGTCGATTATTTCGGCACTTCTTCGGACTACTTCGGACTGGTGAACAGCAATGGCGCCCCGAACACTGCCGAGATTGGCAATGGACCCTATGTGCTCAACGCGAACGGGCGGGCATGGGTCAACGGTACGGCGAACGCCAGCACCGTACAGGAGATCCGCAATGGTGGAACCATTGATACGGCAGGAAATGCCGATACATTCAATGGTACTTTTTCAGGTAATGGGGGTTTATTCGTGGTCGGGGGCGGTAGTGTGACGCTGACCGGGAACAATACCTATGCCGGAAACACCTATATTGAAGATTCAACCCTATTACAGTTGGGCAATGGTGGTAGCACGGGCCGTATTCTTGGCAACATTCTCAATGACGGCGTTTTGTCATTTCATCGGTCCGGCAATGTCACCTTTCCGGGTCAGATCAGCGGCCTGGGCATCGTATGGCAACAGGGACCTGGCACTTTGTATTTGACCGGCAACAACAGTTATACCGCCGGCACCCTGGTTACGGGTGGCACCTTGGGCGTGGGTGCCGAGAGTGCGCTGGGCAGTGGCAATATCACCTTGGATGGTGGCACTTTTGAAACGACTTCGGCATTACAGGATAGTAAAGCGTTCTTCATCGGTCTCAACGGCGGTACTCTGAATACGGATGGTTATACGGATACCTTCGCCGGCAATTTCATACCAATGAACAGCACCAGCGATGGCGGTGTCACTGTCACCGGGGGCGGCACAGCGTTATTTACCGGGGAGGACAGTTATACAGGGGGTACCACGATCACGCCGGGTACCACGCTCCAGATTGGTAATGGCGACAATAGTCAGAGCGGTATTCTGGGCAATGTTCTGGATAACGGTTCCATTGTTTTTGATGTGCCTGAACAGGTGTTTTTCCCGGGTATGATTAACGGATCAGGCAGCGTCCGTGAAGAAGGTTCTGGCATCTTGGCCCTCACTGGCAACAATGGTTACGCTGGCGGCACTGTTGTCAGTAATGGCGGCACCCTGGCTATTGGCGCTGAATCTGAAATGGGTAGTGGTAACATTACCCTCAATAACGGGACATTCCTGACCACGGCCGCATTACAAGATGGCCGCGCCTTTTTTATCGGACAAAATGGTGGAACGATCAATAATGCCGGTTTCATCAACCGTTTTGCCGGGAATTTCATTCCCGCAAATGGCACTTCAACCGGCGGCCTGACAATCTCCGGAGGCGGTACCACCATCCTTTCCGGAGAGAACACGTATTCCGGAGGCACCACGATTAATGGCTATACGAGCCTTCAGATTGGCAGCGGGGGCATGGGTGGGGATCTTCCGGGCAATGTCGTCGATAATGGTGCGCTGGCGTTCAATAGCGCCGGAAACATTGTGGTTCCAGGTGCCATCAGTGGATACGGTATGCTCTGGCAACAGGGACCGGGTCTGCTTACACTAACTGGCGACAACACCTACCAAAGTGGCACCATGATTGCGGGTGGCACTCTCGATGTCGCTAATGTCGATGCCTTGGGTGGCGGCGGCCTCACGTTGAATGGCGGTACATTCCTCACCGCGCGAGGCTTGAACCTGTCGTTGCCCGTCGTGGTGAGTAGCAATGGGGGTGTTGTAGACACGGACGGTAATATCGACACGGTAAATAGCCGCTTTTCCGGGAGCGGTCCACTGACGATAGTCGGTGGTGGATCGTTGATCCTGGATAACGCCTCCAATACGCTGGGTTACGCAACGGTCGGCGGCGTGTCTGGCTTTTCCACCGCCACGACACCGACCACGCTGGAAGTCGGTGACGCCACGCACCCTGGTGCCACCCTGAATAGTGCTGTAACCGTGACTTCAGGAGGTGTTTTGCGCGGCCATGGTACGGTCGTGGGTAATGTTACCAATGATGGTACAGTATTCCCCGGTGGCAGCATCGGCACCCTGCATATCAACGGTAACTACACACAGAATGCTGATGGTACGCTGGCTATTGAAGTTGCCCCTTTGGCGCATGATGTGCTGGCCGTTTCCGGTACCGCCGATCTTGCCGGAAAATTGCTGATACAAGTGGATCCCGGCGCCAGTTATGTGGCCGGGGATCAATACCAGATACTTACTGCGGGAGGGGGGATTAGGGGGGCATTCTCGACAACTGTTTATGATCCATTTCCGGCCTATGTTACCCCCAATCTGGTGACCAACGAAAACGGGCTCAGCATCCAATTGGTTGCCACTCCTGGGCAAGTGGGCATGAATGACGCCCCGGCGTATCTCGGCGGGCAGATTTACGCAGATATTCCTACCGTATTAATCAACATGACGACGCAGGCGGATGCGCTGGTGTTTGCGCATGATAAAGGTTCCGCAGGTGCGGTGATTGCGCACACCATGCTGGACTCCATGGGGACCGTCATGTCAGGGCAACTGGCCAATTTATCCGTCCCCGGTGCGCAGGATCAGAATACACAGAGTGGCAGGTCACCATTCGGATTCTGGTTACAGGGATTGGGCGACGTCGGTAATGCTACTGGATCTGCCGGAATATCTGCGTTCTCCGATCAAAGCGGTGGCGTCTATGGCGGCGCCGATTTCCGGCACCACGGCTTTACGGCAGGTGTGGCGATGGGGTACGTGCATACTTTGTTGAACCTGCCCGCTACGGGATATGCGGACGGTAGCCAGGCCAATATCGGGAGTGTGAGCACGATGCTGTATGGAAAGTATAGGTACCATCAAGTAGTTATGAATGTGTTGGTGGGGTACAGCAGCGAATCCATCCAGGGACTGCGTAATCTTCCGAATACGGGCGCTACAGCCTTAGGCAGTTATCACGGGCAGATGATACACGCTGTGTTGCAGGGCGGGTATGTTGTTCAGACGCCCTGGTTGACAGTGACCCCCAATGCCGGCGTGGCAAGCTATTCACAGTCACAACCGGGATTCTCGGAGCATGGGGCCACATCGCTCCTCGACTTAAACTATGCCGCCCAGACGGACAATGAAACGGATGCTACAGCGGGCGTCAACTTTAGCCGCGTTTATCATATCGGGAAAATGACCGTAACACCTCATGTTGATCTCGGGGTCCAGCGTATTTTAACCGGTAATACACGTGCTATCACGGAAGCATTAGGCCAGTTGCCCCCGGTGTCGGAGGTGGGTATAGCTCCGGACAGGACGTCGCTGGCCACTGATGTGGGCGTTGATCTGCATATTATCCATAGATTATCTTTGTACGCCGAGTATCTGGGAAACTATGCCGGCAACACCTCAACCACTGGACTCGCGATGGGTGGAGTCTGGCGCTGGTGATTTCATGAATCGGAAAATGGGATGGAGGCCATAAAAATCGCATATTACTGTTGTTATGGT
Organism: Acidithiobacillus ferriphilus; assembly: GCF_028215975.1. Classification (NCBI taxonomy): domain Bacteria; kingdom Pseudomonadati; phylum Pseudomonadota; class Acidithiobacillia; order Acidithiobacillales; family Acidithiobacillaceae; genus Acidithiobacillus; species Acidithiobacillus ferriphilus. Next base: position 1,081,629 of record NZ_CP116458.1, read on the forward strand.
TTTTATATTATATAAATGTGAATTTTTATAAATTATATTACTTATTATGGATAATATATACAATATTATTGGGTCAGATATATGACAAATATTCGGTGAAACGATTGCCAAAGTACGCCGTCGGTATCATTGACGGAGATGTTCCGAAGTACCCCCGATAGGAAAGAGCAGCCCGCAGAACCTCCACGAATGCCTTATCCCCACCGGCTTTGGCCAGGGGAGGTGCTCCTGCACCAGGATGAGATCAGGCAGGGGGTATCGCTTGACACCACCCCGTTGCCACCGCCATCACAGTAGACTCCACAGAGGCGTTGCATCTCAAGGAAGAACCGACTTCCAATTGGTCCACCAGACGAGTGAAAAAATCCGTGGCCCGATCGCCAAGGCTTTGGCGCGTGAGGCACGTTGCAAAATGGCTACCAAATTATATCGTTGTTTTTTTTAAATAAAATATTCATCTTCAAGTGCGTCATATGTTTTTGTAGCTTTTTGCCTACAGAAAATGTGTCCAGAAAAAAGTGTTTTAAGTCTCTGGTATGTTCTAAGGCGCTGTAACTCATAGATAGAACTTGTATGGCATGGGTCTTGCTCAATACGGTTGCTACGATGTCCAGAACGATTTCCTACTGGAGACGCGTTTCACCGATGAGCACGCTTATTCCGCTGCACGGAGCCATCGCTCCGAACGAAGCCCGATACTGAGGTGGCTTTGGCAAACTTGCAGGGAGAACCAGCGGGAACCTTGATTTTATGATCCATGACCGGCCTTGCCGCAGGGGTGTTTCTACCCAGATAAAGAGGTGTTGTCGGCGTGTAGAGTGCTTTGCAGCGTGTAGACCTGCTCTCGTTCGAGCACGATCTGCATCAACTTAAAGACACGAATTGAACGAGGTTACTTATGTCAATCCGAACAACGATAAGCTCCTTAGTAACCATGGTAATTGTGCTCAGTATTCTGGTAGGGCTGTGCGGCGTGTGGTTATTGGCAGCCAGCCCCGTCTCGACCCGGGCGGAAGGCTACATTGGCGCTGTCATGCTCTTGGCGATGATCGTTATTTTGTTCTTGGGGCGTAAGCTCCATTTTCAGGGGCCATGGGTCGCCCCATTGCGTATCATCAGTATTTTTCTCGCCATTTTTTTGACCGCGCGTTATTTGATTTGGCGCGTAGAATTTACTATTGGTGGTTATGGAGTCGTCAGCCTGATTGTGGGCCTCACTCTGTTTGCTGCCGAAATATATTCGGCAGGATTTGCGTTGTTGGGTTACTTCGTCAATGTAAACCCGCGCCGTCGTATCCCAGCACCATTACCTTCTGATGAGTCGCAATTCCCGACCGTCGATATTGTGATTCCGAGTTACAACGAATCCGCAGAGTTGCTAGAGGTGACTTTACTGGGTGCGCTAAACATCCAATATCCGTCAGATAAGTTTCAGGTTCATTTGTTGGATGATGGGGGTACGGATGATCGATGTAATAAACAAAAAATTGCCGAACAATCGCGCGCACGTCGTCGCACACTTCAGCAGCTTTGCTTGAATTTAGGTGTCACCTATCATACCAGGGTACACAATGATCACGCCAAAGCGGGCAACATAAATGCTGCCTTGGATTCTCTGCACGGTGCATTAATGGTGATTCTTGACGCAGATCATGTCCCTACCAGAGATTTTTTAAGAAAGACTGTCGGTTTCTTTCTTCAGGATGAAAAATGCTTTCTCGTACAGACTCCGCATAGTTTTATTAATCCTGATCCCATTGAGAAAAATCTGGGTATCTTCTATGATTCACCACCCGAGACAGAACTGTTTCATAACGTCATTCAAGCGGGTTTGGATGGGTGGAATGCTTCTTTCTTTTGCGGATCTGCGGCAGTTATGCGCCGAAGCATGCTGCTGGAAGTAGGTGGCATTCAAGGCGATACCATTACGGAAGATGCTGAAACTGCGATGATTCTGCACGCCAAGGGATATCATAGCGTATTTTTGAATGAATCCCTGAGCATTGGTTTGCAACCCGAAACAATGATGAGTTTCATTGCACAACGCGTACGGTGGGCACAGGGCGCGTTGCAATTGCTGCATTTTAAAAATCCACTGACCCTCCCTGGGTTGAAGCCGATGCAACGCATTGCTTATTTGGCGAGTTTTTCCTACTGGTTTTTTCCATTTTCACGCATCATAACGATTCTGGCGCCATCCATGTTTCTCCTGTTCGGAATCATGGTTTATAATGCTACCACAGAGCAGTACGCGATATATGGTGTGCCCTACTTTCTGTCCACCATGATTTTTTCCGACTTCATCTTTGGAAAAATTCGTTGGCCGCTGATCTCTGATGTGTACGAGATGGTACAAACACCTCTGGCGGCGCCGGCACTTGCCGCGACCATTCTCAGGCCCGGAAAATTGTCCTTCAAGGTAACCCCAAAAGGTGAACAACTGGACAGGGATTCCATAGCTCCGACAGCGTGGGTGCAGTATCTATTGCTGTTGATTGTTTTACTATCATTGATTGTGGGTGGCTGGCGTTGGCTGAACCATCCTGGGGAGCGTCCGCAGCTTATTTTCACTATGATGTGGGAATTCATTAACTTCATGATTGTAGCTGCAGCCGTCAGTGTGACCCTAGAGCGTAAACAGCGTCGCGAACAATTCCGCATTGTGCCGATGCACCCCATTCCTGCTGTTTTTCACGCTGCGAATGATCGTCGTATAGCAGTACGTATCACCGATCTGTCCACGGGAGGAGCATCTCTCCGAATGCCCAGTCCAGAAGGCGTTCATGAAACATTAAAACCACAAGAAAATATCATTATTTGGTTAGAAAGCGTACGTGAGAAGGGGCGTGTAATTCATATTCCAGCAAAAGTAAAGAGCAATATTTCTGGGCAGCTTGGGGTGCAATTCCAATACCAAAACACCCAGCAAAAAGCCGAGATAGTGGACTTGATCTACGGCGACAGTCGACAACTGGAGGAACGATTGGAGCAACGGCGTAAAAGAATCTCTTTTTTCGCTGCTTATTTGTACATTGCCAAAAAGTCTACTGCAGGTCTCGGTAACAACATGCAGTTCATCCTGAAACAAGGAGTACATGCTGTGATGCGTAGTACCCATCGTCTGTTTGTGGTAAATGCGCGCTCCTTGTGGACAGTGGCGTTTTACAATCGTTCCGATCGCGGATAAAACCATAAAGGACACGTCATGCTAGCGATGAAACGCAAATACGCAACAACTATATGCTCTGCAGGTCTTGCCTGCATGCTGCTTGGTATCGTGCCAGCGAACGCGTTAACGGCGGGCGATCCGGTGATACTGCCTCTTTCAGCACTGGCCCAAGGCAAAAAAATCACGGTGCTGCGTTCCGGTCATGATGCCGCGCAGTTGACCTGGAAGGTGCAGCCCCATTACACGGCCCAAAACGCAACACTCCAGGTTCGTTATCTGACCAGTCCGGATACCACGGCGGGGTCTCAGCTGGTGGTCTCCATGGATCATAAGATTATCGGTGCTGTCTCCCTGAACCCCAAACTGCCACGGGGAAGCTTCACGGTTTTGCTCGGCCATCAGACCTTTACTGCGGGTACCTACCTGCTCCAAATCCAGACTATTCCCGGGCATGCGACGCCATCTGCGAAAGCGGTACCTACGGGGGCCTGGACCCAGATTGACTACAGTGCCTCACAGCTCAGTTACGCTCCGCAGCGTATCCCGTGGAAGCATATGGATTTTTCGCATTTACCCATGATTTTGAGTGAGGCCGCTACAACAAAAGGCGTTTTACCCTTGCATATTCAGTTTTATGGCAATACCAACCCTGCATTACTCACTGCTGCACAAGAGGCGATCGCAGGTTTGGCCCTGCGCTCGGCCAATTTGCTGCGCGTCGATGCGCAAATGGGCGCTGCCGTCACATCTTCTGCGCTGCCCGCTCATCTGGGTGTTTCTGGCGTGATCGGAGAAGCTTCGGAGTTGCCTGCGGCACTGCGACCGCGCACACCCATTACGGGTCCGACGGTCTTCCTGGCGCGCGATCCTGACAACTCTTTGGGGGCCATCCTGGTATTTACCGGCACCGACGACGCCCAGGTGCTCGCCGCTGCTCGCGCCTTTGCAGTGAACCGTAACATGCTACCGCTCGGTCATCGCTGGAGTGTCATCGGTAGTGCGCAGGTGATGGCCATGAATTTTGGTCCCCAGAATGCCGTGTATCCGGGACAGGTGGTGAGTTTGCACGACCTTTACGGCGGCAACTCCACATTAAACACGCCTCACGGCAGCGCGGATATCGACTTCTGGATGCCCGGCGGTCTCTTTGCCTCGCGGCAGAGCAATTTAAAAATGAAATTGACCATGGCTACGGTGCCGCTGACGAACCCCACCACCCAGCCCATCATCACCGTCATGGCCAATCACCACTGGATATCCGAGTGGAAACTTACCCCAGGGGTAGCCAATTACCAAACCACTATCCCTTTCTCGGCATTGGCAGGCGGTGAAAATCACATCACCTTTCAGATTGCGGGAGGTAGGGTATCCATTTTCCCTGATTCCACCTTGCAGTTGCCCACCACGCACCGTTATACGGTGTTGCCTAATCTCGCCCTCTTCCAGCACACGGGATTTCCGCTGGCGGTCCATGGAGCAGGACGTAATCTTTCCGTATGGTATGGCGAAAGAACCCCGGCGAACTGGTCGGCGGGTCTGACCTTGTTCGGACGACTGGTCCAGTCCGCACATTCGCCCCTGCCCGGCGCGCAGGCCACCTTTTCGAGACCTGCCACGGGTAATGTTCTGGCCATCGGGACTCCGGCCTCTATCCCGGCATCTTGGCTTTCTGCCAGCCCCGTGCGCCTGCTGCAGAATGGTATCCAGTGGCAACTGGCGAATCATCATGGCAAAGACAAACCCTGGATGGGCGCAACCCGGTTGCCAGCCACCGCCTATCTGGTGGAAGCACACACGCCCTATAAGGGGCATGTGGCGGTCACTTTTCTTAGTACCAACCCACAAAACCTGAAAGCTGCAGCCTGGAATCTGGTGGCCGCGCGCAACTGGAACAAACTACGGGGGGATTTCGCTTGGCAGAATCGTCAGGGGATTTATCAGTCCACCATGGTGGGTTCGCATTTCATGTATGGCAACCGGCACAGTGGCTGGTTTTGGATCTTTCTGTTCTCGGTCAAACCCTGGCTTTGGGTACTGGCGGGTTTGGCCGCGGTCTTGTTTGCGACTTTGGCTGTATGGATATTTACCCTGCGTAAAAAGGCGCAATGGCGCGCCGAGGAGGCCCTATGAAAAAGAATAACCGCAAAACGTCCACTATCCGCTCCTGGGTCAGCCTCATTGTTGCCGGTGGCTTCCCCCTCTATGCCGCCGGTGCCTATGCTGCACCGGTGGCGGGTCAGACCCGGAGTGCCAGCGATGTGCTGCAGTCTCAGCAAAGCCAGCCCAACAATGTGATCAGCAACATCTACACCAAAAAGAACCACTCGCTCGCGACGATCGACACGGCCGAACAAAAAATATGGGCGGCCATCAACGGTAACCACCTGCGTACGGCGCAGGTGCTGATGCAGCGGACCACGACGCAATTTCCCGGCTGGAAACCGCAACCAAGCATGGGTTTTGTGCTCCTGGAAAAAACGATCTGGGCAGAAATCCGGGTGGGTCAGGCCGGGCCGGCGCGGATGAATATGCAGCGATTGCAGGCTCGTTATGGACAGGGTGCCCTCGCTGACAAGACGCATGTCTCCCTCGTCTCCATGCGTAATGTGCTGGAAGAAAACCGGCTCTGGCAGCTCCTGGGTGAAGGCCATCTGCAGGCCTTGCAGTCCGCTATACAACAAATCCAGAGCGAAGACCCCAGTTATCAGCCACCACAGAAAATGCTGGCGATGATGCATCAAGGGCTGACCGGTCGCGCGGTAGGTAAACTGGAGCGCAAAAAAGCGTGGCCCCAGATTGTCGCCCTACACGCGCAGACACCTGGCGTGTTCACGCTCGCTTATTCAGGCAACCGGCAGGCCTGGGCAGAGGCGCTGGCGGCGACCGGCCATCCCCATCGCGCCACCCTCGTCTATATTTCCCTGCTGCAGCACAGTCAGCATGCGGCACAGGCGCAGAGCATCCTGAATCAGGCCGCCAATCAGTTGCCGCCTCAGGAGATGCAGGTGCTTTATGCGCGGGCGCAGGCTCAGTTCCCGAACCATCAGCAGACCTTGGAGGCACAGCACCTACAATATGTGCTGATGATGGCTTCACGAGCGCACAGTGCACATCAGAACGCCGAAGCAGCCGCCTTGGTGGCCCCGGAGTCCGTGGCCATCGGCCGGTTGCAAAAGGCATCTGATGCGCGTCTGATGGGCGCTATATTGAGTGCCAATCATCAACCGCATGAGGCCTTGCAGTGGTGGGTAAAGGCCGCACAATGGTCGGGAAAAGCCGCCGACTGGCAGACGGTGGGTAATCTCGCCATGGCCGACAATGATGTGCCCGTCGCGCGCGAGGCGATGGCTCATCTGCCGGCAGGCACCCCGGCATCGGAGCATTTCCGCCGTCATAATGACGTCATGGCCGCCCTGCGCGATTATAAAAACCGTGATTATAAGGGCACTCTGCAGCACCTGCAGGCCGCGCAGCGGTTTGGTCCGCTGTCGCCGGGCATGGAGACCATCAAAGCCTGGTCTTTAGTGCATACGAAAGACTATGCGGCCGCCAGTGTCTTGTTCACGACGCTTTACCAGCAGGATCCTTCTTCGGGCAATGCCGTAGGGGTATTGATTGCGGATCAGCAAACCCACAATCTGGCCCACACCTACCAACTGGCGGCCACGACCAAGGGTCCTCTGGCGTCGCATTTACCGATGACCACCATGCGGGATCACCTGGCCGATATCAACACGATTCCTTGGCGTTTTATGCCGCCCGATCAGGTCGTGCCTCCCCTTGCCCGCGCAAGCTACCTGGCCTTGGGCGGCTCCTGGGAGGAGCGGGGTGGCAATAATAGTGGTATGACCCAAATGAACGAATACCTGCCTTCCCTGCAAGCGCAGTGGGGGATCAATTGGCATATGGCGGCTTTTGCCCAGTTGTCATCGCCTGACCTGTATGGTGGCCAGCCGAGCAGCGGGCAGCTTCCGACCTTTAATACCGCCTCTACCGCCACGGGGAATGCTACCGGACACGTCTGGCAGACTCCTCAATTTTTACTCGGTGTCGATAATCGTGAACCGCACCACCACTGGCGTGCCGCACTGGGTTGGACCTCACCTTCGGGTATCGGGGGCGGCACGGTGCAAGGCTTGTTGCGCTACACCTTCATCCCATCGCAAAGCGGCAGTGACTGGAGCGTCCATCTCTTGCGCGACAGCATGCGGCAAACCCTCTTATCCTACAACGGTGTACAAGAGAACATCCATGCCACCGCCAATGGCCAATCTCTGAATATCCCCTACACATGGGGAGCGGCCATTCGTAACCAGGTCGGTGCCAGCGGTTATCTGAGTGGCGGCAAACACAACTGGTCTTATATCGGCACCCTGCATCTCAATGCCATTACCGGCCAGAACATTCAGACCAATTATGGCGCCAGCACCTACTTGGCCGCGATGCACCCCGTTTATACCGGTCCCGGTTGGTGGGTCACCGTGGGTCCATCACTCTATGCGGAAACCTACGCCCGGAATGCCAGTTTTACGTCTCCCGGTTATGGCGGTTACTTCAGCCCGCAAATGATGGCACAACCCTCCCTCGGTGCGAGTGCCAGCCATTGGTGGCATGGCGGGGGCATAAATATGAGCGCCACCATCGGTTATCAATGGCTGCATCAGGGCGGTGGGCCTTACCTTGGCTTTGGCCCGCTGCGCAACCAGATGACCCCACAATTAGGTGCTCAGGGCCTGTCACTGTCTCCTTATGCTGCCTCCAGTGGCAGTAATATCGCGGGATCGGTCAATGTCGTGCTGACACAGCGGCTCAGTACCCACTGGTATCTCGATGCCGGCGCTTCCTATCAGGCTAACCCCGCTTTTCAACAAGCCCAGGCAGGGCTCGATATCCGCTATGTCTTTGGCGAAAACCATGCCCGTACGTTTATCCCGGCTCAGTATGTGGCCGGGATGGGGCGCTATGAATAAAGGCTACGACACTCATAGGGAGAACCGTCATGCGTGAATGGAACCTTCAAGCCGATGATTCCGGGAATGCGTCCGCTTCTTCAACGCGCGGCAGGAATCTGCGTTGTTGGTTGCGGTCGCGGACCCGGTGGCTGGGATTAGGGTCACTGGCCATGCTGTTCGCGGTGGAAGGCTGCGCGATGCTGCCAAGCGCAGGCGATTCAGCACCCAATCCCGCACCTTGGTATCAATTTTGGACCAGCTATCAGGCCAGATTTATCGACTCGCAAGGGCGGGTCATCGACTGGAACGATGGTGGAATCACCACGTCAGAGGGGCAGTCCTACGCCTTGTTTTTTGCACTGGTGGCGAACAATCCCAAACTGTTCCAGAACATTCTGACCTGGACCCAGGATAACCTGGCGCAAGGGAGCCTTGCCGCGCACTTGCCCGCTTGGCGCTGGGGCGAGCGTCCCAACAAAACCTGGGGTGTACTCGATACCAACTCGGCAGCGGACGCGGACTTGTGGATCGCCTACACCTTGATTCAGGCAGGGCGCCTGTGGAACCGCGATAGCTACACGGCGATGGGTACGTTGCTGGCCAAACGCATCGCTCAGCAAGAGGTCGTCACCCTGCCGGACACTGGACCGATGCTTATACCCGGAAATGCGGGATTTCACATCGCCCCGAATACCTACGTTTTCAACCCCAGTTATTTGCCCCTACCTGTCGTTGAAGGATTGGCGCATGCCTTGCCACATGGCCCCTGGCGCGCTATGGCGACGCATCTGCCCCACTTCATCAAAGCGGTCAGCCCTCATGGCTTCGCGCCAGACTGGGTGGCCTATTCCCCGCGACAGGGGTACCACATTGCCCCCCAGGGATCCGATGGCAGCTACAACGCCATTCGCGTATACCTCTGGGCCGGCATGAGCAATCCCGACACCCCAGGTGCCCAACGTATCCTGGACAGCGTTTCGGGCATGGCGAATTACCTGCAATCGCATCTGCTGCCACCGGTGAGTGAAAATTGGCAGACTGGTGTTACCTCCGGGACCGGCCCAACGGGCTTCTCTGCAGCCTTGATTCCCTACCTGATGCAAAAAAATATGAAGCCGGAGGCGCACAACCAGTGGCTCAGACTCAACGCAGATTATGATCGTGCTGATGGCCTCTACGGCAAAACATCCCATTACTATGATCAAAACCTCGCCCTCTTCGCCTTGGGATGGGTGTACCACACCATACGTTTTGATAGGAATGGCGAGCTGAAGCCGTCCTGGTCAAATAGGAAGTAGAAAAAAGACGCTACGTTATATGACATGAAATCCATGGAGATATTTATGGCTACTACCAGACCGCTGACAAACATCCAGGTGAAAAAATGTCGTGTTCACGAAGGTGTGGAATATTCAACGGAAAAAATAAAACCTATGGAAATAAAAGCATCATGGGAAGAACCGATAGTAGAATACGGCATGAAAACAATTCCCAGCTCATTCACTAGGAATAAGCGATCTACAGATGGGGAGGATTATCATCAATTCTACGATCTCATAGGAGATGCGTTTTTAACGGGTGCCCATCTGGATGCAAACGCTGAGCAGCTGTTTAATGACTTTTGTAGAAGGTTGTTGAGTTCTATCGGCCCTATGAAATGGTCCAGCTTGGTCGGGTTATCGGATGTCAATGAATCATCGCGTATGGTTCATCGCACTATTAATTATAGTGGTGATGCCAAGATGAAGCAACAGACTATCTCTGTGGTTGGCGATAAATTGCCAGAAAAAGCCAGGATATATGATCTGTCTAAACTGGAAACACCCGCCATTTTGCGCATGCTTCGAGGTCATCTCTGCGAGACGGCGGTGCTACCCGTTCGTCTGGACCATCAGCGTGCACTGTGGGTACTTGGAAGTGACCAGCCTGGATACCTGAATCGCATTGGTCTGAAGCATCTGCTCATGGCACCAAGCATGCTGGAATTAATGATCACAGCTAAAGAGCAGGCGCAGCGTGACTTACTGACGGGATTACCTAATCGTGCCTATCTAACACCACGACTGGCCGAAGCCAGAGCCCGCAGTGTTCGCCAAAAAACCCTATTCGCTCTGGGGGTGCTTGATCTGGACGGTTTCAAAGCGGTGAATGATACGCTCGGCCATAAAACCGGAGATTGGATATTACAGGAGGTGTCGACGCGATGGAGAAGGGTGCTGCGGCCCTCTGACGCCCTAATTCGTCTTGGGGGTGATGAATTTGTCATTATTGTTGAGAATATCGAAAACCATGATGTTCTGGAGCGAATATTAGATCGCCTCAAAGAGGTGACCGATAAACCCTGTATTTATGATAATCACAAAATAAAAATTGGTGTGAGCTTGGGTTTGACCATATTTCCTTTCGATGATGCCTCTGATGAAGCTTTAATCCACCACGCGGATCAGGCGCTTTATGTGGCAAAGGCCACCAAAACAACGCGGAGACAATTTTTCACCCTATATAGTGAAACATATGGGAGGTCAGCTTCATAAAACTTAGCGTTGCTTCCTGAAGCGCTGGGTCAATTCAGTAATGCGGGATCTGGGGCGCTGGCCGACCCGCTGCAGGAATCGACCATTGGTGAAGCAGGGCCCGGAATCCACATCTGCCCAAGAAACTCATATCAGCGGCAAGTATGTCACCATCCGCTCGGCTGGTTTTTTGGCCACCCTGGCGCCATGTATTCCAAAGCAAAATGGTAGCTGTTTTTTATAAGTTACAAGCATTGATTAAGTGTTTGTCAATATTGTAAATCATTAACGTACTTGGCCCATATGCGCCAGGCCGTGCGTGATTGAGGCTGGAATGGAACAGCCGGTTGGCTTCTCAAAAAGGCAAAATGAGCGATCTATCAATAAATATGATTGATTGTTTCAATATGGTCTCCGGCATCCATCGACATCTGAATGTAACTATCTGTTTTATAATTTAAATACCCCGTGGTATTGAGTCTATACCGTCTGCGGACATCATAAATGCTGATAAAGCGTCAAGAGCGTAATTGTGGCACCGATATTGCTCATGTGAATTCGAGCTTATGGCTCAGGCTGATTTAGCTTATAATCAATACCTAATGAAAAATATCGCCTAAGATTGAAGGAGGAACCCATGAGAAAGCTACGTGCGGCGGTTTGCTGCACCCTCGGTATCGCGGTAATGACGGTGGCACAATCGGCATCCGCAGCGAACTGGTTTGAGCTGCAAGGCATTTCGCCGGCACTGACGCCATTGGTGTCGGTATCGGGATATTTCCAACCTACTTACACCTATATGCCAGGCACCGCGGTCAGCGACAATTTAGGATCGCAGGTCCCCCACCTGAATCAAATTGCTCCGAACTTCACATCCAGCAATTCTTTCAATATAAATCGCGCAAGATTGATGATTCGTGGCAATATTAATCGGGATATCTCATATTTCCTGGCAGGCGAGTTTGGGAATAACGGCTTTACTCACATCGGCGGAAATTATACCCCAGCCATCATGGATGGGCACGCCACTTTCAGCCATTATATCCCTGGGGTGCGGATAGAAGCGGGTATTATTCGGGCCCCCGGACCGGAGCAGGCCATGCAGGGATACATGGCCTACAACTTCACATCGTTTGCCAACGTGACAACCCAGATGATGCTCCAGCCCTTTTATAATCCGAACGCGCGCGCCAATCCAAACCCTCAGGGAGGGGTTGCGGTACCCGGTCAAGACGGGGAAGGAGTCAATGCATTCCGCTACACGGGACTCGAAGCCATGGACTGGTTTCGGAACGGGCCCTGGGAGTTTACCTATGGGGCCATGGTCGGAAATTTTGGTCCGCTGACCGCCACCAACTACTCGAATAGCCCCCTGGTCGCTGCACGGCTGCAAGAATCTTATATTTTTGGGGGGCACGGGCCATTTCAGAGTAGTTTGACGGGCTTCATCTGGTATCAGCATGCAACGCCTAACTTCAATGGTCACGCTTATTCGATGACTCGGGATGGTATTGGTATAGCCTATATGCAGGGTTATATGCACCAGTGGGGCCGCTGGGCAAAAGTCGAATATATGCGCGGTTCAGGTATGATTTCCACGGGTTCTGCTTTTTCGTCGCCTGTTCAAGTAGTACCAGCTGCATCGGCTCCACAACAAACGGCACTGGGTGAGGCACAAGTCTATCCGGGTAGTCAAAATACCGCCCGCGGTTATTATATCAGTGGTGGCTTGTTTATGACGCGGCGCATGGAGGTGGATTTGCGCTATGACTATTATAATCGCTTGCCCAATATTGCCGCTCAGAATCGTACCTTCAGCACTTGGGCAGTTGGTTTGCAATACCACTTCACTCCATTGACCAGGGTAATACTCGATTATTATGTGCGTGGTGTCGGTATTCCCCATCCTGGGGCCGTCACACCATTGGCTAAAAGTATTGCTAACAGCGCGGATAATGCGCTCGCCCTGCAGGCGGTGATTGCCTTTTGATCTTACCCCCTTATAGGGGCGACCACATAAACTTACGGAGGTAACTGATGAAGCGAAGCATACGCGTAGCGATAATGGGTGCTGTAACGGCGTTATCCCTCCTGGGAGGGATAGGCGTAGCCGATGCCGGCATTACGATGCTCAAAGACTCTAACTTTGCGAATCCTACTTTCACGCATACACACCCCTTTGCTAAACAACACATAGTGTTGCAGATCAGTCAGGACAACCCTGCACGCTGGGGATTGGCGCTCAGTAACGCACAGAACCTCATGAATTATTTTGGCCAGGAGGAAGTGCAAATTGTAATGGTCGCTTTTGGACCCGGGTTGAAAATGTATCTGGCGAACAGTCCAGTGGCTGAAAAGATCGCCTCGCTGGATGCAGAGGGTGTCGAATTTGATGCCTGTGGTAACACCTATAAGGCAATGACCAAGGAAATGGGACATCCCCCTAAATTGGTAAGTCAGGCCGTCATAGTTCCCGGCGGTATTGTTCGTATCATGCAACTCGAACAACATGGCTTTGATTATGTAAAGCCATAAATAGCAACATTGGTCTCTCCCCTCGTGGTTGTTATGAGCGGTTGCAGATGTATACACAACCGTTCCTTTTTAAGGAGTGAAGTAGGATGAAGAATAAATTAGTGTCGGTGAAGTGGATGATTTTGAAAGCTAGTCTGGCCGTTTTCGGTCTGTCTTCCTTTGGGGTCGGCATCGCCGTCGCCGGACCCATGTACGTGGAAAGTGTCGCTGCACCGATCTCCAAGGTTATGCCAGAATTGCAAAAAGAGTTAGGTAAACACCATTTTAAGGTCGTGTTGCATTTGGATATTTTGAAGATGATTAAGGCAAAACAGCACATACTACATATTCCAAACCTGAATAAGCCAGGATTCAGTGATGTGCAGTCTGTTGTTTTCTGTAACCCGTTTTTCTTTAACCAGCTATTAAATGCTCATTGGGAATCGTCTGCGGCATGCCCACTTACGTTAACCGTGTATGGTCGGGGTGGGAAAAGTTATATCGTTTACCCCAAACGTGTTGCTTTAACCGGGAATACTCCTGCCCTCAATGTTGCTAAGAAGATCGATAAAGCGGTAATCGGTGCGTTGACCAGTGTGCCCGGAGCACAGCCTGTACGATAGTATCGGTGCATTGTCAAAAGCACGGAAACCAGCCACCTAAAATACCATGCGTGGTTTTGGGCTCTGTAAAGGCCGATATCCTCTTTCTTAGGGGATTGTAGGCGTCCATACGAATTCCGTCGGCTCCAATGCCGACGGCGTTTTTCGTGGTTGAGACAACAGCATCGTTTATACTGCGGAAACGGGGTGCTGCCTTTCCGGCTTCTCACCAGAGATTTTGGGTTGGACTCGCCGTTCGGTTTTGTTGGTACCCTGCCGGGGGTTGTGCAGGCCGGGTTCCAGTAGCGAAATAACGCCAAGGAGTCTGAAATGAAGAGAACAACGATCGGTCGCATGATCCTCTTGGCAGCATGTATGTCTATGGATCTCTGGGATGGTATGGCGACTCATGCGGCGGAAATGGGTTGGCACGCTAAGGCGGAGGTACCACATTACGAGGAACAAGTCTTCCCGCCTTGGCAGCATGGCGCCAACAATCCAACGGTGAAGAAAGGATTGAACTTCACGGTCCCCGAGGTGGATGATCTGGCTGATTTCCACGGGAGCATTGATCATCCGCAGCTTGTGATCTTTGTCGGCGGTAATTACTTTTTTGCCATGGCCCCCTTGGTGGCCGCCTTCGAGAAGAAATATCCGGAGATCAAAGGTAAAATTTATTATGAAACCTTACCGCCCGGCATTTTGATTCGGCAGATGCAGCAGGGTAATACCATCACCGTGGGCAATATGACGTGGACCATCCAGCCGGATGTTTTTGCTGCCGGCCTCAAAAAAGTAAATTATTTGATTCGCCAGGGGCTCGTGCTGGGTCCGGCCGTGCCCTATGTGACCAACGACCTGACGATCATGATCGCAAAAGGAAACCCCGCGCGTATCGAAACGCTACGGGATCTGGGCAAGCCAGGGATTCGACTGTCTATGCCCAATCCTCAGTGGGAAGGGGTCGCGCGACAAATCCAGATTTCGCTGCGCAAGACCGGTGGTTCGGCTCTGGAACACATGGTCTATGATACCAAGGTGAAAAATGGGGAGACCATTCTGACCCACATCCATCACCGGCAAACGCCCCTCTTTTTGATGCAGGGCTTGGCTGATGCCGGCGTGACCTGGAAATCAGAGGCGATCTTCCAGGAGCAGTCGGGGCATCCGATCAGCAATATACCTATTCCCGCCAAGGACAACACCACGGCTATTTATGCATCCGCGGTGACCAGGGGGGCGCCGCACCCGAAGTGGGCAAAGGATTGGGTTGATTTTCTCCGATCCCCTGTCGCACTGCGTATCTTTGAGCACTACGGTTTTAAAGCATACCATGATGCAAAATAAGGAGGTTTTCATGACCACGACCACTTTGCCCACCGGCAACGCCCCCACCACAGGGGCTGATCATGGCTGGCGTATCGCCGCCATTGGACTGTTGGCGGTGCGTTTTGTACAGGGCTGGATTTACTGGGGTGGCGCCACACGGCGCTTTATTTATGGGCCGCAAAAACTCAACCCCCATGATCACTGGATGGCCTATAAATTTCAGACGGCCATGCCTGGAGCCCTTCTGGGTACGGATCATATCGTTGCCTTTCTGCTTCATCACTTCTATCTCTTATATGCAGGCCTCTTGATTTTCAGCGCGATAGAACTCGTTGGTGGTTTCATGCTGTTGGTTGGCCTTTATACGCGTCTCGCAGCGCTGGCGACTATTGGGCTTTCCACGGTGTTGATGCTGCTTTTTGGTTGGCAGGGGGCCACCTGTATCGATGAATGGACTATGGCTTCCTCCAATTTTGCGATGGGGGTCACTCTGTTATTGGTCGGTAGCGGCGCTTTTTCTGTAGACAACTGGATGCTGTCACGCCGCCCTGAATTAGCGCAGAAAACTTGGTTTCGATGGATCGGCGGGAGTCTTCCATTACCACTTTCCGATGGTGCTTACAAAAAGTTCGCGCTGATTCTGTTGGGGGTTGCGGTCGTTTTCATCCTGTCAACCTATAACTATTATCGTGGGTCTATAGTGACGCCATTTCATGGCGGTCCGATAAGTCCTGGCAAACATCATATCGCTCTAGACCACGGAGTTCTCAACGCCGATGGTTCTGTATATTTCCATGCTTATGTTGATGCAGGTACCCCCGCAACGCCTTCGCATGTCATGCGTGCGGTGCTGATGAACAGCGAGACCGGGCAGGTGATCGAAACCTGGGGAACTTCGGTACTAGCGGCGATGCCGGAGAGCGATTTTCAGAATGATTTTGCCTACCAGCAATTCAAAGCAGGAAAGTTTGGGTTTTTTGGAGGAGTGGGCGCCATGGCTACGATTCATCTTCCATCCATGACAGCGGGCGGCCTGTTGCCTCCCGGACAATACGTGCTCTCTTTAACCTCTGTAAATGAACACGTATGGAAGCTCCCAATGGATTTGGAGAAATAAATTGCGCATGTGCACGATAGGCGATGAATACCTGAGTTGGTCCCTTTGACACAAATAAAGCACTCAACCGATTGGTTGGGTGCTTTTTTAATGTGGTGCCGGCGAGAGGAGTCGAACCTCCGACCTACCGATTACGAATCGGTTGCTCTACCAACTGAGCTACGCCGGCGTGGGCGCGATTGTACCTGCCACTGGGCACGGCGACAAGAATCAACTGCGCTTGGTGATCAGGTGGTCTCTTCTGCTTCCTCGGGTAACTCTTCCCGACGGTGGATGAAGAAGCCCTTGAGGTAGTTGCTTTCTGGCACCGCCGGGTGAACGGGGTGATCCATATCCTGGCTGCCTTCGCCAATGATCTGATAGTCGCCACGCTGGGCGGCAAAAGCGATCTGGCCGAGCAGCGTTTCCCGGTTCAGGTGATGGGAGCAGGATGCCGAGAACAGGACGCCACCGGGGCTCAGCAGGCGCATGGCCATATCGTTGAAACGGCGATAGGCGATACTACCCTCCTTGAAATCCTTCTTCGATTTGATTAGGGCCGGGGGGTCAAGGACGATGAGATCGAACTGCTCACCGCGGTCGCGCAGATTGTGCAGCGTTTCCATGGCATCGCCGTGGATGCTGCGCAGATTCTCCACCTCGTTGCGTTGGGCGTTTTCTTCCAAAATCACCAAGGCTGGTGCTGAACTGTCCACGGCGGTGACGGCGGTGGCCCCGGCCTTGGCTAAAGGGATGGCAAAGCCGCCAACAGAGGCGAAACAGTCCAGTATCCGGCGTCCCTGGGCGAAATCCCGCAAGCGGCGCCGATTGGCACGATGGTCATAAAACCAGCCGGTTTTCTGTCCTCCGCGCGGGTCAACCTGAAACAGGCAGTCGTTTTCCCAGACCTCCAGTCGTTCCGGGATATACCCAAAGAGGACCTCGACGCGGTCTGCCAATCCTTCCAGCCGCCGTGCTGCGCCGCTGGCCTTCAGTAAAATGCCCGCGGGGCGCAGTAGGCTCTGTAAAGCCGCCGTGATCATGGGTAGATCGCGATCCATGCCGAGGCTATTCGCTTGCAGCACCAGATAATCTTCATAACGGTCGATAATCAGACCGGGAAAACCATCGCCTTCGCCATGCACCAGGCGGTAAAAGGGTGCACTGAACAGATGCTCGCGCATCAGCAACGCCTGCTGCAATCGGGTGCGATAAAAACCTTCATCAATGCTGACATGGGGATCGCGGCTCAATAAGCGAGCGCAGAGCAGGGTATGGGGGTTGACATGGGCGAGGCCGAGGGCCTTACCCTGTGCGTCTTCCATCCGGCAAACGCTGCCCGGGGTGATGGCGGTGAGGGGGGTTTTCTGGACGTCGATTTCGTTGCTGTAAATCCAGAGATGACCGGCGCGCAGGCGGCGATCTTCCTTGGGACGCAAGCGAAGAATGGGGTATGGGCTGGCAGACATAAGTTGACCTGATGGTAAAGGCGGGAGTGCCCCGGAAGCATGGGGTATGGACATCCCGTCGCATTTTACAGACTTTTCAACTGCTCGTATATTGAGCACGCCATATGGCGGTGTTTTACGTCCGATTGATCTGCTATTTTTACCGAGGAGGATATGTGCCCAGTGCCGACCGAATTCGTGCCATCCGTTGGGAGGAGGGCCAACTCTGCCTCCTCGATCAAAGATTGTTGCCACAGCAGGAAACCTGGTTAAAGCTCAGTGATTATCGCGCGGTGGCAGTGGCGATTCGGCAGATGGTAGTGCGTGGTGCTCCGGCAATCGGCATCACCGCCGCCTATGCCATGGCGCTGGCCGTCAGCGAAGCGGGAACGCAGGCGAACTGGCAGGCATGCCTGCTGAGTGCCGCCGACGAGATCAAGGCGGCGCGACCGACGGCGGTGAATCTCGCTTGGGCGACGGACCGGCAATTGGCACTGGCGCAATCGGCATCTACTGCGGAACAGGCTGGCGCTGTGCTCTTACAGGCCGCCCACGACTTGCTCCGCGACGACATTGCCGATAACCAGCGTATGGGTCGTTACGGCGCGGAGCTTTTGCCGGCGGAGGGAGGTATCCTCACACACTGCAATACGGGCAGTCTCGCTACGGGCGGATACGGCACGGCACTGGGCGTGATCCGCGCCGGAGTTTCTGCGGGCAAGCAACTCCATGTTTATGTGGATGAAACCAGGCCATGGCTGCAGGGCGCGCGCCTCACTGCCTGGGAGTTGCAGCAGGATGGCATTCCCTTTTGTCTCAATGTGGACGGCGCGGCGGCCTATCTGATGCAACAGGGCTTGATCCATGCGGTGATTGTTGGTGCCGACCGTATTGCCGCCAATGGCGACGCGGCGAACAAAATTGGCACCTATAGCCTCGCCGTACTGGCGCAATATCATCAGATTCCATTCTATGTCGCGGCGCCTTTGAGTACGGTGGATTTCGCCATGCCCGATGGCGGCGGTATCGTCATCGAAGAGCGCCCCGCCGCCGAGGTGCGGCAGTGTGCGGGCCATGCGGTGGTGTCAGAAGGTGTCGAAGTGCGCAATCCGGCCTTTGATGTTACTCCCGCCAGCCTGATTGCCGCCATTATCACCGAGCGTGGCGTGGCGCGCCCCGGGTTTCAGGCGGCGCTCCAGGCGCTGGCCGCTGGCCACATGCAGGTTTAGCCCTACTGTGGCATAATGCCGCGTTGAAGAAATAATCAGGGGTATTCAGTCTCCACATGATCGCATTCGCTAAAGAAACTATTCCTGTCGGTCTCGAAAAGGAGATGCGCCAGTCCTACCTTGATTACGCCATGAGCGTGATCGTCGGCCGCGCCCTTCCCGACGCCCGCGATGGCCTCAAACCGGTGCATCGTCGTGTGCTCTTCGCCATGCACGAAATGAACAACGACTGGAATAAGCCTTATAAAAAGTCGGCGCGTGTCGTCGGCGATGTCATCGGTAAATACCATCCTCATGGCGATACTGCGGTCTATGACACGATGGTGCGGATGGCGCAGGACTTTTCCATGCGCTACCCGCTCATCGACGGGCAGGGTAACTTTGGTTCGGTGGATGGCGACAGTCCCGCCGCCATGCGCTACACCGAAGTGCGCATGTCCCGCATCGCCCACGAAATGTTGGCGGATCTGGAAAAGGAAACCGTTGATTTTGGTCCCAATTACGATGAAAAGGAGTGGGAGCCGCTGGTCATGCCGGCACGTATTCCCAACCTGCTGATCAATGGTTCGGCGGGCATCGCCGTGGGTATGGCCACTAATATCCCACCCCACAATCTGACGGAAGTGATCAGTGCCTGTCTGGCGCTGGTGGATGATCCCGAGACTTCGGATGAAGATTTGTTCACTCTGATTCCGGCTCCGGATTTCCCGACGGCAGGCTTTATTCATGGCCGTGCCGGCAGCATCGAAGCCTACCGCACCGGGCGGGGCCGGGTGGTCATGCGTGCGCGCTGCGAGTTCGAGACGGACAAGAAAACCAACCGGCAGAGCATCATCGTCACCGAACTGCCCTATCAGGTAAATAAGGCCAGGCTCATTGAGCGTGTTGCCGAGATGGTCAAGGAAAAGCGCCTGGAAGGCATCAGCGACCTGCGCGACGAGTCCGATAAGTCGGGTATGCGTATCGCCATTGAACTCAAGCGGGATGCCAATGCCGATGTGGTGCTGAATAATCTCTACCAGCACACGGTTATGCAGAGCGTGTTCAATATCAATATGGTGGCGCTGCTGGACGGGGCACCGCGGACCCTCGGTCTACGTGATCTGCTGCAGGCCTTCATCCAGCATCGCCGCGAAGTGGTTACCCGGCGTACCGTCTTCGAGCTGAAGAAGGCACGCGACCGTGCCCATATCCTTGAAGGTTTGGCGATAGCGCTGGTTAATTTGGATCCACTCATCAATCTGATCCGGGCGGCGGCCAATCCGGCGGAAGCCAAGGCGCAGATGTTGGCGAAGTCCTGGGAGCCGGGCATGGTCGCCGCACTGCTGGTCGAGCGTGGTGAACCTTCTGAGGGCATGCAGGCGGACGGCTATCATCTGTCTGAGACCCAGGCCCAGGCTATTCTCGATCTGCGTCTGCACCGCCTGACCGGGCTGGAGCAGGACAAAATCCGCGATGAATACTTGGTCTTGTTGGATCGTATCCGTGAGTTGCTGGAAATTCTCGGCTCAAAGACCCGGCTGATGGAGGTCATCCGCGAAGAGCTGGTGGCCATCCGCGATCAGTACGGAGATGCCCGGCGCAGTGAGATTGTGGCGGACACCGGTGATATTTCGACGGAAGATCTGATTACCGAAGAGGAAATGGTGGTGACCTTCACCCACGCCGGTTATATCAAGGCGCAGCCGGTGACGGTCTTCAATGCCCAGAGACGGGGCGGCAAGGGCAAGATGGCCACCACCACCAAAGAAGAAGATTTTGTCGAACGCATGTTCTGCGCTTCGACCCATGCCTATTGTCTATTCTTCAGCAATCTCGGTAAGGTTTTCTGGCAAAAGGTATATCAGTTACCGCAGGCGGGTCGTGGCGCCAAGGGCAAGCCTATCGTCAACATGCTGTCCCTGGCACCCACGGAACGCATCACCGCCGTGTTGCCGGTTCGTGACTTTACCGAAGGACAGTTTGTCTGCATGGTAACCTCCCATGGTGTCGTCAAAAAGACGCCGGTCATGGAGTATTCCCGCCCGCGCAGTCAGGGGATCAATGCCATCAACCTCGACCCCGGTGATCGTCTGGTCGCCGTTGGCCTCTCCGACGGGCAGCGCGAATTCATGCTCTTTACCCGGCATGGTATGGCGGTGCGCTTCCCCGAGGCGAAAACCCGGGCCATGGGGCGTAATGCCCGGGGTGTGCGCGGCATCAGTCTGGAAGAAAATGATCGGGTGATCTCGGCACAGTGGGTGGATTCCAGTCAGGTGATCCTCACCACTACGGCCAATGGCTACGGTAAATTGACGGAAGTGGATGAATACCGCCGCACCAATCGGGGCGGGAAGGGCGTTATCGCCATCCAGACCAACGCGCGTAATGGCGATGTGGTCGGCGCGCTGGCGGTAACGGAGCGGGACGAATTGATGCTGGTCTCTGATCATGGCACCCTGATTCGTATAGCGATTAACAGTATTCGTCGTACCGGCCGGAATGCGCAGGGGGTGCGCCTGATTAACCTGGGCGAGGGCGAGCAACTGGCGGGACTGGCATTGATTGCCGATACAGAAGAAGAGGAGGGGGAGCAGACCGATCTGCCCCAGTAACACACACCATGAACTATCCCGTTTATAATTTTGGTGCGGGCCCGGCGATGCTTCCCCGTGTGGTGCTGGAGCAGGTGCAGGCGGAGTTGCTCGACTGGCATGGCCGCGGTATTTCGGTCATGGAAATGAGCCATCGCGGTGCAGATTATATGCAGATTATCGCCGAGGCCGAGCAGGACCTCCGCGACCTCCTGCAGGTTCCCGCTCATTATAAGGTGCTATTTTTGCAGGGCGGTGCGACCCTGCAGTTTGCCATGGTTCCTATCAACCTGCTGCGCGGCCATGCGCGGGCGAGCTATGTGCAGACCGGTATCTGGTCTGCGAAAGCCATAGCAGAGGCCAAGCGTTTTGCGACCGTGGAAGTGGCGGCCAGCAATGCGGATCGTCAGGCCCGTGTGGTGCCTCTACAATCGGAGTGGCGGGTTAGCGCTGATACGGCCTATGTGCATATTGCCGGAAATGAAACCATCGGTGGTCTGGAGTTCGATTTTGTCCCGGAACTGGGCGATATTCCGCTGGTGAGTGATGCCTCTTCCCACATCCTCTCGAAGCCGGTGGATGTCAGCCGTTTTGGCCTTATTTATGCCGGTGCCCAAAAAAACATCGGGCCGGCCGGTCTGACCCTGGCCATCATCCGCGACGACCTCATCGGTCATGCGCCGACCGGTACTGCAACCATGCTGGACTATGCCGTGCATGCTAAAGAGGGTTCCATGCACAATACGCCCCCGACCTTTGCCATTTACGTGGCCGGTTTGGTGTTCAAATGGTTGCAACAATTGGGTGGGTTGGACGTCATGGCGGAGATCAATGCGCGTAAGGCGGCTTTGCTTTATGCGGGTATCGATAATTCCGGCGGTTTCTATACCAATGCTATAGAGCACCGCAACCGCTCGCAGATGAATGTGCCGTTTACCTTGCATGACGCAGCGCTGGACAAGATATTCCTGAAAGAAGCGGATGCGCAGGGACTCCTTCAGCTCAAGGGGCACCGCCTGCTGGGTGGTATGCGTGCCTCTATCTACAATGCAATGCCAGAGGCTGGGGTACTGGCGCTGGTTGACTTCATGCGAGATTTCGCCCGCCGCCAGGGTTAGGGAGGCACCTTATCCGTGAGTGTACGAACGCTTCCCGAATTGCGCGGGGTCATTGATCAGGTGGATGCACAAATCCTCCAGTTGTTGGCGGAGCGGGGCCGCCTGGCTGCTGAAGTCGGTGCAGTGAAGCGTGCCGCTGACGAGACGAATTTTTATTATCCCGACCGGGAGTCGGAGATTCTTCGCCGGGTGATGGCGGAGAATCCGGGACCCTTTTCTGCGGAGCAAATTGCCACTATCTTCCGCGAAATCATTTCTGCTGGTCTGGCCCTGGAAGAGCCGTTACAGGTGGCTTACCTCGGCCCGGCAGGTACCTTCTCGCAAATGGCGGCGCAAAAGCATTTCGGGCGGGCTGCGGTATTTCAGCCGACGGCAGGCATTGCCGAGATTTTCCGCCTGGTAGACAGTGATCAGGTCCGCTTCGGCGTGGTGCCGGTGGAAAACAGCACTGAGGGTTCCGTCAATCTCAGCCTCGATCTGCTGTTGGATTATCCGCTGCATATTTGCGGTGAGGTGCAGTTACGTATCGTCCATAATCTGGTGGCCAAAAGTTCTCTGGATGCCATTCGGCGGGTCTATGTGCACTACCAGACCCGTGCTCAGTGTCGCCAGTGGCTTGCGGCACATCTGCCGCGGGTGCAATTGGTGGATGTCTCCAGCAATGCTGTGGCGGCTGAACGAGCAGCGGCGGATGCCGAAGGTGGTGCTATTTCCACTACGGTGGCTGCGGAAGCTTACGGCCTTGATATTCTGGCTGCGGGTATTGAAGACAATCCCGAGAACACCACGCGCTTTTGGGTGATCGGTAAGATCAATACCCGTTCCACCGGGAACGACAAGACCAGTCTGGTGGTCGCCGCGGCCAATCGTCCGGGGAGCCTGCATGCGCTGCTGTCGCCATTGGCCAGTGCGAGGATCAGCCTCACGCGCATTGAGTCGCGACCGGCACGCTCGGCCATCTGGGAATACGTCTTTTATCTCGATCTGCTCGGTCATTGTCAGGATGCCGCCATTGCACCGGTGCTGGATGCCCTCGCGCAACAGGCGTCTTTCTATCGCTGCCTCGGCAGTTATCCCAGGGCGGTATTTTAATGTGCAATAAATATCTGGAATATGCGGCAGCGGGGGTGTCCGACTTGCGTCCTTATCAGCCGGGTAAGCCCTTGGCGGAACTGGAACGGGAACAGGGCATCCGTGATGCCATCAAGCTGGCTTCCAATGAAAATCCGCTGGGACCGGGTCCCATGGCGCTGGCGGCTATTCGTGCGGCGCTGCCTACCCTGGCCTTGTATCCCGAGGGATCAGCGCCGGAGTTACGCGCGTTGCTGGCGCGTCAGTTGGATCTGGACCCCAGGCAATTTATCTTCGGCAACGGTTCCGATCAGGTGGTGGAGTTTGCCGTACGCGCCTTTGCCGGGCCGGGGACCGAGGTAATTGTTTCACAGTACGCCTTTGCTGCTTATGCCATTGCTGCGCAAGCGAGTGGAGCGACCGTGCGGATTGCCCCGGCGCGGAACTACGGTCATGACCTGGAGGCCATGGCCGGTCTGCTCAACGCACAAACCCGGCTGGTTTTTATCGCCAACCCCAATAATCCCACGGGTACGTACCTTACCGCGGCGGCGCTGGAGACCTTTATCGACAGTGTACCCTCGCATGCCCTGGTGGTGCTGGATGAGGCTTATCTGGAACTGATGGATGCCGCGGATTATCCCGACGGTAAGCACTGGCTGCGACGCTTCGGTAATTTGCTGATTACCCGGACCTTTTCTAAGGCCTATGGGCTGGCAGGCCTGCGTTGCGGTTACGGCATTGGCCACCCCGACCTGATAGCAGTGCTGGAGCGGGTTCGTCAGCCATTCAATGTCAATACCTTGGCGCAGGTGGCAGCGCACGCTGCGCTCACGGACCTCGCTCATCTGCGGACTACCTTGGCCAACAATCACCAGGGGATGGTGACCCTCCGCGACGGATTACATAATCTTGGATTGACAATCTTGCCGCCTGCAGGCAACTTTACGGCCTTTGCCGTACCAGGGGGTGGACAGCGCGTCTATGACGCGCTGTTGCAGCGGGGTGTGATCATCCGGCCGTTGACCCCTTACGGCATGCCGGATCATCTGCGAGTCAGTGTTGGCCTGCCGGTGGAAAATCAACGCTTTCTAAAAATGCTGGGCGAGGTCCTGTAATCCCATGATCGTCATTGTTAAACCACAAGCTACCGCAGAGCAGATGGAGCACCTGCTGGAGCGTATCCGCCAGTTTGGCCTGCAGCCCATGGTCAGTACCGGTTCCGAGCGCACCGTGGTCGGTTTGTTAGGGGATGAGCGGTTGTTGCCTGAGGGAGCGCTGGAATCCTTGCCCGCCGTGGAACAGGTCATGCCTATTCTAAAGCCCTACAAGCTCGTGAGCCGCGAGTTCAAATCCACCGATACGGTGATCGATGTGCGTGGTATTCCCATCGGGGGCAAGCAGATTCAAGTGATCGCTGGCCCCTGTTCGGTCGAAACACCGGAGCAGATGCGTAGCTCTGCGGAGGCCGTCAAGGCGGCAGGCTGCCGTCTGATGCGCGGCGGAGCTTTCAAACCCCGCACCAGTCCCTACACCTTCCAAGGCGTGGGCGATGAAGGTCTGGATTATTTCCGGACCGCCGCCGACGCGGTCGGTCTGCCCATCGTCACCGAACTGATGGATGTCCGCAAGATTGATCTTTTCCTCGAAAAAGGGGTGGACATCATTCAGATCGGCACGCGCAACATGCAGAACTTCGATCTCCTCAAAGAAGTCGGGCGTCTGGATGTGCCGATCATACTCAAGCGCGGCCTGAGCGCCACCATTAAGGAATGGCTCATGGCGGCTGAATATGTCGCCGCTCACGGCAATCACCGGATTATCTTCGCCGAGCGCGGTATTCGCACCTTTGAGACGGCCTATCGTAATGTCCTTGACGTCACCGCTATTCCGGTCCTTAAGCGGGAGACGCACTTGCCGGTTATCGTCGATCCCAGTCACGCTGGCGGCAAGGCCTGGCTCGTACCGCAATTGTCCAAGGCCGCCATTGCCGCCGGTGCGGATGGCTTGCTGGTGGAGTCGCATCCCTGTCCAGAAGAAGCCTGGTGCGATGCCGATCAGGCTTTGAGTCCGCAGCAACTCATGACGTTGATGGGTGATTTGCGTAAAATCGCCGAGGCCATCGGTCGCGAACTCTAGCATGTCAGACACTCCTTTCCAGCGCATCATTATTGTCGGCCTTGGCCTCATGGGCGGGAGTGTCGCTAAAGCTCTGCGCAGCAGGGGGTTCGCTGGATCGCTGGTGGGGGTGGTCGCAGATGCCGCGGCGGTTCAGCGCATGGAACCTGCGGCGAAGCAATGGCGGATCAGTCTGACCCATCAGTTGAAATCGGCGCTGCGAGATGCCGATCTGGTCCTGCTGGCTACCCCTCCGCAAATCATCTTGCAGCAGTTGCCGGAGTTGGCGCGTCATATATCTGCAGAGGTGTTGGTCAGTGACGTCGCCAGCATCAAAGCTCCGATAGCGCAATTGGGTCATCAGTTGCTGGGAGATCGCTTCATCGCCGGGCATCCCGTGGTTGGCGGAGAAAAAACCGGATTTGCAGCGGCGCGGGAGGGCCTTTATCAAGGGACGCGTGTCATCCTGACGCCGTTGCCGGGACAGGCGCCTAATGCGGTAGACGCTTTAAGCGGCTTTTGGCAGGGCCTCGGTGCGACTGTTTCGCAAATGACGCCGGAGGCCCACGATCAAGCGCTGGCTGCGACCAGTCATTTGCCCCACTTACTCGCCTTTGCCTACATGGCTGGCCTGGATGATCAGGCCCCTGCGCTGCGTGATCTTGCTGGCGGAGGGCTCCGCGACTTTACCCGAATAGCGGCCTCTGACCCCGATCTCTGGGCAGCCATCCTTTGGGAGAATCGCGCAATCATCGGACAGCATCTGCAAGCTTTGCAAAAAACCCTCGGCAATGTCGAGCAGATACTCGCAGGGGGTGACAGGAGCGCCCTGCGAGCCCTGCTGGAGCGCGGTCGCGATTGTCGTCAACAATTTCAATTTCCTCCGGTGCATCCCTGAATCATGACCCGATATCTCGTCCATCCCGGCAGTCAACTCAAAGGTCGTTTCCCGGTCCCCGGCGACAAATCCATTTCCCATCGCGCTGTTATTCTTGGTGCGCTTGCTGAAGGGGTGACGGAAGTAGAGGGACTGCTGGAAGGTGCCGATGTGCTCGCTACTATCGCCGCCTTTCGCACCATGGGCGTAGAGATGCAAGGACCGGATCGCGGGCACTTGCGTATACAAGGTGTCGGTCTATATGGATTACGGGCACCCGGTGTACCATTGGATTGCGGGAACTCCGGTACGGCAATGCGTCTCCTGGCAGGTGTGTTGGCCGGTCAAAATTTCCCGAGTACTCTGATAGGTGATGCCAGTCTGCAGCAGCGGCCTATGGGTCGGGTGTTAAGGCCATTGGCCGCCATGGACGCGGAAATTGCCGCCCAGGACGGTAAGGCGCCCTTGCAGATTCACGGGCGACCCCTGCACGGCATCGACTATGCCCTGCCGATGGCCAGTGCCCAAGTCAAATCCGCCATCCTGCTGGCGGGGTTGTATGCCGAAGGTCAGACCTGCGTGACGGAACCCGCGCCTACCCGTGATCACAGCGAGCGGATGCTGCAAGGTTTCGGCTACCCGGTGGAGCGTCAGGGTCCACGCGCCTGTCTGCGCAGCGGTGGCCAGTTGCACGGGCAGTCGCTGCAGGTGCCGGGCGATATTTCTTCGGCAGCGTTCTTCCTGCTCGGCGCCACCATCGCGCCGGGTTCCGATCTCACCCTGGAAGGTGTAGGTATCAATCCGACGCGCACCGGCATCATTGAAATCCTCACCCGTATGGGCGCCCGGATTGATCTCACCGCGCTGCGCGTAGTGGGCGGTGAGCCGGTTGCCGATATCCGCGTTCGCTATGCGCAGTTGCAGGGCATTGCCATTCCTGCCCATTTGGTACCGCTGGCTATTGATGAATTTCCTGCGCTGTTCATCGCCGCGGCGTGTGCTAAGGGGCAGACCGTGATTACCGGCGCTGAAGAGCTCCGTGTGAAGGAAAGCGATCGTATTGCGGTGATGGCTAGTGGCCTGCGTGCAATGGGTGTTATTGTAGAGGAGCGCGCGGATGGGGCCATTATCAACGGATCGCTTCTACAGGGTGGTCGTATAAACAGTCAGGGGGATCATCGTATCGCGATGGCCTTTGCCATGGCGGCACTGGTGGCGCAAGGTGATATCGAAATCCTCGACTGTGCCAATGTGGCTACGTCTTTTCCAAATTTTCCCGCTCTGGCGCATCAAGCCGGGCTGCTGCTGGAGGTGGTGGGCGCATGAGTGGCATTCCCGTCATCACATTGGATGGCCCCGGCGGAGTTGGTAAGGGCACGCTGAGCCGTCTTTTGGCCCGTGATCTGGGTTGGCACCTTTTGGACAGTGGTGCTATTTATCGGACGTTGGCGCTGGCGGCACAGCGTGCCGGGCTGTCTGCGGACAACGCCGTGGCTTTATCCGAACTGGCGCGCACGTTGCCCCTGAGCTTTCGGGGGGGCGCCGACGAAACACATGTTCTGCTCGCGGGAGAACTGGTCGATGCGGAAATCCGCAGCCCAGAAATCAGTGCCCTGACTTCTCAGATCGCTGCCATTCCTGCGGTGCGGGCGGCTTTATTGCAGCGTCAGCGGGATTTTCGCCAGGCGCCGGGATTGGTAGCCGATGGTCGAGATATGGGGACCGTGGTTTTCCCGAACGCACCGCTCAAGGTGTTTCTGACCGCCAGGGCCGAAGAACGGGGCAAACGACGTCTGAATCAGTTGATGGAACAGGGTATTAGTGCTAGTCTCGCCACAGTTGTGGCGGAAATTGCGGAACGCGATGCCCGGGATCAGCAGCGTAGCGTGGCACCGCTCCGGCCCGCGCCCGATGCGCGCCTCCTGGATACCAGTGAACAAAGTGTTTCCGACACGTACAGGGTCCTGCAAAGCTGGGTTCAATCGGCTTTGCAGGAAAATTGAAACCGCCATTTATGGCATCGAGCAGTGATTCAAGGGGCGCCCATGGCGCACCCGGTATAATGAGGCCTACTGAAATTTATGACCACCCCTAACGCTGAAATGCTTGTTGAACCCAGTTTTGCCGAGATGTTTGAAGAAAGCCAGAGCACCCAGGGCCTCAAACCTGGCGAGTTGCTTACCGGCATCGTGACGCGCGTCGATAACGACTTTGTCATCGTCGATGTGGGTCTCAAGTCTGAAGGACCGATCCCCGCCGAACAGTTCCGCAATGCGGAAGGGGAGATAGAGGTGAAGGTCGGCGACTCGGTAGAGGTTTGTCTGGAGTTGGTGGAAGACGGCATGGGCGAGACCCGCCTTTCCCGTGAAAAGGCTCGCCGCGCCAAGACTTGGGTCGATCTGGAAAAATCCTTCAACGACAACGCGGTGGTGCATGGCTTCCTTACCGGCAAGGTAAAGGGTGGTTTTACGGTCAGCGTCGACGGTGTGCGTGCCTTCCTGCCTGGCTCCCTGGTTGATGTGCGTCCGGTACGGGATGTCGCCTATCTCGAAGGCAAAGACCTGGAGATGAAGATCATCAAGCTGGACCGTAAGCGCAACAATGTGGTGGTTTCCCGCCGCGCGGTGGTCGAGCAGGAACAAAGTGTGGAACGTGGCGCACTGTTGGAAAGCATTCAGGAAGGCGCCATCCTGGAGGGCGTGGTCAAAAATCTTACCGATTACGGTGCGTTCATCGACCTCGGTGGTATCGACGGCCTGCTGCATATCACCGATATGGGATGGCGCCGGGTCAAACATCCCAGCGAGGTGGTTACCGTGGGCGGCGAGGTGCGTGTCCTGGTCCTCAAGTTCGATCGCGAGCGCGGTCGTATCTCTCTTGGTATGAAGCAGTTGGGCGAAGATCCTTGGCGCGATATCGCCCGCCGTTATCCGGAGGCCACCCGTATTTTCGGTAAGGTCACCAACGTTACGGATTATGGCGCGTTCGTCGAAATCGAAGAAGGTGTCGAAGGCCTGGTGCATGTTTCCGAAATCGATTGGACCAACAAAAACATAAATCCGGCCAAAGCGTTGCACGTAGGTCAGGAAGTTGAAGTGATGATCCTCGATATCGACGAGGAGCGTCGTCGTATTTCGCTGGGCATCAAACAGTGTCTGCCCAACCCCTGGGACGACTTCGCGCAGAACTTCCAGAAGGGCGATCGTGTTTCCGGTCAGATCAAGAGCATTACCGATTTCGGCGTGTTTGTCGGTCTGGATGGCGGTATCGACGGACTGATCCACTTGTCCGATCTGGCCTGGGACCGTACCGGCGAGGAAGCCGTGCGGGATTTCAAAAAAGGGGATACGTTGGATGCGGTTGTCCTGAGCATCGATCCGGAGCGGGAGCGTATCAGCCTTGGTATCAAGCAGATGGAAACCGATCCGTTCATCCAGTTTGTGGTGGCCAATGAAAAGGGTGCCCTGGTCGAAGGTGAAGTCATCTCGGTGGATGGCCGCGGCGCCGAAATCCGTCTTGGTGAAGGCGTCGAAGGATTCCTCCCCCAGCGCGAGTTGGGCCGTGGTCAGACCTTGGCCGCCGGGGATAAAATCGAGGTCGCCATTGCGATGGTCGATCGCAAGAACCGCACCTTGACCCTCAGCACCAAGGCGCATGATACGGCCGTTTCTCAGGAAGACCAAGCGGCCGCGGTGCAGCAATATGCGCGTAGTGCAGCGACGGGCACCACCAGTCTGGGCGATCTGATTAAAGAACAGCTCAAGCGTAAGCAGGAAGAAGATAGTTAAGTGCGACCCTCTCCCCCTCCCGATCTTGATGTTGGTCGGGAGGGGAGGGTGAATGAGGTGGCGTCAGGTGAGAGCGTTTTCTGGAGCGTCAACCTGCCGCTTGCTTGTTTAATTTTGCAATACCCTGTCAGTTCACCATTTCTTTGTTAAGAAGCTAATAAACTATGACTAAATCAGAATTGATCAAAAACATCAGTGCACAATATCCGCATCTGAGTGTGCGTGATATTGAAATGGCTACCCGCCAGATGCTCGATTATCTGAGTGATGCGTTGGCTGAGGGTGAGCGCATTGAAATTCGTGGTTTTGGAAGTTTTTCCATGCATGTGCGTCCTACCAAGCAGGGGCGTAATCCGAAAACGGGAGAGCCTGTGCTGGTGCCCGAAAAACGGGTTCCGCATTTCAAACCGGGTAAGGAACTTCGTGAGCAGGTTGATTATCCTGAAGTGGTCGTGGGTGGCAAGGTCTAATTGACGGCCTCTGGCGTGGATATGCTTGTCGCCCTCGTTTTGCTTGTGGCGATTGCTCTGGGTGTATGGGTTGGTCGGATTACCTCTTACAGAAAATCTGCGTTGGGTGCCCCTGACACGATTCCCGAAATTTATATTCAGGGACTCAACCATCTTCTCAGTGAGCGCAATGATGAAGCGGTAGAAGTTTTTTTGGATGCGTTACGGCAACACCCGGAGAGTGTTGATATTTTGCTCGCCCTGGGGCGCCTCTTTCGGCGGCGCGGAGAACTGGAACGTGCCTTGCGGGTACATCAGCACCTTCTTGAGCAGCCAGCACTGGCGCCCGATTTGCGGCAAAGCGTGCTTTTCGAGATCGCCCAGGATTACCTCAAGGCGGGGATCCTTGATCGAGCGGAATCCATCCTTAAAGAGTTACTGGATCGTCAACCTGATCATCTAGAGGGCCTTGCCACACTTGCCGAACTGTACGAACTGGGCAGTGAATGGACGCAGTCTATCGCGGTTCGTCAGCGCTTATCTAAAGCAGGGGCGCGTGGCCAGCGTCCCGTGATCGCCATGCTCTATGGTGAACTGGCCGAGCAATCGCTGCTCGCAGGAGAGGCAAAGCAGGCAAAGGTTTTTTTGGAATTGGCCCGCAAGGAAGATCCAGAAAATCCGCGGGCCCTGGTGATTGGTGGACGCATCGCCTTCGATCGGCAGGACTGGGGTGCTGCGCTAAGCCTTTGGGAAAAACTCCTTGATTCCCCGGTAGAGTCTGTGGTTCTGCTTATTTTGCAACCCTTTCTGAGCGTTTTACGATATGCTGCGAAGGACACGGATGTGCAGGTAACGCGAGAGCGCCTGTTGAAGATGTGCAATTCGCCGCTGGCCGTAAAGCTTCTGGCGCATGCCTTGCAGGTGGTTGAAGGAACCCCTGCGGCGACGGCATATTTAAGACATGTTCTGTTGCGGCAGCCAGATATGCGAGTGATGCAGGTTTTGCTGGAATTGGATCCCGATGCGCCAGAGCCTGCGTTGTACCCAGTTATGGCAGTAGCGGTGAGAAGACTGGCGGTGGAGCCGGCAGTTTTTTATTGCCAGTCCTGTGGTTATCAAAGTCCTCAGTACTATTGGCGCTGCCCTAGCTGCCGTCAGTGGGGAACCTTTTCTGGAGGGTATGCTTTGTGATTTCACCGCTCATTGTCGCGCTGGATTACGCGAACGAACGCGACGCCTTGGTTTTGGTGGATCAGCTTGATCCTGCCGCATGTCGGGTCAAGGTAGGTAAGGAACTCTTTACCGCCTGCGGCCCCGCCATTGTGGGGCGTCTGCAGGAGCGAGGGTTTGACGTATTTCTTGACCTCAAATTTCACGATATTCCGCAAACCGTCGCCAAGGCTTGCAGGACGGCGGCGGGTCTCGGCGTGTGGATGCTCAACGTACATGCGAGTGGTGGTAGTAGCATGCTGCGCGCTGCACGGGAAGCAGTGAACGCCGCCGCTGGTGGGACACAGCGGACTCTCTTGGTTGCGGTGACGGTGCTCACGAGCATGAACGACGCCACTTTACGTGAAGTTGGCGTCAATAGCTCGGTGGAGGATCAAGTTGAGCGTTTGGCAACACTTGCGGCAGAATGTGCCTTGGATGGCATCGTCTGCTCCGCGTTGGAAGCAAGTCGTCTACGGGCGGCCGTGCCTGAACTTCTGCGTGTGACTCCCGGGATTCGTCCCGCACAGGATGCGGGGGATGACCAGAGACGTATTATGGCGCCTGCGGCGGCAGTGGCGGCGGGGGCGGACTTCCTCGTGGTGGGCAGACCTATCACCGCTGCCGAAGATCCGGCCCGGGCCCTTAGCCGGATATTGAGTGAGTTGGCAGGGGATCCCGTCGACCCGCGGAAATCAGACTAACATGCTGAATGAAAAAGGTGGTAAAGGCTGTGCCCGCATAACATCGATCATGGAGAAGAAATCACTGTGACTGCAGACGAAGTGGTGGCGTTGTACAAAGAAGACGGGGCGCTGCTCCAGGGACACTTCCAGCTATCCTCCGGACTGCATAGTGATACCTATCTGCAGTCGGCCAAGGTGCTGCAACATTCTGGGCACGCGGCGCGACTGTGCGCGGCGATGGTGGCGGGTATTCCTGATGATCTGCGGCAGCGCATTTCCTGTGTCGTAGGGCCGGCCATGGGAGCGGTTCTGGTGTCCTACGAATGTGCCCGCGCGCTGGGGGTCCGCAGCCTGTTTACCGAGCGGGAAGCCGGACAGATGGTGCTGCGTCGGGGCTTTGCGCTGGCGCCAGGTGAGGGCGTGTTGGTGGTTGAAGATATTACGACGACGGGTGGCTCGACGCGGGAATGTTTGGCGGCCATTAGCGCAGCAGGTGGGCAAGTGTTGGCGGCATCGGCAATTATTGACCGCAGTCCAGGATTCAGTGATTTTGCCGGGGTGCCATTTTTTCCGCTATTACGGCTCCCGGTACGTACCTGGGAAGCCGCTGATTGTCCCCTCTGCGCCGCTGGCGGGATGCCCGTTAAACCGGGGAGCCGCGGTCTGCGCTGACCTTGAGGGGCAGGTGGCTTGTGTTTATCATTAACGTTTAGGCTTAGACAAAATGCAAAAGAAGGATCAGTTCATGAAAATCTTGACGCCAGAGGCCGCGCCTTTGGAAAGACACATCCGTGTGACTATTCCAGCCAGTGAGGTGGAGAGTGGGGTATCCCAGCGTCTGCGTAATAAGGCGCGTTCTGCGCGTCTCCCCGGATTCCGGCCTGGTAAGGCGCCCATGGCCCTCATCGAGCGTCATTATGGTTCGGATGCCCTCATGGAGACCTTCGATCATCTTATCAATGACCGCTATTCTCAGGCAGTGCGCGACGAGTCCTTACGTCCGGTTGGAAGACCGGAAGTACAGGTCGAGAAAGGCGGGCGCGGTGAGGACCTCGTGTTTACGGCCGTGGTGGAGGTGTATCCAGAATTTGATCCGCAGGTGCCGGACGCCACCGTTATCCGCAAGACGGCTGAAGTGACGGATGCGGACGTGGATGCCACCATAGATATTATGCGTCAGCAGCGGCGTTTTTATGTGCCTGCCGAGCGTGCCGCCCAGAACGAAGACCGGGTCACCGTGGATTTTCAGGGGACCATTGATGGTGTCCTCATGGCGGACGGCAATGTGACTGACTACTCCGTGGTGCTGGGCTCCGATCGCCTGCTGCGGGACATTGAGCAGGGATTGTTGGGCATGTCCGCGGGAGAAGATCGGATCGTCGCGGTACAGTTTCCAGCAGAATATCATGTTCCGGAATTCGCCGGTCAGACTGCACAGTTCCATCTTCAGGTCAAGGAAGTTGCGGCGCCTCAATTGCCCGAAGTGGATGCGGCTTTTGCCTTGGCACTAGGTATCGAGGACGAGGATGTTGCCGTATTACGCCAGGAAGTACGGGAAAATCTGGAACGTGAAGCGCAACGGATAAGCCGGAGTCAGGTGAAGTCGCAGATTCTGGAACTGATCGTGGAGAGCAATCATCCCGATTTGCCCAAGCAAATGGTCGAACAGGAATTGGAGCGTTTGCAAAAAGACGCCAATGCGGTGGCTGGTGGCGATGATCTGGACGCGTTGGCTAAGCGGCGTGTAGTACTCGGCCTGATTTTGTCGGAAATTGTCCGGCGCGAAAAGCTGAGGGCATCCACGACCGAAATCACCCAGCTTATTCGGGAGATGTCTGAGCAATATGAGGATGCTGAGCAGTTCATGAGTTGGTATCGCAGTAAGCCCGAGCAGATGGAGCAGGCCGAGGCTATAATTCTGGAAGACAAAGTTGTGGCATGGCTTCTGGAGCGTGTTAAAGTGGCTGACGAGTCTGTCAGCTTTAACCAGCTTATCGGTCGGGCGCCGGCAGCCGAAGTACGCACAGAATAACCGATGTCCGTCGCGGGACAATAGACAGGAGCATGGATTATGTGGAAACAGACAGGAGACCGGTTGGCTCCCGCTGTACAGGGCCTGGGGTATGTGCCCATCGTGGTCGAGCAGAGCGGACGCGGCGAGCGATCCTATGATATCTACTCCCGTCTGCTCAAAGAGCGGGTGATCTTTATGGTAGGGCAGGTGGAAGATATGATGGCCAACCTGGTCGTCGCACAGCTGCTTTTTCTGGAAGCGGAAAATCCGGACAAAGATATCGCGCTGTATATCAACAGTCCAGGTGGTTCTGTCACTGCTGGCATGGCGATTTATGACACGATGCAGTTTGTTCGCCCGCAGGTCAGCACTGTCTGTATCGGTCAGGCGGCGAGTATGGGCGCGGTATTGCTGGCCGCTGGTGCCGAAGGCAAGCGTTATGCGCTGCCTAACGCGCGAATCATGTTGCATCAGCCCTCTGGTGGTTTCCAAGGGCAGGCGCACGATATCGAAATCCATACCAAGGAGATTCTGCGTATCCGTGAACGGCTCAATGATATTCTGGTCCATCATACCGGGCAGGGCCGTGAACGTATTGAGCAGGATCTCGACAGAGACTTTTTCATGTCGGCCGAAGAGGCCAAAATCTACCATCTTGTGGACGCTGTGATTAGCCATCGCGGCGAAAACGAGACCGCCTGAACAGGCAGGAGAGCAGCTATGGCTGGGAAGCATGAGGGAAGCGGTGAAAAGACGCTCTATTGTTCATTCTGTGGCAAAAGCCAGCATGAAGTCCGCAAGCTGATTGCCGGTCCTTCGGTATTCATCTGTGATGAATGCATCGAGTTGTGCAACGACATCGTCAAGGACGAGATACTGGATGACCACAGCGAGGGTCAGGACAAATTGCCCAAACCCATGGAAATCCGCAAGACGCTGGATGATTACGTCATTGGTCAGGACGTCGCCAAAAAGGTTTTGTCCGTGGCGGTTTACAATCATTACAAGCGTCTTGAACACGGTGGCAAGGACAATGAGGTGGAGCTGGACAAGAGCAATATTTTGCTCATTGGCCCCACCGGTTCGGGCAAGACCCTGCTGGCGCAGACCCTGGCGCGCCTCCTGAACGTGCCCTTTGCCATGGCCGATGCCACGACGCTCACGGAAGCGGGTTATGTGGGTGAGGATGTCGAAAACATCATCCAGAAGCTGTTGCAGAAATGCGATTACGATGTAGAAAAGGCGCAGACCGGCATCGTCTACATTGATGAGATCGACAAAATCACGCGCAAGTCAGAGAATCCCTCCATCACCCGCGATGTTTCCGGTGAAGGTGTGCAGCAGGCATTGCTCAAACTGATTGAAGGGACCGTGGCCTCTGTTCCGCCACAAGGCGGTCGCAAGCACCCTCAGCAGGAGTTCCTGCAAGTGGATACGCGGCATATCCTCTTCATCTGTGGTGGGGCCTTTGCCGGGCTGGAAAAATCGGTTTCCGCGCGTCTGGAGAAGGGGGGTATGGGCTTCAATGCGCCACTTAAGCTGCGCGATAAAGGAGCGACCGCCGCATTACTGATGCAGAATCTGGAGCCTGAAGATCTGGTGCGCTACGGGTTGATTCCCGAGTTTGTCGGGCGTTTACCTATTCTGGCGCTGCTGGAGGAACTGGATGAAGAAGCACTGATTTCCATCCTCACCGATCCGAAGAATGCTTTGGTGAAGCAGTACCAGAAGCTCTTCGCCCTGGAAGGCGTGACCTTGGAGTTCCGCACTGAGGCTGTCCGGGCTATTGCTAAAAAGGCACTGACCCGCAAGACCGGGGCACGTGGTTTGCGCTCCATTCTTGAACAGATTCTGTTGGATACAATGTACGAGTTACCATCTATGAGTGGTGTGAAGAAGGTGGTAGTGGATGCCGCCGTTGTGGAAAGCGGCACCAAGCCGCTTCTGGTTTACGATGATGCTGCCAAGGTGGATATATCTCATCCGGCCTGAAGTAGAGCAGGGTTGTCATTGAAAAGCGCTATTGACGACCCCATCTGCATCGTTATTGGTAGTAATCACCTACTGTTGGAGTAGACCGTGACCCAAATCGATAAAAGTCTCCTCGTGGAAGATGAAGCACAGATGGTACCGGTGTTGCCTCTGCGCGATGTTGTGGTATTTCCGTTTATGGTTATTCCTCTTTTTGTGGGGCGGATGAAGTCGATTCGCGCCCTGGAAGAGGCGATGTCCGGCGAAAAACAGATTCTGCTGGTATCACAAAAAAATGCCGCGGATGATGATCCTCAGCCGGAAAACATTTATCGGATCGGTACGCTGGCTACGATCCTACAGTTGCTCAAACTTCCCGATGGTACGGTTAAGGTGCTGGTCGAAGGTACGGACCGGGCTAAAATTGTTTCTTTCCTGCCGGCTGAAGAATTCTTGCGCGCTCAAGTGCAGATCGTTGCCAGTGGTGCGGCAAACGATCGTGAGTTGGAAGCGCTTATGCGTTCGGTCAGCGCTCAGTTTGAGTCCTACGTCAAGCTGAATAAGAAAATCCCCCCGGAGATTTTGTCTACTTTGGCGAGCATGGATGATCCGGCACGGCTGGCCGACACTGTGGCGGCACATCTCGGCCTCAAACTCGAAGAAAAGCAAGAAATTCTGGAGAAGGCAGATACTCGTGCCCGGCTGGAGCATTTGCTGGGTATGATGGAGTCTGAAATTGACCTGCTGCAGGTGGAAAAGCGCATCCGCGGCCGCGTCAAGCGGCAGATGGAGAAGAGTCAGCGCGAGTATTATCTGAATGAGCAGATGAAGGCTATTCAGAAAGAGTTGGGTGATCTGTCGGAAGAGGGCGGTGGCGAGCTGGATGAGCTGACGCGTAAAATCGACAAGGCCGGAATGCCTAAAGATGTGCGAGCCAAGGCCGATGCCGAGCTGAAAAAGCTGCGGATGATGAGTCCTATGTCCGCAGAGGCGACGGTGGTACGTAACTATATCGACTGGTTGGTGGGGGTGCCGTGGCGCAAGCGCAGCAAAATCACCAAGGACCTTAAGCGCGCTAAGGCCATTCTCGACGCCGATCATTACGGCCTGGAAGACGTCAAGGAACGTATTCTCGAATATCTTGCCGTACAGGAACGGGTCGGCAATAGCCGCGGTCCGATCTTGTGCTTGGTAGGCCCACCCGGCGTGGGTAAGACCAGTTTGGGGCGCTCTATCGCGGCAGCGACCGGGCGTAAATTCGTGCGGATGTCCTTGGGTGGCGTGCGCGACGAAGCGGAAATTCGTGGGCATCGGCGTACCTATATTGGTGCTCTGCCAGGTAAGATTGTCCAGAGCCTGGCCAAGGTTGGTACGCGCAATCCGCTGATGCTGCTGGATGAAGTGGATAAGATGGCGATGGATTTCCGGGGTGATCCGGCGTCCGCTCTTCTGGAAGTGCTGGATCCCGAGCAGAATGCAACCTTCAACGACCATTACCTGGAAGTGGATTTCAATCTTTCTGAGGTGATGTTCGTCACGACGGCGAACACGCTCAATATCCCGGCAGCGTTGATGGATCGTATGGAGGTGATCCGGATCTCCGGATATACCGAAGACGAAAAGACTCACATCGCCACCAAGTATCTCCTGCCAAAACAGATAGAAAAAGCCGGGCTTCTAGATGGAGAGATGCTGCTTTCACAGGCAGTCATTCGGGATATCATTCGCTATTATACCCGGGAAGCTGGTGTGCGTAATCTGGAGCGGGAACTCGCTCGTATCTGTCGTAAGGTGGTGAAAGAACTTCTGCTCGACAAAAAACGTACGCGGGTACAGGTCTCGGACCGCAATTTGGAGAAATATCTCGGGGTGCGTCGTTTCGACTTCGGCAAGGCGGAGAAGGAAAACCGTATTGGTGAGGTCACTGGTTTGGCTTGGACAGAGGTCGGTGGTGAGTTACTCAGTATCGAGGCGGTAGTCGTGCCTGGTCGCGGCAAGCTGCTCATTACCGGAAAACTGGGTGATGTGATGCAGGAGTCTATCCAGGCCGCCATGAGCGTGGTGCGTGCCCGGTCGCGGGCTCTGGGCATTCCTGCAGACTTTTACCAAAACCGTGACGTGCATATTCATGTGCCGGAAGGTGCCACGCCTAAAGATGGGCCAAGTGCCGGTATTGGCATGGCCACCGCCCTGGTGTCGGCGCTGACTAATATCCCGGTGCATGCCACGGTCGCTATGACCGGAGAAATTACCTTGCGTGGTGAGGTGTTGCCCATCGGTGGATTAAAGGAAAAGTTGCTGGCAGCGCATCGCGGTGGTATCAGCACGGTCCTGATTCCGGCAGAGAATGAAAAAGATTTGCAGGAAATCCCCAAAAACGTGCGTGATGCGCTGACTATTAAACCTGTTCGGTGGATTGACGAGGTTTTAGCCATTGCGCTGGAGTCTTCGCCGACACCGTTGCCACCTGACAATGGGGAACCGTTGGTTGGCGTAGTGGCTGTTCAAGAGTCTCCTGAGGACAAGGCAATGGCACATTAAGGATGCGGCGGCGTGAAAGCTGCCCAAAAAGTTTGGTTACTTGGGAGAGACGTAAAATAGTGCGGTATTTATGTCGTGCATTTTCGACAAGGATGGTTCATTGGCGAAGGTCGGTCCTGGTCTGCGGTTCTGGCCATTTTATGTGCTTTCTTGACAAGTCTTTTTTTACCCTGCTATAACGTTTTCTGGATAGAGTTGATGCGCAGTTATACCTAGTAACCGAGTCCATAACAGGAGAAAGAAATATGAATAAGTCGGAGTTGATCGAGAAGATTGCAGAAGAAGCCGGCGTGACTCGTGCTGCCGCTGGCCATACGCTGGATGCGGCAGTTAAGGTAATTACAGAGGCGTTGAAGGCTGGTAATCAGGTGACTCTGGTCGGTTTCGGTTCCTTCCTTGTTTCCAGCCGTGAGGCACGCAAAGGTCGTAATCCCGCCACCGGTGCAGAAATCATGATCGCCGCAAGTCGCACGCCTAAATTTAAGGCTGGTAAAGCACTGCGTGATGCAGTAAACTAGCGCGTCTGGTTTGGGCGGTTAGCTCAGTTGGTAGAGCGTCGGCTTTACACGCCGAATGTCGGGGGTTCGAGCCCCTCACCGCCCACCACAATTTTATTGGGGTGGTAGTTCAGTTGGTTAGAATGCCGGCCTGTCACGCCGGAGGTCGCGGGTTCGAGCCCCGTCCGCCCCGCCAATGCGAGTAAGGCGACCCTTGTGGGGCGCCTTTTTTTGTGTCTGTTTTTTGTATTAACGTGCGACACTGGAGTGGCCATTTATGGGTTCTAGAGAAGTTTCTTGATGGTGGAGCGCTAAATACAGGCCGCTTTACCTTGGTACTATAGCTTTGTGGAGATGTGCTTATGATGGATACATTTCGGAATTTCGGTCAGTCTTGGGTAGCCAAAATACTCATGATCTTAATCGCATTATCTTTCGTGCTCTGGGGCGTAAGCGGTTATTTATTCTCGGGGAACTCAAGTTCATCGGCCGTAGCGACGGTGGACGGCCAGAAGATCAGCGATACCGTATTTCAGAAACGTATGAAGGATGTTCAGGCACGTTATAATCATGTTTTTGGTGCAGCAACCGCAGCGAAGATGGTGGAGGATAAAAGCTTTGGGTTGGATGTGCTTAATGGTTTGATCAACAATATGCTTTTAGGCGCGGAGGCGCGGCGCCTGGGGTTACGGGTGCCCGATACCGTGTTGGCGAAAAAAATTGAATCCATTCCGGCCTTTCAAGAAAAGGGTGTCTTTTCTAAAAGTCATTATCAGAAATTGCTGGCGGCTAACGGAATGACACCAGCACAGTTTGAAGGCATGCTGCGCGAGAGTATGCGTATGGAGCAGTTGCAAGTTATCCCCCAGGCCATTGCTACGGCCTCGAATGCTGAGGCAACCAGGGTTTGGGCCTGGTCTCAGGAGTACCGCGATGTTAGTGCGGTAGATATCCGGGACGCTGACTTCGCGGCGGCAGCCAAGCCAACCAGTGCCGAGGTGGCCGCTTACTATCATGCCAACGTCGATCAATTCCAGTTACCCGCGCAGTTGCAAGTACAATATGTCGTGCTGGGGCCTAAAGATTTTGTCGGCAAGCGATTGTCGCCGACGAACCCCGCCAGCAATGTTTCCGCGGTGGCGGCCGAGCAGAGTGCGGTATCTTTTAATAGCCAGGCGGAAAACGCCTTCCAGGCTCAAGTGGAAAATTTTAAGGATCTCCTGTTTAGTAGCCCTGACGGTTTGGCTGCGGTTGCCAAGGCCTATAATCTGAAGATTCAAGATAGTGGTATGCTCACGGCTGGAAGGGTGCTCGCTCAGGGGCCTTTTGCGGACGCCAGAGCACTCGACCTTGCCTTCAGTAAGGCTGTGCTTGCCGGTAAAAATAGCACAGCGCTCAGATTGGCGAATGGTGATTTACTGGCTGTGCATTTGCTCCATTATACGCCGGGTAGCACGCAACCCTTGAGCGCTGTTGTGAGAAGCATTACTGCGAAGCTAACCGCTGCGAAGGCGAAAAAACTTTCTAAAAGCAAGGCGCAAGCGCTATTGGCGACAGCGCGGCAAGCAAAAGACATGAATGTGCTGACAGATGGCGGTGCCCATCCGCTGCACACTTATCTCGATATAACCCGGCGTAATGGACAGGGGCTGGATAATGCAGCGCTAGCGGCTGCTTTCACAACACCCGCACCAGTGGACGGAATCCCTTCTATGGATATGGTGAAGACGCCGTCAGGCTACCAGATTCTTGCGATCACCCATGTGACTGCCCCCTCGGCAGCGGCGATAAACCCCAAAGTGGCGGCGCAAATTCGCACGTCTCTGGAGGAACAAAGAAGTCGTTTGCTGTCGATAGCTTATCTGAAGGACTTGCGGGAGCATGCTAAAGTGGAAATCAATGACGCGCAGTTGGCCCAAATCGCTCATTGATCAATGACCGCCTGGAAATTTGCTATAAGTGCGAATCTCCATGTTGATGATTCAACTTGCTCGAAACCCGGGTCCAGATAGTGTTACCACCGAGCCATGAAAAGCCGATATAGCCGTATACCTTAAGTTCATGGGGATCTAAGGCCGTCAGCGTGCCATGAAAATAAGTGTTGCTGTTTGGGTCGTAAATGCGACCATGTGACCATTCCCCCGGACGCTTTGGTACGAAGTCGGCCAGAATTTGCGGCTGGCCCTTGGCGCGGGCCTGCTGCACAGTGTCTTGCAAGTGCCCGACGCTTTGCCCGAATAGCGCACCATTTTTCTCATAAATACGGATATAACCGTTGCCACCCGCGGTTCGCCACAGGCCAACAATACCCCGACCGTGCGTACTTGCGAAAGCGATGCTGGTGCTCCCCAGAAATAGCCCGATGATGTAGTAAGCAGTTAAAAGAGATTTCATTTTGTCAATCTTTCAGCCTTGTTGTACATGGTTGTTGCAAAATTTTAACAAAGTGGGGGCTGTCAAGCAAACGGATTGGATCGATAAATATAACTTATCCATTGAACGCGCTTAACTGCCAAGCCGCAGACAAAACTGAGGGGGCGCGGTCCTGAATCACCCTACTTGCATTACGTAGGGAAACTGTATAAAAATATAACCGTTATACGGTTTAGTATTCGCCGGTCCTCAGGAGATGCTGCATGGATGAACTCACCCTCCGGCAGGCCGAGATTCTCGCCTGGATTCGTGCCCGCATGGCAGAAGACAATCTGCCGCCCACCCGTGCTGAGTTGATGCGCGCTTTTGCCTTCCGTTCGCCCAATGCCGCCGAGAGTCATCTGCGGGTGCTGGCGCGCAAGGGATATATTTTGCTGCAGGGTGGTACCGCCAGGGGTATCCGCCTCTGTGCGAGCGCGGAGGAGGAAATCGGCTTACCATTGATCGGGCGGGTGGCGGCCGGACAACCCATGCTGGCTGAAGAGTTCCGCGAGGGGGCGTTGCCCGTCGATCCCCGGCTCTTTTCGCCAGGGGCTGATTATCTGTTGCGGGTGCAGGGGATGAGTATGCGTGACGCGGGTGTTCTCGATGGCGATATTCTCGCCGTTCGTCACGAGGCGGCACTTACGCTTCAGGATGGCCAGATGGTGGTCGCGCGGGTCAACGGTGAGGTGACGGTCAAACGCTGGAAGCGGGACGGTGATCAGGTCTGGCTGTTGCCGGAAAACCCCGAATTTTTGCCCATTTCGGTAGATTTGCAGCGTGACAACCTGAGGATCGAGGGTATTGTGGTCGGACTCTTGCGCATCGGAGGTAAGCTATGAATTCATCTGCGCATGGTGGTCGGCAAGCATGCTCTGGTGGCATGTTTTCTGACGGGAACCAATGTCTGGGTATGGGGCCCCTAGTGATTCAGGGCGACTTTAATGGATGGTGGTCGTCTGGCTTTTACTATGGGCACAGGTTTAGAATCCCAGCATATCGTCATTCGTCATTACATCTCACCAAAATATAAGGACGTATCCATTCATGGAGAAAAAATCCATTGCGTTGGCCGTGGCTCTTTTTATCATCGGCGGCCTTACCGGCGCTGTCGTGGACCGTTTTGCAATGCCCCAGATGGGAACGGAAGTCAGCCTTGGCGCCGCGGAAAGCTTGCTGGGATCCGTGACCCATGGGCAGGCCAAGGCTGAGAAGGTGTTCCCCGGCCCCGGTGGATTAACCGGGATCGAAGTGACTCTGGAAGGACGTCCGACCATTGCCTTTGCCACTGCGGATGGCAAATATCTGGTTGCCGGCCCGGTCCTGAATACGCAAGGTACGGACGAAGCGCATGCGGCGATGCTGAAGCTTGGTCTGATTCCCAAGCCGGCAAGCCCTGCGACCATGGCCGCAAAGGCTGCTCATACCGACAGCTTTGTGCTGGGCACCAGTGGACCTGAGGTGATCGCTTTTGTTGATCCTGATTGCATTTTCTGCCACAAGTTTTATGAAGAGGCTAAGCCACTGATTGACGCCGGCAAGCTCAGAGTGCGTTATGTGGTGGTGGCGTTCCTCAAAAAGAGCAGTGGTCCTAAAGCCGCTGCTATTCTTGGTGCCAAGGACCCCGCTATCGCTATGGCGGAAAACGAAAATAGCTTTAATGAGGGAACGGAAGAGGGAGGTATCGAGCCTGCTCGAAATCCCGGCATGGCCACCGTTAGCGCCGTAAAAAATAATACCAGGCTGCTCGGTGAGAG
Organism: Acidithiobacillus ferriphilus; assembly: GCF_028215975.1. Lineage (NCBI taxonomy): Bacteria > Pseudomonadati > Pseudomonadota > Acidithiobacillia > Acidithiobacillales > Acidithiobacillaceae > Acidithiobacillus > Acidithiobacillus ferriphilus. The sequence continues at coordinate 1,125,565 of NZ_CP116458.1, forward strand.
CGGTGAAATGGCTACCCCCACCCTGATCTACTGCGATCAAAAAGGTGCGGCCACCCTGATACATGGCTTGAACAAAGAAAGCCTCAAAAATTTTGTTGCACACATCGGTAACCTGCAAAATGGAGCATGCCAGAAGTGACCATATCCGGGACAAACGCAGTCGTGGTTCAGCGCGGCGATTACAAAGTACCTAGTTATCAGGTCTCTGAAATCGCCCTTGATCTGCGTTTGGACCCGGAAAATACTGAGGTGTCTGCCTGTCTTCATTTTCAATGCACCGCTACGGCGCCGGTTACCGAATTGCATCTGGACGGCGAGTCCCTGGAACTGTTGAATCTCCAGCGGGATGGCCGGACTCTGGCAGAGCATGAATATCGACTGACCGACGCGGGATTGGTGCTGTTGAATCCTCCGGAATCTTTCGTTCTGGAAAGCAGGGTACGCATACATCCTGCGGCCAACTCCACGCTTTCCGGCCTCTATCATGCGGGCGGGCAATTCTTGACCCAATGTGAAGCGGAGGGGTTCCGGCGCATTACCTACACCCTGGATCGTCCTGATTGCCTCGCCCGCTTCACGGTCACCCTGCACGCCCCACAAAAAAATTGCCCGGTGCTGCTCGCCAACGGCAACTGTATGGCCACGGGTGATGAGGAAGACGGCTGGCACTGGGCCCGCTGGGAAGATCCTTATCCCAAACCGGCATACCTCTTCGCCATGGTGGCTGGTGATCTGGCGGTGGTTCGCGATCAGTACCGTACCGCTTCCGGACGGGACGTGGTGCTGGAAATCTATGTGGCCGAACGTGACACCGGCGCCTGCGTCCAGGCCATGGACAGCCTCAAGCGCGCCATGCACTGGGATGAGGAGGTCTATGGTCGGGAATACGATCTGGACCGCTACATGATTGTTGCTACCGACAGCTTCAATATGGGCGCGATGGAGAATAAAGGCCTCAACATTTTTAATGCGAAATATGTGCTTGCCAGCCCGGAGACCGCTACGGACAACGACTATCAGGGCATTGAGTCAGTTATTGCCCACGAATATTTCCACAACTGGACCGGCAATCGGGTGACGTTGCGTGACTGGTTTCAGTTGAGTCTCAAGGAGGGCCTGACCGTGTTTCGCGATCAGGAGTTCAGTGCCGATCAGAATTCCCGCGGTGTTCAGCGCATCGGTGATGTGCGCCGTTTGCGCGCTGCCCAGTTCCCGGAGGATGCCGGCCCCCTTGCGCACCCGGTGCGGCCCGATGCCTATTCCGAAATCAATAATTTCTACACGGCGACGGTCTACGAAAAAGGCGCCGAACTGGTGCGGATGATCCACACTCTGTTGGGTAAAGCACAATTTCGCCAGGGCATGGATCTCTATTTTCAGCGACACGATGGTCAGGCGGTTACCATTGAAGACTTTGTCGCCGCCATGGAGGATGCCAACCAGCGCGATCTCTCCGGTTTCCGTCGCTGGTATAGTCAGGCGGGAACACCGATCCTGCGCGCGACCGGTAGCTATGATCCGGCCCGGCATAGCTATACCCTCACCCTGCGTCAGGAAACCCCGGCAACGCCTGGGCAGCCCGTTAAAGAGCCGGTACCGATCCCCGTGCGTATGGCGCTGCTCAACACCCAGGGGCAACGGGTCCCGCTGAATGGAACTGAGCGTGAAAGCATACTTTTACTGGAGCAGACTGAACAGTCATGGACTTTTGACAACCTGCCTGATCCAGTGATTCCCTCCCTTTTGCGCGGCTTCTCTGCACCGGTGCGCCTCGAAAGTCCGTTGGATGACGATGCCCGTAGTTTTTTGGCCAGCCACGATGATGACCCCTTCAATCGCTGGGAGAGTATCCAGGACCTTGCGGTAAAAGCCTTACTTGCCACCGTGGCTGATGCATCGCTTGCCTCACTGCCAGGCGCCCTGCGGCATGCTGTCGCGGCGACTTTAGGTGATGCACAGATAGACCCGGCCTTCCGTGCCGAACTGCTTTCACTCCCCAGCGAGGAGTATATCGGCGAGCAGATGCCAGTGATTGCCGTCGAAGCCGTTCACCACGCGCGCGACAGCTTGATGCGCACCATCGGTATGCAGTTCGTGCCCGAGTGGATGGGGTTGTATCACGATCTTGCCGCGACCTATCAGCGCGACGGTTTGTCTATCGGTCGTCGGCGTCTGCGTAACCTGGCCCTGAGTTATTTGATTGCCGGCGACCACGAAGGTCACGAGGAGATGGCCCTGTACGCCCGTCAGCAATATGCCCAGACCGATAACATGACGGACCGCTTGGCCGCTTTTCAGTTGCTGGTACAGCATCGCCACCATGATGCCGAGGATATCCTGCTCGACTTTTACCGAAAGTGGCATGAATACCCGCTGCTGATCGACAAATGGTTTGCGATACAGGCAGCCACGCCACGCCCGGAAACCTTGCGTCAGGTAGAGCATTTGCTCGTGCATCCTGCCTTTGATTGGCGGGTACCCAATCGGGTACGTGCAGTGCTTGGTGCTTTTGCCGCTAATCCCACGGTTTTCCATGCCGCAGATGGTTCGGGCTATGCCTTTTACGCGGAACAACTTCGTCGTCTTGACGATCTTAATCCACAGACGGCGGCGCGTCTGGCAACACCCCTGAGCCGTTGGCAGCGTTATGATGCTCCACGTCAACAGGCTATGGGCGAAGCCTTGAAAATGCTCGCGGGCAAGCCTAAGCTTTCCCGCGACTTGGCAGAAGTCATACAGCGTTCTCATCCCACTAAACATTAAATATATTCAAAGAGATAAGGAGACATAAAAGATGTCTATAGATCGTCAACTTGCCCTCTCCAGAGCATTCCTGCTGAAGGACGAAAACAGCCTGGATGCAGCAACAATGGCGGTTGCGGAGCAGTTAAGTGGCAAGATGAATCTCACGCTCGGCGAGGCGGTCAGTGTTCTGGGCAATAACCAGATCGCCGAGGTGGCGGGTTTCTTAAGCGAGAGTCTGAACTGTCAGCAACTGGAGCAGGTCTGCGACACTGACACTTATGATCTGGAGCAGGCGCGCGAGTGGGGAGTAACAGAACCGCAATATTGTCTGGCCCACGAAATTGCCTTGATTGCGCATATGACCGAACACAAGCGCGAGGGGTTGGATTAAATACTGACGGAATCAGCCCCACGGCCGTGGGGCGTTCTCCAGCCGCTCCCAATATCTGGAGAATTTTTTGCGTTGTCGGCTCTCCCGTGCATGGAGATAGCCCATCAGCATCCCCGCACTGAAAGCGAGCCCGTGCTTGCGGCTGGTAGCCAGTCCCGCCAGATGCTGTCCTGCCATATCGGCGTCATGGACAGCACCGGAGATTTCTTGTAGGGCTGACAGCAGTTTGAGCAGTGTTTTACTGTCTTTGCTGGGCCATATATCACCAAGGGCGATGATCACATAGCGCCAGTTCTTGATGCGTATGCGCAAAGCATGAAAACTGGTGGCGGTCTTGGCCGCGGCTCCCGCCGCCATTAATTGGCGATCCTGACGCCGCAGATGCATTTCTGCGTAGTGTTGTAGATCCTGATCACTGTATAGTGCTGCACGCAGCAGCCGTGCCCAAAGCTTCAGAATTGCGGCGACGCATTGGCCGAGATGGGCAGGTGTTGCCTCGGCTTGCTCTATCAACCAACTATGCAGCGGGATCACTTCGCTGCCCGTAGCCGTGGCCAACGCTTCCCAATACATGGCAAGCACTTCATGGTCACGTCGTATATTTTGTTGATGAAACCAGTCAGCCAATTCCTGAGCGGTGCTAGCGAGATGGTTGTCAGCATCCAGAGCCCGGCAGAAACGCAGCAGCGCGCGCAGGCTACGGACGGTTTTGCGCAACTGATGTAAGGTCTTCGTGCTATTATCGGCTGAATGTCGCCGGGCTTCGCTAATCGCTTGTTGACTTTGTTGGATCAGCAGGCGGCTGAATGCTTTTCCGGCATTTTCGTGGCGGCGTAGCGGTGGTGTTTGGTAGCGCGTCGCACCGACCTCGGCCGGTATCAGCCCGGCGAGATGCAAGCCCCGAAGCATCTTGCTTTCCCCATCGGGCAGCAGCGGCAGATCGAGGCACAGTTCCGCGCCCATCTCTAATACCGCGGCAGCCTCTCCTGCTGCCAATTCCAACTCTACTTCGAGAATAGGTTCACGTAAGCCGCCGTTGGCAACGATTTCTCCGCGATCCAGTGCGACCAGAATCTGGCTGCCGTCCACGCGATCCACCCGACTCTCCAGCCGTTCAAAACGGGTTTCGAGGATGACTTGCAAGACCAAACCCAAAAAGGGCGTGAGTAACGCCACAGCATCCGGGTCAGTAAACACCCGGAGATCAGCTTCGGAGGAGAATACGGTGACATTCCATTCGGGGCGCTGATGCAGTCCGCCAGTGGATTGACCTTCGGCCTTGAGGGTGGCCACCCACTCTTTCCCTTCTCGACGTACACGGTAGGCTAGCCGGGCGCGCTGCAAGGCGCCATCACGGCTATCATAATAGAAAGCGTGGAGTTGCAAAGGGGAAGTTGTACCCAGTGCCAGCAGAGGATGCTGACTGATTTTTGTCCAGGCGGCAGGGGACGGATCGAGTATCTGTAGTTTAAGCTCCTGTTCCACGCTTCCCCTCCAGTACAAAGCGCAGGAGCTGCGCCCATTGCGGTAATTCAGCGCGGGTTTCCGCCATCCTCAAATCCGCTATGCCCGCGCCCAGTTGCGCGGCTCGCACATAGAGTTGATTATCACGTAGGGTGGCCACCACCGGTAACTGCAAATCTGACAGAAATAGTTGCAGACGCTGTCCGCCCTTGGTACGCGCATTCACGCGGTTGGCAATAACGCCCATGCGCACCTTGCCTTTGCGAAATCGTTTGATATCATTCAGTTTTTCCAGGAAAAGACGGCTGGCGTCCATGTCAAAAGAAGAGGGACCGATAGGTATCAACAGCACCTCCACCTCATCAAGCATATCTTCCAGACGTCCTTTTTTCAGGCCAGCAGGGGCATCAAAGACGACGAAATCGCTCGTTGGATAACCACGGAAATCCCGATCAGCATCGGCAATGATGGACAGCTTTGGCAGTTGCTCCGACCGTCGCTCGGCCCAGGTGCTGGACGAGCGCTGCGGATCCAGGTCAGCGAGCAGTACCGAACCGCGCAGTGCCAGCAAACTGGCGAGGTTGGTGGCAACTGTCGTCTTGCCGGCACCTCCTTTGCTGTTGAGCACCAGTACCCGGATCACGACGAAACCTTGTCACACATGCTGGCTACTCCTGTCGTAGTGTTCCAGTAAATGATCCTGAGCTGATTTACAGGTGGCATCGGGGGGGTTACGCAGAAAATCATACGTACCATCGGCACGCATGACCCAAGCGTTACAGTCATCCTCCAGGTAGAGCTGAAGGGTTTCTTTGAGTATGCGTGCGCGCAAGTCGGGATCGAGAATGGGCACCGCGACTTCCAGACGGCGAAAGAGGTTGCGTCCCATCCAGTCGGCGCTCGACATCCAAAGCTTGGGATGTCCGTCATTCCCGAAGTAGTAGACACGGCTGTGTTCGAGAAAGCGACCGACAATGGAACGCACCCGGATACATTCAGAGACACCGGGTATGCCGGGACGTAGGGCACAGGCACCGCGCACCACCAAGTCGATTTCCACTCCGGCCTGGGAGGCCCGGTACAGGGCGCGAATCAGGTCTGGTTCGACCAGCGCATTCACCCGCGCGATGATGCGGCCTTTCACGCCGAGCCGGGTCTCTGCCTCAATGGCATCACATATCCCGCTGAACATGGTAAAGGGACTTTGCAGCAGGCAACGCAGTTGCGGTGCCTTACCCATGCCGGTGATGTGCATGAACAGATCGTTCATGTCGGCCGTGATGTCAGCATGTGTGGTGAGCAGGCTAAGATCGGTATAAATCCGCGCATTACGAGGATGATAATTGCCGGTACCCAGATGCCCATAGAGGCGAACCCCATCCTCCTCACGGCGTAGGACCAGGATCATCTTGGCATGTACCTTATGGTTGACCACGCCGTACACCACCTGTATACCCACTTCTTCCAGGCGCTCCGCCATGCGAATGTTATTGGCTTCGTCAAAGCGGGCCTTGAGCTCGACCACGGCAGTGACCTGCTTACCCGCCATTGCCGCTTCTATCAGTGCATCAATGATGGGAGAGTCCGGGGTGGTGCGGTATAACGTCTGTTTGATACCGATGACTTGCGGATCATTGGCCGCTTGGCGGAGAAAATCCAGTACCGGATTGAAGCTCTGGTAAGGGTGATGGAGGAGAATGGGTGCCTCGCGGAGTTGGGCAAATATATTCTCCGGGCGCATACAGACTGAGGGCAGGCCGGCTACAAAGGGTGGGAAGAGCAGATCGTGGCGAGGAACCATGTCGATGATGGCGGCCAGCCGTGATAGATTCACGGGACCCGGCAGCGAATACAGATTATCCTCACCAAGTTCAAAATGCTTCAAGAGGTAATCGATAACCTCGCGCGGACAGTTGCTGGCGACTTCCAGCCGTACCGCCTCACCAAAAGGACGCATCGGTAATTCATCAGCGATCGCATCGAGGAGGTTGTCCACCTCCTCTTCGTCCACGAAGAGTTCACTATTGCGGGTTACCCGAAATTGATAAAAACCTTGTATCGTCAGGCCCGGAAAAAGGGTTTGCACATGTTCGTGAATGATGGAGGAGAGAAACACGAAATCATGCGGACCGGCCAGGTGCGTTGGAATCTGGATGATACGCGACAATATCCGCGGTGCCTGCACGATGGCGATGGGGCTATGCCGCCCATAAGCATCCTGGCCCTCCAGGGCGATGGCAAAATTTAGTCCTTTGTTCTGTACCTTGGGAAAGGGGTGGGCTGGGTCAAGGCTCAAGGGGGTGAGCAGAGGGAGGACTTCACTCTGAAAATAGTTGCTGATCCAGCGTTTTTGCGCGGCCTGCCATTCGCGTCGACGCAACAGACGGATACCCTCTTGGGCCAGGGCAGGTATCAGCCGTTGGTTCAGGCAGTGATATTGCGCAGAGATAATCTCATGGGCCATTTCGGATACGGCTTCAATTTCGATATTTGGTCCGAGCATATCCGGCCCCGAAGGACCCGCACCAAATTTGCGCCGCTGCAGAAGCCCTGCCATGCGTACTTCAAAAAATTCGTCCAGATTGTTGGAGACGATGGTCAGATAACGTAAACGTTCCAGCAGGGGTACATGTGGATCATCCGCCAACGCGAGTACCCGGCGGTTAAATTCGAGGATGCTGAGGTCGCGGTTGAAGTAGAGATCGGGATTGTCCAGCGAGGGCGCCGCAGCAGATTTTTGCTGGGCAGGTGCTTCATTCATGTGCGTGTCCCATGCGTCGCTCTGCCGCAAACAGGGTATTCTGCAAGAGTGTGGCTACCGTCATGGGGCCGACCCCGCCAGGGACTGGAGTGATCCATGCCGCACGTTGCTCCGCACCGGCAAAGTCTACATCACCGGTCAAACGCCCATCTGGAAGACGATTGATGCCTACATCAATGACCACGGCTCCTTCACGAACCCACTCACCAGGTATCAGTCCCGGTTTGCCTGCCGCCGCGACGAGTAGTTCGGCGCGCCCCACATGGGCCGCAAGATCGCGGGTGAAACGGTGGCAGACGGTCGCCGTCGCCCCGGCCAGGAGGAGCTCCAGTGCCATAGGCCGCCCGACAATATTGGATGCGCCGACAATCACCGCTTCTTTCCCTCTGAGCTCTATGCCGGTTTTATGAAGCAATGTCATGATCCCGGCGGGCGTACAGGAGCGCAGCAGTGGCGCGCGCAGCGCAAGGCGGCCGACATTATAGGGGTGAAAGCCATCGACATCCTTGTCGACAGCAATGGCTTCAATGATTTCTTCAGGATCAAAATGCGGGGGCAGGGGCAACTGCACCAGAATGCCATCCACGGCATTATTGGCGTTTAATTCGGCAATATGGGCCAGGAGATGTTGTGGCGTGCTGTCTGCGGGAAGATTGGCAGAAAAAGAATTGATGCCTACTGAAGCACAGGTATTCCGTTTTTTTTGCACATAAACCTGAGACGCCGGATCGGTCCCGACCAGCACTACCGCAAGGCCAGGGGAGCGTCCATGACGCTGGAGAAAGGCTTGACTGCGATGGGTGACCTCCGCCTGTATTTTTTTGGCTATAGATTTGCCATCGATGCGTTGCGCAGTCACCAGGACCTCTTTGCCAAGGTCTCAATGCTCAGGAAGAATTTGTGACCCATGAAAAATTTACCTGTGTGCGAATGGCGAACCAGTCAACCCGGCAGGGAGCGGAAAATCGGATGTCCCCCAACAAGACTAGCGAGAATGTTTACCAGTATTCTTCTGGCCACCTTCCGTCTTGTCAAGTGAAAAAACCGGGATCCCAATCAGCACCCCGGTCAGCTCCATTGCGCCAAACAGCCTGCTTCCGTCAGACTTCCTGGGTGTTCCTGGGCGCGTGTAAATCCTTGGCGACCAGCATATACATGGCTGGCACCACGAAGAGCGAGAAGAAAGCGCCAATACCTAAGCCCGTAAAGATCACCAAGCCCATCTGGAAGCGACTGATCGAGCCAGGTCCGCCCGTTAGCAGCAAGGGTAGAACGCCCAGCACCATCGCCCCTGTAGTCATGAGGATGGGACGCAAACGAATGCTGGAGGCCTTCTGCACGGCTTCGCGCTTGTTGAGTCCTTCTTTCTTCTGAATTTCATTGGCGAACTGCACGATAAGAATGCCTTGCTTGGCGATCAGACCAATCAGTGTAATCAGCCCTAATTCTGTATAGATGTTGATGGAGGCCAGCCCCAGGCTGATGAAAATCAACGCACCACTGATGGACATGGGTACCGTGATCAGCACGATCAGCGGGTCGCGGAAACTCTCGAACTGTGCGGCCAGCAACAAATAAATCAGGATGATGGCCAGTGCAAAGGTGGTCAGCAATGCACCCGACTCTTGCATGTATTCACGAGATTGACTCGCATAGTTCAGAGAAAAATCCTTGGGCATGATTTTTTCTGCCGCAACCTTGAAGAACCGTAAGGACTCGCCCAAGGTAACGCCAGGCTTGGGCACCGCCTGAATGGTTGCCGAGTTGAGTTGCTGGAACTGTGGCAAGTATTGCGGTTCGACCTTGGTTTCAATGGAAACTACGGTAGATAAGGGTACCATCTGACCGCTACCGGTGGCGATGTAATATTGCTTCAAGGCGGCCGGATCGAGGCGGAAATGGTCCGGGACCTGGGGAATGACCTTGTAGCTGCGGCCTTCCATATCGAAACGATTAACATAGTTGCCGCCCAGCAGGGGCTGTAGATCCTGGGCGATGTTCGCCATGGTCAGCCCAAGGGTGGCGGCCATATTCCGATTGATCTTCAACACGATTTCAGGATTGTCGATACGCAAGTCCTTGGTGACATAGAAAAACAAACCGCTTTTGTAAGCTTTTGCGATCAATTGGCTAGCCACCTGATCGATTTTGCCGTAGCTGCCTGGACTCTGCAGCACAAATTGCACCGGCAGACCGCCTGCCGAACCGGGCAGAGACGGTGGTAAAAATGAGGCTACCTGGAGTCCCGGGACACTTTGCAGGGCGCGCTGGGTCTGTGGCTGCAATTGCATCGCCGTCGTGGAGCGTTTGTCCCAATTCGTCAGGTTCATGCCGGCGAACAGGCTGTTGGAGCCGCCGCCGCTGCCCACCGATATGCCGGTGACCATGAAGGTTGCCCTGGTTTCAGGATATTTATTCAACACCTTTAGAACCTGTTGTCCATCATTGGCCAGCCGATCCGGCGTAATGGTTGGGCCGCCCGTGCCGGCATTAAAAATGATGCCCTGATCTTCGGCTGGGGCCAATTCGGATTTCGAGGTGCTAAACAAAAAGTAGATACTTCCGAATACCACCGCGGCAAAGAGCATGGTGACCGGCACATAATTCAGTGTGTTACCTAAAATACGGTCGTAGAAATTGCGCAGACCAGTGAAGCGTTGCTCGATAAAGTGTTCAAAGCCATGTTCCCTGGTTGGGTGTAATATCTTACTGGAGAGCATCGGCGATAATGTGAGCGCTACGATCATGGACACTAGAACCGTAGCCACCAGCGTAAACGCGAATTCACTAAACAGACTGCCCGTCAGTCCTCCCATAAATCCGATGGGGGCGAATACGGCGATGAGCGTGGTGGACATGACGATGATCGGCCCTCCCAGCTCCCGTCCGGTCATTAAAGCCGCTGTAAAAGGGGTTTTCCCTTCATCAATATGCCGATGTACGTTCTCTACGATGATGATGGCGTCGTCCACCACCAGTCCGATGGCCAAAACCACTGCCAATAGGGTCAGCAGGTTGATGGTGAAGCCCATGAACCAGGTGATCAGGCCGGCGCCCACAATAGACAGGGGGATGGCGATCGCGGGTATGAGTACTGCACGGAAGGAACCCAGGAAGAGGAAAATGACCAGCACCACCACGGCAAGGGTAATTCCAATGGTCATGACGACTTCATCGATGGAAGCCTTGATGAAAGTGCTGGCGTCATAAGGAATGGCCATATGCACTCCGGGTGGCAGGCTTTTTGACAGTTGTGCCAACGATGCTTTCACCCCGGAAGCCACATTCAGAGAGTTGGCCGAAGGCGCCTCCTGAATACCGATAAATGCCGCTGGTTTGCCATCAAAAAAGGCCTGAGAGGTGTAATCCTGTGCACCGAGTTCGACTTTGGCTACGTCCTTGAGACGGATCAAGGTGTTGCCAGACTGGCGCAGAACCAGGTTGCGGAATTCGCCTACATTATGCAGATCGGTGGTCGCGACGATGGTGTTTTGGACCGTCTTTCCCCGTGTTTGTCCGACAGCGGAAATGAAATCGTTCGCGGCCAACGCTTGTGAAACCTGCGCGGCGGTAATGCCTAACGCCGCCATTTTCTGCGGATTCAACCACACCCGCATCGCGTAGGTATTCCCATTACCGGCGCCCGGTGGCAGGATCTGCGCTTCGCCTACGCCCGGTACCGAGGCCAGTCGCGGTTGTGCTACCCGCAGCAGATAGTCGGTAATTTGCTGCTGACTGAGTTCCTGGCTGTAGAAGGCGACATACAGCAGATCGGTCAGGTGACCATTCGTTACGCTGATGACCGGTAGTTGACTGCCAGCCGGTAACTGATCCGTTACCTGCTGCACTTTCGATTGGATGTTGGCGAGCGCTGCGTTGGGGCTGTAATTCAACCGCATGTACACGGTGATGGTTGAGGAACCGTCCGAGCTGTTGGCGGTCATGTAGTCTATATCTGGTGCGCTGGCGATCACTTTTTCCAGACGTGCGGTGATGAAGCCTTGTACGGTATTTGGGCTGGCGCCGGGGTATGCGGTCTTTATGCTGATGACCGTGTTGACGAGGGCCGGATATTCACGGACTGGCATCATCGAATAGGCGTGCAAACCCAGCAGAAAAATGACGAGGCTCAGGGCGGTAGACAGTACCGGGCGGCGAACAAAAATATCGGTAAAGGTCATGTTCTACGCCTCATGCATCTTTCTCGTTGCTGATCTTGACGAGACTGCCATCCACCAGTTTTACCTGCCCCGCAGTGACGACCATATCACCGGCCTTAAGGCCGGTGACGATGCTCACCTGTCCATTACGCTCCTTGCCGCTCTTGATGACTTGTTGATGAGCAACTTCCACGGTCTTGCCATCCTGCGTCGCCTTTTTAACCACATACACATAGTTGCCGAAGGTGTTATAAGAAAGAGCGGAGACGGGCACCGTCAACACTTTTTCTTCGATATTGCGGATTACGGTGATCTCGCCAAAAAGTCCGGGGCGCAATACACCTTGCGGATTGGCAATGGTGGCCTGCACCGCAATTTGCCGTGTCGCGCTGTTCACCGATGCTCCCAATGCGGTCACTTTTCCGTCGAAAATCTGACCCGGGCGTGCATTGGTTTCGACTTGCACCCGCGTGCCCACATGAATATCCCGTAGCTTACTTTGCGGTAAGGTGAAATCCGCATGGAGCGGATCCCAGGATTGCAGGTCGACAATCTTGGTGCCGGGTGTGAGATATTGCCCGATATTCACCTGGCGGATGCCCAGATAACCGCTGAAGGGCGCGCGGATGGCCAACTTGTTTAGTGTCGCACGAATATTTTTGAGCGTAGCCACGCTGCTTTGGTACGTGGCCACGGCGGAATCCAGTTGTGATTGGCTGGCGGCTTTGGTGGCAATCAGTTCGTGGGTGCGGTGTAGATTGATCCGTGCCAGACGAAGCTGTGCTTCATCGCTCGCCAGTTGTGCCAGCTGGTTGCTGTCGTCAATTTGCACCAGCACCGTGCCTGCCTGGACATAATGACCAGAACGAAAATGAATGGCGGTCACATTGCCGGCTATCTGCGGGGTGATCTCCACCCCTTGCACGGCCGTCAGAGAAGCTATGGCCTGCAGGCGAGGATGCCAAAGTTCTGTCTTGGCCGCAGTAGCGCTGACGGTCATGACGGGTTTTGGCAGGTGCGCCATGACCTCGGAAATCTTCTCGTTAACGAAGATCTTGAAGCCAAAAATACCTCCAAAAACAATGAGCAGGATGATGGTTACAATAATAAATGCTTTTTTCATGACCAGTCTCCACGGCGGATGGCTGTGCTGAATGCATGATTGCTCATGGGTTAGCCTGCGTTACCGGCAAGGTACCGGCATCTGAATGGGAATTTTGTGGGGCGCTGGCGGCGTGGGGGGCTCGGTGCCCCGGTTTGTTCCACCAGCCACCACCCAGAGCGACGAGCAGCGCCGCGGTATCCTGATAGCGCTGCGACTCGGCCTTGATTTCAGCAATCCGGGCATGGTCATACTGTACTTCGGAGGTCAGCAGGGTGAGATAATCAGAGGCTCCCGCCCGATAACTCGCCTGGGCCAACTGCAACGCCTGCGTGGCTGCCTGAAACGCCTCTCGCTGCGCCGCGAGAGTCTGTGCATCATGCTCCACCGCGCGCAAGGCATTCGCTACCTGATCAAAGGCGCTGAGCACCGTACTTCTGTAAGAGGCGTATACTACGTCATAAGCGGCGTGCGCTTCGGCTTTCTGCGCCTCCAATTTTCCGCCCTCAAAAATCGGTTGCGACAGGGCACCCACCAGGCTCCAGATGCTGCTCACCGGGTTGAAAAACAGCCCCGGGTGCGTTGCTGTGGCGCCGAACGCGGCGCTGAGTTGGACGGTAGGATAAAACTGCGCACGCGCCTCTCCGATCATCGCATTCGCCGCCCGCATCTGTGCGAGTGCGGCGCGGATATCCGGACGCTGCTTCAACAATTGCGAGGGGAGGCTGATCGGTAGTTTTTCCGGTAGTCGCAACTCTTCGAGGGTAAAGCTTTGGCGCCTGGCGTTCGCAGGAAAGTCTCCCACCAGAATGGCAAGTTCATGACGATAGATGGCAAGTTGCTGCTTCAGCGGCGGCAGAGTCGCCATTTCAGTGGCCAGTTGACTGCGTTGATTCACCACGCTGACATAGCCGATGGCTCCCGCCCGGTACTGGCTCTCGGTCAGTTGCAGAAGTTTCTTTTCCTGGGCAATGATGGCCACGGTGGCGCGAAGCTGACCTTCTGTCGCCGCCTCATTGACGGCGGTAGTGACAATGTTGCCGGTCAGAGTCAGCCGTGCCGCTTCCAGTTCCCACTGTTGATACTTCACCAAGGCTTCACTGTTGCGATACACTAGGCGGTTGACGCCGAAAATATCCGGGTAGTAGGTAACGCCGACGCTGCCGGTGATCAGGGAGTAGTGAAAACCGCCGCTCCTGCCAAAGGCTGCGGCGCTGGCCTTGCTGCGATTCGCCTGAAGATTGCCGGTTATCTGCGGGTAAAAAATGCTGCTATTCACTTTCGCGGTGGCCTGCGCTTCGCGCAGTTGCGCCTGTGCCTGGGCGATGGTCGGGCTGTTTTTCAGCCCGACGGCGATCAATTCGTCCAGCGCTTTGGCGTGAAAGAGCTTCCACCATTCTTCGTGGAGTTTTTTGCCATATTCCATCTCCTGAGCCTGGCCAGCAGGACCACCCCCGGGCGCTACCGTTTGTTTGATGCGCGCAGCAGCGGTATAGGGTGTTTTATCCAGTGGCGCTTGGGGAACACGCAGCGGCGGCTCGAAGCTGCAGGCCGCCAGACTCCCTGCCAGCACGGTAGCCAGTGCTGCGGCAATGGGTCTTGGCAATGGTTTTTGCACAGCAATACCTCTCACAGGCCTATACCGACCGGTCAGTATAATGGCGATAATTCCATCTGCTGTCAAACTTACCCGGCATTTTTCTCGTAGTAAACGCAGGGAGCCGGTTGCTGAGCGATGCGGGCAAAGATGCTCTTGATTTAGACAGGGTTTCACCGCATATTCAGATCACAACACTTTGGTTGGAGGAGCGTATGCAATTAAAATTTTTTGGACTCATTGCCATTGCCTTGATGCTGGTCGCACCGGCAGCGTGGGCTGAGCCGAGTGTAGCGCAAGTCACGCAGGCTGTGCAGGCGGGTCGTTTGGACCAAGCGCAGAGCATGATGCGGAAAGTATTGGTGGCACATCCGCAATCTGCAGAAGCGCAATATCTGGAAGCGCGTATTTTGGCGCGTCAGGGTAACTGGGCCGGGGCGGCAGCGGCCTTGCAGAAATCGGAGCAACTTGCGCCCGACATGCCCTTTGTGAAAGCGCAAGTGCTGACCTCCTTTAAGAAATCATTGCAGAGTCATGTGAATAAACCGATTGGTAAGGTCAGCAAAGAAAGTCACTGGGGTACAGTGCTGGCGTTTTTCCTGGGGCTCGTCGCGTTCATTGCGCTGATATCCATGTTCTTGCGCCGCCGCCAGCAGGCGAGCATGATTTATCGTGGACAGCCTTCCGCGCCTTTCGGGGGCATGAACGGTTATGGTCCCATGAACCCCGGTGGGGCCATGGGCGGCATGCCGCAGCAGGGGGGTGGGCTGGGGTCCAGTCTGGCTTCCGGGATTGCCACTGGTGTTGGTGTGGGCGCCGGACTGGCAGCCGGGCAGGCACTGGCAGGAAGTCTGTTTGGACACGACAACGAATCGGGTAATGCAGTCGGTGATGGCAGCGACGATGACCTGGGTTTGACGGACGATTCTTGGGGCAATGACCAGTTGGCGTCCAATGACGACTTCGGGCTGGATGACGGCGGAGACAACTGGGGCTAAGCCAGTTGCTTTGCGCAATCGGAGGGGCATCACTGTGATGCCCCTTTTTAATGTCCGTTCAAGGGGTTATGGTAGCGGGTAACCGAGTTTGCGCAGCCCTCGACAGAGGGCGATCAGTGGCAAGCCCATCAATGCATGGGGGTCTTCTCCTTCCATGCGCTTCACCAGACTGATGCCCAGCCCCTCGGAGCGGAAACTTCCGGCGCAGTCCAGTGGCTGATCTCGCGCCACATAGCGCTCAATCTCTATGCTCGTTAGAGGGCGCAGGACGATCCGATAGGGCACTAGAAATATTTCTGTGCCGGATGCGGCGGCAATGGCAATGCCGTTGAGAAATTCGACGGCCTGACCCTGCATCCAGCCCAGTTGTTCCACGGCCCGTTCGGCATTCCCCGGTTTGCCGAGCATGCGGGTACCACAGACCGCCATCTGGTCGGCGCCGATAACTACTGCCTGGGGATTGCGGTGTGCCACGGCCTGCGCCTTGGCCTCTGCCAGCCGACAGACGAGGGCCTCTGGCGCCTCGTCCGGTAATGGGGTTTCATCGATCGCCGAAGCTTCCACGCGGAATGGAATTTGCAGACGTTGCAACAATTCCTGGCGGTAAGGGCTGGCGGACGCGAGGATTAATTCTGGCAGAGACACGCACCTCCTCCTTATCCGGTGTTGCGTTGTCCGGCAGAAATGGCATTGATGGTGCGCAACAGGGGGTCCAGCCATATCTCGCGGAACTCGGGCGGTGCGTCATCGTTGCGATAACGGTGCAGCAAGGCGAGTTGAATATGGTTGAGTGGCTCCATGTAGACATTTCGTCGCTGTAGGGAAAACGCCAAGGTCGGATTGTCGGCGAGTAGTTGCTTTGATTCGGTCATGGCGAGCACCTCGGCCAAGCTGCGCTCGAATTCGGCACGAATTTTCTGATATATTCCGGCAGCAATCTCCTGATCTCTGGGTAAACCGGCATATTCGCCGGCGATAGCCATATCCGTTTTGGCCATGGCCATGATGATATTGCTCATGAGTGCCCGAAAGAATGGCCACTGTTGGTACATATCCTGTAAAACTTGCAAGCGCTCCGGCTTGTCCTCCCGCCACTGGGCGAGTGCCGAACCCAGTCCATACCAGGCCGGCAGAATATGCCGCGATTGGGCCCAGGCGAAAATCCATGGGATAGCTCGGATAGAAGACATGGAACGATCCCCTCGTTGGCGATGGGAGGGACGCGACCCGATGTTCATGTGGGCGATCTCGTTAAGCGGGGTGGCCTCGTAGAAATAATCCATAAAGCCCGGCGTGTTTTCAGTCAGGTCACGGTAAACCGCCTCTCCGGTGCGGGTTAGCTCCGTCATAATCCGCAGGTGGTCCGGGTTGTCACTAGATACGGACCGAACCAAACCAACGCTCGCCTTGATGAGACCGGCCGCGCCCACGGTCAATTCATAAATCGCCGTCTCCAGATTGGCATATTTAAAGGAGAGCACCTCTCCCTGCTCGGTGATTTTGATCTGTCCACGCACCGTATCCGGCGGTTGGGCCAGAATGGCCTCGTAGGTGGGGCCGCCGCCGCGCCCCACGCTGCCGCCGCGGCCGTGGAAGATACGCACCTGAATCCGGCGTTTGTCTGCCAGGGCAGCCAGTCGCATTTGCGCCTGATACAGGAACCAACTGGAGGAGAGAATGCCGCCATCCTTGCAGGAGTCCGAATATCCCAACATGACCTCCTGGGTGTCGTCCTGACTGCGGAGGATTTCGGTATAAACCGGGTTGTCCAGCAAGGTGGACATCACCGTGTCCATGCGTTCGAGATCGTGGATGGTCTCAAAGAGTGGCGTGACGGCAATCTCACTGTAGAGCCCTTGTCGTGACCAACCGGCCAGGCCGAACTCTTTGGCGAGGACCAGCACTTCCATGATGTGGCTGGCCTCGTGTGTCATGGAGATCACATAATTGCCGAAACCGGCTGCGCTGACTTCACGACGCAACTGGGCGATGCAACGGAACATGGCGCAGGTCTCGGTCGCCATTGGCGACAGATCGGGCTGTTTTTCTACCAGCGGACCAGGTCGGCGCAGCGCTTCCGAGAGCACCAGCAGGCGAGTTTCTTCCGGCAGTTCCAGGTAGTTGGCGAAGCTGGGCACGGCTGCGAAAAGCTCAGCGATGGTGCGGGAATGTACGGTGGATTCCTGACGAATATCCAGGTTGGCCAGATGAAAACCGAAGGTTTGAACCAGCCAGATGATGTCTTGCACCTCGTGATCGGCGATGTAGTCATCATTATGGCCCCGCAAGGAGTCGCGCACGAGCAGAAGATCGTCGAGGAAATCTTCCGCGGCGGCATAAGCCGGACCAGAGGATTCGTTGAGGACCTGACCATTTTCCAACTGCCGGAGCCGCAGATCAAGGCGCGTCATCACGTAGCGCAGTTTGCGCCGATAAGGCTCGCTGGGAAAGCGTTGATCCACCCATTCGGCGAGTTCCGGGAAGTCATCGGCATCACGTTCCAGGGAGGCCAGCAGGATGGGAGAAATGGCGCAGAAACGGCTGGAATGCCCGAGCAGTTGGTAGAGATCGTTTAAGCGTCGCTGATATTCACGCAACACTTCGATACTTTGGGTACGCAAGGCCCAACCGGTAATGGCCGCCGTCACATTGGGATTGCCATCGCGGTCACCACCGATCCAGGAGCCGAAGCGGATGAAAGCCGGGATGTCGATATCGTCATTGCCAAAGACCCGTCGCGCCGCACGCCGCGCCGCCTGATAGGTGCGCGGTACCGCTTCAAAGAGGCTATCGCGGAAGTAGAAA
Source organism: Acidithiobacillus ferriphilus (assembly GCF_028215975.1). Lineage (NCBI taxonomy): Bacteria > Pseudomonadati > Pseudomonadota > Acidithiobacillia > Acidithiobacillales > Acidithiobacillaceae > Acidithiobacillus > Acidithiobacillus ferriphilus. The sequence continues at coordinate 1,143,588 of NZ_CP116458.1, forward strand.
AGGCCATTCTCGACCTCATCTTGCACCTGTGGTCGGTTGGCACGCACCTCCTCGGTTTCCCAGAGAATCTGGATTTGCGCCTTTAAATTGTCGAGAACATCTTGTTCTTCCTCATCATTGAGCGATGGGTCGTCGAGCATCTTGCTGGCTACAAAGATGCGGCGTAAACCATGAAGTACCGTCCGTCGCTTGGATTCGGTGGGATGTGCCGTGAATACCGGCAGGTAGCGCGTCTGATCCAAGAGAAATTGTATTTGCCCGGAGTTGATACCCTGGTTTTGCAGTTCGCGGAAGGTTTCTTCGAAAGAACCGACCCACAGCCCATCCTTCTTTTGTAGCAAGCGGCGGCGATGCAGGTGCTGGAACTCTTCTTCCGCAATGTTGACCAAGCTAAAGTAGGTATTGAATGCGCGTATCACCAGCACGAGATCATCTTGGGGCAGCGCATCTATGAAGCGCGCGAGACGACTACGCAGGCGGAGATCCTCTTTTTTGTGCAAACGGATGTATCCCTGGCGAAGCTGTTCTACGGCGTTGAATACCCGGGCTCCGGCTTGCTCGCGCAGGACTTCGCCCAGCAAATTGCCGAGCAGCTTGACGCGGGCGCGGAGCGCCTTGTCATTGATGGTCGTTTTTTCCACGGTTCCGTCTCCTCTTATTTGGTGCCACATCAGGGGCGATGACCACCGGGTCGTCCACTGACAACTAGGGGTGCCTGGGGCTGTCTGGCTTTGCATCTAACGTAATGGGAAGCGTGCGACAGGTCAATTCATGACAAAAGCTGATTGCCGCTTCGCTCTGGGCAGATGTACTGTGTCGCGGCTGCACAAGCATGGCATTTGCTTTGTTTTTGAGTTAGTCTAATTGCCCTGCAGTGCAAGGAGTCCCACAGGCTTTTTCACTACCCTAGAAGCGCCATGAAGCTATAGTTCAAGGAGATAAAAAATGGCCGGACAACAAAAAGGACAAGTCCTTCAGGATCCTTTTCTCAACCTGTTGCGTAAAGAGCACGTTCCTGTCGCCATCTATCTGGTGAATGGTATCAAGCTGCAAGGCTTTGTGGAGTCCTTTGACCAGTTCGTTGTATTGCTGCGCAACAATGTGAGTCAGATGATTTACAAACACGCCATTTCTACGGTGGTTCCCGGTCGCGATGTGCGTTTGCCCTTGCCAGAAGGTGAAGGCGAGAGCAGTACGGAAGAAGAGGCCTGATTCTGACGAATACCGCAGTTGCTGTAGCCGCTCCTCAGGAGCGGATTTTGCTCGTCCATGTGGTATTACAGGGTGAGACTGATCCCGACGATGGGGCAGAGTTTTCACATTTGGCCACAGACAGCGGCGCGGAGGTGTTGGCATTCCTTTCCGTGCAGCGCGATCGTCCCGACCCGGCGACTTTTCTGGGGCGTGGCAAGGTAGCCGAACTGGCGGAGCAGGTTTCCGACTTGTCTGTAGACCTCGTGCTCTTCGATCGGGTCCTGAGTCCTGTGCAGGAGCGCAATCTGGAGTGCGCCCTCCAGTGCCGGGTCGTCGACCGGGTGGGTCTCATCCTCGATATTTTCGCGCGACGAGCGCATACCCATGAAGGCAAATTGCAAGTGGAATTGGCGCAGTTGACACGCTTGCGGACACGCCTCATCCGCGGTTGGACCCATCTGGAGCGCCAGCGCGGCGGCATCGGATTGAGAGGTCCGGGTGAGACACAATTGGAAACGGATCGTCGTCTCATCGGCGAGCGTATTCGCTCCCTGCGCGAACGTCTGGTCAAAGTGGCTGCGCATCGGGCAACCCAGCGGCGGGCGCGTCAGCGGGCACCACTACCAACGGTCGCTTTGGTCGGCTATACGAATGCCGGCAAGTCCTCCCTCTTCAATACCCTCACGGAAAGTTCCAGTTACGCCGCTGATCGCCTTTTTGCGACCCTCGATCCCGCCATACGGCGTTTGCAAATTGCGGGGCACGAAGCCATTCTCCTGGCCGACACCGTCGGTTTTTTGCGTGATTTGCCGACGGATTTGATCGCCGCTTTTCGTGCGACTTTGGAAGAGGTGAACCAAGCGCAGTTACTTCTCCATGTGGTAGACGGGAGCGCTCCCGACCGTGATGCTCAAATTGCCGCGGTGGATGCGGTTTTGACAGAAATCGGCGCAGATGAGATCCCTCGTCTGTTGGTGCTCAACAAGGTGGATTTGACAGGAGATGCGCCAGGAAATGTATATGAAGGCTCTGGCAACCTGATGGCGGTGCGTGTCAGCGCCCGCTCTGGTGCCGGTATACCCGAGTTGCTGCGGGCGATGACGCAGCGTGTGGGGCGATCCATGCTACGTGCAGAACTGACGTTGACGCCTGAAGAGGGTGCCTTGCGTGCCCGCTTACATCGCGTGGCCAGTATTGTTGAGGAAAGCTTTGATGATCAGGGCATGGCACATCTGATTTTTGATATTGATGACCTCACTTGGCGGCGCATGCGTGCGCAAATGCACAGTAGCGGTTGTCAGGCGATGGATGCGCCCCCTACAATACCGACCGATGGCTGAGGAAGGAGAGTGGTATGCCGTGGAGTGATCCGGGCGGAAACGGAAACAAGAACGATAATAACCCATGGGGACGACGTCCCAATGCGCAAAAGCCGGTTTTTGATATCCAGAAAATCACCCAAGAGTTGAAAAAACTGGGTGGTATTTTTGGTTCTGGTGGTGGCCGTGGCGGTGGTTCGAAGATGGATCGCAAGTGGCTGCAATTGCTACCTTTTCTGGTGGTTGCGATACTGATTCTGTTCTGGGTTGCCTCGGGTATTTACGTCGTGGGACCCGATGAAGAGGGGGTGGTGCTACGTTTTGGCAAGGAGGTTGGCATCAGCCAGCCCGGTTTACACTATCGGCTCCCATTCCCTTTTGAGCGTGTGTATCTGCCTAAAGTAGCGCAAAGCCATCGTCTGATTTTGGGCTATGGTGGTGCCGCTGATTCACTGAACCCCGGCATGATGCTGACTGCGGATGGAAGCGTGGTCGATGTCCGTTTTGCCGTGCAGTATCGAATTACCAATGTCAGTCATTATCTGTTTGCCACCACGAATCCGGACCAATTGATTTCGTATGGCGCGGAGTCCGCCATGCGCGAGTTGGTGGGGCGTAGCAAGATTGACGATTTGCTGACATCCGCTAGGGGCGCGATTGAACAGCAGGCCCAGCAGATCACCCAAAATCTGCTGAATCGCTACCATGTGGGGGTTACCGTTAACTCTGTTCAACTACTGCAGGTGGCCCCCCCCAAGGCGGTCCAGCCAGCGTTTACGGAGGTGACGACCGCACGTGAGGATATGGAGCGGGTGCGTAACGAGGCGCAAGCTTATGCGAGTTCGGTGATTCCCGATGCTCAAGGAGATGCTGACGCCATGGTGACGAATGCCGAGGGCTATAAGCAGCGGGTAGTGGATCGTGCCAAGGGGGATAGCGCACGTTTCACGGACATCCTCCAGGCCTATCAGAAAAATCCAAAGGTGGTGAGTGAACGGATGTACTTACACACCATGCAGGATATTCTGAGTCATACCCAGAAAGTGATTATTGAGAGCAAGGGGCAGCCCGTGATTTATCTCCACATGCCCGCCAGGACTCCCATGGCGGTCAAGAGTCCGACGAACTCTGCAGCAGTCACGGCGCCAGCTGTGTCCATCCCTTCGCCGGTAGCACTAACGAGCAGCCCGGCGCCTTTGCGAATTCCGATCTCGGGAGCCAGCTCATGAAGAACTGGGCCTGGAGTTTGATTGTTGTGGTGCTCGCCTTGTTGTTACTGGCCTCCGCGAGCTTCTATTCGGTGCGCATGACCCAGACCGCGGTAGTATTGCAGTTTGGTAAAGTGGTACGGGTGACGGAAGCTTCTGGGCTCCATATGAAATGGCCGCTGGTGCAAAATGTGGAGTTCATCGATAATCGTTTGGCAAGCTACAGTACGCAGCCGGAATCATTTTTGACGGTCGAAAAAAAGCCTGTGCTCATCAGTTTTTTTGCCGAATGGCAAGTAGTCAATCCACTGGCTTTTTATACCCGCCTGCATAACGATGCGAGCGCACAGAGCCAGATTGGTGACATTGTGCGCTCTTCTTTGCGGGGCGAGATCGGTACGATGACCTTGGCGTCGGTGATACAGGGTAACCAGAAGAAGATAACGGAGCCGGTGCTGGTGGCGGCCAATCGGCGCCTTCGATCCCTTGGCGTGCATCTGGTCGATGTGCGCATTATGCAGGTGGGTTTGCCCCCGGCGGTGCTGCAGGCCGTCTACAAACGGATGGAGGCTGAACGTACGCAGGAGGCCAATGCTTATCGCTCGCGGGGGGCCGCGGATGCCGCCGAAATCCGCGCCAGCGCGGACAAGGAAAAAACCCAGATTATGGCGGATGCCTATCGGCAGCAGGAAGAGTTAAAGGGGCAGGGGGATGCTGAGGCGGCCTCCATCTACGGTGCGGCATATGGCAAAGATCCGGCATTCTTCTCTTTTTATCGCAGCCTGGAAACATATCGTCACAGCCTGGGGAGCAAGGATATTCTTGTGCTTAGTCCGGATTCGCCATTTTTTAAATATTTTCGCCATTCGCTGGAGCCGGCAGGCAAATGACGCGTCCTGAATCTCCCCCAACCTGGTTGTTGCCGAGTGGTTTTGAAGACGTCCTCCCCGCACGTACGGAGGCGCTGGAGTACTGCCGCCGGGCTTTGCTTGATCTCTACGCACAGTGGGGCTATCACCAGGTTATCCCACCCCTGGTGGAGCATCTGGAGAGTTTGCTGACTGGAAGTGCCGCAGATCTCGACTTGCAGACCTGGAAACTGTTGGATCAGGACAGTGGTCGGCTGGTGGGCCTGCGTTCGGATATGACCCCGCAGATGGCCCGTATAGACGCCCAGACCTCCTCCGCGAAGGAGCTTCGACGTCTGGCTTATGCTGGCACAGTGCTGCGCGCCAGGCCCGATTTGCTCGGTGGGAGCCGTGCCCCGTTTCAGATAGGGGCCGAGCTTTTCGGGGTGGATGGCCCGGAGGGAGATCTGGAGGTCCTTTCTCTGATGGTGGAGAGTCTCATCCACTGTGCAGTACCGAATTTGTTGCTGGATATCGGGCATGTGGGTATTTCCCAAGCGTTGGCGGACGCGGCGGGTCTGGAAGGTGCGCTACGTGCGGACTTGCTGCAGCATGTCGAACGCAAGGCTTGGCCGGATGTGCGGGCATGGCTGCGGGAGCACCATTGCGCTACGGAGCTCAGCGCAGATTTTGATGTTCTGTCGCGCTTACACGGTGAATTCGACGTATTGGAGCAGGCCCGCCAGCGTCTCGGGCATCACCCGGCTGTTTGCGCAGCCTTGGATGCTCTGCATTTTGTCTGGGGAGCCTTGCGTGTGCGTTATCCTGATCTCGCGATTCAATGTGATCTCTCGGAGATCCATGGGCATCGGTATCATACCGGCTTGCTGTTTTCGCTGTTTGGTCCGCAGCGTGGTGAGGCGTTGGCCAGTGGTGGTCGCTATGATGACATTGGTGCCGCTTTTGGCCGACGACGGGCGGCGACGGGCTTCAGTTTAGACCTCAAACCGCTGCTGCGCGACTTCCCGGCAACGGAGAGAGCGCGGCAGATTTGGGCTCCGGCTGGTACCGATGAGCTTTTGTGGCAGTCGATACAGGAACATCGTCGGGCTGGTTATGCTGTTTTACAGGACTTGGTAAGTCAGGAAGTACCTGACCAGCAGACATTGCGGGCACGGGGCTTTGATGCCGTTCTGATCAGAGAGCAGGCGGGCTGGAAGATACGGCAGCTTGATTCGTGAATTTTAATTTTCCAATGACCCATTTGCGGAGTCGTTCGTGGCTATGAATCAAAATGTGGTGATCATCGGTACCCAGTGGGGCGATGAGGGTAAGGGTAAAATTGTCGACTGGCTGACGGAACGCTGCCAGGCGGTGGTACGTTTTCAGGGCGGACATAATGCTGGTCATACCTTGGTGATCGGCGCGCGAAAAACGATCCTGCATCTGATTCCCTCGGGTATTCTTCGTGCTGGCGTGTCCTGCTTTATTGGTAACGGTGTGGTGCTGGATCCGCTGGCTCTGTTTTCCGAGCTGGATGAATTGCGGCCAGTGGTACCCGATGCCCAGGAGCGTTTGTTCATTTCCGACGCCTGCCCACTGATTCTGCCCTACCACAAGAGTCTCGACCGGGCGCGAGAGCAGGCGATGGGTGCGGCAAAAATCGGCACCACCGGTCGGGGCATCGGGCCTGCTTATGAGGATAAGGTAGCGCGGCGCGCTTTGCGTGTTGCCGACTTGTTTCATCGTGAGCGTTTTGCCGCCAAGCTTGGCGAGGCGCTGGATTACCATAACTTTGTGCTCCAACATTATTTCAAACGGGAACCGGAAAACTTCCATGCCATTCTGGAGCAGTATCTGGAGCTTGCGGAGCGCCTGGCACCCATGGTGGTAGATGTTTCTGTGCGGTTGGCGCGTTTGCAGGCGGAAGGGGCGAGGATTCTCTTCGAGGGCGCCCAAGGTACCCTGCTGGATGTGGATCATGGCACGTACCCCTTTGTGACGTCCTCCAATACGGTGGCGGGTGGCGCTTCCGCCGGGAGCGGGGTAGGACCAGCGGATCTGGGCTATGTATTGGGTATTACCAAGGCCTACACCACGCGTGTCGGAGCTGGACCATTCCCTACGGAGCTCTTTGATGAGACGGGGGTTTTCCTCGCTGAGCGTGGTGCGGAGGTGGGTGCGACCACCGGGCGAGCGCGGCGTTGCGGTTGGTTCGATGCGGTGGCTTTGCGGGCCGCCTGCCGGGTGAATGGGGTGACGGGCCTGTGCATCACTAAGCTGGATGTACTGGATGGCCTCGCGGAGATTCGCGTTGCTGTCGGTTATCGGGTAAACGGGGTGGTTCAGGAGGAACTGCCCGGTGGGGCGGAGGCATTGGCGGCCTGTGAACCAATCTACGAAAGCTTCCCGGGTTGGTCAGAGTCTACGGCAGGCGTACGCCACTGGGCCGATCTTCCCCAGGCGGCTCGTTGCTATCTAGAGGCCATCGCCGAGCGCGCCGAGCGGCCCTTGGCGATTATCTCCACGGGACCGGATCGGGATGACACTATTTTACGTACCGAGATCCTCTGACCGGCGAATCGGGCCGACCAAGTCTCTGCGGATTTCATCGCTGGCTATAGCGATGAGAAGCGGTACAATGCCAAGCTTGGTTGCACATCCTAAGGAGAAGGCTATGAGTGAAAAGGACAAGATGATTACCCGTCGCGATGCGCTGAGAAATATTGCGGTTGTCGTCGGATCGGTGGCTACCACGACGATGATGGGCGCCGGTGTGGCAGATGCCGGAAGCATGCCTAAGGCAGCGGTACAATATCAGGATACACCCAAAGGCAAGGACCACTGTTCAGTCTGTGCGCAGTTTATTGCTCCACATGGTTGTAAGGTGGTGGCAGGTAACATCAGCCCCAATGGCTGGTGTGTAGCCTTTGTTCCTAAGTCAGCATGAGATAGCGCCCCATCTCCTCCACTGGAAAAGGGTTTTTGTGCGCCCGATATGGCAGTGGGCGTTGATATCTTGCCAAGCCGGAAGCCAACCGCATCCCGCAGGATATGCGGGATGCGGTTGGCTTCCGGCCGCCGCGCTGCGCCTGGAAGGAACATCGGATTGAAGGTAACGATTGAGCAGATCGACAAAGGTTTTGCTGGGGAGGGCCTAGCCCACAGGTGGGGCAGTGCTGTGGTGAAACCTGGATTGCAAAGAAATAAACCGGGGTTTCATGACAATCATGAAACCCCGAATAATGCTTTGTTTTGGTATGATTTAGTAGCCCTTTTGGGCTACTGGGATACTCTGGATGTGGTACCGGGGACTGGATTCGAACCAGCACAAGCTTTCGCTCACTAGGACCTGAACCTAGCGCGTCTACCAATTCCGCCACCTCGGCGTGAGCGGAATAATCATTTATTGAGGAGCATTTGTCAATGCCGGAAACACAAGAACCTGCATCGCTTAATGAGCGTGATCCTATGTTCGAGCGGGAAAAAGAAAAATATGAACGACCGATCGTCAGTCGGGAGTACATTCTCAGCTATCTGGAGGGTACCGGTCGGCCACTCACCTTGGAAGACATTATCGCTGAACTGGAAGTCGCCGAAGATGATCAGGAAGCCTTAAGGCGTCGTCTGCGGGCTATGGAACGAGATGGCCAGCTGGTGCGCAACCGGCGTGGTGCCTACGGCATCGTAGCGGCCATGGAACTGGTGCGCGGCACAGTGAGCGCACATCCCGATGGTTTTGGCTTCCTGATTCCCGAGGCGGGCGGCAAGGATCTTTTCCTCTCCCCGCGGGAAATGCGCAAGGTGTTCCACGGTGATACCATCCTGGGACGGGCGGTAGGAGAGGACCGGCGCGGACGTATCGAAGGCGCGGTCGTGCGCATTTTGGAGCGGGCGCTCAAGCACATCGTAGGCCGTTACTACGCCGATAACGGCGTGCATTACGTGGTGCCGGAGGACCGCCGTATTCCCCAGGAGTTCGCAGTGGTGGAAGGGGAAGGGGAGGGACTGACACCAATCCATGGCCAGATTGTGATTCTGGAGATTACCCAATATCCCGATGGCCGTAATATGCCCCAAGGGCGCGTCGTGGAAATTCTCGGTGAGCACATGGCTCCGGGTATGGAAGTCGAGATCGCCGTCCGTAACTATGGCTTGCCCCATCAGTGGCCAGATGAAGTGCTTGCTGAAATCAAGCAGTTCTCGGAGACGGTACCGGAGACGATGAAGGCGGGTCGCCGCGATCTGCGTGATCTGCCGCTGGTCACCATTGATGGCGCTGACGCCAAGGATTTTGACGACGCGGTCTACGCCGAGGTAATCGAGAATGGTTTTCGCCTGACTGTCGCCATCGCTGACGTTGCCACTTATGTGTGCCCGGACTCCGCACTGGATAGAGAGGCGGTGACCCGTGGTAATTCTGTCTATTTCCCGCGGCGGGTGATTCCAATGCTGCCCGAGATACTGTCCAACGGACTCTGCTCCCTCAATCCTCATGTGGACCGCCTCTGCATGTTCTGCGAGATGGAGATGGACGCGGCTGGCGAAGTACAGCGTTTCCGCTTCGACCGGGGCATCATGCGCTCACAGCGCCGTTTTACCTATGATGAAGTGGCTGCCATATTGGCGGGGGACGCGGAATTAAGGGCGCAGGACGCGGCCATGGTCCCGCACCTGGAGGCCCTGCACAGCCTCTATGAAAGCTTTGCCAAGGCCCGTGAGCGGCGGGGCACTATTGAATTCGACTCGCAGGAAAGCCGCATCATCTACAATGATCAGTTGCGCATTGAAAAAATCGTGGCGGTTACCCGCAATGTCGCGCATCGGATCATCGAAGAATGCATGCTCGCGGCCAATGTGTGTGCAGCGCAATTCTTCAGAATTCACGAACTGCCCATGCTTTATCGGGTCCATCCAGAGCCTGCGAGTGATAAGCTTGAAGATTTGCGCCGTTTTCTGGGTGAGCTTGGTGTGCCGGTGCATTTGCCTGCCCATCCGCGCAGTGCCGATCTGGCGAAAATCATCGAAGATACGCGTGAGCGCAGTGATTCCAGTCTGATTCAGACCGTTATTCTGCGCAGTCTTTCACAGGCGTACTATACCGTGGATACCGGCATGCATTTCGGTCTGGCCTTCCCGGCCTATACCCACTTTACCTCGCCCATCCGCCGTTATCCGGATCTCGTGGTGCATCGCGGTATTCAGGCCTTGCTGGATGCCGCTGGTGCGGAGCCCAAGTGGTTCCCCAAAAAGGCACTGCAGGAACTGGGCCAGCACTGTTCCATGACCGAGCGTCGCGCCGATGAAGCCAGTCGTGAAGCGGTAAATTGGCTCAAGTGTGAATTTATGATGGATAAGGTAGGGGAGATCTATACGGGCATCATTACCGGTGTTACTGGCTTTGGCCTCTTTGTGGCACTGCGGGAAATTTATGTGGAGGGCCTGATCCATATCAGCACCCTCGGTGAAGACTATTTTCACTTTGATGCACAGCATTACCGGATTATTGGCGATCGCAGCAAGGAAACCTTCCAGCTCGGCGATGAAATCGAAATTAAGGTAGTGAGCGTCAATTTGGACGAGCGGAAGATGGATTTCGAGCGGGTAATGCCAGAGGGGCAGGGCGGTGGCGCGGCAAAAAGCCGACGAAGCCGACGCGGCAAGAAAGACTGATAAGCAGCCATTGATGGCGTCGTCGCGTAGTCGGGCGGCGCCAGGGCCCCGTGATTATGCCTTGATCATATTGTTTTCCAGGTACAGCGGATCATAGTCGAAGATAATGGTCTGGTCGGGCAAGATCAGGTTGGTATCTTTATTGGCGTAATCCAGGCGACTTAACAGTCCTTTGATCAATTGAAGGCGGGCCACTTTTTTATCATTTGCATCGACAATGGTCCAGGGCGTAAAACTGGTGTGGGTGCGTGCAAACATGACATTTCGTGCAATACTGTAATCCTTCCAATGGGTTATGGCCTGCTCGTCAATAGGGCTGGTTTTCCATTGTTTAAGGGGATCATCTTTGCGCGCCGCCAGGCGATTTTTTTGCTCGCTCTTGGAAATGTCGAGATACACCTTAATGAAATGGATACCCGAGCGCACCAGCATGCTCTCAAAATCTGTTACCTCGGTAAAGAATTCTTCATATTGCGCATCGGTGCAAAACCCCATCACTTTTTCCACGCCGGCACGGTTGTACCAACTCCGGTTAAAGAAAACGATTTCTGCGGCGGCGGGCAGATAATGGACATAGCGCTGGAAGTACCACTGGCTTTCTTCGCGGTCCGAGGGCTTGCCTAAAGCCACGACTCGTGTTTCGCGGGGACTGAGGTGCTGGGTGATACGTTTGATGCTGCCGTCCTTACCTGCGGCATCACGTCCTTCCAGAATGACCAGGATTTTATCGTTCTTGCGGATAATGTGGCGTTGTAGCTTGACCAGTTCAATCTGGAGCTGGCGTAACTCGGCTTTGTAATGTTGTTTTTCTAACCCCTTCTGTTCTTTATGTTTGGTCATGATGTATCCCTTTTATGATGGCTGATACGGCGCTTAAAACAGACTGCGTGCCGCCTTGCCGATGCCTTCGGCGCTCATGGGGTGCTGATCCGCAAAACGGGCCAGATCGTAGGCGGTAAGGCCATGGGCAGCGGCGGTGCCGATCTGGCCGATAAGCTGGCCAGCGTCGATGCCGACCACCCAACCACCCAATAAACGCAGACTATCTGCGGCGAAGAACAGTTGAATTCCACCTTCCATGCGTTCCAGGATCTGCGCCCGGGAGTCTTCGGCGAAGTCGTAACGACCGGTCCGGAGCTTTATGCCTTGCGCTTCTGCCAGGGCCGGGGTAAGGCCTACGTAGGCGGCGGCAGGCAGGGTAAAGACGGTGGTGGGGACGTGATTGAAATCAGCATAATCCAGGGGAATATTGCCGCCGAGAATATTGTGCGCCGCCACCATCGACTGACGCACGGCGGCGTGGAATAGCGGCACGCGGCCATTCACATCACCACAGGCATAAATATGCGGATGCACCGTTTGTAAACTCGGCCCCACATCTATACCCTTTCTCGTCACTGCAATGCCAATCTCTGTGGTACCTACGGGAATAACGGGGCGTCTGCCCACGGCCATCAGAACAACGTCGCCATCCAGCGTGTCGGTCTCTTCCGCGCGGGTGTAATGTACGCGCCGTCCTCCCTCAGGGGTTAGGGTCACTGCCGTCACGTCTACACCGGTGCGGATGCGAATGGCTGGATCCAGCAACGGCGTTAGCAGTGTCACCATGCCCGGATCCATGCCGCTGAGGAGTTGCTCACCTTTCTGGAGTAGGGTGACCTTGGTACCCAAGGCAGCGAAGAAGGTGGCGGTTTCCAGGCCGATGTAACCGCCACCGATGACAATCAGCCGCTCCGGGAGGGTTTTGAGGGCGGAGTCGGGTTTATACAGATCATGGCTGGTAAGGCAGAGTTCGACCCCGGGAATCGGGGGGATGAATATGTCGGAGCCGCTGGCGATGATAATCTGCGCACAATGGAACCGTTGCTCGCCTTCTGTCGTATTGACAGCCACTTCGTGGGGACCGAGAAGTCGCGCCGTTCCCTGAATGAGTTTGATATTTCGTGCGGCGGCCAGTTCGGCGGCGTGTTGTTCATAGCGGCGTGCCTGGACGGCATCTTTGTGCATCGTGATTTTCGTGAAATCGATACTAATGGCGCCTGCAAGACCATGCCCGGCAAGGCGTTGCTGGGACTGGTAGATTTCGGCGGTTTCCCGAATGGCTTTAGAGGGTACACAGCCCTCATAAAGGCAGTTTCCGCTCATCGCCCCTTTAGGGTCCACCATGATTACCGAACGTCCCGCTTGAGCCAGTCGAAACGCGGCGGGATAAGCGCCCCCTCCAGCGCCGATGGTCAACAAGTCAACATATTGGATGGCCATTGCACACCTCCGTATGGGCAAGTCTAGTTTATTATGGCAGCAGAGATTCCCGGCTTGCGGTGACTTGCCTGATTAAGATTCGGGAAGGATCACAGATCCTGAATTTCGAGCCCCATCAGGTTCAGGCGGGCCTTCAGGTCGCGGATGGCGACCTGAACGTGCGTCTCTTGCCCCGCTACACCCAACTCGATTTGCGGACCAGTCGCCGTGAAGCTGGGCAGGCTGGAGAAGCGTATGTCCGGATGGGCGGCACAAAAGCTTTCCATGAGCGGAACCAGGTTGCCTTCCCGCGCGCTGGGTAAAAGAACCCGTGCCTCTATGTCAGCCACCAGGGGAGGAAAATACTGCGCCAGCACCCAGTCACTCATGGGCTCCGCCATTTGCGGGAATCCCGGGAAGAAGTATCCGCTACCTATGGAAAATCCCGGCACATTGTTGACCGGGTTAGGGATCAGTCTTGCCCCGGCGGGCAGGTCGGCCATCCGTACCCGCACCGGTTCCGCCTCGTCGCCGAATTGTTGGCGAATCAACGCCTCCGCCTCGGCATGTCGGGACAAGGTAACGCCAGCCGCCGCTGCGGCGCAAGCGCGGGTCAGGTCGTCGGGCGTTGCGCCTAAACCGCCAAAGGCGAAGAATGGCACAGATTGCGCCATGGTCCAGCGCAACTGGGTCAGTAGAATATCCCGGATGTCGGGCACGATCAGGCACCAGGCGACGCCATAACCGCGTCGCGCCAGTTGCTGGCGGCTGCGGAGAAAATGGCGGTCTTCCCGTTTACCGGAGAGTATCTCGGTGCCGATGATCACCAAGCCAACATCTTTGCTCATGGAGAACTCTCCAGAGAAGGGGCAATGGCCTCGCGCATGGCCGTCTGTGGCGGCTCTCGCCACTGGGCGCGCCCTGCGGCGTAAGTCACCCGGCCACTCACCAGCCACGCCAGCGCCTGCGGATAAATACGGTGTTCTGCGTCGAGCACGCGCATGGCGAGAGACCGTTCATCATCTGCGGGCAGTACCGCCACGGCTGCCTGGATGATGACAGGGCCGGCATCCAACTCCGCCGTTACAAAATGGACACTGGCACCATGCCAACACACACCCTGCCGCAGCGCCTGGGCATGGGTATGCAGGCCGGGAAAGGCGGGAAGTAGAGAGGGGTGGACATTCAGCAGCTTACCCTCATAGTGCTGAACAAAAGCGGGGGTGAGTTGACGCATGAACCCCGCCAGCGCCACGATATCCGGGGCATATTCGTCAATCTGCTTTTGCAGGGCGGCATCGAAGTCTGTTCTGGTCCCATAATCCCGATGATCGACAGTAAGGGCAGGAATGCCTGCCGCCATCGCCAGCTCCAATGCTCTGGCGCTTGGGCGGTTACTGATGACTGCAACGACTTGTGTGTCCGGTATCTGCCCGCTACGGCAAGCCGCAAGGATGCTTTGCAGATTGCTTCCCCGGCCGGAAACCAGAATCACCAGCCTTTTAGTCAAGAAAGCGTACTCCCTCACTGTCCTGACGTGGCACCAACTGCCCGATAATGAAGGCTTGCTCTCCGTGCTCCGTGATAGACTGCACGGCGGCCTGCCGGGATTCCCAGGGAACGATGGCGACCATGCCGATACCCATGTTGAAAACCCGCCGCATTTCCTCCATGGAGACCTGTCCCTGCTCCTGTAACCATTGAAAAATAGACGGTATTTTCCAGGTGTTGGGATCAATGCGAGCGGCAAGCGTCGCGGGCAGTGAGCGGGGCAGATTTTCCACCAGCCCGCCGCCGGTAATGTGAGAGAGAGCGTGTACCGTAACCGCCTTGCGCAGACCCTGAATAGCGTTCACATAAATCCGGGTCGGTTGCAGCAGCAGATCCACCAGCGGCTCGCCGTTGATCTGGACATGGGCGTGGGCACCGCCGCGTACGAGAATTTCCCGAATCAGAGAGTAACCGTTACTGTGCGGCCCGGACGAGGCAATGCCAATCACCGCATCGCCCTCCCGGCAGGCCGCACCCGTCAGAATGGCGGATTTCTCGACAACGCCCACCGCGAAGCCCGCAAGATCATAATGCCCAGCCGGGTACATACCGGGCATTTCTGCAGTTTCTCCGCCCAGCAAAGCGCAGCCAGCCTGCCGACAGCCCTCGGCCACCCCGGCAATAACCGTCTCAGCCACGCCGTTATCCAACTGCCCGCAGGCATAGTAGTCGAGGAACCAGAGGGGCTCTGCGCCGGAGACGAGAATGTCGTTGACACACATGGCGACCAGATCAATGCCGATGCGGTCATGTTGATTGGCTTCCTGGGCGAGTAACAGCTTGGTACCCACCCCATCGGTGCCTGATACCAGCACCGGTTCGCGATAACCGCCGGGTAGGGCGAACAGTCCACCGAAACCGCCAATGCCGCCGAGCACGCCGGGGCGGTGAGTACTTTGGGCAAGAGGTTTGATACGGTCCACCAGCGTATTGCCAGCGTCGATGTTCACCCCGGCGCTGCGATAGGTCAAAGGTTTTGGGGTGTCCACGGCGATTTCCTCAAAGGGGTTTTGGTCATGGTATGGGGGCGTATAGCGCCTGTCAAAGGGGCAATCGCGGAGTCGTGCAGCGAAGCGCGTCCAATAAAAAAGAGCGGCGAACCGCTCTTTTATGAATTAAATTCCTATAATGATCAGAACCGCTTGAAAATCTGGCCACTTTTGGCCGCCTGGAAGCGCGCTTCCACCACGCCCCAGTTCATATTTTTGTAAATGGCGGCTAGATAATCCGCGCGACCGAGGGCTTTCCAATCCACCATGTAGGCATGCTCGAAGACATCAACGATGACCAGCGGCACAAAACCGCCCACATTCCCGTCTTCATGAAGCTGGACAAAGTGGTTGTTAATCTGACCGGTGGTACCATCGTAGTAGGCGATAGCCCAGCCCACGCTCCGGCTCTTGGCGGCGGACATCAGATCTTCATGCCATGTTTCAGCACTGCCAAATTGCGCAGTGACCGCGGCTTTGAAGCCGGGTGCCTGATCGATGCTGCTACCGGGCTTCAACTGGGCAAAATAGTACTCATGTAACACCATGCCGTTATATTCGAAGCCAAAGCGTCGCCGCCGATCTGCATATGTAAGTGACCCGGTTTTGCCGGCTGCACGCATTTCCGCAAGTTCCTTTCGCAAGGCATTGCTTTGATTTACGTAACCAGCATAAAGTCCCCAGTGATCATTGATTTGGGCATCCGAGATGCCATCCAATCCGCTGGGCTTTAATTCTTCGCGCACGCTATATTCGGACATTCAATATTCTCCTGATTTCAAGTTTAGAACTGAACCAATGCCCTTTGGATTGTAATCAGTGGCAGAGCCCTCTGCAAACGACCTTCCGGTCGTCTGAGCCTTTGCCGCCCGTAATTCTTCTTGACAGTCACCGTACCCTTGCCTAGCTTCACTGCCATGAACCTGCCGAATCTGTTGACTCTGTTGCGACTCTTTCTGGTGCCCGTGATTTTCTACGCGCTGGCGAAGGAGCTTTTCGTCGTGGCTCTGCTCATTTTTTTGGCGGCGGCGATCACCGACGCACTGGATGGTTGGATAGCCCGTCGTTATCGTCTTCAGACCCGTTTGGGGGCTGTCCTCGACCCGTTGGCGGATAAATTGCTGGTGGTGACGACGATCATCACGCTGACCTGGTTGCAGCGTATTCCTTTGTGGGTGACGGTTGCCATTATCTCCCGGGACCTGCTGATCGTCGGTGGCAGCCTGCTCTACTTGCTGTTGATCGGAAAATTTAGTATCCGTCCGACGCCGCTATCGAAATGGAACACCGCGCTCCAATTTGTCGTTATTGTATTGGTGCTGTTATCGGCGGCATGCCATTGGCGTGTGCCGCTACTGCCTGTTTTCGCGCTAGTGTTCCTGATGGCCATTGTATCCGGGGGGCAGTATGTCTGGATCTGGAGTCGCAAGGCGATTGCTCAGGAGGGGGGCTCCAGCGAATCATGAGCGAGACACGACAACGGATTCTTCCCTTGGGAGTGAAGTCACAAGCAAGCCTGGAAGACTTTTATCCCCATCCGAATGCCGAAGCGCTGCGCGCGGTGTTTAACCTGGTAACTGAACGTGAACGGCAGAGCTTTTGTCTTTACCTTTATGGACCGGCGGGAGTGGGTAAAAGTCATTTATTGCTGGGAGCCGCATCCGCCGTTGCTGGATGGGTACCCTATATAGATTGCGGCGATATCACAAATCCGTTCAATACGATCATGGATCCAGCGATGTTCTCCAGTCTGGCAGGAGCGCCTCTGTTGTGTCTGGATAACGTCGAAAGCTGGGCAGGTCAGCGTGATAAGGAAACCTTTTTCTTTGATCTCTATAATGAGCGCATGGGCTGCGGGCGGTCGCTGCTCCTTGCCGGTCGCCAAGCACCTCAGCTCACGGACTGGGTGCTCCCGGATTGGGCAAGCCGGGTGAGCGCGGGTTTGCAATACGCCCTGCGTTTCCCCGGAGATGCGGAGAAGCGTATTATTTTGCAGGAAATGGCGCAGCGCCGAGGTCTGCAGATTGGTGTCGACGCAGCGCTTTATCTGTTGCGGCATTATCCGCGCGACCTCGGGGCACTGGATCGCATGCTGAGCGTTCTGGATACCCGGAGTTGGGAGCAGCAACGGGAAGTGACCATCCCTTTCATACGCCTTTGCCTGGCCGCGGAGAACTTGCGATGACGGAAAAAACACCGCCGCATCAATGCTTTCGCCAAAAGGGCAAGGCACTGGCACCCGTTCCCAGGGAGAACGCCAATCATTGGCAGTGCTTGGCCCACCGAATATACCGTGCGTGGCATGGCTTTTGGCTTGACGAATGTATCGACCGTGCAGGATTGCTCGCTTATACCACCCTCTTTGGTTTGATACCGGCGGTGGTGCTGGTCTTCAGTCTATGGAATCTGGTGGGGTTTAGCATGCTCCACCGTGCCCAGGTTGATCACCTGATTTTACGCAGTTTTGTCCCGCAAACGGGGGATGTGATTCTGCGTCAGATAAACCGTCTCGCAGCGCGTGGTACCCAATTGGATTGGTTTGGCGTACTCGGGTTGAGCGTCACCGCGATTTTTCTGCTTCGTGAGGTAGAGCGGCATTTTAACGACATCTGGGGTGTCACTCCGACCTGCCTGTGGTGTCGACTCCTACGCTATGTGATCGTGCTGGTGTGCGGCCCATTCAGCTTTGCACTCATTCTGCCGCTGCTTAGTCCCCTGCAACCTCTGTTGACCTCCTTGGCACGTATCCCGGTCGTTCCCCCCTTTCTGAGTCATGTGCTTACTCTTCTGGTGGTCACCGTGATGATGGCGGTGCTCTACAAAATATTGCCCTCGGCAATAACGCAGTGGCGGGATGTTTTTCTTGGCGGGGTATCCGCCGCCATCCTCTTTGAAGCCGCCAAGATCGCGTTGGCCGGTTATCTGCGATTTTCAAGCTTTGAAACCATATATGGCGCTTTGGGTGCCTTTCCTGTTTTCCTTCTCTGGCTGTATATGGCCTGGGCGATTGTTTTGTTCGGTGCGGAGATGGCGGCGGCTGCAATTATCCGTGATAATCATTAGGGATATCTCATTAAACGTCGCCGTCAACTCTTTACTTGCAGCGCCGTGATCGCTACTATGCCGCGCTTATGTTTTCCGCTAAAGCATCCAGCTTGTCGATTGCCAGGGTGTCTGTCCATGGTGACAGGCTGGAGGGTATTATTGATCCTCGCGGCTGGTTGCGTTTGGGCGAGGCACTGCTCAGTGTGCAGGCAGTGAGCGTAAGCCTTGACCTGATCCGCAGAGGGCAGGTCATTGCCGCTGATGGCCAGATAAGGGTGTTGGGTGAGGTGCGTTGCGAACGCTGTACGGGTGTTATGCCGTTACCGCTTTCCGTAACCGTGCACAGCGGATTGGCGGAACAGGAGTCGGCGGTGCTCGCTATGGATTCTACCTTAGAGGTGGTTATTGCCGAAAACGGCGTGGTCGCTCAGCAAGTCTGGCTGGAAGATGAAGTACTACTGGCCTTGCCGATGATTCCACGTTGTGCGGAGTGGAAGTCAGGCATTTGCCCGGTTTCCGGGCTTGAGCCGTTAACCGTTGTTAAATGAACAGCAGTATATTTTGATACAAATCGGGAGAGATTGAGTCATGGCCGTTCCACAAAGTAAAACTTCCCATTCTCGTCGTAACATGCGGCGAGCCCACGATTTTCTGGTGACCGTGAACCGTTCCGTATGTGCCAATTGTGGGGCGGCGAAGCTGCCTCATCATGTGTGCCCGGAATGTGGCTTCTACAAGGGTCGCGAGATGGTGAAGAAGGCGGTAGAGGCCTGATAACGCCAGTCTGTCAGAGCGTTCTTAAGGTTTCGTTATGCCGCACATCGCGGTAGATGCCATGGGTGGTGATTCAGGCCCGTCGGTGGTGGTTCTTGCCATCCGCGATCTGGTCAAAGGTCACCCCGATGTCGTTTTTCATGTTGTGGGGGACAGCGGCATCCTCCAGGCAGGGCTGGCACGGGCTCGCCTCCAAGGTTCATCGCAAATTGTGGTACACCACGCCAGTCAGGTGGTAGCCATGGATGAGGCGCCGTCTCAGGCCCTCCGCGGTAAGCGGGACTCTTCCATGCATGTCGCCATCGGCTTGTTGCGAGATGGGCATGTTGATGCGGTGGTCAGTGCGGGTAACACAGGTGCGCTGATGGCTCTCGGTAAAGTGTTTCTGCGTACTATTCCCGGTATAGACCGTCCCGCAATCGCTGCCTTTCTGCCGACCACCACAGGACGACTTCTGGCGCTGGATTTGGGTGCCAACGTTGATTGTCATCCGGAACATCTCCTGCAGTTCGCGGTAATGGGCTCGATACTTGTCGAGCGCGTCATGGGGCTTGCCCAGCCGCGTGTCGGCCTGCTCAATATCGGCTCAGAAGACATCAAAGGCAATGAACAGGTCAAAGAGGCCGCGCTGCTCCTACGCGCTGCCAAGCTGAATTTTATTGGTAACGTGGAAGGTTCCGATATTTATCGAGGTGTCGCTGATGTGGTGGTGTGTGACGGTTTCGTGGGTAATGTAGCGTTGAAGACGTCTGAAGGGCTGGCGTGGATGATCAGTCAGGAACTGCGTGCCAGCTATACTCACGGCTGGTATGGGCGTATGGCGTATTTGGTCAACCGTCCCATCTTGCAACGTCTGCGGCGGCGTCTCGATTCTCGCCAGTACAATGGCGCAACTCTGTTGGGATTGAATGGTATTGTCATCAAAAGTCACGGAAACGCCGACCGCTTTGCCTTCGCCTGTGCCGTGGAGGTGGCTATCGCCGAAGCCAAGCATCGCCTGACCTTGCGTATTGCCGAAGTGATTCAGAAAAGCCTTGATCCGGCGGTGCGAAACAGCGCGTGAGACCTATTTTTAGCCGTATTGTAGCCACTGGTGGCTATTTGCCGGAACGTGTTCTCAGCAACCGTGAACTGGAGCAAATGGTGGACACCAGCGATGCCTGGATCTTCGCGCGCACGGGGATCCGCTCCCGCCATATCGCCGCTCCCGACGAAAAAACCGTAGATATGGCGGCGGTGGCGGCGCGCCAGGCATTGGCGGATGCCGATCTTCGGGCAGAGGATTTGGATCTCATTATTGTTGCGACGACGACCGCGGACCAGATCTTCCCCAGTACCGCCTGTCTGTTGCAAGCCCGTTTGGGGAACCATGGCGCGCCGGCTTTTGATATTCAGGCGGTTTGCACCGGTTTTATCTATGCACTGGCGACCGCAGATCGCTTCATCCGCAGCGGCGGAGCGCGGCATGCGCTGGTCGTCGGGGTAGAGAGTATGTCCCGCATCGTCGATTGGACAGATCGTGGTACCTGTATCCTTTTTGGTGATGGTGCCGGTGCCGTAATCCTCAGTGCCAGTGATGAACCAGGCATCATCTCCACGCACATCCATGCGGATGGTGCCTATGCCGACTTGCTGCAGGTGCCTGGTGGCGAGACACGGATGACCATGCAGGGTAACGCGGTGTTCCGCATGGCGGTGCGTACCCTGGGTGAGATTGTGCAGGAAACGCTCGCGGCAAATGCCCTGACAGCAGCGGACATCGACTGGCTGGTGCCGCATCAGGCCAATATCCGCATTATTCAGGCGACCGCCGATAAGTTAGGCTTGCCTATGGAGCGGGTGGTGACGACGGTAGAACATCATGGTAATACTTCCGCAGCTTCGGTGCCTTTAGCGCTGGATGATGCGGCCCGACGCCGTTGTTTTCAGCCGGGACAATGTCTCCTGCTGGAGGCGTTCGGGGGTGGGTTCACTTGGGGATCAGCGCTTCTGCGCTGGGGCTGAAAGCCCTGCTACCAATTTGTACTGAGAGGAGGTTCGCTTGCACGGCTCTATCGCCTTTGTTTTTCCCGGTCAGGGTTCGCAATCTATGAATATGCTGACTGATCTCGCCGGCAGTCATCCGCTGATCAAGGAGATTTTCGCGGAAGCCTCCGCCCAGCTGGGCGAGGACCTGTGGTCCCTTACTCAGGATGGGCCTGTCGAAAAACTCAATCAGACGTGTTGGACGCAGCCGGTGATGCTGGCTGCCGGGTACGCCGTTTATCGGGTCTGGGAAGAGGAGGGCGGCGTCTTTCCCGACTTTATCGCCGGCCACTCTTTGGGTGAATACACGGCCCTGGTGGTCGCCGATGCGGTGGATTTCCCGGATGCGGTGCGTCTGGTCGCCGAACGCGGCCGTCTGATGCAGCATGCGGTGCCCGAAGGTGTGGGTGCCATGGCGGCCGTTATTGGTCTCGGCGATGATGAGGTGAAACAACTTTGCGCCCAGGAAGCACATGGTGAAGTGCTCGCGGCGGCTAATTTCAATGCGCCCGGACAAGTGGTGGTCGCCGGTAACCAGGCAGCCGTTACGCGTCTGGTAGAGTCGGCGCGTGCCGCGGGCGCGAAGCGCGTTGTAGTGCTTCCGGTCAGTGTGCCCAGCCATTGCAGCCTGATGATGTCGGCTGCCGAACGTTTTCAGGCTACCCTGGAATCTGTGCAATTCCGCAGCCCCAAGGCGATGGTGGTGCATAACGCCGATGTGCAAAACCACAATACGCCTGATTCCATTCGTGCCGCCCTTGCTCAGCAGTTGTATTCACCGGTACGTTGGACCGATACGATTCGTCATCTCGCCCGACAGGGGGCTATGACCTTCGTGGAAATGGGGCCTGGCCGCGTGCTGTCTGGATTGGGGAAGCGTATTGAGCCTAGCCTGACCATGCTCCATATCGAAGATGGCAAAAGCCTTAAGGCCGTCCTGGAGGTGATCTGATGGCGGGATCTTTAGAGGGTCAGTTAGCCCTGATCACCGGCGGTAGTCGCGGTATCGGACAGGAGATCGCCCGCGTACTGGGCAGACAGGGCGCGCTGGTCGTCGCCACGGCAACCACGCCTGCTGGTGCGGAACGAATTGACGCGGATCTGGCAGCGCATGGTATTCGCGGCACCGGGGTGGCGCTGGATGTGACTGATGATGCGGCCATGTCCGCTGTGCTCGCGCAAATACAGGCATCTCATGGTGCGCCGACTATTCTGGTGAATAATGCGGGAATCACCCGCGATCAATTGCTGTTGCGGATGAAGGATGACGATTGGGATGATGTCATGGCGACCAACTTGCGCGCGGTATACCGCTTGAGCAAGCTATGCGTGCGCGATATGCTCAAAGCCCGTTTTGGCCGTATTATTAACATTACGTCGGTGGTCGGTGTGATGGGCAATGCCGGACAGACCAATTATGCGGCGGCCAAGGCGGGGGTGGCCGGTTTTACCCGGGCTATGGCGAGGGAGGTGGCGGCGCGGCAGGTGACGGTCAATTGTGTGGCCCCTGGCTTCATCAGCACGGACATGACCGAAGGGCTGAATGATACGCACCGTGATGCCCTTATGCAGCAGATTCCCGCGGGAAGACTCGGAGTGGTGGCCGATGTGGCGGCTGCGGTTGCTTATTTGGCGGGTCCGGATGCGGGTTACGTAACCGGACAGATTCTGCATGTCAACGGGGGCATGTGGATGGGGTAACGCATTCGTGGCTTTACAGGACTGTACGCCCTGTGGTCCAATCTCGCCGACAATAATTTTTTACCAACAGAGGAGCTTCTCCTAATGGATAGTGTGGCAGAACGTGTAAAGAAGGTTGTAGTAGAGCAGTTGGGTGTCAACGAAGATGAAGTAACCAATGAAGCCTCTTTTGTCGATGATCTGGGTGCTGACTCGCTGGATACCGTGGAACTGGTGATGGCGCTGGAAGAAGAATTTGACTGCGAAATCCCCGATGAAGAAGCGGAGAAGATTGCGACCGTGCAACAGGCCATCGACTATGTGTCTGCGCATATGCCAACCAAGGATGCCTGAGTATTTATTCCCCGACCGGGTGATGAGGAGAACAGGCGTTTGAAGAGACGTGCAGTGATTACCGGGCTGGGAATTGTGTCACCCGTCGGTGTGGGCCTTCCGGCGGCGTGGGATTCCATAATCCAGGGGCGTAGTGGTATTGGCCGGGTAACCCGCATTGACCCTGCCCCATATAGCTCCCAGATTGCGGGAGAGGTACGTGGCTTTGATATCGGTCAGTACATTCCGGCCAAGGAAGCCCGCAAGATGGATTTATTCATCCATTATGGCCTTGCTGCGGCGATGGAAGCGATTGCGGATTCCGGATTGCAGATCAATGCAGACATTGCGGACCGGGTGGGAGTATCCATTGGCAGCGGCATTGGTGGTTTGCCGGGTATTGAATCCGAGCATACGATTGTCACCGAGAGCGGCCCGCGCCGGATCTCGCCCTTTTTTATTCCGCGTTGTATTGTCAACATGGTGTCTGGCCATGTCTCCATCATGTATGGCGCCAAAGGACCGAGCATTGCCATGGCGACGGCCTGTTCTACAGGTACGCACTCCATCGGTGATGCGGCGCGACTCATCGAATACGGTGACGCCGATGTCATGATCGCCGGTGGTGCCGAGGCGGCTATCAGTCCTCTGGGGCTGGGTGGATTCTGCGCGGCGCGGGCGCTTTCAACGCGTAATGAGGATCCTGAGAAGGCCAGTCGTCCCTGGGATAAAGATC
The DNA here is from genome assembly GCF_028215975.1 of Acidithiobacillus ferriphilus. NCBI lineage: Bacteria > Pseudomonadati > Pseudomonadota > Acidithiobacillia > Acidithiobacillales > Acidithiobacillaceae > Acidithiobacillus > Acidithiobacillus ferriphilus. The sequence continues at coordinate 1,167,204 of NZ_CP116458.1, forward strand.
GGGATGGTTTCGTGCTGGGCGAAGGCGCGGGCGTTCTCGTGCTGGAGGAGTATGAATTCGCGCGGCGTCGTGGTGCCCGTATCTATGCGGAATTGTCCGGTTATGGCATGAGCTCTGATGCTTACCATATGACACAGCCGGCGCCTGCAGGGGAGGGTGCCGCCCGCTGTATGCAAGCTGCGTTGCGTAACGCGGCGGTGACCCCGGAAATGGTCGGGTACATCAACGCGCATGGGACCTCGACCCCGCTTGGAGACCGTTCAGAAACCGACGCCGTGCATGTGGTCTTCGGCGACCATGCACGGCGATTGGCCATGAGCTCCACCAAGTCCATGACGGGCCATCTTCTGGGTGCCGCGGGGGGGATCGAAGCCATTTTTACGGTGCTGGCCCTCTATCATGGCATTCTGCCACCCACCATCAATCTGGATCAGGCTGATGAGGGTTGCGACCTGGATTATGTACCCCTTAAGGCGCGACACGCGGCTGTGGAAGTGGCGTTAAGTAATTCCTTCGGATTTGGCGGTACCAACAGTTCCCTGGTTTTCCGCCGCGTTAGCAACTGATTGCTCCGTGGGAGTGATTGCCGCCACGGTGGATGGAAATCACTTCGTGGCAGAGGAGTGCGGTGTTGCCTTGGACCGTGCTTTACATTATGGGGATGGGCTTTTTGAAACCATCGCGGTCATAAAGGGCGTCCCCCTGTTTTGGGATGCCCATCTGGCGCGCCTCGGGCGTGGCGCGGCCATTCTGAATATCCCCATGCCTTCCCCAAGCCTCTGGTATGCTGATTTACAGCAGATACTGCATGATGTTCGGGTACATTCCCGCCTCTTCGTCAAGCTGCTTCTCAGCCGTGGCGCGGGTTGGGGGTACGGCAGTTCCAGTGCAGGTCCCACGCGACGCTATCTGTATTTATCCCAATGGCCGGAGCGTGATCCCCACTATTGGGAACCCGGTATTTCCGCCGCGATCTGTCCGGTCGCCTTGTTAACCGGTGCGCCTTATCTCGGTGTTAAATCGCTCAATCGCCTGAATCAGGTTATGGCCCGGGATGCCCTGGCTTCGGAATATGCGGAAGGGATCATGTTGGACCAGTCAGGGGTGCTGCGCGAGGGAATCATGTCCAATCTGTTTTGGGTGAGGGCCGGTATTGTCTACACCCCAGAGCTGGAAGATGGGGGAATCTCCGGCATTCAGCGGGGCGCTATCCTGGAATGGCTGCGCGCGCGTGCCGTGCCGACCATGCCGGGGCGCTATCGGGCCGCGGCACTTCAGCAGGCGGATGAAATATTCTTCAGCAATAGTCTGATCGGCATCTGGCCAGTACGCCGCTTTGCGGAGCGCACGTTGCCAGGACATGACGGACCAATAGCATCCGCTTTGCTCGCTTGGTGCAGGAATATGGGGTTGGGGCCACAATCATGAGCCGCAAACGCCGTGCCGCCGGGTTGTTTCTTTTGATGATGCTATTCCTTTTTGGATTTTACGGCATCAGCATGTATTGGCCGGAAGCTTTGCCGGCGAAGGGCGTGACGGTCCCCATTCCTTTGGGCACCACTAACGCGCAGGCTATTGCCAGTCTGGCGCGGTCCGGGGTATTGCCGCATCCGCGACTGTTTCATCTGGCTTGGGCCTTGGCCGGGTATCCGCCCATGCAGGCCGGACTGTATGAGTTCCAGGGACGTATTAACCAGGCGCAGGTACTCCACCGATTGATTGCCGGGCAATCCACGCCACTTAGCCTGCTGATTGTGCCTGGCTGGCGTTTGCAGGATATCTATCAGGAAATACACGATAAGGCTCCTTACCTGGACCAGCAGAATCTGCCACAGGGTGCGGCCGCGGCACGATACCTCGCACGGCAGGGTGTCGGCGCGCAAGGTAGTGCGGAGGGCTGGCTTTTCCCCGATAGTTACCGTTACGTTCCGGGTACCACCGCGCTGAGTGTGCTGCGGCGTGCCTATGTGCGCATGCAACGGGAATTACACTCCTTATGGGCCGGACGTGCTCCTGGATTGCCGCTGGGTGATCCCTATCAGGCCCTGATTCTGGCTTCTATCGTACAAAAGGAGGGCGCGCCACCCGCAGAGCAGGCGCATATCGCCGCCGTCTTTCTCAATCGCTTGCGGCAGGGTATGCCTCTGCAGTCTGATCCCACCGTGATTTATGCTTTGGGCGAGCGCTATACCGGGTCTTTGACGACCTCAGAGATGCATGTGGAGAGCCCCTATAACACCTACTTGCATACCGGATTGCCGCCTACCCCCATCGCGATGCCGGGACTCGGTAGTCTGATGGCGGTACTGCATCCTGCGGACAGTGCCGACCTTTATTTTATCGCCCAAGGCGATGAATACCATTATTCAGAGAGTTACACGCAACATCTTAAGCAGATACAGCATTATCTCCAGCATGCCGGAGGAGCAGGTTTGTGAACGTGAAGGCGGCATCACTGAAGGATGGATTTTTCCTCACCTTGGAGGGTATCGAGGGCGCAGGAAAGAGTTCAGCGGCGCCGGTGTTGGCGGAATATTGTCGTCAGCAGGGTTACGCGGTGGAAGTTACTCGGGAACCGGGCGGCGGGCCGCTCGGTGAGGCTTTGCGTACGATTTTTCTGGATGATCACCTGCGCCTGGATGCGGATGAGGAATTGCTCCTGCTGTATGCCGGGCGTCGGGATCATTGGCTGACGCGTATTGCTCCCGCGCTGGCTGCCGGGAAGGTGGTCATCAGTGATCGCTATGAAGATTCCACCTATGCCTATCAGAGTGGCGGACGGGGGGTCACCCGCGAACACATCGCGGAGTTGGCGCGCTGGGCGGGGATTACGCGCCTTCCTGATCTGACCTTCTGGTTTGATGTGCCGCCGGAATTGGGCGCGATGCGTATTCGCGCACGTCGACCGGATCGATTGGAGCAGGAAGATCAAGCTTTCTTTAGTCGGGCGCGAGCGGTTTTTGCGGAACGCTGCGCGGCCGAACCAGAAAGAATCTTGCGCGTGGATGCGACACAGACTCTGCCGGTGGTGCATGATACTTTGCGGATACAGTTGGCGCTGCGCCTGGCGGCGCATTGTTCATGAGTGCGCAGCGTCCGAGGCCCGCCGAATGGCAGCCGATACAAAGTCTGCTGCAAGCGGGATTGCCTCAGGCGATGCTCGCTGTCGGCGAGTCGGGGTCGCTGGTCGGACAGTACTGCGATGAGTTGCAGCAGGTGGCCTTGTGTTTCGCGCCATCAGCGCAGGGATTGTCCTGTGGAACCTGTCGTTCCTGTCGTTTGTTGGTAGAAGGCAATCATCCGGATCTGCTCGTTATTACAGCAGAAACGGGGAAGCGTATTGCGATTGACGCGGTGCGCCATGCCAATGACTTTCTCGCCTACACCCCGCAGGTCAGCGCGCGGCGCTGGCTGCGCGTTGAGCCGGCCGAAGCGCTGACCGCGGCGGCCGCCAACGCCCTCCTCAAAACCCTGGAGGAGCCCGCCGCGCGTGCGCACATTCTTTTGCTCAGTGAGCGTCCGTCGCAACTTCCGGCCACCATCCGGTCACGCTTGCAGAGATTGTCTTTTCCAGCGCCGCGGCCGGGGCAGTGCGTGCTTTGGCTGGAAGGACTCGGTATACCTCCGGCGGAGGCGCTTTGGTTGAGCCGACAGTTTGCGAATCGGCCGTTGCGTGCCTGGCAACTCTGGGAATCCGGCTGGGTGACACGCTGCCCAAGCTGGATCGACATGTTATTGAGCCTTCCCCAGCAGAGTCCCGTCGCCGCTTTGCGTCTGGCCGATAACTGGGCCAAAGACGTTGACTTGCTGCTGCTGCGCGAGTTGATGTTGAGCTTGTTGGCCGATTTGCTCCGGCTTCGTAATCATCGCCCGGACAGCATCGTGCATGTAGACTATCTGCAGTCGCTGAAGGTCATGGCGCAGTCGGCTCAGGCGATCTCCCTCTGGGAGACGCTGGAGGAATGGATCCGAGTCCCTGAGTCTCTCGCCCAGAATCGCAATGTGGGTATGATGTTGGAAACGTTACTGTTGAACTGGATAAGCATTTGGTCCAGGGAGAAGGTGCATGGAATTACAAGCTGAGACGGGAAGTGCGGCAAAAGCGCTGTCCGTAGTGTTGCGGGACGTTGCCGCGGTGCAGCGCTACTATATGCCAAACATTAAAGGGGGGGGGGTGCTGGTGGAGACACCGAATCTCCTGCCCATGGGCACGGAGGTGTTGCTCATGATCAGCCTTCCCGACAGCCAGCCGCGGGCGCCTGTCATGGGGAAGGTGGTGTGGGTGACGCCACCGGATAATCGTGATGGCCGACCGCCAGCCATTGGCGTTCAGTTCGTAAATGATCGCTCCGGTGTCCTGATGCGCATTCAAAACGCGCTGTCGGACCTGCCCAGGAACGATGGCGAGGTGCTGAGTTTCTAAAATGCATCATTTTGTGCCGCTTCCATATAGGGTCATTGCTCTCTCGTTGCCGTCTGGGTTACACTTCGTCCCCTCAGGAGAGGTGACCGAGCGGCCGAAGGTGCAGCACTGGAAATGCTGTGTACTCCAAAAGGGTACCGTGGGTTCGAATCCCACCCTCTCCGCCAATCACCGTCCATCAGCGGACAGTCTCAGGTTTTTCTATGGCGACAAAGATCGGTCCCCTCGCAGTGGTAGCTGGTGAACCCCGTCAGGCCCGGAAGGGAGCAGCGGCAGCCGGTGATCCAGGTGCCGGGGTGCGGCTGGTTCGCGTCGCCACCCTATATTTCGGGCGCGCATGAGCGCCTACCTCGCGCTTGCCCGCCGCTGGCGGCCACAACACTTTGACGATTTTGTAGGGCAAGGGGCGGTGGTCGCCGCCTTGCGCCATGCCCTCGATTCCGGTCGCATTCATCATGCTTTTTTGTTCACCGGGACGCGGGGCGTCGGTAAAACGACTCTGGCGCGGCTACTGGCCAAGTGCCTGAACTGTGAGCGTGGCGTTAGCAGCGATCCTTGCGGAGAGTGCAGTGCCTGTCGCGGCATCGCCGCGGGAAATTTTGTTGATCTGCTGGAAGTGGACGCGGCGAGTCGCACCCGGGTGGATGAAACCCGTGACCTGCTGGACAACGTGCAGTACGCGCCTACGGTGGGTCGATACAAAGTGTACCTTATCGACGAGGTACACATGTTATCCACTCACAGCTTCAACGCGCTGCTGAAAACCCTTGAAGAACCGCCGGAGCATGTCAAATTTCTGTTGGCGACCACGGATCCGCAGAAACTGCCGGTAACCGTACTCTCCCGCTGTCTGCAGTTTAATTTGCGGAGGCTGGATATTCCACAAATTCAGGGACGATTGCAGCAGATCATGGCGGCCGAACAGATACCTGCCGAGGATGCCGCACTGCGGATATTGTCACGCGCTGCCGATGGAAGCCTGCGCGACGCCCTGAGTTTGCTGGATCAGGCCATTGTTCATGGTGGGGGTGCGGTCCAGCGTGACGGCGTGCTCGCGATGCTTGGGCGCGGCAGTGACGATGCGGTGCTGGGTCTGGTCGAAGCGTTGGTGGAGCGGGATGCTGCGCAGGTATTTGCCATACTGGATGATCATCTGGCGCGGGGTATAGATGGCGCCGGCCTGCTCGATTTGATCATAGAGGGCGTGCACCGTCTCAGCTTGGCACAATTTCTTCCGACCGATCCGGAGGATGATGGTGCGGAGCTGATTGCGCGCCTGCGTGGACGCATCAGCCCGCTTACTTTGCAGTCCTGGTATTTTTTGCTCCTCTCGGCACGACGTGACTTTGCGCTTTATCCGGACAGCCGTATGGCGCTGGAAATGGCTGTTCTGCGGGTATTGAGCTTTTCCGGAGCGGTGTCGCCAGACTTGCCGCCCGCCGCCGCGCTTCCGGATCCGGGCATTCCGCATTTTGTTGAGTCATCAACGCTGGCAGCGGAGGTGAGTTCACCGGCATCGCACCGGCCTGCACCATCGCTTTCCTACCATTCAGGGGACGCGGTTCGGGAAACGACGCCGGATAGGGTGGCTGAGACGGCGCCCTCGACGGACTGGCGTTGTGTGGTGGAAGCGCTGGCGGTTTCTCCCATGCTTGCCGAGTACCTGCGCTATGGACAGGCCCTGCGCTGCGATCCGGAAGCGGTGGAATTGGCCGTGGAGCCCAATTATTTGCCATTTCTCGTCAAGGCCGAGGCCCGTGGGGCGTTACATCGGGCGCTTACTGCATATTTTGGCCGGGAACCGCGTCTGAGCATCGTACCCCTTACCAAGGCGACCGGGGTGGGAAGCCTGGTGCAGGAAGAGAAAGCGCGCGCGGCATCCCGGCAGGCCGAAGCCGAGGCGCGCGTCGCCGCGGACCCGCGCATAGGCGCGTTCCTGGAAGTCTTGGAGGCTCATGTGGAATCCATTGAAGTTATGGTACCGGCCGCCGCGAACGGCGGTGCCGTTGGCTCACAGTTGAAGAGTAAACTAGAGAGGGGATGAAAGATGAAGGGTGGACTGGGAAATATCATGAAGCAGGCGCAGCAGCTCCAGGAGCGCATGCAAAAGACGCAGGAAGAACTTGCCCAGGTAGAGGTGCGAGGCTATGCGGGCGGTAATCTGGTAGAGGTCACCATGACCTGCCGGTATGACGTACGCCGGGTGCGTATTGACCCCTCTCTGCTTGCCGATGGCGATCGGGAAATGCTCGAGGATCTCGTGGCTGCCGCCATCAATGACGCCGTGCGCAATGCCGAGAAGATCAGCGCGGAGCGGATGTCGGACGTGACGGGTGGCATGAATATTCCGGGCATGAACCTGCCTTTCTAGGCATTTATGGCAGATGTTCCGAGTATGGATGCCCTGGTGGCACTGCTCCGCCGCCTGCCGGGTATTGGCCCGCGTTCGGCGCAACGGATCGGCTATGAGTTGCTGGTGCGCAAGCGCGATCTCATGCCGCAACTGGCCGCCGCCTTACAGCAGGCCCATGCCATGGTCCGTTTTTGTCAGCGCTGCAATAATCTGAGCGAAGCGCCGTTGTGCGCCGTCTGTCGCTCTGAACATCGGGATCGTTCCATCCTGTGCGTCGTGGAATCTCCCGCGGATTTGCGCGCTATCGAAGATACGGGGGTGTTTGTCGGCGAGTTTTTTGTGTTGATGGGGCATTTGTCGCCCCTGGACGGCATCGGTCCCGAAGCCTTGCACATTGATCGCCTCAGCGCGCGCTTGGGTGAGGCAGACTTGCGGGAAGTGATTTTTGCGACCAATCCCACTCTGGAAGGGGAGGCCACGGCACAGTTCCTTGCCGGGCTGGTTCCCGAGGGTATGACAATCAGCCGTATCGCCCGCGGGGTGCCGGTGGGCGGCGAATTGGAATACGTCGATCGTAGCACCCTCGGGCGCGCATTGCATGGTCGCCGATTGCTCGATGAATAAGGCATTATCCATTGTTTCGTAAACATAAAAGCAATTAAATTTTGAGAGGAAACAGCGATCATGACAGCCATAGGCGCCACGCCTCCGGGTGGGAATGTGTTTTTTTTGCTGATGGGTGCCATTCTGGTACTTGCCATGCACGGCGGATTCGCCTTTCTGGAACTGGGTACGGTAAGGCGCCGCAGTCAGGTCAACGCATTGGTCAAAATTCTCAGCGATTTTGGTATTTCTACCATGGTCTATTTTTTTGTGGGTTACCACATCGCCTACGGCATCAGCTTTTTCGGTGATGTGAAGACCCTGACCACGGGTAATCACGGCTTCGAGATGGTGCGCTTTTTCTTCCTGCTCACCTTCGCCGCCGCGGTGCCGGCTATTATTTCCGGTGGTATCGCCGAGCGGGCGCGTTTTTATCCACAATTGCTGGCGACGGCCTTCCTGGTGGGGCTGGTTTATCCCTTTTATGAAGGCATTGTCTGGAACGATCATTATGGCATTCAGGCTTGGTTTGCCAGCATTTTTGGTGCGCCTTTTCACGATTTCGCGGGCTCGGTGGTGGTCCATGCCATGGGTGGTTGGATGGCGCTGATGGCGGTCTGGCTGCTGGGTCCGCGCAAGGGGCGTTACGGGAAAAATGGTGTGGTGCATGCCATGCCACCATCCAATATTCCCTTTCTGGCGCTGGGTTCCTGGATTCTGATCATCGGCTGGTTTGGCTTTAATGTGATGAGTGCGCAGCAACTGATGGCGGTGCAGGGTCTGGTGGCGCTCAATTCGCTTATGGCGCTGGTGGGCGGTATGCTGGCGGCCCTGGCGGTAGGGAAGGGCGACCCGGGCTTCGTACACAATGGCGCTCTGGCGGGTCTGGTCGCGATCTGCGCCGGTTCCGATGTGGTGCAACCCATCGGTGCTTTGGCCATCGGCGCTATTGCCGGTATTATCTTTGTCTACCTCTTCACTTTTGTGCAGCACCGCCTGCGTCTGGATGACGTGCTTGGCGTATGGCCGATGCACGGCGTCTGCGGCGTGTGGGGCGGGCTGGCCGTCGGCATTTTTGGACATCAGTTCCTCGGCGGCGCCGGTGGGGTCAGTTTCTGGTCCCAGTTGCTGGGCACCTCGTTGGGCGTACTGGTCGCCCTGGCGGGCAGCGGCATCGTCTACGGCGGCATCAAGTACTTCATCGGGATTCGTCTGGACCCCGAGGCGGAGTATGCCGGTGCCGATTTGAGTCTGCACCATGTCAGCGCATATCCTGAGGAGGATATCGAGAGGGCGTGACCATGAATGAAGCCTTTGTTGCCCTGAACTGGCGGACAGTCCCGACCCTGCCGGCGCGTAGCCCGCAGGCGCACAAAGGGAGCTTCGGGCACGTTTTCGCGGTAGGCGGAGGGCCAGGCATGGGTGGGGCACTGGCGCTGGCCTGTGTGGCCGCCTACCGGGTGGGCGCCGGACTGGTGACGGCCGTCGGTCATCCCTCGGCCATCCCTTATCTGGCGGCATCTCTGTCTGAAGCTACCTGGCGGGACTGGCCTGCGAGTTTCGCAGATTTGCCGGATCAAGCAGTCCTGGCCGTTGGCCCGGGCCTGGGTCAGGGCCTGGCCGCCCATGATCTTTTGCGGGAGATCGGCACACTGTCCTGCCCCCAAGTCTGGGACGCCGACGCCCTGAACATTCTCGCGCGTTTTGGTCCGGAACTGTTGGCCGCCGACGCGCTTCGTCTGTTTACCCCCCATCCTGGGGAGGCGGCGCGCCTGCTAGGGGTGCCGGTCGCCGCCGTTCAGGCCGATCGCGTCGCGGCCATCTGCCGATTGCAGGCCCGCTATGGCGGGTATTGGGTACTCAAGGGTCACCATAGTTTGTTGTTGGGTGGCGGTCGTTGGCTTTGCCCGCTGGGCAATCCCGGTATGGCGACGGGCGGCAGCGGGGATGTCCTTACCGGTATACTCGCGGGTCTGCTCGCCCAGGATTTGGAAGCAGACAAGGCCTTATCCCTTGGCGTGTGCCTGCACGCCCGCGCGGGTGACCTCGCTGCCGCGCAGATGGGCGAAGCCAGCCTGCTGGCCAGGGATATCCTGGCGGCAGTGCCTCGCGTACTACAGGAGTTAGCGCAAAACAATGACGGAAACTGAAGAGTTGCGGGAATGGGATCGCCGTTATTTCTGGCATCCCTTCACTCAGATGCAGTGTTATGGAGACGATGATCCATGGATCATCGAACGGGCCGAAGGCAATTACGTGTACGATACGGAAGGCCATCGCTGTCTGGACGCCATCGCCAGCCTGTGGTGCAATATCCATGGTCATCGCCACCCCCGACTGGACGCCGCCCTGATCGCGCAGATCGGTAAAGTCGCGCACAGCACGGCGCTGGGCGCGAGCAATCCCCCGGCCATACACCTTGCCAAGGCACTGGTGGAAATTACTCCGGCCTCTTTGCAGCACTGTTTTTTTTCGGAGGATGGGTCAGAAGCGGTCGAAGTGGCCATCAAAATGGCGGCTCAATACTGGTGTAATCTGGGCCGCCCTGAAAAACATCTCTTCCTGACCCTGGACAATGCCTATCATGGTGACACCGTGGGCGCTGTTTCGGTGGGCGGTTTCCCCTTGTTTCATGCGGTGTACGGCCATCTCCTGTTCCCGACTTTACGCTTGCCGAGCCCCTATGTATTGCAATGGGAAGGCTGTGAGGGCGATCCGCTGCAGGCGACCACCGCATGGCTGGCGGCGCTGGAATCCACGCTCCAGGATCAGGGCGGCGAGATCGCGGCCCTGATCCTGGAGGGGGGGGTGCAGGGTGCTGCCGGCATATTGCCTTTTCCTCCCGGCATTCTGGCGGGTGCGCAACGTCTGTGCCGGGTCTATGAGGTTTTGTTGATCATTGATGAGGTCGCAACCGGCTTTGGTCGCAGCGGCAAGCTTTTTTCCTGTGAGTGGGAGTCTGTCGAACCAGACTTGCTGGCCTTGGGCAAAGGGCTGAGCGGTGGTTACTTGCCGCTGGCCGCGACCCTCGCCGCAGAACATGTTTATGCCGCTTTCCTTGCGCCTTTCGGGGAAACCCGGCAGTTTTACTACGGGCATACCTACACCGCCAATCCCCTGGCCTGTGCGGTAGCGCTGGAGAACCTGACTCTTTTTGCGGAAGGCGCTGTGCTGGCCGCTTTGCCTGGGAAAATCGCCCAGTTGCGCGCCGGCCTGCAACGTTTTCACGGCCAGTCGTGGGCAGGAGAGGTTCGCCAGTTCGGTTTGATGGCCGCCATCGCCTTGCGCGACCCCAGGACGAATGCGCCTTATCCCTACGCCGATCGCGTCGAATACGCGGTGTGCCGACGGGCACGGGAAATGGGCGTTTATAGTCGCCCCCTCGGCGATCTCCTCACCATAGTTCCGCCGCTGTCGGTGACAGCAGCGGAAATAGACATTATCCTCAACACATTATATGACGCCATGGCGGAAGGACGATCCTGATGAAAACGGCCCAAGATATTATGACGCGCGAGGCCATTACCGTGCTGGCGGATGATTCGGTGCAGAAGGTGGGTGAGCTGCTCCTGAGTTCCGGGCACCACAGCCTCCCGGTGATCGATGGCGATGGTCATCTGGTCGGGATGATCGGTGAACGGGATCTGATTGATGCCCACCGCAAGGTGCATCTGCCCACCATGCTCACGATTCTCGACGGACTGATTCCGCTCGGTGGCATGCATGAATACGAGGAGGAATTGCGCAAGGTAACGGCGGTGACCGCCGGCCAGTTGGCCACGGCCCGCGTCATCAGCGTAGCCCCCGAGGAGGATGTGGATGCGGTTGCCGAAAAATTGCTGCGGAAGGACGTGCATGCCGTACCGGTAGTCGACAGCAGCGGCCTCCTGTTGGGCATCATCAGTCGTTCGGACATTCTCCAGCATCTGCTGAAGCCCTGAATCGGGTATCTGATGTACTGGGATTTCGCAGATGCTGAAGCCTGCCGGGACTGGGGGCAGCGATTGGCCCTGCGCATCGATATCCCGGCGGTCATTTATCTTGCGGGCGATCTCGGGGTCGGTAAGACGACCTTGGCCCAAGCCGTGCTGCGAGCGCTGGGTGTCACCCAGCCCATTAAGAGCCCCACCTATACTTTAATGGAACCATATCAGACCCGCATCGGACCCGCGCTGCATCTGGATTTATATCGCTTGCTGGAACCTGAAGAGCTGGAATTCATTGGCATTCGGGATTATCTGGCCGAGTCCGCCCTGTGGCTGGTGGAATGGCCGGAGCGGGGCGCGGGTTTCCTTCCCGCTGCTGATCTGTCACTCCGCCTCAGCATTCTGGACAGTGGCGGTCACCGCCTTGACTGGCAGGCGCATCAACCTCGTGTTCAGGGCTGGACCGAGTTTTTGCCACCCTCATCCGGTGGGAGCAATAGTGATGTCGGCTGATCAAACACCCCGCGTGCATCGCCTGGACGATACTCTGGCCAATCAGATAGCCGCTGGTGAGGTGGTCGAACGCCCCGCCTCTATCCTCAAAGAGCTATTGGAAAACAGCCTGGATGCCGGAGCGACGCGAATCACGATTCATCTGGAGGGTGGTGGGGTCGACCTGCTCAGTGTTGAGGATGACGGCGTTGGGATATTCCCCGAAGACCTGGTCTTGGCCCTGGAACGCCACGCGACCAGTAAAGTGGCGACCTGGGAGGATCTTCAGGCGATCCATACCATGGGCTTCCGCGGCGAGGCCTTGCCCGCCATTGCTTCTGTTTCGCGCCTGGAAATAGTTTCGCGGGCGCATGGCCAGAAGCAGGCTACCCGTCTGCATGTGACCGGTGGTGCCACCGCCGCGCCGGAGCCATCAGCCCGGGCACCGGGCACCACGGTCCGTGTGGCCGATTTATTCTTTAATGTGCCCGCGCGGCGCAAGTTTTTGCGCAGCGCGTCCGCTGAACTGTCGCGGAACCAAAAAGTACTGCGACAGATCGCTCTGGCCAATTTCCCGGTGGCCTTTCAGCTTCTCCAGAACGGTCGCGCGCTCGTGCAGCTTCCCGCGGCCCTGGATGCCGACAGCCGGGCACTACGCGTGGCCAATATCATGGGGGAGGGCTTCCTCGCCAACGCGTTGTATATCGAGCAGGAAGATCAAGGCCTATCCCTCAGCGGCTGGCTGGGTCTACCCACTTACAACCGTGCCCGCGGGGACGAACAGTATTTTTACGTCAACGGTCGTCCGGTGCGTGACCCGGTGATTACCCACGCCCTGCGTGCGTCCTATAATGACGTGCTGTTTCAGGATCGCCACCCGCTTTACGTGCTTTACCTGAAACTGCCGCCCGAGCGGGTAGATGTTAACGTGCATCCCGCCAAGGCCGAGGTGCGCTTTCGCGATAGTCGTGAGATACACGATTTTCTCTTCCATACCCTGCGGCGGGTGATTGCGGAACAGGGGGGAGAGCACCCGCAATTGACTGTGCCGGTCCAGCCCCTGTCACCAGCGCCTGCACTGCAAAGTTCGCTGTCCAGAGGAGCTTATCAACACCCGACCCAGCGACCGCTGAGTGCGGTGCAGGATGGATCCGGAGCCTATTGGGAACGACTGGTAGCGCCGGCAATGACTTTTGCGCCAAGCACTGACATGCCTGCGGCACATCTTCAGGAGCTGGCCCCGGACTACCCTCTTGGTCAGGCCCTGGCGCAAATTCACGCGCGCTTTATTCTCGCCCAGAACAGGGAAGGCATGATCCTCATCGATCAGCATGCCGCCCATGAACGCATCCTCTACGAGAAGATGAAGATAGCAGCGCAACAAAATGATAAGCAAGTATTTATTATTCCAGAATACCTGCATGTAACAGCGACACAGATGGCGCGTTTCGAGGCAAAGCAAAACGCCCTGCAAGCTGCCGGACTGGAAATCAGTGTGGCTGGTCCCGGAACGTTGGCTATTCATGCCGCCCCCAAGGCCATCCCAGCCGCCACCTATGGACAGATTGTCGCTGACCTCCTGGCCGAGGAGTCGGCCTGGACCGGGAAGGACAGCGATGCCGCTCTCGCCGATATGGCTTGCCGTGCCGCCATTAAAACCAGTCGTCGCCTCAGTCTGGAAGAAATGAACAGCCTCCTGCGCCAACTGGAAGCCACTCCGCGTTTCGGACAGTGCAATCACGGCCGACCCACGGTCGTGCAATTTTCGCTGGCCGATCTGGACCGTCTTTTTCTGCGCGGACGATGATTCCCGCCATTTTTCTGATGGGTCCGACCGCCAGTGGCAAGACGGATCTGGCCTTGCGTTTGGCCGATATGCTGCCGGTAGACATTATCAGTGTCGACTCGTTGCTGGTGTATCGCCATTTTGATATCGGCAGCGCTAAACCCAGCCCGACTCTGCGCCAGCGATATCCGCACGCACTGGTCGATATCCGGGAGCCCGACGCACCTTATTCGGCGGGTCTATTTCGCGAAGATGCCCTGCGCTGCATTGCGCTGGCGCGGGAACGTGATCGCATCCCGCTGTTGGTGGGGGGCACGGGTCTGTATTTCCGCGCGCTGGAGCGTGGCATTGATGCGTTACCCCCCGCCGATCCCGCCCTGCGCCAGAGTCTGGTGGCGGCAGCAGAGACGGCAGGGTGGCCGGCACTACACCAGCGCCTCGCGACCCTGGATCCGGAAACCGCTGCGGCTATCGCCCCCCATGATCGGCAACGCATTCAACGCGCGCTGGAAATGATTCTGAGTTCTGGCGCCTTGATCAGCGCTCATCGCCATTGGCAGGGAGCGTTCCCCGGTCCGCTCTATAAGATCATCCTGCGTCCGCCCCGGACCTGGTTACATCAACGCATCGCGCAGCGCCTTGATGCCATGCTGGCAGAGGGTTTTTTGGAAGAGCTGGAATCCCTGCGCCAACGTCACTACGCGCCGGAATTGCCCGCCATGCGCGCCGTGGGTTACCGTCAATACTTCGCCTGGCATGACGGTCTCTACAGTGCCGCAGAGGCCTATCAGGCGGCACTGGCGGCGACTCGCCAACTGGCCAAGCGCCAGGATACCTGGTTTAAGAGGGAATCAGCGCATTGTTACCTTGACCCCACACGGGGGGATGCGGCGTCACTGTTGTTACAATCCTTCTCTGATTTTCAGCAGAAAAATGCCCGTTAGGGGTTGATCCCGCAATGCCGAATATTTTGCGCCGGGCGTGATAATGATTGCTCCCCGGATATGCGCCCCGGATTGCCAGAGAAACTGCAGAATGCTAGCCTATGGCGACTTTAATTTTACCCCCATTGAGGAATTTATGGCTGTTGAGCGTACTCTTTCTATCATCAAACCCGACGCTGTTCAGAAAAATGCCATCGGTGCCATTCTTGGCCGTTTCGAACAGGCGGGCCTGCGTGTCGCTGCCACCAAGATGATGCACCTCAGCCGTGATGAGGCGGGAGGGTTTTATGCAGTACACAAAGCGCGTCCGTTTTACGGCGAGCTGTGCGATTTCATGAGCAGTGGTCCGGTAGTGGTTACGGTGCTGGAGGGCGAGGGCGCCATCGCCAAAAACCGTGATCTGATGGGCGCGACCAACCCCAAAGATGCCGCTGCGGGGACGATTCGTGCGGACTTTGCCGACAGCATCGATGCCAACGCCGTGCATGGCTCAGACAGCGCTGAGACCGCGGCATGGGAAATCGGCTACTTTTTTGGCCAACGGGAGATTTTTTCGCGCTGAATGATAGGCGATTCTTCTGTAGTTACCAAGGCCGTATGGCCACACCTGCTGGGACTGGATCGCCAGTCCCTCGCCGGGTTGCTGCGCACCTGGGGAGAGTCCCCCTTTCGCGCCAACCAGATTTTGCAATGGCTGCATACCCGTCAGGTGACGGATTTCGCGGCCATGAGTAACATCGGCAAAGCCCTCCGCACCCGACTCGCCGCTGAGACCATTCTGGATGAACCGGAAATTATTGCTGACCAACTGGCGGCGGATGGCACCCGCAAATGGCTGTTGAGGCTTCCTGATGGCAATGCGATCGAAACGGTTTTTATTCCTGAAGAGGACCGTGGCACGCTGTGCATTTCTTCCCAGGTGGGCTGTTCGCTGGCGTGCAGTTTCTGCGCCACCGGCGCGCAAGGGCTGAGTCGCAACCTGGAAACCCACGAAATAATCGCCCAGGTGCGCGTGGCGCGCCGCTTGCTGGGCCTGAACGCCATCACCAACGTGGTGTTCATGGGTATGGGTGAGCCGTTACTCAATTTGCGTCATGTATTACCTGCGCTGGATTTGCTGCGCGACGATTATGCCTACGGTTTGGGCGCGCGGCGCATTACCGTCAGCACGGCGGGGGTGGTACCGGGCATGGATCGGCTGGGTACGGAAAGCCCGGTCAATCTCGCGATCAGTTTGCATGCCAGCCGCGATGATATCCGCGACATTCTCGTGCCAGTAAACCGCCACTATCCGCTGGCGGAACTGCTCGCCGCCTGCCGCCGCTACCCCCTGCCGCCCCGGCGCCGTATCACTTTCGAATATGTGATGCTGGATGGTCTCAACGATGCCGACAGCCATGCCCGGGAACTCCTCCGCTTACTGCGGGGCATCCCCGCCATGGTAAATTTAATCCCCTTTAACCCCTTTCCTGGTTCAAATTATAAAAGGTCGCCACAGGCGCGCATCGATGCTTTCCGCGACATTATCCTGCGCGGTGACGTGATGGCGGTTACGCGCCGCCCGCGTGGCGATGACATCGCCGCCGCCTGCGGCCAGTTGGCCGGGCAGGTGCGTGATGGCCGGCGCAGTATTCCCCTGGCGGTGCATTCATGAGAAGGCTCGCGGGGCTGGGTATGGGCGTGCTTCTCCTGAATGGCTGCGGGCTCTTTGGCGGCAATGAGGCGACTACGCCCGAGCAACAAATGGCCGCGTTTATCGCCCATGAACACAAGGCCAACGCCGCCTCTTCAGGCTTCAAGCCGACACCCGCCAATACCGATAAAGCCAAGGCAGGCATCTATACCTCTCTCGGCAGCGCTTATTTGCAGGATGGTCATCCCCGGCAGGCGATCCGTGAATTGCGCTTGGCGATCGCCGACAACCGCAACTACGCCGACGCTTATAATATCATGGGGCTGGCGTATGAACAGTTGCAGCAGAAGGAACTGGCACGTAAAGCCTTTCGCCGGGCCCTCTCCATGGATCCAAAAAATCCAGAGTATCTCAATAATTACGGTGCTTTCCTCGTCAGTTCCGGTAACTACGCGGAAGCTCTCGTCGAGTTAAAGCGGGCCACGGCCGATCCTTTGTATAGTACGCCGCAGTTCGCCTGGACCAACCTTGCACAAGCCTACGCGGGGCTTAAGGACTTGTCGGCAGCGCGCGACGCCCTGAACCGGGCACTCTATCTGGTCCCCAACTATCCGCCCGCCCTCCAGATGCTTGCCGAGCTGGACTTTAAGGCGGGTAAAGCAGACGCCGCCTTCGATCACTTGCGGGTGGTCTTGGCGCAGGAGCCCGATAATGCCGATGCGCTCTTGCTGGCGGGGCGGATCGCCGCCCAACAAGGGCGAACAACGCAGGCGCAGTCTTTTTGGCAGCGTTGCGTGACGGCATCACCCTATTCTGTGGCGGGTAAACAGGCGCAGCAATTATTATTACAAAATGGTTGAGGTGGTGGAACCATGGACCCGATAACCGGAGACGATATTCCCCAGGACTTGCGGACAGCGCGGGAAGCCCATGGCTGGAGCCGGCGCCAGGTTGCCGAGCGATTGCGTATTACCGAAGTACAGGTAAAGAATTTGGAAGAAGGTAATTACGCCGCCCTGCCCGGTGCGGCTTTCGCACGCG
This sequence comes from Acidithiobacillus ferriphilus, assembly GCF_028215975.1. Taxonomy (NCBI): domain Bacteria; kingdom Pseudomonadati; phylum Pseudomonadota; class Acidithiobacillia; order Acidithiobacillales; family Acidithiobacillaceae; genus Acidithiobacillus; species Acidithiobacillus ferriphilus. The sequence goes on from NZ_CP116458.1 coordinate 1,184,405, forward strand.
GTTTTCTGAAGAATTATGCGCGTCTGCTGGAATTGGATCCGGAACCTCTTCTGAAGACGTATGATGCTTCCAACGAGGGGTCGGGGCTGCACCCATCGGAAAATGTGCTGCCCAACTGTGAAGGTCCGCTGCTGGATTATAGTCGGCGCATGCTGACTTTCTCCGCACTGGTCATGATAGCCGTTATTGTGGCGGCCTGGTGGTTCTGGAGTCGGCAGCAGACGCAGAGCTTGCCCGCCACGGCGGCTTCGCCGACGGCGGTGAAGCATCCGGCGGTTTCTGCGCCGGCGGTCAGCGCCGCACCCAGCATATCACCGGTCGTTCTGGCGCCGCGCGCGGCGACTCAGGCTTCGGCGGTGGCGCCTGGTCAATCTGCTGTTCCGGTTGGGGTAACCCAATTTGCGACCGCAGCGACTGGTCCTGGGCTGACGTTCCAGTTCAGCGCGGACTGTTGGGTGCAGGTCAAAGACGCCTCCGGAAAAACCCTGCTCGCTGTCCTGGGACGTCGCGGCAATGTCTTACGCGTCGATTCCGGCTCGCCGCCCTATCATGTCCTGGTAGGCAAGGCCAGTGCTGTTGCCATCAGCTATAATGGTAAGCTGGCGCCACTGCCCGCCAACGCTCTGGGGGTGGCCAGATTGCAGATTGGTACCGCATCGACCACCAGTACCCCTGTCAGTGGCGCCCATGTTATGGCCGTCACCCACAGTCAGGTGCCATCCTCCGCACTGCCGATAGCGAGTGTGCTTTCATCTTCCAGCGAGGCCTCCCATGCACCATGAATCTCCCATAAAACGGCGTAAGACCCGGCAAATTCACGTGGGTAACGTAGCCATTGGCGGCGACGCTCCCATTAGCGTACAAAGCATGACCAATACGGAGACCCGTGATGTCGCCGCCACGGTCGCGCAAATCCGGCGTCTGGAAGCGGTCGGCGCCGATATCGTCCGAGTGTCCGTACCCAGCATGGATGCCGCGGAAGCCTTTAAGGCGATCCGCGCCCAGGTGGAAACCCCTCTGGTCGCCGATATCCACTTCGATCACCGTATTGCTTTGCAGGTGATGGTAGATGGTGTCGATGGTCTGCGCATCAATCCCGGAAATATCGGTTCTCTGGATAAAACGCGGCTGGTGGTGGAAATGGCCAAGGACAAGGGCATTCCCATCCGTATCGGGGTCAATGCCGGGTCCTTGGAAAAGGATATCCAGGAAAAATACGGGGAGCCCACGGCGGAGGCATTGGTGGAGTCTGCCTTGCGCCATGTGAGCATTCTCGACGAATTGAATTTTCATGATGTGAAAATCAGTGTCAAGGCCTCCGATATTTATCTTGCCGTGAGCGCTTACCGGCTGCTCTCGGAAAAGGTGGATTACCCGCTGCACCTGGGTATCACCGAAGCCGGCGGTCTGCGCTCGGGCACCGTCAAATCCGCCATCGGGCTTGGTCTGCTTCTGCGCGACGGCATCGGCGATACGATCCGGATTTCCCTCGCGGCGGATCCTGTCGAGGAGATTCGCGTCGGCTTCGATATTTTGAAGAGCCTGCACTTGCGTCAGAAAGGGATCAATCTCATCGCCTGTCCATCCTGTTCCCGCCAGGAGTTTGACGTCATTACCACCATCAATGCCTTGGAGGCGCGTCTGGAAGATATCCTCGAACCCATGGATGTTTCGGTGATCGGCTGCGTGGTGAATGGTATCGGTGAAGCGAAGGAGGCGGATATCGGCCTGGCGGGTGGGGATAAGCGCAGCATTCTCTACTATCGCGGCAAGCAGGTCGAACGGGTGGAGAATATCGATATCGTCGATATACTGGAAAAGCGGATTCGGGCGGAAATCGCCGAGCGGCAGGCAGCGCGACATGACGCCTGAGCCTCTTCCTGCGCTGCAAACCGGGAACATGCATGGCGGGTAAAGTGTTGCAGGCCGTACGTGGTATGAATGACATTTTTCCGGAAGAGAGCGCGGGTTGGCAGGCGTTGGAAGATGACCTGCGGACATTGCTGGCGCTCTACGACTACGGCGAAGTGCGTTTGCCGCTCCTGGAATCGACGGAACTGTTTGCCCGCGCTATTGGCGATGTGACCGATATCGTCCAGAAGGAGATGTATACCTTTGCCGACCGCAATGGGGATAGCCTCACCCTGCGGCCGGAGGGGACGGCGGGGTGCGTGCGTGCCGCCATTCAAGCGCAGAGCATGCGCGGTCAGACCCCGCGTTATTATTACATGGGGCCGATGTTTCGCCACGAGCGCCCGCAGAAAGGACGCTACCGGCAGTTTCACCAACTGGGTGTGGAGGTCTTCGGGCTGCCTGCGGCGAGCACCGATGCCGAGGTGATCGCCCTATCGGCGCGAATTTTGCGGACGGCTGGCGTTACCGCTGCGCTGCAGATCAACTCTCTGGGAAGTCCGGCGGCGCGTGCCCACTACAGAAGCATGCTCCTGGATTATCTGCGCCCGCGCCGGGCGGAGCTCTGCGCCGACTGTCGGGAGCGTATGGAGCGCAACCCGCTCCGCGTGCTTGACTGCAAAGTACCCACCTGTCAGGACATCGCACACATGGCCCCGCATCTGGCGGACCATTTGGACGAAGACTCTGCAGCGCATTTCGCCCTGTTGCAGTCGCTGCTGACAGCGCTTGATATCCCTTACCAGGTCAACCATAGCCTCGTACGCGGTCTGGATTACTATAACCGCACGGTCTTCGAATGGGTGACGGATGCGCTGGGCGCGCAAGGCACGGTACTGGCCGGTGGTCGTTATGACGGTTTGGTCGCGCAGTTGGGCGGTGCTGAGACGGCGGCGATCGGATTTGCCGTAGGGCTTGAAAGATTGCTCGCTTTGCAGGCACTGCAGGGGAGGGTGGCAAAAGCCGCTGCTCCTTTGCTGTTTATTGGCACTCTGGAGGATGCCGCGGTTGCTCCTGCGTGGCAAATCGCCGAGCGGTTGCGAGACGGGGGTATCTCCGTGGTCACCAGTGGCCCCGCCACTTTCAAGACGCTCATGAAGCAGGCGGAGCGTTCCCGTGCCAGATTTCAGGCCATTATCGGCGCGGGGCAACTCGCCGGTGAGACGCTGATCCTTAAGGAACAGGCGGGAGAGGGCCGTTGGCAGGGCGATCTTGACGCTTTGCATGAAGGACTGCGTAGTCTTGGCGTTGATTTCCCGCAGCCTGCACCCCATACTGTGCGCAATTTTGCTACAGTCAGAACCTTATCGTGACCGGTCCAGAACTCTCCGAATTCCTTTATCGCCACCGGATCTCTCTTGTTGCGGGTACCATTATCATCTTGCTCGCGGCACTGGGGTTTTTTGGCTACGAAAAATACCAGCGTCATCAAGTGCAGCGTGCTGCCGTACTGTATAACGAACTGGTGGATGCCAGTGTCGCCGGGCAGGTCGGTACGGCACGCGCCAGTGCGGACACCCTGGTGCATCAATATGGGCACACGCCCTACGCCATTTTCGCCCACTTTTTTTTGGCGCGTATGGACAGTGAAAGCAATCAGATTCCCGCGGCGGAAACAGATCTGAATACCATCATCCAGAGCAGAAGCGTCCCAAGGGGCCTGAAGAGTATGGCGAAGCTCAGTCTGGCCCGGCTTTATCTGGAGCAGAAACAGGCACAAAAAGCGCTGGATTTACTGAAGGCGCCGGACGTGGCCTACGCCGCCCTGCAGGATGAAATCCAGGGGGATGCCTATGTGGAACTCCATCAAAACGGTAAAGCCATGCAGGCTTATCAGTCGGCTATCGTCGCGCTTCCGGCCGCCGATCCTTATCGCAGTTACCTGCAGATGAAGATGGCTAACATTGGAGTGGCACCATGACCTTGCGAATTTCTCTTTCATCCTTCCGACGCCCGGCGGCGCTGGGTTTTTTGGCGATCTTGCTGAACGGCTGTGGCATCACGTCCTGGTTCCATTCCACCCCATCCCCCAAGGCACCTCCGCCCATCACCAAGGGGCAGGATAAGGTATCTTTTTCCACCGAATGGCAGTCCCGTCTGTATGGTATATGGCAAGTTGATCCGTATCAGGGAACGCTGGTCGCGCATGGCCAAGGACAGGTGGTGGTCGCCGATGCTTCTGGTCATCTGATCAGCATGACGGATAGTGGTCACCAGATGTGGATGCGTAGCCTGGATGGCAGAACGGCGCGTGGCCCGACGCTGGCAGGCGGCGTGGTTTATGCGGGTACCGATGCGGGAAAAGTGTATGCGTTGACCGCCAAAGACGGGCACAAGCTCTGGGCCATACAGCTGAGTTCCGAGGTGCTCACGCCAGTGGTCGCCGTGGACGGACATCTTTTGGTGCAGACGGCGGATGGTCATCTTTGGGCACTCGATCCTAAAGATGGCAAGGTGCAATGGACATTCTCCATGAATGAGCCGTCCCTCATCCTGCGCACCGTGGCTACGCCTACGGTGCATGACGGCGTGGTATATGCCGGTTTTGCCGATGGAACGGTGGTGGCGCTGAGTTTGTCGTCTGGTGCGGAGCTCTGGCGGGAGCAGGTCGCCATACCGCATGGCAGTAACGAATTGGCTCGCATGGTAGATGTGGCCGCGCGCCCGGTGATCGCGAAGGATCAGGTCATCACCGCTGCCTATCAGGGGAATCTGGCCGCTTATGCGTTACAAGGCGGTACCCAGAACTGGAGTGTGCCGATGTCCGTCTACCAGACCCCCGTACTGGACGATGGCCATCTCTTCGTCGCCGATGCCGACGGGCGGATATCCTCTGTAGACCTCAACTCCGGCGATGTGCTTTGGCGCAATGACCGCCTGAGTGGGCACTATATGACCGGTTTTGGCCTGTGTGGCAGTGACTTGCTGGCGACGGATAATGCCGGGTATCTCTATGTCGTTGATCCGCAGACTGGGCACCGGCTCGGTCAGACGCGACTGTCCGACAGCGGTATTCAGAGTACGCCTGTCTGTCTGGGAAATGGCCAGATTCTTGCCTTCAGTGATGCGGGCACATTGTATCGAATCAAGCTGGCCAAGCGCTAAGGCTCCATTCATGACCGCGATTATCGCCCTGGTAGGGCGCCCCAATGTAGGTAAATCCACCTTTTTCAATCGCCTGACGCGTACCCGTGAGGCGTTGGTGGCGGATTTCCCAGGGCTCACCCGTGATCGCCATTATGGTACGGCGCAGTTTGAAGGGCGCCGGTATCTGGTGGTGGATACCGGCGGTTTCGAGCCGGAGGAACGGGGAGGTCTGGTGGCGGCTATGGCGGTACAGACGCGCCTCGCCATCACCGAGGCCGATGCGGTTTGCTTTCTGGTGGATGCCAAGGAAGGGCTTTCTGCCCAAGATGCAGAAATTGCCGAGGAACTGCGCCGCAGTGGCAAACCCATCTATCTGGTCGTGAACAAGATGGATGCGAAGGGCGCGGTGAGCGAGTTGCCTGAATTTCATCGTCTAGGTTTGGGCATACCATACACCATTTCTGCAGCCCATGGGCACGGCGTTGAACCGCTGCTGGAGGCGATTTTTTCGGACTTGCCCAGCCCTGAGGATGAAGCCGTCGCAGCGGCGGGGAAGGGGCCGCGTATAGCCATGCTCGGTCGGCCCAACGTGGGCAAGTCGACACTGGTCAACGCGATGCTGGGTGAAAAGCGCGTCCTCGTTTTTGACGAGCCGGGAACCACCAGGGATAGCATCCGCATTCCTTACGAGCGCCAGGGCAAGCCCTACGTCATGATTGATACCGCGGGTATGCGGCGTCGTGCCAGAGTGGGCGAGGGACTCGAAAAGCTCAGTGTGCTGAAGACGCTGAGTGCTCTGCGTGAAGCGGACGTGGTCCTGCTGGTGCTCGATGCGCGTTTGGGTATCGCCGAGCAGGACGCCCATCTGGTAGGGGTGGCGGTCGAATTGGGGCGTCCCATTGTAGTGGTAGTCAACAAATGGGACGGGATGAATCCCGAACAGCGCAAGGCGGTAAAGCAAGAACTGGAAAGGCGGCTGGACTTCATTAAATACGCACCGATCTACACCATTTCCGCCCTGCATGGCACGGGTGTGGGTGATCTCTATAAAAGCATCGATCAGCTATGGATCGATTCCCGTCGCCATTTCTCCACGGGCGAGCTCAACCGCGCTCTGGCCGACGTGATCGAGACACATCAACCACCCATGGTAGGCGGGCGACGTATCAAGCTGCGTTATTGTCATCAGGGCGGAGAAAACCCCATCACCCTGGTGTTTCACGGTAACCAGGTGGCGCGTTTGCCCGGCACCTACAAGCGTTATTTGGAGAGCGCCTTTCGGCGCGCGCTCCATTTGGAAGCCGTACCCTTGCGTCTGGTCTTCCGTCAGGGAGAAAATCCCTATGACCCGCAGCCGAAAAAAGAGAAACACTGAATGACGGGACGCATCCCTGGTTGGTGGCGTTGGGCGCTCGTAACGGTGTGCATTTATATCGCGACCTTGATAATTAATCGCTACTTGCCGGTTAATCCGCAGATGGTATGGGTGTATGCTGGCGAGTATGCGCTGTGGGCCGCCACAGCGCTGGGTGCCATTGCCCGCTTTTTGCCGGCACTGACGTCTTATGGTTGGCGACCGGTCACCATTTTCCTCGGTGCGATACTCGCAGGGCTGGAAATCTTTATTGGGACTGGGCCCGGCACGAAGGTACGGGTGGACGAATGGATGACGGCGCTCATCGGCATTGCGATGGTCACCATCCTTGCCCGTTTTTTGCCCGCCGCCGGCACGCGTTTCTGGTTTGGTCAGGAGGTGATTCGTCGTGGACCTATTGCTCGTCCGCCACGCTGAGGCAGAAGATGCAGGTGATAGTGGATCTGACTTTGACCGTCAGTTGACCGCGCACGGCCATGTGAGCGCGGCGGAAATGGCAGAGGGACTAACGCTCTGCGTCCATAAACCGGCGGTGTTGTGGAGCAGCCCTCTGCTGCGCACCAGGGAGACAGCCGCATATATTGGGAAGGCTTTGGGAGTGGCGGTGTCGAACTATCCTGACGCCATACCGGCAGGCGACCTCGGCCAGCTTCGCCATGACTGGCAAAGCCTTTCCCCGCAGACCAATACCCTGATTGTAGTGGGCCATCAGCCGCACCTCGGAGTCTGGGGAGCCCAGTTGATGGGTATATCTCTCCCGGTCAAAAAAGCCAGCGTCATAGCAATCGCTTTGGATTCCGCCGGTACGGGCGGGCAATTGCTTTGGTATGCACAGCCAGCGGCCCTGGCGCGGCTGGGACAGATTCGGCATCAGGGGTGGCCTGCGCTATAATGTGCGCAGTTCCGGGCAACGCGGTCTTGCGTCCGTCCGATCAACCGTTCATCAGGAGGTGTAAAATGTCTGAGGCAGCCGATCTCGTTATCATCCTTATCACCGGTCCGGAAAATCCCAAGCGTTTACCTTCCGCCTTTTTTCTCGCCGCTACGGCTGCTGCGGCGGAGCAAAAAGTGGTGATGTATTTCACCGGTCCGGCCACGGAATTGCTGGCCAAGGGCAAGGCCGAGACCATATTTCCGATGGCCGGTGGCAAGAATATCGCCGACTTCATGAAATTGGCCGAAGACAACGGTGTGCAGATCATCGGTTGCCTGCAGTCCCTGGAACTCAACGGCATGACCAAAGATGACCTGGGCAAGCCCGTTCCCTTGATAAATCCGAGCGCCGCCTTGCCGTCTCTGGCCGCCGCGGGACGGATTCTGACTTGGTAGCCGGAATGGATCATTACGGTTAAGCACCTTGGAGCCCGATCTGTTGACGGGCTTTGCTTATATCCATCGCAGATGGAGCGCGGTCGTATGCCGTCGACATCCTTGTTGTCACAAAAATGTCACAAATACTTCATTAAAACGTCATATTGCTATGTTAAATTGCTTTTCGAGTTTTGCTGACGATAGCGTTTTTGTGCTATCGGGATGCGAGATGTTCAATGGGTAAGCCGTAACTCGACGTATTTGCCATTTTTGGAGGCCTTATATGCTGTATCGCTTGAAAAAAGAAGTGTCGCGTAGTGTCAAAGGCGCTGTAGTCCTGTCCGCGTTGGGCCTTTCCGCCCTGTATGCCCTGCCTGCTTCGGCGGCTCCGACCATCTCGCTGCTGGAAACCGGCTCCACTTTGCTGTACCCGCTCTTCAACCTATGGGTTCCTGTGTACACCAAGATGAACCCCGGCGTTCAGATCACCACCCAGGGCACAGGCAGCGGCACCGGCATCGCTGAAGCGATCTCTGGCGTGGCCCAGATCGGTGCTTCCGACGCCTACATGAGCGATGCGCAGGTCAAGCAGCACGCCAATATCCTGAACATCCCGCTGGCCATCTCCATCCAGATGATCAACTACAACGTTCCCGGTCTGAACAATGTGCATCTGAAGCTGTCCGGTCCGGTGCTCGCCGGCATCTACTCCGGCAAGATCACCAACTGGGATGACGCGGCCATTGCCAAGCTGAATCCTGGCATGAAGCTGCCCAACCATAAGATTATTCCCGTGCATCGTACCGATGGTTCCGGCGATACCTTCATCTTCACCACCTATCTGGCCGACACCTCGCCGGAATGGAGCAAGAACATCGGTTACAGCACGACGGTGAGCTGGCCGGCAGTTCCTGGTGGCATCGGTGCGGAAGGTAACCCCGGTATGGTACAGGCCCTGAAGACGACACCTTACGGCATCGCCTATATCGGCATCAGCTGGAAGAAGCCGGTGGAAGAAGCCCATCTGGGGATGGCCATGTTGAAAAACCGCGCTGGCAGGTTCGTGCTGCCGACCGTGGCGAATGCCAAGGCCGCGGCGGGTGAAATGGTCAGCAAGACCCCGGCTGACGAGCGCATCAGCCTGGTCTATGCGCCGGGTGCCAACTCCTACCCCATCATCAACTACGAATATGCCATCGTCAGCAAGACGCAGCCCAACGCGGAAGTCGCTGCGGCCATGCGCAAGTTCCTGAATTGGGCTCTTGATCCGAAGGGCGGTAATGCGCCACACTTCATCGACGCGGTGAACTTTGTGCCGCTGCCTGATAGTGCGGTGAAGCTGTCCCGCAAGCAGATTGCGGAAATTAAGTAAACGTCGTGCCGAGCTGGGGCTAGTCCCCGGCTCTTCCATATCCTATGCCAGGCTTGTCTGTATATTTTTATGATCATTGATGCCGACCATTCAGATACTCTAAGTGCCGGGAGATTCGTTGAATGAAAATTCCCGTGTTCAGAGTTGCTCTGATCTCTACGGCCAGCTTTTTGCCGCTTTCCTTAATTTCATTGATTGTATTTTTGGCTATTTATTCCTGGCCTGCCATTCAGTTTAATCAATTCTATTTTTTGTGGACCAATGACTGGAACCTGGGAAATCTTTATGGTAATCCGGTTACGCTACATGGCACGCAGGTCATGCCAGGAGCGAAGTACGGCATCTGGTTTCTGGTCGTCGGTACCATCGTGAGTTCCGCGCTCGCCATGTTGATCGCGATGCCTATCGCCATTGGTGCGGCATACTTTTTGAGTGAAGGCGTGCGTAAATCCTGGGCTGGGCCCCTGTCTCTTTTTGTCGATTTACTGGCGGCGATCCCCAGCGTCGTTTACGGATTGTGGGGGTACGCGCTGCTCGTACCACTTTTTGGCCAGACAATTTTCCCCTTCATGGCCAAGACGTTTTCTTTTGTTCCCTTCCTGAACGGTGACCCAGGCAGCGGTTATGGGCTGCTCACCTCGGCTTTTGTGCTGGCGGTGATGATCATTCCCTTGATTTCCGCCACCCTGCGCGAATCCATCCGGATGACCGAACCTGAATTGAAAGAAGCAGGCCTGAGCCTGGGCTTAAATCGCCTGGAGGTCTTCTGGCATATCACCCTGCCCAAACTGAAGACGGTGTTGATCGGCGTGGGTATTCTCGCCCTGGGCCGAGCCCTGGGGGAAACCATGGCTGTCCTCATGGTTAGTGGCAACGCACTGAATTATCTGCCTGATAATATTTACGCGCCGATCTCCACCATGGCCGCGTTTATTGCCTCGCAACTGGACAGCGCGCTGCAGGACCCTACGAACATGGCCGTGGAGGCCCTTTCTGAAGTGGCCCTCGTGCTGCTGCTCATTACCGTGGTGGTGAATTTTGCGGCGCGTTTATTGTTGTGGATGGCGAGGGTGCGCTGATGGCAACCAAGGCGATTGAGCGCAACATCGTTGTCAGATCCAGCGCGAAAGGCTTCAAGGTATCTTTATCACGGCGCGTGACGACGGCATTCGCCTGGATGTTCGTGGTATTATCTTTTCTTTTTGTCGCGACGATGTTTGTTTCCATTATCGGGGACGTAATTATCCACGCATGGCCCGCGTTGACGCCAAAACTGCTAACGGACGTTACCAGCGGAATTGGCGGCGGTCTTAAAAACGCCATCGAAGGAACCTTTGTCATGTCTGTCGGGGCGTTGCTCCTGGCGGCGCCGATTGGTATTTCTGCAGGGATCTACCTGAGTGAGCATGGTCGGGGTGGCGCCGGAAAAGTGCTGCGCTTTCTCTCGGACGTGCTGGTTGGCATACCGTCCATCGTGCTCGGCTATGTCGGCTATATCACCATGGTCATTTACCTGGGTTGGCAGTTCTCTGTGGCCGCGGGCATCATCACCCTGACAGTCATGCTGCTGCCCTACATTGCCCGCTCCACGGAACTGGCGCTCGCCAATATTCCTCTGGCGGTGCGCGAAGCCGGTTATGGGCTGGGTGCAGGGGAGGGGCGCGTCGTACTGAGTATTCTGTTGCCTGGCGCCGCGCCGGCGATCATGACGGGGCTTTTCTATGCCGTCGCCCTGTCCATGGGCGAGACTGCTCCTCTGTTATATACAGCGGGCTGGTCCAATTACATGTGGAATGGCCAGTTTACCAAAGAACCTATCGGCTATCTGACTTACGTCGTCTGGACCTTCATCAACGAACCTTTCGCTGAATCCCACAGGATCGCATTTGCCGCGGCTTTCCTGATCACCACGGGCGTGTTAATTCTGATCCTGATTGGTCGCTGGTTACTGGTGCGCGGACAGCGCCGCATGGGTGCTTATCAGGGCTAAACTTCTCGCGCGGCGTCTGTATTAGTCTGGCCTGAGACTGGGAGAAAACTCCTTGTCGATTTGCTGGTCCTCCGCCCCCGCCAGCAACTCTTTAGCGCGGGCCAGAAACTCGGCGGCGCGGCCCCGGTCGCTGTTGTCGGTGCTTTGCCAAATGGGGAAGAGGGTGGTTTCCTCGCGATTTTCGTGCTTGGCGAGTGAGCCGGAAAGCACCGCGCAGATGGCGGGCAACAGGTCATAATCCTTTTCCAGCAGCGTTTCTTCCACCAGTCGAGATTGCACGATGATGCTGTCGTGCTCAAAGAGCATGTCAGCAAGCGGACCTTTTTCCTCGCCACCACCCAAGGTCGGGCCGAGGACATTGTTTTCCAGGTGGACATGGCGGCGGAGACCGATCCAGTAGTCGCTGAAGATGCTTTCGGCATCCGCGATTCGCTTTTCGTTGGCGGCGGCCAAGATGTCCGCGAACTGGCGATCCAGACGGTAATGGTCCCAAGTCAGCAGATCCACCACGTCCTTGGCTTCCGCTTCGGCACGGGGTTGTATGTTTATCTGCCAGACCTTGCCGTCGGTCTCAAAACGCCAGGAGATGGCATTGCGCAACTGAAAGGCCACCGCCCGCATCATGGCACCGGGGTCGCTGTCCGCCAACACCTGCACACGCTGGCCAATCGCCAGCCGGATCGTGGCGGCGTAGATCAAAGGCTGGGCCACCGCGTTGGACATGCCGCGCACGTCGATGAGGTTCTCGGTAGGGTTGGTGCGTGCGGGAGATATGCTTTGCTGCATTGACATGAGATGGAGTCCTTGATTGACGCCGGTCTCCAAGACTGGGGGCGGGGAGCCGGAGAATCAAATATGAGTGCCCATTAATGTCAACGGAGTATGCCACACACTGGCCGTCTCGCAAATAAGCGCCCATCACCCATCAGAGCAAACAGATCGCGGCGTTGGCGATGTGTATCCTATATTGCTGCCGTTGTCATGCTTTTTGCGGTACGTCTCTGACGTATAAAAAGCTATTAGTGATATCAACAATATTCCAAGCATGGGTGACCACAAAAGAAGAGGTATCCGGTGACTCACTTCCACTGAACACTGTGAGCAGTTTATCGAGTCCATAACATGAAAATACCCTGCCACAATGAGTGCGCATGAAAGCATCACAGCCAAGATTCTTGCGCCATGCAGAATAGAAGTCATGCTTCGGTTTTTTCTCTGGCTTTTGCCGGATATGGTCAGCAGTGCATCGGTGGCTGCGAAAAAAGCTATAAAGAAAAATAGAATCAGTCCATTATATTCTAACAATCGATATCCGGCCTTGTTGTACTCCGAAATGGTTTGCAGGCTAGAGTGAATCGTTTTTCCTTCCCACGCGCCCAGGTGTGCATCTGAGTACCCATCGAGAGCAGCAGCGGCATTTACAGAGTTTTCTATAGTGACCTTGTTCGCATCACTTGAGAATTTCGTGTTGCCAACCATCCGTGCCACCCCTGGCGTCAATCCCGTGATTGACCATTCGCCCACCTGTGCGGTGGTCGCAAAAGCAACTCCTGAAAATAGGGATATTATCATAATAGATGCCAATATCTGGAGCCGACGTTTGATAACATGGTATAAATTTTCTGATATGCGTGAATAAGTGGTACACATTTTACATTTCAACCGTTATCAGTGTGTGCATGGGGTATGTCACCTGCCGTAAATGACGAAGGGTAATTTCCATCATGATTTAATGTAAGCTCTTTATATTCCGCTTCTGTAAATTCCTTATATCCATGAATCATGGCTGATGCTATGTTGTTCCGGCTATTTATTTCGCGCGCAACAACAGCCGTCAGATGAACAACAACAAAAGCTATCAATGCAAAGAATAAATATTCATGAACCGTCATCCATGGAGAATTCATCTGCGTTGCGCCGCCTGGCATAAACGATAAAAAAATACCTATGGCGACCTGTGCTACAGCAACAATAAAGAAAACAATGTAGACGGGTCCAGCAAAAGCGTTGTGTCCAAGGCTCGGCGGGCATGGGCGGCGAAACAGGGTTATGTAATAGAGGAAAGTTTTCTGCCAGTCGCGCCGTTGATTTGGGGTAAGAGGCAGCAGATCTCGCCAGCGTGACGTCTGTGGCCCCACAAAGAGCAGGACGATCCGTAGCGCCAGAGCAGTGGCAAATGCGTATCCTATATAAAAATGGGGTACATTTACACCAAACATCATGGCATTGGACAGTTCGTCACCCCAAACAAAAAAAATTGTCCCGGTGGCGAATTGCGCCATCAGGGTAATGACCAGCCACCAATGTAGAACACGCAAAAATGGGTCCCATATTTTTACTGATACAACACCTTTATTACATGTTGCATTTGCCATTAAACTTACCTCCCATGCCCTTTTTAGCACATTGCCCGATATCCCGCTCCGGCTTTGAACGCTACCATATCAAACGTTACTTAGGCATACACTGCGGCAAATTGTCGCACCCTATTTTTTCGGAAACATCTGGGAACCTTCTAAAACAATCGATGTCATAGACCTGTTCTATGTGTTGAACGACTAGATATCGATAGCCAGTCCGTAACTAGGTAATTGTAACAATGATATCGTTTCTCATTTTCAATGGCGCCTTGTGTCCTGAATGGGGAACACTCCCAGCCCTATGAATCAGCATCTTATACCTATGGAGAATCATCTATGCACCAGATAACACGAAAAATGATGGCAGAATTCATCGGTACTTTTGGACTTATCTTCTTTGGCGGTGGTGCTGCGGCTATGGGTAAGCCGCTTATAGATATTGCTCTGGCCAATGGTCTGGCCATCATGATTGCGGCTTACGTGTTCGGAGATATTAGTGGCGGCATTGTGAACCCTGCTGTCACTCTGGGAGGCGCTATAGCAGGCAAGATCAGTTGGCGTGATGCGGGAATGTATATGATCGCTCAGGTCTTTGGCGGAATTGCTGCCGGCTTTGCCCTTCTTGCTGTACTACACGGGCAAGTGGGGCACTTGGGCGCCACTACCATAAACACCGACCTTATCTCGGTCCCGGATGGGTTCATTCTGGAGGCGTTGGGGACGTTCTTTTTAACTACCACCGCCCTGTATACGGCCATGAGCGATCGTGCGGGTAATGCCGCGCCATTGGCAATAGGCTTTACCTTGGTCATGATCGTCACATTCATGGGTCCACTAACCGGTGCCAGTGTCAATCCGGCGCGGACGTTAGGACCTGCCGTAGCCGGTGATTACTACCCGCATATATGGGTTTATCTCATTGCGACACCTTTAGGAGGATTGGTCGCAGGTTTTCTTTACAAATTTATGCAGGAAGGCAAGGCCGACATGCATTTTAGAGAAGCACTTGAACAAAGCGACGTGGAATAGTTTCAAGCCTAAATAGTCCGGCACACGCCCAGGGCGATGGTCACGGTGCCGGATTCAGCAGCGAGCGCAACTGGTCTATACCCACCGGCTCCTCCGTCTGCATGGGTACCAGGGCGATGCGTTTGGCGTAGTGGGTGCGAACCGCCTCGATCTGGGCCACCTCCAGCGCGGCGCGCTGCTTCAGCAGCGGTGACGCAGTGGGCGCGGCAGCCAGGCTGCTGTTGATGACCCAGGCCCACGGTTCGATGCCTGCGCGACGCAGGTCTTCCTGCAACTGCGCGGCCTCCAGGACCGGGGTGGGTTCCGGCAGGGTCACGATCAGCACTTGCGTCCGTTCCGGGTCCTGCAACTGCATCATCGGCGTCGTGTAATGAACCTGCGGATCGACGCCATGGCGGGTCACTTCGCGATGATAGGCCCCGGTGGCGTCCAGCAGCAGCAGGGTATGCCCGGTTGGTGCGGTGTCCATCACCACGAATTGCTTGTCGGCCTCACGGAGGACGCGCGAGAACGCCTGGAACACCGCGATTTCTTCCGTGCAGGGCGAGCGCAAGTCTTCTTCCAGCATGGCACGGCCTTCGGCATCCAGGTCCTGGCCTTTGGCGTCCAGCACATGCCGGCGATAACGCTCGGTCTCGACCTCCGGGTCGATACGGCTGACTTCCAGATGGCGCAACGAACCGGCCAACGTGTCGGACAGATGTGCGGCGGGGTCGGAGGTGGTCAGGTGAACGGGCAGGCCACGTTCGGCCAGCGCCACCGCCACCGCGGCCGCCAGGGTGGTTTTGCCGACACCTCCCTTGCCCATCATCATGATCAGGCCGTGCCCCCTTCCCGCGATCGCTTCCACCAGCGCCGACAACTGCGGAAGGTCCGCGCATTTGGCGGGGGGCGTACCGTTAGCGGCGGGGGCGCTCTCGTCTTGATCAGAGAGCAGGCTGCACAGCGCCTCGACGCCGAGCATATTGAATGCCTTGAGCGGCAATTGATCGACAGGCAGGTTGCGCAGCGCGGCGGGCATGCCCGCTATGGCCGCCTGTTCGCGGTGACGTATGGCAGCGGCCAGCGCGTCGTAGGCGGCCTCCTCTGCCGGCAGCACACCGTTGATGACCAGGTTCTGCCTGGTCAGGCCGGTGGCGGCCAGTTCCTGGTGGGTGCGTGCGACCTCGGCCAGCGTGGTTTTCTGCGCGCGGGCGACCAGTATCAGGCGCGTGCGCGCGGGATCGGACAGCGCCTTGACCGCTTCGGCATAACGCTGGCGTTGCTTTTCCAGGCCCGCCAGGGGACCAAGGCACGACGCGCCTTCCGGATTTTTCTCGATAAAGCCGCTCCACGCGCCGGACAATTGCAACAGACGGATGGTATGGCCGGTCGGCGCCGTATCGAAGAGGATGTGAGCGTAGTCAGCCGTCAGCGTCGCATCGGTCAGCAAAGCGGTGAATTTGTCGAAGGCCGCGATTTCGGTGGTGCAGGCTCCGGAGAGCTGTTCTTCGATGCCACTGACCACGGCCTCCGGCAGCGCGCCGCGCACCGGGCCAATGATGCGCTCCCGGTACTGTTGCGCCGCCTGTTGCGGATCGATTTCCAGGGCGAATAGCCCTGGTACCGTGGAAATGGCGGTGATTTTATTGCCGATTTCCTGACTGAATACCTGACCGACGTTGGACGCCGGGTCGGTGCTCACCAGCAAGACCTTCTTGCCCAAGCGAACCAGACGGATGGCCGTGGCACAGGACAGCGACGTTTTGCCAACGCCACCCTTGCCAGTGAAAAACAGAAAGGTGGGCGGGTTTTTCAGGAAAAGCATAACGATGGACCGTTCAGCAGCTGCCGCTGCCACCGCAACAGCCGCCAGCAGGGCTTTTCATGGCCGGCGCCGCCGCCAACCCGGCCCAGCGGACCAGTTCCTCACGGGTCGGATAGCGCCCGGCCAGGGCGATCTCCCCTTCCACCAAAATCAGCGGCAATGCCTCGGCGCCAGAGCGATCCAAAAACTGTTTCACCACCGAATTGTTGACAAAGGCCATGGGTTCCTGACCGAGGTTGTAGCGTAGCAGATCGATTTCCTGGCCTTTCGCCCAGTCCGCATCAGCGGAAAAGCGTACCAGCGCAGGATCCACGGTCGGACCGCATACGCCCGTGCTGCAGCACATAGCGGGATCGTACACACGGATTTTGGTCATGATAAAGTCTCCTGAAAGGATGGATGCCGTCTGAAAAGTTACTGTTCACCGATGCGCGCCAGTTCGGCTTGCAGGGCCACGTCGCCACCTTCTTCCCACCGGGTCCAGGGCAGGGCCAGAAAGGCTTCGATCCGACGACGCAGGATCTGGTAGGCGGTGGTGAAGGCCGCCTCGATCTCCGCCTCACTACCCGTCGCCTTGGCGGGATCGTCCACGCCCCAATGGGCGCGGATCGCCGGACCGAAATAGGCGGGGCAAGTCTCACCGGCGGCACTGGCGCAGACGGTGATGACGATGTCCGGTGTTCCCGGCAGGTCATCCCAGGATTTGCTGTACAGACCCGCCGTGGGGATCCCCGCGCGCTGGAGCAGGGCGAGCGAGCGGGGATGCACAAACCCCGTCGGGTGACTCCCGGCGCTCATGGCATGCATGTGCGGACCCGTGAGGGCGTTGAACGTGGCTTCGGCAAGGATGGAACGGCAGGAATTGCCAGTGCACAAAAACAGGATATTCAGGGTTTTCATTAGGTCCTCGACGCTGCGCAGGAAAGGGAAGGTTTTACGTCGGTGGTCACGCACGGAGCGCATAGTTCCGGCCGATGTCCGCAACAGTTGTCCGTGAGATAGGCAATGAGCCCCTCTGCCGCCATCAGGCAGGCCCGGTAGCGTTGGTAGCGGCCTTCCCGATGGCCGCTTACCAAGCCGGCATATTGCAGGGTCTTGAGATGAAAAGAGATGCTATTACCGGGAATATCGAGCCGTACGGCGATGTCCCCGGCAACGAGGCCGTCGGGTTCGTGCTCCACCAGCAGGCGATAAATATCCAGTCGGACGGGCGACGCCAAGGCTTCAAGCAGACGGATGACGTGATCTTGGCGCATTTCCATTATCCAACTCCTGTATGTTTTTTGTAGTATTGATGTATTCCTGAGGATCGTCAAGACAGGGGGAAACACTCAGGCAGAACTCCCAAAGGAAAGACCGCCACGCAGTCTATATTCAGGGATCCCGCAAACTGCCGGAAGGAGCGGGACGGATAACTGAACCATGTTTCAACATCTCCAGGCGATCGCCCAAGTGTTGTTCGAGAGATACCCAAAAGCTCTGTTGCCGGAGCGGATGAAAATATCCCGGCCACGGGCTGTATAAGGCCATGAGCATTTGCGGAGCTCCGGTAGTGCTCAGGATAGGATGTATTGCCATGGAACGTAGGCCGATGGCTTGGGCTTTGGCCCACGCCTCTGGCGCCAACTCCTTCTGAATGCTATTGATATGAATTGGTTTTTCGTCAAGCCAAGCCTGCAATAATAAATTCTTTGGGTTGGTAGCACACCACTCCATAATTTCTTGGGACTGACCTGCGTGCAACGTAAGGCCGAAACCCGATTCACAATGCAGACCGTACTTTTCTCCAACACTAATGATTTCGACGCCGGCGATCCCTGGGACTTTGACAATACGCTGTAGTGTTTCCCGTATGATGTCCTCTCGATTAATGGTTGTGGAAATGATCTGTCTAATATGTTCAAGGATATTCGCCCGTTCATTTTCGGTCTCGGTATAGGCCATGAGTTGCCATGAGAGATCATTGCTGAGGCGCTCCATGATGATGGACTGCAACGTGGCGCTGTTGGTCAAATCGGAATAAATGGCGTCTTCCAGCACAGCGCGATAGACCTGAAAGGATTGGGCCAGGACGTCCGCAGGCAAACCAACCCAGGTGTGGTGCAAGCCGGCCTCTCTCGCCATGGACATATGCTGTTCCTGGCTGAGGCCCGGTGAAAGAATCCGCGTCAGGTAACGCACCTGACAGGCCTTGAGATGGGTCATTTCGGCATCGGAAAGGAAATTCAGGATCTGCGCCGAAGCCTCGGCACGCATCAGGGTATCGTAAAAGTTCGCGACCACCGCCTCGCTGTAGAAACCCAGCAGGTCCTGCACGGCGTTGAGCCAGACATCAACATGATCGTAAGGGTCCATCATCTTGAGTCGCCTGCGGGTGCTTCCAACCGGTTTCCCCGCCTTTCGGCCAGCACCAGCAGCGACGTGCCGGATACTCCGATATCTCCCTCAGTCACCATGAACTGAACTCCTTGCGCGCCACCCCTAGTATCGTATTGTAGTCGTCAAGTAACCCAGCGTCGCGCATCTTTGAGAAGCAGCAGTAATTGCTGGTCTTGCAGCAGTGATGGGACGAACCCGAAACGCAGATAGAAACCAGACGCTTCCTCGTCAATGGGGTGGGTCAAAATCGCCCGGATACCCGCCTGCTCGGCGATCAGCAATGTGCGCCGAATGGCGTCCTGCAGCAGACCAAAACCGATGCCTCGCCCTTGCTCCTGTTGTGATACGGCCAGCCTCGCCAAAATGACCACAGGCAACGGATAGCGCCCCATGCCTTGACGAATACGCACTGGCGCATCCAACGTGTCCACTTGGCCAACCGTGAGACTGAAGTAGCCCACCACCAAACCATCATCCGCAACGAAGAATGTCTTGGCCGAACCGCTCCCCGCAGCCATGTGCGCGTGGTGAATCAACCAGTTGTTGAGGGCCAGTTTGCCGCAATCGAAATCATCGAGCTTGTGCTGAGGCCCCAGCGGGACGGGCGCATTATACATCCCACGGCGCCTTGCGGGAGAACAGATCCCGTAGGCCCTCGTTGACCTGTTCCGGCTGTTCCAATAAATCCAGCAGGTTCTGATATTGTCGGCCAGTCACCATGAACAACCGCTGGTCGAGCAAGGTCTGCTCAGCGGAAAGGCAGGCGCTGTCTAAGACGAAATCGGTCAGAGATTTGTGCGCCACATCTGCAGCGCGACGCAACATGGCCTCTTGTTCCGGCGTGGCGCGCAGCCCCAGACGGGCGGAACGATGAGCAGAAGAAACCACCTTCGTCGTCATGGAAGCATCCCCAGCATGAAAAATGAGCAGTAACAACGTTAGTACAAATGACGAGCGCCGTCTAGGCGGGTTTCGAGGGCCGATTCAGCTTCAGGCCCCTTCCCTTTGGTGACGCACGGCCAAAATCGTGACCATCTCGCCAATCACACGGTAGAAGGATTACGCTCGCTCCTGCTCGCGGGGCTCGGTTCAGGTTGCGCAGAACGGTGAGTTTCGAGAAAGCTGGACTACTGCTCGCCCAAACGAGTAGGATTTAATCCCATTATAATGAAATGGAGTCAGTCATGCGAACCACTCAGCAAATGAGCATTACCCTGCCCAACGACATGGCAGACGTGGTGAAGAACAAGGTACGCTCTGGCGAGTACGCCAGTGAGAGTGAAGTGATCCGGGACGGACTGCGGGCGCTGATGGCGCGGGATCGCGCAGTGGAAAACTGGCTATACAACCAAGCCGGTCCCGCTTATGACGCCTTAAAGGCTGATCCATCCCGCGCCGTCAGCGTTGACCAGGTGCGTGCCCGCTTGGCCGCCGAACACGCCAAGACGCGATGAGCTATCGCGTCGTATTCAGCCCGGAAGCCCAAGAGCAACTTGCCGAGCTTTACCGCTATATCGCCGAGGCGGCATCGCCCGATATTGCTGCGCAATACACCGAAGCCATCGTGAGCTACTGCGACAGTCTGCGCACGTTTCCCCTTCGCGGCACCAGACGCGATGACGTGAGGCCCGGCTTGCGAAGGCTTCTTTGGGAGGCTTAAGACGGGATGGTTCTACCGCAGGGACTGGCGAAACACCAGCATAGAGCAGTTCATTCCGATGCTCGATGCCTACGTCTAATCCTGCAACATTATGGTAATTGATGCTACATGACCACCTTGAGAAGACCGCCTCAGAGAGCGGAAATCGGGTTGTCAAGGGGCGTTGTGATGTACGGCAATTTGCCGCATAATCGTGGTCAGGAGGGTAACCCCATGCCACAACCGTTTTCCACCGCCCGTCTCGAAGCCCGGATCAGCACCGATCTGCATTCGATGCTCAAGCGCGCCGCCGAGCTTCAGGGGCGCACCATGACCGATTTCGTGGTGGCCGCCGTTCAAGACGCCGCGCAACGCGCTATCGAACAAGCCGAAATCATTCGTCTGACGTTGGTCGATCAGGAGTGCTTTGCGCAGGCTCTGCTGTCGCCGCCGCAACCGACACCGGCTTTAAAACGCGCTTTCACTCGTCACAGCAAGCTGCTGCGCGCTGAATGAGCCGTGCGCCGTTTCTGGTTGCACCGCTCGATGCCGCGCATGATCGTACCGCATTCAACAGCGGTTCGGAGCCGCTGGATCGCTACTTGCGAGAGGTGGTTACTCAAGATATTCGCCGTCGCGTGACGGCCTGTTTCATGGCGCTGGCTGGCGGGCAGCGCATCGCAGGCTACTACACCTTAGCGTCAGCGAGCCTACTCTTGGCCGACCTGCCGGCCACGACGGCCAAAAAGTTGCCGCGATATCCGACCGTGCCAGTGATACGAATGGGCCGCCTGGCCGTCGATCAGGCATTCAAGGGACAAGGGCTCGGCGGGGCGTTGCTAGCCGATGCTCTTGATCGAGCCACCCGTTCCGAGATTGCCGCCTACGCCTTAATGGTCGATGCCAAGGATGAAGTGGTGGCGGCAGCTTTCTATCGGCATCATGGGTTCGTTGCGCTATCTGGCTTGCCGCTGACGCTGTTCCTTCCGCTGGCAACGGTGAATCGTGTCCCGAAAAACGGACATCAATCGCTTTAGCCCGATTTAGAAGTTTTTTGTAGCGGCGGCCAAGCGCATGGGCATCCCGCAGCCGAAGCTGTCAGGGATGATGCATGGCAACTTCACCAACCTGTCCGAATGCAAGCTGATGGATTGCCTGAATCGCCTCGGCTACGACATCGAGATCAAGGTGCGACCGGCGGCCGCGCCAGTCGGGCACCTGGCGCTCGCAAGCTGAGTACGGTCAAAGAAACGTGTCCGATGGTCACATCTTCACCGGACAGGTCGCCAAAGAAGATCGCCATGCTAACCGTCCCATCATCATTAACTAACCATGTTGAAATAGGATTTCCGACAAGTCCATATCAATGCCCGCCCTGTCCGGGCGCAGCCGCATTGCTTGAAAATACTGGGTAGTCTTCATCCTAACATCTTCGCAGGTCCTCGGCCCGTAAGTGAGTATGGTGTTTGCCATGTAGCACCAGCAGCGACGTGCCGGATACTCCGATATCTCTCCCGGTTACCATGAACTGAACTCCTTGCGCGCCACCTCTGGTATCGTATTGTAGTGGAAAACAGCGCCATTGTCGGAATTCATCCTAAAGGCCGTTCATCGTCAACCTACGGAAAAACCTGGTATGCTTATTGTGATTGAAGGTGTTGTGCTTTCAAGCGGAGATATGCCACATTTTGGAAGAAAGCATATCCCGACCGGCGTTATTCTGTGGAGAACGGGAGAAACGTCATGGGCCAGATAGACAAAATTCTTGAACGCGACTGGGACGTTGCAAATCAGCGCGGGGAAGAGGCGCTTGCTACTGGATCATCTTGCTACCGGAAATGAGCGATTACCCCGGACTATCCGGCAATCAATGC
Source organism: Acidithiobacillus ferriphilus (assembly GCF_028215975.1). Lineage (NCBI taxonomy): Bacteria > Pseudomonadati > Pseudomonadota > Acidithiobacillia > Acidithiobacillales > Acidithiobacillaceae > Acidithiobacillus > Acidithiobacillus ferriphilus. The sequence goes on from NZ_CP116458.1 coordinate 1,206,539, forward strand.
AGTTTCCATCCCGCAGGGCCACCTAAAGGCAGTCCGGCACCAAAGCTCGTGGGGAATGTTCCCGACGAACCGGTATTGTTAGCCGCGCCCTGCAACATGGCGCGGCCATTGAAACTGGTGATGGTCGGCGTGAAGGCGGTTCCGTAACCCACGAAAAGTCTGCCGGTAATGGTCGTTCCGGTGCTGTCGGTGAAAGTACCGCTGGGGAACACCCCGTTGTCGAGCGCATAGAGGTAGTAGTAAGCATCGTTATCTCCACAGGTGCCCGCAGGTGGCGGCACGGTAACGGGCAGAATGACGGCACCGCTGTTAATCAGCGCGGGCGCAGAGACGATGGACCCTACTGGCAAAGCTGTGATGGGCGGGTTGACACCCGTGCTTGGCGTACTAAAAGTACCGCTGCTCCAATTGCCTGCACCGCCGACGTAGGCGGTCCAAACCGGTGACCAGGTGCCATTTAGCTGAGAAAAGATGGTGATACCATTGGGCCCCTGCACGCGCAGATAGTTTTTTCCTTGATAGTAGCTACCGCCAATGTATTGTACTTCGCCTGGATTGCTGCCGCTGAGGCCCCCAGACCATTCCGACGAATAATTGCCAATGGCCGCGTTATTAACAAAATCCTTGGCAAGCGTGAGGGTCGCGGTGCCGGGTGTCAGTAAGCCTGGCAACGTAGCAGAGGATATTTCGTATATGTTACCGGTATTGTCGCCCAGATAGAGATTCCCGGTGGCATCGATATAGGGGGTGGCGGTATTGTCGAAGGGAAGGGCATCTTGAAAGCTTTGTCCGGTGCCTACATTGACACCAATCAGGTAACTGGTGCTGCTGGTGGCGCTGATTGCCTGGTTTACGGCCCATAGCGCCCAGGTCTGACCAAAGGTTGTGGTTCCTGGCGTCTGATATTGGTAAAAGACCGGATCGCCAGGCTGCGGTTGGCTATAATTGTTGCCCAGATCGTCCTCCCATATCGTGTTCTGCAGATTGGGAGCGGTTGTCCCTGTCAACTGAAGGTCGTAGAGAATGCTACCGTTACTGGCACTACCCGCGACATAGGTATGCCAAGTATGCGGTTGGGTCGGCGCGACCGTGGCGTCTGTGGTCTGGAATCCACCCTGCATGCTGACGCCCTGCCAGAACGTGTTGTAATTCTGAAGTTGGGGAAGCAGTCCTTGAGGCATCCAACCCCAGAGGAGGGTGGGGCCGCCGGTATTGTTATAGCCCATGGCGTACAGAAAACCATCATTATCGCTGAAGAGGACCGCATTCTGGCGGTTGGCATGGTTGCTGGCGAAGGTCAGGTAACTGTTGGTGGTCCCCCCGCCCGCACCGAGCAGTTGCCCATTGTTAGGAGCGGTGAGCACCTGCGGCGGGGTGGAGGTGGGCAGGCCCATATACCAGCCACTTTCACGCCCACCGAGATAGGTGCCGTTGCTGTAAGACGGGTCGATGGTGTAGCTGGCAATGGTGCTGGCTGTCAGGTTCGTGGGCAGCGTGCCAAAGGCGCCGGGCGTGTTCGTGGCGACACTGGTCAGCAGGCCACTAGGCCCTGAGCCGTTGATGCCATTTATAGTGCTACCGGGCGTTGTGGTATAGAGGGCGCTGGAGCGATTGCCGGTGCTCATGTAGGTGTTGGCGTCCCAGGATGCGCTGGAGCTTGGCGTACCATTGCTTTGTAGCGCATAGGCGTAGAGGTCGCCCTGTCCGGTGATCGGGTTGACATTCTTGAGCAAAAACTCCAAAGACCCCGTGGTTGTGGACGGTGGTGCGCCGTAAGACGCGGAAACGCTTTTGCCGAGAATATTGGCGACGATGCTGTTCATGGCGGATTGCACGGCCGAGGCGGAGGTTGCGGCATAGAAGCTGTTGGTGCCACCCGCCTGAGCCATGGCGGTGAGCACGGCCTGACCCTGCAGGGCTACGGCCTGATCGGCGGCGGTTGCACCCGGCACATTGGGATTGACGGCGGAACCCACGCCTAATACATAGGTCTTAATGCCCTTTTGCGCGAGCTTCTGGATTTCATTAATGGCTTCTACCACTGCATTGTTGTTGGTTGAACTCCAGGTGCTGGCGGTGATGGAAGTAACGCCGAATAGTTGCGCCGAGGCGCTGCCCAAGGGCGGATATACATACCCGTTATTCATGCCTTGGGTGGGTTGCCCGTCGGTGATAAAGATGACATATTTCTTGCCGCAGGTCGTTGGTGGCGGGTTGGATAACTTTCCCTCGTAATAGCTCAGTGCGGTGCTGAAGGCACCCGCCGTGGGGGAATAGCCAGCAGAGGCGGTTATCGGGCCTTCTTTTGCATAATTAATGGATTCGTCAGTTCGGAAAACTTCCGGGAGAATGGCGTTGGCGATATTGGTCGCATTGGTGCTGTTTGTCGCAGATATGGGGCTGACGATATTGCCGTTATTATAGGATGTGCTGGCATTGAAGGCGTACCCTCTCTGAGAGAGCCATAGCTGATATGATTGGGGAATATAGCCAGCGCTGGTGGGACTCATATAGCCCGCCAGTTGGCTAGTATATGGATAATAAGTCACATAGGGAGTTGATGATCCACCAATAGCTAATTGTTCGTAATCAGGTAAGTTCATGTTGTAGAGTGTTGGATTGACACCTACGGCATTCGTAGATCCGGACCCTGATCCACCATAACCCGTCGCATACATTACGTCATTGATGATCGGGGCATCACTACTGGCGTTGACGTAGAGATACTTATCGTTATAGAGTTCTGATACAGATAGGTTATTATAACCAAGATTGTAAATGTTGGCACATGAGTTGTTAGTAAAATATCCGTTGCTAACCGATCCGTAACACGGATTATCGACTGCAATATCTCCGGACGGCGCTCCCGTGAGGTTGGTACCAAAGGAGAACCCATTATTATCGCTCATATAATATACCCAGGTATTATAGAGCGATATCCCTGCATCTGCGATGTTTTTCCCGACATAATCCATCAGGCCAAACTGCATGTTATTGTTATATTCTGGTGTGTTGATGATGGTGCCGATGGCCTGTTCCGCCACGTTGAGCATGGATTGTGAGTTGTCTATATAGGCGCTGGAGGATGCGGATGCACCCACAGAGGCGCAGGCGCTTTGGGCGGCGGCGGTAATACCGGACGTATTGCAGGGGACGGAGTAGGGTACACTGGTCCCGGACGATCCCAGTGCCGGAGGCGTGAAGCTGCTAGCTGTGTAGGCTATTGGCGAGGACGAATTGGCATCTTCCGGCACGGTGCCGGAGCCGGTCATAATGGCGCCGGAGAGTCCGGTGGGGCCTTGCAGGACACCAGCCATGCCTTGTGAGTTATCCAGCAGAATCATCACCTGCGGTTGATTGGCCGGTAGAATATTGATGCTGTTGCTGGCCTGCGCGAAGCTGCTCCAACTGCCTAAGGGCGCTGCGGCCATGGACAGGCAGATTATGCTGACAATGAATTTCTGACGCGAGTTTTTCTTCATTGCACTTTCCTCAAAATAGCCTGCACAGTGACGCCGAGGCCGCCGCCATTGGTTCTGGATGTATGCACATAAACGACGTAATAACGCATGCTCTGCACACCGGGTCCGGTGCCGGTCTGATTTTGCTCGTTGCCGCCTACCTGGGTGGCGAGGGAGCCAGCGGGATACATCACGTACTGCACATTGAAATTAAAGCTGCCATATTGTACAGGAATGGAAGCGCAGGATGTCCCGGTGCAGTTGGACCAAAAGCTTGCGGGCGGCACTGTGGGGCGGGTAAGGCCATTAGCGTTGCTTGGTAACGGGAGATACCATGTGCCCGGAGAAGTGATTTCCGGCCAGTTTGGCAGGATCTGCAAGCTGGTATTCGCAGCCGTCACGCCCTGATCCGTCGCTTCCTGCGCGGCGCTTTGCACCGCCATATTGGAAGAAATAAGCACATTATTACGGGTCAGATAGATGAGCGCGAGCACGGCGATGGTGATGACCAAAACCAGAACCAGTGTGATGACCAAGATCGCCCCACTTTCTTTGTTGGGGTCAGTCTCAGGGGTAGATAATTCATATTTCATCCGCTCGATCATGGTCCACCCCAGATATTATTGCGCACCGGCACCACGCTTTCGAAGAGATGATAGGCATAGTGACTGCAATTGCCTTGCAGGCAGCCGGGGCCATTGGTTGTGGGCACTGTATAGCTTAGATTCTGGTTGGGTAACATAATGAAGCTGGCCGGGCTGGTTTCATTAGGCATATAGCGGGTGCTACGCGCAAGCATGGCTATCCGTACGGCAAGAATTTGCTGTGTGGCCGATGCTGTGTAATTTGCGGGAAGGACCCATTGTGTTATGGCGCCATTACTGCCTAGGCCATATTCTAATTGCAAGTCTACTACACCGCGTGCTAAAGCCTGACGACCAGGCGCAATGGCAGGACTCTGGCTGTTGTATTGGGTTAAGTAAAGGGTAGGTGTCGCTGTACCGCCGCTGTCACCAATGGTAAATTGATCAATGGTGAAGTTATTGCTGCCTAGGTCGATGAAATTGGCACCAACAAAGGCTGCGGCGCTAAGGCCGGGATAAACGCTGCTAGCCAAGGTTTGGAAGCCTCCGGAAGGATCGTAGTTGGACAGTCCGGAATTGTGAACGATACCAATCCCGTTGCCATTCGTTAGCAGGTTGGTTACCTGGGCCATCAGGCAGGCTTGTCCGGGAATCTGCACAATAAAAAGATCCCCCGGATTGATGAGTGCCGTTCCCGTCAAAAACACCCGCTGCGAAGTCATGCTGGGAATGGAACTGATCTGCGCCGCCGGGGCATTGCCAAAAGAAGCCCCCCCTGCCACGGTCATCAAGGAATAGGTGTCTATTCCACTGATGTTTTTCGGATCATAGGTACCGCTACTTTGCACGGAGGCGGTAATGGCCGTGAAAGAAAATGGCGATTGGGCCTGATTCACGTTGTAAGCAGCAATCCCGTTGGGACAGTTAGAAACCTGCGGCAACCCGAATCCCGCCGACTCCACTGCCTGACGCACCAAAGCCAACGCATTGCGACCACGCTGAAACATATCCGAGGTGGTACTTTGGTTGGTGATAATCTGGCTGCTGTTCAGAAAGAACGTGAACACGGCAGTCGCCAGCAAGGTGCCGATTGCCAGGGTTACTAGCAGTTCGGTGAGGGTAAAGCCCATCTCGGAGCCGTCAGTATGACGCATGGTCAGTATCCCACGATAGTTTGCACGGAGTAGGTTTCCGGGATGCCGTTCAGCAGCCAGGAAATGGAAACAGTGGCTGCGCAGGGGCACATCCCGTTGCCTTGCTGAGAAATGACCATAATCTTGCCGCTGGCGGAGGGCAGGGCGGAAGGGAGACCCGGAGGATACAGCATGTTTTTCCAGGTGCTGATCGCTTGCGCAACCACGGTGTTGGCGCTGCCGGGAACGGTGACGGTGCCTGTGTTCGATACGGCGGCCCTATTGAATTGCAGCGCGTTGCTGCCGTTGGCGCGGATCATGCCGATAGCATTTTGGGCAATCTGATAGCCACCGGTGAGGTTGTTGCCCTCGGCGTTGATGCTGAAACCGTTCATGAGGATGGCCAGGATGCCCAACGAACCAATGGCAAAAATCGCCAGGGCGATCATCGTCTCGATGAGGGTAAAGCCTTGCTCCGGTTGCTGTGGCGAGTGCATGACGAGGTACCTCACGGGAGGTTGCATTGGGTACTGTAAGTGGAAGCCGTGGCGCAGGAGCGCACATCCCCGGCGCCCCCTACTTGAATGAGCCAGTAGCCGTACTCTGCCGGATTATTACCGCCCGCCTGAAATTCTACGTTCGCACTGGTAATCGTGCCTGTCGGATTCTGCACCATTCCGGTGGGGGTGACGCTGAATGTGCCGCTGGTCAGAACGGTGCAGGGCGTATTTTGGTACTGATTGGCATATTGCGTGGCGGTCATGCCGGGTACGTTTTGCAGTACTCCGGTGGCTGTAGGCGATATGGTCCACGCACAGGTGTTCCCACCGCCGCCCTGAACGCTCACATTCACCGGATAACCGCTGCGGATGGCGTAGCCCTTTGCCCAGTTGATGTCTTGCTGAAGTTTCCCGGCGGCGGATTGTATGCGTGCGCGCACCATCCAGATTTCAACATCGGGGATGGCAATGGCAAGGATAACGGCAAGCACGGCAATAGTGATCATCAACTCAATCAAGGTGAATCCCCGCATGGGCCTGCGACGGGGTTTCACCGACCCGGTATCGCCCGCGCCGCCCTCACCCCCCATGCGTCACCACCGCGCCCATCTTGAAGATCGGCATATACATGGCGACCACCAGGGTGCCGACGATGATGCCGAGCACCACCATGATCATCGGCTCCATGAGGGTGGAGAGGCGGTCCACCGATTCCTCCACGTCCGCTTCGTAAAAATCGGCGACCTTGCCTGACATGGTTTCGATGGCGCCGGTTTCCTCGCCGATGGCCAGCATCTGCGTGGCCATGATGGGGAAGACGCCGTCGGATTTGAGCTGGGTGGTGATGCGACCACCACCGGCGACGTCGTCACGGGCCGCCAGGACACTGCGCTCGATGATGATATTGCCGGAGACCTTGGAAAGGGTTCCCAGGGCCTCCATGATGGGTACCCCCGCCGCCTGCATGGTGGACAGGGTGCGCATAAAGCGCGCCACCGCGCCTTTAAGCAGGATGTCGCCCAGCACCGGGATTTTCAGGGAGAAACGGTCTACCACGGTCTTGAAAGACAGGTTGTGCTTGTAGGCATAGACAAAAAGCCATACCGCGGCGATGGGCACGAGCACCACAATATACCAATGACTTTTCATCCAGTTGGAGATGTTGATGACAACCTGCGTCAACAACGGCAATGTGGCGCCGAAGCTGCTGAATAACTGCGAGAATACCGGGATGACGAAAATCATCAGAATGATCACGACCACGACCATGACGGTGATGATGGCCGCCGGGTAGAACATGGCCGACTTCACCTTTTTATTCAGTGCCAGGGTCTTTTCGCGGTACTCGGCCAGACGCAACAGAATGGTGTCGAGGATGCCGCCCTGCTCACCGGCGGCGATCAGGGACACAAAGAGGCGGTCGAAGTATTTGGGAAAGTGGGCCATGGCCTGCGACAGGGAGTCGCCTTCCCGGAGATGTTGGAGAATGCCTTTGAGCAATTTTTTCATGCCCGCGCCGGAAGTGGCGGAGATGAGCAGTTCAAAGGACTGCACGATGGGCACGCCGGCGTTGATCATGGTGGAGAGCTGTCGGACCATCACCACTAACTGCGCTTCTTTGACGCCTCTTTCCCCGAACAGGGGTTGCGGCGCTTTGCGCACAACGGTGGGCATCAGTCCCGTGTGGCGCAGATTGGAGCGCACGACGTTGGCGGAGACGGCGTTCATTTCGCCCTTTTTCTTTTCTCTCCCATCGGGAGTGGTCGCCTCCCAGGTAAAGTCGTAGGTCTTTGCCGCGCGGATTGCGGACTTCTTGTCTTTACTCAGGATCGATGCCATTTTTTTGCCCCCCGTCTCGTTGGATAATTAGTATAAACCCCGAAAATTGCAAGGCGGCGAAGGTCTACGAGGGAAATCCTCAAACGAGCTGCGGCGTAGTGGCCTTGGGAGCAGAGGGATGATGCTGCGGCGGCTTCCGTCCGGTTTCATACAGCGCCTGCAACTCGCTGCGCACCACGTTGAGCTCCATGTCAATGGAAGCGATGGACGCGCCCCGTCTGTCGCGTTGCTGGAGTAGGGCGTGGCGATGGTTCTGGAGTTGACTAATGCGGGTTTGGCGGTCGCTTTCGTTCATGCTGCTGCTCCTGTGGTTTTTTATCGGGCACGTCTGTCTCTATCCTTGGGATAAGCATCCTTTTCGAGGTTCATCCTTCTACTGAAATAGCCGCGTTTGCGCATGAATATTCCGAACTTGTTCAGCATGCCTGCCGCCATCAGGGTTTCCAGGGGCACGAGAAAAATTCCGTCCTGAAATCCCGCACCCCCTACGTCGAGGAACCAGCCATTTTGCCAGTCTGCCGTGGTGCCCGCGTCGTAAAGGTCCGGAATCAGGGTGCCGATAAAAGTCAGTGGGTAGGCCAAGGGCCAGGGGAAACGGTCCCCCAGGAGCAGGACCAGAATCGGCCAGATCACGAAGCCGCCCGTAAACAGATGCAAGCCGGTAATGCCCCAATACTGCGTAAACATGCCCGCGGTCGCGGCAAAGAGCAGGAAACCAAGAATGATTTGCTGGTCTTTGACTTGACGCCAATATTTCAGGAGAAGCCCCGTGCTGACGAGGGCGGTAAGAATGGCGGGCTCAAGCATGTCCGCGTTCCATTGAATTACTCATGACGCTGTACCGTTTGTCACTTGCATAACGCTATTAAGGATCACCAGATCAACGAGGGTGAAGCGGGATGCAGGTGATAAATTTTTCATCGGTGCTCATCTCTCTGCGTTACCATCTGTTCGTGCCAACGCGATAGCGGGTGAAGGGTATGGGTCAGACACTCGCAATGGGGTTTTTCAGTTTTTGCATAACAGAGGGCATCAGTACCTAGTGCCCTCTGTTATGCAGCGTGGCTGACGCCACGCTGGTAGTTAGTGCTCAGCTTAGCTGAAAACTACCGTACCATTTTGGTCGACCGAGACCGTAACGGAAGTGGCCCCCGTTGTGCCCGCACTTATATTTGCACCTGTCAAGGCGCCAGAGATTTTCTGTTGCAAGCCCTTGCTGCAGCTTGTGTAATCTGCCGTAAAGTTCACATAGGAGGTAATTGGAGTAACCGTGACGATGTTATTACTGGGGGTAGGTGTAGCTTTAGAGAAATCAACGCAACCTTCGATACCTGTGGCGGTACCCGTTGTTGAATTCACGGGCAGGGTGATGCTGGTGGTTTGCCCGGCGGCGGCGGCGGCTTCGGCGGCAGTGGCCTGGGTTACCAGTTGATGGAAATCCTGGGTCACGGTAGTGGCCTTAGATGTTTCGATATACTGCTCATACTGCGGAATGGCGATAGCCGCCAAAATACCGATAATCGCGATGACGATCATCAGCTCGATAAGGGTGAAACCGGCTTCGGCGCTGGCCTGCGCCTTTTCTACAAATTTGCTCATGAGTAAATCTCCCTGGTGGAGTGAATAGCCACCCAGGCAACGTGCGTGGGCTGCCATCTTTTTTGCATAATTCATGCCAATATGCGCCGGTATGACGTGTTGCAGTTTGTAACCTCCCTGAAATAATGGGTGATTATATTTCCCATGCACGTCATAGGGCATAATTGATGGAGGAATCTGGAGTCGAAAACATACATCCCCCAAGAAACTCACGGAATTTCCACGTTTAAACGTGGAAATTATCTCCGTTGCTTGAAGTCTCTTCCACGCGATTGTGTGGAAGTGCAGTAAAGCATCAATATTTTCATCTGTGTGCGTGGAAATGCTAGACTTATTTCCATGGAAGCCGGTAGAAACTCAGAAAAAAAGGAGATGCTAATGGATACGTCCAGGGATTCATCCACTTACATCAGCACCCAAACCGCGGCTCTATTGGCGGGTAAATCCGTGCGAACGATCAACAACTGGCTGGAGTCCGAGTCGATAAACGGCAAGCGAGTCCATGCCGAGCGCGGCCCCGGTGGACTGATGTGGAAAATAGACCTGGCCAGCATGGCCGCTTACATACCCATGGATATGGCGGACGCCTGCGTTCAGGAGATCGCGCGGGCGGAGGCGGGGGATGCCGACGCTATGAACAATGTCGGCACCTATTTTTATGCGGCTAATGCCTGCAAAATCGCCGCTGTTTGGTTTGAGGCCGCGGCGAAAAAGGGACATGCGGACGCCATGGAGTGGCTCTCAATCTGCCACCTCAACGGGATTGGCGTCGAGAAAAACCATGCGCTCGGTATCCAGTGGCTTGGGAAGGCGGCGGCCCTTGGCCATAGCGTCGCCAAGGCGAAACTGCGGGCCTTGGGGTTTGAGTTATGAGGTTTCGATGTAGAGTGCGCCGTCTTCCACGCTCACCGGGAAGGTTTTGAGCGCCTTTCTGGGACATATAAAATTAAGCAACTGAATACCTGGGGGGAAGCTGGCCCAGTCCACGACCTCGCCGGTGCGGATATCAAAACGCGCGTGGTGCCGATGGCATTGGATGAGTTGGTCATCAATGACTTTGCCGTCCGTTAATGACGCCTTCAGGTGAGTGCATCTGGCCTGTGTGGCATAATAACCGTCGTTCAATGCATAGACGGCAAGATCCATACCCGCAACCTTGCAGGCCTTGACCTGGCCTCTGGGGAAATCGTCTTGCGCCCCAATTTTGCTTTTAGCCATGATGAACATGCTCCTGTGTCTGAAAACCGTTGTAAATTTACTGGTTTGTGCGTTTCGATTCAACCGCCCGCCAATAATGCTCCTCCGGCTGTAACCGCTGAAGCTGCTCACGCAGCACCGCACCGCCGACCGAATTGATCCGTCCCTGGTCTCGACGAATGAGATCTATCAGCGGTATGGATGAAAAATATTGGATGATCATTTCCGGATCGTTGCCTGTCGTCTGCAGAGACCGTATCCATTCCGCATAGGGAGCCAGTCGCTCTGGATCAAGATGCGTGTCTGCGATAATCAATACGTCTGCTTCCATCATCGCCTGGCGAATGGCTTCTTCCCAGAGCGATTGCACACGATCTTCCTGCGCTTTGTCCCAGGTCTTCCAGGAAAACGGCTGTCCAGATGCCTCATAATACAAGGCCGCCCGGATGGCGTCCCGTTCGATGACGTGAATATTTAGGCTGGAGTATTGGCTTTGCATGGCGCGCGCCCAGGTGCTTTTGCCACTGGCGGACGTGCCGACGGTGAAGATGATCAATGGTGAAGGTTTTTCTTCCAATAGCATGTTTACCTGGCGTGCATCGTTTGTGAATATGGCGGCACGGTCCGCCTGATCGCGATTTAGAATATGGTACTGCTTTTGCGGGCAGCCATAAGGCAAGGATGGTGCCGCTTGCCCCATGTCGGCGGCGGATATGAATTGACAGAATCCAGCGTTTGTAAAGTTGTGATACACCGGGCCGAGAAAATCGGCTATTTAAGGTGCCGGTGCGCATGATAGCCGATGACCGGCAAGGACGCCATGTTTATGAGCGACCTCAAAGCAGTGGGCTATCAGAACCATAGGCTGGCAATTGGATTATTTTAGATTTATTTTGTTGCTTTTGCTGAACTGGGAATAAGGTTAACCCATCATTTTCCCTTTGTTGGCATCGAGAAACGCGGCGGTGACTTTCGATTCGCCCGCTTCCTTGGCGGCCTTCTCGATTTTGGCCTTGGCCATGTTGCGCACGAAAGAGGGCATCTTCTCCAGACGTTGCAGTGCGTCCTCGTCCCAGGGCAGTGTCTGTTCGCTCATTTGTTGACTCCTTAACATCGGGTGGGGGATTGCGGCGCTGTAGCTAAAGAGAAAATTTTATGGGCTTGCTAACAAGGTGTCAAGCCGATGTGGCTTAGCCCATTGAATTGATCTACTATTTCAGGCAAGCGCGGCATTAATGCTGCACGCTTGCCTGAAATTGCTTGGGTATAATCGTAGTGCTTTTTCTTTGCTGCTGGATTGTCCTAGATGGGCGGAAGATCGCGATTTTTTACAGGGATCACTTAAAACTATGGACACCACCAGCACGCTCCCTAATTTTCTCGGTCTGCATGATTCGGACTTTCAATTCATCAAACGCTACCGGGTTCTCCTTGAGGCGGAAACCGGGGCACTCGCACACGATTTCTACGAGTATCTGCTCTCACACCCGGTCACCGCCGCCGTCTTCCGGGATTTCTCCCGCGCGCGTCTGGACGCCCTGATGCAGAAACAGGCGGAACACATCAGCGGACTTTTGGCCAGTCACCTGAACAAATCCTGGCGGGAATCCATGCGCAAAATCGGGGCTCTGCACCACCGTCTGGGCATCAAGCCCTCCTGGCTCGCCGGCGCCTATATCCTCTACTGGCGCCATTGTGGCAGAAGGTGCTCCAGGACCAGGTTCCGGAGGCCGACCGGAATGCGCTGCGGGACGCCTTGTTCCGTCTGCTGATTGGCGACCTCATGGTCCAACTCGACGGCTATGCCCGCGCATCCCGCGAGACCGATGCCGATCGGTTGGCCCTCTTCGATGTTTTATTGGGGGTGCTTGCCGTTCCCCAAGGGGCGGAGTCCCAACGCCCGGAGGCGTTGTTGCTCCAGCAGATCTGCGAAGCCCTGCCGCGCAAGAGCGCCAGCGTACGCCTGGCTGGTTATGTGGTGAGTGGTGCCATGGGAGATGTATTAACCCTGGAGTGCATTGCCGGTCTCCCACTGCCGACTCTGCAACTACCAAAGAATACTGGAGATCCTTGCTGGGAGGCACTGGAATGCGGACAGACGGTCATCCGGTCCGTAGAAGATCCGCATGCCCCAGAGTGGATCAAGGACCTCCACAACCGGGTTAAGGAAGTCGGTATATTTCCCTTCGGTGAGGAGGATCTGCGTGGTGCGATCCTGATCGGGGCGCGCGAAAAAGGATACTTTCGTCGAGTTGGATCAGATTATTTTCATGCGTTCGCCCATCTCGGCGAGATGGTGCTCCAACTGCGCAACCAATCCCTGCGCGATCCGCTGACCGGTTTACCAAACCGCACCCTCTTCCTGGATCGTCTGGAAATCGCCCAAACCCAGGCGCTGAGGAATGAGCGACTCCTTGGCGTGGCGCTGCTCGATCTCGATGGGTTCAAGCAGGTGAACGATCGGCTCGGGCACGCGGCCGGAGACCAGTTGCTGCTGGCCGTGGTGCAAAGGCTACAAGGACATTTGCGCGCCGGGGACACCCTCGCGCGGATGGGCGGCGATGAATTCGGGCTGCTGCTGCCCGGCCTGGATAGCGTGGACAGTCTCGGAGTTATTTGTAGACGCCTACTCGCTAGCATCCGGGAAGCGCTGGATATCCATGGCGAAGCGGTCAGCATATCCGGTAGTCTAGGAATCACCCTCTATCCTCTGGACGACAGTAACGCCAGTATGCTGATACAGCACGCCGATATGGCGCTCTATGCCGCCAAGGATGCGGGCCGGGACCAATTTCATCTGCATACTTTGGCCCTGGATGAGGCCGTACAAGCAGAGACGGAGATGCGCGTCATGTTGCAGCAAGCATTGAACGACAAGCGTCTGATTCTGCACTACCAACCTATCGTATCCAGCGTCGGGGAGGTCCTGAGCGTGGAAGCCCTTATTCGCCTGCAACACCCGGAGAAAGGACTGCTCCCCCCAGCCGCCTTTTTCTCCGCCCTGGACCACCCCAGCCTCGCGCGTTCTATCGGCCGATTCGTCCTGGAAATGGCCCTGCGTCAAGAAGAAGCTTGGCGTCGGGAAGGGCTGGCGTTGCGCATATCGGTGAATATCAGCGCCCGCCACCTGCTTGATGCCCGCTTCCTGGACGATCTACGGGAAATCTTGGCCAATCACCCGGACGTACCCCAAAATCAACTAGAAATTGAGGTCACCGAGTCGGCGCCGCTGATCGATATGGCAGGCGCGCAAGTCCTCCTGGCTGCCTGTCATCGCATGGGGGTGCGCGTCGCCCTCGATGATTTTGGTACCGGCAATGCGTCTCTAACCTACCTCCAGCAACTCCAGGCCCAATCCATCAAGATCGATCGGAGTTTTGTGCGCGACATGATCAATGATCCCAAGGACCTTGCCATCGTCGCGGCGGTGATTACCGCCAGCCGCATGCTGGGTCTGGATGTGATCGCTGAAGGAGTGGAGACGGCAGAGCACGCGGCACTGCTCACCAAAATGGGGTGCAGCCATCTGCAGGGGTACTATTTTTCCAGGCCGCTCCCTCCCGAGGCCATTCATGCCTGGAGCACCCGTTTCCGCCCCATCCTTCGGGTGGGGGATGTCTCGACATTCATGGATATTCTGCCGCCGATTCTGGAGGGCCATACCCTGCGCGTCCAGATGTTTCTCCGCGCCCTGCGTCACGAAAACCCGTTCCCGGCCTATACTCTGGAAGAGGATGCAGAGGATTATTGCCATCTGGGGCGATGGCTACGGGGGGAGGGCGCACGTATCTTTGGTCAGGTACCGGATTTCGCTGACCTACTCACCCGCCATGAGCGAATGCACCAATTTGCCCGTGCCGCCAAATCTCTTCTGGATGCCGGGGATACCGAGGGGGCCATCCATCAGGGGTGTCTGCTGGATCAAGAGAGTCGTTTGCTGTTGGCGGAACTGCTGGACATGACTGGGCAAAACCGGAATAGGCATCCATGAGCCAAAATGCGCTTAGAGTACCTAGTAACACGCAGATAGGATTGACGGAATACCGATGGTAGATTGGGATAAAGTGCAGATATTGGAATGGACACCTGCCAATGGTGCAGTACCAACCATGCACCCAACGGAGAGCGTAGACCTGCGCGTCTCAGGTACCTTGACGATCGGCACCCCACCACTCGCCATTCAAGCCCAACGACTCTTCAGCCGTTGGGAGATAGTCCGCGAACCTTCCCGCATTTTGGCAAAGTGGCTCTCAGAATCTCGATTGTTGACAGTTGTCCTGGAATACCAGCCCGATCGTGACTTCGGAGTACTGATAACGGTACTGGACCCTGGTGGAACAGTGCATCTGACCATCCCACAATGGTCACGTCCCGCAACTGGCGTCATACAAAAGGATTTTTCTCTGGATCGAAAAAATCTGGTTGGCCGAGACATTCTGGTGATCGGGCGTGATGACGTTTTCCACGCCGGTTTTTTGGGTAAAGTGATTAATGTTGGCAACCAGTCAATCACTGTGAATCCAGGGCCGATATATTGGTCGCAACAACGAACTTATCATCGCTATACCGTCAATACGCCCATCAGGGTGGGTTTGCGTGATGTGCATGAAAGTCTTCCATCGATTTTTGTCCGGTTGACGGATATCAGCATGGGTGGCGCAGCCTTCATCACGGATGTCCCAGGCACAACAAAAAAGCCTGCGCAGGGTGCGGGGTTGCCGTCCTCAGGGCAGTTGTTTTGGGTGATGCTCCCGCGACCGGAACGTGATGATTCCTTGGATTTGGCGGCAACGTTTGTCAACCAACGACAAATACCGGGGAGCCCCGCCGTTTTGTGGGCCTTCGCCTGGCAACAGGTGACCGTTTTTTCGGATCTGGAAGCATGGATTGCGGACATGAGTTGAGTCGTCCGCATGCCCCCTGACGGCAGTTTCCTGCCAAATGACCATTTACACAAAAATTCTTACACCCTCGTTTCCGAGGTCGGCCAGAGCGTTACATTTTTCCCAGTGGGTGCCGAGGTTGCGGATTTGTGTGGAGGTCAATGCTCTTGATCGCTGCCCCCGTTTTAGCGAAATTGGATGGGGGAGGTCATCGCGCCTCTTTGCTTCATCTCAACGCCACCCAAAGTTTCCTAGGAGAACCTCATGAACAGCATGCTTCAACCCTCTGCGCCGTTGCCCGGATCATATCGGTCCTCTTACAGCCAGCTGGGCACTTTTTATGATGAAAAGTATCAATTGATGTGGTGCTTCATGCATGCTTCGCCGCGCCCCTGCTTTAGCCCGGTGTTGTTGGACGAGATCCACTATTTCCACGAAACAGTAGTTTCCCAAAACACGTTATCGGAAGGTCGTAAAATAAGTTATATTGCATGGGCCTCCGATGTTCCCGGCGTTTTTAATTTGGGGGGAGACTTGAATTTATTCAGAACGCTCATTCAATCAAAAGACCGAAATGGGCTCCTGCGCTATACCACTTCCTGCATAAAGGTTTTGCATGCCAATATTTCCCATCTCGATCAGGATATAACCACCATCTCCCTGGTCCAGGGGGACGCGTTGGGAGGCGGGTTCGAGGGTGCGCTATCTAGCAATGTACTGATAGCGGAACGCAGCGCCAAAATGGGCCTGCCTGAGATCCTTTTCAATCTATTCCCCGGTATGGGGGCATATAGTCTTCTGTCCCGCAAGGTCGGCATTGCCAATGCCGAGCGCATGATTCTGAGCGGAAAAATTTATACCGCCGATGAGCTGTATGATATGGGGGTGGTCGATATCCTCGCTGAGGATAAGCATGGGGAACGCGCAGTGTATGACTATATTCAGAAAGAAGACCGGGCCAAAAACGGGTATCGGGCCTTGCGCAAAGTAAAGGACCTGTGTAGTCCGGTCACTTACGAGGAGTTGATAAAAGTCGGGGAAATTTGGGTCGATGCCGCATTGCGCCTTGAAGCGAGAGATCTGCGGATGATGGAGAGGCTTGTTGCTAGGCAGTCGGCAAGGCATCAGGGCGCGGCATAGCGGGGTTTGGAATCCTAGGTAGGTTTCATTAGGTTACTGCATCGCGCTGGCTATCGAGGTAAGTGGTCAGAGCGGTGCAGGTGCTATCAAATGAATTGCTGATCTTCTCTGCCAGGGCTTCCGCCTTTGGTGCGCCAAGATCATAAGGCTTCAACCTCTCGGCCTCGCTGCAAGCCAGCACCAGGAGCGTGCATCCGAGTTGCCCGGCGCTGCCCTTGAGGGCGTGTACCACATCCTGAAAACGCGGATAGTCTCGTTGCGTCGCCGATTCCTGGATTTCGGCCACGAGATGATGACCGTCCTGGATAAAACCCCTCGTTACGTCATCTACGAAATCGTTCCCTCCCAATTGACCGATGGCATATAAGGCTTGCTCGTCTACCATACCCTGGGCGGTTCCCTGTGTATCCAGGGAATGCAGCACATTGTTTTGGCTCGTTTCCTGGCGTTTTTCCGCAAGTTGCGCGATAGTATCGAGCAAATGCCTGGCGTTGATCGGTTTGGTGAGATAGGCGCTTGCGCCGGCCAGCCGACAGGACTCCATGGATTCGCGGGTCGCGTCGGCCGTCAGCATGATGACTGGGGCGGGTGTCGCGGTTTCCATGAAGCGGACCGTCTTCAAGACGTCCAGCCCGCTGATTCCCGGCATGTTCATGTCCAGAATGAGCATGTCAAAAGAAGGGCCTTCCCGTGCCAGGATGTCCAGGACCTCCTCGCCATCGGTCGCCAGACGTACACTGTGCCCGGCGTGTTTAAGTATCCCCTGGATTACTTTCTGGTTCACCAGGCTGTCTTCTGCAACGAGGAGGTGCAGGGATCGGGCGCTGCTACGCTGCTGGTAGTACTCCAGCAGCGGGACCACGTTTTCGGGCATATCATGCTCGGCTTTGGCGGCATGCAGCGCATTAAAGAGCAGCGTTCTGTCGATGGGAGTATGCAGAACCGATGAATAGCCGGCGCGCAGGAAGCGTTCGTCCTCTTGCCCTGATTCTTCTTCCTCGATCAGCACCAGGGATATCTGTTGCAGGGGAGACTCCGCCTCCGCCCGCACCGCGACTGCGAATTGATCCGCCGCCAACTCCAGTTGGCGGCGCTCCACCAGGGCCACCCGGTAGGGTATGCCGTGCTCGTTGGCTTCAACAATCCGCGAGAAGGCCCGTGCGGAGCTGCCCGCAAGGTCGCTCTTCATATTCCACGTCGTCAGGGCGTCCTGGAGCTTTTCGGCTAGCGCGCCACCAGCGACGATCAGCACACGGGTATCGGGCAGGGAACAGGTGTCGTTGGCATCCTGAATCCGGGCTGTATCGCGGACCAGGAAAGGCAACTCGAACCAGAAGGTGGAACCCGAACCGACAAGGCTATGGAAGCCGATGCGGCCACCCATCTTCTCGACCAGTTCCTTAGCGATGGCCGTGCCCAGACCAGTGCCGCCATAACGACGCTGGATGGATGCATCCGCTTGGACGAAAGGCTCGAAGATGCCCGCCTGCGCCGCCTCTGGAATGCCGGGGCCGGTATCGCTGATATCAAAGCGGAGCCAGGCCTTGTCAGGCGTGACGGAAAGGGGGCGGACACTTAACTCCACACGACCTTCATCTGTAAACTTGACGGCGTTGCCAGTGAGATTGATCAGCACCTGACGCAGGTGGCGGGGATCGCCGCGCAGCAGGAAAGGCGTCTCTGGCACGATGTGGTTGACCAGATTCAACCCCTTTTTACTGGTTGCGGTCGTTAGTGTCTTGAGTGTTTGATTCACCAGGGCATGCAAATCAAAATCGGTTTGCTCGATGATGAGACGCCCCGCCTCGATTTTGGAAATATCCAGGATGTTCTCGATTAATTCCAGTAGGGTATGCGCCGATGCCTGAATGATGCGGGCGAGCCCCATTTGTTCCTCGTTCAGGCCGGTCTCCAAGAGGAGATCGCTCATCCCGATGACCCCATTCAATGGGGTGCGTAGCTCGTGGCTCATCTTGGCGAGAAACTGAGATTTGGCCCTGTTGGCCTCGTTTGCGCGGTCGATGGCGGCATTTAGTTTGGCCAGCAGGGCGGCCATATACGTGGGGAGGGCAGCCAACATGATTAACCCGCCCACCCAGAATGTGAAATGAGAGGACCAGAAATTGCTGGTGAACAGCACGGCAGTGAAGCCGGTAACACTCATAATGGTGGCAAGAAACAAATAATTGAGGCCGTATCGGAAACCGTTCCCCATGGTGACCCAAAGATAGATTCCGAGCAGCGGAAATCCCGACTGGTAAGCGCTCTGAGAAATCAGGAAAGATATACCGCCGAGGTCTCCGCTCATGCCCAAGATGCGCCGCCAGGGATATTCGCCCGGCCAGACGATGATGGAAGTAAACAAACTTACTGAAAAAACTATAAAAATAGTAGCTGAAATCTGCAGAGTGAAAAGATGCCTGGGGTCTTTAAGCAGACTGATATAGGCGGAGGAGAATATATAGATATAAACCAGCAGGCCGATCACCATTCGCACAATCGCCTGCTCATGCTCACTATCGGTCCGCCGGGATAGTCGGCCAGAGATGGCCCGGAAGAGGCCCACCTGACGGACGGCTGGATCATTTGTTTCGGGCATCTGAGTATCGGACATCGATGGATCCACAGTGGCGGCCGGGCTGGGTTGCGCCAGCTTTACATATCCGCATCAGCAGGCGATGAGCCGATGGTATTTCCTTGTGTTGGGGGATCGCATAACCGCCTCCCGATCGCACGGATTTCGTCGATCTGGTCGAGAAATGCCTGCACGCAGAGGGGGTCAAAGTGACGACCTGCCTGATCTCTTATATAAGCAACGGCCTCATCGAAGGGCCAAGCCGCCTTGTAAGGGCGCTCCGAAGTCAGGGCGTCAAACACGTCCGCCACCGCGACAATGCGCGCCGCCAGCGGGATTTCCGCCCCCCGCAGCCGCTTGGGATAGCCGCTACCGTCAAATTTTTCATGATGACCCAAAGCAATCACCGCTCCGATCTGGATAAAACGGGATTGGCTGCCGCTCAATATTTCGTAGCCGATGATCGGGTGCGCTTGCATTATCTGGAACTCATCCGCCGTGAGCTTGCCGGGTTTCAGGAGGATGGCGTCGGGTATCCCTATTTTACCAATGTCATGCAGCGGCGCGGCCAACTCAATTTCTTCACACTCCATTTCGGTGAAGCCCAGCTTCTCGGCCATCACGCGGGCATACTTGGCCATGCGCATGACGTGGTTGCCGGTATCATGATCGCGGTATTCACCGGCCCGAGCTAAAATAAGGAGCGTTTCCCGCTCCCTTCTGCGGACCTGCCCGGTCGCCAGCGCCACCTGATCCTCCAGCAGGCTCGCCCGGTCTTTGACGATCTGCTGCTGCTTGCGCAGGGCGAGCAAATTGCGACAACGCACTTGGCACTCGTGTTGGTCCACTGGTCGAGTGAGAAAATCCGTGGCTCCGATCGCCAGGGCTTTGTAGCGGATTTGGATATCCTGGACTACGGTGACGATCACCAGCGGCACATCGCCGCAGGCAGGAATGGCGCGGACGCGCTTCGTGAACTCCAACCCATCCATGACCGGCATTTTGTAGTCTGCAAGGATGAGATCCGGCGTTTGGTCGTGTATCCGCTCCAGGGCCTTGCGGGGATCGGTGAAGCTTTCCACCAGTGGTTCCGGTGTAATGCCGAGCACCAGTTTCTCCAGGATCTTGCGACCGGTTGACTGGTCGTCCACGATAATGACGAACGGCTTCGTGGACGAATTATTCGTCTTGCCCCCGGACAGCGGCGCATCCGAGTTGTCCTGGAGGTATGAGCGTTGGTTAGCTGATTGCATAAGTTCTCCGGGTCCAAGCAAACGCATCTCAGCCTGATTTGCTAAGCCGCATACATATAACCCTAGACCGGCGCGTAGTATATGTCCACCTGAACCACCTGACTAGTTGACCACGCTCGCGCAGCGCACCCGCGCCGATGAAGAATCTGCCGGTGGACGTGAATATATGAGCAACTCAACAGCTTCAGGGCGATAATTACTTTCTTATATGGTGTTGTTCTTATTATTCACGTTCACTTGGAGAGATTGCAAGACGGTGATATATGATACTGTTTTTATTGTATTTTTTATTTATCATCTAAGCGCTTGGCGTGAAACACAGAGATGCATGGGAGGCATGTATTACGGTGCTTGAAAAAAACGTTGCAAACTGCGGCAAGTTGTATTAAATAATATATTAAGGTGTTATTATGTCTGCACTGGTGTCAGGTGGATACCTATGGCAGGGTGAAATGAGGGCGGCGAGCAAGAAGGTCGACGTGAAGCCTAAGTCGCTTTACGTCTTTAAGGGTTGTGTATTTTTGAGCGGAGGAAGAGACGTATGGCGGCAGGAAGAGGTACGGCTACGGTGTTTGTATCTGCTGTGGCATGCGCAGCAGTAATTATAGGCGCCCTGGAGTGGGAAAAAACGGTGGCACTGCCTAGTCCATTTGGACAAGTCATTAATGGGGTGCATCACTACTCAATTGATGAGTTCAATTATTATTACAAACCGGGCCATATGATATGGCGTGTCGGAGAAAAGGTAGCGTTAACTATTGATAATCGGTCACAGTCGGCACCAGCGATTGCGCATCAGTTTTCAATAGGTAGAACGTTGGTTTCCCGGAATAATGGTTTTCCAAAATCACAGGCCATGGCCGTCGGATGGAAAGACAACTTCTTTGACGGCGTGCCCATTACGAGCGGGGGGCAGACGGCGCCGATACCAGCGTTTTCCGTTAGTCTCAACGGCGGTCAGAAGTACACTTTCAGCTTTGTGGTGCCCAATAAACCCGGCAAATGGGAATACGGTTGTTTCCTGCAAACGGGGCAGCACTTCATGAATGGGATGCACGGTAATATTGACATACTACCGGCTCATGGAAGCTAATATAGGGAGGGCATATGAACGCAGCAAAAGAAAACTTATGGAAAGCTTTCCGTGGCCTATTGGTGGTATGGATTATTGGCTTGGCGATTGGCGAAACGCTTATGACCTGGGGCATTGGTAACTGGCCGATTTTGGGTAGTATCCAGGCACACATCACGGCGGATGCGACTACATATCTTTTGTGGCAGGCGGTAGGCATCTATGTGCTGGTAGGCGGCGCCCTTGTATACAGTGCGGTGCGCTTTCGCGCCTCGTCCATGTCAGATACAGAGGCCCCAGCCTATCAGAAACGGACTTGGGCCCCTTTCGTGGTGACGTGGCTGGCCTTGGCTATAGGCATTAACCTGGCCAACACGATTTATCCAGGCATGGTGGGCTTAGAGCAACTCTGGGGCATACAACTGGATGCGAAGAAGCCGTTGGTTATCGATGTTACCGCACAACAATGGAAGTGGACGTTTTCTTACCCCAAGCAGGGCGTGACGGATGTTTCAAAACTGGTGGTTCCCGAGGGTCGCACCATAGACTTCGTCCTGCGGACCAAAGACGTCATGCACGATTTCTGGGTACCCGCCTGGGGCGAGAAAAAAGACGTGATTCCCAATGAAGTGCGGCATCTGTTTATCACCCCTACCGCGTTGGGAACAACCGCTACGAACCCGATGATACGTGTACAGTGTTCCTTGATTTGTGGTAACGGACATCCTTTGATGCGGGCACCGGTTAAGGTGGTAACAGCAGCAGACTTCAAAAAATGGATAGCGAACAATAGCTTCTAATGAAGACTTGCCATCTAATATGCTGAATTGGAATGAGGAGTAAATAATGGCAACTAATGAAATGCAAGTGCAACCGCTGGATGATATGAATGGTGACAAGAGCGCGTTCACGATTACTATGCTGTATCCACTATTGCGCGCGACATTTTGGGGTCTAACCGGATATTTTGCCGCGGCATGGATTACGGCTGCTGTGACTGGCGATGTTTTGGTCGGTGCTCTACCTGCGACAGTGGGTTACGTGGCTGGCATGATCGGCTGGTTATTGGGTAGCGGCGTATGGGAGGGATGGATACGGCGAGCATTTGGTGGGGAAGAAGCCCCATCATTCACCGGCGTTGAACGTTATTTTCGTTTTGGTCCGGATTCGAAGTCTACAGCCGTGCGGTATGTGATTTTCAATATCGCCGCCTTCCTTTTCGCAGGCCTATTTGCCATGGCCATCCGGATCGAGCTGCTGACACCGGACTCGACGAGCTGGTGGATGTCGGAGGTTATGTACAATGAAACCTTCGGTATCCATGGGGTGATTATGCTGCTAGGTGTGGTGGCATCGGCTATTGTCGGCGGCGCAGGGTACTACTTGCTTCCCCTGATGGTGGGGGCGCGCAATGTCGTCTATCCCAAACTGTTGGGGCTTAGCTGGTGGCTCTTGCCGCCAGCAGGGTTGGCGGTATTTTTGAGCCCTTTGATCGGTGGATTTCAGACCGGATGGTGGGGCTATCCGCCTTTAGCGCAGAATAGCGGTAACGGTATTGTGTTCTATGCCCTGGGCGCCGCTACTATTCTTATCGCGTCGCTGTTCGGCGCCATTAATATCGCTGGCACCATGGTGTATATGCGCGCCAAAGGGATGAGTCTGGGCCGCGTCCCGATTTTTATTTGGGGCTTGTTTGCTGCCGCCACGATTCTTATCGTCGAGTCGCCCGCCACCTATACGGGTGCGCTGATGGACTTGTCCGATATGATAGCCGGCAGTCATTTTTACACCGGACCTACCGGTCATCCCTTAGCCTACATGGATCAGTTCTGGTTTTTGTTCCATCCGGAAGTTTATGTCTTTATATTGCCCGCTTTTGCCATATGGCTGGAGATTCTTCCCGCCGCGGCCAAGCGTCCGTTATTTGCCAGGGGTTGGGCTATCGCCGGACTTGTTGGCGTTTCCATGTTGGGCGCGATGCTGGGCGTTCATCACTATTTCACTGCGGTGAGTGATGCGCGTATGCCCATATTCATGACACTCACTGAAACCGTGTCCGTTCCTACGGGATTTATTTATCTGTCCGCCATTGGAACAATATGGGGGGGCCGCTTAAGGATTAATGCCGCTGTACTGATGGTGCTTATGGCCATGATGAACTTCCTGGTCGGTGGTTTGACGGGGATATTCAATGCCGATGTCCCAGCGGATTTACAGCTTCATAACACCTATTGGGTGGTCGCACATTTTCATTACACCATGCTTGGTGGCGTGATCTTTACCTGGATTGGTGCATTGTATTGGTGGTTCCCCAAGGTTACTGGTCGGAAGATCAACGAGTTTTGGGGGAAATTTCACGCCTGGTGGTTCTTCGTGTTCTTCAATTGTACGTTCTTCCCCATGTTCATAGCGGGCCTCGATGGGATGAACAGGCGCATTGCCATATATCTGCCCTACCTGCATAACATTAACCTGTTTATGTCTATCTCGTCTTTCTTCCTGGGCGCCGGTTTTCTCATTCCGCTGGCCAACCTGGTTTATAGTTGGCGCTATGGACCGAAGGCCGATGCAAACCCATGGGGTAGTAAGGGCTTGGAATGGCAGGTGAAGTCGCCTACGCCGTATGTGCCATACCCTGCGACGATTGAGCCGGAGGTTGTTGGTCCAAATGACAACTACGCGCCGGGAGCGAAAGAGCCCTTTGTCTGGGTGTCCACGCCAAGCAAATAAATGAGGAGGAAATAGATTATGGCAGATAATAGTTATGCTAGCTTAATGGATCCGGCTTCGGAGCGCGCGAAGAGGGGGGCATTCTTTTTCTTGATGCTTTTTGCCGGGATCATTTTTGCGATGTGGGACCTCGCGCGCTTCCTTTGGGGGGGCACCGCGGTGCCTAGTACCCTGAGTATGGGGGCGGGTGTTGGTCTCAGCGTCCTGATGCTCGCCAGCCTGGTGCCGGTGGTGGTTGCGCGCAAGAAGCTGGATCAGGGCGATGATGGCGGTATTATTGGTAATTTGGCCACCCTGATTGTCATCTCTTTGGTAATGATTGGTGGAATAGTCTACAACTGGACCACGTTAAGCATCGGTAGTGGTTATGGCGGGATTTACGATATTACCAGCTTATGGTTTCTGGTGCACTTCGTGGCGGGGATCCTGGCGTTACTGGCAAGCATGATGAAAATATCCCGTACGCCCGATCGAGCCAAGGCAGAGCGTTGGGTATCGTATAATGTTCTCACCTACTGGAGGGGGATAGTTATCCTCTGGGTAGCCTTTTTTATCGTCTTCTATATCGCGTAATTTGCTTATAGATTATCAAATTATACCGAGGGCAAGATAATGGATATGTCGCATTTGTCGTTTGTTATTCCAGCTGGAGCGGATAATCCGACGTTCTTCTGGTTGACGGGATACATCGTGTTTCCGGTGGTGTTTTTAAGCATGTACTTCTGGTGGGTATTAAAAGAGGTGGCCAATGAAGATCGGCTCCGTGTTTTAAAGAAGACAGAAAATAGTCCATCTGGCGACGGATAACCTCATAATAACTATCTGTTTATATTGTTAAAGCATGTAACGTGGTAAGGCTTGTTTTATCCCCCCGATTGATCCGCTATTGAAGAAACGGCGGGTCTTTTTTATGTTGCGGCGTTGTCCACCTTCACATGCAGACATGAACTCGCAGGCGATTGACCGCACTCAGCTATGGCTCGGTTGAGTGCTTCGGGGTGCCCGCTTTTCTTGTGCGGCGTGACTTCGTGTTTCAATGTGGTGCCCAGGGCCGGACTCGAACCGGCACGGCATAAGCCGAGGGATTTTAAGTCCCTTGCGTCTACCGATTTCGCCACCTGGGCAGGGCGGCTATTTTATTACGTTTTGCCGTTTTGCTCAATCGTTGACGTTTGCGCTTCCGATCCCTAGTATGACTAATATTATGGTCATATAGAGTACACAACTATGGCAACTTATACCTTGGCCAAAACCAAGGCTCATCTCAGCGAAATACTCCATCAGGTGGAAAGCGGTGAAACTGTGGTTATCACGCGCCATGGGCGGCCTGTAGCTCGCGTGGAGAGCGCCAGTAAAGTCACCGGAGCACTCCCAGTTGACCGCCTTGTTGCATTTCGGGCCAGGATGCCACATTGGCGCAAACGGAGTATTGACCTCTTGCAAGAGATGCGGGATGAGTCGATCTGAGGTGTGGTATTTAGACACGAGTTTTCTGGCACCACTCATTCTGGAGGAGCCGACGAGCTTCCAGGTTACCGCGTACCTGCAAGCATTGCCTTCTGGTGAATTTGTGTTGAGCAGCCTCACGCGGCTTGAGTTTTCCAGTCTGCTCGCCCGCGAGGTCCGCATGAGTGGTTTGCATGAGGAGGAGGCACTAGCCGCCGAAAACATGTGCGATGATTTGATTCGTGATGCCTTCCGTGTGCTGCGTCCTGGGCACGACGATTTTGTGCTGGCAGGGAATTACATTCGGCACTATGCGACGGGTCTGCGCACAGCCGATGCGTTGCATTTGGCTATTGCCAGAAATCATGGGGCCGATCTGGTGTTATCGCTGGACAAAGGGATGCTGAAAGCGGCAACGATGATGGGCGTTCGTGCCAGCAATGGCATTGGGAACGTCGTGTAATATGCTCAACAGACGGCGGAAATGCGCCACCGGGGGATGAACCTGCAATCACGCGGATATGGTCTCATCCTTCACCGCCTCATCCAGTACTTCTTGAGGAACACCGCGCTTTCTCAGTGCAGCAACCCCTCGCTCACATAGTGAACGCGACGCACATCCCGGCCTACCCGCCGGGCCAGCTCCCTGATGGACATTTCCCCCACACTCATGATCTAGCGCACCAGCGACCATCGTAACGCGGTCAGTCGGCCCAGGAACGCATCCGGCGATTCAAAGTTCAGGGGTTCCGCCTGCGCGGCAATGTAGCGTGGCGGATAGACATGTCAATAGTAAACCATGGTAAATTATAATAGTAAATATATTTTACTTTTATAAATTAGAAGATCATCCACAATGCCAATCAAGCATTGGAACCCAATCAGTGGCTTCAATCGTCGTTGTCTACCATGACACAAGGAGAGCAAACATGGCCGTAAAAACGTATGAGGCCGGTGTAAAGGACTACCGGCAGACCTATTGGGCCCCCGAGTACGTGCCTCTGGATTCCGATATCCTAGCCTGTTTCAAGATTACGCCGCAACCGGGGGTGGATCGTGAAGAAGCCGCCGCCGCGGTAGCCGCCGAGTCTTCCACCGGCACATGGACCACGGTGTGGACCGATTTGTTGACCGACATGGATTACTACAAAGGCCGCGCCTATCGCATTGAAGATGTGCCGGGCGACGACACCTGCTTTTATGCGTTCGTTGCCTATCCCATAGATTTGTTTGAAGAGGGGTCCGTGGTTAACGTCTTCACCTCCCTGGTCGGTAACGTGTTCGGCTTCAAGGCCGTGCGTGCGCTGCGCCTGGAGGATGTGCGATTCCCGCTCGCCTATGTCAAGACTTGCAATGGACCGCCCCACGGTATCCAGGTCGAGCGCGACAAAATGAACAAATATGGCCGGCCGATGCTCGGCTGCACCATCAAGCCCAAACTCGGTCTATCCGCCAAGAACTATGGTCGTGCAGTCTACGAGTGTCTGCGCGGTGGCCTGGATTTCACCAAGGACGATGAGAACGTCAACTCGCAGCCTTTCATGCGCTGGCGCGATCGGTTTCTGTTCGTGGCCGATGCGATCCACACGGCCGAAGCCGAAACGGGCGAGCGCAAAGGACACTATTTAAACGTTACCGCGCCATCGCCCGAGGAAATGTATGAACGGGCAGAGTTCGCCAAGGAACTCAATATGCCCATCATCATGCACGACTTCCTCACCGGGGGCTTCTGTGCCAATACCGGTCTGGCGCGTTGGTGCCGGAAGAACGGCGTCCTGTTGCACATTCATCGTGCCATGCACGCGGTGGTGGACCGCAATCCCCATCACGGCATTCACTTCCGCGTGCTGGCCAAGGCGCTCCGTCTGTCAGGCGGTGATCACCTGCACACCGGCACGGTGGTTGGCAAGCTGGAAGGTGACCGTGCCGCCACTCAGGGCTGGGTCGACCTGCTGCGCGAGTCATTCGTCCCCGAGGACCGCGGTCGCGGCATCTTCTTCGACCAGGACTGGGGCTCCATGCCGGGAGTCTTCGCTGTGGCTTCCGGCGGCATCCACGTCTGGCACATGCCAGCGCTCTTAGCCATCTTCGGCGACGATGCGATATTCCAGTTCGGTGGCGGTACGCTGGGGCATCCGTGGGGCAACGCTGCCGGAGCCGCTGCCAACCGCGTGGCACTGGAAGCCTGTGTGGAAGCGCGCAATGAAGGGCGCGATCTGGAGCGCGAGGGCAAGGAGATCCTCACCAACGCCGCGAAAGACAGTCCAGAGCTGAAAATTGCCCTGGAAACCTGGAAAGAGATCAAGTTTGAATTCGATACCGTGGACAAATTGGACGTGGTGAATCGCTGATTCGGTAACAGAGATCGCAAAGGCGCAAACGAAAACCCGCGCGGCGTGTAGCTTGACGGCTCGCTCCGCGCGCCACAGAAAGGAATAGAAAATGGCTGACATTCAGGACTACAACTCAACACCCAAGTACGAAACCTTCTCTTATTTGCCGGCGATGGGGCCGGAAAAAATGCGCCGTCAGATCGCCTATCTCATCAATCAGGGCTGGAACCCCGGCATCGAGCATGTGGAACCTGAACGCGCATCGACATACTACTGGTACATGTGGAAGTTACCCATGTTCGGCGAACAGTCGGTGGACACCGTGATCACGGAGTTGGAAGCATGCCATCGCGCTCACCCCGGCCATCACGTGCGCCTAGTCGGGTATGACAATTACTCGCAGAGCCAGGGCAGCGCTTTTGTGGTGTTTCGCGGGCGCTAAGCGAGATGGGTGCGGGATTATCCGGCGGATGGCCCGCGCAGGGGTTTGATGGATACGAAAGGATCAAGGCATGAGCGACTCTATGGCAAACAATACGGCGTCCCCGCGCTCGACACGTGCCGCCGCGCTGGAGCGGCGGCGGGCGTTGTCGCACAACGGTGCCGCCGCACTGGGGGCGAAGTCCGCCGCGCGGACAACGGGCAATACGGCGGCCATGGCGACGCCGGGGGCTACCGGCAGGTCGCTTTCCCGTGCCCGCCGTGCAGCCTTGTCGCAAGGTGGCGCCATAGAAGCGACGCAGACCAACCCTGCGGCACGCGCGGGGATTCGTGTGCTTGCCTCAGACCTGCCGGTGACCACCGCGCCGGTGGAAACGCTTGCCGCGGCGCCAGGCGCCGCCTCTTCTGAGCGCTGCGGCTGCCAGGGGAAGGCGGCCACTGAAAGCGCCGAGCGGGAATCGTTGCTCGCAGCGGTATGCGCGCTGGTAGACGAAGATCCGGCATCGGTGGCCGGGCCGAGCGCCTCTGCGGTGCGCAAACTCTGCCAGGAGCGGCGTCGCGCGCTTTCCCGTCAGGGGAAAATGGCAGAAGAGCCATCAGAGCCATCTCGGGCCCGTGTTTCGCGTACATCGCAGAACAACAACGCATCCACGTCCGGTGCGGCGACGGGATTGCGCGGGCGCGGCGCAGCCCAGAGGCGCCGTGACGTGCTCTGCCAGCAAGGACGCGGCGACCAGCCGGCGTGCCGACCCAGCGGTCGGACCCGGCAGAAGCCTGCAGTACCTGCCAAAGTGGAGCAAGGGACGACCCTGAGTGGCACATCTGTGACCGGCACCCAGGTGGAGCGGAGCACCAAGGTCACCGGTGCCGAGCCGGGCAGTTGCCGTGCCATCACGGGCACGGAATATATCGGCGCCGAGCAATACGACACCTTATGCGCCGCCACCCCCGAGCCGGCTCCGGCCAAGGTGAGCGTAGGCCGTACCGCCCGAGGCCAGAGCGTAAGTGGTGCGGAGATGGGCCGTAGCGTGAAGGTCACCGGCGACGAACACGGCGCCTGCAAGGTCGTGACCGGCACCGAATATCTCAGCGCCGACACATTTGAATCCTTTTGCGCAACCCGGCCGGCGCTTACGCCGGCCAAGGTCGGCGTAAGCGCCACCGAGGCTGGTCAGCGCGTGAGTGGAACCGAAGTCGGACGCAGCGTCAGGGTGACCGGGGATGAATCCGGATCCTGCCGCAAGCTCACCGGCAGCCAATATTACCAGCCGGAGTCGTTCGGCGGCCTGTGTCGCGACGGCGGCAACGCTCCGCACAAGGTGAGCGTGATGAGTACGCTACGCGAGCAGGTTTTGACCGGTACGGAAACGGCCCCCGGAGAGCGCGTGACGGGTACGGAACGTGGGGCCTGCGCCAGTGTGACGGGCACAGAATCTGCCGGACTGGCGCAATATCAAGCCTGTAACCGCAAGCCCGTTCCCGGAGCGGAAAAAGTCGGTGTGATGCGCACCTGGCACGAGCAGCCGGTATCCGGCACTTCGGTGGAACGCAGCCCCAAGGTCACCGGCGATGAATACGGCGGTTGCCAGCCGGTCACGGGCACGGAATACGCCGGTCCCGATCAGTACGCGGCATTTTGCGCATCCGATTCCCAGGCCAGCGCACGGGCCTTGATGGCCAGCAGAAGCGGTGTCGCCGGTGCGATGATGACGGGCATCCGCTTAGGGCCGGACAGCAAGGTGACGGGTTCCGCCCGTGGTGAAGGACTGGTTTTAAGTGGAACGCCCTATGGTGGTGCGGATCAACGGGTACCGCAGGGGGGTGCGGGAACGCGGATGCATCCCCTCACCCGTGCTCCGGCCGATGCGCCACAAGCGACAGTCGCTGCCCCGGAGGTGGCGGCGATCCGCGGAAATTTTAGCGTCACGACCCCCGCGCGCAGTGCGCAGGACAGCCCGCTCAG
Source organism: Acidithiobacillus ferriphilus (assembly GCF_028215975.1). Lineage (NCBI taxonomy): Bacteria > Pseudomonadati > Pseudomonadota > Acidithiobacillia > Acidithiobacillales > Acidithiobacillaceae > Acidithiobacillus > Acidithiobacillus ferriphilus. Next base: position 1,236,688 of record NZ_CP116458.1, read on the forward strand.
CCGCGTAACCGGCACGGCCTATGGCGCGGTCGGACGCATCACCGGTCCGGTGAATCTCGCGGCGGGTCTGGTTTCCGGCACCCCCGAGTTCCGTTATCGGGATGAGGCCCATAGCGCCGCGCCGGTGGTCGCAACGCGGGAAGCGCCGCGCAATCGCCTTACCGGGGACGGGCGTGAAGGGGGTTTTGCCATCACGGGAGCGGCCTGGAGGCGCAATGAAAGCATTACCGGCACCGAGGGCAGCTCCACGCGCCGCAACCCGACCTTGCGCGGAGAACAGCGCGCTGCGGTGCCTGGGGCTTCTCAAATGAAAGACCGCGAGCGGCCGGAATTGCCCATCAGCCGAGTGACCGGCAGCAGCGGCAATGATGCCAGAGGCTCTTTTATCACCTATTCCGGTGGTGCACGAGGTTAATGTGATACCAGCGGCGGTTACACGCCCATCCACGAAGCACGGACCAGAGATCGCGATGAATACGAGAAACCGTCCAGGGCGGCATGTGAGCCCTCAGCCAGGAGCAACGCGCCCACCTTACAAGCCCTCGGGCAGCCCGATCGAAACGGTCGAAGCGAACGGCGCCTCAGCATTGCGGAGCGCACGATGAAGATTTGTCAGGTGGAAAAAACCCTGGTTTCGACCAACCGGATCAAGGAAATGGGACACCGTCCACTGCTGGTGGTCAAGGAAAAGGGCGGTGCGAGAAGCATCGCCGTGGATGCGGTGGGCTGTGTCGCTGGCGACTGGGTGATTTGCGTAGGTTCGTCCGCTGCCCGGGAAGCGGCGGGCAGTAAAGACTTTCCGAGCGACCTGACCATCGTCGGGATCATCGATCATTGGGATCCCAGCGCTGGGCAGACAGGGAATTAACCGTTTTTTAACCCCAAAAGGAGTAGTTGACATGGCAAACGTAAGCGGAGTGGCACTGGGTATGATTGAAACGCGCGGCCTGGTGCCGGCGATCGAGGCGGCGGACGCGATGACCAAGGCGGCGGAAGTGCGTCTGGTGGGTCGCCAGTTCGTGGGTGGCGGCTATGTCACCGTGCTGGTGCGCGGTGAAACCGGTGCGGTCAATGCGGCGGTGCGCGCCGGAGCGGATGCGTGTGAGCGCGTCGGCGATGGCCTGGTGGCCGCCCACATCATCGCCCGCGTGCATTCAGAAGTGGAAAACATTCTGCCCAGCAATCCGGCGGAATAAGTGCTTTAAACGAATCAACCGAAGCGGTAGCACATGGAGTGATAAAAATGGCAAACGTCAGCGGAATAGCATTGGGTATGATTGAAACGCGCGGCCTGGTGCCGGCGATCGAGGCGGCGGACGCGATGACCAAGGCGGCGGAAGTGCGTCTGGTGGGTCGCCAGTTCGTGGGCGGCGGCTATGTCACCGTGCTGGTGCGCGGTGAAACCGGTGCGGTCAATGCGGCGGTGCGCGCCGGAGCGGATGCGTGTGAGCGCGTCGGCGATGGCCTGGTGGCCGCCCACATCATCGCCCGCGTGCATTCAGAAGTGGAAAACATACTTCCGAAGGCGCCCGATGCCGGTGACAGCGGGTTGGACGGCGTGGTCAGCCAGTCACTCAGCTAGTATCGGCGTGGCCATGGCGAATGATCCGCGAATGACGGGCTACCTGATGCGCGCGCTCAGTGCCGAGATGGCCGCTGTGCAACAGTATCTCACCCAGTCCAGTCTGACCGCGATGTGGCAGTTGAAGGAATACAGTGGCCGTTTCCGCCGTGATGCGGAGGAGGAGCTCGGACATGCGCAGCGGTTGATTGAGCACATGCTGATGTTGGGTATTCCTTCCAATGGCACGCAACTGCCGCCCATTCGTCCGGGTCGATCCCTGGAGGAGATGCTGCTGATCGATCGCGACTTGGAGATCGACGTGATCCGCCTGTACGAGGAAGCCGCCCACTACTGCGCCCGCGTGCGCGTGGAAGGGTTGCAGGCCTTGTTCGCCGGTCTGCTGCAAGAGGAATTGGGTCACTTGCGCGACCTGAATCACCTGTTGACCGATCTGAATGCGGCCTCATCAGGACCAATGGAAGCGCTGGTCGCCATGGAAAGAGTCTAAACCGGTCAGGGTTGATGCAGTACCTCGCCCAGAGGGTCACAAGAGCTTGCACCCGCGGCGGGTATGGCCCGATTAAATGCCTTATTTTGGCTTCAGGAGTGAAATAAATAATGTCACCCGAAATTGATCCATATCTCGTTCAAGATATGCCTTATTACCGCGCCGTGGCCGACGAAGTGGAACTATACGAAGCGGCCTATTCGGTGCGCATGCCCATGATGCTGAAAGGGCCTACCGGTTGCGGAAAAACACGCTTTGTTGAATACATGGCGTGGAAACTGGGCAAGCCACTGATTACCGTGGCGTGTAACGAGGACATGACGGCATCCGATCTGGTCGGCCGTTTCCTGCTCGACGCTTCCGGCACCCGCTGGCAGGACGGCCCACTGGCCATCGCCGCGCGTTTTGGGGCCATCTGCTATCTCGACGAAGTGGTGGAAGCCCGCCAGGACACGACGGTGGTGATCCACCCGCTCACCGACGCGCGGCGTGTGCTGCCGCTGGAAAAGAAGGGCGAACTGGTACAGGCCCATCCCGATTTCCAGATGGTGATTTCCTACAACCCGGGCTACCAGAGCTTAATGAAAGACTTGAAGCAGTCGACCAAACAGCGTTTCGGTGCACTGGATTTCAGCTATCCTGCCCACGATATTGAAACCGAGATCGTTGCCCACGAAACCCATGTCGGTGTTGAAATCGCCGGCAAACTGGTGTCCATCGCCGAACGCGCGCGCAACCTCAAGGGGCATGGCCTCGACGAGGGAATCTCCACACGTATGCTGATCTACGCGGGCAGCCTGATTACCCGGGGGGTGGCGCCATTGGCGGCATGCCGTATGACGCTGGTTCGGCCGATCACCGATGACCCAGATATGCGTGACGCACTCGACGCGGCGGTGAGTACATTCTTCTGATATCCGGAGCCAAAGATGGCGGTCGAACTCGAAAAATACCAGGACATATTGGCCGAACTCGGGGAACACGCTAGCGAAGTGCTGCGCGCCTCCTGGGATATTGGGCTATACCGCGCCAGTGCCGCCACGTTCAGGGTCGCAGGCATTACAGGGGTTGGATTCTGTTTCGGGGGATAGCGTTATGCCTTTGGTGCATATGAAAGATCTGCTGAGCCATGCCTATGCACATGGATACGCGGTAGGTGCTTTCGACGTCGTGAGCCTGGAGTTCGTCGAGGGTGTCATGGCCGCTGCCGAGCGGTCTCGCGCCCCCGTAATCCTCTCTCTGGCCGAATCGCATCTGGAACACTACGATTTCGAACTGCTGATGTCAGGGGTAGAGGCGGCGGCACGCCGTAGCGCGGTGCCGGTGGCCCTCCATTTTGACCGGAGCGCGAACCTGGAAGCAGCGGTGCGGGCTATCCGCCTGGGTTGCAACGGTGTGATGGTGGACGCCTCGCAGTCGACTTTCTCCGATAACCTGACGCATACGAAGACCGTGGTCGATATGGCCCATGCCTGCGGTGTGCCGGTCGAAGGGGACTTGGGTTACATCCCCGACGCAGCGGATATAAACCCCCAAGGGGGGTATCCTGCCACGGCACCCTACACCACTGTGGCCGAGGCGAAGGGCTTTGTCGAACGCACGGGAGTGGACTTCCTCGTGGTGTCCATTCGGGCGGAACAGAGCTGTCCAAATAGTAAAGCCAAGCTGGATATCCAGCGCCTGCGCAGCATCAATCAGGCTCTGGGTATTCCTCTGGCAATCCACTGCAGAACCCGGCTCGACGATGATCAATTTCGGCGACTCATTGTCCATGGCGTGGCCAAGATCAACTATTTTACCGCTTTGGCTGAAGCCGCGAACGCGGCGATCAGCGCCCGGGCGAAATCGGCGCCGGGTGCTGGCTACCTGGATTTGGTTCAGGGCGTTGGTGCGGCGATCAGCGCCGAGGCTGAGCGCTGTATGCGCGTGTGGGGCGCCGCCGGGCGGGCCGCCGAGGTGTTGGCATGCTGTCGTCCGTGGACCTCCGTGGAACACCTGATCATCCACAACGTTATCGGCATTTCTGAAAAAGAAGTGACCGCGATGATGATCGAGGGACAGCAGGCGCTGAGCACCATTCCTGGAGTGCGGTCGGTGATTACGGGTAAGGCGATGAGAGAACGCGCTCAATACCGCTACTGTTGGCAGGTGCGTTTTGCAGCACCGGAAGTAATCAATTCCTACCACGAACACCCTGACTATGTGGCCTTCACCAACCGGCGTTTCCGACCTGTGGCCGACCGAGAAATCAGTATCGACTACGCCATGGAAAGCCTATGAAAATCATTCAACACATAACAATAATCACACCATTTCTGCTGGTATTATCGGCAATCATTATATTACTTTTCCTGCCTTCAAAACGCAGAATATCTGCACGGGTCAGCGTGATAGCCACCTTGTTCACTTTCCTTCTGTCGCTGGGCATGCTCGGCTACTATGTGGTCGCTGGCCATTCGCAAGTGGTATATATCGGTATCCATTGGGGCAGCATCTGGTTGGATCCCCTCAGTTTGATCATGTGGGTGTTTGTCAGTGGAATTAGTTTTCTAGTACACATGTACTCGGTACGGTACATGGTTGAAGAGCCGAACTATACACGGTTCTTTGCCTTATTGGATTTAATGACCGCGATCATTCTGTTCATGGTTTCTGCGGCAGATTTGGTTACCTTGCTGGTGGCCTGGTTCTTCGTCGGTGTGCTTCTTTATTTTCTCCTCGGCCATGATACCAACCGACCCGCAGCGGGGCGCTATGCCTTCTGGACACAAATCACTTACCGGGCAGGCGACCTGCCGCTTTGGTTAGCCGCATTTGTGTTGATCAAAACCTATCATTCCATATCCTTGCCGGTTATTTTTGCGCAGATACGGATAAATCCTCATCTTCATACTTTTTGGGGACTATCTATTCCGGAGCTGGTGGGTTTTCTTCTGGCTTTTGCGGCTTTCGCCCGCTCTGCACAGTTTTTACTCCATGGATGGTTGCCTTATACCATGGACGGACCGACCCCGGTTTCCGCATTGATGCACGCAGGTATCGTCAATGCCGGTGGATTTCTTTTTAATCGTTTCGCACCGGTTTTCGAGTATGCGGGCGGCGCTCTGCACATGGCTTTCATAGTGGGCTTGGTCACGGCGATTATCGGCTCGGCCATGATGTTGATTCAAAATGATGTGAAACGCTCTCTGGGCTATTCCACCATGGGGCAGATGGGTTTCATGGTCATGGAGTGCGGCGTGGGCGCTTTTCCCCTCGCCATTTTTCATTTGATAGCCCATGGTTTTTTCAAGGGCTCGATGTTTCTGGGTGCGGGAAATGTCATCGGTGAAGCACGTGCCCACGATGGCGTACCCCCCGATTCCATCTACACCGCCATTGTTGAGCGGCGACCGGCGAAGCCTTCCCGCCTGCCTTGGCTCGCGGCGGCGGCTCTGACCATTCTAGTGCCGGTGGCGGTTTTGAGCTTGTCCCATTTCTTTGTGTCTTCGGGATTGCTTTACGAGCAGGGCGTCGTCATTCTTCTGTTTTTCGGCTGGGTAACTGGAGCGCAGGCACTATTTGCAACCCATAAGATGACCCACACTAATCCGTGGCGGCTGATGGGTGGGATATTAGGATCGTTCGTGCTCATTGTGATCGGTTACACTCTGATCAGTCATTATTTTAGTAGCTTGCTCTACCCGCATGGCGTCAGCCAAAAGCTTTATGCCGCCGCCAGTATTAATGCATTCGCTTTCGATACGCTGGTCATTCTTCTTGCCTTTTTATTCGTTGGCGGCTGGGCACTGACTTTCTTTGCCGATTCTTCCGGCTGGTGGGACCGTGTCGATAAGGGACGTTGGCGCGGAGCTTATCTTTCGATGTATGCCCTACTCTCCAGGGAATTATATGTGAACGATCTTTATGCAAGACTGACGCAGCTTCTCTTGGTTTTTTCGCATCGCTTGAATATTTTGTTACGGTGGTGCTGATATGGATATCTTGGTCTGGATCATGGCCGGGACATTGCTTCCGTGGTTTCCCTTAAGCTGGATTTTTAACAAGCTGCTTGCCAGCGCTCCGGGATTCTGGGCGCAGGCTCTGGCTATTCTGGTGTTTCCACAATTGGGTTTGCTGCTTTTGATACATTCTGGAGCGTGGCAGGCGTTACCGGCTGGGCTGGACCCCAACTTGCGCTTCGTAGCGCTTTTTACGGCAGTGTTCTACGCCTTTCGTGCGGCTAGTACCCGTGAAGTGCAGGTCTGGGCTCGGCTGATGACGACGTCTGGGCTCGCACTGACCTGGTTGCTGCATGGGCAGAACCTGGATCCCCTGACTCTACAGTCATTTGCGCTGGCTTGGTCGATCCCCGGCGCGCTGATGCTGGTTTGGGCAGGGCTTCTCGAGCAGCGGATGGGGGGTGCCTACCTGGGGCTGAGGGGTGGACTGGCGACGGTCTTACCCCGTCTTTCCGCGCTGATCACGCTCACCGCCCTCGCGGCTTCGGCGACGCCGATTTTCCCCAATTTTTTCATCCTACTCCACGTGGTAAAGGCTCTGCCGTTGGTATGGATTCCAGGGGGACTTCTGGTTTTGTTGCTTTGGGGCTGGGCCGTAGGACGGTTTTTGCAGGATTTACTCTTCGGTATCTACCGAGGTGAGTTACTTGAGGATCTGACAGTGGGCGGCACCTGGTTGGGCGGCCTCGTTCTGGGATTGTTTGCGGTTGGAGGCATTTTTTTGGGGGGCGCATGGATAATGAATTAACCTTGGGCGACCGGCTCAAAGTTCGTTCGATGATTTATGTGGCCAGTGAACCAATTCCACGGTTCTGGCCGATGCGCACCTTCATTCATCACAATCCGCTTTTTGGTCTTGAGCATCTGCCTTTTGAAGCAGCGATAGAAGAAGGCAACACACTTTTCCATGGTCGTGGATATCTTTCAAGAAGTCAGTACCAAGAATATCGCCTTGCCGGAAAAGTGGATGATGCCAAGCTTGAAAAGTATCTTGATGATTTCTTGAGCGCACTTCCCGGGGTATTGCCCGGCGTGGCGCTCAGGAAGTGGCTTTGGTCTTTACTGACGCTTTGTCAGAGTGAGCAGGTGGTACCGAAGGCGGACTGGCTTAACGGACAGCTGCTTCATGATGTTCTGCATGGTCGATCAACGACCATGAATAGGGACACGCAGCAGCTTCAGCTTGGTGTGATACTCGCTGATAAAATTGCTCCGGATGGTCCGGTTTACGCCAACATTGATCGTCTATTTGGAACGGATATCGGCCAAACCTTGGACGAACTCCTCATCAAGAGTTGTCTGGATTTTTTTGATGAGGGGCAATCCGCCTGGCAGGCACCGGGACGTGACCAGGGATTTTTTGCTGCCTGGAAGGAGGTGGCGCAGCACAATGTGCGTTTTTTCTTGCGTGGATTGCAGTTGCGACAGCTGCTGGAGTCTGGAGAGACCCCCGAGGGAATGGTCGCGCACATCCTGAAACGGCTCAAAATACCTGAGGAGTCCTGGCAGAGATATATCACTCGACAATTGACTCGCCTGCATGGGTGGGCCGGGTTTATTCGCTATCGGAGCTCGGCAAGACATTACTATTGGGCGGAGCAGTTTCCGGCGGATCTAACGGATTTTCTGGCGGTGCGGATGGTTCTGGGGATGGCGCTTCTGCAGGAGGCGGTCCGGCATCATGGCTGTCCGGCGAACGCCGAGGCGGTGCAGGAATTTGTTCATGCCGATCCCCTGGGGGCTTATTTGCGTCTTGAACTACATACCGGATCCATCCTTCCGGCGTGGGCCCATCGTGTCGAGGATGCTCTGGCTCGTCGCCGTCGCCCCAGTTTTGAAAAACTCGCCCATGCCTATATGGACAACAAATCCCGTTGGGAGGGCGAGCGTCAGGCGTCCCATCTGCGTCTACTGGCCGCGACCATGGGTGGAGATGCGGAGGAAGAGCTGATGGCGATGACTCCTGCGCAATTGGACAAATTTATGGAGATTATGCGTACCTGGGAGAAGGGAGAGGGTTTTGTCTGGCTGCGCTCCATGGAAACGCATTACATCAAGGCGCTGATCAATCGGGTCAATATTCCCAAAGCCTCGGCTCCGCCAGTAGATAGACGCCCCTTTGCTCAGGCCATGTTATGTATTGATGTGCGCTCCGAGCCTATGCGTCGGCATCTGGAGGCTATTGGTGATTATGAGACATTTGGCATCGGTGGCTTTTTTGGCGTTCCGATCAGTTTTTTGGGATACGGCAAAGGCACTGAAGTACACCTTTGTCCTGCGATTCAAACCCCCAAAAACCTGATTCTCGAGATCCCTGCAGCACTGGAGCTCGAAGAGGAACCTCTTTATGGCGCTCTGGAACATATCCTGCACGACCTCAAGGGATCTGTGCTTTCACCGTTTGTGGCCGTTGAAGCCGTCGGTTTGATATTTAGTCTCGGATTGATCGGCAAGACTGTGGCACCGCTTATTTATCACCAGTTGCACGACCGTCTGCATGCGGATAAACCCGTTACGCGCCTGCTGCTGGATAAGCTGAGTCATGACCAGGCGGATTCTATTTTGCGTGCGGTACAACGTGCCATGATTGTTCGTGCCTTGATCAAGGAGTGGAACATACCCCGTGATCAGGTGACCGATGACGATGTCCGGCAATTGCGGGAAATTGCCCTCGAAAATGCACAGGGCCCCAGCGACTTGGCGCAGAGGCGACATATTAGCGATCAGGATGAAACGGCATTTATCCAGAAGCTTCGTGATATCTATCGGGTAGAGCGTCATGAAATGAGTTTGCAGATGGAGCGCCTCGGACGCATCGGCTTTAGTGTGGATGAACAGGTTCGTTATGTTTCTCAATCGCTTCTTTTGGTTGGGCTGAATCGTAATTTCTCCCGCTTTGTACTGATGGTGGCGCATGAAAGTCAGACCCAAAACAATCCTTATGAATCAGCTTTGGATTGTGGAGCCTGTGGTGGCGGTAAGGGCCTCCCCAATGCGCGTGTTTTTGCCGCCATGGCCAACAAGCCGGAAGTCAGGCGACGTCTACGTGACTTAGGTATAGTCATTCCAGAGGATTCCTGGTTCATCCCCGCCGTTCACAACACCACGACGGACGCGGTCGAGCTCATGGATATCGATTTGTTACCGGCCCGGCATCTGCTCTATCTGGAGCGTTTGCGTAATGGTCTTTCTGCCGCCTCCCGACGCTCGGCAGCAGAACGTATGCCCACCTTGGGTGGTTCTGGACGCTTGGCTGAGGAACCTTACGCGGCGGCAATGATGGCTCGGCGGCAGGCGCATGACTGGTCTCAGGTGCGTCCGGAGTGGGGGCTGACCCGGAATGTCTATGCGATTGTGGGCAAACGCGAACTGACAGAGGGGCTGAATCTGGAAAGCCGGGCTTTTCTGCATTCGTACGACTATCGCCTTGATCCCAAGGGACGTCTTCTGGAGACGATTTTGTCCAGTCCTATGGTGGTCGGCGAATGGATCAACCTGGAACACTATTTTTCGGTGGTAGATACCGAGCACTATGGTAGTGGTAGCAAAGCGTATCATAATGTGGCCGGCAGATTTGCGGTGATGACCGGTAATCAGAGTGACTTGCGTACCGGCTTGCCTACCCAGACTGTCCTCAAGGACGGTAAACCTTATCATGAACCGGTACGTCTGATCGTGCTCGTGGAAGCGCCGCTGCCCTTTGTGCAGAAAGCGGTCGGTAATCTGGTGAAAATTAAGGCGCTGGTGGGCGGTGCCTGGGTGCGAGTCATTATTATGGACCCGGAAGACGCGTATCGTGCCTATGTGCTGGATGATGGCGCGTTCCGCTTGCAGGAACGATCCGAGTTGTCAATGAGTCAGCCCCTTATGGAGGATATTGCGTGAAAACCCTGAATCTGAGCCCACTGAAGAAGTTGGAGGTCATCATGGAAGGTGCCCACAAAGACTTCGCTACGGATCTGTTAGATCGTGCTGGTGTAAAGGGATACACCATTGTCGGCAATCTTTCCGGAAAGGGTAGTCACGGTATTTATGATGGGCATGTCATGTTTAACGAAGATGATGTGTTGATCATGATCATTGTGGCTGTTCCAGAGGAGTTGGTGCCTCCCATCCTGGCAGGCTTCGCCCCTTTCTTTGAGAAACACACTGGAGTGGTTTTCGTGACCGATATTCAGGTCAGTCGTCTGGTGAAGTTCAAGAATTAACCATCAATCAAGCGGTGGCCCCGAAGGGGTGTACCGCGCTTCATCCTGCCGTAGCTCCCCGCTCACATACCTCTTGAGCAACAACCGATAGCCAGAGAGTCTGCGCTGTGGTGCGATCCCTTTCATGGATTCCACGAACAGCAGGTGTCCTGTCGCACGCCGGATTTCGTCGATCTGGGCGCGTTGGACAGATTGGGCAGCTTCTGAAGCTTATCGTTTACGTATTTTTCTTATATTCTTGGGGTGTTGGTTGTAGTGGTCGACGATTTCCGCCTTGATAAAATGAATCATTATCGGTATTCTGATGCAGTAATATTAATTAATACAGCAGATTGTGCACAAGGTAATTTTTTAAGATAATCGGATAAGCGTAGTCCATATCCGACGATCGTTGTGAATGAAAATATCCCATCCATAATGAACAGGAGAGTATATGCGATTGCCGGAAACACCCCAAATGCCATTCCATAATAAATATGGAAAACGCGCAATGCTTGTTTTGGTTCTCGTATTTCCCGTATGGGTAGCATCCATCACCGGCGCTATGGCCAAAACTTTGAAGCCCTGGTCGGGTAGCGCCGCATTTGGGCTTTCCAGTGCCACTGGAACATTCCCTTCTTTAAATCTCAATAGTCATGATTGGGTGCGTTGGCAAAAGCATCATTGGCAAGATCGAGCACACGTGAGTTACAATTACACTGCCGCATCGTCGGCCATTTATGCCAACCGCCTCGTGTTGGGAAACCAAACTCGATATTACTTTAAACCAAAGATTCGCTACGTTTTCGCCAATATCCGCTATGATCGCAATCAATTTAATGGATACTTTTACCACCTGACAGAAATTATAGGCGAAGGTAATGTCATACATTTAAATAAGACCATGTCCTTAGATTACCAAGGAGGTATCGGTGCTCAGGAAGATCAACCCATAGGTCAGAAACATCAAATAAGTCCAGCCGTCCGGCTGGCGATTAATTATCGATGGCACCTGACCCATCACGCAACTTTCAAGGAAGCTGTAACCACGCTACTATCAACAGCCAACAATAATACTTATGAATCGATTACCAGCCTTGAATCCCAACTGTATGGAAATTTTAATTTACAATTATCTTATACCGCCTCATATAATGAGTTTCCCGTGATCAGCTATTATAAAAAATTCAATACCATTACTACGGCGGATTTGATGTACCACTTTTAGTAACTCGTAGATGTGCCCGTTAATAGCCTGGCTGGTGTTGCGCCCAATGCACGGGCGGCAATTGACTGAGTAGATGCGGATTTTCCCACCCTGTTTGGCGGTGCTCAATGAGTATATCGGTGGTGATGCCGCCGCGCACATACCAGCGTCCCAATAGGCGCAAATAACGCGGGTTGATCAGATGGATCAGATTGTCAGCGATGCGGTTGGTCATGGCCTCGTGAAAGGCGCCTTCGTCGCGAAAGCTCCAGAGATAAAGTTTGAGGGATTTCAGCTCGACATTGTGCTGATCCGGGATGAAATCCAGCATGAAGTGCGCGAAATCTGGTTGTCCAGTCAGGGGGCAGAGGCAGGTAAATTCGGGCAGATCCATGTGCACGACATAGTCGCGCTCGGGGTGAGGATTGGGAAAATGCTCTAAAGTTTTGCTGGGTTGACTGGGCATCCGGAACTCCTCATTATCTGTGCTTCACCGATTCGGCATACTATAGCAAGAATATCCCTTCATGCGCCTCTCGGCCATTATTCTCCAAGGCTTTAAATCCTTCCGCGAAAACACGCGCATTCAGTTCGACGCCAATCCGGTGGTGATCGTCGGGCCTAACGGTTGCGGCAAATCCAACGCGGTCGACGCCTTGCGCTGGGTGCTCGGTGAATCCTCGGCGCGCCAGCTGCGTAGCGGCGTTCTGAGCGATGTGATTTCCAATGGGGGCGACAGTCGCCCGGCCGCCCCAATGGCGATGGTCGAGTTGCGTTTTGATAACAGTGATGGGGCGGCCCCCGGCGCTTTTGCTGAGACGGCCGAAATCAGCGTCAAGCGCAGTCTGGATCGCAAGGGCGACGGTCATTACCGGATTAACGGTGCCCGCTGTCGACGGCGCGATGTGGGCGACTTGTTTCTCGGCACGGGACTCGGCGGTAATGCCTATGCCATCGTTGAGCAGGGAACCATCGGGCGCATTATTGAAGCGCGTCCGGACGATTTGCGCGCCATTCTCGAAGAAGCAGGCGGCATCAGCCGTTACAAGGAGCGTCGCCGGGAAAGCACACAACGCATTGCTGAAACGCGGGAGCATCTCCAGCGTTTGCACGATATTCACGGCGAGATGGATGGTCAATGGCAACGCTTGCAGCGGCAAACCCAGGCGGCGCAAAAGTTGCGCGCTCTACGAGTAGAGGAGCGTCAATGGCAGTGCTGGAGCGTGGCCCTTCGCGTGGAGCTTCTCGAAACGGAGCAGCAACAGACCGCGGTGCGGCGCGCAGCGCTGCAAGCAAGCCATCAGCAGGAAGAACGGCATCTTATCGCTGTGTCGCAATTGCTGGACCAATTGCGCGTGGAAGAACGTCATGGCCAGGACGCCATCGCCGTCGCCCAAGGCGAACTGTATGAGGTGCAGGCCCGGCAAAGCGATGTGATGCATCGGCTTCGGGAACAGCAGGCGGCGATCCAACGTTGTCGGAGTGGGGTGGATCAGCAGCGGGCACAGCAACAGAAAATCCAATCTGAACAAGCACGTCAGGCGGAGAGCGAAAGTCAGCGGCAGCAGCGGTTGCAGACGTTGGCCGCAGATCAGCACGCGTTGATCGAAGAAGAAGAGCGTGCCCGACGCGAACGGCAGGAAGCGGAGCGCGAGCTTGAAAAACAGGATCAGGAACGTCAGCAACAGCAGCAGGCTTTGGCGGAACTGCGTCGCAAAAGGGACGTAACGACGGCGCAAATCCGTGAACTGGAGCCGCGCCTGCAGGATATTGAACGTCGCTTGCAACAGCAGTCTGCGGAAACACCTTCAGAACGCCCCGCCTTGGCAGCCTTGGAAGCACGTTGTGAATCCCGGGAAATGTCGTTAAAAGAGGCCGCAACCGTGCTTCAGGGGCAACGTGACGCCCTGGAAACGGCTCAGGCCCAAGCCGCTGCTTTGCGCGAACCCCGCGATAGCGCGCAGGCCAGGGTGCAGGAGTGCGGGGCCCGGCAAAAGGCGCTGGAGAGTCTGCTGCGACGGCTGCAAAAACCGGCTGTGAACAATGACACGGCGAGCATCCGACTGGTGGACCAGATACAGGTGCGGCCTGGCTGGGAACATGCGGTGGAGGTGGTGTTGCGTGGTCGCCTGCACGCCGCCGTGATGGAAGGCGACAGTACGGTCGCTGAGGGTAGCATATTGTGGAAGAGCGCGGCGTTACCACCCGACTTGCCGCAAGATGCACTGGTACGGGCCTTGGAAAGACCAGAAACTTTGGGCCTGGGGCTAAGTGACTGGCTGTGGGGGCTGCGCATGGCTCCGGATTTGACCTTCGCCCTCGGTCAGCGTCAACAATTGCAGGCGGGGGAGGCCTGGATTACGCCACAGGGCATATTGGTGCATCGCTCGGGGATGGAATATCCAGAACATGAAGATGGCGCCAGTCTGCTGCAATGTCGCCGCGAGCTGGCGGAAAATAGCGAGCGTTTTCGTCAGGCGCAGGCCGAGGCCGCGACCGCACATGCTGCATTGGCGGACGCCGAACAACGGGCACGGGCCGCACAGGAGCAACTCCGAACGGCAGATGGCCGCTGGCAAACCTTGAGTCGGCAAAGCGCCCAGGAGCGGGAATCCCTCGTCCGTCTGCGCAGTCGGGTGGAGACCGAAAATCGACAACGGGCAGAACGCGTTGCTGAGTTCGGGCGACTCAGTAACGAACGGGCCACATTAGAAGCACGGATGCAGGGATTGCGTCAGGATTTGGCTGTCGATGAACGCGGCTGGCAGGATTTGGAGCAGTCGGTACAAAACGCGCAGCGGATGACCGATGGGTTGCGGCGCCGGGCAGGTGAATTGCGTGCGGCCTATGGTCGCTCGCGGGACAAACGCCAGTCGTTGGAAGTCCAGCAACAGCGCTTGCAGGCTGAGTCTGAGGCCGCCGTTGCCCGTGCCGTGGATCTGCAACAGCAAAGGGATCACTTTGCCATGGCGGCGGCTCAGGGAAACGAGGAGCTTGCCCGCCTGCAAGCAGAGTTGCCGGAAATGGAGGCGGCACTGGAGGCAGTGGCGGGTTTACGGGCCGAGCGTAATGCCCAGTTGTTGACCTTGCAGAGCGCGGCCCAGAGCGCAGAGCAGCAGATTCGTCAGCAAGAAAGCCAGCGTCACCGGTTGGAGGAACGGCTGCGCACCCTGCAACAGTCCGGGGCTGCCGCCGATCAGCAACTGGCAGGTCTGCAGGCGCGTCTGGAAGAATATCAGCAACGTGCCGCGCTACTCGCACAGGATTTGGGTGGAGACCCCGGACCCTGTCCAGATGGGTCTCGCTGCGAAGAAAATATAGCGCGGATCAATACGGCTATCGCTCGTCTTGGCAATGTGAATCTTGCTGCCGAGGAAGAATTGCAGGAGTTGGAAGAGCGCCGCGGTAATTTGCTGAGCCAGGTCGAAGATGTGGAATCCGCCCTGCAAAGTCTGGAAGAGGCGATGGCGGCCATGGATCAGGAAACGACCGCCCGTTTTCGTGACACCCTCGATAAGGTCAACCAGGCCTTACAGGAGCTTTTTGCCACTCTTTTTGGTGGCGGGCAGGCGCAACTGAGTCTGGTGGGCGAAGACCTGCTGGATGCGGGACTGGTCCTGCGTGCGCAACCGCCGGGCAAGCGCAACGCCAGTCTGCAGCAACTCTCCGGCGGTGAGAAGGCGCTCACCGCCATTGCGTTGGTATTTGCCTTGTTCCGCTTGAATCCCGCGCCTTTCTGCGTGCTGGATGAAGTGGATGCACCGCTGGATGATGCCAACGTCGGACGTTTCTGCCATCTGGTACGGAAAATGGCGGTACAGACCCAGTTTTTGATTGTGACCCATCGCAGTTTGACCATGCAGGTCGCCGAGCAACTGGTGGGTGTTACCATGACCGAGCCGGGTATTTCCCGTATTGTACGGGTTGAAGTGGCCGATACGCTTGCGCAAGCGGCGCGCCGTGAGGAAACTGCGCCTTAATGCGCGTTCAGGATTCAGGCGCGTTGTTCGACAGGCTCCAGGCGCAGCGAAAGAATAGGCCAACCCCGGGCTTCGGCGAGGGCGCGCAAACGCGGATCGGGGTCAACCGCGACGGGGTGGGTGACGGTTTCCAGTAAAGGCAGATCATTGTGGGAATCACTGTAGAAAGTGCTATTTTGCAGAGCGCTCTCCCAGCCCAGTCCCTGCATCTGCAACCAGTCCCGTAAACGTTGCACTTTGCCCGCCTGAAAACAGGGGACACCGACCGTCTGGCCGGTAAATTCCCCTGTCGCCGTTTCCTCCGGCTCCGTCGCGAGCAGATGCGCAATACCCAGTTCTTCCGCAATGGGTGCCGTTACAAAACGATTCGTGGCGGTGATGATGACCAACAGGTCACCTTGCCGGCGGTGATCCTCGATCAGGGCGCGGGCGCGATCCGAAATCATCGGTAATACCCATTCCTGTAGATATTCCCGGTGCCAGGCATTGAGCTGGGCACGCGGGTGCGCAGCCAGAGGGGTAAGCTGAAAATTCAGAAAAGCCTGAATGTCCAGGGTGCCCGCCATATAGTCCGCGTAAAACTGGTCATTGCGATGATTGAAGCACTCGGCGTCCACAATGCCGCGGCTGCTGAGAAATTTCATCCAGGCATGATCGGAGTCGCCAGAGAGCAGCGTGTTGTCCAGATCAAAAAGAGTGAGGGCCATAGGTTCTCCGTCCAGTGAGGTGGGCAATGGCAAATGCCGCGCTAGGATACCGCAAATATGCTTTCTGGTATAATTCCAGGGGTTGGGCGCAACAGGTGCATGCGCAGGGTATTATATCTCGAAAGAAGGAGCGGATGGTGGCGCAGGGCAAGCCTACGGACTTTGAGCGTATCCAGTTGTTGCGTGCCGAATTGATGGCCGCCAATAAAGCGTATTACCAGCAGGATGCACCGACTCTGAGTGATCCGGAATATGATGCACGGCTGCGCGAACTTCGCCGCCTGGAGGAACGTAACCCGCAATGGCAAAGCGCCGATTCGCCGACCCAGAGGGTAGGGGCGACGCCTCTGGAGGCCTTTACCGAAGTTCGCTATACCGTAGCGATGACTTCCCTGGATAACGTGTTTGATCAGGATGGATTTCGTGATTGGTTGGGACGTGTGCAAAAAGGTCTGCACCTTGAAGAGGTCGCGCTGAGCGCTGAACCCAAGTTTGATGGCCTTTCGGTCAACATCCGTTACGTGGATGGCAAATTGATGCAGGCTGGAACCCGCGGTGATGGTCAGAGTGGCGAAGATGTCACCGCCAATGTCCGCACCATCCGCAATATTCCTCTGCAACTGGCGGGCAAGGGCTGGCCGGATCTGTTGGAGGTGCGCGGGGAAGTGGTGATTCCCGTGGCGGCTTTCCAGCGATTGAATGAAGAGCGCCTGCATGGGGGAGAAAATCCCTTTGCCAATCCACGCAATGCGGCAGCGGGCAGCCTGCGGCAACTGGATTCCAAAGTGACGGCGAAACGCCCGCTGGCGTTCTTTCCCTGGGGGTGGGGAGAAAGCAGCGCGCCACTGGGGGGGGCGCACAGCACGATAATGCACAGCCTCTCTGTCTGGGGTTTTGAAGTGACGCCTTACTTGCGCAATGTTCGCCATCTTATGGAATGTGAAAGCTATTTCAATGAAATGCAGAAATCACGCGAAGGCATGCCTTTTGAAATAGACGGCCTCGTGTTCAAGGTCGATGATTTGGCGGCCAGGGAGCGCCTGGGCTTCACCGCCCGCGCACCACGTTGGGCCATTGCCTATAAATTCCCGGCGCACGAAGAGCGTACCGTGGTCGAAGATATCCTGGCTTCCGTGGGGCGCACCGGCGTGATCACGCCGGTGGCTGTCCTGCGGCCCGTGCAGGTGGGCGGCGTGACCGTGAGCCGCGCCAGTTTGCATAACCAGGACGAGGTGGATCGTAAAGATATACGCGTGGGCGACACGGTACTGGTGCGCCGTGCCGGGGACGTGATTCCCGAAGTGGTCATGGTGCTCAAGGAAGAACGGCCAGCGGCAGCACAACCCTGGCAAATGCCGATTCGTTGTCCGGTCTGTGACTCGGAAGTCTTGCGTCTGGCCAACGAATCGGCGCACCGCTGCATGGGTGGGCTGTATTGCCCGGCGCAGCGGATGGGCGCTATCGAGCACTTCGCTTCGCGCAAGGCGATGGACATCCGGGGCCTGGGCGAGAAACTCGTGCAGCAACTGGTCGAGAGAGGTCTGGTGCACTCCGTAGCCGATGTTTATCATCTGGATGAGGCCGCACTTTGCGGATTGGAGCGCATGGCCAGTCGCTCCGCCCAAAAACTGCTGGCGGAAATAGAGCAATCCCGTCATACCAGCCTCTCTCGCTTCCTCTACGCCCTGGGTATCCGCCAAGTGGGAGAAAGCACGGCCAAATCTCTGGCAGCCTATTTTGGCGACTTGGAACCCTTACTGGCGGCGACGCCGGAAGTCTTGCAGAATATTCCCGACGTGGGACCCATAGTGGCGGAATCTATCGTACATTTTTTTGCCCAGCCCCATAACTTGGAGGTGATCGCGGCGTTGCGGGCTGGTGGTTTGGATTGGGATGTCGTCGAACCGCAAAAAGGCGGGTGCTTTCAGGGGATGACCCTGGTACTCACTGGTTCTTTGGACAGCATGACCAGGGAAGATGCCAAAGTCGCCATAGAAAATAGGGGTGGAAAAGTCAGCAGCGCCGTTTCCGCTAAAACAAGCTACGTGGTTGTTGGTAAAGAGGCGGGCAGCAAGGCGGAAAAAGCCGCAAGGTTGGGCCTGAAACAGCTCACTGAAGCACAATTTTTGGCGATGCTTTCAAAAAAGGAATAAGCATGCAGCAGAATGGAACATTCCGTATCAATGTGGTCGATGTGCATGGCGAAGTGTACAGCGGTATGGCACGTTTCGCGGCAGTGCCGGCGGAGCTGGGCGAGATCGGAATTCTGCCAGGGCATGCGCCCTTGCTGTCGGGGCTGCGCGCCGGGGAGCTGCGCATTACCCAAGCCGATGGTCAAGCACAGATTCTTTTTCTGGAGGGCGGGTTGTTAGAGATTCAGCCTGATATCGTGACGATACTCGCCAATGCAAGTCTGCGGATCATGGATATTGATCTCCATGATACACAGAGCCGCATTAAAGATGCCCAGGCCACGTTGGCGAAAGGTGCCGTACCTCCCATGGATTTTGCCCGCGCCGAGCTGGAACTGCAGAGAGAGCTGGCGAAAGTAAGCGCCTATCAGCGCTATCAGGCATGCGAACAACGGGGTGGTAAAACGAGTGATTACGACTGGGAGCGTCCGCCTTTGCAGAATGTGCCAAAAGTGAATGCGCAAGAGCTGGAAGATTAAGAGCCCTGGGCCCAGATTAGGAATGGTGGTCTTTGCGCGCCAGCATAGGTGGAAAGTGCGCCCCAGACTCTCGCAAAAACTTATGGTAGTGACTTTGAACCCGTAAGAATCGGAAATAGCTAAAGCCGCCAATAACCATTGATAACAAAATGAATAGCACACCGAGAATAATAACGGAGTGATAGTTAAAAAAGTGAATCAATACCAAACCCGCTATGGCCAGGTCCAGCATGGTGCGCAAAAAAGAATATAAAGTCCGCCGGTTGGCCGCTGCTGTGCGGTCCAGCGCGAGCCAGTCACGGAGTACCAATTTACTTTTTGGATAGGTATGAAAATAATCGCGATGCGCATCCAGGTGGTTGAATAGGAATCGGGATTTCATTATAGATCATCTTCTGTCTTTTCGTAGGCTTCCATTTTTTGCAAATTTTTATAGTGCATTTTAATTTTCAGATAAAGAGAAATGCCCGCGGCCAGGACAATCAGCGCGAGAATAAAGCCCAGATAAAACAGATGGTCCTCAACATAGCCATTGAATACACGAATAAAAATGAGCGTGGCGATGATCAAAGTCAAGGTCACACGAATATAGCCCAGAAAAGTGCGAGTGCCCGCAAATACCGTTCTGTCCATGGCAAGAAAGTCACGCAGAACCATCTCTTTTTTATCGTAATCATCATAGGGCAGGTGGCGCATGGTACCCTCTTAAGTGCCTTTCATGAAGGTGGCTGGCGGTGGCGCGGCCATCACATTATAAGGCAAGGCGACCGGATGGAAAACCATTCCTGAGGCAATGATTTTTTATCGCGGAAAATAAAATTCTGATGGGCTCAGTGCTGACTGGTTTTTTTTGGCGGTTCCTTCCCGCATTGGGCACAGACCCCGTTGACCACCAATTCCATTTCAATCATGGAATAGTCGGCTGGCAGTCGGGGCGTCGGTACACTACTTTCGGGCAGGCAAAATACCTGGCGGCAAGCGACACAGTGGAAATGCGGGTGTTGGGTGGTCGTTTCATCACGGTGGGCGCTAAAGCGCCAGATCCGGTCGTCTGCCGTGATCCGGTGGGCGAGTCCGGTCTGTACCAGCCATTCCAGATTGCGGTAGAGACTGACACGGTCAACCGCCCCTGTCTCCGACGCCTCCAGGCGCTGCTGCACCTCGGGGTGACTGAGCGGTTGCTCGGCTGCCAGCAGTGTTTTGAAGACCGCTACCCGTAAACGCGTGATGCGCTGCCCGATAGCGCGAAGACGCTGCGCTGCCTCGGCATCGGAAACTTCCGCCGGGAGAGTGGGATGGAGTGATAAATGCGCCATAAAGTCATGCTAGAGCAGAAGGCCGGGAGGGCGCAAGCGATGACCCTGCGTTACTTCCCTGGACAGCGCCCCATCTGCCGCGCTAGATTTTCAGTCAGTCCCATTCAGGAGTTCCTCATGTCCTCAGAAGTCATCAGCATCGGTCAACCTGTACCTCAGTTTCGTGCCGCGGCCTATGGTAAGGCATCCTCCATCAGCATCGATGACCTGCGCGGAACGGTCGTAGTGATCTATTTTTACCCCAAGGATGACACGCCGGGTTGTACGACAGAAGGGCAGGAGTTCACGGCACTCTACCCGGAATTTCAGGCCGCCGGCGCGGAAATTCTCGGTGTTTCCCGTGATACGCTTGCCAGCCATGAAAAGTTTTCCTGCAAGTTTAACTTCCCTTTTCCGCTCCTGGCCGACACGGATGAAGCGCTCTGCAAGGCCTTTGATGTGCTCAAGGAGAAGAACAATTACGGCAAGGTGGGCATTGGCGTTGAACGCAGCACTTTCGTGATCGACCGGGAAGGCAAAATCGCCTACGTCGAGCGTAAGGTGAAGGCCGCCGGACATGCAGCCGCCATCCTAGACATCGTCAAGCAATTACCATGAGTCGCCAGGAAGCGGGGGGTTCAAGCCCGGTGAGGGCGCGTCTCTACATTCTGGATACCAACGTGCTGATGCACGATCCCTCAGCGCTATTCCGCTTCCAGGAACACGACATCCTGCTGCCGA
Organism: Acidithiobacillus ferriphilus; assembly: GCF_028215975.1. NCBI lineage: Bacteria > Pseudomonadati > Pseudomonadota > Acidithiobacillia > Acidithiobacillales > Acidithiobacillaceae > Acidithiobacillus > Acidithiobacillus ferriphilus. The sequence goes on from NZ_CP116458.1 coordinate 1,257,549, forward strand.
TGGTCGTGCTGGAGGAGCTGGATCAGCACAAAAAAGGCCTGAGCGAGCAGGCGCGCAATGTGCGTCAGGTCAGCCGTTATCTGGACGAGATGCTGACGGATACCGCTGATCTGGATCGTGGTTTGGCGCTGCCTTATGCGCAGGGGCGACTTTATTTTCAGACCGCTGCGCATCAGCAGGCGCTGCCTGAAGATCTGGCCAGTGGCAAGGCGGACAATGAAATCCTCGCCGTGACTCTGGCCTTGCAGAATCGTCATCCCGAAAAAGATGTGATTCTCGTCAGTAAAGATATCAATCTGCGCATCAAGGGGCGCACCCTCGGCATCCGGGTGGAGGATTACCAGAACGATCGTGCTTTGGACGATGTGGACCTGCTCTACACCGGCGCAGAGACGCTGAGCGCCGATTTCTGGGATCTGCACAGTCGTGATCTGGACGCCTGGCAGGAGAGTGGGCGGAGTTATTACAAAATCAGCGGCCCCGCCATTCAGAGTTGGCACCCCAATCAATTTATCGCACTCAACACACTGGAAGGAACGGTCGAGGACTTCGCCGCGATCGTCCGTGAAGTGCATCCGGAACACGCTATTATCGAGCGCATAACAGATTATCGGAGTGACCGGCACGCGGTATGGGGCATTTTGGCGCGTAATCCGGAGCAGAATTTTGCCTTGAATCTACTCATGGATCCGGACATCGATTTTGTCACTCTGCTGGGTCATGCAGGTACGGGTAAGACGCTGCTGACGCTGGCGGCGGCGCTGCATCAGATTTTCGAGCAGAAGCGCTACTCGGAAGTGATCATCACCCGCGCGACGGTACCGGTGGGTGATGAGATCGGTTTCCTGCCCGGCACGGAGGAAGAGAAAATGCTGCCGTGGATGGGGGCGCTGGAGGACAACCTGGAAATTCTGGCGCGCGGCAGTGATGAGAGCGGCAGTTGGGGGCGCAGTGCGACGCAGGATCTGATCAATAAGCGGATTCGCGTCAAATCCATGAGTTTTATGCGCGGGCGTACTTTTCTGGAGAAATTCGTCATTATCGACGAGGCGCAAAATCTGACGTCCAAGGAAATGAAAACCCTGATCACCCGTGCCGGTCCGGGGACCAAAATTGTCTGTCTGGGTAATATTGCCCAGATCGACACGCCCTATCTGACGGAAACCACCTCAGGTCTGACCTATGTGGTGGATCGCTTCAAGGACTGGGCCTACAGCGGACATATCACCCTGCGTCGTGGTGAGCGCTCGCGTCTGGCGGATTTTGCCAATGATGCCTTGTGATCCCCTTGTCTCCTGACCCGCTGAGCCCGTAGACTGCGCGCAGGGCATCGGGGGAGTGAGCGCATGACATGGTCGGTCGCGGATAGTCGCCATCTGTATAACCTGCCGCATTGGGGCGAGGGGTATTTCGATATCGGTGCGGATGGACAGATTGTCGTTCGTCCCGATGCCAATCCGCAGGGTGCCGCCATTGGGCTGGCCGATGTCGCGGCGGAGTTGGGTGAGCATTCCCTCGCTTTACCCTGCCTCCTCCGTTTTCCGCAGATTCTCGGGGATCGTGTTGCACGCTTGCACAGCGCGTTTGGCGATGCCATCCGCGCCCTCGACTATGGCGGCAGCTACACGCCCGTTTATCCGATCAAGGTCAACCAGCAGCGGCGCGTCGTAGAAGAAATTTTGCGTGCCGGTGCGGGTAGCGTCGGTCTGGAGGCAGGTAGCAAACCGGAGCTGCTGGCGGTCATCGGACTGACGCCGGTGGGCGGCACCATCATCTGCAATGGCTACAAAGACAAAGAGTATGTTCGTCTGGCCCTGACGGGTGAGAAGTTGGGCATGCAGGTCTACCTGGTGGTGGAAAAACCCTCTGAACTGCCTCTGATCCTGAATGAGGCTCGCAAGCTTGGTGTTAAACCCCGGATCGGGGTGCGCGCGCGGCTGGCATCCGCCGGTTCCGGCAAGTGGCAGAATACCGGCGGCGAAAAATCTAAATTCGGCCTGTCTACGGCGGACATTCTGGAACTCGTCCACCGTCTGCGGGCAGAAAATGTGCTGGATAGCCTGCAATTGCTGCACTTCCACCTCGGCTCCCAGATTCCCAATATTCAGTTCATCAAAGGCGGCATGCGCGAGTGTGCCCGCCTGTATGCGGAACTGCGACGCCTGGGCGCAGCCCTGGAAGTCGTGGATGTGGGCGGTGGATTGGGTGTGGACTATGAAGGAACGCACTCCCGCGCGTACTGCTCCACGAACTATCATGTCTCCGACTATGCCCATGCCATCGTCGCCACGCTGGCTGATGTGGCGCGCCAGGAGGGGCTGCCGGAGCCGCGTATCATCTCTGAATCGGGCCGGGCGCTGACGGCGCATCACGCCATTTTGCTGGCTAATGTCACCGATGTGGAGGTGGCGACCGGAGAGCATCCGTCGTCAACACCTTCGGTCGACCTGATGGCGGGTGAATGGGGCCGTCTGCTCACCCGGCTGAATCAGGGTAACGCCGCCGCGGCGCTGGAAGTGTATCAGGAGGCCCTCTATCTGCTGGCGGAGCTTCACCAGCAATTCAACCTCGGCATCATTCACATTGAAGAGCGCGCCGAAGTTGAAGGCATTTATGCCCAAGTGCTGTGGCGGGTGCGCGGCTTCCTCGATCCGCACAACCGCGCGCATCGCGATATTCTTGATGAACTCGACGAAAAGCTGGTGGACAAATATTTCGTTAACTTTTCCTTGTTTCAGTCGTTGCCCGACGTCTGGGCCATTGATCAGATTTTCCCGATATTGCCCATACAACGACTGAATGAAGAACCGACCCGGCGGGCTCGTCTCGAAGATATCACCTGCGACTCCGACGGCAGGATTGATGCGTACGTCACGGCCGAAGGCCTGACACCGGCGCTGCCGGTACATGCGCTACAGGCGGATGCGCCTTATCTCCTCGGTATTTTTCTGGTCGGTGCTTATCAGGAGATTCTCGGGGATATGCATAATCTGTTCGGTGACACGGACTCGGTCAATGTACTCTGTGATGCCTCGGGCGCCATGCGTCTGGAGCAGCCGCTGGCGGGGGACACGGTGGAATCCGTCCTGCAATACGTACAATTTTCCGCTACCGACCTGCTGGCCCGTTATCAGAAGAAAGTGGAAGCCTGCAGCCATCTTAGCGACGTGGAGCGTCGCGAGTTTCTACAGCAGTTTGCGGATGGGCTGCATGGTTATACCTATTTAACCGCCCATGATCTGATTGAAGACCTGACGTAGCAGCGTCAACTCCGTCATCGGCAGGCGCCGCAGCTCACTGATGGGCTTGAAAACGCCATCGTGGGGGGCGATTGCCTCGTGTGGGGCTTCAAATGTCGTGAAGCGGGCGAGGTGGATCTGAATTGGACCGGTGTTGGTGGACAGCCAAGCCTCGAAAGCGTCGTCCAGCTCTATCTGGCTGGGATTTATGTTCAATTTCTCCAATACCGCATGCAGTACGTCAGTGGGCGTGTCGCCGGTCTCCGTGGGTGCTGCAACCATGGTGGTGTTCTCCGGCAGTGACGCGGGCAACATCACACTGTCGTTGATGCGAACGAAGCGCAGGGCGGTACTGTAGCTGTCGAAGTGACAGAAAATCAGGCGATTGCGTTCGAGGAGGTCGGCTGTGGGCATCGGGTTATTCCTGTTTCGATTGGGGGGTGATCGGGTTAGCCGATGGTGATGGTCAACGGTTCCAGCCCGGCAACAGCGGCCTCGATCACATCGCCCTTTACCACGGGGCTCACGCCGGCGGGGGTGCCGGTGAAGATGAGGTCTCCGGGAAAGAGTTCGATCTGATTAGACAGGAAATGGACGATCTGCGGGATTCTCCAGAGCATGTCACCGACATCGGCGCTCTGGCGGATTTGACCATTCACCTTGAGTTCGATCTTGCCGCGGGCGATGGTCCCTGAATAAAACTCGGGCGTGATGGCCGTGCAGGGCGCCGAATGATCGAACGCCTTGGCCATCTCCCAGGGCTGGCCCTTTTCGCGGGCGGCGCGTTGCAGGTCGCGGCGGGTCATATCCAGACCCACGGCATAGCCGAACACATAGTCATAATCGACCTTGTCCATGGGGATGTTCTTGCCGCCCTTGTGCAGCGCCACCACCAGCTCCACCTCGGTAGTGCCGGACGGGTAGGGCAGCACTGAATTATTCTGCAGAACGGCGCTGGCCGGTTTCATGAAAAAGAAGGGTTCGGCATCGGGAGCGGCGCCCATTTCCCGGACGTGATCGGCGTAGTTCTGCCCGACGCAAAAAATGCGTCGCACCGGGAAAGGGTTACTGGACATGGCGTCCAGAGTCACAACAGGGGCGGGCGGGAAGGCGTAGTTCATGGACGGGCTCCTGTGCCGGGTGAAATGGCGGGATAACAGGCATCTGCTCCCATTTCTTGATAACTGGTCCTGAAACGGGATTCAATGCGCTTTTCATCAAGGATTCGGTCGCGGCATTCGGGGTAACGTTGTAGCAGACGGTTTCGGTGCGCCTGCCGAGCGTGGAGCAGGGCGCGACGGGCCGCCTCCCGATCCTCGCCGGTGCCCTGGAAGGTGAAATGATGGGTGCGCATTTCCTCCAGAACAAAGTAGTTTGCGCTTTCCGTAGTCATCGATAGCGTTCCTCGCGCAGTACACGCTGCACGGCAGGCCTGGTCCGCAGGCGTTGGTAGTGGGCATCGCAATGTTCAGGTAGTGGGATGCCCAGCCGGTCTGCCCAGAATTCCACGTAAAACAGCGCCGCATCGGCGATGGAGAAGCCGCCGGTGACATAATCCAATCCGGCAAGGGCATCATTCATGATGGCGAATCCCTGATTGACGATTTCCCGTCCGCGCGCCTGCACGGCTGCGTGATCGGCGGCGTTGGGGGTGAAGGTGTCCGTAATGAAAATGCGGGCGAAGCCCTGGCCGTGCAGGGTGCCGACAGCATAGTCCATGATTTCCAGCACGCGCGCCTCGCCGTCGGGATACTCTGGCAGCAGTTTCGCCTTGGGATGGGTGCGTGCCAGCCACCAGGCGATGGCCTGGAATTCAGTCAGCGCCGTGCCGTCCTGACGCACCAGGGTGGGGATGGTGGATTTCGGATTGATGGCGCGGTACTCGGGCTTGTGGTGCTCGCCGGCGGGCAGATTGACGATCCAGGCCTCGAAGGGGAGATCCAGTTCTTCCAGCAGAATATGGATGCCGGTGGAGCACGATCCGGGGGTCATGTAGAAGCGCATTACCATCGGTTGTCCTCTTTAAACCATTCCGGCTGGTTTTTGCGGTACACCCGCAGCCACATCAAGGTATCTGGTGCCAGCGCGCGCACCGCGAGCCAAAGCAGGGTGTCCTCTGCTTTATCACTGGTCACGAGGCGCTGGTCGAGGGCGCGCCAGCCTTCCCAGTCTATTTCCACCAACAGGGCGTGGATCTCTGACGACAGGAGCAGAGCGGACTTGCTCATGAGGCGAAGCTGGCGTCGAGTTTCTGCGCGGGTGAGGCGCGACGCGAGAAACTCTTCCTTCTCCAGCCCTTCAGTCAGCGTGAGTACGGCAGTCCCCGCCTCTTCAATCGCGTTAAAGGGCGAGGTGCTCAGCATGGGTGTGCCCCGGGTGGGTATTTCATCTTGAATGGCACATCATCTGACTCAATGCGCCGTCGAGCCATCGGCATAGGCGCGGATGACGGAGGCCCCTACCAGATCGTGAGGGTCCAGTTCGCCGATCTTTTCCAGAACCTCCCGGCATTCGTCCAGTTGCTTGCGGCGTAACAGGATGAAACTCAGGGCCTTCAGGGTGAAGAGATAAAAATGGGCAGGACTGTGAATCACGGACCAGTCTGCCGTGCCTGGAGCGAGGTGCCGCCAGTTGGGGGGAAAACCGCCCAGTCGTGCCCCGCTGGCCAGGGCGGTGCGTGCCATCTCTTCGGCCTCCGCCAGCCGGGACTGGCGAAACAGCAACTTGTACATGGCAAAATAGGCGGGCAGGTAATCCGGATCGGTCAGTAGATGCTGCCTCAGCAGTTTTTCCACCTCGGTCGGGTGTGTGCTACTGGCCAGTGCAGCCTCCAGCAGCGAAGCCGCCTGCCCGGTCGGGTCGGCAAAGGGCAGGGTGATCTCTCGGAGGGCACCGTCAGGGCTCATTGGACCACGCCTCCAAAATTAACCGAACTTGAAGAGGATACCGTGACCGCCCCGTGGATAGGACCAATCCACGTTGCGATATTCCGAACAAATGACCCGACAGGTGCCGCACTCCAGGCAGCCGTCCGTGGTCAGGACCACACCACCACCCTCGTCTTTGGCGTAACAGGCCGCGGGACAGGCGAAGGTGCAGGACTGTGTTTTACAATCATCCGCGCAGACCTGAGGATCGCTGATCTGGATATGCGGCCGACCTTCATCGACCCGATAGCGGTTTTGAAACAGTTTCTCTTCGATCTTGATCATCGCGTTGCCCTCCACATGCGGTAAGCGTCTCCCACCAAACCCCACAACGAGCGTTGCTCTACAAAGCTGCCACGAATGGTCTTTTCCTTGCTGTGCTTATCCTGGCCATCGACCATCAGCATGGTATGCGCGGCGCGGTTGAGGAGTTGCGGATACACCGAAAAAAAATGCGGATTGCCGTGCAGGATATCGGGCAACTCCTTGTACTTCCGTAAATCTTTCATAACGAAACTGTCGTCCAGCGCGGCTTTGTAACGGGCAAGATGGGGGGCCGTGCAGGGAAGCTTCATCTCTTTCAGCGCGATAACCGTTTCTGCGGCCAGTCGGCCACTGGTCATCGCCAGGTTGGAACCTTCGCGGTGGACCGCATTTACCAGTCCGGCGCTGTCCCCCGCGATCATCCAGCCCTCGCCGTAGAGGGTCGGAACGGCCTTGTAGCCCCCTTCGGGAATCAGGTGGGCGGCATACTCCTTCATTTCGCCCCCCTCAATCAACGGGGCAATGGCCGGATGCGCCTTGAGTTCTTCGAGGAGGGTATAGGGCGCGATGCCCGCCTTTTTGAAGTCGGACAAGAGGCAACCGATGCCCAGCGTGATGGATTCCTTGTTGGTATAGAGGAAGGCGGTGCCGACCATACCGTGGGTGACGGCACCGGCGATCTCAATGACCACCCCTTCGTTGCCCTTGATGTTGAAACGGCTCTGGACGACCTCCTCGGGCAGGAAATGAATTTCCTTGACCGCGAGCGCCACATTTTTGGCTTCGAGTTCGCCATGGAACCCGGCTTTTTTGGCCAACAGCGAATTGACGCCGTCCGCCAGAATCACCACATCGGCATAAATATCGCCCCCTTCACGGTCGGTGCGGACGCCGATGACCTTTTTGCCTTCCTGGATAAGGTCGGTGACCGTCGTCTCGCAGATGACCAGGCCGCCTGCGGCCTTGACCTTCCCGGAGAACCATTTGTCGAAAGGCGCCCGGAGGATGGTATAACGATTGGGCTGATCGCTGTTAAAGGCATCCGAGCGATAGTTGGTGCCGATGAAGGATTTTTCATCCAGCACCCACATGCGCTGTTCGATGACGTGGCGCTCCAGCGGGGCATCGTCGCGGAAATCGGGAATGATGCGCTCCAGCGCGTCGGCATAGAGAATGGCCCCCTGGACGTTTTTGGTGCCGGGGGTTTCACCCCGTTCCAATTGCAATACGCTCAGACCCGCCTTGGCCATGGTGTACGCGGCTGCATTACCGGCGGGGCCGGCACCTACCACAATGGCATCAAATTTTTCAGCCATGTCATGACTCCTGTAATTAACCGGCCCGGCGGTTCACAGCCAGACGGCCGCGCAAGGCGTCGGTGAGGACGGGAAGGATCTGCACGGCGTCGCCGACAATGCCATAAGTGGCAAAGTCGAAGATGGGCGCATTGGGATCGTTGTTGATGGCGATGATGACGTCGGAAGCTTCCATGCCGACACGGTGCTGAATCGCCCCGGAGATGCCCGCGGCAATATAGAGCTTGGGACGCACGGTCTTGCCCGATTGCCCGACCTGACGGTCAGCGGGTAGCCAGCCGGCATGGGTCACCGGACGCGATCCGCCCACTTCGGCGCCGAGCAGGGCAGCCAGGTCCCAGATCAGGCGAAAGTTTTCCGCCTTGCCCATGCCCCGGCCGCCCGCCACGATAATATCGGCATAGGCGAGTTGAGCCTGCTCCTGGGCGTCGTCGGGGATGAACTCCAGGACCTTGGCGATAATATCGTCCTCCTGCATCTGCAGATTTTCGGAAACAATACGGCCGCGGCGCTCCGGCGTAGCTTCGGGCATGGCCATGACCCGGGGGCGGATGGTCGCCATCTGCGGGCGGTAGTTGAGGGTCTGGATGGTACAGAGCAGGCTGCCGCCGAAGGTCGGGCGAGTGGCCAGGAGACCGCGGTTATCGGGGTCGATAGCCAACTCCGTGCAGTCTGCGGTCAAACCCGTAAGCAGGGTGGTGGCGACACTACCGGCGAGGTCGCGACCCAGGGTGGTGGCACCCAGCAGCAGAATCTCCGGCTGGTACCGATTGACGAGGTCAGTCATCGCCTTGGTGTAGGGTTCGTTGCGGTAATCCGCCAGAATGGGATCGGCAACAACATAGGCCACATCGGTGCCGTAAGCGAAGGCGTTGCGAGCAGCGGCACCGAGTTCGTCGCTACCAGCGCCAAGAATCACGGCGCCCAGTTCCACGTTGAGAATATCGGCCAGCTTGCGTCCTTCACCCAGTAATTCCCAGGATACCTGGTGCACCTCGCCCCTTTCCATTTCGACAAACACCCAGATCCCTTTGTAGGCCGCCAGGCGGGGATCCAACTCCAGGCGCTTCTTGCCTTTGGGCTTTGCGGGTGCGGCAGTGTTCTCGCTCATGCGAATGCTCCTTGTGCGTTTATGGGGCGACCAGGCCGAGTTCCTGTGCCAAGCGCGGATGCTGGCTACTGAGAATATCCAGGATGGCGTTGGCGGTGCCGCTGGCGTCCAGGTCGGCACCGATCATCTGTGCCTTCACGGCCCTGGGCTTGGGGGTGAATATCTTGCTGACCACCGTGGGCGAGCCCTTGAGCCCGATTTTGCTGACGTCTTCAATACCGGCACGGTCTTTATTCCATTGCGGCACGCTAAGACGAGCCGAGCGGAACATGTCATCCATGCTCGCGAAACGAATCTGGTTGCTACCCTCCAGCATGGTGATCAAGGCAGGCAGACGGGTTCGGATGACTTGCACACCACCTTCAGAGCGTCGCTGTACGGTGATGCTGCGTTCCTCAAGGTCCAATGCGTCGATAGCCGATACGTAGGTGAGGAGTTGCAGGCCCAGGCGCTTGGCAATGCCCGGCCCGACCTGCGCGGTATCGCCGTCAATGGTCTGCTTGCCGGTGAACACCAGGTCTACGGGATGTTCCTCACCAATTTTGCGGATGGTCTGTGCCAGGGCGAAGGAGGTCGCCAGGGTATCGGCACCGGCGAAGGCGCGGTCGGTCAGGAGTATCACGTCGTCGGCGCCATAGGCGATGGCCTTGCGCAGCGCGTCTTCCGCCTGGGGCGGCCCCATGGTCAGCACGGTGACTCGCCCACCGAAGCGGTCTTTGAGGCGCAAGGCCTCTTCGATGGCGAAAACGTCGAAGGGATTGATGATGGCGGGTACACCCTGCCGCATGATGGTATTGGTGACCGGATGCACCCGAATCTGGGCGCTGTCGGGAACCTGTTTGATACAGACGACAATATGCATGGCGTACTCCTGTTACCGATCTGTCGGTGATCTGAAGATGCTATTGCACTGATCCAAGCAATCTTCATTCCAGATACGACTGTCTTGTTAATTTCAAGATAAACAGTCTTTTGGATAAAATGCACCAGAAAAACAACGTAAGCGGCAGATGTAGGCTTTGCGACAAAATGCATGCTTTATCACGGTAAGTTCAATGCGTCCGCTGGCTCTCGGTGACGGGAGCGGCTTTGGCGAGGAGCACGGCATTGCTGCTGAGGGCAAACTCACGCCAGGCGGCAGCGAGGTCGCGGGCGATGGTGGACAGGTATTCCTTGCCTGGTTCGTGCTCTTCGGGAAAATTGGAGAGCGCGCAGGAACCGCGGTTGAAGGCGAGCGCCTCCCTGATCAGGGTCTGATGAACGGTTGCGAAAGGCGCATGCACTTCCGGCGTTAGATCAGAACGCCCCTTATGGATACCCGTGCCGCTGGTGTCAAAAGGTAATTCGCTCAGTTGCCGTAATGCCTCGCTATAGAACTGCTCCATGGTGTCGAGCAGGGCGCGCTGGGTCAACTGTTCCTTGTGCTGGCGGGTCAGGTATTGATTGAGGTGACGGCGATAAGTCGCCAGCAAATCCGGCTGTTGCGCGGTCACCCATGTACCGAATAGAGCGATGCAGGCGGTGTTGTCGGCAGGGCCGTTCAGTGCTTGCGGGCTAAGCGATACGGAGTCAGGGGCGAGCATCCGCTGCAGGCGGGCGGCGGATTCCAGGGCGCCTTCCAGATAGCCACCGCCATAGCCCGCGGTTTCGGAACCACCGAAAAACAGCTTCTTTTCCCACAGCGGCAGGCGCAGGTTCGGGTTGCCGTATTCGGGATGCGTACCGGGAGGCGTGCGGTCCAGGGTGCTACAGGTGTAGGCTTCCTGAGTCCAGTCATGAACATGTTGTTCTCCGTCTTCTGCGGGCTGATCAAAAACCTGTACCAGTTGGCTGGAGATCAGCAAGGCCATGGTGGCGGGCGGAATGGTGGCGCGCAATGCCGGTGGGAGGGAAAAAAAGGCGCCGAGCGCGGCCTGCTCGCCGGTGGCATCACAGGCGTCGAAAATTTCTGGGAGTACCACCTGTTCGTGGGTGACGAAGGCGTTCCCGGACTGACCCGATTCCCGCCAGAACGCCTGATCGTAAGCAACGACCACCTTGGCCTGATCGGCCATCCAGGTGTGCGTCGCGCGCATGGCCTCGCGCAGGGACGCGTTCAGGGGAGGATCGAAACGGACGTGTTCTTCCAGCAGCCGGGGAGGGAGAGCCAGAACCACATGACGCGCATCGACCTGCACGACCCTTTCGTTGTGGCGGAAACTGAGAACAACGTAATCGTCATCTTCCTCCACGGATAGCAGTGTATGGCCCAGGCGCAACCGGTCCACAGGGAGTTGCGCGGTCATGGCGGTCACGAGATGTCCCATCCCGCCTATCACGCGCCGGGCCCCTCCGTGTATCTCCGTCAACGCCATGACTTCCGGTTTTTCATCCGGTGTATTCAGACGCAGGATGTCACCCCGGTCATGTTGGGCAAAAGTGTCGAGTCCGAGGTCAGAGATCAGCCGGGTGACGCGCGGTTGGGTATCCGGCCAGAACCAGGTCGGCCCCAGATCCACCGCCAGATTATTGCGCTGGCAATGTTCGGAAAATATACGCCCGCCTAGACGTTCACGCGCTTCATAGAGCATGAAATCCAGCCCGAGCTCCTGCAGGCTTTGGGCCAATGCAAGCCCGCACAGGCCACCACCAACAATGATTGTATCTGGCACGGTTCCGATCCTCCTGGCTGCATCCTTCGCGTAGCCAGCAATATTTATACCGGGATGCAGACCATGGGGTAGCGGCACCGGCATGTAACGCTATATTATTCATATAAACAAGTGAATAGATGCTATCTGTGCAGTTCTTGCGGGTGCGGGTGTGATCAGACGAGATTGTCGTTAGATAGCCTTTTAATGGAGTCTGGTCAGATTTGCGACAAAATTTGTCTGGCACCGCTGTTTGATGAGACATGGACACGGAAGTAGATAATAAAGCGTACAAGATGTTCAATCTCTTACGTGACGTTAAAATATAACCATATGATAATATTCTGGTTGTTTTTTGGAACGGCTATTGCGCGCTCAATCGCTGTTGCCGTCCCTATCGGGCAACGACGCTATATGTCGCCAGCGTATTCCGGTGAGGAATTCTTGCGTGCTAAAACTGGTAAGTCATCATTACCCGGTTATAGACAAAGGAGTGTTGTCCTGAGCCCGGAAACAGCCCGACCGCACCACCATTCCCCACCTCCACCTGATCCCGCAAACACAGCCCCCTGAACATGCCCTGGGGGAAATAGCTCACGTTAAAGTGGGTCCAGTTGCTATTGCCGGAAAAATAGGTGGTGAACTGGGAATAACCGGCCGTCAATTGCAGCGCCATGGGCAGGACCCAGTAAGCCGCACGTACCCGCCAGCCGTGGCCGGGGCCGACGCCTACCAGCCCTTGAACCATGGAATCCACATAGAGCGGATCGGCCGTGTAACCGACGGTATAGGGCGAGATGATGGCGCCGCCGCCCAGGGCATGGGCATGGTGTTGGGTCGCATCATAGCCCCACCAGAGGCTGCCATTGGGGAACTGGAAACCGGCTTTTACACCCCAGTTGGTGCTGTTGACACCTTGCCCTAGCTGGCCAAAGAGGGTGGTACCGGTGTTCGCAAAGGCCTCGCCGGCACCCCATTCCCTGGTGAATTGCGCATCCACAAAGGGCTTGAGGACGAATGATGTCGGCAGTGCGTAGTGACCGCTCCAGTAGAACATGTTGGCGAACTGGTCGAACTGGTAAAACCAGGCAGCAGTTTCGGCGTGATACGCGTGATATTGGGCGCCAAAGGCGAGCGCCCCGTTGGTAGGCGGAGTACCTGCGGGCAGCACGTTGGGTCCGCCATAGAGGGAGTCACCCTCATAGTGGCCGGGATAATAGAGGTTATCCCGGTAGAACTGGCCGGTGGTGCGGTCTTTCCAGCGGAAAATCCGCAGCACGCTGAGTTGCAGGCCGCTGATGGGATGGGCCTCCAGGGTCGCCCCCTGATAGGTGACGGGAATTACCCGCCCGCCGACCCGGTTCAGCCACGGGGTATCCACCAACTGATTGCCTGCCTTGGCGGTGATCCATTTGTCCTGATATTCCAAATAGGCCTGACCCAGCGCATTGACGGAAGGACTGGTGCCCATGAGGGTCTTGTCGATTCTCGCTGGATTGTTGGGCTGTGTGCCCAGTGCGTTGGCGGTGTAAAAACTGACGCCGACCCGGAAGCCCGAGAGGAAGGGGGCGGTGACGATATTGATGCGTCCAGCCAGGGAGTAGGCATAAGCATTGACGGTGTTGGGGGTACCATAGAGGCGACTGAAGTAATAGGAACGGATTTGTCCGTCAATATGACTTTTCGCAAAAAACTGGGACAGGGTTTCGGCTTGGGCACTGGCGTTGAAGGCGCCCATCAGGCTGGCTGCTGTCATGAGGTGAAGGATATTTTTCTGCATGGGAATAGCTCCTGCGTATCAGGTATGGTGGTTTTCATTACGGTATTTTGAATATAACGCGGCATGATCAGCCGGGTCGCGGAGGGATACCTCACCCCAGCGGACCGGCGAACTGTTTGCGCCGGGCGCAGAACGCGCCGGCGCGGAGCCGCCTTATTTCAGTACGTCACCCTTGGGCGGGTTGTAGCCGGTCTCTTTGAACATGGCCTGACCCTGAGGGCTGGTCATGAAGTGGATAAAGGCCATGCCCAGTTGGGGATCGGGCGCATCCACGGGTACCGCGGCATAGAAGACCAGGGGCTGGGTGTGCACAGTCTTGGGTTTTCCGTCCACATTCAGGGTGAAGTGGACTTTGCTGTACCAGTCTTTGACCATGGCCGGATTGCTGAGATTGATCTGATCGGGCAGGGTGATATAAGGCAGATGCAGGGATTTTACCGCGCTGAGATAACCCGATGAGGCGGCCATCTGGCCACTCTTGAGGCGGGAAAGTAAGGATGTTTCCGTGAATATTTGTTGGGGGTTCTCGACCGGTCCGAGGACTTTGTTCACCAGATCCGGTTGGTGATAATACTTTTCAGCCAGCATGAAGGTAAAGACGATATTTTGCCCTTGGGGATCGGTTTTGGGATCTGTGCGGCCGAAGACTACCCCCGGCTTCTGCAGGATTTCATACCAGGGTACTTTGCCTTCCGCGGCTTCCTTGAAGTCTTTGGCGTAGGGGCTGTCGGGACTGTAGGCGATGCACATGGCAGTACTGGCGACCGGGTAGGCCTCCTTGACCAGGCCGGCCTTTATCAGTACTTCGATGGGGCCGGGGGTGATGGAGACAAAAACGTCGGTGCGCAGTTTGTGGGCGGCGATAAGGTGGGCGAGACCGTAAGCGCCCTGGCCCTCCCCCTGATATTGCACGTTATGGGCTTTGGCGAAAGTCGGTCCTAGATGCCGGTCCATGACCGCACCCATGGAGCCTGCGTAAACGACACGCAGGTCTTTGGCCATGGCCTGGGGCGACAAACCCAGCAGGCTGGTGGCGAAGACCAGTGCAAGGGAACTTTGATGACGGCGTTTCACGGGTTCTGCTCCTATGTTTACGAAATATACGGTGGAATATACCGATAAATATTTTTTGCCGTCAATACATTTTTTAAGCGGATCATATCTTGATGTGCCATGAATTTGGCATCTTTTTTGCTGCATCTCCACGCGGCCCTATTACCCACTTATTTGTTCGTTTTCTGACAATAATGTGTACTTATTGACATCTAAGGAGAGGCTTTTTGAAACTGCGGATACGGCGGGCGCATGTCGAGGCGATGGTGCAGGAGTTACCGCATCTGGCGAGCTTGCGGGAACAGCTTCGTTTCGGGGATGTTGCTGAATTGTCTTTTCAGCAATTGACGCATTCTGAACTGGGTTTTCTCGCCACGCTGTATCAGGCAGCGGGACCGGAGTTGCATGCACAGTCCGCCATATTATTTGCCCTGCAAAAAGCCAGGCAGGGTAATGATCTGCGTTTTGGACCGGAGGATGATCTCGAACTGTTATTGCCAGCGCTGGCCGGCCTGCTGATTGAAGACGCCATCCGGGGCTGGCTGTTCAGTATCAATGTGGATGGTAAAGCCCTGGCTTACGTCATCACCAGACTGGATTATGTGGCACCGGGAAATGACGAAACCGGCAAGATCGTCATAGAGCTGAAAGCAAACGCCAAGGGAGTCATTGCAAGCCTGGCCATTCGTATTTCCGCGGGTGATATGGCAAATCGTTCGGTGAGGGAAATTCTCGCTGCAAAGGGATTTTTGAAAGAAACTCCGGAGCTGATTGCTGCCTACGACGCAGAAGTCTCCCGTTATTTTGAATGGCGGGGACATTATGGCGCACAGTATTCGGCGCTGGGTGTCGGCTTCTATGCCGAAGATCCCAGCGCGACACATCGGGATACCGACTGGTCACGCAAAGACGTGATCATTTTGTCGGCGGGAGAGGGCAGGGCGCGTCTGGTCAATGATGAGGGTATTTTGACCGCCAGGGTCACGACACTGGAAGTGACCGGGGATATTCTCGGCCCCTATTTGCGCAAAGCGGCAAAAAGCAATCGCTATAGCGCCGAAGAAGAGATGGGGCAATTCCAGTCTGTTATCGAGAATGGGTTGTTCACGAAAATCCCGGTGCATCCCTATTTATTCGTGTTTCACCTGGAGCTTCATCATTATCTCTGGGTGCATGTCAGTGATATTGAGCCTTACGCTTACCAGCCCACATTGAGGCAAAAGCTGATTTTACCCGCTGAACAGACAGATCTGATTGACATTTTAACTGCCGAGATGGATGTCCTGATGGACGATATCATCACCGGGAAATCCGGTGGGACGACAGTGCTTTGCGCCGGACCCGCCGGGGTAGGAAAAACGCTCACTGCCGAGGTGTATTCGGAAATTATTCAGCGACCGCTGTATCGGGTGCATTCAGGACAACTGGGGCTGAGTGTGGCCAGTATGGAGGCCGCGCTAAAAGAAATACTGACCCGCGCCCAACGCTGGGGCGCCGTGATGCTGATTGATGAAGCGGATGTCTATATCAAGCGCCGGGATGACAATATGGCGATGAATGCGGTGGTGGGCGTTTTTCTGCGGGTGCTGGAGTATTTCAATGGTCTGCTATTTTTGACCACGAACCGGGTTGATGACATAGATGAAGCCATTGTCTCTCGTTGTATTGCCTTGATTAAATACAACCCCCCCGATGCCAATGGACGCCGGCAAATCTGGCAGGTGATGTGCAACCAGTTTTGTCTCGATATCCCCACGTCGGCCATTGACGAATTGGTGAATATCTTTCCCGCGGCCACCGGTAGGGATATTAAAGGATTGGCCAAACTGGTAGCTAAATTCTGTAAACAGAAACAGGTACCGCCGACCGTGGAGGTCTTTAAACGCTGTTCGGTATTTCGCGGACTGGAACCAGCCGCCGCGTGACCTCTGTGATATAAGTTTTTTAATGCGATAGGGGAGAAATGCATATGCGTATAGTCATTACCCTGGCAGGCCAGGATGTGGGATTGGTGAGTGAAAAGGATATGGCCCTCGCCATACAGGCGGCTGAGGAGGTCTTCGCACAGCATGAGGCTGACCCAATGGCTTGCGAAGTGGCCAATCAGAAGCAGTACGGTGATGCGGAAATTACCAGGGATGAAGCATTATTGTGCGCCATCTGGGAGGAAGCCAATTATGCCGCCTGGCACAAAGCCACTATTGGCTGGATGAGTCGGGATATTGATCTTTACATGATGGTGCGGAATGCGGCGGCGGATGACAGGGAGGCCCTATCAGCATAATCAATCTATTTTTGGTTTTCTGGATTAAAAAGGAGTTTCACCATGTTTGGTAAAGCCTGTGATTTTAACGAGCTGCGACAAGGAAAATATGAAGTGGCGGTGGTTAATCGGATACTGCTCATGATCGTGTGGCCCACTCGGGGAAACCCCAGGGCTTTTCATGGGATGTGTCCCCACGCCAATGAACCACTGGCCGATGCCCGCTTCGATGGGGAGACCCTGACTTGTGCACACCATGACTGGGCGTTCAGCAGTGAAACGGGCGCGTGCATCAAAGGCCAGCCCTGCACCCTCAGGGAGTTTCCGCTGAAGATTGAAAATGACGAAGTGCTAGTGGATACCGGTGATTTTGCACCCAATGGACCCCGCTAAAGCCATTGGCAAATTCTGAACTAAAACCCGTCTCTCTTGCTTCCCCAGGGATGAGAGCCGGGAACCACTTCCGC
The DNA here is from genome assembly GCF_028215975.1 of Acidithiobacillus ferriphilus. NCBI lineage: Bacteria > Pseudomonadati > Pseudomonadota > Acidithiobacillia > Acidithiobacillales > Acidithiobacillaceae > Acidithiobacillus > Acidithiobacillus ferriphilus. The sequence continues at coordinate 1,274,599 of NZ_CP116458.1, forward strand.
TTTGATTCCGGCTTTTTCAACATCGGTGAGGGTTTTGTAGAGGGTCGCTTCATGGGCTAATATGCTGCCCTGCATTACTGCGACATAGCGTGCCGGCAGGTCGACATCGCAAACGTAACCGCCTCCCGGGTCCTCAACGCTGCGTAAATTGCCATCCCAATCCATGAAAAAGCCACTCATGATAAATCCTCGCTGGTGTTGTTCCAAAAGTCGGTGGGGATGAAACGAAGCCTGCCGCGTCAGCGCAATTTGCGCTCGGCGGGCGAAAAATGGCTCAAGTGCCCCTCTTTCGCCGCCTGCGCACGACCACGCGCCATCAGTTCGGCACTGCGACCGGGTGCGGCCACCCGCGAAAGCTGCTTTTCCAGGTGTTGGCCGCCGCATTGCGGGCAGTTTGGGGTGGTTGAACTCATGACCAGCAATTCAAAGCCGGTGTCGCAATCGCAACAATGGTAATCGAAGATAGGCATCTCTGTTCCTTTGTCAGGTTATGGCCAATGTCAGGTTATGGCCAAAACGGTATCTATTACCCGGTAAGGCAATAATGATGCCTGTTCAGGTGGCGGCCTTTACCCGCCTCGGCGTTTCGCGCAGCAAATTCAGACATTCCAGATTGGCGACCATGTCCAACGCGGTGAAATCATCGAGCGAAAGGAGACTCCGGTCCGCGCCGAATGCCAGCAAACGTTCCACCACCGCCGTCTTGCCAGCGGATGCGGCGTACATCAGGCAAGTGGCGCCATTGTCATTCTGGTGGTCGAGGTGGGCGCCAACCGCGACCAGCAGGTCCAGGGTGTCCAGATTCTCACTGACACAAGCGAACCAGAGGGCCTGATTGCCATCGTTGTTGCGCTGGTGCGGGTCGGCACCGGCGGCGAGCAGTTCAGCCACCCGTTCAGGATCGCCTTCGCCGGCAGCGCGCATCAAGGGCGTCACGCCGTCGCTGGTGCGCGCATGGATGTCCGCGGCGGGAAACCCCTGCGCCGTCAGCCAGCATTGCAGCGCCTCGGAAATCTGCCGATTTGCGGGCGCATGCACCTGACGCCAGGCTTCGTAACCACCATCCAGACTGTACACCTCCGCAAAACCAAAATCGGCAAAGAGTTGGGCACGCATCTGGCTGGCATTGCCATGATAGCAATAGATCAGCACCGGACGATGTTTGGCCACGTTCAGTACATAGTCATCGGCGTTGTAATCGCCCAGGAGAGAAGCTCCGGCAATATGGCCGGCCTGAAAGTCGCTGGGGTGACGGCAATCCAGCAGCACGGTGTCCTGCCTGTACAGGAGTTCGCGGGCCTTATGTACGTCAATACGCTGAAAGGAGCGGGTATTCATGAATTTTCTCCGGTGTGAGTGTTCAGTTCCCGGTGGGCATAGGGCGGGAGGGTGCTGATTCGCGTATCCGTCAGGGCATGACCCACGGTGAAGTGGTAGAGGGATTGCAGGCTGTCATCCTGGATCCCCAAGATGTCATGCACGGCATCATCAAAAAAACAGCCGATGCCGGTGCCGTTCAAACTCAGGGATTCGGCTTCCAGATACAATATCTGGCCCAGCAGTCCGGCTTCCTGGTAGAGCAAACGATAATGCCAGGCGCCGCTCTGCAGGGGGTTGGCATACTCCGCCAGAAAGGCCACGGCAAAGCAGCTATCGGCGGCAATGGCCTGATGACAGGACAGGGTCCGGGCGATACTGCGCACGTCCCCGCTATAGAGTCGCCGCAGGGGCAGATGGGTGGGCGCCACGGCCACTGTTTGCCAGGAGAAATCCGGATTAAGGGCCGCGCGTAGCACTGTTTCACCCTTTGTTGTGCGGGGCAGGGCATAGAGGCCACTGCTCAGATCACCAACGCGATGCACGAAAAGTATCGGATGGATGCGCGGGGTAAAGGGCCAGACATCCCAGGGCAGGGCGGAACGGGGCAGCAACGCATCCAGGAGCGTAAAGAAATCGTCAGCCGCCATGACCGTCTTCGGGTCGAAGCGCTGGGCGCTGCGCCGACGGCGGATCAGGATGCTGGCGGCGGTCTGCCCCGATTTTTTGCGTGCTGGCCAGGGATCAGACGGAAGCGGGTCGGGAGCGAGTACCGGCATCCTGCTGGCGGTTGTCGTTTCGGCGATGACCGGCCATTGATACAGGGGGTTTCGGTCCAGGCGGTTGGCCCGACCCCGCCATTGCCCCGGCAGCGCAGCGGGGCTACCGACGGCGGAGGAGATTGTATCGGCGGGGAGGATTTCCAGCAGCAACTCCGCATCCTCGCCTTCGGCGTGCGCGAAATCGCTGGAACGATCCAGGCCGAGGAGACGGCGCAGTCGGGTATCGTCCACATCCCCACACAGGCGAAGGCGCCAACCGAGGGTACCCGCAGCGTAGCGCAGGGCACCCAGCGCATGGCCGATATCCAGTTGGCAATAACGCAGTGCCCGTTCGCCATATTTCCACGCCTCGCGCCACGCTATGGAACTCAGCCCGATATACACCCCTGAGCCGCGCTGTCCGGTATCGGGGTGCCAGCGCTGTTCCAGCAAATGATCACGACTCAAATAGTGGTAGAGTCCATCACTGATGCCCTGCACCCCGAAGGCGAGAAGATAGGCCTCGCTGGGATGCAGGTTGCCGCTGGATGGGTTGCAGCGCAACGCCCAACGATCAGGGCCGTATTCCTTCCAGGCCGCCAGCCCGAGGGAAAGCTCCAGAAGCTGAGCGACCGCCTGGAGGGTAAAGGGTTGGGGGGTGGCGGCGGACAGCCCGGCGAAGGTGACGGCAGTTTCGTCCGTCAACAACGGTAAGATGTATTGCGGGCTTCCGGTGAACTCGCGGAACGGGTTGGGCTGTGCATCCCAGTCCAGCGCTTCCGGCCCGGCGGCATAGCGATTCAGATGATGTTTGGACCGTTCATGGTAGGTCATCACCGTATGCACCGCTTCGCCCTTATCGCTTGTCGCCATGATGTGCGCCGTTCCTTTAGTCAGCCTTGCTCGTGGCATTTTATTTCGGCGCGGCAACCAGTGCCTGTCAACGCTCTTTCGGCGCGCTGACCGCCACCTTCTCCAGAGAGACATGACTGACACCCATGGCTTGATGAAAGACTTTGAACACCTTTTCGGAGACCGCGTCAGATACCACAAAATCCTGATACGACTGGCTGAGTAATTTCACATAAAGCGTTTGCAGCGCCTGATCATCCATGGCGTCCGTATTCCCTTCTCTTTTCAGATAGTCATGAAAACGCTTGAGGATATGGAGACGATTAATATGGACCACCGTCTCATCATAGTCGATGTTCAGAAACTTCAGGAAATCCTCAGCGGAGGATAAACGCGCCAGTGTTTTACGTAGATCACTCATGGTGTCATCCTTGGAGTTCGTCAAAGGGGAGGGGGGCTAAAGCTGCTGGGCTGCTGTTTGGTCCGCACAGGTTGGGATCGGAATCCGGACAGTTATTGCAGTCTTTTTCCGTCAGTTGCACGGCACGCCCGCTGGATTGGCCTTGCAGTTCCAGTTGGGAAATCCGTTCCATCAGGCACTGAATGGCTTTACCCACCGGGTCCGGCATGAGATGGTGATCAAGCTCAATACCGTGGGCGTTGATGCGGCGACGTTCCGCAGGCAGCACGACGCGGCCGGGGATGCCCACGACCGTCATACCCGGCGCCACATCGTTAATGACCACCGCATTGGCACCCACCTGACTGTCATGACCGATAGTGACGGGCCCGAGGATTTTCGCACCCGCACCCACCATGACCCGATCCTGCAATGTCGGGTGACGCTTGCCCGGATTCCAGCTCGTGCCCCCCAGAGTCACCCCATGGTACAGGGTGCAATCATCACCAATCTCGGCCGTTTCGCCAATCACCACGCCCATACCGTGGTCAATGAAGAATCGGCGCCCGATCTGTGCCCCCGGATGGATATCGATGCCGGTCGAGAAGCGCGCCATCGCACTGAGCACACGCGCCGGATATCGCCAGCCGCCCCGCCACCAGCGATGTGCGAGGCGATGTGCCAGCAACGCGTGTACCCCAGGGTAGGTGGTGAGGATTTCCAACGTACCGCGGGCAGCCGGATCGCGTTCGAAAACACAGTGAATATCGTCGCGCAGGTTGCGCCACAGACCAGACTTGCGGGGTTGTTCTTTGTCGAGCAGGGTAGCAAGCACGGGCGTGTCCTCCATTCAGGAATGAGCGTGCAGGGACTCCACGCTCTCCAGCAGAAAGCGATGCAGGTCCTCTACGGGCGGTGGCGCCTTGTGCTGAAGCACATAGACGCGAATCTGTTTGAGGATGCTTTGTGCTTGTAATTCGGTGATGGCACTGCCCAGTTCGGCATAAGCCCGCATGATGGCCTTGGTGCCGGAATGCTTGCCCAGCACCATGTTATGCTGGCGCCCCAGTTCCTCCGGGTCGAAGCTCTGGTAATTGCGGGGGTTTTTAATCAGTCCATCGACGTGAATACCCGACTCGTGGCTGAAAATGGCATCGCCGACGATGCTTTTTCCGGCGGGCACCGGTCGCGCGGAAGCCAGCGCCACCAATTGCGAAATCGCCTTGAACTGGCGCACTTCAATGCCGGTCTCGAAGCCGTGCAAATGATGCAGACACATCACCACTTCCTCCAGTGCGGCGTTACCGGCGCGCTCCCCCAGACCATTCACCGTCGTGTTCACATGAGTGGCGCCGAAACGCAGAGCGGCGATGGAGTTGGCAGTGGCCAGACCCAGATCATTGTGGGCATGGATTTCAATTTCCATGCCCGTGGCCGCCCTTAAACGCCGCATGATATGCGCGGTGTTAAAGGGTTCCAGAATGCCCAGGGTGTCGGCATAACGAAAACGGCGTGCCCCCGCCCGTTCTGCGACTTCCATGACCCGCAATACAAAGTCCAGGTGGGTCCGGGAGGCATCCTCGCCGCCCACCGAGACGTCCATGCCGCTGTCCAGCACCTGCTTCACCCGGCGATCCACCTGCTGTAAGACCCACCGACGGTCTTTGCCCAGTTTGCTGCGTATCTGGATGTCCGAAACCGGAACCGAGGCATTGACCATATCCACAGCGCAACGCTTTGCCGCAGCGAGGTCCGTATCGTGCATCCGGCACCAGACCACCAGGCGGGCGGGGAGGCCCATCCGGGTAATATTGCGGATGGTTTCCACCTCTTCACTCCCCATGGCGGGGATGCCGATCTCCAACTCCGGAATCCCGGCATTGACCAGACTCTTGGCGATAGCCAGTTTTTCCTCAGGGCGGAAGGCCACCCCTGCGGTCTGTTCGCCATCGCGCAGGGTGGTGTCGTGGATTACAGCGGTGCTGCGGGAGAGTGGATTAAGCTCATGCATACACGGGTGCAAAGGCATTATCGGTGAGAATAGGGCCGTTGCCCCCCCAGTAGGGGGACAGACGCCGCAACTGCTCGATGATGGGGGGTGTCTGCGCAATCACCCAGTCCACTTCTGCTTCCGTGGTCTCCCGAGACAAGGAAAAACGGATGGTACCGTGCGCCGCCGTATAGGGAATGTCCATGGCGCGCAGCACATGGGACGGCTCCAGCGATCCGGAGGTACAGGCGGAACCTGAGGAGGCGGCAATGCCGACCCGGCTCAGAAGCATCAGGATGGCCTCGCCCTCGATGTATTCAAACGAGATGCTGGCGGTATTGGGCAGGCGGTGTTCCAGATCGCCATTGGCGAAGGCATAGGGCACCTGCGCCAGTATCCCGGCCTCCAGGCGATCCCTTAAAGCGCGTACCACGGTGTTTTCATACTCCATATGCTCCAGGGCCATGTCCGCCGCCAAGCCCAGGGCGATAATGCCCGTGGTGTTTTCTGTTCCGGCCCGGCGTCCGCGTTCTTGGTGGCCACCGCGCAGCATGGGTCGGTAGCGGGTGCCCCGGCGCACATAGAGCGCACCGACGCCTTTTGGGGCATGCAGCTTATGGCCGGAGAGGGAGAGCATGTCGATGGCCGACTCCTGCATGTTCAGAGCAATTTTGCCCACCGCCTGCACGGCGTCCGTATGAAAGAGCGCGCCTTTCTCCTTGGCCATCCGTGCCATGGTCTCGACGGGGAAGATCGTTCCCGTCTCATTGTTGGCATACATCATGGAGACGACGGCCACCTGCTCGCTGAGTGCTGCGGCATACGCCTCCATGGAGATACGCCCAAGCCGGTCCACGGGAATGTAGTGGACTTTGTAGCCTTCGTGACGTTCGAGGTGATCACAGAGAGACAGAATGGCTGGGTGCTCCACCACGCTGGTGATGATTTCCCGGCGACTGGGTTGTATGGCGAGGGCCGAGAGGATGGCGGTGTTATCGGACTCCGTACCGCAGGAGGTAAAAATGATTTCCGAGTCGTGTTCTACCCCCAGCAGAGCCTGTACGGAGGCGCGAGCTTCTTCCAAACGTTTACCCACATCGCCGCCGAAACTGTGCATGGAGGAGGGGTTGCCGTAATACTCGCTGAAGTAGGGAAGAATGGTCTCCAGCACCCGGGGATCTACCCGGGTCGTGGCATTGTTGTCCATATAGGCGCTGCTCATGGCTATACCCCCACGGCTTGCGGCATGCTGGCCGGAACCACCCGTACCGGACGGCCCAGAGTCAGCATCAGGCGTTCCTGAATACCGGAAATGGTAATGCCGGATGACTGGCAGTTCATGCACGAGCCGCTCATGGCCACCATGACCGTATCGCCATCCACATCGACCAGTTCGATATTGCCGCCGTCCATCTGGAATTGCGGGCGCATTTCATCGATCACGGCGGATATTTTCTGGATTTTCTGGACCATGGTCATGGGGGTCGGGGGAACTTTGGCGGCGGGCTTCGCCGCCATGACCGGTAGCGGTGTGCTGCCGTTTACTGTCGCGAGGATATCCTCGATCTGTTCATGGCAGCTCTGGCAACCGCCGCCCGCCTTGGTATAGAAAGTGATCTCTTCGACCGTCGACAAATGGTTTTCCCTGGCCACCTTCTCGATGAGCGCCGAGTCGATAGCAAAGCATTTACAGACCAGCGCGCCTTCTTCGTGATCATCCGCCCATTCTTCGCCGCGGTAGTTGGCGATGGCGGCGTGCAGAGCCTCGGCACCCATAACCGAACAATGCATTTTTTCCGGGGGCAGCCCGCCCAAAAACTCAGCGATGTCCTGATTGGTGATTTTGAGCGCTTCATCCAGCGTCTTGCCCTTGATCAGCTCAGTCAACGCCGATGACGAGGCGATGGCGGAACCGCAGCCGAAAGTTTGGAAGCGGGCATCCAGAATGACATCCGTATCCGGGTCTACCTTGAGCATCAGGCGCAGAGCATCTCCGCAACTGATGGAGCCGACCTCGCCAACCGCGTTGGCTTCTTCGAGGACCCCGGTATTCTTGGGGTTGAAGAATAAATCTTTGACTTTATCGGTATAATCCCACATGGCGTCAGCTCCGATGTCCGCAGGCGGAGGCCGAGGCAGCGGAAGCCTCGTCTCCCGTGGTGAATGACGACCCGCAACCACAGGTTCCCGTAGCATTGGGGTTTTCGAAACGGAAGCCGCTGCCGCTGAGCTCGTCCACATAGTCGATGACGACCCCGCTAAGCAGCGTGGCGCTGGCGTTGTCCACGTAAACCGGCACGCCCTCTATCGCCACCACGGTATCATCGGCGCCGGCTTCGGCCTCCAGCCCCATTCCATATTGATAGCCGGAACAACCGCCCCCGGTCACCGCAACCCGCAATCCGCTCGCTTCGGGATTCTCGGCAAGCAGATTCTTTACGACATCCATGGCTTTTTCCGTCAATATCAGCATGACACACTCCTTACGCGACAGGGGTTCCTGTATGCTTTTTAGCAAGACTCGGGCCAGATTTTGAATTTGTGCCCAACTTATTGTTATTATGAAGACTAATATCGGATGTTTAGGTGTTTTCAGTGTATTTTGTTGCTTTCCCTACATCTTCCAGGATGGTTTTGCAAGGAAACGAACATCACGGGGCAGGGCCGAATGGATAGTTGTCCCACGCCGTCTCTCATTGCGGTGTTTACAATCGGCCACGTACCAAAGAACAGCCGAATACCATCTTGCGGATCATCCCGTAGAGGGTGAGCGCCCAAACGAGCAGCGCCAGATAGAAGAAGACATGCCCGAGAGGGAGCAAAAAGGGCAGTTCCATGCTCTGCGCCATATAAATGGTGCACAAGCTGTACATGCCCAGGGGAAAGACCACGCCCCAGTAAAGCGGATCATAGCGGATAGGAAGCCGCTTGATGCCATGGCGCCAGAGTTCCAGGGTAACCAGCAGCGGGATCCACCAGCTTCCCGTGGCCCAATAAAAGACCGTAAAGCCTTTCAGAAAGGGGAGAAGGGAGTGAAGATAGGGGGCCTTGGCGGCGCTGATGATGAGTAGGGAGCCCGCCAGGGTGGAAATAGCCATAGCCCCCATGTTGATCCAGTATGGTGGCACCAGATCCTTCGCCGTAAGGGGGAAGAAACTGTAACGGTAAAAAATGAGAACTATGATCCAGATGTAGAGCATGCCGCCCCAGAGCCACAGAGAGAGCGCAATGAAATTGAATTCCAGGCGATGCATGGGGTTCAAGTGGGCATCCAGCAGCGTGGCGAGCACGGTAACGGATTGGGCGGCGACCACCGCCAAAAGCCAGGTGCCAGTGATGCCCCCTTCGAGGGAAGGTTTATTTTTTTGGATGGTAAAGATGGTGAATATGCCGTAATTCAACGTTAGCCAAAGGGCCATGGCAAGACCCCAGAGCAGCATTCCCATCGTCTCATCCTTCGCGAGGAGTATGAACTGGCTGCCGAGGATGGCGGATCCGGCCACCACAGAAAAGAAGCCGGGGCCGCGTTGGTAATCCTTGAGATCCGCGCCCAGCCGCCGCCCAAAGCGCAGGATGCGCCAGCCCGTCAGGAACCATAAAACGCCGTAGAACGCTGCATTGAGCCAGAAGAGCGTCCGGGCGAGGAGGGGAATATCCATGGCCTGGGCCGTCAGGGAAACGATGCCCGTGGCCATCACCAAAGCGAAATAAGCGGGGGGTAGATCCTGTACGGCGGAGTCCAGCTGCGCTGTGTATTCTCGGCCACGACGGATCAACTCTCCTCCGCCCGCCGCTTGGCCATGGCCGCCCCCAGTCGCCGTGCCACACTTTCTTCCAGGAGCTTTTCAGCCACTGGGAATATCTCGCCATTCTCCAGCGCCACATGAGCCCGGTTCATGGAGATGAAGGGTTCCAGATGCAGCGCTTCGGGTTGCTCCCCGCTCTCCACGGCGACCAGATCCGCATCCAACACCCGCCAAGCCACTTCCAACTGCCGATGCTGATCTGTCAGATTGCGCACCACCGCCCGCAGCATGGACGGAAAGTCCGGTCGCGCCAGCAGCCAGGGAAAAAGCTGGTTCTCCTCGTCGGCATGGTGGGCGGGACCGGCCACATGAAAGTAGCGGCGGATGCGTGTAGCGGCCAGCCGCGCTTCGCTGTCGACACCGACTCGCGCCAAATGCTCGGCTAGGCGCTCCAAGGTCTCGCAGTGCTCCAGGATGCGTTCATGGCAGGCTCTGAGCAGCCCCACGGGATCGTCGAAGGAAGCGGCGGCGTCGTCCAAAAGTCTCATGCCGAAGCGCCTGCATGCGCCGTGAAGCGGATGCGGAGGAGCATGATTTCTCCCGGCGACAAGGCATCCAGAACACCGAAAATGGCATCGCGGCGAAAGCGTTTGGCAATGCCGCGGGCATCGAAGGGATAAAGAGCATGGATATGTTGGTGTAATGGTGGTATGGACAGGCGGGTTCGGGGCGTACTGCTCTGGAATGTCTGGAAAAAGGCGGATGCCGCCCGTGCCCTCATAGCGGCCCGGACAGAGGTAAGGCAGGTGTCCTGGAAAGGACCCCTACAGAATTGGTAACCCTGTTTCCGCATCCCCTTGGTCATGGTTTTTGACATTTTCATGTTTCCCCCAATTATCTGCAATCGCCATATGCTCTGCGCGCTCAGATGATGAAAGCACAGAAGCGGCATAGCACCGATAAAGGATAAATCCCGAAAACGGTGGGTCTTTATCCTTTTACGATGAAGATAAGGGCGAATTAGACAGATGGCGGGACATCATCCAGCGTGACTGCCGCATAACGAGTTGGTGCCATAGCCTCATAGGCAGCTTCAATGCAAACAGATGCGGCCAGATTGTAGGCTTCGATCCAGGACTCAGCCATTTCCTGTGTCCAGGCTTCCCCCAAAAAGTGTTTCAACGTATTGAGCAGACTTTTACCAACAATAAGGTAATGCTCGGGACGTGTATCGTACTTGATGTGGCCGACACCCAGTTCCTTCAGATAGGGGACCAATACTTCCATGGTGTCAATATTGGTGGCGATCAGAATGACAGAATTAAAGAGGCGTATGCGTTGTTCCGTCATGTCACCGGGAAACATTTTCCGTACTTCTGGAAAGTGGGTAAACATGTAGTTGTAAAAATACTCGGCGACCGGAACGCCCAAATCCTGAACTGCGGCGCCACTGGACTTGATGAGCTGGATATTGATGGACATCGGGTGAATGCTCCTTGAAGTGAACTACGGGTGATGAAAAACTATAGTCATTCCGTTCTACTACAATGAGGGTCATGTTAACTGGCCCCAAGTGTTATAGTCTATCTTGTCTGGCAGCTTATTTCCTTGATCTCGGTCAATCTTTTCGAAGTAAACGGGGTCCTGCCGAGCTGGCAGATGCCTGATATCATCATGAATTCCTCCGGATGATGTCGAGGACGAAATTTTTCGCATGTGCGAGTTCACCGTCGTAGATAGTCGTTTGATAGCCCTTGATTGGTGTGTGGGTGAGCGTTTGCAGGACCGAATGTCGCTGCGTAGACAAATAGATGTTTGCGATCATCGATAATCCCGGACGCAGTGGGTGTGCTCTAAGATCCTTCCGGGATAGGGCGATCCGCACGGGAACCCGTTCCACAATGTGTATGTAATTCCCGGTAGCGTTCTCGGGAGGGAGGATGCTGAAGGTGCTACCAGCCCCCGGCAGCAGACCTTCGACAGTGCCGCGATAACGCACCGCGTGTCCATAGTAATAGCTGGTGAGTTCTACCGGTTGTCCGGGACGGATATGATGCATGTCGGTTTCCTTGATGTTGGCCACAATCCATAAGTAATCCAGCGGAATTATCGAAAAAAGACGCTGACCAATATGGACCCGAATGCCTGGATAACTGGCGCGTTCTGCGACAAAACCAGAGACTGGGGCACGGATGATTCGGCGTTGCCATTGAATATCGGCCCTTTCCACCTGCGCGACAGCCTGCCGCACCAGCGGGTTGGTACTTAACGTCGTTCCGACCACAATGGCTTCCGCGCCGGTCAACGCGGCCTTTTCAGCCGCTACCTGCGCTTGCAGCACCTGAATTTCTTTTCGCGTATCCTGTACGCGAATGGCGGAGGTAGCGCCGCTGGGAAGGGACGCACTAAAGCGGGCGAGATTATCTTCCAGCTTTTCCAACGTGGCTTTTTTGCTGGCAACCACTTGTTGCAGTTGGGTCACCGTGGCGAAGGCCTTACGTACGTGCCTGACTTCCGCCCCAAGGTAAGCTTCCGCCCGCATCAGGCGCAAGCGCGACTGGTCGGCCTGCATGATGGCCATAACCTGTCCGGCATGCACAAATTGCGTATTTTCCACAAGTACCTTTTCGAGTGTTCCCGGTGTCTGATCTTCCACGGGAACAATGTTACCCGTGACATAGGCATCATTAGTACTTACATAGAAGCGCTCGTGAAAAAACCACCACGCCGCCCAGGCCAGCGCAACGATAAGAAGCAAAACCGTAATCATCACGACATGCCGGATGCGCCGTTCCGGTACGGGCGGCGAATGATGAATGATGCCCGCTTTGTGCATCATGAGCGACCTCCGGAAAAGAAGACATACCCGTTACCAAGAGCCGCATTGAGACGCGCCCAGGAAGTGGCATCGGCGATCTGCAAGGAATAGTCCTGATTATTGATTTGCGCCTCGTGGATGTGCGCTGTCAGCATTCCGATTTTGTTGCTTATTCCGATCCGAAAAGCGGCATTTTCCAGTCGGGTGGTGTGCCGTGCCGCGATGATCATTTCCTGTTCTTCGGAGAGTTTTCGCCGAATCCGCTGCCAGTCGCTGAGGCGATCTGCAATCTGACGTACGGCGTTGAGAATGGTCGCGTGGTAGTGATCTTCCGCGGCCATATAGCGGGCATTTCTTGCTCGCAGTTGCGCACGCAATGCACCCCCTTCAAAAATAGGCAGGGAGATCACCGGACCAACGGCATGAGCCAGATTCCCAGGGTTGAACAGATCTCCCAAATGAATACTGTTCCAGCCAGCGAAGAGAGCGATATTGACGTTCGGATAGAAGGCTGCGCGTGCCGCTCCCACCTCTTGTGCGGCCACCTCTATTTCCCAGCGCGCGGCGACAATATCCGGGCGATGCGCGATGATTCGCAAGGGCAGATCTTTAGGGACGGCGATAGTCGCCAGAGACGGTAACGGCGCCGTTTGAATATTCCGTCCCCAGTCAGGACCATGTCCTGCCAGTGCCGCGAGGCTGTATTGCTGCACGACAATCTCGTTCGTGATCTCCGTCACGGCCTGCCGCGCGGCAGTACGGGCCTCTTTCTGCAAATAGACCGCTTTTGCCCCGGTCAAACCCGAACGCAGGCGCTCCTGGTCCAGGCGCAAGAGTGCCGCGTGGAGCCGCTGCTCCTTCAGGATCTGAGCGCGGCGTAGGATGTCGCCAATCAGTGAAAAGTAATGTATGGCCACCTCTGTGGATAAGCGTAAACGCGCTTCCGCCAAATCTGTTCGGGCAACGCGAAGATTGCCCAAGGCGGCGCGTATTTTGTCGCTATCCTGACCCCACAAATCCACATGGTATTGTACTTCCAATGGATTTAACTCGGTATACAACACACTGCTGCCATTGGCGGTGGTATGCAATCCCTGTTTGGAGAAATATTCCTGCGTGGTAGAGGCACCCGCCGAGATATGTGGCAACAGTCTGGCGTGCTGATCCGCCACTGCTGCACGAGCCGCCAGGATGCGGGTGCTGACTATCTGCAAGTCAGGATTGTTTCGTAGAGCGTCTTTCTCCAATGCATTCAGGGCAGGGATGCCCGCCGCTTTCCACCAATCGTTTTGCGGCCAGGCACCCGCTGTTATACCGAACTGGCCATTATACTGAGCCAAGGTTTTGCTGATCTGCGTTTTCTGCCCCATTTTGCCGCCTGGCAGATGTCGCGGAAGTCGTGCGCAGGCACCGATCAGCAAGATACCGGACAGAAGAATAATCTGCTTTTTCACGGTTCCACCATCTCCTCCATGGCTAGGCGGGTGCCCGCATCGGGTTCAGCAAAGGTCACATGCTTCGCGAGTAACAGCACCACGCCGAGCAGGAGAAAAGCCCAGCCGGCAAAATGAAAAATTTCGTTAAAAGCCAGGAGCGCCGCCTGGTGATCGATTCTGTTGACGATCAAATGGTGCGCTGCCTCGGGCACGATGCCCTGGCGCTGCAATATGTGTTGCGCGGACCCGAGTTGCTCTCGGGTCATGGCGTTGCCTTCTCCCAGAAAGTGGCGATGCAATATCCGACGGCGATCCCACAGCGCCCCCACTATGGGTATTCCCATGGCCTGCCCGGAAACGCGCAGGAGATTCAAAAAAGCACCACCCCGCATTTCGGCCGTGCCCCGAAGGCCTGACAAGGCAATAGCAGCAAATGGGGGAAAGAGGGCACCAAGAAAGAGACTTGCCATTGCCTGAGGCCATAAGAGTTCGTCCAGCGAAGCGGGCCGGTTGTAAGAAGAAACCCAAAAACTCCCAATGGAGAATCCAGTGAGCGCAATGAAGCCGACGAAGCGCGCATCTAGTCGGTGGATATAGCGATGCGTCAACATGGACGTCAATTTGGAAAATAGCGCCAAGGGCAGCAGCAGCAACCCCGCCAGCCATGCGCTATAACCCAACATCAACTGAAACTGTACGATATAGAGTGCCATGGCACCTTGGAAACAAAGCGCTGTAAGAAATAGCCCCAGTCCACCGACCAGAAAATTGCGGCGTCTCAGAAAGCGTAATTCCAGTAACGGATGCGCACTGTTCCATTCCCAAAGCGCGAAGTAAATCAGGGCGGCTGCGCCGGTGAGCAACAGGCCGATGATGGTCGTTGACCGTAACCAGTCATCTATTTCACCAAGATTGAGGGCAGACTGGAACGCGCCAACACCAATCAGAAGCAGGAGCAAACCCACCCAGTCCAAACCGGGATGGCGATGCTCTATTTCACGCCCCGCCAGAATAATCGCGATAATCAAGGCGACGGCTATCGCTACGGGGGTATTGAGATAAAACAACCAGCGCCACCCCCAGGTGTCGGTGATCCAACCACCCAGCACCGGGCCGAGGGTAAAGGGGGTGATAGCGGCCATTCCCCACAACGTGAGGCCAATGTTACGCCGGGGCGGCGCATAGTGCCTCAGAAGCACACCGAGCGAAAGAGGTATGGTGATACCACCGGCATACCCCTGCACCATGCGTGATGCCAGAAACCAGCCATAGTCATGAGACACTGCGCATACTGCGGACGCAAGAGCGAAAGCGAGAAATGCGCCTAATAAACTCCGCATTTCCCCCCAGCGATTCAGAAACCACGCTGCCGTGGGGAAAGCCAGCGCCATCGCCAGGAAGAAATTCGCCTGCGTCCAGTCCACATAGACCGGATCGACTCCAAGACTGCCCGCCACGCGCGGGATCATCGGCAGATATGCGCCTGTATTAAACAATACCAGGAAGTGGCCCAGTCCGATGGTGAGGTTAAGCGCGAGCAACATACCCGCATCGAGAGGTGCTGGGTTTATAGGGGTTCTTGTGGATACGGTGCTCACGGTTCGTTTGAATTGATCTTTACGGAGGATGTCCAGCGATGATGCCCAAAATGATTCCATAGGACAAATTGGAATAATTTATAATTTACATAGGAAACCACGATAAATATGGATGCCGAAGGTTTGCGGCGACTTTCTCAAAACAAAAAAGCCACCCCGAAAGATCGAGGGTGGCTTTTTTAGGCCCTAAACCATAAATAATAATGGCTGCCTACATCATATAACCGTTGAGCGTCAGAGTTTTCGCTAAAACAGTGGAAAAACGCTTATACGGGCCGGTTTTCACCGGGATCACGTACCGGACCCATACCCGCCAGGCAGTCTGCATAACTGATCTCGGGGAATACGCTGCTGTATTGCAAGGCACTCTCGGCGATGCGGTTGATCTTGCCCGCCGTGTCGAGCCTTTTGAGATCGTTGCGTTCCAGTCCGAACAAGTCCAGCAGTTCGTTGTAGACCGTCGCCTCATCCAACGGCAGGATATAAAATGGGATACCCTTGTATTCCAGATGATAACGTTTGCTGAGGTCGATATTATTGCAGTAAATGAAATACCTACCGGAGGGTTCCAGATATTCGGCCAGTGCCGTTACCAGTGCATCCAGATAACCAAAAGACAGAAGATAGCACGATAAAAAAGAAATCCTTTTGGCGCCCGGCTCTGCCGAACTGATGACTTGCTGCGCGAGGAGTTCCGGTGGACGAGCTTCATCGGCCACGGCGGTGGCAAATTTGATAGCCAGTTCGCCACGAAAACCAAAGCGTCCCTGCGCATTCAGTTCTCCCTTGAATACCTGGTTCAGCAGTCTTTTCTGAGTGTCGAGCCCTGCAAATGCGCTTTGTTCGATGCTGATGGACATAAATGACTCCGTATAGATAGATAAAATATTGCAACCTGATCGGGTTACGGATGCTTATGGGTTTTTAGCCCTGGGCAGCCAGCAGCTTCCAAGCACTGGCATCTTCCGGGCCGAAGCACTGGGCATAATCATTGCAAACATTGCAGCTGGGTGCCTGGCAGAGGCGGACTTCAGCCTGGTCACACAACTGCTTATAAAAGAACTTCTTCCATTTCATATTACCGGCATTTTTGAAATACAGTCGCGGAAAATGATGTTTAATAATGTCACTGAGGTCCTCACGATTCGTCAGCCCCAGGTCCTGCCACAAGTGATCATCACCCAGGCAGCCCACCGCGAGAATGGCAGCTACCCATTCTGTGCTCTGATTAACGCCGGCACGGTGATCCAGCAGGAGTTTAACCAGATCGCCGGTTTCCTCATTGCGCATGGATGCCTGCTTTTCTTTCCCCAGACATTGACACAGAAAAGTACCGCCCGCAGCGTTATGGAGATGGGCCTTCGTGCATTGTGCGGTCGAGCGCGATGCCTCTATCCGCGGGAAATAACGAGAAAACAGATGGCTCAATTGCCTGATCTCCAGACCAAGCGCCATGCTGATGTTGCCCTTGCGTGCCATGGCGCGATGGCTGATGCACAGCGCAAAAAAACGTGCATCGGAGAATGCCTCATCCGGGTTGCGACCGGACATCAGAATGTCATATATGGCAGTCTTCATTGATGCATTCCCCCCTGAAGCGCTACGCCGAGACGCTGACCGCCAAGGATATGGAAGCGTGGGTATAGCAGTCCTTGGGGCAAACTCGGGAGCAGGCCTCGCAGCCAATGCATTTTTCCGGATGGGCAATGGTCATGAATTTGCGTTCCGCCTCGTCATCGTCCGCCGCCACCAGCTCCCCGTCTTCAGTGATACCAATGAGGTTCAGCACATCCCGACCGCAGGCGCGGAAACAGCGCCCACAGCCGATGCACTTTTCTTCATTGATATGCTCGACAAACTGGGGTGTCCAGCCGAGCCCACCCTTGGTGATGCCGGTTATGTCGGACATGGCATTAGCCTCCGGGAAATGATGCGAGCCGCGCCCTGGCCGCGGTCAGATCGCGGTAGGCGGCATAGGTGCGATTCGCCAGTTCCAGAATATTCTCCCAGCCGATGGGCAAATCTTCGGCGAGATCGTGAAGATCCATTTTGGCCTGGGTGGCCTGGGCATTGAGCCGTTTGATTTCTGTTTTCAACGCGTCCTTTTCGTCCACAATCAACTCCCAGTGATTGGTCTGTTCCTCTACTACCGGTAACATCTCCATTAATACGGACATGGCGTCATACTCCTCTGCGCTGATGAACCATAAGCGTGAGCTATGCTGGTTCAAGGGTCAAAAGCGGGCCACCTCCGGAAATTTTTCGATCATTTCCAGGGCGCCTGCCACCAGTTTGTCACCTTCCTCGGCCAGTTTTTCCATGCTGGGGAAGCCAAAACGATGCACGTCGCGCAACTGTTTATTGACGACGACCAACCGTCCGGCAATCAGCACCATGCGGCCAAAGCCTTCATGACTCATTTTCATCATGGGAGATACCATGACTCCGGAAGCACGCTCCGTAGCCAACCCAACGGCGTTATAAAAAAGTTCCACCCGCCAAAGTATTTCGGGATCGGGATCGCCAATAATGGGTATCGCCCGGCGTTGTTCCTTATCCAGCACATAAGGCGCCAGCAGTCCGGTGTCGGACTTTTTTTCCCAGGCACCATAGCTATCCTGTGCCCGCCACTGCTTGACCAGTTCGCGGAAAAACAGGGACTCTTCCGGCAAAACCGCCGCCACCGCAGTATTCTCAGGCATGACTTAACTCCTCTTCATCATCAAAATTAAACGCTTTTTCCGCACCCTTGTTCATGACTTTGCGCAGCCAGGGGGGTGGAGTGCCCTGTAATACGACCTGCAGCTTGTCGAGTATTTCATTGATGGGTTCCGGTTCATTCACCTTGATGGGATGAATTTTCATGGCCACCACCCGCGCCGCACCGGAGCCGCCAATAGCGGCCACATATAAAATGGCGCAATCCTTGATGGCTTCCAGCTTGGGGGCCAACTTATCTTCGTTGCCATCCTCGGCAAGTTCACCATCAAATTGCACAGCCTCCAGAAAATGATGTCCTTCTGCACTGAGTTCATAAATGGCGATGTTTTTCGCCCAGCCGAAATGGGCATCGACTCTCTGCATATCCTGAGTTGAAAATGCGACTTTCATGGTGCCTCCCGGGCTTTGGCCAGATAAAAAATGACTACTGCGTTCCGCGTCCTTAACCAAACGCAAACGGCGCATGTGCATCGTGATCCTCCATGGGTAATGGCCAACTATCCGGATGATTTTCCTCTTCCTGTGCCATTAACAGGTTGCCTATCTCGAAGGTCAGATCGCGGGCGCCGCGATAGCCGAGGGACAAGCGATGGGCGGCGCCGAGTTGGTCAAAAATAGGCAGCCCCATGCGCAGGAAAGCGATATCCAGGCGCGCCGCCGCCTGCCGTCCATGGGAGTGGGTGATGAGCAAGTCACATCCGGCACTCCGCGCCTCCAGATCTTCCAGATCACCAATAAGCACTTCTTCACAAGGCATCTGTTCGAGCAGCGGCGAGTGGGTGCTGGTCACTGCGGCGGTGATGATCGCCCCCATTTCGTTGAACCATGATCCGATATTCCAGAGCAGATCCGGCTCGGCGCCGATGGCGATTTTTTTGCCCCCGAAGAAAAAATGGCTGTCGAGCATGGCGTCGATCAACTGGCTGCGTTGCCGACGATATTTGCCGGGCACCGGTTGTCCGCTCAACTGACTCAGGCAATCCAATAACTGATCCGTCGCTTCGATGCCGGTAATGCGATCGAAGAGCACATAAGGTTGACCGGTCTTGCTCATCAAGGCTTCTGCCCCAGGACGCATTTGTTCGCCCAGGGCAATGGTCAGTTCCGCTTCGCCCATGCGCCGGATGGCATCCACTGGAGTGCCGCCCAGGGTATTGGGCGTGAAGTCGTCCGGAATGTGGCCATCCATAGACCCGGAAATATCAGGCAGAATGGTCGCCTCCAGCCCGAAGGATTCACTGATCTCCCGGAGTTCTTCGATGTCCGCAGCGGTGAGATGGGACCCCACGAGGAAATTGACGGAACCCTCCCGGCGCGCACTGCTGGGTTCGACCAACCCCTTCACCATGCCCTCCACAGCCTTGGCCCAACCGTCCTGAAAAGCATCCTTGAAATCCGGAGTAGAGACATAAACCAGGGCTAACTGATCCAGTTCGGGATGGCTGGCGCGAAAGTTTTTGAGATAACCATCCACATCATCGCCTTTGGTCTCGGTGACGCCGGTGGAACAGATGCCGATAATGGCTGGTTTGGTGCGCTGCTGAATACTGAGAATAGCGATACCGATATTATCCAGTCCGCCCATGACTGTCGCCACTTCACTCATGGCGGTGGTCTGCATGGGTATACCCTCGTTAAAATGCCGCTGAAAAAGCACTAGGCCAAAGGCGGTACAGCCCTGAGAACCATGCAGCATGGGCATGCAATCGGCGATGCCCATGAAGGCCAGGGCACCGCCGATGGGCTGGCTCATTTTGAGGGGGTTGACCGTACACGCTTTGCGGCTCTGAATGACGGTGCTCATGCCCGTACCTCCCGCATATCCCAGGGCGCGGGTTTGCGCAGTAAGGTCCACATGGGGTTGTAGAGGGCCAAATCGATCTGCTTCACCAGATTGACCATCCCTTCGTAACCGTTGTAGGCGTGATGGCGTTCCTGGTTGATGTCCACCCAGGGCATTTTGTTTTTGAGGGCGGCGAATTGGGAGCGTCCACCCGACAGCAACACATCCGCACGCGCCTCCTGGAACATTTTGTACATTTCCCGCGGCGTCATGTCATCAATCATGTGCGCGTCCTGACCCATGAGTTCCTTGATTTTTTCTTTGTCTTCCCTGGTGGATTTCTTGACGCTGGTCCCCACCACTTCCATCCCGCCTTCCTGCAATGCAGACACCACCGACCAGGATTTAACGCCCCCCGTAAAGAGCAACACCCGTTTGCCGCGCAGGCGATGGGTATATTCGGCAATACGCTGCCAGGCTCTTGCCTCTTCCCGGACAATCAGCGCTTCGGTGCGGTCGTGGAGTTCTGCCGGGGCACCCTGCTGGATCAGCAGGCGGGTGATCTCCCGGAGAGATTCCGTGGTGTCGGAGATGCCATAAAAGGATCCTTCAAAGAAGGGGATCTGATAACGCTCTTCCATTTTGCGCGCGATATTGATCATGGATTTAGAGCAGACCATCATATTGGCCCTGGCGCGATGGGATTGCGCCACGTCGTGATATTTGGCGTCGCCGCTGATGCAACAGGTTACCCGGATCCCCAAATGATCGAGGAGCGGCTTGACCTGCCAGAGTTCACCGGAAAGGTTGTATTCGCCAATGATGTTAATGTCATAGGGTGTGCTGTATTCCGGTTCCTCCGTGCCGATGACATAATCGAGCAGGGCCTCTCCGGCCAGCTTGTTGCCGAGATTCTTCGCGCCGACAAAACCTGGGGAATCGACGGGAATGATGGGCTTTGCAAATTTCTGACTGGCCGCTTTGCAAACGGCTTCGATATCGTCCCCGATCATCGCCGGTACGCAGGTCTGATAGACAAACACCGCCGGCGGATCGTATTTATCGATTATCTCCTTGATGGATTTGAAGAGATGTTTTTCACCGCCATAGACGACATCCAGCTCGTTGATGTCGGTGGTAAAGCCGGTGCGATAGAGTTGCGAAGCAGAAGATTTTGAACCGCGGTTATCCCAGGAATTGCCCTCACAGGCGATGGGACCATGAACCAGGTGGGCGACGTCGGTGATGGGTTGCAGGGCGATTTTTGCCCCATCGAAAGCGCAACCACCGGCCGCGCCGCCCGGCTGCAGTGCCTTGGTGCAGCCCTTCTTGCGTTCTTTGTCAGACTTGCTCTGGTTCTTGCTGCATCCCGGCTCATTAAAAACCTCCTGGATTTTGTTCTGCAACATAAAGCACCTCCTGGTAAGTCAGCATGCGACTCAGCGTCTTCAATTGCCAATAAGGCAGGCAATCCCCGGTCGTGGCATAAACCGTCAGGTCCTTGAGAAGCGGCGCTAACGCGCCGCCGGATAGCCGATAAGGCCTGGCGATTAACGAATGATGTCGAAGCTGTAATCGCTCTGGCTCGGCACATTACTGTTGTTGTCGATCTCATCAAAAATCTTGTCCAATATGCGAACCAGCATATTCAGGCCGCCCTGATAGCCCCAAATGGGATAACGGTGATGATGATGGCGATCGAAGATCGGGAAGCCGTAACGGATAAGGGGCGTGCCCGTATCGCGCTCCAGATATTTCCCGTAGGTATTGCCAAAGAGGAAATCCACCGGTTCAGTGAACAGCAGGCTGCGCATGTGCCAGAGATCCTTGCCGGCATAGACATGACAATCCTTGCCGAAGGGTGAACTGTCGAACAACGCCTGCACTTTCTCCGCCCAATGCTTGGACCCATTGGTAGCCAGTACATGGGTGGGTTCGCCGCCTAGCTCCATCAGGAAGGCCGCCAGACCGAGGCACTGATCCGGATCACCGTAGATGGCGAACTTTTTGCCGTGAATGTGCGCCGTTGAATCCGCAATGGCATCCACCAGACGCCCGCGTTCTTTTTTCAGTTCATCGGGAATCTCTTTGCCGCTGACACGCGATAATTCCATAATGAATTTGTCCGTGCCCGATACGCCGATGGGGCAATTCAGGGCGACGACTTCCTGACCATGTTCCGCAATGAAAGGCAAAGTCTTTTCCGTGCAATATTCCTGCATGGAGAAAGTGGCTTTGGCATTCAGGGCTGCGGCCGTATCTTCCAGAGTGGTGCCGCCATCATACATGCGGAATTTCCCGTCGCTCGGCGTATCAAAGACATCGCTGGTATCGGCCAGAATCGTGTATTCCAGATTCATGAGGTCCAGGATGCGCTTCACTTCCCGGGTGTTACCGACGGTATAACCATCAAAGCCGCCGATGAAGTTGATCTTCTCGTTGGGTTCGCGCACGAGTGCCGGTACGGTACCTGCCTTGCCGTCCCAAAAATGCGCCAGTACCCCCTTCAGGGCATTGTCATAGCCGGTGATATGGCTACCGACGAAGGCCGGAGTATGGGCGAATGGCACATCATATTCTTCTGGTACGCTGCCCTTTTCCTTGGAGGTTTTGATGAAGGCGTTCAAGTCGTCACCGATCACCTCCGCCATACAGGTGGTGGAAACGGCAATCATCTTGGGTTTGTACATGGCGTAGGTATTGGCGAGGCCGTCAATCATGTTGTTGAGGCCGCCGAATACCGCGGCATCTTCGGTCATGGAAGAGGACACACAGGAAGTGGGCTCCTTAAAATGCCGACTCAGATGGCTGCGGTAATAAGCTACGCAACCCTGTGATCCATGCACAAAAGGCATGGTGCTCTCAAAGCCCACCGCCGCAAACACGGCGCCCAGGGGCTGGCAGGCCTTGGCCGGATTCACCGTCAAGGCTTCACGGGCAAAATTCTTTTCCCGATATTCCCACGTCTTTGTCCACTCACGAACCTGCACGAGCTTGTCGACAGGCTCTGGATTCTCAAATTGTTCCTTCTTGTTCTTGAGCATCTCCTGGTATTCCGGTTCACGGAACAGGTTGAAGTGATCAAGCACCTTTTCAGCGTTCTGACTCATGGCGTTATTCCTCATTCGATCGTTGGGGCGGTCCGTTATCCGCCGATAAGCGGGCGGCACCTCTGCCGCCCCCACGGTGCTTACTCCCAGGGCGTTTTGGTCAAACTCCACACGGGGTTGTTGATGGCCATATCCATATCCCGGGCGAAGATGGCGAAGCCGTCATAACCGTGATAGGGACCGGAATAGTCCCAGGAGTGCATCTGCCGGAAAGGCACGCCCATTTTCTGGAAGACATACTTTTCCTTGATGCCGGAACCCACGAGATCAGGCTGGATGCTTTCCACCATCTTTTCAAACTCGTAACCGGTCACGTCGTCATAAATCAGCGTGCCGTCCTTCACATAATGGGTGGTACGCTGATAGTCGTCGTTGTGGCCGAATTCATAGCCGGTTCCCACCACATTCATGCCGAGATCTTCATAGGCGCCGATGACATGGCGAGGACGCAAGCCGCCGACAAAAAGCATGACCGTTCTGCCTTCCAGACGTGGCCGGTATTTGGCTATCACTTCCTCGGTGAGGCGGTTGTACTTCTCAATGACCCGTTCCGCGCCTTCCTTGATGTGATCATCAAAATAACCGGCGATCGTCCGCAGGGACTCGGCAATTTTTGAAGGCCCGAAGAAGTTGTACTCGACCCACGGCACGCCATGCTTTTCTTCCATGTAGCGGGAGATATAGTTCATGGAACGATAGCAGTGCAGGACATTCAATTTGGCCATGGGGGTGTTCTCCAATTCCGCCAGAGAACCATCACCGGACCACTGGGCAATCACCCGCAGACCCATTTCTTCCAGCAGGATGCGTGAACTCCAAGCATCGCCGCCGATGTTATAGTCACCAATAATGGCAACATCATAAGGGGTTTTTTCAAAAGCCTTGGGTTCTGCGCCTTGCTTCTCGAAGACATAGTCGCGGATGCTGTCGTTGGCGATATGGTGGCCGAGCGATTGGGATACCCCCCGGAAGCCCTCACAACGCACCGGAACAATGGTTTTACCACCGTATTCCTTTGACTTCTTTTTGGATACCGCTTCGATGTCGTCTCCGATCAGGCCGATGGGGCATTCCGATTGCACGGTGATGCCGTGGTTCAGCGGGAAGAGATCCTCGATTTCATCCATGATCTTTTCGAGTTTCTTGTCACCGCCGAAAACGATGTCCTTTTCCTGAAAATCGGAGGTGAACTGCATCGTGACAAAGGTATCCACACCCGTGGTGCCGATATAATAGTTACGGCGTGAAGCCCAGGAATACTGGCCGCAACCGACGGGTCCATGGGAAATATGAATCATGTCCTTGATCGGACCCCAGACGACGCCCTTGGAACCCGCATAGGCACAGCCACGAATGGTCATCACGCCGGGCACCGACTTGATATTGGATTTGACGCCGCAATCCGATTTACCTTCCTCATAGACGTTCAGGTGTTTGGCGCGTCTTTTGGCGGTTTTTTCCGGATAGACCTTGAGAACTTCATCAATCAGGGCGCGATTGCGCGTTTTGGTCTCCGCGACAATCCGCTCCCGGGTTTCTTCAGCGGTAATGCTCATCACATCATCTCCTTAGCGAGAAAAAGAGAGGGCAGCCACCGGGTGGCGGATACCCTCCGTCAATCAGACCGCAGCAGCCAGTTCGGCGGCTGATTTGCCGATCAGGGTCTCGTCCACTGCACTCATGATGCCGAACTCCATGAGCATATCTTCCAGTTCGTCCATGGTGATCGGGGTCGGAATCGTACCGTTACCACCGTTGGCATGGATTTTCTGCGCCAACTGACGGTACTCCTCGGCCTGTTTGGATTCCGGCGCATACTCCAACACCGTCATCCGGCGCAGTTCCGCATGCTGCACGATGTTGTCGCGGGGCACGAAATGAATGAGCTTGGTGCCCAGCTTGCCCGCCAGCGCTTCCGCCAATTCCAGTTCCTTGTCCGTTTGGCGTTCGTTGCACACCAATCCACCCAGACGCACGCCGCCCGAATTGGCGTACTTGAGAATGCCCTTGGAAATGTTGTTGGCGGCATACATGGCCATCATTTCGCCAGACATGACGATGTAGATTTCCTGCGCCTTGTTTTCACGAATAGGCATCGCGAATCCGCCACACACCACGTCGCCCAACACGTCGTAGGAAACGTAATCGACGCCGTCATAAGCGCCATTTTCCTCCAGGAAGTTGATGGAGGTGATAACGCCACGTCCGGCGCAACCCACGCCCGGCTCCGGTCCACCGGATTCCACGCAACGAATGTCGCGATACCCGACCTTCATAACATCTTCGATTTCCAGATCCTCCACGCTGCCCGCCTCAGCCGCGAGGCTCAGTACGGTGTCCTGCGCTTTGGAGTGGAGAATCAAACGGGTGGAGTCAGCTTTGGGATCGCAGCCAACGATGAGAATCTTTTGGCCCATTTCCGTAAGAGCCGCCAGGGTATTCTGGGAGGTGGTGGACTTGCCAATGCCCCCCTTACCATAAAAGGCGATTTGCCTTAGTTTGTCGCTCATTGCCATGTCTCCTGTTTCAAAAATGACCAACTTGCAGGTGGAAGCCCCCAAAAACGGGGAAGAGTCGCGTTCCATCCAGAACTCTGCAAGTGCCGTGCCAGGCCTGAAGACATCTACATAACACATTGTTTAACATATAAAACAATGATTTTTCCGTGGTCTCACGGGGGCTGTTTGAAAACCTACAAAACGCACCTTCTATGTCAGGAAGCACACAGCATTGACGGGCTTTGGCCATGCATAGCGCTGCTATTGGATAGGCGGGGCGAAATCGTTAACGTTTAATGAATTAGATTGGTTATTTAATGGCTTAGTGCAATTATCCGGTCGCTGACCATATTTTTTGACTCCGCCTGGCGGATATTCGGGTGTTGAAAGCGTAGGTGGAAATACATGGCATAAATACTGCTTTAATTACCTTAAGCAAAAAGGCTTGCTCAATTTTGGAAGGACGATATGCAGATCGGTGTGGATTGTGATCTCGCGGTGGGTAATCGGCGTATTTTTGTGCTGGATACGGATGAAATCGGACGCATGGCGGTGCAATTCATGCTTCATGATGAATATGAAACCCACGAAATCGCCAGTCTTCAGGCCGCCATCGCCAAGGCTCAGGATTGGCCGCCGGACTTGATTATTCTTGGCGAGGCGCTGCTGGGCGAAGACAAGTTGAATGTGGAGACGGTGAGTGAACAATTTCCCAAGACACGACTGATGCTCGTGGTCGGGGAAGCGCGTTCGGCCCTGAACCAATCCGCGATCAGCAAAGGATTCGTGTTGCTACATAAACCGCTGCGACTTGAGGATGTCCGCGCCAAGGTGGCTGCTGTGTTGCAGAATTAGCCGGATCGGGGACGCTTTTTGTTGGTAGAGAACCCCCTGGGGGAGCAGCGCTCCGCCCGTTCACCGGCCGCTAATCCCGGTAGCAATCTGACCGGAATTCCGTCCGGATTGTTGATCAGTGCTGAATTTCACGCGTTCCCGGTACCGCTACATATCGCCGGGGTGCGCGATGGGCACCCCGCGCTTTTCCAAAGATTGTCTCTGGTGCGGGAACAGCGCGAGGCGGGACAGGTATTCCAGGCGTACATGGAAGAAATTTTTGCTGGCGGGCATGACCGAACGAAGAGCCGACGCTTCAGAGCCAGCTATTTACGCCTGCTCAAAGGTTGGGGATACGACAGCAATTCGCCGGAAGGTGCGGTCATGAAGGGCTGGGTGGAGAGCCGGTTCGGCATCGCGCCGAATTTTCACCGGCAAGTGATCGGCCGGGTGGGTGATGCCGCCTGGATTCAGTATATGACCGACAAAATGTCAGGGCGATTTGATAATAATGCGATCTGGTTGCAACTTGACCTTTTGTTTGAATTCGCACAGTGGTCGGCACGGCGTTTTCTGGCATCCGGACAACGGCACTTGCGCTTGTTCCGGGGGACCAATGATTTTGCGGAACATCCTATTCTCTGGAAAGCCGGAGCGCGGCAGGGGGTGATCCGGCTGAACAATCTGGTGTCCTTCAGTGATGATCGGGATGTGGCCAGCGCATTCGGCGATTACATACTGGAGGTGAATGTGCCATTGGTAAAACTGCTATTTTTCAAGGGCCTGCTGCCATGTCGCGCACTTCAGGCGGAGAGTGAGTATCTGGTGATCGGCGGCGAATACACGGCACACATGTACTATTACTGAGGACGAGAAATGGGCTACGACTTGCGGGAGAGAGCGTTGGGTGCCTATCTGGGATTGGCGGTCGGGGATG
Organism: Acidithiobacillus ferriphilus; assembly: GCF_028215975.1. Classification (NCBI taxonomy): domain Bacteria; kingdom Pseudomonadati; phylum Pseudomonadota; class Acidithiobacillia; order Acidithiobacillales; family Acidithiobacillaceae; genus Acidithiobacillus; species Acidithiobacillus ferriphilus. Next base: position 1,301,400 of record NZ_CP116458.1, read on the forward strand.
CCCTGGGCGCGCCGGTGGAGTTCATGAGTCCCACGGAAATCCGAGAGGAATATGGCGTCCACCGCAATATGACCGGTGGCGGCTGGCTGCATTTGCAGCCCGGACAGGTGACCGACGATACCCAGATGTGTCTGGTGTTGGGGCGGAGCATCCTTGCCGATGAGCAATGGTCCATTATCCGCTTTGGCGAGGGGATGGCGCGGTGGTTGCGCGGCCGTCCCGTGGATGTGGGTAATACCTGCCGCCGGGGAATCCGGCGCTTTATGCTCAACGGCAGTACCGCCGCCGAAGCGGCGGAATGGGATGCCGGTAATGGTGCGTGCGTGCGCAATCTCCCGGTGGTGCTGGCCACCTTGAACGCCCCCGCGGCCTTCCGGCAGATCAGTGTAGAGCAGGCGCATCTGACCCACCATCACCCGCTGTCGGATATCGCCACCTTGACGCTTGGGGAGATGTTGCGCTGCGCGCTGCGCGGTGACGGCATTTCATCCGTGCGACGTCTGGCGGATGCACTGGTTGCACAGTACCCGGAATTCGATTTCAAAGAGATTCCCCAGGCACCTACGCCCTATATTGTGGATACGGTGCGCACCGTTCTGCATGCGCTGTTCCATACCGATAATTATAAAGACTGCCTGATTATGGTGGTAAATCAGGGTGGAGATGCGGACACCACGGGCGCCCTCGCGGGAATGCTGGCGGGTGGCCTGTACGGGACTTGCGGGCTTCCCCATGCTTGGTTGCGGCGTCTGGATCCCGAGCTTCAGAAAGAAATCGCGGCGCAGGTGGATCAGCTTCTGGCCCGGAATGAACGGGCGGATCATGCGCGATTACCGTCGGACCCACTCCTCATTCAGCGCCCGCTCATGGAGGCGGGAGGCGCCAAAACTGCCGACTTTTCTGAGGATCAATTGCGCCTGTGGACGTCCATATCTATTGACGTGTATGCTGAAAACACTGGCGTCGCCACTGACCAGTGTCGACGATCGGTGCCTTGCCCAAACGTCAGACAGGTCCGAGGTTTCACCTAACCCCCAACCGCCTCATCCCCCGCCAACGCTTCCTAAGCGCTGTAGAGAAGAGGATTTCATCATGAAAGATCACGTAACCCCCAACCATTTTCAGGAACTGACGACCATCTATGAGGTGAGTAAGGTGCTCAGTTCGTCCATGGATCTTGAACATACCCTGAATGATGTTCTGAAGACCCTGGAAAGTCATCTGCACATCTCTCCGTCCATGATCCTTTTGCGCATGGACGAGAATTTGGTAGGGGTGATTGCCGCCACAGGTTTGTCTGCCGCGGAGATGGAGCGGGGACGTTATCGCCTGGGGGAGGGCATGGTAGGCAAGATTATGCGTGCCGGTATGCCGGTGGTGATCCCTGATGTCTCCCAGGAGCCCGCCTTCCTCCACCGCGCCTATGAGCCGGAGATCAACCAGAGATTGCATGCCTTTGTAGGGGTGCCGATTAAGGTTGGGTATGAATGTATCGGCGTGCTCGCCATCTATCGCAGTGAGCGGCACAAGGGGGTGAGTTTCCGTTCTGATGTGCGCCTGTTGCAGATGATCGCCAATCTGGTGGGGCAGACCGTTAACCTGCATCAGGGTATCTCGGCGGAACGAAACCGTCTTTTGCAGGAAAAACATCGTCTGCAGAAGGAACTCCAGAAGCGCTACAGCATCAAGAATGTCATCGGACATAGCCGGGCCATGCAGTCCGTCTTTGCCGATGTGCACCAGGCGGCGCCGGGCAAGGCGACCGTGTTGCTGCGCGGTGAGTCGGGCACCGGCAAGGAGGTCATCGCCCGCGCCATTCACTATCTCAGTCCCCGCCGCGATAAAGCTTTTGTTTCCCTCAATTGCGCGGCGCTCCCCGAAAGTATTCTCGAATCGGAACTCTTCGGACACGAGCGCGGCGCTTTTACTGGAGCCACTCAGGAACGCAAAGGCCGTTTTGAACTGGCGGACGGCGGTACGCTGTTTCTCGACGAGATCGGGGATATCTCTCCGGCTTTTCAGGCCAAGCTCTTGCGGGTGTTACAGGAGCGCGAATTCGAGCGGGTGGGCGGCACCCAGACCCGGCGGGTCGATGTGCGCATCATCACCGCCACCAATCGCAATCTCGAAGAGGCGGTAAGCAAGGGTGAGTTCCGCGCCGATCTCTACTACCGAATCAATGTCGTCAGTATTTTCCTGCCCCCACTGCGGGAGCGTCGTGAGGATATCCCCGCCTTGATCGAACATTTCCTCGCCCGTTACAACGCCGACAACCAGCGCAAGCTGACCCTCACCCCGGAAGCGTTGCAAACCATGGTGTCCTGCTATTGGCCAGGCAATGTGCGGGAACTGGAAAACTGCGTCGAACGCACCGCCACCATGATGCGCGGGGATATCATCCACAACCTCGACGTGCCCTGTCAGCGCAATCAGTGCCTTTCCATGGCCTTACGACCACTGGAAGGGAGCCATCCCATCATCACCATGAAGGTGTCCGACAGCAATAATATGTCGCCGCCCATCATGCCCGAGCCGGCGCGGCACGTGGTGGCTGCGTCGGTCGCTAACGCTGAGGAGCGCGCAGCGCCATTGTCAGAAAGGGACCGCTTGATCCAGGCGATGGACCGTTGTGGCTGGGTACAAGCTAAAGCCGCCCGTTTGTTGGGGACAACCACCCGCAAACTCGGCTATGCCCTCAATAAACATGGCGTGGAAGTCAAAAAACTCTAAATTCGCGCCTGCGTGCCATTTTTACCCCCCCGTTTGTCCGGTTTTCGACAATTTTCGCCGCGCTGCTGGAAACACACGTAACGTTACCGACAAAGCGTCAGATGACTTATCAATAACGTATTGAAAAATAATATTTCCAATCTCTGGCATCACTTTTGCTAAAAATAATGCAAGCGTCAGCTTCTTAGGAGCAAGCCGATACATCCATGAGGCGCGCGGTTTTCCATCGTTCACTGAAGATCCGTATGGAGGATTACGCCCATGGCATCCCAAATAATTTCTCTTTCCAGTATCGCCACACCCAATAACGGGGTGGATCTGGATGAGATCATGCAGCAAAAGGCAGAACACCAAGGTTGTGGTACGAGCGGCGGTTCCGGCAAGGCCAGTTGTGGCACCGGAGCGGGGCAGGGAGATCTGGCACCGGAGATCTGGGAAAAGGTCAAGAATCACCCCTGCTATAGCGAAGAAGCGCATCATCATTACGCCCGCATGCATGTCGCGGTGGCGCCCGCCTGCAATATCCAATGCAATTACTGTAACCGTAAATATGACTGCGCCAACGAAAGTCGGCCAGGTGTCGTCAGTGAAAAACTGACGCCGGAGCAAGCGGCCAAAAAGGTGCTGGCCGTGGCCTCCACCATTCCGCAAATGACCGTGTTGGGCATCGCCGGTCCGGGTGATCCCCTGGCCAACCCCGAGAAAACTTTCAAGACCTTTGAACTGATCTCGAAAACAGCGCCGGATATCAAGCTCTGCCTGTCCACCAATGGCCTGGCACTCCCTGACCATGTGGATACCATTGCCGGTTTTAATGTGGATCACGTCACCATCACCATCAATATGGTGGATGCGGATGTAGGCGCACAGATCTATCCCTGGATTTATTACAAAAACAAGCGGTACAAGGGGCGTGAAGCGGCGCAGATACTCACCGACCGGCAAATGCAGGGACTGGAAATGCTGACCGAGCGCGGCATTCTTTGCAAGATCAATTCGGTCATGATCCCCGGCATCAATGATCACCATCTGGTCGAAGTCAACCGGGCAGTCAAGAGCCGCGGCGCCTTCCTTCACAATATCATGCCCCTGATTTCCGCCCCTGAACATGGCACGGTTTTCGGTCTGAACGGCCAGCGTGGCCCGACCGCGCAGGAACTCAAAGCCCTGCAGGACAGTTGCGAAGGCGAAATGAACATGATGCGCCACTGTCGGCAATGCCGGGCTGACGCGGTGGGTCTGCTGGGCGAAGATCGTTCAGCAGAATTCACGACCGAAGCCGTAATGGCGATGGATGTGGAATATGACCTCGAATCGCGCAAGGCCTATCAGTCGCTGGTGGAGCAGGAACGTCAGGCGACGGCGGACGCCAAGCGGGCGGAGCTGGAAACCCTGGCCGGCGAGCAATCCGATGTCAAAATTCTCATCGCGGTGGCGACGAAAGGCAGCGGGCGGGTCAATGAGCACTTCGGCCATGCCACCGAGTTTCAGATTTATGAGGCGAGTGCGTCCGGGGCGAAGTTTGTCGGCCACCGTCGCGTTGACCTCTATTGCCAGGGCGGTTATGGCGAAGAGGAAGCCCTGGAAACCACCATCATCCGCGCCATCAACGATTGTACGGCAGTTTTTGTCGCCAAGATCGGTGGCTGTCCGAAAGCCTCGTTGGAGGCGGCCGGAATCGATGCGGTGGATCGTTACGCCTTTGAATATATCGAGCAGTCGGTCATTGCCTACTATCGGGATTATCTCGATAACATCCGTAGCGGGGCCATTGTCCATGGCCAGCGTGGAGACGCGGAGATTCGGCAGGGGGCGTATGTAGCTGCGTAAGATTATCGGGGGAGATATCCTCCCCCATTTTGTGAAAAGGAGAAACATCATGGCTTTTAAAATCGTTGCTTCCCAATGCACCAGTTGTTCGGCCTGTGAACCGGAATGCCCGAATATGGCCATTTCCGAAAAGAACGGCACCTTTGTTATCGACCCGGCCAAGTGTACTGAATGCATAAATTATTTCGATGAACCCCAGTGTGTGGCGGTCTGTCCGGTGGATGACACCTGCATCATTGATAACAACTATCCCCGTTACGTCGCTTAGGAGTCTGTCATGGAACTCACCTTTACGCCTAAAGCGGAACGCTTTATCCAGCGAATGATCACCTTTGGCGGTGGCAACGCCAGCAGCGCTTTCCGCCTTGCGGTAAAGCCAGGCGGGTGTTCCGGCCTCTCTTACGATTTTCGCATTGTCGACGCGGCGGAGCCCGGCGATGTGGCCATCACCAGTAATGGCATTCCGGTACTGCTGGAACAGAAGAGTGTCCCTTTTCTCAACGGAGTCGTCGTCGATTGCGAGGATAGCCTGATGAATACCGGGCTGGTCTTTACCAATCCCAATGCGGCGGCCAGTTGTGGTTGCGGAACGTCATTTACACCCAAGGAATAAAGCGGGTCCCGGAAACGGTGATGAGATTGGAGGGAGGAAAACATGGAAACCTGGATCGTTCATCATACGAATACGACTATCCATCGTTGCGCAGCGAATATGCCAGCACTCCCCCCGCATCTCGACGATATCGATTTCCGCGGTGCGGAGATATTTACCCGCATAGCAGCGAGGGAGCAGCGTCATCTCGCACGTGCTTACAGCAGTTATGTCTGCTGTGAGGAGTGCGAAGCGGCGCTGCTCAACCCCGTGAAGCATAGGGGTGCGGCATGAGCAATATCTGGGACGATGAATGGTTGAACCGCCGTTACTATGAAGGCCTCCTGCCGGAGGCGGCGGAACGCCATCTGCATCTCGCGGCGCGCTCTTATGCGGACGATATGCGCGCCGAGGATCATTTGATGGATGCCATCGCCATCGCGCCCGAACACATGGTCGTTTACCTGGGTTTATACAAATTTTATTTTTATAAAGGCCGACTGAGCGAGGCGCTGGCTACGGCCCGCATCTGTCTGCAGCGCAGCGCCGCGGAATTGGGTATCGATCCGGACTGGCGCAAGGTAAGGGAGCGGCAGGCGGACTTTGGCAGTTTCGATGCGCCGCGGGCACGCTTTTATATGTTCGTGCTGAAAGCCTATGGTTACCTGCATTTGCGTCTGGGTCACCTGGCTACGGGCAGCAAAATCATGGACAAACTCATCGAACTGGACCCGACGGATAAAATACAGGCACGGGTGCTGCTGGAAGTCCTGCAAAAAAAAGAGGAAGACGACGATGAGTGATCCAGACGAGGCCATCGATTGGCAGGGTTGCGCCATCTCTTGTGACGCCTGCACGGAGCGCGCAATAGCGGATCTGAAGTGCGAACCGTTGCACGCCTGTGTGCACGATCGTTACGCCAAAAGGGTGGATCGCTTTTTTCGCTGGAATCCGCAGATCGCCAAGGATTATCTGCAACACGGCTATTTTGAGGTGCGGGCTTGCGCCGCACGCCATGCGGATATTTTTCATCTGCCCGCACTGATGAACGATCCCGATGAAACCGTGCGCTGGGCGGTAGCGCAACGGCTTCCGCAACGCTATCTGCTGCGGATGATCCACGATCCGCATCGGGAAGTGCGTATCCGGGTAGCCACGCGGCTGGATGACCGCAACCTGTCGGCCATGATGCACGATGCGGATTATTACGTGCGTCTGGAAGTAGCGCGCCGTCTGCCCAAAGGCCTGTTGCCGCTCATGATGCATGATGCCGATGTGGAGGTCAGGCGGGTCGTGGCCAAACGCATCGGCGGGGATGCCCTGGTCAAAATGCTGCAGGACGATGATCCCGGGGTCCGTCTGGATGCCATTGAACGGGTACCTGTGTCGGTCCTTTCCATGCTGGTTGGCGATGCGGATTGGCGTATCCGCTACGAGGTGGCCGCGCGCGGGAGCCGGGAAGCGGCAATCCGCCTGCTGGCGGATGCAGATTATGAGGTGCGTCGCTGCGCCGCGGAACGCTTGGGGAAAGACGAAGCGCTTTCCAGACAAAGATGGCCAGGGGAGGGTGGGATATGGCCGGAATGAGCAGAGACAGCGCAACGGTGGAGTTGAGCGCGGAGCCCGAGTTCAATTATGGCGATAAAGTCCGTTCCCGCAAGCATGTGAAAAATGACGGGACATTCACCGGCGCCGAAATTGGCGAGGTGATTGTTACAAAAGGCGATGTCGGTTTTATCATCAGTATCGGGACCTATTTGCAGCAATTTTATATTTATGGCGTGGATTTTTATGAACGTGGTCATCTGGTCGGTATGAAGGCCCGTGAATTGGAACTGATCGAATACAATCCCGGTCAGGAGGAGAAAATCTCATGATGGATCTGCGTCCTCCACGATTTGATTGGGGCCTCAGAGTATTGGCTGGCGATGATATTTTTAATGACGGGACTTATCCGGGGGAGGCCGAAGGGGCCTTGCTGGTGGCCAAGGACAGTCCGGGAGAAATCGTGCGGGTAGGACATCACGAGGAGAGCAACACGCCTCTCTACCTCGTGGAGTTTGCCAACGGCATGGTGGTGGGTTGTCTGGAAGAGGAAATATTACCCTTCGGAGAATCGAAGCCATGAGCATAGCGCGCAGCATTTATCTTGATAACAATGCGACAACGGCTTTGGCTCCGGCCGCTCTGGACGCCATGCTGCCCTATTTGTCCACGGAATATGCCAATCCTTCCAGCGCCTCGGAAGCGGGCGTAAGCGTCAAGAAGGCACTGGGTGAGGCGCGGGTCGCGGTGGCCCAATTGCTGGGCGCCTCGCCCGCGGAGCTGATTTTCACCAGCGGCGCGACCGAGGGTAATCATACGGCGATCCTGGGCGCGCTCTCCCTGATCAAAGGCAGACGCCACCTGATCACCAGTCAGGTAGAGCACCCTTCGGTGCTGTTGATGTGTCAGCATCTGGAGCGCCTCGGGATAGAAGTGAGCTATCTGCCAGTGGATGCAGAGGGGCGGCTGGACCTGGCGGACCTGCGTGCCGCCTTGCGTCCGGATACCGCCCTGGTTTCCCTGATGTGGGCGAACAATGAAACGGGTGTGCTCTTTCCAATTGTTGAAGCGGCGGCCATTGCGCATGAGGCGGGTGCCTTTTTCCATACTGATGCGACTCAGGCCCTCGGCAAGCTGCCGGTGAATGCCGCCGCATCCGGCGTGGATTTCCTGTCCTGCTCCGCGCATAAGATTCATGGGCCCAAGGGGGTGGGAGCACTTTTTGTCCGCAAAGGCATTGCCTTACCACCATTATTTCATGGCCATCAGGAACGGGGACGACGAGGCGGCACTGAGAATGTTCCAGGTATTATTGGCTTTGCGGCGGCTGTTCGCCTGCTCACCAATATCGAACACGAGGCTCGCCACCTGCAGGGATTGCGCGATCATTTTGAACAAGGCCTGTTGGCCTTCATGCCCTGTGCGCGTATCCACGGGCAGGATGCCGAGCGTTTGCCCAATACCAGTAATATCGGATTTATCGCTCTGGATAGTGAAGAGCTGCTCTATCGCCTGGAACAGGAGGGCATTACTGCGGCCGCTGGCGCCGCCTGCGCCGCGGGCGGGCAGGAACCCTCCCATGTACTGACAGCCATGGGCTTTTCTAAAACCGCGGTGCTGTCCTCGCTGCGTTTCTCCTTTGGACGCCTGAACCGATCTGAAGATGTGGAACGGCTGCTCCGCGTATTACCAGGCATTCTGTTGGGCATGATGGACATGCCACCGATGACGGCGGCTGGTGCCGCAATTTCTTGTGCACACTAAAAGGAATACCCCATGAAGGTGATGATTCGTAAAAATGCCGCCGGTGAACTGACGGCGTATGTGCCCAAGAAGGATCTTGAAGAACCTATTAGCGAGTGCCAGAAGCCGGAACTATGGGGCGGGGTGGTGACGTTGGCTAACGGCTGGCGCCTGGAATTACCGGAGATGCCCAGCGATACCCGTCTGCCCATCACCGTAGAGGCGCGGCGTCTGGAGGAGGGCTGAAATCATGAAATTGACTGATGAGGATATCGCGGTGCTATTTGATCTGGGTCAGACGCTCTGCCGGTCTGGCGAAGGGGTTCTGCCCATTCTGCGCACGCAGTTCCCCGGGCTGCCCATTACCCAATGCCCAGCCTGTGACGTCAGCGACGAACCCTTCCGTGCCGGTGAATATTTTGACCTGCATCTGCTGGATACCCGCGACCACTGCTGGAAGGTCACGACAGATTCCTTGGCGGCAACGGGCCTGCTGCTCGCCATGCACCAGGGTACGACATGACCGCGCTCGAGATCCCTCTCTCTGACCCGGACATTAGCCCCGGCGAACTGGAGGCCGTAGAGGCCGTATTGCGTTCCACCCGCATCAGCGCCGGGGAACAGGTGGAGGCCTTCGAAGCGGCCTTCGCTGCCTATCACGGGCGACGCTATGCCGTCGCCGTTGCCAGCCCGACGCTCGCCCTGATGCTCTGTCTGCGCGCCTACGATCTCAGGGCCGGCGATGAAGTCATCCTCTCACCCTATAGCTGGTGGCAGATCGGCCACGCCTTGGCCTGGTACGGGGCTCAGCCGGTGTTTGCCGATATCGACTATTACTCCGGCACGATCTCCCCCAAAGGGACTGAGACCCTGATCACGGAGAAAACCCGGGCGATTCTCGCCGGCAATACCAAGGGGCATCCCGCCTTCTGGCGGGAACTGCGCACGACGGCCGACGAAAACGGCCTGCTGCTGCTGGAAGATTCGACGGAGGCTATCGGCTCCCGTTATCAGGACAAACTGGTCGGCAGCTTCGGGGACAGCGCTATTTTTGCCTTTGCCCAACCCTCCGCCCTGGTCTGTGGCGAGGGCGCCATGATCGTCACGGACGATACCGAAACTATCAGCCGCCTGCGCCAATACCGCGCGCGGGGCATCAGTGAGCGGGGCTCGGTGGTGGCGCCCACCCGTCCGCCCCTACAGGCAGAAATGAGCGATATTCAGGCCGCCATCGGACTGGTCCAACTCGCCCGTCTGGACGGTATTTTGCAACGCCGGCAGCAGGTGGAAGCACTGTACTTTGAGTACATGAAGTCTTTTGAAGGCATCAAGGATCCCTACCATGGGCCGGACGCCACCGCGGTGCACTGGTTTGTGTACGAAGTACATCTCGGCACCCGATTCAGCCGCAGCAGTCGGGATGCCATCGTCACCGATCTCCGCGCCCAGGGCATCGAGGCTGCCTCTTACTGCCTACCCATGCATACGCAATCCTATTATCGCGAGCGCGGTGGCGGTCGTTGTCCAACCGCCGTGCGGGTGTCCGATCGCACCCTGATCCTGCCTTTTCACCCACGCCTGGGAGAAGAGGAAATCGCCTTTATCATCGAAACCTTGAAGGATGCATCCATCAATGTGGGTGCTGGTGCCGCTATTTATTAGTGTGTTGTTTTCATGTTCATTTTAATAGAGGAGAAGATTGAATGCCCATTATCACCATCAAACCCAGTGGTAAAACCGTCGAGATGCCGGTGGGAGCCAGTCTCGCCGCCGCGGTGATCGCCGCCGGTGAGCCCATGGTTCTGAAGTGCGAAAGCAAGGGCGAATGCGATAGCTGCCATATTTTCGTCCAGGAAGGGCGAAAGAGCGTGTCTAAAATCCAGCGTCTGGAAAATGAGCGTCTGGATGCCATCGTTGGCGTCGGCAGCAAATCCCGTCTGGCCTGTCAGGCCATGATCGGCGAAGAGGATGTTGTCATCGAGCTTTTGGGATTTTCCTCGGGTTTATAAGGAGAATGTGATGGAACAGTCGTTCGTTATCATTCATGTACGTTTTGCCAACGATGGCAGTGTGCGGGAAATCGGCGAGTGTCCCAGCGGAAGCAGTCCTCAGGACTGGTTCAATGCGCTGAGCCGACACTCTGCCAACGGTTATGAATCGCTTTCCGGGGGGAGGGGCATTTTTCGCCTCGAACCAGCGGTCATCGAACAGATTAAAGCCGCGGTTCTTTCCCCCGTTACCTAAGGAAGTATAACTATGGACAAGGATCTTTCGGAAATCTTCAGCGGCCTTGCGGAAGGGCGCATCATTCCTTATCTCGGTCCTGGCCTGTTGCCGGAGGCCGGGGCCACGCTGCCCAGCGAGTTGCCGGCATTGGCGGAGGTGCTCAGCAGTCAGGTGACGGTACCCCACAAGGTTCGTCGCAACCTCACCGGGGCCGCGCAGTATATCGAGAACTTCAAGCATCGCAAGACCCTCGTGGGCATGATGGACAAGGCCTTTGCCGGGGATCCGCCGCTCCATCCTTTGCAGCGCGACCTGGCTGCCCGAAAACTCCCGTTGATCGTTCACCTCTGGTACGACAATGGCATGGCCAAGGCATTGGCCGAACAGGGTACACGCTGGGGACGTATCCAGGGACTCAGTCAGACCGAGCATTTCGGCCACTGGACGGGATATATGGATGCCGCTGGCCAACCAGTTGAAGCCGCAGTGGCTGCCCAATGGGAGACGATACTCTATGAACCTTGGGGCTCACAAAGTCCGGCCAACAATTACCTCGTTTCCGATACGGACTTTGTCGAAGTGCTGACGGAAATCGATATTCAGACGCCTATTCCGGAAATCGTCCAACAAATCCGCACCGGGCGCCATTTTCTTTTTGTCGGATGTCGTTTCAATGACCAGTTGCAGCGTAATTTCGCCCGCCAGATCATGAAGCGTTCAGCGGATCGTCATTGGGCGTTGATAGAGGCACCGCTGACCCGGAACGAAACGCGTTTTGTTCGCGAGCAGGGGATTCAGGTGCTCCAGATGCCCTCCAGCGTGTTGCTGAACGAGGCCGCCGTGGCTAAGGCGGGATAGCGCGCGCCATGCTGATCAAAATCCCCTGAGGCGCGGGAATCACGGGTCTTATGCGGGGCGGATTTCCACACCGATATCTGCCGGTGTGGCGTGATAAACGGCGCTGGTCACGAGGGCGTCCATACCACTTGCTGCATAGGACTGAATATTCGCAAGGGTGATTCCGCCCGCTGCAAACAACATAACTTCAGGTGCTACAACGCGCAGTTGCGCGGCAATTCCCGCCAAGAGTCCGGGGGGTAATTTGTCAAACTGGATGCCGGCGACCCCGGCCTGAGCCAGTGCCAATGCATCCGTCAGGGCGTGATCCGTCTTTTGCACTTCCACCACGATCTTGCTGGAGGGAACCCGTCTCCGGTATTGCGCCAACTGCTGCAAGAAAGGCGATAAACCACCTAAAAAGGCCAGGTGCTGGTCAAACACCAGAACACTTTCCGAAAGACCCAGCCGATGCGGCATGACGCCCCCGGCGAGGGCGGCCATGGCCGCAAAACGGCGTATCCCCGGAATATTCTTGCGGGTGGCGACAACAGCCACCTGGGGGTTGACGCTCTGTGTCTGTTGCACCAGTTGCCCGGCATAAGTCGCGATGCCGCAAGCATACTCCAACAGATTTTGCGCCACTTTCCAGGCAGAATGGGCGGCACTTGCGGGACCTTCCGCAGCCAGCAGGATGCTTCCCGTTGCGGCCAACGCACCCGACGGCTGACTTTCGGTCATGGTAAGGCCGCAGGCGTCCAGTATCTGTGCGGCCAGTTCGGTCCCGGCGACCGTGATGTCCTGACGACAGCGAAAACACATGACCGCCGCCTTGCCGCCAATACCCAGCATGTGAGTGGTGAGATCCAGGAAAGGCTGGTCTTCCTGGATGAGTGCGGCAATTTCCTGCGGAGAGAAGTACATGATATAGCCCCTAACAGCGAATGATTACGCAGACTGGTTTTCATGCCATCAACTTTCGTTACCCGATTTGGCAGGCGAGTATATCCCCGGTCGCTGGCGCGGGCGGCAACTGGAAAGAGACATAGCGCAATTGCAAATACTCCTCCAATCCCCATTTGCCACCTTCGACGCCCAGCCCGGAAAGCCTGTTGCCACCGAAAGGCGCTTGCGGGGTGGCGGGAGACCCGTCATTGACGCCAACGATACCGCATTGCAGCGCCTCCGCGACGCGGTATGCGCGTCCGAGATCGCGGGTCCAGAGATAAGCGGCCAGGCCATAGGAGGTGTCATTGGCGCGGGCGATAGCTTCCGCTTCGCTGCGAAACCCTTGTATGGACAGCAAGGGGCTGAAGCTTTCTTCGTGGAATATACGACTCTGCGGATCGAGATCGGCGAGAAGGGTCGGGGAGCACCACAGGCCTTGTGCATCACCTCCGCACAGAAGTCTCGCTCCGCGGTCCAGGGCATCCTGCAATTGCGCTTTGAACTTCTGGACAGCGGCTGCGGAAACCAGCGGCCCGATGTCGGTGTCCTCTGCAAAGGGATCCCCGATCTTGAGATGACTTACCGCGTCGAGGTAGCGTGCGGTAAACTCCGGCAGGATCGCATCATCCACATACAAGCGGTTGGCGGCGACACAGGACTGACCGGCATAGCGGAATTTGGCATGGATGGTCATGGCCACCGCCGCGGCGATGTCCGCATCGGCAAAAATAAGCACCGGAGCGTGCCCGCCCAGTTCCAGAGAAAGCCGTTTGATGGTCGGCGATCCCTGCGCATAAAGCTTTTGCCCGACCCCCGTGGAACCGGTAAAGCTCAACTTGGCTATGCGCGGGTCAGCCATCAGTCGTTCCGCCAGGGGGGCGGGATCAGAGCTGGGGAGAACCTGAAGAGTGCCTGCGGGTCCTTCCGCCTCGGCCCAGAGTTCGGCAAGCTTCAATGCGGAGAGCGGCGTTTGCTCATCGGGTTTGAGGATGACTGTACAGCCGGCCGCCAGCGCCGGCGCTATCTTGCGAACAACCATGGAGACCGGGCTATTCCACGGTGTGATGGCGAATACCGGACCAATCGGTACTTTCCAGATCTGCAGGCGCTTGTCTGGAAACTGGGAGGGGATACTTTCGCCGGTGATGCGCTTGCATTCCTCAGCATACCAGCGCGCCAAGGCGATCGCGGTTTTGATTTCGGCACGGCTTTGGCGTATGGGTTTACCCATCTCCCAGGTGATGAGACGGGCGAGGTCTTCTGCATGAATCTGGATGAGGTCCGCCCACCGGCTGAGAATGGCCGCGCGCCGGTAGACGACAGTTTGGCGCCAGCCCGCAAAAGCGAGCACTGCCGCCTGCACCGCCGCCTCGCCCTCCCGAGTTCCGCAATCGGACACTTCGGCGAGCATCTGTTGATTGACCGGGCTGCGCACCACAAAGTGTATGCCGAGGTCTGTCCAGCATCCATCGATGAATGCGGCTGTCGGTGCAAGGGGCATGAATTTTCCTGTGGGCAATGGACGGTAGCCGGGATGTTGCCGAATAACGTCCAAAGAGGGTACGCTTGCGACTCAGATTGTATCGGATTGACTGTAGCGCAGGTATGAATAAAGCGCAAAAAGTCATGTCCGCGCACTTTTAAGTATCGTCAACACACTGGCCTCTATACACCCACTGTGGAGCAAGACCTATTGATGCCTGAACCTGAAAGTACGCCCTACGCCCGCCTTGGTGGTGAAGAGGCCGTTCGCAAGCTGGTCAAGCGATTTTATGATCTGATGGATAGCGAGGCGCAGTGGCAAACTCCGTTGCGGAATATTCACCCGAAAGATCTTTCCGCGTCGAGGGAGAAACTTTTTTTGTTTTTGTCCGGCTGGTTGGGCGGGCCTGACCTGTATGTGCAGCGTTTCGGGCATCCCCGCTTACGGGCTCGGCATGGCTCTTTCCCGGTGGATGATCAGGCGCGGGATCAGTGGATGGCCTGCATGCTTCGGGCCATGCATGACGTAGAGATGGAACCCGAACTCTATGCCCACCTGCAAGATGCCTTTCAGCGCACGGCTGATTTCATGCGGAATTGCTAGGATTGCGCTTTCTGCGCCAATAAATCATCGGGCCGGCGCGGCATCTGAGGCTTGTAATCCATGCCCCATAAACCAGCCGAGCAGGATGCCGACCAGAGCCAGGGCGGACAGGGATGGATAACCGATGAGCTGTACCAGCGGACCGGCCAGAAAGGTCCCCATCACCGTGGCCACTGCGCCACTGGCGTTAAAAAGTCCCATCGCCTCGCCCTGACTGAAAGGCGTGAGCCGTGCTGTCAGAGTGGTTCCGGAAATGCTCTGCAGCGGCCAGGCGATAATAATCAGGATGAAGCCTGCCAAGGCAATCAGCGTCCGGGGTATGGGCAGAAAAAATACCAGCAGTAGCAGACCAAATCCCAAAAAACGGAGCATCAAAGACCAGCGATATACCCTTCCGGCACCAAAACGTCCGGACAACTGCCCACCCATTGAATACAATACCAAGGCGATGGCGGCGGTCATGGCGTAGACGCTGGAGGTCAGTGCCGGGGCTACGCTGTAGGCTTTCTGCATGGCCACAGGAAAGTAGGCGAAAAACGCGGCGACCCCAAAGGCTACGGCAAACCAGGAAAGGAGAAAACGACCAAAGCGGGTATGCAGGACGTCGCCCAACCGGCGCACACCACGCAGGGAAAGATGATGCGAAAAGCGTAGCAGTCCACCTCCCAGCAAT
This sequence comes from Acidithiobacillus ferriphilus, assembly GCF_028215975.1. Taxonomy (NCBI): domain Bacteria; kingdom Pseudomonadati; phylum Pseudomonadota; class Acidithiobacillia; order Acidithiobacillales; family Acidithiobacillaceae; genus Acidithiobacillus; species Acidithiobacillus ferriphilus. The sequence goes on from NZ_CP116458.1 coordinate 1,316,610, forward strand.
TCCGGGCGCCCGAAATTGGCGAGGAAGCGCCAGTCCAGATCGCGCCGCATGCGATCGCCCACTTCCGCCGCCCAACCGTAATGTTTGGCAGAGGTAGGCAAGCCCTTGGCCCCTAACCAGATAGCGGGAATCAATGCCAAGGCCGCGCAGATCAGACCGGCTTTGAAATTGCCGACGAAAATGCCGGCCAATAAAAGTCCACCGACCTGCCCGCCGCCGTTAAAAGTTTGCAGCCAGCCCAGCCGAGGTTCCCATTCATTTTGGGGGTCGAACTCGACGATGAACAGGCTGGCCATGGTCGCCACGGCGGAGGTTCCCGCGCCGGCGAGCAACGAGAGCCCACTCCAGGTGAGGATGCCCGGCAGAAAAGGCATGGCGGCCAGCGCCATCAGCAATACCAGAAAGCCACCAAAAAAAATGGGGCGATGCAGGTGTTTGCTGTCGGCCACCCCCCCCCACAAGGGGGAGGTCAGCAGTCCGAGGTTGAATCCGCCCATGACGTAGGCAACCCAACTGAGATGATGGGTGAGGGTGACAATCATCAGGGGCAAGAGAATAGGCAGCAGCCCGGAGGAAACCGCCCCCAGCAGGGCATAGGCCAAAAACCAGACAGACACCCAGCGGTCGGGCTCCTTCAGGATGGCGCGCAAGCGATCCAGGTGTTCGCGTGCCAGTTGAATGCGGGCGGCAATAACCTTCTCGCCCATGATGGTGCCGGGATTCCTGGTGTCTGCCATGACCTCTCCTGATGTCGTTTGTCGGACCGCCATTTACGGTATCGTGCGAGGTGTATAACTTATCTGATAGGCCTTTGCTCCGTTGGTTCCCTGACAAATAATATAGCGTTGGATTTCGCAAACATGGATTACCGTGGGCATGACGCCCGGCGGGCGCGGATTTGCCCGCCTGCGTTCGCTACGTTATGGTAAAAAACAAAGCAGAGGGGAGTGATGTATGAGCATGATTTTCCACGGGCTGACGACGAACCCCGAATGGTTATTGCACCGGCTGATATATACCCTGCTGATCGTGGCGGGCAGCCTTCTGATATTACGCTGGTATGGCAATGTAATTGTTCATCTTATGGACTTTCTTGGCAGGCGACGGGCCATGTCCCGTGGCTATGGCGTGATGCTCCAGAGAATCACCACCTGGTTTCTCTGGCTCATTGTCTGGGTTGTCGTACTGCGGGTCTGGGGTGTCGACGTCACTGCCGTCTGGACCACTTTTGTCAGCTTACTGGCGGTGATTGGCGTCGGTATGCTGGCCGTATGGGCCATGGTCAGCAACATTACGGCACGCTTTTTTATCTGGTTCTGGCAGCCCTTACAGTTGGGGCAACGTATCGAGATATTCCCGGAATCACTGACCGGTGAGGTCATTGAAGAAAATCTCATGTTTACCGAGTTGCGCCAGGATGACGGCCAGATTGTGGTGATACCCAATAATCTCTTTTTCCAACGCATTATTCGTCGTTTGCCCGATGTCAAAAAAAAAGCCAGCGCGGATGAGAAGGCTGTACCATGAATGCAGACGTGCCCATCGGCGTTATTTTCGGCGAGTGTCTGATCGACGATTTCGGAGATGTGCGACGACTGGGTGGCGCGCCCTTCAATGTCGCGCAACACCTCCATGCGCTGGGTGTGGCGTCCGTTTTTGTCAGCAGGGTGGGACGGGATGCCTCGGGCCAACGCATCTTGCAGCACATGCGGGACTGGGGGATGTCCACGGACGAAATGACGGAGGACGCGTTGCTTCCCACCGGTCGGGTACGGGTGACGGCAGACGTCCGGCAGGGGCATCGCTTCGAAATTCTGCCGCATCAGGCTTACGATGCCATTCGTCTGTCCTCCGGCGTGATCCCCGCCATTTCCTGGCTCTATCACGGTAGTCTCGCCTTGCGGGAGAACGGGCCGTCGCGGGCGACCTGGCGTCAGTTACGCGCCCGTGCCCAGTGGCGCTTTGTAGATATCAATCTGCGCGATCCCTGGTGGAATCAGGAATTGCTGACCGAAACCATACAGGGTTCGTCTATACTGAAATGCAATATGGAGGAACTGGAACAGATCATTCGTACTTACGAACTCTCTCCAGCTTCGACCCTGCGGGAAGCGATGCAGATGGTGGCCCGGCATTTTGATGTGCAGGCCGTCTTGCTGACCCGCGGCGCTGCAGGTGCCGCTTATGGGGATGGGGCCAATTTTTACGAGGCGGAAGCAGTCTCCACTGCTGTCCAGGACACCGTCGGGGCTGGGGATGCCTTTGCCGCAGGCTGGCTCTGGAGCCTGTTTCACGGCGATGCCATTCCACGGCGATTGCAGAGGGCAGGGGAATTGGCAGCGGCCATTTGTGCGTCATCCGGCGCCATACCGGATCAACCCGAGTTTTATCGGACCATAATGGCGCGGTGGACTAAGGAGGATTAAATTTGTCAGACCACCAGGGTCTTTACATTCTGATGCTGAGTATCCACGGCCGCATTTGCGGAACCCCGGAACTCGGGGTCGATGCAGATACCGGCGGCCAGGTTGGCTATGTCCTCGACGAAATACAGGCGCTGGCACGGGACCCTCGTGTCACCCGGATCGACCTTCTCACGCGCCGCTTTAGCGATCCCGGCATGAATCCCATTTATGGAGAACCGCGCGAACTATTGGCATCCGGCGCGCGAATTATTCGTCTGCCTGCCGGGCCGGAGCATAAATACCTGCAAAAAGAGCGGCTCTGGGATTACCTGGATACTTTTGTGGACAGTGCGCTGCATTTTATCCGTAGTGAAGACTGTATTCCCGATATCATCCACAGCCACTATGCCGATGCGGGTTACGTAGGGGTGCGCCTCTCCCGCCTGCTGGGCATTCCGCTCATTCACACCGGTCATTCCCTGGGGCGGGATAAGCGGGAAAGGCTGATCACTACCGGTCGTAAGGTGGAAAGTATCGACCGGCAGTTTCGTTTCCCGCGACGCATCGCCGCCGAAGAATCCGTACTCAGTGAAGCGTCCGTGGTCCTGGCCAGCACTCGTCAGGAAGTGGAGGAACAGTATGGCCTGTACGAGAACGCCGTGCGGGCGCATTTCAAGATCCTGCCGCCGGGTGTGGATTTGCGACGGTTTTCCCGACCAGGGCGGCAGCGTTCTTCACCGCTGCTGCCCGACTTACGCCGTTTTTTGGAGGCACCGCGCAAACCCCCCATTCTGGCCATTGCCCGTCCCGATGAGCGTAAAAATTTTCAACGTTTGATTGAGGCCTACGCCACGGACCCCGTTTTACGGGAAAAGGCCAACCTGGTTCTGGTCATGGGCCAACGTGACCACCTTGGGCAGCTCCCGCACGGGGCGAAAAGGGTGATTCAGAGCGTACTGCATGCCCTTGACGATTACGATCTTTACGGGCGAGTCGCCCTTCCCAAGCACCACGAACCGGAAGATATTCCCGAATATTACCGTTATGCGGCCATTTATAAGGGTGTTTTCATCAATCCGGCACTCACTGAACCCTTTGGCCTGACCCTGCTGGAAGCTGCGGCCTCGGGTTTGCCGGTCATCGCCACCCGGCATGGTGGCCCGCAGGATATCATCCGTTACTGTCGCAACGGCATTCTGGTGGATCCGCTGAATATCGGAGAAATGCAAGACGCCCTCCGGCAAATGCTGTTTGATCGCCAACGTTGGCAGCGCGCCAGCCGGGCAGGCTTGCTGGGGGTGCACCGGGTCTATAGCTGGGATGCCCATGCGCGTCGTTATCTGGCGGAAGTGGAACGTATCCTCCGACGTCAGCGCAAACAGCTGCGCCGCGAGTGCGCCGCCCGCCAGGGGATACGCCGTGCCTTACCGACGGCGGATCATCTGCTCATATCCGACATCGACAATACGCTGATTGGCGACCCGACGGGGCTCGCCATACTGATGGAATGGCTGAGGGAGCATCCCCGGGTAGCCTTTGGCGTGGCCACCGGCCGCAACCTAAAACAAACCATGGAGATACTCGCGGCACACCAGGTCCCCTGTCCGGACATCTGCATCACCGATGTGGGTACGCGTATCGTCTATGGCAGCAAGCTGTGCGAGGATCAGGACTGGGCCGCTCATCTGCACTATCGCTGGTGGCGTGAAGGGGTATTGCAGGCACTGGCCGGGGTGCCCGGCCTGCGCCTGCAGGAAAAATTCACCCAGAGCGCCTTCAAGGTAAGCTATTATGTAGACCCCAAGCGCCCACCGACGACGAAAGACCTGCAGCAGCGCTTGCATGAGCAACAGATCGCCGCCCATGTGGTGCTTTCCCATAATTGCTTTCTGGATGTGTTGCCCATTCGTGCTTCCAAGGGCCACGCCATCCGTTTCCTGGCCTTTCGCTGGGGATTGCCCTTGCATGCGGTGCTTACCGCGGGAGACTCCGGCAACGACGCCGACATGATGGGCGGCGAAATTTGTGGGGTTATTGTCGGCAACCACAGCCCGGAACTACACGGACTAAGAGATAAACATCACATCTATTTCGCCAGTGCCCATCATGCCTGGGGTATTCTTGAAGGCATCCAGCACTACCGTTTCCCAGGAGAAGCCCATGCCTGACAATCTGCGCCGCTGTATCAGCCACAATCCCCATTGTGTTGCCGAGCTGTTGCGATATCTGTTCAATCTGCAACGCCCATTTCTGCTCTATACCGACTTGCAAGCGGCCATCGACGACTTTGCCGCAGACTACGGCAATGATGCAGACCTCGTGGTGTTGCAGGAGTTTTTCTCCAGACTGCAAGAGGCGGTGCTCGCAGAGCCCTGGATCTATCTGGCCTGGCGTCCCGGCCCTGGGCGCTGGACTTATTTGCGCCTGCATCGGGAACAGCTCGATCTGGAGACACTCACGCCGGGTGATTATTTGGCTTTCAAAGAAAAACAGGTGCTTCCCGCAAATGATCAGGAGCCGATACTCACCGTGAATTTTGAGGATTTCCGTGCTGTCCCCTATCACCTGCAAGATGAGGACACCATCGGACAAGGGCTTATATATATGAACCGCCGCCTGGCTGGGCGACTGTTTGGGAACATCAAGACGGGGCGCCAGAGCATTCTCGACTTTTTGGCCGTGCATAAGCTCAACGGACAATCGCTGATGGTGCATGATCAGCCGCCGGATTTCGAGGCACTACGCCAGACCGTGCAGTATCTGGCGACGCTCCCCAAGACCAAACCGTGGACGGAGTTTGCCGTGGAGATGACCCATCGCGGCTTCGCCCCTGGCTGGGGAGACACCGCCGGCCGGGTGCGCGAAACCATGCGCCTGCTGATGGATCTCTTGGACGCCCCCTCGGCAGAAAGTCTGCAAGCATTCATCGACCGCATCCCCATGATCTCCAAAATACTGATCGTGTCTATTCATGGCTGGTTCGCGCAGGACAAGGTGCTCGGACGTCCGGACACCGGCGGGCAGGTCGTTTACATTCTCGATCAGGCGCGGGCGCTGGAACAGGAAATGCGCGGGCGCCTGGCCCGTCAGGGGGTGGATATCGTACCTCGTATTCTGATCGCCACCCGCCTGATTCCCAATGCCGATGGCACCTCCTGCGACCAGCGTCTGGAGTCCGTCCAGGGCGCCGACAACGTGCAGATTCTCCGTGTGCCTTTCCGCCACCCCAATGGCGAAATATTGCCGCAGTGGATATCCCGCTTCAATGTCTGGCCCTGGCTGGAACGCTATGCCGATGACCTTGAACGGGAGGCCCTGGCGGAATTTGGTCGTCGTCCCGATCTGATTATCGGCAATTATTCCGATGGTAATCTGGTGGCCACCATCCTCAGTGCGCGGCTCAATGTCACCCAATGCAACATTGCCCACGCGCTGGAGAAGAGTAAATATCTCTACAGCGATCTCTACTGGCGTGATCACGATGCCAGCCATCATTTCGCCTGCCAGTTCACCGCGGACCTCATCGCCATGAACTCCGCCGACATTATCATTACCAGCACCTATCAGGAGATCGCCGGAAATGACCGCGAGGTGGGCCAGTACGAAGGATATCAAAATTACAGCCTCCCCGGACTATATCGGGTGGAAAACGGGATTGACGTCTTCGATATCAAATTTAATATCGTCTCTCCGGGGGCCGACGCCCACTATTATTTTCCCTATTCCTCCCGCAAAGAACGTCTGCGTTTTCTGCACGACGATATTGATGCGTTGCTCTTTGGCGAGGAGCTCGCCGCGGATCGTCGCGGCGTACTAAAGGAGCGGGATAAACCCATCATTTTCAGTATGGCGCGCATGGATCACATCAAAAATCTCAGCGGGCTGGCTGAGATTTTTGGTGCCTCGGAACGGCTGCGCAAATTGGCCAACCTGGTTATCATCGGCGGTCACGTCGACCCGCAGAATTCTCAGGACGAAGAGGAGAGGGCGCAAATCCAAAGGATGCACGATATTATGGATGCGCATCAACTCGACGGGCAGATGCGCTGGATAGGCGCTTTACTCGACAAAAGTGTAGCGGGGGAACTCTACCGGTTTATTGGCGATACCCGTGGATGCTTTGTCCAGCCCGCACTCTTTGAGGCCTTCGGACTGACGGTGATCGAAGCCATGAGTTCTGGTCTACCGGTTTTTGCCACCCGCTTTGGCGGCCCCCTGGAAATCATCGAAGACGGTGTTTCCGGCTTTCATATCGACCCCAATAACCAGCAGGAGGCGGCTGAAAAGCTGGCGGATTTCCTGGAAGCGGCTGCTGCCGATATCCGTGTCTGGGAGACAATTTCCGAGGGCGCATTAGCGCGGGTCAACGCGCGCTATACCTGGGGCAATTACGCCACGCAGATGATGACGTTGGCCCGGATTTTCGGCTTCTGGCGCTTCATGCTCAAAACCGATCATCACGCCGCCCGCCGCTATTTGCAGATGTTTCAGCATTTGCAGTGGCGGCCTCTGGCCCATGCGGTGCCGTTGGGGGAGTCGTGAGGGCACATAAAAAATGGTGTGGATTTGATTTTGCACGGCGTCGCTCCTCAATATCGACGTCCGAAAATGACGAGACGCCCGCTGCCGCCTAGCTTATAAAGGGACTATGAATACATCGGACCTTAATCGCGAAGCGTGCTACCGCGCCGTCCTGGCAAAAGACGCGCGGTTTGACGGCAAGTTCTACACGGCGGTGTTATCCACGGGCATCTATTGTCGTCCGATATGTCCCGCACGACCCCCCAAGCTGGAAAACTGTCTCTTTGTACCCAGCGCTGCGATAGCCCGGCAGTTGGGCTTCCGAGCCTGTTTGCGTTGCCGCCCGGAGTTGGCGGGAACCGAACCCTTCGCAGAGGGCAGCGCCCTGATGGTTTCTCGGGCCTTGCAGCGGATGAATGATGACGGCGCTTGGAATGGCACTAGTTTGGAGGAGGTGGCTGCGCAATTAGGTGTCAGCGAACGGCATTTGCGGCGACTGTTTGGGCGCGTGCTCGGCAGCCCGCCGACGGCTCTGGCGCAGATGCAGCGTATTCTGCTGGCAAAAAAACTGATTGCAGAAACCGGACTTTCCATGACCGATGTCGCACTTGCCGCAGGATTTGGCAGCGTCCGCCGTTTCAATGCGGTCATGCAGCGCCATTGTGGGTGTGCACCCGGCACACTGCGCCATACCTCCGCTTCGAAGAGCGACATGGCTGCGGGTATCACCTTGAAGCTGCCCTATACCCCGCCTTATGACTGGACGGCACTGCTGGAATTTCTGGCAGGCCGTGCCATCCCTGGGGTGGAGGCCGTACAGTCCGGTCAATATTGGCGCGCCTTTGAGCTAGAGGGGGTACAGGGCCTTGTCGAAGTCCATCCTGATCCGGTGGCCGATCAGCTTCTGGCAACCATACACGCAACGAAAATTCCCCCCGTAGGCGTCATCGTGGCGCGATTGCGCCGCCTGTTTGACCTGGATACGGAGATCATTAGGATCGACCAGCATCTTTCCACAGATCCGCTTATGGCTTCACGCGTCAGGGCGAGGCCGGGATTGCGTATCCCGGGCGCATGGGATTTGTTCGAACTCACCGTGCGCGCGATATTGGGTCAGCAAATCAGTGTGGCCGCGGCGACCACGCTATCGGGTCGGCTTGTTGCCGCCCTTGGGGAATCACTCACAGAGGATATCGCGCGACTTTCAAACGGCACGGGAATCTCCAGGATATTCCCGACACCCGCCGCCGTCATGGCCGCCGATCTGCGCTCTATCGGCCTAACCCGTGCCAGAGAAAAAGCGCTGCAGGCTCTGGCTGTGGCCATGCAAGAGGGCCGCCTGACTGCTTCGGCGCACCCCCTCGACGGCATCATCAAAAACCTCTGCGAACTGCCGGGTATCGGCCCGTGGACGGCGCACTACATCGCCATGCGCGGTTACCGTGATCCGGACGCCTTCCCCCATTCAGACCTGGGACTACTGCGCGCGCTGGAAACGGAGGGTGGGCGCCCCAGCTCCGCAGAAATGCTGATGCTCGCCGAAGCATGGCGGCCCTGGCGGGCCTATGCGGCCATGCGTTTGTGGGCGCAGCCCTAAAAATCACCACCCTCATGCCGCAACAGCCAGCGTTTGCGCTCCATTCCGCCCGCGTACCCGGTCAAGGTGCCGTTGGCGCCGATGACGCGATGGCAGGGAATGACAATACCAATGGGATTCGCTCCGTTGGCACGCCCCACGGCACGCACCGCCGATGCCCGGTCCATGCCCCTCGCCTGTTCCTGGTAGCTGCGGGTTTCTCCGGCGGGAATGCTGCGCAACCAGGCCCAGGCCGCCTGCTGAAACTTGGTGCTCGCGGTTTCTACGGGGATGGCGGAGACGGCGTTGAGATCACCCGCCCAGTAGGCTTCCAGACCGTTGCGAACCGGCTGCGGGGCGGTCCCCGATGTCAGCGTTACCCCATCGGAGCCGTAGAGCAGGCGGAGTCGATCCAGCATGCGGGCCTCGCTGTCCGCCCAGTCCAGTGCACGCAAGATGTTTTGCGCGTCGGTGACCAGCAGCATGACACCCAACGGGGTAGTGACACGATCTAACTGCCATCGAAGCGGTTCGTTCAGCATGAAAATCTCCCAAATATGGACTCTGAAATGATGCTATACCCGGATACGGACAAATGCTCGCCACTTTTGGACGGTAAAGTCACCTCCTCAGTCGCTATATCGTATGAAACTCAATAAATTGCCAGGAAATAAAGGCACCCAGTAACAGCGCAGCGGCACTGCCCAGAATGGCGGCCACAACGCCGGTCGTCAGCATCAGGCTGGAAAACAAAATGGCATAGGCATCGACCACCCACTGCAGGGCCGTGACGCCCGCATGCAGATTGTCCTGAATGCTTTTGAGCGCAACGTTCACCACGGTAAGGTCGAGTTGGATCATGAACAGCCCGAAGCAGACAGCGATCAGCGTGATGTTTGAGTGGTCGTGGCGGTCAGTCATGTGGGCAATCGTCATCTACGTTGATTTTAGGCGTGGAGCACATGAAGGCCTCCTGCAAATGGAGATGTATTTTTGTACAGTATCAGGGCAGCATCAGTTCTTCAACCGCTGCGCTTCAAGGTAGTGCCATCAGGTGGCGATGGGTGGCAGAAGCTGAACAGTCACCACTCTCCTTGATGGCCAGACCAATGATTTTGATGTATGATGCTAGATGTCTGATGACTTACAAGGTGAACGACCTATGCGCACCACACTGGCGATTGATGATGACGTACTGGCGGCGGCGAAAGGGCTAGCGGATCGACAGCATAAGCCTGTAGGTGCCGTTGTTTCAGCACTTTTGCGGCAGGCTCTGCAATCACAAAACACCTCTGGTGGTCATTCCCGTAATGGGATTCCCTTGCTGTCGGTGCGCCCGGATGCACTCCCGGCGACTCTGGAAATAGTGAATCAGTTGCGCGACGAATTGCCATAATGATCTTCTTGCTCGATGTAAACGTGCTGATTGCGCTCATCGACCCCATGCATGTTCAGCATGATATGGCCCATGAATGGTTTGCAGCCCATGGGCAACCCGCATGGGCTACCTGTCCCTTAACAGAGAATGGTGTACTGCGCATTGTGAGCCATCCGCGCTATCCAAATTCGCCAGGCACGCCAGCGGCAGTGGCACCCCTGATTCAGGGATTGCGCGCGTCACCTGGCCATGTTTTTTGGCCAGATGACATCAGCCTGCTGGATGTCGATCATATCGACGCATCGCGTCTGCTAACTTCTGGTCAGATTACCAATAGCTACCTCTTGGCGCTGGCCTGCGCCCATGAGGGCCAACTGGCAACCTTCGATCATCGCTTAGTGACCAATGCCGTGCGCAACAGTTTGCAATGCATAAACAAAATTAAATAAGGAGCTTTGAGATGACCGGAAAACGCTTTTGCTTGCAATACGATGATGGCACAGAACTTGTGTATGGTTGCCAGGATATGCTGCTTGCGGTTGGTGTAGTCACTAAGGTCGGGAAGGAGGCGCCGGCCTTTCGCGTTGATGGATGGAGGCGCCTTACCGGCTGGTGAGCTGGCACGTTGCGCCGCTCTTTCGCCGCAGGCAACTAGCGCCCACCTGAACAAGCTGGTCGCTGGCGGATTTCTGCTCATGGTCAGCACGGGTCGACACTGTTACTATCGCCTCGCCAGCACAAAGGCCGCGTACTGCGCGTCACTCACACGGGGCAGGCAGAATTGTGGCGTCTTCTCAAAATTTCTTTGCGATGAGCAAAATCCCGGTGGTGATTACGAAAACCCCGCCCAAGGCCCAGAACCCGTCAATATAGGACAGCATCTGCGCCTGACGCAGCACCTCCTGCTGGACAATCGCCACTTGCAAGGGCGCCAAAGTTGTCGGCGGCATGCTGAGAAAGGTGTGTAGATGGGGATTGAACGGATTGATGCATCCCGCCAGATGGTTCCACGCGCCTTGCGCAGAGCGGCTTAGGATCGTGGTCATTATGCTGAGAAAGGCGTGTAAATGGGGGATGCAAATCGTCGGGTAGGGACCCCGCCCCATTTCTGGGCCATCCTCCCCTATCTGGAAACCGGCGAGATCAGGACCTGTCGGATCGACGAGGCTGGCGGCGAGTGGGACGAGCTGATGCGCGTGGTGTGGCACAACGGAGAATTGCTGGTGAGGGATTCTCTGGCTGTGATTCGGGAGCGGGCGGGACGGTCTTGCTGACCGCACGCATCATGTTTATACTTTAGTATAAACATCAGACAGTTGAAGGAGCAATTTATGGCAATCTGTCTCATCATCAAAAAGTGGGGAAACAATTTGGGTGTCAGGTTGCCCGCCACCATCGCCAACGAAGCCAGACTCCATGCAGACCAGGAAGTAAGGCTGTCGGTAGAGCACGGGTGCGTTATTGTTGAGCCGATCAGCACAACCGCCGATTTGACGCTGGAGGATCGTCTTGCTCTCTTCGATCCCGCCTTACATGGTGGCGAGGCCATGGCCGCTGAACGGGTCGGCGCTGAACCATGGTGACGCCAGGGAACTGGGTGCCAGACCGGCAGGAAATCCTGTGGATCGACTGTAGCCCTTATGCCGGAAGGGAAATGCGGGACCGTTACCCATTTCTGGTGTTGTCTACGAAAGCGTTCAATGACCGAACCTCGCTGGTGATCGGCCTGCCCATGACCACGGCTGAATATAACGCCGGCAATCCGTTTGCTGTGGCGGTGAGTGCGGCTTCAGGGCGCAAGGCGGGCAAAACCAGCTATGTTCTTTGCCATCAGCCGAAATCCTTTGACTGGCGTACCAGAAAGGCCGCACGCCACCCACAGGGAAGCCTTTCCGACCCTCTGTTCAGGCAGGTGTGCCATATTCTCAATCAGATCATCAAAATCAGCGTGGACGTGTAGATATGTCGTACGGTGCATGGCATCCGTCTTGAGCGTGCCTCCCCCGGCCAATTTTTGCTGTTCTAATTATGCCCATAATCAGAAATAAAAGCTCTCCACCTCACCTCTTGCCTGCCCCAGGTTCCCCTTATACTATGCCCGTGACCGGAGGGAAAATCATGACCGTTGCCGAAGACGTAAAACAGGCCATACAGGCTTTCCTGGTGCCAGAACTTGACGCGATCAAGGCGCAGATCGCAGAGGTCCGCGGCGTGCAAAGCCAGATGAGTGAGCGATTAAGTGAACAAGCCGCGCAGATATTGGCTCAACGCCATGAGTCGGCGGAGGCTTCGGCTCGCATGGAAACCCGCCTGGACGGTCGCATGGACCGGATCGAATCTAAAATAGGCGCCATAGAATCAGCACTTGGTGCAAGGATAGACCACATGGAAGCCAGTTTCACGGCGAGAATGGATCGCGTCGAGGACAAAATAGAGCGCCAGACGGACAAGCTGGACCGGGTCATCATGCTCCTTTCTCCCCAAAACCGTGCCGTTGGCGGATAGAACTTCATCTATGACCGACCGTCACGAAGCAAAAACTCACGGATCACCACACCAGGGAAAGTCCGCGGTCGTTCGCACGGGTTGGATCATCCGGACTGGAGAAGACGTTCCCAGGCTGACAAGTTGCTATGTGAGGACATCATGAAAATACTCGACGTTGTAGCGCTGTTGGAACCCATACCAGAACAACACCTACTGCGTAGCCAGATCGGGACCGTCGTGGAAGCGTTGGACCCTGGTCACGTGGAAGTTGAGTTTCTTGTGGGCGACGACTATATCACCTCGGCAGTGGCGGAGGATCGCCTCATGCTGCTGCACTACGCTCCAAACATAAAGTATTCGCACGGCATGATCTAAAAAGAGTGCCACAGAAGTTTTTCGCGCTAAGATGACTGTTAAAGACTGTTTGCGGTCATTGGGTTGCCTAATCGCGTAATGAAATAAATAGCCTAGCCTGCTGAATTGCACTATGCTTTTCCCAGCACAGCCTGCCTGCCTGCAGGAGATGTCACCATGGCAATGGCACGACAGGCTGTTCGCCGAGGATCTGTAATCGATGCCTTACTATTGGGCGAGCGGAAACTCACCAAGCATAATGATACATAAGGTCTAATAGAATGGCTCTTCGCGATCATTTTATCACCATGTCCCGCTACCACCAGTGGGCAACACGAAAGCTCCTGGAAAGGATAAAGCTAATACCTAATGCTGAATACAAAAAAGATTGTGGTTTATATTTCAGGAGTATCCATGGAACATTAAATCATTTGTTAGTAGCTGACCTAATATGGATTTCTCGATTCAACAATGAGTCTTCTCGGAAAATCACACTTGACGCAGAAATTGAAGAAAACTTAGAGGAATTAATTAAACGTTTAACGCAGTCCGCATCTTGTTGGGAGAACTTTATCATGAAAACTAGTGATGATAAGTTTTCCGACGATGCAGTCATTAATTATAAAACCTCAAACGGTAAATATACGTCATCTCCCTTTGCATCCACGCTGGATCACGTATTCAATCATGGCACACACCATCGCGGGCAAATTACGGCTGCAATCACGACGATGGGTTACGCCTGTCCTGAAATAGACTTGATTTATATGGTACGGCATTCGATCCCTGATAAAGCTTGAGATAGAATACCATGTTATGACATAGTAATTTTCGCCCTGTAAACTTTCTCAGGAAAACATGAACACTATTACCGTTCGCGTTGCGGTGCTTGACGATAGCTTGTTATATTTAATAATTTCAAAACATGTCTGACTTGTCGATGCTATATGGTAATTCATCTGTAGGCGCGACTCCCTGTTCTCTTTGCATAATAAATGGTCCAGTAATCATCTTGTTGTAAGGCTGACCTGGCCCAACCATTGGATAAACGCCAGCATCTGGATCAATAATCACCTCCAGAAATGCCGGACCTTGGAAAGAAATAAATTCAGCAAGCGCCTTGGTAACTTCCCCATTCTTAGTAATACGCTTCGCAAACTCAAAACCATCGGCTTCAGCAGATTTCACAAAATCTTTGCGATGTAATGATTTATCGCTTCCGGAGAAGCGATCACTAAAATACAGTTTTTGCCATTGGCGTACCATGCCATCACCAAAATTGTTAAATAACAGAACCTTAATGGGAAGATTATATGTCGTTGCCGTTTCCATCTCTCCGAAATTCATACGTAAACTACCATCGCCATCAATATCTATAACTAAGCGTTTTGGATTAGCGACTTGTGCACCAATGGCAGCAGGAAGACCAAACCCCATAGTGCCCATTCCACCTGAAGTCAAAAACATCCTCGAGCCCCTGAACTCGCAATATTGCGCTGCCCACATTTGGTGCTGGCCCACCCCGGTGGTAATAATTGCATCGCCATTCGTTATTCTATTTAGCTCCTCAATTACGTAATACGGTTGAATCAACTCGCTTTCCCTATCAAAGTCCATACGATGTGTGCTTCGAATAGATTGTAGGTGTACGTGCCACGCAGAGTAGTCTTTTCCAATGGCTGCCTTGTGTTCGCACAAGCTAATTAAAGTCGATCTTATATCACCAACGTGATGCCAATCCGCATTTTTCACCTTACATATCTCAGATGGATCGATATCAATCTGTGCAATTGCACGAGCATTTGGCGCAAACTTATGTGGATAGCCAACTACGCGGTCATCAAATCTTGCTCCGATAGCAATTAGTAAATCGCAATCTTCTACGGCATAGTTGGCGTAAGCCGTTCCATGCATTCCAAGCATGTGATAGTTCATCGCATGAGTTGTACTTAAGCTTCCGATACCCATAAGTGTTGTAACCACAGGAATACGATATCGCTCGATAAATTCTTTGAACTCTGATGCAGAATTGCTATTAATTACCCCACCTCCAGCGTAAACAAGAGGCCGATGGCTGTTTTCTAAGAGATCAAAAAAGGCATCAGCTTTTTGGGGTGATATTCTGGAAAACACCTGCTGCGACTTCATTCTGTCACGATATCCTTTAAGCTCCAATACACCGCCACCCTGATATTCACCAATCCAGTTTTGAATATCTTTTGGAATATCAACAACTACAGGTCCTGGACGCCCGGTCCTTGCGATTTCGAAGGCTGTGCGTAAAGTGGCTTCAAGCTTAAGAGGGTCGGTTACGAGAAATACATGTTTTGCACAAGCGCTCATAATGTTAAACACAGACGCTTCCTGGAACGCGTCAGTACCTATCGCCGCACGAGCCACTTGCCCACTAATTAGAACCATAGGAATCGAATCGGCCATGCAATCTCGAACCGGCGTTACCGTATTTGTAGCACCGGGGCCAGATGTTACTAAGCACACCCCTACGTTACCGCTAGCTCTTGCGTAACCTGCGGCCATGAATCCGGCGCCCTGCTCGTTAGCTGGTACGATCAAGCGAATTTGTTTTTCTGGTTTTCTGTTATGAGATTCGTTATAACGAAAAATTGCATCGTAAGTGGGAAGAATGGCTCCTCCACTGTAACCAAAAATCGTATTTACGTGTTCTTGACTTAATACTTGCAACACCATGTCAGCTCCTGACATAATAATTTTATTGCTTTTTTTTAAAACATTAGTGCCAAGATTATGTTTCATAATTCATCACTCATACACGATTAGCATTACAATAATATGTTAAGAGTCAGCATGGTTGCACATAAATATTATTTATCATCACCATGATAGCGAATAAATGGATGATATAATATTATTTTACGTCAATAATTTGACTGTATTTTCTGCTAAAAGATCCCCATAGTTTCGGTGCAATGATCGCTCCGTAGAAGGTAGGGACGGTGCTCAGTTTTTGGATGAACGGCAGCTTCGCTGCATCACCGCCTATTCCCTGGCCATATACGTGGGCAAGTTCAGGATTCAGTCCAGCACCCTCATCTGGAGCGTTGCCCGGCTCGCTGCATGGATGATGACCAGCCGGGTCACGGCAATTCCAAGCAAGCGCATGGACGCGCCAAGGGAACTGCACGATCAAGAAGCTCCGGTACAAGCGCCGCGATAGCCTCGGCGCCTGTTTTCTTGTCTCGCTAGCCGCTAATCGGTAGAACCTGATAATCGAGTAACTCGTCAGGTTCTCCGCTGTAGACCTGGAATACCGTGGTCTCAATGGCCAAAAAGGCGCCATGCGCTAATCCTTGCGGATGCAGAAGATATACCCCCGGGAAGAGACGTTGCCGCCCGGACTTGTCTCCGTGGCCACCAGATAGGATATAGATGTGTTCATCGGATCGGGCATTTGCCACAATTTTGATGAGCATTCCCGATGGTGGCGAGAATCGAACAATCTGCGCCATCCCGCCGCCTTCAGACCGGCGGTCACTCAAAATCTTGACATGGATCGTTTCCTCCCCCTGGAAGAGGGATACGTCCCCTAGCGCTTGGCTTCCGGGAATCCAAGCAAGCTGATCGGGTATGGCGGTAATGGGGTGAAGAGGCATGGCATTCTCCTTGAGTGTGTACAAAACGCGGAACCACTATACTGCGGCGAGGATGGTGGTGGTTTCGATGAGGATCGAAGTGTGGAATTGCGTGACGCGAAATCCGTGGAGCTGCACGAGCTGGCTGCCCTGCTGGGGGTCCCTGCACGTGCCGCCATGGTTTGGGCATTGATTGCTGGCGACGCGTTACCCGCGAGCGAGCTGGCTTACCGGGCAGGCGTCACCCCACAGACCGCGAGCCATCACCTGGCGCGGATGGTCGCTGGTGGATTGCTCGCGGTGGAGCGTTGCCTGCGCTACCGCTACTATCGGCTGGCCAGCCCACAAGTGGCCGAGGTGCTGGAAAACTTCATGGCGCTCTTCGACCCACCAACCCTCAGGGACCGGGCAGACCGATCTGCTATTGATCCGCTATCCCACGCACGGAGTTGCTACGACCACCTGGCTGGAAAGCTTGCGATCCAGTTAGCGGATCAGCTGACGGATCGCGGTTGGATAACTCTGCATGACCGCGATTATGCGGTTTCAGAGGTTGGTGAGCGTGGGTTTGCCGCCTTGGGCTTGGATCTTCCGAACTTGCGACGTCAACATCGGCTTTTCGCACGCCGGTGTATCGATTGGAGCGAGCGTCGTCCGCATATCGGTGGTGCCTTGGGAGCCGCGTTGATGACGCGATTCCAAGAAGACGGGTGGCTACGAAAGCCCGCAGGACAGCGAAAAATTTCGGTCACGAGCGTTGGTCAACAAGGGTTCTGGAAAGCCTTTGGCATACAAGTATGAGAGCGGTGTTACCTCATGTGAATTGCGGGAGATGCTGGACGCTTCCGCACTGCTGGTTGGGCCTGGGAAGGCTATCTCTACGGGCGCTACCGACTTGTCCGAACTTCGCCTGGCCATCCGCGCCGAGCGCAAAGTCACCATCCATTATCGGGATCTCCAGGAAACCGAAACCAAGCGGACTGTCTGGCCGTTTGCGCTGGGGTATCTTGACAACGTGCGCGTCCTCGTCGCGTGGTGCGAACTGCGTCAAGGGTTCCGGCACTTCCGGACGGATCGCATTGCCGCATTTGCCGTAGAAGAACAGCGTTACCCGCGCCGCCGACAATCGCTGCTGAAGGCATGGCGTGAAATGGAAGGCATCCCTCCGCAGTAAGCAAACACTACTGACAGAATCTGACAGCCGTGGTGGGTATTCTCTGGACTCCCGCAGAAAGGAAATTTCTCGGATATCTACCAACACTATGGAGAAAACCATGCCAGATCAGAATTTTATCATTTTGTACGTAGACAATCCGCAACGCAGCGCCGATTTCTATGCCCGCCTATTGAAAAAACCGCCTATTCAGACATCGCCGAATTTTGCCCTGTTCGCACTGGATTCTGGAGTGATGCTGGGGGTGTGGTCGAAACACGTAGTGGAGCCCGCCGCAACGGCGGCAGGCGGTGGCGGGGAAATCGCGTTTTCGGTATCGAGTCGCGATGTCGTTGGTAATCTGTTCACTGATTGGACACAGCGTGGACTGGTCATTGAACAAGAACCGGTGGATATGGACTTTGGCTATACTTTTCTGGCAATTGATCCTGATGGGCATCGGCTTCGCGTGTTCACTCCAACGACGCCATGAGCCGCAATTGGATTGCTGTGGCATCCGCAGAGCATGTGCGAAACTGGGGCTATCAGTTCCGTTTTGGTCTTTTCAGCATTAGTGATCACGATATGAATGTGATCGCTGTGGCAATGGGTGCCGATTTCACTCGATAGATACTGGAGAGATAGATCAAATAGTTGGAGTTTGTGTCAGAGGGGCATGCGAAGAGGATCTGCGGTAACTGCGGGCCCAGAATACCAAAGATGCCCCTCCGAGCGACGGCGGATTCCAAGATGGTTATAAGTTTAGCTGTTTGCTGCGCCCTTCTTTTTAGGTAGATCTGGGTTCATGAAGTCCCAAGGTGCAGCGCTACCTACATGGAAGTCTAATCTTGGAATATAACTTGATGAATCGTTTAATGTTCCAGCCTTTACTCCTAGAATTCCTGGCATATTGCTGAACTGAGCAAACAATTGAGAACCACAATTCGGGCAGAAACCTCTCTTGTGTATATTCCCGCTGTCTACCTGAGACTCGAAATATCTTGCTTCACCAGAAACAACAACATCTTTCTCATGAAAAATCATCGCAGGAATGAACGCGCTGCCTGATGATCTTTGGCAGTCTTTGCAATGACAATTTCCGGTAAACACTGGATCATTATAAACTGAATAGCTGATTTCCCCGCAAAGACACTGTCCAGAATACTTTGCATTCATAATGGACTCCTAATAGCCGAAAAAAGAAAAGATATAGAGATGATTGTGGAGTGTGGACCATTGCTACCCGCTCACGACAACGTCATGCTGAAACATAAAGCCGAGGGAAGCCCTCATGCATCGCTTGAAAAGATAAACAGTGATCAATACACCGGCAACTCTGTCGTATCCACCACCCTGCGCAGCACAAAGCTGGAATGCACGCCGGTCACCCCCTCAATGCGCGTCAGGCGATTGAGTAAAAATTCCTGGAAATGCGCCATATCACGCACGGCAACCTTGATCTGGTAATCCGCGTCATGGCCGGTGATGAGATAGCACTCCAGTACCTCCGGAGAGCGACGGATTTCTGCCTCAAAATGCTCGAAACGCTCGGGGGTATGGCGGTCCATGCTGATGTGCATCAGCACCATCAGCGCCAGGCCCAGACGCTGCGGATCCAGCAGGGCCACGCGCTTGCGGAGGATCCCGGCCTCTTCCAGTGCCTGCACCCGGCGCAGGCAGGGGGAGGGGGACAAACCGATGCGCTCGGCGAGACGCTGATTGCTGAGTCCGCCGTCGCGCTGTAGCTCCTCCAGAATGCGGCGGTCGTAGCGATCTAATTCGATGGTAGGGGCTTTCGACTTCATGGCACAATATTACTCCGTTAATGGGTGTTAGCGCGCAATAATCGTGCGACATAGTCGCTTTTATAGCCCCAATTCGCAAGCACCTGCCGCGACTTCTTCCCTATACTGCGTCCATCGTCACTTGCCACAGGAGATCGGACCATGGGGACTTTCAACCACCGTCGTTACCACGCCTTTGCGCCCGTCCACAAACCGGACCGGCGCTGGCCCAACCGGCGTATGCACCACGCGCCCGTCTGGACCAGCGTCGATCTGCGCGATGGCAATCAGGCGCTGGTTTCCCCTATGCGTGTCGAGCAAAAGCTCCGGATCTTCGATTTGCTCGTGCGCATGGGCTTTCGGGAGATTGAGGTGGGTTTTCCCGCCGCCTCCCAGCCAGATTTTGACTTTGTGCGGCGCATCATCGAAGAAGACCATATCCCCAAGCAGGTGACCATCCAGGTGCTCACCCAGGCGCGGGAAGCCCTGATTGACCGCACCTACGAGGCGTTGAAAGGAGTGCGGCGGGCGATCGTCCATGTCTACAACTCCACCAACCCCGCCCAGCGCGAGCAGGTGTTTGGCCTGGATCGGGAGGGCGTCAAGGCCATTGCCGTGCGTGGCGCGGAGTGGGTGAAGGCCGGAGCCGCACGTTCTCCAGAGACGGAATGGATCTTTCAGTATTCGCCGGAGAGCTTCAGTACCACCGAGTTGGATTATGCGGTGGATGTCTGCGAGGCGGTCAACGCGGTCTGGCGGCCCGACCAGGGGCAGGCGGTGATCCTCAACCTGCCTGCCACCGTCGAGTCGTCCATGCCCAACGTCTTCGCGGACCAGATTGAATGGTTCTGCGACCATTTGCACGGGCGGGAACATGTGCAGATCAGCGTTCACAACCACAATGACCGCGGCTGCGCGGTGGCGGCGGCGGAACTGGCGGTGTTGGCGGGTGCCGATCGGGTGGAGGGCACTCTCTTCGGCAATGGCGAGCGCACCGGCAACATGGATATTCTCACCATGGCCATGAATCTCTACTCTCAGGGCATTGATCCGCAACTGGATATGTCCATGGGCACGGAAATCGCGGAGATCTATACCGCGTGTACGGGTATGGTCGTGCCGCCGCGCCATCCCTGGTTTGGCGAACTGGTCTACACGGCGTTTTCCGGCAGTCATCAGGATGCCATTCGCAAGGGTATGCACCATCGGCGAGGACGGGAAGACGCCGTCTGGGAGGTGCCCTATCTGCCTGTCGATCCCGCTGATCTGGGGCGTAAGTACGAGGAGGTGGTGCGCATCAACAGTCAGTCAGGGAAAGGCGGCGTCGCTCATGTGCTGGAGCGCGACCACGGTATTTCCTTGCCGCGCTGGTTGGCGCAGGACTTCAGCGCCGTAGTGCAAGCGGCTTCTGAACAAGAGATGGGTGAGGTCAGCTCAGCGCAGATTTTCGCCCTGTTCGAGAACCATTACTGTCACCCCGCGGAGGACTGGCACCTGCGCCGCTACCGTCTCAACCGGGAAGGGGAGCAAGTTGATTGTCAGAACAGAAAACCCATGCCTGCCCCGAAGTAGTGCGTAAATCCACCTAAATTTCCGCTCAGGCGCACCCCTTCTTCGAAGTCCACCTCGCAGTAAGGGGACAGTAGGTATTGCACACCACCGTCCGCATCAAAACCAGGTCCTAGGCCAGGTCCAGTACGACTCTGTCCGTAGACTTCACCGTAGAACTGCAAATTCCACAAAGGCAACCAAGTGAAGGTGATATCCGGATTAACGCTGGTGAAGCGCCCGCCTCCGGCAAGTGCGGGGTTAGTCTGGGATGTGATGCCCAATTGCAAGGATATTCCTGTGTCGTTGCTGGGAGCGTAGGTAACGATGCCGTTAACCGCCACTCCCAGCCCTCGACTGCTAAATGCAGGGCTCCCGGAGGGCAAGGTAAACAAGCTTTCCACAGATCCCAACCAATGTTTGGTATAGCCCAACTCGTGCTTGATGCCGACCGTGGTAGCCGAGAACCCCTGGAGATGCGGGCTGCCGGGGACCTGCTGGAGATTATTGTTGGGCGGCAGCAGGACGAATTCGTTGTTACCCGGCAGGCCGAAGTGCAATTCCGCTTCGGGAAAATTATTGGTATTGCCCCCGGTTCCCGTAAGGTTGGCATGTTGGTAACCCAGTTCCAGTACGGCCTGGCCGTATTGCACCACGCAGGCACTATCAGACACTGTGGGTCGATCCAGGAGGGCAAGCAATGCGGACGGCCCAGTGCAGGGATTTGCTGGGATAGCATCCTCGGCACATACGGCTGGGATGTTCATGATAAGTGCTGCCAGCACGGTGGTAATCGGCAAAAAATTTATTCGCATGTCAGATTCCGGCCGCCACACCGCAGCCGCCACGCGTTTAGCCATCTGCGCGCCGGGCAACCCGAAGGCTTCACGGACAAAACACCAGCCGTACAGTCCCACCAGCAAAAGCAGAGCAACACCTAGAATAGATACCAGCAAGGCGGCCCCGAAAGTGTGCAACCGCGCCGACAAAAAAGTGATGCAGCTCTGTAATAACAGGCTGGCCAGCAAAAAAACCAGCCAGACCCGCACATTCACCAGTACCGCCTGAATACCGGCGAGCAGGGCCAGATAAGCTCGGGTGGTGATTCCGGCCACGATGACCCCCACGGAAAGCAGCAGAAAAGCATTGCTCAACATCGTTTGTGCCGTACCCAACCCGTTTGTGATCAGGGACCGCAACCATTCGGGAAGGCTTTGCCATTCCGGCGAGCGCAAATTATGCAGGGTGGCGACAGAGGAAATATGATCATGGCTCAGTATGCCCGCCAGATAATGCCGAAAGAGCAGCATCAGCATAAGCAGCGCCATTACCAGCAGCGCAATCTCTAAAACCAGACGGGACAGAGACCACCACGGCACGTCGCGGATACTGCGCCCCACATCAATGAGTTGTGTCCTGCCCTGGTGTACCGCCATGGCTACCGCGAAAATAATGGCCATGACTCCGCAAGCGATAGGAATGCTCAGAATCAACGGCTGCCAGGCCACGTTCAGCAGCAGTAGCACCAGATACAGCGTAACGAAAGAAACGGGAGCACCACGCAGTAAAAGTAAAGAATCGTGCCACCAGCGCGTCATCCATCCCGCCTCGACGGACTGTGGTTTCAGAGAAGTGGCCATATGCCCTGATGATGTAATATCGTCACGGCGTGGAGATCTCCTTCCTGATCTGCCTGGCCACGATATTTGATCTTGCGGCTATACAGGGTGCGGTCTCTTTCTACCCGCGTCGGTTGCACGCCCATACGTGGTTTGGAGCGCTTAGGGACAATGCGGATGGTCTCCTTTTTCATTTTCACAACTCCTCATGGAGGCGGATTACAGGGACTATCCTAGCATGAATATCAGCGTAGTGATGTGTTTCAGAGCATCTGCGGAGCCGCCACAAGCTTGCCAGCCAACCACGCCAACGCCGTGCAGACGGCAATGATCCCCATATCCACGCCCCCCATGGCCGTTGTCGCGAATACCTGCTGAAAAAATGGCAGACAGGAGAAAAGCGTCTGTGCAAACAAAGCAAGCAACATCGCCACCACCAGGACGACATCCCCCCGGTCACCACGCCAGCGCCCATACATGGCCAGCAGTATTCCGGCCTCCATACCTACCAGGGCGTTCACCGCCAGAGTATGCGCATGGCTATCGCTGTGCTGCGTCGCATCGCCAAAAAACACCACAAAGACGGTTATAACCAGAAAGGTACTCAACCCGAAAATGCGCCACCACAAAATCCCTGGAATGAGCGCCTCCCGGGCCGGACGCGGTTGGCGCTCCATCACGCCTTTATCCGCTCCCATGAATGCAAATGCCAGGGTCAGCGTACTGGCGGTAATAGTGTTCACCCAGAGTATTTGCAGTGGAGTGATAGGCAGGGTCATTCCCGACAGCACCGCGAAAAAAATCACCAGCCCTTCCGAAAAATTCGTCGGCAGCATAAAGAAAGTTGTGCGCCGGATATTGTCATAGATGTGGCGCCCCTCCGCCACGGCGGTGGCGATATGGGCAAAGTCGTCGTCACTCAGCACCATGGCCGCGGCCTCACGGGCCACGTCGCTCCCCGATTGCCCCATGGCCACACCAATCTGCGCCCGGCGCAAGGCGGGTGCATCGTTGACGCCATCACCGGTCATGGCGACCACCTCGCCGCTGGCCTGCAAGGTCTGCACCAGTTCCAGCTTATCGGCGGGCTGCACCCTGGCGAAAACCACCGCGTCGCGGGCCAGGGCCCGCCGTTCCTCGGCATCCGCGCTGGCCCACTGGGCATGATCGACCACCGCTGCCGGACCATCCTCCAGAATGCCGACCTGACGGGCGATAGTGGCCGCCGTCTGCGGATGATCGCCGGTGACCATAATCACTCGGATACCCGCGCTGCGGCAGGCGGCAATGGCGGCCGGTACGGCGGCACGTGGGGGATCCAGCAGGGCGACAACGCCCAACCAGGTCCAACCACCATCGTCCAGAGTCTCCCATTGCCCATCCACCGCGCTGGCCAGGGCAATGGTACGCATGCCGACAGTCGCCATGTCCGCAATGACTTTGTGCCAATAGGCCGGAACGACTTCCACCACCCCGCTGGCGGTCGCCATCCACTGACAGCGCTGCAGGACCCACTCCGGGGCACCTTTAATGGCGATGCCGTCGCTGTGGCGCGTCGCCATGAAGGGCTGCTCGTGGCTGAAAGGCCGGGCATCCACCCGCGGAGATTCCATCCGCGACACGTCGACGTCCGCACCATGCGTGCCCGCATAGCGGAGCAGGGCCTGTTCCAGAGGGTCACCGATACCGCTCTTATCGTTGCGTAGTTGGGCGTCATTACACAAAATCATGACCCGCAGGGCACGTTGCAGCAGAGCAGGGGAGTCATCGGCGAGGGCCAGGTCCTGCACGGTCATACGATTTTCTGTCAGGGTGCCCGTTTTGTCGGTGCAAATGACGGTAACCGTGCCCAGGGTTTCCACCGCCGGCAACTGGCGGACGATGGCGCCCCGTTGCGCCATACGCTGCACACCCAGCGCCAGGGTCACACTAATTATCGCTGGCAACCCTTCGGGAATAATGGCTACCGCCAGACTGATGGCGGCGAGCAGGGCGAACTCCAGCGCTTCGCCTCGCCACCAAGCGATACCCGCCGCGATGGCCGCCAGAAGAACGACGGTGAAGGCGAGCGTCCGCGACAAGCGGCTGATGCGCTCCAGCAGAGGCGAGCGCATGGTCAGGGTAGTTCCCATGAGCTGATGGATACGGCCTATTTCGGTGGCACTGCCGGTGGCGGTCACCTGGCCAACGCCATCTCCCCCGGTCACCAGCGTTCCGGCCCGCAGCAGTAACTCGCCCGCGTCGCCAGAAGTGGTTTTATTCACCGGGACGGATTCCCCCGTCAGCAGGGATTCGTCCACCCGCAGGGCATGCGCCTCCAGCAAGCGCATGTCCGCGCTGATACGTGCACCATTTTCTACCCGCACCCAGTCGCCGGGCACCAGTGCTTCGGCGGGCAGATGTTGCCAGGCGCCATCGCGACGGACCAACACCTGCGGGGCGAGAAAAGATTGCAGTGCCTGCACGGCTTTCTCCGCGCGGTTCTCCTGAACAAAGCCGAGCATGGTGTTGATCAGGATCACCGCGCCGATGACCGCGCCGTCTACCAGATGTCCGAGTACCAGCGATAAGAGTGCGGCGGCCAGCAGAATCGCGATGAGGGTGTTACGGAACTGCGCCAGCAGTTGTTGCCACCAGCGCGGCGCATGGGCCTTGGGCAGACGATTGGGCCCGTATTGTTGCCGCAACGCCAAGGCCGCAGCGCTGCTCAGACCGCCAACCATTGGATCATGCTCCGTGGCGTCCATCTTACTCCCTCCGGTCGCGCAAAAGTTGAAACTACGGAGGACTAAATAGCTGCAAGGACCATTGGCCGTTCTCCCAACGCCCAATTTGCGCGCCATCGACGCCCCAGGCACCCAACACCATGCGCCGTCCCGCCGGCCCCCGCTCCCAAACGGGACGATGGGTATGGCCGTGAATCAAAATGTCATAAGAGGCACCATCCAGCGCGAAAGCACCCTCCCCGTGCAGGGCTGCGGCGATGCTCTGCGGATTGGCATCGGTTATGGCTGGTGCCTTGGCTCGCACTTCCCGGCTACTGCCGCGCCGCAATCCGCGGGCGATACGTTGGAGCCAGGCATAAGGCAGGCGTCCCAGCGTCAGGCGAGTCAACGGATGGCGGATCACCCGGCGAAAGCGCTGATAACGATGATCGTCGCTACACAGCAAGTCACCATGGGTCAGCAGGACACGCCGATCACCCAGTTGCAGCAGCGCCGGATCGGGCAGAGCGATGATCCCGAACTGCGCCAGAAGGGCGGCATCCAGAGCAAAGTCCCGGTTACCGACCATGAGGTACACCGTGATGCCCCGCTTCTGCAGATCATGGAGCAGGGCAAGGATTTCCGCATAAGGCGCTTCCACCGCCTGCTCCTGATGCACCCAGTAGTCAAACAGATCGCCCAGAATAAAAACAGCCCGTGCAGCCCGGCCCTCGCGCAAACAAAAATGGCGGAAGAGGGCGGTCAGCGCGGGTTGTGCGGAGCACAGATGCAGGTCAGAGATAAACAGCACGGGGCCGTTATCAAAGTCTGCACCGTGCACCGTTATGGACTCAGGCCGCAGACAGACGCTCACCCTTGTCGATGGAAATAGTCTCCTTGGGAACGTCCTGGTGCATACCCTGGTTACCAGTCGGGGTCTTGGCGATGTCGTCTACCACATCCATCCCATTGACGACTTTGCCAAACACGGCATAACCCCATCCTGATCCAGAGGCAGTCTTGAAGTTGAGGAAATCATTGTCTGTCAGATTGATGAAAAACTGCGCGGTGGCGGAGTGGGGATCATTGGTCCGCGCCATGGCGAGAGTGCCCCGCGCATTCTTCAGACCATTCTCCGCCTCATTGGCGATGGGCGCATGGACCTTTTTCTGCTGCATGTCCGCCGTAAAACCGCCGCCCTGAATCATGAAACCGGGTATCACGCGATGAAAGATGGTGCCGTCAAAAAAACCCTCATCGACATACTTCAGAAAGTTCTCGACGGTGTTGGGCGCTTTGTCGGCGTCCAGCTCGATGACGATATCACCCTTGTTGCTGTGCAGTACCACTTGCGGATTTGCCATGAACACTCCTCAGAATTCAGGGCATCAGCGCCCCGATGGAAAAATTCACCACTCAGGCCAGCGGCGACGAAGGCCAAGAGTAAAGCGACAGAGCGGGCCTTGTCGATACCCGGACCCGGCTCGGGAGGGTAGAACGCCGTCGTTGCGATAAAAAGCCAAACCCGCATCCGCAGCAAACACAAAAACGCCTTCTTCACGGTGCACTGGAATCGCGCTTGCTAAAGTGATGCATGTAGGCTCTCATGGTACCGTCCGCCACCGCCTGATGAATTGCCACATAAAATATCAGCAGGCTCAAAATGGCTACCGCCGCCATGCCGGAAAAAAATCCAAGCACCCCCGTTCCGCCCAGAATTGCCGGGCTCAGCCAGCTGATTCCCCACAAACCCAGAAAATAGGGGATAATCCACCACATATACTGCCATCCCATTGCGGACCACCGTCCTTTCCGCCAGATGCCGGTGAGCGCGTAAAAGATGAGCAGGGCGAACAAAGTGCCGAAAATGAAGTTCAGGGTGTTCAAACCCGCCCAGAACACGATCCAGCTTGCCACGACGAAGGTGAGAGGTGCAATAACTGGTGCTGCCCACAAGCGAAAGGGGCGCTCCAGGTCAGGCATCGCCCGACGTAACTGAATCAGCGCGATGGGGCCGATGATATAGGACAGCACCGTCATTGAAGCGATGTAACCTACCATTTTCTGCCAAGAGGGAAACGGAAAAAAGAAGATCGCACCGACAACATACAGTAAAATCAGGCTGGCCCAAGGGACACCATGCCGATTGATGCGTGCGACCCACTTGGGCAACGCCCCGGTATCGGCGGTCGCCAGGGTAACCCGGGCTGCCGTGGTGGTATAAATCAATGCGGTCCCGCCCGGCGATACAAACGCATCGACGTACAGCAGCACAGCCAGCCAACCGGCTCCCACCGCAGCGGCAAGAGCGGCAAAAGGACCATTAATTCCCGAAAAATGGAGCTGCCGCCAACCCCCCACCGTCAAATCATCAGGATGTATCGCACCGATAAAAGCCACCTGTAGGGCGATATAAATTCCCGACGCAACCAAGACAGAGGCGATAACGGCAATCGGTACATCCCGTTTCGGGTTTTTACTTTCTCCCGCCAGGTCGATAGCGTGACGGAAACCCAGCAGGCTGAAAATCACACCGCCGGTGGCCACGGCAACGAACATTCCGTGAAAATCTGCCGCTGCATTCTGTGCATGCACTACGAAATTACCTGGGTGCCACGATGTGGCGAGCAATACCCCAACCGTCAGCACGGGAATCGAAATTTTCCACCAGGTGGCACCATTGTTGATTTTCAACACCCAGCGTACCACCAGAAAATTGATGGCAACAAAGAAGGCTAGCAATACCAGCGCGACGGCGAAACCCTTGCTGCTGAGCAGGTCGGAATGCTGCAGCAATAATCCCGGCAGGTAATTATTAGCGTAAGTCAGTATGGCCGTAACCTCGATGGGCGCGATGGTGGCGTAAGAAAGAAAGAGAATCCAGCTCCACATATGGCCGACGATCGGGCCGTTTCCCACGTGGGCCAGATGAACCACTGCACCCGCCCGGGGAATCAGCGGACCAAGTTCTGCAAAGACCAGCGCCAGCAAAAGGATAGCGAAGGCGCCGATCATCCATGAACCGACCGCATAGGGGCCTGCCTGCTGTGCCGTATATAGTGGCCCAAACAACCATCCGGAACCAATCGAAGCACCCACACAGGCCAGTATAAGGCCGTGCAGAGAACCTTCTCGCCGCAGCTTCCCTTTTATGGTCCGAGGTTTTACGGATGCCATTATTTCTCCTGGAATGCGCGTCATAGAAACCATACAAATTTTTAACATAATTTGTATTGAATTAACAAAATAGATGCGCCATTGGCGATTTTTTGAACCGCCTCGACAGCACAACGACTCCTGTCAAGAATCGTTTGGTGATCGTTTTCATAGGCAAAGTAGAGATGCCACGGTCAGCATCGTGCCGACCCCACCGTACCAGTAGAGTTTTGCTTATGTCAAGGATGGCTTATTGCAATACTTCGCTGGTGATAAGGATTATCATGGATGTTGCGTGGCCACCACATCAGCATGGAAAGCAATAATATTGAAAACCAAAGCACTCGGACCGGATATATAATTTCCATGATAAGCAGAGGGCAAACCAGACGGGAACCACGCTTTCATATGGCATTAAATATATTTAAAAAACAAGCTCTAACATAATTAATTTTAGGAATTATTCATGGTATATCATTAATTTGAATCTCGGCGTGGCAATGGAGCAACGAAAAAATTATCATAAGCACAACTATTTATCCATATGTGCACATGGTTGGCATCACAAAAAAAACATGTTACGGTACATTTCATGTGAAGGTTGATGTGGATATGTACTACGCCATTATCTTTGCTACTATTAACGCAGTTATTTACAAACCCATAGAGAGGAGTAGCTATGAAAAAGTATTTGACACTTCGCATTTTGTTGGGAGCAGGTGTTTTTGCCTGTGGCAGCACCTTGGCCCTCGCAAGTATGGGTAGTCCCATGGCCACACAGCAGCAATCTTCGAGTTCGGCCATGCCGTCAAGTCAGGGCAACTCTCCAGGCCCTAAGGTGGGGCCCGGAGAGTTGCATCATTTTGCTGCGGCGATCATAGCGGTCCGACCGATCAATCAAAAAATCCGTCGTGACCTCGCTACGCAAAAATTGACGCAGACCCAGCATCAACAATTGATTCAGGCATATACTCGGAAGGTTAAAACGGTACTGACGAAGAATCATCTCTCACCAGTTGCCTACGAGACGTTAATGAAAAAGGCACAAACGAATCCGGCATTCGCGCAGCGTGTCGAAACCGTAATAAAGGCGCATGGCGGGTAGAAAGTTTTCTTGCCGCCCGAGGGGCTTCGTCAACGGCGATAGCCTCGCGGGCATTGCTAATCACTTTTATCGACGATTTCGCAAACCAAGGTGCCGCGCGCCAGGGTTGCGCTGATTTGCGCATGCACAGCGACGGACTCGCTGCCATAAATAATCTCGCCAGCCCCGTCGCGAAGGACGGCAAAACCACGCTGCAGCACGGCCAAGGGGTCCAGTAGATGTAAGGCCGCCACCTGCCGCTGCTGTTGCGCCTCGGCACTGGCCAATTTCTTGTCTATCGCCTGAATCAACGCGGTGCGCCGGGTTTCCAGCATCTCATTCAGACCTTGCAAGCGCTGGCGAGGGTCTTGCCGCAAACGTCGCGCCTGGAGAACCTGCAGTCGTTCGCCCCATACAGTCTGCTGACGCTGCATGGCCTGCCGTAAGGCCCCACGCACCAAACGCAAACGGCGTTCAGCATCCCGCACCCGCTCGCCGGGGTGACGAAGGCGCAGCCGCAAATAATCGAGGCGCTGGGTTGCGTCCCGCAGCGTGCGCTGCATGGACTGCTCCAGTTGTCGGCGTTGTGCATGCACCTGCGGCAACCACTCAGCGCGGTCGGGACTTATCGCTGCCGCCGCCGCGGTGGGGGTCGCTGCCCGCAGATCACCGGCGAAATCGGCAATGGTGAAATCAATTTCATGACCAATGCCTGTCACCACAGGTACCGTGCAGGCACGGATCGCCCGCGCCACATTTTCTTCATTAAAACACCACAGATCCTCTGCACTGCCGCCGCCACGCGCCAAGATCACCACGTCTTCCCGTTGTCGACTGGCGATGCGACCTAGCGCCGTGCAAATCTGTGCCGCCGCCTGATCGCCCTGCACCAGCACCGGATAAACCATTACCGCGAGCATGGGCCAGCGCCGCGCCAGCGTCACCCGGATGTCATGCAGCGCCGCCCCATTCGCGGAAGTGACCACGGCAACACGCTGCGGCCAGCGGGGAAGGCGCCGCTTCAACTCCGGCGCAAAAAGCCCTTCGGCCGCGAGTTTGTCCTTCAATGCTGCAAAGCGTGCCTGTAAATCCCCCTCACCGGCATCCAGCAATTGCTCGACAATCAACTGAAATTCACCGCGTCCTTCATACAGGCTCGGCTGAGCCAGTACCTGCACCTGCATGCCATTGTGCGGCTGTATCCGCGTATAGGCATTACGCTGACGGAACATCGCACAGCGCACCTGCGCCCGAGCATCCTTCAACGAAAAATACCAGTGTCCCGATCCGGGACTGCTGAAGTTGGAAAGTTCACCCTCTACCCTCAACAGCGGGAAATTCCCCTCGATAATTTCGCGGACAGCACCGTTCAGTGCGCTGACGGTAAGTATTGGGTTCTGCGAATTACTCATGGTCATAGCATACTCTCATGGCTGATGGGACGAAGATCAGGAGCTCTTGACCCTGGTCCCCTCCGCGTTCTAAGGTCAGCATAGTACATTTTCTATCATTCGGGATGATCCCGCATGCTTGGCGCATTCCCGCGCGAACACCCCACTTAAAAAGGGAGTTATTATGGCCGTAATAGAGCTCACGCACGCCAATTTTGAGGCCGTTGTCACCGATAATGATATGGTAATCATCGACTTTTGGGCCGCCTGGTGCGCACCCTGCAAGGCTTTTGCCCCCACCTTTGAGGCGGCTGCGGAAAAATATCCGGGTATCGTCTTCGGCAAGGTCAATACCGATACGGAACAGGAGCTGGCTGGCTCTTTCCAGATTCGCTCTATTCCTACGCTGACCGTTTTCCGTCAGCAGATCGGGATTTTTTCGCAGGCCGGATCACTCCCCGCCAGCGCGCTGGACGAAGTCATTCAGCAGGCGCTGGCATTGGACATGGACGAAGTCCGCGCAGAAATTGCCGATCAGTCGGACGTGACGACGCACTGAGCACTCCTCTTGCGCTGATCCAGGGGAAGCCTGCGAATCTCAAACAGGGAAGCGGCCGCGCAAAGCGATTACCGCTGATTACCTTATGGGATTAACGCTCCCGGCCGACACATGCCGCACACCCAAAAAGTGCATGTTCAGCGGAATTTCAATTTTCCGGGTTTGCTCCGCGAGCTGCTTTGAGAATGGCATATAGGGAAAAGAGAGCCGAATAATCCGTTCCGCTGCCGCATCCAGGGCTTTGTTCCCCGACGACTGCACCATAATGATACGTTTAAGATCCCCCTGCGGATTCAGTACCACTTTGACCTTGAGTTGCCCGACCATGTCTCCTGGGTAATTAAGATCGCCAATCCGCTCCAGTTTCTGTATCCATCCGGCGATATAAAAATCCGCCACCGGGCCCTTCGGATTCTTAAACTTCGGTAATGGCGGGCTAGCCGTTGCGGCACGGGCCACCTGATCCATCTGTTGCTCCAGCCTGCCGATGCTGATATGCGGCAAAGGCTGCGCTTGCGCACCGGGAGATACCGGCGTCATCTCTGGCGACACCGGCGGCGGCAGCGGATGTGCCCGCGTCTGAACGCGGCGAGGTTGCGGCATGGGTCGCGGTCTGGGCTGCGGATGTGCGGCGGGGACGACCCGATGTGGCACCGATCTGCTGAGCGGTGCCACACGGGGCTTG
Source organism: Acidithiobacillus ferriphilus (assembly GCF_028215975.1). Lineage (NCBI taxonomy): Bacteria > Pseudomonadati > Pseudomonadota > Acidithiobacillia > Acidithiobacillales > Acidithiobacillaceae > Acidithiobacillus > Acidithiobacillus ferriphilus. The sequence goes on from NZ_CP116458.1 coordinate 1,348,626, forward strand.
GTTGGACTGGATGCCTGGGGGCGAATAGGTTTGGGCATGATGTGGAAAGTTTTGTGGACCGCTGTTTGATTCGGCAACAATTGCCTTTTCGGCTTCTGATGAATATGGACAAAGAAAATGATACCCGCCGCCATGAGCAGGGCGGAGAGCAGCAGCCAAGGCAGCAGGCTCTCACTCCAGTGGGGCTTTTCCTCGGGAACCAGAAAATAAAACTTGTGTTCAGCGATGGCCAATCGTCCTAACCTCGCGGCAACGCCGCCCCACGCAATTCAACCCGCCCGCGCTCCGCAGGCACTGGGCGTAAGCTTGAATCATCGACCGCTCCGAGTAAAGGCGGCACACCGTACTCAGGTCGCCTGCTTCCGCACGCTGGGGATATGAGGCAGAAATGCGGCCAGCACACCGAGCAAAGGCAGGAAAGCACATATCTGATACACCACCTGGATACCCCAGATGTCTGCCAGCTCCCCCAGCAATGCGGCACCCACTCCGCCCAGTCCAAAAGCCAGGCCGAAAAACAGACCGGAAATGGTCCCGACCTTGCCGGGCACCAATTCTTGCGCGTACACCACGATGGCTGGGAAGGCGGAAGCCAGCAAAAACCCAATAATCATTGTCAAAACGGCGCTCAGGGTCAGGCCCACGTAGGGCAAAACGAGGGTGAAAGGCGCGATCCCCAGCAAAGAGACCCAAATCACCTTCTTGCGGCCAACCCGGTCACCAATCGGCCCCCCCATCAATGTCCCCGCCGCCACCGCCGCGAGAAAAATGAAAAGATGCATCTGCGCTTCCTGCGTCGCAATATGAAAGCGCTGCATCAAGTAAAAAATCAGATAGCTGCTGATGCTGGTCAGATACAAAAACTTGGAGGACATCAGCGCGACCAGAATGAGAATACCGCGGCGCACCAGTTTGGGAGGCAGCAAGGGCTCCACGAGCTTTGCCGCTGGCCTTTTGGGCCGATGCCGCTGACGCTGATACCAACGCCCCACGAAAGAAAGAATCACGATAGCCAGTAACGCCACCAGTGAAAACCACGACAGGCTGTGCTGACCGTTGGGCATGATGATAAACGCGGCCAGCAATGGACCCACCGCCGCGCCCACATTACCACCCACCTGAAAAATGGACTGCGCCAGCCCGTGACGTCCGCCGGAAGCCATTCGCGCCACCCGCGAGGACTCAGGATGGAATACCGATGAACCCAGGCCTACCAATGCCGCCGCCAATAAGAGCACTTCATAATTCCGGGCCACGGATAGCAGCAGTAGCCCGCCAAAGGTAAACAACATGCCAAAAGGCAATGAATAAGGCATAGGGTGGCGATCGGTAAAGCGCCCAACCAATGGTTGAATGATGGATGCGGTCAACTGATAGGCCAGGGTAATCAACCCGATCTGTGCAAAACTCAAATTAAAATTACTTTTGAACAGTGGATACACCGCCAGCATCAGCGACTGAATACTATCGTTGAGAAAATGTGACACGCTGATAGCGCCGAGCACCTCGAAGCGGGTAACATCATCGTCTACGCCCGGCGCATCCTCGGCCTTTTGCAGAAACATGGCAGGAACCCTTAGGATATGAACGGCACGGATTCTAGGGCCTGGCGAACGTACCGTCCAGTCTGAATCTTCGTTATCCCTTGCCCCGAGGACTGGGCCTAGTGTTTAATTGACGAACATGGAAAAGCACATGAACAATGAATCATCCCCCGTGGAAGCCCCCGCAGACTTCGCAAGCACCTTGGATGCCTTGGAAGAGACCGTTCGCCGCCTGGAAGAGGGGCAGTTGGGTCTGGAAGACTCTGTCGCCCTTTTCCAGCGCGGCATGGAGCTGTCTCGGCACGCTGAAACGCAGTTACTAACTGCCCGGCAGACCGTGGAAATATTACTCGGAGAGGACGCGGTTCCCACTCCGCTTACTCAGGAAGAAGACGTATGACCTTGGATGCCATTGTGAACAACGAAACTTTTGCGCAGTTCCGGAAGCTTTCGGTACAGCGCACCGAAAGCGTTCTGGGAACACTGCTGCCTCCGGCACACATACTGCCCGCGCGTCTGCATGACGCCATGCGTTACAGTACGCTGGGTGGTGGCAAACGTATCCGTCCCTTACTGGTGTACGCGACGGGTGCCTGCCTGGGGGTGCCACTGGAACATCTGGACCGTCCCGCGGCGGCGCTGGAAATGATTCACGCCTATTCGCTGGTACATGACGATCTCCCGGCCATGGATAATGATGATCTGCGCCGTGGCCAGCCTACCTGTCATCGCGCCTATGACGAGGCCACCGCCATTCTCGTGGGCGATGCCCTGCAGGCGCAAGCCTTTCTGGTGCTGGCAGAGCCGGGTTGGGGGGTAACTGCCGAATGGCAAGTGCAGATGCTGGCAACCCTTGCACAGGCCTCTGGCTCGCGGGGTATGGTAGGCGGGCAGGCCATAGATCTGGCCGCCGTTGGTCATGAATTGGCTTTGCCTGCACTAGAGCAGATGCACCTGCACAAGACGGGCATGCTCATTCGCTGCGCCGTACAGTTGGCGCTCTGCGCCGCGGGCATTGCTGAGAAGGAGCCAGGAGGCGCGGCACTATTGCGTTACGCCGATCGCGTCGGACTCGCCTTTCAGGTACAGGATGACATCCTCGACGAGATTGGCGATTTGCAACAGACTGGAAAAGCGCGGCAAGGCGCGGATCGCAGCCGTAACAAGCCCAGTTTTGTTACCTTGCTCGGCCTTGTCGAGGCGCAAAACTATGCTCGACGCCTGCTCGACGAGGCCTTGGAGGCTTTGCAGTCCTGGCAGACAGAGGCCGATCATCTCCGCGCCCTGGCGCGCCTCATTGTAGAGCGCAATAAATGAACGACTTGTTGAAGGACATGCCCATGCCTGCCGAATTGCGACAGATGTCGCGTAGCGAGCAAAAAAGCGTGGTCAAAATGGTGCGTCAGTTTCTCCTGGAAACGGTCAGCCAGACAGGTGGACATCTCTCCTCCTGTCTGGGGGCGGTGGAACTGACTGTGGCACTGCACGCGGTATTCAACACACCAGAGGATCGCCTGATCTGGGACGTCGGCCATCAGGCATACCCCCACAAAATCCTGACCGGGCGCGGCCCGCTCTTCCCCCGGTTGCGCATCAAGGATGGTCTCTCCGGTTTCCTCAAGCGGGACGAAAGCCCCTATGACAGCTTTGGCGCCGGTCACTCCAGCACCTCTATCAGTGCTGCTTTGGGGATGGCCGTAGCTGCCAAGCTGGGGCATAAATCGCGGGAAGTGGTGGCGATCATTGGCGATGGCGCCATGACTGCGGGCCTCGCCTATGAGGCTTTGAATAACGGTGGCGTCCTGGATGCCAACTTGCTGGTCATCCTCAATGATAATGAGATGTCTATCTCACCCAATGTGGGGGCGGTATCCCAGTATCTGACACGCATCCTCTCTGGGCGCTTCTATAACACCGTGCGGGAAGGTGCGGGGCAGGCCCTGAGCTTTGTACCACCCTTGCGTGAACTGGCAAAAAAGGCGGAAGAAGGTGTTAAGGGGCTGGTGACGCCGGGGACCTTGTTTGAGGAAATGGGATTTCATTATTTCGGTCCCATAGATGGCCACGATCTGGATGCGTTGATCCAGACTCTTGAAAACCTCAAAAAAATCAGAGGGCCACGTTTACTCCATATCATCACCAAAAAAGGTAAGGGCTATGGTCCTGCCGAGCAGGATCCCTGTGGCTATCACGGAGTGACTCCGTTTAACCGGATGGATGGCAAAATGACCAAGAAACCCGCCGGCGCGGTCAGTTACACGCAGGTTTTCGGCGATTGGCTCTGTGATAAGGGCGCGGCAGAAAAGCATCTGGTCGCTATCACGCCGGCCATGCGGGAGGGTTCCGGGCTGGTGCGTTTTGAGCAGTTGTTTCCCGATCGCTATTTTGATGTGGGTATTGCCGAGCAGCATGCGGTAACTTTTGCAGCGGGCCTGGCCTGTGACGGCATCCATCCGGTGGTCGCCATCTACTCCACCTTTCTGCAGCGAGCCTATGATCAACTCCTGCATGACGTGGCCATCCAGAATCTGCCGGTGCTTTTTGCCGTTGACCGCGCAGGATTGGTGGGAGCCGACGGCGCCACTCATCAGGGTGCTTTTGACATGGCCTATGCCCGCTGCATTCCCAATCTGGTTATTATGGCGCCCAAAGATGAGCAGGAAATGCGCGACATGCTCAACACGGGCTTTGCCTATCAGGGCCCGGCGCTGGTGCGTTATCCGCGCGGTAACGGTCGCGGCTTGGCGCTGAACAAGGATTTGTCACGGCAAGTCCCCATCGGTAAGGCGGAGGTTCTGCGGGAAGGTAAGGAACTGGCGATTCTCGCCTTCGGTACGCGGGTCGCGGCAGCGATGGTGGCCGGTGCGGCGCTCGACGCTACCGTCGTCAACATGCGTTTCGTCAAACCCCTGGACACGGAATTACTGACCAGTCTGGCGCAAAGTCATCGGGCGTTCCTGACGGTGGAGGAAGGCGCGCGCATGGGGGGTGCCGGTAGTGCCGTCGCGGAATTCCTGCTCAACGAGGGCGTCGTGCGCCCCTTGCGTTTGCTCGGTTTGCCCGACGTCTTTATCGAACAGGGCGATGCCGGCCAATGGCTTGCCGATCTGGGTCTGGATGCTGCAGGGATCGAGAAATCCGGTGGGGAATTGCTCGCGTTGCTTGCCCGGTCACCGTCCGGGGCGTAGTATATGACCAATTCAGTCTATTATTCCCAAGAGGGGTCCGCGGTGAGAGATTGCGCGGTTGAAGTCCTGGAAGACGTACAAGGTCGTGCCGACCCGCGGGCTATTGCCATCCAGCAGGTGGGTATCCGCGATGTGCGCCATCCCATGCAGTTTCAGGATCGTGACGGAACGGTGCAGCCCACCGTCGCCCAATGCAATATGTACGTGAGCCTGCCTGCGCACTTGAAAGGCACACACATGTCACGCTTCATCGAGATCCTGAACGCACATGAGAGCCCCCTCAGCGTGGAAAGCTTTGGCACAGCGGTAGAACAGATGCGGCAGCGTTTGGAGGCAGATTCAGCGCGGCTGGAGATGCGCTTACCGTTCTTTGTGCAGAAAGCAGCCCCCGTATCCGGCGTCAGGAGCATGCTGGATTACGAGGTAGAACTGATAGGCGAGATTACCCCGTCGGGTTATCACCTGACCATAGGTGTCATGGTGCCCGTGACCAGCCTTTGCCCTTGCTCTAAAAGCATTTCGGAATACGGCGCCCACAACCAGCGTGCGCATGTCTGGGTCCATGTGCGTGCCCGCGAAACGATCTGGATTAAGGATATTATTGACCTGATCGAAGCCGAGGCATCCTGTCAGCTTTACGGGGTGCTGAAGCGTCCCGATGAAAAATATGTCACGGAATACGCTTATGACCATCCCAAATTCGTGGAAGATATGGTGCGGGATGTCGCACTACGACTACGGGAAGACCCGCGCGTACAGTGGTTTTCGGTTTCTTCTGAAAACTTCGAGTCGATTCACAATCACTCGGCTTATGCCATGATTGAAATGGAAAAATAACTCATGGCCGGAAGCAGTATCGGCGAGTGTTTCCGGGTCAGCACCTTTGGCGAGAGTCATGGCCCGGCCATCGGCTGCATTGTCGATGGCTGCCCGCCAGGCATGTCGCTCAACGAAGCCGATATCCAGATTGAGCTGGATCGTCGCCGCCCCGGCCAGTCACGCCATACCACTCAGCGTCAGGAAGCCGACCAGATCGAGATACTTTCCGGTGTCTTCGAGGGGTTGACCACCGGCACACCCATCGGGCTGCTGATTCGCAATACCGATCAGCGTTCGCAGGATTATAGAAAAATCAAAGACCTGTTTCGCCCTGGCCATGCCGATTATACTTACCTGCAGAAATACGGTCGACGGGACTATAGGGGGGGCGGTCGCTCCTCGGCACGGGAAACAGCGACCAGGGTCGCTGCCGGGGCCGTCGCCCGTAAGTTTTTGCGCGAACATCTCGGCGTAAACATACAGGCTTGGATGGCACAGATGGGTCCCCTCCATGCCGAAACTTTTGATGCGGCGGAAATCTCCCGCAATGACTTCTTTTGTCCTGATGCCCAGGCTGCGCTTCGTATGGCCGACTTTCTCGATGCCTTGCGCAAAGATGGAGACTCCATCGGCGCGCGGATAGATGCGCGCGTAACCGGCATGCCGGTCGGACTCGGTGAGCCGGTATTTGATCGTTTGGAAGCGGACATCGCCAAGGCGATGATGAGCATCAACGCGGCCAAGGCCGTGGCCATGGGCGATGGTTTCGCCGTGGTAGAGCAGCGGGGCAGCTATCATGGAGACGCGATAACCCCCGCGGGATTTCAAAGTAATCATGCGGGTGGTGTTTTGGGCGGCATTTCTTCCGGACAGGATCTCACGCTGTCCGTGGCCATCAAACCGACCTCCAGTATTCGTATTCCGCGGCAAAGCATCGATGTACACGGTCAACCCGCCGAAGTGATCACCACCGGTCGCCATGATCCCTGCGTCGGCATTCGTGCGGTTCCCATTGTCGAGGCCATGCTGGCGCTGGTGATCATGGACCACTGGATGCGTCACCGCGCCCAGAACGCCGACGTGCAGGCACCCCTGCCTCCCATTCCCGCCTAAGGTATGCAGGCAGACCGGGAAGGGGGCTGGCTCGCCACCTTCTATTTCCTGTACTTTTGCGCGCTGGGGGCGTTCATGCCCTATTGGGGTCCGTGGCTGCATGCCCAGGGTCAGGATCCCCTGGCCATCGGAATCCTCACTGCGGCGGTGCAGTTCAGCAAGGTGCTGGCGCCCAACCTCTGGGGCTGGCTGGCACACTTCTGGGGAAGTCGGCGGATCGTTCCCTGGGCGGCGTTGATTACCGCAGCGGGTTTTCTTGCCTTGTGGCTGGCCCACGGTAACTTTCTGGCCCTGCTGCTTATTACGCTGACCTTCTCCTTCTTCTGGGCGGCGACGCTGCCTTTGGTGGACGCCACCACCATGGACTGGGCACAACGACGTGGCACTGCCTATGGACGCATTCGACTCTGGGGCTCCCTCGGATTTATCGCCCTGTCACTGGGCATGGGCGGGTTGATCGCCCGCTGGGGGTTGACCGTGTTTTTGCCTGGCATCGCCATTTTTCTGGTGGGTGCATGGTGGGCTAGCCGCTATTTGCCCTATAGCACGCTGCCCGCCACCGATACACCACGTCCCCGCCTCAGCGGTGCATTCCGCCATGTGAGCCTCTGGTTTTTCCTGTTGGCGGGTTTGCTGGAACAGGCCAGTCATGGCGCTTATTACGCGTTTTATTCTATTTATGCGGAACAGCACGGTCTGGGGAGTGCCGCTGTCGGAATGCTGTGGGGATTTGCAGTGCTCTGCGAAGTCGCCTTTTTCTGGTGGGGTGATCGTTTTATCCGGCGCCGGGGCGTGCCACTGGTATTCACCGGCGCCTTTATTCTGACCGCTATGCGCTGGGGGGTGATCGCCTGGTGGCCGGGGCTGATATGGGTCATTCTGGTGCAAACCCTGCATGCGGCGAGCTATGGCGCCTTTCACCTGGCGGCCGTACATTGGTTGTCGGAGCGCTTTCCCGGTGTTCTGCGCGGGCGCGGCATGGCTCTGTACGCGAGCATCGTTTATGGTTTGGGAGGAGGTCTGGGAGCGCTCGGAGCTGGCTGGACCTGGGCGCATTGGGGTGGACGAGGCACTTTTTCCGCAGCGGCGCTGCTGGCACTTTTAGGTGCATTTTTCCTGATATGGGCACTACAACCCGCACCGACTCTTGAAAAAGAGGCCGAATGATCCCATTTTCTGAGCAATGCCAATCTATGGGAGTCACTCCATGCGTACCGATAAACTGACCACCAAATTTCAACAGGCGTTCCAGGATGCCCAGAGTCTCGCTCTAGGCCAGGATCATCAGCAGATGGACCCCGTCCATCTGCTGATTGCTTTTCTTGATCAAGAAGGTGGCATCGCCCGGCCACTCCTGTCGAAAGCCGGCGTACGGGTCGATGCCCTGCGCAATCAGTTGAACCGCGTGCTGGAGTCCATGCCGAAGGTACAAGGGCATCCGGGAGAGGTGCAAGTAGGCCGCGATCTCACCAATATGCTCAACCTGGCCGACAAGATAGGGCAAAAACGCGGTGACACGTACATCGCCACCGAACACTTCCTACTGGCCTTGCTGGATGACAAGGGTGAAGCTGGGCGCCTCCTGAAAGAGGCGGGCGCCACCATCAAAGATCTGGAACAGGCCGTCCATGACCTGCACGGCGGTGAAAAAATCAATGACGTTAATGCCGAAGAGCAACGTCAGGCGCTGGAGAAATACACCATTGATTACACGGAGCGGGCCAGTCAAGGCAAACTGGACCCGGTCATTGGCCGTGACGACGAAATTCGCCGGACCATTCAGGTCTTGCTGCGCCGCAGCAAGAATAATCCGGTCTTGATCGGCGAGCCAGGGGTGGGCAAGACGGCTATCGTCGAAGGACTGGCCCTGCGCTTGATCAATGGCGAAGTGCCAGAATCCTTGCGTGATAAACGCCTGTTGGGTTTGGATTTAGGGGCACTGATCGCGGGTGCCAAGTTCCGCGGCGAATTCGAGGAACGCCTGAAGTCCTTGCTCAACGACCTGGAGAAGAGTGAAGGTAAAATCATTCTTTTCATTGATGAGATTCATATGCTGGTTGGGGCAGGAAAAGCTGAGGGCTCCATGGATGCTGGCAACATGCTCAAGCCAGCGCTGGCGCGCGGTGAATTGCATTGCATCGGTGCCACCACCTTGGATGAGTACCGCAAATACATCGAAAAGGATGCGGCGCTGGAGCGCCGTTTCCAACGCGTGCTGGTGGACGAACCCAGCGTGGAAGACACCATCGCTATTTTGCGCGGCCTGAAAGAACGCTATGAAGCCCACCATGGCGTACGCATTACCGATCCGGCACTGGTCGCCGCAGCGCAACTTTCACATCGCTATATCACCGACCGTAACCTGCCCGACAAGGCCATAGATCTGATGGATGAAGCCGCCTCCCGCATTAAGATGGAGATCGATTCCAAACCTCAGGAACTGGATGAACTGGAGCGCCGCATCATTCAGTTGAATATTGAGCGGGTAGCGCTGGAGAAGGAAAAGGATGAAGCCAGCCGCAAACGTCTTGGTATTCTACAAAATCAAATCAGTGAGTTGGAACGTAAATATCAGGATTTAGAAGAAGTCTGGAAGGGCGAAAAGCTGGCGATTGAGGGTACTTCACAAATCCAAAAAGAACTGGATCGCAAGCGCGTCGAACTGGATACGGCACGCCGTGCCAACGACTTAGAACGTATGGCGGAACTGCAATACAGCTCCATTCCGGCATTAGAAGCGCAACTGCGCCATGCCGAAATCCATGCGGAATCTACTGGCTCAGGTGCTAAACCCACCCTGCTGCGCACGGAGGTCGGCGAAGAAGAAATTGCCGAAGTGGTTGCCCGCTGGACCGGTATCCCTGTCTCTAAAATGCTGGAAGGCGAGAAGGAAAAACTCTTGAAAATGGAGGAGCGTTTACAGACGCGGGTGGTGGGCCAGAGCGAGGCCGTCGCTGCGGTATCCAACGCCATTCGCCGCTCCCGGGCAGGGTTGTCAGATCCCAGGCGCCCCAATGGTTCTTTCCTTTTCCTTGGCCCCACGGGTGTTGGTAAAACGGAGTTGAGCAAGGCCTTAGCCGAGTTCCTTTTCGACAGTGAAGAGCATCTAGTGCGTATCGACATGAGCGAGTTCATGGAGAAACATTCGGTGGCACGCCTCATCGGGGCGCCTCCCGGATATGTGGGCTACGAAGAAGGTGGGTACCTTACCGAAGCGGTGCGACGCAAACCGTATTCCGTCATCTTGCTGGATGAAGTGGAGAAGGCCCACCCGGATGTCTTCAATATCCTTCTGCAGGTGCTCGATGATGGCCGCCTTACCGATGGCCAGGGACGCACCGTGGATTTTCGCAACACGGTGATTGTCATGACCTCCAACCTAGGTTCCGACCGGATTCAGGAATTCGGTCGGAAGGGGGATTATGACGGCATGCGCGTTGCGGTAATGGATGTGGTACAAGACCATTTCCGCCCGGAGTTTCTCAATCGCATTGATGAGTTGGTCATCTTCCATCCACTCACCGCAGTGCAGCTCCGCGAGATTACTGAGATTCAAATGGGTTTCCTGCGGGCACGACTGCGCGAACGGGATATGGGTCTGGTACTGAGTGATGGCGCACTGGATCGTTTGGCCGAAGTCGGCTATGACCCCGCCTATGGTGCGCGCCCCCTCAAAAGGGTGATTCAGCGGGAAATCGAAAACCCCCTCGCGCAGCAACTGCTGCGAGGTGATTTCGGACCCGGTGAGATCATTGAAGTGCTTCTCGAAGGAGACAGCTTTACCTTTGCCGGGCGCCGCCCGCACTGAGTCTGGGTTACGAAACAAGGGCAGCCCGAGCGATGATCTCGGCGTAGAACAGTGACAAGTTCTGGGCCATCCGGCCTTCCGACCATTCTGCGGCGAGTTGGCGGGCTTCCGCTGCTAATTGTGCTCGCTGGCCATCATCTCGCAGCAAGGTAATACAATGACCAGCAAAATCCATGGGGTCATTGCGGGCACTGCGAGTGCCCTTACCTAAGCCAAGCAGGTCCACGCTGCCCAGCGCTGGTACACCCACCACCGGCAATCCCGCCGCCAACGCCTCAATCAAAACCATTCCCTGCGTTTCCGTCCGAGAAGGAAACACGAAAAGGTCAGCAGCTGCATAAGCGTCTTTCAAGGCCTCTTTTCGCTCCAGATAACCGAGAAAGCATATCGAACCCGCTAGACCTCGTGACTGTGCGAGGGTTTCCAACACTGACCGCGCCGGGCCGTCACCGACCAGCATCAATAATACATCCGGCATTTGCTCCAGAATATGCGGTAGTGCATTGAACAATAGTGGAATATTTTTTTCTGGTGCAATCCGGCCGGCATAAAGCAGGATGGGACGTTGCTCGCTAATACGGTGCCGCTTGCGAAATTCAGCGCCTTTGCCCCCCGAAAAATGTTCGGGCCGCACCCCCGTCGGAATAACCCGCACGGGTTGATTGATACCGTAACTCCAGAGAATTTCCGCCATGGCGCGCGACGGCACGACAACGCCATCGACTCCATGGCATTGCTGCCACGATAAACGCCGGACTGAGTCGCGGCGCAGGCTGCGGGGAATTTTTGGATAATAATAATCCACATAGCCCTCAAAGTAAGTGTGATAAGAGAGCACAGCAGGTATGCGCCAGCGGCGCGCCAGACGCACACCGTGATAATGGGCAACAAATGGGGTTTGAATATGGATCAGATCGTAAGCGGTCTGGCTCAGGTTGCGGTGCACAGAGCGCAAGGCACGAAACTTCATGAAGCGCTCTTCGGGATACAGGGGAATTCGCCAGGAAGGTATACGCCATAACGCCCGCTCATCGTTATTATCTGACGTATGTTTTTTGCGACCGTCATAGGCAGGGAGCAGGATATCCACTTCATGCCCCTGACCAATCAATCCTGCACGAAAGCTTTCGATAGAACTGGCCACCCCGCTGATTCGGGGAAAATAGGTATCCGTGATCATCAGAATGCGCAAGATACGACTCCGGCAATGTAAAGGAGGTTCCCAGCCCGCATGCCGGAATCCCCCTTAGTCTGCCAGAGCAAGATGACAATTTGATGACGCCGCCGTGATATGCGGTGCGGCGTAGGAGCCCTTATTTTTTAACGGTGGTCAGGTGCTGCAAGGTGCCCTCATCTTCCAATGTGCTGGTATCCTGGGTGATATCTTCGCCGCGAGCAAGAGAACGTAGCAGACGGCGCATAATTTTACCGGAACGGGTTTTCGGCAAGGCGTCAGTGAAGCGAATGTCGTCAGGACGGGCTATCGCCCCGATCAGTTCGGTCACCTGCGCCCGTAGCGCCGCACCCAGTTCATCACGATCAGCGCCCTGATATTGATGTTTCACTATAACAAAAGCACAAATGGCCTCACCCTTGATTTCATGAGGAATGCCAACCACTGCCGCTTCCGCGACCGCAGGATGTGCCACCAGCGCCGATTCCACCTCCGCTGTGCCCAAACGATGCCCGGAGACATTGAGCACGTCATCAATGCGTCCCATCACCCAGAAATAGCCGTCGGCATCGCAGCGCGCGCTGTCCCCGGCAATATAGTAGCGATTACCAAACTTGGCCCAGTAGCTCTCTACATAACGCTCTGGATTACCCCAGACGCCCCGCAACATGCCTGGCCAGGGTCGATCGATGATCAGGTAGCCACCGGCATCAGGAGCGGTGATGGGGTCGCCATGATCGTTGACAATGCGCGCGCTGATACCGGGGAGGGGAAGGGCGCAAGAGCCTGGCTTGTTGACCGCCACACCGGGCAATGGCGCGATCATGTGCCCCCCCGTTTCTGTCTGCCACCAGGTATCGGCTATCGGGCAGCGCCCGCCACCGATCTGTTCGTGGTACCACATCCAGGCCTCCGGATTCATGGGTTCGCCCACCGAACCCATGAGTCGCAGGCTGGAAAGATCATGGCGCTGCGGCCATTCGTCGCCCATTTTCATGAAGGCGCGCACTGCTGTCGGTGCCGTGTAGAAAATGCTGATGCCATGCCGCGCAATCATTTCCCAGAACCGGTCCGGCTGCGGATACATGGGTGCCCCTTCATAAAGGAAGACGGTGGCTCCGTTCGCCAGCGGACCATAGACCACGTAGCTATGGCCGGTGATCCAGCCGATATCGGCGGTACACCAGTAGACATCAGCGGGTTTGACATCGAAAACCCAGCGAGTGGTGAGCATGGCCCAAAGCAAATAGCCTGCGCTACTGTGGAAAACCCCTTTAGGTCTACCGGTACTGCCCGAAGTATACAGAATGAAAAGCGGGTCCTCCGCTTGCATAGGTAAGGCAGGGCAATCGGCACTCATACCGATGATGACATCCTCCCACCAGACATCGCGACCTTCCTGCATATCGATTTCGGCACCGGTACGACGTAGGACAATAACCCGCTGCACGGAATGTTCACGCTCCCGCAGCAGAGCCTGATCCGCGTGGCGTTTGAGTGGCACAAGCTTGCCCGCACGCCAGGCGCCGTCGGCGGTGATCAGTATCTTGGCATCCGTATCCTCCAGACGGTCCTTGAGGGCTTCCGCTGAGAACCCGCTAAACACCACCGTGTGGATCGCCCCGATCCGTGCACAGGCGAGCATGGCGATGACCGCCTCTGGCACCATGGGCATGTAGATCGCGACCCGATCCCCCTTTTGTACCCCCTGATGTTTGAGAGCGTTGGCAAAAAGGCACATTTCGCGGTGTAACTGCGCGTAGGTCAAGGTTTTGACGCTGCCATCCTCGCCCTCCCAAATCAAGGCCGCCTTGTGCCGGGTTGCACCTTGCAGGTGGCGATCCACGCAGTTGTGCGCCACATTGAGCTGACCATCGCTGAACCAGCGATAGAAAGGGGCATGATCGGTCTCCAGCACCTGTTGAAACGGAAGATCCCAGTCTAGATATTCGCGCGCCAAATCTCCCCAGAAGCGATGAGGATCTTCGGTCGCCTGACGATTCAAACGAGCAAAGGTTTCCGCATTCATATTGGCCTGCCGGGCAAAATCAGCAGAGACGGCAAAGGAGCGGGTTTCGGCTAAGGTAGAGTCAATGGATGGTGGCATGGATTACTCGGCGAAGGTGTCATCATGAATGAACAGGCAGTTCTCAAACCATAGCACTGCACAAACTTTGTGGCCACCCGTATGGTGACCAGTGGCTCACGCTGTTGCCGCTTCCTGTACCATATTGCCTTCCAACACATAGGTCTCAGCTTTGGTGAGCGCCGCAGGTGTCCCGAACAACACCAGCACATCCCCGGGCTTGAGTACCGTATCAGGAGAAGGTTCGCGCCCGCGAATCCCATGACGGCGCACCGCTACGACCGCCACCCCGAAACTGGTCAGATTCAGTTCGCGCAGACTGAGGTGGATGGCAAAAGCCGTTTCGCCCAGAGCGATAGACGCCAGCCGCGCCGAATCCTGATCTTCGCCCGGCTCCGAACTCCCCCAGAAGGCCCCTCGAAAAAACTGGTAACGCTCCTGCCGGAAGCGCCGCACCCGACGTAGTACCGTACTGATCGGGAAGCCCATCAGCAACAAGGCCTGCGAGGCCAGCATCAGCGCACCCTCGGTCACTTCCGGCACCACTTCATCGGCTCCGGCGGCCTCCAACTTCTCCAGTTGACTGTCGTCATGGGCACGGACGACTACCGGCAGATCGGGGCGCAACTCCTTAATAATGGATAAAACGCGTTGGCTCGACGTAACATTCGCATAGGTGATCACTACAGCCCGAGCCGAAAAAATCCCTGCCGCTTGCAACACATCGCGGCGACTGGCATCCCCATAAAAGATCGACTCACCCGCAGACTGCGCCTGGCGTACGCGTACCGGGTCCAGATCAAGGGCCACAAAAGGAATACCTTCCTCTTCCAAGACCCGCCCCACACTTTGCCCCACCCGGCCGTAGCCACAGAGCACGACATGGGCCTGCAAATTTGCCGAGCGGATGTCAGCCAGTTGCTGATCGCGGTGGCCGCGATAGCTGCCCACCAATTGGCGCGCCAACCAGCCATTGCGCTCCACCAGGATGGGCGCCAGCATCATCGACACGAGCATACCGCCGAGGACCGGTTGCAGCACGTGGGCGGGCAACAGTTGGTACTGATTGGCTAACGCCAGTAGCACAAAGCCAAACTCTCCTGCCTGCGCCAGCACAATGGCTGAGCGCAATGCCACACCCGGCTCGTAGCCGAAAAGACGGGCCAGCCCCCAGACCAGCGCACCCTTCAACAGCAGAAGCATGGCCAGCACGGTTAAAACCCAGGCCAGATTCGCCCACCACGCGGGGAGATCCACGAGCATACCGATGGTGACGAAAAAGAGCCCCAACAAAATGTCGCGGAAAGGCGCGATGTCCGCTTCCACCTGATAACGGTAGGCCGTCTCGGAAATCAGCATCCCCGCCACAAAGGCCCCCAAAGCCAGCGATAATCCCGCCTGTTCGGTGATCCATGCCAAACCCAAGGTCACCAATAACACATTGAGCATAAATAGTTCCGTGGACTTACGGTTGGCCACAAACTGAAACCAGGGCCGCATCACCGGCCGCCCGATCACCAACAAAACCAACAGCACCAGCATCGCCTTGAGTCCGGCCATAGCCAAATCATGGGGCAGATTAGTGGTCGAACCAGCAAGGGCAGGGATCAGAATCAGTAGCGGCACTACAGCCAGGTCCTGAAAAAGCAGCACGCTCACCGCGATACGTCCGTGCCGGGTCTGGATTTCCATTTTTTCGGCCAGCGCGCGCACGACCATGGCGGTGGACGACATGGCCAGAATTCCCCCGAGGATTACGCCGGTCTTCCAGGAAAGTGGGATGAGCAAAGCGATGCCGACGAAAATCAGACTGGTCAAGACCACCTGCGCCAGCCCCATTCCGAAGACCAGGCGACGCATGCTCAAAAACTGCGCCAGACTGAACTCCAGCCCGATGCTAAACATCAGGAAAACCACACCGAAAGCGGCGAGTTGTCGGGTACTGGCAAGATCCGGCACTACAGCCAGGGCATGTGGGCCGAGAATGATGCCGGTCAGCAGATAAGCAAACACCGCCGGTAGACGCAGGTAGCGCAGAAAACCGACCAGCAGCACCCCGGTAGCCAGGAGCAGGATAATCGTCAACAGACCGTGGTCTTGCATGTTCCTCCTCGGATATGGCGACACCCTCTCTGGAGCGCCATTTATTGTTTGCGGCAGGAAATAGTAAAGGTCTGAGCCCGGACAAAAGGGCAGAGCTATGGCGCCTTATAGGAAGACGTCGGCTTTCTGCTATGATAGCGGGAAAAGGAGGATCACGCATGTACATCGTTACTGGCGGTGCCGGTTTTATTGGTGCCAATCTCGTGCAAGCCCTCAATCAGCGGGGCATTACAGATATCCTCGTCGTGGACCACCTGACCCGCGCCGACAAGTTTCTTAATCTCACCGATCTGGAACTTACCGATTACATGGAGGCGGAAACTTTTCTCCGCCAGGTAGAAAATGGACACCTGAAGGGCATTGAGGCTATTTTTCACGAAGGGGCCTGCTCCGACACCATGGCCACCGACGGCCGTTACGTCATGGAAAACAACTTCGCCTTCAGCAAAATTTTGCTGCATTGGTGTCAGCGTCATAATGTTCCCTTTCTCTACGCCTCCAGCGCCTCTGTCTATGGTATGACCGGCACCTTCGTCGAGGAGCGTGCCGCGGAATCCCCGCTCAACATCTACGGATTCAGCAAATTCCAGTTCGACCAGTATCTCCGACGGATGTGGGCAGACTTGCGGGCCCCGGTGCATGGCTTTCGCTATTTCAACGTCTACGGCCCACGCGAATTCCACAAAAATCGCATGGCCTCAGTAGCGCTGCATTTTTTCAACCAATATCGGCTGGATAATCATGTTCGCTTGTTTGCGGGTACGGATGGCTATGCCGATGGCGAGCAGCGGCGTGATTTCATTCACATAGACGATGTGGTTGCCGTCAATATGCACTTTTTGGATCACCCGCACAGCGGAATCTACAATGTGGGTACCGGGCAGGCGCAGAGTTTCAACGAAGTGGCGATCGCCGTGATCAATAGTCTGGAACGCCGCGCAGACCACCCGGCACAAAGCCTGTCTGCACTGCAGAAAGCGCAGACCATTCGCTACGTCAATATGCCCGAGGCACTGAACGGTAAATATCAGAGTTTCACCCAAGCGGAAGTGGGTAAGTTGCGTAGCGCGGGATATGCCAAACCTTTCCTGACGGTGGAGCAGGGGGTGGATCGCTACGTACGATGGCTGGCGGAGCGGCTGGCTTGATGGACGGGCGGGTACTGGTTACCGGTGCTGCGGGATTCATCGGTTTTCATATGGCCCGTCGCTTACTCGCGGATGGCTGGATTGTCAGCGGCATAGACAATCTCAACGACTACTATGATCCCAGTTTGAAAAGGGATCGCCTGGCGCAACTGGAGGGGCATCCCGCTTTTCAGTTTCAGCCTCTGGATCTGGCCAATCGCGAGGCTATGCAGACGCTCTTTGCGGGCCCACACTTTGACGTCGTCATCAATCTGGCTGCCCAGGCGGGGGTGCGGCATTCCCTGAAAGCGCCGCATAGCTATGTGGACAGCAATGTCGTGGGCTTTTTGAACGTGCTGGAGGGCTGCCGTGCGCAGGGAGTAAGCCACCTGCTCTTCGCTTCCTCTAGCTCTGTATACGGTGCCAACAATCGCCTGCCTTACAGCGTCCATGATCCGGTGGATCATCCGCTCAGCCTTTATGCGGCCACCAAGCGGGCCGGCGAGCTCGTGGCACACAGCTACGCCCACCTGTATGGCATCCCCAGTACGGGATTGCGGTTTTTTACCGTCTACGGGCCTTGGGGGCGTCCCGATATGGCGTATTTCAGCTTCACGCAGAAGATTCTGGCCGGCCAACCCATCCCCGTATTCAACCACGGCCAAATGCGGCGCGACTTCACCTATATTGATGACATCATCGAAGGGGTGACGCGCCTCATTCCACATGCACCGGAAGCGCAAAATATCTGGCCGGAAGACCCGGCAAGCAGTGCGGCACCATTCTGCATCCACAACATTGGCAACCACACGCCCATTGCACTCACGGACTTCATCCATACTCTGGAGGGATGCCTCGGTAAATCCGCACAGATTGAATGGTTCCCCATGCAGGATGGCGATGTGGTGGCTACCTATGCCGACGTTTCACCATTACAGCAAAGCATAGATTTTGCCCCAGACACCTCCTTGCACAAGGGACTGCAACACTTTGTGACTTGGTACCGCCAGTATTACGGCTGAGGGAAACTTTCTGAATTATGATGCGTACTCATCAACCGTTAACCCTTCGCAGCCGCACGGAATTCCTATGGCGCCAGTTGCGTTACACGGGGGCAGGCCTGGGTTTCATGCTGCTTTCCCTCGGCATGGGCGTGTTGGGTTATCATTTTCTGGCGCATATCGACTGGATCGACAGCCTGCTGAATGCCAGCATGATTCTTAGTGGCATGGGGCCAGTTTCTGGCTTGCACGGCACAGTCGCCAAATTGTTTGCCAGTGTTTATGCACTTTACTCTGGTATTGTCTATCTAGCTGTTTCCGCCGTTCTTTTGTATCCACTGGTCGAGCGACTTCTGAAGATTTTGCACCTTCGGGCGCTCAACACGCCCTCTCCCGCACAGAGAAACCGGCACCCGGATCTCTCAGAAGACTGACACATTAACTTAACTTACTCAGTGCGCCGTTTTGCCTGGATACACGGACGAGGCGGCGGATGCGGCGATGTCAGCGGCCTTTTCCTCAATCCAACTACGACCGGAGCGGAAGCTCATCCAGCATTTCCCCTCATAATCATATAGCTTACACTCTTTGAATATACGTCGAACCTCAAAAAAGCTGAAGCGCGTTTCATGAATATACTGGCCGTATTCCGCGCGCAAATCTTCGTAGGCCCCCTTCAGATGGTAGAAAGGGATCCGGGGGTCCACGTGGTGCGGCGTGTGGAGCAAAATATTGTGGATCAGGTACTCGCTGATCTTTGAGCAACGCACAATAGTGCTGCAATACAGTTGGCCAACGCTCTGGCTCCACTCCTCTTTCTCTGCGAAGAAGGGTACTTTAGGATGCGTGTGATGGAGAAAGACAAATAAGGCGATGTAGTAGTTGAACAACAGAAAGGGCAGGATTACCGCCGCAATGACGCCCATCATGCCTGCCGCCCAATACGCCAGCGCGGAAAAGCTGAGAAAAAACACCAACGTCACTATTTTGCTATAGAAAAATACCTGCCGATCCTTGCTTTTGGCATCCGCTTTGAAACGCACCATGCCCGGCCACCAGATCCGCAACAGATAGTGCAGGGCGCAGGTGTAAGGACTGCGTTCCAAGCGGTAGATCATTTTCTGCCAAACCGTCTTGCTTCGATATTCTTGGGGTGTCCATGGACGCCATATCCAGTCGACAGTGGTCAGGCTGGTAAAGCCATGATGGACGCGGTTGTGCCCGAAGGCCCAAAGGCGATACATGTTCAACGAGGGCAGCATGAAGATTGTGCCCATGATTTCGGCAGTGCGTTTGCTCTGGAAAAGGGCGCCGTGCGCCGCATCGTGCGCCCAGACGAACATAAAAGCGACTGCCGACCCGGCAAGGAGCCCGAACAACAACTTAAGCCACCAGGCTTCGACGAGCAACGCACCCGCAATAGCGGACAGATAAAGAAGCGCATCGAAACCATACCAAGCTACGGCAATAGCTGCCGAACGCTGATAACGCTCCGGTCGGATAGCCTCGCGGATGGTTTGCAGCTTGATGGGGTGTAATGCCTTATAGTCAGCACCGGAGGAAGTAAGTGGCATGACAAAACGTGCTCCCTAGCAAGTCCATTTCATGCCGTACAATATACCAACGTGTCCTATTATGCAATTGAAAAGCAAGACAAGGCACGGGGTAAAAGCATTCTAAACAGATTGTCAGACTCGTTAGATTACTGCATGTCCAAGCAGGTAGCCGATCAGCGTGGTGCTGACCATTGAGAGGGCTCCCCAGAAGAGAACGCGGAGAGCGCCCTTTATCATGGATGCACCCCCAGCCTTGGCAGCAACCGCACCAAGGATCACCAGCAACAGAATGGTGGTCGTATACAGGGCTGGTAGCACCTCGCTGTGAAGCACGAAAGCGGCGATCAGCACCGGGAATAAGGCGCCACATACAAAAGATGCGGCTGAGGCTAAAGCAGCTTCGCCAGGCCGAGCCGTGGCCATTTCCGTCAGGCCTAGTTCATCGCGCGCATGCGCGGCGAGGGCGTCACGTTGCATAAGCTGCGCAGCGACTTGCTGGGCCAGTGCTTCGTCAAGGCCGCGCGCCATATAAATATCGCGGAGCTCAAGAAGTTCTTTATCGGGACTCTTCTTCAGTTCCCGTCTTTCAATCTCAAGATCGGCCCGCTGGGTATCGGCCTGTGAACTCACGGATACATATTCACCAGCCGCCATGGCAAAGGCCCCAGCGACCAGCGCTGCGGCACCAGCAAGTAAAATTTGTTCATGGTTCGCTCGCCCGGCCGCCACACCAGTAAGCAGGCTCGCTGTGGAAAGCAGGCCATCGTTAGCACCGAGCACACTGGCCCGTAACCAGCCGATGTTCTTATGGCGATGGTCTTCTTGATGGTGCCTGGAAAGAGATACGATTCGTGCCATTTTTTGCATCCTCCCTCCTGTCTAGTCTTCCGCAGCTGAATCTTTTTTGTCCGGGCTATTGTACCAGAGGCCCTTACAGATTTGGGCATTCATCCGAGTCCATGTTACGTCAACCCGATCAGGGGGCGAGCTTCGGTAAAAGCCGTTTGAGTTGAGCTTCGGAAATAGCCCCTGGGATACGGCCCAACTGACCAGACTTCGCGCGGAAAATGATTGCCGGCGTCCCCTGAAAGCCGAGCGAGCCCAGTAGTTTCATGTTCTCTCGCAGATCGGCCCGAGTATCTTCGGTCGGCGAGGCTTTCGGCAGGTCTTTCGTGCCGCCATTTCGGAAACTCGGCCCAATGATGTTCTCGAAATGCTGCAAAGCCTGCATTGGTTGCGACGCCTGCAGCCAAGCAGCGGCTTCCGGCAGGCTGTTGGGCGAGATAAAGGCCACCGGCACGTAGCGCACAGTCAACAGACCGGCGCGAATCAACGGTGCCTCCGCTTTATAGAGGACGTGGCAATAAGGACAGTTGGGATCCTGGAAATCGTAAATGATTGGCCCCTTGTCCCCATCCTGGATATAGGTGGCCTGCCGTGCAAGGACCTGATTCCAGACGAACTGCGCGGTCATTTTCTTGGGATAGGTGAGATGCACGGGAGGGGCGACGACGGCACCCGCCCAGGTCAAACCGGACGCCATTGTGGAAGCCAGTGTCAGCGTGTTAATCAAAACCGACTTGAATGAAATTTGCATGTAACAGATTCCTTGGAGGGAGAGCAAGACCGTATTCCGAGGCTGGGCAGTATAGCATTAGACTGAGGGAGCTTCTCCATATTTTTAATGAACAACGGTAAAATTGCCCTATGCGCTTATTCATATAAAAACATGTTATTGGATTTAAATTATAAACTGTCATATATATTACCATTAAAAATTATGCTATTAGCATGGATTCGCATGCCATTCAATTTGCCATGTCAGATATATGACTTTACTATATTGCATTCCTCATTTATGGTAGCCTGAACTGCCAGTAGGCGATGTTAATAATGCATCGGCAACGCAGTCCATTATTCCTGAACCGCAAACCCTATAAGGAGTTAGTCATGAAGCAGAATTTTGTTTGGTCTGTCACGCTCAGTTCCGCATTCGCCGTCACTCTCGGTGCCTTACCTTTAACCGCTATAGCAGAGGATGCGGCAGCGCCACAGATATTGATGACTGCGCAACCGGCGGCCATGCCTGTCTCTGCCAAAAGTGAAGGGCATTGCGTGAGTGCCGCAATGATCAAGGCCCATGATGGCAAATGCGGCAAGGCATATATGATGAACCATAAGAAGATGCCCATGTAACTGGCTTCTCGTTGTTTCTACCGACGAATCCCCCAGCAGTCCAAAGAGGCCTGAACTGCTGGGGACCCTGATTCAAAATCGCCGGGAACAGGTGCTCACTTACCAGCAGTACCTTGGTGAAGGAACAACGCGGTGATTACTGAAACCTTCACGCTGCAAGTCAGTGACCTGTCCGTGCAGGTGATCAAAAAGCCGATCAAGAACCTGCACCTGGGGGTGTATCCGCCCACTGGTTGGGTGCGTGTGGCGGCCCCATTAAGGCTCAGCGAAGAGGCCATACGGGCAGCGGTACTCAACCGCCTCAGCTGGATTAGAAAGCAGCAGCAAAAGTTTCTCGGGCAGGAAAGAATCTCTCCCCGTGCGTATGTATCCGGGGAGAGTCACTATTACCTGGGCAAACGATATCGGCTGAGAATCCACTCCACCACCCAAGCCGGACACGTTGAACTCGGCCACGCTCATTTTATTGACCTATATTGTCGGCAAGGCGCCAACAAAGACCATAAGGAAAGACTGCTTCAAACCTGGCACCGACAGAATCTACAGGAACGCATTCCTGAACTCATTGCTCAATACGAGCCCATTCTCAAGGTAAAAGTCGCGGAATGGGGCATCAAACGCATGAAAACCCGCTGGGGGACCTGTAATATTCAGGCACGAAGAATCTGGCTGAACCTGGATCTGGCACAATACCCCGAGTCCTGCCTGGAATATGTGGTGGTGCATGAAATGACGCACTTGCTGGAACGGTTACATAATGACCGCTTCAAAGGCATTCTGGACCGGGTGATGCCGCACTGGCGGCAAGTGAAGAGTAAGCTGAAGGAGGGGTTACCACTGGTATTGCCTGAATGCGAAAACAAAACCCCATGAACGGCACTGGCACCCTGTTTTTCCTCATGAGTAAAAACAAAAGGCACCTAGAAAAACCATTTAAGTGCCTGCTCTATATGGTGGGTTGTGAGGGGATCGAACCCACGACCCGCTGATTAAGAGTCAGCTGCTCTACCAACTGAGCTAACAACCCAGAGGACCCGTATTATAGGAATTTTCGCCAAGAAAGCAAGAGCGGACGCGGTAGCGTTAGTGAGCCGTGCATCGTCGCAGCCGGATCACCACCTCGACCCTTTCCACTTCAGTCTCCAGCGGCAGGTCGGGGAGCCTGTTGATTTGCAGGGCAGACGCAGGAATATCCAGCAACTCTCCCGAGTCTACATAATAGAAATGATGATGAAGAGAAACATTGGGGTCATAGAACACCTTGCCGGGCTCCACAATCACTTCGCGCACCAATGAGTGATCGGCGAACAGGCCAAGGGTGTTATAGACCGTTGCCTTAGACACCACGGGATAATCCGCATTGACACGCTGCATGATCTCTTCCGCGGAAAGATGCGCGCAAGAGGAGAAGAGCGCGTAGCCAATCTCTACCCTTTGGCTGGTGGGATTCACCCCCGCGTCGCGAAGCACTTCCAACACACGTTGCTTGTTCCAGTCGTCATTTCCCACGGGCGGTCTCGCTTTAATTTTAAACTCGTTATAATTGTAGCGCCAATGCACAGCCAGTAAAAGGCTTTAGTGTGCCGGTCTCGGTGCCAGAACTGCATAAGGGTTAATATCCAGCGGCGGTGGCGTCTTCATTAATAAGGATGCCAGAATGTCGGCAGTCGCGGGCGCATTGGTAAGTCCGTAACGGAAATGACCAGCGGCGACAAAAAGCCCCTCCCAGCCGGGAACAGGACCAATATAGGGAATACTATCCTGACTTCCTGGGCGCAATCCAGACCATTGCTTGAGGATTGGTAGCGACTCCAGATCCGGATAGACTTGAGTGGCGAAGTCCACAAGTTCGTTTCGTGCCTCGTCCGTGGTCGATTTATCAAACCCCGCAAGCTCGCTCGTGCTGCCCGCCAGAATCAGACCATCCCGTCGCGGTATCAGATAATGGTTGTCGCGCATCAACATCGTATTGAGGACTCCCGGTTTGCCCTGAAGCAGGAGCATTTGGCCGCGCACTGGAATGATGTCCAGGTGAATGCCTATTTCTCCGAGTATTTTTCCACTCCAGGCACCGGCGGTCACGATGGCCCGCTCCGCGGGGATAAAGCCGGTGATGGTTTCTATGCCTTGCAGCCGTTCGCCTTGCTTACGAAAGCCAGTGACTGCTGTATTTTCATACAAAATGATGCCCAGTTGGCGACAGCGTGCGGCCATTGCCGCCAGCAAGCGGGGGTTCCGTACTTGTGCGACTTCCGGGCACCAGAGTGTTTGGGTTTCGCCTGCCAGCCCTGGGCGCCAATCCAGTCCCCACGCGGCGCCCCAAGCCAGCACATCATTTGGGATTTTCTCATGCTCGCCCTCCAGAATAAGCAAGCCGGAAGGTATCCACTCAGGATCAATGCCAGTTTGCTCCAGCAACGTGGAAGTCAGGGAGAAATAGCGTTGCATACTATACAGCGCAAGACGCAATAGGGCAGGGGGGTAGTGCCACGGATACAATGGGCTCAGAATACCCCCACCAGCCCATGATGCTTCCTGACCGATATGACCTTGATCGAGCACTGTAACCCGTAGACCAGCCTCCGCAAGCTTAATCGCACTGACTAAGCCGATCGCACCACCGCCAATCAGTAGAACATCCGTTTGCACAGGGGTTTCAGCGAGCATCTAAGGTCACCACTATCTTAAAAATCAATTCGGTAAAATATATTGGCGCCATTCTGGGTGCCGCTCTCCGTCTGTAGTTCGATGTGGCGTGAAATTCGGTAACGCAAGCGTGCCACGGTACCACTACCCAGCACGGATTGTCCGACACTGAGATAAAGATCGGGGGTAAGATAATGGCCCAGGGTGACCATAGCACCCGCCAAGCCCGAATTACCATTGGAACTTACGCCAACGTTAATGCCGCTGCTACTCAGGTTATCGCCGAAGACCGCGGCACGACTGGCAGAAAAGAGCGTACCGGCGGCGGCGGAAAGCAATGCATCCTGACTGGCGAGGCCGCTACTCGGAGTACCCAGCACGAGATAGGAGAGGATGTCTGTCTGCGACATCGCTGGCTTGGAATAGAGCGCCACCTGGGGCATTTGCAGTGTACCGGTGACTTGTACGCCAGCCTCCACGGAGGTGTTGTCCACCGCGAAGCTAGAGGAGCCTTTGATGGTGCGTACCGCCAGCACGTCCAGGTTGGCTTGGTTCGCGGCACCGCGGAAAAGGATGGAACCACGCCGGAAAGTGAGCGTGTGCCCATAAATCGCATAATGGCCATCCACCATGCGCAGCGTGCCATCGACTTGCGGACTTTGGCCATCGTGTATTTTTACTGCGAGACCACCTACCAGCCGGGCACGCAGCCCGCCGATGACGACTCTCGCATCGTCCCCGAGGGTTACGTGCACATTAACACCCAGGGCAGGGCCGCTGTTTTTGTGCTCATTTTTCACAAAAACGACGTCGCCTGAGGGCTTGGGTCCGCTGAAATTCGTACCTAGTATCCGCAAGTGATCGGTATGTACGTTTCCTTGCACGTCGATTTTCTTCAGAGTCCCGGAAATGCTCAGGTCGGGGCTGACCGCAGCCTGCACCTGCGGCAAATTGAGCGTCGTGAAGTTCTTCCCGGTGACATGGAGCGTAAAGTCATTCGCCCGCTGAAGTTGGACGATGCCTGTCCCGGATATCTGACCCGAGCCAGAGCTGGCTTGTAGTTGATCGATCTTAACCTCTTTTCCATCTCCCACGAGTTGTGCGCCCACGTCACGAACATCCAAACCTGCCTGCGGGACGAAAAAGCCCAGACCTAGTAGTTGTGCTGTACCAGCCCATTGCGGATGCGCCCAGGTACCCAGAACCTGTGCGTCTATAGTCCCTTGACCCTGCGGTCGAATCCGCAAACTCCCGACCGGGAGGGCAGCAAACAGTGGTGCACCTACATGCGCCTTTATAACCCCTTGTAGTGGGGCATTGGCGTCCCAGTGCCAGGGCAGGGCGAGTGTCGCTGGGCTGTGGACGGTCACCCGGGCATTACCCCAGTCATTGGCAAGACGAAGGTCGGCAGCAAGCGAGAGGTCTTTTGGCAACCAATGGAGTTGACCGGTAAACCGCTGCAAAGAGAGCGTATGCGACGTACCCGCCTGCCGCCACTGCAATTGGGTTTTCTGAAAATCCCAATGTCCTTCCGCCTGGCAAATTCCGTGACACTGCGCTTGCAGATGTGCATTCAAAAAACCATGGAGCGATGCATCCTCCGCCCGTGCGAAAAAATCCAGAGGTAGCGATTGCAAATCGAGTCCCAAATTGGCTTGGTTGGTGGTGGGATTATAATGAGCTTGCGCAGTAATCCGGGCAGCATGCGCATTGGCGAAAGCCATTTTTCCGAGCGAAGCAGCACCGTTGGCCCATTGCAGGGTGGCTGGGTGGAGTAACTGCCAGTTTCCCAGAGGGATACTGGTCAATGTGCTCTTCTCCAATTGCAGTCCCCACGCATCGGCCTGATGAAACGCCAGCCCGGCGATGGACAGACGGCTTTGTGGCCATTGCGCGTCCAGTCCCAGCGTAAAACGTGTTAATGGTCCTTGCACATGGGCCTGCAGATCAATGCGGTGGCCAGCGTATGTCAGTCCCTTTATATTGATCATGGCCTGCAAGGCGTTCGCGGCGCGAAGTTCGGCCTGTGTTTTCAGTGTATTGATCTTTACGCCACGATAGGCAAGCCCCTGTCCGGTGCCCTCGATTTCTCCAGTCCACTGCGTCTGAGGCCGCGCTACCCAACCCTGAATCAGACTCTTACCCCGAGCACCGGGAAGTAAACCCTGCCACTGCGCCACGTTGAGGACGAAATGCAGACGTTGTTGTAAATCACCTTGGGCGCTCAGGCTTACCCTCGGACCAAAAAACTGGGCCTTTTGCAGATCCCACGCACTTCCTGCGAAGTGCACCAACGCCCCACCCTGCAAGGTTTGACGGTAAAGCTGGCTAGGCAGCAATTGCAGCCGCACATCACCCGTGATCACCTTGGAAATTCGGGTGGCGTTGACGGTCATGTCCCCGGAAAAAGTGCCCGGTACCTGGGCCATAATACGCTGTGTTTGCAGGCCCCTGACCAGAACGTGTCCGGTGACGGTGAGTTGCGGCCGCCACCGGACGGCCAGCACCGAAGGCAACAAATCTGCGCCCAGCAGCTTGCCTGCATAGTGGTATTGCAGGTTTTGGCGATTGCCGTTCACATTGCCCTGAATACCGCCGAGTTTGGGATCACCGCGCAGTGCCAGTTGTCCTTGATAACGCTGGGTGGTCCCCCGCAAATTCAAACTGAAGGCTAACGCACCCACCGGTAATGTGCTGGGCAGCGCTTTTGCCAGAATCTGCTCGAAGCCGCCACTGATCTGGTAACTCCCTGCGGTATTGCGGGGCAAATCAAGGCGCCAATGCCCCTGTGCGGGTTTCTGGAGCGCAGGATTACTGAGCTGTAGCGACTCGAGCAAAACCTGCTGCGGGGAGATCTGCGTCGTACCGCTCAAAGTCGTCAGTTGCTTGTTTTCTTGTACCTGAATATTCAAGGGACCACCAAATGTCTGGGCCGAAATGCCGTGCCAGTGTGTTTCCCAACTTACGGTCAACGGGTTGGTGGCACTGCCTTGTTTCCATACACCCAGACTTTGCAGCCCGCGCTCTCCCATTTGCAGGTCTGCCGTAAGCTGGAGTCTGCCCTGGGGCATCTCCGCCGACAGGTGTTTGATGTGCAGATTGCCACGCCGCCAGGCCAACTCGGAAAATGTCGCCAGGGAGAGGACGAAGGGCTTCTGCGTTCCTTGCCATATGCGCAGGATCGTACAAGTAACCGGGCTCAGTTTCAGGTCGATAAGACGGGTCCAAAGAGGCAATGCAGGCCAGCGCAAATGAATAGGGCTGGGTTTATCAGAGGGTGTCGGCAGGTGCAGATCGGCTTGGTGAAGCTGGAAATCGGCAAAGTCGACTTCTCCCCAGAGCAAATGGGCAGGATGCAAGTGCCACTGCAAAGATTGCGCACGAAAGCGCATGTCCGCACTATGCCAGGAAATGCCGGAAAGCCGCATCTTGCCGGTAAGCGAGCCTTTTACTTGTTTGATCTGTAAGTTTGGGACCTGCGCTAACGCCCACTGTGCACCGTGGCTGGTAGTGAGCAACCAGAACAGGACGGTGGCCAGCGTGATCAGGACCAGCAACACACCGGCAATAAAACCGTGGCGGATGCGTATCACAGGCTGAAACCTACCGAGAAGGCGATGCGGACTGCGGGCGCTTGCGGGGCAACCAAGGGATGCGCCAAGTCAAAGCGTATGGGTCCAACGGGGGAATACCAGCGCACGCCTAGCCCAACATCTTGAAGGGCATGGAAACTGGACCAACTGTTGAAAGCATTACCCACATCATAAAATGCGACGACAGCCCAGTCTTTAGTGACAAAGCGCTGAATATCGAAGCCACCAACGGCGAGGAGACGCCCACCTTCCACCGCACCATCCACAGCGAATGGTCCCTGCGATTGATAAGCATAACCGGGCAGGCTATTTTGACCACCCGCGAAAAATCGCAGATTGGGTGGTAGTTCGCTAATGGGCCCGGTTAACCACATTGCCCCCAGCTTGGCACGGGTGCCAAGGACCCAGTTCTGACTCAAGCGCTTGCGCCATTCTCCCTGAGCACTAAAACGGACGAAATTCGCATCGCTACCCCATACCTTGCTGGCACCCTCAACCCGGGCCGTCAGTATGTAACCGGCTATGGGGCGCAAAATATCGCGAAAATCCTGCATGCTGTATTGTACGGAAGGATAAATATAAAAGCTGTTATTAAATTGCCCAGCCACATTGTAGTTGGCTTTCTCAGAATTAATTAATGCCTCTATGGTTGCACTTTTACTAAGACTGTTTTCGTTACGCAATGACCACTGTCGACCAGCACTGGCGAGAATTTCGTTACTGTTATAGGCGGTCAGATTTTGGTTCTGATAACTGGCTTGAGCAACATATTCAGATCTCAAGTGCGCACCAACCGGCCAGCTGTAGGTGACGCTGGCATTGCGATTCAGTTGCGCCGCCAAAATGGAAACGCGGACATGCTGCGCTTGATCAAAAGCATTATAATTATCGTAGATAATTGCCGCGTTTGGCCCGATATTAGTGCTGTAACCTGCGCCTATTTTCAGATGCTGTGCCGACATGCTTTTCAAATCGACGATAACGGGTATGGCGTCGTTTTTTGCCTTATCCAGATCGCTAGTTACTGAAATATCGGAGAATCGGTCGGCGTTGCGCAAATTACTCTGGGTGAGTGCCAGGGCTTTGGGCGAATACCAGTCCCCGGTCTTGAAAGAGAGATAGCGCTGAATGAACCAACGCGGATAGTGTTCCGCACCGGTGATTTTAATATCCCCAAAGCGGAAGCGGGGTCCGGTATTGAGCCACAAGTAAATATCAGCCCAGAATTGATCGCGATCCATACGGATTTCATGACGCGAATAATCGGCATGGGCGTAGCCACGCGCGTTGAGGAACGATAGGACTTTGCCCTTCCATTCTTCATAGGTAATCTGATCAAGAATATCTTTTTTGTGTAGTGGAAATTGGGTAAATAGCTTTTGTAAAGCGGGTAGATCGTGGCCTGCGCCCGTTGATTTCAGGTCGATTTGGCGAACCAGGATGGGCCGCCCGAGAGTCACGGAGAAAATGATGAGATATTTCCCGTGCGCACCCTTTTCACTGCGCTCCGTCCAACGCGCGCTATAGTAGCCGTAGGCTTCGAGCGCATCCTTGAGGCGCAAACTCGCTGACATCTCCGTCTCTTCCAAACGGTCCGCCTGCGACCCGATGACCACGAAGGGGAGGGCATGGGCGAGCTTCTCCGCTAAAGGCCCAGAAACTCCATCCACCAAAAAATGTACATCGTCGGCGTTAACCGCTCCGCAGTACAGCAGTGAAGCGCCCAACCCTGCAAGCAATAAGCCACGGCGCAGGTTGCTCAGGCGATGTCGCCTCGCCTTATTATCCCGCCTGACTGTGCCCAGAAGACCTCCTGCCCTTAGCTGTCATCCATTTTTGGATATCACGCCACAAAGAAGGCGTCGGAGCAAGGTAAACAGTGCCGCTCACAGCGTGATGATTTGCTGAGTTTAGCACGATTCATGGAGGTGACAGGTGCAGGTTGAGGGGTGCGCAACAGCACCTTAATTCCTTGACGAGATCAGGCAGTGTTGGGGAACGCCTGTAGGAAGGCAGTCATCGACGGATGTTATCAAAAGGCGGACGCGGATGATGAATCTCCCGATAGTCGGTGACCACGATGTCCGTATGCATCCCTTTGCGCATTTTCCGCCGTTGCCACCAGAGGAGAAGCAGCCCGCTAGCCCCGAGTATGGCAACGGCGACGACCACAAAAATAGCGAAAAAGAACAGACCGACCAGCAGGACCATGCTCACCATCACCGCGAGCAAGCGCACCCACCACGGACTCCGACTACTGAACGATTGGTAGTAAGTCATTACGCTCCCTTGAAATTTTTACAGTGTTAAGCATACGTTCAGACCTTGATCCAAGGTCTGAAGTTCATTTAGATCTGAACTTAGATTATTCCCCGGCTGGCTGCGGTCACGAAATATTATTTAACATAATAAGTACTTAGCAGCCTGTAAAATTTGGATAGTGCTTGCATGTGCTTGGTTATATGGCACTACAAGCGCCACTATTACGAGTAGGGCGGCGCTTTTCGGTAGGGCCTTCGCCAAGGTGGCCCATACTTTCCGTCCCTCTGGTCCCGCCTTCCTCATGTGCTTCTCGATGATGACCTCTGTTGGGTCCACTCCGGCCAGCTTCGCCAGCTTGATATAGGTTTCGTCGGATAGTTCGCCCTTGCCCGTTCTTAGGTTGGACAATGATGCTGCACTGATTCCTATGGTCTTTGCCAGCTTTGCTTGGCTCAATTCCTGTTTTTCTGCTGCATCGTCTATGAGTTTTGAAATATTCATGGTGCACCTCCTCAGTACATCTTAGTTAGTCGCTAGACTATTGACAAACGTATGATGATCGTCATATGGTCTCGATATATGACGTTCACCTAACGCCATATGCTGATTTTCCTGTAGCGGTCTGGCGTCGCTCGCCAGTTTGGAGCCTTCCCCGGCTCCCCTTTTTAGGAGATAGACAAATGATTATAAAAGATAAACCGTTTCTTTGTTCTTATTCTGGTCAGCCTGTTTTGTGCTGGCATCACTTTTCTCCGGCTGTTTTAATGCCGTCATCCGGTTCTTGTCGTTTTGAGCCCCTTCGCGTCGTGCGTTTTCATAGGCTTGAAGCCTACCAGGTGCGCCTGTCTCGATACCTTGTCATGCGTCGGGCTGATGCCGTTTTTGATCGTGACATTGATCTTTTTAAGGCTTCCCCTGATTGGCAGTCATGTGATTGGCCAGAGTATGACGATGGTCTGATTCATGCTGGCGGTGTCCTATGACGCCCGTAGCCTTTCACTTCACGCTGTTTGTTTTATCCACCTCTTGCGATATGGGTCTTATTGGCCTGCTGATTGTTTCGATTTTTGAGGGCAGGGCAGGGGGTGATCTGTGAAAGAGCCTGTCAGTCTTGATCTGTTCTCTGATGATGTTTGCCCTACTGAGTTTTCCTGGGTGTATTTAGTTCGTCGGGATTTTATGGATGTTTTAGACCTTCTCAGTGATCCCACGTTTAGTTGTTTCCCTATGCGATTGATTGAAGCTCGTCTTGCTGAAGCTCGTCTTGCTTTGGAGGCTTTGGGTGGCCTAGGGGGTGTCTGGTGACTTCCCCTTATTGGCATATTCAGGACGCCCCGCATTCTTCCCCCGGTCGCGCCCCGTTGCGTTGCGGTAATTGCCTGCATTTTCGGCATCTTATCGGCTCCTTCGGTCAGTGCACGTCTGTTATGGCGCGTTATTCCATCGGCTCTGTTTCTGTCCCCCGCCCGGTAATGGTCAGTTACTTCTGCCATGCGCATGAATACCGCCCTTTCGGGGGTGTCTGGTGATCCCCTCATTTTCCTCTACCGCTGAAATAGAGTCGCTTTCTATTGCTTTGATGTGGGCCGTCTTTATCGGTGCATTCGCGGCGTTGCTGGTCTATGACGCCCTGGGCTCCATCCTGTCTATGCTCATCCGCCTGGTTGATCGGCTCTCTGCTCGCAGGCATCTCCATGATTGATACCCTGCGCCTCACGATCCCCGCCGATTATTTCCCCGCCGATGCCCTCCGCTGGATGCAGATCCAGATGAACAAGCTCACGCAAACCGACTTTACCGGCTCTGTACAACAGTGGTCCCTGTGCACTGGTCTCAACATGCCCAGTTGGGCCGATGGGTTTTCTCTGGTTGTCGGTGCCCGTGTCACCCTCGAAGCCTCGCCTAAAGTCTATCAGGGCCACAACGTGGACGGTCCCTGCACTTTGCGTGAAGCGGCCTCGCGCCTGGTGGATTTTGTCTTCGGTGTGGTGCTTCGTCTCGAACAGTGGCCCAAGGCTGGCCTTTGGTACGTCGCCCGCCTGGACATTACCCACTCTTACGACTTCGGTACCCGCGCCGCCCTTGAAAGCTGGTTTGATACCGTCGCCGGTGTCCAGCGTGGCCAGCGCCGCGCCTCTGTCGATGTCCGGGCTACTGATGATCAGATGGCCATCCATGCCGCCCCCTCCGGGCGCACCCTCTACCAAGGTTTAGGCTCGCGCTACAAGGTCGGCAAGATTTACTGCAAGGGTGCCGACCTCAAGGCTCATCCCCCCAAGTGCCTGGGCATGGACCCAGACACCCTCGAAGCGATGGTTGAGGAGTTCCAGCCCATCGCACGGTTTGAGTGCCAGATCCGCGCTTCCTGGCTTTCAAAGCAAGCGGTCCGGCTCGGCCTTCTCCCGGACTACTTCGCCAATGATCAAATGGGCGCGCTCGCTGACAATGCCGCCCTGTACTTTCAACGCTTGGGCTTTACGCCACTTTCCAGTACCCGCTCTAAAAACCCCATCGTTTATTTTTCCGTCGATTACTTAGCCGATCTGCTCAATACCGTTTCTGTCTGGGAGTCTGAGTTCTCCCACTTATTTGCTCGTGAGGTTGCCATGGCTGATGACACTCTTTTGAAGGAATTGCTTTCTGTTGCCAAGACTCCCGGTGCTGCCCGCCGCGCTTTCGCCTTCTACGGCTCCATACGGGCCTACGGTTTCGCTGCCGCTCGCCAGAGCGTCGGCAAGACGCAGTTTTATGCCCATCGTCGTTTGTTGGGCCTTGCTGGCGTTTCTGACGCCATGTTGCAGGATGGTGCTCCCCTGATACGTCAAGCACCCTCCGCGTGCAATGTGCGCGAGTTTAAGCCCCCTCGTGAACGTTTGGACCTCGTAGAGCGTGCACACACGCTTTCACTGCCGCACGTCATTGAGCGATTGCATCAGGAAGTGTTTTGCAGGGCAGGGTGATCGGGTAGGGGAAAGGGGAGCTACTAACAGAGCTCCCTTTTCCGGTACGCCGAACTAGCATTTTTAGGGTACTGATTTTGAACTATTTTTTTTCGGGCAATTTATTTTGCCAATAGCGGTTTTATAACCTTTTTTCAGGAGATTTTGCTATGAAAGCGATTGCACATTTTTACCCGGTCGAGACTTTTGAGTTTACCGACAAGGCCACTGGCCAGATCAACAAGCTCCATAAACAACCCTATGACCTGGATCAAGGTCCCGGCGTTCGCGTCTTGCAGACCAGTGTCATGCGTCGCAATGAAGCCTTGGCCCTTCAGCCTGGTGATTATGAGGTTGAGTACTACCTCGAAGTGGACCGTAAGGGCTTTTTGCAGGTCAACCTGACCCATACTCGCATGGTCAAGCCTGATCACAAACCTCAAGCGGTCAACGCTTAATCGTCTCTATTTTAAGGGGGCTTTATGGACGGTGACGGCGATGGCGATTCCGGGGCGCTTGTGCTCAATGTGTGCACTAACGTCACGGCTGTAACGTCTTCCACCACTTCGGTGACTACCTATAGCTGCAATTCATCCGCATGGGTTCCGGTTTACGGTATCGGCGGCATTACAGAAAGTCAGTTCGACATTGCCGCCCCTGCCATTATCACCGTTTTGATGTTGGCTGCTCTTTATCGTTTTGTGGTCCGGTTCTTTTTGAATCGGTGACAAGCTGGCCGGGCAGTTCCCCGGATCTTGAAAAGTGAGAGGTGATTTATGAATGAAGATAAGTTGAAGTCTGCTCGTGAACGTGCGCTCGGTTTCATTGCTGAACATGCGTCTCCCCGTCGGGTTGCTGCCGCTGTTTCTATCGGCTCGCTGGTTTCTGCTGCCACCGCGTTTGCTTCTGGTGGTGCCGGTACTGCTGCGACTAATGCCGCTGCCAGTTTTACGTCTAGCGGTGACACTGCCATCGGTGCCATTGGTGTGGCGCTGATTAGTCTGGCCGGTATCGCTGTGGTCTACAAGTGGGCCAAGGGCATGTTCTTCGGTTAATAGGGTAGGAGGGGTGGGGGGGGGGAAGACGAAGTCCCCCCCCCCCCACCCCTTTTTTTCTCTCTTTCTTTTTTATTTCGGGGGCTTAGGTGGATATATGGACGTTTTATCTCGTAACCTTGTTAATTGCGCTTTATTTGGTACTCTCTGTTTAGTATCTGTTCCTGCGTTTGCTGTTCTTGATATCCCTAACTATTCGTGGCGTCTTGGTCAATCGGGCAATGTGTATAAGGTGTATGACCCACAGGGTCCTCATCTTTCTACCAATATTGACCCTAGTTCTACTTTTTTGGAGAACTCCGCTTCTAACGGTGTTATTGAAAATATAACGCCTGGTCCTTTGACTATTGATGGTGCTACCGGTGAGATTTTGAACGGTGTTGGTCTTTCTCGTGGCCTTACTGTTGGTGATTTAATTGATTCTGCTACTGCTTTAATTGTTCCTGACAGTCCTGCTGGCCTTGCTCTTTTGGCTGCTGGTCTTATTGGTACTTTGGCTCTTGATGCTTGGAATGCTGCTAATCCTACTGTTTCTTCTTCATATCCTTCTGGTACTTCTCCTTCCTGTGGTCCTTCTTATTACTATCCGTATGGTTGTTATGATCCTAATACTTCTTCTTTTCTTTATGATGAGCCTGTTTCTTCTCCCGGTCCTTCCGGTGCTTCTTGTGGTTCTTCTCCTGATTATATTTCTTACGCTAATCCTTCTAATGATGGTTCTGGTCCGTTAGCTTCTCAGTGTCCTGGTGGTTCTCAGTCTGGTACTTATGTTCCTCCTTCTTCTACTTCTACCCCTGAAACTCCTGCTCAAGCTCTTCAATGGGCTCAATCCAATCCTTCCTCTTTTGGAACAAACCTTGCCCCTATTTTAAATAATTCTACCGTTGATCAACTTGGTTTAGCGCGTAGTCTCGGCAAGCGTAATGCTCCTTTATCTACACCCGTTCCTTACGGTTATAACATTCCTTCCACTGATGCCACTGTTACGGGTTCGCCTACCACCACCACTTCCACTGATCCTTCTACTGGCAATACCACCAACACAACCTCAACTCCTTCTTATAAATTTTCCACTCCTACGCCTCCCAATGGTGTTCAGGTTCAGAAGTCTATTACTACTGTCACTCAGACTTGTACTTCTTCTGGTTCTTGTACGACTACCAATACCACCACTCAAACTGCTGCTGCCACTCAGCCTAAGTTAGGTTCTTTTACCTCTCCGACTCTTTCCGCCCCTACTTCTTCTGTCCTTGCGCCAACCCCTTATGCTTTAAATCTAAATATGCCTTCTCAATCCTCTGCCGTTTGTCCTTCGCCTCTTGCTTATAATGCTTTTGGTACTGCTTTTACTATTCCGTTATCTCCCCTTTGTACTTTGGCTACTGACGTGCGTCCCTATGTCGAGTCTCTCGGCGCTGTCGGGGCTGGTATAGTTATATTTAGATGAGGTGATTTATGGGTGCCATTATTAGTGCTTTTGCTGCATGGTTAGGTCCTTTTGTGATGTCCGCCTTTGCTTGGCTTGTTGCCTCCATCGGCCCCGCTGTTTTGGCTTCTCTCACTGTTGGCATTGGTGTTTATACGGGTTTTTCCGCTATTCAGTCTGATTTGTCTTCTGTCATGTATGGCTATTCCGCTCTTCCTTCGGATATGTTGGCTATTGCTCAATTAATGGGCGCTACTTTCGTGATTAAATTGTTTGTTTCTGCTTTCTCTGTTCGTGTCACCATTATGGCTGCTCGCACTTTCTTTATAAATGCTAAGTGAGGTTATATGCTCGGTCTCTATACCGGTGCTCCCGGTGCTGGTAAAACCCTGAAAATGCTCAATGATCATCTGGCCAATGCCGATGGTTCCCGTCCTATTTACGTTTATGGTGTTGAAGGCCTTGTCCCTTCTGACAAGTGGTTTCCTTTGGATGATCCTAAAGAATGGGCTAAGTGTCCTCATGGTTCTATTATTCTTGTCGATGAGGCCCAAGCCGTTTTCCGTCCCCGCCGTCCTGGTGATCCTCTTCCTGAGTATGTTTCTGCCGCTGAGACTCACCGCCATTCGGGCCTCGATCTTTATATGACCACTCAGTACCCCATGCTCATTGACGCGCACCTTCGTCGTCTTGTTTCTGATCATCAGCACTTGGTCAATGTCTGGGGCCTCAAGGGTCGTTCTTCGGTTTTTGAATGGGATGAAGCCCAAGATGACCCCAAGGACCCCCGCGCTCGTAAACTTGCCCGCAAGTTTATGTTTCCCTATCCGAAAAATGTTTATGATCTTTATAAATCTGCTCAAGTTCACACTAAAAAGCCCCGCGTCCCTAAGTGGTTCAAGTTTGGCATTCCGGCTATTGGTTTGGTGATTGGTGCATCCGGTTATTATGCTTACTACGCCATTAGTCATTTCACCTCTAATGGCTCCAAGCCCATGAAACAGTTTTTAGCCGCTCACCAGTCCGTCGCATCTGCACCTTTTGATGTTACTGCTGCCGCTGCTCATGCGGTTGGCTCTGCCTCATCTGCTGTCCCTTTCACTAAACACCCGTTGCAGCGCTTTACCGGGTATTCTTTACCTGTTCGCGCCGCGCAAGCTGCCGCGCTTCCCAAGATTTCCAGCAAGTTCAATATCGTCGGTTCTATTTCTGGCGGTGGCAAAACGGTTTATGTCATTGCCTCGCACACGGGTAACGTGCATCTTGTGCCTGGCATACGATGCAGCAATTATGAGGGGTTGGAGGTTTGCCGCTGGGGTGGTGGTTATGTTGCCGCCCGTCCTGTGGCCGGCCAGGCATCGGCCAGTGGTGCTTTTTCTATGCCTTCACCCCATCCTGCTAAAGCTCCGCTTCATCCGGCTGCGGCCTCGCATGTTG
Organism: Acidithiobacillus ferriphilus; assembly: GCF_028215975.1. NCBI lineage: Bacteria > Pseudomonadati > Pseudomonadota > Acidithiobacillia > Acidithiobacillales > Acidithiobacillaceae > Acidithiobacillus > Acidithiobacillus ferriphilus. The sequence goes on from NZ_CP116458.1 coordinate 1,385,699, forward strand.
GCCCCTCTGCGGTTTCTCCTGCTGTCCCTGTTCATCATCATTCTGTTTTGTTGCCTGCTCATATTCTGCCTGGTGGGGGTTAAGTCATGGTTGCTCATTGGCTGGGTCATGTGGTGGTCAGTGCCGTGGTTCATGCGGTTGCTTATGGTGCCGCTTTTGCTGTGTTTCGTCATATGACTGGCACTGATGCGGTTGGACTCGCGGTTTTGGTGCTTGGCGTTATTTTTGCCGTTTCTTTTCTGATCGGCATTGTCAGACGTTTGATATTCGGGAGGCGTCGGAGATGGTGAGGATTTTGATATTGATATTTTTAGCTGTTTTGCTTATTGATGGCTGTGCTTCCGTGTCCCACTCTTATTGTTCGAGTTCTTATTCCATTTGTGAGACTCACCAGCTTGACCTTGAGAATAACCTCGACTTTATGGATCTTGACAATGACTGATCGCCTGCCTTTTGTGCTTGCCACGCCTGCCGATGATTATGCGTGTGGCCGGTATCGTGTACGTGATCCATTCAAGGCGTTGTTTAATGCCGGTCTGGTTGATGGTGTCGTATTTCCTTATTTCCTTGATGACCAACTGTTTCGTGATCTGGCCCCTGACGTGGTTGTGGTCCAGCGTGTCCTCGAGCATGAACAGATTGCCGCGGTAGAACGTTACCGGCGTCTGGGTTCTGCGCGTATCGTTTTTGATCTGGACGATCTTTTAACGATTACTCCGCGTGATAATAAATGCACTAGACGTTTTCATGACGATGTTGCTGCCCGGCTTAATCGTGCCATGTCGATTTGTGATCGCCTCATATTTTCCACTGATTACCTTGCTTCCCACTTTTCCCATGCTGATAAGGTAGTTTGTCAAAACTCATTGCCGGATTCCCCCTGGGCCAATCTTTGCGTGTCCCGTCGTCTTTCTGCTAAACCCCGCGTTGGTTGGGCCGGTTCCGCTGGCCATCTGGGTGATCTCAAGCTGCTTTACAAGGTGGTGCCCGCCTTGTCTGATGTGGTGGATTGGGTATTCATGGGACAGATTCCCCAGGTCATCGCTCGCCATTGTGCCGAGGTGCATTCTCTTGTGCCCATTGACCAGTATCCCCAGCGCTTGGCTGATCTGGGCCTAGATCTTGCCGTTGCCCCTCTCCAGTCGCACCCATATAACGACGCCAAGAGTCATCTGCGACTTCTTGAACTCGGTGCATGTGGCTATCCGGTGATTTGCTCTGACGTTCAGGCTTTTGCTGTCCAGCTGCCGGTGCATCGCTGTAGCGATGACCCTTCAGACTGGATTGAAGCTGTTCGTGGCGCTATCGCCGACCGTGATGCCCTGTCTGCCTGGGGTGATCGTATGCGCGCCGATGTCCTGGCTCATTGGCTGCTGTCGGGCAGATTAGGGCATTGGTTTGATGTTTGGTTAAATCCTTTCAATGAATGCAACTCACGCCTTGCACCTTCCGCGCTCATCAACTATCTATAGAGCCTGTAAATAGGGGAGGGGGGTCGGTGGATATGTTGGTTTTTCCGTTTCTTTTTGGTTATCCGCGGTGGCTTTACTTGTTGCTTTTTCTGGCTTTTATCGTTGCCGGTATTCTATTTAATCGTTTTCTTCGGCAATCCTTGCGTAACGGTCCCCGCTGGGGAAAGTCTTCAGTGCGGAATGTGAAGCCTTCGCCTCGTTCTCCTACCATGCCTCCTCGATCGCGCCCCGTTCCGCCTTCGCGGCCTGCCACTGTGACCCCTCCGCCCGTTCCTCGTTTTGATTATTGCCGCCGTTATCCTGATCTTTTGGCTTTATGTGATGGCAGTGTTGTTCGTGCTGATCGTCTGGTTGATCTTGAGGCAAAAAGTTCGCCTTCTGCCGCGCCTGATGTTTGGGTCAATCTGGCGATTTCGCGTTTTCCCGCACGGTAGTCTTCCGGGCTCGCCCGGCCACTCCCCTCAATCAACCCCCTTCCCATTGCCAAACCCTACAGAGAGGGAAGGGCGGAAAGCGTTTGAATCGCGTGATGTTTTTGCATTCCATGTCGCCGGCGTTCGATGAAAGCCCGCCCCGCTGTTAATAGGATCCTGTTGCTGGCCGGGCGTAACAGCCGCTTTTCAGGTTGTGAAACCGGAAGCCACTACATGTTGAGCTGATTTTGTTAACTATATATTTTGTTTTAGGATTTGAGCCACAGCCGGATGGTTTCGGGTGATCTGTCCATTATCCGCGCGATTTCTTTAATGGGCATCTTGGCCGCTGCGTGTTGTCGGGCAATTTCTTTTGCTTTGGTAAGTGCTGCCTTGCGTTGTCGGCTGCCTTCCTTTTGGATGATCTCGTTAGCGATATAGTATCCAGCGCCGCTGGCCTTGGCCGTTTCGCTGATGTCGCCCGTCTTCTTGTAGATCTTCAGGACGCGTTCTGTGAGATTGGCCCAGTGATTGGGTCGGGGTTCTGTCTCGATGGGTTTGCTGTCGAAGTAGCTTTTCCAGTTGTTCTGACCGTGGACTTCCTGCCAGGGGATTTCAAGGATGATCTGTAGGATGTTACCGAACTGTTTGATGCGGATAGGGGCTTTGCGCTCCATTGCTCGCCTTTCTGGTTAACAAAAGGATGTATTTAGTTGCTCTTTCGATCCTTTCCCGCACCAAATATAGAACTTTACATAATAAGTATTATGCGTATTTGAAGCATTGGCTTAACGACATATTCGACTATGTACAAGGTGCCCTATGTTGAACAGGAACCCCAGGAATGGAGCGACACCAAACCGTCAGAATCAAGCAATTCGGAAACGTCCTACAGATCGTCCTTGAAATACCGTGGATCGAGGTCCACGGCGAAAACCAATGGAAGAAGTACCTAGACCAGAAAGCCACAGAAACACCGCCACCATCCACCTACTGGCAAGACCTACAAGCAAAGATCATTCAAACATGGAACGCCACGCAAAACGTCAGCGCGACCGCGAAGCTCTGCAAGTCCACGTATTACATCGCTAACAACATCATCCGAAAAGAAAAAACACGCCAAAACCGAGCACGCCGACAAGCGGCGATCGGGGAAGCAAAACGACTCGCAGCCGCAAACACCAAAACAAAGGACATAGCAAGAATTCTAGGCAAATGCCCAGAAACAATCCGCCTATGGCTCAAATCCTGAAACACAAGATGTAGTAACCTGGTCAGCTCCCTGGAACACAACATATAGTGGTTTCCGGTTTCATAACCTGAAAAGAGGCTGTTACGCCCGTCTAACCCCTTGTTTCATAGCTCGGCCGAGGCGGGCTTTCATCGAGCAACCACTCCGACCACAAAAACACCAGGCGATCCTAACGCTTTCCGCCCTTCCCTCTCTGTAGAGTTTGGCAATGGAAGGGGGTTGATTGGAGGGAGTGGCCGGACAAGTCCGGAAGACTATTGTACGCCAGTAAAGCGCGACACAGCGGAACCGTGATAATCACAATACCTAACACCAGCTACCAGCTCACAGGCACCCGGAGAGATAACAACAAAAAAGCCAGGACCCGCAGTTGCAACATACTTTCCCTGAATCTCACCCACAAGACGATAATGCGTAGAAAACGGCAAATGATAAAAACTAACCATAGGCGAAAGTGCAGGCTTAGAAATAGCCAAATGCAACGGGTGAACATCATCAGGCGCAAACCCACGAGGAAACTGTTTTTCTACATGATGAATAGACAATCGAACATCATAAGTACGCAACCAATGCGTAAACAACCAGAAGGCCAACAGCGCAGAGAACACAACAAAGAACAACACAAGGAACGAAGGCCGACGACGTGGGACGGGATATTGCACAATCTCAAAATTGCGACGCGCAGGAACATACATAGGCCTATCATCTTCCGGTAGATTATCCACGGCACCCTCCCCTATCCACTAACCACGTAAATAGGCGAAGGATGCAAAAAGCGCAAGGCGCGATTTTAGCGCGAAAGACCCCAGGCGGCGGCCCACTCGGCCGAGCGACCATCCATCAACCAATGATCGTGGATAGCCTGGCGCAAGGCATCGCCCTGCCTGGCCAGTGCATCACGATCACCGATAGCCGCAACAATGGCATCGATCCACGCATCAGGATGATTTTCTACCCGTGTGACCGGCAAATCATAGTCAAAGGCGCCCACGCCAGCCGAGCAGATCACCGGGAAGCCCATAGCGCCCAACTCCAACAAACGCAGGTGCGACTTAGCGTCATTGTACGGGTGGATCTCCAAAGGCGCGACAGCCAGATCAAGATCGAGACTGGCGAGCTTTGCCGGATACTCGAACAATGACACATGGGTATGCACTTCCAGAGAGTACCGCTTAAGCACTTCGGGGACCGCACCCAAAAAAACCCAATCGACCAAATGCGAAGTGGCCCGAACCACACGATAGAGCACTTTTAGATCACCCAGATGACCCATATGACCCGCCCAACCGACGCGAGGTCGCAGAACACTTGAACGAACTCCAGACAATGACGCCCAGGGGACGTTAGGCAGGGAGTTAGGACAAACCACCACATCAGGGGCGAACCGGCCGTAGGCCTCGGCCAGCGCGGGAGTCGATACCACCAGGCGATCACAAAGACCAATAGCGCGCTTTAATCTATCCGCCGTATTCTTATGAAAACGCGAAGTATATTTATTATCTACCGGCATATCCGTTATTAAATCGTCAATCTCAAAAATGAACTTTGCAGATGTTGCCTTACGCATGACAGTCAATCTAGCGATCTGGTCCTCTTCAACGACACGCTGACAGATCAATACATCAGGGTCCAATTCCTGCAAGGTCTGACGATCAAGGAAGTAAGGAGATATAACCCCTTGAGCCAAGCCCAAACGCTGCAAGGATTCAAAGGGCCAGCGCATACGATAATAACCACACCCAAACTCATCAGCGGGAGTCACCAAAAAAAAGGGCAAGGATGCCATATTAAAACCTCACTCAGTTGTGACAGTAAAACGGAAAGCATCGCATATGGGCAGTGGTAGAGTGCGAATCAATCCAGGCATCACCCGGACCAACGGAGGCATCATTGTCTAACCGCTGCCAGGCAGTGAAATGATAACCAGGCGATCGAGCACAACCGGCAAGGAGCAAGACCAACAAAACAACAGAAATTCTCACCATCGCCTACGACCCCCAAAGAGCAAGCGCCGGAGCAGACCCAGCACGATCACGAACACGAGAACCCCACCAATGACCAGAACAGCCAAACCAACGGCATCGGTAGGCGACAAGGTACGGAACACGGCAAAGGCGGCACCATAGGCCACGGCATGAACCACGGCACTAATCACCATATGACCCAGCCAGTGCGTCATCATGGCAGCACGTTCTGAGCAATGGGCTGGGTAGGCAGCAATGGCTTAGCAGCCACATGACGATGACGCTTACGAATATGACCACGGGTCGGGTTGACCGAGACATAAGCACCCGCAAAATGGCAGACCTCTAGGCCATCCAGCTTTTCACAGTGAGAAGTAGGGACAGTCACGTAATGGCCAGAGCGAGAGACAAGCACAAAATCATGGCGAGAACCACTGGAAACGTCGCCAACAATGCGAAACTTTTCAGAAATCGAGGGCAATTCCTGAGCCTGGACACGCTTGAGTTTCAGACCATCATGATCGTAATCCTGTAAGGGATGGGTGGAACGAAAAACAAGAGGCGCAGGAGCTAAAGGAGCAAAAGAAGAAGGAGAGGAAGAAGGAACAACAGCACCATTAACCAACTTCTGACCAGGATGAAAAGTAGCCACATCAGCAGCGAACATGCCAGAAATATGATGATAGGCAAACCAACCGATAGGACCAAGCGCCAAAAGAACAGCAAAAGTAGCCCAGACACGAAAGGGAATTTTCCGCTTGACCGTATGAATCTCAGCGGATTTATAGCACTTATAAATTTTCTTGGGATACTTGCGACGAACCTTCTCAGCTTCCTTTTTTGTGTGAAAATCAAGAGGGTCATCCACACAACGCTGCCAGCGGTACATGGTCATAGAAGACAGACCGAAAGTACGCTTAGCATGGAAATGTTCACCGGCAAGACGGCGAACATGCTTATCAATAAGCATGGGGTCTTGCGTGATAAGAACGAGATCAATGCCTAAGTGACGGTGAGTCTCCAAGGCAGCAACATAGTCAGGAACAGGAGCACCGGGGGGACGATTGCGGAAAAAACGCTGTGACTCATCAATAATCACCAGAGAACCAGCAGGGCAATCCATCCAACGGGTAGGCTCATCCAAAGGGATATAAGGGAGCATATCAGGAACAAGATCAATGCCAGAGACATAGACCTCACGAACAGGAGCAACACCCAAAGGAGGACGAGCAATATAATCATAAACAGAAAAAAGGGTCTTACCAGCACCAGGTAAACCTGTACGGATAGTAATCATGTCAAGAAGTCCTCACAGGAAATATACGCTTAGAAACAGCAATAGAAACCTTGATAGAAATAGCAGAAAGGAAAATCTGCAAACCATTATAGATGCCAAACATATGAACAAGAGTATCCAGAGAAGCAGCGCCGGAACCAATAGCATTAATAGCAGTAGACAAATTTGAATCGAGAGCAGAAAAACCAGTATAAGAAACAAAACCAACGCCAAGAGCTAAAAGAATTTGAGGACCAACATTCTTGAGAAGCCAAGTACCAACAGTAACCAGAAGTAAATAAATAGCGTTAATCATAAGTCACCTATTTGACAATCAACAAAAGAGAGGCCATAGAAAAAACACCAATGACCACAGGACGAACCTTAGCAGCCAACTGGCAGGCATACGTGAAGGAAATAGAAAAAGTGTGATTCATAACATTAAAAGTAACGGGAGAAGGACAAGAAACAGAAGTGGACTCACGAGCAGAAGCGATTTGAGAAAGAGCCATAACAGTGACAGAAGCAGTAGGCATAGTAGGCATGGAAAAAGAAGTGGGATATTGAGCCGAAGCAGTAGAACCAGTAGGAGAAGTGCCAGAAGAACCAGAAGCAGTAGGGGAAGTAGAATTACCAGGACCACCAGAACCGGAAACAACACACTCCAAAGAAAAACCAGAACCAATAGTAGAAGCACCAGGAGGACAAGTTAATTGACCATTAGAAGAAACCGTAGGCGCAGCAAGATGAAAAGAGGAATTACCACCAGAACCACCACCAGCAGAAGAAGAAGGAGTAGAAGAATTATTAACTGCAGGAGGATAAACAACCTGATAACAAGAAGTAGAAGAACCAGAAGTAACAGTAGCAGAACCAGAAGGACAAGAGATAGTACCATTAGAGGTCACAGGAGATACAGGGGATAAAGTGGGAGCAGTAGAAGAACCACCATTACAAGAAGGATTAGTGGAAGAATTATTAGAAGGAACATAAGAACCAGAACCATTGGAACAAACACAACCCGAAGCATCAGAAACAGAATAACCCGAAGGACAAGAGGAAGAACTCGAAGAAGTAGAAGAAGTGGGAGAGGTAGGAAAACAAGCCTGACCATTAGTCATGGCACCACCAGAACCAGCAGAAGAACCATAAGACTGAGTGTCACAATTAGTTGATGGATTACAATAAGTACCAGGAAGAACACCATTAGAGTTAGGAGTTAAAGAATTACCAATCTCACCAACAGGAGTACCAGAAGGAACGGTACAAGTAGCAGTACAAGAAGGAGCAGAAGTAGGGTCAGAGCCAGTACCAGAAATACCAGGACCAGAAACAGTACAATAAAGGACACCACCAGAATAACTAGTAACACCAACAGTATCACCAGGATAAGAAGCCTGAATATAATCAACGCAAGCCTGTAAAGGAGAAAGACAACCAGTACCAGAAGGACCAGAAGCACCAGTAATAGAAGAAGCACCAAAAGAAAAAGAAGAAAATAATAAAAGGGGGAAAAGCAGCAGGAGGGCGCGGCGCGAGCGCCCACGCCCTTCCCTGCTTGCTTTGTTTTTCATCAGATCAAGCCATAAGGAAACCAAAGCACACAACAACAAAGATAAGCAGAAAGAACCAAAGCACGTTAGCGCCTCCACGTTAAGCCACGAACTGGACAGGCCGCGAAGGCATGCCGTCCCCGTATTGTTTCGCCCATTCAATTTGATTTTCAGCAAGGGCCTGTTGCTTCATTTTTGAAAGTCTGGCAGCGTGTAAATAAATAACACGCTTTGTTTCCTGATTAACGTCACGAGAAGCAGACAAACCGTCCAAAGACCCCAAGTGACTAAAAGATAGTCCCCAATAATCAGACACAGACTTTGCACGTTCAGAAAACTTGTTATTCAATTTAGAATCTTGATATTCATCACCCACCAATACAAAATTAGTAAAAAAATCCAGATCACCATCCAACTGTTCAACAGCGAAAAGCATATCTTGATTGGTGGTAGACCACTCGGCGGGATTGGTCCAAGGACTCTTAGCGTCAGCCTGTTTTCCCGTATCGCGTTTGCGAGCTTTAATTGCAAAAGGAAATGGTTTTTTACTCTGTTTCAGTTTGCGACGTAGGTTTTCACGGAATTTTTCAGATACGCCTAATTTGTAGCCAAACAGTCCAAAGAGAAAATTGACCGCAGCAATAGCAACCAGCAAGCCAAATATAGCCACAGCCAATAAGGGCAAAGCATAGGAAATAAAATTAGCGAAGGCGTTTACAAAAACGGTTGCAACACCAGAAAAGATATTAGGCATAAATTACCCCTTGAAAATGGGGGGCGAACCCCCCAGCTTTCTACAGACCGCTTACACCACCAGAGACAACAGCCACTTGAAGCCATAGATGGCAGCGGCAAGACCCATCAAGGCAACGGCAATGACGCCCACATCCGGGAGGATCGAACCAGTGATATAGGACGCCGCAGCACTGGCACCCACACCAGCAGAGGCAAAGGCCGTGCTGGCAGAAACCAGCCCAACAACGGCAGTAGCGGCAGCCATTCGACCGGGAGTCGCTAACCGGGCCAACTTGGCCAAGGCGATTTCACGGCGGGTCATCACTTCAACTTCTTTTACGTCATTCATATTTCACCTCACGACAACAAGAAACCGGGAGCCGCCCGGCACGGGTTTTTATGAGAGTCAACGGCGACCCCGCATAAAATTGATTAAGTACTTAGCCCCGGCCACCGCCGCCATGACACCCATAAGCGCCGGAGCCAGGACCAAGAAATCAGACTCGGTAAAGCTAAAAGGGACCACATACGGCACCCAAGCCGGAGAGGAACAGGCCGCCACAATCTGGCCACCAGAACCGCTGGCCGGAAATAACGCATATTCATTAGAACCACTGGCAACGGGTGCCGTGTCGTAAAACGTGCCTGGGGAAGTACACGTCAGGACGTAAACACCCGTTGAAGACGTGGAGGCCGTAGTGGACATGATTAGCCGTTGACCACTTTGGGCGAATCGACCTTGACCGCACGGTGGTCAATGATCTTGACGGCGATAAAACCACGCCGATCTTTCTCAAGGTAATAATTGACTTCATAGTCACCGGCGGGCAAAACTTCACCGCCATTCTGATGCATCAATTCAGCCTGCAAAGGCCGGACGCCCTGCCCTTGCTCCAAATCATAAGGCTGTTTCCAGAGGCGCTTGATGGCACCCGTTTGCTTATCGGCATATTCAAACTGTTCACCCGGATAAAAACGACAAAGTGCTTTCGACATTGCTTTAACTCCTTAAGTAGATAGATAACATCACGCAACCCGTTTAAATTCGGTAACGGGCGAACCGAGAACAACCGCTTTACGACGCAAAGGGGTAACTTGACCGACTGCAATGTCAGTCCAGGAAAGACCAGCGGCACGAAGCAAGGCAGTGTGACGCCGCCAAGTACGCCCACTCATGGACTCTTTTGCAGAAGATTCACCAATCTGCTGGATTAAAAGGAACGTGCGAAGCGCAGAACGAGCCATATCCGGAGAGTCAGCAACAATAGTTAAATTTGGGAACAAATCTTTCATATCCATAACCTCCGCATCACCCACTAGGGCGCTCCAATAGTCATTGTAAATTTCAGATAACGTGTCTTCCGTGACGGAATCCCAAATAATGTCTTTACGTGCAATAAAGCCGCGACCAAGGCGGAGTTCCAAGCGCAATAGCGTGAGTGCATAAGCAATAAAATCAGCAGAAATGACGTTTTGTCTTAAGTAGTTTTTCATCACAGGGTCAGTACCCTTCACGTAGGCCGTACCGCTTTGCCATTGTTGAGAACCCCAGCGCAAAACTTCATCAGTAGGCGAGGTTTGACGACGACGCGGAGCATTGGAAAGGCGCAAGGCACCAAGAGCGGCGCGAGCCTGTTCCTGTGAGCCCATATCAAAATTGGCCGTCAGATCAAGGCGGGACATACTCCACACGCTGGAATCTCCGAGCAGATCACAACCAACGGCATCAGAGGCCGCGACCAGGTGCGACAGCACCGCCTCTTGAGGGTCACGAATCCCGAACACGTTATGATGCAGACCCGCCGAGTAGGACGGCGAGCCGGACAGCTCAATCATGGTGTCAGTGACATGAATGCCGCACTTGTCGCCGGCCAGGTGGTCCGTCTTCTTTCGGCGGGACGTAGAGAAAACCGGGACCATGCCAGGGTTATATACGTCCGCCCTGCCCTCATGCGTGGCCGACCAGCGCCGAATGGCGCGTTGTGTGGCTCCCGAAAACGACATGATCGAGCGCCGGAGGGTGAGGGAGTCAATCAGGCTGAATTGAGGGTCAGTCATAACCCAAAATCCGACCCAAAGTGGCCACTATGGCCAGAAGTAACGGTAAGACTATTACCGTTACTTAGACCGGTTCCAGAATCCAAAGAGGCAACCGACCCCCCCGCCCTGGACGAAGGGGGCAGCGCATCCCGATAGGCATCCTGCAAGGCACGAACATTAGAAGCCACAGAATTGCGCTGTGGTGAATTTTGATTGGTGACTGGTAGAGTGGCTGCACCCTGACGCCTAGCGTGCAGCAGGGCGCGATTATGGGCCTTCCAAGAAGGGTTATCATAGTCCTTCGAGCCATCGGCGCGTAAAGGAACCCCATCACGCAAAACAGGCAGGCCGTCCTCAGTGAGACCCGCAACCGGGTCCACCAGCTCATGACGCGAAGCGGGACCATGCACAACCGTGTCAGCCGCCTGGATGGACAGGTGCCACTCGTAGGAAAACTGCGCATCGAGGTCGAAATCCTCCAGGCGAGCAAACTGAGAGGCCGCGGCAAGCCATGAACTCAAGACACGTTCAGCCAGGACACCCGCGAGCTTTTCGATTCCAGGGAAGACACCCAGGGGGGCACCGAAGCCACACAAAGCGAACTGACGAAGCAACGCCAAACGCGGGGCATGCAGGTGAATGGTCAAGGATTCCGCATCAACGCAACCCATCGCGTTATATTCGGCATTAACCATAGTTGATCGATCTGACTTATCGGGAGGACGGAAAGCGCCATCGGGACCCACGTCCTGACGCTTCAAGCGCCGTTCATCAAGATACCGTTGATAATCCACATCAAGGGAAAAATCCTCACGAAGCTGAGCAGAGGCCGTCATGCTTTTTTCCCCCATTTGGAGATCAACCAAAGGAAAGACACTCGTAATAAATCAGGCAACATATCCAACAAAAAATGGAAAAAATCATAAGCGAAAAGGGCCAACAGACAGCCAATAAACGCAATCCAGAAAACACCTTGCAACAAAGTAATATCAGCAGGCGTCATTGAGCACCCCCAGAACGCATCATGCTTAACAAACCGGAAAATTCACCAGCAGGGAGGCCAACCTGGACCACGCCAGAAGGAGAAACAAAAGTAGGCGTTGCCGCGTGATTCTGGTCCAGGCGGCGAATAATGGCGTTATTGTGCGAAAGGTCCGAGCGAGCAGCAGCAGACACCGGGAGCTTGAGGGACAAACCACCCTGTTCTATGGGTGGCATCACAAAACGCTGTTCATTTCGCAGATACCAGGTCAGCGGATGACGGGCAGATAAAATCTCAGCAGCCCGAACGAAAGAAGTCGGCTCAAGAATGGCGACCGGAACGATACGCACCGAGAGCTTGCCAGACTTTACCAACGGGGCGGCATCTTGAAAGAACTGATGACAGAACACACAATTAGGATCAATAAACACCGTGAATTGTGGATTGCCCTGACCCCATACAAAACCGTCAGCCGTACCGACCAACTTTTTAACGGCAGGCTTAGACAAAAAACCGACAGGCTTTAAGGCAGGCTTGGGTATTTGAGATAAAGCAACCGTAGAAAGCGCAGAGGATGCAGCGGGCGGGGAAACAATAGAAATGGTGAATCCGAAAAAAACGCCAACCGTGAAAAAAGACACGCTTGAAACAAGGCAAAGAACGTCAGAGCGCGTCACCAGACACCCCCTAGGCCACCTAAACGATCAAGAGCAGCAATAATTTCAAGATCGAAAAGACGCGCAAAAGACGAAGCGCCCAGAAGAATATATTCATAACGACGTGTTATATACCAAACCAAAAGAACACGATTAGAACGGGTATAAAGAGGCGTATTATGCTGACGCCGGGCAGCAGTAGAAGTAGTCACCAGACACCCCCTAGGCCACCCAAAGCCTCCAAAGCAAGACGAGCTTCAGCAAGACGAGCTTCAATCAGTCGCATAGGGAAACAACTAAACGTGGGATCACTGAGAAGGTCTAAAACATCCATAAAATCCCGACGAACTAAATACACCCAGGAAAACTCAGTAGGGCAAACATCATCAGGGAAAAGATCAAGGCTGACTGGTTCTTTCACAGATCACCCCCTGCCCTGCCCTCAAAAATCGAAACAATCAGCAGGCCAATAAGACCCATATCGCAAGAGGTGGATAAAACAAACAGCGTGAAGTGAAAGGCTACGGGCGTCATAGGACACCGCCAGGATGAATCAGACCATCATCCCAATGACGACAACCACGAACCCGACCTAAACGACGAAGCACAAGCAAACGAGAGAGGCGCACCTGGTAGGCTTGGAGCCTATGAAAACGCACGACGCGAAGGGGCTCAAAACGACAAGAACCGGATGACGGCACTAAAACAGCTGGAGAAAAGTGATGCCAGCACAAAAGAGGCTGACCAGAATAAGAACAAATCCAAAGAAACTGTTTATCTTTTATAATCATTTGTCTATCTCCTAAAAAGGGGAGCCAGGGAAGGCTCCAAACTGGCGAGCGACACCAGACCGCTACAGGAAAACTTGTTGGTAGTTACCAACGACTAACGATATAACAAAATCCGTTGGCTGTTGTCAACAACAGAAGGCAAGACTACGCTGTAACAAATTTAGGAGGTGACACCATGAACGCAAAGGACTTAGTACAAAAAGCAAGAGAACGCGGAGGCTATCCAAGCCTAGCAAGCCTAGCGAAAGCAGTAGACGTAAATCACAGTAGCCTAAGCCTACTAGCCAGCGGCAAAAGCGAACTGTCCGACGAAACTTACATCAAGCTGGCGAAGCTGGCCGGAGTGGACCCGGCTGAGGTCCTGATCGAGAAGCACGAAAGAAAGGCAGGCCCGGAAGCGCGGGCAATATGGGCAAGAATCAATGCAGCGGTATCCAAAAGCGCAGTTCTGGGATTAAGCATGGTCTTACTGCTGCCAGCCCCGCAATCGCACGCCCACACGTCCAATTTTCAAGTTCCGCACAATAAGTATTATGCGAATCATGCGAGGGTTCTGGCAATCAGTAACTATATAACCGACTTTCATCCAAGCGGCATCAGGCAGGTCGGGCGCGTCTCTGTAGCCAATCTGCTCGTCCGGCATCGCAGCCACATCAACCAGCCGAGCCTTTTGCTCGGTACTCAAACGCGGCGGCTTTTTCAAATCAAGCGTTCGCTTCACGATATTACTTCCTTTCGTCGGCATTGGCTTTCCTCACAGAGATGACACTTTCCGCCCTTCCCTCTCTGTAGGGTTTGGCAATGGACTATATGTCCGCGGAACCTAGTACCGGTATGGATTTCTGATGATCTTTAAACAGGGCCATAGGCATACGCAGCGCTAGCCACAAACTGGGTAGTGCCGCAACAAATGCCAGTAGAAAGAATTCCACAAATCCTACCCGTGCTGCAAGAAAGCCGCTAAACCCACCGACGACAGTGGCTGCCACGGACATCAGGGCGGAGCCAATAGCGAAGTGCGTCGCCTGATAGCTGCCCTGGCAGCGCTGCATGAGAAAGACCATCAAAACGGCGGTGCCGAGACCCGCCGCCAACTGCTCAAAGGCCACAGTAACGCCGACCCACCAAACAGAAGGCGTTGCCCAAGCTAGCCACGCATAGGCGGGTATCGCCAAAGACTGTATAAAAGTTAGCGGAAATAGTGCACTGCGCAACCCCCTGCGAGATATAATGAAGCCCCCCAGCAATGCGCCCCCAATACCCGTCACGGTGCCTACCGTACCGGTGAGAATGCCGCGCGTCACCAAACCATAGCCCAGGTGGTTAAGGAATGGTGCCACCATCGCAAACATCATGGCGTCACCAGCACGAAAAAGCAGGATGAAGGCCAAGGCCCACACTATTCCCGGTTGCTGTATGTATGTCGAAAAGGCTTCACGTACCGCACGCCATCGTTGCCCTTGATGACTCGTGGCTACGGGTGGTGGTGGAAGCATGTGCTTATGAAAAGCCGCCAGCCCCCACATCATCGCCGCTGCCGCTAAAAAACAAGCCGTCCAAGACACCCATCCAGCAAGGATAACGAGGGCACCATTCCCCACCAACATGGCCACCCGATAGGCGGCGACCCGTATTCCCGAAAATGCTGCCTGATCAGACGGATTAAGTATCTGAATATAATACCCATCTACAGACATGTCATGGGTGGCAGACATGAAGGCCATTAACACAAAGATTTTAGTGGCGAGATCCAGATTCAGGTGCTGCGCGGGCCAAACCAGCAAGGCTGTTACAGCACCCAGAATAATTTCCATCATTATCAGCCAACGCTTTTTATTGGCAAAAAGGTCGATTAATGGGCTCCAGAATAATTTGAGGTTCCAAGGCAGACCGAAAAAAGAGAGCAGTCCAATGATCTGCAAACTGGCTCCGGCATAAGTAAAAAACTGCACAGATACCTGCTGCACCAACGAATAAGGTAGCCCTTCTGCGTAATAGGTGCTGGCAATCCAATTGAATGTTTTAAACTTTTTTCGCAAGGGTCATCCGAATCGGCGTATGATGTGGGCATTGTAGCATGCGTCTCTTGCCCACCATCCGGCATGCGAAACCCGCTAGGACTTAATCACACCTGCAGGAATGTGTCCATGCTGCCCGTAGCACAAAAGCTATAAAAGCCCCCCGCATGCGGGGGGCTTTTATACGGCTCAAAAACCCGTTAAGGTGGCGTGGTTCACGTAGCCGCCCAAGCAAGGCAGGACGAACCACTTTGGCAATAACTTAGGGTAGGCAGAACAGCCCTTGAACTCTGCCAGGGACTTCGCTTTGGCCATCTGATCGACGTTCATCGAACTTTGACGGCGAGGCAGTGGCCCCCATGCTGTCATCACACTCTGGGTATATCCAGAACCCTAGTCACTGCTCATAGTCGAACCATCACTCGGCGCGGTTTATTAGCCCGCAGAAGAAGAATCGCTGCTGGTGGCACTTGCGTCAGGTGCCGCCGATTCCATCGGCATAGCAGCACCGCTGCTGTTCGTGGTGGTGGTCGCCGGGGCAGCAGATTCGGTGGTGGTAGTGGCACTACTGCCAGAAGCGGCAGTGGTATTTTCCTTTTTAGCACACGCCGAAGCAAGCGCGATGGCACTGGCGACAAGGATGATCCGGGCAACAGGCTTAATCTTAGCAATATCCAACATGTTTTAAACTCTCCTTACGTAGGTTACACGAGATGACAGCGTCAGTAGCTAATGGTATAGCGCAAATGACATCAGCATGGTAGCACTAATTTCTCCTGTGCCAAATACCGCCGATCGCAGCGCAAGCAAACGCTCACAGACCAAACGTGCTACAATCGCCACATGATCAGTGTCGTGAACCCATCTGATACCCGAAGAGCGGTTTGACCGTGGTGTCGATACCAGCCCTTGTGCGTTCAGCGATATCACGAATAAACCGGGGTTATGCCGCTTTGCATGACCTGTCCGCGCAGATTACTGGCGATTATAGAATGACAGATAGGCCGTCAGTCCCCCTAGCGTTAGACCAGCCAGCACATCCACCGCCACATGCTGACGTAAGGCCAGGGTGGAATATGCGATACCAGCACACCATATCCAATTGAAGAGGAGTACCCACAGCGGTGCGCTAAAGCGGCGTAGCAAGTGATGTAACCAGATACCCGAAAAAACGGCGGTGGCGACATGCAGCGAAGGGCAGGCATTGCCAGAAGCATCCATGCTTTTAAGGAAATCCACGTCGGGATAATGAGCCCAGTCGATATGGCTTGCGGGTACCACCGTGGGCCAAAAGTAGAAGATGATCAGCCCTACAAGGCATGTCCCGGCAATGGCCACGCCGTAGTCATACAGCTCACGCCGCGTCGCTAGCAATGCCGGGGGAAGGGAGACATAGACCCACAGTGACAAATATATGGGCAACGCCAGAGGTTGAAAGCCGATCAGATGATCCAGCAAGGTCCTTGGCATCACCGTTGGCGGATAGGCAGGGTCTTTGAGCAAATAGAAGTAGGCACCGAAAAATAGGCTAATGAAAAGCGTCGTTCCGATACTTTTGAGATACACATGCCTGGGTATTACCACTACGGCTTGACGGTACCAGGGCGTCTGCTGACTATTTTCGTTCAAGTCTTGATCTCCAAAGCCGGTTAAGCGCTAGTGTACCGCCACCAGTGCGCGCTGGATAATTTTGTCTTCCGGCGCCGGGGCATGCGCCTGGAACCCGACCCGAACCTGCCCATCTTAGCTCAATATCTAGTGCTTTCATGACCGCAAGCATCGTCTTCAAGGGTAAATTACCGTGCTCGCTGGACGATACTACGGGGGTTACAAAGGGTAGGCTGCACAGCACTATTACCGAGCAAAGCACTTTCGCCGGTAAAAGGGCGATAAAAAACCCGGCGAAGCCGGGCTGATCGTCTAAGCTAGAGATTTATAGCATAGAAAATTCGAAATAGGCGGACCTGCGAACGCTGCTTTATTTTACAATGATCTTGCCAAACATGCCCGTTGCCGCATGACCAGGGATCTGGCACACGTAGTAGTATGTGCCCGCTGCTGGGTGCCAGGTGAAGTCCGTGTATCCGAACCCCCCACTCTTGGGAACCGGACTAAATCCCGTACCTGCGATAATGGGGTTGATGACCGGCATAACTGCATAAGGCGGTCCCTTCTTGGTAATGTCTAAACTATGACCAAATCCCTTGTTGGTGTTGATGAAGGTGATATCCACGGTGGCGCCTGCGGGGATATCCAAGGTCGGATTTTGGACGTCATGAATTTCAAAGCTGGGGAATGGAAACCCCGGAAGGACGGCTGCCGCGACCACATGCACGGTTTTGCCGCTATAGGTTACCGTTTTGCCACTGACTTCCCCGCTATCCTTGGCCAACAAAGCTTTCACTTGCGGCAATGTAGCCATTTTCCAGGAAGTATCCAAAGGGGCTGCCATTGCGGTACTGATACCCAGAGCCGCGGCGAGAATGGTGGAAAGTCCTGCGGCGACATGCCGACCCTTATGCATCGTGGGTTTAATCTGTGTGTTCATGACCTTGTTCTCCTCAATCCTTCTTGTTAAGCAGTCACTATTTTGTTGATGGCACAATGCAGTGACCACACCATTGCCAAATTTGCTCACACCATGTTGACGCTAAAGCGACGCCACCCTGATGCGTCTTTTGACAAGCATTTACCGAGCACAAGTTGTGCCACACTACGAACCGGCCAGCTAAGGCACCGTTCAATGGCTTTGGCATAGTTTGGGTTTGTCGCTGCTTGTCGCTCGCCGGTGACAGGAAATCGCCAAGCGGCGGTTATACCTGCTGTGCGTATGTCGCTACAATGACAGTTATCATGTACCCGACCGCTGCGAGATTGACGTTGACTATCATCGAGAAAGTGAAATCGAACGGCCTGAGATTAATCACCCTGATAGATGCTGCGCCCACCGCCGGACGACTTCTTCAGCACGCCCAGTTCCAACAACTGCGTGATGTCGCGCAGCGCGGTATCGGGCGAGCACTTGGCAATGGTCGTCCACTTGCTGCTGGTGAGTTTCCCCTCGAAACCGTCGAGTAGCCGCCGGTTGAGCAGTTTCACCTGCCGCTCGTTCAACGGCATGCCCGCCCAGCGTTGCCAGAAACGCGCCTTCAGCAGCACGGCATCCAGCGTGTGTGGTCTGTGCGTTGGCAACGGTGCGTCGAGCACGGCGTAGTAATCCTTGCGCTCACGCTGGATCTGTGCCGACAGGCTGTAGAAGCGCTGCGGACTGCCGTCGGCGCGCGCCAGAAAAAATAAAGCCCCTAAATATCAGGGGCTTACTTATGGTCATTGGTGGAGGCGGCGGGAATTGAACCCGCGTCCGCAGTACCTAGACCACCGGATCTACATGCGTAGTTTGTCTATTGGCTTTAACCGCACCGCCCTCCGACAGACAGGATGACGACATGGCGATTCTGCTTTAATTTAGCATGCATCCCACAGACTAGAATGCGCACGATTCCGTGTTTCATGACCCCCCGCGCGCCTTTCGGCTCCGGATCCACAGACAAATCCGGGCAGAGGGCTCACTGCTTAAGCAGCGAGGGCGTAATTGCTGTCGTTGGCAATTATGAATCTGCGACCAGTTTTAAGAGCGAACCGCAGCTCTGCATGCACCGAAGGCTTCGCGACCTGCGTCGAAGCCGGTCGCCCCCTATTCACTTCATTGGACAAGAATACGGCCCAAAAGTTGCGCAGGCCAAAGCTCTCATCCACCGCCCAATACTACAGGAGAACCATCCGCCTGACTATGCCACAAACCGCTAGTGCAGCGGTTTGCCCGCCGCAAACAGCAATGCGATATCCGTATCCGCAAAACGATAGACCTCATGGCAGTATTCACAGGTGACGATGACTGCACCTTCTGTGGCCAACGTCTCTTCCGCTTCCGCTTGCCCCAGTGACACCAGCATCCGCTCTACCCGCTTACGGGAACAGGAACAGGAAAAGGTCAAAGGCTGCTCGGTATGCAAACGCACCGCCTCCTCCGGGAATATCTCCGGGAGAAACTGCTCAGGCTGCGCCTTCAGCAAAGACTGGTCCGATCCGATGGCGATAAACTGGGTAGCCACCCGCCAATCCTCGGCACGGAGTACGCCGGGTAGCCGTTGCAAGAAATAACCCCCGGCCTGCTGCGCCGCCACGTCTACCGCCAATCGGAAATAGGCGGGCGACTGCACCGACTCTGTAAAATAGGCATTCAGGGATGCCGTCAGCGTTTCCCGTAATACCACCAAACCCTGATAGCGATCCCGATCCATTCCCATGTCCACAGTGATGGCGAGCAGCGCATCGGGCAGATTCGAGAAATCCACCGTAGCGCCATCCTCCCAGCGACCGTAAGCCCGCATGCCACCCGCCGCCGTCATCTCCGCCACCAGCAGTTTCAACGGCCCCTTGCTCTGTATCTGCATGATCAAGCGCTCATAGTTTTTCTGGGTGGTAGCCAATAGCGCCAGGCCCACCAGCACTTCGCCCAGAAGCTTAGCCATGTCCTCCGGTCCAGAAAAATCCTGCAGCACCCGCGCGTAGATGTCGTCCAGGCGACAGCGTGCGCCCCGCAAGGGCAGCGTCTCCCAATAAAAACTCTGTGAAAAATCAGTCATGTGCTTCCTCGGATTCCAAACTTTCCAAACCCTGCCCCATCAGCGGCAACAAAGCACGCTGGAGCTGTTTAAACAGACGGGGATCGTATGCTTCCTGCGTGGCAAGGAGTTCTTTCATATGCTGACGCTCCGTCGGTTTGCCGAAACAGGCCGGACAATTTTCATGAATCACCGGCAAGGCTTGCTCCGTGGCAAACTGGCGCGTTTGCCTTTCCCGGCAGTACACCAAGGGGCGAATCACCCGTAAATCGCCTTCCCGCACCCGATAATGCGCCTTCATGGTGCGCAACTCACCGTTGTAAAACATGGACATGAAGAAGCTTTCGGCGAAATCATCCAGATGCTGACCAAGCGCCAGGACCTGATAGCCTTCGCGCCGCGCGCAGCGATACAAGACACCCCGCCGCATCCGCGCACAAAAACTGCAATAAGAGGGCCGTAGCAGGTGCTTTTGTGCCCGCTCGTAAATATTCTGTCGCTCCAGAAAATACGGAATACCCAGCGCCCGCAGATAAGGTACCAGCGGCTGTGGGTCATAATCCGGGCTCATGGGGTCGACGGTGGCCACACCCAACTCAAAAGGCACAGGGGATTGCCGTTGCATGGCCCGCAGCAGGTGCAGCAAGGTCAGCGAATCTTTTCCACCGGACAGGCCGAGCAGAATGCGATCCCCCGGCTGAATCATGCGGAAATCGGCAACCGCCCGACCGATTCGGCGCTGTAAAAGCTTCGGCACGGGCAGCCGGGGCAGAGTCGTCACCATCTCAATCTTCACGCATGGATTCCATCGCGGCCAACTCTTCCACCGTCACGACTGCCGCCCCCAGCTTGCCGACGACGATACCTGCTGCGCGGTTGGCCAGTTCCACTGCACGATCCATCGCCCAGCCCGCCGCGAGGGCCGTCGCCAGGGTTGCGATGACCGTGTCTCCGGCACCGGTCACATCAAAGACTTCCCGGGCCTGAGCCGGATGGTGATAGATGCTATCCTCCATAAAAAGGGTCATCCCTTCTTCGCCGCGCGTTACCAGCAGCGCCTCCAGTTGCAGAGATTCCCGCCACTGCTCGCCCAGTACGCGGAACTGCGCCTCACTCGCCCAGGTGCCCGCCACTGCCTGAAACTCGCTGAGATTGGGAGTAATAATGGTCGCACCCTGGTAAGGGCGATAATCCCTGCCCTTGGGATCGATCAGCACTGGAATACCTAGACTGCGCCCCAATGCCACCAGATATTCCACTTCCCGCAAGGCGCCCTTGCCGTAATCGGACAGCAGCAGTGCCTTGACATTGTTCAACAAGACCGGCGCCTGCTGACGCAATGCCTCGCTGTGGGCCTGGCTGGGCTGCGCCTCAAAATCCATGCGCAGGAGCTGCTGCTGGTGACCGATGACGCGCAACTTCACCGTCGTTGGACAGGCCTTATCAGGGATCAGCACTGTCTTGACCCCGGCTTCCGTCAGCAGCATACCCAAACGCTCACCCGCTCCGTCATCTCCGACCGGGGCCAGCAAAAGCGCATGCGCACCCAAGGCCAGCACATTCAGGGCGACGTTGGCGGCACCGCCGGGACGCTCCTCTTCCCGCCGCACCTGCACCACCGGCACCGGCGCTTCCGGGGATATACGTTCGACTTTGCCAAACCAGTAACGATCAAGCATCACATCGCCGACAATAGCCACCTGCGCCTGCGCCAGACTGTGCAAATCCCCGGCCATATCAGGGGCGTCCGATGGCATGGTAAATAAAACCTTCGGCGCGCACAGACGCCGGATCGTAAATATTGCGCCCGTCGACGATGAAAGGCTGGCGGAGGAGGCTGCGCATCCGTGCAAAATCGGGGCTGCGGAATTGCTGCCACTCGGTACAGATCACCAGTGCATCCGCGCCTTCACAGGCCGCATAGGGGTCCAGACAAAGCTGCAACGCGCACTGCTCACCATAAAGTCGCCGTGCCTCATCCATGGCCACCGGATCAAAAGCCTGCACATACGCACCACGTCGCCACAATGCTTCCATGAGCACCCGGCTGGGAGCCTCGCGCATGTCATCGGTATTGGGTTTGAAAGCCAGGCCCCAAACGGCAATGGTCTTGCCCGTAAGATCCTCGCCCAAAGCCCTCACCACTTTCTGCTCCAGGAGCTGCTTCTGACGATTATTCACCTTCTCCACCGCGGCCAAGAGGGGCACATCAAAGCCATGTTGCCGTGCACCATACTCCAGTGCCCGCACATCCTTCGGGAAGCAAGATCCGCCATAGCCGCAACCCGGATATATGAAGGCGTGGCCAATGCGGGGATCGGCGCCGATGCCGCGCCGTACCTGCTCGATATCCGCCCCCATCCGCTCCGCCAAACCCGCCAGTTCATTCATCAGCGAAATCCTAGTGGCGAGCATGAGATTGGCCGCATATTTAGTGAGTTCCGCTGATGCCGGGTCCATGACGATCAGGCGATCATGATTGCGGTTGAAGGGCGCATAGAGGGCGCGCATCCGCTCCGCTACCGCCCCGTTATCCGTGCCGACGATAATCCGGTCCGGCTTCATAAAATCTGCCACGGCGGCGCCTTCTTTCAGGAACTCGGGATTGGCGACTACATCAAAAGCAGTATCCGCCGCTCGCTCCTGCAAAACAGCGGCAATCCGGGTGCGCACTTTTTGCGCCGTGCCTACCGGCACTGTGGATTTATTGATAATGACGGCCGGACGTTGCAAACATTTGCCGATATCGCCAGCCACTGCCAGCACATGCCGCAAATCAGCAGAACCGTCTTCATCGGGCGGTGTCCCCACGGCAATGAAGAGAAAATCCCCATGGGTCACGCCCTCAGCGATATCTGTAGTGAAGCACAAGCGCCCGCTGGCGATACCTTCCTGCACGATGGCGGGCAAATCAGGCTCGTGGATGGGCACCTCACCGGTCCGCAGTCGCGCGACCTTATCGGCATCCACATCCACACACAGCACCTGGTTACCCACCTGCGCCAGACAGGCACCTGTGACCAGCCCCACATATCCGGTCCCCACCACCGTCACTTTCATCGCCTACCGCTCCCTTTGTTCCAGCACCACGACCGCCAGGGCATAGCGGCGTTCATCGCTGATGGACAGCCAACTGCGCACGCCATCGCCAAGCCCCCGTAAGAGCTGCTGCGCGCGGCCACCCAGGACCAGTTGCGGACGCCCGGCCGGGTCGTGGCCCACCTGCACATCCATCCAGCGCATTCCATCACTCATACCGCTGCCCAAGGCTTTAAACGTCGCTTCCTTAGCCGCGAAGCGCCGCGCCAGAAAAGCGGCGCCGGCGGCAGCCTCCCTCGGCATTTCCGCGGCCTCCAAAGGTCCCAGCAGACGCTCGGCCAAACGTCCCCCGAAGCGGGAATGGAGACGGGCCATCCGCTCTACAGCGACAATATCGGTCCCCATACCCACAATCATCCCCGCGCCTCAAGCATAAGCCGTTTCATATCCGCCACCGCCACCGCCATACCGACAAACAGTGCGTGGGCGATAATAGCATGGCCAATATTCAATTCCCGGACATTGGGAATCGCTGCTATAGCCTGCACATTATGGTAATCCAGACCATGTCCAGCATTCACCTGTAGACCGAGGCTATCGGCAAAGCTTACCGCACTGATGATCAGGCCTAGCTCTTCTGCACGGGCCGCCGCATCGGCGGCATTGGCATAGCGGCCCGTATGCAGTTCGACCGCGGGCGCTCCAGTTTCCATCGCCGCCTCTAGCTGAAAGGGATCGGGGTCAATGAACAACGATACCCTGATCTTGGCAGCGGCCAGACGCTGACAGGCCTCTTTGATACGCGGCAACTGTCCGGCAACGTCCAGCCCACCTTCGGTGGTCAGCTCCGCCCGGCGTTCCGGCACCAGACAACAATCACTGGGGGCCAGGCGCTCTGCCACGCGCAGAACACCTTCTTCTACCGCCATTTCCAGGTTAAGACGGGTACGCAGTGTCTGACTGAGAATTTCCACATCTCGTTCCAGAATATGCCGACGATCCTCACGCAGGTGCGTGGTAATGGCGTCCGCTCCGGCACGTTCCGCGACAAAAGCCGCCTCCACCGGATCTGGATAACGGGTACCACGCGCCTGCCGCAAGGTGGCCACGTGGTCTATATTTACCCCCAAAGCAATCATTCGCTGTGTTCCTCTCTTCATGTCGTCGACGTGAGCCGTGTTCTGCGCAAGTACGCCGCAAGGAGGCGGCGGCTCTCCAGCGGGCGCCCACCCAGATGGACTTGTAACTCCTGTTCCAGGCAGTGCCGCAAAGAGGGACCCCAGCCCCCCACAATTCGTGTCTGCATCGCCCCCTGCAACCAAGCCAAAGCGGCCGCCTCCAAGGTCACTACCGTGGCATCGGGCGCATGTGCCGGACAAAGCACCCCACGTTCTGCCTGGTAAAACCAGTGCTCTGAAAGCGTAGGATCAAGAGATCGGCCACACTTCGCGCAACGCCCCAGGTCGGGTGCCCAGCCCAGGTTTTCCAGCAGGCGCCGCTCGAAGCGCCGCAAATACCAACCCCCACCGGGTTCACCGCGTAATACCCTGATCGTTTCTTCATACACCAGAAAGAGCGCAGGAAAGGGATCCCCGCGCTGGGTGAGTCTTAACAGCAACTCGTTGATGTAAAAAAGGCTGAGGCTTTGCAAGCTATCGAGTGGCAGCGCTGGCCCAAGCTCTTCCGCCTGCGCCAGCACCGGTAATTCACCCCGCCCCAGCCAACGCACCCATAAGGGGCGCCCCGCCTCAATCCGCGCCAGCGGAGAGCGGGCGCGCCGGGCACCTTTGGCCA
Source organism: Acidithiobacillus ferriphilus (assembly GCF_028215975.1). Lineage (NCBI taxonomy): Bacteria > Pseudomonadati > Pseudomonadota > Acidithiobacillia > Acidithiobacillales > Acidithiobacillaceae > Acidithiobacillus > Acidithiobacillus ferriphilus. Next base: position 1,410,309 of record NZ_CP116458.1, read on the forward strand.
AGACCCCCAGCCGACCCTGTGTCTGCGTAAACAGTTCGACTACCAGACTGGTATCCCCGTAAGGGTAGCGATGCAAGACCCAGGCGCGATCACCGGCCTCAGTCGTCATACCCCAGCTCGCGCAGGATATTGCGGTCTTCCGACCACTGTTCCTTTTGCTTGACCCACAAGCCCAGCCAGACCCGCTCTTCGGTCAACTGCTGCAGCGTCTCCCGCGCCCGGCTGCCAATCACCCGCAACCGGCTGCCACCGTCACCTAAAATAATGGCCTTCTGCCCCGGCCGTCGACAATAAATAGTCGCCTCGATGCGCTGCTGACCGTATTCCACCTGATAGCTTTCAATGGCAACCGCTGTATCGTAGGGCAGTTCGGCGCCCAGTTGCCGGAAGATTTGCTCGCGGATGATTTCTGCCGCCATAAACCGCAGGTTGCGATCGGTGACCTGATCCTCCGGGAAAGACGCCGGTGCCGGCGGTAACAGGGGCACCAACACATCGGCCAGACGCTCCACATCAGCCGCCTTGCGCGCCGACAGCGGTATGACCGCCGCGAATTCTCCACGCTCCGCCAACGTCTGCAAATAAGGAAACAGACGCTCCTTGGCCGTCACCCGATCCACTTTGTTCACCACGACCACCAGCGGAATGCCGGCCCGCTGTAACCAGCGCAAGGCCTCCGCATCATCATGGGTCCAGAGCAGCGCTTCTACCACCAGCACGCCCAGATCCGCAGACTCCAACGCCCCCCTGGTAGCCCGCAGCAGATGCCGGTTCAGACTGCGATAACCACTATGCACGCCCGGTGTATCCAGAAACAATAGTTGTCCGTCGGGGCGAGTCAGTATTCCAAGAATCTGGTCACGCGTTGTCTGCGGACGCGGTGCGGTGATACTGATTTTTTGCCCAACCAGATGGTTCAGCAGGGTAGATTTACCGACGTTAGGGCGCCCGAGCAGCGCCACATACCCACTGCGATATCCTTCGTCAGGAACGACATCCGTAACATCATTCACGCGCGGCCACCTGTAGTTGCGCCAACATCAGCGCTGCGGCCTGTTGTTCCGCTTTCCGTCGACTGCCATCCTCAGCTTCGGTAGCCTCGGCGCCCGGCACATTACAACGCGCCACAAAACGTCGTTCATGGGCCTGCCCTTTTTCTGCCACCAAAGCATATATGGGAAGAGGACGTCCCTGCCCCTGCAAGAATTCCTGTAGGCGCGTTTTGGGATCACGCAACTCTTCATCGCTCAGATGATCGGTCATCAGGGGTTCAACCAGTTGCGCGACAATACCTTCTGCCGCCGAAAAACCGCCATCAAGAAAGGCCGCGCCAATTACCGCCTCCAGGGCGTCAGCCCGAATGGAGTCGCGCCGCGCGCCACCACTACGTATTTCTCCGGATCCAAGGATCAGAAAATCGGCCAGGGCAATCTTTCCGGCTATATCCGCCAGGGTTTCCTCACGAACCAGCCGCGCCCGCATCCGCGACAGGTCTCCTTCGCTCACCTTGGGAAAGCGGGCATAAAGCTTCGCCGCCACCACGAAGTTCAACGCGGCATCACCCAGAAATTCCAGCCGTTCATTGTGCTGGGCACCAGCACTCCGATGTGTCAGCGCTTGCGATAGCAAGGACTGCTCACGAAAATGATAGCCGACCGATTTTTGCAGCCCTTCTAAGACACCCATAAACGCAGACTCAGCAATCCAAACATGTGAAGAAAGAACAACTATATCATACACGGAAAAGCCTTTTTTAATGCCCTATGGCTTTAAAATGCAGTAGCAGACTGATATTGGCTATCAAGGGCACAATCTTGTCATAACTGACGGTGATCAACGTCTGGCCCGTACCATTTCTCTCGATCCGAATGTCTTTCTGCGGGATATTGATCATGGCCACCCTCAGACGATCATTCAGGTCATGGCGAATTTGTGATGAGGACACCCCCGGCCCAGACTGCCGCGCCTGATGACTGACGATATTTTTCAAGGACCAGTAATCGTAGTAGAGCGGCATCACCTTCACTACAAAGGCAACAGTAAGTACCAAGATCAACAGCCAGAAAATCACGCCGATGAGTGAGATACCTGCCTCCCCGGAATGCTGTGGTGTTACGGATCGTGCACCTTGAACACGCTGGCCAAAGATTTTCTTCATGAACTGGTCGTCTACAATCGATTTGCGCATTCCGAACCCTCCGGAGGCCGATGGATCCATCCATTTAGTCCTGAATCAGGATTTTGCAAGTGCAACCCTCACCCTCAGGAGACCCCGTCCAGAGAACGACCAATCTGCTTCCAGCGGATGGCCCAGTCCTCGGCATTCCAGGAGAACCACACGAACATCGCCTTTCCGACGATATTACGCTCTGGCACCACACCCCAGAAACGGCTGTCATTACTATTATCACGGTCATCGCCCATCATGAAATAGGAATGGGGCGGCACCTTGTAAGGGCCAAAATTCATCTGGGCTTCCGGTGTGTCAAATTCGATAATATGGAACTTGTGGCCCCCAAGTTCCTGCTCATATTCTTTGGTGGGAATCACCATGCCTTCGGCACCCTTCCCTTCCGGCCGATAATCAAAGGTTCGGATAAACTTTTGCGGCACCAGTTTATTGTTGATATAGAGGGCATTTCCCTTCACCTCGATCGTGTCGCCCGGCAGGCCGATAACCCGCTTGATGTAGTCGACATGTGGATTCTTGGGATACCGAAACACCATAACATCACCCGCCTCTACCGGGCTGCCCTGGGTAATGGGAGTATGAATCAAGGGTAGCCGCAATCCCCACTGGAATTTGTTGACCAACACAAAGTCCCCCACCCGCAAAGTTGGGATCATGGATCCGGAGGGTATCTGAAAAGGCTCAAATAGAAAGGCACGGATCAGGAAAACAATAAGCAATACTGGAAAAAAACTCCGAGCATACTCGACAACTATGGACTCTCTGGCTTCCGCAGGTCGATTCTTTCGCAAAAACAAGAGATCCACCAGCCAGATCAGGCCGGAAAGCACAACCGCCAGAAACAACCCAAGGGTAAAATCCATTCAGCACCTATCCTTCACTCTGCGCCTTACCACAATCAGCTTCCGCATTCAGCTCACGGAGCGCGTTTTATCTTTTGTCAGTTTTCAGTATTGCCAGAAAAGCTTCTTGAGGAATCTCCACATGACCAATCTGCTTCATGCGTTTTTTACCCTCCTTTTGTTTCTCCAGCAATTTACGTTTACGGGAAATGTCACCGCCATAACACTTGGCCAACACATTCTTGCGCATGGCTTTGACCGACTCCCGGGCGATCACCCGAGCGCCGATTGCTGCTTGTATTGCCACCTCAAACATCTGTCGGGGGATCAGATCACGCAATCTGGTTACCAATTCCCGACCTCGCCGCTCGGACACATCGCGATGGACAATCCAGGACAACGCATCCAGCTTTTCGCCGTTGATCAAAATGTCCATTTTCACCAGTGGTCCGCTTTCAAAGCGCGCGAATTCATAATCCATGGAGGCATAGCCGCGACTCACCGATTTGAGGCGGTCAAAAAAATCCAAAACCACCTCATTGTGGGGCAGTTCATAACGCAGCATAACCTGCCCACCCGTAAACTGCATATTTTTCTGCCGCCCGCGCCGCTCTTCGCAGAGCGCGATCACTGGTCCGAGATAAGCTTCCGGCACCAAAATATTTGCCGTAATTACCGGCTCTTGAATGTCCGCAATCTGCTGTATGGGCGGCAAATCGGCAGGATTAGAGATCTTCAGTACCTGCCCGTCCGTGGTAATCACCTGATAGATGACGGTCGGCGCGGTGCTGATCAACTCCAACTGATACTCCCGCTCCAAGCGCTCCTGCACGATTTCCATGTGCAACAGCCCCAAAAATCCGCAACGGAAACCAAAGCCCAGGGCTTGTGAAGTCTCCGGCTCAAACTGCAATGCCGCATCATTCAGCCGCAATTTCTGCAGCGCCTCGCGAAAATTTTCATAGTCCGCCGAGTCCACGGGATAAAGCCCGGTGAACACCTGTGGCTGCACCTCGCGAAAACCCGGCAGCGGCGCACTTGCGGGGCGGTCCTGCTCCGTCAGCGTATCCCCCACCCGGGCGCCTTCAATGGTCCGCACGCCCGCGATGACAAAGCCCACCGCACCGGTCTCCAGCACCGGAACAGTCAGGGATTTTGGGGTGAAAACACCGACCTTTTCAACCACATAAGATTTCTGCCCCACCATCGTCAGGATACGCTGGCCCGGACGGAGCGAACCATTCATCACCCGCACCAGAACCACGGTCCCCAGGTAATTATCGAACCAAGAATCGATGATAAGGGCCTGTAGCGGCGCACCCGGCTCGCCTTGGGGCGGCGGGATACGCTCCACCACCCGCTCCAAAATCTCCCGAATACCGACGCCCTCCTTGGCACTGGCCTCCACGGCATCGTCAGCAGGCAGCCCGACAATTTCTTCGATCTCCTTGCGCACCCGCTCCGGATCGGCAGCTGGCAAATCAATCTTGTTCAGGATAGGTAGAATCTCCAGATCATGTTCGAGCGCCGTATAACAATTAGCCACACTTTGCGCTTCCACACCCTGCGAAGCGTCCACGACCAACAGTGCCCCTTCACAGGCGGCCAGCGAACGGCTGACCTCGTAAGAAAAATCCACATGGCCCGGCGTATCAATGAGATTAAATTGGTACTCCTGCCCATCTGCGGCGCGGAACTGCAAGCGTACACTCTGTGCCTTGATAGTGATTCCGCGTTCCCGTTCGATGTCCATGGTATCCAGCACCTGACTGGACATTTCCCGCTCGGTCAGCGCCCCGCAAAGACGAATAAACTGATCCGCGAGCGTGGATTTGCCGTGATCCACGTGGGCGATAATAGAAAAATTACGAATATGTTGCTGTGCAGTCATATGACCTGTCAATCCGTGGGCGTCCGGCGGGCAGTACCGCCGCGCCGGGCACCATAACAAAAAGGGCTGGTGCACAAACACCCAGCCCCTCGCAGCTACTGCCTGCATCAATGCGGCAGCGAAAGTACCAGATAAAAACTCCCCTCACCGCGCCGCACCAGCACCGGTATCGGCTGGCCTGCCGGCAACACCGCCACCAGCTTCTGCAAATCGGCGGCATTGGTAATCCGCTGTTGTGCCACCTGCAAAATCACATCACCGGGACGAATGCCGGCTTCCGCTGCCGGACCCACACCAACACCGAGGACGAGAACGCCGGTATTCACATTCAGTTGCTTACGTGCTTCCGCTGTCAGCGGCCCCACCTGCACGTTCAGTCGTTTGACTTCGCCCTTCTGCGCCGGTCTGCCGGGCGCGGTGGATTCGGCCGCGTTCTCCAGATTACCGGGCAGACTCTCTACCACGATATTGAGGACCATGGGTTTACCATCACGGATGACACCCAATTTCGCCTTGAAGCCGGCCGGCAATGCACCCACCAGCGGCGGCAACTGACCTGAGTTATAGATGGATTGGCCATCAAAGGAAACAATGACATCCCCTGGACGCAGCCCCGCCTTGGCGGCCGGACCATCTGGTACCACCTGTGACACCAGTGCACCTACCGGCTCTTTCATGTGGAAAGACCTGGCGAGATCCATGCTGACGTCCTGAATCATGACTCCGAGCCAGCCAAAATGCACTTTCTGATGTAACTTTAACTGCTTGACGGCATCCATAGCGACATTAATGGGGATAGAGAAGGACAAGCCCATGTAGCCGCCACTGCTGGTATAAATTTGGTCGTTGATACCGACCACCTGACCACGCATGTTGAAAAGCGGGCCACCGGAGTTGCCGGGGTTTATCGGCACGTCCGTTTGAATAAACGGGATATAGGGGTCATCCGGCAAAGGCCGCGAGGTCGCGCTGACCACACCCTGGGTCACGCTGTTCTCAAAGCCAAAGGGCGATCCTACCGCCAGTACCCATTGCCCGACCTCCAACTTGCCGGAGTCACCAATTTGTACCGTTGGCAGATTCTTCGCATCAATTTTAAGCAAAGCAACGTCCATGCGCGTCGATAACCCCACCAAGTGGGCGGTGTATTGATGATGATTGGTGAGACTGACGATGATCTTCTGGGCACCCTTCACCACGTGCGCCGCCGTCACAACATAACCATCGGAACTGACGACAAATCCAGAGCCCAGAGACTGCACTTGATATTTCTGACCGGCTCCGGGCCTTCCCTGAAGGCCACCCGGCTGCCCCGGCGCACCAAAGAAGGGAGCAAAAAACTGATTCAAGGGAGAGTTTGGTGGGAATGGCGAACCCGTGTTGCGCGCCACCTTGGTCTCCGTCGTGCTGATGTTCACCACAGCAGGTCCATACTGTTTGACGATGGGCGTAAAATCAGGCAAGCCCACCAATGCCTGACCACTGGTACCGGCAGCATCCGCCCAAGCAGGCGCCACCATCCCTACGCTCAGGCCAAAACCTACACAAAGCGCCACCGCAAGGCGCTGTCTACCCAGCACACGATTTTTCAAGAAACCCCCTCCCAACCATCCAATTTATTACCGTGTCTATCATCTCGGTATCTGCTGTACTTAGCAACAGGCACGGCCCCCCTCTCGACTATGCGCACTGACGTGTATTGTAACTGACGCTGATTCTAGGGATTACCTGCAGGAAAAGCCATGGAAGCTGCGCTGATACCCGCTGCAGGCGTATAGCCCGCGCTCTCCAGACCGGCCTGACCTGAGTCATAGGCGGTAAAAATTTGTGAAGGGGCTAGGTAATTACCACCGCCAGGCACCCAGAGCCGTTGTATATCTCTCTGGATAAGTACATCTGCACCAGAGCCCCGCGGCGTGAAGCCTGCTACGGGACGTAAATGAAATTCATCACTGCGGGACGAAAAGCCTCTCAGCATGGCTGTCGTAGCGTAATGACCGGATCCGTCTCTGGCAACCGATTGATCTGATGCGATATTGTTCGGAAAGACGCCCACCAAAGTCACCGACACCACCAACACTGCAGCAACGGAACCCGCTTTCATCCAGAAGCTCCAGGAAATACCCCGCCGTCGCCCGGTTTGCGGGGCCAGGATACTGGGCTCGCTCATAATCGCCCAGGCAACCCGGTCTGCGAAGTCGGCCGACGCTAATTGGACCCCATTCCGGTCATTTTGCAGAAGAAAAGAGACGCGGTACTGAGACTCCCAAGCCTCTCGTAATCCGCGCTCACTTTGCAAACGCGTGGCCAAGCGGTTGGCGCGCAGACCTGTCAGCTCGCCCTCCATGAACGCCATCAGTTCTTTTTGCGTTTCATCGTTCATGATTTTTCCTGCTCTAACAACGGGGCCAAAACCTTGGCAATTGATTCACGCGCTCGAAAAATTCGGGACCTTACCGTCCCCACCGGGCACTCCATGACCTGAGCGATTTCGTCGTAACTCAAGCCTTCAAATTCCCGCAAGGTCACCGCCGTGCGCAAATCCTCCGGCAACGCTGCCAATGCCGTATCGATATGTTCTGCCAATTCCTTACTAAGCAGCAACCCTTCCGGGGTATCATATTCTCTTAGTCCATCGGCACTGGCAAATTGTTCCGCATCTTCTGTTTCTGCATCCACAATAGAAACCTGGCGGCCCTGGGCTACGAGGTGATTTTTTGCCGTATTGACGGCAATGCGGTACAACCAGGTATAGAAAGCGCTATCGCCACGGAAATTGGCGAGCGCACGATAGGCTTTGACAAAAGCTTCCTGGGCCACATCTTCAGCCTCCTCGGGCGTGCGCACGAAACGTCCGACCAGGGAAATCACCTTGTGCTGGTATTTGCGTACGAGGAGATCAAATGCCCCCTTCTCTCCCTTTTGCACGCGCTGGACGAGGAGCAGGTCACTAGGTGCGCCATGCTCCTGACCACCCGCCGTGCTGCGTCCCATAATCTTACCCATTCGGCCTTTTCCTTCCCTTTGTTCTTTAGGTGCCGTTCTTCACCTTATCAGGCTGTCATCGTATCATGACCCCTCCCAATTCACGCAACGCTGACGCCCAACCCCCTCTCCCAGGACAGCAAATGCCTTTTTTCGACTTTCTCATTATCGGTTCCGGCGCCGCCGGACTCAGCGCCGCCCTGGGGCTTAGCCGCCTCGGGCAAGTAGGCATTGTGAGCAAAGGACGGGCGAATGATTCCGCCAGCGACTGGGCGCAGGGCGGCATCGCCGCGGTCATGGATATGGACCACGACAGCATTGCCCTACACATCGAGGATACGCTGGGAGCCGGTGCCGGACTATGTCACCCGGAGGCAGTCCGGCAAATCATTGGCCACGGCACGGAGGCGGCGCATCAATTAATTGACTGGGGAGTGCCTTTTGATCGCCAACCGGACGGAAACTGGCATCTCACCCGTGAGGGTGGACACCAGGCGCGCCGAGTACTACACAGCGCCGATACCACCGGCCACGCCATCGAGAGCACCCTACTGCGAAGAGCTATGGCCGAGCCTGCCGTACAGATAGCTGAAGAACACTACGCCAGCGATCTTTGGCTCAGCGAAGGTCGTTGCGCGGGCGCCTGGGTACTCGCTCCCGGGAGCGACCGTTCGGAGTTGTGGTCGGCACGGGCGGTGATTCTCGCCAGTGGCGGTGCCGGTCAGTTGTATCTGCACACCAGTAATCCGCTGGTGGCCACTGGGGACGGCATCGCACTCGCCTATCGGGCGGGCGCGGAAATCGCCAACCTGGAGTTTGTCCAGTTTCACCCCACTACGCTCTACCGACCAGGTAGTGCGCCTTTTTTGCTTTCTGAGGCCTTACGCGGTGAGGGAGCGCTTTTGCGCCTGCCGGACGGCAGTGCCTTTCTGGAGCATTATGACCCCCGTGCCGAGCTGGCACCGCGGGATATTGTCGCGCGTGCGATTGATACCGAGATGAGACAGCGTCACCTCGCCTATGTCACTCTGGACATCAGCGCACAGCCCAGCACTCTGGTGCAGCAGCATTTCCCAGCGATTTCCGCGTACTGTCGGGCACAAGGCTATGATCTGACGCGGGAACCGATCCCGGTAGTCCCTGCCGCCCACTATACCTGCGGCGGTGTGGTCGTAGACGCGGCGGGACGCAGCACTATCCCAGGACTCTATGCGGTGGGTGAGGTCAGCTCCACCGGACTGCACGGAGCCAATCGTCTCGCCAGCAATTCATTACTGGAATGTGTGGTGGGTGCGGCAGCGATCGTCGCTGACCTGGAAGGACAGTCGCACCTGCCCGATTGCCCACGTCAAATACCCGGACATTTGACGGAGCAATCAGCAACGGCCACACCAGAAATAGACATCGCAGCCTTGCGGCAGACATTGCAGGCAGGCATGTGGCAAGCAGCCGGTATTATCCGCAACGATGAAAGCCTGCGGTCCGCCAGCGCACTCTGGCATGAATTGGCCGCGCGCATTGGCGATAACCTGTACGGGCCGCGGCCCTATCAGGAACTGCGCAATCTGCGCCAGTGCGCGGAAATTCTCACCCGTTCCGCGCTGTTACGCGAAGAATCCCGTGGCTGTCATTTCAACAGTGACCACCCACAACTTCGGAGTGTGGCAGCGGATAGCATCAGTCAACGGGATCAGCAGGGTCCGATACTGCGTCCCATTCCTGGCGCAATCTGAGCCGCCAACGCCGCCACAGATCATCACCTGCCGTGAAAAAGGCGATCAACACGAGGCGGCGACCATCGTCATCCTGTAGGAGGATCATTCCCAGGCGCGGGTGCAAAAATGGGCGGGCGCGATGCTGAACAGACACCACGCTACCATCCTCCATTTTTACGCGCAGATCGCTCTCTATACCGAGCAAGATCGCCTCCGGCACGGCCTGGTCGACACGTTGACGCAGAAGGCAGTGCCAGACGGCCCATGCCAACACCACGGCGAGCAGCGCCAAACCCCAGCGCCAATCGTGGCCCATCGTAAAACCTGCGCAGAGCAAAGCCAGTGCACAGGGAAGATTCTGTAGCCAGCGCTGCCGTCGGGCACCGCCAAAGGAAAGAATCGGTAGGACTTTGTCGCTGTCATCCATAGGGGTATGATTGGGGCCATGCTGTTTCAGCAACCGGGAGTCCGATCGTATGCCTTCAGCCGTCATTACCTTTACCCCCCTGCGTACGGAACTGGGCCTGATTCATGCCCACGGCGTGGATGCCGAAAAGTTTTTACAAGGGCAATTCTCTAACGATCTGCATGCCCTGGCCAGTGGTCACGGCCAGTGGAGCAGCTACAGTACGGCTAAAGGGCGCATGATCGCCAATTTTTACGTGCAGCGCGACGGCGACGGCTTTTGGCTGAGTCTGGCCGCCGATATGGCCGACATAGTCATCGAGCGGCTGCGTAAGTTCCGGATGATGGCCAAGCTGGAGATTGAGCGGGGGGAACCAGAATTCGCGTTATTCGCTGTCTCGGGTAGAGGTGCCGGTGATCTGCTTGGCCATGCCCTCGGGCTTGTGGCGCCGGAAACCGGCAACAGCGGGTTGGTCCACAACGACAGGATCATCACCCGTCTGCCCTGGGTGAATGCGGAAGCCTTTCTGATCATTTTGCCCGCATCCCGTGCGGAAGCACTCAGCGCAGGGCTGACAGCGGCTGGTGCGCGGGCCGGATCAGCGGAAGATTGGCGACTGCAGGCCATCCATGCCGGCGTCGGCATGATCAGCAGCGCCACCACAGAAAAAGTTATTCCCCAGGAACTGAATCTGGAGGTATTGGGCGGCATCAATTTCAAGAAGGGCTGCTATCCGGGGCAAGAGATTGTCGCGCGTTCCCACTATCTCGGCAAACTCAAGAACCAGACCTACCGGATCTCGGCCCGGGCGCCACTGCGAGCAGGTGAAGAAATTTTCAGTGCCAACATGGGGGAGCAAAGTATTGGCGTCGTTATTAATACGGCACCGGATCCTCAAGATGGCTTTGCCGCGCTGGCGGTTTTACGCGCCGCTAACACCGGGGAAACCCTGGTGGCTGGGACGCCGGATGGTACCCCTTTGAGCTTGGGGAAGCTTCCTTATACCCTACCCCTGGACGTCGCCAAAGAGGGATAGTCATCAATGTGGGGGCTGGTGGCAGGCATTGTCAGTTATCCGGCGTTTGCTTGGTATGGCAAGCGTTATCTGGATGGGCAGGGACTGGAGCGCGGTTTTACCCGCACGGTACTGGTGCTTCTGATGGCGACCATACTCTCTTCGACACTCGGTTATGGAGTTTCGTGGATGGCCAGCACCGCGCAGAGCCGCAACAGCCAAGCTCAATTGCAAAAAAACGGCACCGCGATGTTGGCTGACGAGTTAAAGTGCGCGCGCGATCCTGCCAGCGCGCTTTGCCAATCCACTGCGGAGCAGGCCAACGCCTTGGAGCAAAAACTCCTGTCCGGCCTCACCGGCAACCATCAAAATCAGTGAGCGATCGCAAAGCCGACAGCGCCTCACCATGCCCGTAGATCGGCTAACGACTCAGGAGACTGGCGCATCCAGAAACAAGGTAAGTACCCCCGTATAACCATATATTTTATCATGTGAAATTTCGCCATTGGCAAAAAATCCGACCAGAGGGAAGTCGCCCAGGCGCTCCTGGATGATCCGCAATTCCATAGAATCGGGTCCGAACAGACCCCCACCGCGCCCAAGACAAGAGAAATAGAGGCCACCGCGAATCCCTCTCCCCCCCACCAGACGGGTAATTTCTGTGAGCATCCGCTCCAGATCCTCGCGCGCCGTGCTGCCGTCCCGCTTGCAGAACATCAGGGACTGACCGGTCTCTACATATTCCCCGATTGCCAGCAGCTTGCGATCTATATCAATACCAAGCAGATTACGCACCACATAGTCACCACGATCATCGTTTTTGACCGGCAACGCCACAAAAATAAACCCCGCCGCCCGATGCAAATCCCGGGAGAGGATGTCACCGATCTCTTCATAAAACACGTCCAGCGCCGGACGGTCATCCAGGCGGGCAATCACGTTGCTCTTGGCTTCGGCGATTTGATGGATTGGACCGATGGGGCTACAGCCTTGAGTCAGGCGGGTAACGATGGCGATCTTCGCGCTAAACGTCACTCCACTCAATCCACCATGCACGACCTTATCGGCAAGTTGCGCACCGTTGGCACGACTGCTGCTGATCCCCCCGGTGATGAAACCGCTACTCATCTTTCCGGCAAAATCACGAACCAGATCAGGCAAATCCGGTGTCTGGGAGTCACCGTGGACGATGGCGAAATACGACGGATGATCCGCCTCCCCCATTGTCAGCTCCTTGCCGGCTTGGTAAGGCTCCAGCCCTGCAAACAGGTGGAACGCCGTCTCCGGGAAATCGGCCACCATCAAGGCCAGTGCCGGTTCATTCAGGTATTCCTGAGCGGTCGCGCAGATGCCAATCCCCACACAGCCCGTCCAATGCGGCACACCGGTTTCTTCTCGCAGGACGCTCAGAATTTCCGGCAGATCAGACTCGAAGCTATCGCTGACGTAGAGGAATCCCAGCGTACCACCCCGCACCCGCGGACCCGCCATCTCCAAAGTGGAGGACAAAGCCGTACGCCAATCCGCATCACGGGCATGGCCGTAGGGGAAAAGCCGTTCATTGTGCAAAAAAGGGCCTCATGAGCATTTCTTGTAAAAACCGCATGACGAGCGCGGACATAGAATCCAGACGGCATCTGTCGAAAATAAATGATGGTGACCGCTTGGATTGTCGAGGAGAAAAAAGGCTGAATCGCCTTTTAATATGGTGGAGCCAAGCGGGATCGAACCGCTGACCTCTTGAATGCCATTCAAGCGCTCTCCCAGCTGAGCTATGGCCCCGATGCCGCGTAATATATGGATTCATGCTAGCGATGTCAAACATTTTTTGTATACACCCGGTCATCAGCAGCATGCGCTCAAAGGCCCACGACCATACCGTCATAGGCGGGAATGACCGTTTCCGGCAACTCCGCAGCCAACGTCGCATAATCAAGATCATGGGTCATGTGGGTAAAAATGGTCCGCTCTGCGCCAATGCGCCGCGCCCAGTACAAAGCCTCTTCCACATTAAGATGGGTGGGGTGCTCTGCATAATGCAGACAATCAAGAATCAGGACTTTCAGTCCTTGCAACAGCATCAGACTGCTATCCGGGATGATTTTTAGATCAGTAAGATACGCCGCGTCATTAAAACGATACCCGAGAATAGGCAGTTGACCGTGCAGCACGGGTATTGGTGTCACCACAACCCCACCAAAGGTCTGCGGCGATGCTATCCGATGCATGGAGAGCGAAGGCTTCGCCCAAGTGATGTCCGGCGGCAGAAAACAATAGCGAAACCGGGTTTCCAATTCCATCGCCGTGCGCTCATCCGCATGGCAAGGGATCACGATCTTCTGCGCAAAATTGAAGGCACGCAGGTCATCGACACCATTGATATGATCAGCATGAAAATGGGTATACAACACGGCACTCAGCACCTGCACATCGGCGCGCAACATCTGCTGACGCAGGTCCGGACCGGTATCCACCAACAGATTAGTATCCCCATCCTGCACCAGAATACTGGCCCGCAGGCGGTGGTTGCGTGGATCAGCGCTGCAACAAACCGGACAATGACAGGCAATCGCCGGTGTACCAGCACTGGACCCCGTACCAAGGAATATGATCTTCATATCGCTACCGCGTGTTTAAACAGTGCGTGGAAATTCGCCGTGGTCCGCTCGGCGATACCCTCCAGCGTCTCGCCCCGCAACGCCCCGAGAAAGGCCGCGACATGAGCGACAAAAGCCGGCTCGTTGCGCTTGCCGCGTTGCGGCACGGGGGCCAGATAGGGCGCATCCGTCTCCACCAGCAGGTGATCCGCCGGCATTTTCTTGGCCACCGACTGCAATTCAACGGACTTCTTGAAAGTCACAATGCCGGAAAAGGATATATAAAAGCCCATATCCATGGCGGCCTTCGCAAAACCCCAATTTTCAGTGAAGCAATGGATGACACCACCGACTGCCGCCGCCTCTTCACTGCGCAGCATGGCGATGGTGTCTGCCGCCGCCGCACGGGTGTGGACGATCAGCGGCTTTCCCGTGGCCTTGGAAGCGGCTATATGCCGGGCAAATCGCTCCCGTTGCCAGGACAGATCTCCTTCACTGCGAAAATAATCGAGGCCGGTCTCGCCGACGGCCACCACCTTGTCGACCGCCAGAGCGGCGAGCAGATGCTCCCATTCCGGGGTCTCCGCTGCGGGTTCATTGGGATGCACGCCCGCTGCCGCCCACACGCCGGGGTACTCGGCAGTCAGGGCCCGCACTCGCGGCCAATGCGCCTCGACAACCGCCGCAATCAGCATTTCTTGCACCCCGGCCGCATGCGCGCGCGCCAGAATGCCAGCCCGATCGACATCAAAATCGTCGAAATCCAGATGACAGTGGGAATCTACCAGCATGCGTTTATGACCCTCTGGCGGATTCAGACCAATTTTCCTGCCCGACGACACGCTGGGCGGGGGATAGACTCCGCCTCTGCCTGGCTGCCTCAAAAAGGCAAATCCCGGTGGCGACGGACACATTCAGACTTTCGATGGCGCCCATCATGGGAATATGCGCCAGATAATCGCAGTGCTCGCGGGTAAGGCGGCGCAAACCTTTTCCCTCCCCACCCATCACCATCGCCAGCGGCATCTTCAGATCGAGCGTATAAAGGCTCTGAGCACCCTCCCCCGCCATCCCGACCAGCCAGAAACCCGACTCTTGCAAAGCAGACAGGGTTCGCGACAGATTAGTCACGGTACAGACCGGAACACGTGACGCCGATCCGGCAGACGCCTTGCGTACGGTGGCATTGACCGGACAGGCATTATCCTTGGGCAGAATCACCGCATCGACCCCCGCCGCTTCCGCACTGCGCAGACAGGCACCGAGATTATGAGGATCAAGCACACCATCCAGCACCAGCAGGAAGCCGCGGCCTGCCAATTGCGCCAGAATCGTCTCGAAGTCCTGCTCGGGAAAGTCGCGCAGCAAGCCGCCCACGCCCTGGTGCTTGTCGGTATTCAGTCGTCGGCCCAATGCCGTACTCCGCCATTCATTCACTGGCAAATGCTGTTCTGCGGCCTTTTGCAGTAACGGCGCGACACGCTCATCGGTCCTTCGCTCAATCGCCACCCAGAGTTCCAGCAATTCTTGCGAATCCAGTGCGGCGCTGACCGCATGGATACCATAGAGGGATTCTTCAGTCACCCGGCACTCCCGCCAACATCGTGAAAACTTCAGAATTGCGCTGGGAGGGCGGCACACAAGGCAGGCCGACGTGAGCGAAAGCGGTGGCCTCGTCAGGCGCCGGGGCCTGGTCCCAACCGTGCAGCCTGCGGCACGCCGCGACAAACCCGGCCGGCCCCGTATGGGCGATCTGTGCGAAGCCCAGGAACTCGGTCGGGGCCTGATAAAATTTTACCCCGATACCTTCCTGACTCCATGCCTCCCGCTGCCCGGAAACAGACCCCACAAACAGGGGGCTGGCAGCAGCCAGCGCGACATCCCACTCGCCGGGCGTTAACACGCCCTCGCGGAGAAACTCCAGGCGCGGTAACGGCCATTCACCCCGCCGCAATGGGCCGGTACGCTGCAACTGCCATCCCTGTCTTGCAGCCCAGACAAAAACGCGCGACTCCAGATCCAGATACGCCGATAACGGTAACATCATGAACTGAACGCCACCCGCAAGGAACCGTCAAAAGGCGCAATTATCATATAGCTTCAGAAGCTGTCGAAAATATCGTCAACGATATTATCCGCCACCGCGAAACCCGCACCCAGACCCAAACCGGTCATGACATTACCCAGGAACCCGCTGCCCATACCCGGCTGTCCCTGCATGGGCGCATTCCAGGGGCGCTGCTGCTGCCCCATCCCTTGCGTCTGCATTTCCAACTGCTGGATACGCTGGGCCATCTGCTGCAGCATCATTCCCACATTCTGCTGCTGTTGTTGCAGGTTCATGGCCAAGCTGCGCAATTCCATACTGATCTCGCGCCCGGTCATTTTATCCGGTGCCATGGCGTTCACCCGTCCAGCGACCTGCTGCAAGGCCTGCAGGTTGTTCTGGGTCTGCTGTTGCAACTGATTATATTGTTGATCCAACATTGAGTAGTCCATGATGCGCTCCTGATTTCGTAAAGATAATACCCATTGCTTAGATGGGCGGAAAGCCTGCGCAGTTCCACAACCGCGGTGCTCTGCGCAACTACTCCTGCAAGCGAATACGCCGCTCCCAGGCACGCCATACCCCGCGCGCCAACAACACCAGAATAGGTCCGATAATCAGGCCGATCAAGCCGAAGGCTTCCGCGCCACCAAGAATACTAAAGAACACCAGAAAGAAGGGAGCCTGCGTCTGCGATCCGGTGAGTAGTGGGCGCACCACCAGATCCGCCACGGTAATAACGATAAGCCCCCAGGCGAGAACGAGCAAACCAGCGATCCAATGCCCCGTAAAAGCGAGCCAGAGGGTGGCTGCGCCGACTACGGCCGTGGCACCAAAAGGAATTGGCGATATCAATGCGGTAGCAACCAACCAAAGGGGCCACATGCTTAGTCCCGCTACAGCGTAAGCGATACCGATAAACATGCCCTCTACCACACCCACACCAATGAGACCGATCAGTACCGAACGTGCCGCATCCCGGCAGGCGGCCAAATATCGATCGCCACGATCACGGCCCCAGAATTGTGTAGCCCCCAGGTACAATGCCTCCGTGAGACGCTCGCCATGCAGAGCCAGTGCAAACACGGTCAGTGCGGCAAAAAACGTATGCAACGTGAATATCCAGAGCTGACCCAAAGAATTGGTGATGAGGCTGGAATGCGCACTGAGCAGGGCAGAGAGATAAGCACCGTTCAGCCCATGCAAATGGCTGAGCAACCAGTGACCAACATAGGGAATCTGCAGCACCTCGGGTGGCACCTCGACAAGCGGACCACCTGACTGCCAGCGGAAGATGAGTAGTGCCACCTGGGGCAGTACAGAATCAACGATAATGACCGCAGGAATAATGATAATCGCGACCCACGCCAGGGCGTGTATAAGCGAGCCCAGCCAGCGTGGGAGATGAAAACCCCGCTCCAGGCGCAACTGCCAAGGCCAGCCCACTGTGGTCAGCACCGCCCCCATCAGCAGGGGGCCGGCAAATGGGCTGAGGGTGTATGCGGCGCCAGCGTAAACCAGCAGCAACACGAACATGCCCCAGTTAGCATAGCCTGATGGCTCTTGGCCTTTTTGCACTCCTGTTCCCCTAATGTGCACTCCACGATGGAGTGCAAAACTACCATAGTGCCGCGCCGATGAAAATGCGCATAAGCGTCAGAAAAACCGGCAAGATTGATCAGTCAGTGAAGATGAATACCGGCGCGGTCCCAGACCGGTTCGACACCGTCGGGCAGCGGTGGCAGATGGCCGATGGCCGCGTGACCAAAATTCGGGCCATGAAAGTCGGAACCGACCGAACCCGCCATCCCCAGTTGCCTGGCGAGACACCCCAGATGCTCGCGATCTCCCGCCGCCTGGCTGCCGGAGCAGACCTCAAGGCCGATGCCTCCAGCCTCCCGGAACTCGGTGAGCAAAGCACGCAGCCGGGCGCCGCTGAGCTTGTAGCGACCGGGGTGGGCCAGAACGGCGGATCCACCTGCCGCGTTGATCCAGCCAATCGCTTCGGGCATGGAAATCCAGTCGCTGGGCACGTAGGCTTTACAACCGCGCCCAAGATATTTGCCAAAGGCCTCGTTCGCGTCTGCACAATGTCCCTCACGCACCAGCCAGCGCGCAAAATGGCTACGCCCCACCATGCGGCTACCCGCCATCGCTCGCGCTCCGGCTTCTGCGTCAGAAATACCGGCATCTTCTAATAGACGCCCGATTTCTAAGGCGCGCCAATCGCGGAAGGCCATAATCCGACTCAAACCGCCCTGTAGAATGTTATTCTCTGGGTCTATAAAAAGGCCGACAATATGGATGCCTTGGGTGTTCCATTCGCTGGAGACTTCAACGCCCGGGACCAGCTGAATATCCAGTGCCGTCGCCTGCACACGGGCCTCCTCAAGCCCCGCGGTGTTGTCATGGTCAGTCAGCGCCATGACGCGCACCCCAGCCGCATGCACCCGCCGCACCAGATCGGTGGGCGTCATGGTGCCATCGGAGGCCAGCGAGTGCATATGCAAATCAATAAGAGAAACGGGGTATTGGTGCGACATAGGGAAGATTCCTGAATAAAGAGGATACCGCTTGCTGCGGAATCCGACACCATTCCATGTTAGCATAACACGCTCGACTTCATCGGGCATATCGGAGGCAGCAGTGGCTCTTATCCTGGACATCCCAGGCGCACAGAAGCGCCTTGAACAATACGCCAACCCCATCCTCAGTGCCTTTGCCGAGAGCGGCATTGCCACCGGAGAGCAGATCACCCCGCCAATGATTGTGGACGCCCTGCGCCAGCTTTTCACGCTGCTGGCAACAGAAGTTGCGTCCTGGGACCCCGCATTGCCCGACGACGAGCCGGAGCGTATCGGCGATCTGACCATCGGCCTACTGATGGATCTCGCTACCTGGGCTGACCGCCTCGGGGAGCGTCAGGCGAAAATCGCCCTGGAAATGGTCACCGTCAGTATCGCCGCATGGGTATGTAATCAACACGGCGCCATCCACACGCTGGAGCCTATCGTCAACGGTCTGGCCATTCTGGCCAATAGTCGCGTTGAGACCGACGAACTGCGCTCCCTGGCCCAATTGATGGGCCAAGTGAAAGAAGCCGCATCCGCAGACTATGCCACTGACCTGGATGGCGCCGACCCGCGCCGTCCCTGGCGTATTCTGCTGCTGAACTGGGGCATCACGGCAACCCGTGCCCAGGATCCTGCAGAAATGCGCAGCGCTTTTGCCGCACTCCTCCGTCACCTGCCTGCTGACGCGGCGCTTTTCTTTCAGGAAGGACGCCAGCAGGTGGCTCAGGGTGATTTTCCGGATGAGGTGAGGGCGGTCATGGAGGAAGCGGCAGAAGGTGCCGGACGAAGTCTGCACTAAGTCGCCATAAAATGGCCAGGACATCGGTCAGCCCCGGCCATTAATATAATATATCTATATCGCCCACGCAGGCTCCCACGATGGGCGCTGTGCTCAGAGTTCTTTGCCGTGATGCGCCAGAAAGTCGGCAACTCCCTCACTGGTTGGCTTCATACCGGCTTTGCCCTTCTCCCACTGTGCCGGGCAAACTTCTCCGTGTTCTTCAGAGAATTGCAATGCGTCCACCATACGGAGCATTTCGTCAATGTTGCGGCCCAAGGGTAAATCGTTGATTACCTCGTGCCGCACCACGCCTTCGCGGTCGATCAGGAAAGAGCCGCGCAGCGCCACTTCATCATTGAGCAGAACGTCATAATTGCGTGCGATGCTCTTAGAGAGATCCGCCACCATAGGGAGTTTGATGTGACCAATGCCGCCCTTCTCTTCCGGCGTGTTCTTCCAGGCCAGATGGGTAAACTGGGAGTCTACGCTGCAGGCGATGACCTCAGTATTGCGGGACTTGAAATCATTCAGGCGATGATTAAAGGCGAGAATTTCAGACGGACATACGAAGGTAAAGTCGAGCGGGTAAAAGAACAGAACCGCATATTTCCCTTTAATATACTGAGAAAGTTGAAAATTCTCGTTGATACTATTATCAGCCATGACTGCGGGGGCCACGAAATCGGGAGCAGCTTTGCCTACTAATACGGCCATCGTAATTCTCCTTTGTTGAGCTAACGGGATAAAGTCCAGATTTTTACTATAGCGAACTTTTCCTGATTTCGCCAAACATTCTGATCGATTCGGATGCATGCAAGCCCCCTGTGGGCAGCACGCCCGCCTTAGGCTAGAATAGGCGCCCAGCCCGCCGGATGATTCCGGCCGTAACCCCGTAACCCTTTGACTAAAATGTGAGGAGCCCGGCCCCCATGACATACGTGGTGACTGAATCTTGTATCAAATGCAAATACACAGACTGTGTGGATGTCTGCCCAGTGGACTGTTTCCGCGAAGGGCCTAATTTTCTGGTCATTGACCCGGATGAGTGCATAGACTGCACGCTCTGCGAGCCAGAATGCCCTGCCGGCGCCATTTTCCGCGATGATGACCTGCCCGCGGGTCAGGAAGAATTTGAGGAAATCAATGCCCGCCTCGCCAAGATCTGGCCAGCCATTATTCACAAGAAAGCGGCGCCCGAAGATGCTGACGCCTGGCTGGAAGTAAAAGATAAACGGGGCCTGCTCGAAGAGTGAGTAACGCTGACGCGCCCGCCGCGTTGCGTTCTCCCAGCTTTCGCCGGCTCCTCGGCCTGATCAGCGCGTACCGGGGCCGCATATTCCTCGCTATGCTCTTCATGGTGATTTCTGGCGCAGCCACCGGTGGGGTGGCTTATATGATCAAGCCGGTCCTTGACCGGATATTCATCGACCGCAGCGCCAGCATGCTCATCTGGCTGCCCTTGGGCGTCATAATGATCTACGCCGTTAAAGGTGGCGCCGATTACGTACAAGCCATCACCCTCGTGCGCACCGAAGAAGATGTATTGCGCGGTCTGCGTGAACGCCTTTTCGCCCACACTCTGCGCCTACCCCTAGGCATCCTTATCGACAGCAGCCACGGCAGCACTCTGTCGCGAATGAGTCTGGACCTGACTTTATTACAGCAGGGCCTTTCGGTGCTGGCGCGCTTCTTCCTTTCCACCTTCCAGATTGTCGCGCTCATGGCGGTAGTGTTTTACATGAGCTGGAAGCTGGCGCTGATCAGTTTTATCACCTTACCCATCGCATTTTATCCCCTGATTCGTTTCGGCCAGAAATTACGCCAGCGCGGCGAGCGTCAACAAGAGCAGATGGGCCAGATCATGGAGCAGTTTTCTCAAAGTCTGCGCGGCGCCGAAGTGATCAAAAGTCAGGGTGGTGAAGACTTTGAGGCGAAGCGCTTCAGCGTTCAGGCGCGCCACTACTTCGATCTGATGATGCAGATTGCCCGCATCCAGAAGGCGACGGTCCCGATTATGGAGATGATCGCGGCGCTGGGTATTGCGGTCATCATCTATCTGGGAGGCAGTCAGGTGGTGAATGGCGGGATGACGACGGGGGCCTTTTTCAGCTTTCTGACGGCGCTGGGGATGATTTATGAGCCCCTGCGCCAGCTTTCCTCGGCCAACAATCAACTACAACAAGGTCTTTCTGCCGCGGACCGGCTATTCGCCTGGCTGGATCAACCGGCAGAAGCCAGCCAGCGCTCCCCAAGGCCACGTCCCTGGGGCATCTGGCAATGCCACGATCTCAAGTTACAGTTGGGGGGCGAAGCGATTTTACGCGGCCTTCATATCACGCTCCCCCCGCTCACGACGACGGCCATCGTTGGCCCCAGTGGCGGCGGCAAAACCAGCCTGGTACGGGTGCTACTCGGCTTGTTGCCGCCCAGCGGGGGAGAGATTACGGTAGCCGGACAGTCCATCCGCGATCTCCCCGCCGGCGACTATCGCGGCTATTTCAGCTTTGTCGCCCAAGAGCCGGTACTGTTCACCGGGACCGCCCTGAGCAATATCGCCTATGCCGATGCGCAACCCGATCACGAGCGCGCCGAGGCGTCCGCGCGGCAAGCGCACGCCTGGGATTTTTTAGCCCCCATAGGGGGACTGGAAACGATGATCAAAGGCAACGGCGGCAATCTTTCCGGTGGGCAGCGCCAGCGGCTCGCCATCGCCCGGGCGCTCTACCTGGATCGCCCAGTGCTGGTCCTTGACGAAGCCACCAGCAACCTCGACAGCGAAAGTGAAGAACGCATCGCGGAAACCCTCAGCGCCCTTCATGGCCGAAAAACCATCATCATCGTGGCGCACCGCCCGCGCACCACCCGCCTCGCTGACCAGATCATCCACCTGGAGCGCGGGCAGATCGTGGCGGGAGGACAGGGACAAGGGACAACATAAGAGGGCTCCAGACGTATCAGTCAGAAAGTCTCGCGCAACGATTGCCGCAGAGCGGCCAAGGCCACAGACAGACGCCGATCACCATCGGCATCCGGTGTCGGACCATAACGCTGGGCCAGATAGATTTCGCGCACAGATTCCCGCTGATCCTCTGGCAACCTCTGCCAAAACAAACCCTCCACTCCCGGTCGGCCATCTTTTAATCCCACAGTCCGCAAAGCGCGCACCGCACGCTGGCGCCAATATCCGACATCCCTACCCGCCCGATAGCGGCGCCACAATATCCATGCCATCAGCAGCGAAGCACTGACCACGCCCACCGACCAGTAAGTCAGCGTCGCGTGTCGATACCACCCCGGTGCTTTCGGCCAGTGTGGCGTATAGGCAGACGACCGCGCAATTTGCATGATTCGCGTACCCGCCGACGTCCAGAGAGCGCGCTGTTTGGCCGGCGTCAGGTCGATAACCATATTAAGCCACTGCCATTGCATCCAGTCCCAGAGTTGTAGCGCCCCAGGCACTACCGCGGGGGCTAATATACCGGTCTTGCTGCCACCCTGACCAGATATCGTCGCCGGCGTCGCATCCAGGCGTACCCAGCCTTGTCCCGGTAGCCAAGCCTGCACCCAGGCATGGGCCATGTTCTGCCGCACAATCCAATAGTTACCCGCCGGGTTATACTCGCCACCATGATACCCCATCACCACCCGTGCCGGAATTCCGTCCAGGCGGAGCAGCAGAGCCAATCCCCCGGCGTAGTATTCGCAAAAACCCGTATGGGTATGGAGCAAAAAATCCGCCATGCTTTGCCCATGGGGATAACCTGCTGGCCCCTGCAGGCTGTACCGGAAAGAAGATCCATGAAACCAGTGCAGCAGGCGCTGCACCACCACAGCATCGCTGCCACCCGCAAAATGCGCCGCCAGTGCCCGTAGTTTCGGACTCGTCGTGTCAGGCACCTGCAACGCTGCGGTGCGCTCCGCCGCAGAGAGCACACGTGGTGCGGCAGGTGCAGACCAGACCATATAGCGTATGGGCAATCCGGAGGCCTTGTTCAGACGCAAGACACCACCTGCCTGCTGCCGGTAGGTAACTGGAATATTCAGACGATAAGGCCTAGCTAAGGCAAACAGATAATCACTATTATCCGGGCTTAGAACGATTTCCTGGCGAACGCCCGTGGTTTCGGTGCCGACACCTGTAGATGCAGCACCTCGCACCCTGGTGACAGGTGAATCCGCTATCCACGTCCGGCCTTCATCACGCCAAAGGATCGCTCCCACCCAATATAAATCCTCCGGATCAGCCGACTGCGGAATGATCTGTGCCCGGAAAGCCGTGGTGGAGTCGAGGGCCAAGCGGGTAATACCGTCAGGCGACAAATCCGCGCTGAAACCCGAATGCGCCGCCCCCTGTGGTGGTGTCCAGGCCCAGAGCGGCGTCGGCGTGCGCGGCAACATCAGAAAAAAAATGGCCGTCACTGGCAACAGCATCAGCAGAAAGATCAGACTGAAGGCCAGCATGTAGCGGAAATCCCGCCAGTGCGGCCCTTCTAATGCGCGCGCTACCGCTGCATCGGCCAAGGGCTGCCAAAGTAATCCCAGCAAGGACAGATATAAGGCTGCCAACAGAAAAATACCGAGCAGAACATCCACGCGCAGCCACGCAGCCACCCCCATCCCCAGCAGCACCAGCGCCGCCACCTGATAAAAGTCGCGCTGGCTGCGTATTTCCAGTGCCTTCACCGCCAGCAGCACCAGCACTGCCTGACTGGCCATCGCCAGCCAGTTGCCCCATCCGGCCAGCAGCAACGCCAGCGTCAGCAGAAAAAGGCCCAGCATCCAGCGTTGCGCCGCACTGAACCAGGGCAGGCGCCCATGCCAGGCCCCATACAGCCCTAAACCAGTCGCCGCGACCCAAACCACTGTGGCCCAGAGCGCCGCCTCCGAACCCAGCGCGAGGAGCAAAAAGACACCCATCAACGCCGCCAGTAAGGGGCCCACACTACGCGCGGGAAACCGCAGCCCAGGCATCACATCAGCCCCCCCTTCCCGGATGCGGCAAGCGCCGCAACCACTGTCCGGCCATGCGCAAGCCCAGAGGCAGGGGAGCACGCTGCTCAACCTCCCGGAGCATCGGGAAAGGCGGCTGTTGCGCCAGCAGCAACAAGGCTTGATCCAGGCCCGAGCTTCCGCGACCCGTAATCATCCCGCCAGGCATCCGTAGTTGCCACGCCCAGCCCCGTTCCAACGCGATGTCCAGCGCCGCGCGGAGTATTTGCAGGCGCTGCTCCACTAGCCAGCGTTGCAGCGCCGCATCTTCCCAGTCGAGCAACATCCGACGCTGCCCTGCCTGCTCCCGCTCCCGGGTAGGCAAGCGCAACTCCCCCTGCGCGCCTAAAGACCAGTCCACCCGACGCCAGACTACAGCACCCAGCCCTTCTCCGGGCAGACGCTCCCGCACCCAGAGCAGATCACCGCTGCCACCGGGCTCACCCCCTTCAGCCTCCTGCTGACCCAGATCTGCCGACAGCAACGATGGCTCGCCCGCGGTGGGAGCCACCCAGGGCTGGTCCGCTGACTCCACCGTCAGGTGCAGACCTCGCCAGACAAAAGCAAAGGGAAAGGCGGAACCCATCCGTAGAGGGGGTAAGGGCGGCTGACCGCGTAGCGGCGGGTGCCAGGGCAGCGCAACCAAGGCTTGCTGACGCGCGCCCACCCGAGTCAGAGTACGTTGCGCATCACCCAGACGCAGTTCCAACAGCCACAGGGGCCAGGGGCGTGGATTATAAATGCGCAGGAGCAGATCGCCCTGCTCTCCTGCGGTAAAAATCTGGCCGGGCAGCACAGCGGCACGCACCCGCCAGAGGTTGCCGATGGCGACAAAACCGGAAAGCACCATGATGGCCAGCATCATGGAAACCAGCAAGAACAAGACATTATTACCGGTGTTCACGGCAGAAAAACCGAGGGCCAGAGTCAGCCCGACAAAGACCTTACCAGGACGGGAAAGACGTACCTCCCGCCGTTTGCGACTCACGGACCAAAGCCCCAGGTATCCTGCATCAGCAGTGCCGTCAGTTCATCGCCGCCCAGCGATGCGCTGGACAGCAAACGATGACCCAGCACCGGTACCGTCACAGCGCGCAGATCATCGGGTGTCACAAAATCCCGGCCCGCCAGAAAAGCCCAGGCCTGTGCGCTCGCCTTGAGCGCCAGCAAACCTCGTGGCGACAACCCAGTCCGCACCCGCGCGTCCTCACGACTGCGTTGCGCCAGGGCCAAAAGCATTTCCTGTAGTTCCGGACTCAGGAATACCGCCGCAACCGCTGCCTGCCACTGGCGCAGCAGCGCGGCATCGGCCAAGGCTTGCAGATCGGCGGGCCGTCGATTTTCCCCGGCCAACAACCGCCGCTCCGCCTCGCGACTCGGATAGCCCAGCGCCAGACGCAGCGTAAAGCGGTCCAGTTGACTCTCTGGCAGCGGGAAGACCCCAGCGTGCTCCTGCGGATTCTGGGTGGCGATCACAAAAAAGGGCTTGGGCAGCGGAAAGCTCTGCCCATCCGCCGAAACCTGTCCTTCTGCCATGGCTTCCAGCAGGGCCGACTGACTGCGTGGCGAAGCCCGGTTGATTTCATCCATCAGTACTACGGCATGAAAAATCGGACCCCGATGAAAGGCGAAGCGTTGCTCGCGTGGATCGAAGAGACTACTCCCCAAGATATCCCCCGGCAGCATGTCCGCCGTCATCTGCACCCGCATAAAATCCAGACCCAGCAGACGCGCCAATCCCAGCGACAAAGTCGTCTTGCCCACCCCCGGAACATCTTCCACCAGCACATGCCCGCCGGCCAGAAAGCCGGACAGAATCAGGCGCAGCGCCCGTTCTTTATCGAGCAATACCTCACCGAGCGCGTCCAGCAGACTCGCCGGAGATACCGTCATTGTGCTGCCGCCACATCCAGGTGCCGCGCCGCCAGCGCCTCATCCAGCCGCCCCACCGGCAGATGGTGGGGTGCTTCACGCAAAAGTTCCGGTTGCGCCAGTGCCTCCTGACGAATCTGTGCCATGATCGCCACAAAACGATCCAGGGTTGCCTTGCTTTCCGTCTCCGTCGGCTCAATCAGCAAACACTCAGGCACCAGTTGCGGGAAGTAGATGGTCGGCGCATGAATCCCGAAATCCAGCAAACGCTTGGCTACATCCAGCGCCCGGATGCCCGTCGCTTTCTGCAAGTCACTGACCGTCAGGATGAACTCGTGGCTGGCTCGCCGCTCCGGAAAAGCCGCCTGATAACCCACCCGCTGCAATTCCTTGAGCAGGTAGTTGGCATTGAGCGCGGCATAAGCCGATACCCGACCTACCCCTACCCGACCCAGACGGCGTAGATAGGCATGGGCACGCAGTAACACGCCGATATTACCACCATAGGCACTGAGCCGACCGATACTCCGGGGCGCCTCCTGCTCGGTCATCCAGTGCAGGGCACCCTCGCCTTCGCACAGAACCGTGGGCAGCGGCAAGAAAGGCCGCAGGCGTTCCTGCACCGCTACAGCACCCGCACCCGGCCCACCGCCGCCATGGGGCGTAGCAAAAGTCTTATGCAGATTCAGATGCATTACATCAAAGCCCATCCGGCCCGGCTGCACCCGCCCGAGAATGGCATTCAGATTGGCGCCGTCATAATAGAGCAGCCCCCCCACTCCATGAACGCGTGCGGCAATATCCGCAATCCGTCGCTCAAACACCCCCAAAGTGGAAGGATTGGTCAGCATAATTCCTGCCACATCCGGCCCAAGATGCTGATCTAAAAAGGCCATATCCAGATCACCGTCAACCAGATTGGGAATTTCCACCACCGCAAACCCCGCCATCTGGGCACTGGCCGGATTAGTGCCATGTGCCGCCGCAGGAATCAGGATTTTCCGCCGTTCATGGTCTCCGCGCGCCGCATGATAGGCGCGGATCATCGCAACACCGGCCAACTCGCCCTGGGCGCCCGCCGCCGGGGTCAAACTCACCGCCGCCATGCCGGTTACCGCCGCCAGCCATTCCTGCAACTCCCAGAGCACCCGCAAAAGTCCCTGCATGGCTGGCGCCGGCGTATCCGGATGCAGGCGCGCGAAGCCCGGCAGCGAGGCCATGGTATGGGCAATCCGCGGATTATACTTCATGGTGCAGGAGCCCAGTGGATAAAACTGGGTGTCGATGGAGAAATTCTTCTGCGACAGGCGGGTATAGTGGCGCAGCACCTCCAGCTCCGCCGGGTTGGGCAGATCCAGGGGTGCCTTCCGGAGCAGATCCGCCGGGATATCGGACGGCAACTCCGCCGCTGGAAAATGGTGATCGTGATCGAAAATGGAATCGCTCATAAGGTCTCCAGCACAGCTGTCAGGGCATCGCGATACGCCAGCAGATCGGCTTCTTCCAGCAGCTCCGTGGTGCAAACCAGTAGATCGCCCGCCTCTCCCATCCCCCAGTCTGTCAGCGGCAGTCCCGCCAGCAGACCATGGCCCAGCAACGCATCCCGCACCACCGCGGCAGACTGTGGCAGACGCAGCACAAACTCATGGAAGAAGGATCCGCCATAAGGCAAGCGCACACCCGGCACGACCGCCAACAGTTCCCGCAACAAAATAGCCCGTTCATGGCAAAGTATCGCCGTTTGCTGCAACCCGCGCCCGCCCAGCGTTGCCATGTGAATGGTAGCCGCCGTCACCATCAGGCCCTGATTGGTGCAGATGTTGCTCGTCGCCTTACCGCGGCGAATATGCTGCTCCCGCGCCTGCAAGGTCAGACAAAAGCCCGTCCGGCCCTGTCCGTCCACGGTTTTGGCGACCAGCCGTCCCGGTAACTGCCGCACGTAGGCCTTGCGGCAGGCGAGAAAACCAAAGTACGGCCCACCGCCGGTCAGGGGAATGCCCAACGGCTGCCCTTCGCCCACCGCTATATCCGCGCCCTGTGTGCCCCAATCCCCCGGCGCCTTCAGCAGAGCCAAAGCCAGGGGATTGACCACGGCAATAGCCAACAGGCCATGGCCATGAGCCCAGTCGGTCAACGCATCCACGGACTCCAGTAAACCCAGGGCGTTACTCTGGGGGATGATCAGTGCCGCCGCACCCCCCGCCTCCGCAGGTAATACCAGAGTGCCGGCAACGCGGTCATAAGGCACCGTCACCAAACGGATCTGTTGCAGGCCGAGAATGCTATCCAAAACCCGCCGCCAACTCGGCAGCAGGTTCTCCGGCACCAGGATAGATTTATCATCGCCCTGACCACCCTGAATGCGCAACGCCATCAGGCAAGCCTCCGCCAGCCCCGAGGCCCCGTCGTAAAGTGAGGCATTGCTCACCTCCAATCCGGTCAGCCGCGTGATAAAGCTTTGGTATTCATAAACGACCTGCAGCGTACCCTGGCTGGCTTCCGGCTGATACGGCGTATAGGCGGAATAAAATTCGCCGCGTCCGGCAATCTCCCAGACGATGGCTGGGATGTGGTGGGCATAAGCGCCCCCCCCCGCAAAGCAGCGCAACGGCGCGTTGCTCAGGGCTCGCCCCTCCAGTTCGCGGCGCAGAGCCATCTCCGACAGCCCTTCGGGCAAGGCCATATCCTGCACTTGCAAATTGGGCGGGATTTCATCAAATAGCTGGTCGAGGCGCTCAACGCCGACGGCGGCCAACATGGCCGCCGTCTCCAACCCATCGTGGGGAATATAGGGCATTTACTCAAGACTCCGTTAATTTAGCATAAGCTGCCGCATCCAAAAGTCCGGCCCAGGCTGCGGCGTCGGCCTCGACCACCATAATCCAGCCCTGACCATAAGGGTCTTCATTGAGCCACTGTGGGTTATCCCCCAGTCCGTCATTACGCTCCACCACCGTGCCATTGACGGGCGCATACAAATCCGCCGCCGCCTTGACCGACTCCAGCACGCCGCAGACTTCACCACTATGAATCGCCTTGCCGACACCAGGCACTTCCACATACACCAGATCCCCCAGCAATTCCTGGGCATGATCGGTAATCCCCACCCGGTAGCGCCCGCTCCCCAGATCTTCGACCCACTCATGGGTATCGCTGTAACGCAACGTCTCCGGAATTTTGTTCATGCCGCATGCTCCTCAGGAAAAGAAAAAGTTGCCACGCCTTGCCGCCAGAAAGGCGGCTTTACCACCAGAGCCGGACGCCGCGCCCCACGCACCAAAACGGCGCATGCGGCCCCCGGCTCCAGCGCCGCATCCACGCGAGCCAGCGCGATGCCGCACTGCAGGCTGGGCGAGAAAATACCGCTGGTGACCACCCCACAAGGCTGCCCCGCCGCATCTTCCACCACATAACCATGACGGGGAATCCCCTCACGCATCGCCAAACCGATCAATTTGGCGCCCCCCCCAGCGGCCAACTGAGCCTCCAGTGCTGTTCGCCCCAGAAAATCCCGCCCTGCGGCACGTAAATCCACCGTCCAGGCCAAATTACTCGCGTAAGGCGAAACCGCCGTCGTCATATCCTGGCCGTAAAGATCCAGTCCCGCTTCCAGACGCAGGCTATCCCGTGCCGCCAACCCGGCTGGACGCGCCCCAGCGGCCACCAGCCGATTCGCCAGGCCCGGCAACAAAGTATTCGCAGCGATAACTTCGACCCCATCTTCACCGGTATAACCTGTGCGCCCGACGAAGAAATCACCCTGCTCCAGCGCGTGAAAAACCGGCAACTCCGCCAATGCGGACATGCCCAAGGCCGCCGCCGCCATGACTCGCGCTGTGGGACCCTGTACCGCCAGAATCCCCAGATCCGGCCGCTTCTGCAGGGTCACCCGCCAGCGGTGGGCATCCACCAGGGCCTGCAGGTGCGCCGTGTCCGCCTCCGCCCCCCCTGCATTCAGCACAATCCGATACCTACCATCTCCACGATGGGTGACGATCAGATCGTCAATAATCCCGCCATCGCCTTGCAGCATCGTGCTGTACAGCGCCTTGCCCGGCACCGCATCCAGCTTCGCCACATCGTTGGCCAAGGCATAGCGCAGCAACGTCCGCGCATCTGCTCCGCTCAGGTCCAAAGGCCGCATGTGCGACACGTCAAAAAGCCCCGCCGCCTGCCGCACCGCCTCATGCTCCGCCAATTGCGAACCGTAGTTCAGAGGCATTTCCCAACCCGCAAAATTCACCATGCGCGCGCCATGCGCGACATGCCAGTCATAAAGCACCGTGCGCCGTGCTGAGATCGTGCTCATAAAGCGGCCACCCTCACGCCCGACACCTCTGCAATGAGCGCTGCCCACTTTGTCTTATTCATGCCATCCCTCTTTGATGCTTGCGATTAGTCCCGGAAGTTGTTGAATTGTATTGGCAGACCAAAGTCATGCCCCCGCAGCGCGGCAATAGCGGCCTGCAGCTCGTCCCGGCTCTTGCCGGACACCCGCAACTGGTCTCCCTGAATACTGCCCTGTGCCTTGAACTTGCCGTCCTTCAAGAACTTGATCATGCGCTTGGACACTTCTGTCTCCAGCCCGACTTTCAGGCCCAACACCTGCCGCTCCATCCCACCCGCCGCAGACACCACTTTACCCACATCCAGGGCCTTCAAATCCACCCCGCGCTTCACCATGCGCATCGAGAGCAAATCGATCATCTGTCCCAGCTTGTATTCATCTTCAGCGATCAGGATGATCTCCTTCTCCTTGCGCTCCATCGACGCCTTGCTGCCCTTAAAGTCATAGCGGGTGTTTATTTCCTTAACCGTTGTATGCAGGGCATTATCCACTTCCTGCATATCCACTTCAGACAGCACATCAAAACTTGGCATAGCAATCTCACTTCAACTGTGTGTGGGAATAATGGGTATAAGGCGCATGGGTGTGACCCTCGCGCCCCCCGGCACGACAGCCCGGGCAATCGGTCACCCAGCGCACGCCCGCAAGGGTGACCTCTTTTTTCCAGAAAGGCGCGCTGGTTTTCAGGACATCAATCAAAAAACGGCAGGCATCAAAGGCCGCCGCCCGGTGCCGCGACCATACCGCCACCATCACAATGTTGTCCTGGGGCACCAGATACCCATAACGATGAATAATCAGACTATCGAGAATATCATAGCGCCGGGCTGCCTCGGCACTGATGCGCTCCAGCTCGCGCTCCGTCATCCCCGGATAATGCTCGATCTCCATGGCCAAAATATCCGCCGCCTCACTATAATCGCGCACCGTCCCGGTAAAAGTAACCGAGCCACCCGCTCCGGCAATGGCATCCACTGGATAAGCCGCCATCTCCGCCATGGGCTCAAAATCTTCCCTCTGAACTTTAATAATCACAACTAACCACCTGTTACTGGCGGGAAAAACGCCACCTCATCGCCATCATGTACCATCCCAGAGAAAGGCACATGCTGCAAATTCACCGCCGCCAGCAAATGCGTGTTTTGCAGAAGCACACCGGTCTCGTCTTCCGCCAGCGACAACACCTCCTCCACCGTTACGCCCCCCTCCGGCATCAGCAAGGATATCTCCCCCACCCCGACACGCTCGCGTACGCTGGCAAAAAACTTCACATAGATCATGAAAAAAACACCTCAGCAAGAAGCAAAATGATAAGCCTGCACGCGCCAGCCAGCAACCATATCCGAATCTTTACAGTCATCGTCTTTCCGCCTATCTTTGCGCCATGGAAACCTTCTTCAGTCACTATCTGCTTTTCCTCGCCGACACCGCCACCATCGTGGTCGCCTTACTTATCGTTGCGGGCGGCATCGCCGCTATCGCCATGAGCAGACGTAAAAATCCCACATCAGGGCAGGTGCAAGTCAGCGACCTGCGCAAACAACTAGAACAATCCAGCGAAAACGTCCAGCAATACCGGCTGGATAAAAAAGCCCTGAAAGTCCATCAAAAGGCCCTCAAAAAAGACCGCAAAGACAAGGCTAGAGACCTCATTACCGAAAGCTGTACTTATCTGCTCGATTTTAAGGGCGACATCCGCGCCTCTGCCGTCAACGCCCTTCGTGAAGAAATCTCCGCCATTATTCAGGCCACCAAACCCGGCGATACCGTCCTGCTCCGCTTAGAAAGCGGCGGTGGCATGGTCAATACCTACGGTCTCGCAGCGGCCCAGATATTGCGCCTGCGTGCCGCCAAAATCCATGTCACGGCACTGGTCGACACTGTCGCCGCGAGTGGCGGCTACCTGATGGCGGTCACTGCCGACCGCATTGTCGCCAGCCCCTTTGCCCTCATCGGCTCCATAGGCGTGGTCGCACAGATTCCCAACTTCCACCGCTGGCTGCAAGACCGCAACATCGACTGGGAACAGTTCACCGCAGGCAAATTCAAACGCACGGTCACCCTGTTCGGCGAGAATACCGACAGCGGCCGAGCCAAGCTACGCGAAGAGCTGGAAGAAACCCATGCCCTGTTCCGCGAATTTGTACAGCAGTACCGTCCGCAACTGGATTTAGAGCAGGTGGCCACCGGCGAGGCCTGGCTGGGGAGCAAGGCCTTGCAACTAGGACTGGTAGATCAGCTCGCCACCAGCGACGAAATTATCCTGGAAGCGGCACAAAGGGGCAAAGTACTCACCCTCCATTACCAGCGCCAAAGGACACTTCCCCAACGTCTCGGCCTCGCCGCCCAGCAAAGCTGGGACAAGCTCTGGCAAACACCACATTAACCGTTGCTCTTCCGTACCGATACCCGCTTCTGCCACGCCATTATCGCGTCGACAACTTCCTGATCAAAGTCCATGATTTCATGCTCCTTGACCAGTTGTTTCGCCGCCTGCACCTGCGTATTAATCCGCCAGGTTCGCGAAATATTCTGGAAATAGGGGTCGGTATCCAGATAGCAATTTTCTTGAGCTAAGGCACGCTTCAATTTGAGTGGCTTACCTTCTTCAGCATGGCACAGTACGGTTTTTGAAGTAATTTCTACTACGGAATACGCCCGTAGTGCCGTTATAGTCCCGCTGTAGGGCACATGCTCCACAACCCAAAACTCATCCCCCACTTCGGCATCGGCGAAATCCAGATATTTACCGTATGCATTTCCCGTTGCAATTAACATAATTATCCCTTCTACATTGCGGATGCCCGCCACATGCTCAGTGCGAGCAACAGCCAGGAAAGAACCAGCGTTATCCCACCCACGGGCGCAAAAAAAGCCCAAGATACGTCACCGGTCAGCGTCAACAGATAGAGTCCGCCACAGAACAGTAGCGTACCCAAGGTCATCAATCCTCCTGCCGCATAAAGCAAACGCCGTTTGCCATACTGGCGGATCAACACGCCGATGAACAACAGACCGAGCCCATGATAAATCTGAAAGCGATTCGCAATATCGTAAATATGCAAGTCCTCGGCACTCACCCGGCTGGCCACCAGATGATCACCTGCCGCGCTGAAAATCACCGCCAGGGCCATCACCAATGCGCCCAGTGCTACAAAACGCCCGCCCAACCGCGTCGCCGCATTCCCTGTCAATTCCGCCATAGTATTCCCCTTGCCAGCACTCTGCGTTTATATCCCATGTGCGGGACCAGGTTCAAATACGGGTATATCCATCCACACCGTTCATAAGCCTGTGCTATGCTTGGCAACGCAATTTCAGGAGGCATCATGGCAACACATAAGATTTGCATTCTCGGCGGCAGCGGTTTTGTCGGGCGTCATCTGGCCGAGCGTTTAAGTCAGGGCGGGCACTCGGTACGCATCCTGACGCGTAATCGCGAACGCAACCGCGAAAACCTGCTGGTGCTCCCCGGCGTGGAAGTGATTGAGGCGGATATCCATGACCCCATCGCCTTAGAAAAGCAACTCGAAGGATGCGACGTGGTCATCAACCTCGTTGGTATCCTCAATGAAAACAAGCCCGGCCGCGAAGATCATCCGCCCGGGCGACATGGTGATTTCGAGAAAAATCACATAGAGCTACCACGCTTGGTGGCGAATACCTGCGGACATCTGGGCATTCCGCGCCTGCTCCACATGAGCGCTTTGGGGGCCAGTCCCATTGGTCCCAGTGCCTACCTGCGCTCTAAGGGGATCGGTGAGGAGATCATCCGCCAATCTGGTGAGAACAGCGCGGAAATGGGTCACTTTAATTACCTGACTGGCCCAAAACTGCTCTGGGGTCGCGGTCTGAAGGTAACTTCCTTCCGCCCTTCAGTGATTTTTGGGGAAGGAGACCACTTTTTTAACCGCTTCGCGCAATTGCTGCGCGGCATCCCTTTTTTCATTCCCATGGCCGGCACAGACGCCAAAATGCAGCCGGTCTGGGTAGAGGATGTGGTCAGTGCCTACGTGCAGTCCATCGACGATGAAAAAACCTATGGCAAGGCCTATGACTTGTGCGGTCCCAAGGTGTACACCCTCGGCGAACTGATGGCTTACGCCCAGAGCCTGATCGGCACCCATCGTGCCATCGTGCCCCTCGGTAACCTCGTCGGCAACCTGCAGGCCGGTATCATGGAAAAACTGCCTGGTAAATTGCTCACGCGCGATAATTTGCTTTCCCTGTCCGTAGACAATATTTGCACCCGGAAGGATCTGGCTGATGTATTTCATATCCAGGCCACCGCCATTGAAAGCGTGGTACCTGGTTACCTGAGGAAAAAAGGGGGCCGTGCGGAGCGTCTGGCCGAACTCCGCAATCGGCGCCCCTAAGTACCAAGCCAATTAATGGGTGGGTGAGCCGGTACCTCCCCGCCCAAAGGTGTTCAGAAGCTCTGCAGCGACGTCTCCGGGCACTTCACCGAGGACAGCCGTCATTCCGGCCAGGGCACGGGCGTCCCCTTGACTTGCTGCCAGACTGAACAATTCGTAGGCATAGTGCAGATCCCTGCGCAGCCCTGTCCCCTGATAAAACATCAATCCTAAATTAAACTGGGCGGGCGCATCACCCTGATCTGCTGCTGCCCCGTACCACTTGGCGGCTTCCAGATAGTCCTGTTGAACTTCAATGCCTTCGGCATATTTCACGCCCATATTGAATTGCGCCACTGGGTCACCCGCTTGTGCCCGTTCCTGCAAGTCGCGCAAGCTGCGGATACCCGCCAGGGCCATCAGATCCAGGGATTCGCCGCCCTTAGTCATCACTTACCTCCGATAAGTTACACATCCGTCAATTTCCGCTCGTCGCTTTGCAAGCCCCAAGCGGCCAAGCGTGCCCGATCGGCAGTGGACCAGACCGCACGATGCAATGCGAGCATGGAATTACGATCACTGAGCAGTATGTTGCGTTCGCGGCTGTTGAGTTCCTGCGGCCCCTGCTCCAATGCTTTGTGACAGAGACTCGCCGCGCGCGGCCAGGCCCCCGTGCGGTTTCGCTGCAGGGCGGTATGGATGGCGTTGAAGCGGGGATCCACCACAACCTGTATGAAGGGATCTCCTTCAATGTGGGGCAGGCAGGCCACGCTATCCACGCTGAGTGCCTGCAACTCTGGTGGGACACGTACTTCTTCGGGGATAACGAAGAGACGATGACGCCGCGCCCAGCGTCCCAGTGCTGGCCGACTCGTCCAAGCTGCAATAGGCACCGCTGCCGTCAACCCCCCAAGTATGGGTACCAGCCAGACAAAATGCCAGAGGCCCAGAAAAGGGTACAAAAGCGCTGCCAAGCTCAGGCC
The DNA here is from genome assembly GCF_028215975.1 of Acidithiobacillus ferriphilus. NCBI lineage: Bacteria > Pseudomonadati > Pseudomonadota > Acidithiobacillia > Acidithiobacillales > Acidithiobacillaceae > Acidithiobacillus > Acidithiobacillus ferriphilus. Next base: position 1,445,899 of record NZ_CP116458.1, read on the forward strand.
CAGCGCAGAATACCAGCCGAAATACCGGAAGGCATCGGCCCAGGAGGTTTCCTGATCACCGCGCACCTGGCCGCCCCAATGCACACCTCGCCCCATCAATGTCTGTATCACAAACTGGCTATGAAAGGCCATGCGGATAGGTGCCATGAGGATCGAAAAAAGACTCTCGAAAAACATGCTGGCCAGCAGGTTGAATAAGCCACCGAAATGGTCTTTTTGACCGCGCTGATGCATCACCCAGAACACCGCCATAAATTTGGGTGATAGCAGCAAAATAACCGTTACTCCAAACAGCCAGAAGGGCATGGGATCGGCCAGCCAACTCCAGTCAAAGAGCGTTGTGCTACCGTTATTGGCTGTATTGGCCCAGTGCAGCGAGCCCAGTGCTCCAAGGATTAAAAATATTCCCCACAATGGCGCCGCCAAAAATGACATGGCACCGTTGATAAAGAGAAAACGATGCGCCGGGCGCAGTCCCTCCCCCGCTAGCAGGCGCAGATGTTGAAGATTGCCTTGCGCCCAGCGACGGTCCCGTTTGAGATCATCGATCAGTGTCGGTGGTACTTCTTCATAGCTCCCCGACAGGCTGGGCACAAACCATACCTCCCAACCACTTTTGGCCATGAGCGCCGCTTCAACAAAATCATGGCTCAGTAGCGGGCCGCCTAGGGGCGCACGCCCCGGCAACACGGGCAAGGCACAATATTGGGTGAAGGGTACGGTACGCAGAATGGCGTTGTGGCCGATATAATGGCCATCACCCAGTTGCCAGAAGCGCAGACCGGCACTAAAAACCGGTCCGTACAAATACTGTGCAAATTGTTGCAGGCGGGCATAGAGAGTTTCGCGGTTAACGGCCAGCGGCTGGGTCTGGATGATGCCGACCTGCGGATTGCCCTCCATCATCTCCAACATCCGGTAGAGCGTCTCGCCGTTCATCACACTGTCGGCGTCGAGCACAACCATATATTCATAATTCTTACCCCAGCGACGACAGAAATCCGCCACATTGCCACTCTTGGCCTTGTTGTTGACGGGCCGCCGCCGGTAATGAATACGGCCAAAAGCATCTAAAGACTGGCAGAGGGCTGACCACACCAGTTCTTCGCGCAGCCAGATCGCGGGATCACGAGTGTCACTCAGCAAAAAAAACTCGAAGTGCGCGAGCGCTCCGGCGTGTTGCAGAGATTTATAAGTCGCCTGGAGCCCCGCTGCGACCCGCTCTACCTCTTCGTTATAGATGGGCATGACTATGGCTACGCGGCTCTGCGGACGCGGCTCCGCGAGACGCAACTCGGGGTTACCCGGTACGGTATCTGTTCGTCCGCGCATGAGCAGAATAAATCCCACCACTGCGGTCCAAAAGCCCGCAGATATCCAGGCGAACAATAATACGAAAATCAGCAGTGTCGGGATTTCCAGCCACAGAGGCAGACGGTCTGCCAGCACCTGAACGAGCATCAGGCCTGCGCCGCACGCGGGCAGAATGATGAGGGTGCTGAGCCAGTAGCGCCGGTACCGGCCGATGGCTTCCCATGGCCGGGCGCTGCTACGGCCCATATTCATGCTTCTCCGGGCAAGACGCGCCGAATCGCACTGATCGCGCCGCGGTCCCGCAGTACAGACTGGACAAGACGCAACAAGGCCGCACCCCAGGAGCGATTCAAAGGTCGCGCTATCATGCTGGACCGCACAATAGCCGGAGCCATTTGGCGCTGCAACCAGCGACAGGATTTACCGTCATGGGTTCCGCCCACGGGCAGGTTGAGAGACAGATCCAGGCGCGCATCCACTTCGTCGCCATCCGTCAGAGTCGCCAAGGCCATGTGCAGACTCGCAAAGGCTTGCGCATAAAGTGCTTCGCCTTCCATGTCCGTGCCACGCAACTGCACCACCACTTCCCCGCGAAGCCACAGCCGCTGAGCCTCGCTTAAGGACAGGCGAGCCATATACTGCTCCACACGGGCCAGCACCAGGGCATTGTTTGCGACGACCACGGCTTCCTCTGTCCAACCCACCAGTAGCTCACCCGCAGGATTGACGCTGTAGCTTGATTCATCCTTAAACATTACGCCTACTCCTTTGCCGCATGTAAGAGATATGTCCAGGTATCACTCATCACCTGGTTGTCCAAGGTTAAAAAACACCGCACGTTGCTGGGCGAATCCGGTTGCGGCTGAATAACCGCAAGCACCCGCCAGACATGCTCTTCTTTATTCCATTCCAACTTTTGGCTGAGCACTTTGGCATTGTCTGCGGCATTGAGGTGGATCTGCATGGGTGCAGTCCCCGGCAGATTCGTGAGGGCGCCGCCCGCGAAATCAATTACCACCGTCCGCGCACCAGGCACTTTCATGTCATTGCCCAAATAAGTGCCCACCGGATGAGCCAGCGGTATCAGACCGTGGTTATCGAGGAAAAAGCGTACAGTATACGCAAAATGCAGGGGCGTTTTGGGCGCGGGCTCATGCCCTGGCACCCAAAACGCAACAACATTATCCATATCGCGGTTGTTGGTGGGGAGTTCTACCAGACGCACCTGCCCCTTGCCCCAGTCGCCATCGGGCTGGACCCAGACGCTGGGGCGCCGTTGGTAGTTGGTCGCAATCCCTTCATACGCGGAGAACTGGCGATCCTCCTGAATCAGACCGAAGCCCTCAGGGTGATCCATGTCGTAAGTGGTGGTCTGGGTGTACAAAGGGTTGTCTATGGGCCGGGTGATCCATTCGCCGTTGCCGTTGGCCATGACCAAGTCACTGGCATCATGCTGTGCCGGGTGCCAGTCACCGGCGGTGATACCACGTCCATGTCCATGCCAGTACATGCTGGTCAGTGGCGCAAGCTCGAGCACCTGTACCGGCTTGCGCAGGTAAATGGTGGCATCGACATGTACCGTGCTGCTATCACCCTGCTGGATGGTGAAGCGATAGGCACCCGTCGCCACCGGACTGTCCATAAGCGCGTAGACCACCATCCGGGTAGCGCCCGCCTTGGGCCGCACCAGCCAGAATTGTTTGAAGTAGGGGAAGATTTCACCGGAAGGTTGGGCCGTGTCGATCCCGAGGCCACGTGTCGACGTCCCGTAGATGGCATTTTTCCCCACGGCGCGGAAATAAGTCGCACCGAGGAAGGAGATGAATTCGTTATAACGAGGCGGTGTATTCAACGGCGCGAGCAGCCGGAAACCTGCGTAACCGAGTTCGCCGGGCATATCTTTGGGTACGTGTAGATCACCGAAACTGAAATGTTTAAGCGTAAAACGGATCGGCTGCACCACACCATCCACGACGCTGCGGATAACCACCGGGCGTTGAAACCAGGAGCCGGGCAGATAAAACTGTGCCTGAAAGGGCAAATGGTCGCCACGCCAGAGTGGCATAACATCCTGAATCTGCGCATATTGCTCAGGGCTGAGGCCTTTCAGGAAGGCTGGGATGGGTAACGGCTTCGCATCATAAGCGCTGTTCACCAGCGTTTTGGCCCTGGCCTCCACGTCGGTCATATTAAAATCAGCAGCATACGTAGTCGGCGTCATAGCCCACCCGGCGAACCCCAACAGGGCGGCGGCAAGCAGCGTTAGTAACGGGCGATTAAGAGGATAAACACGCATGGCAGCAATAAAGCAAAACATGTGCCAGATCATAACTATTTAATTTTGTAATCATTGTCATTATTCCAAAGCTGGAATTGTCGCTTGCACCCGACGCTTTTGGAAGGGATTTGGCCATGAATCAACCACGTCGGCGGGTCTGTTCTTGCAGACAGATTTCAGGCAAGCTTTATAGCTCACTGAAAACATTATATTATCAAAAAGCGTTAATATATTGTTCCCATAAACAATGCGCTTCAGCCATTGAGAATCGCGAGGGGTGGGCGTCGCTGCCAAACAACAATACAATTTATTTATCCGCTGCTTGATCTGCAGGGAGCCTACCAGCCTGGCAAGCAGCAACTCGCCATGAACATGGCAAATGACTTTACGAATATTTCTTATTTTATTGAAAAAGATGGAATCATGAAAACAAAAAATTATGACATCACGATTATTGGCAGTGGCCCAGGCGGCTATCGCGCGGCGGTGCTGGCCACTCTGCGTGGTAAAAAAGCCGCGATCATCGAGAAGCAGACCTGGGGTGGCACCTGCCTGAATCGCGGCTGCGTGCCCAAAAAGGACTGGCATGAGACGGCAAAGTGGATCGAGCAAAGTCGTCATTTCGAAAAACGGGGCGTTGTGGGTATGGCGCTCACAGGAGATATGACGCAAGCCTGGCAGCACCAGCATAAAGTGGTCGAGACGGTGCGCGCCAGCTATGTCGATTATCTGAAGCGTCTTGGCGTGCATCTTTATAATGGCACCGGCTGCTTCCTCGATCCGCGGCACATTCAAATCCAGGGCGTTGCGGGCTTGGCGGAAATCCATACGGAAACCAGCGTCATTGCCACCGGATCGGTGCCATCCCTACCCCTGGGAATCATCACGGTACCCGGTAAGGCGCTGACGAGCGATATGCTTTATGACGACGGCGTCCCCAGTGGGGATCGGGTAATTATGGTTGGCGGCGGGGTCATCGGCACCGAGTTCGCGTATATTTTCACCCAACTCGGCAAACAGGTGGAATGGCTGACGCACGCCCCTCCCCTCGCCCATACCCGGTATTCACCGCAGGCCAAGGATACGCTCAAAGCGGCGCTGGCGGCGTTGAATATCCATCCACAGACAGGATTCAAGATCGCCCGCATTGAAACGACGGCCGCTGGAGTGACGGTCTTCGATGACCGGGGGAAGTCGGTTCAGGGCGATTGGCTGCTGCTCGCTACCGGGCGCCATGCTTTTACGGAGGGACTGGGGCTGGAAAACACCAATGTCACCCTGGATGATCGCGGATTTGTACGGACTAATACCATGCTGGAGACGGAGGAGCCCGGCATCTATGCCATTGGCGATGCGGTCGGCCCGATCATGAATGCCAATCAGGCCCTCAGCGATGCCCAGATAGTCATCCATAATCTGCTCAGCGCCGAAAAACAGGAACGCGATCCGCTCTGGGTACCGGAACTGGTTTATTCGGCAGTGGAACTGGCGCGTATCGGTATGGATGATGATGCGGCCGAAGACCTGGGCTTTGAACCAGCGGTGGGTTTTGCCGCTTTTGAAACCTCACCGCGGGCATTGGGGCAGGATGATAGTGTGGGCTTCGTCCGTTTGTTGGCGGACATGGATAGCGGCGAGCTGCTCGGCGGTGAAATTGTCGGCCGCGATGCTGGCGAACTGATCCACCTGCTCGCCAGCAATGGCAACCGCGATGAGGCCTTGCGCAAGATCGTCGAAACGCGCGTCAACCACCCCTCGCGCGCGGAGGAACTCGTGAATGCCGCCGAAACGCTGGCGGCACGATGGGGTCTGGAAGAGCGGATTTTTGGAACAACAGATTAACGACTGACCCGGACTGAAGGCTACCAGGGGGTGCCAACCATCCCCCACACCCCCATCAGAATCACCACCAACGATAAGAGCAGGTTGACGCCAGAAATCAGGCGGACTTGACCCAAAGCCCGTGCGCCCGCCTTCCAGTCCTGATCGCGGACGGCACGCCGTAGCCGTTTGAGCGGCGCAAAGTAGACATGCAGCGACAGCATCACCATGACCGTGCCCAACAACATCATAATGGAGATCGGCGCACTGAGGGTGGCAAAGCCCCCGTAGAACAGCGGTACCATGGTGTAACCACTGCTGAGCAATACTGCACCGGATATAAAGATCCACAGAAAAAAACGGCGCAGGATGGCGTGCAGCAAAGGAATTCGGGTACCGACCTGAGCGATTTCTGCCTGCAGAACGGGCACCAGCACGACCGTGGCGAAAAAAAGGCCGCCAATCCAGATCACTACGGCGACAATATGTACGGATTGTTCAATCCATAGCAGATTCACCGGCATGGTATCGTCTCCTGAGAATCGGCAATTGTATGGAGAAAGGTGCGCAAATCCAGCAGTTCGTCCTCACAAAGGGTATGGTCCATGGGATAGCGGTGTGCGCTTATCTTATAACCCAATACTTCCATCATCTGCTGGGCAATCTCCATATAAGAAATGGGTAGGACGGCATCCTGTTGCCCGTGCGCCCAAAATATCGGCGGCGACTTGGCCGTAGCCGCCGACAGATGGCTGCGCAACGGCAGGTAGGCACTCAAGGCAAGCACCGCCTTGGTCACATAACCGGTATGCAACGCGGTATAGAGCGACATGGCGCCGCCCTGCGAGAATCCACCGAGAATGATAGACGACCCCCCCTTACCCGCCTCATGATCCAGTAGAACACCGAGCCGCCTGGCCATGTCCTGTAATCCTTCCGCATCTTCCGCGGAATGGCTGTCTGAACCATAAATGTCATACCAGGCCCGCATCGGTCTGCCGCCGTTGATGCGGACCGGACGCACAGGCGCATTGGGAAATGCCCAGCGGTAGCGGCCTTCCGGGTCTACAACATCCGCCATCCCTGCGAGGTCTTCCATAGAGGCGCCGAGGCCGTGCAGCAGCACAACGCAAAGGGCGTCCGCATCGCGACCGGGGCGCGTCAGCAGACCCTCCGGCCAAACATCATGGCTCAACGACATGTTCGGTATGACTCCTCAATGCATCCAACTTACGATATAAGGTGCGTTCACTTACGCCCAGACGTTGCGCCAGACTGCGACGATCCCCGCCGTAACTTCCCCGCGCCCAGCGTAGATATTGCTCTTCCAGCTCCGCCAGAGGAATGATTTCTGCCACGCCTGGCACGGACGACCGCCTGGCAGACACTACGTTTGCCGTACCGGGTTTTTGCCCCGGCAGATGCTGAAGGTTTGTGGGCAAATGCTCGGGAAGAATCCAGACATCATCAGCCAACAGTGCGGCACGCTCAAGGATGTTGCGTAACTCACGAATATTACCAGGATAATCATAAAGTTGCAGAATATCCAGCGTGTCCGCATGAAGCTGGAGGCCCTTGGCCACGGGCAATCGCTGCAGAATGGCTTCCGCCAGCGGGGGGATATCCTCCAGGCGCTCACGCAGCGCGGGCAACACGATAGGAAAGGTATTCAAACGGTAATACAGATCCTGCCGGAACCGCTCCTCCTCGACCATTCTTTCCAGCGGACGGTGCGTAGCCGAGATCAGGCGGAACTGCGAACGGATCGGCTCCACGCCCCCCACTCGCCGGAAATAACCCGTTTCCAGCAGGCGCAGGAGTTTTACCTGCAAGCTGAGGGGGACATCGCCGATTTCATCCAGAAAAAGGGTGCCACTATCAGCTGCTTCTACCAAGCCAATTTTGCGCGAATGCGCGCCGGTAAATGCCCCTTTCTCATGGCCGAAGAGCTCACTCTCGAAGAGGGTTTCTGGCAATCCCGAGCAATCCACCGCCACGAAGGGCCCGTTGCGAACCCGGCTACCCTGATGTATGGCTGCGGCGGCCAGCTCTTTGCCCGTACCGGACTCTCCCAGCAGCAATACGACGGCCTCACTGGGGGCCGCTCGTCGGATAAGCGCGGTAACGTCCTGCCAGGCGGGGGAGTTGCCGACCATAGCCGGGGCAGATTGCGCAACCGACTGCGGGACAAGAATCAGAAGTTCGAGAAAATAGACGATTTCAGCGTTATCGTTGCGAATGGGGTACAGATCAATCTGAGCATTTCCGGAGGTACCGCTATGCACCACATGCTGATCGGTACCAGAACGCTGGCACGAATCGAGGGGGCAGTGGTTGCCCCCCTGACGACAGGTGTAGCCTGCTTCCGCCATGATCTCGTAACAGCGCCGCCCCTGTAAAGGCTTACCATCACCGAAAACTCGCCGATAAGCCTGATTGGCGGCAAGGACCGTGTAATCCGAACAAAGCAATACCGCTGGAACGCTAAAACAGTTTAACAGCGACGTCATTTCCGGTCGTAACTGCTTGAGTAAATCCGTCATGACCCTCCCCATCGTAACTCACACACCAGATCGCGCTACCCGCACGACGAGCACTCTCCCCCGGCAGGCATGCCAACTATAACAGCTTCTGCCAATTCCCGTATGCCATATCTGACAGTCATATTGTTAACGTAGATAGATGTTTTTCCCCAGCCGTTTGAAGTCCTCAGCCTTTTCCTGCAGTCCTTCTAAGCGCGCGGTCTCAATGTCTTCGCCTTTAGACTGGGCGTATTCCTGCAAATCCTGAGAGATTTTCATGGAACAGAAATGAGGTCCGCACATAGAGCAGAAGTGCGCCGCCTTGGCACCTTCCTGCGGCAAGGTCTCGTCGTGATATTCCCGCGCCTTTTCCGGATCCAGCCCGAGATGAAACTGGTCCTCCCAGCGGAATTCAAAACGCGCCTTGGAAAGCGCATTATCCCGTACCTGCGCACCGGGATGCCCCTTGGCCAGGTCGGCGGCATGGGCGGCTATCTTGTAAGTGATGGCCCCTTCCCGCACATCATTTTTGTCCGGCAGGCCGAGATGCTCCTTGGGCGTGACATAACAGAGCATGGCGGTGCCGTACCAGCCGATCTGCGCGGCGCCAATGGCGCTGGTAATGTGGTCGTAGCCGGGGGCGATGTCCGTGGTCAGCGGTCCCAGGGTGTAGAACGGGGCCTCTAAACAGTGCTGTAGCTCCTCCTCCATATTGGCCTTGATGAGTTGCATGGGGACATGGCCGGGGCCTTCGATCATGACCTGCACATCGTGCCTCCAGGCGATCCGGGTGAGTTCACCCAGGGTATGCAGCTCGGCAAACTGCGCTTCGTCATTGGCGTCGGCCAGGGAGCCGGGACGCAACCCATCCCCGAGGGAGAAGCTCACGTCATAGGCCTTCATAATCTCGCAGATTTCGTCAAAATGGGTATAGAGGAAGCTCTCCTGATGGTGAGCGAGACACCATTTGGCCATGATGGAACCACCGCGCGAGACGATGCCGGTAAGACGATTCGCCGTCAGCGGGACGTAACGCAGCAGGACGCCGGCATGAATGGTAAAATAATCGACACCCTGCTCCGCCTGCTCAATGAGCGTATCCCGGAACAAGTCCCAAGTGAGGTCTTCGGCCTTCCCATCGACCTTTTCCAAGGCTTGGTAAATCGGCACGGTACCGATGGGTACGGGGCTGTTGCGGATAATCCATTCGCGGGTTTCGTGAATGTGCCTGCCGGTGGACAAATCCATGACCGTGTCGGCACCCCAACGGGTCGACCAGACCATTTTTTCCACTTCTTCGGCGATGGACGAGCTGACTGCGGAGTTGCCGATATTGGCGTTGATCTTCACTAGGAAATTGCGGCCGATAATCATCGGCTCCAGTTCCGGGTGATTGATATTGGCGGGGATGATGGCGCGGCCCCGGGCGATTTCGTCGCGCACAAATTCCGGGGTAATGGTGTCGGGGATCTGCGCGCCGAAGGACTCGCCGCGATGGGCGCGGAACAGCGCCGGATGGCTGGCGCGCAGACGATCCAAACCCTGGTTTTCGCGAATGGCGACGAACTCCATCTCGGGAGTGATGATACCGCGCCGCGCATAGTGCATCTGGGAGACATTGCCGCCGTTGGCCGCCCGGCGAATTTCGCGGCGATGATGAAACCGCAGATCGGCCGTGCGAACATCCGCCAGACGGGCGCGACCATAGGCGGAACTGGGCTCGGGGCGGCTTTCGATGGCGGTATCCGTCGACGGCCATTGCCAGCGCAGAGCGGGCAAACCCGCATGAATATCGATGACCGCATCCGGGTCCGTGTAGGGACCGCTGCAATCGTAAACCGGGATGGCAGGATTGACTTCGAGGCTGCCGTCCCGCTTCCGGGAGTCGCTCTGCCGAATCTCCCGCAAGGGGATGCGCAATTCCGGGAAACGCTCGCCACTGAGGTAACGCTTGTGTGAGCCGGGAATCGGGCCGCAGGTTACCGCTGCGTCCTGCATAGTGTTCACCATATCCGTGGGACGGGTAGCCATCAGTCATTCCTCCTAAAAATATCCGATTACTGCGGAACAAAATCAGGATGCGGGAGGAAGATGCGGACAGGCGTGCTGCGGTCGCGCTTCCCTACGCCGGCATGACCCGGATCAGGTTCCAAGGGTACCTCTCAGCCCACGACGTGGACGCCCCTAGCGTTTATAACGATTCACTGGGCAAGGTACGGGAAGCTGAGCGAATCTGTCAAGTGAGTCTCGCGCCTGAGCGCCACGAAGGTGAGACGCGCGAAGCGAATCAGTGCTATCATCGCGCCCGTCCATCAGCCCTTGTTTGCCGCCCTTTCGGAGTCGATCTTGCTCAGCACCGCCAACCTCACCATGCAATTCGGGGCCAAGGCCCTCTTTGAAAACGTCTCCGTCGAATTTGGCAATGGCAACCGCTATGGCCTCATCGGGGCCAATGGCAGCGGCAAGACGACGCTGATGAAGATTCTCGGTGGCGATCTGGAGCCCAGCTCCGGACACGTCAGCTTGAGCAGCGGCGAGCGTCTCGGCAAGCTGCGGCAGGATCAGTTTGCCTTTGAAGAATGCACCGTGCTGGACACGGTGATCATGGGCCATGCCGAACTCTGGCGGGTCAAGCAGGAACGCGATCGCCTTTATGCCCTGCCCGAGATGACCGACGAAGAAGGGATGGAAGTGGCGCATTTAGAGGGTGAGTTCGCCGAGTTGGGCGGCTATGCGGCCGAGTCCCGCGCCGGTGAATTGTTGAGTGGCGTGGGTATTCCGCTGGAGCAGCACGGCGGATTGATGGCGGCGGTATCGCCGGGCTGGAAACTACGGGTATTGCTGGCGCAGGCGCTTTTTGCCGACCCGGACATTCTGCTGCTGGATGAACCGACCAACAACCTCGATATTCATACCATTCAATGGTTGGAAGATCTCATCAACAACCTCAACAGTACCATCATCATCATTTCCCATGACCGTCATTTTCTGAATAGCGTCTGTACCCACATGGCTGACCTGGATTACGGCGAGTTACGCATTTATCCCGGCAATTATGATGAATATATGCAGGCTTCAACCCTGGTGCGGGATCAGTTGCTCGCCGATAATGACAAGAAAAAGGAGAAGATAGCCGAGTTGCAGGGCTTTGTGAGCCGCTTCTCCGCCAATGCCTCCAAGGCCAAGCAGGCGACTTCCCGCGCCCGTCAGTTAGAGAAAATCCAGCTTGAAGAAGTGAAGCCTTCCAGTCGGCAAAATCCCTATCTGGTCTTTAATCAGGAACGCAAACTCTATCGCAATGCCCTGGATGGGAAGGACCTGAGCAAATCCTTTGGCGATCTGCGTCTGTTTCATAAAATGCGCCTGCATGTGGAAGCGGGCGAGCGGCTTGCCATTATCGGCTCCAACGGCTTGGGGAAAACCACCTTGCTGCGCTGTCTGGTAGGTGAATTAACGCCGGATGCCGGTGAAATAAAATGGGCGGAAAACGCGCGGATCGGCTACTTCGCCCAGGATTATGCCCCGGAATTTGCGGAGGATATGACGCTTTTCGACTGGATGCGCCAGTGGCGTGGTGAGCGCGATGATGACCAGGTGATCCGCGGCGTGCTGGGCCGCCTGCTCTTCGGGCAGGATCAGGTCAACCGTTCGGTCAAGGTGCTCTCCGGTGGCGAAAAGGGCCGGATGCTCTTCGGCAAGCTCACCCTGCAGAAAGCGAACGTGCTGATTCTCGATGAGCCGACCAACCATCTGGATATGGAATCCATCGAGTCTCTCAACTCGGCCCTGGAAAAATACGACGGAACCTTGCTTTTTGTCAGTCATGACCGGGAATTTGTGTCGTCACTGGCCACCCGCATTATCGAATTCACCCCACGGGGCATCCAGGACTTCAAAGGCACCTATGAGGACTATCTGCGCAGTCAGGGCACGAGCTGAAGATGGGCTGAATTATTTTTTCCGGTAAAAGGGTTTCCACATTCCGATAAAAAGTAAAACAACACCGACCAAAAAAATTTCGCCGATCCATTTCCAGTGGACAACATTCAACACGTTCGCCAGATGCAACAGGCTTTGCGCCTCGGCATCGACGCCATGATGGACCGCCAGTTCCGCCACGGCGTTGGTTTTGAACACCACGCCCAGATAGCGCAGCACCATGAGCAGCAGGTCCGCAATAAGCAGCCCGGCGCCGATGTACACCCACCAGATGCGCGAAAAAGCGATGCGCCGCATCCGCCGCTCAGGCCCGCCAGCCATTCATGATCTGTAAGGCCTTCCGCAGCATGGCCTCGGCTTGCTCCGGGCTATCGGCCTCCGTATAGCAGCGCAGTTCCGGCGCGTTGCCGGAAGGTCGCAGATGAATGATGCCACCCGGCGCGAGGGTCACCCGGATGCCGTCCGTCAGATCCATGTGCTGCGCGTCACCCGCGATTTCTCCGAAGGCAGCGTTGAAAGCCGCGAGATTGGCCACCTTGTCCTTGCCGCGAAAAGCATCCAGATAGCGCTGACTCAGCGCCGTGGGAAAGTCCTGCAAACGGTCACTGGCGGTAAAACGGGGCGGCAGATCGGCCAGCAAGGCGGCCAGGGGGGTACGCCGCTCCTGCGCCGCCGTCAGCACCGTCAACATGGGCAGAATCGCGTCGCGGGTGGGAAGCGGCGCCAGGGTGCGGCCATCACGGGTGAGCGGACTGCCCAGCAGAAAACCGCCGTTCGCCTCATAACCACAGACGGGCATCTGTCCCTCCTGCAAAGCGCCCTGCATCGCCGCTATGACATAAGGAGAACCAATCCTGGTGCGGCGGATTTCCGGGAAAAAGCCGAACAACTCCAACGCCGTGTTGCTGCTTACCGGCGTGGCTACCGTATGGGCGCCCAGGGCGTGGGCCGTCAGAATCCCCAGCACATCACCGCGCCACCAGCGGCCTTCATGGTCAGCGATCATGGGACGGTCGGCGTCGCCGTCCGTGGTCAGGAGCGCATCGAGATGGTGCTCAGCCACCGCACGCTGCGCCAGAACCGTGTCTTCGGGGCGCAGTGCCTCGGTGTCCAGGGCCACGAAATCCGCAGAGCGGCCCAGGGGCAGCACCTCGGCGCCCAGCGACTCCAGCAGCGTCACCAGTAGATCACGGGCGACGCCGGAGTGCTGGTAGACGCCCAGTCGCCATCCGGCAAGACTGTCCGCGCCGAAAAAGTCCCGGTAACGCTGCTGATAGAGCGCCAGCCAGTGCGGGGCGGGATCAGGTAAAACTGGTGGTTTGCGCAGCGCGCCCGCGTCGTCGAAAAGCGCCGCATCCACCGTCATATCCTGACGCAGGATCCCGGCCTCATCGGCTTTCATCAATTCCCCATGCGGGCGGTTAAACTTGATGCCGTTGCGATCAAAAGGAATATGACTGCCGGTGACCATCAGCGATGGCACCCCCGCCGTCAGCCCTGCAAAAGCCAGTGCTGGTGAGGGGAGGTATCCGGCAAACTCCGGTTGCCCGTCTTCCGCCAGGACAGCAGCCCAGGCCGCGGCCAGCATCCGCGGCGTGCTGGGACGCAGGTCGCCGCCCAATATCACCGCATCCCCGGCGTGAAACTCGCCGATTTCCGCAAGATAGCGCAAAAAAGCCCGCGTATGTGCATAAACGACCTGATCCGTGAGATCCGCCACCAGACCCCGCAACCCACTCGTCCCAAAAGCCGTCATCACCTGCCCCTCTGTGTCTGCCGTTTCGCCCATGATAACTGCAAGGCGCTGGCGGGGATACTAGCAGACCAGTTCGAACGGCTTCCCCTCTTACCCGTCGACTGTGTACTATATGCGGTTTGCGCTGCGGCGTCGCCCAAGTGCATTTCCGATAATGGCCACACCACCGAGCAAGCCTCATGCCCACCAAGAACGACTGGATGAACTGGCACCGCGATGCCAGTACGATGCCCATGCTGGAGACGTACAGCTATGAAGACATCCGCAGTTGGCTGGGTGATCTGGAGATTCGCAAGGCCCAACCTTACCAGAAGTCCATCAGTCAGCTGGAGCAGCGCGGCGGCACCGACCTCAGCGCCCTGGTTCAGGGCACGGCACGCAAACCGTACCGGGTAGACATTCACCTCAGCCAGGGGCATCTGGTGACCCTGTGTACCTGCCCGGTGGGTGGTCGCTGCAAGCATGTCGCAGCAGTGCTGCTCGCCCTGCTCGCCCAGCGCAGCCACACGGCGCCGACGCCGGTGTTACGCCCGCATGTGATGCAATGGCTGCGCGAACTGCGCTCCCACCTGGATCCGCCCAAACGCAAGCCCTCGACCACCACTTACGCCCTATACTGGCTGCTGGAACTAAACAGCAGACGCCATCAGGGTCCGGTACTCAGCTGTCGCAAGGCCCGCCTGAACAATATGGGGGAATGTACTGATCTCGCCCTTTGGTACAACTTTGAAGGCGCCCTACGCCGCCCACCCAGCTTTATTGACGAAACGGACCAACGCGCCTTGCGGCGCCTGCTGCTGGAAGACCCCTATGCCAGCCAAACCGGTGAATTTGATCTCGGCCCCCGCCACGGCGCCGCAGTGCTTGTCTTACTCGCAGATACAGGGCGACTCTTCGGCAACACACTGACCAACCCAGCCCTGCGCCTGGGCGACAACCGGCCCGGCACGCTGACCTGGAAAGTCAGCAAGGGTGGGGAGCAGTATCCGGCATTGGAAACCACGCCAGCCGCCAGCGGTTACCTGCCACTGGATATCACTTGGTATCTGGATGGAGAAAGCCAGGAAATCGGCCCGATCGACACGGATATGCCGGTCACGGTCCTGCGCGATCTGTTGCAGGCCCCCCCCCTTAATGCGCAAGAAGCCACTCTTTTGCGTGAGATGCTGGAACAGTCGGCGCCTGGACTCCCCGCACCCGTGATCGAACCAGAACAAGAGTTGCGGGAGATTGCTGCGCCGCTGCAAGCCTTGCTTTGGTGCGACACCCTGGCACTCCTCGGCATCCAAGCGCACCGCAACTATGCCGGTCAATGGGGCCCTAGCTGCCGCTTCGACTATGCGCAACCCACTTTTGTATATGGTCCCGCGCACATCGCCATAGACGACGACAGTGCCATCCAGACCCTCAACAATGGCGAAATGGTTCGCATAAAACGCGATACGGCAGCCGAAAAGCGGGCGTTGCAAGAATTGGGTAAAACCGGCCTGGCACCCGTCAAAGCCAGCATCTTCCACAGTTTGTCGCTGTTGCCGCAGCCCATCTACGGGCTAACCAGCGAGGCCGACTGGGATCGATTCATGACAACGAGCGTTGAAACTCTCCGCGAACAAGGCTGGGAAGTGCGCTGGCCCGATGGTTTCCGCCATTACTTCCTGCAAGTGGACGAATGGGATATGCAGGTGGACGGCGTCGAAGAAGAGGGTTGGCTGGGTCTGGATGTCGGCATCGTGGTGGATGGCAAGCGGCTGGCACTGCCCCCCCTGCTTGGCGCCCTTTTCGCCCGCGATCCGCGCTGGCTGGATCCGGGTGGCCTCGGCACGATCCCGGATGATGAGCACGTTCACCTGCACACCCCGGCCGGTGTCCCCATCCAGACCACGGCGAGTCGCCTGAAGCCACTGGTCGGCACCCTCATCGACCTGTTCAGCCTTGGCGCTCCAGGCCCTCTACGCTTGTCCGCCTTTGACGCGCCACGGCTCACCCAGTTGGCGGATAACAGCCAGTGGCGTAGTGAAGGTATGGATGCCGTACGCGCCCTGGCCAAGCGCCTGCCCCAGAATGGGGAGATTACACCCGTCGCAGCACCCGCCGGTTTCGCCCTCCCTCTGCGCCCTTATCAGCAGGATGGGCTTGCCTGGTTGCAATTTCTGCGCGAGCACCACCTAGGCGGCATTCTCGCGGACGACATGGGTCTCGGCAAAACCGCGCAAACCCTCGCCCACCTGCTGTTGGAGAAGGAGAGCGGCCGCCTGACCAATCCCGCCCTGATTATCATGCCCACCTCCCTGATTCATAACTGGCGGGAAGAAGCAGAGCGCTTCGCCCCCGACCTGCGGGTACTCTCCCTGCACGGTAAAGAGCGCAGCAGCCGCTTTGCCGAAATACCCCACCATGATCTGATTCTCACCACCTATCCGCTGGTCTGGCGGGACATTGAGACGCTCAAGGACCAGCGTTTTCATCTGCTGATTCTCGACGAGGCGCAGATGGTCAAAAATGCGCAGGGCCGCGCCGCCGAAGCTATTCGCGAGATTCCCACCCGGCATCGACTCGCCCTCACCGGCACACCGCTGGAAAACCACCTCGGCGAACTCTGGGCGCAATTCGACTTCCTCCTGCCCGGCTTTCTCGGCGACCAGCGCAGCTTCCAGCGCGTCTGGCGCGGCCCCATCGAACGCCATGGAGATGCTGAACGTCTGGATTTACTGGCCCGTCGGGTGCGTCCCTTCATCCTGCGCCGCCGCAAGGAAGAAGTCGCCAAAGAACTCCCCGAGAAGACCGTCATCATCCGCTCCATGGATATTGACGGGGCTCAGCGTGACCTCTATGAAACCGTGCGCAGCGCCATGGATGAACGTATCCGCCAGGAAATCGCCGCCAAAGGTTTTCAACGCAGCCAGATCGTCATCCTCGACGCCATGCTCAAGCTGCGTCAGGTCTGCTGTGACCCGCGCCTGCTCAAGAGCGAGAAGGCGCGTAAAGTACAGGACAGCGCCAAACTGTCGCTGCTCATGGAGATGATTCCGGAGTTGCTGGCGGAAGGTCGCCAGATTCTGCTGTTTTCACAATTCACCGAGATGCTCGCCCTGATCAGTGCACGCCTCGACAAGATGCATATCCCCTACGTGCTGCTCACCGGCAGCACCCAGGATCGCAAGACGCCCATCGACCGCTTTCAGCGCGGTGAAGTGCCGCTCTTCCTGATCAGCCTCAAGGCGGGCGGGGTCGGTCTCAACCTCACGGCAGCAGACACCGTAATCCATTATGATCCATGGTGGAATCCCGCCGCCGAAAATCAAGCCACCGATCGTGCCCACCGCATCGGCCAGAAACGCCAGGTTTTTGTTTACAAACTTATTATTGCCGGGAGTATTGAGGAAAAAATCCTGGCGTTGCAGGAGAAAAAGGCCTTCCTCGCCGCCGGCGTGCTGGAAAAAGCGCAGAAAGAAAAGCTCCGTTTCGGCCCTGACGATCTTGCTTCTCTTCTCGCGCCGCTGCCCGAAACCCGGCGCTGAGGCAGACGAGCCACGACGCTTCCTGAATGGCACGCTTGGTGGCATTATAGATAGGGTTACCAGAGATGCACTGGTCAGCCCTGCAAGCCATTTGATTTCGTCGGCGAATTCTAGGAATCAAGACGTATGAAAGCAGCACGGACAGCAGATAAAATAGTCGCCATTCTTCAGCAAGCAGGTGTCAATAAAGATCATCCTCGGCGGCTTACCTCCATCCCCAAGCGTCACAGTCGATGACTGTGTTTAAAACAATCCTGGAAATTCGTCTTCCGCGCCCTGTAGCGGTCTTGATGTCGCTGGTATTAAGTTACGGTACGGCAGTTGCGGCGACCGACACCCTCAACACCGTTCAGAAGCGACTCCTGAACTCGGCGGCAAGCGCTTTCGCCCAGGGTGATTATCGCCCTGCCGCCAACGCGTTGCCTGAATTAGAAAATACCTACATGGGGCCATGGGTAGGGTACTGGTCTCTGCAGCCCCGCCTCAAAAGCATGACCCAAAACCAGTATCAACGCTATGCGAAGCACTATCCGAGCGGGGTGGCGCATCATTTGTTGCGCCAACAGTGGCTGTTAGAACTCGCGCGCCGTGAGGACTGGTCGGATTTTACCCAGGTGTTTCAGGCTGGCAGCATCCCCGATCTGATCAGCTTGCGCTGTGACGCGGCGCGCGATCCACTGCTCAGCACCAGCACGGTGGTTGCCCCATTCTTCCTCTGGAGCGCCGCCGCAGCGAATGATCATGCCTGCAACGCCATGGCGCGTGTCTATCTGGAACAGGGGCAAATCACGCAGCCAGAACTGTGGCGGCGCCTGCAACAAATGTACGAGGCCTCCGCTTTTGACGCTGCGCTGCGCTTTGCGCCATTTTTACCCGCGGCGCAATCCGGTCAGCTGGCGCGGACGGTAACCGCGCCAGCCGCGTGGATATCTCGGCAAATTCAGCATTATGGCAGCCACAAATGGCCAACTGGCCAGACCCATCTACTGGTGCTCGCCCTGCTGCGCCTCGCTGCCACTCACCCCGCGCAGGCGGTACAGTTTGTGCGGACCCTCGGCGTCCTCTCCGCCGCTGATAAGTCGCTGGTACTTTATAACAGTGCCTACCACGCCACCCTGTCCTTTCGTTCCGAATCCGGACACTGGTATGCCCAAGCCTACGCCGCCGATCCGCAATTTCGCCCCCGGCCACAACTATTGGCCTGGATGGTGCGCACCGCTTTGCGCGATGGCAACTGGAGCATGGTGGAGCAGGCCACACGGCAGATGGACACCGTTCAACGCCAGCAGCGGCAGTGGCAATTCTGGTCCGCCGTCGCGCTGCTGCAACGCGGACATACGCAGGCTGCCCACACTTTGCTGGCGGCCCTGGAATCTCCCTGGACTTATTACGGACAACTGGCTATGGCGACCCTCAACAGGCCGCTGATCTTAAAGCCTGACGATCCGCCCGCACCGAGCGAAGCGAAGGCCATATCGGATAATAACGCTCCCGAGCGGACCGCGATCACACTCTATCATCTCGGACTCTATTTCGACGCCCTCGCCGAATGGGACCAGTTTCTGAAAGGGTTGAACGGGACAGGGGAGATCAAAGCCGCAGCCCGGATGGCTTTACATCATAAGGCGTGGCTGCTGGGTATTCATGCGAGTAGTCTGATTCACGGGGGGGAAGACTGGCAACAAGGCTACGTGCTTCCCTATGCACAGGAAATCGACGCTGCCGCCACCCAGACCGGCCTGCGCCGCGCCTTCCTGGCCGGTCTGATCCGACAGGAATCCGGTTTTGCGTTCGGTATCCGGTCCGACGTCGGCGCACAGGGGTTGATGCAGGTGATGCCTGCCACAGCCCAATGGCTACAGACCCATGTCGCCGCAGCCGCCAACGCCGATCTGCACAGCGTCAGCGGCAACCTGACCCTGGGTTCTCACTATCTGAGCCTTCAGCAACAGCATTTTGGCGGCTCCGAGTTGCTGGCTGCGGCCGCCTACAACGCTGGGCCAAGCGCACCACAACGCTGGCTGAACCGTTGGACACCACCCCCGGGGCCATGGGCCGGTCCGATTTTCACCGCGAATATCCCCTTCCAACAGACCCGCCACTATGTGCAGAGCGTGCTGACCAACACCGTTGTCTATGCCGCCATTTTAGACCAGGCCCCCCAAACCATCTGGCCGCAATGGCGTCTTGGCGCAATAATGAGCCAGACACGATGAATCGTTATTTCCTGCGGAGGCAAGCATCATGAAATGGCCACAACGTCACCTCGTCTGGTTAGTGTCCGGCGCCATCCTATATGCCGGAACAGCAGTCACTGGGGCCAGTGCATCCCCTGTGGGTATTCAGTTAAATATTGGAACGCAACCCATATATGCAGCGCCGGGTTATCCGCCCGCAACCGTCACCGCACCACCTCTGATGATATGGCTGAGCAATCTGGGGGTCTATGCGGCCTATGGCACCCCTCAACCCATTTTCTATCTGGGCTCAACTTATTACTACTATTACAGGAATCGCTGGTGGGCCGGGCCGGGCTATCGTGGGCCCTGGCGTCCTATTGTCGCGCCTCCGCCCGCGCTCCGTCGTTGGAATCACCGCGACTGGCAGAATATTCAGCGCGACGTCGGCCGCCATTATCGCGATCCGCAATGGCGCCATTTCCGGCCAGCGGAACGTCCACAACCGCCGCGCTATCGCGGACCAGAAGGCCACGGACCCGCGCAGAGACCGGGGGAACGTGGTGGACCGGGTCGAGGCCATAACGGTCATGACCAAGGTCACGGTCCTCACTGACAAGGATCGCGGCGGAGTCGGAACTAACCGAGTTCACCTCTGACCCAGTCGCGGGCGGCGTTGAGGGCAGCGTCTAAGGCCGCCGGATTACCGGCCCCGGCCTGCGCCAGTTCCGGACGCCCACCGCCCTTGCCGCCCAACGGTTGTGCCACGGTATTTACCAGTTCTCCGGCGTGAATACGTCCAGTCAATCCTTTACCGACTCCGGCAATCAACGCCACTTTCTCCCCTTCCACACCCGCAAGGACGATGACGCCGTCAGGTAACTGGCTGCGCAGGCGATCCAGGACATCGCGCAATGCTTTGCCATCCATCCCCTCCAGGCGCCTGATCAATACCGGCACTCCGCCCACGTCCTCGGCTTCTGCGGCAAGATCGGCACCCGCTCTGGCGGCCTCATCCCGCTTGGCTTTCTCCAGATCTTTTTCCAGTTGGCGCAGGCGCTCCAGGGTTTGTGCCAAACGTTGGTCCAGCTCTGCTGGGGCGACTTTCAACAGCCCGGCCGCCGCTTGCAAGCGTTCTTCATCGCGCTGAATAACATCTAGCGCCACCGCGCCGGCGACGGCTTCAATACGCCGGATACCCGCTGCCACGCCGCTTTCGCTGAGGATCTTGAAAACGCCCATATCCCCCAGCGACTCCACATGGGTGCCGCCACAGAGCTCCATGGAGAAATCTCCCATGCGCACCACCCGCACCTCATCACCGTACTTCTCGCCGAAGAGGGCCATGGCACCCAGGGCCTGCGCTTCGGCAATGGGCAGCACCCGGGTTTCTGCGCCGACATTGTTGCGGATGGCGGCGTTGACCACGCGCTCGATCTCCCGCAACTGCGCGGCCGTCACCGGATCCGGCTGACTGAAGTCGAAACGCAGCCGCTCCGAATTGACCAGCGAACCCTTCTGCTGCACGTGGCTGCCGAGAACGTTGCGAAGGGCGGCGTGGAGCAGATGGGTCGCGGAGTGATGTGCTGCCGTCGCCCGACGCCCCACTTCGTCCACACCGGCGAGCACCGCATCGCCAACCTGCAAACGACCGGATGTCAAACGCCCCAAATGCACATGCAGGTGGCCCATGGGCTTTTGCGTATCAGTCACGGCAAACAGGGCACCACCCGACTGGAGTTCGCCACGATCCCCTGCCTGCCCGCCGGACTCCCCGTAAAAAGGCGTCTGGTCGAGAATAACCGCACCCACATCCCCTGCTTCGAGGAAAGCCACCTCTTCGCCATCGCGGATCAGCGCCAGTATTTTTCCTTCACCCGCACAGGCCGTATAGCCGGTGAATCCGGTAGCCGGCAAACGCATGGCCAGATCGTGATACACTCGTTCCGTTTTGATCTCACCGCTGCCCGCCCAGGCGGCACGGGAACGGCTGCGCTGCGTAGCCATGGCCGCCTCGTAGCCCCCCATATCCATGATCAGATCGCGCTCGCGGGCGATATCGGCGGTCAGATCGACGGGGAAACCAAAGGTATCCGCGAGCCGGAAAATGATCTCGCCGGGAATGGCTGCACCCGCTGCCAGGCCCGCAATGGCCTCTTCCAACAGACTCAGTCCGCGCTCCAGCGTTTCCCGGAAGCGGGTTTCCTCACGCTCCAGAGCACGCTCGACTTCGCGCTGTGCCCGCGTGAGTTCAGGGAAAGCGCTGCCCATCTCGGCCACCAGTGGCGCCACCAGTTGATGAAAAAATACGGTCTCCATGCCCAGCTTGCGGCCATGCCGCACGGCGCGACGAATAATGCGGCGCAGCACATAGCCGCGGCCTTCGTTGGCGGGCAGGACGCCATCGGTGATGAGAAAGCTGCAGGCGCGGATGTGATCCGCCAGCACCCGCAAACTGATGTCCGTCGCGGCATCGCTCCCATACGTTTTGCCGCTGATGGCGGCTGCTGCGGCAATCAGCGGCTTGAAGAGATCGGTGTCATAGTTGTTATGTACGCCCTGGAGCACGGCCGCGAGACGCTCCAGACCCATGCCGGTATCAACGGAGGGTTTTGGCAGAGGAGTCAGAGTGCCGCTGCTGTCCCGGTCAAACTGCATGAAGACCAGATTCCAGATTTCGATATAGCGATCGCCATCCGCCTCCGGACTGCCGGGAGGGCCGCCGGGAATATGGGGACCATGATCGTAAAAAATCTCTGAGCAGGGGCCGCAGGGACCGGTGTCACCCATGCTCCAGAAGTTATCCTTCTCGCCACAGCGGGAGAGGCGTGCGGGATCAACGCCGATCCCGTTAATCCAGATGTCAGCCGCCTCATCATCCTCTTCGTAAACCGTAATCCAGAGCTTTTCCGGTGGCAGATCCAGACGTTCGGTGAGGAAGCGCCAGGCAAAACCGATCACTTCACGCTTGAAATAATCGCCAAAAGAGAAGTTGCCCAGCATTTCGAAAAAGGTATGGTGCCGCGCTGTATAGCCGACATTCTCCAGATCGTTGTGCTTGCCGCCCGCGCGCATACAGCGCTGTGAGGAGACGGCGCGCCGGTAGGGACGGGTTTCCAGGCCGAGAAACACGTCCTTGAAGGGCACCATACCGGCATTGGTGAACAGCAGGGTCGGATCATTACGGGGAATCAGCGGGCTGGAGGGTACGATCTGGTGCCCCTGCTCCACAAAATACTCCAGAAAAGCTTGGCGAATGGCTTGCGCGTGCATCGGTCTTCCGTTGTTAAAGATAAAGTGTTTTTGTCTCCGGGCGAGGATTTTCCGCCCCCTCACCCCTGTCAATCCGCAGAAAAATCCCTTTCTCTGTCCGCGGCCAACACCCGGCGAATCGTCTCTCCGGTAAATCCCCGTCCTGCCAGAAAACGGGCACGCCGGGCATAATCTTTGGCATCTGTTGGCACTGTCTCGCCAAAACGTTTCTGACAAACCGCCCGCGCCTGCACCAGCCAGTTAATCTCGAGGTCTGCGGTAACTTCGACCCCCGCCCGCTGCAAGTCCTGACGCAAGCGCAACGGCCCGTGCCCCTGACGCAGGCGGGTACGGGTGAGCATTTCCGCATAACGCGCGTCATCCTGATAGCCGGCAGCGACGAGTGCATCCAGCGCCAGCGCCACATCCCCTGCGTCACATCCCGCACGGAGCAGCTTGTCACGCAACTCCAGACGTCCATACTCCCGGCGCGCCAGCAATCGTAGCGCCAGCGCGGTGGGATCGTCGCGTTCTGCCGTCAACTACCCGACCGCTGCGGGCTCTACCGCGTCTTCGGCAAAGGCCAGTGGATGTCCTGCCGCCGCTGCCCGTATCCGTTGCTCGATATTGACCGTCAACTCCGGATGTTCCTTGAGATACTGGCGGGCGTTATCCTTGCCCTGGCCGATTCGTTCTCCCTGATAACTGTACCAGGCGCCGCTTTTTTCGACGATGTCGAACTTCACGCCGAGGTCCACCAACTCGGAAAGACGGGAGATGCCTTCACCGTAGTAAATGGCGAATTCGGCTTCGCGGAAAGGCGGTGCCACCTTATTCTTGACCACCTTGACGCGAGTATCGTTGCCTACCACTTCGTCGCTCTTTTTGATCGCGCCGATGCGGCGGATATCGAGGCGCACGGAGGCGTAGAATTTGAGGGCGTTACCACCGGTGGTGGTTTCCGGGCTGCCGTACATCACCCCGATTTTCATACGAATCTGGTTGATGAAAATAACCAGGGTGTTGGTCCGGGAGATATTGGCGGTAAGCTTGCGCAGGGCCTGGCTCATCAGACGCGCCTGCAGACCGACGTGGGAGTCACCCATGTCGCCTTCGATTTCCGCCTTGGGGGTCAGTGCGGCCACGGAATCGATAACAATCAGGTCGACAGCCCCGGAGCGCACCAGCATATCGGCGATTTCCAGCGCCTGCTCGCCGGTATCCGGCTGGGAGATCAGGAGATTTTCCAGATCGACGCCGAGCTTATGGGCATAACCGGGGTCCAGAGCATGTTCGGCATCAATGAAAGCCGCCGTGCCTCCGGCAGCCTGACAACTGGCTATGGCGTGCAGGGTAAGGGTCGTTTTACCGGAAGATTCCGGTCCGTAAATCTCTACCACCCGCCCCCGCGGCAGACCACCGACACCTAGAGCAAGATCCAACCCCAGCGAACCGGTGGAATAGACCTCAATGTCCTTGATGGCATTATGATCACCGAGACGCATGACGGCGCCTTTACCAAATTGCTTATCAATCTGTGAGAGGGCCGCCGAAAGGGCCTTGCTACGCTGTTCGTCCATAATGCTTTCCTTCTCCTGAATTGAGGGTTAACCCATCCTTGCAAAACACCATGTTGTTGTAGTGGCGCGCGGCAGGGCCTGATGACTCGGTACCGCGGAGGTCATCGGAACAACCTTTTCCGGCATTCTACCTGAGCGGGCGGGCGGGGCAAACGACTGAAAGCCACTGCAGCATAATTCTGATCCGGCACGGTGGCCGCCGTTCAACCAGCCCCGCGCAATAATCCCAATAACCCGCCCAAAGCTACCGAACCCGCGGCATACTGCACCGACCAACGGTCTCCGTGAAAGTGACAGGTTCTCACCTGCGGTTCCGCGGCGCGCGCGCCCCAGGCAATACAGACGGTGCCCACCGGCTTGCCGGGCACGGCGCCTCCCGGCCCGGCGATGCCGGTGATGGCTGCGGCGATGTCCGCTTCGTGCAATGCACCCCCGAGCATTTCCAGGGCGGTCTCCTCCGCTACGGCCCCCACCCGCGCGAGAGTCGCCTCCTGCACCTTCAGCAACTGAATTTTCGCGGCATTACTGTAGGTGACAAATCCGTGGCGCAGCAACGCCGAGGAGCCTGGCAGGGCGGTGATCCGAGCGGCCAGATCACCGCCGGTACAAGACTCCGCCAGGGCGAGGCAGGTGTCCAGCGCACGGGCGTGCTGGAGTAAGGACCATTCCGGCGGTGCCATGTCCAGCGATATGGCGCACGGCGTTCCGGCTTCGACCCAATACTCGCCCGGCAAAACTTCCAACGTGGTGCCGTTATCGCTGAAAAGGCTCAAAGGCACGTCGCAAGCGGGCAGATGTGTGCTTGCCCAATCACGCAACGCGGCCCAGTCACCGGCCGGCAGATGGGTACGAAATGATGATTTTATCCAGTCCGCGGCGTTCGCAAACTTGCCAATGGCCACCGCCATACCGGAACAATCGGGCAAAGTGGCGACGAGTTCCACCCGGACATCCATCCCGGCCAGCCTGGCCCAGGCCGCCAGACGCTGGGCATCGGGCAGGGCCGCGGGACGCATGGGCAGAAATATCTGCACGGACTCCGTAGGACGGACATTCGTCACAGCCAGCCCGCCCACAGCATCAGCCGCAGAATAATCAGCGCCGGGATCGCGGCAGCGATATCGTCGAGCATAATACCCGTGCCTCCATGAATATGTTTATCCAGCCAGGAAATCGGCCAGGGTTTGAGCATGTCAAAAAAGCGGAAGAGCAGGAACCCGACGAGCAGCGTCCACCAGCCGAAAGGCAGCAGCCAGAGGGTGAGCAGCAGGCCCGCCCATTCATCCCAGACGATAGCCGGGGGATCCAGGGCCCTTTTGCCACCGCCGTTTTGCATCTCCCGCGCGGTCTCCCCGCAGAGCCACGGCCCCACGGCGATCATCGTCACCAACACCAGCGTATAAACCATATTATTCTGCACCACGAGGGCCAGCAGCAGATACAGGGGAATGGCAGCGATGGTGCCCATGGTGCCGGGCAGGATGGGCGACAGGCCGCTGCCACCGCCCAATGCCAGCCACTGATACCAGGGTCTAGAGTGCATGGACATGCCCCCAGGTGGAAGGTGGCGGCAGCGGCTCATCCCGCCAGGTCAAGGTGACCGCGGTCCGGGCATCGGGGGCCGCAGGCAGGATGCTGCCCACCGCCGTCAGGCGCAGGGAGAGCGTCCGGGCGGCCTCCTGCATTGCCGTCGATAAGACAGGAGCGGCACAGAGGATCAGTTCATAATCATCGCCGCCGGTGAGGGGCCAGCGTTGCAGGCGTTCCGGGTCGGTCCGCGCCAGATCCGCGAGTTCCGGGCTCAAAGGCAGCGCATCCAGGGCGACCTGCGCCCGGACACCCGAAGCTTTCAGGATATGGCCAAGGTCGGCCAGAAAGCCATCGGAACAATCCACGGCACAAAGCACACCACTTGCCAGCGCCGTTGCGCCGAATTCGAGACGGGGCGTGGGACGCAGCCGTCGCGCCTCCAATGCGTCCCGCTGTGGTGCTGAACAGGGAAAGGCCTGCCCGTCATGGCCGTGCTTCACCAAAGCCAGGTCCAGGGCAGCGGCCGCATCCCCGAGACTGCCGGTGACCCAGATCACGTCTCCGGGCCGAGCCGCGTCACGGCGCATCACCCCGTGATCCGAAAGCCCCAACGCGGTTACGGAGAGGGTCAACGGCCCATCCGTAGCCACCGTGTCGCCGCCGACCAGGGTAACGCCATACCGATCGGCGAGTGCACTCCAGCCCGTTGCAAATGCTTCAATCCACGCCCCATAGCCTTTCTCCCGCTGCGGCAGGGCCAAACTGAGCAGACACCAGCGCGCCTCCGCACCCATGGCAGCCAGGTCGCTGAGATTCACCGCAAGGACTTTCCAGGCGAGGTCTTCCGGGCTGACATCGGGGAAAAAGTGGCGACCGGCAACCAGGGTATCCATCGTCGCCACCAGTTGCCGACCCGCGGGGTCCAGCCAGGCGGCGTCATCACCGATACCGAGCCGCACGCCCCTGCCTTCCGTGCCCAGACGGCTCCGTAACTGTTCGATGAGCGCAAACTCTCCGCCCGCCATGTTCACTCCGTTTTTGCCGATACTCGCGCTACTATAGCAAGGACATCACCCGAAGGAAGCCATGCCCAGCACCCCCACCGTCACCGGACGCTTTGCGCCCTCACCCAGCGGCCCACTCCATGCAGGATCACTCATCGCCGCCATTGGCAGCTATCTCAGCGCCCGCAGTCAGGGCGGGCGCTGGCTGCTGCGTCTGGAGGATGTGGATGAGGGCCGTGTGCGTCCCGGTGCCGCCGACATTATTCTCCGACAACTGGAGGCACTGGCGCTGGACTGGGACGGACCGGTGCAAACCCAGGCCGCCCGCAAGGATGTCTACCAGGAAGCGCTGGCGGCTTTGCGGGCACAGAGCATAATCTACCCCTGTGCCTGCACCCGTCAGGAAATCCGGGGCTTCGGCGAACGTTATCCGGGCATTTGCCGGCCGGGTCTGCCACCCGGACGGCAGACCCGTTCCTGGCGCCTGCGGGTGCCCGACATCTTGCCCCCCTGGGAGGATCGTTTCCATGGCCGGCAACAACTGCCCGCACCACAGGGTGACCCCATCCTGCTGCGTGCCGACGGCTACTTCGCCTATATCCTGGCCTGTGTCGTCGACGACGGGGAGCAAGGCGTCAGCGAAGTGATTCGCGGTGGCGATCTGCTTACGCTCACTGGTACCCAGCGTTGTCTGCAAAGCGCCCTGGGCCTGCCCCATCCGCAATATGGGCACTTGCCCCTGCTCTGCAACGCCGACGGCAGCAAGCTCTCCAAAAGCACCGATAGCCCCGCTTGGGCTGGCGACCCCAGTCAGGCCTGGGAGGAGACGTTGCGGTTGTTGGGCTGGGTGACTCCTCCTGACCTTCATGCTGCCGACGCACCGGTATGGCGTGACTGGGCGTTGACACGGATGACTGAAGAGAAGCTTCTTTATCGCATGACCGCCACTGGCCTGTAACACAGCGTAGCGCTAAGCTACCCACGATGGATCTACCCCCACTAACCTCCGCCACGCTGCTGCGCCGCTACAAGCGCTTCTTGGCCGATTGCCAGTTGGCCAGTGGCGAAATACTCACTGTGCATTGTCCCAACTCCGGAAGCATGCGCAGTTGTGCCGAATCTGGTCAGCCCATTCTGATTTCTCTTAGCGACAACCCCAAACGCAAATTGGCCTGGACCTGGGAGCTCTACTGGAGCGGCGCCAGTTGGGTCTGCATCAACACCCAGCGCCCCAACGCGGTGGTCGCCGAAGCCCTGGCGGCAGGTAAAATACCCACCCTGCAACATTACACGCAATTACGTCGAGAGATACCTTATGGCAACCATGAGCGCGTTGACATACTGCTCAGCGCCGAAGGCCAGCCGCCCTGCTATGTAGAGGTAAAATCCTGCACGCTGCTGGAGGACGACCGCGTCATTCGCTTTCCAGATGCGGTCAGCAGTCGTGCCCTGCGCCATCTGAATGCCTTGACCGAGGTGGTCCATAGCGGCGGGCGAGCGGTGATGTTTTTTCTGATTGGGCGGGAAGATGGTCAGGGTTTTGCCCCAGCAGACGTCGTTCATCCAACCTATGGAAAGGCCTTGCGCCAGGCGCGCGCCGATGGTGTGGAAATTCTGGCCTACCGGACCCACGTCAGTCCTGATAAAATAACCGTAAGCGCGGCGGAAACGCTTCTCTTTTAGTCGCTTCAGGAGGGCAGTATGTTGCAACGCAGCAAAAAATCACCCCAAGGCAGCATCAAAACTCTGGAAGAAATCGAAAAAATGCGGGTTGCCGGCCAACTCACGGCCATGGTGCTGAAGATGATCGGCCCACATGTCAAAGCCGGCGTCACCACCGGTGAACTGGACCGTATCTGCCACGATTATATCGTCAATGATCTGCAAGGCATTCCAGCGCCGCTCAACTATCAGCCCAGCCCGGAATATCCACCCTTCCCCAAGTCCGTCTGCATCTCCCTCAACCATGTGATCTGCCACGGCATTCCGGGCGACCGCGTCATCAGGGATGGCGACATGCTGAACATTGACGTCACCGTCATCAAAGATGGTTATCACGGTGACAGCAGCAAGATGTTCGCTGTCGGCGAGGTGCCCTTGCGGTCGCGGCGGGTGATGGAAATCGCCCACGAAGCCATGGTGCGCGGCATTCAGCAAGTACGGCCCGGCGCAACTCTGGGCGATGTCGGCCACGCCATTCAGGTTTACGCTGAGGCACAGCATTGCTCCATTGTGCGGGAGTTCTGTGGGCACGGGATTGGCCGCGTTTTCCACGACGAACCGCAGGTATTGCACTATGGTAATCCCGGCGAAGGCATTGAATTGATAGCGGGCATGACTTTCACCATCGAGCCCATGGTCAATGCCGGCAAACGCCATATCAAGGCCCTGCCCGACGGCTGGACCATCGTCACCAAGGATCACAGTGCCTCCGCCCAATGGGAGCACACTATTCTGGTCACCGACGATGGCTACGAAATACTGACTCAACTACCCGGCGACCCCATCTAAGAATGGCGAATCGCGCTGCGCAAGCCTCCCGAACGCCCATACCCCATGCAGCCTTGCGCGAGGGTCAGGGCTCGCTGCAAGCCGCCTTTTCTCCACGGCAGAGCAGCAGCACCTTGCTCCGCCAGCACTGTCGCCTGGTGGACAGCACCTTGTGCACGCTCTGGCAGGCACCATCGGGCACAGACATGCCAACCGCTGAACAACTCACCCTGGTGGCCGTAGGCGGGTACGGGCGTGGTGCACTTTTCCCCGGTTCTGATATTGACCTTTTGATCCTGACCCCCAGCGTCCTGACCGCGATACAAAAGAACTTCATCGAAGGCTTCCTGACCAGCCTCTGGGATCTGCAAATGCAGGTGGGACACAGTGTCCGCAGCGTGGACGAATGCTTACAGGAGGCACGTCAGGATTTGGGTATCGCTACCACCTTACTGGAATCCCGCTATCTCGTGGGATCACGTCCCTTGCTGCAAGACCTGATTCGCGCCTTGCAGGATACCCCCCCATGGCCCCCGCCGTTGTTTTTCTCCGCCAAACTGGCGGAACAGGAAAATCGCCACGCCCGGTGCAGTGATACCGCCTTTCATCTTGAACCCAACATCAAGGAAGGTCCCGGCGCGCTGCGCGATATCCATCACCTGCAATGGCTCGCGGCCAGTGCTTTTGGGGAGGGCAGCCTACGTCGTCTGCGCGATGAGGGCATCATTACCGGTGAGGAATACCGCCAACTCCTACGCGCCCAGGCCCTGCTCTCCCGCCTGCGGATCGCCCTGCACTATGCCACTGGACGCCACGAAGACCGTCTGCGCCTCGACCTGCAGGTGCCGCTGGCGCGGCAATTGGGCTACACTGACCGCCCCGGGCACAGCGCCGTCGAACAATTAATGCAAAAGCTCTACCGCGCCTTCGCCGACATCCTGCGCGTCTCTGCCATTGCGCAGGAAAATATCGCGCAGCAACTGGCCACCCGCGAGGCGGTACCAGTGGAAACCGACCAGCGCGCCACACTGCCCCGGCCCACGCTGCGCCACGATGATCCGCAATTGCTCCAACACGTTCTGAGCCTGTTCCGCGGCCTGGCGGAGGACTTCCGGCGGCGCACCCTCGATGCCCAAACCCAGCGCCAGCTTTACGGGTTACGGAGCGCTATTCAGCCGCGTGACCTGGATCGCGACCCCATTGCACGGAGGGAATTTCTCGCCATTCTCACCCAACCAGAGGGCGCCTATCGCAGCCTTAAAATGATGCAACAATGTGGCATTCTGGCGCGAATACTCCCCGCTTTCGGAGAGATTACCGGACGTATCCAGCACGATCTTTTCCACGTTTATACCGTTGATCAGCACACACTCTTTCTGCTCCGCAACCTCGGTCAGATGTGGATCGGCGAGACGCCACAGATGCCCATTGCCAACGCCGCCCGAAAACAGATCGAAAAACCGGAATTACTGGTGCTGGCCGGCCTCTTCCACGATATCGGCAAAGGCCGCGGTGGCGATCACTCCAAAATCGGCGCGCAGGAAGCTCGACGCTTTGCCCGGCGTTTACAGTTGTCGTCCTGCGATACGGAACTGGTCGTCTGGCTGGTGGAACAACATCTGCAAATGTCCAGCGTCTCCCAGCGGCGTGATCTCGAAGATCCGCAGGTCATCCGCGATTTTGCCCATCTGGTCCAGGATGAACGGCATCTTGCCTATCTTCTGCTCCTCACCATCGCCGATATGCGTGCCACCAATCCAGAACTCTGGAATGACTGGAAGGGACTGCTGCTCAGCACACTGTACCAGACGACAGCCAGCGAACTCCGGCGGGATGATCGTCAGATACAAGACCTTCCACAAATCGTCGCCGCCAAACAGCGCGCTGTTTTAGAGGGGATCGCCAGTATGGACCAGTTGCGGGCACGCGCGCTCTGGCAACATCTTTCTGGACCTTATTTCCTGCGTTACAGCGAGGACGAACTGCTCTGGCATTGCCGGGAAATACTGGCATACAAAGGCTGCAAAACCCTCGTCGTCGTACGGCCCCATGCGCCCGAGGGCAGTGAAATTCTGCTTTATGGTTCGGACCGTCCGGGGCTTTTTCAGCAGATTATCGGTGCGCTGGATCGGCAGTCCTTGAACATTATCGATGCCCGAATCGATACCAGTGAAGACGGGCGCGCTATCGACACCTTTCTAGTCATCGACAACAGCCACGCCTTCGCCCACAGCAATCAGGCCCACGTTGACCTCGCTGCAGAGCTTCGCGCGGTCATCGATGGCGAGACCACCAGCAAACCCCGCTTTGGATTACGTCATCGCGATCCACGTCATCGTTTTTTTGCCCATATTCCCGCCGAGATCCGGGTAGACAACCGCGTCCTACCTCGCTATACCCTGTTGGAGGTACGTGCCGCCGATCATCTGGGTCTGCTCTATCAGGTGGGTGAGGCACTACGCACCCTACAACTCAATATCCACGGTGCCAAAGTCTCCACTTTTGGCGAACGGGTAGAAGACACCTTTTTCATCCTCAACGAGTGTGGGCACAAGCTGACGGATGCACAGGCCAAAGCGCTGACCCAGACCCTGGGCAACATCCTGAACGGCAAGGCCGCGTAGGCGATGCAGGTTGGTCAGGCACGCGCTCATTTCCAGCAACACATCCGCCCTTTCTCCAGACAGGCTCAAAACCATGTGGTCATTCCTTCTTCCTGATGCCCGGCGGCGCCGCGACCGCGCCCTGGCCCTCGCTGGCGTCCTGCGCAGCGCCCTGCTGGTGCAGAACATTGCGCGTAATGGTACTCAGCCTGGAGAACTGCTGCAGATCTGTATCCAGAGCATTCTCGCTCTGGAGTGCCAGGACAGCCTGCGTGCCTTGGGCGATATCGACAGCCTGCGTCAGTCCCTGGCCCTGCTCTGCCCTCTGCTACAACGCGGCCCCGGCGATGCCCGAGAGGCCGAACTGCTACGCTACAGCATGGCGCTAACCACTCTTGGCAAGCGTCTGCTTAAAAATTCGTCCGCTACCCAACGCGTCCAGGAAGGCATCGAACAAGCACAGCGCCAAGTCGTTCATTTTAGCGATCCGACACAGCGCAGCATTATTGCCGGACTCGCTCAGACCTACACCGAGGCCATCGGTACCCTGCGCCCGCGCATCATTGTCAGCGGTGAAAGCCGCTTTCTGAGCGACCCTGACGATGCCGCGCGCATCCGCACCCTCCTGCTCAGCGGTATTCGTGCGGCGGTCTTATGGCGCCAGGCGGGTGGTCACCTGCCCGGCGCTATCCTGGAGCGACGCGGACTCTGCCAGGAAGCAGAAGAACTGCTAGCCACCCATCCACAGCACAGCACTTTTTAACCCCCTGGAGTTTAGGGAGTGCATCTCAATGCATCGCCCTGTTGCATTTGGTGGACGTTGCGTGGGTCTCAAACATCATTCCGGAGATGCCGGCTGCCCGCAACGCATCAAAGAGTTTTTCCAATATTTCCGCGCGCGTTTCACCCAAGGATCGCCATGATATCTGCAATGCACCAAAATGCTGCTGTGCATCGTATAACTCCAGAGTCATATCTTCCATTATGCCGTCTGTGAGTTTGGCGAGGATGTGCTGTGGCTTCTGCGAAAAATTTACCGCATTCTGGATAAATTCCACCAGCATCAGCTCTTGGTACTCCTGTGCGCCTTCACGGACGGCAAAGACAAAGCGGCCCGGGATACCTAGCGCATTGCATCGGGTCTCCAGCCATAACGCTTCCTGATCGACATGTTCGGACCATTTCCCGTACCGATCCAAATACTCTCCCACATCCAATTGCCAGGCCAGGCAAGGTCCTGGAAGTTGTGCAGGATAGGTGATGGTACCTATAAAACAGATATAGGACGGTATATTTTGTGGCGTCTGCGGGTTGCCCAGCATTTCCGCTACCAGGTGGTGGTCCATGCCCATCTGGCGGTGCAAGCGAAAAATATCCACCGGATCCATATTCAGTAAACATCCGCCATCGACGGGAACAGGATAAAAAGTGACGGTCGCGCGCTCGCAGACAAGGCCGTAGCGGACCAGCGCGGTGGCAGTCAGATCAGCAGAAAATCTGGCAATTTTGTCCGGCTCCAGAATGGGAATAGCAAAGAGGGTGGTCACTTCACCGGTCTCCGTCAGGAACATCTCCGCGCGCTCTTTGGCAAATTCCCAGAAATCCGCCGCTGCCTCAAGATCCTGTTCGACCAGTTCATCGGATGCCGCCTGGAGGGTTTCGTCATCCTCATCTACCAGAAGCGCATCTATCGCATCGCCCAGTGCCGATAGCAGGGCGTGATCACCGTCAATAAAGCAGCGAGCGGCTAAACGTGTTAGTGCGCTGGCTTTCGGTGAGATGGTATTGCTGGTATTAGTACGTGACACTCGATTTTCTCCTGTTGTCGGCATACCGCAATGCATGAGATGAATGCCTGCGCAAATATGCACCCATTCCCCCCTCCTCCACTTCGGCGAATTTTTTCTGCCTGCATGGCGGGCTCCACCCTGGTTATACTTTAACAGTAGAGAACCGCAGAATATGCATATAATTATTTACAATCATAGCATTACGATCAGCAATACACATCAAGTGGGGAGCGTCCCCTGCACCGCTTTAATTCTTGTAGAATTGACTTTGTATAAAACACATTAGTCTTCGCCATCAACAAAAAGCAGTGTTTCCGGGTCATATAAAATATCCTCTATCCATCGCCAAAAGTGCCAACTTACGAGACACATTGTCGGCAATGATAGCGCCATCATTGCTATCCCGGCAAAACGTTCATCTGATAGCGGGGTTATCCCCCAAAGTATATGTGAGGATCCCATAGGATTGGTGTTTGTGGAACTCCAGAACCACATGCCACCCATCCCCATCATAACCAACTCGGTTACAAATACGTAACCCGCTTTTTGCAAGTGATTTCGAAGATTTGGCAATGACGGGAAAACCTTAAGAGACTGCATCCACAGAATGGTCCCCAGAGCAAGGTACGCCCCTGGTAACAACGTGAATATGACACTGTATTTTAATCCAAGATACATTTGGCTGGACATGCTCCACAAAACCAATAGTGACAGTAAGGCTAGGCTACTTACCGCCGGGTTGTGAGCGAATCGAAGAAATCCATATAAATAGCGCTTGTTATTAATGGTCACATTGACGGGCATACCAAGTACCAAAAGAGGTGCTGCCAGCTCGAATTCGCCCATTAATTTTATAGTATAGATTGTCATCGACCGATGAACCAAAAAGTTTAGTGGCGAATTCCATAGAATGATTGTCAGAAAAAGCCCGGCGACAAATGACCACATTTTCCACTGAGGCCACGCGATATGCGGTCGTCCGTTGGCAAAATGGCTATCATATTGATAGAGATATTGCCCCATAACTACTATTGCAGCCAATAATATAATAGGATTTATATACAAAAACCATGTGGTAGCATAATCATGTTTTTCTCCGGCCATATAAAATCCAACAGCGTACATTGACAACACCGCCAATATTGCCGTCGTAGCGATTGCCTGATGTGCCATAAGGCCTTTGATCCATGCAAGCATATTCACAGACAATCTCTTCATGTTGACACCTCCACTATATAATTAATAATTATGCATCCACCATTCGTATGTCTCGGCTGATACTGTGCATGGTAGGATTAATTTGGTAACGACACTGCCGCATCTCAGACGAGATTCTCAGGCAATTGAATAGCCAGCGCGTGGAATGAAACGCTAGCCCTATGCGCTGTAATTGAGCCACGGCTTCCACACCTTAGAAAATCAGCACATCCCCATACGCTAATGTGCAACACACAAATTCGCTCCCTGATACTTATAATACTATATTTACAAATGTCAATCTCTCCTCCTTGCGGACCGTGCTCATTTGCCCAAAGCTGCCCTCGCTCACATGCCGCAACCCTACGCCAAAATGGGAAACCCACGCGGTGCCAAGGCGGGAATTGGACTGTGGCCCTCCGTGCCACCACCAGCACCATCCATTGTTGGAACCGCATTCCGGGAACATTCAAACTGAATAGGCTCTATGTGCCTCCATAGCCTCTTCGCGCATACATGAGCAACCCCAAGATTATCTACCGTCGGCACCAAATTGACATGCGCGCCCAGAATTGGCGGGATACAAATCAGATATCTTCATCCACTTTTCTCCATCAGTCATCTGCACCTTGGCGATTGCCCCTCTTATATTCACAATCATGCCACATTGGGACTGCTCGCCAATTTTTATATGTTCACGGAACCGCACTGTTTCAGCAGACAGGTTTTCATCTAAATTCGGTGCTTCGTTTTTTGGCGTATTAGCTACTCGATATTGCTGATTGGGTATTTTACTAGGACGCTTTACAACTCTCGATGATTGTTTTGGTGGTATGACAGAAATTTTTTGGATATCTTGCCGAGATGCTATTCCTTGGTAAGCGCTTGCTTGTTCTCTACCTCCAGACAGTGCACACCCGGAGAGCATGTATACAACAACAAATGCCATAGATAGTTTAGCTATTTTTACCATTTTGCTTTCCTTTGTAGTCGATACTGTATCGGAAAAAACCGAATCACATGGAGTGCAACCGTTCAAATTATATTATAACAACAATCAGTTGAAACATAGCCCCTCCATACGTAATGCCTGATTCGAAAGAGACAAGACCCCTCGCCAATTCCACAGACCACCTGTTTTGGTCATGCTCGTACGCATCTCTATGTTTTTTATTTCCTCAACAGCAAGCTTTGTACCAGGACCGGTAAAAATTTCCAGAATATCATTTCAAGACGGCATCTTCGCCTTGGTTGAGGATAATGGCTTCCGTCTGCCTTGTCCCGCAAAGGACAAATAGCAACTCCGGAGCGGCATGAAACATCCTCATCCCGGACTTGACAAGCCATACCAACGGCGCTTTCCAGCAGTATGGCTGTAACTTACACAAAACAGCCTGCCCCCCACATCCCGTCGCTGATGGACACCCCAGCACTGCGACGCCTATCTATCGCCACGCAATCTGGTCACATGGCGTATGTATAAGTGAGATCTTGTTATATTTCAAGTAAACTGCTCAGCTAGAGTGCTGCGATTAATTTTGGGGCCTGGTGCAGTGCAGTGCGCGGTGGCGGGCTACCTGGCTGATTCCGGGAAAGGACTTTTGGCCGCTGCCCCCAAAACTCGGGATGGCCACCCACTTGCCCGGCGCTATAATCTGAGGCAGTATTCTGTAAAAAGAAGCGTATAATGGCTTCGGCATGGGGCACGAGGGCTCCGTCGAGCATTATGGACTCGCTTTAGGCCAGCTGCATCATGCACATTTTTAGAACTGTTAGCTTTTCACCAAATACTCGATGCTGGATTAGCTGGGATACGCCGGCCTCATGGCGTTAGCATGAAAACCACGCATTGAACAAGGAATCATATTTATGCTGTTAGCGTCATTGAAATATTCCACATTTGTACGTATTTCCGTCATGGTCGGCGTCATCTTTTTTTCTTCCGCCTGCGCCAAGAAAGAAACTCATACTGCGGTACGCGCTGCATCCTCAAGCTTCAGCTGCATAGGCGCAGCTTCTTTTTGCAAGCACAAGACCGCGAAAGTATACCCCGTAACCTGATACAATAGGAAAATAATCCACACCCATAGGCCTTCATCGAGCACTCATGATTAAGCTGGGGATAGCATATTGATGAAAAACATACAGGTAGGCAAATGGCAAACATTTCAACAGTTTTAATAGTTCGGTTTTTTTTGGTATTCATTGCCGTTCTACTTATTAGTGCGTGCGCAAAAAAAGCACCTCCCGCATCCACTCCACCAAACAGCACGACGGCCGCAGAGGACACCACCACTCCCAATAAAATGACCGCGAGCAAGCTTTGGAACCGGATGGGGAAACGCCTGACATTTATTCAGGAAGGGCACCATGGACCAATAATATACGATTTCACCGATACAAATTGTCCATATTGTCACCTGATATATGTTACTGAAGCAGATCTTATTCGTGAAGGCAAATTAACGGTTCGTTATGTTCCCGTTGCCATAATAAAACCTAGCAGCATGCCGGAAGCCGCTGCCATATTGCAGGAAGGCAACCCCATAGCAGCATTGCAACATGCCGAACAGGAAATTGGCAACAGCATGACTAGCGGCAAACCTGCCAATTTGCCACAAGCGACAGACGCAATCGGAGCGGCAACTCAGAAAACCATCGCGACAATCAAAAAAATAGAAGAAAACAATAAATTCTTACAAGAAATCAACGTCAATGAGCTGCCGGACATCATCTATCTGCCCAAAAAAGGGAAGTTGGGTCTAATAACTGGGTTTGTAAGCCAAAAGCAACTTTTGGCCCTGTTGCCGAAATTGCAACAATAACTTAGCGTTATATTGCCTGTCATAACGAGTAGCCGTTTTATAGAACATTACAGCACCATATTAATTATACCATTTTTCACAGATAGACAACGTAGGTATCGGGCGTGGATCGCTCCATAATATACTGGCTGCTTACTATGCCATCGATCTCAGGAATAAGCCCGTTATCATTTAAATTGCACCACTCGATAGACCTCTCACAAATGTTAATTTTTACACCGGACGATTTTGCAGATCTCATGGATTCATATATTGAGCACATTAATTTTACGTCTAGACCATTTTCCGCCGCCTGTACTGTTGCAATAATACCAGATTCTCCAGTCAATATTATTTCAACATGATAATCACCAGAGGCAGCCCTGGCGCCATCGAAAACATCCGCGATGGCGGCCACATTCTCCATATCTAACGTAGTAACAAATATGACCAGCTGCTTCATTTGAAACCCTTTAATACCGAGAATAATATTCTGCTAATTCGTGTGGCATTTAAACAGCGCATGCCACACCTTCACAGAAATACTTTCGGCCTCTGGTGTCTTCGTCGTCCTGCACGAAGTTGAGAGTACCAAAGGTATATTAGTTTAGTTACAGTTTGCCATAGGAATGCAATCCGGAAAGGAAGAGGTTGACGCCAAGAAAGCAGAAGGTGACTACCCATAGACTCATAAATGACCACCACGCCATCTGCTTGCCACGCCATCCCTTGCTGGTGCGCGCATGAAGATATCCCGCATAATTCAGCCACACGATCAGCGCCCAGGTTTCCTTGGGATCCCATGACCAAAAACCGCCCCAGGCCTTGGCCGCCCACACTGCACCGAGGATGGTGGCAATCGTGAACAATAAAAAGCCAAGGGCTATCGCCTTGGACATCATGTTGTCCATAATCTCTCCGCTGGGAAGCGCTCGCGCGAGAATCCCGCCACCGCCGCTTCTACGCGAGCGGTCAGCGAGAATGTAGGCGAGACCCACCAGACTGGCGATGGTAAAGTTCGCATAAGACACAAACATCATGGGCACATGCAGTTTCATCCAGAAGCTCTGCAATGCCGGAATGATAGGGGCTATGCGATTCATATGCTGGACAAACGTGAGCCAGAGCAGAAACACTGCGGCCACAGCCACCAACGGCATCACAAAAGCGCCTAGCGCTTTGGACTTGAAGCGGGATTCATAGTAGAGGTAGAAGAGGGAAGTGGCCGCACAAAATACCACCATCACCTCCCAAAGATTGGTCACCGGAACGTGCCCCCAGTCGGGATGCCCGATGTAGGTTTCGCGCCAGCGCACACCAAGGGCGATGAAACCCATGAGCACGCCAACCCAGGTCAGCCCCGTTGCCAGACGCCCCACCTTTTCCGAGAGGGTAAAGAAATTTATCAGGTAGGCCGCCGTGGCCGCCAAAAAAAACCCGACCATCCACATGACGCCGGCGTAACCCTGCAGCACGTAGCGCAAGATGACGTCGTTGGCGGGCGTTTGCCCAATGCTATATAGCCAGACACCCAACAACGCGGCACTCAGCACGGTCAGGAAGGCCACTTGAAAAGCGCGCCAATGGATGCCAACGGCAACAAGCGTGACATACCAGGTGGCCAGGACCACATACTGCCAAAACCAAAACTGACTGTTAAAAACGTCCACCAGTACACCGACGGTAACCGTGAGTCCGGCGAACCATAACAAGTCGAGCCTGCTAAGGCGGTTAATCCAGCGACCTTCTGCTTCAATCTTTGTGAGCGCTACCAACTCATCTGCTCGTGAACTAGCCATCATTGTTCTCCTTCTGGTCATCCTGATTCCTCAGGACGCTTCTGAGACGGGTCACCAATCCATCAAACTCTTTGGTGAACTCATACGGGTTTCGGCTGCTGGTGCCGCCGATGATCACTTCTGTACCCTCTGTCAGTGTGCGCAACACCACCGAAAGGCGGCGCTGCGGTAAATAGAATAGTATAAATATACCAAGAACCAGTACGGCGCAGCCCCAGTAGATCACGATGGTGGCCGGCCATTTCGTTACTTCCAGCCCAGCCGCCCAGCGGTGATCAAATCCGGTCAGGGTGACAATGAAGGGTACCGGGTACGCCTTCAGTTGTAATATGGCGCTGATGGCCGATTGAAAATAGGCGGCCTCGGCATCTGCCGTCATGGAAGGGGCGTCCCTGGCGATTACTTGTCTGAAGGTGTTCAGCACGTAACTCTTGTTATTTTCACTCTTATTTACCATCGCCTGTTTTTGCAGGGCCGATAAATATTTCATGAACAGTCCGATGCTTCCATTGGGCCCGGTTGGAATGAAGAGGTATTGGTAGGGGGTGCCAAATGCCGTTCTTACGCCCTGCACAAAATAAGATTGCCCACCTCTCGATATGGGCTGCATGTAGGTTTTAAATTCAGCACCGGATCCGGATCCGCTTTGCGCGATAGATGTAAAGCTCGGGCCCAGGTTGATGTGTTGCTGGTCCCCCGCCGGTACGGATTCAATGGCGGCGGCGGGCACCACGTTATCCAATGAGAAGTTTTTGAGTTTCAGTTTGTATGTGGTGCCAGAAAGATCCACTGATTGCCCGACGCGGCCTTCTTGATGGATGGCGCCCGCACTGGGATTATTCAGCATGTAGCGCTTCATCTTCAGAAGCGAGCCGCCATCGACAAAACTGGCTTGAAAGATCTGGACACCTTCATAGCTGAGGGGGTGATTAACGCGGACATTCGCTTCTTTCAGCACTTTCCCTTGGTCATTGTAAAGGACGATATTAGAAATAAAGTCCTTGGGCATGCCGGTGGAGTAGTAAGAGACGTGAAATCGCCTCAGCTTGATTCGAAAGGGGAGGGGCTGGACGAGGTAACCGTTCCCCACCAGTTCGTAGGCCACCTGCGTCGACTGCCCTTCCGGAACGGTAACCGTGCCGCGGTATGCTGGATTGCCAACGGGCAGCCATGCATTCTTGGAAACTTTCGACAGCGGAATGTGAAAGTTGTTTTCCGGTTGCGTGGAACCTGTCAGCATGGCCAGTTTCACGGGAATATCCGCGTTATAAAGGGCTGCCGCACAAAACACGATAATCGCCGCATGCGTTAAGATATAGCCAATGCGGCTATAGCGACCCTTGCGGCCAAGAATGACCATACCGCCGTCACCACGGTCGTGCAACTTCGGCCGATAGCCGCGTCCACGCAGAACGGCTACCACCATTTGTGTCGCAGAGTCCATAGGCAACGACGAAATGATTTCCGTTTTATTGGCCATACCCTGCGGGTCATATGCCGATGCCATGGCCGTATCCGGCTCGCGCATTTCCCTGATCATGCGCGGTGTATTTCGGATCAGGCAGGTGCTGGTGGACAAGACGAGAAAACCCACAATAGCCAGATACCAATTCGTCCGGTAAACATTGTATAAACCAAGATCGCGAAAAACATCAAACCAGAACGGGCCAAACTTTAACGCATAGTCCTCGTAGGGTTGTTGCTGATTCAAAATCGTCCCAATAACAGAGGCAATCGCCAATAAAACCAGCAGACTAACAGCCAACCGCATCGAACCAAGAAAGTTTACTACTAAGCGGGCTCTCGAGTAATTTATGACACCGACGGAGCTCTGCTTAGTCAAACCGGTCCCCTCTGATAAAAGCGTTTAAATCACGCAACCGCAGTGGGTCATTCATCATGGATGACTGTATAAGCATATTTACGGGATTCAGACCACGCATTATCGCCATATCCTTAACATCGACTTTCAAACCAGTTTAATACCATATGCGCCTATGGCAATCAAGTCTGCCGTCAATGCTAAGGTGATCGCTGTCCCGAGAAGGACGAGGGTTTTGTTAGCTGTGGATGGTGGCTCAGCGCTATCACGGTGTCAAACATCTCACACCTTTGGCAATATCAGAGCAGCTTAATTTAACGTTATGCTTATCGCCCCTCGACACCCATATCATGCTCGTAACAGAAGGAGAAGGACGCAGCGCAAAGGCCCAGTACCAGGCCGTGCATGTTCATATGGAGCGACTAACTGCGCTTCCCGAGGGGAAGAGGCAAAAAGTCGTTACAAAACGGTCCTACGAATATTATTATCTTTTTTATTGTTACACAAAAATAAATTACCATCCTTACTTTAAGTCTATCCAATATACCGTTTATGGGGATAAACAACGGCTGTGGACAGCGACATGATGTTGATAATATGCGGATCAATGGTTGCCTCGGCATAAATCACACCAAATCTGTTGCGATGGCTGCGCGGGTACACGGAAGATATATACTGCGACCCCTCTTTTCGGGCCAACACCCAAGATTAAGAAGCCCAGATGTCACGATTAGCGCCCATTTCCTCCCTTCAAAAACCATCCTGGCTGGCGAATAAACTGACTTACCCTAGCAAAGAAAACGCGCGCAGCCACGCTAAAACGAGGGATACGAGTCACCCTGGAAAGGAAGTGACCAAAGATAACCATCCCCAGAGCAGGCACAGCAAAAAATGCGATTACCCCCCATTCCAATAGCGCTGGAAAGGTTTGGTTGTTCGTCTGCGCGATTTCCTCCACCGGTGACGGAGGCTGCCATACTTTGTTTTCATTGATAGGGTCGGCATTATTGATTCGGGCAGGCAATGAATCGCGCACGTCAGTGAATGCTGCTGCACGCATCGCATGAACAATAGCGACATTCTCCAAATCCATGTAGGTAGTGGTTATCGGCCAGCCCCGCCAGACCTTGACCTCCATGCCGCCGCCCTCTTTCCAGCGTGCCATGATCGGCCCGTGCTTGATGTCACCGATGATGCTGCTGGGCTGTCCATACTTGTACCCAACCATGGTGATAATATTCTGGACCTGCCCAGTGTCGTTGAAGCTGGGGAATTTATACTCGGCAAAAGCAAATCGGTTAT
Organism: Acidithiobacillus ferriphilus; assembly: GCF_028215975.1. Classification (NCBI taxonomy): domain Bacteria; kingdom Pseudomonadati; phylum Pseudomonadota; class Acidithiobacillia; order Acidithiobacillales; family Acidithiobacillaceae; genus Acidithiobacillus; species Acidithiobacillus ferriphilus. The sequence continues at coordinate 1,488,397 of NZ_CP116458.1, forward strand.
CTTTGTCATACTCCACCGAAAATTTACTTGCGCCTTGCAAGCGGGGCATCTGCCCGTTTATCCGGTAGGTATCGAACCATTGCTGGGGGCCGTTCAGGGTGCAGGGAAGGCCCGCTTTCTGTAAAGCGGGCGTCAAGCTGGCGCGTGTTGCATTCTGCAAGGGAACACCAAAGAGCGTGAGCGGCACAGCCAGCGCACTCCCGGCCCATACCCATAGCGACACGGCCACAATGAAACGATTCATGATCAACCGCCTACCCCTCCTCTACTCATTGGCATACCCGCCTCCCACAGACCGCGCCCATGTCACCCAGGTTTGGACCTATCGCCCTGCTTCGCCTTGCGCATATACACCATGTGAACGCCCTCCGAACGGAGGGGCGATACCCTGGCAGCATCTAAGCTGCCATGGGCGGCGGCCATGCACCGCATAGCTCCTTTTTATAGCACACGCACCGTCTTCACACAAACCGGAGATCGTCAGCTACCCCGTCCTGGGCAAAGCTTGCATCCATCCAGGCTCCACCGCAATTCCGCACGCCGCGAAAGGCTTTTGCGGCGTGCGGAAATCTGCAAATCCCCCTTTACGTTGGAAACTTTCCTACTATACTAACTTTGGGTGGTAGGCTGATCCCGCATTTACCAACCAATGAAAAGGATGACGTTATATACCAATCTAAATAGATAAACTAAGGAGGTATTATGAAATCCACGTCACGCCGTCTCGTTATCGCTTTACTCGTCGGTACCGTCGGGCTGGGAAGCAGCACCGCCTCTTGGGCCTATGAGGGTCAGCAGTACGCCAAGCAGGCACGCATCAGTCCAAACAAAGCAGAGGCCATCGCCATGAACGCCAGTAGGCCCTGTGGATTCCGCTTGAGCAAGGGTTTTTTCCACCCCCTACAGGCACCCACCATCGCCAAGCAGACCTGCCCCCCGAACACTGCCAAGGTCACTGGCATGAAGTTGGCAAAAGCCTCCGGCGGTAGCGGTCTGCGCTATGTTGTAGACGTTAGTCGCGAAGGTCTGATGTACACTGTTTCTATCGATGCAAAAACGGAAAAGATCCTGGAGGTGCTGATTCTGCCGGTCGGGTCCAAGCCCTGAAAATCGCCCAACCACCCTGCAGGTCAGCATAACGCCGACCTGGGCTGGCGGCGGCATCCCCGACCAGCGTGACACGGGGCGGCCCATCATGCAGCGGGGCAACGCTGCCGCCGCCATGGTGGGTGTGTCGTTGTCAGAGTCCGGCAATACAGCCCACCAAAAGAGCTGGACGAGCCGTGCCTGCAAGGCCAGAAGCCGCACGACAAGCTGCTTGCGGCTGTAGGGTCGGATAGCTCCCCCTCAGTATTCAAAATTTAAGTACGTTAAGCGCGTGAAGTTGCATCCATACGCAACGTCTTGTCGTCCAGGGGGACCACATATCGGCTTGCTTGTTGCATTCGGTTACTTTATTTTTTGAGACGTGTGGCTTCATGCTGCACCAACATAGCAGCCCCATGCTGTTTCCAGAGCGCGGTAGTAGCGCTTTTAGCGGGATCATTCAAGGTCTTAGCCAGTGCCATAAGGCCACCCAAAAGTGTATCTTCATCGACTTCCAGGATTCCTGCCATCTCTACCAGGCTACCGAGCATGAATCGTTTGCGATTGCGATTCTTGCATTCGACAAGTTTCTTTTTACGATCCTGTTTTTTGCGGATACTCATGAGAGTCTCTTTGGCTCTTCTCGCAGATTCCAGAGCCGCGAGACGTCGTATTTTCGCGTTTTCTGCCTGGGATGTCATATGAGTCCTCCTTGTGCCTTGTGAAAAGTTAATTTTCTCCCATTGATGACATCAATTAGGCGCATTCAAAGATTCACCACCCCCTCACCCCCTGCAACTGTAGGGAATCCGCCATGTTAGATCGTAATATCCTGCTTACCATTGGGCAATGGAAATGTCTTCGTCGCCACATAAATGTGATCCACCTCTGCCGGGGAGTCCACCACAAAAGGCGGGGAATCCAGCAATGCTAAGGCTGCCTGTACAACTCCCCTGACTCTAGATGAGAGCACCTGCCGAAAAGGACGGCAACAGCTAGAACAAGCGCCTCCTTGAGTTTGCATTTGGCTTCGCCGGCGCCAGAGCTATCTCTGCAACATCTCAGAACCATTCTCGGATCGCGCACCAGGGAGCTTCTCTTCCCTCCCCCCTATCTCGCACTCATTGCCTCCTGCTTCGTTATGACGCACACCGTCTGATATGGAGGTGCCCTGCTACCTGACAAGAAGGCCACGCGAACTGACTGTCTTGCTTTTCACCGCGGTGGAGCGCTATGCTGCGCAGCATAATGCGCTTCATCACCATCCGTTAGAATTATCGGCTTTTCAACCCGACCCATCAGGATATTTTTGGTATCTTTTGTGAATAATAGGACATTTTTATGAAGTTCGTTGCCCTGTTGCCCGAGGTGTCTTGTTGAACACGTATCCAGCTAAACAGCCGATGTCGCCGCACGCCTTTAATATGCGGCGTGTTCTCCTATTACGCGGGCTGGCCATCATCGGCCAATGCATGATTATAGCCATAATTGCAATCATCCTTAAATGGCATATGCCCATATGGCAATTAGCTACAGTGATCATCATAGAGTTTGCAATAACAATTGCAAGCATTGTACGCCTTACTCTGCAATGGCCAATAACTAATAAAGAATTCTTTGTGCAGTTATTGGCCGATGTCGCCATTCTAGTGGCATTTCTATACCTCTCAGGTGGTCCCACGAATCCATTTGTCGCCTTACTACTGTTGCCCTTAGTGATTGCAGTAACCACCCTCCCGGAGATATATTGCTGGTCCATGGCCGTGATTACAGTAACTTGTTATTCAGGATTGATGGCTTTTTATATACCATTACCATTACATGCTCTTGCGACCTATGAAATGAAACTGCATATATGGGGGATGTGGTTTGAATTTGTTATGATTGCTGGCATTATCAGCTATTTCGTCAAAAGGATGGGCGACAGCCTGCATGAACGGGATCAAGCGATTGCGCGTGCTCGTGAAGAAAAAATGGCGATGGATCGTGTTGTTGACTTAGGTGCGCTGGCCGCTGGCGTTGCCCATGAATTAGGAACACCGCTTGCCACCATGACGGTAATAACTAAAGACCTGCAGCAAGACTATAAAGAAACTCATGATCTATCTGAAGGTTTGGGCATATTGTATGATCAACTACAGCGGTGTAAACGTATCCTAAGCACCATGTCAGCATCTACTGGTCAACTGCAAGCATCCAGTGGCTGCCAAGTGCATCTTGAAGAATATCTGAGCGAGGTTGTTAGCAAGTGGGGAGCTACCCGCCCTGGTATCAATGTCACACTGCACTCCGATGGGCCTGGAGGCGCTGCAAAAATCGTTGCGGAACATACGCTAACTCAGGCGCTAACCAATATTTTCAATAATGCTGCCGATGAGTCACCAGACCATGTCGAGGTAGATATACACTGTAGCGATCACAATATCGTTATTGACGTTTGCGATCTTGGACACGGAGTAAGCCCAGAGATAGTCAAGAATGCCGGGCAACCTGTTTTCTCTAAAAAAGAGGGTGGCCTTGGGTTGGGACTCTTCCTGGCCACTACTGTTATAACTCGCCTAGGTGGAAGTGTATCATTGTTCAATCGGCAGGGCGGTGGTTCATGCACTCGCGTCATACTTCCATTAACCTCATTACTCATAAGTAGTATCAACAACTAATGTCAGACGAAAACACAGAAAACAGCGCAGATATAGGTACCCCTTCGGTCTCTAACATTATGGTGGTAGACGACGACATAACATTTTGTCGAGTTTTATCAACCGCCTTTTCCCGGCGTGGTTTCAGGGTATGCACGGTGCATGATACCGCAGATACAATTACTGTTGCAGAAAAACACCTGCCGGACGCTGTGGTTCTGGACCTTCGAATGCCCGGAATTTCTGGATTAGAGTTGATAACACCGCTAAGGAATATTATCCCGGATATCAGGATCCTTGTTCTAACCGGCTACGCCAGCATCGCAACGGCGATTGAGGCCATAAAACTCGGAGCGGTCTATTATCTGACGAAGCCAGCAGATGCGGATGAGATAATAGCCAGACTAAACGAGCATAATGGCAACCCTGCCGCACCGGTTAAAAACGATTTATTGTCGGCACGCAGGTTGGAATGGGAACATATCAGCAAAGTACTGATGACGTGCAATGGCAATATATCTGCCGCAGCCCGCTGCTTGGGGATACATCGGCGATCTTTACAACGCAAGCTGAATAAACGCCCCGTACGGCACTGAGCGCGCGGGACAACACTGGACATCATAATGTTCTACGGGAAATCTCATCCTTCCGACCAGCAGGTAACGCTGCTACATATGCTTTTTCTCTTATCCAAATACTGGCAATCCATTTTTCTCCATCGATAACTGGTAACCCCGCGTGCAACGACTCTCTTAACTGGAGGTTCTGCGCATCTATATTCCTAAATAAAATACCAGTACCCACGCTGGGCACTATATTGGCCATAATATGTGGAAATTGAGTCCACCCACCCTGTTCCACATCGTTCAAGTATAGCAGAACCGTTAACATCCGATTCCCGCCGTTCTCCAATTGTGGGGACCCTTCTAAAAAGGAATCGTAATGTATATCATATTTCCCGCCACGAGTATAATGCAGGACTTGTAGCGGCTCTTGGTTTTCCTCTGCAACTCCAATAAATAATGAAATACGGCGCCGCACCGCTTTAATTATTGGATACCTATCAACCGATGGCGATGCCACTGTACTGCGGCGCCCCGATGTTTCATATGACGCATCAGAAACACCATATATCACTTCCGAAGGTTTCGCATTGGATGATCCACCAGCAGCAATCAACTCTGTGCATTCTTCAGGGCTTAAAAGTCCGCTGAAGTGCACCAATCCAATAGTATCGTTCACGGAAAGTATCTTTACTGCCATATCATTTCCCTACTTAAAAACATGTCTGGGATCAATTCGGGAACACTGCCGTGAGCACCCGGCGGTATTTTTGCTGCTAGTAACATGCCCAATCCATAGGAGAGAACACAATACAACCGGCGCTCACATTACTGGCAGGCACGCGTTGGCGATGCCCTTTATAGATCATAAACGTAGGATGGCGCTTTTTTCATTGCATCTGAGCCATCCGCATGTGGATCATCGCGTCATACTTGCCATCCGTATTTATAACTCCTTTAGGAACGCTAACCTTATAGTATTCATTACCTATTGCGCTTCTTATTTTGTCATATCCTGACTTTATGTTGGGCCACTCCTTGGCCAACCTAAACCGTGTTGGGGACCATGTAAATGATATGTATCCATCTATTATCGCCCCAGCCGCCTTAGCAATAGATAAGGACTTCTTTGCATCCTCCGGGTCTGTTGGGAGCTTGCACCGCAACAGGTTTTTTTTGGCATACAGAGCATACAGCCAACTACTTTCATTAAAGGATGCCCCCGGCTTCTTATTTTGATAAAAGCTCACATCTCTGGCGACATGACCAGAGGCAACGATCGCATCATGATAAACCGCCAGAGTCGGGGGTAAAATACAGTCATAAAACGATTCCATCTGGGTGACGGCCGCACCTTGTGCCATTCCTGGCACAGCCAGTGCCAACGTAAGCATTACCAATCGAAACCTTTTCGTCATAACAACTCCTGTTCTTCATATGATTGCCAAATCATAATCCAGAGAAATACACAATTATGAAATCTGTCATACGCCCATATAGCAATACTACGGCAGCATTCTTTATTACCGCCGCAGTTATTACCACAGCACCGGAAGGCACCTCGAAGGACGCAAAATCAGACTGAGTGCATACATTAAAGCGCCTAACAATGCACAGCCACTATCATCTTATCATGCATGCCAAAATATATAGCGCGAAATTTCACACGCCAAAGCCTTCCTCGATAGCATGGGGCCGGCTCATTATAACTTCTGGAAATAATCCGGCTTCAGCAATAATGCCACCCGTTTACCATTCCAGCTTTGCAGGGCGAGGAGCAATCCAACGGTGGCGAGGATATAAAAGACGCCTTTCTCGCCCGCTATTCCCAAGCCCCAGCCACCGACCACCCCACCTACGAAGATCCCCAGGAACTGCATCAGCGAGTAGACCCCACTGGCCGCCCCCCGCTGTTCCGGCTTGGTGCTGCGGCTCATCATGGAGGGCAGAATGGCAGAGGCGATGTTGTAGCCCACAAAGAAGATGACCGCACCAATAGCCACCGGCCAGAACCGCCCGGCCAGCAATCCCATGATCAGAGCACCCGCCGCAATGGCGAGGCCGCTGAAGACCAGCATCTGTCCGTGCTGTTTGTTCCTTTCAGCATAAATGACCGGGTAGACCATGGCCGCCACCGAGAGCAACATCACCGGCAGATAGACCTCCCAAACGGCGGCATCGGGAATGTGCATGGCGTTGACCAGTTCCGGGGAGAGCACCACAAAGCTGGCGCCAAGCACCATCTGTAGAATGAAAATGCCGATACTGGCGGTGAGTACCGATGGATGTTTGAACGTCCTTAGCGCATCCCGCCAACTGCCCATACGCTGCTGATGGTCGTGCGGTATGGGGGGAATGACTTTCCACAGCGGAAAGAGCGCGAGAACACCGAGTGCAGCGGCGACCAAAAAAACGCCCGTCAGACCCCATACACCATAAAATACCGGGCCTAAGGCCATACCCAGCACATAAGCTATGGCGATGCTACCGCCGATGGCGGCCATGGCTTTGGTGCGATGCTGCTCGCCGGTCAGATCACCGGCGCTGGCCAGCAGTACCGAGGATACGGCTCCGGCACCTTGCAGCAGACGAGCGAGAATGATGCCCCAGATATTGTGGGTAACCGCTCCCAAGAAGGAACCCAGCACAAAAATCAGGATCCCGAAAACCAGCACGCGTTTGCGCCCGAAACGGTCGGAGGCAACTCCGAAGGGAAACTGGAGGGCGGCCTGGGCCAGTCCGTAGATGCCGATGGCCAGGCCAAGCAGGAGTGGTGTGCTGTGGCGGAGCTGCTCATTATCCAGCGCCAGTACGGGCATCAGCATAAAAAGACCGAGCATGCGCGCCACGTAGATGAAACTCAAACCACTCACGGCCCGCTTTTCGAGCGGGCTCATGGGCGCGCCTTTGGCGCGGCCTTTGCCGCGAGGGCGGGTCTCAGAAGAAGCCATAACCCATCACCAGTTTACCCAGAATCAGGGCCGTAAAGAGCAGGAAGAGGTAGGAGATGGAGTAGGCGAACATCCGCCGGGCGTAGCGGTCCATCTCCTGGCCTTCCGGCAGGGCTTTGAGGTGCAGGGCCATCCTTACAAACCAGGCACCAGAGAGCGCGGCAATAGCGCCATACACCCAGTCACCGGTAAGATAGGCGGGAACCAGACTGACGATCCAGGTGAGGACGGCATAGTTCAGGACCTCCTTGCGGGTGCGATCCACGCCGTGGGTTACCGGGAGCATGGGGATGCAGGCCTTGGCATAGTCTTGCCGACAGCAAATGGCCAGTGGCCAGAAGTGCGCGGGGGTCCAGACGAAAACCAGCAGGACGAGAACCAGGGGCAGCGCGGCGAGACTGCCGGTGATGGCGCTCCAGCCAATCAGCGGCGGTAAGGCACCGGCGAGACCACCCCAAACGATGTTCCAGGGGGTGCTGGGCTTGAGGTAGAGGGTATAGACAACGCCGTAGCCGACGGTACCCACCAGGGTCAGCACCAGGGTCAGAGGGTTGCTGCCCCAGGCGAGGATGGCGATGGCGGCACCCATCAGGACGGCGGCATACAGGATGGCGCCAGTGCGGCTGACGCGCCCTTCGGCCAGCGGCCGGTGGAGGGTGCGGTGCATGTGCTGGTCGAGGGCGGGTTCGACGATCTGGTTGAGGACGCCCCCTGCCCCGCCGGCCAGCGCGATGCCAACCAGACCAGCGAGCGCTGACTCCCAGTGGATAAGGGCGTTGGGGGCGAGAATCTCGCCCACCGCGGCAGTGAAGACCAGCAGAGAAACCACCCGCGCTTTGGCCAGAACCCAGAGATCGCTGAGGAGCGACGGCCGCAACCGCTGCCCGGAAAGATCGTCGAGATTGTTCGTGTTTAATCCTTCTTTTAACATGATGCTAACGACCTCATTTAGCGCCATTGCAGAACAATGGCGAGACACATGAGCAGAACCATGGACTGGTGAAAGGCAACCATGACTCCAGGATCCTTCGGCTTGAGATTGACGGCATGGAAAAGCAAAAAACCCACTGCGACCTGGGCCACAGCAAGATAAAAGGCGATGGGATAGGCGGGCATCATCCAGCCGAGCGTGGCAACCAGTAACAGGGCGGCACTGACGTGGGCGGCGATCGTCCACTGCGCGGCCTTCTGCGGTTTGACGAAGGGGCCGATGGCGGTGCCGAAACCGCGCTGTCCGGTGGTCATTCCACCGAGGAAGACGGCAAGCAGTAAAGCGTGTAAAGCGCCAACGGCACCAAGGTAGGCCCAGAAGTTGAGGCCCGGATAGACGAGACCGGTCAGGTAGATAAGGAATACGCCATAAGCCAGTAACCCGTGGGTGCCATGTACAATGGCCGGGGCTCGGCCGGCGAGGACGTATAAGGTGCCCATGCCAAACAGGGCGGTCACCACAATCAGGGACAGGCCGCTGATGGTGCTGACACTGGGGGACAGAATCACCAGGGCCAAAGCGATCAGACCTACTAAGGTGGCTACCATACGGTGCGCGGCCTCGGGGTCACCACGCACCATCAACACCACGATGTTGCGCGTGTAGGGCCAGCGGGTGCCTAGGGACAGGCCGTAGCCGAAGCCTTCAACAATGCTGCCCAGGAGGATCAATACAATGGCAAAACCTACCTCACTGACCTTGAGGCCGTTGACCACATCCGTCAGCAAACCCTGATGGCCCGCGATGCCCTGCCACAACCCGGCCGCAACCGCCAGCAGCAACATCCCGGTGATTAACCAGCCAATCACCCGCACTGCCGACGTCATTTCCCCTTCTACCGCGTGGGGGAGCGCGTTTAGGCCTTGATACGCGGCCTCATCCGTTACCCCATGATTAATGTTGCTCCCCATATTTATCCCACCTCAAGTGAAAGAATTTCAATAGCACTTAACCAAAGTTAATTTAAAGTTTACTGAGGCTAAAAAGTTCCTTCCTACTCTGCCGACCTTAAAATAAAAACAATCAAAAATATCTTATACTACAATATAAGCACGGCACCAAACACTTATTTCTGTTTTATAAAAAATACATCATGGCCAGAGCATGGGCAAGCACCCCGCTCCAGCCACAAGAATCTACACTAACAAACTACTTTACAACAATTTTACCAAACATTCCCGTCGCCGCATGGCCAGGGATCTGACACACGTAGTAGTAAGTACCGGCTGCCGGATGCCAGGTGAACTCCGAATATCCGAATTTTCCATCCTTGGGAACCGGACTAAATCCAGTGCCGGCAACAATGGGTTTAATGTTTGGCATAACCGCATAAGGCGGTGCCTTCTGGGTAATGTCAAAACTGTGACCAAATCCCTTGTTGGTGTTGATGAAGGTCACATCCACAGTGGCCCCTGCGGGAATATCCAGGGTAGGATTCTTTTTGTCATGGACTTCAAAGCTCGGAAATGGAAAACCCGGAAGAACGGCTGCAGCGACCACATGCACCGTCTTGCCGCTGTAGGTGACCGTGTCACCACTGGCCTTTCCCGTATCTTTTTGCAACATGGCCTTTACCTGGGGAAGCGTAGCTTCTTTCCAGCTGCTATCCAAAGCGCCAGCCATCGCGGTGCCCATACCCATGGTGGCCGCCAAAACAGCAGCAACACCAACAGATACATACCAGTTCTTTTGCATTTTTGTCTGCGTATTCATAACTTATGGTCTCTCCTTATGATTACATCAATCGAACCAAACGGCATGGTGACACAAAGCATTAACCTACCCACCATGTTTTACACGCTACCCTAACTAGCTTCACCACTCAACCAAGGCAACACATTAAAACATCACTCGAAGAGTAATATAATAGCCACCCAGAGCGATAATAGCCCACAATAATGCGATGATCAATACAATGTTTCCATTCCATGACTCATCATCGCGATCATTGTTGGCCGTTAAATAGCTTTCTTTGCTCATGATTTAATTCTCCTTCACAACATATGCCAAAGAGAGCGCCACAGAGAAGCACGAACAACTCCAGAGGTGTAAACAGACGCCCTGGCCTCGCCAAGTTGTTGATGAGGAGAAATACTGCGTCCTGACCGCGACACGGCAACAACCTTTTCCCAACAACGGCGGCGGCACCTGGCGATCCACATTGCGACAATTTAAATATCGCCAGATGGACTATTTTCTGTCTTCTTTAAAACACGGAGCCGATCTTCATTGGCCACCTCTTTTAATACCCACCAGAAGTACATGCTTAAAAACACCACCGGAAACACGATGTATCCCGTCAACCAGAAGAACGTCGGATTATCCGCTCCAGCTGGAATAACAAACGACAAATGCGACATATCCATTATCTTGCCCTCGGTATAATTTGATAATCTATAAGCAAATTACGCGATATAGAAGACGATAAAAAAGGCTACCCAGAGGATAACTATCCCCCTCCAGTAGGTGAGAACATTATACGATACCCAACGCTCTGCCTTGGCTCGATCGGGCGTACGGGATATTTTCATCATGCTTGCCAGTAACGCCAGGATCCCCGCCACGAAGTGCACCAGAAACCATAAGCTGGTAATATCGTAAATCCCGCCATAACCACTACCGATGCTTAACGTGGTCCAGTTGTAGACTATTCCACCAATCATTACCAAAGAGATGACAATCAGGGTGGCCAAATTACCAATAATACCGCCATCATCGCCCTGATCCAGCTTCTTGCGCGCAACCACCACCGGCACCAGGCTGGCGAGCATCAGGACGCTGAGACCAACACCCGCCCCCATACTCAGGGTACTAGGCACCGCGGTGCCCCCCCAAAGGAAGCGCGCGAGGTCCCACATCGCAAAAATGATCCCGGCAAAAAGCATCAAGAAAAAGAATGCCCCCCTCTTCGCGCGCTCCGAAGCCGGATCCATTAAGCTAGCATAACTATTATCTGCCATAATCTATTTCCTCCTCATTTATTTGCTTGGCGTGGACACCCAGACAAAGGGCTCTTTCGCTCCCGGCGCGTAGTTGTCATTTGGACCAACAACCTCCGGCTCAATCGTCGCAGGGTATGGCACATACGGCGTAGGCGACTTCACCTGCCATTCCAAGCCCTTACTACCCCATGGGTTTGCATCGGCCTTCGGTCCATAGCGCCAACTATAAACCAGGTTGGCCAGCGGAATGAGAAAACCGGCGCCCAGAAGGAAGGCTGAAATGGATATAAACATGTTGATTTGATGCAGGTAGGGCAGATATATGGCAATGCGCCTGTTCATCCCATCAATACCCGCTATGAACATGGGGAAAAACGTACAATTGAAGAACACGAAGAACCACCAGGCGTGAAATTTCCCCCAAAACTCGTTGATCTTCCGACCAGTAACCTTGGGGAACCACCAATACAATGCACCAATCCAGGTAAAGATGACGGCACCGAGTATGGTATAGTGGAAATGTGCAATTACCCAGTAGGTGTTATGAAGCTGTAAATCCGCTGGGACATCGGCATTGAATATCCCCGTCAAACCACCGACCAGGAAGTTCATCATGGCCATAAGCACCATCAGTACAGCGGCATTAATCCTTAAGCGGCCCCCCCATATTGTTCCAATGGCGGACAGATAAATAAACCCCGTAGGGATAGATACGGTTTCTGTTATTGTCATGAATATGGGCATACGCGCATCACTCACCGCAGTGAAATAGTGATGAACGCCCAGCATCGCGCCCAGCATGGAAACGCCAACAAGTCCGGCGATAGCCCAACCCCTGGCAAATAACGGACGCTTGGCCGCGGCGGGAAGAATCTCCAGCCATATGGCAAAAGCGGGCAATGCAAAAACATAAACTTCCGGATGGAACAAAAACCAGAACTGATCCATGTAGGCTAAGGGATGCCCGGTAGGTCCGGTGTAAAAATGACTGCCGGCTATCATATCGGACAAGTCCATCAGCGCACCCGTATAGGTGGCGGGCGACTCGACGATAAGAATCGTGGCGGCAGCAAACAAGCCCCAGACAAAAATCGGGACGCGGCCCAAGGTCATCCCTTTGGCGCGCATATACACCATGGTTCCGGCAATATTGATGGCGCCAAGTAGCGATGCCATAAGGAGGGTCGCCGCGCCCAGCACATAGAACACAATACCGCTACCACTGTTTTGTGCCAATGGCGGATAGCCCCACCAGCCAGTCTGAAACCCACCGATCGTGGGACTCATGAATACGGCAAAAGCCGCCGGGGGTAAAAGCCACCAACTCAGTCCAAGAAGCTTCGGAAATACCACATTTCTCGTACCCAGCATCAAAGGTATAAGATAGTAACCAACACCACCAACGATGACAGATGCCGCGACGGCCAACAACATCATCAAACCATGAATACCAAATGTTTCATTGTACTGGACCTCTGACATCCACCAACTTGTGGAATCCGGCGTCAGTAATTGAACACGAATGGCCATGGCAGCCATGCCGGCAAAAAAGAACGCCACTACATTGAAAATAACATAACGTACGGCTGTAGACTTCGAATCCGGACCAAAACGAAAATAACGTTCAACGCCGGTGAATGATGGGGCTTCTTCCCCACCAAATGCTCGCCGTATCCATCCCTCCCATAAACCGCTACCCAATAACCAACAAATCAGACCGGCCACATAACCCACTGTCGCAGGTAACGGATCGACTATTACGCTGCCTAATAGTGCCGCAGTAATCCATGCCGCGGCAAAATATCCGGTTAGACCCCAAAGCGCCGCTCGAAATAGTGGAAACAGCATGCCGATCGCGAACGGATCTTTGTTACCCCCCATATCTTCCAGCGGTTGTGCTTGCATTTCATTAGATGCCATTATTTACTCCTCATTCCAATTCAACATATTAGATGGCAAGTCTTCAACGGATTTAGAAGCTGTTGTTCGCTACCCATTTTTTGAAGTCTGCTGCTGTTACCACCTTAACCGGTGCCCGCATCAAAGGATGTCCGTTACCACAAATCATGGTGCATTGTACACGTATCATCGGGTTCGTAGCGGTTGTTCCCAACGCGGTAGGGGTGATAAACAGATGCCGCACTTCATTGGGGATCACGTCTTTTTTCTCGCCCCAGGCGGGTACCCAGAAATCGTGCACCACGTCTTTGGTCCGCAGGACGAAGTCTATGGTGCGACCCTCGGGAACCACCAGTTTTGAAACATCCGTCACGCCCTGCTTGGGGTAAGAAAACGTCCACTTCCATTGTTGTGCGGTAACATCGATAACCAACGGCTTCTTCGCATCCAGTTGTATGCCCCAGAGTTGCTCCAAGCCCACCATGCCTGGATAAATCGTGTTGGCCAGGTTAATGCCTATAGCCAAGGCCAGCCACGTCACCACGAAAGGGGCCCAAGTCCGTTTCTGATAGGTCGGCGCCGCGGTATCTGACATGGACGAGGCGCGAAAGCGCACCGCGCTGTAGACGATGGTACCGCCTACCAGCACATAGATGGCTACCGCCTGCCACAAAAGATATGTAGTCGCATCCGCCGTGATGTGTGCCTGGATACTACCCAAAATCGGCCAGTTATCAACGCCCCAGGCTATTAACGTCTCGCCAATCGCCAAGCCAATAATCCATACCACCACAAGACCACGGAAAGCTTTCCATAAGTTTTCTTTTGCTGCGTTCATATGCCCTCCCTATATTAGCTTCCCTGAGCCGGTAGTATGTCAATATTACCGTGCATCCCATTCATGAAGTGCTGCCCCGTTTGCAGGAAACAACCCCATTCCCATTTGCCGGGTTTATTGGGCACCACAAAGCTGAAAGTGTACTTCTGACCGCCGTTGAGACTAACGGAAAACGCTGGTATCGGCGCCGTCTGCCCCCCGCTCGTAATGGGCACGCCGTCAAAGAAGTTGTCTTTCCATCCGACGGCTATGGCCTGTGATTTTGGAAAACCATTATTCCGGGAAACCAACGTTCTACCTATTGAAAACTGATGCGCAATCGCTGGTGCCGACTGTGACCGATTATCAATCGTTAAAGATACTTTTTCCCCGACATGCCATGTCATATAATCTGGCTTGTAATAATAGTTGAACTCATCAATTGTGTAGTGATGCACCCCATTAATGACTTGTCCAAATGGACTAGGCAGTGCCACCGTTTTTTCCCACTCCATGGCGCCTATAATTACTGCTGCGCATATTACGGTGGAGATAAGCACCGTAGCCGCACCTTTTCTTGCTGCCATACCTCTATACCTCCTTTAAGAAGCACACACTGCTCGATTATGCACACACGTGGCAGACCAAGGTTCTTATAAATTTCGGTCTGCCACGCAAAACGCTCTTTGAGCCGTTACAACGATGATAGATAAGCCGCCACATCCTTCATCTGTGCTACGGTTATGTTTTTTGCAATCTGATTCATCAAACTATTTACCCGTGTACCATTATGGAAGTAGGTTAACTGCTGGACTATATAACCGTACCGCTGACCAGCCAAGCGAGGAAACGCGCCCGCCCCTTGCCCATCTGACCCGTGGCATTCCATACAAGCCGGAATTTGTTCGTTAGTAACGCCCTGGTTAAATATAGCCTTTCCTTCCTTCATACCGGCATGCTTGATCCCGCTGCTGTGCATCGGTGGTTTCTGGGAAGCAAAGTAACTGGCCAATTCTTTTATATCGGCGGCATCCAGAGACTGCGCCACCGGCCACATGTAAATCTCGCCATTCTGATCTGCACGCGACCGGTCTTTAAACGCCTTCAACTGTGTTTCCAAATATCCCTTATGCTGTCCGGCCAGCTTGGGCACAATGGGATAGATCGTGTTATTTCCGGTCATGCCATGGCAAACCATGCAATCGCTGGAAATACGGTACGGGGCTGGCCCTCCTGCTCCGCCAGCAGCGCTCGCCTGTCCGGCCACCGCCAGAAGTGCGCCCGATATAAGCAGCGCTGCTGATTTATTCACCGTTCTTTTTTGTTTGCTCATACCATTGTGCCCTTTATTTGAGAACCTGGGGTTGTTCACATGTGTCGTCATGTCTTCGTCTCCTAGTACGCTATCCAGGCGAGTAGTTCAAGGGTGTTATACGCAGACGCCCCATATCCCGATACGGATGACGACGGCGCACCAACACCCCTGAACTTGTTGTATACGACATATCGCAGGGACAAGCGGGTATTCCACCACGGCAGATAGGAGGCTTCTATCCATTCATTGCTGGTGTCTGGAGAACCGCTTCTCGAGTAGAAGCCGGCACCATAAAGACCAGGATTAGCGGACCCCCACACGTTCCGATATCCGCCCTGGATACCGTAGTGATCGTGATACCAGTAGGTCGCATTGAGGTTGAAGTAATTCAAGTTACCAGATGAGTTATTCGGAGAAATAATGCTTCCCGCTCCAAATTGCTGCTGCTCGTTTACCCATGACGCACGAACCGTCAGGTTATTGTTGTCGTTGATGTTGAGCCACTGGAGTTGGGTATCCAGGTCGTAATCATCGAATGTATCAATCGGGCCACCGCTATAGTTAGCGTAAATTCCGGAGTTGGGGGCGGTCTCTACCGATCCATCATACACGCTGGACCACATACCATAGGCGCCGACTTCCCAGTTCCAGTTGCCCCAATCATGCTGGTAGGCGAGACGGACATAAGGTGCCGCACCGGACAGTCTGCCGGTAGGCCCGTTTCCGAAGGCACCCGCAAATCCGCCGACAGGGTTAGTTTGGGTTCCCTGACCGTTCGTATAGACATCGGCATCCGCGTACAACCAGTTTGCCTTATTGGGTCCAAAAATATCGGCAGCATAAGTGCCCACGCCAACCAACGGGTATCCCGCACCCGCTGAGTTTTCGATGAATGGCATGGGCACCGCACCCGAGGACGAATAGTCTGACATAAAAAATGGTGCCTGCCAGTCCGGGGTGGTATTCCACAGGTCCATAGCCGTGGGCGTATTGTTTACGTCCACACCCGTGACCAAAAGATTATTCGTGCCGAACTTCCACGGATGGGTCCAAACGATGCTGGAATCATCAAAACTGAATCCACCGCCACCGGTGCTACTACCCCCACCAGAATATGTCAAGTGTAGAAAGGAGCCGATATGCGGGGTGACCTCACCGGCATAAAACAAGCTAACCTGTTGTGGAAACTGAACATTATTATTTGGCGAAGCACCCGGATTGCCGCCACCAAGTGCTGCCTGCCCACCCGCGACATTGGTCGCCGAGGCCTGTAAAAAGATAGAAAATTGTGACACACGGGAGAGGAGCACCCCAACGCTGTTCCCGAACTTCGCTTGAAGCTTCTGTTGCCTTTGGAGGTTCGTGGTGGTGAAGCCGAGCAATTTAAACATTCTGCCCATTGGCGTTAATTGCGGGTAGGAGGTGTGACAGGCGGCGCATGACCAACCCGTCTGTCGCGCAAACGAAGGCAGTGCCCAAGCACTTGAGGACAAAGCCATTCCACCCACTGCTGCCAATGCTACGATTAATTTTTTCTTCTTAAAATACATGGACCTTGAAACCATAAACCCCTCCATAGCGGTATGCGCCTTCAGACATATTAGATAAACAACATACGTTCATACACCAGGTCTTTCGTGCCAGGCTGGTAACACAAACAGCTTCACAACCTCCACACTTTAAAATAAAAAACTGCAGCGGACGCGGAGACATGACATAAACTCATGGAACCTTCTCCGTCGGCCACTGTCTTAATACTTAATCAGCGGGGTGCCGTACTATCAACACCCTCACGCACTATTTAGTACAAACCGTAACACTTTGCAACCTCTTTTTCTGTTCACCATAAAATACACGCTCTGCTCGTCCCGATGACTTACCCAAAGCAATCCACCATCAGCCACCATGAAAATGCAAATAATATCAATCTGGTATACACTACTGTTGCAATCGATGGCGGCAAAAAGACAAGCATAACCATAAGATATATAAGAAAAATATTATGTAGTGAATCACTATACTGCATTCTCGCGCGTTCACTTAATAATGGTTCCGGTCTCCATGTTTCAAATGAGGAACATAGCATCAAACTCCCGCCAAAAGCATTTCATCTTGATAATTCGGTAGATTCAATTATTCTAATATTAAAAGGTCATGAAAAATCTACTTTTAAGCAGGTCAATGCGGTAATCTGGATCTCGTGGATATTCCCGGTTGAATATAACAAACCAAAGATATTTTTATCATCTATACGTTAAAACTTATAAGCTCAGGTATTGAGGCGCGACCGTTAAGAGGAGCCTCGTATAAAAACTGACGTGCAGGAGTCGATGGCAAATGCGTATGTCAGGACAGCGCATCGGAACATGGCTGGATAAAAAGGATATTAACACCTGCTATTCTTTATATTTCCCGATTCATCAGCCAGCCAATCCCAGCTTTAACACTGCTCCCAGGGCAACCCATCGAAGCGCCAACCATTCAAGCTGCTTCGGCAATGCTGATCATTCAGATCCCCTTCAAAACCATGCGTTACATTGTAAACGGCACTAAAACCACTCGCCCGCAAAAATAGTCCAGCCTCCAGTGAGCGTTGGCCACTTCGGCAAATCAATAAGGTAGGGCGATTAAGCGATGTGGCTCGCCGCACGCGCGCCAAAAAATCAGGGTTGATTTCCCAGTCCGGCGCATCTCGCCAAGGAATCGATAACGCTTCTTTTGGGTGCCCGACGAAAAGGAACTCCATTTCGCTCCTAACGTCAACAAGCACGGCCTGTGAATGTTCTTGCAGAAAATTGAAGGCGTCCCGTGCTGCGAGGTGTATTACCGACTTTGTCATATGGACCACCTAAGCAGCCTGATTAAGAGGAGGCTCTCTGAGCTGAATGCATTTACATCACCCAATCTGCAAAACTCCTACAGCCAGTAAGATCCATGCAGCAATGAGTGCCAGCCCGCCAATTGGTGTAATGGCTCCGAGCCAACCCTTGCCGGTAATTGCCAGGAGATACAGACTACCCGAAAACAACACCGTCCCTGCCAACATAAGCCCGCCTGACCACTGCATGAGACTGGATTCCGGCAGTTGCAGTGCCAACAATCCTACCAGCATCAGCCCCAGGGCGTGGTAAAGATGGTACTGACTACCGGTGTGATAAACGCTCATCATTTTGGGTGACAAGCGATCCTTCAAGGCGTGGGCACCGATGGCCCCCAATGCTACGGCAGCTCCCGCATTCGCTGCGCCAAGCGCAAGGAATAATTTACCCACCTGCGACATCATGCATTTCTCCACTGGGAACATGACATTCGACTCGCGACCAGCGCTAAAAATCGCCCTAATTACCGCTCGGTTGTTGCAGAATAGAAAGGTTTCGAGAATTTATCAGAGCCGGTATGGTAGTGCTAAAGGGAGACATATGTTGGCCTATAAGCTGCACAGAATACCATCCACTCCCCTGATAGGATAGCACCTTGAATTTAAGCATGGCCATTGATAATGCAGCCGTATAGGTCTTTCCCACTGTGAGTACCCGACCCGTATTCTTCTCGGCGCATCCAGACAAAGTCATAGTCGCCACCATCAATACCACCAACATCAAATATCGCCTGCGCATGTTCCCACCTCCAGCGGCGTAATGTTCTACAATTATGAGCATCAGGCCCAAAAACGACCTTTCGTCATGCCTCTACGGTCCGTGCTCCTAAGGCCTTGCCAATGGCGCGGGGCACCGCGCTTATAAAAGCGCATTATCATCGCAAAGGCAGATGTTCGGCAACAGATGCACGTGCACTAGGCAAACGAGCACCGAACGGACATCAGCGCGCATAAAAAGCAAACAAGGGCCCAAGCATTTCGCTTGGGCCCTTGTTTGCTTTTGGCTCCCCGGGACAGGCTCGAACTGCCGACCTAGTGATTAACAGTCCTCTGGATACCACACAGAACCTTATTTATCAATCAGTTGCGTCGCTTGCCAAAGCCATAATCAACCACAGTCAACTTCACTTTCAGGGAGTTACATTTTGGCCATGGTACAAATCCGTCACAGCCCCGACGGCCGGATGTCTGCGAACTATACACCTACATTCAGCCTATAACCCAGTCAGGAACCTCATGTAAGGAAGCCCACGTGACCACTGCCAACATCTCTTTTCTGCGAACCGCCGGGCTGCTGGCATGCCTCTCCCCTGCCCTGCTCACAGGTTGCGCTCGCATGCACACATCCCCGGTGCCCGCCAATCCCGCCCCGTCCATCAATGGCCCACTCGATCGCGCCGCCGACAAGGTGTCGAATGCCTGGACCCTGCTGGCCACTGAGAATGCCGCCATCCATCCCCCCAAGGGAGGTTCGCCGATTCTGCCCCAGGCTCTGGCAAAAACAGTGCCCCTCACCTGGACCGGACCCGTAGCCCCGGCGGTTGCCAAGCTGAGTCGGCTCGCCGGCTATCAGTACATTCCTCAGGGCAAGAGGCCGGCGGCACCCATCATCGTGCATCTGTCCGGCACCCATTCCCTGTTCCGGGATCTGCGGGAGATCGCCGTTCAGGCAGGCAAACGGGCTGATCTCACGGTAAACGCCCGAACCCGCAAGATCGTCCTGCGCTATACGGGGGCACTGTGATGCTCTGGACATTGCCACAACTGGAGCAGTTACAGCCAGCCCAGGTGGTACAGGCGCATACTTCTCCTCTGCATCTGGAGCGCAAGGCCCTGGTACAGGAAGCCGAGACCATCGGTGCACAAGGAGGGCTCGCCTGGGAGACCCGTCAGATTAACCGGGTGCTGCAATCTCAATCAGCCCACCTGGACAAGATTTTCAATTTCGCGCCTCTGATGGATAAGGGCGGGCTTTTACCACCAGTGCTCATCAAGGGGCATCGCCAGGCACATTACGGCCCTGATCTCATCCGCACGGCCCGAGCCGTCTATCGTATCGTCCAGCCGGCGACTTTCCATTCTGTCACCCCAAGCTGGCGCAGTTACCTCCTCCGCCACTTCCAGGTGCCCAGCCTGGCGAGCATTCCGCCGGCACTGTTGCCCCACAATGGCAAGCAGCGGCAAATCTGGGAACGGGCGGCAGCCTTGGGTTGGAGTGCCGGTGTGGAAGAAGCGCACAGCATTTATCGCCAGGATCTCGCCCGGCTGACCACGGATATTACCGGCATGATCCAGTTTCAGCGGCTGTTGATCGAAGGCAAGGTCAGTACTCCGGTCATGGCCGTGGCCCATCTCGGCATTGAGCGTGGAGAACGTCTCGACGACGAGGCCCAGCGCATGGCGATTGGTGTGGCTGAGCGGAGGATCACTCGGCCAGCGGGGTTTCAGGGGCCCCGGCATTGGCGGGTACTGCCCCGGTGAACAGGGCACGTCTCGACCCTTCCAACCTGGGGCTACCACCCATCATTGGCCGGATAGACACCGAGATTCTTCCGCTGGTATTGGCGTTCAACGAGGCGGGCATGGAGACGTTCGCATCCTGCTCCGGCCATGGAGGGGCGTTTTCTCCCTACGTTGCCTTTCACGCCACCCTGTCCCAGGTGCAATACATCGAACAATGCTTACGGGATGCCTTTGCCTTCGGATTGCTGCACCACGAGTGGGCGATCATGGGCATTATCGAAGGCCCGGAACGGCACAGCTTCGACCTGCGCATCTGGTGGACCCAGAGCGATATTCGGGATTGTCTGGCGTTGAAATCCCGCTGGCTCGCCAGCGACTTCCGGGCCATCGGCACACTGGTATTAGGGCTGATGTCCGGCAATCACCGTACCGACGAATACCATGAACGCCAGGAAAAAGAACACCAGCAGAATGCGGGTCTGTCGGCGATTGCGCGCACGTCGCGCGGCATCACGCAAGCTCGCCGGACCTGGGTGCCGACAGTGGGGACACACGTCGGCTTCTGGGGACACCTTTTTGGAACAATACGCGCGGACCGTCGCAACCATCGCCTGCCTCCCTATGCGTTGATGGCAAAGATATTTACCACGAAACATTCACAACAAATCATTGATCCGGAGAAAACCCATCACATCCGCCCCTGGGATGCATCCGCCCAAGCCGTAGCATGGATCTGGCTTGAGGCCCATCCCGGCGGTTATGTGCGTATCCTGCTGGATGCTACGTTCTCCCCCGTGCTGCTTTTGTATCTGCAGGATGCCGGTAACGGCCGATCCGCATGAGATTCCGCGAGATCGATTTTCCCTTCCCCAAGCTCCGCTCCAAAGAGCATGCGCATCAGTTCTTCCGTGCCTTGATGGCCGCCCATCCCGATCTCTCGGACATCGATTTCCAGACCCGCCATCCGCCCATGGTGCAGATCCATGGCAAACGCTACGCCTTGCGCGGGGAGACCGACGAATCCGACATCCTCACCCTGATCAACAGCTGCTTCACGCATCAGACCGGGAAAGGGGATATGCACAACGAACGGCTCGGCATCAATACCATTCTGGCCATTCCCCTGGGCGGCAACGACTGGCTGCGCTTTCGCTTCAACGCCGTGCTCTGCCAGTTGCCGGGCACGGGTCGCAATGACGCGAGCGGGGTGCAGATCAGCCTGCGCTACATCCCCTCCGTGCTGCCGGACTGGCGGCAACTGGGGATCCCGGAAGAACTCATTCGCGGGGTCTGGTATCCGGACGGCATCGTCCTCGTCACCGGCCCCACCGGCTCGGGCAAGACCACGACCCTGGCGGCCATGATCCGCCATGCCCTGGAAGAGAATGAGGAGTTGGTCGATCACAAGGTCATCACCGCCGAGTCGCCCATCGAGTTTCTCTACAACCATCCCCGGATCAGCCAGTCCCAGGTGCCGAGCCATCTGCGGGAATGGTATCTCAGCAACGTCGAGGCCATGCGCCGCAATCCCGACATCATCCTGATCGGCGAGGTACGCGATCGGGAGAGTATCCGCACCGCCATAGAAGCCTCCATGACCGGGCATCTGGTGATGACCACCGTGCATGTGACCTATGTCAGTGATGCCGTGAGTCGACTGGTCAAGGCCTTCGGACCTGAGGAGGCCCCCGCCATGGCGGCGGACATTTTGGAAGCCCTGCGGGTCGTCATCGCCCAGCGTCTGGTGATCGGCGCCGATGGCCGCCGGGTAGCCGTGCGGGAGTGGCTGTTTTTCGATCGTGCGATGCGCAGAGCCCTGATGCACGTGCCGCCGGTGGAACTGGCCACGGCCATTCAGGAACAGGTGGACAGCAAAGGACACAGTTACCGGACGGATGCGGATCAGCTACTCGCCGCCGGGCGCATCACGTCACAGCGGCATGCCTACATCCTCCGCGGATTCGACTGATATTTTTTGCCCCCACACAAAGGAGATGTTCATGAAACAGCACATGCTTTATCGCCTTGCCGGCGGCCTCGTCCTGATCGGAGGCCTCGCCCTGTCCGGCTGCGCCACCCACCATCACCATCTCGGCCCCTATGGCGGCCACAGCGTCGGCTGGTATGCCCGCCATGTCAAAAGAGCCGAGCTGGAAAATCGGTGGTGCAACGGCCTTTCCCCGGATCGTCAGGAATTGAAATGGGTGCGCAAGACCTGTGTAATGGCCAACGTGGGCTGGCTGCGGGATGCCAGAAAGTACCATTGGGATCTCGCCAACGGGGATACCATGGGCAGCTTTCCAGCGCGAGTTGTCCGGCGCAAAGACGGCGGCGGCTGGTGATTTTACCCAAGGATTGCAGGATAACCTCAGACCATGCGCGGACAGCGCGCCCAATAAAGGAGTCTCATCATGAGCACAAATGCAGTGACCGCAGAAAACCCCGCCACCGAACCCTCCCCGGAACAGCAGGGCTGGACGGAGCACCCTTTGGAGGAGATAACGGATATGGGCTTTGACCCATGGGACGAGAGCATGGGGGATACCGATGAGGGCGGAGAAGATGCCCAGCCGGAGAAAACATCATGAAGGCCCGCCACCTGCTGCTGATTGGGGCCCTGGCCCTGCCTTTGGCGGGCTGCGCCAATAATCCCTACGCATCCAACGGCACAACGGCGGATACCGGTGGTGGCGCTCTCCTGGGCGCGTTGACCGGGGCGGTGATCGGCAATCAGACCGGGGCGCCACTGGCGGGTGCGGCTATTGGCGCTGGCGTGGGTGGCCTAGCCGGGTATGCCGTGGGGCATAGCGGGAGCCAGCAGCGGCAATACCAGCAGCCACAGCCTGGCTACTATGCGCCCCCGGCCAATAATCCGCAGTGTCCGCCCGGCGAGGTCTGCACTCCCAATCAGCCGCCGCCACCGCCTTGCCCGGCGGGATATGCCTGTACCCCGGATAATTGAGGCTCTCCACGCTATGGCAACACGCGCAGGCCATGGCAACAGAGCATGAAGCCCAGACTACAGCCCTGGCTTAGTCGCGGGAGGATTCACTCCCGGATGACGAAGGAGACACCATGGCTGTAACCGCTGAAAATCATAGGATTCTTGGGTAGTCCCTGGATCAGCATCACACCGGATGACGTGATGCATTTTGCCGTTCATTCTGGGCAGGAACGCAGGGACCGGATTTCCGACATGACTTGTCCGGCAAACAAGACTCCCTCGTCACTGACAGGCAGGCCGGCGAACTTCAGGGCTGCTGCCGTCCAAGTATTGCAAGTATGGAAAGCATCGTAAGTGCCTGTAGAGGCAAAGAACCGGCCTCCAGGAAATAGGCCGGGGGCCAGACTGACCGGATCCTCACTTGGCCCCATTCGCAGGTAGTCTCCAAGATAGGCGTCGAGCCTCCAGACGCCGGTGCGGGACACGCATATCCAGCGCAGATGAGCATCAGGCGGAAGCGTATTTTTCGGGTGCTCTGATAGGCCTTCGACGAAAACGACACTCGAAGAGGGAAACAGGGCGGCGATCGCCATTCCCGGTCCCGGATGGGTTGCCATGTAAAAGTTCCGGTTGCCCCATCCGTATGCAAGATACTTCGCTTCCGGGAACCAATGGTGCAAGTCGGCCAAGGACGGACTGAGAGCCCTGACAGGCAGGACCAGCTCGGTGTGCCAGCCTTCGTCCAGCACTCCGATGGATATTTCCGTGCTGTTTGTAAGAAAGTGCGGTGGCGGCGGCAAGACCGGCTTGGTCGCGACCGAAGGCGGCAGGCCGGTCGCGCAGCTGGCCAGCATAGCGGTTGCCATGGTCGCCATGACATAACGTCCGTACATGGCGCACCTCTCTGAAATGGTGTACTCCATAACACCGCAGTATACCGGGAAATCATGTTACTTTGCTGAAGTTATATTCACTGAGGTCGCTAACACGAACAAGCCAAAAGGACTGGATTATGGCGATGGCCGAGTGCTGCCGACCCGCCCGCAGCCGTAGGCGCTCCCTCAAAATCTGTCCGACCGCGTACCAACAGTCCGACAAGTCCCTATAACCCCTTTGTGACCTCCACCAAGGGGATTTTTGATGTTCCTGTCTGATGAGGACCTTGAGATCGAGAACGCCTGGCGTTTCTCCAGCCAGGACCCCAAGCTCTGGAAGCTGGACGGCACGGCCTTCTGGCCGTTGCTGATCCTGTTTTTCCATTTCAGCGTGATCACCCTGATTCTCGCCGTGCTCAGCATGGGTCTGTTCGCCTGGCTGCTGCGCCGGGGCTACACACCCGCGGTCGCCTGGCGCCGCCTGTGGCGCTTCGTCTTTGGCAATACCCGCTTGCGGGGCCGCGTATGAAAGACCGTCTGAGTTTCCGCACAACAGAGGTAACGCCTTTCTCTCGCCGCCTATTGGAATCGGTGGATGACTATTCGGGCACGACCCGCTACGCCATCGATCTGCTGGGCAGGACATCGCACCCGGTGCCGCTGATCGCCCATAAAAGCGGGGTGACGCTCTTCGATCCCATCGAAGCGGTTTGCCGCCTTTCCTATGGCGCGGAGGAGGTCGCGGAAGCAACCCCGCAGGCCCGGTGGTCCTTTACTCTGGCGTTCGGTTCCGCCGAAACCGCCCGCGCCCTGCCGGCTCCGGATCCTTTACGCATTCAGGTGCCTCTGGTACAGCCCGTATCTCAATCCGTGCAGATCTCCGCGGAGATGCGGAACACCTTCGGCGCAGGCTTCGACCGGGAGGAACAACCCGTACGGCAGGATGTCCAGACGCTGCTCTCCACACCGACTCAGACGGTTGACGCCGAACAGCAAACCCGTTCCACGGAACCGCTCCAGTCCCCGAAAACCCCTGTTGCTCCACGCCGTGGCCTGAGCCAAAACCTGCTGAATACCATAGGCGCAGGCATCGACAGGGGCCCGCCAAAATCCCTTTCCGAGATCGTCAACGCCATGCCTCCAGAAGAGCGTGCCAGACTGGCGGCCCTCAAACCCGGCGCAAACCCCCGTGCCAATAAATCTTCCCCCACTGAATGAGGTATTCCATGAAACCCATCTATTCCTGTGATGACGGCTACGGCGAGATCAAAATCATTCATCGCGCCGGCGGCACCCTGAAAACGTTCAGTACGCCCTCCCGCGCGCAGAGCGGTGATTACCAGCAGATCGAGATCGGTGGCGGTGCGCCAGCGGACAGTACGGCCTATGTCACCAAGGGGGAAGCCTATACCGTCGTCGATACGCTGCAGACCGAAGACACGCGCTTCGCCGGTTTCGCCCTGTCCAGTCTCAACCGGGTGCTGGTGGCCCACGCCCTGCGTCAGGTCGGCGTGCCGGAGGATTTCGAGCTGGTGGTCGGTCTGCCCTTGCATGATTTCTATTGGGACAATGGCAACCCCAATCAGGATCTCATCGCCGCCAAACGCGACACCCATCGGATTCCGGTGCAACTGCGCACCCTGGAGGGGGACAGGGCTTTGCCGGTACCGGCAAAAGTCCATGTCCTGCCCCAATCCCTGGTGGTCGCCATGCAGTCGCCGGCCGAGGATCCGGACCTGCCCATCGCCGTGGTGGATATCGGTTCGCGCACCACGGACATCACCGTCGTACAGAATGGCAAGGTCGATTTCAGCCGCTGCGGCACCTTGCCTGACCTGGGGGTGGCAGCTGCCGTTGACCGCTTCCAGGCTGGGGTCGAGAAACGCTGTGGTCAGCGATTGCCCAACCGGAAAATTCTGCAGATGGCGTTGATCCAGAACAAAAGGATCCGGATCAAGGGGAGCGACATCCCCGAGAGCGATCAGCAAGGCGCCCGGGATGAAGCCCTGCGGGAAATTGCTGGTCGTATCCAGCGCGGCGTGGAGCAACATGCACGCACTCTGGATGACTGCGACCACATCGTCCTCATCGGCGGCGGCGCTCTCCTGCTGGAGGGACAATTCGACTGGCCTCATGCCCAGTTGCATGCGAACGCCGTCCACGCCAACGCCATGGCCTGGCTGGAGACTCTGGAGCAGGTATGACCGTCCCGGAATCCAGCATAAAAAGTCCGGCAGAGCCTGCTGTGAACACAGCGGACTCCATCGAAGCCGAGTTCCATGATCACATCCGCTTCATCTTGCAGCGCGAGCGCGAAGAGCGGGAGCAACTGGACATGGCGATCCGCGAGCAGCTGCTGTCCCGGATCCAGAAGCAGGGGAAGGCCATCGGTGAACAAATGCAGACCTTGCAGGGGCAGTCGGAAACTATCGAGAAACACTGGAAGAGCGTTCTTGTTCAGATCGACACGCAGATCACGGGTACACAAGGGAAGGTTGCTCAGTTGGCTGACGATATCCGCAAGAGCACAGAGCCGATCCGCGAGTACCAGGTCCACGCCCAGAAGCTGCAGGGCGTCTTGCAGTCACTGACCCAGAGCGTCGAGCAGAACACCCGCGAAGTCGCCGGCGTCGCCACCCGGGCGCTCCTGGGCGGCGCACTGGGCGGCGCCGCCGCGGCGCTCCTGATTTTTCTATTCCTGCATCTGATGCAAAAGTAAGCGAGATAACGCCATGCCAGAATCCGCCCAAAGCGACTCCGCGTCACCCATCCAGATTTCCCTGGGACGCCTGCAGGCGCTGGAAAAAGACTTTCAGCAGCACAAGGATTTCTGGACAGGCCAGGAACCCTATATGCGGGTGATTCTGGAGACCACTCAAATCATTCATCAGGGACTGGTAGCCACCCTGGCCAAGCTGGATAAACGCCAGGGAGAAGCCATCCAGAACCTGTCGAAACGGATCGACGAACTGCTCGACCAGACCAGGACGGCAGCTGCAAAGCAAACCACCCCGGAGCATGAAGCCGCCGTTTCCGAGGCGATCGGCGGCACTCCAGTCTCTGGACAAGGTATGCTTTTCGATACAAAACCAGAGGCTCTCCGGAATATCTTGATGAACCATCTGCAGACCCTTCACAAGGAAATTGCCGGCGTCGGGACGGTTCAGACAAAAATCATGAAGAGTCTGGCTAGTGTGGATAACCGGCTGAATGCGCAGGATGTGATGCTAGCCTCTTTGTATGAAAAGGCCACTTCTCATGGCGGATCGTTGTCAGTATCAGAGACGGATACGGCAGATCATGAGACAGACGCTTCAGAATCAGAGACGGATAGCGCAGATCACGAGGCGGATGCTTCAGAATCAGAAACGACCGATTGAACACCGGAAGAGAGGCGGATCATCATGGCGGAACGCAATGCACAATGGATGCGCGAGACCAAGTGGGCGGCAACGGACCGCTGGCCGGAGATTCTGGTGCAACTGGGCATCCCTGCCCAGGCCCTGGTGGACCGGCACGGCCCCTGTCCCGGCTGCGGTGGAGAGGACAGGTTCCGCTTCGATAATCAAAAGGGCCGGGGTACCTTCATCTGTTCCCAGGGCGGCGGAGAACCCCTTTCGGGCGACGGCTTTTCCCTGCTGCACCATGTCCATGGCTGGAACTTCATGCAGTCCATCGAGCAGGTGGCCAGGATACTGGGCACCCTGCCGCAGAATCACGATCTACCCAAAACGCCGAAGCAGCAAACAGCCAAGGCACCATCCGCCGCTCCGCCCAAACCCAGTGCCCGCAAGGCCGAACCATCCGAAAAAGAACGCATCGCCAAGGCCCGGCAGGCCATCGACAAGCACTGGCGCGGCAGCGTCCCCTTGCGCCAGATGCCGGAGGCCATGGCCTACTTCGAGAACCGCCGGATTCCCTTCGATCTCATCGCCGATGCCCGGGACGTGCGCGGTTTTCCCGATCTGCCCTACTGGTACTGTCATGACGACGGCCGATGGGAAGAACTGGGCCGTTTCCCGGCCCTCATCGCCCTGTGCCGGGGACCGAGCAAACAGGTTCTGGCGGTGCATCGCACCTGGCTGGCACCCGATGGGTCCGGCAAGCTGGTCCTTCCCAATCCGGATCATCCTGTCCGGGAAGATGGCTCCCCCAATCTCCTCGACGCGCGTAAGTTAACCAGTCCCATCGTGCGCCGGGTGCCCCTGCACATCGAATTGCGGCCCATGCAGGCGGATGGCCGACTGGGGGTGGGCGAGGGCATGGAAACCGCACTGGGGGCCTCTTTTGCGCATCACGGCCTGGCAGTGCATGCGACGGTGAATAGCGGCAACATGGGTGGTCGCACCGTCGGTGAGCGCGTCATTGGCGGTTACACGCCACCCCAGACCTGCAAAAAGCTCCTGATCTTCGCCGACAACGATCCTGCCGGCACCCGCGCCGCACAGTACCTCTCGGAACGGATGCAGCTCAGCCGCAAGGACCTCGAAACGGATATCCGCCTGCCCAGTACGGGGAATGACTGGGCGGAAGTACTGGAAATCGCGGCGGCCAAATATCCCGAGCGCATCGCCGAACGGCGGCGGGAACAGGGGCTGAGCGCGGCCCCCGACCTGCCCGTGCGGGTGACACCGAGGCCTCGGGAACCGCAAAGCCCGGAGCATCCCGCGCTGGCCAGAAACTCCAGCCCGTCACAACACCAGTCTTCCCGGCCACGGCGGTAATCGGAGATATTGGCATAGACCCATCGAGATCGACTCAATAAACTACGCAGGCAACCCAAACATGGAAATCGCACAACTTCAGGAGATTGGCCGCATGGTTCATCAGTACGGCATGGGGGCAACCCGCACCACGATCCGGTTGCACCATGCGCGGGTCCTATTGTTGGATGCGTCTAACTCAAAACGCGGACAAAATGGCCCGCACTAAACGGGTTACTGTGTTGCTGTAAGGCCCCACGGTGTATAGCTGGTGGTGTGGACGAGTAGGGCAGAGGGAACAGGTATATGCTGAGCGCCAACAAAACCAGAACGGTCCCGCCGATCCATCGGATCCAGCGGTGATCGGATTGCAACCAGCGGTGGGCAAGCGGATTGTTTTGCAGCTCCGCTGGCGGGGATAACCCGATAACTGTCGCCATATGAATGTTGGCTGCGCGAAATGAATGTTGGCTGCGCGAACGGTTCCCGGCACTTGTACATACCCCAGTCGCAGCAGTTTTTTGCTCACGAGCGTATTCCCGTAGTATCCCAAAAAAGCCTTTACCACCCAGGTGGACAAGTTCAGCGCCACCCATCCAGCAGAGAGATGATCGGCGGCATGGAAGTTTTTGTGGGATATCCATTCAAATATCGAAAAGGCAAAAGCATTCAGCAGGAAGAAAAACAGGCCAACGGTCCACAACCGTTTAACAAGCGCCCAAATCCAGGTAAAAAACCCGGGATATGAGAACCCGTCCTTGACGGCGACCACCTCCGCGTCTTTGCGGTAGATCTTATAGGTTCTCATGATTTTCCGCCTCAATGCTGACAAAGGTTTCTGCTAGCTTGAGTTGGTTGAGGACATGCATGAGCATGGCAAACAGCGCGGGCCCAAGGAACACGCCGATTACCCCGATGGTGGACACACCCGTGATCATCCCAACGATGATCCAGAAAATGGATGGGGTATCCCCGGCAGGGTCTACCAGGCGCGCCAGCACTGGCTTTCCGAAATTGTCGGCAAAGCCCAGAATGACGAGGCCTATGATGGTGACCAAAACAGCAGCCACCCACTGGTGCACAATCAGAATCAGATAACCCCCGATACTGATCATGGCAATGGTGCCGGCGATGGGGATGATTGAGATCAGGGCGCAAAACATGCCGATGATGAAGGGGTGCGGCAATCCTCCGATGGCGAACAACACCCAGAAGGTCAGTATCTCCCCGATGACTGCCATCAACACGCTCCAGGTAATGGCGCGCAAGGTGTTGACTCCGGAGCGCAGGGTACTTTCAATGAGGGGGTGCAACTGGCGGCTACCCTTTAGCAATACTTCGGCCTCCCGGCCGTCTTTCAGGAGGAAGAAAAAGACGATAGTTGCCACCAGGATATCCGCCAGTATCCCCCCGGCACCGCGCAGCAGATTCAGGAAGTAAGGCACCTTGGCGGGCCAGTTGTTGAGGGGGTGACTCATGCTCTCCGTGATACGGTCCCACCCCGTTATGACCTGACTGCGAAACCAGGGGATCTGTTCGAGGAAATCCGGTACCGGCCAGTGTCCGGAAGCTTCTTTTCGCCATAGAGGCACCAAGACCTTGGCCGCCTCGATGAGTTCATGCGCGGCCACCCCCATGAAGGTCAGGACCAGCAGCAGGAATCCGGCTGACGCGCCGAAGGCCAGCCGCAATCGGTGGTGATCGGCCACTGTGGCAAAGAGTGGGAAGATCATGATGGCAAGAATGGCGCCCCAAACAGCGCCCAGCAGGAACTGGTGGACGAACCATGCGGCGATGGCTGTCAACGCGAGGAAAAGGATCGACCAGACGGTGCGGGTGTGGCGGTTCACCAGAAAATAACCGCCGTGCCGTAAGCCACCATCTCTTCTCCGACGACCAGCATCCGGATACCGACAACGCCGCTTGCACCCAATTCAGCAGCGTGCTCCGCCAGCATTTCCAAGGTATCTTCTCCTTGTCGATCATTGCGAGAGGTGCCGTAAGTTGCCCGGTTTCTGACCGTGACGACGCCAATGAGGCGATCAATGTTGCGGCGCGGGTGTGAGTCCGTTGTGCAGAGGTCAATCATCGAATGGCTCCTAAAACCTCAAAGACGGCAGTGTTACCGTACGCATTTCTTCCAGTTGCATCAGACTGTTTTCCGTCTGCCCCTTGAGGGCTTCCAGTTGCTTCAGTCCGAGTTGTAACTGTTGCCCGGTGACCAGCCCCAGTTCTATAGGATAGGATACAATGCACACTCTGATAGGTGGAAATGCACATGCGTATTGCACAACATGGACCGGCCGTACACATCTGGCGCATCGCGTTTCAGGATATGGAGATGCGGACCACATCATCGGACGGCATTCATGTCTGGATTGCACGGGGTGACGTGATAGAGGCATTGCAGATTCCGGATCCCGCCTATGCTCTGGAGTCCGTTGCGGCGGAGGATCAGGCCACCCTCTCCCTGGGAACGGATGCACCGGATGATGAAAGTGAGCCGGATGAGCTGCCGTTGATCAACGAAATCGCCGTCTATGAGATCATGGCACGTTTCCCGACCAGGCCCGCCGAAGCGTTCAAGGCATGGCTGATGCAACTGCGTCACTTTTACTTCGAGATCGTTACGCACGCGGATGATGGTACCGGCGATGGCGCTACCACCTTGCAATAGTCGGCAGGAAAATATCGAGTGGCTCCCCGATACCTACCTAATCCACTGGACTCAGACAGAGGCGGCCCTGAATCCATCGTCAAAACCTACCGAAAAACATCAGGTGGATATTTACATCGATTTGTCGAAAATAACTGCATGCACGAAGAATCGGAAGAACCCCAGAAAACCATTGAAGAACTCGTTCCGAGCGTCATTTCCGCCTTGGTATGCCCCATAACCTCACGGGAAATCGCCGCGTCCATGGGACTTTCACCAGCGACCACAGGCAACGTCTTGAGGGTAGCGAGTAGTTACGGCTTGGCCAGTAAAGCGCCGCCTTCCAACGAAAAACTGACGATCTGGATACGCGCCGAAGGCGATGCCTATGCCGACGCACAGGCTGCCTGGCAGGCACGCAAAAAACGAAGGTCCGCTCAGTCCATCCAACCATCGCCTTGCGAAACTCCATCCTCTTCAGTCCTCCAGTTTGGGTCTGGCGGCTGGATCGTTGCGTAGCCAGCGGCTCCAGAACTCCTCGTTGATGCTGGCTGGTGAAAGCGTATTTATGGGCTTTTCGGGCTTTTGCGATGACTTGTGAGGCTTTTTATGACGTGTTTCCCAGACATTTAGCGCGGTCGTGTACGCCTTTTCTTTGGTGCGTTCCCAGGTCATCACGTGCTTGTCGAAAGGCGGCACCTTTCTGACCAACCCGTAATTGCTCGCCAATCTTAAAGCGTTGCCAACCGCCGCCGGTGGAAATCCCGTAGCTGTGGCGAGTTCCCGTGAATCCATGGCGCCGGCTAATGCAGCAACGATAATAGGGACCAGTTCTTCGGTGGTTTTCTGAGGTTCTTTCGATGGTTTATGCATGACGCTTAGTTTCGGTGAAGCCCTAGAAAATTGTCCACCTCATGCGATAGTTGAGTGTAATGGTGGGGTTGTTTTCGATGATGGTAACGCCCAAACATTGATGGGTGATCCCGTGGCATTGAGGGTGCAGTGGTGTGCGTAGACCAGCCCCTGCTTTGCCAGGTCCACTATAAGGTGATTGGTGCGCAGGTAGGATAGCTTGAGGGCGTCTGCGACTTCCTTGCAGGTTCTGGGACCGTTGCGGAGGCAGCGCAGGATACGTTCTTTGTCTTTGTGGTGGGTCTCGTGCATAGCGACGATGCTAGTCATGGAGATCGGCGGGTGCAACTGTATCACTTGCCTTTTTATTGGCATGTTTGATGCTTTGCATCACCTAAAAAAGGCATCCATATCATCTATCTCAACACGATGCCGCTCCTTCCGACTTTGAATAACCGGGTCAGCATCACGCTCGGCCTTCCGCTCCTGATAAATTGCCTTGAACTCATCCCAGGTCAGGTTCAACCCCGTGCGCTTGTTCAACAACTCCACAAAACCCCTGTCTATGTTCGCCATCATCACACACCCCCTTTCCGTTTCCGCGTATACCATGTTCTTTGCCTGCCGCCAGTCGAACCGCAACTTAGGCCCCCGCCGCCTTCGTCGTCTTTCGGGAGGACTAGCAGCCCAGCATGGGTCTGCATCAATCGCTATACAAAAAACCAGGTGAGCGCAGGAACGCCCTCCTGGCAATATGGAGCGGGTTATCACTATCGGAAAACGATCCGGGCAGGATGAAGGACCGAGGGGGAAATGTAATCCCTTGCTGCCGGATCGTTATCCGATGGATACCTTAGCGCAAAATCACAAGACAAATCTATACCCATATATTGTTTATACGACCCGCAGTTCGGCCACCCCACAGCCCTGGGCCTTCAACCAGCACGCCAGACTGTCCAGACTCGCCCAGGTACGGACTTCGGTGCGGGCCGACTTCACCGTGGCCTCGTCCATGCCGAGTTTCAGGATCACATACCAGCGATCCCGGCCCAAGACAGGGATGGACTGAATGGTCACTTTGCGCACGGGCCCGGCGTTGACTTGCAGTTAATCTGAGCCGAAAAAGCCGGTTGATTGCAAGCCGTTACAGCTACCCGGCCAAAACTTGATGATTGACCCGTGCTTATCCGGTTGTCACAGACACCCACTAGATATAGTGGAGTGTGATTCGGCGGCATAAAGCTCGGCGTAGGTGGACGCGATGACGTCACTTGCGATGCCGGGCAGGGAGCTAAAGGCGTTGAAGGGGTAGAAGCGCCGCGCTGAAGCACAGCGATAGCCATGTTCGTCCTGTATTGACGCAGCATTATCCCCAATTTGTGGAGCACCCTGTGGGCAATGCGGACAAGGCCATGACCGGGATATGGAAGGCGCCAGGCCGCAAAAAGCGGCATCCCTCTCCCCGGACCCGACCGGTGCAGGCAGCTCTGCCACTGCGGTCTTGCTCATCTTGCCCTTTGATTTGGGGGAATAGACTGGATTTTATGCCGCATTCCGCTTGAGGGGCAGTCTCACGTCGATTTCATCCCATGGAACGAATACGTGCCCATCTGCATCTTTCTCAATGACCATCCATTCCATAAGAGCGCCCACATCTTTGTGGACGTTGCGATAATGGCGGCCAAGACGTTTTGCCAAGGCATAGATCGACAGTGGCCCGGAGGCTTTCAGAGCCTCTACCAGTTCCCAGCGCTTCGGCGTGAAGACATCGCCGAATTGAGCCATGTTGGCGAAGCCGACGCCAAAATGCGGTGCGGTTGCGCGGCCTTCCATAGCCGCTTGTAAGGCCGCGCTAAAGTGTTCCATCTTTTTTTCGACAGGCACGCCCACCGTCACCTCAAGCACGCTCATGATATTTCCCCCACATCCCGCATGAAATCCCGAACCAACGTTGCCACATCCTGGAAGAAATAAGGGATTTCCTCCTCCCGAATATGCTTGTGGTCCCCTTTGCCGCGCTCGTTGTCGTATCCCACCAGCCGATGGCCATTCACGATAAAAACCAGGCGGTATTTGACGCGGTGTTCCGACGGCGGCACCGGAACGGGCACATCCCAGATGACGCCCTCAATCACGCCCTGCCCATAAGCCTCTTTGAACCGGTACAGCAACTTTGCGCCCATGAAATCTACTATGCCCTACAGCATGGGGCCTATCAAGCCCTATGAAAAAGAGGTCGGAAAGAAGCGGTAACAGATAGAAACCCGCTACCTGGAGACCGGGTGTGCCCCTCGATATCGAAGCACATACCCTCGAAACACTCACCCGCATCCCCCTTGCCGGTCATTCCGGCTGATTACCGGCTATGGCATTCAGCAAACTGGCCCCAGCCGCTTTGCGGCGGAAAGCCCTGACCATACCGAACGTCTCAACATTTCCCAACTGCCCGATGGCAAGTGGCTCTACCACGACCAGAATCATGCGGACAACAATGCCGACTTCATCCACATTCTGCCGAGAGGGGGATGTCTGTCAGCTTTTCATGACCGTCATACAGGAAAGCAAAACTGCGTCCGACTGCCTCCCAGGAATGTCGGACCAGAGGGGGAAATGTGTCAGACAGCCTGTCCGACGGGGCGGGGAAAGTGTCAGACCAGGCGTCCGACACCATGTCGGACACTCTGTCCGACGCCTCTTTTTTCACCACACCTGACGCACCAGAGGTGCAGTTTCTGGAATTAGTCCAAACGGGATGCTGTCCGACAGCATTGAGGGGCACCCCATGCCTTTTTCTTGCAATCATACCATACGTAGGCTGAAAGCGATTTTGGCCCGATTAGTGATTTGAAATATATGTAGCTATAATAATCCGATGAAGATCACTTGCGATCCCACCAAACGCCAGAAGACCCTCGAAGAGCGCGGACTGGATTTTGAGGACGCAGCGCTGGTGTTTGCAGGAAAGCATTTTACCCGGGAGGACGACCGCAAGGACTACGGGGAAGTGCGGTTCATTACGGCAGGCATCCTGCGGGAGCGCATGGTGGTCATGGTATGGACGCCACGCAACGAAGAGGCGCGGCACATTATCAGCATGAGGAAAGCCAATGAGCGAGAACAAGCCCAATACGCCCAGCACCTGGGTTGATCCGGACGACGCCCCTGAGCTGGGTGCGGAGTTTTTTCGGGAAGCGGATCTATATCAAGGGGACCAACTGATCCGGCGCGGCAGGGGGCGTCCGAAACTGGCCAATCGTAAGATACTGCTCTCGGTGCGCTACAGCCCGGAGGTCATTGCTTACTTTCGGCAGACGGGTGAAGGATGGCAGGTTCGTATGGATGCCGTGCTGCGGGAGTATGTCCGGCGCAAGGCGTGATGCAGTGGGGTTTTGCGAACGCTGAAAGGTAGACGGGTTGATGAACACTTTGACGCGCTGAATCGGCCCCCAAAGTGTCCACAAACGAAGTGTTCAGAAAACCTTGGGTTCGTGTATCTAACCAGCGCAGCAAGACAACTGCTTCACATCTTTATTGAAAGTCTGTGCCGCGAGTTTCAGCCCCTCGACCATCGTTAGGTACGGGAACAACTGATCGGCCAGTTCCTGCACGGTCATATGGTTGCGGATCGCTAGCGCAGCCGACTGTATCAGTTCGCCCGCCTCCGGAGCGACCGCCTGCACGCCAAGCAGCCGTCCCGTACCGGCTTCGGCCACCAGCTTGATGAAGCCACGGGTATCGAAGTTGGCCAGGGCTCTGGGCACGTTGTCGAGGGTGAGAGTACGGCTCTCCGTCTCGATTCCTTGTTGCTGGGCTTTCGCTTCGCTGTAGCCTGCCGTGGCCACCTGCGGATCCGTGAAGACCACCGCCGGCATGGCTGAAAGATCCAGTTCCGCCTCGCCGCCGGTCATATTGATCGCTGCCCGGGTTCCCGCCGCCGCCGCGACATAAACGAACTGCG
The DNA here is from genome assembly GCF_028215975.1 of Acidithiobacillus ferriphilus. NCBI lineage: Bacteria > Pseudomonadati > Pseudomonadota > Acidithiobacillia > Acidithiobacillales > Acidithiobacillaceae > Acidithiobacillus > Acidithiobacillus ferriphilus. The sequence continues at coordinate 1,524,929 of NZ_CP116458.1, forward strand.
GCTGGTCGGTGCAGTCGCCTGCGGCGAAGATACACGGTGTGCTGGTGCGCATCATTTTGTCGATGACGATGGCTCCGTGTGCGTTGACCTCAACGCCCACCGCCGCAAGGTTCAGGCTATGCGTATTCGGCGCACGGCCAGTGGCGATCAATAGCCGATCGGCGCGCAGATGGCCGTTTCCCGTCGTGAGCAGGAATTGACCATCGTTGTAGTCGGCCTGGTTAGGCTGGGTATGTTCCAGCACATCAATCCCTTCGGCGCGAAAGGCGCTGGTAATCGCCTCACCAATGGCAGGATCCTCATGACTGAGCAGGACGCTGCGCGCCAGGATCGTCACCTTGCTACCGAGCCGGGCGAATGCCTGGGCGAGTTCTACTGCTACTACTGACGCGCCGATCACGACCAACCGTTCGGGGATGGCTTCACTCGCCAGCGCCTCGGTGGAGGTCCAGTAGGGGGTATTCGCAAGACCGGGGAGCGGTGGAATTGCCGGGATCGCCCCGGTGGCAATCAGGCAGCGGTCAAACCGCAGTTCGTGAACACCGCCGTCGGCGAGCACTACGGACAACGTCTGCGCGTTCTGGAACGTGGCTTCGCCGCGCAGCACGCTGATGGCCGGAGTTTGCGCCAGGATGCCTTCGTACTTGGCATAGCGCAACTCCTCTACACGGCCTTGCTGCTGGGCCAGCAATCTGTCGCGGCGAATAACCGGCTCTTGCGCGGCAATCCCGGCATCAAAGGGACTTGCGCGCCGCAGATGGGCGATGTGCGCGGCCCGGATCAGTATTTTGGAGGGTACGCAACCGACGTTGACGCAGGTGCCACCGATGGTACCCCGTTCGATCAAGGTCACCCGCGCGCCGCGTTCAACGGCTTTAAGCGCCGCAGCCATCGCCGCTCCGCCGCTGCCAATGATGGCGATGTGTGGCTGTCCTGGTTCCGGCAAAGATCGAGCCTGAACTTGCCAGGAATCCTGCTCTACTTTGGCACCATAGCCCGCCTGCGTTACGGCCGCCAGCAATGCTTCTGTCGGTATGGAAGACTGCAGGAAAACTTCTGCCTGATTCGTGGCCAAAGAAACCTGGGCGCTGTCGATACCATGGATACCAAGAAGCGCCTTTTCTACACTGTGGGCGCAATGCGCACAGGTCATCCCGGTGACGCGTAAAAAGATTTTCTGAGACATGGCATGCTCCTGGTCAGCGGTGCGACTGGTGATCCCCAGAGGGAACTGGGCAGTGTTTATGGACAGGACGGAACATATCCCAAATGGCGACGATGACCATGATGACTAGACCAGTGTAGAACAGAATTCGCGCCATCTCCACGGGCAGAAAGTGTTGCGTCATTCCCTGATCCCCGAATAGAGCGACGACTGGTCCCACACATCCCAGCGCTGAGCGTTGCCACTGGTGGTGGGCAAACCATCCCAGGCCATTTGCAAGAAGCGCAATCACCAGAAATGCGGGGATGAGTGTATGTACGAAAAGGCCTTCCCAGCGACTGAGAAATCCCAGGCCAACGGCTGCACCGATGCTGGCGAGAGCCGGAAAACACATGGCACAGCTCAAACCGGAAACGACCGTACCGAGCACCCCGGTCTTGTCGAGAATGCGGGACATCAGGATGTTGTTCACTTTTCCCTCCTTGGCAGAAATGGCCGGATGTGGACGTGCAATACTTGGCATTACCCAGCGTATTACCGTAGTCTGGTACGGAGTCAAGGAGGGTTATCACATGAAGCTTCTGACCATAGGTGCCCTGGCCGCATCTGCCGGTGTGCACGTCGAAACCGTCCGCTTCTATCAGCGGAAGGGTCTACTCCCGGAACCGGACCGGCTGCCTGGCAGTATCCGGCGCTATGGGCAATCCGATCTGGAGCGACTGCGCTTCGTGAAATCGGCGAAAGGACTGGGTTTCAGCCTGGATGAAATCGGTCAGCTACTGAAGCTGGCTGATGGCACGCATTGCCGTGAGGCGGCAGAATTAGCTTCCAGGCATTTGGCTAGTGTGCAGGCCCGCCTGAGGGAACTACATCGGATAGAGCATGCCCTACAGAAGCAATTGGAGGCATGCAAATCTCAGCAGGGAAATTTCTCCTGTCCGCTCATTGATTCGTTACGGGAATTGATAACGGTTTCGTGACTGTTAGGTAACGCGATGCTTGAGACTTTTGGCATTATCCCGAGTTGCAATGCCCCGCTTACGGGTTATCCATCTCTATCAGCGGTGCCACTGGCCGCGCCCATGATTCCAAGGCCCGGGCCTTCCATGACCGGCCCAAGGTGGCGGCCCTCGCCGATTCATGGTCTGGGCCCATACCTAACGGCCATAACCACCAAATTTGTGGATTCGTCCCCCGTAGCCCGGTCCAGCCCACTTGACCCGGTAAATAGTGCATTTGCGCGAGCGCGCGGGCAGCGCGCAACCAAGTCGGTACCAGCGCTGTTGCCGCTGGTGCGCCATCAGTAGCAGAAGCAAGCCACAGCAAGACCATCAAAATCCATATCCTTTTCACGTCTCGAGTTCCTGCCATGCCCCCATAACCAGAACCGCCGCACCGTGGACCGCGCCACGTCTTAAGTCCGCCAATGCCACATTCGCCATGGCCAAGGGATACGTCGTGATATGGCTTTGCACCGGAACACGCCGTGCCAGTGGGAAATAGTCCTCGGCATCTTTGCGCGTCAGATTGGCAATAGATCGCACCTGTCGCTCCTCCCAGAGTAAGGAATAGGGGAAAGCTGGGATATCCGACATGTGAATTCCCGCACTGATAACAATGCCCCCTTTCCTAACCGCCTGAAGAGCAATAGGTATCAGGGCTCCAACCGGCGCAAACAAAATTGCCGCATCAAGTGGTTGTGGCGGTAGAATATCCGATCCACCTACCCACACAGCCCCCAATTTAATCGCTAAATCCTGTGCCTCGCTATCGCCTGGGCGAGTAAATGCATAGACCTCCATACCCTGGTAACGCGCTACCTGAATCAGTAAATGCGCGGCAGCGCCGAATCCATAAAGACCCAGGCGTCGTCCCCCCTCCGCAAAACGTAAGGCCCGAACGCCGATGAGCCCCGCACACAACAGCGGCGCACCTTCCGGATTGGCGTAAATGTCTGGAAGAGGGAAGCAGTAACGCGCATCAGCGACCATATACTCGGCGTAACCGCCATCCACGGTGTAGCCATGAAAACGCACCTGCTCACAAAGATTCTCCTGTCCTGCGCGACAATATTCGCAGGCACCGCAAGTCCATGCGAGCCAGGGAATCCCCACCATCTGTCCATTCTGTAAGGAAATATCGGGGCTTCCCACCGATTCTATCTGGCCGACTACTTCATGGCCGGGAACGAGTGGTAGTTTGGGGTTCGGCAATTCACCGTCCACTACATGCAGATCGGTACGGCACACTCCGCATGCCAGTATTTTTACCAGGACCTGGCCCAGCTGTGGCTGTGGTCGCGGCAATTCAGCGGGCACCAAAGGCTTGCCCACCTCTTTCAGGACCATGGCATGCATGAAACACCTCCCATAATCACCATATATCTTCCATGAAGACGGACCGTCGCGGATTTACAGAAAGCAACAAGCCTGACTCTGCAATTGTAGACCAGCCAGCGATGGTCGCGTCGCCAGCCATGCCACAGAGGGTAGTACCCGCCCACAATATCCGCAACGACAGGCTAGCCGTTCCGTAAAGGTGTTGAATACCTGAAGCGGATCACCCACAATCCCCCTCCAGTGCCAAGCCGTAGAGGGATTGTCATTTCCGAGGTAAATTCTTCCGAAGGCGGTTCGAGCCGATATCCCGCCGATGCGGCGAATCTCCGCCGATCAAGAGCAATTCCGTCATCGACGAGGAACGATCCCGCCTGCTGGCCGATCTCGCGGAGCGCCCGGATCCACTTGCCCAAATACGGCTTACCAGAATCATGCGGTGCCGATCAGCCGCATCAATGCCTACCAATCCTTCGGCCTGACCCAATCCGGCTCGCGGCGGTACCGCTGCAAGTCTTGCCGCAAGACCTTCTCTGTTGGCGAATCAACACCGGTCACCAGCAGCCGCACAAGAACCGGCTGATCTTCTCCCTGCTGATGAACAAGTCGCCATTGCGACGCATCTACGAGGTCGCCGACATCGGCCCCAAAGGGCTCTACGGCAAGATCGAGCTCCTCTACCGCCAGAGCCTCGCCTTCGCTGGCCACCGGAAGGCGCGCATGCTGGCCGGCATGATGTTGCCTCGCCTCTACCTGGCCACCGACCGTCAGGACTACGTGGTGAACTAGAACCGCCACAAAGATCGCCGCAATGTCGTTCTCCACGCCGTCGGTACCACCGGCTACGTCTTCGAGATGCACCTCAACTATGACCCGACGCTGGATGCCGAAGAAGTCGAGCAACGGGCTGTCACTGCTGGCGACTACCAGGCCAAGGCCCCATTCCGCCGCTTCACCCGGTGCTGGCTCAAGAGAGATTACGATGCCGCACTGAAGTCCAGCCGCTCTTCGTGCCGGCAGCCTTCCGGACAAGATCTGGACGGCGATATCGAGGCGGCCTACGACGAGGCAACCCGGCGCGAGGATGTCGAAGTCTCGGAAATTCAGGATGTCGGTCGCAGACTGCCGACACGGAGCATGCGGATTCACGCCGAGTACACCCTGTACGGCCACTTCTACCTCAAGCGCCTGTTCGGCGGCATCGGGAAGATCCGGTTCTTCCTTGATCAGGATTCCGGCATGCGCGCTGCCTGTCTGGCCGCCTTCCAGCCAGAGAGGGGTCAGCACATGCAACCACAGCAGCGTGGCCAGACTGCCGATGGAGTTGCGACAAAGAACGAAAGTTCCCACAAGAATGCAACACTACACTAGGCGGTGAGCCGAACCCTCTGAAGGAGCTTGGCGTTGACGGCGACGATCACGGTGGAAACGGACATCAGGGCCGCCCCCACGGCTGGGGACAAGACTATGCCGATGCTGTAGGCCACCCCGGCCGCAAGCGGGATCGCTACGATATTGTAGCCGGCACCCCACCACAGGTTCTGAATCATCTTGCGATAGGTCGCCCGGGAAAGTTCGAGGATGGCCGCCACATCCCGAGGATCGGAACGGACCAGCACGATGTCCGCCGACTCGATGGCGACGTCCGTACCCGCCCCGATGGCGATCCCGACGTCGGCCTCCACCAGGGCGGGCGCATCGTTGACACCGTCGCCAACCATGGCCACGCGCAACCCCCGCGCCTGCACTGCCTTGATCTTCTCCGCCTTTTGATCCGGCAGCACTTCGGCGAAATAATCGTCAAGCCCCATTTCCTGGGCCACCCAGCGGGCCACAGCTTCCGAGTCCCCGGTCAGCATCATCACCTGTACGCCCATCCCCTTCAGCCGCGCGAGGGCTTCCCGCGATTCCGCTCGAATGATATCGGCCAGCGCGACCGCCCCTGCCACTTTCTCGTCGACGAGCAGGTATACCACCGTTTTGCCCTGGGATGCCAAGGCCCCGATCCGCCCATCGCTGACATCGAGGCCGTGCTCCTTGAGATAGCCGGGACTTACGACTTTCACGTTGCGTCCTTCCACGATGGCTTGCGCGCCCTTCCCGGGGATGGCCCTGAATTCCTTGGGAGACTCGAAGCTGATACCCCTCTCTTTGGCATCTGTTACGATGCCGGCGGCGATGGGGTGCTCCGACTGACTTTCGAGGGCCGCGGCGAGCCGCACCACATCGTCTTCGGCGTATCCGCCCAGCACGACCACATCCGTGACGCCGAACCGCCCCTCCGTCAAGGTCCCGGTCTTGTCGAATACCACCGCCTGCAGTTGGCGCGCCCGCTCAAAAGCAGACCGGTCCCGGATAAGCAGCCCATGCTGCGCCGCCATGGCGGTGGACACGGCGACGACCAGCGGAATCGCCAGGCCCAGGGCATGGGGACAGGCAATCACCATAACGGTCACCATGCGGGCCAGGGCAAACTCGAAGTGCTGGCCAAGGATCAGCCAAGTGGCAAGGGTAAGCCCCCCGACACTCAACGCGGTAAGGGTCAGCACCAGGGCCGCGCGGTCGGCCAGGTCCTGGGTCCGGGAGCGGGACTCCTGTGCCCGGCGCACCATCTCGATGACCTGTGAAAGATAGGTTTCACTGCCGGTCTTGTGGACCTCGACGGTGATACTCGACTCTCCGTTGACCGAACCACCGATCACTTCGTCGCCGCCCCCCTTCTCCACGGGCTGGCTTTCGCCGGTGAGCATGGCCTGGTTGACGGTGGTTCGCCCCTCGACGATCAGACCATCTGTAGGGATTTTTTCGCCGGGCTTCACCAGCACCCGGTCACCGCGCTGCAGATTGGCGACCGGCACGTCTTTCATACCGTCCGGGGCCACGAGATGGGCCTCGGAAGGCATCATTTGCACCAGTTTTTCCAGTGCGCCGGATGCCCCCATGACCGATTTCATCTCGATCCAGTGGCCGAGCAGCATCACATCGATCAGCGTGGCGAGTTCCCAGAAGAACACTTCGCCCTGAACCCCGAACACGACGGCACTCGAGTAAAAATAGGCCACGCTGATGGCCAGGGCGATCAGCGTCATCATGGCTGGCTTGCGGGTTTTGAGTTCGGCAAACAGCCCCTTCAGGAAGGGCCAGCCGCCATAGAAATAAACCCCGCTCGATAGTGCGAAAAGCACATAGGACGACCCCGTAAAGGCAAGAGTAGCCTCCAGTCCCAGCAGATGCTGGATAAGCGGCGACAAAAAAAGGATAGGGATCGTCAGTGCCAGTGACACCCAAAACCGCCGCCGGAAATCGGCGATCATGGCGGCATGGTTGCGACCGCCGTGCGCACTGGAATGAGCGGTACCCATCCCTTGTTTCTGATGTCCCGAATGGTCCATAGAGCCCTCTCCTTTTACCGCCGCAGGAGCTTACAACGCCGGTTGCCGATTTCCGACCTTAGTGCGTTGAGCCTAATTCCGTAGGTTAGGTATGGTAATGGGACAAACGTCCGATGAGCGGCGGAGCAAAAATAGAATGTCACACCCTATACACGGCTACGCCTCGGCATCTGGGGATCCACATCCATGCCGCAGACTGGATCCTTAACCAACGAGATAAGCTTTCCACCGCTGCCCCACCTGTTGGTAGCGCATCCGGACCAGCTTCGGCGGATGGGGAAGCGCTATCGTTCCAGGTCGCGGCGCCTTTCCAGGTACTCATCCCTTCCAATTTCCCCACGAGCATAGCGCTCGTGGAGTACATCCAGCGCGGTGGTTTTCTCGCCACTCCGACTCCCGCGACCTGGGAAGGCCCGCACCAGCGACACGATCCCGGCAACAATGCCAAAAATCAGCAAGAGGCAAAGCAAACCCCAAAACAGGATCATGAATGCCGACCCGACCCAGCCGTAACCATTGAAAAACCACCCATCATATAAGGCCACATTTTCTGTTCCTCATCGTGCTCGCTACACCATGGACGCAGAACTAACTCTCGCCGATGACCAGCTCACTTAAGGCTTCAGTGTAGTAGGCAGTGTCCACTTATTCCATCTTCTTTCAGGCTATCCAATGGATGGGGCCAGCCATCGGCGTCCTGGCGACTGAGGATATGGTCTGCGGCAAGATCTTCGGCCACCCGTACCTTTGCTGCCAATGGCCTTCCCCCGGTTGACCGTTAGATATCTCCTCAGCTCACCCCTGCCTCGCGGTAACTTCGGTCCACATGTTGGTAACGGCGCCACACATAGATTGCCCAGATACGATAGCGTTTCTCGCCGATCATGGCAACAGCCTCTTCCTTGTGCTCCTCCAAGCGGCGGACCCAGTGGGTGAGGGTTTGGGCGTAGTGGGGGACAGAGGTTTTTCACGTCCAGGACTTCAAGGTGCTGGCCGGCCATTTCGTGGACCACCCGCCAGAGATGGGGAATCTCGCCGTCGGGAAAGACTTACAAACACCGACGTTTGAGGCGGTAGAAAAAGCCGTGGATAGGGGACGTGCAAGTAAGGGCGGGAAGCGCGGCACTCAGTCGCAGCAGCATTGACATTTGATGATCGTTGAGTTGTAATGGCCGGACTAACGTCTCGAGATTGGGGTACTGTGCGCGTTTTTCGCCCGTTCGTTCGCCGGATAGCCTTTATGGCCCTGCTTCTACTGCTGCCTTGGATGGTGGCAGACGCGGCTCCGGCGCTGTGCGCCCTGTCGATGACAGGGGTAGCCGCACACGGCACACAAATGCCGCGTTGCGAACAGGCCCTTGGTGCTCCGGCCCCGCAGCAAGGCTCTTGCCTGACTGCTTGCTGCCACCACGATATGATGGCGCCGGTAGCGGAGAGTGCCCACAACATCACCCCCGCCATGTCGGCTCTCGCCGTTTCCGTTGCATCCTGGATTACTCTCTCTTCTCCTAAGCCCGTTCCACACTTTCTCCGCGTTGCGGCCCACACTGGTCTTCCCCCACTCTCCGCAGTTCGTTTTCTCATTTAGCCTCCCGCCTGAATCCGCAGTCCCGCGCACATAGTCGCGCCGGACAGGAAATTCGCGTCTTCGGCCCTAACTCGGGCCGTATGTGGAGGCTATATGAGCGATGTGCAAAGAAGTTCTGGAAATAAATATTTTCTAAAGTGGGTTGCGGCTATTTGCAGGGGCGCGGGGCCACTCTCCCTTCCCGCCATGCTGATGATGGTGTTCAGCCCTTATGCCAGTGCCGCCCCATTGAGCCTGCAGGGTGCTGAGGCTATTGCCCTGCGGCAAAACCCCGGTCTCGGCGCCCTAACCCAGAAGATCGCGGAATTACGGCATAAAGCCGTGGCGGTAGCCCAACTGCCCGATCCGCATCTTGGTCTCGGTGCCGTGAACCTGCCCATCAACAGCTTCTCCATGAACCGGCAGCAGATGAGCATGCTGAGCGTGGGCCTGAGTCAGACTTTTCCCTCCTTTGGCAAATTAGGGCTGGAAGGACAACAGGCGGGAATGGAAGCGCAGATGGCGAACTTCACCCTGCGCGGCCAGGCTGCCGAGTTGGTGCTATTGCTGCGCCGCGCCTGGCTGCAAGCCCTCTATGCCGAAGATGCCGTGGCAACGGTCCGGCATCAGGAACAGTTGGAGGCCGCGAGTGTGCAAGCGGCGCTGGCGCTCTACCGCTCCGCTCAAGGGTCGCAGGCCGAGGTACTCCGTGCCCAACTGGCGCGCGACAGTTTGGCCAATGACATCACCAGATTGCAGGCAGAGCAGGCAAGCGATCTGGCGCAAATCGCCCAGATTCTGAACCTGCCGGAACCGCCGTCCATAGAAAAGCAATGGCCGAATCTGCCGCCACCACCCACTCTTGCCGAAATGGAAGCCCGACTTTCCGGCCAGCCCCTCCTGCGCGCCGCCCAGGCGCAAACCCGGGCCGCGCAAATGGGCGTGCAGGTAGCCAAAACCGGCTATTGGCCGAACGTCACCGTCAGCGTCGGTTATGGCCAGGATTTCTACCCCGGCAGCCCCAACTGGCTGTCAGCGGGGGTTAACCTGAGCCTGCCGATATTCCCGGGAGATCGCCAGGACCAGGATGTTGCCACCGCCCAGGCCAAGGCCCTGCAGGCGCAATACCGCTACGACGATCAACATCTTGCATTGACCCAGAAGACGCGCGCCACCTTCGCCCGTTACATAGCCCTCAAGACCCAGTTGGATCGGACCGATCAACGCCTGCTGCCCACCGCACGGAATGCCTTTTCCGCAACGCTCGCCGCCTACTCGGCGGGGCGCGCCGGACTGAACGCGGTGTTGCGCACCCAGAAGGAAGTGCTGGACTACGCCCTGACCCGCCTGCAATACCGCCGCGACCTGGCCATCAGCGCCGCAGAACTGGATTTCCTCACCACCCAAGGAGAGATGCAACCATGAAGTCACGCAACTGGATCATCGGCATGGGTCTGCTCGTCCTTGGCGTAGCCCTCGGGGCTGGAGTAGTGTGGTGGCTGCGGGCCCCTGCCGCGGCACCGAGCGCCAACGTCGCCGCAGCCCATCCTCAGGAAAGTACCCCCAAGGGACGGCATATCCTCTACTGGGCTGCCCCCATGGACCCCAAAATCCATTCGGATCACCCGATGAAGGACAGTATGGGGATGGCCTATATCCCGGTCTATGCCTCCAGCCCGAACGCAAAAAAAGAGTCCGGTCTCAGCATAGATCCACGCCTGGCGCAAAACCTGGGGGTGCGCCTTGTGGCGGTGCAGCACCGGCAGATGGGGCATGCCATCCATACCGTGGGCACCGTGGCGGTGGACGAGAACCGGGTCTATTCCGTCACTCCGCGTTTCTCCGGCTGGGTGACACGCTTGAATGTCCGCGCCGTGGGTGACCCCGTGCAGCGCGGCCAGGTGCTCGCCGAGATATATTCTCCCGAACTGTATAGTGCCCAGCAGGAATATCTCATTGCCCGCCGCCAGGGTGGGGGGACGGAAGGCCCGGCATTGCTGGCGGCAGCCCGGGCGAGATTGCGACTGCTGGGCATGCCGGAAAACCAGATCGCAGCTCTCGCCCGGCACGGCACAGCGGAACGCAATGTAGCGGTCATAGCCCCCACTTCCGGGGTGATCGAGACCCTCAATGCGCGCCAGGGTGGTTATGTCTCGCCGCAGACGAATCTCTATGAAATAGCCAACCTCGACCGGGTTTGGGTCAATGTGGCGCTCTACTCCCATCAGTTGCCCTGGGTACGGATCGGCAACCCCGTGCGCCTGCATCTGCCGGCCTATCCCGGCAAGACCTGGGAAGGACGTTTGAGCTTCCTCTATCCGACCCTCGACCCCAAAAGCCGGACGGTGACGGCCCGGCTGAGCTTTCCCAATCCTGGGGGAAACCTGCGCCCCGGCACCTATGCCGACGCCACGGTTCTGGCCAGCCCCGAGGAGACCCTGGCAGTCCCCAGCAGCGCCGTACTGCGTACCACTCAGGGGGATTATGTGATGCTGGGTGAGGATAATGGACATTTTCTGCCGGTCCAGGTTGCTCTGGGGCCGGAGGCCGACGGCTGGGTAGCCATCGACAAGGGACTCAAGACGGGGGACCGAGTAGTGGAAAGTGCCCAGTTCCTGCTTTATTCCGAGTCTCAGTTCCAGTCGGTCAAGGCCCGTATGTTAGGGGGCAACACGGCGTCCACCACGAGTGCCGCGCCGGGCGTAGGGGTTTCCCAGCCGCAGAACATGACTCAGGGCCGGAAATCCTCTGCACTGGCCGCTCCCGCCGGGAATGCTGGTGCCCCGCCAACGCCACCGGCCTCATCCGGTCCGAGCGCCATGGCCGGGATGAACATGGGTCAGGGAGGGCAATCCCATGATTAGAGCGATCATGCGTTGGTGTATGGCAAACCGCTTGCTGGTCATGATCGCCGTCCTGGTGTTGATCGTCGGCGGTACGCTGGCGGTGATCAACATCCCCCTGGAGGCCATCCCTGACATTTCGCCCACCCAGGTCATCGTCAAGACCTCCTATCCGGGTCAGGCGCCACAAATCGTTCAGGATCAGGTGACCTACCCTCTGGAAACCACCCTGCAGGAGGTACCCGGTGCCCAGGCCGTGCGCGGCTACTCGATGTTCGGGGACTCCTATGTCTACGTCCTCTTCAAAGGGGGCACCAGCATCTATCAGGCCCGCAACCTGGTACTCCAATACCTGAGCCAGGTGCAGTCCAAGCTGCCGCCGGGGATCACGCCGGCTCTGGGGCCGAACAGTTCGGGGGTGGACTGGATCTTCGAGTATGCCCTCACCGACCCCGGCGGGACCTTGAATCTGGCCCAGCTCACCACCTTGCAGAACTGGTTTCTCAAGTACGAACTACAGGCCATCTCCGGCGTCGCGGAGGTGGCCACGGTAGGGGGCATGGTGCAGGAGTACCAAGTGGTGGTGGACCCCCAGAAACTCCTCGCCTACCACCTGACTCTGCCGGAGGTGGAGACCGCCATCCGGGCGGCTAACGGGGAGACCAGCGGCTCGGTGGTGGACATGGGAGGAGCGAGTTATATCGTCCGCACCTCGGGCTACATTCGTTCCCTGAAAGACCTGGAGGATGCGTCGCTGGGGGTGCGCGACGACGTGCCCATTACGCTGCGGCAGGTGGCCCGGGTGCAGTTGGGCCCGCAGCTGCCCAATGGCATCGCCGATCTCAATGGCCAGGGCCAGGTGGTGGGCGGAATCGTGATGATGAACCAGGGCGGCAACGCCTATGCCCTCATCCACCAGATCGAGCGCAAGCTGAAGGACATCCAGCCCTCCCTGCCCAAGGGCGTGCAGGTTGTCACGACCTATAGCCAGGCCCCGCTCATCCAGCGCAGCATTCATACCCTGACCGGCAAGCTGCTGGAAGAATCCCTGGCGGTGGCGCTCATTTCCCTGCTCTTCCTGCTGCGCGCGCGTTCGGCGCTGGTGGCCCTCGTCGCCCTGCCGCTGGGAATACTGGCCGCCATCCTTATCATGTGGGGCATGGGTGTCCCCGCCAACATCATGTCCCTGGGCGGTATCGCCATCGCCATCGGCGTGATGATGGACGCCCCCGTGGTCATGATCGAAAACATGCACAAGCACCTGGAGCAAACCCCCGGTGTCGATCCCTGGGCGGCGGCGATGGCGGCGGCAGAGGAGGTCGGTCCGGCACTGTTTTTCTCGCTGATCATCATCGCCGTTTCCTTCCTGCCGGTGTTCGCCCTGGGCGGCGAGGAGGGCAAGCTCTTCGCGCCCCTCGCCTTCACCAAGACCTTTTCCGTGGCCGCCGCCGCCATCCTTTCCATAACCGTGGTGCCCATTCTCATGGCATGGTTCATCCGCGGCCGCATCCGCCCCGAAAACAAAAACCCCCTGAATCGGGTCCTGGCTTTCCTCTACCGTCCGGTCATCCACGGTGTCCTGCGCGCGCCCTGGATTATTTTGATCCTTGCCCTGCTGCTCACGGCCACCCTCTACTACCCCTGGAACCGCCTGGGGTCGGAATTTATGCCGCCGCTGAACGAGGGGACGCTGCTCTATATGCCGGTCACTCAGGACCCGGCGGTTTCCATCGGCGAGGCCGCCACGCTCCTGCAGCAGACGGACCGCATCCTCAAGACCTTCCCCGAAGTGAAAACGATCTTCGGCGAGGCGGGACGGGCCCAGACGGCGACGGACCAATCGCCCCTGTCCATGTTCGATACGGTGGTGAATTTAAAGAATCCCGACCAGTGGCCAGCCGGGATGACGATGCAGAAGCTGCAAAGCAAGATGAACAAAGCCATGAGTATTCCCGGCCTGTCGAATATCTGGACACAGCCGCTCAAGGGACGGGTGGACATGCTGACTACCGGTCTACAGACACCACTAGGCATTAAAATCGGCGGAACGGATCTCGATACCCTGAACCGCCTGGGGCAGGAACTCCAGACCGTCCTGCGCAAGGTACCCGGCACCCAGAGCGCCTATGCGGCACAGGTCACCGGCGGCCGCTACATCGTCGTTCACACCGACCGCGCCAAGGCCGCCCGCTATGGCCTATCGGTGGCGGATGTGAACCGTCTCGTGGAGACGGCCATCGGTGGCGAGGTCCTGACCACCGCGGTACAAGGACTGGAACGCTTCCCAGTGGATCTCCGTTACCCCCGGGAACTGCGCCAGTCCCTGTCCACCCTGATGGAAAGCCGCATCGCAGCTCCCGATGGCGCCCAGATCCCTCTGGCCCAGGTAGCCGATCTCCGGATCGAGGGCGGGCCTGCCATGCTTACCAGCGACAACAGTCGCCTGAACAGTTGGATCTATATCGACCCGAAGCCTGGCACCAACATCGGTGCCTATGTGCCCCGCGCCAAAGCGGCGATTGCGAAAGCCGTCCGTCTCCCAGGAGGTTATACCGTCTCCTGGGTAGGCCAGTATCAGGTCATGGAGCAGGCCGCCAAGCGCCTGGAGCTGGTCATTCCTGCCGTCATTCTGCTGATCGCCCTGCTCCTCTACTTCAACTTTAAAAACTGGGTGGAGGTAGCCATCATCCTGCTCACCCTGCCCCTGTCCCTGGTGGGAGGCTTCTGGCTCACCTACTGGCTCGGCTACAAACTCTCGGTGGCGGTGGCCGTGGGCTTCATCGCCCTGGCGGGAGTGGCGGCAGAATTCGGGGTAGTGATGCTCCTCTACCTGGATCAGGCCCTCATCCGACGGCAGGCCCGTGACGCCTTGCAGAGCTGGCATGACCTTCAGCTTGCCGTCATCGAGGGGACCATGCTGCGCCTGCGGCCTCTGGCCATGACCTTGACCCTGGTGGTGGGCGGCCTCTTACCCATCATGTTCAGCCATGGCGCCGGCGCCGATGTGATGAAGCGCATTGCCGCGCCCATGGTGGGCGGCATGTTCAGCGCCGCGTTACTGGCGCTGCTGGTGATTCCCGCCCTTTATGCGCTGTGGCAGAAACGGCGATTGGGCCTGCGGTGATGATGGCGCGCGAAGTGCAGAAGGAGAAGTTCGTGGCAACACTAACGAAGCGTAGGCGTGGAGGATCGATGATGGAACCGAAATTATTGACATCGGCGAAGGTGGAAGGTGGGGGGCATGCTGGGATCCGCTTCCGTCTGGAGGGGGAATTAACCCCGATATTGACGTTGGACTTGGACCCTTTGAGTTTTGTGCTCTTCGAGCATCACACCCTATTGTGGAAAGACCCGAAAACCGTCATTTCGGCCACGTCGCCGAAAATCGCTCGAAGTTTCTGGGGCCGTCCGTCGTGGCTGATGATGGCATCCGGACCCGGGTCACTGAGTCTCAGCCGGGATTGTGTCGGCAAGATATTCGGGGTGAGCCTGCATGACGGAAATACCTTGTTGGCACCCGCCCCGCACTTTCTGGCGGCGAGCGGCGCGGTCCACATCGAGAGCTTCTCCGGCGGAAGCGACGGACCTTGGGTCACAGGGGACGCTACGCCAAGCGTTGATCGCTTTTCCGTGGCGGGCGACGCGAAGGGGTTGGTTTGGTTGCACGGTCACGGTGATGTCTGGGAGCTCACGCTGGCAAAAGGGGAGTCTTTGGACCTGGATCCGAAGGCATGGATCGCTCGTGATCCCTCGATCCAATGGGAACCCATCGGACTGGGATCGCTTTCTACGGATATGGCCGCAGGAGCGAACTGGGGCATATGCCGCGCACAGGGTCCCGGGACCATCTGGATGCAAAGCGGCGGAGTCGGCCCTGCGTGATGGTGAGGGCTGTTCCACGGATATTTGTGGCCTGGTCAATGATACGCAGATCCTGGAGGAAGTATGAAATCGACAACGGACAACCGTTATATCCTGCACCCTGTCTGGGACCCGCTGCTGCGGGCACTGCATTGGTGGATGGCGCTTGCCATGATGGCGCAATTCAGCTCAGGCGCTACCCTCCTGGCCTTGGGTAACGACATGTCTGACACCCTGATGGGGAAGATCGACATTATCCATTATGTCGGCGGCTATGCCTTCGCCGCCGGGCTGGCGCTGCGCATCCTCTGGCTCTTTGTCGGGCCGCCGTCGGCGCGCTGGCGCGACCTCCTGCCCCTGACGCCAGCCCAGCGCCGGATCTGGCGGGAAACCCTCGCCTGCTATCTGAGCGGCTTCCGCCGCCCGATTTCCCCCTATCGGGGGCATAACGCTTTCGCTGGCCCCGCCTATCTCGCCTTTTTCCTGATTGCCGTGGCGCAGATCGCCTTGGGAATCAGCCTCTCGCTTATGCCGGATAGTGAAGCGATGAACTCCCCGTTGATGGTGATGCATGAATGGGGTTTCTTTCTGCTGCTTGCCTTCGTCATTGTCCATGTGGCGCTCGTGATAGCGCATGAGATCGCGGGTCGCCACGGTTTGATATCGGCCATGATCCACGGCCACAAGGGGTTCACCGAGTCGGAACACCAAGCCCTTCATGCCGATTGGGACGCTGCGCTCAGTGTCCAGGCGGACCCGAGCGGCGGGACCGAAGGGCTGGACGATATTACTTCAAATAAAGGAGATGACACGAAAACCAGGCATGAGTGATGGATAAGCGAGCAGAACGGACGCGCAATTTCGCCGTGGGCGGAAAGGAGGGACACCGGAAATTATTGCCATAACTAAGTGCTTAAACTTTGATAAACGAACAGTTCAACAACAGCAAGGAGACGAACATGAAACGTTTTTATCTCACCCTCATCTTGGCGTGTTCGGCGGCGGCCACGCTTCCGGCATATGCGGCCACAGGCAACATGCCAGGTATGGACAATATGCGCACCGTATCGGGCCAAGCGACCAAGGCCCAAACCTTCATGGGGCAGGGCAAAATCAACAGCATCAGTCCTGATGCGAACACGGTCAACATTGCCATGGGCCCCGTCAAGGCTCTTGGTTGGCCCAGTATGTCAATGAATTTCCTGCTCCAGAACACGGCTATGCTCAACGGCCACAAGACCGGTGAAGTGGTGAATTTCGTCTTCGCAAAGGATACCGCCGGGGGGTACGTCATCACTAGGATCACGCTGGTCAGACAATGAAAACACGAAGTAACTGTAATCCGGCCCATCGGGGAATACCACGGGGATATTATCGAGTTATATCATCCACTGGATCGCTACTAAATTCATCTGAATCAATACAGGAGGATTCGCCATGACATTAGAAACATCCCACCAGGAGACATGCAAAGAAATACGGATCATGACAATCAGACTTCGCCATGCTGCCCTGCGGGGTTTTATGATGACGATTCTTATGACCGCACCATTATCTGCCTATGCACGCGAAGATCATGCGCCAACCAATCCGAGGTATGAGACAAAAATACTGACAGATAAAGCAGAATATTTAACGTACACCATGATTGTACAGATCAAGGATGGTCACTGGAAGGAAGTCGTTAAGGACGCCCAAAAGGTTGCCGAGATTGGCAAACGAATACAGGCAATAAACACTTATTGATGTGGCCACCAGCGCCATTAGACCTTCGTGACGAGCAGGAACGCTAGCATCTATCAGCCGGATGGCTTGGTGTAACGGGACGATGCCTTTGTGGGCGAGGGACGGTCGGGCGGGAAATTGGTCGTGGCGCTGAAAGGTAAAACTCCCGTCATTTTGGCCGTCGAAAGTTCAGGAAAGAATGCATGCTTAATTCTAAAAACAGCAGTTCCCTTTCGCTGAAATCATGAGATTCACCTGATAGGATGGGTTTTTCGTTGTGAAGATGGTTACCCAACGGCTGACCACTTGGCGGTTTGCTTCTCATGGTCTTTGGGGGTGGAAACACACTTGGACGGGCACGGACTGCTTGCGGTGCTACTGCAGAACCGCAAGCCCACCGTCATCGGGTAAAGGCTGCGCGGGATACAGCCAGCAGTGCGCTGCCGCTTGTTGGCGTAAGGCAAAATCACCATAACGGATTTTAGAGTTATTTTGGTGAGGTATTCGGGTATATATTCGTCGAACAGCCGGTACAGAGGTTACGCTACCGCCAGGTACAGCAAACTCAAGGGATACCACAAATGGCTAATTGCTGTGAAGACAAAAGCTGCGAGATCGCCAATGTCGGTGTCTTACTAGCCGCCAGCAGCATTTACCTGCTTGTGCTTGCCTCGCGCTGGCCGGACATCATCGTCGGTGCCCTTATCTCCGGCGTGTTTCTCAGCTCCGCGCTTAATGTCCTGCGGCAATCCTTGCAAGCGCTACGTGCGCCCGTTTCATCCCGTTAAACCGTGCAGCGGTTCGGCTTGCACGGACAAGCCGTGACCGAAAGAAATCAGACAACAGCTTTGGACAAGGGGTTAACCGGGCTTTACGTTCCGGGCTCCCCCAAACCCCAATAGCGATAACTCCAAAAGCCAGCTTGAAAACCAAGGTTTTGTGACGGCATGGGCACCCGTTCCCGATGGCGCCCGGTGTCCGCCACTGGCACCCGCATCGTCACCAACCCTTAACCCACGACCACCCTCACACTCCCAATATGCACCATCTGCATGAATGAAGGCCTTAGGAGATTTCTATGACCTCCGGGCTGTTCGGGGCCGAACCGCCGTGGCACACACACCCTTCCCCTTGGGCAGCGGTCACCAACTCATGCAGGATACCGCATTCGGCGGTGGTATGCCGCCCGTGGCAGCATCCGCGCAGTTGCTCAAGCTGCCTCGCCAGCGCTTGTAGCGATTGGAGCCGTCCCTGTACATGAGCCAGATGCGTATTGATCAACCGATCCACGTCCAGGCAATCGTCCAGCGGATGATCCAGCAGATGCAAGAGTCGCTGCACGTCCGCGAGTGGCATGTCCAGCGCCCGACAGTGGCGAATAAAGGCAAGCCGTTCCAGATGCGCGGGGCCATAAGCTCGATAGCCGTTCGCCCGCCGAACTGGCGCGGGCAAGAGGCCTATCCGTTCATAATAACGGATGGTCTCTGGATCCACGCCCGTGGCCTGCCTAAGTTCGCCAATTCGCATATCATCCCCCCAAAAAGAGCAGTATAAATCCTTGACCATGTAGTGACTACAAGGTTTTTAATGGCAATTCATTCGGATTTTTGCAGAGAAGGATGATGTATGGCACACGATTCTCATGACCATGCCGGCCATACCGCTGGTCGCCATCATACCCACGCGCATAGCCATGCCCACGGTCCGGCAAACTACGGCCGCGCTTTTGCCATCGGGGTGGCGCTCAACCTGAGCTTCGTGCTGGCTGAGGTCGTGTTTGGGATGATTGGACATTCCCTGGCTTTGCTGGCGGATGCCGGACATAACATGAGTGACATCCTGGGCTTACTCATGGCTTGGGGCGCCACGGCACTGTCTCGCCGCCAGCCCTCGGCGCGCTTTACCTACGGGCTGCGCAGCTCGTCTATTCTGGTGGCTCTGGCCAATGCCGTATTCCTTTTGGTGGTGACTGGCGGGATCGCCTGGGAAGCGATTCAGCGCCTGCTGCATCCCACGCCCGTGGCAAGCGACATAGTCATTGGCGTCGCAGCCTTCGGAGTGGCGATCAATACTGGGACCGCCCTGCTGTTCATGGCGGGGCGCAAGGGCGATCTGAATATCCGGGCGGCATTTCTGCACATGGCGGGCGATGCCGCTGTATCGCTCGGGGTGGTCCTGGCGGGGATCGGGATGCTGTTTACTGGCTGGTTTTGGCTGGATCCCACGGTCAGCCTGCTCATCAGCGCGGTGATCGTGATCACCACCTGGGGCTTGCTGAGGGACTCCCTCAACCTGACCCTGCACGGCGTGCCCGAAGGAATCGAAACCCAGGCGGTACGCGCCTATCTCGCCGCCCTGCCGGATGTGGCGGCGGTACATGACCTGCACATTTGGGCCATGAGCACCACCGAAACGGCGCTGACCGTGCATCTGGTCATGCCCAACGGCTACCCCGGAGACGCGCTCCTGAACCGGATCAGCAATGAATTGCAGAGGCGCTTTCGCATCGACCACCCCACCTTGCAGGTGGAGGCTGGCGATCCGGCCCACCCGTGCGCACTGGCGCCGGATCATCGGGTTTGAGATTTTCCGGAAGGTTTATGCAAGGATCCAAGAATATGGCTTCGAGAAGATTTCTTTTCCACAATTATAGATACTCTGAAGACCAATGTCCTCAGGGGATTAGGAAAGAGACAGGATATGCCATCAACACCTTTGAGGATCGGCTTGTCATAAACTCCGGTACTTGGTATTCAAGCGATATCGCCGACCGGCTGATCATATCGCCAATGCAAGCCGATGTTCGGCCCTTCAAATCCTCATCACCTGTACCTAATCAGTACAGATCGTTGAACAAGTATTTCTTCGGTATGGGGGCTATGGCCTGAATCAAAACTATTGAGGAAAAGGTCATGAACCCGACTGGAGCCCGAGGGCCCACCCCCGAAGAAGCCCAAGACCGCCTCGCCCGCTTCGGCTCCCACCAGAAATATCGAGGAAGCAGAATATTTAACGTACGCTACCGCTAGGTACAGCAAACTCAAGGGATCCCACAAATGGCTAATTGCTGTGAAGACAAAAGCTGCGAGATAGACGCCATGCGCGACAGTCACAGGCGTGTACTGTGGATCGTGCTCGCCATCAACGCTGTCATGTATTTCGTGGAAGGCTCGGCGGGCCTAATCGCCCATTCAATTTCGCTGCTGGCGGACGCGCTGGACATGCTGGGCGATGCCTTGGTGTATGGGTTCAGCCTCTTCGCGCTGGCACGGTCGGCGCGCCGACAGACAGTTGCTGTCTTGGTAAAGGGCGGCTTCATGCTCGCCTTTGGGCTTGGTGTGCTGGGGACTGCGGCCTACAAGGCGTTTCACCCCGTCATGCCGGGTATAGAAACGATGGGAATCGTCGGCATGCTGGCACTCATCGCTAATCTTGCGTGTTTTTTTCTTCTGTACCGATCCCGTGGCCACAACCTAAACATGAGTTCCAGTTGGCTGTGCTCTCGAAATGACTTGATCGCCAATGTCGGTGTCTTACTAGCCGCCAGCAGCATTTACCTGCTTGCCTCGCGCTGGCCGGACATCATCGTCGGTGCCCTTATCTCCAGCGTGTTTCTCAGCTCCGCGCTTAATGTCCTGCGGCAATCCTTGCAAGCGCTACGTGCGCCCGTTTCATCCCGTTAAACCGTGCAGCGGTTCGGCTTGCACGGACAAGCCGTGACCGAAAGAAATCAGACAACAGCTTTGGACAAGGGGTTAACCCGGTTTTACGTTCCGTTGCTCCCTAAACCCCAATAGCAAAAACCCATGGTTGACATCTCCGTTTTCTACCGGTACAAAGGCCCCTGAATTCTTCACACAGGAGGGCCAGCGACTTGGACAGTGACCCTAGTTGCTTTCACAAAGCACCGTTGCAGTTCGTAGATCGGGTCATCCTGGCATAGTTGCTGTTGCCATCACCCGGTCCTCGGGTGATGGAATATTTCCATTCATTATCGTTGTTTTGTGCGCGCCGCCGTGAGTGCGTCCCAGTCGCATGCCCGTAAAGGAGCATACGATGGCGACAGAGGTACAAACCAAAAATATCACTAACCTGTTGGCATCACTTCCCGAGGATCAGCGCCACCGGGTGGCTGACCGCTGGCGGGTCCACCAGCAACGGGAAGCATTGATTCAGCGCTCTTCCTTTTGGAAACGGCTCTGGCTCTTTCTCACCCTCATCGGGCCAGGAATTCTCGTTATGATCGCGGATAATGATGCTGGTGGGGTGATCACCTACGCCCAAACCGGCGCCGCCTACGGGATCGGATTTTTCATTCCGTTTCTCATCCTCATGGTCCCGGTGGCCTATGTGGTGCAGGAGATGACCGTCCGTCTTGGCGCAGTGACACACCGCGGGCATGCCGAAATGATCTGGGGTCGTTATGGCCCTTTTTGGGGCGCCTTTTCCCTCTTCGATCTGGTCGTCGCCAACATCCTCACCCTCGTTACAGAATTCATCGGTATCACCATAGGGATGAAGATGTTTGGCGTGCCCGCTGTTTGGAGCGCATTGGGCGGATTTCTCATCGTTGCAGGAGTGCTTTTATTTTTGCGTTATCACACCTGGGAACGGGTGGCGCTTTGGGTTGCTGTTGGAAACTTGATTTTTGTCCCGCTGGCCATTGCTTCCCATCCACACTGGGGACAGGTGGTAAAGGCCTTGGGGAGCTGGCACATCCCTGCGGGTATCGCGGTAAGCGGCTTTGTTTATGTGATTCTCGCAAACCTGGGCACGACGATTGCGCCATGGATGCTCTTTTTCCAGCAATCGAGCGTGGTAGACAAAGGCCTGACAGAAAAGGATATCCCCATTGGCCAGGCCGACACCGCCATTGGCACCATTCTGATGGGGCTGGTCGCCATAGCCTTGGTTGCCCTGACAGGATCTTGGGTGTATGGGTTGTCCGGCGCGGGAAATTTCGGAATACACCGTATCATGGCAGCTCTTGCACATAGCCCAATCGGGTCTGTCGGTACCGCGCTCTTTGGGCTGGGACTGGTCGAGGCCGGTCTGATTGCCGCCATCGCGATTACCGCAAGCACTTCCTGGGCCGTGGGCGAGGCGCTTAAACTGCCGCGAAGCATCAATTTACGGCCTCAACATGCACTCCCGTTCTATTTGTCTGGGCTTCTAGGTACGGCTTTGGCGGCCTTGATCGTCCTGCTCCCACATGCTCCTTTGGGATTTTTGAACCTCACCGTTCAAGTGGTCGCCTCCATCTTCATGCCAGCGGCAATGATGTTCCTGCTGCTATTGCTGAACGACCCTGAAATCATGGGTCAGCATGTGAATCGTCCTTGGCAGAATATGGCGGCATTCAGCATTGTGGGTTTACTGATGGTCGCCGACGGTCTCTATGGATTTACGGTGGTTTTCCCTCACGCACTTTAGGAGATGGCACATGCAAAATAAAGACTATTATCCTGACCCCAAGGAAACATTGGATGTCTCTGATGACTTTGCAAGCTTTCTTCAGGCAGAAGGGGGCGGAGAGTTGGCGCCATTATCCCGTGCACCCGTTCAAGGTGCGGTGAAAACCGCGTTTTGGGGGCTGCGGCTCTACATCGTCGCCATGCTGATACTGGTGGCGATTGGTTTTACCCGCGGGATGCATTGATTAGGGTGCGGGCTTATTAAGGAGGTGCCACAAATTGGGCAGTAAACGTTATATTTTATCACTACTGTCCGGAGATTTAGTCGAATAAATTCAACTGGTTAGAATTTACAGATTCACAAGGTTCGTCACCTATATTTTCAACTATCTGATTTATAGTCGATTTCTCAAATAGGGCGAGACTTAAGGCCTGAAGCATAGTGTAGAGGGAAGCATCAATATGCAGTCTTTTTTTGACAATTGCGACCAATACATAGACGGATATAGCAATCCATATCTGCGTACGCACCGCATTTTCTGACGTGCCAAAGAATGCCTTAATACGAAGGTGCTGTTTGATCCACTTGAAAAATAGCTCTACCTGCCAACGGCTCTTGTAAAGCTGAGTGATAGTTATGGCGGGCAGGTCTAGGTTGTTGGTGAGGAAAACAAAAAGGCGGTCCTGCTCCGCGTCATAGAATTTAACGCGACGCAAAGGGACGGGGTAGCTGTTTTGCGTGTTTGTACCGGTCATTACGATGGTTTGATCGCAACGCAAGCCTGTTTCCTTGTCGATAGGCTGCGAATATAGGCGGCGATATTGCAGGTTCTTTTTCGCGCGAATTACGAAGAAAGCTTGGGCGTTATGGAGATGATAGAGACGGGAAAAATCGATGAATCCACGGTCCATCACATAGAAGCTTCCAGGCTCGTATATTAAGTGATCGAGAACGTGAATATCATGAAGCTTGCCATCCGAAATCAGGATGAAGCTTGGAATATTACCCCGTAAATCCAACAAGGTATGCAGTCGCACAGCGGCCTTGTTCTTGCGGAAACGTGCCCATGGAAAGAGAGACAAACACAGATCAATAGTCGTGGTATCCAGTGCATAGACGGTGTTATCTATATCGATGGCGAAACTGTCACCAGCGTAAAGTTTGCGGGCAATTTTAATGAGTGCAAGTGCGAAGTCTTCGTAAATATGTGCATCACGGGTTTCATTGGCATCGGCCAATGTGCTTCTGGATACACGTCCGCGAATGCCGAGATGATACAGCTTACTGTTATGGGCACGGAGGCAGATTTCGATATCACGAAGGCTTTCACGATAGGTCAACTGAGCAAATGCCATACAGGCGAATTGGTCAAAATGACTGAATTTTAGCACCGGATATTTACTGGGATATTTGGCGACGCAGCGGCGGAATGTATGCATAGGCAGATGATCGAAAAGCTGTGCCATAACCAATTTTCCAGAATACATGGGCGCTCCGAAATTGAAAATGGGCCATTTTGCGCCATTTTGAAGTCGGTGACACCTACCCGAGCAAATTTCGACTTGTTTTTTCAGTCGGTTACTATGAGGTCCGGGTCAAATCTCCGGACAGTAGTGATATTTTATATTCATATACGAAAATTGTCTGTTTCTAAGCATAACCGCTGATTCGTGGGAGTGCCCTGGCAGGCATTTTGAAAAGGAACCAACATGAATAAAATAAATTTTTTCCCTATTACCGCCTTGCTGGCAACGCTTATCATGAGCATCCAAGCCGTACGTGCAGATGATGCCGTCCAAAATCCCTGCACCGGACCATCCGCATTACTCGCTCTGCTAGATCGGCCCACGGTGTCTGACAGCGCGTGCGTGGTGCAATACGGCCAAGCCGTACTGGAAGCTGGTTACCAACACGCCAACCTTACGGGAACCGGAGGCGGCACTGCCGATAATTTCCCCGAGGCGGAATTGCGCTTTGGCCTGCCGGGCCACAACGAATTCGTCCTGCTGCCGCCCAACGACAATCTCCAGCAGGTCCCAGGCAGCCCACATCTCCAGGGGTTCTCGGCCACCACGGTCGGCATCAAGCACGAATTGGGCTATACCAAACACTGGCTGGGGGCCGTGGAAAGCTTGTTTACCCTACCCTCCGGGAGCCCGGCGTTTGGCAGCCGGGGGACAGGAGTAGCCTTTAACGGCATCGTTACCTATGCCCCAAGCGACGACACCGGGATATCCTTGCAATTGGGCGTCACATCCCAGACCAATCCCGCGCTCGCCGGAGGTGGTCGCTTCACCAGCATCAATCCGGATATCACCTTTACCTGGTTGCCTTTGTGGAATCTGCAGTTCTATGGCGAGGTCTACGGACAAAGCCGCACGGGGCCGGGCCTGGGGTCCGGTTTTGATGCGGACGGCGGTGTGCAGTACCTGCTGACCCCCTCCTGTGAGGTAGACCTCGAAGAGGGTGTGCGCCTGAGCGGAAACCTAGGTGGATTTACCCATTACTTCGGGGCAGGGATGGGTTTCCTGTTCTGATCCGTTAGGGTCCTTAAACAAAAGGGTATCAGATGTCCTGACAATGCAGCCGCCCCTCCCTCGTCGTAACAAGGCATTGCAAAGCGATGGGGGTGCGACAATTTGCCGCATGTAACCGTATCCGTATTAACTGTAAGATAATTTACCTGGGACGAGGAATCTGGTGTCTGTCAGCGATAAACAGCGCAGCCTATAGCTTTAACCGTGTCTTTGGTGCCGAGGTGAAGGTTAAATTCCAGATCCAACCTGGGAGGTGGACGGTCCTGCTACTGTGGCCAAATATGCCGAACTCCTTCAATAACCTAGGTGTGCAAAGCGAATTTTCGATCAACTGATGGGCATCATACCGATGGTCGCTGGTCTTTTACGGTCAAGTAACATCTTCCGATGCTGGATCTGTGGAGCGGGCGGGAAGGGCCCCACATCAATGCTCCAAGTTGCCAGGATTCTGGATGTACAGTGTTCACAGTGTAGACAATACTGGAACCCTCCCCGTGGGGCGCTGTGCGCACGCAGTGAATATCCAAAGTGCGTTGGGGGTGGCGGTGTTCGTCGCGTCGGTTATCCTCCATCACGCCATGCCGCCATCTGACATGCGCCAGCTTGCGTCATCGCAGTCCATCTCGATAGTTAGCCCCATCGAGGTAGTTAAACTAACCATCACTGCACATGATAGCGCTTGAGCCAAGAGTGAGAGCGACTGATCGCATGATAATTGGAAAGGACGCCGTCATGAATAAGCTCCTCGTCGCGCTGTTCGTAATAACCGCCCTTGCAGGGTGTTCGCGTTCCAATAATCTGGATGATAGCCATACCGTGAAATGGTACTTGGCGCACGATGCCGCCGCCTACCCCTCTTTTCTTGTTGGTTTTTTGGGGTCGGCGAATTCAAATAATAACCACCCGCCCTCTGCGCCCAGGAAACCTGAAGCGTAAAAGAGCTCGTAAGGTGTCTGGTATCACAATAGCTACCTCACGACCGGCACCGTCATGGAACGCACGCACAAACCGCTCATGGTGTGGTTCTGGGCTAGACGTTCCATAAAGGTGTGTATGGTATGTGTGCTCAAGATGCAGGAGGTTTCTCCTCTCGGTTGGTGAGATGCCGCCTTGAACGGGCACGCAACGACTGCTCGCGCCTGTCGCCGCCAAGAGGAGAAATGTTCTGGCAGACAGCCCTACACCCTATAACCTTCGTGCCAACCCACGGAGGTGTTGGCCTCATCATCTACGCCCAGAAGTACGCCGATCAGTCCTTATTGAAAAAATTTTTCATAGTGTCAAACATGGGCTAGCTAAAGCATCGTGCTCATGAGATCGCCCTTGGGGTACCCATTTGCCAACCATGATGGCATGCATCATCGAACTTCTTGCGGGGATTTCCGGTTTGCTGGTAATGTTCGACGCTCTCGCGCCATGGCTCCTCCGCCGCGCCTTTCTGGCACCGCGAATGGTGGAAAAAGGTACGCCAGCCCGTTTTAATTTGCCTTACCAGGAAATATCCATTGACACCGAAGGGGGCAAACGGCTTTTCGCCTGGTACATTTCTGCGCCACAGATCACCTCCGCACCCCTCCAGGCCCCGGCCATCGTGGTTATCCACGGATGGGGAGGAAACGCAGAGATGATGTTGCCTTTTGCGCCAGTTTTACATCGTGCGGGTTATTCGCTGCTGTTTTTTGACGCAAGGAATCATGGCAAGAGCGATGCGGATGATTTCTCCTCCATGCCCAAATTCGCCGAGGATCTGGAGCATACCATCGATTGGCTCGAAGCCAGGCCCGATGTTGCGCCGGGGCAGGTCGCTATCTTGGGTCATTCGCTGGGGGCGGCGGCGGTCTTGCTGGTTGCCTCCCGCCGCCGTGTGGCGGTCGTGGTCAGTATTGGCGCCTTTGCCCATCCAGCCGTGGTGATGCGCAGGCTCATGGCAGCGCATCATGTCCCTTATTCTAAATCGCATTAGAAATAGAGTTAATTATGTACTCCCATCCGGCGATGGATTTCACCCGTGCATGGTCCGCCTCAAGGGCACGAAGGCCGGCGACCAACTGATCTTCCAGCGCCCCCAGGCTGTCAAAGGCCCTGTTGTGAAAATACTTCTCCCGCAACTCGTCCCATAGGTGCTCTTGAGGATTCAGTTCAGGCGAATAGGGTGGCAAAAAGAGCAAGCGTAGATTTTCTGGCAGCTTGAGATCGTTACTTTTGTGCCAACCGGCACCATCGACAATCATGACGATGTTATCATCGGGATAACGCTGGGCAACCTCGTCGAGGAAAATCTGCATGCACCTGCCGCTGACTTCTGGCAGAACCAGGGAATCCATACGTCCGTCCTGGGGTGATACGGTCGCATAGGCATAAGTGTATTGGTAGATCAGCATGCCCTTCACTTCGGGGCGCGTCGGCTTCTTGGCCCAGCAATAGCGGGTGTCGCTGATCCGCCCAAAGCGCGCTTCGTCCTTATGTCTTGGAGCCAGTCCTTGTGGATTGGTACCCTTCGGCTGATCCCCGGAGCGAGGCAAGATAGATTGTTATCATTCTAAGGACTTGATCCTGCCAGACAGATTAGTCTCTTGCCCCACCTTTGCCACCAGTTCGGACGGTATCCGAGGCCTGCATTGAGCATGAGCCTGAACAGATAAGGATGAACCGGCATAGTCCGCAGATCGCTGATATCCTTTGCAAGGAGGCAGTCATGACCCATCCTATCATTTTCGTCGGCATCGATGTAGCCAAGGCCAAATTCGATGTCGCTCTTCTGAGCGCGGAAGGCAAGTACCGCAGCAAAGTCTTCCCGAACACCCCCGCTGGCCATCGACAGCTCTTGGATTGGCTGAACAAGTACGAGGCCCAGGAAGCCCATCTGTGCATGGAAACCACGGGCGCCTATGGACGGAACCTGGCGCGTTTTCTGGCGCAACAGCAACTCCTCGTCAGTGTGGTCAACCCGGCCCAGATCCACGCCTTTGGTAAAATCGAGCTCACTCGGGCCAAGACGGATAAGGCCGGTGCCCGGCTCATTGCCCGCTATTGCCAGATGCACCGTCCTGCACCCTGGGTGCCGCCGGCTGAGGAGATCATTACTCTCCAAGCCTTGGTGCAACGTCTGGAGGACCTCCTGGCTCTTCAAACGATGGAGAGCAACCGCCTGGAATCTGCAGAGGGACCAGCGCGCAAGTCGGTGGAGGCTGTTTTGGAATTTATCCAGCAGCAGATCCAGATGGTCCGCCTGCAGATCGAGATCCATATCGATAAACACCCCGATCTCAAAAACCAACAGGAGTTGCTGTCCAGTATCCCTGGTATTGGGGACAACACAGCCGCTACCTTGCTGGCCTTCCTCAGCCCTCTGGATCGATTCCACTCCGCCAAGCAGGTAGTTGCCTATGCCGGCCTCAATCCCCGTATACGTGAGTCTGGTCAATGGGCAGGAAAAACCCCCATCGCTAAGGCTGGGAATGCCCTGTTACGCAAGGCGCTTTATCTGCCTGCGGTAGTGGCCAAGCAGCACAACCCGATTATTGCGGCCTTTTGTGACCGACTCCTGGCCCGAGGCAAACGCCCCATGCAGGTGGTGGTCGCAGCCATGCGCAGGCTCTTACATATGGCCTTCGGTGTGCTTAAATCTGGGAAGCCATTCGACCCCAATTTTGGGCTTGCATAGCCCCGTCCAAGACGGTATCTGGTACATCAACCGCAAAGGGCGGGAGGTCGGAAACATCGCCAGCACTTCGGCTATGGCTTCGGGCAGTTTTTTTTCCAGACTTCCCGGCGTTCCGCATCGCCCTGTGGATGGTAGGTATCGGGAGCGAGCTTCCGCCAACCGTGGCGTGCCAACATGCGATAGACCGTCGAAAGCGCCATGGGTTTTCCCACCTTCTCCTCAATCAGCGGCTTGAGTTGAGGAATTACGACGATGCCGCCCTTTTGTGCGTCGGCCAATACTTCGTCGAGAATGCTGGCCTCACGCTCAAGATCAGCCAAGGCATGGTTGCGCAATGCGGTTTTTGCCTGGGGCGGCCCCATAACCCCTTCGGCAACCTTGGCAAAACGCGTGCGTATCGCACAGGTGGCGTTCACGGAGCGTCCAATGGCCCGCGCCGTCTGCTCCAGGCTCAACCCCAAATCCAGGGGCAGCAGTACCGCCTGTGCCCGCCTCAGTTCTTCAGCTGTCTTCGCGCTGCGCAACAACTCTCGTGCCGCCACCACATGCTCTACTCCACCTGCCGGACGTGCCATGCCATGACCCTCCTGAAAAGCATGGCATATTATCACTGTTTATAACGTTAATTTTAATTACTGGCCGGTGGGGCGCTGGGTGCTCAAGACGGTAGAGAGGCAAATTGGTGCGCGTTTTGCCGATATCGCTCCCATTGCGACTATCCAGCGGATAAAGTGTCCCGTGTTGCTCGTCCATGGCGAGGACGATGCCCAGGTACCGGTGGCGGACGCCAGGGCGATTTATGCGCAGCGCAAAAACGAACGGGTGCAGCTATGGGTTTTGCCCAAGGCGGGCCACAATTCCATTCACAAAATTGAAGATTATGGAGCGCAATTGGTAGCCTTTTTGGATAATGTTTTTGGGTAATCATCAGGCTATTCTGCCAGTTTGCTTGGCGGTGGAGAGCAGTTATTAAGAAGACCTACGAATGTGTTTCTTCAGGATATCATTCGAGCGCCTGTTCCAGGTCGGCAATCAGGTCGGCGGCGTCCTCCAGGCCGATGGAGAGCCTGATCATGGCATCGGAAATGCCGCGCCGCATCCGCTCCTCCGGTGCCAGACCATGATGAGTAGTAGTCACCGGCATGGTAGCGAGGCTTTCTACCCCGCCCAGACTGGGCGCGATGGCAAAGAGTTGGAACCTGTCCACCGCCCGCACTGCATTCTCATAGGAACCATTCAGTTCCAGCGTCAGCATGCCGCCGAACCCTTTCATCTGAGACCTGGCCACCGCGTGGCCGGCAAAAGCGGGCAGCCCCGGATAAATACCCGAGCCACTTTTGGATGCTCTGTCATTGCCTCCGCAACTGCCTGCGCCGTGGCATTTTGTCGCTCCACCCGCACAGTCAGGGTGCGGATGCTGCGCGCAAGCAGCGAAGCCGTTTCCGGAGCGATCACTGTGCCCAGATTCTTGCGCCAGTTCCACACCGGTGCCAGCAGATCTTTGGATCCCATTAATGCACCGGCGGTGATGTCGCTGTGACCCCCCAGATACTTGGTTGCGCTGTGAATGACGAAATCTGCGCCTAGTGCGAGCGGGTTCTGGTTTACCGGTGAGGCGAAGGTACTGTCCACCGCCACCAGAGCGCCGTATTCATGGGCCATGCCGCTAATTTTCCGAACGTCGAGCACTTCCAATGTAGGATTGGTCGGTGTCTCGAAAAATACCAGACCCGCCCCGGTTTCCAGTAACATCTTCAACCCGCCAAGCTCGCTGCCGAGTAGGAAGTGGGTGGGAATGCCCAGTTCGGGCAACTGGCTGGAAAGGAGTTCCATGGTGCCGCCGTAGGCGTCGCCGATGCAAACGATGCCCTTGCGTCCGTAGGCGAGGAACAGCGCCGCCTCGGCAGCCATGCCCGAGCTGAATACCCATGCTGCCTCCGCATCTTCCAGCGCGGCCAGCTTTTCCTCCAGGCTGAAGAGAGTAGGATTGAGGCCATAGCGGGTATACAGGCTGCCCGACTTGCGTCCTTCCACCACATCAAGCAAGTCGGCGGTGGAATCGAACTTGAAGGTGGTGGTGGTGTAGATCGGTGTGTGCGGCGAACCGTGGAGGTCCTTCAGCTCTCCGGCATGGACGCAACGAGTGGAAAGGCCGATGTTCTTCTCGTTCATTCCTACCTCCTCAAGAAAGCGTTCCCAAACGGCATCCAACCGTAAAATCCTGGACAGATTTTCTCCGGCGACAGAACTGCAATGTTCAAAGGCTGAAGCCCACTCCGGTCACCTACATGGGAGAAAAGCCCTCACCGCACTTCTCCGCAATCTATTTGGAGGATCCGCACCGGCAACCCATTGCGGATAGTAGATCTTCGCCCAACGGGCGTAAAGTTACAGTGTTCGCCAGGCAGATGCTGGGATAGGATTTGGATTGATTAAGACTTCGGCAACCGAAGTTTTGGGGTCCAGAACGACGGTCGTCTGCTCTGAACTGTGGTCATCGTCGATGCCATTTACCCTGGGGCACGACAGGCTATGGATAGCTTGCGCCACCTGGGTATTCGAACCACCTTATGGTTTATGACGGTGCGTAACCATTCCATCTGCGGGATTCTCCTCAAACCCTCGTCACCCCCTATGAAGCGATGCCTTCCTCCAGGAAAATCCTGCCCTCCTGCAGCACCTGCCGCAGGGCGTCCGGAGACAGCCGGTAATACACCATCTTGCCGTCGTTGCGCATATGCAGCCATCCCCGGTCATGCAATGCGCGGAGTTGATGGGAAGCACCGGCGATGCTGAGTTCCAGGACCTGCGCCACGTCGCAGACACACAATTCCTCTCGCGCCAAAGCCCGCAGAATACGGAGCCGGGTGCGGTTGCCCAGCACCTCGAAAACACGGGCGAATCGCGCAATCTGTGCCTCTTCCTCAGCCAGACGATCGCGGATGCCCGCTACTTTTTCGGGTTCAAAGCAACGGATACGGCAGCGAGGTGCAGCGCTTGAATCTTTCATTTGAATGAATATAATAATGACCCACGAGATTGTCAACGATTCGCTCCCGTCACGGCATCGTCGCATCAAGACGGGGAGGCGAGAACATGAGCCTGCCGAGGCAGTGGAAGTCTTCAAAACAGTGCCCCTGATTGCCCACCGATAAAGGGAAAGAACAGTGCGATGGACCATTAGGAGTGCTGGCCGAGAGGTGCAATCAGAGAAGTTTCTTTCTGCAGGAGCGGGCGTTTTGTCAAAGGACGAACAGAGGGAAAACGCTGTTCTTTCGCCGAGACAGGCGCTTTGCGGGGAGTGGGCGGCAGCACCATCTGCCGCGACGCCTGCTCTGCGCATGCCCCGGCACTCGGTGCTGGCGATTTTCGTCCTGGCGGTTTTGAGCGGATGCGCCAGTTACCATCCGCGCGTGCTGGTGCCCTCAGTGACTGCGGCCGCCTTTCAGGCGCGCAGCCTTGATAACCCGAAACTAAGGACTTTTCTCGCCCACTTTGGCCGCCCGCCGAAGCACTGGCCCAAGCGACATTGGAATCTGGATGATCTTGCCCTGGTAGCCCTTTATGAAAGTCCGGAACTGGCCGCCCAGCGTGCCCGATGGGCAGTTGTTCGTGCGGGCGTGATCACCGCTGGCCAACGCCCGAATCCCCGCATCAGCTTCCTTTCTCAGCACCACAGCATCGCCCCTGGTGGAGTATTGCCCTGGACGCTCGGTTTTTCCTTCGATGTGCCCATTGAAACGGCGGGCAAACGGGGGGACCGCATCCAACAGGCACTTGACCTCGCATCCGCCGCGCGATTCCAGGTAGGCGAGACCGCCTGGCAGTTGCGCAACCGTGTCCGCCAACGATTCCTGGACCTGTTTGCGGCCATAGAGCAAATCAAAGTACTCAAGGCCGAAACAGCAGTGCGCAGCCGGATGCTGGAACTGATATCACAACGTTTCTCCGTCGGCGAGAGTGCCACGTTTGAGGTAAACAGCGCCCAATTGGCCTTACAACGGACGCAGATGGCGCTAGCCGCCGCCAAGGCGCACGCCGCCAGTGTGCGGGCGGCGTTGGCTGAAGCGCTGGGCCTGCCGGTAGGCGCCATTGCCGACACGCGTTTCGACTTCACGAGCATAGACCGTCTTCCCGCGTTGCAGCAGCTATCCACCAGGACCCTGGAACGGGTGGCATTGCTCCACCGCCTGGATCTTCGGCGCGCTTTGGCACAATATGCCGCCGCCGAGGACACCCTCAAGCTCGAAATCGCAAAGCAATATCCCAACATTAATTTGGGCCCAGGTTACGAATGGGAAGAAGGGGATAGCCGGTGGTCGCTGAGCTTGTTGTCCTTAACCCTTCCCCTGCTGAATCAAAACCAAGGCCCAATCGTCGTCGCCAAGGCACGCGTGACGGAAGAATCTGCGCGCTTCGCCGCCCTGCAGGCCCAGGTGATCGGGCAAGTCAGTCAGGCCGTCGTTGGCTATCGCGGCGCTGTACAAACACTCCATACGGCGCAGAACCTGCTTACAACCCAAACGAAACACCAGCGCATGCTTGATCAGCGATTTGCTG
This sequence comes from Acidithiobacillus ferriphilus, assembly GCF_028215975.1. Lineage (NCBI taxonomy): Bacteria > Pseudomonadati > Pseudomonadota > Acidithiobacillia > Acidithiobacillales > Acidithiobacillaceae > Acidithiobacillus > Acidithiobacillus ferriphilus. The sequence continues at coordinate 1,557,994 of NZ_CP116458.1, forward strand.
CGGGTGCCATCGGATCCGTAGCCATGCTCGGTGGGCACTTGGCGTCTCTGGTAGCGGCCCAGGACCGGCTCGCCGCCTTGTATCAGGCACAGCAAGCCCTGGGTACCTTGGAAAATGCCCTGCAGCGGCCCTTTACGGAGCATTTTTCTCTCAAACCTGCACTCCACGAAAAATCCCCATCCGGTCGCGAGAGGGCGCGCGTATGAAACGGAATTTGGTCATAGCGGGCACATTGGCCGCATTGCTGTTCCTGGTCATCCTGACCTGGTTTGGCGCGAGGGCGTACCCCGAAGGCGGGGGCGGCGCTAAAACAGACTCCGCCCATGAGATGCCGATGACTGTCACTGCGCACGGTCTGAAGGTCGTTGTCTTGGATGCGGTGCTGCAGGCGCAGGCCGGTATCCGCACACGACCTCTTACCCCAGCGCGCTATCGAGCACGAGTCAGCGCCTATGGCGTGATCCTTGACCCGCTACCGCTCCTGAAGTTGCGCACAAGCTACACCGCTGCTCTGGGTCAGGCAGGGGTGGCTCGTGCCACCGTTACTGCTGCGCAGGGGGAGTTTGAACGGCTGCGCCTCCTGAATCGAGACGGCCAGAACATTTCCATCAAAACCGCACAGGCGGCGCAGGCGGCGTATCGCTCGGACCAGGCACGCCTCACTGCGGCATTGGCCAATGCCGCCAGCTTGCGGCAGATGGCGCTTACCCAGTGGGGACCAGAGCTGGGGGGCTGGATCCTGGGCAAAGTCGGCGACCCTCTCACCCGCCTGTTCAACGGCCACGACGCCCTCTTGCTGGTCACGTTGCCGCCGAGTCTGGCCATTCCCTCCATGCCGCCGGTTGTCCATGTCGAGAGCGGCAAGCCGACCGCCTACACCGACGCCCGGCTCATTTCCGCTGCATCGCAGAGTGATCCCAGCGTCCAGGGTGAGACCTATTTTTACCGGATGCCCGCACACCATGTACGCGTTGGCATGCGGGTAGCAGTGGATGTGCCACTGGCAGGACAGGCGACGCAGGGCATTGTGGTGCCGGATTCCGCAGTGCTGTGGTATGCCGGTCAAGCCTGGGTCTATCTACAAACCGACGCAGAGCATTTTGTCCGGCATCTGGTGTCCACGCGGAATCCGGTCCCGAGCGGCTGGTTCGAGACGGATATCAGACCGGGACAACGGGTGGTGACGCAAGGTGCCCAACTACTGCTATCCCAGGAGCTGTTGGCCCCGCCGTCGGCAAGCCACGAGGCCAATGAAGACCAGGACAACGACTAAATTTCAGTCGTTGACTCGCCCACCGCACTTCGGAATCCGCCATGCTCAAAGCCGTTATCCGCTTCTCCATCCGCTTTCGCGGGGTGATCATCGCCCTGGCGTTTTTATTGGTCGGCTACGGGCTGTACACCCTATCCCACATGGAAATGGAGGCCTTCCCCAACTTCACACCGCCGTTAGCGGTGGTTGATACCGAAGCGCCGGGTCTTTCGCCCGAGCAAGTGGCGGCACTGGTCACCCAGCCCATCCAGAACGCATTATCCGGGATAGCCGGTTTGCAGGCGATGCGCTCTCGATCCATTCAAGGCCTATCGGTGATTACCTTGACGTTCCATAACGGGACGGACATTTACCGGGATCGTCAGATCGTGGCCGAACGGCTGAACACCGTCGCCGGACAGTTGCCGCTCAGTGTACGCGCCCCCTTTCTGACCCCGTTGACATCGGCGACGGGCGTTGTCCAAGTGCTGGGTCTTACGTCGGACACCCGCTCGCTGATGACACTGCGCACCCTGGCCGATTGGCTGCTCAAGCCACAACTGCTCAGCATCCCCGGCGTGGCCAATGTCGCCATATACGGGGGGCAAGTGCGCGAGCTGCAGATCCAGGTCGAACCGGAAAAGCTGGTCCGTTTCGGATTGACCTTCCAAGATGTCGTTCGCGCTGCGCAACGGGCCACCGGAGTACGGGGGGCGGGCTTCCTGGAGGATGCCAACCAAAGGATCGCCATACGCACCGAGGGCCAAAGCATCACCGCCGCCCAGTTGGCGAACGTGGTCATCCTGCGTCACCAGGGCGCGGATGTCCGGTTGGGCGACGTGGCGCAGGTAGCGGCGGCCCCGGCGCCAGCCATCGGCGGTGCCACCATAGGGGGCAAGCCGGGGGTCATCCTTAATGTCGAGGAGCAGTACGGTGCCAACACCCTGGCGGTGACCAGGGTGTTGAAGGATCGGCTCCGACAACTCGAACCGGTACTGGCGGCGCAAGGCGTGTCCTTGCATCCGGATCTTTTCGGGCAGGCCAGTTACATAAAAACCGCCATCGCCCACTTGCGCACGGCGCTGCTGGTAGGGGCCATCCTGGTCGTTGCCGTGCTTTTTCTCTTTCTGTTCAATGTGCGTACTGCCTTGATATCGGCCATCGCCATCCCGCTCTCATTGATCACCGCGGTCATCGTTCTCAACGCGCTGGGCGCCAGCATCAATACCATGACCTTGGGTGGACTCGCTATTGCCATTGGCGAAGTGGTGGACGACGCCATCATTGATGTCGAGAACATCTTTCGGCGCCTGCGGGAAAACCGCGCCCGGCCACAACCCTTATCCATCGCGAAAGTGGTGCTCAAAAGTTCGATGGAAGTCCGCGGGGCGGTGACTTACGCCACCTTTATCGTGGCCTTGGTCTTCCTGCCGGTACTGTCGCTCTCCGGGGTGGCCGGCAAGTTCTTCGCACCGCTGGGGGAGGCTTATATCGCGGCCGTCTTCGCCTCTTTGGGTGTCGCGCTGACCATGACCCCTGCCCTGGCTTACCTGTTGCTGGGACACACGCCAACCAGCCCCATTGATCATGCCTGGATCCGTGTACTCAAGGCGGGGCAAGCGCGGGTGCTCGCCGCCATCGCGGGCCAGCACCGGTGGCTGATGGTAGGGATCACGATATTATTCCTGGCAGCAGCGGCAGTCTTCCACTCGTTCGGCAGTAATTTTCTCCCGGAGTTTAGTGAACGGCATTTCATCGTGCATGTGTCTACGGCACCGGGGACGTCGCTTGCCGAGTCGCTGCAACTCGGGCGCCACATATCTATGGCCTTGAGCCGCATCCCCGCCGTCCGCTCGGTGGCACAGCGGGTGGGGCGGGCGGAAAGAACGGGTACGGATACTTACGGCGTCAACGTGAGCGAATTTATCGTCGGTCTACAATCTCTCTCGGGGGAGGCCCAGGAGCAGGCCCTGACCCGGATCCGCAAGACCCTATCGGGGTTTCCAGGGGTGAGTTTCTCCGTTGAAACCCCTCTGTCGGATCGTATTGAAGAGACGATCTCCGGTTACACCGCGCCGGTAGTGATCAGCGTCTTTGGGACCAATTTCGATGCGCTCTATGAAAAGGCGCGGGAAATCGCCGCGGTTCTCAAGCACCTGCCCGGCGCGGTAGACGTGCAGATGCATGCGCCTCCAACTGCGCCGCAACTGGTCATTCGCCTGCGACAAGCGGCGTTGGCACGTTGGGGTTTTGCACCGGTAGATGTGCTGGATGCGGTTCAGGCCGCCTACGCGGGCACCGTAGTTGCGCAAACCTATCAAGGCAACCGGGTGTTCAATGTGGTGGTAACGCTTGATCCCGCAGGGCGGCGTAATCCCGCGCAGGTGGGCAATCTGCCGTTGCGCAATCCAAATGGATTGATGGTACCCTTGCGCGATTTGGCCGACATCCATGAAAGCCCTGGACCCTATGCCATCCTCGAAACCGCAGGACAGCCGGTACAGACCGTCACCGCAAATGTGCGCGGGCAGGCGTTGAGTAAATTTGTACATGCTGCGGAACAACGAATCCACGAAGCCGTCTCTTTCTCCCCTGGGACCTATGTGACCTTTTCGGGTGCGGCGGCGGCCCAGGCGAAAGCGCAAAACGAACTGCTCATGCACGCGCTGATGGCGGGGGTTGGTATTGTCCTCCTGCTCTACATCGCTTTGGGCAGCATGCGAGCCTTGTTCCTGGTACTGCTCAATCTACCCTTCGCCCTGGTTGGTGGGGTGACCGCCGTGCTGCTTACAGGCGGTGTGCTGTCCCTTGGATCTTTGGTAGGGTTCGTAACCATTTTCGGCATCACTTTACGCAATTCCATCATGCTGATTGCCCATTACCAACATCTTGTTGGGGAGGAAGGGGTGTCCTGGGGGCGGGATGCGGCGATTCGGGGTGCCCAGGAGCGGCTGGTACCGATTCTCATGACCGCTTTGGTCACTGCCTTGGGCCTGCTGCCCCTGGCGCTCACCAGCGGGGCACCGGGCAACGAGATCGAAGGACCAATGGCACAGGTCATTCTCGGCGGCCTGATTACATCTACCGTTTTGAATCTGCTGGTGCTACCCATTCTGGCCATACGCTTCGGGCGCTTCGGGCAAGCCGTAGCGAAGGTATCGGCCTATTAAAGAGGACCCAAAAACACGGGCCCTACAGCTAGGCTGCAGTGCCGTTAGATCTGGTCCGGCCGCCCGTGTATTTAAGGAGCGGATGAATATTGGAGTCAGACTGCCATCCGGATTTACTGGGCGTAAGGCGGCTGGCATCTTGTTTTTTCGCCAAAAAAGATCACAAAGATCACGTGGAATGCCATGACTCAAAGAGGTGGAGCCTCTTGTGCATTGTCGATTGCAAGACCCTCAAGGTCCTACCATACTCCCAAAATAGCTTGGTTCGGTCTTTTTGCCTGGAAGACCCGGTGGGAGTCTAATGAACGATTTGCCGATTTACCTCGACTACAACGCCACCACCCCAGTAGATCCCTTAGCGGCACAGGCCTTGGAGCCATGGCTGCGGGAGCGTTTCGGCAACCCTTCTTCCGCACATCTTTATGGCAAAGAGGCAAAGGCGGCAGTGGAAACGGCGCGGGCGGAGGTGGCGGCGCTGATCGGCGGGCGGCCGGAGGATATGGTTTTCTGCGGCAGCGCCACGGAAGCCAACAACCTGGCGATTTTCGGGGTGGCGCGGGCCCTGCGGGGGGAGCGGCGCCACCTGGTCACGTCGGCGGTGGAGCACCCCTCGGTGATGCAGCCCATGCGCTGGCTGGAAGCGGAGGGCTGGCAGCTCACCGTGTTGCCAGTGGACGGCACGGGCCGCGTGCGCATGGAGGCGGCGGCGCACGCGATCCGCCGCGACACCGCTTTGATATCCGTGATGCTCGCCAACAACGAAACGGGGACGATGCAACCCGTCTCGGAAATCGCCGCACTCGCTCATGCCCGCGGCGCGTTCATGCATGTGGATGCCGCCCAGGGAGCGGGCAAGATCCCGATCGATGTCCATGATCTCGGCGCCGACCTCCTCACTCTGGCGGGGCACAAGTTCTACGCGCCCAAGGGCGTTGGCGCATTGTATGTGCCGACAGGAACGCCTGTTTTGCCGATCATGGCCGGGGCAGGCCACGAACGGGGCCTGCGCCCTGGGACCGAGAACGTGCCGCACATCGTGGCCTTGGGCACGGCAGCCCGGCTGGCACAGGAGGGTTTGGCCCGGGAAGCGGCACGACTGCAGCAATTGCGGGATGCCTTGCATGAACGGTTGGTTATCGCCATTCCCGGCCTGCTGCTCAATGGCCACCCTACCGAGCGCCTGCCCAATACCCTCAATCTCTCTTTCCCCGGCGTGGCTGGCTGGCAACTCCTCCTCGCCGCCACCCCGGAGATCGCTGCATCCACGGGCTCCGCCTGTCATGCGGGCGGCCATACAGTGAGTGATGTCCTGGCGGCGATGTCCATGCCCCAGGAACAAGCCTTGAGTGCGATCCGTTTGAGTTTGGGCCGATTCACCACCACGGCGGAGATCGACGAGGCGGCGAACGCTCTGATCAACGCCTGGCGCGGGCTGGCAGGCGCGGTAGGCTGATGGACGCCGCGTCTTATGACGCCTGGTACGATACCGCTCGCGGGCGCTGGATCGGCATGGCCGAGTTCCGCCTGCTCTCCAGGGTACTACAGTCCCGGCCGGGGGATACGCTTCTGGATGTGGGCTGTGGTACCGGGTGGTTCACCCGCCGCTTTGCCGAGGAGGGTCTCCTCGCCAGCGGTCTGGATCCGAACCCGGACTGGCTCGCCTTCGCTCAAATCAAGGGGCCTCCCGCGATCCGCTGGATCGTGGGGGATGCCCGTGCCCTGCCTTTTCCCGACCGCAGTTTCGACCGGGTGGTTTCGGTCGCGGCCTTGTGCTTCGTGGAAGACGAGCGCCAAGCTGTGGCCGAGATCGTGCGGGTGACGCGGCAGCGCTTTGCCATCGGCTGGCTCAACCGGACGAGCCTGCTCTACAGGCAGAAGGGCCGGGGCGGTGGAAGCGGGGCCTATCGTGGGGCGCGCTGGCATCGTCCCCGCGAAGTGCTCGACTTCTTCTCCGGCCTGAGAGTGCGCCGGCTGGCGGTACACTCCGCCATATTCCTCCCTTCCGGGAACCGCGTGGCGCGAGCGATGGAATGGGTACTGCCCCATACACTGCCCTGGGGAGGTTTGGTGGTAATCTCGGGAGAGGTAGGATAGGTTTTTAGGGCCAAACCAGATTGGCCTTTGACCCCGAATGAAAGCCCCCTCCATGATTTCTCTGGCATTTCGCTGCCCTATAAAGTCTGGCAATGATTTTCCAGCTTCGGCCTTCCGATCCTGGTGAGGAGCTATGGGCAGCGCGGTTCAAGCATTCTGTCCTTGCAGGAGGGGTTCGGGCAAAAGCGATATTCCCGCCGCCGCCTCCACCCGTGCGAAATACGCATTCAACTCCGGCGGCAGTGTAATGTCCTCCAGAAGGCGCAAACCGGTCAGATCGCCGGTGATGAGCGTGTCCGCGACAGAAAATACAGGGGTATAGAAGCCATGGCGGGCGATACGGTCCGTAATCCCGTTGAGCTCCGCCTCCAGGGAGGCATACCACTGATGCCGCCGGGCCTGCAGTCCTTCCAGGGTGTCTCCCAGCCAGCCCTCCATCCGTTCCCGGTAGAAAGTCATGGCGCGGGGATCGTCGCCGAGCCCGGGATATTGCGGCAAAGTCGGTGCAATCAGCCGAAAAAGCATGCCGCTGATGCGCGCGCGCCAGGCCAGCACCGCCTCCAGATCGGCGGCGGCGATGGCTCCCAGATGGAGCGGCGGCGTTGCCGGGAAACGCCGATCGAGATCGGCAATGATATCCAGGGATTCGCCTTGGCGGTCTACATCAGGATAGATAATGACTGGAAGCCGCTCAAATCCGCTGATGTTTCGGAAATGTTCTGGTCCGTAAAACCGCGCAGGCAGCTCGGCAAATTCAATATTTTTGTATCCCAATGCCAATCGCACCCGCTGGCAGAAAGGACAGAAATCGAAGTGGATCAAAGTCAACATGGCAAAACCTTGGTAGAGTATGGGAGGGAGGAAAGCAACCCATCGAAATCCGTTGACAAAATCTATGGGGCACACATAGCATGAGCGGACATACATATGTAACATGGTTTATGTCAAGGAGGTGACCGCCATGGATCGGGAATCCTGCCCCACCGTCCTCCTGGGACCCGTCTTCAAGGCCCTGGCTGAGCCCAACCGGCTGCGCATCCTCTGCACATTGGGGACGGAATGTCGACCGGTGACTGACATCATTCATGCCACCGCCCTGCCCCAAACCAACGTGTCCTTCCACCTGCGTATTTTGCGCGAGGCGGGCCTCGTCCGTGCAGAGCGCCGGGGAGCCTTTATTTACTATTGCCTCCCCGACCCGGAGTTGTTGGCGATCCTGCAATCGTTGCAGCTTTGGGTGGCCGCACATGCCTCATTGGCCAATACTCAGGATTCGGAAGATATTAGCAACGAAAGCGTTTCCATGACCGAAAGGAGGACCAACTCATGTGGATAAATGGCGGGTGGGGCTGGACGCCCTGGATGATGATTTTCCCTTTGTTTTTTCTGGTGCTGATGGTGGTTTTCATTGTTTTCATGATGCGCGGTGGCATGGGCGGCGGCCCCATGTGCGGCGGTTCGCACAAAACACCCGGGGCGGGAGAAACTCCCCGGGAGGTTCTGGACCGGCGTTATGCCCGGGGCGAGATCACCCGCGAAGAATACCAGCAGATGCGCAAGGATCTGGAATAGTACGGAAGGAGTAGGGATGGATACGAAGGAGCAAGCGGCGTTTTTCCCGGCCACGGTCATGCCTGATCCCGACTGGTGGCAGGCGCTGTGGCCCGATCCGGAGGAGGTCATCAGGGCTTTGGGTGTCAGGCCCGGCATGACGGTGCTGGATCTCTGCTGCGGGGATGGCTATTTCACCGCCGCCCTCGCCCGGCAGGTGGAGGACGGTCGAATCCTCGGCTTCGATCTGGACGAGCAGATGCTGGCCGCCGCCGCATCGGTGTGCGCCGGGCTGGAAAACTGCACCTTTCTGCAGGGCGACGCCATGGACCTGCATTGGCTGCTCCCCGAGTCGGTGGACTATTGCCTCATGGCCAACACCTTTCACGGCGTGCCCGAGCAGACGGCCCTGGCCCGGGAGATCGCCCGCGTCCTGAAGCCCAGCGGGCTTTTCGCCGTCGTCAACTGGCACGCCCGCCCTCGGGAAGAAACGCCGGTCCTGGGACAGGTCCGCGGACCGCGCACGGAACTGCGCATGACGCCGGAGCAGGTCCGTGCCGTTGCCGAAGCCGCCGGTCTCCAGCCGGATCGCCTGATCGAACTTCCACCTTATCACTACGGCGCCCTTTTCCGGCTTCCCGGGTAACGGGAAAAGTGGGGATGTTCCGCTGTATCCGGGACATTCCCTTTCCATCAGGTTCTACAATTCAGGAGGTTTACAATGGAAACGAAAGGACCAGAAGGTCAGACGGAGAGTCCGCAGGAAGCATCTGCAGCGACAAAAGAAGGCGGCGGTGAGTCCATGGGCATGGGCATGATGAAAAAAATGATGGGTCAGATGGGCCAGGGCGGCGGAGGCCCCATGGCGATGATGCAGAAGATGATGGGTCAGAAAGGAGAAGGGACGGAAAGCGGCGGCAATCTCATGCAACAGAGGATGGGAACGTGCATGGCAATGTGTACGGAAATGCTGGACACCATGCGTCGCACCACTTCACTGGCGGTCAATGCGCAGCCTGAACTGTACCAACTTTTTGAAGAATGGCTCGCAGCCCGGGAAGGCGATGTTCTAAAGCTGATTGAGGAGCGCGGCAATCAAGATACTAAGGCACTGGCCGCGGCGCTTTCCATGAGTCCGGCGAGCGTGACCACCCTGCTGGCCCATCTGCAGAATCAAGGGAAGATCCGCCTACGTGCGGAAATCGTCGAAAAGTCCTAACGGCTGACGGTTCCCCAGGGGTGGGCATGTACCGATGCGCGTCCTCCGGAATGATCGCTTGCTCATTGGGCATCATGTCGTTGAGCATATTGAAAAGGGATACTGATGAAGAAACAAATCACCATCATAGGCAATGGGTTCGCATCCCTGTTTTTCATTGGGTACTTTCTATCCATCCCTACCTTTCCCATCATTGCGTATTTCTTTCGAAGAATATATTCCCGATACGACATTACGGTCATCGGAAATGGTAAATTCATTTACTTTCCGGCAATTCCTGAATTTCTCACAAAGAAGCGAAACAAAGCAGATGTCACCATTGATATTCGTCCATTCCTAAGACGACGAAACATTCGCTTTATTGAGGGTACGGTTGTCGATATACAGGACGGCGGACGGACCGTGATTACCCATGATGGAGAATACAAGAATGATTATCTATTTATTGGTATAGGGCCATCCTTTAGAAAAGACGACATTCCTGGAACAAAAGACTATACATATTCGCCATGTTATGGTCCTGATGACATGGATGTATTTGTAAAGAAGCTGGAATCCCTGAGTGCTGGTATCATATATGTCGGCTACAAGATTAACCGGATGGACGGTTTCGTTGCCGGACGTCCCGGCCCCATGTATGAATGCGCCTGCCTCCTGGATTATGCATTGAGAGAAAGGGGGGTAAGAAATGAGTTTGAGATTCATTTCTTCTCCCCAGATAGAAGTCCGGGAGAGAAAGGCGCGATAACCGATCGACTGCGTGAACGCGGGATCATCCTTGACGATGGATATGAGCCGGCAGAATTTTTAGATGGAGGGATGACTGACAAGGATGGCACGTTCAGGAAGGCCGATTTGGTCCTCTATTCCCCTGAAATAACGGGTCCATTGGTTGTGCAGAAGTCATGCCTTCCCGTGTCTATTGGCGGTCATATTGATGTAGATAAATATGGACAGGTAAAGGGGCTGCCTCATGTTTTTGCCGCGGGAGATTGCGCTAATCACGAGAATCCGCCGCCATGGGTGCCGCATCAAGCCCATATGGCTCAACTTCGAGCTAGCGCAGCGGCGAAAAACATGAAAGCAATTTTAAATGGTAAAGGATCCACGAATCTTTATAGACAGGAGCTTTCATGTATACTGGACATGCGGAATGACGCCATGTGGCTACACAGATCGGAAGATGGTAGACCCCCGTTTCGAAATATTTTTCCGCGGCGTTCGAAGAATTTGATTTTTGTAAAAGAAGCATTCGAACGAATATTCCTATTCTATCTGCGGTATTTGTAGTCGTGCACCACCATTCGGGAACCGCATCCAGCGCCATACACTTGCTTAAATGCGTAGACATCTCATAGCGCTCACCAGTGGAGATTGACCGCCTTCCAGTGCCAACCTGCGACTATAGGGGTTTAAATCCAATGCTGTTTAGTTAGATAAGATGACCGGAACAGGATCACAGGGCTGATGCAGCGGATCGCCGCGATCTCGAATGGGGTACGAACTCATCTTTTTTCGGACGCCACGCGGGTTGCGCTTCCCGCGACTGGTGACCACTTTTCGTGAAGCTATCTCGTTGAGGATGCTGTAAATCCATGTTGACCTATCCCGAGGGGGGAATAGAGCCAGCGGCAGGGAGCCGACGATGGATTACACGAATGGCATGGATGAACGACAGATCTTCAGCGGCTTGTCCGGTTTGGTCCGCCGCTTCGGTCATTAAATGGCGGACCGCCGCATGCGCTAGGAGCAAGGCGTAAAACTCCTGTTCTACCAACTCGGGGCGCTTGCTGCGGAGTACCACTTGCCGGTCTGCCAGATGGGTTTTGAGTTCATCCAGGCTGGATTCAATAGTCCAGCGCCGATGATACAGCGCCGCCAACTCCAAGGCCAGCGCTTCGGTTGGATCCATCCAGTTGGTGATCAGGCGGTAGCTGGGTTCCGCATCGGGGATTCCGTCGAGGGTATACTCAATGATTCGTACTCGAATGCCACCGCGTCCCTTTTTACGGTCTTGGGTGCTCGAATAGATGGTGCTGAGGTAGGATCCATCGGCCAGTATTTTTTCCCGAGGTAGCTTCAGGACGCTGCTGAGGCGGAATAACAGTCGGGCACCAGTAGCCAGGCTCTGCTGCCAGAATGCGTAGCTATAAAAATTGCGGTCTGCTGTGATCAGCATCGTCGCGTCTGCGTGCGCCATGACGGGTCCCGCCAGAGTCCGCTCACTCTGTTCGTAGGAACCCATCTCCGCATAACACAAGGTGTGAGTACCGCACTCGGCCATCGCCACAAAGCGCAACTGGGGAAAGGCAGCACTCCCCCGGGAAGATGCCGGATAGCCGAAGCGCTCGGCGTTGGCCGCTTCGTCGGGCATATCCAGCGTCGAGCCATCGATGGCCATGAGCCGTAATCCCTTATACCCAACCCCGGCCATGCCCAACGGGCCGTGGGGCTGAACCTGATTCTGATACAACGTTTTTAAGGGCGCCGCACCGACCTTGGCCCGCGCCTGCGAAATGGCCCCCTTGCTGACGACGGTCTGGGCCAAGCGATCATCACCGAGCAGCGGACGCAAACCCTCGACGACCAGTTGCAATACCTCTTCATAAGCCACGCTGGTATAGAGCACCATGGCCAGCACAAAATACACCAGTACTTCATGTGGAAGCCCGCGTTGCCGCTGGCTTTGTGCATCATGCAACGCCAAGGCATCCCGGACTTTTCCTACAGGACACCGCATCGCCAAATAGCCTACGGTCAGGTAATCCGCCAACCGCGCACCCGCTGATAATTGTGCTTTTGTCCTCGCCATAACCCTGTCTCCATCTTGGGTAACAGGGCCATGATCGCACAGAAATTAATCTAACTAAACAGTATTTGGTTTAAATCGCCAATGGCAGCCAACAGTCTGCACCGGCCATTCAGCGCCAAACCTCTACAGAAGGCATCTGACCGGGGAGGGTCAGGTCAAAGTTTCGATAACTTTACACCTTCTCATTCCAACCAGAAAGCTTCTGCACACACTCCTGACGGATATTCATCTTCCAACCCATGGCGCAGCAAGTATCTTCAGGGTTTTGGACACTGAGGCCATAGGTTTTCAACCAGATTTTGCATATAGCCCATTTTTCTTGCGCATCGTTATTCCTCGATGTTCGATTGGAGATTCTCAGGTCATCCCCAGGGCGATGACCCACAAGCCGACGCCACCCAGGGCGCTGAGTATGGCCATGCCGAAGAGCCAGGCCCGTCCGGTTAAGGCGGTGATGGACGCCAGGGAAATGGCGACTTGCAGAAAAATCATGGCGAGAGCCATGTCCCTGTGTGGACGGTTCAGGCGCCAGGACTTTGTATTGGCGGCAGTGGAAAGTTGCTCCAGGTGCTCGGCGGTCGCTTGCACAGTTTTCTTTTGTGCCTGGTATTTCTGGATCTTTTTCTGGAATGGCGCCACCTTGGCGGGAGGGGCCAGATCCACGGCCAGTTCCATCAGGTGTGCCTTGGTGCTGATGGACTGATAATAATTCCATTGGTCTGTCGCCTTTGTTTTCTCCAAAACAGCCTGGTTTTTCTGCAAGAGCACTTCGTTCATCAGGGCATTGCCCTGGTAACTGACGATAGCGCCGATGGTGGCCAGCAGCGCCGTGAAAATGGCGATCCACTGGTTGAGGCTGTGCTTTCCCGCTGGCGCGTGAACAGTTTCCTCGTGCGGGGCGTGGGTGTGCAGTTCTTCATTCATGACGACATCTCCTGTTGTGTTTTACTGCATTCATCTGCGAAGGCCCAATCCAGTTGGCCACGTCAGCGGCAATCTTCGCCTTATATGCCGGGTCAGACCTGACACGCTCTTGATCCACCGCCATATAACTGTTGAACAGTTTGGCGTATCTCATGATGGAATGCTCCTTATGAGAATGCCAGCACCATCCAAGCCAAGAGACCGGCGTCTGATCGGCGACGAAGGGGAGCGTATGCTGAACGCTCTCGCTGATTGTGAAAATCCTTATATGCGCCCGTTCATGCTTTTCGCTTTAGAGACCTCTACCCGGCTGGGAGCTTCTGGAGCTTCGTTGGAAAGACATAGACTTTTCCAAGAAAACAGCGGTCTTCCATGACACCAGGAACGGGGATGACCGTACCATCCCCCTGTCCACTCCCGCATTCGCCGTGCTACATAGCCTGCCGAGGGACATGGCTGGACATGTCTTTCCCCTTAGCGAGTCTGCGGTAGAGCAATCATGGCGTCGAGCACGAAAACGCGCCATCATTAAGAAGTTATACTTCCATGACCTGCGCCATGGGGCCACCAGCCGACTGATCGAGAAGGGCTTGAACCCTATGCAGGTGGCGGCCATCACGGGGTACAAGACATGGCAAATGCTGAAACTCTATACTCACTTGAGGGCCGAGGACTTGGTAAAGATGCTGGGGTGATGCTGTTTTGGCCGTAATCCTCCAACTTTGCCAATCATGGGGCGGTCTCCCCATCGTCCGGTCCTCAATCCGGCTGGCAATGCCCAGGAACCCGGCGCGACAACTCCATAAATTCCTTGCGCGTGGCGACAGTCCGGCCCGCTTTTTCGCTATCCTTGCTGTGCCTCAAGAGGAGGCCGCCCAGCCGGATCAACATCTCTGCGGTATGTCTCAATGTCTCAGCCTTGGCTTTTACGGCGGCGTAGTCCTCCGGCAGCAGGCGAAGGACGGTGGTGTATTGCGCAGCCATGGATGCTCCCTGATTCCAAGTAGTGAGTCCTCCTACCTGGTGGTATCGGGAGCGGGGGACCTGATGGGGTTTCTGGCAGCAAGTCGAGCCTTGCAGGCGCGGATTCTGCAAGGCGATGCTTGAGAAGCTTCTGTTGGCGATACTGGCGCACCCCACAGCCATGGGAGCAAAGCCGGACTATACTTGCACTGGGGAATGGCATTCCGACATCCAACGGCAGGAGAGCAATCGATGGACAGCATGGATGCATCACAGCGAAAAAGGGGAATCCGCATGGCCGGCGCGGCGGTGGGGCTCATGATGGCGCCGGTATTGGCCGTGGCGCAGACGGTCGTCACCACCGCATCGGACCAATCGCCGACGACACAAGCGGGGCCGGTTGTACCTTTCTACTATGGCCCGGGCATGATGGGCGGTTGGGGTCCCGGCTATTACGGTCCTGGCATGATGGGTGGTTTCGGACTGTTTTGGGGATTGCTGTGGCTGCTGGTCATCGTGGGTATCGTGCTCGGTATGGCGTTTCTGATTCGGGGGGCTTTTACCTGCAGGCATCGGCAGGGGTGCAGGAACGGCGGGAGCGACAACGGGAATGCCGCTCTCAAGCTTCTGAGCGAACGCTATGCGCGCGGCGAGATCGAGCGTGATGAATACCTTGAAAAGCGGAGCGATCTGGGAAAATGAGCGGACATAGGGTGTGGCGGGTAATATTGGCGGTGGGATGGCTCGCCGTCCTGAGCGGTTGTGCGGTGGCACCGGGACCCGCCTATGTGGAGGGATCAATCCCTGGGGCGGTGGTCGTGCCTGGGCCGCCACCCCCTCTGCCGATGGCAATAGTCCCGCCGGCACCGGCGGTGGGAATGGTTTGGCTGCCCGGCGCTTGGGCCTGGCGGGGACGATGGATATGGGGACCAGGGCGCTGGGCCTATCCGCCTCACCCCTACGCCCGCTGGGCGCCGGGCCGCTGGTGGCATAGGGGCGGGCGCTGGTTCTGGGGCCGGGGCCATTGGATAAGGCGGTAGCGCGTTGTTTTTTCGGTCGAGTCCGTTGGCATTCATAAAAGTGTCATATTCGGGGTGTATTCTCAGAACTGGGCACGCCCGCCCGTCGTCAATTGGCCTGGAGACTGATCATGGAACTCAACCCATTGCAAACCCGAGTGGCACAACTCTATCAGGAAGGCCTATATGCCAGTATCGGCACTTGGGAGAATGCCCAGCTCACCCACGATGCGCTGTTTTTGTTTCTGCTCCAGGAAGCGGAGGGGTGCCCCGACCTGGATGTCTTAGAGAGTCAGGTCGCTGTGGTCAGTGAACATCTGCAGGATTTTCTGGATGAGCTGGCATCGGCAATAGCGAACGCCGCAGAAGACTCCGCTGACGGCGATGAGTTCTGATGGCGATCAGCCATAAGTGTTGCAATTCTTTTTCCACGCAGAGGAGATACACTGATGTCCGAGGAAAATCAGGAAGTCCGGCATCACCAGGTAGCGAGCGAGTCACGGGTGCCTGCGGAGGCGCGCTACTGCATGATCGCCGAAGCCGCTTATTTCATCGCCGAGCGGAGCGGTTTTGAGGGAGACTGCGAGGCGTACTGGCTTGCCGCCGAATGTGAGATCGACCGGATGCTCGGCGCCGCAGCAGTGGACTCACCGTTCATTCCTGATTGATAATAGGGCTTTGGCTTTGTTGCCGCAGACAAGCATGGAATTGGCCATGGCGCTGTTTCTCGGTGCGGGTTTGGTGGTCTTCCGTGGATTAGCTGCCCTGGGGATGGTGCTGCGGGTTTTTGGCCCGCAAAAACCGATGAAGAAGGGCCACATCACGAAGAGAACGTAAGCGCCGTGTCCGGAAACCGCAGGAGGCATGAGTCCTCGCCCTAATGGGGTAAGGTAATGGTAAAGCAGGGTTGTCCTTCCTCGTCCAGCCCGGTTGCGGCGTGCAGGGTGATGAATTCCCCTGCCTGATGCCCGATTTTGAAGGGCTTTCCCGCCTGGAAGCGGCGCAAAAACCACCCCAATCAGTGATATTTTGCTGAATATATCGTAGCGCACGACCCCAAATCCCGCCGAAAACCTACCCCCCGCTGCCGGTCCCGTAAGGGGGAGGCATCCATTCCATCTGCGATTGATGCCGGAGTTTGCCCCCTTTGATCCGTCAATGAACATCCCAGCCCAAGGCGCACAGGGCGTCATCCTCATAGTCTGAGAGAGCGCTCGGCGTTTCCAAGGTGCCTGACCGACAATCCCACGACCTATAACTTTCTCATCAACCTACGGATGTCATCATGCTTTCCATCCACGCGAAGAAAGGCTCCAGTCTGGGACACGTCGCCCAAGTCGCCGACTACCCCGACGAATCTGCGGTCCTGAAACCGGGCCAGACCGATCGTCCGGATCGCAGTGACGGCGCCATTGAGGACTATTACAGCCAGAATAACGGCGGCACGCCAAGCGTCTGGGTCGGCGCCGGGGCGGATGCGCTCGGACTGGAGGGCCTTTCCGTGCAGCGTGAGGAAATGCTGGCCCTACTCCAGGGTTTTCATCCTGGGTCGGGGGACGCTTTGCTCAAGAACGCAGGTCCGGATCGCCGCTATGGCTATGATCTGACCTTTTCCGCCCCCAAAAGCGTGTCGGTGACCTGGGCCATCGCGGACCGCGCCATCAAAGACGCCATCAGTGCCGCCCACGATGCGGCGGTGGCCGACACCCTACGCCACTTGGAAAGTCATCTGCCCATTGCTCGGCGAGGCCATGCCGGCGAGTCGCGGGAAACCGCTAGCCTCATTGCCGGCGTCTATCGTCACGCCAGTAGCCGGGAGCAGGATCCCCAGATGCACTCCCACGCTCTGCTCATGAATATCGCCCAGCGCCGGGATGGGAGCTGGGGCGCCATTGAGTCCTGGGAGATTTACCGCCACAAAATGGCTCTGGGAGCGATCTACCGTGCGCTCCTCGCACACAGACTCCGGCAACTGGGATTCGGTATCGAGGCGGATCGCGACAGCTTTCGGATTATCGGTTTTTCGGAAGATGTGGAACGGGAGTTCTCCCGTCGGCGCAGCCAGATTGAGGCGATCCTGCAAAAAAAGGGGCGCACCGACGCCCGGTCCGCCGCCTTGGCATCCCTCGACAGCCGCAAACGCAAGGAAATCATCGATCGCGCCATCCTTGCCGCTGACTGGCGGGAACGGGCCGCGCAGTATGATCTGGATGCGCAGACCGTCGAGGCTTTGCGTCAAGGGCTGGTTGCCGCATCCTACGATCGGGGTGCCGTACTGTCGGCACTCACCGCCCAGGACTCCACCTTTGAGGAGCGACATATCTGGCAACAGGTCGCTATTGCCGCCCAGACCTGCAGTATGGGCTATGACGAAATCTGCGCCGAGGTCGCAGCCCTGCAGCGGGATGCCGAGATCCTGCGCCTGAGGGTAGAAGCACCGCAACGCTTCACGACCCGGGAGATGCGCGCCATCGAGGAGAGAATGGTCGCCGACGCCCGTGCCCTCGGAGAAATACGCACCCATGTTCTGGACGAGGCGACGGTACAAACCGCCATTCAGAAGGTGGACCGCAACGCACAGCAAAAAGGGTTTTTTCTTTCCGAAGAGCAGAAGGCGGCCATCCGCCATGTCACCGAACGGGCCGGTGCCCTGCAGATGATCCAAGGCGGTGCAGGTGCCGGAAAAACCACGATGCTGGAAGCCGCACGTATGGCCTGGGAATCTCGTGGCTTCCGGGTTCACGGCGCGGCCGTCGCACGCAAGGCGGCCCACGCCCTGTTCCACGGCGCCGGTGTGGAGAGCACCTCGCTGGCTGCCCTGCTCCAGTCCCTGGAACCGTCTGTGGACGAAGGTGGAGATACCCGCCTTCCCAGCCGCACGCTGGACGCGAAAGACATCATCGTCGTAGATGAGGCGGGCATGGTCGGATCCCGAACCCTGCAGCGACTGATCGGCCACGTCAAAGCTTCGGGCGCCAAGCTCGTGCTCGTCGGCGACGTGAATCAGCTCCAGGCCATCGAGGCCGGCGGCGCCTTCAAAGCCCTGCAGGACCACAGCGGGGCGGGTCATGCGGCGCTGAAAGAGAACGTCCGGCAGAAGACCGCGGAGATGCGCGCCGTCGTCGCCCACACCCTGCGCGGAGAAGCGGCCAAAGCCCTGGAGATACTGGAACACAAGGGCCTGGTGGAGATACAGGAAGACTGGCATGAGGCGGCCGAGGCGGCCGTGGGGCATTGGCTGGATCGCTACGATCCCGATCGGCCCCAGGAAAGCCTCCTGCTGGCCGCCACCAACAGTGCCGTGGATATTCTTAATGACTTGGCGCGTGCCCGCATGGCAGAGCGGGGCCGGCTGGACCTCCACCAAGCCATGCCCATCACCGTGCGGGATCGGCACGGCAAAAGCCTGGGCCAGCGCGAAATCGCGATTGGGGAACGCCTGGTGTTCCGGCACAACCGCAACTATGCCCAGATCACAAACAATGAGACGGGCACCGTCACCAAACTGGCACAGGGACCGCACGGGCCCGAGATCACGGTGCGCAAGGACGATGACATGGAAATCGTCCTGACCCCGGAGGCCCCGGTGCCACAAGGGCGGGTCGAACGGCAGGTGGCACCAGGTGCGGGCTATGCCCAGTTCGACTATGCCTATGCCGGCACCACCCATCGCAACCAGGGCACCACCGCCGATTACGTGACCGTGTTTGCCGACGGTTCC
Source organism: Acidithiobacillus ferriphilus (assembly GCF_028215975.1). Classification (NCBI taxonomy): domain Bacteria; kingdom Pseudomonadati; phylum Pseudomonadota; class Acidithiobacillia; order Acidithiobacillales; family Acidithiobacillaceae; genus Acidithiobacillus; species Acidithiobacillus ferriphilus. The sequence goes on from NZ_CP116458.1 coordinate 1,576,719, forward strand.
CTAGAAAGCCGGGAGAAGGCTTATGTGGATCTCTCTCGTATGCGGCATGCCACCGCCGTGGTCTTCACCCAGCCGGACATCGAGAACGATCTGGCGGCGCTGGGTGTGGAGAACGAGGTCACGGGGATGGAGGCCATACAGGCCATCATCAAAGCCATGAGCACGTCACGGCTGAAAGACACCAGTCTGGACTATGAGATGCACGGCGACGCGGACCAAAGCCGTCGGCGCCAAAGCCCAAAGAGGAAGCCGTACGACCGCAACCGGCCATAACTTACGGCAGGCGGCCATAATAAGGGTCGGTGCTTAGGCAACTAAAGTGCCGCCCGTACAACGATCATGTGCGCTCCCGCCCTGCGACCTCATGAAGGCATCTTAAAATAGAAAAACAGATTCTGCCGACCCAAGAACAATGCACTATAACTGTGCATACATGCACCATAATGGTGTGCCCTTGATCTATACTGGCTCGCGACGGCGCCGCCCAATATCGCCCAAGCCTTTTTGTGCGGGTTTACAACTGAAAAAATGGTATTGTGGTATATGGCATGAATCATGCTTCGTGCTTCGTGCATTCTGTCATTTAACGAAAAAGGAGCAACCTGATGAGTACGTTCACCACCACAAAACATCACCACACAAACAGCAAACAGTGTTTAACAATCCTTGCTGTCGCGATTTTGTCCACATTGGCACTGGTGTCAGGCACTGTTCAAGCCGCGCCCCTGCCAATGCCATCGATGACTGGGCCGCTGCAGACGCCGTCGCCCTTTCAGTTCTCCGCTGGCCCACTCGGAAAACTGGACATCACCGGGGTGATGAGCGGCATGGGTGTCTGGCAGGACAACCCCGTCAATACCGTCAGCCCCGACCCCGTCGCTTTTAATGGCTATACCCACGCCGACATCAGCAATGGCCAGATCTTCATCCAGAAAACCCACGGCCTGATCCAGTTCTTTCTCCAGGCCGGTGCCTACAATATGCCCGCCCTGGGTACCCCCTTCCTCTCCACGGGAGCCACCACCGCCGGCTATTATGGTCCTTTGCCACAGGCCTATCTGAAGATCGCGCCCACCAAAAACTTCTCGGTGCTGATCGGCAAGCTCCCCACCCTGATCGGCGCGGAATACACCTTCACCTTCGAGAATATGAACATCGAGCGCGGCCTGTTGTGGAACCAGGAAAACGCCGTCGAGCGTGGCGTCCAGGTCAATTACAGCGCGGGGCCTCTGAGTGCCTCCCTGCAGTGGAGTGATGGTTTCTATTCCAACCGCTTCAACTGGCTTTCCGGCGACCTGTCCTACACCATCAACTCCGCCAACACCGTGAGCTTCGTGGGCATGGGCAATGCGGGGCAGACGGGTTATTCCACGCTCGCTACCCCGGTCTATCAAAACAACAGCGACATCTACAACCTGATCTATACCTATAGCTCGGGCCCATGGATGATTCAGCCCTACCTCCAGTACACCCAGGTGCCCGCCAACCCCGCTATCGGCGTGGGACGCAGCACGGGGACCAGGGGCGCGGCTCTCCTGGCGAGTTATAGTCTCACCCCCCACGTTACCCTGGCCGCCCGGGCCGAATATATCGCGAGCACCGGCAATGCCGCGGATGGCGCGCTCAACCTGATGTATGGACCCGGCAGTAAGGCGTGGTCCATCACCGTGACGCCCACCTATCAGAATCATGATTTCTTCGCCCGCGCCGAGTTTTCCTACGTCCAGGCGAGCAGCTACACCCAGGGCGATGTCTTTGGCCCACAGGGAACCAATCCTACACAGGCCAGAGCCCTCGTCGAAACCGGATTCCTATTTTAAGAAACAGCGAGCTAGCGTTGACTATTCGTGTGTATGCCCCACTACTGTCCGGAGATTTAGTCGAATAAATTCAACTGGTTAGAATTTACAGATTCACAAGGTTCGTCACCTATATTTTCAACTATCTGATTTATAGTCGATTTCTCAAATAGGGCGAGACTTAAGGCCTGAAGCATAGTGTAGAGGGAAGCATCAATATGCAGTCTTTTTTTGACAATTGCGACCAATACATAGACGGATATAGCAATCCATATCTGCGTACGCACCGCATTTTCTGACGTGCCAAAGAATGCCTTAATACGAAGGTGCTGTTTGATCCACTTGAAAAATAGCTCTACCTGCCAACGGCTCTTGTAAAGCTGAGTGATAGTTATGGCGGGCAGGTCTAGGTTGTTGGTGAGGAAAACAAAAAGGCGGTCCTGCTCCGCGTCATAGAATTTAACGCGACGCAAAGGGACGGGGTAGCTGTTTTGCGTGTTTGTACCGGTCATTACGATGGTTTGATCGCAACGCAAGCCTGTTTCCTTGTCGATAGGCTGCGAATATAGGCGGCGATATTGCAGGTTCTTTTTCGCGCGAATTACGAAGAAAGCTTGGGCGTTATGGAGATGATAGAGACGGGAAAAATCGATGAATCCACGGTCCATCACATAGAAGCTTCCAGGCTCGTATATTAAGTGATCGAGAACGTGAATATCATGAAGCTTGCCATCCGAAATCAGGATGAAGCTTGGAATATTACCCCGTAAATCCAACAAGGTATGCAGTCGCACAGCGGCCTTGTTCTTGCGGAAACGTGCCCATGGAAAGAGAGACAAACACAGATCAATAGTCGTGGTATCCAGTGCATAGACGGTGTTATCTATATCGATGGCGAAACTGTCACCAGCGTAAAGTTTGCGGGCAATTTTAATGAGTGCAAGTGCGAAGTCTTCGTAAATATGTGCATCACGGGTTTCATTGGCATCGGCCAATGTGCTTCTGGATACACGTCCGCGAATGCCGAGATGATACAGCTTACTGTTATGGGCACGGAGGCAGATTTCGATATCACGAAGGCTTTCACGATAGGTCAACTGAGCAAATGCCATACAGGCGAATTGGTCAAAATGACTGAATTTTAGCACCGGATATTTACTGGGATATTTGGCGACGCAGCGGCGGAATGTATGCATAGGCAGATGATCGAAAAGCTGTGCCATAACCAATTTTCCAGAATACATGGGCGCTCCGAAATTGAAAATGGGCCATTTTGCGCCATTTTGAAGTCGGTGACACCTACCCGAGCAAATTTCGACTTGTTTTTTCAGTCGGTTACTATGAGGTCCGGGTCAAATCTCCGGACAGTAGTGTGTATGCCCCTATCTTAAGTCTTAAGGGGCATGCGTTAGCGATATATTATGGTGTCACATGGTGAATTAATTAACACGAGGTCTGGTCTGGTGTCCAGCATGGATAGTCTTGCACATTCGCGGACCTCTGATATTGCTGGGCGACTCGAAAAACCTGCTCTCACCTGATTCTATTTCAATGGATTGAAATGGCGAATATTTGGGATAATGGGTTTTTTCGAGTGTATCCTAACCTGTCTTTTCAAAATCACACAAATTATTTGTAGTATACCTTTGCAACGATGAGGTGGGGGTCTGCTACAATTCCACACGGAAGGAAGGAGCCATCGATGTTCCCATCACCAGTCGGCAAGCAGGAAGATCAAAAACTTGCGGTCACAAGTCAAAAACTGGCACTTGCTACGCACTATCATCAAACAGGTCGGCTGAAAGAGGCCGAACAGCTTTATCGAAACATTCTTGTGGAGCAACCGAACCACGCCGAGGTTAATAGCAATATGGGGGTGCTGGCTAGCCAAACGGGCCGCATCAATGACGCTTTATATTTTTTTCAGGCGGCGCTGAGTTCAGATCCGAAAAATGGGCAAACCTGGGCTAATTATATGCTATTGCTTTATAATACAGGACGCACTCAAGAGGCCAGTTCCGCCCTACAACAATCATTGGCAATTGACAAAAACTTTTCCTTGCTGTTTGAGGGGGTTTATAATCAAGCATTGAATTTGCAGTGCTGGAAGGATGTTGAAAACATTTTACATAATTTAATCGCCATAAAAAATAGCCCATCAAATGAGATGGCCATGCTAGGTGAGGTGCTTCGTCGGCAAGGTAAATTATCAGATGCCGAATGTGTTCTCTCTGATGCCCTTAATATTAATGAAAATAATGTAGCAGCGCTCCATAATTTATCAGTTTTGCTACTATATCTGAATAGATACCCGGAGGCTGAACATGCAATCATGAAGGTTTTATCCTTAATGCCGGACAATGCCGAAAGTATATTTATACTGGGCGCGATATCTGTAGGAAAGAAGTGCCTTTCGGAAGGCGAAATAGCCTTCCGAAAGGCACTTTCCATTAAACCCGCATACCCGGAAGCGTTAATGAACCTCGGTGCCATACTCAGCGACCAAGGCCGTGTGGATGAGGCGATAGGTACCTTCCGAAAAGCCCTAACTATCAAGCCAGACTACCTGGAAGCGTTAATGAGGCTCGGTGTTGCACTAGGCCGTCAGGATCGCATGGACGAGGCCGAAACCGTCCTCAGGAAGGCTCTCGCTATCAAACCGGATTATCCAGAGGCATTAATGAACCTGGGCGTCACACTTGGCCATGAAGGTCGATGGGAAGAAACCGAAACCCTCCTCCGGCAAGCACTGACTATCAAACCAGATTATCCAGAGGCATTAATGAATCTGGGTGCTGCCCTCAGCAGACAAGGCCGTTGCTTAGACGAAGCTGAAAACATCCTCCGACGAACACTCGCTATCCAGCCGGACCATCCCGATGCATTAGTAAACTTGGGTGCCATACTCAATAAACAAGGCCGCTGGAACGAAGCCGAAACCATTCTCCGGCAGGCCGTCGCCATTAAACCAAAGCACGCTGACGCATTGATAAACTTGGGTGCAGTCCTCAGCAAACAAGACCGATTAGACGAAGCTGAAACCATTCTCCGACAGGCCCTCACTATCATGCCGGACCAAGCTGACGCACTGGTGAATCTCGGGGTCATACTTCGCCAGCGTGGCTGCCCAGAGGAAGCCAAAACCGCTTTTCAACAGGCGCTTACGGCTAATCCGAATCATCCAGAGGCGCTCGTAAACCTTGGCGCTACAATACACTGATCAGTAAATTAAAAGGCGACCACGTGCATCTATTGGTAGAGATCCACCCGGCGCTCAATATTTCCACGCTGATCAACAACCTGAAAACCGCCAGTGCTAGACGCGCAAGGACCCGATTTGCGAGCACCTCAAACCTTTTTATTGGAAACCGTTTTTTTTGCATCGCGCTTATTATGTTGGCAGCGTCGGAGGTGCCATACTGGAGACAGTGCGACGTTACGGGGAAAGCCACGGGACCAAGGAAAAACCGCGCAAGGCCCAGCGGCCCGCTTGACCCCCTCCTGGCCTACGGCCCAAGAAGGGGAATGCGCGGGCGAATGTTCAATTTATAGTCAAGGAGAGGACCATGAAACATTTTTATCTCACCCTCATTCTGCTGTGCTTTTCGGCTATCACACTTCCGGCACAGGCGGCCATGGGCGACATGCAGGGTAAGGCTACTATGGGCAATGCCAAAAACACAGGCGCGGGACAGACGGCCAAGACTCAGATCTTTCTGGGACATGGCAAAATCAACAGCCTCAATCTCGAGGCACGCACGGCCAATGTCGCCATGGGTCCCGTTAAGGCCCTTGGCTGGCCTAGTATGTCGATGAATTTCGTAGTCCAGGACAAGACGTTACTCAACGGACTCAAGACCGGAGAAATCGTGAGTTTTGACTTCGCAAAGAATACCACCGGTGGCTATGTCATCACCAGGATCACGCCAGCAGCGCCATAAAAACCAGGGGTGGTCCGTGGCCAATAGCATTGGCTACCCCGGACCAAAATGTTCACAAACGCATTCATCTTTAGTCGCGGCACGCCGTCATGACGGGCATGCCGAACGCAGACCAAAAAGGCATAGTATCGACTGCACAGGCCTGGTGGCACGCCAATGACTGCAAACGCTGCTTATGTATATATATGTAGAGTCGAGATGTGACGCGGTAGCGTTAGGTACGGCCTACTCTGTTGACCGCCCTTTCGTTTGCGGTGTCTCAATAGCCGAACCATAACCCCGTTTCCACATCCCGCTCATCGAACTGGGCGTGCGGTGTTACCGCACCCAGCTCTCGGACAAGACATCACACTTTCGCCCACGGAAGGTTCCGCATCCGCTCAGGTAGGCGTACCAAACCCAGATCCTGGTATAGGTACTTATGCGGGAAGCGCGTTCCCCCGCTTTTCGCCACCTTATGCTTCATGCACAACCACCGGCGGAGCCGTCGGGTGGCGTGTTCGTCTAAGGTGCGGTACGCTTTCCGGACAGGGCCCAAGTAAAAGTAATTGGCCCAGCCCTCCAGCATCTGATTCAGACGTTCCACCACCGTTTTGGCATCCAACAACCCCTTTTGTGACGTCGTCTCCGCGCTAATGGCGGCGACCATCCGCTGCACACTCTTCTTGGATGGACGCATACCCACGTAGGGATACCCTGTCTTTTCCGAGTGATACAGCCCAAAGGTATAGCCCAGAAAATCGAAGTAAGCCTCCGGAACCCGGCATATCCGGGTCTTTTCTGCGTTCACCGTCAGTTTCAGCCTCCCCATCATATCCTGCATGGCGGCCATGGCTTGTTCCGCCTGCCACCGACAGCAAATGACGAGATCATCGGCATAACAGACGATTCGCGACCCGAAGCGCTCTTCGTATCCGCGTTGCTTCCATCCCAAAATCGCAATGAGGAAGGTGCTCGGCGAGGAATCGGTTAATCGCGATTTCATCCAGCAGCTCAACGGAAAGCTTATCTTGTGCCATCCAAGTGGCAAAATGCACAAGACCCAAAATATAGCCATGGATTGTGCTAGAAGCATAGCGGCCGGACTGCAGGTGCGCTGAGTATGCGCCCATGTGTGGTGCAAGCACACTGGCGAGGAGAAATGCCTCAGGAGAGGAATAGAGAGGATTGGTACGTTTCATGATGATGACCTCCGGTAGAAGAATCATCACTTCAACGGATCGCTCAGATTATGTATATCATCTGGACACAACATCTACCGCAAAACCAGTATTTACAAAGTATTCAGCCACGCCGACGTAGGAGCTATACATAATCGCGAGGTATACATAACGCTGCGATCCGGCCATTAGAGAGGATACACCCTTGAGATGCTGTCAACCGACTGGAATGATACTCTAACTGTCCATCATCAAGCAGTACGGCATCTGACATGGCCACGAAGCATCCGCAGAAAGTCGAAAAATTTCAGTGGAAGTGACGCGCAAAGACGAAAAAGAATACAGCCACCTGGATCGGTACGATCTCCAATGGCAGCAGAATAAGAGATATCGTGAACCATCGACGCAGAAAAAGACGATTGAGATATCGAAGCCGACGAATTTTGTCTGTGATCCTGACTACGGGATACTGGATCACGCCCAGCAACGTGAGGGCCGGGACAACGATATAGAAAATGAAGCCGGAATGGCTGGACAAGAAACCAAAGACCTTGACCAGCGCTCCGCAAACCGCGATAAGCGCAAACAGGTCCACGGGAAACCAGAGCACGTTGGGGTCGATGGGACCCGGCAACCTCTTGCGATAGTAACGGGTACCGCCATATCCATCGTCCTCGGCAATCAAACGCCATTCTGAATCCGACATGCCTCACCTCCTTTGGGCAATCCTGTGCGCCAGTCCTTTACTATCCTTGCGGATTCGGCGGTGACGCATTCAGCCCTCCCTGGATACCTTCCTTGGCCTTTCGACCGGTGTCGTGGATCTTCTCCGACTGCGGTTCACCGGTCCGGTCATTCTTCGGCGCCCCGATCCATTCCAGTACCCACTCCGGGAATTTGTGGATCAAACTAAAAGATGTCGTAACCACCGTCACCAACAGGACAATATATAGTACCAACTCGCCGATGGCGTCAAATGGCCCCATGAATCCGCCGCTGCCGTTGACGAAGGTGGACACCACCGCGCCGCCGATGGTCTGGTTCAGCAACCAGGCGGCGCCATAGAGGACGCCGGTGCCGACGATGAGCCCGGCGATCATCAGGAGCGGGGTGAGCAGAATGGTGTTGAGCATCATCCAGCCCCGCTGCCCGAGCCCTACCACCTCGTGCCCTTCCGGCGAAATGTGAAAGGCGAGCCAGAGCGGCGTCGCGAAGATCGCCACGATGAACAGGATCAACACGCTGAAGATCGCGGTGATCCACACGAAATACGGAATGAGCGGCACCCAGACCGACAGGAAGAGCCCCAAAGCGATGAGGACCTCGGCACCAATCTTTAGCAACTGCGCCATGGGCTTGGCCGCGCCGGCGAAGCCGCGGGCGATGATGCTGACGCCGGGCACCATGCCTGTGTCTCCTTCCGCCGCCCCCTTGGCCGCGCCCTTTACGGCATCCACTCCCTCCAGCGCCGCGAACATGGCCGTGCCCATGCCTTCTGCCATATAGCCCTCGTTCATGATCCCCAGGATGGGATTCACGTTGCGCGGTTCGCGCCCGGCGAAGAGCGCCGCCCGCGCCGACATCTGGCTGGTCCACGTGGCCACCCCGCCCAGCATGCCGGGGGTGTGCACCGCCCCAAAACCGGTTCCTGCCTTGCTGGGTGCCAGATAACTGTCGCCATAGTCGTTGATAAAGTGCGTCAGGCGCACCATGGCGCCGTCGTAACGTCCGGAAAAAAGCGATCCCAGATCACCGGCGGTGCCGCCAAAGTTGGAGTAGCTGCCGATATTGTTGAGCGCGTCCTGCGCCACGGCGCTGAAATGGGTCATCCGCCACCACCAGTCTCCGGCAGTGGCGATGCCCTGGGTATGGATTTTGGCGAGAAAGCCCTGTTCCGCTTTCGTTTCCAGGGTGCTGGCACTGTTTTCGGCGGTTTTCGCCATGATGTTCGCATAGTTGTCGATGGCGGTATCGTAGGCCGCCGGTGTCGGATTCTGGTTTTTCTCGATCGCCAGGGACAGGGGCCGCAAGGCGTTTTTCAGGTCGGGGATGAGCGTGGCGTTCTCCCCGAAAATGGCATTCTGGATCTGACCCTCGGTATTGTTCCCGGAGGCCCCGACCGGGTAGATGATGTCCCCGCACACGTCGGTGGTGGGTACACCCATATCTGCCGCCGTTTGAAGATTCGGCACCGACCAGTTGATGCTGTCGTATTTGACGAGATCGGGTTCGTTGGTGGCGCCGGAGCCGATGAATCCGGCGATATTGGACAGGGCGTTGGCGGCGGCCGTCCCGACATCCGTACCCAGGGCGAGGCCCTGGCTCGCGGAGACCTGGCCACCGGCTGCGGCGGCGGCCAGCGGATAGGTCCGGATATTGTAATTGACCGCATCCTCGCAGACCTGGGCGGTCATGATGCCGGCGGCGATATCCCGCAGTTGCGAGGGTTCCACTTGCACCCCGCCGACGGGATCCTTCACGACATATTTCGCCGCCAGATCCCAGGCCTGGTCGGCGGCACCCACGGCATTGCCTTCGAGATAGACCATGATCGCCTGCCCCGCGTCATAGCCGCCGCTGACGATGGGCAGCAGCAGCATCGCCGCGATCCCCGTGCGCAGCATGATCCACTTGGTGGACCACTTGCGCCCCATCCATTCCCCTTCGTGGGCCGTGCGCAGGATGCCCACGAAGACGATATAGGCCACCCAGAAGCCCACGAAGTACATCACCAGACCCGCGAAATCGGCAAGGAGTTTGGAAACCCCCGTGGTGGTGCCCTGGCCGATGCCGGTCACGGTGTGGATGAGGGGCCCCACGATATAGGACAGGGTCCGCATGAAGAGATCCGTGACGGGAGGCGCAAAGAGCAGCGCGTTCATGGGCGTTCCTCAGTGTCGGGGGCCGTAGACCGCACCATAAACGGGGTTTTCCGGCGTCGGAACGGTGCCCCGGTCGGCATCACGGGTGGCGTCGGGACTATCCCCGGCATCCGGAACCGCGGCGCGCAGGAGATCGAGGACGTGCCCCATCTCCAGAATCCCGCCCGTGGGCAGGACGGCCACGTCGGGCAGCGGAGTTTCTTCCGAAGCCGCCAGCGCTTCTTCGGCGGTCTCCGATACGGCTTCTGCCGCTCCCGGATCTTCCCGGGCGGCACCTTCCCTACCGGGATCCGCTTCCATCCGTCCTTCCGCCGCCAGTTCCCGAGCCTCGGCCACGAGATCCGCCGCAACGGGAGCGGGTGCCACCTGGGCATCCTGGGCGAGGGCCTGGGCTTCGATGATTTTTTCTTCGTTCATGTTGCCTCCTTCAGGGTTTGGCCGGGGCGGGACCACCGCCACTGGCGTTCTCGGCGTTTTCGGCGTTGAGCCGGGCGACGAGGGGCCGGTACTGGGTTTCCGTCTGCTGTGCCAGCAACGTGGCCAGCAGGGACTCGATGGCCGTCCGTTCCTGGAAGGCGATGTACTGGTATTGCAGATTCTGCGCCTGCAACAGCACGACCTCCCGCTGCAGGGCGGCGCCGCTGAGCGTGGCCAGATCGCCGTACCAGGACGGATTGCCCACTTCGCCCCGGTATTCCAGGGCGATCACCTGATCGATGGAGGCGTCGTTGGGGAGGGTGGCGCCGCCCAGATGGCGCAGCGAGTGATCCATGGCCTTGCCCAAGTCGTGGACCGGCGTATGCAGGGCGGCGATCTGATCCAGGGCCTCCTGCGCGAGACTCATGCGCGCGCTGTAGGAGAGCTTCATGCCGATGGCGGTCTTGCCCGCTGCCGTCTGGTAGGCGTTTTTGTCGGTCACCCGGACCGGCAGGGTGTCGGTCAGGTTGTGGATCAGGGCCGCCCGCGCGGTGACGTCGGTCTGGGGATGTTGCGGGGCCTGCAGACCGCTGATGCCGAGCAGGGTGGATCCGGCGATATCGTCATCGGCGACTGTGGGGTTCGCGGCGACTTTGCTGCAAAGCCCCTCCTGCACCTCCAAAGCCGAACAGAACAGCAGATCATGCACGTTCCAGGACTTCACCGGACCAGCGCCGGCGTGCAGGACGGTGAGGCCGCTCACCGCCTGCGCCTTGACGTGGAGGGCGCCGGCAATGGGATTGTTGACACCGAAGGCGCCCGCATTGCCGGCCACTGAGCTGGCGAAACTCTGCGGGCCATGTCCTGCGCAGGGCGCGCTCGCCGGCATGGCGCCGTTGGCCTGGGCTTTCGCCATGGCTTGGGCCACCGTGCGGTTGCGGATGCTGCGGGAGAGGGTGTAACCCAGCCAGGAGATGTCCGCGCGAATCTGGTGCCCCAGGGCCTGGATGTTCTGTTGGGAGGCAAAACCGCCGCCGCCGGAGAAAATATTGGTGCAACCGCCGCCCTCGCCCACGGGATAGCACTGCACCATGCCAGAGACCCCCGACGTGGAGGGGATATAGCGGGAATAGGGCGGATTGCCGATATAGGGGATGGATCCCGCCCAGTTCTGGAAACTGGCGCCACTATCCGGCACGGCCTGGCCGGTGACCCCCGTGGGGATGCCCCTCGCAGGGGTGCCTCCCGCAGGGGTATTGCCGGCGAAGGCCTGCGGGGCCGCCAGAGCGAGACCGACTGCGAGGGCAATGCCGCCGGCACGGGTAATGCCGCCGACAAGGGCGAGCCTGGGGCTTTTACTGGAAGAGATTCTGGAAATCGGCATTGCCGGTGCCTCCCTGGGGGTTGATGGCGTTCTGGATGTTCTGGGGATTGGTCGGGATGGCCCAGTTGGTCTGCGTGGTGGCGGTAGAGATGTTGCCGCCCGAGCCGCCGCAGGCGTTCTGGGTCTGGCCGAACAGGGTCTGCAGGACTTGTGCGATGGTCTGGGCGGTCTGATTGTTGCTTTGGCCGGCCAGCTGCTGGAGTGCATTCAGGATGCCGCTGTAGTTCCCCAGCTGGTTTTCGCAGTTGGGATTCTTGTAGACGTGGACCACGCTGTTGGCGGGAATCGGCTTCTGGGCGTCAATGGTGGTCAGGGCCTGTTTCATGGCTGCCGCATGGGCCTCCTTGCACAACGGGCAGCTGCAGGCCCAGGCGGAGGGGATGCCGAAAGTCAGGAGCATTGCTGCGGGCAGGGCGAAGCGCAGAGCGGACTTCATAAACGCACCGCCATGGCCGCCTCGACCATTTCCAGAATCTCCGGGCGGTTCAGCAGGCGCAGGCTGGACAGCAGCAGGCTGATCTCGCCTTCCTTTTGGGCGAGGGTGCGGGCGCGGGCACTGCCACCCGCCGGGGTGTCCACCGGCAACCCGAAGCGGCCCTGAAAGTCCAGAGCCAGATCCGGCGGGCCATAAGCCGTCAGGGTCTTGTAGGCCCCGCGCCGGGCCTGGGGAATGTGTACCGTCTTCTGGAGCAGCGCCGCAACGCGCGCGGGCCAATCGGAGTGTGCCATGGGTCATACCTCAATGCAGGGTGCTCAGGGGGGTTATAAGGCGAATCCGGAAGGGTGGCCGACGTCCGACAAGACACGGGGAATGGCGCACGGCTATAACCCCAGTGACCATTCCACCCTTTTGCCGCAGGAGCATATCCATGGCTGACACCCGCACCCCCGCCCAGACCGCGATGGACACCGAGATCCCCGCCCAGTGGCCGACGGCGGTCCGTGATTTTCAGGAGCGCTACCGCACGCCCCTCCTGGACGCGATCCATCGCGCCGAGGCCGGTCTTGTCCAATGGACGGATCGCCCGGCGGCCGATACGGCCGCCAGCGCTGCGGAAGGCGCCCGGCTCCTGCTGGATGATGGGGAAATCGGGGAGGCTCTCACCCGGCTGCGGGAAGCCGCGGAGAGGGAAGCACAGGAGCCGCTTGCGGAACACCCATTCGCCGAGGCCGCTACGGGCATGGAAACGGCCTGGGCCGAGTGGCGCGAGCGGCATGGTCTCCCGGAGGATGCCCTACCACGGACTTATCCATTCACAACGGAAGAACGGGCGAAGGTACCAGGAGCAATATCCGAAGCGAACAGCATGCCGCCAGCCATGAGTGAGGAGGAATGGGCGCACCTGGAGCAGATGCAGAAGACCAATCCCGGGCAGTCCGACGCCACGGTACCCCCGCTCGATCTGCCGGACGATCAGGAAGCGGCGGAACTGGCCGCACGGCGGGACGCCGAAGAACAGGAGGCCCGCGTGCTTCTGGCCGGGAAGTCGCCGGAAGTGGCATCAGAAAAGGACACGGGAAACGCCGTAGAGCAACCTGAGGAGGCACTCGAAGCGGCGCATCCGACCAGCCCACAGACGGATGCCCTGGGCCAGGAAGGGCAGGCCCCCACCGCACGCAGGGAAACCTTGCCTGCGGAGCCGGAAACACGAGACCCAGGATCCCCATCGCCCCAGGAAACCCATATCAATGGCAAAAATGTCACTATCCGCTCGGCGGGCTTTTTGACCACCCTGGCACAGGGATTCAATCAGCGGCGGGACCTGCTGCTGAAATCCCGGGAAGAAAAGCAGAAAGCCCAACGACAGGACGCCGCGCGGGAGAAGTTCTCCGATTTCACGGCGACCGCGCACGATCTGGAACACCAGAGCGAGGCCCTGCTGCATCATCCGGTCATGGAGGCCGTGCGCCAAGCCGCACCCAAAGGGCTCGATCACGCCGACGCGCAGCAAAAGGCGCTGGTCGGGTCCATCGTCAGTTCCAATCCGGAGTTTCAGAGCCAGGTACAGGCCCTACAGAACCAGCATGCCGAAGTCACCCGTCGCTTCGATGCCCTGGAACCAGAACTCGACGAAATCCCGGTCAAGGAGCGTCGGGCCTATACCGATATTACCGACAGACACCTGAAGAAAGCGGAAGAGCATCTGCAGCAGCTGCCTGATCAGAAAGGGGGCAGCATCTGGGAACGTCTGAAAGAGAGTTTTCGGGCCATTGGCCAGCGACTGGGGATCACCGGACCGGATCTCGACGTGCAGCGCCAGGTGACCACGCCCCCTACGGCGCCTGCCGCAGTGCAGACGCCAAGACCGGGACGGCATTAGTTTTCCTGATAGCGCGGCTGAGGTCGCAGGAGGTAATGAAAATGAAACGATTCACGCTCCGCAAGGGAATGTACCCCGGCAAGGGGCTCGCGCCCTGCAAGGGGTTGGCGTTGATTTTGGTGCTCGCGATGGGGCCCGCGACCGCATGGGCCGCGATCATGACAGGGGCCGGGCCGGTCACCGGAATCGCCCTGTCCGGCCTCGCCGGCCGACAAGGTTTCTTCCGCATCGGCCCCGCACTGCCGATGCATGCACCCGCGCAGGGTGCGGGATCTACCCAGGGGCCGCAATCCACGCAGGGGTCGCACCCCGCAAGGGGCACGCAACCTGCGAAGGGCTCGTCCTCCGCAAAGGGCTACACCGGCGGATTGCCCGTATTCCACGATTATTATTGCGAGCAATATGGCTGCTGATCAGGTTGCAGATTATCTCTGAGGAGATCTCTTTGAATGACCTTGATGACCGCACCATCCAGACACCAGAAACTCGCGAACACGATATGTTCCAGGACCTCGCGGATCTGTTCCTCCGGCGCATCCGCCAACCATTCCGCCACGCCGGGCGCATTTCGCCCCTCGATCATCCGCGCGGCGGAGAACTGGTAGGCCACCGGCAGGCAATCCGCCCGTACGGCCCTGAACACCCGATCCATGACGTCATTTCCGCCACAGGGTAACCGCTCTGATTTCTTCCTTGGTGGTCCAATATATATCTTCCCCAACTCGCGCTATCGCCCAGTCGTCGGCACGTTTCTCCCAAGGAAATATACGCTTTGAAGCCAGCAGATAGGCAAACCCCGCAGCGGTGAAAACGGCCGCCATTTCCGCCCACCCAACAATCGGGGCGGCGAACACGGTGTATAACCAGTTTAGCGCTACCATTAGCAGGCCAGAGACAAGGTATCCCCACAAAACAAACCGAAGTGCACCATCCCTGGCGTGTCCCAACTCGTGCGCCACCAGACAGCGAAGCGCTTCTGGTGACGCGTGTTGATAGGCATCACTGACGAGTATCCGGTTCCAAAGTGGGAGATAAACAGCGTGCGCTTTTCGGACCACCCAGAACTTACTCCAAGCGATGCAAACAGGATTCTCATACAATTCGGCTGCGATCTCCGCCAATTGGTCGTCTTTCATCATTCCGGCCACCAGTCCGCTAGAACCTGTCTGTTGGTGTCCCAAGGGCAAGCGTCCGGGAATTCGGACAACGGCAGGCCCGTTTCAATGGACGCCAAACGCCTGGCATCCCTCCATTCCTCGGTCAGAACCTGCTCCGCATGACCTTTCAAACTAGGGGACTGAATGAAGATCTTGAGTATTTCCTTGCGCTGTTCGACGATGGTGGCCTCCCAACTGGCACCGCGCTTCTCGGGCTGCCAGACCCACTTCATCAGGTGCATCAACAAACCCCGCAACCTGCTTTCCAGTTCCCGCCGGTCTCTTTTCCCCATCGACTCCAGTTCCTCAGCCGCATTTTCCCAATCCACGCCCTCGGGCCGATTGTGCCGCAGGGCAGCCGCCTGTGCCATCGTCCACGCAAAGAAGTCCTGTTCGTAAAGATTGAGCCCGGGGGTTTCCAGCTGTCTTACCGTTGACATGATCATGCCTCCCGCTGGCATGGGGTGATGGGGAAATCATAGTGCAATTCAGGTGGCCAAGCCACCCGTTATCATTTTCGTGGCCCGTCCGTTCGCTGGCCAGGTTCAGGGCCGCCCGTGCCGCGTTTCCATGCGCCGGATCAGGGAGCGCAGCACCGTCTCGTAGAGGGCGTCCCCCATCACACCGTCCTCAATGCCGCGATCAATATTCGGGTTGTCGTTGACCTCCACGACAAAGACACCATCAGGCGTTTCCTTGAGATCCACGCCGTAAAGTCCGTCCCCAATCAGGTTGGCGGCGCGGACGGCGGTCTGCAGAACGGGCGCGGGTGTTTCGTGGAGGGAAATCGTGCGAAACCCGCCCTGCAGGGCACGCCCGTTGTCCAGGTGACGCACGATCTGCCAATGGTTGGACGACATGAAGTATTGGCAAGCGAACAGGGGTTGCCGGTCCAACATGCCGATGCGCCAGTCGAACGGCGTATAACAATAAGGCTGAGCCAGCAGCAGATCCGAGTCAGCGAACAGTTCGGCGGCCACCTTCCTCAAGGTCTCCGGATCGGTGACTTTCCGGACTCCGCGGGAGAAGGACCCGTCCGGCACCTTGAGCACGAAGGGATAGGGCAGCCGTTTCTCCAGGCGTCGAAGATCAATTTTACGGATAATGATGGTTTCGAGGATAGGCACCTGATGCGCCCGCAGTATCTCCGTCAGATAGACCTTGTTCGTGCAGCGCAAAATGGAATCCGGATCGTCGATCACCACCAGCCCTTCCTGTTCGGCCTTCCGGGCGAACTCATAGGTGTGGTGGTCAATACGCGTGGTCTCCCGGATGAACAAAGCGTCGAACTCGGCCAGCCGCCCATAGTCCCGGCGCGAAATCAGTTCGACGTGTATTCCCAGGCGCTTTCCTATGCGAACAAAATGCTTCAGCGTTCGGGAGCTGGATGGCGGCAATGCTTCCTGGGGATCGTGGAGGATGGCCAGATCGTAGCGCATGCGCTCGGAAGGCTTCGACTTGCGCCGACGGCGGGCGAGATAGTGCTGAATGGCGGCATGAAAATTCGTTTTTTCCACGGCGTCCAGGTCTCCGATGGGTAACGCGCAAACCCGTTGGATGCGCCAGACGCCGTTGGCCCGAAGCTGCACCTCCAGTGTCGGCATGGGCAGGCGCTCGAAGAGTTCCCGTGCGAGTTCCTGCATGGGGCCATCTGCCGTCCAGCCGAAGAAAATCCGCAACACGTAAGTGGCTCCCACCTCCTTCTGCAGGTTTTCCGTCGCTTTTTCCAGCAGAGGTTGCAAATCGGCGAGTCCCGGGCGATACAGGGATTGCCTGCGCACTTCCAGCAGGGTGCGCACTTCCGGCAGGACGTGGTGGCCGCGGGCCTCACCCAGCAGCGAGCAATAGTAACCCACGCCCCCATACTCCAGGTTCCGGCACAGGTTGATGACCCGCGTGCGGCGGTCTTCCGGCTGGTGTTTGCGGCGCAGGTAGTCTATCGCGGTGATAAAGGGGATACCGGAATCATCGACCGGCCAGTCGCGGCGGGAATCGACAACGATCAGGTTTTTAGGCATGGAAAATTCCGGGATTGGGGTGGACAACAGACATCAGAGTGGCTTTTCCATGCGAATCGCGGCGGTGCGGTCCTCGTAATAGGGCTCGATACGTCCGAAAGTCTGGTAGCCGACGCTGGTGTACAGGCGAATAGCCGCGGCATTGTCCTCGCGCACTTCCAACCGTATCCGGTTCCTGCCGGACTCCACAGCGACGGATTCGGCGCCTGCGAGGAGTGTGCGGGCCATTCCCGTCCGACGGTGCTCCGGCATAACGGCTATGGAATAGATGCGCGCGATAAGTGAGTTTCGCCGCAACAAGAGAAGGATATAGCCGCAAACGCACGCGCCATGTTCGACCGCGAGAAACCTGACGCCCCATGGGTCCTGCCGACTGCGGGTCAGGAAACGGCGAAGCCCGGAGCGTGAAATGCGATCAATGGAAAAGCACTGGTTCTCGATGGCGGCGAGCACATTCAGGTCTCCGGGACCGGGCTTGCGGATGGTGCCGGCATGGGGCGGCGTCGGCCATGTCTGGGTGATGATTGTCTCGCTCAACTTGGCATAAACCGTCCCAAGGCCAGCTTATTGGCGCCGCCAAGCGCCAATGGTTATCCCCACCGGTTCCACGCCATCCTCAGCAACGCAGCATTAGCGGCGTGCCGATCAAACCGGCCGGGGTCAAAGTCCTCACCCGCCCACTGCAGGAAGGATTGAGCGTCCTCGCTTTCCGGGTCTTCACGCAGCAGATCAAGGGAATCCTGATAGCCGGGTGCCCCACCGCTGTCTTCCGGCGGGCAGGCGCCCTGCCCCGCATCCACAAAGGCGACACCGTAAGGCTTGCAGCCGGCAGGCTCAGTGATGGGGTTTACCTCCTCCACGCGGATGACGTGGGTCCAACTATCGCCATAGTCATAGAGGTACTTGAACTCCAACCCCGGCTCCAATATCTGACCCAACAGGACTTTTCGTTCATCGACAGGCAGCCGCTTCGGGTCATCTTCAGGATCCGGCAGGGCATATCGTTTCCCGTTGATGGAGAACTCGTGGAGATGCGCATCCGTCCACCCCATGGCGGCTTGTAAGACATGGTGCAGGGTGTGCAGCGACATCCCACTGTCTACCCAAACCTGACGCCATATCGTGGGCGTGATATCTTCGAGTTCCACCTGGAGCAGGTAGCTGTATGCCTGTTTGCTTTGGGCTTGCAGCCTGCAAGGCTTGCGAGAAGTGGCCATGTTTTGCTTCCTGATAAGCCCTGCCAGGACAACCGATAGTGGAAGGTTATCCCTGTTCTCCCACTGCGGCAAGACATGCCGTCTGCAAGACAGGCATTCTTCCCCGAATTCCGCGATCGATCACTGTAGTTCACCGAACAGCCTTTCCCCCTCCGCATCCATGGGACAGGGCGCGTCCCGCAATGCCTGGGTGATGAGCCGCTCCACCACTTCCTGCAACTGATCATGCTGGTCGAGCGCCTCGGCATCGAGGCCCATCTGCTCACATACGGCCCGCGCCTGCATCATGCCCTCCCCGAACCGCGCGGCCAGATCCTCGGCATAGCGTGGTTGTGCCGCCGCGCCCTCTTTGCCCACATCCTGGAACTCCTGGGCGGTGTCATCCCGTAGGGGCTTCAGCAGCGGCTGGAGATGGTTCTGATGAATCGCCTTGACCGTGACCTGCGGCACATAGAGCCCCTGAATCCAGACTGCGCGCTGGGTTTCTCCGCGGCTGGTCGGCACGGTATTCACCAGCAGGCCCTGACCCCGATGCTGCACCTTGATATCCAGCGGGTCGAGCCAGGAATCTTTTTGCAACTGCAGGCGGGTGTCAGCAGCCGGAATAATCCCTGATCCATTGTTATAAGAGGCAGGCACCGCCCGCCAGACCTCGCCCGTGAGCTTGCGCGCGAGCTCCATGGTCTCGATGTCTTCCACCCCCAGGAACATCTTCGACCGGGTGGCTGAACCGGCGATGGCGTCGGCCACGGTCTTGTTCTTGTTGAGCATGTGCTGGTGGGACTGAGCCAGGATGAAGAGCGCGAATCCGAGACTGCGGGCTTCCTGGTAGATGACATCCTCACCGTCCACCACATAGGCGGGTTTTTCGTCCTGCAGGATGAAGTAGGGATGATCCGCCTTGGTGATGAGGGGCTCGGCGGCTTCTCCCACCCGGCGCTCGGTCTGGCTGCCCGCCACGCGCGCCATGACGCCCTTGATGTTCGCGGTGAAGATCCGCCCCAGGGCAGCGGCTCCTTCCGCCGATTTGCCGAGTGCGGGCAGGATCACCACCACGAAGCGCCGGTTGACCACGGCATCATACCAGTCGATCTCGGGATAGGGAGTATTGGTGATGTAGCCATAGCTGTCGGCCAGCAGGCCCAGGGCGTTGGTGAGCTGCATGGTGACGTAGGCGTGCTGCTCGCCGCGGCTCAGGTTCGGGGCTTGTTCCGCCTGGGGATCGCGGGCATCCGACGACGGCGGCGGTTTGTCCGGATCCCAGCCGCCGGGCAGTACGCGCAGGTAGGCCACGACGCCATCCAGCAGGCGTAAGGGAATCGTTTTATCATGGGCAAGACTCTGCAGCGCCTCAAGTTCGAGATGCCGGCGCACCACCGCTGGGGATAGCGCCTCGATACCCTGATCCCGCCGCCAGACCAGGGGCGGCAGGATGGCGCGGATGTAGCTCTCCGCCCGCCCGATCCAGAAGGGATCCGTCACCGAACCCTTGTCCAGGAGCTGCATCAGGAGCTCGGACAGCGAGGACGAATCCCAGAGGGCCAGCGGATTGTCGGTATTGGACAGGCGCCGCTCGGGAATGGCGCCGTAGATGTCCCGCCCACCAGTGACGTAGGAGAGCAGAAAAACGTCGTCCTCTCGCCCGAAGCGGCGCAGGATGCCGTAGATCTGTTCCCAGGTGGCAACCTCGCCCTTGCCGTCGCCGGTGGCCGCTCCCGTGCCCAGCATGCAGGCATTGAAGATCGCCGCCATCAGGGCTTCGGTCTTGCCGCCGCCGACCGCCCCCAGGATGTAGAGATCCGCGCGCAGGTCCACGTTGTTCAGCCAGACGGCGGCTCCCGTCTCCCGGTCGAAACCCGCGAGATAGATACCGTTGGCGGGCTGTGGACGTCCCCGCTCGTCGAGATCCTTGGGGTCCCAGGTGCCCGCAAAACAAGGGGCGCGCAAGGGCCAGCCGTTGTGGCGGACGGTATGCAGGAGGATCAAAAAGTACAGGGTGGCCACCGGCAGGATCAGGTCCGCCCAGGCATCGAGGGGCGGCATCGCGCAAAGTCCAGCGAGGATAAACAGGGTCAGAAATCCCGCATCCTGGGCGAATTGCCGAAAACGCTGCCCGAAGGGCCGGGTGTCCTGACTGACGGTGCGGGTATCGACGGAGGGCGCGCGGTTCATCCACGTACCTGTTTCAGTGCCGCCTCGATGCCGGCCACGGCGTCCTCGATCTGCGGCGTGACCAGCGCCCTGCCCGCCGCCTTTTCTGCCCGGTAGTGGGCGAGAATCCCCGCGCCCTCGACGAAGGCCATGCCGCCACCGTTACCAAGACTCTGGATGGCGTAGTACAGGTCGCGATCCACCCCCTTGAGCCAGAGCATCCAGACCGGCGGCAAAAGTCCGCTCTCGCACGCTCGCGCCACCAAGGCGAGGACCTGGATGCGGGCGTAATGGTGATTCCCGGCGATCTCCCGCCAGGCAGCAGATTCTTCCGCAGTCGGCGTCCAGGGAATGTCTTTCGCGGTCATCTCCCGCACCCCGCGCAGGGGATCCTTGCGGTCATCGGTGGCCCGTCGGGTCAGATGCGCGAGGCGGGCATAGGTGGTTTTCCCATCGCCGGTCACCTGCGGCAGGATGGCATACACCAGCGCGGCCACCGCCGGATGCAGATGGCGCAGATCATCACTGCCCAGCTGCTCCGTGTAATAGGCCGCGAATCGCTCCGGCCGGATGACGAGATGATCGCTACCCTCCGGCTCCCAGCGGGCGGCGTCCAGTTGCCGGGCGAGATCCCAGGGCCGCAGGGCCAGTGCAAAGGGTCCGCTGTGGGGGTCCATGGTGTGGATGCCGAGATTCCAGTACCGCCCCCAGGGGTAGCGCTCCTGGATGGCTTCCACCACCTCTTCCGTGGTAAATCCCCGCAGGCGCTTCTGGCGCGCACGGAAGACGATGAAGGCAAAAATCAGGATGGGCAGCGCGCAAACGGGACCGATATACCGGCCAATCCGTTGATTGACCGCGGATACCGTCGCGAGGCGGACGCGGGCCTGCAGATGTTCCGCCCGGACAGTAGCCAGCGCGTGGGCCAGATGCCGGAAGCGGGCAGGATCCGAAAGGTCGAAAAAGCGGATTGCAGCGATTTCTCCCGATTTGAGCCACAACCACAGACTGACCAGCGCGGTGTGGCCCAGCAGCCAGGCCAGCACGGCAAGGACCGCCAAAGCGATCCCGGCGACGACGAAGCCTGGGATGTCCGAACCTGTATCCTGTGCGCCGCGGTCATTCACCGGAATGCCTCCACCACCGGAAGCGGCGGAACGGGCGGATCAGCCAGGAGCGGAACAGGGGCAGTTCATTGCGCGCGATGCAGACACTCTGGTAGCGCCCGTAGATCCAGGAGAGCAGACAGAGGGGCAGAAAGGTCCAGGCGGCCGGGTGATAGGCGCCGTAGACCAGCAAGGCCGCGGCACACAGGGCCGAGAGGTGCATGCGCCATTGGGCGCGGCGCTGGGCGCGTTCGAGATCGGCGGGCGTCAGTCTTTGGGCCGCCACCGATTGCGCGAAACGCGCCGCCGCCTGTTCGGCGGCGTCCGGCGCCCCTGCGCCCGGCAGATCGCCCAGATGCAGGGGCGGCACCATGGCCCGGCTCGCCCGCCAGGTAAACCGGCCCATCCAGACCACCGGCAGAATACCAGAGGCGACACCGGCGACATACCCCGCTTTTTTCCAGAAAGCCATGGATAACTCCTAACGTTTAGGTGCGTGGGGATCCGTCCGGACACGGTCTGTCAGGACACGGGCGGATTCCGGTCCGACACCCGAACTCGGCGCCGGTACTTCAGCGGACTCCGGTGCCGCCGTTGCCGGGACGTATGCCTCGGTGACCGCTGGTGTGATCTCCCCGGATGGTCCCGTCCGCACCGTTTCCCGCGGCTCCGGAGTGATGGGCTGTTCTATTGTATGTGGGACCGTCAGGCGCTCGATGCGCAGCAGGGTCTCGCCGATGTGCCGGCGCAGGCTCTCGGGGTCGGAAAAGGGATGCGGAACCAGAAGCGCGCCCGCGCCCACCAGATTGCTGGCGATCCAGGGCAGAAAAGCCGACGGCAGCGTGTTGCAGCCCTGTACAGCGAGGCGACCGTCTTGTGATTCGATGCGGACCGCTGCACTGTCGAAGCCTCGCCCTGTGGCACCGGAGAGATGTTCCAGCACGCCCGCTTCCGGCGTACCCGCCGCGAGGTGCCGCAAGGCCGCGAGCAGCGGATCCAGCATGCGCAGGGCGAGAGCCAGCATGGCCTGGGCCAGTTGCGGCAGGTCTTCTCCCAGCAGGCTGTCGGCAGGGTGCAGGGGCGCGCGGACATCATCCGCTGCTTCCGACGGCGTGCTGAATACCGTCGCCATGCGCAGGGCAAGGTCTGCCAGCCGGGTATCCATGTCCGTACTCATGGCCGCCGCCCACGATGAGCGGAAGCTTGCGGCCGGAGGGCGCGTTCAGGGCCCGAATCGGTTACCTGCAAGTTTCCCTCGGACCCAGGAGATACCGTCACGATATGCCCTTGCATCTTGCGGATTTCCGCCTGGTGGCGGGCATCCGGCTCGCGACCGGAGACCAGCAGGGGTTGCCCTGCGCTCTGGATTTCCAGCACGTTCGTGTCGTGGATGTGGGTCAGCCTTCCGGTGATCTGCCCCGCACCTTTCTGTTCCATGTTTCTGTACGGCATCAGGCCAAAGGGAATTGCGGGGGATGCAAAAATGTCCTTCGCGGGGGTAACACCCAGTTCCGGGTTATGGATGCTCAATACCCGTCCATCACCACTGATCGACACGTCCACCGGTTTCCCCATGGACTTGCGCAGATAATCATCGCCCAACGAATCCGCCAGGAAACTCTTGCCGATCTCGACGCTGACCGGGCCGAATTCCCGGGTATCCAGCAGCACGGCGTACTTCTCGTAATCCCGCAGCACCCCGGAAATGCGCTGGCGGGGATGCGCCTGAATTTCCAGGATCGGCTTGTCCGGGTCGATGGGTTCCTGACGCACGTAGTTCGCCAGATCGGTGCGATGGGTGAGGACGACCTTGTGGTGGATTTCCTTGGTTTGCTCATCGGGAGCTGGCAGGGGCCGCGTAGATACGCCGCGCGCGGTTTCGACTGCGGTGAGCACGGCATGCTCGGCCCGTGCGCGCGAATCGTCCATGCCCATCGTCCGTCGGTAGGCATCGGTCCGCGGATCGGCGGCGTCCAGATCCGGCCCGGGTTGGACGGCTCCCGGGATGTGCTCCAACATCTGCTCCGGCAGCACCGTGGGCGCAATGTGGTCCGCCCCGTCCATGCCCGGGGCGCCTTCCGGCCTCCGGTAGATGCGCCTCAGCCGCGTCGCTTCGCCGGGATGGGCGGGGTCGAGCACGACGGCTTCGCGCTCTGTACCGGTCTCGTCCCGGTACCGCACATAATCGCCGCGGGACACCGCCGGGCCTTCCGCTTCCAGACCCCGATCCGGGGCAAAATACCGGTCATAACCGCGAATGGGGAATTCGTCCCCATCGAACACATCCCGGCTGAAGTCCTCGGGTTTCAGGTCCCTGCCGAGCACTTTTTCCAAAGCGCGATGGAACAGCAGGGCATCCCGGTCTTCTTCGAGAAAGACCCGGTTTCCTTTCTGGTACGAGAAGACATTGATCAGACCATCGATGTCCAAAGCTTTCAGGTCGGATCGGGGTACTTCCAGCCAGCCGTGACCGGCGTCGCCGTGGAAGGTGTACCGCTCGCCGGCATCGATGTCGATGGACAGACGCGGAAATTCCGGTGCTTGGGGCGCAGGTTCCCGGAGACTGCCGGGCGGCGTCTGGGTCTGCCCTGGCCCGGTTTTCTGCACTTTCTGGAGCGCTTCGAGCTCTAGCACGAACTCCGGCGCGGCCAGATGATCCACCGCCGCCTGGGCGAGGCGCGCGGTCTGGTAGAGCAGCCTGGGGTTCTCCTCCACGGCCGCGCGCAGGGTCCAGCCCTTCAGGTAGCTCGCCGTCTGTTCCGCATCCTCGGGGGCGATGGGCACATTGAGCCGGCGCGCCAGCAGCAGCATGCCGAGCTCCGCCACCAGTTCCTCTGCGGCATAGGCCTGGTCGGGATCCATGCCCCTGGCCGCATACCAGTCCGGACGCTGCAGGGTGTTTTTGCTGCTGTGGATGGCTTCGTGCAGGAGCGTACCGTAATAGGCGGACGGGGTCGCAAAACGCCCCTCGGCGGGCATCACTATCCGGCCTTCTCCCGGCTGGCAGTAAGCGCGATCTCCCAGCCCCTGCTCCACCCGGACGCCGATCTCCCGCAGACGTTCGAGGAAGAGCCTGCCCGCGACATTGTGATCCCAGGCCGCTTCGGGGGCGGCCTGGTTCAGCAGGGCTTCGAGACCATCGGTCTGGGCGAGATTGAAGACCCGGTAGACCTTGGCGAAGCCCCGGCGGCGTGGCTCGGCCATGCCATTGCCCTGCTCCACGCTCTGGGCGAGCCGGGGATCCACGCCGGGCACCCGGTCTTCGGGTCCGAGTGGTTTGCTGGAACCCTCCTGCGGTGCCGATGGCGTCCATTCCTTCCAGACGATGATGGGCACGCCGTGCTCGCCCCGGCGGACCTGCCCGCCCTGGTCCTGAATCTGTTTGTAGGTGGCGTAGAGGGGCGAATCATACGCGACCCCCGCCAGATGCAGCAGGATGGCATTGCCGCCGTGATACACCGACTTCGTGAAGGGATTGTGCGGCATTGTCGGCCAGGGCGGTGGCGTCCAGGGCTTGCGCCAGGGCGGCACATCCCTCTCCTGCCAGCGCTCCAGCAGCCATTGCACGACTTTTTCGTCTTCTCGGGAGGGGTTGGTCATGGTAAAATCTCACGGTAGGATGGGGGGGATTTTTTTGCTTCCTTATTCAACATTGGCTGGGTGTTGGGCGTCCCCATCGTTTCGACGATTCTCATTGCAGGACTTTTTTGTTTATTGAGCGCTAACAAGTGGCAAAAAGTCGCGCTTGACGATGCGCGATGAACCCCGGGAACTGTTTCGGCCATCTGGTTTTGGACGGGTATGTTTTTTACAGTCCTTGGGCCGCAAAGCAAATTGGCTGGGTTTGATCTCATCGTTCTATCCATCTTCTCGCTCGCTATTCATTTCTTTTTCTGGGCGATTACAGAAAACAATCGGGAGAAACAGCAGCGTCAGGGCGACCAACACCATCCCTGATCCCACAAGGATGACATCGTTGGCATTTTCGGCAGACGTTGTTAATACGAAAAGTGGTGGCTTCGTGCAGGCGCCCAGCGTGAACACCAGAATGGGCACCCACATCAGCCATCCGGCCAGGTGAAACCATTTGCCCCTCTGCCAGCAGCGTGTCCGTGTGAAGTCCCATTCGGGGTTGTCTTTTCCATTACGCACATTATCCCGGGTCACCATAAGATCCTCCTTTCCATGGCATAACCGTGCCAGTCCGTTCATGCCGCTTCTCCCTCTTTCGTGCGGTATCCCAGACTCTCCAGCGCCCGCAGCACCCAGTCGCGGTGCCATTCCGCGAGCACCGATTGCGCCAGTTGCCCGGCGGCCGCCTCGGTCGCGCCATCGCTGCTTTGTGCTTGCAGGTTGCTGCGGGCGAGATCCTCGATGAGGGATTTGGCCGAGGCCCCGAAACGCGCCGCAGCCAGCGCCCGGGCTTCGGCTGCCGGCATCTGCTGGATAAGGCGCTGATACACGGCCCGGTCCTCGGAGGTGGTGTTGAAGGCCCAGAGCCATTCCAGGGGTACCGGATCGCTGCAGAAGAGCCGGTACGGCCCTTCCCGGGTATCAAGCAGGGCCAGGATGGGGGAGCCGTGGGGACCGGGACCGTTGAGCTCCTTCAGCAGACGCTCCTCTTCGGCATTGAGCCCGAAGGTCTCCGCGAGCTGCCGGGTGTTCTCCGGTGCCGAGAGGATGAAGCGGGTGGCCACGTGTTCTTCGAGGAACTCCCGGTCGAAGTCGGTCGGCACCTGACTCGCGATGGCGAGCCGGATGTTGAACTTGCCGCCCTCCCGGGCGTCGCGGTCCACCACCCGGCGGGCCGGAACCGATCCGTTGGTGCGGTGAAATTCGTCGTAGATGGCGAACTTGGGATCCTCGAGGATTTCGCGGATGCGTTCCGTGTGAAAGGCGCGGTAGCTCTCCGGGACATGGACCAGATCGTCGGTGTGCACGAACCACTGGCCCGTCGTCACCCAGCGGGCGAGCAGATAGAAGATGCTGGTTCTTTTATCCGCATCGCCCCCCTGCCCTGCGGTCACTTCATTGAGATCCAGGATCACCCCGCGGGCGGCCCCGAGATTGAAGGCCGTGGGCGCGGCGATCACCGGATACTGGGCCTGCGCCTGGGTGATCAGGTGCATCATGAAGTCGAAGACCGACAGGCCGTCCTTGCCGCCCACGGAAATCTTGTGAAAGGCCGCGAAACGCTCGCCGGCGACATTGGCGATTTCCGGCAGGTCGGAGAGCAGCGGGACCGCAAAGCGCTGGGCGGCGTGGGCGGCGCTGGTGTCTCCCCGGGCAAAGAGATGATCCACCACCTGCCACCAGCTGGGGGCGGGCGGGAGATCTCCGCTGGCAACGGCTTTTTCCACGACCGCATCGACGGCGGACATGCCCGGCTGGCCCGGGTTCCAGCGCTTGGGCTGGCCTTCAGGGGGCTGGTCGGAATAAAAGGGATAGGCGGCATCGATGAGGCCCGCCGCCATCTCATAGACATGCTCCGGCGCCTCGGTCCGGCCCATGGGGGTGCAGACCAGGGTCAGGAAGTCGATGAGAAAGGCCCGGTGTAGGGCCAGAGGTTCGCGCTGGCCGAGCAGGGTGTCGAAGGGGTTGATGGCGTATTCGGGCGCATTGCGCAGGCGGTGGGTCTGCACCAGGTCCGCGCGATTGCCCAGCAGTTCGCGCAGGAACTGGCCAGCGCCCATGCCGCCGTAGCCCACATCCAGAAAGGCGAAGCGCGGCAGGCGCACTTTGCCGGGTTCGAGGAGGTGGGCCAGGATCAATAATAGTGCCAACAGCACGCTTTTGCCGGAACGGGTGGCGGCGAAAATGGCGATGTTGAAGTTCTTCTGCCGGCTCGAACCGATAGCGAGCGGCAGGACCTGTCCCTGCGGGCCGCGCAGGAGCAGCGGAGCGCCGTACCAAGGCGACGCCTGGGAGGCGACCGGCACGAAGGCGCAGGCGTCGGAGAGGTTGAGACCGTGCCAGCGGGCATTACCCTTGGGGCGCAGGCCGGGCGCGAGCGTAATCCAGTCGGGGACGGGGTCGCCAAAGACTTCTTCAACGACAGTGTTGCCCCAGCTCTCAAAACGCTGGGCGAGACGGCGGGCGTTCTGCCCCGCCTCTTCCGGAGTCCTGCCCCAGGTGCAGGCGAGTATTTGCATCAAACAGGCGGGATCTCCCAGCAGGGCCTTTTTCTGGATGCGCGCGCGGGCCCGGGTGATGCCGTGGTTGACGGCGTTGGACCAGCTCAAGAGCCCTGCGAGGAAGGATTTGAGCCAGCCGGAGCCGGTATCGGCGGTCAGGGTCACCGTATAGCGCCAGGGCAGGTCCCGCGGCAGGCGCGCGAAAAGATCGCCGAAGTCCACCATACGCGCGGGTCCCATGCCCATGGACAGGACCCGGTAATAGAGACCGCCGGCGGCGATGGTCTCCCCGTCGCCCACGGTGGTATAGGCCGGCAGGACCTGACGGGCGATCTTCGGCAGCGCGGGACCGAATGGATCGGTCATGAGCGGCGGATGCTCCACATCGAAGAGGGCGCCCTGCCCGCGCGAGGGATCAAGGATCTGCCGCCAGGCGGCGAGGGCCTCGCGGGTCTTGAGGCGCACGAGGCGCAGACCCACCCGATGCGCACCCGGACCCAAGGCCTCCAGCAAGGTTTCGCAGGCGGCTTCGTGGATGGGGATCAACCCGCGCAGGCCGAGGCCCGGATCGAGGACCTGCCAGGGACCCCAGGTCACGCCCTCCAGAGCGCGGTTGAGTCCCTTACGCTCCTGCTTGAGGTCCGTGGCACTCAGGATGTTGGGCTCGGTCCACAGGGCGAGGACGCTGCGTTCCGGCAGGAAGTGTGCTTTGAGACGGTCCACCGGCGCGCCGGTGGTGAAACCCTCGCTGCGAAACCCCAGGCGTTTGGCCTGGGCATCGAGGGCGGCGAAGTGGGCTTCCACGGCCATATCCGCCCAGTCCGGATCCCGCGCCAGGGTCCACTGCAGGCGATGGCCGGGACTTTGGAAGAAACTGGGGAGTGCTGCGAACAGCCGCTTTAGCAGCTCCGGGCTGAGCCTTCCCTCGGGCCGACCGTAGACCCGGGTCAGGCCATCCACCCGGAAGAGGCTCACCAGCGCCCCGTCTCCGGTCGCGAAGGTATGGGCGTCCTGCGGCGAGTGGACGGCTACCAGATCGGCGAGATTCGCTAAGGCCATATCCGCCTCAGCCGTACGGGCCGCTCATCTGGATCTGCTGCACCTGTACCCCCGTGTTGCTGTGGAAGATGGTGCCCTCATAGTGATAGGCGAGCGCCGGGAGCCCCATAAGGCCGGCGGAAACAGCAGCGAGGGTGGCGACATGACTCCAGCGGGCCTGTCCCTGTCCGTGCTGCTTGTGCGCCTCCCAGGCTTTCAGGCCGGAATTAGCGCCGAAGCCAAGGCCGGTGACGAAGGTGCCGCCCAGAACCAGATTAACGACAGACTGGATGATGCCGGAGGCGTTATTGGCCATGTTGCCCACGCCCGAATACGCGAAAGCGTCCGAAGCGACGGCGAGGGCCACGATCGCCGTACCGGCCACAAAGAGCCAGCGACGGCGACGGGTGGAGGGGGTTGAGCCAGAGGTGACCGGTGCATCGGCCAATTCGGCGGCGGTAGCTTCGGCAGGGACTGCGGGGTTGATAACATCCACTTCAGATTGCATGACTTGCTCCTTGCGCAAAGAGACGGGGACTGCCCCCGCATCGAGGTTATAGGGCGCAGGGAAATCCGGTCTTCGTCGGACAGGAAGCGAAGGGGCCAGGCGGAGATATCCCCAAAATCTGGGGAGCACCCGGTGGAGAAGTGTGGGAGGGCGAGGCAGAGGCAGGAGTTTTCCGGCTCCGGGCATCCTGCAAACAAAGGGCCGGGAACTGACCGGAATTTCCGGGAGGAATGATGGTTTCCGGGTGGCCTGCGTGAGGCAGAGCCTCGTCAGTAGTCATGGTTATACAAAACCTTGTATACTTACTCCATGAGCACACCTAAACCGGTCAAGTTCCAGGGTAGCGCCCTGGATGATCTGCGGGAGTTTCCCGCTTCCGTGCGACGGGAGGCAGGCTACCAACTCGACCAGGTGCAGCATGGCCGGGAACCCGACGACTGGAAACCGATGCCCACCGTTGGGCAAGGAGTTCGGGAGATTCGGATTTGGGATGCCTCTGGTGGCTTCCGGGTGATCTACGTAGCGAAGTTCGCGGATGCCATCTACGTCTTGCACTGCTTCCAGAAGAAGGTGCAGAGGACCAGCAAGGCGGATCTGGACTTGGCGACGAAGCGCTATCGTGATTTGGTGAAGGAGTTGGGACTATGAGCAGCGAACCGTTTGACAGCGTATGGGATGCCATCGAGGACACGCCCGAGGAGGCGGAGAACATGAAACTCCGCTCGGCGCTGATGATGGCGCTGAAGGACCACATCGACCGCGCAGGCCTCAGTCAGGCCCAGGCCGCAAAGCTATTTGGCGTGACTCAGCCGCGCATCTCGGACCTGACGCGTGGGAAGATCGGCTTGTTCGGCTTGGATGCGCTGGTCAACATGGCTTCGGCGGCAGGACTGCGCATCGAGATACGCATCGAAGACGCCGCTTGACCGTTCCGCAACCCCCGACGCGCTTGAGAATAACAAGCCCTGGGCGACAGACCACGAACTTATATGACATCAATTGACGAACTTATCGAAACAATAAAACCGATCATAATAACAGCCGGTATCGCTGTTTCGGCTATAGCAGCGATTATCTCTTTTCCATCAGCGCTCAACAAAATAAAGAGCGGAACACTAAACGTAAAACAAAAAGAATTTGATTTAGCACTATTCTCGCTGACTGGATTTGTGTCCGCCTATAGCCGGAATGAGTTTCGTCCTAAAACGAGATTGTCAAGAGCAATAAGAAATCTTATAAAGTCATCACTAGAACGGCTAGACTTCCTTGGCAAATGTTGACATATAGACTTCTATTGCACGCACATCCATAATGTTACAAAACCCCCGTGCTGCTTGAGTGGCATCTATCCTGGACGCGAAAATCAGAGGCACTCGGTTTTCCTTATCCTCCGGTCTTATCACATTCCCTTCGCCGGTCAGGAATCCACCTTTGTCATCGGAATATATTGCCCACAAATTATACACTGCATACATAATTCTTCCCCTCAGTCCGCAATCGCCCAGTCATGATCAAACTGGCGTTCCAGAATGCCCACATCCCGGCCATCCAATAACAGGCCTAGTTCCCGGTTATCGTTGAAACTGACGTCCGACAGATTGACCGAGCCGATGAAACATTCATTTGCGGCACAAAAAGCTTTGGTGTAAAGATAATGAGGTTTCACCGGCAGCAATCGCACCTGTACGCCGTAATGCCCCAGCGTCTCGACATGGCGGCGATCCGATGCGTCGATATTGGCGGGCAGTAACCCAGTTCCTCGGCCTCGATCGTGACCGTCCCAGGCTGCCGCAGCACCCCAAGAATTTTCGCCTCGGCGCCGGGAGAGACCACGAGCGCCTGACGTGCATAGGCCGGTACCCTCGTGTCGCACCTGGGCGGCAGGCAGGCCATAGGGCTTACCGGAGATCATCACCTGCACGTTCACACCCCGCGCATGGGCCTGGGCTATGGCGCGCAAAATCGCTCCGTCATCGACCAGATAACCGTCGATGGTCAGATGATGGCGGGCCGAGTCGATAAGCTGGATGATCGGTGCGACACCGGCCTGTGGTTCCATGTAGAGCATTTATTCGTCCTCCGCTTCGTGATGGATAGTTGACGTCGTGTCGAGAGGAGTTTCCGGCAGGCTTAACCGTGCCTTTGTTGTCTCAATCGGTTCGACGGGCGATCCGTTGACCAGCACCATGCCATCCGGCATAATCTCGACGATCGCCTCGCTATCCCCAAAACGCCAGACGGTTTGGGTCATCGGCTGATCTGTAGCGTTACTTTCCATATCGAATCCATCACTGGACGGTTTCATCCCGGGGTTGCCTCCGGTCTGCGCGAATCCGTACCACCATCACCTTTTTCCACATGGCCCCCTCAAATCGGCAACGTCAGGCCAAAGGTATGGGCAAAGAGGATGGCGCCACCGACCACGTTGGCCGCGACCGCGCCGCCGATGATATGCACGAACGCCTTGTCCGAAGTCTCCCGGGTGGTGCCGTCCCCCACCCGCTTGAGGATCACCAGCCCCCGCGCGATGGCGATCCAGCCGATGAGCTGCACGAAGTTCTCGATGCCTTCCACCGCCAGGGTCATTTGCTGCCCGCCCGGACCGGTGTAGGCCAGAGGTGAGGGCTGCCCCTGGGTGAAGAAGGTCCCCACCATATGGAAAGTGAAGACCGGCAGGGCCATGAGACAGGCGCCGGTGGCCGCCGTGATGAGGATCCGGCTCTTGTGAATGCGCGGGTCCTGGCTGGTCCGCCAGAGCAGGAACACGCTGTCGGCGGCATAGTAGAGCCCGATCAGAAAGCACATTCCCACGGTCAGAACGAAGAACGGCCCCAATTGGCTCGCCGCCTGGGTGATCATTTCGATGGCGGTCATGATGTGTCTCCGGCTTCAGTATCTGATCCGGCCACGGGTCGTCACCACCTGGTCAGGATCAACGGCCAGCACCTTGAATCCGTCCAGCGTCGCCCCCGCCTGCACCACGTGGGTATTGCCGGAGGGTCCCTGAATCCAGGCCTGTCCGGCGCCAATGGATTCCACCGACCAGCCCGGCAGAGACTGTTGCCGGGCGTTGCCGGTAATGGGCGTGGATGCCGCCGTTATCGGGTAATGCGCCGCCTGCCGATGCAGGAGCCGTCGGTCCAATCGGCTTTGCTCCGCGGTGAGTATCTGCAGGTCCTGGCGGAGGGCGCGCAGCTGCTGGTCCACCTTTTCGCGGGTGCCGGGGGTGGGGGTTGCGGACTGTGTTTGTGCCGTGGACTTTGCCGCGGAGGCCCCCTGCCGCGCGGGAGACACCGGTGGAGTCGCCACCGATGCCGCCGCAGTGGGCCACCGCGCGCTGGACGACCCGCCGGGCACGGCGGCAGCCGCCGGTGGCGCGGGCCGTTGCGCAATGGGCAGTGCCGGGGTCGAACCCGGACCCTGCGCCGCCACGAAACTATCCCCGGCGGGTTTGGCCGCCTTGGGCGCGAAATCCCAGTAGTAGGCGCCCACCAGCAGGGCGATGACGCCCGCGCCGAACACCCCGACAAACAGAAAGAATTTGCTCCGTTCATTCATATCGCCACCTTGATCTTCACGAGTGTTACAAACGCCATCGCATAACCATGCGTGGATCCATCCGCCAGCGCCAAGAACAACTGCCATCTCCCTTACTGGCCGCTATGCATCTCCAGTCTTTGATGTTATAAACGAACCATGCATTATCAACTTTTGCCATTTGTGTTTTTTACGGCTCACTGTTATGTATTTATTTAATATCACCGATTCCGTTTTTGCTTTTATGTTTCTTTATGACAGACGTTAGCAAGGCTTTAATAAAAACAAACATTGTCACCACAGCAAGCACCACATTTAGATACTCATGCCCATATCCTTCGCCAATTAAATTTCTAAAAGCAAAAGCCAGCGAAAAAACCGACAAAAGAGAAAATATCGAAAAGACGATTCGATCATGGAAAATGTTAAAGTATATTTGTTCTGCCACAATGATTAAGCTAACCAGTATTATGTATGTATAAATCATTACGGTTCTCCAAAACATCACCGCTCATCCATCCCCCATCACTGTCGGATACGATCTCCTGTAGCGGCTAAACCTGATCCAGATGGCCCTTGTCCATATCCCCCAAAGAAACAAATGACGGACTCTACTTTAATTGTAATTCCGGATGAAGGGCGGCACATCGACTGTTTTGTAATCCCCCGTTTCTTTCACGCAGCTCTTTTGCTCTGGCCTTCCGCTCTCCATCTGACAGAAAGCGCAATCCGGAACTTCCCTCAACCATGAACCTGAGAACGTGGTGCAGCTCTGTCCGCAACAGGGACAACTGCGCGTTAATGTTATCCATCTGCGCATCACGTTCATTCTCCACGCGCCCTACTTTCGCTACGCCCTTTGGCAACCCGGCTGACCCCTCATCTGCCGCAGTGGAGTAAGGGTCCTTATCCGCAACCACATACCCAACAAATGACGGGCTCTCCAGCATTTGCAGTTGGAGACGAACGTCACCAGCATATGGACTGTTTTTGAGAATGCAGCATTTTTCACGCAATGCCTGGGCCGTAACCAACCTTTCACCGCGCAATAAAAGTTGCGACTGGGAATTTCCCCTTCCGCAATCACCCTGAGAATGTCATGCAAATCTGATCGCACCAGAAACAATTGCATATTGATGGCATCCAACCGTGCATCACGCTTGTTTTTAGGGCGAAGGATTTTTAATTTCAACATGGGCAGCCTGAAAAATCGTGAAGCCCTCATACCGTCACCTGTGCCTTTTCCCAGCGTTGAAAATACCGCCGCAGATGGGCATCCATCTGCATCGCCTGGCGGTGCGACAGCCCCAATGTCTCGGCGGCCTGATGTTGCGAGTGGTCCCGCAGTATCCGTATCTGCAGCCAGCCCCGCAGAAACTCCGGCGTCTCGTCGAGAATCCGGCGGGCGAGTTCCCTTTCCGGGGAGTGCTCCTCGGCGTCGTCTTCCTCGCCGGTGACCGGGTCCTGGTGTTCGCAGAGTGCCTCCCAGGACTCCATGGGCGGCGCCGGACGCTGCGCCGAAAGCAGCCCCCGCGCCTGCCACAGCGTCCAGGTGGCGAAGTGGCCCCGCGCCGGATCCCAGTTGCGCAAGGCCAGGGTGATGGCGAGTCCCAGCAGGCCCATAGCCTCGTCGGGATCGATCCGCAGCGCCAGGGCCAGACGGCGGATATGGCCGCTGTAGGGCCGCATGGCCTTCATCAGCGCGGCGGCGGCACGGGCCTCACCCGCACGGGCCCGCTCCGCCAGGTGGTCGATGGGGTGCACAGCGCATTCCGCGTTCATCCAGCCCTCCCCGGCGCCTTGACCGGCGCCATGAAGAGCACCCCGATGCCCGTGCCCGAGCGCACCCGTACCGTGGGCGGCGTGTTGAAACGCTGGGCCATGATCGGCGTGAGCGTCTGCCCGACATTGCCGATGGCGGACATGGCGAGCTGTCCATTGCTCAGCTGATGCGTGATCACGCCCAGACCGGAGCCGGTCAGATACGTGTTGGTGTTGGCATAGGCCATCGCGTCATTGACGCCCTGCAGGAGGGAGGCGCCAATGAGCCAGCCGTAGCGGTAAAGGGTATGGCGGTTGACGGAGGTCGCCAGCGCCGTGCGCGCCGTCGCCAGGGTGATCGCCGTGGCCGTTATGGGAATGGTGCGATGCTGCCAGTTCATGGTGCTGAATTTGACCAGCACCCGGTCATGCACCCGCGCGAATCCCCCCAGCAGGCGCGCGCCCGCGAAACGGCCCGTTTCGATGGTCGCCAGCACTGGTCCGGGTTCGGTGGATTTGATGGCCGTATCGAGCACCGCGAAGCTGATATGTCCGGTGTTGGCAAGTATATGGGCCGGCGGCGTATAGGACCGGGTTTCCGCTGAACCGTTTTGCGGCGCGGCCTGGGCGCGTACCTTGAGTAGAGGATTGGGCAGGATCTGGTAAGCCGATACCGTGGCCGCCGTGTTTTCGGCCATCAAGGCGCCGATTTCGGCTGCAATGGCCTTGCCGTTGGGATTGGGACCGTAGCGCACGGGCATGGGTTGTGCTGGATGGTAGACGGGCTGCTGCGGTTTCGGCGGCTGTTTGACGGGATGCACCTTGTGCAGTTGCCCCAGGGTCGGCAGCTCGCTTTGATGCTGCTCGGCAGCCCGTTTCGCCTGTTCGGCGTTGTAGGCCGCCAGTTGCGCCTCGTAGCGCGGACTGCCGGAACCACCCGGAACCGGGTGCATCTGCGCCGCCTGTCCGGCCTGGCTGATCTCGCTGTGGTGCGCGGGCATCAGCAGAATGACCGCCGCGGCGATCACCCCCACCCCCAAAGTGGCCGCACCGACGACCAGCGGGCGCTGATGGGGATTGCTCAGTATCCGGCTCAGCGCGCCCTGCCTGCGGGGTAATGGGGGATTCCCAGTGCCCGGCGCACTTCCCGTATCCGGTGCATTGGAAGTGGTCTGCTCCGCACCCGCCGCCGGAATCTGATCTCCGGTAGAGGAGGATGGATCAGTACGATCGGGTGCCACACCCTGATTCATGATTTTGTCAGCCATGATGTCCTCCCACTCCCGGCAGGCGGGACAGGTTCAAAGTCTCGGGCTGGCCCGCGACACTCACCGTGACCGCTGGTACATCAGGCAAAACGTAGGCACGGACGCCGGCCGCGCCATCCATCCGGGATACCCAGGCGGGCGCGAGGACCGGGTGCGGCACCCGCAACAACAGACGCGGACCATGGGGACCCCGCCAGAGCCAGGCGCCGGTGCGCGGCGGCTGGCCGGCGATCGTCAGAGGCTGCGCGCCCGCCGGGGGAATGTCCTGGGTGAGGGACAGCAGGACGTTGGTATAGCCGCCCGTCGCATTCCCGCCCCCGACCGGCGGCGGCAGGCCCGGCTCCAGGGCGTCCACCCGCACATGGACGGCGTAATCCGCCACCCCGTGCGCGGGCACCAGAGACAGCAGCACCGGTTGCGGCTCCCCCTGCAGCCAGACCGCGAGATTGCTGTCCGCATAGGGCGCGATCACGCTCAGGGCCACACTGTCCCCGGCGTACTGGGCCGAGACATCGTGCACATCGGCGGCGACATGGGTCACTGGCCAGGGATGCCCGTAGGCGTCCACGAAATTCAGGGTGGTGACGTAACCCGCATGCAGGGCGACCGCGGGCGGGGAACCGGAATCCAGATGCACCGTGACCCCGACCAGGCGCGGCGTCACGGCGGACAGGGGCGCCTGGGCGGCCTGCTGGCTGATGGCGATGCTCCGGCGCACCCAGCGGACCTGTCCGGGATTCAGCGGGCGCTTTGCGCGCATGGCCTGATGCAGGGCGTCCACCGTGGGCAGGGGCGGCAGCGCCATGACCTGACCGTGACCGGTATTGACGTACTCGACCCCGTTGGCTCCGCCGTTCTGTGCGGGAGTGGTCACGGTACCGCTGACCACCAGTGGATTGGTGGGTGCCGGCGTTGCCGGTGCGGCAGGGGGAGTGGAAGTGCTGGAGGTGGACGCCGCGTTCTGACCACCCACCTGATGCCAGGTTGGAGCGTTACCGGTGCTTCCTGGCCCACTCTGCGCCGGGGTAAACCCGCCTGCAGGTGTAGCGCCCTGCGCAGCGGAGGCCGCGGTAGATCCCGTCAGCAGCGCATTGGGATTCGTGATCACGCCCGCCTGACCGAGTAGCGGCCAGGCGGCCAGCAGGGCAACCCAGAGCAGATTTTTATGGCGATTCCGTCGATGTGCTTGCATGGTTCTTTCCTTCTCAGGCCGCAGACAACATATGGAAGTGCTGAATGGCGATGCCGTAGGGATTGGTCAGGTTGCTACGCCGTTGCAGGTGGATGACCATGATCCAGTCGTTGGCGCTGCGTTCGCCGTCGCCTTCAAAGACCAGCCGCACCGGCATCTGCACGATCCAGCCATAGCGGCCATTGGCCTGCACCCCCTGCTTCACCACCGTGGGCGGGCCGGAGACCACCACCGTCATGTCGAGCTGGCGGCGGCGCACAGCGAGGAGATCGTGGGACTTGTGCAGGGCATCCAGATAACCGTTCCAGCCGGCGTCGCTGTAAAACTTGCGCGCCCGCTGCATATCCAGGCGATAGTTCGCGAAGCCGAGTGAAAAACTGTCCTCCACCGCCCGCTGGGTAAAGGTGAGGACGGCGGCATCTCCCATCATGGGTTTGTTCGTGGTGATCAGGGGTGTTTCCCCGCCCTCGGCGTTGACCGCCACAAATTTCACGATGGCCGGCTGGGTGGCGAGTACTACGACCGCGATAACCAAGCCGATATTGACCACGCCCTGGATGATGTTGGTGCCGAAACTCAGGCACCAGAGCCGCTTCCAGCCGGCGATGCCGATGCCGATCAGCTCCACGGGTTCGACGGTCAGCTTATTGGGCAGGCGATCTGTCCGGGCCTGCGGGTTGGTTGTCGATTGCACGGGATCAATGGCGGCCATGATTAGCTCCCACCCAGACTGTATTGGGTCTGGCTATTAGAAAGAAATTCCACATCAAAACTTTCAAGATACCGGGTCACCATGGACAGGTGGTCCGGCAAGAGCAGGGACAACAGGTTTATCTCCGCCTGCCACTCCGTCAGAAGGCATTGGATGCTGTCCAGAATGTCTGCGGCCGGCACCATTCTGAATGCTTTTGGTAACGGCGCTTGCAGGCGATCCGCACCGAGCGCTTCAGCGGGGCCCTCGCCAAGATACCGCAGGAGAATCGGCGCGCGTCCGGTTTGCAGGATATTCAGGAGGTGAGATGATGGATTGAAAACATCTTGTAGAGCAGAAGGGACCGCCAGAGTCGCTGCCTTTTCGGCCATCTCAGGGCTCCATGCAGCAAATTCGAGGTTTTTTGCTGCCAATGCGCGCGCTGTAATATCGAGCGTATGCTTTAACACGGTCAGACTGCCGGCTATTTTCGTGGCCTTTTCCGCCAGTAATTGATCGCTGGTTGATGACTGAATTCGGTTCACGCTATCCATATTCCAAACTCCATGATGTTTGTCATATCAATTCCCCACAAACTGCGAGATATGCGCAAGGTGCATTACCACCTTAAAGACATCTAATCGCTCTTGTGCGCTCAACCGATGGAACACCGCCAAGGCTTCCCGATCCTCCACCGCGTCAGGAACGTCCGACAGAATATCCGCCAGCATTGCTTCCAGTTCCTCTTGCAGTTTTTGATGGATGGCAAAAACAAGGTCTGAATGGTGAGTGAGCATTTACGCATTCTCCTTGCATGTGCCCTTGATCGTATTGTCCGCAAGCCACGACAATGTTTCGCAATATTCATGAATGGCGGCATCCGCCACATGCTCGATATTCTCCCCCATCCGTATGCGCTCCCGGGATCTGGCCGCAATACGGTTTCTGGCGATAACCATTCCCCGACATGCAAACTCCATTTTTTCTAGAAACAACGCCTGCATCGCCTGTGCGTCCCTGGCAGACTTCCGGAATATACGTATTATGTCATCCATGACTCAGTGACCTCCCATGGCTGCGAAATACTGCCGCTGCGCCGCCAGATCGACACTCTGCCGGTACTGGTGGTTCCAGTGGGGAGTCGCCGAGTTGTAATCCCCGACATGCCGCCAGAAAGCGCGGGGGTGAGTAAAAGCGCTTTGCGGCAACTGATGACCCTGCAGTTTGCGGGCAAGAATCCAGGCGCCGATGGCGACATTCTGGCAACCGTCATCGAGAACATCGGCGCGGCTGATATTGAGACGCGCGAGGACCGGCAGCCAAACGCTGTTAATGCCCATGGGACCCATGTCGTAGCTGCCATTGCCGTCCCGGACTATCTGCCCGGGCCGGGTGCCTTCCGTCGCGAGGATCCCGTAGAGCAACCAAACCGGCTCGTGGTAACGGGCGGCGGCAGCCGCCACACAGAGGCGATGCACGGGGGTGATCGGCAAAGAGACGGGCATCATGACCGCCGCCCTTCCACCAGGCATTGCCCGATCCGCACCCGGATGCGGTGATGGTTTTTGCTGATCTGCGCCTGGACGGTTCCGCCATCCTGGGCGCCACAGATCAACACCAGCGGGCCGTTGACGTGATGGATATGGTGCATGCCGGTCACGACACCGCCGGAACCGCCTTCCAGGATCAGGCCCTGCCGCCGGACCGTGATGGTCTGCAGATAGAGAGGCTCGGCGAAGCCGCCCTGTCCATAAATCTGGGTGACGTGATACACCCCCGACGGGGCGATCGGACCGGTCAACAGCACCCGCAGGCCGATGGCGATGCCGATCAACAGTGAGCCGAGCACCATCAGCAGACCCCGGCGATGGGCCGTCCGTGGTTCAGAGCTTTTGAAGAAATCGCGAATGCGCATGATTCACCCCGCCAGGACGTAAACAGCATGATGGGTCACCACCAGCAGCAGGCCGGCACTGCGGGCGACGTGATAGAGGGCGATGGACGCGGTGCCGGCGGGCCAGGAGACCGTGGGCAGCAGCAGGCCTGCGTGAACGTGGATGGTGTGCCGCGGGAGCAGTTTCCCTACGGCCTCGCGCAAGGGGCCATGACCGGCCGGGACCCAGCGATTGGGCTCCCAGCCGTGGAGATTATGGGCAAGGACACCGCTCAACCGGCCCTGCTGCTGCAGATGGGTCAGGGAGACACCCTCGTGGGGCGGTGGTGTGGTCACCGGGAGCGGGGGTACGGCGTTGGCGCTGACCGGACCTGGCGCAACAGGCGGCAGGGTCAGGTGCACCGAGCGGGCGCCGGGGCCGATGTAGGTCCAGGCCGCCCAGGCGGGTGTCGCCACCAGAGACAGGACGATCAGCAATCCCTTCAATCTCGCCGGCTTGGGGAAATAGGGTTTATACATACTCAGACCTCGCGAATCCGTGGCAACATGGGCCGGTTGCCCACAAACAACTGGAGAAATCGCTCATGGCGTGGAAACAATGGATCACGGACAGGCTCCATCGTTGGATGCAGCCATGGATCACAAAATCGCCCATCGTCCCATTATCACCAAAAGAGAAACGCCTTCTGGCAGCACTCAACGACATTTTTAACACCTTAATCGGATATATCGTGGTCATGTCCATTCTCCTGGATATTAGTCACCGGTATACTCACCAATTCTGGATTCAGGTTTTCTTTTATATTTTGATCTTCCTGGTGATCACGATCTTTTTCCTCAAGATTACCATTCAGCTTTTGGCTACTGGCGTCGCCGTCAACAGGTATATTTACGCCCTCGCCATCGTGGCGATTCTTCTTACATTGGTTTTCGCAATAGGTATACTCACGATATGACGACAACTCCGCAAAAAAATGGAAAATTCCGTAAAAAAATGCGATAAATATATAACTGATACTGGGCAAATCGTCATTGCGAAATATAAAAACCGTTATAAACAGAAAATACGTCGCAAACATGACTATAAGCCGGTCCATGCTGCTCCAGAAAACCGACTTGATGAATATGACATCCCGACCATAAAACGGTCTTGCGGTATCGGCAAAAGTCTCAAGAGAATGCAGTCGGAATAAACCAGCGAGAAATCTCGATCCCCAATCAAAGCTGGCGAAGGAAAACAAAAACGTCACGATACACTTCAGGTCATAAGTGCTTAAAGTCGCAGCGTTCATCTGGGCTGCCCTCCCTGCCGCCGGTAGCTGGGCCATTGGCATTGCAGTAGCGTGCCGTGGTGACAGAGGCGATCGAATGCGGCCGCTCCCAGAGTGCTTTCCACTCCGGCCCGTGTTTCGTTGCTCAGCACAATCGTGGGGCGGCAGTCGCGGGAGCGGCTGTCCAGGACGGCAAAGAGGCTCACCCGCTCGCTGTCCGAGCCGTGCTGCTTGCCGATTTCGTCGAGGATCAGGAGATCCACTGCGGCGAAGGCCTTGATGCCGATCTGTTCCAGCGGCGTGCTCATGGGTGACCTCCTGCGGTACACTCGGTCAGATGGCTATGCGGGAAAGCCTGCGAACATGGATACGGAATAATGGCAACGAAACCCCACCTGACATTCGAGGATCGTTTTCTTGAAGCTGTCCAGTTTTCCCGGAGCCTGGGCGTGTCGGTTCCGAAATTTGAAAAAACCGATACGCGGCTGCTTACCTCAACCGTACTGCCGCAATTGGATATATATTTCCTCAAATTCATGGAAGACAAAGGACCATCGGTGTTTTTTTCGCAGTGCATCAACATACACTTGGCCTTGGCAAAAATTATGAAGAAACGCCTTAATCTGCATCCAATGTTTACCATCGGCAGCATTAAAAAGGGGGATTCTATCGGGTTCCCGCTCACACAGGCCGACGTAAGCACCTGGGCAAGGTCAGGCGTTGGGAATCCCTTTGGTCTGAGCCTGCACGCCTGGTTAACGCTACCCAGCATGGAGATCATTGATTTCACACTTCGACCTTCCGTCATCATCAACAATGGCCTTAATCGCGATAGCCTAAGATATGACGCAAAACATTGGCGTGATTTTCTATCCATAGAATATTTACCCATAGCAACCGGAGAGGACTTGCTCGAAAAGCTAGGATTCCGCATGTTTGATGCCCAGGTTTCCGGGTTTGACGACTTCGCTCCCCACTGATTCGTCCAACGCAGGATCTGCCGGACGGATCACTTCCGGTCCGCCGGAAAGGAATTCCACCGAAAAGTTAGCGTCATCCTTATGCCGTTCCAGGTAGTTTGGAGGTACCATGTACCCCAAGACGCACACTTGCCAATGGCAGATCACCATGGTCCGCCACAAACCGGACAAGGACCGCTTCAACCGCTCCGCAGGGGCATCCGTATCTGGCTCTGCGGCAGAGCCTGGGCGATCTCCGGCGGCCGGACTTACCGCGCCGGACGGGACATCAAGAATCTCCTCACCCTCAACTACGGGGGCGGGGCACATCAGAAATGGCACCATTCGGATATTCACCATGCTGTGCAGTGATGATGCATCCAGAGGATCGTCCGCCAACTTCTCACACACCCTTTCCACCAGCCTTGCGCGGTCACTGGCGGACACCGGTCGCAACACCCCGGGGTCCGCTATCAGATCACGGATCAGATGGCTCAACGACAGCTGGAACACGGTCAATTCCCAACCCATCTTTCCAATCTGGTTTTCCATGGCCCTTCTGTCTGTGTCACTCAGAAAGCTATTCGTGTCGCTACTCATGGATGCTCTCCTCCAGAAACTCGCTCCAGGAGCCGATAAAAATCCCGTCAGCCTTCATGATCATTTTCCTCCCTGCCGCCTGTAACTGGGCCATTGGCATTGCAGTAGCGTGCCGTTGTGGCAAAGGCGATCGAATGCGTCCGCTCCCAGAGTGCTTTCCACTCCGGCCAGTGTTTCGTTGCTCAGTACAATCGTGGGGCGGCAGTCGCGGGAGCGGCTGTCCAGGACGGCAAAGAGGCTCACCCGCTCGCTGTCCGAGCCGTGCTGCTTGCCGATTTCGTCGAGGATCAGGAGATCCACTGCGCCGAAGGTCTTGATGACGGCGCGCTCACTGGGACCCTCCTCCCGCCGCCAGGTCTCCCGGATCCGGTCGATCACTTCCCAGACGGTGGTTTGCAGGACGGTGTGGCCCTGTGCCAGCAGTTCCCGCGCCATGGCCGCCGCCAAGTGGTTTTTACCCGTCCCGGGCGGGCCGAGCAGGATCAGCCCGCGGCCGTCCCGGTTTTCGGCAAACTCCGTGGCAAAGCGCCGGCAGACATCGACCACGGCCCGTTGGGCGGGATAGATGATCCGGTAATTGTCAAAATCGCAGTGCTGGTAGCGTTGCGGAATGGCCGCGCGGTCCAGAAGGGTTTCCAATTGCCGCTCGGTGCGGCAGCGCGGACAGTCGGCGGGCATGATGTAGCGCACGGTGCAGTCGGCATCGATCCGGGATGCCGGATAACGCCCATGCCGCTCGCACTGGCGGTACTGGGGGTGCCGGTCGGGCAGCAGGGCGACGTTGCTGCTCTGCGGCAGACCATGGCGACGCCGGATATCCTCGGCTAAGTCACTCGCCGAAATGTGTTTCGTCTGGGTATTCATGCGCCACCCTCCTTATGCACCCATACCTGGTAATGCCCTGGTCCAAGCCGCTCGATCTTCGCGCCACCGACCACGTTGTTGGTTATCCAGTGTGGCGAATCCTGGCGGGCTTCCGCAGGGGTTCGATGGGTCCAGAAATGCAGCAGCACCCGACCCGACGGCTGGGCCTCACGGAGTACGGTGCGCGCCGGGACAGGCGGATGTTTGGCTGGGTTCTCAAAAAGCGCGCCGTAGGCAATAAATCCCAGGAAAGCCATAACAATCAGAGCCACTGATGCGGTGATCGCCGTTTCAGCCTTGGGTGACCGCTCGCAAAGGCGATCCAGCCAATCCGCCAGGGCGGAGATCCCGGTCATCGCCAGATACATCGCCATGAGCGCCAGAAAGATCGCCGCCCAGACCGTAATCGCGCCCCGATGCAAAGCCGCGGAACGGGCGAAGCTGCGCAAGATCGAGGGCGC
The DNA here is from genome assembly GCF_028215975.1 of Acidithiobacillus ferriphilus. Taxonomy (NCBI): domain Bacteria; kingdom Pseudomonadati; phylum Pseudomonadota; class Acidithiobacillia; order Acidithiobacillales; family Acidithiobacillaceae; genus Acidithiobacillus; species Acidithiobacillus ferriphilus. The sequence goes on from NZ_CP116458.1 coordinate 1,620,450, forward strand.
CGCCAGGTACAAAAAGGCAACCAGAACCGAGAAAAACAGGCTTGCGAATGTGAACGCGCGCACGATCACCCGAATCAGGGCGACCGCACGGTGGAAGCCCCCGTCGAGGTGACTGCGGCTGAGCGTGAGGGTGGTCATAACGCTATCACCACGTCATCAGGACCGATTTCACCCATGGTGGTGGCCTTGCCTCTGAACCGCGCCCACAAGGTCCGCAAGTGCTCGCCGTACTTGAGCAACGTTTTCGGTACGAAAGGCTCCATTAACCGGCAGCAGTGCTTGTTGGGCATGATGCCATATGCGACACTATTGCCATTATGAATACCCACGCCAAGCTGCTGAACCGAATGCGCAACAATCCCAAGGATTGGCGCATCGATGATCTCAAAGCGGTGGCCAGCCATTACCGGATAGATTGGCGTAATGAGGGAGGGAGCCATCATGTGTTTTCCTTCCCTGGCATCGAAGAAGATCTGTCCGTGCCGGCGCATCGGCCAATCAAGCCGGTGTATGTGCGGCGGTTCGTGGCCTTGGTCGACAAAGTGAAGGAGTTGTTGTCATGAGCGAAATTCAAGTGGTTCACATGGACCCGCCGTATTCCTTTGAAGCCTATCCGCACGTGCTGGAACCGTTGACAGTGGATGACGGCGGCGGTTACCTGATCACCTTTCCCGATCTTCCGGGCTGCATGTCCGACGGGGAAACCATTGAGGAGGCCATCGCGAACGGTCGGGACGCGTTTTCCGCCTGGATGTCGGCGCGCATCCACATGGGCAAACCGATACCCAAACCAACCTGGCACGGCGAAAACCGGGCGCCGGTGCGGTTGATGCAGCGCCTGCCACGCAGTCTGCACGCAAGTCTTGTGGCACGCGCCAGGGCGGAGGGCACTTCCCTGAACACCCTGGTGACCATGCTTCTGGCTGAAGGACTTGGCCGCAGAGAACACCACGATTGAGCCTTTCCATCGCCCCGCGGTCGCGCGTAGCGTAGGAGATATTGTTGCACTCATAGCGCCACCACCACGTCGTCAGCGCTGATCTCGCCGGCGGGGAACGCTCTGCGAGATCTGGCCCACAGGGTCCGCAGGTGCTCACAGTGCTTGAGCAGCATTCCCACGGAATGACCCTCACGGCGGTAGAGCCCATCTTCCAGGTCGAGGTAATACCGGGCCACGTCCGGTGCCTCATCTCCCAGGCGACGGACCAGGTGGGCCAGCTGGCCGTTGACGGTCCCATTGCGCACGGGATCGACGCCGTAGCGCTCGTGGTAGGCGGCGCTGTAGGCCGTCCAGGCTGGCACGGTGGATACCCGGGGTTTGGCGACTTTGGGCGTCGGCTCCGGTGCCGGAGTGGTGCTGGTCAGAACCACCGGCGGCAGAAGCGGTGCCTGGCGTTGCGGTTCGGTAGGCGATGGGATCGGATTTCGCAAAACAACGGGCTGCGCAGACACCGAAGCGTCAGCTTCGGTGTAAGGCTTTTTATCTTTTATATCGGATATCGGATGTCTGTCGGCTTTTCCTATTTTTGGGTGTGTCGGGTTTGTGTCGGGTTCTGTGCCGCCTTTCCCCACAGAAGCCCCGCCGTTATTGGCGTTCGCTATGGCAGGTTCTGTGTCGGGTTTGGTGTGTCGGGTTTGTGTCGGGTTTGTGTCGGCTTTTTTCTGAACGGACCGATCCGTAAACGCCAGGGGAAGGAAAAAAACAAGGTGTTTGGCGGTCTGGTCAGAGCGCATTTCTACGAGGCCCAGTGTCTCCAGTCGCTTGGCAAGACGCCGGACCTGCTGCTTGGAATAGGAGCCGGAGCGGGTTTCCCCCTGATGCGGCTCCACATAGAGAACTTCTGTCAACGCCTGCCAGGAGGTTCGCCGCTTGGCGCCTACAAGCCCGGTCTCATAGTCCATGTATTTCCGCAAACCGCGCAAGTACAAGATTTGGGAAGCTAATGGAGCGCCCTGTAATTGACCATCTTCCAGGTCATTCCAGCAGGTGATGGTCATTGGTGCGCCTCCGGCCCCGCCTGCTCAAGAGCCCGCCTCCGCACCGCGCTGTCCGCGCACGGAAGAAAAAACTGCAGATCGTCATCCTCTGTCTCGATCGGATCGATCAGGTCGCGGCTCTCCAGATCCAGAAGTAGTTGCAGCAACAACCAATCCCTCGCTTTGGGCTTGGCTGGCATCATTCGGCGTAGCAACGCACGGCGTTTCTGCCGATTCTCGTCACAGTTCATTAGCTGTCCTCCCAGAGCAGGTATCCGGTGCAGAAAGTTTGCGGGGCATACGGTGCTTACTCATCAGTAGTCTCCTCGCCAGTTGGCCGGAATGGGGGGCTTGATTGGGTTATAGGGATTTGTCGGTATACCTGCACATGCTCCACCAACCTGTCCGTCGCATCCGGTTCGGCAGGCGTCGAGTAGTGCCATCAGGGTAACCGCAGATCCAAGTCATCGTTTTTCCTTCTCGCGCGGGAGCTTTGGCTGGTGACCAATAACTCCTTGACGCGTCAAGTGCGCCATGAGGTCTTCGATGCGTTTAATCCCTAGGTTGGTGATCTTTCCGTTTGCGAATTTTGTAATCCAGGAATAGCTGATACCCGATTCGCGGGCTATTGCTGCCCAAGAACCTCTTTGGCACTGAAGGATAGTGATAGCCTTGCTATACAGAGAGTTCGTCATGGCCAACAAAGCTAGCACTATATTGCTATCCACGCAAGCAGTATTTTGCTAACCATTTATCGTACAGTTCAGATATGGATAAAAGAACCAAGATGGCTATTGCTGAAAACCTAGACAAGCTGATGAAACATCATGGCTTATCACAGAAAGACGTCGAAGGGCGATCAGGCGTATCTCAGCGCACCATAAGCAATATCCTCAACGCTGATGCAGACCCTCGCTACTCGCCTACGATCCACATCATCGAAAAGCTGGCAGCATCGTTTTCCTTGCCTGCTTGGCAACTGCAAATTCCTGATCTACCAATAGAAGTTCTTACATCTCACAATCTTGCAAAGATTGTAGATGCTTACTCTACGATTGACCAAAATGGTAGGGACATGGTCAGCCGCATCTCTGAGGCAGAGGCTCGTTATAGTAGCCAGGAGAAACCTGACCAGAAAGTAAGGTCTCACAAGGTGTAGCCGTCATGTCCTGACGCCCACCCAAAGGAGAGGCGTGCGTTTCCGTTCTTTAGTTGTCTAGCAATATTTTGCTTGACAACTTCGTCATGAAGTAGCAGTTTATTGCTATACCCCCGATGAGGGGTCGGCAACTTTGCTGCTTAACATAAAGGAGGTGCTTCATGATTCTCGACATCCAAGCCCCAAATCTGCCATTTCACTCCGTCCTCGCCCTCGCGCAGGACTTGGCCCAATCCCTCAACCTCATGGTTACCCACGACGGCCATGGCCGCCTGATCTTTCGGCCCGCCACCGAAGACGGCGAGGATGCTGTCAATCCCATCGTCTCGGTCCCCGCCCGTCCTGATCTGCCGGTCAAGACCGCGCAAGCCCTCCGCAAAGTCCGGATGGCTGCCCCCTTGGGGGCCGTCCTCGCCACCGATGGCGCACGCATCGCGGTCATCCCCCATCCGGCCAAAAACTGGAAGGAAGTCAAGGTATGAGCACCCAGGCACTAGCTCAAACCGGGCAGGACACCCATAAAGTGTGGTATGGCGACCTGGAGCGCTTCAGGGCCATCGAAAGCGTCGTCCAGTTGATGCCGCCCCGGGACAATGGGCGTCCCGAGTTCACCACCCTGATCGATAGTGTCCGGGAAATGGGCATCCTGAATCCCGTGGTGGCCATCGAGTGTGAGGATGGCAATCTGTACGTCATCGACGGCTATATGCGGGTCATGGTGGCGAGGAGGCTCGGTCTCAAGCAGGCGCCCTACATCGCCAAACAGATCCATCCCGCAGATCCCGCCGTGGTGGACTTGGCCGCCCGCCTCAACTGGTCCCATCGCCACCTCTCCGATTTCGAGAAGGTCTGGGTGATCGGGAATCATTATCTCAGTGAGAAACAGCGGCATGGCGCTCTCCCCGGCAATTTAAATGCGGCCAAAACGGAGGTATCAAATGATACCTCCGTTTCCTCAACATTTGCGGATGGCCGCACACGAGAAGCCCTGGCAGCCCTTTACCACGTCGGCCCGGCTACGGTACACCGCTACGGCAACATGGCCAAGGTCTGCCGCAGCATCATCCGGGTACTGGCCGAACAGTTGCGCCTCAGCATGGAAGATACCACCACACGATTTTTCGATCTGTGGCGCGATACCGAGCGCGGCAGGCATGTCGATTTGGGCGTCCTCGCCAAGATCAGCCACCGCCTGGTGGAATATGAGATCATCGACGATCCCGACTCCACGATCCGGCGGGCCTTCAGCGCTTACGTCGCCGATTTCGCCCGATTCCCCAAAGATTCCGCAGCGCAGGAATATGCCCTGCCCAAACTGGGAGCGGAGGGACTGATCCAGGCCACCCTGGCGGAAATCGACAAGGAACTGCCGACGAAAAGGATTGTGGAGCAGTTGGCGGCGCGGAAAGCTCCCCCACAACCTCAGCCTGCATCCGGCGAGTATCTTCCCGCCGAGCGCGGTGGCCGTCCAGCAGAGCAGTCCATGGCGGAGAGCGCTTTCCACTTCGATATTCCGCCCCTTCCCGAAGATTCCCCTCTGGTCGATCTGATCCAGCAGCGGGCCGTGCAGTTTCAGAGTGGCGTCACCGCCATGAACCAGAAGCTCGACGAGGTGCTGACGGCCTATGTCCCGCAGATCACCCGGCTTGCGGAAGACCTGATCCATATCATGGAGGAGCACTGGAAAGAGGATTTCAACAGCCAGGATAAAAGCCGACGGCCCGCCTGGGAGGAGATTGCGCGGTTCTACCGCGCGCTGAGCCTCAAAAAAGGCATCCTCCTGGATGTGCTGGAATCGGACCGGGACGCCATTACCCGGTTGCGTGGCCGTCTGGAGAAACTCGCTGATCTCGCCGGCGGCGGCATGCCGGAGATTACCAGGGGATTGTTCTGACATGTCACTTTTTGATCAGGTCATGGATCGGGTGTTCAGGGCCGTACGGGCGGATCGCCTGCCGGTGGCCTACCAGTTCTCCGCCGCGCGGATGGTCGAGGAGCGCAATGTGCGCACCGTGGCGGAATGGCTGGAGGAGGCTTCAGAAGAGCATATCCGCGAGGTTCTGGAGCATATCGTATGGGCGGGTTCCTGGTGCGAGGAGGGTGCCGTCATCCGGGCGATCCGGAGGGTGCAACAGGAAACGGCCATGGCCACCTGCGTCGAGTGTGGATGTGATGACCTGCACGCTTGCCCAGAAGGCTGTTCCTGGCTCCGGCTGGACCGCAAGACCGGCCTTGGCCTATGCAGCGCATGTAGCCACCGGTTGGCGGATTGGGATGCCGGAGACAGAACACCGGGCATGGAAGCGGAGATGAGTTTCGCGATGCCCGCTCCATCCCGGTGTCTGGAGTAAATCCATGGGCAATGACCATCACCTGTCGATTTTTGTTGCCGGACTATGGCAAGTCTCGAAGCAAATAATGCGCAGCATGCTGGTTTTGTTAGTTATGGCGTTGAGTGCCCTGCTCTTCGGATTCGGCATTGTGGGGTTAATGGAAGGATTCTGGCTGTTCTCTACCCCGCATGGCCCGTATTGGGTGGTCTGGGGCAGCCGAGCATCAGGGATTGTATGGGTTTGCCTGTTTTTCTACCTGCTGTATCGCCACATCATGCGCCTGGGCCAGGAAAGAATAAGGATTAGCCATGAGAAAGACACTTGATCTGTTTCCCGATCTTGTCGAACCGCGAGCAAGGCGCCGTCATTTGATGCACGTCTGTGACGCAGGTGGTGATGGGCCAGGTAGTCAAATCGTGCGATTTTCTTGCGCAAAGTGCGGCTATGAGTCGGACTGGATGCAAGGACTAATGGTGACTGAAGCTAAGCGCGGCATTGAATGTCCGCGCTGCAATAAATGCCCGTAGTGCCCATGGACATCCACCGTCGGCTGGATGCCTGCGTAGAGCGTAAAAAAAACATCGGCAGTGCATCACGGGTATCAGTACCTCCGCCCGGGGATGCGCCGGGGGCCGTACGTCACGCGGCCATTTATTTCGGACACACCTATAACAGGGGTGAATAGTCACCTGGGGCGGGCAAGGCCCGCCAAAGGATTTTATGGTGAACCCCAGCATTCCAGAGGAGAAACCACATGGCCCGCACCTTTGACCTGCAACAGGCCGCCGATTTTCTCCAACTCAGCAAGGAAGAGCTTCGGCGCCGGGCCAAACGTGGTGCGGTTCAGGGCGCCAAGCCTGGCAAATGCTGGGCATTTCTTGAAGAAGACCTTGTCGCCTACTTCCGATCGCTCTATCCTGAGAATCGGCAAGCGGCGCCTTCTCTGCAAAAGGAGGCAAAATGCTCTACAAACGTGGTAAAACTTGGTGGTTTGACTTCACTGCACCCAACGGCCAGCGCATTAGACAGTCTGCTGGCACAGCGGACAAAACACAGGCACAAGAACTCTACGACAACATCAGGGCCCAGACATGGAGACAGGTCAAGCTAGGGGAAAGACCCACTTACACATGGGATGATGCCGGGGTACGGTGGTTGGATGAACGGAGTTACAAGGCCACCATCCAAAAAGACATGGAACACCTGACATGGTTGCAGCCATATTTTCGTGGGAAGCCCTTAATCGAAATGAACCGGGCATTCATCATGGAGGTATTGGAAATCAAAAAGAAAGAAACGAGCCCGGCATCGGCAAATCGCGTTTTGGCTTTAGTTCGTGCTGTACTGCGGATGTGTATCGAATGGGACTGGTTGGATAATGCCCCAAAACTGCGTCAGTATCCCGAGAACAAAAGGCGGGTACGGTGGATAACCACCGACGAAGCGACTCGCCTGTTGAGAGAGTTGCCCGATCACTTGCGGGATATGGCGCATTTTTCACTGGCTACGGGGTTACGGCAGTCCAATATGTCGGGACTACTTTGGGAACAGGTGGATCTCACACGAAAAGTGGCTTGGATTCATCCGGATCAATCCAAAAACCGCAAGGCGATTGGTGTAAGTCTGACAGATTCGGCAGTAGCCATCATCCGCAGGCAAATGGGCAAAAACCCGACTTACATATTCACCTACAATGGACAGTCCATTCACCAGGTAAATACAAAGGCGTGGCGGAATGCACTTAAAAGAGCGGGAATCAGCAATTTCCGGTGGCATGATCTGCGTCATACCTGGGCAAGCTGGCATGTCCAGGCGGGAACACCTATTAGCCGGTTGCAGGAAATGGGAGGTTGGGAATCCGTTGAGATGGTCCGGCGCTATGCACATCTTGCTCCGGAACACCTGGCGGGAGATTCAGCAAATATTGAGGGCGCGCTATCGTCTCTCGGTACAAATTTGTCACAACCACCTTTCTTGATAGCGCAAAAGAAAGGCTAACTCCTTGTTTAACTTGGCTCCCCGGGACAGGCTCGAACTGCCGACCTAGTGATTAACAGTCACCCGCTCTACCGACTGAGCTACCGGGGAAAAGTGCGCGTATCCTAGCCTTCCGCGCCACTCGCGTCAAGGACCATGCGCCCCCGCTTTTCTCTGAGCCACAGAACACTCCCCCTTGCCAAATCACAGCATTTCGGCTATCTACTTTTTTAGAGAAAAAAGAACGAGGAAGGCGCCGATGCGAAGGCAAAGCATTATGTTACCTGTCGGTCCAATCAAAGGTGGGGGTGGACTCCTTCTGTTATTGACTCTGACCCTCAGCGGCTGCGCTTCCATGACGCCGCACTCAGCATATCCACCGGCAAACCTATCTCACGACAACGCGTCGCCCGTTTACGACAGCCGCGCGGAAGCCACCACGCTGGATGCCGTGCTCGTCCATACCATCGCAGAAATTGGCAAGCCATATCAATGGGGTGGAGAAAGCCCCCGGACAGGGTTCGACTGCAGCGGGTTCATTCAATATGTATTGGGTCGCGCCGGAGTAACGATTCCCAGGACCTCCTTTGCCCAAGCCGAAGCGCTGCCAGCGGTAGGTCTCAACCGCATTCGCCCCGGCGACCTGGTGTTTTTCAACACCATGGGCCAGCCCTTCTCCCATGTGGGCATCTATATCGGCGGCAATCACTTCGTCAGCGCCTTGAACCGGCAGCAAGGTGTCGCTGTGCAGAGCCTGCGGACTCCCTACTGGGCGGAGCGGCTGGATGGCGTGCGACGTCCGATGCCTACCGAGTTGCTGGCGATGCGAGGCAACTAAATGCATAAAAATTGGGCCTCATTTCCGAAGACCATATTGGCCACTGTGGTAACCGCGGTTTTACCGGCATGCGCGACCAATGTCGGCACGGTGAATCAAGCGGCCGCACCGGCAATCGCCACCCCCGCCCCACTACCCTTGCCCGCGCTGTCCACCCCCGAGCAACCCAGCACCGTGGTCATGCCAAAGACCGGCAACACCTGTATCAGCAACGTGGCGTTCCCCAATTTTCCCCGGCAATACCAGGAGCGGATGCAGAAAATCGCCTGCCACCTGCAGGAACGGGATGGCCTGCCCGCCAGCTATGTGATCCCCGCCCTGCAAGACGCCAGTTTCAACGCCCGCGCAGTGGCACTGATGACGCCCGCTCCCCCTTCCGCAACGCCCGCGCCGCCTTCTCCCTGGTGGCGCTACCGGAATCACTTCCTGCGTCAGAACCGCCTGAATCAGGGCGTGCAATTCTGGCGGGATCATGCCGTGCTCCTGCAAGCGGTCGGTCAGAAATATGGCGTTCCTGGATCGATTTTGATGGGCATTCTCAATATTGAAACGGGCTTCGGCTCCTTTCAGGGCGGATTTTCGGTGCTCAACAGTAACTTGAGCCTGGCATTGGCGTTACCTGGCCGGCGGCGGTTTTTTCTGCATCAGACAGCGGAAACCCTGAAGCTCGCGCAGCGTTTAGGTGTTCCCCCAGGAACACTCCAGGGTTCACAGGCCGGCGCCATGGGTATGTCCCAGTTCCTGGCCAGCAGTTATCTGCGCTACGGCGTCACCTGGAATGACCCGCCGGGCGGACCCATGCCCAACCTGTGGCAGTCGCCTGCCGATGTGTTGGCTTCCACCGCCAACTTCTTCCGCGGCCACGGCTGGCAGCCGGGACAGCCGGTGCTGGGCCGGGTATCCGGCGATCGGGGCGCTGACGTGGCGTCCTTTCTACAAGGCAAGCACCCGCTTGCGCAACTGCGCGCTGCCGGCATTCAGCCGGAGACGGCTTCGAGGCTCCCAGGATCAACGCCAGTGGGCCTGCTGCGCTTGCAGACAGAGCGTGGCCCGACACTGTTCATCGCCTACCCGAATTTCTACGCCATCATGGGCTACAACCCGAGCACTTATTACTCGGCAACAGTCTGGGCCTACGCCGAAGCGATCAAGCGGGTTATCAACGGCTGATTCGGGGCCATATCACGGGCGCCACGACATTTGTCGGAGGCCGCTGCCCTTGTGCTAACATGGCGCCTTTGTCTTTCCAGAAAAGATGGAGTCCGGTGTGGCGTTAGAAAAATCGGGAATGCAATCCGTCGATTTGATCATTCATGCGCGCTGGATCGTGCCGATTCGACCGCGCAGCGTACTCCGCGATCACGCCCTGGCGGTGCATGGCGGACATATCCGCGCTATCGGCCCGGCCGAAGAAATCCGCGCGCGCTACACAGCAACACACACTACACAGCTCGACCACCATGTGCTGATGCCCGGTCTGGTCAACGCCCATACCCATGCGGCCATGACCCTGATGCGCGGACTCGCGGATGACCTCCCGCTGAGGACCTGGCTGCATGAACATATATGGCCCGTAGAAGGTCGTTTTGTCAGCCCGGAATTTGTGGCCATGGGCACGGAGCTGGCTGTCGTGGAGATGCTGCGCGGCGGCACCACCGCCTTCAATGACATGTACTTCTTCCCTGAAGCTGCGGCGGAGGTTGCCCAGCGCATGGGCATGCGGGCCACCATCGGGCACGTCGTCATTGATTTCCCCACCGCCTATGCGGCCAATGCCGATGCCTGCCTGCAGGCGGCGGCGGACTTATTGCCGCGCCTGCGCCAAATGCCCCTCATTCGCCAAAGTATCGCACCCCATGCGCCTTACACCGTCGGTGATGCGGGCTTGCGCGGGGCGCGCGACCTGGCCAAGGTGGAAGACCTGCCGGTGCACATGCACGTCCACGAAACCGCTTGCGAGGTGCAGGAAGCCACTGATCGTGATGGCATGCGCCCATTGGCGCGTCTGGCCAAACTGGGATTATTGGACCAGCACTTTCTCGCCGTACACATGACCCATTTGAATGACGAGGATTTGGCAATTTGCCGCGACTCGGGACTACGCGTTGCCCACTGCCCCGAATCCAATCTGAAACTCGCTTCGGGGATGGCAGCGATAGCTGTCCTGCGTCAACAGGGCATCGGCTTGGCTATCGGGACAGATGGCGCGGCCAGCAACAATGACCTCGACATGCTGGGTGAATTGCGCACCGCCGCTTTGCTGGCGAAAGGCGTGAGCGGGGATCCCACCGCCTTCCCCGCCTGGGAGGCCCTGGAGGCCGCAACACTGGGAGGTGCGGAGGCCATCGGCTGGGGCGCAGAAACAGGTAGCCTGGAAACCGGCAAGGCCGCCGACTGTATCGCCATTGATCTGGATCATCCGGCCACTTTCCCGGTCTATGATCCGGTCTCGCAGGTGGTGTATTGTGCCGGCCGCGATCAGGTCAGCCATGTCTGGGTAAACGGTAATCCGCGTATTGTCGAGGGACGAGCCGTGGATTGGGACACGCAGGATTTGTTCGCACGCGCCCGGGGCTGGGCACAGCGCATTCGTGAAAAGGATAATGACGCATGAATATGGATCAGGCTGAAGTCAACAAGTTCGACGCCCTCGCCGATCAGTGGTGGGATACCGATGGACCCTTCCGTACCCTGCATGAAATCAACCCGCTGCGTCTCGACTTCATCGCCAAAGGCTGTGCTGGGCTGAACGGCAAGAAAGTGCTGGATGTGGGTACTGGGGGCGGGCTCCTGGCAGAGGCCATGGCGCGTCAGGGGGCGGAAGTTACCGGTATTGATCTCGCAGAGGACGGCCTGAATGCGGCGCGTGCCCATGCAGACACCAGCCATCTCCGCATCGACTATCGGCGGATCGCCGTCGAGGATTTGGCGGCGGAAAAACCGGGGCATTATGACGTGGTGACTTGCATGGAAATGCTGGAGCACGTCCCGGACCCCGCCGCCGTGGTGAATGCCTGTGCCCACCTGCTGCGTCCCGGTGGCGACGCCTTCTTCGCCACCCTCAATCGCAATCCCAAAAGCTATCTGCTGGCCATTATCGGTGCGGAATACGTCATGGGCCTGCTGCCACGCGGCACCCACGATTATCAGAAATTCATCCGGCCCAGCGAGCTGCTCGCCATGACCCGGCAAAGTCATCTGCAAACCGTGACCATCCAGGGCATGCACTTTGACCTTATCCGCCACTGCGGGCGGCTGACGGATGACGTCAGCGTCAACTATCTGAGCCATGCGCGCAAAGCAACTCCTGATGCCTGAGTTGGCCGCAGTACTCTTCGATCTCGATGGCACGCTGGTAGATACCGCCCCTGATCTCGGTGCCGCGGCCAACCGGATGCGGACCGCTCGCGGGCTAGCGGCACTACCGCTGGAAACGCTTCGCCCGGTCGCCTCCCAGGGTGCCCGCGGTCTCTTGCGGGTAGCCTTTCATGTGCAGCCGGAGGACCCGGATTTTGCGCCCCTGCGGGCGGAGTTTCTGGAGATTTATGCCGCCCACATCTGCGAACAGAGCACCCTCTTTCCCGGTATGGTGGAAACACTGATGGCCCTGTCGGAGCGCGGAATGGTATGGGGCATTGTGACCAATAAGCCGGGATTCCTGACCCTGCCTTTGCTGAACGCGCTCAAACTGCCGGTTGCCCCAGGCGCCGTCGTCAGCGGCGACACCACAGCATATGCCAAACCCGATCCGCTGCCGGTCACCCATGCCCTTGCCGAGATGGGGGTCAGTGCGGCCCGAAGCATCATGATTGGGGACGATCCGCGCGATATGGCCGCAGGCAAGGCGGCGGGAACCCGCTGCTGGGCCGCCGCCTGGGGCTATCTGGAGGCCGGTAACGACCCGCAACACTGGGGTGCCGACCAGATCATCCAGCGCAGCGAACAGCTAGAGTTCGCCCTTCTCCATTTCGACGCCTCCCAGTAAAATAGGGCGCCCCTGGCCGCGGGTGATCTGCAGAAGCGCCGCCAGCAGTATCAGGATACCTCCGAACGATTCCAGGAGCGTCGGCGCCTCCCCGGCCAGCCACCAGGCCGATAGCGCGCCCACAATGACCTCAAAAGGCATGATCACCGCCGAAACACTCACCGGCATCCGCGCCACGCCGAATTGCACCGCCACCGTCGCCCCGGCAATCCACAGCCAGGAAAAAGCCAGCAGATAACCATATTCCGGCAATGGTAGCGCCGGTAAATACTGAAAAAATGCAAATGGCAAGGCAATCAGCACACAACCCCACCATACTGCAGTGGCGCGGTGCACATCACCGAGGACCGTGTCCGCGCGCAGAATGACATTGCTCAGGGCGAAGGCGAGGCCGGAAGAAATAGCCAGCAGGTCATTCGTATCCATATCCGCGAGAGAAAACCTCTGACCATTGTTGACGACCAGAGCCGACCCACCTACCGCCAGCAAGGCCGCAAGGCCACCGCGCCAGCCTATCGCCTCCTGCAAAAAAATCCGCGCCGCAAAAATAGCCCAAACCGGTGAGAGATAGAAGAGCAGAAGGATACGGATAACCTCCCCATGCACCAGCGCCAGCATGAAGGCCACATTGGTCCAGCCACCGAGTAGGAGCAGACCGACCAGAGTGCGCCCGTGCTGCCGCAGTTCATGGCGGCGACGCCAGGACCATAGACCGGCCGGTATCGCCAGCAATAGGTAGACGGCCAAAATCAGCCACGCGCCGCGCAGACCTGCCGCATTGAAATGGCGGAGCGGCCACCAGAGCACCCCCCAGAGGCTGGAGCCGACGAGCAGGGCGATCGTCGGGCCACCCCGGTGGAACGCGGAGGCAGGCTGAATGTTCTGATGAATAGCGACCGTCCCATTTGGCAAAGTTTTAATTCCGCCGTATTGTCCTGCACAAATCGACAAAATCCCAGCACCTTTGTCAGCGCCCGGAATTCCGCCACCCCCACCAGAAAATTCCAGGCACTTGTCATGACCGCCATCCTTGCCCCAGAATCGCTGCTTATGACAAAAAACTCCATGAATCCCCTGCTGGAAACCTTGCAGGCTTATCCTTTCGAGCGTTTACGCACGCTGCTCGCGGGCGTGACACCGGCGGACAAGGAGCTCATCGACTTCTCCATCGGTGAGCCGCGTCACCCGGCGCCGGCCATAGTCAGTGAAGCGATCATTGAGCATCTGCATGGCCTCGCCGAGTATCCCAAGGTGCTCGGCGACCTGCGTTTACGGCAGGCCATTGCCGACTGGGCCACCCAGCGCTTTGCCCTGCCCGCCGGTTTTCTCGATCCGGAGCGGCATGTCATCCCCGCCAACGGCAGCCGCGAGGCCCTGTTCAGCATCGCGCAGGCGGCGCTGCCGCCTTGTCAGACCCCCAAGCCCCTGGTCTTGTTGCCCAATCCCTTCTATCAGATTTATGAGGGTGCTGCCTTGCTCGCCGGGGCAGAGCCCTATTATCTGAATTGCGATGCCAGCGGGCAGCCGGACTTTCTCGCGTTGGAGGAATCGGTCTGGGCACGCTGCGCGTTGCTCTACATCAACTCACCCCATAATCCCACGGGTGCGACACTGCCGCTGGAGACGCTGGGCTGGCTGATCCGCAAAGCCCGGCAACACGGCTTCGTGCTCGCTGCCGACGAGTGCTACAGTGAACTCTATTCCGAGGGAGGTGCGCCCGCGGGCATTCTGGAGGCCGCCGCAGCGACGGGCAGTCTGGCGCAGGTGCTGGCTTTTCACAGCCTCTCCAAGCGCTCCAGCATTCCCGGTGCGCGCAGTGGTTTTGTCGCGGGTGACGCGGATATTCTCAAGGCTTTTGTCCGTTACCGGACCTATCTGGGTGCCGCCACCCCGCCCTTCATTCAGGCCGCCGCCATCGCCGCCTGGCGGGATGAGCAGCATGTGCAGCATACCCGTGCCGATTATGCCCGGAAGTTTGCCGCCGCCCATGATATTCTCGGTGCGCTGCTGCCGGTAGAAACGCCCGCCGGCGGCTTTTATCTCTGGCCACGGGTGGGGGATGGCGAAGCCTTCGTTCGCGCCCTCTACGAGGCAGAGCATGTACGCTGTCTGCCCGGCGCTTATCTGGCGCGAGATGCCCACGGCGTCCACCCCGGTAAGGATCGGGTCCGCATCGCGCTGGTCGGCAGCCTGGAAGATTGCGTCGAGGGCCTGCAGCGCATGCGTCACTTTATGGAACAGCATTCCATTTCGACCATTAACAAATCTTAATCAAGGAGTTCGTGTGAGCCAGAGTCTTGCCACCATTATCGACGCCGCCTGGGAAAACCGGGCGGAGATTTCCCCCAAGCAGGCTCCGGCTGAACTGCGGGAAGCCGTGCATCAGACCATCGAAGGGCTGGACAAGGGCGTCCTGCGGGTGGCTGAAAAGCGCGATGGCCAATGGGTCACTCATCAGTGGATCAAGAAGGCGGTGCTGCTCTCCTTCCGTTTGCAGGATAATGCCCGTATTCCGGGAGCCGAGACCAATTTTTACGACAAGGTACCGGGCAAGTTTGCCGACTATAACAGCAACGATTTTCGCACCGGCGGTTTTCGGGTAGTGCCCCCCGCCACGGCGCGGCGCGGGGCCTTTATCGGCCGCAACTGCGTGCTGATGCCCTCTTTCGTCAACATCGGCGCCTATGTGGATGAAGGCACCATGGTGGATACCTGGGCCACCGTCGGCTCCTGTGCCCAGATCGGCAAGAATGTGCATCTCTCCGGCGGTGTTGGCATCGGTGGCGTGCTGGAGCCCCTGCAGGCCAACCCCACCATCATCGAGGACAACTGCTTCATCGGTGCCCGCTCGGAAGTGGTGGAAGGCGTGATTGTCGAGGAGGGCTCGGTCATCTCTATGGGCGTCTTCATCGGCTCCAGCACGCGCATTTATGATCGCGCAACCGGCGAGATTACCTACGGACGGGTGCCCGCGGGTTCAGTGGTGGTTTCCGGCAGCCTGCCTTCCAAAGACGGCAGCTACAGCCTCTACTGCGCCGTCATCGTCAAGCAGGTGGATGCCAAAACCCTGGGCAAAGTCGGCATCAACGCCATTCTCCGTGACATCTGAGGGGCGCCCCGTGGGCAACAGTGCCGTACTGGAGCTGGCTAAGGACCTGATTTCCCGCCCTTCGGTGACCCCGGAGGATGCAGGCTGTCAGGATATGATGATCGCCCGGCTGGAGGCTATCGGTTTCCGGGTGACGCGCCTGCCCGCCGGAGGGGTGGAAAACTTCTGGGCGGAGCGGGGCAACGCCGGTCCATGTCTTTGTTTTGCGGGGCATACGGATGTGGTCCCCAGCGGCCCGCTCGCAGAATGGCAGAGCGACCCCTTCCAGCCGACCATCCGCGACGGCCTACTCTACGGACGTGGTGCCGCCGATATGAAAGGCAGTCTTGCTGCCATGGTGGTGGCGGCGGAGCGTTTTGTCGCCCTGCATCCGGGGCATTCCGGGCGTCTGGCCTTTCTGATCACTTCCGATGAAGAAGGCATCGCCACCCATGGCACACGGCATGTGGTGGACTGGTTACGGGAACATGGGGAGACCATCGACTGGTGCGTGGTGGGCGAACCTTCTTCCGAAAACATGCTGGGCGATGTCATCAAAAATGGGCGGCGCGGCTCGCTGAATGGACGTCTGACCGTGCAGGGTATACAGGGTCATGTAGCCTACCCAGACAAGGCCGATAATCCCATCCATCGCGCTTTTCGCCCACTCGCGGATCTCGTGGATCAGGCCTGGGATGCGGGGAATGATTTTTTCCCGCCCACCCGCCTGCAGTTTTCCAATATCCGTGCGGGTACCGGGGCTAACAACGTCATTCCCGGCCAGTTGCAGGCAGATTTTAATTTCCGGTTTTCCACGGAGTCCACGCCGGAATCTTTGCAGGCGGAGGTCCACAAGATTCTTGACACCTCCGCCATGCGCTACACCATTGACTGGCAGTTGTCCGGTCCACCCTTCTTTACCGCGCCGGGGACTTTGGTGGCCGCCACCCAAAAGGCCTTGCAAGCCGTAGAAGAGCATGAAGCCCGGCTCTCTACCGACGGCGGCACCTCGGACGGGCGCTTTATCGCCCAGTTGGGCGGGCAGGTCGTGGAACTCGGACCCGTCAATGCCACCATCCACAAGATCAACGAGTGCGTCGCCGTCGCCGATCTGGAACATTTGTCCCAGATCTATACGGAGATCATGGCGCATCTGCTGGAGGCTGCGGATGACCATTAGGCGCGTGCGGCAAATCCTCTACACGGCGGCGAGTATGGGGAGTCTGGCACTGGGCGGCTGTGCGGGGGTCGCGCCCCCCCCTCCCGCCACTGGCGCTTCGTCGTCCTCCTCTGCGACCTGCGCCATGCCCGCCCCCAATCTGCGCGCTGCCTATAACCGTCCCTATCAGACGCATGGCCGCCACTACACGCCACTGACCAGTTCCACTGGGTACGCAGTGCGCGGCATGGCTTCCTGGTACGGCTGGGAATCCGGTTCCACCACCGCCATGGGCACGCCCTTCCGGCCCCGCGCCTTCAGTGCCGCCAGCAGGGATCTGCCGCTACCCACCTGCGCCCGGGTCACCAACCTCAGCAACGGGCGCAGCATTGTCGTGCTGATCAATGACCGTGGTCCCTTTGTGGATGGTCGGATAATGGATCTCTCTTATGGAGCGGCCAACGCCCTGGGAATGACTGGGCAAGGGACCGCGCCGGTACAGATCGTCGCTCTGCCGCCCGCCGCCCCCCTTCCGGCAAGCACAGCAGGGAGCACGAGCACGGTGCCCCCCCTGCCCATGGCCCCGGAAATGCCCGCGCCGTCACAAAGCTTCCTGCAAACTGGGGCCTTCAGTCAGGTCAACAACGCCACTCGCGAGCGTGACCACCTGCTCAAGGCGGGCATTCACGGTGTGCTCATCGTACCGGGACGGATGAAGGGGCGGCCGTATTACAAGGTACAGATCGGCCCGCTACCGGATGGCCTCACCGCAGTCAAGGTCATTGCCGAGCTTAAACAGATGGGTTTTCACGGCTTTTATAGCGTGGAACAATAAAGGAACCGCATCATGTCCCAAGGCATATGGCCCAATTTCTATATCGTTGGTGCGGTGAAAAGCGGCACGACTTCGCTCTATGCCTACTTGCGGCAACATCCCCAGGTTTTTTTGCCAACGATGAAGGAACCGCATTTTTTCACCCGGCCCCGTCCGTCTCCGGAGCAAACCCATCTGATTCAGTACGTAGCCAATGTCGAGCAATATCAGCACCTCTACCGGGGTGCGAATCAGTTTCCCCGCATCGGCGATGCCAGTCCTTCTTATCTCTGGTGCGAAGAGGCCCCGGAGCGTATCCATGCCGTGCAGCCCGATGCACGGATTATTGTCATCCTGCGCGACCCGGTACAACGGGCCTACGCCCAATATCTCATGGATTTCAATGAAGGCGTCCTCGACCTGCCTTTCATGGAGGCGTTGCAGCGGGACTGGACCCGTCCCGACAAAGGCTGGGGCATCTCTCAACTCTATGTGGAACTCGGGCGCTATACGGCGCAGATCATCCGTTATCAGCAGCGTTTTGGAGCCGACCATGTGCATGTTTGCCTCCTGGAAGATCTCAAAAAAACCCCGCTGGCGGTGCTGGAGGGCATCGCCGATTTTCTGGACATTGATCGTGCGGCGATGGGCGTCATTGATTTGGAAACAGCCCACAACGCTCACCGCCTGCCGCGCGGAAACTGGGCCCGGCGCCTTGCCAGCGGACGTATGAGCCGTTTTATCGGCGAGCATCTTTTTCCGCACAGCTGGGGCGAATATATCTGGCGTCACATTTTCTTGCGCGCAGGTCGTAAGCCGCCCATGGACAACGCAGCACGCCGTTTTCTACAGGAACTGTATGCTCCGGAAATCGAGCGCCTGGAACATGTTCTGAATCGACCTCTGCCAGAGTTGCGAGTATCGTGGAAGGCCTTTGAGCCGATAAAAGATACCAAACCGTCCACCCTGCCCCAGAAGCCATCCAGCAATATCTGAGCCCTCGCCCAGGCGCTGCCAAGGCTTGCTGGCCCCCGACACGTCTACTATGTTTAAGGCAATCGGATTTACCGCAGAGGAGAAGGTTATGTCTGGTCGTTATATTCGTTTTTTCAAAGATATACGCATTGAGGACATACCTCTGGTAGGAGGCAAAAATGCCTCGTTGGGGGAAATGTACCGGGAGCTGAGCCCATACGGCGTGAAGGTCCCCAATGGTTTCGCCATCACCGGCGAAGCCTATCGTTACCTGCTGGATCAGGCTGGCGCCTGGCCAGCACTGCATGCCGCGCTGGATGGGTTAGATCCGACCAACGTCACCGATCTGGCCAAACGCGGCGCACGGGCGCGCGAAATAATCTATGGCGCGCCGTTACCCGCAGACTTACAGACAGAGATTCTGACGGCTTATGCCGAACTGCGCAGGGAATATGGCGAAACACTGTCGGTAGCGGTCCGTTCCTCGGCGACCGCCGAAGACTTGCCCACCGCCAGTTTCGCTGGTCAGCAGGATACCTATCTCAATGTTTCCGGCGAAGCCGCCCTGCTGGACGCCTGCCGCCGCTGTTTTGCCAGCCTGTTTACCGACCGTGCCATCCACTATCGGGTTGGCCAGGGCTTTGATCATTTCAAGGTCGCCCTGTCCATCGGTGTCATGAAGATGGTACGTTCGGACAAGGCGACCAGCGGCGTGATGTTTTCGCTGGATACCGAGACGGGCTTCCGCGACGTGGTCTTCATCACCGCATCCTGGGGGCTGGGTGAGAACGTGGTGCAAGGCACCGTGGACCCCGACGAATTCTATGTCTTCAAACCCGCTTTTCTGCGTGGCAAAAAGGCGGTTTTGCGGCGGGTATTGGGCAGCAAGAAAATCAAGATGATCTATACCGAAGGGGATACCCGGAACAGCACTCGCAATGTCGCCACCCGGCGCCATGAACAGGAGAGCTTCTGCCTCAGTGATGCGGACGTGCTGACCCTGGCCGATTACGCCATCAAGGTCGAACGGCATTACAGCCAGAAAATGCAGGCAAACCGACCCATGGACATGGAGTGGGCAAAAGATGGTACCGATGGCCAGCTTTACATGGTCCAGGCGCGACCAGAAACCGTGGCCTCGCAAAAAAAGGGACAGGTGCTCGAGGAGTACATCCTTGAGGGTCAGGGCACCGTACTGGTGCAGGGACGCGCCATCGGCAGCAGGATAGCTTCCGGTCCGGTGCATATTATCAGCGATGTGAAACATCTGGCGGAGTTCAAGCCTGGGGAGGTTCTGGTGGCGGAAACCACCACCCCCGACTGGGAGCCCGTCATGAAAGAGGCGGCAGCCATCGTCACCAATCGCGGCGGGCGTACCTGCCATGCCGCCATCATCGCCCGGGAGCTGGGTATTCCCGCTGTCGTCGGCACCGATCAAGCTACCACCACCTTGAAAGAAGGCGACAGTGTGACCATATCCTGCGCCAATGGCGATATCGGCAATGTCTACGCGGGTGCCCTGCCCTTCACGGTCCGCCATACCGATCTGGCCACCCTGCCCCGTCCGCAGACGCAGATCATGATCAACCTCGGCAATCCGGAAATCGCCTTTCAAACGTGCATGTTACCCAACGATGGCATCGGTCTGGCGCGGATGGAGTTCATCATCAACAGCGCCATCAAGGCCCATCCCATGGCGCTGCTGCATCCGGAAAAGGTCGAGGATGCCCATGAGCGCAACGCACTGGCAGCGCTGACCCAGGGCTACGCCCAGCCCGCAGATTTCTTTGTGGAACGCTTGTCGGAAGGCATCGGAACCATCGCTGCCGCATTTTATCCGAAGCCGGTGGTTGTGCGCATGTCCGACTTCAAAACCAACGAATATGCCGCGCTGTTGGGGGGGCGCTGGTTTGAGCCGGAGGAGGATAACCCGATGCTCGGCTTCCGCGGCGCCTCGCGCTACGCACACCCGGCCTATGCCGAGGGGTTTCGTCTGGAATGTCTGGCCATGAAACGGGTCCGCGGAGAGATGGGGCTGGATAATGTCATCCTCATGCTGCCCTTTGTACGCCGGGTGAAAGAAGCGGACGAGGTGCTGGCGAAGATGGCGGAGTTCGGCCTGCGCCGCGGCGAAAATGGCTTGCAGGTCTATGCCATGTGCGAAATTCCCAATAATGTCATCCTGATCGATCAATTCGCCAAACGCTTTGACGGTTTTTCCATTGGCAGCAATGACCTGACCCAGCTCACCCTGGGCGTCGACCGCGACTCGGCCATAGTCGCCTTCGACTATGATGAACGGGACGATGGCGTCAAGGAGATGATCCGCCTCGCGGTGGAGGGCTGCGCCCGTAACGGCGTCCACTCCGGGCTTTGTGGGCAGGCCCCTTCGGACTATCCGGAAATGGCCGAGTTTCTGGTGCAAATCGGCATTCAGTCCATAAGCCTGAATCCGGATACGGTACTGGCGACGACCTTGCATGTGCTCGACGTGGAAAAAAAGCGGAGCGGAGGGGCATGAAGGTCAACCCGGTATTACTGGTGATTTTTGACGGCTTCGGTCTCAATCCTAATCGCGCTTTTAATGGCTGGGCACAGGCGCACACGCCGCACCTCGATCACTACTTTGCCAGTTTCCCCCATACCGCCCTGCAGGCTTCGGGGCGGGCGGTGGGCCTGCCGGACGGACAATTCGGCAATTCGGAGGTGGGTCACCTCACCCTGGGCTCGGGGCGGATTCTCCTGCAGGACCTGGTGCGCATTTCCGATAGCCTGGCGGACGACAGTTTTGCGCGGATTCCGGCTTGGCAGGATATGCTCAGAGACGCCAAGCGTCTGCATCTGGTAGGTATGGTTTCCGATGGCGGCGTGCACTCCCATATCGAGCATTTGCTGGGTATTCTGCCGCTGGTGGCGGCGTCGGGTGTGGAGCCGGTGGTACACATGATTACCGACGGTCGTGACACGGCGCCGCAGTGCGCCGACCTTTACGCCCGTCAGCTGGAGAAAGCCCTGCGCCATCTGGGGAAGGGCCGTATTGCCACCGTCTGCGGGCGCTATACGGCCATGGACCGTGCCGCTTACTGGGACAGGACGGAAAAAGCCTGGGCCGCTCTGCTGCGTGGGGAAGGCCTCACTGCGGACAGCACTGAGGCCGCTATCCACAGCGCCTGGAAGCGCGGTGAGGGGGATGAATTCATTCCGCCCACCATCATCGGCGATCCGCGACAGAACCGCATAGCCGCCGATGAGCCGGTCTTCTTCTTTAACTTCCGTTCGGATCGCATGCGTCAGTTGAGCGCGGCCGTCGCCATGCCCGACTTCAAGTATTTCGACCGGCAGGGCGAGGCCGCCAGACCTGCCCTGTGCATGACCTCCTACAACGACGAGTATCCCTTTCCGGTCCTTTTCCCCCCCGAAATTCCCGACAGGGTCCTGGCCAAAGTGGTCAGCGACGCAGGTCTGAAGCAGTTCCACTGCGCCGAGACCGAGAAATACGCCCACGTGACCTATTTTTTCAATGGCGGGCGGGAAGACCCCTTTCCGGGGGAAGATCGCGAGATCATCCCCTCACCGCAGGTGGCCACCTATGACCTGAAGCCGGAGATGAGCGCGCCTCAAGTGGCGGACCGGATCATCGCGGCGCTGGAGAGTGGTGGCTATGCCTTTGTACTGGTGAACTTTGCCAATGGCGACATGGTCGGCCATACCGCCAAAATCCCCGCCATCCTGCGCGCGGTGGAGACCCTCGACCTGCAGTTTCACCGGGTGCTGCAAGTGGCCCGACAGCAGGGTTTCAAGGTCATCCTCACCGCTGATCATGGCAACTGCGACGAGATGGTGGATCCGATCACCGGCGAGCCCCATACCCAGCACACGGTGTATCCGGTGCCTATGCTGCTGATCGGGGAACCGGACGCGCGCCTGGGTATCGGCCGTGGTACCGCCGACATCGCCCCCACCATCCTGGATCTCATGGGTCTGCCGCAGCCCAAGGCCATGACCGGACACAGCATCCTCCTCAAAAACAGCATCGCCTGAAGCAGGTTTCCCCCAAGGGAAAAGGAGTCGTCGCTATGAGTGCCATTGATCGTGGGGAAAGGTTGACGAAAGCAGAAATCACCATGCCGGTATTATCCGACACCATGCAGACCGGACGCCTCACCCGCTGGAACAAGGCCGTCGGTGACGCGATCAAGAAAGGCGAAGTCGTTGCCGAGCTCGAAACGGATAAAGCGATTCTGGATGTGGAGGCCTTTGCCGACGGTTTTCTGGCAGGCCCTTTAGCCGAGCTGGACACGGACATTCCGGTACGGCAGGTCATCGGTTACATCGTCGATACGCCGGAAGCGACAAAGACCGATGTAGGCGGCGCAGCCAGAACTGCCGCGACAACCGCACCGCACGCCGATGGTCTCCAGGCTTCTCCGTACGCCCGCGCCCTCGCCCGTGATCTGGAACTGGACCTGAGCCAGATCAGACCCGGTCCCGGCGGAATCATTCATGCGGCCCAGGTGCTGACCAGCGCTTTAGTGCCCGAAGATACGGACCTGCGCCGCGGCCCGCCCTACACCATCGAGCGACCCAGCATGCTCCGCGCGGCGGTGGCCCGTAATATGTCGGCGACCCTCGACACCCCCACCTTTCTCATCAGCAGCCGCTTTGCCACGGCGTCCCTGCATGCTGCCGCCAAACAGGCGGGCCTCAGTCTGACCCTCGCCCTGACCCGCGCCTGTGCGCTGACCGTCGCCGAAGATCCCTGGTTCAACCACGTCTGGACCCGTCAGGGATTGGCCAGGCGCAGCCGGGTGGATGTAGGTATCGCCGTGGATACCGGCGACGGGCTGATCACACCGGTGCTGCGCGATGCGGCTGGCCGGCCGCTCAAGGAACTGATGGAGTACTGGCGGATCCTGCTCGGCAAAGTCAAAAAGGGGCGGATTTATCCGGAAGATTATCAGGGAGCCAGCTTCTATCTTTCCAATCTCGGGGTTTTCCCGGAAATAGAACGCTTCAATGCCATCGTGCCGGTGGGCGCCTCCGCCATACTGGCCGTGGCCGCCGCAGGCGGTGATGGGCGTGCGGACTTTACCCTGAGCTGCGACCACCGGGTGATTTTTGGCGCTGACGCGGCGCGCTTTCTGCAGCGGCTGGGCAAGCGGCTGGAGGACTTGTCCTGGTTAGCCTCTGGCGAGGGGGGCCGGTGAGCATAGCGGCAACGCGACATATCCTCTGTCTCAACAGCGGTTCGTCCTCCATCAAGTTCGCGGTTTTTGCGCTGGGGGCTGCAGGTGAAAAGAAACGCGCGGAAGGCGCCGCCGAGCGTATTGGGCAGAGCGTCGGGCGTTTATGGTTGCGATGGGGAGAAGATCAGGCCATCGACCGGCAGTTGGCCCTGCCGCAGCAGCAGGATGCGCTAAAGGCCGTATTCGCGGCACTGGCGGAGGCACGATGCGCGACACCAGACGGCGTCGGCCACCGCATTGTCTCCGGCGGACCACGTCATCAGACACATTGCCTGGTGGATAACCAAGTGCTCAGCGATCTGCGCGCTTCCCTGCGTTTCGCCCCTTTACATCTTCCCGCAGAAATCGCCGCCATAGAGGCCGTACAAGCGGTGTGGCCCCATATTCCGCAGGTCGCCTGCTTCGATACGGCCTTTCACCAAAGCATCCCGGAAATCGCCAGCCGCCTGCCCCTGCCGCGCAATCTCTGGCAGGAAGGCGTCCGTAAATACGGCTTTCATGGCCTCTCTTACGAGTACATCGTCGGTCGGCTCCCCAATCACGCCACCGGCAAGACCATCATCGCCCACCTCGGTAATGGCGCGAGCATGGCGGCGGTGCATAACGGGCAGTGCCGCGATACCACGATGGGCCTCACCCCCACCGGCGGCCTGGTGATGGGCACGCGCAGCGGCGATCTCGACCCCGGCGTCCTGCTCTATCTCATGGCAGAAAAGGGCTACAACGCCGGGCAACTGGAACGGCTCCTCAATCATTTATCCGGCTTGCTGGGCATTTCTGCCAGTAGCGGCGACATGCAGACCCTGCTGAAGCTGCGCAGTGGCGATCCCCATGCGGCGCAGGCCATCGACATATTCGCTTATAGTGCGCGCAAGGCCATCGGCAGCCTGATGGCGGTGCTGGGCGGACTGGATCGCCTCGTCTTTACGGGAGGCATTGGCGAACACGCCGCCGCGATCCGCTGGGCCATTTGCCGGCCCCTGCTGGGACTGGGGCTGGAGATAGATCCGGTCGCCAATGAAGACCCCGAACTACGCATTTCAATGCCGCACAGCCCGGTAGAAATCCTCGTCATCCCCACCAATGAAGATCTGATGATTGCCCGGCACTGTCACCGGCTCCTACCGACACGGGAGCACCGTCGTTGAAATACGGTAAAACCCATCACCGTGCGCGGCAGCCCGCGCACCCGGTACACCCCGATCATGCCAGCATGACCCAGATTCTCGACGAAAGTCCCATGCTGCCGATTCATTATCGCATCTGGGCGTTATCCACCGGCGGCACCTTGCTCAGCGGCGTCTCGATGTTTCTACTGGGTGTCACGCTGCCCCTGGTGATACCCATTTTTGCCCTGCCCGCCACCAGCGTCGGCCTCGCCGCCGCCATGCTCATGGGCGGTACCGTCATCGGCGCGCTGGTCGGCGGGCATCTGGCTGACCACCTCGGGCGCAAACCCGTCATGATCATGGACATGATCCTGCTCATGATCGCCGCCCTGCTGGCCGCGCTCGCGCCCAACGCTGCGGTGCTCATCGGTGCCGAACTACTGGTCGGCGTGGGTATTGGCATGGATTTTCCGGTAGGTAGCAGTTATCTGGCGGAATTCATGCCCCAGAGGCGGCGCGGACGCATGATGGCGGCCGCGATCGCCGTGCAATCCATCGGCATGCTGACGGGTGCGGGTTTCGCGCTGGTCCTCTTGCAAAGCGCCCACCCCGGAGACGACACCTGGCGCTGGCTGCTCGCCGCAGAAGCACTGCTGGTGCTCCCCTACCTGCTCGGCCGCCTCACCCTGCCGGAGAGCGTGCGCTGGTGCATGGGGCGTGGTCACAATGCCGAAGCCGTCCGCATTCTCGAACACATCGCGCCCCAACAAAAAGAGATGCTCGCCGCCATGGCCCGGCATCTGGGCAAAAAAATCCACCATGTGGCCAAGGTACGACCAGGTCGACATATGGGTATAGGGACCCTGTTTTCTCCGGAATATCGACGCCGCACCATTCTGGTGACCCTGCCCTGGTTTTTTATGGACGTAGCCACCTACGGCGTCGGCCTTTTCACCACCATCCTGCTCGGCACCATGCGCGATGGCGGGAACGTCGGTATCATCGGTATTGTCGGCAGGGACCTTGCCAATGCTTTGGACAGCGGCAAGGTGGATCTCTTCCTCCTCCTCGGTTCCCTGCTCTCCCTCTGGGCGGTACCCTGGCTGGGCCGGATTCATATGCAGATGATCGGTTTTGGGGGCATGGCGCTCGGCATGGGATTGCTCTATTTTGCGACGGGCATGGCTGGAGGGGCCGCTGCCCATCTGCAGCTCATTCTGATCGGTTTCATGGTGTTCAATCTGTTCATGACCGTCGGCCCCAACGCCACGACCTTCATCTTACCGACAGAAATGTACCCCACCCAGGTCCGCGCCTTCAGCGCCGGGTTCGCTGCCGCCATAGCCAAAATCGGCGCCACCATCAGCGTTTTTTTGCTGCCGGTGATCCAATCTGCGCTGGGCATTACCATGGTTTTGCTGCTGATGGGCACGGTCAGCCTGCTGGGTTTAGTGCTCACTTACAGCTTCCGTGTACAAGGCCATGGTCTGACGCTGGAAGAACACCACGGACCGGCCTTGCCGCAATAAGGAGTCGGATATGCCCTATGCCCATTTTGATGCGCTGTTGGCCGCGGTCGCCCCCCTGAACGACATCCCCGTGGCCGTGGTCGATGCCGCCGAGGAGCATGTTCTGCGCGGTGCCTGCGAGGCAAAACTGCAAAGCATCGTAGATCCCATCCTCATCGGCGATGAAAACAAAATTCGTGGTTTGCTGCCCAAGCTGGGGCACGATTCCAGCGTCTGTCCCGACTTTCGCATCATCCACGTCGACGGCGCCGAAGCCGCCGCGGAAAAGGGTGTCGAGTTGGTGCTTGCCGGAGAGGCCAAGGCGCTGATGAAGGGACACCTGCATAGCGACGCCTTCCTCCACCCCATTCTCGCCAAACTGCGCACGGATCGGCGCCTTTCCCATGTCTTTGTTGCGGATATCAAGACGTACCCGAAACTCCTGCTCATCACTGATGCCGCCATCAATATTGCACCCGACCTGACCACCAAGGCGGCCATCCTGCAAAACGCCATTGATCTGGCGCGGATTCTGGATGTTACGCAACCCAAGGCCGCCATTCTCTCGGCAGTGGAGGTAGTCAATCCCGCTATCGTCTCGACGGTGGATGCCGCCTGCCTGTCGAAAATGGCGGAACGCGGGCAGATTACCGGCGCGCTGGTGGACGGACCCCTCGCCTTCGACAACGCCATCTCCAAAGAGTCGGCGGAGATCAAAGGGATACAGAGTGCCGTGGCCGGAGATGCCGATATTCTGTTGGTGCCCGATCTGGTGTCCGGCAATATCCTCGCCAAAGATCTGGAATATCTGGCCGGGGCGACGCTGGCAGGGATCGTGATGGGCGCCAGGGTGCCGGTTATCCTCACCTCCCGCGCCGATCCCGCCCGTGCTCGCCTGGTTTCCGCCGGGCTGGCGGCGCTGGTGCACTATCATCGTCTCCAGATGCTGCCATGACCGAAAGCAACGTCCACCGCCCGCCCATCGCCACCCTGACGCTCAACCCCGCCGTAGACATCGCCTACGAGGTGGCGCACCTGATTGAGGATCAGAAAAGTCACGCTACATCCACCCGCTACGATCCCGGCGGTAACGGCATCAATGTCGCCCGCGCCCTCAAGGAGCTACTGGTCTACGCCCACAGTTGCTGTGTCGTGGCCGGCAACATCGGCGAACTGCTGCAAAAACTGCTGCAGCATCAACTGGATGATTCCCACTGCGTGCAGGTGGAGGGAGAAACCCGCGTTAATGCCACCATTTTGCAGGGTGACCCCGCCGCACAGTTTGAAATCACCGGCATCGGGCCGCGGGTTTCAGAACTCATTCTCGCCGAACTCCGGGAAACCTTTCTGGGCCTGTGCAAAGACGGCTTTGCGGTACTCACCGGCTCCGCTCCCCCCGGCGTGGATGACCATTTCTACGGAGATATGGTCGATCGCGTCCGCGCCGGCGGCGGACAATCCATTGTCGATGCCCATGGCGCCCTCCTGCAACACGCCATTCCCCATCACCCCTTCCTGATCAAACCGAACCGCTATGAACTCTCCCTGCTGCGCCAGCGCGAGTTACCCAGGTTGGAGGATGTGGCGAAGGAGGCGCGCGCCATGCAGCGGGAAGGAGTGCAGTATGTCTGTGTATCCCTGGGGGGCGACGGAGCACTGCTGGCCGGACCCGATGGCAGCTATTTCGCCAAGGCACCTCCCATTCAGGTGAAGTCGACGGTCGGCTCGGGCGACTCCATGGTCGCCGGCCTCGTCGCCGCGCTGGTCCACGGCCAAAGTCCGGCAGAGGCCCTGCGTCTGGCCGTCGCCTGCGGCAGCGGCACGGCTGCCCGGCCGGGCACAGAGATATTCTCCCATAATGATCTGGACGAACTGCTGCAGATGACCGAGGCGCGCGTGCTCAACATTTGAGAGTACCCCCAAAAAAGCCCTCGCGAAGAGGGCCAAGGGGAAGTATGGGGGAAGTATGGAAGACCGATCGATCATTTGTCCTGCGAATCAGACGGGGGAATTAGCGCGCACCTTCCCGGCGCATCAGGATAACGGGCCTTTAGCAATGCCCGTTATCGTTATCGCCGCCGTTCATATTCTCTTCCGCTTCGATACGCCACCAGGCTCCGATCCCGGACGCTGTCCTGGCCACCGCCTTGTTGGGATAACAGGTCACCGGGTCCCTTTTGGCCCGTGCAGACCTTTCGTACCAGTAGGTCGCCCGGACCCAGTCGGGTTTTTCGATATGCCCCAATTTCAGGCCAGGGTCATAGAGCGTCCCCAGATAATATCCGGCAGCCCTGTTTCCGGTATCGGCCTGGTTCTGCAGTTGCTGCAAGGCCGCAGGAGAACCTTCGGCCTGGTTTCTGAGATTCAGCAGGGTCCCTTCGGCCCAGGACAAGACCGGAACCGTGAGACCGAGCGCCAACAGGATAGATGCTGTAAATCTGCCTTTGTACATCATAACGTGCTCCTCTTTCCAAAAAGGTCCCAAAAAGGTTTTCACCAGCATGCCTGCTTCCCGGCGTGGGTCAGCAACGAGTGAGGGGGAACAATCCTCTTAACCGTTACTGTTTTGTGGGAATTTTTCCCACGCATTCAATTAGCAGAATTCGTGCCATTTATGATAATCTATTGTATAAATTTGTTTTTTCCAGATTCATCATGAGCCTGGCCGGGATAATCAAGGATATCGCCCTGGAAACCTGTCGCCTCATAACGACGATCATCAAAATAATTATAATATATTTCATAATAAACAATTTGTTATGATTGTAGCCCATTGTCTACACTAATTTGCCGTAGCATTGCGTCATTCCTGCTGAAACCACTCAGATCCCCACGGGAGGTTACAGGATCATCCGCTGGAGCACTCAAAATCCCCGACTGTTCTATACTGATGGACGAAGCCGCCCATACCATAGAGAGCCCCGCATGCCTAAAATTGCTCAAGCACCGCTCGGCATGTCCGCCGAAAGCACACACCGCTGGACAGAAAACTATCGTCTCGCCACCCAGGACAGCGGACGCTTGTTCCTGATGGCTGGCGATCAGAAAGTCGAACATCTCAACGACGATTTTATCGGCGGCCATGTAGCGACGGACGATTCCGACCCGGAGCATCTGTTTCGCATAGCCGGTGAAGCGCCCGTGGGCTGCTTTGCCGCACAAATGGGTCTCATTGCCCGCTACGGCATGGATTACCCGAATACGCCCTATCTACTCAAGCTCAACAGCAAAACCCATCTGATCAACAGTGCGCAACGCGATCCGGTCAGTCTGCAGTGGCAGAGCATGGCGCAAGTCCACGACTTTGTGAGCCATTCCGGTCTCCGGGTGGTTGGGGTGGGCTACACCATTTATCCTGGCTCTGAGTTCGAGCCGACCATGCTCAGTGAAGCGGCACGTATCATTCAGGATGCCCATGCCATGGGATTGCTGGCCGTCATCTGGGCCTACCCGCGCGGCAAGGCCGTAGGTGAACGCGAGCAGGACCCGCATCTCATTGCCGGTGCCGCGGGTCTGGCAGCCTGTCTCGGGGCGGACTTCGTCAAGATCAACCCACCACTCAATGCGGTTGGCACCATGGACGGCACGCTCCTGGGTGAAGCGGTAGCCGCCGCCGGACGCACGCAGGTCGTCTGCGCGGGGGGGTCGGAAACCGATGCGCCGGAGTTTCTGCAGCGCCTCTACGAACAGATTCATGTGGGTAGCACACAAGGCTGCGCCACCGGCCGGAATGTCCATCAGCGCAGCCAGCCCGATGCCGTCAACTTCTGCAAAGCCATCCACGCCATTGTCGTCCACAATCAGGGTGTCGATGAAGCGGTCAAACTGCTGAATCCAAACGCATGATGAAACCACCGACGCGGCGCCGCAAAATTGTCTGCACCATCGGTCCGGCGTCCGATGCGCCGAAAACAAGCGGGTGGCCAGCACACAACCAGTTGCTGCGTACTGCAGAGCTGGGCACCGCTCCAACTGCATCCAAAGGAGAGAAATCATGCGTTGCTTAGTCACGAGTGCTCGCCCCTATGATCAACAGTTCCTCAGCGCTGCCAACGACGGGCGCCACGAGTTGGTCTTCGTCGAGACGGCATTAAATGCCGATACCGCCTTCATTGCCCAGGGCTATCCCGCCCTCTGCCTGTTTGTCGATGATACGTTGGACGCAAAAACCCTGGAAACCATAGCGCGTCTCGGGACAAAGCTGCTGGTATTGCGCAGCACCGGATTCAACCATGTCGATATCTCTGCCGCGGGAAAGCATGGCGTTACCGTCATGCGGGTGCGGGATTATTCTCCCTACGCAGTCGCCGAATACGCGGTCGGTCTCATGCTGACCCTGAACCGGCATCTGCATAAGGCCTATAACCGGGTACGCGACGGCAACCTTCTCCTCGATGGCTTGCTGGGCTTTGACATGCACGGCAAGACGGTGGGCATTGTCGGTACCGGCAAAATTGGCACGGCACTCGCACGGATTCTACATGGCATGGGCTGTCACTTGTTGGGCTACGACACCGTCCTCAACCCCGCCTGTCAGGAACTGGGAGTTGCTTATGTATCGCTGGAAACGTTGCTCGCCAAAAGCCAGATCGTCAGTCTCCACGTTCCGCTTTTTCCGGAAACCCGGCACCTCATGAATGCGGAACGCTTCGCCCTGATGCCAGAAGGGGCCATGCTCATCAATACCAGCCGTGGCCCGCTCATCGATACAACGGCACTCATAGCTGCACTCAAAAGCCGCCACCTGGGTGCAATCGGTCTGGATGTCTATGAAGAGGAGGCTGATCTGTACTTCAAGAATCACTGCGACGACATCATCTGCGACGACAGCTTCGAGCGGCTGCTCACTTTTCCCAATGTCGTCATCACGGGCCATCAGGCCTTTTTCACCCGTGAGGCCATGAAGACCATCGCGAACACCACGATTCAAAACCTCGACGACTACAGCACCGGCAGGGACAGCCCAAACCTCGTCTCTGCCAACCGCACAGCCCAATGAATCGGAGACCTTTGTGATCATCGCCCCTTATCACCTGCTCCCCCAACTCCCGGAATCACTGAGCGGCCTCGGCGAACTCGCCATCGACCTGCGCTGGTCCTGGAGCCACGCCACCGACACACTCTGGCAGCAGATCGCGCCAGAACTCTGGGAGCAAACTCGCAATCCCTGGCTAATTCTGCAAAATATTAGCGGCGACACGCTCCAGCACCTGGCCCAAGATAAAGATTTTATCGCGAAGCTAGACACCTTCGTCGGCAAACATCATGAACACCTCACCCAGAAAGGCTGGTTCAGCGAAACCTATCCCCACCCGCCCTTCAGCCAGGTGGCTTATTTCAGCATGGAGTTTGGCCTCTCCGAGTCCCTGCCCATCTACTCGGGTGGCCTTGGTATCCTTGCCGGTGACTGCCTGAAAACCGCCAGTGATCTCGGCATCCCCTTGCTCGGTATCGGCCTGCTCTGGCAGCAGGGTTATTTTCGTCAGAGTCTTGACGATTGCGGTCGCCAGATCGAACTCTATCCCTACAATGATCCCACTCAGATGCCGGTCACTCCGGTACGCGATGCCGAAGGCGAGTGGCTCCGTCTGGAATTGCCATTCCCGGGCCGCACCGTCATCCTTCGCGCCTGGCAGGCACAAGTGGGGCGCGTCACCCTCTATCTGCTCGACAGCAACGACCCCCTCAATGCCCCTGCCGATCGCGGTATCACCGCCGAACTCTACGGTGGCGGCCCCGAGAACCGCTTGCAGCAGGAAATCTGTCTGGGTATCGGCGGCTGGATGCTACTACGCCGCTTGGGTATTCAGCCGGATATCTGTCACCTCAATGAAGGGCACGCCGCTTTGGCCATTCTCGCTCGTGCCTACAGTCACATGCAGGATCATGGTACCAGCTTCCCCTGTGCACTCACCGCCACCCGCGCCGGCAACATCTTCACCACCCATACCCCTGTCTCCGCTGGTTTCGATCGCTTTCCGCCGGAACTGCTGACGCGTTACATCGCTGGCGCCCCCGGGGCCTTTGGCGTAGACGTGGAGACGATCCTTGCTCTCGGTCGGGAAAATCCCGAAGACACGCATGAACCCTTCAATATGGCGTGGCTCGCCATTCACGGCAGCCTGATCGTCAATGGCGTCAGTCGCCTGCATGGGGCCGTCAGTCGTCATTTGTTTCAATCCTTGTTTCCCCGCTGGCCCGAGGACGAGGTTCCCGTCATTCATGTCACCAATGGCGTGCATATGCCCTCCTGGGATTCCGCTGAAGCCGACGCCTTATGGACTAACCACTGCGGCAAGGCACGCTGGCTGGGAGATTTAAAGGATATCGAAGCCGACTTTCGCCAGACCTCCGATGATGATCTCTGGCAACTGCGCAGCACCGCGCGCCAGCGGGTAATCCTCTTCGCCCGACGGCGTCTGCAAAAACAACTGGCAGCAGCGCACGCCCCCGATCAGGATTGTGAAAACGCCCAAACGGCGCTCGACCCCAATACCCTGACCATCGGTTTCGCCCGCCGCTTTACCGCCTATAAGCGCCCCAATATGTTGTTGAACGATCCGGATCGCCTCTACCGTCTGCTGAACAACCCGCACTACCCCGTACAATTACTGATCGCTGGCAAGGCCCATCCCAAGGATGATGTCGGTAAGGTCATGATCCAGCAGTGGACCCAGTTTCTTCAGCAACACCCCGACCTGACCGGACGCATGGTCTTCATCGCCGACTATGACATGCTGGTAGCCGAACATCTGGTGCAGGGGGTCGATTTGTGGATCAATACCCCCCGCCGCCCCTGGGAAGCCAGCGGCACCAGTGGCATGAAAGTACTGGTCAACGGCGGTCTCAACCTCTCGGAACTGGATGGCTGGTGGGCCGAAGCCTATGACCCGGAGACCGGCTGGGCCTTGGGTGACCGTCAGGAGCACGATGCCGACCTGAAATGGGATCAGCAGGAAGCGCAACAACTCTACCGCCTGCTGGAAGAAGAAGTCGTGCCCCTCTTCTACCAGCAGCGCGATGCCAACGGTTGCCCCTGCGGTTGGGTCGCCAAAATCCGCGAGAGCATGAGTCGCCTGACCCCGCGATTCAGCAGCAACCGGATGTTGCAGGAATACGTGTCGACCCTCTATGCACCAGCCGCGCGCCTGCTCAGCGCGCGCAGTGAACGCGCCATCGTTGAAGGCATCTGCCAATGGCAACATGATATCCGTCAACACTGGCAAAGCTTGCATTTCGGCGAGTTGGATGTACAGAGTGACCCGGGCGGACATCATTTCCAGGTGCATGTGTATCTCGACGATCTCGACGCCGACGCTGTGGCAGTACAGCTCTTTGCCAGTGGCGACGGAGAACAAAATCCTGAAATCTATGCAATGACGCGCGGAGATGCCTTAACCGGGGCCATCAACAGCTACAATTACACCTGTACAGTTCCGGCCCATAGCGCGGTCGAAAGTTTCACGCCAAGGATCATCCCGCATCGCGAAGGATGCATGGTTCCCATGGAAAGTACCGAGATACTCTGGTATCGCTGAGAGGATAACTTCATGAATAATCAGATTCCCGATCTTCCCACTATCGTCGAGACTGAACGCAAGATGTTCGGGAAATACGTCCTGCCTATTGCCATGATACTGATAATAGTAGGGATATTTGGACTACTAAGTCCGGTCATTCTGTCTGCCGCAACCGATGGGGTACTGGCAGCCGTATTGATTCTGGCCGGGTTCACCTGGTTCATCCACAGTTATCAGATGCATCAGCACCAGTTGGCAGACTGGCTTAAGCCAGTGCTTCTGTTCGCCACCGGCGGCGTCATGATTGCGCTGCCCAACGCCGGCATCGCTGCCATCGGTCTGATGTTCATCCTTTATTTCGTCATGGATGCCTACCGCAACTTCACTCAATCTAACGCCCACGCCAGCCATCACGGACGGGGGTGGTTTATTTTCAGCGGGGTGATCGATATTGCCATAGCCATTCTGTTTTTTGTTACCTGGCCGCAGGGCTCGCTTATTCTGGTCGGCATCTTTGTGGGCGTAAATCTGATTTTTGATGGCATCATTTTGCTGATGCTCCGCAATGCGGTTGCCGGAGATAACAAATAGGATGGTGCTCACCCCCACCTGCACCAAAGACGTGCAGCCTCCATCCTGTTTCATAAAGTTTACGCCGCCAATACGGCCACAAATTTTCGTTACCAGACTTATGCAAGACACATTTCGAAGTAGAGATCCCCGCCATACTTTGCTAAGGTGAATATCCAAACTCATAACAGGACCCTCCACTATGACTCTCCTGAGCATCATCACCTTCCTCGTCATTGGCGGCGTTGCGGGCTGGCTGGCAGGACTGCTGATCAAGGGACGCGGCTTTGGGATTATCGGAGATATCATCGTTGGCATCATCGGTGCGTTCATCGGCGGCTTCGTGCTCATCTTCTTCGGCCTGGCAGGACTTTTCGGGGCCGGCATTATCGGCGCCATCGCTGTGGCTTTCATCGGCGCGGTCATCCTCCTGAGCATCATCAAGCTCGTCAAAAAGATGTAAACCCAGCCCCAGCCACATGAATGTTATGGCTGTTCTGGTTGACGAGGGCGGCCTTGTCCTGCCGCATAAGCGCAGTGCGTATGGAGCGGACACGTATCGCAGCGCGGGCGAGGCCGGCAGTAATCCTTACCCAAAGAGACCAGCAAGGCATGCAGCGCATTACGTATCGCCACGTCGCCGGGCTCCAACTCAGCCTCGATGGCAGCCTGCACCTCGGTATAAGAAAGATGATCCTCCAGCAAACCCAAGCGACCTCCAATCCGGCGGGTGTAAGCATCCACCACCATAACCGGGAGGTCCAGGGCATAGAGCAGAATGGAATCCGCCGTTTCTTCACCGACACCGTGGACCGCCAGCAAGTCTCGACGCAATTCCGGCCCAGCCACCTGCTGGGCAAGTTGTTCCGGCGTCGCGTCCACCCCCCGCGCCTTTAGAAACCGGCACAAGGCCAGCAGGCGTTTGGTCTTTATCCGATAAAATCCGGATGGCCGGAGCAGTTCAGCCAGGTCACTTTCGGACAGTGTCAGGATGGCCGTCACACTCAGGGCATTGGCCGCCCGCAGGTTGGCAATCGCCTTTTCGACATTGCGCCAGGCGGTATTCTGGGTCAGAACTGCACCCACCATGACCTCAAATGGCGACTGCGCGGGCCACCACTCCTGCGGGCCGAAAGCCGCTTCCAGCGCCCCGAATACGACTAACCAACCTCTTTTCCCCGGCATCAGCAGGAACTAACCCCGAACCACCCGACGTCCCTGCCCCGTTCGGCCTCGCGGTGCCCCCTGTCGGGCTTCTCGCCGACTGTTATTTTTGCGCGGTTCAGGCGCCTCGGTCCCCCGTTCCGCCTGGTCAGAGGGCGGCGTCGCGGGGTTGACCCACTGCACGCTGGCGAGCAAAGCTTCGCGCTCTTCGTCGGACAACTCGTCAAAGTAACCGGTCTTGAGCAAACGCGGCATTTCCACCACCCCGTAGCGCACCCGGATCAGACGACTCACGGTCAGGCCAACGGCCTCGAAGAGTCGTCGCACTTCGCGATTACGCCCCTCGGTCAGAGTGACGTGATACCAGCGATTGAGGCCCTCACCACCGGTCTCTTGCAAGGTCGCAAAACGCGCTTCGCCATCTTCCAGCGGTACGCCTTGCAATAGGCTGGCCTGCTGCTCCGGACTCACCACCCCCATCACCCTGACGGCATATTCACGCTCGATGCCCGCGCGCGGATGCATCAACGCGTTAGCCAGATCACCATCATTGGTTAGCAGCAGCAAACCCTCGGTGTTGAAGTCGAGACGCCCGATCGTGATCCAACGACTACCGCGCAACCGCGGCAAGCGATCAAAAACCGTGGGGCGGCCCTCGGGGTCACTGCGGGTGGTGAGTTCCCCGGCCGGCTTGTGATAGCGCAGCACGCGCAGACGTGGACGCACCCAGGAGGGAATCCGCAATACCGCCCCATCAACGGCAATTTTGTCCTGTGCCGTCACCCGATCACCCAGTTTGGCGGGCTGCCCATTCACCACCACACGCCCTGCCGCAATCCATTCCTCCATCAGGCGACGGGACCCCAGGCCAAAACGAGCAAGTACCTTCTGCAATTTTTCGTCCATATTTCTCCAAAACCCACACAAGCTGCGACAAATACTTCCTGGATCATATCCCGTTCGCGCTCTCGCACCTACAAAAACTACCCGCAAACCACCAAGGCGGGGTAGTTTTCAAGAAACCGTGAAGCGGTCAGGAAGCCTTACGATGGGTCTCGCCCTATGATCGTTGGCAACCCGGCCAGCGAGGCCAGAGAAAAATGTTCAAGAAATTGGGGCGTCGTTACCCAGAGTGCGGGTCGACCGGGGGTTTCACGGTGCCCGGCGACCATAATCCAGCCCCGATCCTGAAGCTGCTGCATAATCTGTGCACTCACGGCCACTCCCCGCCAGTGCTCAATTTCCGGTCGCGTTACCGGCTGCTGGTAGGCGATCACGGCCAAGGTCTCCAGTGTCGCCTTGGATAAAGGCCGTGGCGCTTCGACGTGAAGACGTGCCAGGATGGCGTTGTGGCGCGGATGAATCTGCAGGCGATAGCCACCCGCAACACAGACGAGTTGCAAAACCCCTTCACCAACGGCCAGCAGGATATCCAGCTCCGCCTCCCATCCGGCGCAGTCAGGATTATCGTCACAGATGGACGCCAGCTGCTCGCGGGAGAGCGGTTCAGCGCTGGACAGAAACAACGCCAGGAGTGCCTCACGCATCGAATATTACCCTGCGTTCTTCGGCGACGGCCACCGCCGCAATCTGCCACCCCCCTTCTTCGTCGTCTATCAAAGCCAGCGCCTGTTGTCGGAGTAATTCCAAGAGGGCTAACAGTGACACGGCGAGAGTCAGGCGATCCACGGCGGGCGGCAAGATCTCGATGAAACTCCAGGGGCGTGGCTCTCGACGGCAATGCAGCAGTAATTCCATCATCCGTTGCCGTAATCCCATATGTTGATTCGTCAGGGTATGGGCGAGAGGTGGCTTGCGCGCCGGGCGTAGAAGCAACGCCTGCCAGGCATTTACAACATCGGCGAGGGTCACCAGCGGGGGTGCCAAGGGCAAAGCAGAATGAGTTGCGGGGTAAACCGACCAGAAATCCCGTCCGGCTTGGGGCAAGGTATGGAGCGCCGCCGCTTGCCTTTGCACTGTAGCCAAAGCCTCCAGGCGGCGTGCCAGTTCCAGACGGGGATCGCAGTCTTCATCATCCGCTGCGGGTGGCACGGGCAGCAGCATGCGGACCTTGATCTCCGCCAGCCAAGCCGCCATCAGCAGATATTCCGCCGCCAGTTCCAGATTGCGGCGACGTGCTTCATGCAGGTAGAGCAAATACTGCCGGGTCACTTCGGCCACCGGGATATCACGGATATCCATACGGTTACGGCGGATCAGCCAGAGCAGCAGTTCCAGCGGACCGGCAAAGCTTTCCAGCAACAATTCCAAGGCACCCGGTGGGATGAAGAGGCCATCCGGCAGAGCTTCCAGGCGCCGCCCATGGACCTGCATGGGCGGCGCCGAAGGACTGGGCTCAGAGATCGCGCCGCTCATGGGCCAAACCCATGGCCGCACGCACCCGCTCCAGCGTCTGCTCGGCGCGTTGGCGGGCCCGCTGAGCGCCGCCTTGAGCGATCTCCCGCAGTTGCTCCGGCCGGGCCGCCCAGTACTCTGCCCGCTCACGGATCGGGGCCTGTTCAGCGAGCACGGCTTCGATCAGCGGCCGTTTACAATCCAGACAGCCAATGCCCGCCGTGATACAGCCGTCACGTACCCAGGACTGTGTCTCCGGACCGGAATAGACTTGGTGCAAGGCCCAGACCGGACACTTTTCGGGTGTACCCGGATCCGTGCGCAACACTCGCGCCGGGTCGGTGGGCATGGTACGGATTTTCTTCTGAACCACTTCCGGCGCCGCGCGCAGTGGAATGGTATTGCCGTAGGACTTGCTCATTTTCTGTCCGTCGAGCCCGGGCATTTTGGAGGCAGATGTCAGCAGCGCTTGCGGCTCACGAAGAATTTCCCGACCTTTGCCCTCTAGTCGCGCGAGAAGCTGTTCGCGCATCCCGGCGCTGAGCCCCGCCTGCTGTTCGAGAAACTCCACCGCCTCGGTCACCGCCAGCGCATCCCCGTTTTGCTGAAAACGCTGCTGTAAGGCGCCAAACGTCTTTGCCGCGCGCTTTCCCATGGCCTGCAGGCCCTTTTCCGCCTGCGCCGTGGCGCCGGCATCACGACCGTAGAAACTGTTGAAACGCCGCGCCAACTCCCGGCTGATCTCCAGATGCGCCACCTGATCCGCCCCCACCGGTACCTTGTGGGCGTCATAAAGCAGTATGTCAGCCGTCATCAACAGTGGATAACCCAGAAACCCAAAGGTAGCGAGATCCCGCTCCCGCAACTTTTCTTGCTGATCCTTGAAGGTCGGCATCCGCTCCAGCCAGGGCAGAGGCGTCAGCATCCCCAGCAGAAGTGCCAACTCCGCGTGCTGTGGCACGTGAGATTGAATAAAGAGCACGGCCTTGTCCGGGTCCACTCCCACCGCCAGCCATTCGATGAGCAGATCCCAGACTGCCGCGCTGATTCCTTGTGTCGTTTCATAGTGGGTGGTCAGCGCATGCCAGTCGGCAACAAAAAAATAACATTCCGCTGTGTCCTGCAAACGCAGCCAGTTTTTGAGTACGCCGTGATAATGCCCCAGATGCAGATGCCCCGTCGGTCGCATGCCGGAAACGATAATCTCGCTCATCACAAACCGCCGATCGTCAGAAAAAAGTTGCGCATCAACAGGAAAAGAGGACCCAGAACGGACCACAGTACACCGGTAAACAGCAGCACAATCAAAATAATGAACCCGTAAGGCTCTACCCGGCTCAGGGCAATACTGGCCGATGCCGGCAAGAGCCCCACTGCCACCCGGCCACCGTCCAGAGGCGGAATGGGGATCAGATTAAAAATGATCAGAATGACATTGATCATAATGCCCGCCTCGCCCATCAATTGCATGGGCTCGCCAATATACGCCAAGACACCGGGAAGATGTCCACCCAACCACAGCACCAGCGTCCAGAAGAAGGCCATCAACAAATTAGCGATCGGCCCGGCGATGGCGACGAACACCATATCGCGTTTAGGCGCTTTCAGTCCGCCAAAATTGACCGGTACCGGTTTGGCGTAACCGAAGAGAAAAGGAGAGTGAAACAGAAGCAATATACCCGGCAGCAAAATCGTTCCAAAAGGATCGATGTGTTTAATCGGATTCAGGGTCAGCCGACCCATGAGCATAGCGGTGGGATCACCCCGCTTCCAGGCGACCCAGCCATGGGCTACCTCATGCACGGTAATGGCGAAGAGCACGGGGATGGCCCAAATGGCCAGGGTTCGGATAAATTGCGCGGCATCAAACATGGGTGCAGTATATCAGCGTAATGCCCCGTCCACCTAATGCGGCATGGGACACTGGACGGCAACGCTGAGGCCCAGCAACCCTGGGTCACCAGAGCCTTCACGGAGCACTCGCGGCGGCCATTGCAGAAGATCCACCACCGTCGAACAGAGCACTCCACCCACACCCGAGAGCAGCACCATGTCCACCTGATTTCCCAACGCCTCGCAGATTTCGTCTGGATCCGTCAGTGGTGCACTGGCGCCCGGAAGTTGCAGGGTGGAACTCATCAATGGCTCCCCCAAATCCGTAATGAGATTTTCGCATAAGGGATTTTTGGGTATTCGCACGCCAATACTGCGTTTGCGCGGGTCAGCGAGACGGCGCGGTACATCTTTGGTAGCCGGCAGAATGAAGGTATAAGGTCCGGGCAAGGTTTTGCGCAACAGTGTGTAGGCGCGATCGTCCAACTTGGCATAGTCCGCCAATTGGGAAATACTGGAGAACAGGAGCGAAAGGTCATGCTGCAAGTCCAGTTGCCGGATGCGCCGCAACCGCTCCTGCGACTCCCGCGCCGCAATCATGCAACCCAAGGCATAACAAGTATCTGTAGGATAGACCAGCAAGCCTCCCGCACGCAGCACCTCAACCGCTTGCACCAGCAGTCGCGGCTGTGGATTCACGGGATGCAGCTCTATACACAACGCCATGTCATCTTCCTTAACGACCCAAATTTGCCTTTGGAGATGATACGTCAGCCGCACCCGACCCCGCCAGACGGACGGCATCAGCCTTTGTCGTCGTAGAGGCAGCACAACAAGATATGCGCTACAATCGTTAGTTCCACTGCCAGAATTTTAAGGAGGCGGCAGATACAATGCCCGCAGATGACGTCCGTCCGACCTGGTCTCTAGCCGATATCCCTTACGCGGCTATTGAAAAAGAAAAAATCATCGGCAATATGGACTGGTTTTATCTATTAGCCGGTGCTTCCTTCGTAGAAACGCTGTCTGATCTCTACACCCGTAACCTGGTGGACTACTATCAGGAAAATGTAAACGCCACCGCGTGGTTACGCCAGGAGTGGGAGATCGAAGAGGTACAACATGGGCACGCACTGCGCCAATATGTGCTCACTGTATGGCCGGACTTTGATTGGGAACGCGCTTATCAGGGCTTTGTAGATGCTTATGTGCCCTACTGTCGCACTGAGTTACTAGGACCCACACATGCCTTGGAAATGGCTTCACGCTGCGTCGTTGAGACGGGTACGGCCAGCTTCTATACGATGATTCAGGCGGCCAGTCCGGAGGCCGTACTGCGCCAACTCGCTGCCCGCATTCGCGCCGACGAAATCCACCACTATAAATATTTCTACCGCTTTTTTTTGCAATACCAAGCGCGTGAAAAAAATTCACGCTGGCGCATCGGCCGCGAACTCTGGAAACGTGTAGCCGAGGCAGATCAGGAAGACAGTTATCTTGCCCTCAAAAACGCTTTTGAAGTAAAAAATCCTGGGCAACAATTCTCTCCAGAGGATTTCTCGGCATTTCGACGCCGCATGGGCGATTGGATAAGTCATCACTACCCCTTCGATATGGCGATAAAAATGCTGCTTAAACCGATCGCCTTACCTCCCATGCTGCAAAAAGCCGCGTTTCCTTTACTAGCGCGTAGCGCACGGCGCGCCATCGTCCATTAACCGCATTACCAACGGGCGCGCCGCCTCACCTCATCTCAATCATCATCACCCCAGCCCCGGTCCTCATGCTCACGGTGCCAGCGGTATTCGTGACGCCGGTACCAGCGCGGGGGTGGAGGTGGTGCATAGTAATAAGCTGGCGGTGCCCTGTAATAAGTTGGCGCTGAATAAATAACGCCAGGGACACCGATAGATAAATTCATGTCCGGGCCATCCCAGCCATCCCC
Organism: Acidithiobacillus ferriphilus; assembly: GCF_028215975.1. Lineage (NCBI taxonomy): Bacteria > Pseudomonadati > Pseudomonadota > Acidithiobacillia > Acidithiobacillales > Acidithiobacillaceae > Acidithiobacillus > Acidithiobacillus ferriphilus. The sequence continues at coordinate 1,662,005 of NZ_CP116458.1, forward strand.
ATCCGCAAACGCCGGGTTCGACAATAACAGGATACCCGCACCTAATGCTGTCGCTGACAGCAGAAAACGCCATTTGTTAGTAGTGTTAGTAGACATAATTTCCTCCACATTATTTCTCAATCAAAAAGGGGACAGTCACCCGCTGCCTACAGGGACCATACCGCCACAGACACCACCTGATGATGAGGGGCAGATGAAGATGGGTGAATGGACGCCTCCGAGGTGAGCAGCAGCCAGTGCGCTTGCTCAACATGCCCCACCACCAACCGCGCCTCACCAACCATCCGCTGACCACTGGTTACCATCGGTCGAGCAGGGACAGCCGTTGTTGAATCCAGCGGTGTCACCTCCCGCACAAAACCTCCCAAAGCGATGAAAGGTGCGGCAATCAGCGCCACAAGCAGAGCACTGTAAATGGGCTTCTTCATGACCAAATCCCTCACAATGATGATCACACACCTTACATTCAGGCACTTTCCATGCCATAAATACCGAAGGGTCAACGACAACGGCGTGCGGGGAAGCCAAAACACCTAAATTAAAGGCCGCAGCCGCTTTGCAGATTCATCCTCCATCAGACACTCCCCGCAAATAAAGTCGGGCCTCGGGACCACGCCCCCCTTCAACCTGTCGCCATATGCCGACGGCACACCCTCTTCTTCTTGTTTTCATCATGCAAATCATCACCTAACAAGGTGGCCACGTGACTACAACAAGCTGCATGCAGAAGCACACAAGCATCACCTATGATAGAATGACCTTCCACGCAACCCGATGCCCATTTATGGCTTCATAAATGGCTTCAGCAAAGGAGCGGCATGTGATTCATCGGACGGACATTTTATGGATCAATAACTGGAATGTTCTCAAGAAAAAGCATATTTTTTCTTATTTATCCTTGTTAGGTACATGTCTTGTCATACTGACTTTTCCACGGTTGGCATACGCCTCCAGCACACCGGTGTCGCAGACCAGTGCGGTGCTGCAATCGATACACCAGGATTTATCAAAAAACGTTGACTTACAACATCTTATATACTGGCAGAAAACCGTGGATGCGCTCAGCCACAACGCGCACCAGTGCATAACCGAAAAGAGCGGCAACCTCAGCCAAATAGATAAAAGTCTGGGTATACTGGGATCCGCTACTGCCGGTGAACCTAAGAATCTCAGTACGTTACGGCTAAAACTACAGGGCGAGAAAAAAAACCTCAGCGGAGAACTCGCCACCTGCAAGGTTCTCGCAATCGCCAGTGCGGATCTGGCCCAGAAAATCCACCAAAAGCAGGAAGCGCTGCATGCCGCAATGCTGTTGCAGCGTGATCACAATCTCTGGCAACAAGCGCTTGCTCTGCAATCCGTCCCGGTCAGCACCTGGGTGGGTGAGCGGGAATTCTGGCTCATGCAGAATGGCCAATCTATTTTTGCGCAGAGAAGCCTGCAGATATCCTTTGGCCTTGGCGTAGTTGTCCTTGCGTTGTCACTGCTTCTTCGAGCGCCACTGGCGAGAAAAATACACCGCCAGCACCCTCCGCCCGTTGCAAAAAACAAGTTCTATCACTACGTGCCTTTACTGGCGGGGATAAGCACCAGCGCGGCGATTACCGCTCTTACCAACACCTTATCGCCCTTGATCATGCTCTTATTAGTCACATGGGGTGGCTACGCCTTTACTGCCATGTTTCTTGCGCTGGCATTAAGCCCCACCGGAGTGCTCAGTCAACATTTCGACTGGCCACCGCAAACACTACGTGCCACGCTGCACAGGTTACGATCCATTGCCGCTCTGGCCGCATTCGGCCTTGCTTGGCTCGTCATAGCTCCCAACGACCCACTCTCTCTGGCGCACCAGGGCTTCTTTTACTCCGTATATCATCTGACACTACTCGGTGCGGTATTTTGGCTGATCTGGAGGGCGGGTGCGCATGGGCCCTTCCATATTTACCCATTGCTCAGAGCACTTACACTCCTGGCGTTAACGGTCACCGCGGCATTCACCATCCTGGGCTATCGCAATCTATCGAACTACCTGTTCTTTGGTTTGCTGATGTCTCTGCTCGCCTTTGGCATTGGCCTCTTTTTTTCCTGGGAACTGACCGATTTCTGGTCTCGACCGCCACAACCCTCCAGTCATTGGCAGCGTTTCCTGCGCCGCCGCCTGAAACTTAAAAATGACCAGCCACTGCCATGGATCGCCTGGTTGAGCACCATCACTCACAGCTTCGTGTGGCTGGGGATCGCCGCGTTCATCCTGTATGCCTGGGGCCTGACGCATGCCGGTTTTACGCTCCTCTGGAAATACTTTATCACCGGCTTCGCTATCGGCAATTTTCATATCCAGCCCTTTCGCTGGGCGATCGCCATCCTGCTGCTCATACTGCTGTTCAACATCAATACCGTGATTCAGCAATATCTGGCCAATCATTCCCGCATTATTGGCCAGATGGAAAGTGGGGCCCGTCATTCGGTATTATCCATCGTCAGATATACCGGATTCATTATCGCCATACTCATCGCACTCTCCACCGCGGGGGTGGCACTGCACAATTTCGCCATTATCGCTGGCGCATTATCCGTGGGTATTGGCTTTGGCCTGCAAAATATCGTGAATAACTTTGTCTCTGGCCTGATTCTACTTCTGGAACGTCCCATACGGGTCGGTGACTGGATTCAGGTAGGCACCACCCAGGGCTATGTGCAAAAAATGAGCATCCGTTACACTCTGATCCTTACTTTTGATCGCACCGAGGTTTTCGTTCCAAATTCTGAATTGATTGCCGGTCAGGTGACTAACTGGATGTATACGAACAGTGTGCTGCGCCTCATGATTCCCTTCAACATTGCCCACGATGCAGATATCTCCCTGGTGAAGGAGATCCTGGTAGCGGAAGGTCAAAAACATCCCGATGTATTACAGGATGATCCGCGTGGCATTCCTCCCACCGCACTCTTGCTGGACGTCAGTGAAAATGCGCTGCAATTCTATTTGCGCGTTTATCTGGATGACTGCAACAAAAGCTTTAATGTACAAACAGACCTGCGGGCTTCCGTGGTGGAAAGCCTGCTCCGTCATAACGTGGTACTGGCGCACCAGCAGCAGGACGTCCACATTATGCCCAAGCAGATTCTGCCTATGGAAGGGAATTTGGCTCAACCGACAGGAGGTCGTTGACGACGAGGTTGTCGCGATGAATCAGCACACCTTCCGCCGCTTCGGGATCATCAGCGAGTTCGCTACTGTTTTTCCCGAGGCTGCGGGCGACCACCAGGGCATCCCAGTTGACCAGACCACGGGCGATTTCATGGCCGAAAGGATCTTTACAGAGCACCAGATCCCCGCGGCGAAATTTGCCCTCGATTGCGGTGACCCCGACGGGTAGCAGGCTACCTCCGTCACGCAACAAAGCGCGCGCCGCGCCGATATCCAGATGCAATATGCCATGCGCACGCAAATGCCCGGCCAGCCAACGCTTGCGTGCCGCCAGGGTAGGGAGGCGTGCATGTATAAACGTACCAATCGCTTCACCGCGTTGCAGGCGCAACAGCACATTTTCGCAGCGGCCATTGGCAATAATGGTAGAGGTGCCGGAACGTGCGGCGCGAGCCGCTGCCCGCACCTTCGCCAACATGCCGCCGGTACCGACACCTGATCCCCCACCTCCGGCAATGCGCTCCAGCATGGTTGCCCCGGCATTCACCTCTGTCAGCAACCGGGCATCGGGATAGCACCTTGGGTCGGCGTCAAAAAGGCCGTCCTGATCCGTTAGAATTACCAAGAGATCCGCATCGAGCAAATTACTCACGACCGCCGCCAGGGTATCGTTGTCTCCCAGATTAATCGCGTTATAAGAGACCGAGTCGTTTTCGTTGATGATGGGCAACACATTCATATCCAGCAACGTCCGCAACGCGGATCGCGCATTCAAATAGCGACGGCGGCTCCGCAAATCATCATGAGTCAGCAAGACCTGTCCACAATGCAGCGGAACTTCGCCCGGTCTATCCCCTTCCCGCAGCATCTCTTCATAGGTATGGATCAATGCCGATTGCCCAACACTGGCAGCCGCCTGACGCGCTTGCAGCGTCGTCGGGCGTTCCGTCCAACCCAAACGCTGAGCACCCGCGCTGACGGAGCCGGAGGAGACCAGCACCACCTCGATACCGGATCGACGGAGCGCTAGAATTTGCCGCACCCAACTGCGGATGGCGTCGACATTGAGGCCCCTGCCGTCATCCGTCAGCAAACTGCTACCGATTTTAATCACCCAGCGTTGGGCCTTGAACTGCACTAATTCCCGGGACAGTTCCGGTAATTTAATCTTCATGGTTTTGCTATCCTTCATACTAGCGAGAGCACTCCTAAAGGGCAGAACCGCGACCAATTTTTAAAAAAAACATAATATCTTCGTTATGTTACCACAAGTTATGTATATATACCAAGTATAGAAGCACAAAAAGTGTCACGACTATCCCGTTAACTCCTAATACAAAGGAATTAACGATAATATCGAGGCACGCGAAGTGCCACACAAAGGGAGGAGAGTGGTGACGATTCCCACTCGATTATCATCGAGTATAAAAATCATTTACAACACAATGAGTTGCAATAATATTTACTGACGACGCCATGAAAAATACCATGCCCAGCGAATTTCATGCCACGCTCAACTCCTGAGACAATTCGGGATGTTTGATGATAAGCCGAAGCAGGCACAGCACCCCACCCGGCGGCGCAAATCTCCCCTGCTCCCAGTCGCGCAGCGTCGCCACGGGGGTTTCGATGCGCTCAGCGAATGCGGCTTGCGTCAGGCCAGACTTCTCCCTCGCTTGACGCACAAGGATTTGCTCGGGCGTGGTGACACGCCCAATCCCTGCCTTCGCCTCTGCGAGCGCCTGACGCAGATCGGGCAGAGCTTCACCGGCATCGGCCTCGATAGCCGTTGCCACCTTCTCAACGTCGATTTTCCTGATGCCCATGTCACACCACCTTCTTGATTTCAGCGGGAAGCATATTGGCGCGTTCGGCCTTGGCATACGCAGCTACCAGCAGCACCACTTCCTGCTCTGTCAGGTTGAAGTAGATCACCCGCACACCGCTAGATTTGCCAGACCCGGCACGGCCCCAGCGAACCTTGCGTGCTCCATCCGCACCGGGGATCACGTCCCCGACTAGCGGATTCGCCGCAATCCAGTCGATGAAGACCAGCCGCTCGTCTTCCGACCACAGCTTTTCCGCCTGCTTCTGGAATGTCGGGGTTTTCGATCACAGTGCGCATGGATTGTATTATACGGGATTCCCGCACAAAATCAAGTCCTGTCACAAATCATTTAAGGACAGACGGTCATTCGGACTGCCACCGTCCCAGAATTGAACCGCCCCGGGTTTGGTGGAGGCTGATTAATGTAAGTCATGCCGCTTTACCGGCCTGACGGGCGAGTTTCTGGTAATATTGTGCCTCAGCTTCTACCGGAGGGATATATCCCAAGGGTTCCAGAAGTCGGTGATGGTTAAACCAATGCACCCATTCCAGGGTGGCCAGTTCCAGGGACGCTTTGGTTTTCCAGGGCGCACGACGATGGATCAGTTCGGCCTTGTACAGTCCATTGATGGTTTCTGCCAGGGCGTTGTCGTAGCTATCTCCCTTGCTCCCCACAGAGGGTTCAATGCCAGCCTCGGCAAGCCGTTCTGTATAGCGGATGCTGACATATTGCGTACCACGGTCGCTGTGGTGAATCAGGGATTGGTCCCGCTGCGGTTGTCGGGCGTGTAGCGCTTGTTCCAAGGCTGGAAAGCTGGCACCGAATCCAAGAATCGTGATGCTCATCATCGCCAGGATTTCGGGGCGAGCCAAAGCTGCCAACTGCATGCCGGCATGGCTGTCTTTCTGTGAAGGTAAGGCTGGCATCCACCACAAGATCGCCACCCAGCCCAATGCCGACTGTAAGGCCACCGCAAGGAACGGCAACTGCCAGCCCAGTGCATTGCCGATCAGACTACCCAGCGGCACACCTACCACCATCGCCAGTGTCAGTCCGCCGAACATCAGCGCAATGGCCCGGCTGGCCTGACCTTTAGGGGCCAGGCGTGTAGCCACCGTCGCGCCAATGGCGAAGAAGCTGCCATGCGCAATGGCCGTCACAATGCGTCCGGCCAGCAGCATGGCGTCGCTGTACGACAGAGCCGACAGCAAGTTGCCAATCAGGAAAACAGCGATCAATCCAAGCAGGACAGGCTTGCCTGGAAATCGAGCCAGCCCGAGCACCACCAGCGGCGTGCCGATGGCCAGTGCCAGCGCATACAAGCCGACTTAACCCCCCCCCACCTGTGCCAGCGGCACATCCAGATCGGCCGCGATGGCCGGTAACACGCCGACCACGATGAACTCGGCCACGCCTATAGCAAATGCCGTGACGGCCAGCGCCCAGATGCCGGGATGCTGCTGCCGGGACTGGGTCATCGTGTTCTATTTCCTGCCGTGGTGAACTGATAGTCGGTGTAGCCGACTTCCGCACCGCCGAAGAAGTGGCGGCCATCGGGTTCATTCAGTGGCAAGCCTTGCCGCAGGCGGCTGGGCAGATCGGGGTTCGCGACAAAGGGCCGGCCAAAGCCGATCAGGTCGGCCCAGCCGTTGCGCAATGCTGTTTCGGCGCGCTCGGCCGTGTACTTGCCGGCGTAGATCAGCGTGCCGCGATAGATCAACCGCAGTGCTTCCTTCACCTTGGCCGCGCCTAGATAGGTCGCTTGCGGCGTGTCGTCCACTGCGCCTTGCAGCGTGGTCAACGGCGCCAGCCGCACGCCAAGCCGTTGCGGCCCGGTAACTGCGGCGACGGCTTCGGTCACTTCGCGTAGGAAGCGCAGCCGGTTGAGCAGCGAGCCACCGTAACCGTCCGCGCGCGTATTCGGTCGGGAGTCGATGAACTGGTTGATGAGGTAGCCATTGGCGCCGTGCAGTTCCACGCCATCGAAACCGGCATCCAGCGCGTTGCGCGCCGCGATGGCGAAGTCCTGAACGACTTGGGAGATTTCCGCTTCGGACAGGGCACGTGGCGCGGAGTGCTGCACCATTTCACCAACGCCTGCTTGCGGCCCTTTGCCCTCGGGGTCAATGAATACCTTGACGCCATCGGCCAGCAACGGCGAAGACGAGACCGGTGCCGCGCTGCCAGGTTGCAGAGACACATGCGATACGCGCCCGACGTGCCAGAGCTGCGCGAAGATACGCCCTTCGGCGGCATGTACGGCGTCGGTGACGGTGCGCCAGCCCGCGACCTGCTCGAGCGAGTGGATGCCCGGCGTCCAGGCATAGCCCTGGCCCTGTTGGCTGATCTGCGTACCCTCGCTGACGATCAGGCCCGCCGACGCGCGTTGGGCGTAATACGTCGCCATCAAGGGGGTGGGCACGTTGCCGGCTCCCGCCCGCGAGCGGGTCATGGGCGGCATGACGATACGGTTGGGCAATTCCAGCGTGCCTAGGCGATAAGGGGTGAACAGCATGTTTCAACGCTCCTGTGAGGTCTTGGATGGCGTACCGTCTGATGCCGCACGCAATCCTGGCAAAACCGCATCAAGATCGACGGCATCGGCCATTGCACGGTTGCCCTCATCGCTTGGATGTAGGCGGTCGCCGGAGTCGTAGCGCTCGGCTATCCGGGTCGGATGGTAGGGATCGCGAAGGGCCGCATCGAAGTCGATCACCGCATCGAATACGCCGCTGTGGCGAATCCAATCATTCACCTGCTGGCGCAAGGCGCCCGCGAAGGGTGTCAGCGTGGTGCCGATCACACGCAAGCCGTGCGCATGGGCCTGTTCGACCAACTGCCGGTAGCCTGCCGCCAGCGCATCCAGCGTCGGGCGTGCAGCATTCGGTGCGAACGCCGTGCCCAGCCAGGCGATGTCGTTGATGCCCAGCATCACGATGACGCTCTCTACGCCAGGTTGAGTCAGCGCGTCGCGCTCCAGCCGCGCCAGTGCGTTGGCACCCATCCCATCGGACAACAGCCGCGCACCGGAGATGCCCGCATTGACCACGGCCACGCCGTGCGGGGCCAGGCGCGCGGCCAGGAAATCCGGCCAGCGGCTGTCTGTGTCGAGGCTGGCGGTTGCGCCATCGGTGATGGAATCGCCGATCACGACGACTGCCCGTGTGGCCTGTACGGTTTCTACCTGGATGCCCGTCAGCAGCAGGCGGGCCGTGGTGCTCTGCCTGGCCTCGTCGGTCTTCGCCCATGCCACGTTCGAAGTTTGCTCGCCAGCCGCGATCCAGCCCGTCTGGCGGCCATCCCAGTGAAAGGTGCTCACGGGCGTTGCATTCGGCAGATGGATGCTGACCGCCACCCGTGCAAGCGCCGGTACCGGCAAGGCCACGGGGTCGCTGACCAGCGATGCGCCCGGAAGAATCGTTGCAATCTCCTTCCCGCCGAAGGTCACAGAACGTAGGCTGTTGGCGGCAATGGCACCGCTCTCTGCCGGCCGGGCGAGCGTGGTCTTGCCCACGACGACCGGCTCGCGGCCATAGGCGTTGGACAACACGATGCGCAGGCGTTGTCCGCCCAGGCTGATCCGCGCTACCTGGCGCACGGTCTGGTCATGCAGTTCCGGCGGGACATTGGTGGGAAACAGGAAGTCCGATCCCCAGGTGGGCTGCGGGCTGGCCTGCCAGGTGGCAACCCAGGCCGGCGTAGCCGCCATCGCCGGTACAGCGGACAGTGCTGCGCCCGCCGTGACCGCCAAGGTCAGCATGGCTGAAGCTGACGCCCTGGAAAGTGATGTCATGGTTTTTCTCCTTTGGTGAATTCAAGGACGATCAATGGAAAAATTATGAATTTAAAGACCAATTTGGAATAGACTGTCCACGGGAACATCATTTGTGAGTTCATCTCATCAAGGAGGTGGTCATGGCCCGTCTCGAAGTGAACCGATCCGGCGAACTGGAAGTCTTCGTGCGCGTGATCGAACTCGGCGGTTTCTCCGCCGCCGCCCGCGTCTGCGGCATGACGCCTTCGGCTGTCAGCAAGCTGGTCGCACGCTTGGAACAACGCCTGGGGACGCGGCTGGTGAATCGCTCCACCCGCCAACTTCAACTCACCGCCGAGGGCTGTGCGTTCTACGAGCGGGGCGTGCGCATCCTGGCCGACCTGGAAGAAGCCGAACGCTGCGCCAGCGAGCACACCGCGCCGCGTGGTCGCTTGCGCGTGAATGCCAACGTGCCATTCGGGCACCACTTCCTACTACCACTGGCGTCCGAGTTTCTGGAGCACCATCCCGATGTGACCCTGGACATCGTGCTGACCGACGAAGTCATCGACATCCTGCAGCAGCGCACCGACGTGGCTGTACGCGCTGGCCCGCTGAAAAGCTCGAACCTGATGGCGCGCAGGCTGGGGGCCACGCGCATGGTGATCGTGGCCACGCCCAGTTATCTGGCCCGCCACGGCACACCGGCCACACCGCGGGAACTGTTGACGCACAACCGCTTGGGGGCGAACTACACACGCGCGCAGCCCGGCTGGCCGCTGCGCCAGGGTGACGAGGACATCGTGCTTCCCGTCACGGGCAATGCCCAGGCCAGCGATGGTGAGGCGCTGCGCCATCTGGCGCTGGCCGGATTGGGCGTGGCGCGTCTAGCGGCGTTTCAGGTGCGCGAAGACCTCGCCGCTGGCCGTTTGCAGACAGTGCTAGAGGACTGCAATCCTGGCGACCAGGAGGAAGTGCATGCTGTCTATGTCGGCCAAGGCGGACACATGCCGCTGCGGGTGCGGGCATTGCTGGATTTCTTGGCTGGCAGGGTCGAACTCAGCGCGAAGTGACTCCATGGGTACTTCATGATGGCGGTCGGACAGATATCGCGGCCGGTGCATGCCTTGCAAAGAAGGATGCGTCAGACATCCATCACAAATACTGACAAGGTCGCACGTGCAGGTAAAAACATCATGCGTTAATCATCGTAGGCGCCCATGTGGCAAGAAACCCAGTGATTTTCTCCTCGATACCGCTCTCCACGGTGCACAAGCGCAGGATGGGAATGCCGCTTTTTGCCAGGATGCCGTTCTTCAAGACGTCCCGCGCTGCCTGGTCGGGTCGGTCGTGGGTGCCGCCATCGACCTCGATCACCCCCAGCGGGGTCTTGCCTACCTTGAAATAGATCACGAAATCGCAACTGGCACGCGCCATGAAGGCCCGCTCGCGCGGCGTCCAATCCGGGTTACTCGGCGACGCGATCTGATCCAGCTTGATTTGGCCGTGGTACATCAACGACTGGCAGGATGGATCGGATAGCGCCTCGCGCAGCAGTTGCGCCGCGATCTGTTCGGACTTGTAGCGCGAATCCTCGAGTCGCAAGCGGGCGTTCAAGCGCGCCAGGGACTGGTCGTACTCGCGGTACAGTAGGTCGAAGGCTGATACCACGGGGGCGCGCACGATCTGCTCGTCCTGCGCGTAATAGGTGATGTAGCGCATCAAGGCCGCGATGTGCCCGTGGTTGCCGGCGAACACTTCTTCGCCCGTCACCAGGGTAAAGCGGTGCTTGGCCCGCGACACCGCCACATTGATCATGCGCGGGTCATCGACGAAGTGCAGTCGCTTGCGTTCCTGGTTGTGGCGCTTCTTGTCCAGTACGGTGGAGAAGACGATCTCGTCGCACTCCCGGCCCTGGAACTTGTGCACGGTATCCTTGACGAAATCTGCCGGCAGGCGCGTGCCTGAGAGGGTGACCTGCGCCCGGAACGGCGCGATGAAACCACGGCCGTCGCCGTCCATCCCGACGGGATCGCCATCGTCGTCGAGCACCTTGAGCAGGGAGTCCAACTCCCGCAGGTTGGTGTTCTGGCGGGCGTGGTTGCCCTTGGCGGTCACCACCAGGCGTAGCGGCGCCTCGCCCTTGTCCTCGGTCATCGGCACCAACGCATTGTCGTAGAACTGCTGGTTGCAGAACTGGATGATCCTGGGGTGGCAGCGGTAATGCTCTTTCAGCAAGGTCCTGGGGAGTGCCTCCTTGAATACGCCAATGCACGAATCGAGCAGACTATAGCGCTCGCAATCGTAGGCCTCGGCAGGTGCCGGCATGCCCAGCACCACCGGAATGTGCGCCAACTGGCGGTTGTCGCCGACCACGATCAGGTTCTTCGCACAGCCCAGCGGCAGAATGCCCGGCACGATGTCCTGCAGTGAGGCTTCGTCGATGATCACGTAGTCGAGGATTGCCCCCGGCGCGATCGAATTGACGATGGAGTGCGTGCCGCTACCCAGGATTGGGAAGCGCTTCAAGAAGGCATCGAACTGTTGTCGGTACGTCTTGGCATCGAAGTTGTCCGATGGCCGAGGCAACCTTTGTAGGTGCTGCTTCAGATGGCGCATCGATGCTGTCTTCAATTCATCCAGCAAGGCTGTGAAATTCCCGCGCGCCAGTGCTTCGCGGCACGCCTGCAACTCCACTTCCTTGCCCCGAAGCGCCCTGTCGTAGTAGTGCATCTGCAAGGCATGGAACATGGACAGCCGCACATCGCTCTCGGCGAACGGCTTGGCGCGGAAAATCCTGAAGTTGAACAGCAGTTCGATGCGGTCCTTGAGGCGGATACGCTGCTCACCCAGATGGGCCAGGTAAGCCATCAAGTCTACGGTCTTGCGCGGAGTCAGCCCGTACCTATCCAGAGAGACGGCCGTCGGCACACCGTTGTCTGCCTGCCATCGCTGGAGATAGCACCGCTCGATGGTCAGCTCGTCGAGTTGAAGCTGCAATTGCGCCGCCCGGTTGTGATCGTGCAGATGCTGCTTCAAGCGGGCCAGCAGGGTCTGGATTTCCTCCAGCGTCGGCGCTGGCTCGGGGTCGCTGGATGGCCACGGCGGCGGATCGATGAAAAAGTCTTGGCGGTTATCCTGGTTGCCGAGCTTGGCGACCAGGTAGCTCAGGCCGCACCTCTCCAGCTTCTCGTAGACGTTTTCCACCGCTGCATTGTTGTTAGACAACACCGCCACCGTCTGTCCACGTAGCAGGATATTAGCGATGATGTTGAGGATGGTCTGGGTCTTGCCGGTCCCTGGCGGCCCCTCAATCACGCTGACCTGCTCGCGGAACGCCTGCTCGACCGCCACAAGCTGGCTCTCGTTCAGCCCAAACGGATAGATCAACCCCTGCCCCGGAGCCCGCGTGCTGTTGCATCCCGTGCAATAGGCCTGCAAGGCAGTGTCGGCACTGGCGGGCAATCTTCCTAGCTGGCGCACGACATTGGCGGCGATTTCGCGGTCGGTCTTCGACTCCGCGCACTCCTGCCGGGCATTGGCCACGGCAGTCAAATAGTGGAAGACCGGCGCTTCCTTCATCGTCGTCGGCGTGGCAAAACCGATGCCGTCCATCTTAAATACGTAGGGTTTGTCGGCATCCGGATAATGCACGACGGCATACCGCTCGCCGTAGATTGTCGCCTTGGCGATGGGCGTGACAATCGTGCTGCCGGGCTTGGTCAACAACATCTCGCCCAGTTCGCGAGTGGGGTAGATGACGCAGTCGTCGAGTGCGTACGCGGCCTTGCCCTTATTCAAATAGGAGCACTTCAGTTGCAGACCTTCGTGCTTATCGCTCCAAATCGACCAATTAGTGATCTCTGCGGTCTTGTCCTCGCCACCCACATGAATCGAAACCATACATCCCTTATACATGTGCGCACCACATCCGTCTGCGCCCTCACGCCGGATATCGAATGCTGTTATTTCTCTGTTGAGAAGTCATATTGCCATCATTTTCCTCATCACCGATAGATGGCTTATGGGCTCCACCATTTGCTGGTGAACCGCCTCCGGGTTTGGTGGAGGCTGATTAATGTAAGTCATGCCGCTTTACCGGCCTGACGGGCGAGTTTCTGGTAATATTGTGCCTCAGCTTCTGCCGGAGGGATATATCCCAAGGATTCCAGAAGTCGGTGGTGGTTAAACCAATCCGGCCTCTGGGATCTACCGTCACCCTTACCGCCAACTTGCTCCGCTAGCTGGCGATAGTTACCGATAGTCATCGCGACGTATTTATTTAAAAATCAACATGTTATGTATGAATTTCGATAGGTAACGATAGTCCCCGAAAGACCCTATTTCACTCCCACTCGATCGTCGCGGGCGGTTTTGATGAAATATCGTAGACCACGCGATTCACACCAGCAACTTCATTGATGATCCGGTTGGAAATGCGACCCAGCACTCCATAAGGTAGATGCGCCCAGTCGGCGGTCATCCCATCCGCCGACTCCACGGCACGCAAAGCAATGGTTTCATCATAGGTCCGCGCATCCCCCATCACGCCCACGCTACGTACCGGCAGCAATACCGCAAAGGTCTGCCAGAGGCGGTCGTACAATCCCGCCTCACGGATTTCTTCCATGACAATCCGGTCAGCACGGCGCAAGACTTCCAGGCGCGGCTCGTCAATCGCTCCCAGACAACGAATCGCGAGGCCCGGTCCGGGGAACGGCTGACGACGAACAACATCTTCGGGCATGCCCAACTCACGGCCCAATTCCCGCACTTCGTCCTTGAACAGCTCACGCAAAGGCTCGACCAGTTGCAGGTGCATACGCTCCGGCAAGCCACCCACGTTATGGTGGGACTTAATGGTTGCGCTCGGGCCCTTAAAGGAAATGGACTCGATCACGTCGGGATACAGGGTACCCTGTGCCAAAAAGTCGACACCTTCCAACTGCTTCGCCTCTTCCTCAAAAATCTCGATGAACAAATTACCGATGGCTTTGCGCTTCTTTTCGGGATCGGTAACATCCGCAAGTACTTCCAGAAAACGTTGGCGAGCGTCGATCACCTGCAGGGGAATCTGGAAATAATTGCGGAATACAGTAGCCACCTTCTCCGCTTCGCCAAAGCGCAACAAGCCGTTATCCACAAAAATACAGGTGATCTGCTCGCCGATAGCGCGATGAATGAGTACCGCGGCCACAGCCGAATCCACTCCGCCGGAAAGCGCGGCAATAACCCGACCCTTGCCCACCTGGGCGCGGATCGTCGCCACTGCCGTATCCACGTAGGAGTGCATGGTCCACTCACCGGCGCATCCGCAAACGCCACGCACAAAGGCGGTGAGCATCTCCGCACCGCGAGGTGTATGGGCCACCTCCAGGTGGAACTGCACGCCGTAGAAGTGACGGACTGGATCACCGATCGCCGCCAGCGGCGAATTGGCACTGCTGGCCAGCACCCGGAAACCATCGGGCATGGATTCAATCCGGTCACCATGACTCATCCAAACCTCTTCGGCGTCACCGGCAGCACCAAAGGGTAGCAAAGGGCCAACCGCCTCTTTGATCTGGATATGCGCCCGACCATATTCCCGATGCTCCGCCTTACCCACCCGTCCACCCAGCAACTGCGCCATCAATTGCAGACCGTAACAAATACCCAGGATCGGCAGACCCAAGGCAAATAGGCCCAGTTCAACCGTCGGTGCATCAGCATCATGCACCGAGGACGGTCCGCCGGACAGGATAATCCCCTGAGGCGCCCAGGTCTGGATGTCTGCCAGTGGCATGTTATAGGGGTGAATTTCACAATAGACGTGGGCCTCGCGCACCCGCCGCGCGATAAGCTGGGTAAACTGTGAACCAAAATCGAGAATCAGAATGCGTTCTTGCATGCTTCAATCCACCCGGTAATTAGGCGCTTCTTTGGTGATATTCACATCATGAACATGGCTCTCGCGCACACCCGCCTGGGTAATTTTGATGAAGCGGGCACGACTGCGCAGGGCCGACAGGTCCTCCGCGCCCAAGTAACCCATGCTGGAGCGCAAGCCACCGAGGAGTTGATGAATGACTTGTCCGGCTGGCCCCTTGTAGGGAACCCGGCCCTCCACCCCTTCCGGCACCAGCTTCGGCGCTTCCGGGCTGGCATCCTGAAAATAGCGGTCGGCAGAACCCTGTTGCATCGCGCCCAAAGATCCCATACCACGATAAGCCTTGTAGGAGCGGCCCTGGTAGAGTTCGATTTCCCCCGGTGCCTCATCGGTGCCCGCCAGCAAACCGCCCACCATAACCGTATGCGCCCCCGCTGCCAAAGCCTTGGCGAAGTCCCCGGAAAAGCGGATACCACCATCGGCAATGAGCGATACGCCGGTACCCTCCAGCGCGTCCGCCACATTACTGATAGCCGTGACCTGCGGCACACCGACACCGGCAACAATGCGAGTGGTGCAGATGGAACCAGGCCCGATACCTACCTTGACGGCGTCAGCGCCCGCTTTCACCAATGCCAATGCCGCTTCCGCGGTAGCAATATTGCCGCCAATCACATCCACTTCCGGAAAATGATCTTTCACCCAGCGTACCCGGTCCAGCACTCCCTGACTGTGACCATGGGCGGTATCGACGATGATGACATCCACCCCTGCTTCAGCCAGTGCCTGTACCCGCGCGTCAGTACCTTCACCAACGCCCACCGCTGCGCCCACCAGTAGGCGACCTTGTCCATCACGACAGGCCAGGGGGTGTTCTATGGCCTTGCGGATGTCTTTGACCGTGATTAGCCCGCGCAACTCAAAGCGTTCATTAACCACCAGCATTTTTTCGATACGATACTGATGCAGCAAGGCCTTCGTCGCATCCAGACTGGTGCCTTCCGGTACTGTAACCAGACGCTCGCGCGGGGTCATGACACTGCTTACCGGAGCATCCATGCGTGTTTCAAAGCGCAGATCACGGTGAGTCACAATACCCTCCAGGCGCTCGCCATCCACCACCGGAACGCCGGAAATCCCATGCTCGGACATTATCCGCAATACCTCGCGGATACTCACATCGGCGCGGGTGGTAATGGGATCTTTGATGATCCCTGACTCGAACTTTTTGACCCGCCGCACGAGTGCGGCCTGCTGGTCCGGCGACATGTTCTTGTGAATGATGCCGATACCTCCCTCTTGCGCCATCCCAATGGCCATGGCGGCCTCGGTCACCGTATCCATCGCCGCCGAGAGCAGTGGAATATTCAGGCTGATGCGGCGACTGAGCTGGGTCGCAATTTGCACATTCCGGGGGAGCACTTCCGAATGGGCGGGGACGAGAAGAATATCGTCAAAAGTGAGGGCTTCACCAATCAATTGCATCGTGATTCACCTAAACAAGGAGGGGGCTGGCTGGGATCTACCAGCTCCATGGCTAAAGGCATCCCGCACTATACCCAAGCAAACACCTTTTTTCCAGCCTCGTTTGACGCGGCAGACCCAGTCTTGTAGCTTTCCGGTCTGGTCAACTCCACGATAACTCGAATCTAAAACTGATATGACGGTTTCCATCATCATCCCCTGTCACAACGAATCCGGCAATCTAGGAACGCTCTATACACGCATCCGCGCGGTCATGGAACAAACTAGCGAGCCCTGGGAGATAATTTGTGTCAATGACGGCAGCAACGATGACACGCTACTACAATTAATCGCCCTGCACAGCCGGGATCAACGGATAAAAATTATCGACTTATCAAGGAATTTCGGAAAAGAGGCGGCGCTTACCGCGGGGCTCGACGCCACTCTGAGCGATGCCGCCATCCCGCTGGATGCTGACCTGCAAGACCCCCCCGAACTGATCCCCGAACTACTCGCTCAATGGCGGAAGGGGTTTGATGTGGTTAACGCCGTGCGCCTTTCCCGCAAAGGAGAATCGTGGTTAAAACGTGCCTCAGCCCATGTTTTTTATCGGGTTATCAACCGCATGAGCGAGGTGGAGATACCACCCGATACCGGTGATTTCCGACTGCTCTCCCGCTCGGTTCTGGACGCCCTGCAAGCGCTCCCTGAGCGTCGGCGCTTCATGAAGGGTTTGTTTGCCTGGGTTGGCTTTCGCAGCACGAACATTTATTACCATCGCGAGCCGCGCCATTCGGGAAGGACCACTTGGAATTATTGGCAACTATGGAATTTTGCCGTAGAAGGCATCACATCTTTTAGCCAGGTGCCCCTGCAGCTCGCTGCCTATCTGGGCTTTCTGGTTTCGTTACTGGCCTTTCTTTATGCCATCTGGCTGATAATCAGCACTATTGCATATGGAAATCCGGTAAAAGGGTATCCATCCATAATGGTTACCTTATTATTCTTGAGTGGCGTGCAGCTCATGGCCCTAGGTGTGATCGGTGAATACCTCGGCCGGATCTATGAGGAAAGCAAACAAAGACCGGTGTATCTGGTCAAACAGGTTTGGGGAATAGTCAATACACCCAACACGATTCAAGCAGATGGCCATAAATAGACTTTGCGTGACGCAATATTACATCTATTTTCCAAAATTACGCCGCAACTAAATAATTACAGTGCAATAAATCGCGTCACTTTCCATAATCAAATCTTATGGTCGGCTCGGTAGTTTTTGTTTCTGGATATGGGGCATTACCGGCTACATGCGCCTCCCGGCAAACGCTGCTTTTCCACAACTTTTCAGGTACACTGTCGCCCAGATTACGTTCCACCAACCCAGAGACAATCCTTGGTATCCATAAAAGACTTTATTACCAAGCAGTTAAACCTGCCAGATCCTGCCGTCGAAACGGTGGCGGCGCCCCCGCCGTTATCACCCGGCATCCCCGGTGCACGGGTAACGCCACGTAACGAGCACAACGTTTCGCGGCGGCAGATCAGCGAAGGCGCCTTGCAGGTCCTCAATGGTCTGCATCGCGCCGGCTTTCAGGCCTATCTGGTCGGCGGCAGTGTCCGTGATCTGCTGCTGGGACGGGAACCTAAGGATTTCGACGTCGCAACGGACGCGCACCCGGAGCAGGTCCGCAAACTGTTTCGGCGCAACGCCCGCCTCATTGGTCGACGCTTCATCTTGGTGCACGTACAGTTTGGTCACGAGATCATCGAGGTAGCCACTTTCCGCGGCGGCGCGAACGGCAAGGCAAACGACGAGGCCAGTGAGCGCAGCGAAACAGGGCGCATATTGGCAGATAACGTCTATGGTTCACTTGAGGAAGATGCCCGGCGCCGGGATTTCACCGCCAACGCGCTCTATTACAACATCGCTGACCGCAGCATTCTGGATTTCTCCACAGGCATGGAAGATTTGCAAGCCGGTCGGCTGCGCGTCATTGGTGATCCAGAGCAGCGTTACCGGGAAGATCCGGTGCGGATGCTGCGGGCCGTTCGCTTTGCTGCCAAGCTGGGATTCATAATGGATACAGCCGCCCAGGCGCCCATAGCGGCCTGCCGCGAGCGCCTGCAGGAGGTGCCCTCGGCGCGGCTGTTTGAAGAAACGCTAAAACTTTTTTTGAATGGTAACGCGCAGACCAGTTTCGAACACTTGCGCCAGCAGGGGCTATTTGCCGCCTTGTTTCCGCAGGTGGACGTGCTCCTCGACCATGCGGAATACAGCGCGGCACGTACGTTGTTGCAAGGCGCGCTGGGGGGTACCGATACGCGGGTACGTGACGGCAAGTCGGTAACCCCCGCATTTCTCTTTGCCGCATTGCTCTGGCCCGCCTTGCAAGAGCAATGCCGGTTGCTCGAACAACAGGGCAAACCTGCAACGGTCGCCCTGCAGCAAGCCGCCAGCGACGTGCTGCAGGAATGCGTTGGGCGTGTTTCTGTCCCTCGTCGCTTCGCTCTGCCTATGCGCGAAATATGGGATTTGCAGGCGCGTTTCATGCGGCGCGGTGGACGTCGCCCTCA
The DNA here is from genome assembly GCF_028215975.1 of Acidithiobacillus ferriphilus. Lineage (NCBI taxonomy): Bacteria > Pseudomonadati > Pseudomonadota > Acidithiobacillia > Acidithiobacillales > Acidithiobacillaceae > Acidithiobacillus > Acidithiobacillus ferriphilus. The sequence continues at coordinate 1,680,646 of NZ_CP116458.1, forward strand.
CGCGCTGCTCGCCCATCCGCGCTTTCGTGCAGCCTTTGATTTCCTGAGTCTGCGCAGTCAGAGCGGCGAAATATCGGCTACCTTGGTGGAATGGTGGGAACAATTCCAGACCGCAGATCATGATGGTCGACGTATCCTCATCGAACGGGCTCGCCTCGAAGAAACCGGACAGGAAGCGGCACTGGGGCCACTCCCAGCAACATCACGTCGCCGTCCCCGGCGACGGCGACGGCGCGGTAATCGTCCTGGTCAGGGCGGCGCGGATGACAGCCATGACGACGGACAGACCGACAGCTAATCCGGATCCCCGCATTCCCATGGGAGAAGGCTCTCTGGATGCACAGAGTACCACTCCAAGTGCAGACCCATTACCCGCCACACAAATTCACCAGATGCTGCAACAGCAATGGGGAGACGCGCTGCTCCGGCGCCTGCACGGCATCGGCAGGATTGCCGCGAACCTCGGCACGCCGGCCTATCTTGTCGGCGGCTGCGTCCGCGATTTTCTGCAAAACCACCCCATGCCAGATATCGATCTGGCCATTGAGGGTGATGTCCGCGCCGTCGCCGAGGCTTGTTCCGCGGAACTATCCGGCGCGCAATGCACCTATCATCCGCATTTTGGCACCGCTATTCTCCGGTACCCCGATGGCTTCCAGCTGGATCTGGCGCGTTGCCGGATAGAACATTATCCAGCGCCAGCCGCGCTGCCTGAGGTGCAACCTGCTGCCATCCAGGCAGACTTGATCCGCCGTGATTTCACCATCAACGCCATGGCCATCTCCCTGGACCCGGAAAAATTCGGCGAATTTCTGGACCCCTACGGAGGCCGTACAGATCTCCAGCGGCGTCTGCTGCGTGTGCTCCATCCCCATTCTTTTCTGGACGACCCCACTCGTATCCTGCGAGGACTCCGTTTCGCCGTGCGTTTCCAACTCCAACTGGAAGCCAGCACGCGTGGCCTGCTGGAGGAGGCATTAACCCGGAATATTTTCGCTCGACTCAGCGGCGCGCGGTTATGGCGTGAGTTGAAGTATCTGCTCGAACTCACCGACCTCCCTGCGGCCCTGGAAGAGCTGGGTGCCTGGCAGTTATGGCCACTGTTGCGCCCGACTCCACTGGAAGTGGAGTCTCTCCTTGCCAAAATACGTCGTGGTCAACAGGAAATCCACTGGCTTCACCGCCACTTCCCTGACGAGAAACTTTGCGACGCGGCCGTTTTGCTGACTATACTCTGGCGGGATATCCCCTGGGCGGCGGAGAAACGCTTACACTATTGGCCGGTGACCGATGGGCGTTATATTCTGAACGATCTGCACCGGCTGTCAGAAATACCGGCAGCTCTGGCGAAGGCAAGTCACCCCAGTGCAGTGGCGCAGTTATGGGAATCACTGTCGCTGCCAGGCATACTGGCGCTACTTGCAGAGTATCCGGAAACCGATACCATCACCAAAAGTGGTCGCTACTACTTGCTGAAACAACGTGGCCTGACATCACCGCTCAATGGCAAGGATCTGCAAGCCATGGGCTTGGCGCCCGGCCCACAGCTTGGTAAGGTACTCCGCCACCTGCATGATGCCCGCTTGGATGGCGCGATTAAAGACAAGGAAACCGCCCGACAATGGCTTATCAAACAAGGCATCCTGCCGTCCATCCAACCGTAATTGCCTGGATCAGTATTGGCAGCAACCTGGACCTGCCCGTGGCACAGGTGCGACATGCGCTGGAGGCCCTGGCCGCCGTACCGGAAAGTACCCTCCTGTGGCAGTCCCGTCTCTACCAGACAGCACCTGTGGGCGGCATCACCCAGCCTGCGTTCGTCAATGCGGTCGCCCGCCTGCAAACCGCTTTGCAACCCCGCGCCCTCCTCAGCCATCTGCAAACGCTGGAGGCAACCGCTGGACGCCGTCGCGCCGATGAAATTTACTGGGGTCCACGAGTGCTGGACCTCGACCTGCTGAGTTACGGGACCACCCATTCTACGGATCCGGAGCTCACCCTGCCCCATCCCCGTCTGCACGAGCGGGCCTTCGTGCTTATCCCCCTTGCCGAGTTTGATCCGGAATTGATCATTTCTGGCTGCGGATGCATCGCCGATCATCTGCCTGCCGTAGCCGGGCAATCCATTACCTGTATTCCTGACAGCGTTTGGGAAACGTCCGCGTGCAACGCTCGTTCTGCCCAGGCATGACCAATCCCCGTATCATCAGTATTGAAGGTCCGATGGGCGCTGGCAAAACCAGTCTGGCACGGCAACTGGGCCATGCCTTGGGTGGACGACTCATTCTCGAAACACCCGCCCAAAACCCCTTTCTCTGCCGTTTCTACCAGGGCCCGGGCGCAGCGCTGGCAACAGAGTTGCAGTTTTTAATGCAACGCCGGACACAGTGGCAGCATCTCGGCAATCAGCATTGGGTCATCAGCGATCACAGTGCGCGCAAAGACGAAATTTTTACCCCCCTTACCCTGGATACAGAAGAACTTCGTCTTTTCCACGCCTTGCGCGTGGCTCTGGACTACCATCCCGCACCGGCAGACCTGATGATCTTCCTGGAGGCACCACTACCGATCCTGCTGGAGCGCATCCGGGCCCGTGGAGACGCCTACGAACAGGCACTGACGGCGGATTATCTGGCGCGGGTGCAGACGACTTACCATGCGTGGCAGGCGGACTATTCCTGGCCCTGCCTGAATATCGACTCGGCGCAGGTGGATTTTGTCCACAATCCACGGCACACTGAGCAGTTGATCGACACAGTCAGGTATCGCTTGAAAGAGGCCGAGGAGCGAGATGCATAAGAAAATTGCCCGCTGGGTGCAGGACAAGCAAAACGGCATCAAACGCGCCGTGGTTACGGCCTATGACTACCCTCTCGCCTGTTGCGCGGCGGCAGCGGGGGTGCATGGCGTACTGGTAGGTGATTCTCTCGGCATGGTGGTCACCGGTGCCGACGACACCCTCGGCGTTACGTTGGAGCAGATGGCCTATCACACCCGGATGGTGGTGCGGGGAGCTGGGGACTGTCTGGTATTTGCCGACCTGCCCTTCGGGACTTACGAAAAGGGTCCGGAACAGGCCTGGGATGCGGCGGTAACCCTGCTGCGCGCTGGTGCCGACGTCATCAAACTGGAAGGTGGTGCGGAGATGGCGCCTACGGTGGCCTTCTGCGCGGAGCGGGGCGTCAATATCTGCGCCCATATCGGCCTGACTCCCCAGCGGGTGCGGCAGTGGGGCAGTTTTCAACAGCAGGGTACCGACGCGGATAGTGCGCGCCACTTGCAGGCTGATGCCGGGGCACTGGCGGAGGCGGGCGCCCGCTTCGTCGTTTTGGAAGCGATCCCCGATGCGCTGGCGGCGGATATCACCCGCGATATCGCCATACCCACGATCGGCATCGGGGCCGGGCCGGATACCGATGCCCAGGTGCTGGTGATGCACGATCTGCTGGGGATCAGCGCGAAAAGCCCACCCTTTGCACGGCGTTATATTGAAGGCAGCCAGATCATGCGTGATGCCCTCGCCGAGTATGTGCGGGACGTGGGCAACAACGGGTTCCCGCCGCGTCGTAAGTGCTGACATGGCGATATTCAAGGATATCGCCGGCCTGCGCCAATGGCGTCAAAATCTGCGTGGCACCCTGGCCCTGGTGCCCACCATGGGCAATCTGCACGATGGACATCTCGCGCTGGTGAAACTCGCCGCCACCCGGGCCGAACAGGTGCTGGTCAGTATCTACGTCAATCCGTTGCAGTTCGGACCCCAGGAGGACTTTGCGAATTATCCGCGCACCCTGGATCAGGATTTGCAGCGTCTGCAAGAAGCGGGGTGCCAGACCGTATTTACCCCTGATGACGGATTGATGTATCCGCGAGGACGTCAGGATATCAGCGTCGTTATGCCGCCGCGCAGCTTGAGCACGGTGCTTTGCGGGGCCAGCCGTCCCGGTCACTTCGTCGGGGTCTGCACCGTACTCAACAAGCTGCTGCATATGGCCTCACCAGAAATACTCGTTCTTGGCGAGAAAGACTATCAACAACTGCGTATCGTTCAGCAGATGGTGTCTGACTTGAACCTCAATGTGCAGGTCTTGCCGGGGCCCCTACAGAGAGAGCCCGACGGGCTCGCCTACAGTTCGCGCAACACCTTTCTGAGCCTGGCAGAGCGGCAGGTTGCACCGCTGCTCGCGGCAACACTCTTCGACCTTGCTCGCCGCAGTATCAGCGGCGCAGATGTGCCTGGTCTTGCGGCGGCAGGCTGGGAAAGGTTGGAGCAGGCCGGTTTTTTGCCGGACTATCTGGAGTTGCGCGATGGCCAATCTTTGCAGGCACTTACCACTCCGCAACCTGATGCTCGCTGGTTCGCGGCTGCACGACTGGGGCAGACCCGGCTCATCGACAATGTTATAATTTCCGGATGAGCACTCGCCTGCGCGAAATTCCTTACAACTACACCTCATTCTCAGACGCCGAGATCGTCCGCCGCCTGATCGGGATGGATGCTTGGCGGCTGCTGGAAGATCTGCGCGAACAACGGATCACCGGACGTTCGGCACGGATGCTCTTTGAAGTGCTGGGCGATCTCTGGGTGGTGCAACGCAATCCTTACATCCAGGATGATTTGGCACAGGATCGGCATCGCCGCCAAGCCCTCTGGGATGCCCTGGCACATCGCCTGAACGATATCGCCGATCGCGCTGAAGGCAATCCGCTGGTGATCCGCTTGCTGGAGAGCGCTCGCCTCGCGGTGCGCAACTTTACCCAGCAATTTGATGAAGATCTGGCGCTGCGCAAGAAGGCGGAGCGCCGTCTGCTCAAAATCACCAGCAAAGATAATGTCAACTTCAGCGCCTATGCCCGCGTCGCCCACGTCACTGACGCCTCCGACTGGCGTGTGGAATTACCCTTCGTCGTCCTTTATCCCGCCGACGAGTCCGAGGTGCAGCGCATGGTCGCCGTTTGCCGCGAAATTGGGCTATCCATCATCCCGCGCGGTGGTGGCACCGGCTATACCGGCGGTGCCATTCCGCTGCGTCGCCACTGCGCTGTCATCAATACCGAAAAGCTGGAACAAATGTCGGTGATCGAAATGGTCACGCCGCAGGGCCTGAGCAGCCCTGTCCCCAGCATCTTTGCGGGTGCAGGTGTGGTCACCAAGGTCGTGGCCGACGCGGCCGATGCGGCAGGCCTCGTTTTTGCCGTCGATCCCACATCCATGGACGCCTCTACCATCGGCGGGAATATCGCCATGAATGCGGGGGGCAAGAAGGCTGTGCTCTGGGGTACGGCGCTCGACAACCTGCTCTCCTGGCGCATGGTGACCCCCGATGGAAATTGGCTGGAAGTGGAGCGCCTGGACCATAATCTCGGCAAAATTCACGATCAGCCGGTGGTCCGTTTTCGCCTGAATCGCTTTGCCGCCGATGGACATACAACGCTCGGAGAGCCGGAAGTACTCACCCTGCCCGGTGCCAGCTTCCGCAAGGCCGGGTTGGGCAAGGATGTCACCGACAAGTTTCTCGGCGGTCTACCAGGCATCCAGAAAGAAGGCTGCGACGGCATTATCACCTCCGGACGCTTCTTGCTCCATCAAATGCCAGCTCATGTGCGCACGGTCTGTCTGGAGTTTTATGGCGCCGATCTGGATGCCGCGGTACCAGCCATCATCGAAGTGAAATCCTACGTGGAGGGGTTGGAGCATGTCCTGCTCACCGGCCTGGAGCACCTGGACGAGCGCTATCTCAAAGCCATCAAGTACAGCAACAAGGCCCCCCGCCACGAACGTCCGAAGATGCTGTTGCTCACGGATATCGCCAGCGATGACCCTGATGCAGCGGGTGCGGCAGCGGCGGCGGTGGTACGTATTGCCAACGCCCGAGGCGGTGAGGGCTTTGTCGCCACTACGCCCGAGTCAAGACGCCGATTCTGGGCTGATCGCAGCCGCACCGCCGCCATTTCCGCCCATACCAATGCGTTCAAAATCAATGAAGATGTGGTCATTCCTCTGGAGAGGCTGGCGGAGTATAGCCGCGCGGTCGAGCGTATCAATATCGAGCAGTCCATCAGCAGTAAACTGGCCAGCCTCAGCGCACTGGAGGAATATGTCTCCGGTGATCTCGCAGAAATCCGCAAAGCCAAGGATTATGAAGAAAGCAGCGAAGATCAGGCCATCGTCGACGCCAAAAAGTCCGCCGCCAAGGCACTGATCAGCAATACGCGTCAGCGCTGGCGATCGCTGCTGGAGAAGCTGGACATGCTGGCCATGGAGCATCCGGAACTACTGGATGCGCACATGCTGTCCGCCGTGCATCCCGATGATACCCTGGCCGGTCTCCTGCTGCGCGGTGCCCTGCGCGTCAGTTACCGGGAGCACGTCGGCAAGCCGCTGGAGGCGCTGTTCGCCGGCGATGCATTCGCTGCCGTGCGGTCGCGGATACGCGAGATCCATGCAGAAGTACGCCGTGCCCGTCTTTTTGTCGCCCTGCACATGCACGCCGGCGATGGCAACATCCACACCAACATCCCGGTGTTCTCCAGCGACTACGCCATGCTCCACGAGGCCGACCGGGTGGTGGACCGGATTATGGCCATCGCCCAGAAACTGGGCGGCGTCATCTCAGGCGAACACGGCATCGGCATCACCAAGATGCGCTGGCTGGAACCGGAAAAAATTGCCGCTTTCGCGGCTTATAAGGCCAAAGTGGACCCGGACGGCCTCTTCAATCCGGGCAAGCTGCTGGCGGGCTCCGGGCTGGAAACTGCCTATACGCCCTCTTTACAACTGGTGGAACAGGAAGCGCTGTTGCTGGAAGCCAGCGAGCTGGGTGCCCTCAATCGTGAGATCAAGGACTGTCTGCGCTGCGGCAAGTGCAAGCCGGTCTGCATGACCCATATCCCCCGCGCCAATCTGCTCTACTCACCGCGCGACAAGATCCTTGCCACCGGCCTGCTCATCGAGGCCTTTCTCTATGAGGAGCAGACCCGGCGCGGCGTCTCTCAGCAACATTTTGCCGCCCTCAACGATGTGGCCGACCATTGCACCACCTGCCACAAGTGCGAGACGCCCTGCCCGGTGGATATCGACTTCGGTAAGGTCTCCATTCACATGCGTAACATTCTCCGGGCGCGCGGTGAAAAGTCCTTCAACCTCGGCACCCGGCTGGCCATGAGCTATCTCAATGCCGCCGAACCCGGCAAAGTCCACTTTCTGCGGCGGTTCGTCCTACAAACCGCGTACAAGGCACAAGCCCTGGCCCACAAAATCGCCAGACCGCTGTTGCCCAAGGGGCCGCCACCGGCCACCACCGGTAAAGCGCCGATACGCACCGAAGTCATCCACTTCCTGCGCAAACCCCTGCCCACCAAGATGGGTGCGCAAACCATGCGTCAACTCCTCGCCATTGTCGACGACAAGACGGTCCCTATCATCCGCGACAGCGCCAAGGTCACGGACGGCAGCGATGCGGTGTTCTATTTCCCTGGTTGCGGCAGTGAGCGGCTCTTCGGCGAGATCGGCTTGGCGACGCTAGCCATGTTGCATCATGTTGGCGCACAAACCGTACTACCACCAGGCTATCTCTGCTGCGGCTATCCGCAGACGGCGGGCGGGCAGGAAGACAAAGGTCAGGAAATTTCGATACGCAACCAGGTGCTCTTTCACCGGGTCGCCAACACCCTGAATTATCTGGATATCAAAACGGTCATCCTGTCCTGCGGCACCTGCATGGACCAACTGCTGCAATACCAGTTCCAGCAGATTTTTCCCGGCTGCCGCCTGCTGGATATCCATGAATATCTGATGGAACGGGGTGTCGCGCTGGACGGTGTAAAGGGCGTGCAGTATCTCTATCATGATCCCTGCCACAGCCCCATGAAGACGCACAAACCCCAGGCCGTGGCGTCACAGTTGCTCGGGCAACAGGTGCTGGACTCCGCCCGCTGCTGCGGCGAAGCCGGTACCTTGGCCAGCAGCCGCCCGGACGTCGCGACCCAGTTGCGCTTCCGCAAGGAGGAGGTACTCAAGGAGGGCATCCTCCAACTCACCGGTAAAGAGCGCGCGGAGAACGGCAACGTCAAACTACTCACGAGTTGCCCGGCCTGCCAGCAGGGCCTGGAACGTTATCGCGAAGACACGGGTCTCGACACCGACTACATCGTCGTCGAACTGGCGCGTAAAATCCTCGGCGCACAGTGGCAGCAGGGTTTTATCGACGCCGCTCGCCAGGGAGGTATTGAGCGAGTCTTGCTCTGATGGCTGCCAATCCACCACCCCAGCGACTGGGTAAACCGGACCGTTCCATGCACCTGCTCTCGGCCACTTCTGGCGCGGCAGACATCGTCGCGTTCCTCAAGCTGAATATGGTGTTTACCTCGGCAATGACCGGCAACCTCGCGCTCTTTGGCATCGCCGTCGGCCAAGGCCACCTGCTCTCGGCCACCCATTCCCTCACCGCTCTTCTGGGATTCATCAGTGGCGTGGCCATCGCCGCACCCTGGAAAGAACGCCGCTTTGGACTGCGCCGGATACTAGGTCTGGAAGTCGTATTCCTAGCGCTTTATGCACTCTGCTGGTTGCGGTGGGGCTTTCCGCCGGGGGGTATCCCGCTCTATGCATTGATCCTTTTCTCCGCCATGAGCATGGGGATGCAGAGCGTGGCGGCACGACTGATCGATGTCGCCGGGGTCCCGTCCGTGGTTTTCACCAACACCCTGACCAGTATCGTGCTGGTCTTCATTCAAAGTATCCACAAACACCGGCCCCTGCCCTTTGCCCTGCGCCAACAGATGGCCGCTCTGCTCGCTTATCTCGGGGGTGCCGTGGTCTTCGCATTCCTGCTGATGATTATGCCGGTGCTGGCTATGACCCTACCGGCCATTTTGGTGGCTCTGGCCCTCTGGATGTACTGGCGCCCCACAGCAGATGCGGCGAGCTGAGAGCAAGCGCAGCCCTATGGAAAGTTCTGACACCGAGACACACCCCCCCGCACAAACACCCCTCGACGGCGTGCTCGACCTGCACGCCTTCCGCCCGCAGGAGGTACCCGACCTGCTGCGCGAATATCTCCGGGCCTGCCGCGCCGCCCAACTCACGGAAATTCGTATCATCCATGGCAAAGGCAAAGGCGTGCTGCGCGAAACCGTCCACACGCTGCTCCGCCGCGAGCCCATGGTCCGGAATTTTCGTCTGGCCAGTGACCGCAGCGGTTGGGGCGCAACCCTGGTCGATATTTATCCGCCGGGCGTTCCTTTACCACCCCGCAGTGTACCGGCTTCAAAGGCACGGATGCTGGAATCGGCACCCGGCTGGTATCGTCTGCTGCAACGTATTTTCGTTAAACGCTAAGGATAAACATGGCTCAGGAAGGCGTCAGCAAATTTCACCTGGACTGGCAGGCGGGTCCTGTCATTGACTGTCCAGACCGGCGCCTGCTCAGCCATTGGCGCGATGTACTACATGCCCACGGCCTGATTGGTGCTGATCCCGCCCGTTACGGCGGCATCGGTTTTGGTAACGTGAGTTGTCGTTGCGACGGCGGTTTTCTGATCACTGCCACCCAAACCGGTCACCTCGCCACTTTAACACCCGACCATTTCTGTCAGGTCACCCGCTGGGATATTGTCCACAACCAACTCGGGGCCGAGGGACCACAGCCACCCTCCTCAGAAGCCCTCAGCCATGCGGCCTGCTATGACGCCCATCCGGAAATTCTCTGGGTCTTCCACATTCATGATCCGCTGCTCTGGCAACAAGCCGCGGTTCTGGGGTTGCCAGCCACCCCTCTGGCTGCAGAATACGGCACCCCCGCCATGGCCTTGGCCCTATCTCACCTCGCCGGACAGGGTCGGTTACCCCTGCTCATCCGGATGGCCGGCCACGAAGACGGGCTCATCGCCGCGGGCCATGACGCCGGGGAGATCGGCGCCGTGCTGTTAAACGCCGTTGCCGAAGCTCAGGCCTCCAGCGCCTTGCGCAGGTAGAAGTCCATATCGGTGAGATTATTGAGGGCCCAGCGTCGGTAATCATCGGGCAGATCGGCAATTTTCACACCCTTGTGCTTGCCGAAAGGCATCGTCTCGGGAATCCGTGCGCGCTCGCTGAACTCCCATAAATCTTCCCAGGAATGGGGTCGCACCGAGAGAATGACCTTGTTCAACAGAATCCGGCAAAACTTCACGTCCGCCAGTGCGGAGTGAGCGTTTTTGAGGTTATCCCGGGTCTTGTGCTTATCCTTGCTGAAGTGATACATCAATGCCGACTGGGAATGGCTATCCACCTCTGGCCAGAGCTTGCGGGTCATGGCATAAGTGCAGATGCGCTTGACGTCGGGCTTACCGATCACCCCCCAGTCGTAATCTATGCTATGACCAACCAGATACCCTGTGTCTTCAGGCAACTGAAAGGTGCTGGCGGGTGGGCTTTCCAACAGATCTTCCTCGAGAATATGGTGTACCGCCATCGCTCCCATCTCAATGGGCTTAGCCGGTCGGTAACGCTGCACAAACTGTTCCTCCACCGCCAGCGTCTTCAGATCGCTCACCGCCAGCCAGGCCGCCTCAATCAGATCAGGCTCCACCCGGCCCGTCGTTTCGGTATCAAAAATCAATGCGCGCATACAAAACCTCATCCCGGATCCGGCGAAAAAATGCAGGGTAATTGCCTGCTTCGCAATGGGCAAGCGCCCATGCTCGATGGAACCCTGCGAAAAACACAACAGCTCATTGTTTACACTACCGCTTTATCCGGACATTGCTTTTTTCATCTGGCAACCCCATTCATACAGGGGAGAGTAAAAATACGTAATTTACGTTATCATGTCGACGTGTTAGTTCACAGGAGTCAAAACATGAACCAGGACCAGAACCCGTACCAGTTTCCAGACAGCATGAATCCGGCAGGAGTTGGCCGTGGCAGATCCATTGGCGCACTCATGGGCAAAACCTATGCACTGCTCGCCGCCACCCTCGTGGTGTCTGCCGTTGCCTCGCTGTATGGCATGCACTCGGCATTCGCCTACCAGCATCCCTTCATCCTGATGATCGGTTCCTTTGCCCTGCTCTTTGCGGTGCAGTACACCGGTGCGCACCGCAGTCCCCTTGCGGTTCCCCTGGTTTTCCTGTTCGCCGGCGGCATGGGCATGATGATGGGCCCGGCCATTGAGACGTATCTGCGAATGCCGGGTGGCGCCTCGATCATTGCCGAGGCCTTGGGTACTACCGCGGCCATGTTTGTTGGACTGTCCGCGTATGCCCTGACCACCCGACGGGATTTCAGCAACATCGGCGGCTTCCTGATCACCGGCCTGGTGCTGGCCATCGTGGTCTCTCTGCTGAACATCTTCCTGCTCCATATCCCCGCATTGCAACTGGCCATTGCCGGCGTACTGGTGCTGGTCTTCAGCGGCCTGATCCTTTTTGACACCCAGCGTATGATTCGCGGCGGCATTCAAGAGCCTGTCCTGCTTGTCGTCGGCCTCTACCTGGATATCATCAATCTCTTCATGGCATTGCTCGAAATCTTCGGGGGCAACCGCAATTAATCACCGCGTCCTTCCTGCATCGCTGGGAAGGACGGTTTTTCTGAACGCATGGCACGCAAGTGTTTGCCATATCGCCATCGGGGATGTCAGACATCGCCTTTTCCCGTTTGATAAACCATGACTGATCCTACTCCTCTGCAAAACCACACCCCCATGATGCGCCAGTATTTCGGGCTGAAGGAACAATGCCCGGATGCGCTGCTTTTCTATCGCATGGGGGATTTCTATGAGCTATTCTTTGACGATGCTGAAAAAGCCGCCCGCCTCCTCGGCATCACCCTCACCAGCCGTGGACAAAGCGCAGGACAGGCTATTCCCATGGCGGGGGTACCCGTCCAGAGCGTAGATGGCTATCTCGCGAAACTGGTGCGTCTGGGTGAACGGGTGGCCATCGGTGAGCAGATTGGCGATCCGGCCACCGCCAAAGGTCCCGTGGAACGCGCCATCGTGCGGGTCATCACCCCCGGTACCATCATTGACGGTGCCTTATTGGATGCCGGCCAGGAGCCTCTGCTCCTGGCCCTCTGTCCGGACGGTCCGCGTTGTGGCCTGGCCTGGCTGGATGCCGCCGGAGGACGCCTCATGGTGAGTGAGGTGGCCGACACCGCCATCGCAGATGCCATAGCGCGGCGTCCCGTCGCAGAAATCATCGCCCCGGAAGATACGTCGCTTCCAGTCGGAATCGATCCGCAAAAATTGCAACTCCTGGAGAAAACCGGCTTTCAAATGCGGCGTACCGAGGCAGTACTTGAACGCTATTTTGGGGAACGACTGGCGAGTTTCGGGTGCAACGACTGGCCCCTCGCCCTACGCGCCGCCGCCGCACTCCTGAGTTATGCCGAGACCCAACTGCGCAGCAATCTGACCCAAATTCAGCGAATTCACCCGGAGCGCACTGAAGAAGAGCTCTATCTGGACGCGACCGCCTTGCGGGCATTGGAAGTGGTGGAAAGCCTGCAAGGGAACGGTCCCACTTTGCTCACTTTGTTGCAAAAAACCCAGACGGCCATGGGCGCCCGCTTGCTCCGTCGCTGGCTTCTGCGACCACTACGCCAGGGACCCGTGCTTGCAGCCCGTCAGGAAGTCGTCGCAGCGCTCACCCAAGGTAGCGGACCAGTCGCCATCCAGAAGGCCTTGCATGGTATCGCGGACGCGGAACGCATTCTCACCCGCGTCGCCCTGAATAGGGCGAGCCCCCGTGATCTCGCCCAACTTCGCAGCACCTTGCAGGCGCTACCCACGCTGCGCACCGCCGTCGAAGAAACAGGGCATCCTGCATTGACTGTTTATCAGGAGCGCATAGCGCTCTTTGCCGCTCTCCGCACGCTGCTGGAAGAGTCCTTAGTGGATGCCCCGCCCATGACCCAGCGGGATGGCGGCTACATTCGTGCCGGTTACGATGCCGAGTTAGATCGACTGCAGCAACTCAGCCAGAATTTGCAGGAGGTGCTGCGTGATCTGGAGCAGCAGGAACGCCAGCGCACCGGCATCGCCCAACTCAAAATCCAGTTCAATCGGGTGCATGGCTTTTACATAGAAATCGGCCGCAGCTACCAAGGACCCATTCCTGACGACTATCGCCGCCGCCAGACCACCAAGAACGCGGAACGCTACATCAATGACGCCCTGAAAGTCATTGAAGATCAGGCTCTCTCGGCAGAGAGCCTGGCCCTGAATCGGGAGCGCCTGCTCTTCATGCGAATCCTGGAAGCGGCAGCCCTCGAAGTGCCGGCCCTGCAAGACGCCATGACCGCCGTCGCCGAACTGGATGGTCTCAGCACGCTGGCCGAACGCGCCATCACCCTGCACTGGTATGCCCCGCATTTCGTCACAGAATCGCTTTTACACATCCGCGACGGCCGCCATCCCGTCGTAGAAGCCCAGATCGGCAGCAATTTCGTGCCCAACGATCTCGATTTTGATAAAGAGCAGCGGATGCTGCTTATCACCGGTCCCAATATGGGCGGCAAATCCACCTATATGCGGCAAACAGCGCTCATCGTCCTGCTCGCCCACATCGGCAGCTGGGTACCTGCCCGCGAAGCCATCATTGGCCCCATCGACCAGATTTTCACCCGCATCGGCGCTGCCGACGATCTGGCTGGTGGTCGCTCCACCTTCATGGTGGAAATGAGCGAAACAGCGCGCATCCTCCATCTCGCCACGGCCCAAAGCCTGGTGATTCTGGATGAAATCGGGCGAGGCACCGCCACTTACGATGGCCTCTCCATCGCCTGGGCCACGGCCGAGGCACTGGTGGAACGGGGCGCCTGCACGCTCTTCGCCACCCACTATTTTGAACTGACGGAATTGGATCTTCCCGGCCTGCGTAACGCCCATCTCGACGCTTTGACGCAAGGGGATCAGGTCGTATTCCTGCATCGGGTGGAGGGTGGTCCGGCCACCCAGAGCTACGGACTGGCGGTTGCCAAGCTTGCCGGGGTTCCAGATTCAGTCGTACGGCGCGCCCGCCAACGACTCATTCAACTGGAAGACATCGCCCAGCAATCGGTCAGCAATACAGTACCCGCCCAGTTGCCCCTCTTCCAGGTCGCTCCACATCCGGCGGTGCATCGATTAAGTCAGCTGGAACCGGACCAACTCAGCCCCAGGCAGGCTCTGGATCTGCTCTATACACTCAAAGAATTGGCACAATAAAACAGGCTGAGACACGCACAGAAACCTGATCGTCCACTATCACACAACAGGGGGAAACCAGATATGCTCATTGTTATTGAAGGCGTAATGCTTCAAGACAGGTGGAAATTCCGACCATCGGACCGGGCGAAATTGCTACGCTTCGCCACCCAAAATAATCTAAGTATCGGCATGAAGGAAGGGTCCATTCCGCATGTTGACGGGCTTGCCTCCGACATAACTGAAGAAGTTCGACGCGACGCAGTGGCTTATGATGCATTGGTTCATTAGCACTTTCACCTATCTGATTACCACGGCAACGCCCATGCTCCACACTTATGGGCTGTGGGCCCTGGTTGGCATCCTGTTCATCGAAAACCTGGGCATTGTTTTCGCACCCGGGGAGGCCGTCATCGTAACCGCCGGGTTTCTGGCCGCCAAAGGCGTATTTCCGATCTGGCTGGTCATTCCGCTGGGCATTCTAGCCGCCGTCTTGGGTGGCTACGTTGCCTACGCTTTGGGTGCGCGTTACGGGCACAAGGGGCTTTTGCGGTATGGTCACCACGTCTGGATCAAACCGTCCATGGTGGACAGAGTCCATCATTTTTTTCATCGTTTCGGTGCACCAGTCGTAGCCATCGGCCGCTTTATCGTGCCACTGCGCCAGTTACAGGGCTACATCGCCGGCAGTGCGGAAATGGGATTTCCGGTCTTTGCGATCTGGAGCGCGGTCGGCGGCATATTGTGGGTGTGCGCATGGAGCGGTGGAGCCTATATGCTGGCGGCACAGATTCCCGCCTAGCAGCCTTATGTCGGTCTTGGCTCACGACTTGGCACATATGGTGGACCCTGCCGGGGACGCAGCATCTATTTTCTGAATCATCGTTGGGACGACCACCTGCATGCCCTCCACCAACTGAAACCCGCAGGTGCTTTGAGCAGTGCCGAAAAGGGAGATCATGAGAATCTATAGGATGTACCGCAAAGACACTGATATTGTTGCTGTCAAGGACGGATTCTCCTACCCAGGATTCTTCTTCACCTGGGTTTGGGCCTTCGCCAAAAGATTGTGGGGTGTTGGAATATTCTTTTTTCTCCTGAATATCGCGGCCTTTTCATTTTTCGCGTGGATGCCTTACAAGAACTTCCCCGCTATCCATCATCTGCCATCCTTATGGATGACCGTCAATTTTTCCGCCTGGATGGCAAAAGCTCTACTGGGTTATTTCGGGAACCGCTTGAAAGGAAACCAGCTAATACGACAAGGATATACACGTCTGCCCGGCATGATTCGCGCAAAAAATATTCATGAAGCAACCATCATTGGCATGTCGCTGCCGGCAGACCACCAAAACAATCTTCGCGATGGTCGCCATGCGACTCGATGGATAGGTGGAACGATTTTGGTTTTATGGTCATTTTTCCTCTATGTGTCGCCATTGCCCAATATGGCCATCTACCCCGCCGTCCATGATGGCGCCTCAAAAAACAATAACTCACTTGGCGTGGGCCGCATGCTGGAAGTTGGAAACCGCGCCTTTCCATTGTTTGGCACGCAACAGCCAGAAGCATTGGAGGTTTCGTTGAAAAGCTCCACGGGATTCTTTCCAGTCCGTGTTTGTTTGTATTCTGGCCAACAGCGCAACAAGAGCGACCACCATGGTGGGATTTGGGGAGCGGGGACTAAGGTCCGAATTCAAGGATGCGCCACCGATAGGCAGAGCCCCCTTGGAATGAAGTGTCAGGGCTTCCCGTGCCATACAATTTGCACCTGACGATGCTGGGTAACACAGTCTCACGCAGGTAGCGCGCTCGGAGGTTCACGCGGGCGAAGCCGCTTCCGCTCGGATAACACCTTTTTGTCGCTGAACAGTCATGATTTACGCATTTTGGCCGAACCAGATATCCCAATCGAGGACAGTTATCTTCATGAGCCAAAAGTACATTTTTGCTACACAAATGCAAGGTTGGTAGAGAAGTCACGCATCGCGATCGCCCACCACCCCTACACCCGCCGATCGCCCTGCCGGCCCGCTATGCCAGAGCAGGAAACAGTCATGAGGATTCTGGTATGCGGTTGCCCAAACTCTCCGCCTTAGCCATGGGCGTTGTGGCGGTCACCATTCTCCTATGATCCCGGACAGGGGGCGCTCTTCCATGCCTTTTATGCCAACCGGATCCTCTCGGCGGCGGGTATGCCTGTCAAAGTTGGCTTTAGGGGAGGATTGTCCTATCTCAAAAGAGGTGATGTACTGCTGGCTTCAGTCAAGACCTGGGGAACCGAACAGGCCGCCCAACCCAAGCCAATACAGACGGGATTGGTCTACAGTCTGAACTGGTAGTTATAATGAGCCCGGCAGTTTGTACATTCGTGTGTTTACTTTGGCCTTGCCCTGGATTAAAGTACACACATGGTACATACTTATTGGAGACTACCATGCACACCACTCGCGTTTTCAAAAACGGCAATTCGCAAGCAGTGCGAATCCCTGCCGATCTAGCCTATGAGCGCTCCGACATAGAAGTGGAAATCGAGCGGGAAGGCGACGAAATCCGCATTCGCCCCGCCCACCGCCCGCTAGCCGGCGTGCTGTCGAAGTTTGCCCGGTTCTCCCCCAACTTTATGGCGGATGGTCGTGGCGACCAGGAACAAACCGAGAGAGACACGCTGTGATGCCGCGTTACATGCTCGATACCAATATGTGTATTTACTTGATAAAGCATCAGCCTGAGAAAGTCGCTCAACGTTTCGCTCAGTGCTATGTAGGTGACGTAGTGATGTCGGCTATTACCTACGCAGAACTGGAATATGGCGTTGCCGTTTCCGCAGATCCTGATCGCGAACGGGCTAACCTTGCGGCGCTGACAGAAGACATCCCGGTGATCACTTTCGATGCACTGGCTGGCGTTGCCTATGGCCCGATCCGGCAGGCAACCAGCGAAAGCAAGAGAGATGCGCTGGATAAGCTCATTGCCGCCCATGCCGTCGCGCTAGGCGTGACGATCGTTACCAACAACACAAGGGATTTTGCCAAATATCCCGGCGTCATGATCGAGAACTGGTTGTCATCCGGTGCGCAATAGCCCTTTCAACGAAATCCTGTCTCCCTGTCGAGTTTGTCCAAGTGGTTTTGTTGATCCTCGGCATCCGGATCAACTACGTTCTCGATCTAATGATTCAATCATCCACGTAGGAAAATCGACATTAACGCGCTTTTGCTCCTGCAACACGCGTTTCGCCTTGGATAGCTCCAGAGCAGCGGTAATATCAACACCCTCATCAAACTGTTTATCGAACGTTTTAGCTTTCATATAGTGCTGCCTCCTCAGTTCGTGATCGACGAACAGAAACAAGTCGAATAGTTGCATCCCTGTAGGTGACGACGACTGCGGGAACTGATTGTCGTGAATCAGCATGTCGCGAATATGCCCATAAGATTCAGGGTGCCTCACTTGCCATGAGCCCCTTCAGCGTGTACTGTATGTTTATACAGCAATCACCGAAGGAGGCATCACATGGCACCCCATCGTTCTGCATCGCAGTTGTGGCCCAAGACGGCGGGCATTCTGGTCTTTGGCACACTGCTTGGCCTCTGGCTAGGACATCAGGACAAAGGTTATCAGCCCTGCCCCACGTCCGCTATGGAGTCTGTGGTACTTCAACAGTCGCAGCAAACGGCCACCTTCCAGCGCGTCGCGCAAAATCGACCCGCCACGGAGCCTTTCACCGTGCGACCGTGATAAACTGCGTCAGACAAAAATGGCTTTAGGATCGACCACACACGCAAATCAGGGAGTTACTTTGGAACTGGATCACAAGGCCCGCGCGGCCATAGAAGACATCATCAATCGCCGGGAGGGCGTCAACTCCATACAGACGCAACTGAAGGAAGACATCAAGGCAATAGCCGAGTACCTCGCGGTAAAACCCGCACAGGTGGCCCGGATCATCAGCCTGGTAGAGCGGGAACGTGCCAAGGGAGATGTGCTGGAGGCCGAGCGTGGGGTAATAGACGCGGCGGAGTCCATGATCCCCGTAACCGCGTCGACGGAAGAAGTGCAGGACGCTTAACGCGGCAATGCGGCTGCGGTGTCTGAAGTATGCACTGCATCCGCATCCAGAAATTGCAGAAATGCCTGGATGGTATGGGATTGGTAAAGGGGCTGCGGTCTGGCCATATACAGCGTCCATTGAATGCCGTGTGGTGCCGGTAAGCGGCGTGCATTGACGCGCCAGTCTTTTCGGCGGCGCAAGGCTGCGGCGGTCACAAAACCGATACCCAATCCTGCATCCACGGCGGCTCCGACCGCCTCGACACCGGTCACTTCGATGGATTGTTTGGGCATCAAGCGCGCTTCACGAAACACCTGCTCCACGGAGCGCCGAATGCCCGAGGCACGTTCCCGCCAGATTATGGGATAGGACATGAGGCTCTCCAGGCTGAGATCGTCTTGTGCCAGCAGCGGGTGCCCCGCCGGGAAAATCGTCATTATTTCATCGTGTAACCATGGCGTTACCATATAGTAGGAGGGTAACTCTTCCAGATCCGGTTCGCCTTCCAGAAAAAACAAATCCCAGTCGGACAACGAAATGTCTGACCAGTCGATGACGCCGCCGCGCAGTTGGAGTTCCACATCGGGGAACTGGCGCTGAAAGGCCACCAAACGTTGCGGCAGGAAATAATTGGCCACCGTATTGGTCGCGGCAATGCGCAACACCCCGTTTTGCAAGCGCTGTCGGCGCAACACAATGTCGTCAAATTCGTCGACCACATCGCGTAGCCGCTGCGCGGTGGCAAGCAACGCCTCCCCGGCCGGCGTGAGGCGAATACCGCGGCCACTGCGCATGGTGAGTGGTTCCCCCACGTGCTGGGTGAGTTTCTGTAAACGTTCCGTCACCGTCGGCTGACTGCGATGCAGTGCCCTGGCCGCAGCGCTGATCCCCCCGGAGCGGGCCACCGTCAGAAAAGTCAGCAAAAGCTCAGTATCCATATATCTGATATTCCCTATAGGTTAGTTATAAATTTCCAATTTGACCTATATTTTAACGGGCCGTATTATCACAGTGTCTTCTGGAAAATAGCAAATGCAAGCACCCATGACATCTTCCCTCCATATGACCGCCCCGATACCAGCGCTCACCGCCACACCAGATCGAGGATACCAGGCTTCTATAATACGAAAATGAGTTACGACATTACCGCAACGCGCCACCGCCACCCTTCGCGATAGAACGCGCGGGTCGGCGCTGACGCAAGCCAAACTTGACCGAAGTCAAGGAATGCGCACAGGCAACCGGCCATACTCACAAAACGAACGGCGTTTTACTAAAGTTAAATCCATGGTTCAACCAGAAGGAGCAACAACAGATGGCTATCAATATCCAACTCATCAAATCCAGCGGCGCGGCGGTTAAGGACTTAGGCGTTCCGGTTGCCGCGCATTTTTATGACTATATGTTCACCCATTACCCGGAAGTGCGGAAAATGTTTCCGGGGGACATGACGGAGCAACGGATACGTCTATTCAATTCTGTCATTCTGATCGCCACCAATATCGACACCATGGAAGTGCTGGTTCCTTATTTGAAAGAACTCGGTATCGGGCACATTAAATACGATACCCGTCCGGAACATTACCCCATCGTCGGCAAAAGCCTGCTCAATACCCTGAAGCATTTCCTGGGTGCGGCCTGGACACAGGAAATGGCGGAATCCTGGATTGAGGCTTATAACCTGGCCGCCAGCGTTTGCATTGAGGCGGCCTACGAGGCCATGGCCCCTTCCCGCTTCGTCCCGGTGACCATCGACGACGTACCTGCCGCCGTCTGATCGACACCTTGCCATTGGCGTACCGGTTGCTCAGGTACGCCATTATTTTGAGGTATGCCTGTTATGAAATATGAAATCTGTCTGGAACCATCCGGCATCCGCTTTATGGCGGATGCCGGCCAAAATATTGTCGAAGCGGCGAAACAGCACGGAATTCCCATTAAACATGGTTGCGCCAGTGGTTCCTGTGGTGATTGCAAAGGCACCATTTTGTCCGGCGACAGCGAACAAGGGCCTTTTATGCCACTGCTGCTCCCACCTACGGAACGCGCCGCCGGCATGGCCATTCTCTGTAAACTGTATCCACGCAGTGACCTGCGCTTGCGTGCCGAGGTGGTTCCGAAAGACACCTGGACGGCCGCGATTACCCGGCTCACGCCACTGGCCTGGAATGTACTGGAGTTGCGGCTGCGGCCGGAACGGCCTTATCCCTACCGAACCGGGCAATATGCCCGCATCGCGATACCGGGGCATCCGGATCAGTGGCGTTCTTATTCCATGGCGACGCCGCCGGACTCCACCGGAACACTGGTATTTCATATCCGTGAATTACCCGGCGGCATATTTAGTCAGTGGCTTTTTCACGAGGCAAAAATCGGCGATCAATTAATGCTAGGTAGTGCACAAGGCGAATTTACCCTGCATTCCGATAATGACCGAGGTATGCTTTGCATTGCCGCCGGAACCGGTCTGTCTCCCATTGAGGCCATTATTCATGAAAGCATCGCTTTAGGCCGAACCCGGCCAATCCATCTTTTTTACGGGGCCAGGAAACAGACCGATTTTTATCATCTGGAAGAACTGGCCAAATGGTCACAACAATATCCGCATATCACCATCACACCGACACTTTCTGATACGCAAGACACTTCCTGGACCGGCGCCCACCGACTCCTGCCCACTGTTGCCGCCAGCGGTCACTGGAAGGATCATGAAGTATATCTCTGCGGTGGCCCTGGCATGATAGAAGCCGCCATCGATCTGCTACTCTCTCATGAAGTGCAGCATGACCATATTCACTTCGATGCTTTTGCGCCTAATGGATAGTGTTCTACGATACCGCGTTTATGATGCGCCGAGCATCTTCAGCACTTCGCCCAAAGGCTGCGCACCTACCGTCTTTAGGGCGCCATCCACCACGATGGCCGGAACGGTCTTAATACGCAGGTTGCTGACTATTTCGCGCCCTTCACGATCAGCGACATCCAGCACCTCCAGCTCCATAGGCATTTTCTGGGATGCTTCTTTCCAAACCTTTTCTGCTTGGGGGCAAACAGGACACCATTTTGAAACCAGTATTTGTACTTTCATATTTCGCCTTATCTAAGGATACTAGTCTAGCATTGTGGGTACACGTTCAAATATTAGCACGGCTCACGCCGCCCAACATCATTTCCCACACCATGGAGAACGTTATGGCCGATATAGACCAAATCATGCAACACGACCATGAACGCCTGGATCAGCTATTGGAACAGAGCGCGCACGCTGTTTCGACTGGAGCATGGCAGGAGGCGGTCCATTTACTGGAGGTATTCCGCCACGGGCTTGTCGATGGCCATATGATGGTGGAAGAAAGCACGCTTTTCCCAGCCTTCGAGCGTAAGGAGGGTGGTGA
This sequence comes from Acidithiobacillus ferriphilus, assembly GCF_028215975.1. Lineage (NCBI taxonomy): Bacteria > Pseudomonadati > Pseudomonadota > Acidithiobacillia > Acidithiobacillales > Acidithiobacillaceae > Acidithiobacillus > Acidithiobacillus ferriphilus. The sequence continues at coordinate 1,702,266 of NZ_CP116458.1, forward strand.
CGATCACCCACTGACCGCGTTGCTACGTAAGGGCCATCAGGATTTGCGGATATTTTTTGAGGAAATGGCTGAAGCCATCCAGGATCAGGACGCGGAAAGCTTCGACGATCTGCTGAGCACTGTGCAAACCATCCTCAAACAACACGATGCCAAGGAAGAGACGGAACTCTATCCCTATCTCGCAGCCGCCTTACCGGATCGTGGTGAAGCAGCGGGTAAACACATTCTGGCCTGTGAAGCGGAGACGCCATCATGAGTGAATATCACGGCTGTGAATTGCCTGAGGATCTGTTTTACGATCTCGACTATGTATGGCTGCGCCCAGAAGATGATGGCACCCTGACTATTGGGATCACGGATCCCGCCCAAACCATGTCGGGGCGTTTACAAAAGGCCAGAATTAAAAAAATCGGCACCCATCTGGATGCCGGACGGCATGTAGCCACACTGGAAAGTGGTAAATGGGCTGGCGGCGTACCAGTACCATTTGCCGGTGAAGTCATAGCCCGCAATGAAGCGCTGCTAGAAGATTCGCACTTGATTAATGTTGCCCCCTATAGCGACGCCTGGATCGCCCGGATAAAACCCGATGATCCGCAACATGCATTGGATAATGTTAAAACCGGACCCGAAGCTATTGAAGCACTGGAAGCCTGGATAAAGCGTTACGATGTGCAGTGTATGCGCTGCTCTGAGTGAGGGCATTAAAGTATACGGGGCTGGATTATTTTCATCTTCTGCGCTCCGCCTGCAAAAGGACGATAACCTAAATAAGCGAGCAAGGACATAAAATGACTTCGGACCGCGCTCAGCACATTGAAATCACGACGTGGCGCGTATATGTACGTCCCCTTCCCATGGGCTACCACGTACTGGCTGAGCGCCTCTGGCCTCGTGGCGTGCGCAAGGCCGACCTCTCGCTGGACGCCTGGCCCAAAGACCTCACCCCCAGCACCGCCCTGCGCCAGTGGTTCGCCCACGATCCCGAGCGCTGGAACGAATTCCGCAGCCGCTACCTGGCGGAACTGGCCACACGGAAAGAAGCCGCTCTGACGCTGCTGGCCGAAGCCGCCGGGGCACCTGTTATCCTGCTTTACGCTGCCCACGACCAAGAGCACAACGGTGCGTTGGTGCTCCGCGATTTTTTACGGGCATTCGCGGGGTCAGATTCCGGCAGTGCCTAAGCGGCCAGCTCGCCCAAAGGCTGCGCACCCACACTTTTCGGCTGTTTGCTGCAAACGACCCTAACCAAGTCGCACGATTATTGTAAAAGCGTGCAGCAGCCCAGTCCTTGACGCGGATCGCGCGGATCAATGCCCTTCGGCCCAGCGCCGTAGAGCAGGCGGGTCGGGGATAATAATCATCCGGCGTTCCACTTCTATGAGTCCGGCCTTACGTATGCGGGTCAACACCCGCGACAGGGTTTCCGGCGCCAGACCCAAACGCGCCGCCACCGCCGCTTTCCTGGCAGGGAGTTCGAAGGCCGCGGGACCATTTAGCATCGGGCACAGATCCAGCAGATAACTCACTAGCCGCTGCTCCGCCGATTCCACACTCAGATGACGCAGTTCCTTGACCAGAAAATGTAGGCGCATACTGAGGCGTGCCAGCATCTGGCGCATCAACAATGGCCGTTGCTCCAGGCTCTCGACGAAGAGGTCCAGTGGAATCTCCAGCACCGTGGTCGCAACATCGGCCTGCGCCGTCACCGGATAACGGCCACCGAGAAAGGCCACCGCCTCGGCGAAAAGGTCATCGGGCTGGATGATTTCGACAATTTTCTCCTGCCCGGTCGCCGCCGCCGCAATCAGATCAATTCGCCCCGATGCCAGGAAATAGAAGGATCGGGCTGACGACCCCTCGGCAAAGAGGATATCCCCTGACTCCAGAGTCAGCGGTCGGGACTGCGCCAGCAGCGGCGCGATGACATCCTCTGGCCAGGCGGCAAAGAGCGGGGTTTGCCGTAGGCGGGGGAGCAACGCCTCCTTGTTGTTCTCCATGGGCAGCACTTTCTCCAGAATATGGGACGGGCAGAAAGATCAGCATCTCTTGCCACTTGTTCGACGTCAACCACCATGACCGATGTCAGGAACTACGCAGATGAAATTCCAGCTGGCGGCGCGAGTGAAACGGTTGGCGTATTTATTGCCTTGACTAAAACGTTCTGGACAACGACGTCCTCGCTACCTGATTCTAGGCCGCGAGGATTTTTTATAGGCGTCGCTTATTTTGGAGAATCTATCATGGCGCATGAACACTCTCTCAGCATTGGCTATGTAGCTCTGGTCGATAGCGCACCGCTGATTGTAGCCCGCGAGGGCGGCTTCTTTGCCGAACAGGGTCTGCAGGTGGACTTACAGCGGGAACCGTCCTGGGCGAGTTTGCGTGACCATCTACTTTTCGGTGATCTGGTGGCAGCGCATGCCCTGGCACCGCTGCCGCTGGCGGCGACACTGGGCATCGCCTCACCGCGAATACCGGTGATAACGGCGTTGACACTGTCCTTGAACGGCAACGCGATCACTGTGAGCAGCGCGCTGCACCAACGTTTGACGGATGTAGGTCTGACAGGCGGAGACCAGCCCCTGTTGGCGGCCACCGCTTTGCACCAGGTCATTCAGGCATATCCTGCCACCAAACTATGCTTCGCGGTGGTATCGCCGGTATCCAACCATCATTATCAACTGCGCCACTGGCTACAGGCGGCGGGCATTGATCCGGCGACGCAGGTGCAGATCAGCGTGGTGCCACCGCGCTACATGGTGGAGGCGCTGCGCGCCGGCGAGATCGATGGCTACTGTGTTGGTGAGCCCTGGGGAACTCTGGCCGCGGTGGAGGGAGTGGGAATGCCCATCGTCAGCAGTTACGCTCTCTGGAACAACATGATGGAAAAGGTGCTCGCCGTGCGCGAGGACTGGGCCTTGGCGCAGCCTGGGGTACATCAGGCCCTGATTCGCGCAGTTCTGGCGGCAGGGCACTGGCTGGATGATCCACAGCATCGGCTGGAGGCAGCACCTTGGGTGGCGGCGGCCATTGATGTGCCTGCTGAAGTCGTCGCACTGGCACTGACCGGCTCGGTGCCGGGCTTACCGCAACGGGAGGATTTCCATGTGTTTACGCGCTATTCAGCGAATTTTCCCTGGCATTCCCATGCGCACTGGCTGGTGCGGCAGATGCAGGCAGTGGGTCAATGGCCGGCGGGCGCGGATGCCGCGATACTCATTCCGCGGGTGTATCGCAGCGTCGAATACCGGCAGGCGGCGCATGCCCTGCGGATTCCCGTGCCGAAAGAGGATTTCGTCGCCTGGGGCGGCGAAGCGCAGCCCTGGTTGCTGGCGGATGATCAGGGGGGCACGATCCGCATGGGTGCCAGCCGCATTTTTGATGGGAGCGGCGTGTTGCCGTAAAGCCGCTTGCACCATGATAACGCGAAATTTTGGTGCATCCGCACTGGTATTGCCCATCGCACGCGCCTCCCGGAGAGCTTCGCACCCCCCGCATTCTTGTGGTCCTTTGACAGAAAAGCCTATGAATATGCCGCACGACGGCACGGCGCCGGCACGTTCGGCGGCACTATACAAATAATGGCATGATAACTGCTTAAAGACCCACAAGCACTGTTCACCGACGGACAGCGTTTTGGAACGAAGGCGTTCCTGGCCCACCAGCCAGGAGCGCCTTTTTTCATGTCCAGCACTCTGCCTTCAAGGAGGTCATGATGAAAGAACTTTTGACGCTGCTGCGCACCGGCAACTGGCGGGCGCTGGTTGCCAGCTTTCTCTATTTCGATACTGGTTTTACGGTTTGGCTGCTCTACGGTCCCCTCGCGCCGTACATGATCAAGACCTTGGGACTCACCCCTGCGGAACAGGGTTTTCTAGTCGCCGTCCCGGTACTGGCGGCAGCGATTCTACGCGTCGCCATGGGTAATCTCTATCAGACCATGGACGGGCGCTGGCTAGCACTGGGCGGCATTGCCCTATCGGCCATTCCGCCGCTTTTCCTGCTTTTTTATCCGTTGGCACCAAGCTTTTCCCTGCTGATTGTCCTCGGCATTCTGCTCGGTGTGGGAGGTGCCAGTTTTGCGGTGGCGCTGCCGATGGCGGGGAGCAATTATCCCGCCAAGGTACAGGGGACGGTCCTGGGGATCGCGGCGGCCGGTAACATTGGCGCGGTACTGGATGGCTTTCTGTTTCCGCCGCTGGCCGCCCAGTTCGGCTGGGCGCACGCTACGGCCGCCGCTTTGCCCCTGTTGGCACTGGCCGGAGTAATGATGTTCTTCTGGGGTAAGGACAACGCGCCGAAAAGCGGGCACGTCGGACAGGCGCTGGCCAGTTTTGCAGCAACACTGGCCGGACTGGCCTTTCTGGCGGTGGCGACACCGCTGGGTTGGCTCGGACTACACGGCAAGGCTGCGCTGCTGATGCTGCCAGTCTTCGGAGTGCTGCTCGCGGGTTCGGTGCTACCGCAGCGTTACCGCCTAGCCCTCCGAGAGCGCGACACCTGGGTCATCATCCTCATCTACAGCATCACGTTCGGCGGTTTCGTGGGCATGTCCTCCTACATCAGTCTGTTGCTGGTATCTTTGTATCATTTGCCAAAAATCGAGGCGGGTATGTTGATGGCGCTATTTGCCTTCACCGGTGCCATGTTGCGGCCCTTGGGCGGGATGTTAGCCGACCGGGTTTCCGGGGTCATCGCCCTGCGCTGGTTTCTCGGCGGCATCGCGCTGACGGACGCCGCTTTTGCCCTGTGGACGCCGTCGCCAACCGTGGCCGTGGCCCTGCTGCTCTTCCTTTATGCCTGCTTCGGGCTGGGCAATGGCGCGACCTTTCAACTGGTACCCCTGCGCTGGCCGCTGAAGACCGGAATCATGACGGGCATCATTGGCGCGGCGGGCGGGATTGGTGGCTTCTATCTGCCGGTAATCCTTGGCATCGCCAAGGAAGAAACAGGGACCTATCACCTTGGCTTCGCCTGCTTCGCCCTCCTCGCGACGACGGCGCTGGGACTGGTGCTGGCCATGCGCCGCCACTGGCTACCCTGGGCACGACATGAAGTCGCCGCTCCGGATGCCGTCAGCCCCCCCGCTTTGCAAAACGCGGCGGCCATAAGCGACTAACCCTAAAATACCGGAGAAACCCATGTCGCAGTCATTTTTACATCGACGTCGTCATTACTCTGCCACCCTCTTCGCCCTGCTGGCCAGCACCGCTCAGGCAGACACCCTGGCCAATGCCATCAGCGGTGGCCAGGTCAACCTCGACTTTCGTCCGCGCTATGAATTCATGTCTCAGGCGAACAAAAACGACGCCAGTGCCTTCACGGTGCAAACCCTGCTCGGTCTGGCGAGCAAGCCCGTCGCCGGGATCAGCGCCGATCTGCAGTTCATCAATGTGGCCGGGATCGTCAATCAGTACAACAGCCTGAAAAACGGTAAAGCAGCCTATTCACTGATTCCCGATCCAGAGGAAACCAACGTCAACCAGGCCTATCTCCAGTATGCGGGCATTCCCGGTCTGCGCCTGCGCGCCGGCCGTCAGAAAATCAATCTCGATGACGAACGCTTTGTTGGTGCGGTGGGTTTTCGGCAGACGCCGCAGAGTTTTGATGCTGTCTCGGCGCAGGACGAAGCACTGCCCGATCTGACGCTTTACGGGGCTTATATATGGCGGATCAAAAACATCCTCAATGAAAATGTGCCATCGCGAACCTTTCTCAGTGAGATGAGCTGGACACCATCCCCCTTACTACATGCGCAAGCCTTCGGCTATGGCTATGGGAATCAGGCGCATAGCGCCATTCCCGGAGCGGCGGCATGTTTTCTGGCGGGTAATGCGCAGGTTTGTAACAGCGCTACGCTGGGCGTACGGGTGCAGGGCGCCATTCCTCTGGGGGACGCTCTGCATCTGCCCTACGACCTGAGCTATGCCAAACAGTTGCCTTATGACAGCGGGGGTGCGGCGGTGAATGCCCAGTATTATCACGTTGGTGCCGGTCTGGCGCTGCCGAAGATCTGGCTGCATGCCGACTACATGGTCATGGGGACGAATAGTCAGGGCAGTTACGGCTTTCAAACGCCGCTCGCCACCAAACATGCCTTTAATGGCTGGGCAGAAGTTTTTCTGGTCACGCCGCCCAAAGGTTTGCGCAGCCTGTACTGCACCCTCGGCGGTAGACTCATGGGCACCCGACTGGCGGCCATTTATTACGATTTTCAGGCCGACCGCGGGGGTGCTCAATACGGGTACGAGCTGGATTTGTCGGCCACCCGCAGTTTTTCCAAACACTGGGGTGCCGGAGTGCAGTACGCGGATTACCGGCGCACCAGTTACGGAGTGAATACCGAGGGCGCTTGGATTTTCGTGACGGCGAAATTCTAGCCGCAGCGTCGCCCAATTGCGCCATTTTAATGCAACTGCACCAGCGGTCGCACCATAATATGGCATGGCACAGCAGCGTATACCATAATTATCTGTTTTTATTTGCCATGAAATCAGGCACGACTGTTGCTTTAATAATTCACAACGCGATCCCCAATGATCGTTATAGTGCAAAACGGCAAAGGCGTCGTCAGCAATTCGGCTGACGACGCCTTTTTTCTATTTCGGGAGCCTTAAAATGATGAACCCCGTAGCTGTACAACATCGCAAAGCGCGTCTGGTGGTGGTCGGCAACGGCATGGCGGGTATTCGCGCCGTCGAAGAACTGCTGAAAATGGCGCCGGAACTCTACGAGATTACCATTTTTGGGGATGAGCCCCATCCCAATTACAACAGGATTCTCCTCACTCCGGTGCTCGCCGGGGAGATGGCCTTGGAAGAAACCATTCTCAACCCGCTGGGTTGGTATGCGGAACACGGAATTACTCTACATACCGGAAGCCGAGTGACAGCCATAGATCGGGTGAAGCGACAAGTGCTGACCGAAGACGGATGCTCCGCGCCTTACGATCGTCTGTTGTTAGCCATCGGAGCGGCAGCGGCTATTGCACCCATTCCCGGCAACCACCTGCCCGGAGTATTCAGCTACCGGGATATGTCCGATGTAGAAGAACTCACCCACAGCAGCGAGCTGGGTGGTGAAGCGGTGGTTATCGGTGGCGGCCTGCTGGGACTGGAAGTGGCCCACGGACTACGCGCGCGGGGCATGGGAGTGACCGTGGTGCATCGTCGTGCCTGGCCATTGGACAAGCAACTGGATGCCCGTGGCGGTGCCCTGCTGCAGAAGGCCATGGAGGACCGTGGGGTGCGTTTTCTGCTCGACAAGGAAAGTGCCGAGATACTCGGTGATACCCACGTCACCGGCCTGCGTTTTACCGATGACAGCGCAATTTCGGCGGACGTGCTGGTGATGACTATCGGCATCAAACCACGCATTGCCATCGCCCAGGCTGCAGGTTTGCAATGCGAGACCGGCATTCTGGTCAATGACACCCTGCAAACATACGACCCTCGCATTTATGCCGTCGGCGAATGTGTGCAGCACCGTGGTCAGACTTACGGGCTGGTAGCGCCGCTGTTTGAACAGGCCAAGGTGGCCGCCAATCATCTCGCCGAGTACGGGCGGATGCGTTATCAGGGCTCGGTCACCAGTACCAAACTCAAGGTCACGGGAATTGAACTGTTTTCTGCCGGGGACTTTATGGGGGGCGAAGGGTTTGAGGAGGTTACCCTGTTGGATGGCAATCAGGGTATCTATAAGAAAGTTATTTTACAGGACAACAAGGTGGTCGGCGGTTTGCTGTATGGGGATACCAGCATCGGTCCATGGCTGTTTCAGCTCATGCGCGATGGCACGGACGTCTCCGCCTTCCGCGACAATATTGTTTTCGGCGAAACCCATCTGGGCAATTCTGGTCACGCCGGTGAAAACCAGGCTTCGCGACTGGCCGACGGGGCCGAGATCTGCGGCTGTAATGGCGTAGCCAAGGGCAGTATCGTCAGAGCTATCCGCGAGCAAGGCCTGTTTACACTGGAGGAGGTGCGCAAATGCACCAAGGCCAGCGCCTCCTGCGGTTCCTGCACCGGGTTGGTGGAACAGTTACTAGCCAGCACCCTTGGCGGTTTTTATGACAGCAGCCCGAAAAAAAAGGCGCTCTGCGGCTGTACCGATTTCACCCATCAAGAGATCCGCGATGCCATTATCCAGCAAAAGCTCCTCTCCGTACGGCAGACTTTCGCCCGTCTGGGCTGGCGGCACCCCGGCGGTTGCGCCACCTGTCGGCCGGCGGTGAATTACTACGTGCGCACCGCCTGGCCAGCAGAGGGTCTGGACGATGCCCAGTCTCGCTTCATCAACGAGCGTGCCCATGCCAACATTCAGAAAGATGGCACCTATTCAGTGATTCCCCGTATTTACGGCGGAGTAACCAGTCCTGCGGAGCTCAAGCGCATCGCCGAAGTGGCGGAACGCCATAACGTGCCGATGGTGAAGTTTACCGGTGGCCAGCGTCTCGACCTGCTCGGCGTGAAAAAGGAAGACTTGCCGCAAATCTGGGCGGAACTGGGCATGCCTTCGGGGCACGCCTACGGTAAGGCCCTGCGTACCGTAAAATCTTGTGTGGGTACTGAATTCTGCCGCTTCGGGGTGCAGGACAGCACCCACCTGGCCATCGAACTGGAGAAGGGGCTAGAGCGCATGTGGGCACCACACAAGGTAAAGCTCGCTGTCTCCGGCTGTCCGCGCAATTGTTCTGAGAGCACCATCAAGGACTTTGGCATCATCGGCGTCGATTCGGGCTGGGAACTTTACGTGGGCGGCAACGGCGGCATGAAGGTGCGTGCCGCTGAACTCCTCTGCAAGGTCAAAACCCATGATGAAGTGCTGGAAATGGCTAAGGCCTTTCTGCAAATGTACCGGGAAGATGCCCAATATCTGGAGCGTACCGCGCCCTGGGTGGAACGGGTCGGCCTGGACCACATAAAAGCCGTTGTGGTGGTGGATGTGGCGTCCCGCCAACAGCTCGCCGCACGCCTGGATTTCGCCCTGTCCCAGGAAAAAGATCCTTGGGCGGAAGCGGTTTCCGGTTGCCTGAACATTCACGCCGCGCCCTTGCGCCGCATCCCTGCTTGAGGTGATCCCCATGGAATGGTTGGCACTTGGCAGCATAGAAGAAATCCCCGCCCTTGGTGGTCGTTATGTGGATACCCCCCAAGGACAAATCGCCATCCTGCGCAACGAAAATGACAAGATTTTCGCCGTCAGCAATCACTGCCCGCACCGTGGCGGGCCATTGTCTGAAGGCTTCATTTCTGGAAAAATCGTGTTCTGTCCGCTGCATAACTGGCAGATTGATTTGGAAAAAGGCGAGGCGATGGCGCCAGACCATGGTTGCGTAAAGACTTTTCCGGTGAAAATCGAAGGCCGACAGGTCTGGCTGGGATTGGAGGGGGTGACACCATGACCTTGATCCGCCCGCAGAGCGGGCAACCATTGCGCCGTCTAGAGAGCAAATCGGCTTGCCCCTACTGCGGGACTGGCTGTGGCGTCATCATTGAGCATGATGGCCAGCACATTACCGGCGTGCGCGGCGACCCGGATCACCCTGCCAATTTTGGGCAACTATGCAGCAAGGGCAGCAACCTGCATTTGACCAGCCGGGGGGATGATCGCGCCCGCGAACCCCTGCAACACCAGCGCGGCAACGAAAACTGGTCGCCCCTGCGCTGGCCGGAGGCGCTGACGCAGGTGGCGAAGGTCTGGGCGGAAATTATCCATACGCAAGGCCCCCAGGCCGTGGCCTTTTATGTCTCCGGGCAATTATCGACGGAGGACTATTATGTCGTCAACAAACTGGCCAAAGGCTTTATCGGCACCAATCATATCGACACCAACTCGCGGCTCTGCATGGCGTCTGCGGTAACGGGCTACAAATCCAGCCTCGGCATGGACTCTGTGCCTTGCGGTTATGAGGACTTCGACAGCGCTGATTGCCTGTTTATTGTTGGTGCTAATGTCGCCTACGCCCATCCGATACTGTTCCGCCGGATCGAGGCCGCGAAGTTACGCCGCCCGGAACTGCAGATTATCGTTGTCGATCCGCGGCGCACACCGACCGCCGCCATCGCTGATATTTTTCTGCCCATTCAGCCGGGCACCGATGTGGCGCTGTTTCACGGCATGTTGCACATTCTGATCTGGGAAGGGTTCCTGAACAGGGCCTTTATTGAGACCCATACTGAGGGCTGGGAAGAACTCAAGGCGCGGGTGCAGAACTATACCCCGCAATGGGTAGCGGAAACCTGCGCCATTCCGGTTGCCGACCTGCGTGCCGCGGCAATAGCCTTCGGCCAGGCGCCCGCCGCCCTTTCCCTCTGGTGTCAGGGCTTGAATCAATCCAGTCATGGCACCGATAAAAACGTTGCTCTCATCAACCTGCATCTGGCCACCGGACAAATTGGCCGACCGGGCGCCGGTCCTTTCAGTCTGACCGGACAACCCAATGCCATGGGCGGACGTGAGACCGGTGGCATGCCCGCACTCCTCCCCGGTCATCGCGAAATTGCCAACCCCGAGCACCGGGCAGAAATCGCCGCACTCTGGGGGGTGGAAAGCCTGCATCCACAGCCCGGCTACACCGCAGTACCCCTATTCCAGGCGCTGGAACGCGGGGAGATCGAGACTGTCTGGATCACCTGCACTAACCCGGTACTGTCCATGCCGGACCAAACACAAGTGCAGCGCGCTCTCGAAAAAGCCCGTCTCGTCGTCTTGCAGGACAGTTTTCTGGGCACCGAAACTGCCGCCTATGCGGATCTCCTGCTCCCCGCTGCCAGTTGGGGTGAACGCGAAGCTTTGGTGACCAACTCTGAACGGCGCATCACCCATCTGCGAACCGCAGTTCCCGCACCGGGCAGCGCCCTGCCCGACTGGATGATCTTCCGCGATTTCGCCTTTATTCTCGGTGACGCCCTGGATGCCCTCAACCATCCACTACCAAGCGCAAAAGATGCCTCTTGGGCTGCACGTGCCCAGCGCATGTTCAACTTTGCCGATTCCACCAGTATTTTTCTGGAATACCGGGAATGCACCCGGGGCCGGGATTTGGACATCACTGGTCTCGACTTCTCCGTATTGGACAATCAGGGACCGCAGCAGTGGCCCTATCCAGAAGGCGCCGTAGCCGGGCAAGCGCGCCTGTACGCCGACGGCGTTTTCCCCACACCAAGTGGCCGCGCCCATTTCCGTGATCCCGAATATCTGGGGGTTGCCGAAGAAATCGACGCACGTTATCCCTTACGCCTGACCACCGGCCGCTTGCGGGATCATTGGCACAGCATGAGCCGCACTGGCAAAGTGGCCACCCTCTTCGCCAGCGACGCAGAAGCCTTTCTCGAAATACAGCCGGACGATGCGCGGCGCCTGAATCTCGATAACGACATGCTGGCCAAAGTCAGCAGCCGACGCGGCAATAATATTCTCAGGGTGAGGGTCAACGCCGATCTGCAGCCGGGACTCCTTTTCGCCCCTATGCATTTCGGGCGCCGCTACGCCCCCGCCGCCCTCTGCAATCAACTGACTCTCGCAGCCATTGATCCCATTTCCGGCGAGCCGGAATTCAAACATACGGCTGTACGGGTAGAGCCGGTGTTATTCCCCTGGCAAGGTACGATTCTGCGCTTGCTGGACAAAGACGCGTATTTCCATGCCGCCCAACAGATCGCCCGCCAGTTCCCCTACGCCAGCCTCGCTCGCATGCGCCGGGGCGAACGCGAGGGCTTCATTCTTCGCATCGCCGGTGAACAGGCCCCGGCGGCCAGTGATATCCAGGCCTGGGATCAGGCCCTGAGCATGGACAGCCTTGACATCATCGACTATGACGATGGCCGCCGGGGCATACGCAAACGCCTCTGCATTCGGCAGGATCAGCTTTATGCCGCGCGTCTCTTCGGGGAAGACGTCACCCGTGACTGGTTGCGCGAACTATTACTCAGTGCCGCCGATGTGCATTCTTACCGGCATGCCCTTTTTGCTCCCAAAGTCCCCACCGACATGGGCACCTGGGTGCGCTCACGGGGAGTGTGTGCCTGCACCGGGGTGGATGAACGCATTCTGCAGCAACACGTTGCCGCGGGCGCCGTTACCCTTGGCCAGATCGCCCAGGCTTGCGGTGCGGGCGGCGAATGCGGCTCCTGCAAACCGGAAATCCTCGACATCATCCGCCTCATGCGCCGGGAGGCCTCATGCGCGCCCCAACTCTGAATCTGCCCCAACTCGTCGGCCGTGTGGCGCGGGGCCGCGAACATGCTGAGGACTTATCTCTGGAAGAAGCCCAGGCCCTCTTCGCCGCTTGGCTGGCGGGCACACTTCCTGATCTTAGCGCCGGTGCGCTGTGGACGGCGTATCGTATCAAGGGCGAATCCGTGGACGAGTTGCGTGGCTTCGTTCGCGCCAGCGAGGCCAGCCTGCGGCCCATTGTTCTCGACAGTGCTTGTCAGCCGGTCATTTTACCCAGCTACAATGGGACTCGGCGTGGGGCCAATTTGCTGCCTTTGCTGGCATGCATCCTCGCCCGTTGCGGCGTACCAGTATTGCTGCATGGCCTGCATGCCGGCAGCATGGAAAGTGCCATGACACTGAGCGACCATGACCCTTCCGGGCGGGTCGGCACGGCACGGATTCTTACTGCATTTGGCCTCCCCATCGCCCAGGACAATGTGCAGGCGGGCACCCAATTGCGGCAGCAAGGGCTCAGTTACCTGCCCGTGGAACAGCTCTGTCCAGGCCTCGGGCGAATGCTTCGACTCCGTCAGCAACTCGGCGTTCGCTCCAGCGTACATACGGTCGTCAAACTCATGAATCCCTTCCGGACGCCTGCGGTACATTGCGCCGGGGTTACCCATCCACCCTATCTGGCGCTTCTGCAGGCTTTTTTTACCGCAACAGGGCGTCGCGCTCTTTGTCTGCGCGGCACCGAAGGCGAACCTTTCGCCAACCCCAAACGCCGCCCCGATCTGCATACCTGCCTAGCGGGAGAATGCACTCTGTGGGTGGCTAAAGACGATAAGCCACTACTCCAGATCCCGGTCTTGCCTGATGATCAGGGCGTCAGTGCTACCTGCCGGTTCATGGCACAGGTGCTCACCGGACACGCTCCCTTGCCCCCGGCGCTAGCCGATCAGGTAATTTGCTTGCTTTGCCTCAGCGGCCGCTGCGCCGATGTGGACAGCGCCCGCACCCACCTTTCTCAAATCCTTTCCCACGATGCGGCATAACCGGAGAAGCCCCATGCATCAACCCTCCTTCCCTCCGGTCTCCATTGTCGGCGCAGGTCCCGGCGACCCCGAACTGCTCACCCTCAAAGCGGCGCGACGTATTGCCGAGGCCGAGATCATTTTCTATGACGCCCTCGCCAACCCGCGTATCCTCGACATGGCGGCGGACCATTGCCGCAAGGTCGAAGTGGGCAAGCGCGGTGGCCAAAACTCGACGCCACAACTGTTCATTCACGAGCAGCTCATCCGTGCCGCACGGCAGGGGCTGAGGATTGTACGCTTGAAGGGCGGTGACCCCTTCCTCTTCGGTCGCGGCGGTGAAGAATGCCTGGCCCTGCGCGCTGCCAACGTCGATTACGAAATCATTCCCGGCATCACCAGTGGCATGGCTGCGGCAGCTTACGCCGGAGTGCCCCTCACCCACCGCCATCGCAGCCAGTCCGTACTCTTCCTCACCGGCCATGAAGCGCGCGGTGGCAAGGCTCCAGACTGGTCGCGCCACGCCCAGGCGGCTGATACTCTGGTGATCTATATGGGCATCGAACGGGCGGCCGGCATCTGTACAAATCTTATGGCAGGCGGTCTTGCGGCGGAAACCCCGTGTCTTGCCGTACAATGGGCCACCTTGGAGCAAAAACAAGTGCAGGCGCCCTTGGCACGACTGAGCGCGGGAATTGCCCGTGCCGGACTCGGCAGCCCGGCCATACTGATTATCGGCGCGGTCGTGGAGCTTGCCGAGCTCTGCGCCTGGCTACCGAAAACAGAAGATGCTGCGCGCCACTTAATGCAACAACCTTAAGGAGTTTTCGTGTCTCAAGTACAGTTCCTGCTGGCCCACGGTTCACGCAATCCGCAATGGCGACTACCCTTCGAGCTTATTGCCATGCGCCTGCAAGCCAGCCAGCCACAGCGGAAGATCATACTCTGTTATCTGGAAATATGGACGCCCAGCCTCGCCGAGGCGATGCGCAAGGCCTACGCTTCCGGTTTGCGCCGGTACCGGGTTTCGCCAATTTTCTGGAGCAGCGGCAGGCACCTGCAGGAGGATTTACCCGCGCTTGTCACCCAACTTCAGGTTGAATTATCTGGCTGCGAAATCACCATCGATAGCCCTCTCGGCGAATCAGAGATCATCGTCCGCGCTGCACTGCAAGCCCTGCAATGAGCCTATGCACCGCATCGTCCTGATCGACAACAATACGGAGCGCGCGGAAATGCTTCGTGACGCCCTCAATCTAGAAGGCCATCAAGTCGCCGACATTTTTGTTTGGACAGAACTTTCGTGGCAGCGGTTGGAAAAACTGCAACCCGACGTCATCATCGCCGAAGCCGGCACGCCGGAGCGCGACGTCCTCGAACACATTGTCTTTCTCAGCGAGACCTTAGAACTTCCGGTTGTCGTTCTCGGCGCTCCCGAGGATGAAGACACCATGCGCCGCGCCATCCGTGCAGGGGTCGCTGCCTACGTCGCCCACGGCATCTCCGCCCGCGATATCGCCCCCATTCTCAAGGTCGCCGCCTTGCGCTATGCCGACTACCGCTTGCTACGCAAAGAACTCAAAGACACCAAAGATGCCCTCTCCGAACGCAAGCTGGTGGAAAAAGCCAAGGGTATTCTCATGCGCGATCTGCAGATTGACGAAGCCGAAGCCTACCGCCGCTTGCGCCGCCTGGCGATGGATAAGGGCAAAAAATTGGCGGAGATCGCCGAAATGGTGATTACCATCGGCTCGTAACCGCGCCCAAACAGATCGGCACTCAGCTCCCTGGTATGGAATCGACACACCATGGCCGCCATTTATGGCAGGTCAAACAACAACAACTCCGCCGCTTGTGTCGCTGTCACCGACAAGCCCGCGGAGCCGGAGATTGCATCTCCAGCACCGAGCAGAAGGTCTCCGACTTGCACTACACCATGCACCACATGTAAATACAGACGCCGCGCCGATGTCGGCTGATAACCAAGCTCTGCGCCCTGATCCAGTACGCTGGCATACAACCGGAAATTCTGATGCACCACTAACGCACCCTCGCGATCAGGGGCCGCCAAAAGGCACCAGCGATTCAGCTTCGCGATGTCGGCAAAATGCCGCTGATCATAACTGGGTGGTAGAGCGTTTTGTGGCGGCAATACCCATATCTGCAGCAAATGCACCGGCGTATCTACCGAGGGATTCCATTCGCTATGCCGCACGCCCGTTCCTGCACACATATACTGAACATCACCGGCGCGGATAACGCTGCCGTTACCCATACTGTCTCGATGCTCCAGAGCGCCACTGAGGATATAGGTGATGATTTCCATATCCTTATGGGGATGCATAGGAAAACCAGACTGGGGAGCAACCACATCCTCGTTGATCACCCGCAATGGCCCGAAACTGACCGCTTCCGGATTATAATATTCACCAAAAGAAAAGCTATGCGCGCTTTTCAGCCACTTTGCCCCGGTTCTGCCGCGCTCTTCGGCGCGATGTAATTGCCACATAACGTCAAGCTCCTGCTTCTATCCCTGGTTGACCATGATGTTCAGCGCATCCAGTAAACCGCATGAAGTTCTTTATGTAAAGTAGGTACGATTGGGTAACCATTGCGCCCTGCAAACCCGCGACACTCTTCTCACGCAAAGGGGACATTACTGCTTTGGGCTAACAACCTCGTTCAAACCTCGTTCAAAAAGTTGCCATACCAGATAAATGCGAGTATAAACAATGGCCCTTATGGAAACTCGGTTATTTTGATTTGAAAAAACTCCTAGTCGCCACCATGACGGCCGGTCTAAGCTTCTTTTTTATTGGCGCCCCACAGCCCCTCCAGCGCACCCTCCCACGCTTCCCCGTAAAGATGACGACGCCTTTGCTGCATGGCTTGGGGCCTATCCATGACGCAAGCACAGCCACTTCGCAAGTTACAGCAACACCCGCGCCGCGCCGTGCATGGCGGCTTCTCGCCGGCATTTACAGCACCGACGTGCTCTATGCCGCCAAACAGACCGGCCTTTCCCGCAAACTCATCGCCGCGGTTGTGCATGTGGAGAGCCGCGGCCGGAACCTGATCAGCAGCGCCGGTGCCATTGGCCCCATGCAGCTTATGCCCACGACCGCCAGTAAAGTGTTACACGTCAATCCCTGGCAGCCCCGTGCCAATATTATCGGCGGTGCCCGCTATCTGCGCCGCCTGCTGACACGCTTCCACGGTCAACTGCGCCTGGCGCTGGAGGCTTACAATGCAGGACCTACAGCGGTAACAGAGGGGGTCATTCCAATCCCTGCAGTCACCTACGCAAAACAGGTGATGGCGCTGGCTGCCTGATATAATTGAGCTGAATCACGCGATCAACGTGTCTCTCGTACATACGGGGCGATGCCTTGTCGAGCCATCATTTTGCCGATCAAAAGGTTCAACGCGCCGCCCTGCCCCGCCCTCCCCGTCGACCACGGCAAGCTTCCATGCGATTTTTCCGCAACCCGCGCGGCAAGGGTTGACCTTCGCGATATACCGACAGGGATTGCAGGGTGACCGACGCACCCAGGGCGATCAGTTTGACGCCCTTACCCTTGGGCAGATTTTTGACCTCCGCCAGCGGGAATAGGAGACCATACCCATCGGAAGACAAGCAGAGGGTTTCGGCCTGAAGGTCGGTGACCGGCACCAACGGCAACGGCCGCTCATCCGCGTTCAAGGTTAAAAACGCCTTGCCCGCCCTGTTCCTGCCGGTCATATTTTCCAGTGTGCTCAGGAATCCATAACCACCGGTTCCGGCCACCAACCACATGCTGTCGCTGGCTCCGCAGGCTACCGCCGCCAGCCCGGCGCCGCGCTGGAAGTCCACCTGACTGGAGGCTGGAATGCCGTCACCGCGCCCCCCGGGTATTTGCGCGACCGCGATAGAGTAGGCTCGCCCGGCGCTATCCAGCAAGGCCAGCGTATCCACCGATCGCACCTCGAAGGCTTGCAGCAAGGCATCACCTTCCTTGAACCCCAGAGCCGCCGTATCCAGTCCGTGACCGGAGCGGGTACGCAGCCAGCCCTTTTGGGAGACGATCACCGTGACCGCTTCGTCCGTGACGGCAGCAGCGATGGTCTGGATGGATTTGTTGGTGATCGCGGCCTCAACTTCCAGCAGGGTGCGACGATCGTCACCGAATTTCTGGGCATCGGCGGTGATTTCTTCTGCAACCAGGGCGCGCAACTGCGATTCATTGCGCAGCAGTGCGCCGAGGTAATCAGCGGTTTCCCGCTTATCGTCCAGTTCCTTTTCCAACTCAATACCAGCCAGACGCGCCAGTTGCCGCAGGCGAATTTCCAGGATGTCTTCTGCCTGAATCTCGCTGAGATTGAAGTGCGCCATGAGGTCGGCCCTGGGGTCGTCGGACTCGCGGATCACACGGATCACCGCGTCGATATCCAGCAGTACCCGTAAACGGCCTTCGAGAATATGAATGCGCGCCAAGGCCCTATCGAGGCGAAACTGACTGCGCCGCCGTACGGTTGTCACTCGATAGCGCACCCATTGCCGTAATATCCGAGTGATCGGCAGGCACGGCGCTTTGCCATCCAGATCCAGTACCGTGAGATTCACCGACTGACTGGATTCCAGCGAGGTGCGGGCCAGCAAGTATGTCATCAGACTCTGCGGATCCTGGTTGCGCGAGCGTGGCTCAATGACGATACGCACGGCGTGGTCCTTGCCCGATTCGTCCCGCACGGTATCAATCTGGGAGAGCATGGCGCTTTTCGTCGCCTGCTGTTCCGGGGTGAGCGCCTTTTTCTTAGCCTCCCCTCTGGCCTGTGGGTTGGAAAGGGTTTCTATCTCCGCGAGGATTTGTGCGGTGGACACCCCTGGCGGCAGTTGCTGTACCGCGATACGCCACTCCCCGCGCGCCAGTTTTTCGATCTCCCAGCGGGCACGCACCCGGATACTGCCACGCCCCGACAGATAGGCCTCGCGGATTTGCTGGGGTGGCGAAATAATCTGGCCACCGCCAGGAAAGTCGGGGCCGGGAATCTGGAGCACAATCTCGTCATCGGCCATATCCGGACGCAACACCAATGCCGCACAGACCTGCGCCAATTCACGCAAATTGTGGGGCGGAATTTCCGTGGCCATGCCGACCGCAATGCCGGAGGCCCCATTCATCAGCAGGAAAGGTAAGCGGGCGGGCAAGGTGACCGGCTCTTCCAGGGTACCGTCATAGTTGCTGCGGAAATCGACGGTGCCCTCATCTATTTCTGCCAGCAGCAATTCAGAGATGGGCGTCAGATTGGCTTCGGTGTAGCGCATGGCGGCGGCCGAATCGCCGTCCAGGGAGCCAAAGTTGCCCTGACCATCCACCACCGGGTAGCGCAAGGTAAAATGTTGGGCCATACGCACCATGGCGTCATACACCGAGGTGTCGCCATGGGGGTGCCATTTGCCGATCACCTCGCCCACCACCCGGGCGGACTTTACATGCTTAGGGGAGCGTTGCAACCCCATGTCGCGCATGGCATAGAGAATTCGCCGTTGCACCGGTTTCTGGCCATCGGCCAGCGCCGGGATCGCCCGCCCGGTTACCACGCTCATGGCATAGGCGAGGTAAGCACGCGCGGCATATTCCGCGAGCGGCGGCTCGGGAGGTTGGATGGAGTCCGATTCCGCGTCCTCGGATGGGGGAGGCTGTAGCTTCTCGTTACCGGTGAGATCAAAAAGATCCCGGGTGTTAGTCATGCCTGGAAACCCTCGCCTTAAATATCAATCTCTGCTGACCAACCATCCCGCTCCATCCATTCACGGCGCCCGGCGGCCGATTGCTTGGCCATCAGCAGACCGAAGCGTGTATGCAGAGCAGCCTGATCGGTGGCAGTCATCGACAACGAGACCAGGGAACGTGTATCAGGGCACATGGCGGTTTCCCAGAGCTGATCCGGATTCATCTCACCCAAGCCCTTGAAACGCTGCACCGAGATGGCGCTTTCTTTGACGCCCTCGGTGCGCAAACGCTCTATTGCCGCGTCCCGTTCGGCTTCGGCTTCGCAGTAGATTTTGCGGACCCGGCCGCGCCAGGTGGCGTCTACCCGGTATAAAGGTGGTTTGACCACGAACACATGGCCGCGCTGCAACAGTGCCGGGAAATGCCGCAGGAACAGGGTCAGGATCAGCACCTGAATATGGCTGCCGTCCACATCGGCATCGGACAGGATCATGATTTTGCCGTAGCGCAGCCCCGCCAGCACCCGATCTGGATCCGCCTGAAAATTGTGGGCCTCGATGCCGAGAGCTACCGCCATATTGTGGACTTCCTGGTTTTTGAAGATCTGGTCCGCATCCACTTCCCAGGTATTGAGCACTTTTCCCCGCAACGGCAGCAAGGCCTGATATTCCTTATCACGCGCCGCCTTGGCCGAACCGCCGGCAGAATCTCCTTCGACCAGAAACAACTCATTGCGCTGAATATCCTCACTTTCACAATCCGTCAGCTTGCCGGGAAGTGTCGCCAGGCCCGAGCCCTTCTTACGCTCGATTTTTTGCGCAGCGCGGGTCCGGGCCTGGGCATTCTGGATCGCCAACTCGGCGATCGCCTTCCCCGCATCTGGATGACTGTTGAGCCAGAGTTCGAGCGGATCACGCACCGTCTGCGCCATCAACTTATGGGCGTCGCGACTGGTGAGCTTATCTTTGGTCTGCCCCTGAAACTGTGGATCAAGCACCCGGGCGGAGAGTACCAGAGCCATCTTGCCGGTAACATCATCCTGTACCAGTTTGAGCTTGGCGGGGACGAGACTGTGGTGCTCCATAAAACTGCGCACGGCCTCAAAGACCCCGGCCCGGAAACCCGACTCGTGGGTACCGCCGTTCAATGTCGGGATCAGATTGACGTAAGTTTCCGGGTTGGGCATCACATTGCCACTCCAGCACAAGGCCCAGGCGGCGCCCTCCCCTTTGGCGAAACCATTGGTGTCTCCATCCTGATAAGAGGCCCCAGAAAAAATCGGCGTGGCCAGTTCGAGATCAGCGACGATTTCCGCGAGGTATTCCGCCAGACCTTCGCGGTACTTCCAGACGACGGGTTCCTGCTCCGGAAGGGTGAGGCTCACTTGCAGGCCAGGGAGGAGAATGGCCTTGGCGCGCAGAAGATGGGTGAGTTCCCGGACATTGATTTTGGCCGAGTCGAAATACTGCCCGTTCGGCCATACCTGAACCCGCGTGCCATGGGTGCGCGGGCCGCAATCTTCCAGTCGGGTCAGCGGCTCACTGACATCGCCCTGGGTAAACGCCAACCGATAGCGACCATTCCCTGTTCCCTGAGGATCGCGGGTGTTGATCTCGACTTCCACCCTTTGCGATAAGGCATTGGTGACCGCAACACCCACCCCGTGCAAACCGCCCGAAAAGCGATACGCCGACTCCCCGGCCATTTTATCAAACTTGCCGCCCGCATGCAGGGTGGTGAAGGCCAACTCGGCGGCCGGGCGGAATTCGCCGGGTGGTATGCCCACTGGGATACCTCGGCCATTATCTTCGACGATCACCGAACCGTCATTACAGACGGTGACATCGATGCGTGTCGCCTGCCCGGCCAGCGCCTCGTCGGCGGCATTGTCGATCACTTCCTGAATGATGTGGGTCGGGCAGGTCGTTCGTGTGTACATACCCGGACGTAACTTGACCGGCTCCAGCCCCTTGAGGACGGTAAATTGCTCGGCGCTATAGCTCAATGGCGGTTCCCTTCTGCCTTCTCTTTCCATCATAAAGCTGAATTGGTCAAATTGGCAGCCCTGCGGCCACTATTTTGCAGCCGCCTCATCATCCTCGTAGCACTATCGAGGTTTTCAGGGTTGGGGTAACACGCGCCGCCGCTTCATTGGTGATCGTCATCTTAATGTCACAAAATTGACACGATATTGTCACATTAGAAGGCTACCATAACTATATGAATAATCCAGCGATAACCAGTGCGGAGTCATTCTAATGTTCAATATTCTCTTAGGTAACATCTATCTACAACACGCCCATGCAGCAGCTCTGGAGACCCTGGCATGGCTGCATCTGCCAACATGTATTCATATCCCTCCGGAAGAGCGCAGAATTTTTCTGATTGCGCCCAACGCACACCAGTCAGGTCCGCAGGAGGTCGAATACGCTCTGGTAAGAAATGGCTACCGCGTGCAGAGGATTACCTCCCAGCAGGATGTGGAAAGGCTCCCAAAAGGTGTCGAAATATACCACGCTGTGGTATATGGATGGCCAGATGATTCTCGGGAACATCTCCGGCGCCTGCGGGATGTCGGTCATAAAACAGTGCCCTTTCTGGTCATAGGAGATGGTACGGAAGCAAACAGTGGATCAATAGCGGTCGCCGCGATTGAAGCGGGAGCCACCGCCTTTATTCCGTGGGCTCTCGGGGAAGGGCTCCTGATGGCCCATCTCCGCAGACTTGCTGACGAGATAACTATCCGCCGCATGGAACTGTCAAAGTTGCCAGGGCAGATTCAATTAGATCCCCGTTCTCGCAGAGTTTCGATATTCGATCAGGAACTTTATCTGCCAAAACAACTTTTCCGGCTCTTTGAATATATGGTGACACACCCCGATGAAGCGATATCTTATCACCAGCTTCTCCAAGTCCTCGCAGAGGGGAAAAAGATATATATCGCACCGAATACGCTGGTAGTAAAAATTTACCGATTACGGAGAATACTGGAGGATACGGGGGTACACAGATGGTTGGAGACCATCCCCGGCTTTGGTTATCGCTTCTGTCCGCCGAAACATGTTGCCCGCCTGGTTGAACAGTCAGCGCAGTAAAAGCATAGCAAAAGCATATGACGCCCATATATCATTTCCATGAATAAATAATTATGGTTTTTCTAAGGAGGAGCGCGCCATGCGTCGGCTAAAAGCCTCCAGAGCGGCATAGATACCCGGCATCACCACCAGAACCAGGGGCAATTCCGCCAGCAATCCGGAGATGATGGCGATGGCCAGTGGGGCCTGCATTTCCGCCCCGGCGCCCAGGCCCAGTGCCAGGGGCGTCAGGGCCAGTATGGCGATAATGGCCGTCATCAGCACCGGCCGCAGACGCGCCCTTCCCGCCCTGACGAGTTCGGAGACGTCGCTACTCTGCGCCTCGGCAAAGAAGAAAATAGCGGTCTCGGTAACGATCCCGACAATCATGGTGATGCCGATCATCGCCGTGATGTTGCGTTGCGTTCCCGTGATC
Source organism: Acidithiobacillus ferriphilus (assembly GCF_028215975.1). Lineage (NCBI taxonomy): Bacteria > Pseudomonadati > Pseudomonadota > Acidithiobacillia > Acidithiobacillales > Acidithiobacillaceae > Acidithiobacillus > Acidithiobacillus ferriphilus. The sequence continues at coordinate 1,724,686 of NZ_CP116458.1, forward strand.
CAGAGGCCGATAAAGACACTACCGAGGGCGAGCAACGCCGTCGCCAGAATGCTGAGGACGATGGTGAAGCGCTCATAGAGAAAAAGCAGCAGAACCGCCACCAGCAAAATGGCGGCGAGCAGGACCAGTGCCAGTTCGTGCATGGCCTTCTGCTGTTCCCGGTAGAGGCCGCCGTATTGCAGATACACACCCTGCGGCAGGGACAGATGGGCTAGCCGGGCCTGCACCTCACCCATGACCGTACTCATGGCCCGCCCCTCGATGCGTGCCGTGACGGCAACCATCGGCTTCAGATTTTCGGCTTGCAATTCCGCCTGTCCGGCCTTGATCTGAATCCGCGCGATCTGTCCCAGGGCCAGATAATGGCCATCCGGCGCGACGATGGGTAATTGCCGCAAGCGACGAATTTCATTCCAGAGATCATGGGGCGCACGCACCCGCACCCCGACCATCTCCTGCCCCTGGGGAATCAGACTGACCACCCTGCCTTCCATCAGGCCCTGTAACTGCGCGGTTACCTGCCCCGGCGTCATTCCCGCCAGCGCCGCCTTGACCGGATCCACATGAATATCCACCGCGTCCCCGGCAATGGTCACACCGTTAAAGACCTCCGCCACACCCGATACTTTCCCGATACGCTGCGCCACCTGTCCTGCGACTTTTTCCAACGTCTGGGGATTCGCACCGAACACCTTGATTTCTATAGGCTGCGGTACGGCGGTAAGATCACCGATCAGATCCTCCATCAACTGTCCGGTCTCTACCCGCAGACCGGGCACTTGCTTGTTAATTTTGTCGCGTACATTCTGCATTACCTGCCAGATATTGCGACTGCGATGGGATTTCAAGCGAATAAAGAAGTCTCCGGTATTGGCCTCCGTAATACCGCCCCCCAATTGCAGGCCCGTGCGCCGGGAATAGCTCGCCACCTCCGGTGTCTTAGCCAAAATCTGCTGCACCTGGTCCAGCAAACGGTCGGTTTCGGCGAGGGAAGTGCCGGGGGCTGCCTTGTAGTCGAGAACGAAGCCTCCCTCGTCCATAGAGGGCATAAAACCACTGCCCACCTGAGTATAGGACCAGCCCCCAAGGGCCAGAAAAGCGCACAAAACAGGTACTAGCAGTATGGGACGTCGCAAGAGTTTCTCCAGCACCTGGCCATAATGCAAACTGGTCCAGCCCAGGAGGCGACCCGGCCGCTCGGCCCTTTCGGCATCCCGGCTGGTCAGCAACACATCCGCCAGAATGGGAACCGCCAGATAGGCGACCAGAAAGGAAATGATCAGCGCGGCGGAGATGGAGATGGCCAGTGCCTGGAAAAAAGCCCCGGTCACTCCGGACAAAAAGGTCAGCGGCGCGAAGATAACGATCGTCGCCGCCGAAGAACCCGCCAGCGGCTTACTCATTTCCAACGCGGAATGCAGCACCGGCACACGCTCCCCAGGGTGTTCGCTGATGCGCCGCATAATATGTTCGAGCATGACTACGGCGTCGTCCACCACCAACCCCACCGCGGCTGCCATACCGCCCAGCGTCATAATGTTAAAACTCTGATGAAGCACATAGAGAATCAGCACACTGGCCAGCAACACACTGGGCAGGACGATGGCAACGATGAAGGTCAACCGCAGATTACGGAGGAAAGCAAGGAGCACCAGTGCGGCCAGTGCGGCTCCGATAAAAATCGCATCCCGGACACTGGATGCGGCCGCCGTGATCAACTGGCTCTGGTCATACCAGGTGCTGATTTTTACTCCGGCCGGGATGCTGTCGACGTTTTGACGCAACAAAGTACGTATGGCGCGGTCAATCGCCACCGTATTGGCTCCGAGTTGCTGTTTGACGTTAACCAACACCGCAGGCTTGCCATTGGCGGTGACCGTGGTCCACTGGGGAACTATGCCGGGGTGGATTTGCGCCACATCACTGAGATCCACCACGCCGTCAGCGCCGGTTTTGAGGATGGTGTGGCCGATATCCCGAGCATTTTTCAGGGGACTTTCGCTGAGGATCTGGTAAAGGCGGTAATGGCGCTGAAGACGTCCCACCGCAGTAATGATATTACTATTGGCGAGGGCATGTTCTACATCAGTGAGACTCAGGCCGTAGCTTTGCAGGCGCATGGGGTCAACGATCACCTGATATTCTGCCTGCGCACCACCTTGAATATCCACCTGTGCTACGCCGTGGACAGCCAACAGCAAGGGGCGCAAGTCATAGTAGGCATAATGGCGCAAGGCCACAGAATCAAGGCGATCGGAAGTCAGGGAAAGACCGAGGATGGGGAAAACCGTCGGGTCCATGCGCCGGGCGCTGAAGCGGGTATCGGGCGGCAGCCTCGGGAGTGCGCGATTGACGGCCGACTCCACCTGCAACAGGGCCGAAGTCATGTTGGTACCCCAGGCAAACTGCACGGAGATCTCCGCCGCGCCCCGGGCCGTGGTGGAACGAATGCGCTGGACGCCGGGCACTGCGCGCAGGGCCTGCTCCAGCGGGCGGGTGACGGCGATTTGTGTTTGCGCGATGGGCATGTTGCCAGAATCTGCGGAAACCACGATGCGCGGAAAGGTGATATCCGGGAACAAGGCCACGGGCATTTTCAACGCCACCAACAAACCCGCCAGCACCAACACCACCAGCATGAAAAGCAGAGAACGGCGGTGCCGTTGCAGCCAATCACCCATCAGGATCTCCCCGCCACACGCAGGGCCATGCCATCCTGCAGTTCATAATTACCAAGGCTGACCACCTGCTCTCCCGCCTGGAGTCCTTTGCTGACCGCAATCCAGCCTGCTTCGCGCCAGCCGGTTTCAATCCAGCGCTGCCGCGCTTTGCCATGAACATCCACAAAACAATAAGCGCGACCGCCCTGCTGTAGAACAGCGCTGTCGGGAATAGCCAAAGTTTTATGGCGCCCCAGGGTGATCTCCGCCCGCACCATGGCCCCAGGCAGCAGACTGGGGGTGGCGGCCATGGGGACGACCACCTGGGTGAGACGTGTTTTGGGATCGACTTGCCAATAAATCTGCCGAATCCTGCCTGATAACGGGGGCTGGGCGCCGTAAACGGGACGGAGCTGCACGGCGTCGCCCACTTTGACGCGGGGCAGATCTTCCGGTTCGACACCCAGCACGATGCGCAGGGTGTTGCCCGTGCTGAGGCGCAGCAAAGGCTGACCGGCGGGAACCAGATCGCCCTGGTGCACGGATACCGTTTCGACAACGCCGTTGATGGGCGCACGCACTGCACCAGCTTGCAGGGTCTTGAGACGCGCCTGTAGATCGTGGAGGGTGGCTTGCGCCCTGGCGAGGGTTTGCTGCGCGGTCTGCACCTCGGCATTGGTCGCCAGCTGCCTGACGCGCAAGGATTCCAAACGCTGCTGGTCGGTGAGGGCGAAGCGCACGCCGATCTGCGCCTGCTGCAACTGGAGCTGGTCATTGATGGACGGCGCCACCCGCAGCAATACTTCCCCCTGATGTACTCGCTGGCCATTCGCCACCAGCACCTGACTGACCAAACTCTCCGCTTCCAGCGACAAGGTCCGACCGCCCTCCGGCGCGAATTCCACGGTACCATAAGCCCGCAAATGCTCCGCCAGGGGCATCACCCGCGCTGGAGTTAACTGGACCAGAGCCGATACCTCCGCCATCACCGGCAGTGCCAGTATACTGAGCCCTAGTCCCAAGCCACCCCATAGCCATCCTGGTATCCGTCGCGTCACCGCTATCCTCCCCATTGTTGCCAAGGCAGGCCCACCGCCATTGCCAGAGCCGCCTGCTGTTCCGCATAAGCCTCCTTCAGGGCCAGTAATTGCAGACTCTTGGCGAGGGCTTGACTGCGTACCGCCTCATAATCGATCAAAGTCACATTATGCTCCGCCGCCGCACCCCGCAGTCGTTGCTCGGCGCTTTGCAGTTGCGGCACCTGCCGCTCCAGCGGGGTGATTTCCTGATGCAACCGGTGCAAATCGGCCACCAGCGCGGTGATATCGGCACGGGTCTGAAAGAGGCGGGCGGTGTAAGCGGCGTGTAACTGCGCACGGGTGGCTTCGGACTCGGCGATAACGCCGCGATTGCGGTTCCAGAGCGGGATATCGAGACTGACGCTGGGGCCGATGGTCTGGATATTCGAGGTATCGGCCGCCCTGGAGACGCCGATGGTAAATCCCGGATACTGGCCGAGGATGGCACGTCGTACCCGCGCTTCCTGGGCCTGATAGCCCGCGCGCAGTGCCAGCAAATCGAGCCGGTGGGCATCCGCAAGGGTAACCAAACGGGCAGCATCGGGAATATCCGGCTGCGTTTGCGGCGCCCGCAGGGAAAGCCGCATGTTCGGCGGCAACCCCATCACTTTATTTATATTCTGCCGCACGGCAGTCACCTGCCGGCGCAGCGCCAGCATGCGGTCCTGACTGTCCAGCCAGGCGATTTGCCGCAACGAAGTGGTGGTGATGGTGGCGTCTCCCAACCGGAGATTCTGGACCGAGGTCCGGTAGAGCCGATCCGTAGTCGCTGCGGCCTGTTGCGACACCGCCTCTTGCTCCTGCAGATAATACAGTTGCCGGGCCAGTATCCGCGTCTGGTTGGCCACCATCCATTCCTGCCAGGCCACCTGATACTGCACCGACTGCGCTTGCGCCCGGGCAATATGCAGATTCGCAGCGCGGGTGAACAGGCTGGCGAGACTCCAGCTCAGCCCCATGCTGTAGGCGTTGGTGTAACCGGCTGCCACATTACTGGGCAGGTCGGCGCTCAGGGCAAGCTGCGGATCTGGCAAGAGGCCGGCCGCGAAGACCTGCGCCTGGGCAACGCCGACTTGTGCGCGCATCGCCCGCAGGTCCGGATTGAGCAACACGGCCATTTCCCCGAGATCTTCGCCGGACAGGGGCGCGTGCAGGTTTACCGGTTGGGCGCTGGAGGGATGATCGTGGCGCAGGGCGGCAGCCATTTCCTGCTCCATCTTCGCCATGGTTGGCAGCTGATCGCGTAATGGCTGTGCGTGGTAGCTGGCGCAGCCCGTCAGAAAGCACAGAGGAAGGACGACGCGTCCGTGAAGCGCGACAAAGCGCCACCAACCTGATCTCTCAAAAATCGAATACATGATCCCTGCGCTCCGTGAGGGGTATGGTACCACCATGTTTTATGATTCAAGGAGACGTGACAAGGCGCTGTCGATACATAAAAACCAGTCCTTGCCGGTCGCTCCGCGAGCTGAGTGTTATTCGTCCGCCGAGTTGATCGGCAATATGACGAGCGATGGTCAGACCCAGGCCGCTACCGCCTTCCGCGCTGTCCGGCAAGCGGTAAAATGCATCAAATACTCTACGCGATTTCTCTGGAGGAATGCCCGGACCACTGTCGATGACTTCCACGATCCCCTCTTCGCTATCGCTACGGATTCGGATGGTCACCTCACCGTTTTCCGGGCTATAGCGCAGGGCATTGTCGACGGCGTTGCGTAGCAGGCTATGCAGCGCCGCTTCCGTCCCCTCTACCCACACCACGCCCTGTAGCTCCAAGCCAAAATCGAGGTTTTTCTGCTCCGCCAGCGGATAGAGATCTTCCACCACCAAACGGGCGACAGCGGCAAGGTCCACCGGCTGATGCGCTGCCACTGCCGCCTGCTGGCGGGCCAGACTTAACAACTGATCGAGCAGATGACGGGATCGCTCCAGGCCGCTTTTGAGAGGCAGCAGGCGTTGTTTGCATTCGGCGAGGGATTCCGCCCGTTCCAGATTCTGCGCTTGTAGTGAGAGTGCTGTCAGAGGTGTCCGCAGTTCATGGGCGGCGTCGGCGACAAAACGGCGTTGCTGGGTCATCAGCAGCTTGACCCGTTCCAGCAGGCGGTTGATGGCGCGCAGGAAGGGTGCGATTTCCTCCGGCACCTCGCTTGCCGGTAAAGGCTCCGGATATTCTGCGTTCTGCGCATCTGCCGCCTGGGCCAGGGCATGCACGGGTGCCAGACTGCGCCGGACCAGATGGCGGGCGAATACGATCAGCAAAGGCACCAGCAGCAAAAGTGGCATCAGGGTCCGCAGAGCGCTATCGAAAGCGGCGTCACTGCGTACATCGGTAGACTGGGCAACGGCGAGTTTTTTACCCGGCGCTACCCGACGGACAAAGACGCGCCAGTTCTGGCCAGCCACGTCCACAGTGTGGAAGCCGCTGCTCAGGTGAATCGGGAGCCTGAGCAAGGGTGCGGTCGGCGACTGGGACGTCGTTAAGGCTTGCACCACAATGCGCGCATCGGGATCCACATCCAGGGGGGTCGCAACGGGCTTTTCCACGGTCGACCAATGTTCCGGGGGGATCAGGACCGCGATCTGCCGCAAGGATGCATCCTGGTATTCCTGCGCCTCATCAAAGGCGAGCCAGAACGATGCCAGGCCGGCCAGTAAGCCCATACACACAATAGCCATGCTCAATCCGACGGACAAACGGCCTTGCAGAGAACGTGTCATGGCTGGCGCGCAACCATCCAACCCGCCCCACGGACATTTTTGATGACCTTCGCGCCGAGTTTTTTGCGAATGCCGTGGATCAGAAAATCAATGGTGTTGCTTTCCACGGCTTCATTCCAGCCATATAAGCGCTCTTCGAGCTGGGCACGGCTGAGAATGGTGCCGGGGCGCAGCAACAAGGCCTGCAGCAGTGCGAATTCCCGGGCAGTCAGCAGGACCCGTGCATCGCCATGCTGCACTTCATGGGTGCTCAGGTTGAGTTGCAGCAATCCATTGCTGAGTACCGGGGTGGCCTGCCCGCCCTGACGGCGGATGATGGCGCGCAAGCGGGCCAGCAGTTCATCCATTTCAAAGGGTTTGACCAGATAGTCGTCGGCGCCGAGGTCCAGGCCATCGACCCGGTCCGCCAGCGCATCGCGGGCAGTGATGATGATAACGGGCAGGGTGTTGCCCGTGGCCCGGAGCTTTCTCAGCAGATCGCGTCCGTCCAGCTTGGGCAGACCCAGATCCAGCAACACCGCCTGGTGCTCCTGGTTGCCGATGGCCCGCAATGCGGTTTCGCCGTCCCGCACCCAGTCCACGGCATAAGCCGCATCCTGCAGAGCCACCGTGACGGCTTCGCCGATCATTCGGTCATCTTCAACAAGGAGAATGCGCATAAGATGGTCCCAGTATATTCCCGGTGACTTTGCTCACCCCAAAAACCCCGTCCCCTCAAAAGGAAGCGGGGCTCTCGCAATGCCGGTGATCAATCCGGATGCGCGCCTTCGGTGGAGTTCTCCAGAACGGCCCCGGTTTTGGCATCGACGCCTACCTCATGGGTGACTTTGCCATTTTTGATATCGAAAGAATAGCGCAAACCGCTCCCACCTTTCTCCTGCTCCAGTTCTTCGTCCGTGATTTTGCCGGGGTACGCCTTCAAGGCGATAGTCCGGGCCTGTTCGATAGTTACCTTGGCATTACCCGCCAGATTCTGACCGGTGAAGGCGAAGGCACTAAGGGATGCTGCGCTCAAAATGACACCCAGCACGCCAATGACCACTTTATTTGATATTCCCATGATGTCGCTCCTTTCCAAGATTGGGGTCTGGTGGATGCTTGTGCTTCCACCGTGTTGCCCACTCTACCACCTCGGAATTAGCGCAGGCTTAGCGCCGGCCAAGCGGAGATTTCTGAATGCAGGCTCGCCATCCTACAAAAAATATCGGCAGGAAAGCCCCAGACACAACACGCTGGAACCTTTCTGCCGAAAATTACCAGCAACGGTAAAGCTAGAAGTTTACCGCAATACTTCCGTATACCGTCAGCGGAGCTCCGGGCAATGCCAGCACCTGCCCAGCCGAGTTCCCTCCCAGAAGTCCGCCGGCCGTAATATACTGAAACTCATTGTAATGATTATTCGCAAGATTGAGGACGTCGACACTCAGCTTGACATCCTTCAAACCCGGAATACTCCCACGCGTGGGGATGGTGCTGTCAAAACCCAGGTTCACCGTACCATAACCCGGCATTTTCTGCAGGCTGGGCGCGGTCGTATTGTTATTAAACATGCTTTGCGCGCCCGTGTACTGATACCAGACTCGCGGCTCCAGCAACACGCCCGGGAGATAGTAGCTGTACGCCGTGCCGATATTAAAGGTGCTGCTCGGCACGTTGGATACCGGCAGCCCGTCATAACTGACACCGCCGGTCACGTAATGGGCGAAGGTCGCCTTCTCGAAATTGAGATTGGCAAAGACATGCAGATTGTAGATCGGGTCATCTTCCAGCGCCATATTGACACCCTGATAGATGGAATCACCGTTCGCGTCACCCAGATAATTGCCATTGGCATCGTAGAACGGAATATATTGGTTGGTATAGTGCAGATGGTAAAAACTCGCCAGCAGGAAAAAATTATGCAGGTAAGCGGCATCCCTGAAATGAACCTTTATGCCGGCATTGTAATCGGCGCTTTTTTCCAGACTATAAAGCGGTGGGGTACTTTGATACAGACCACCACCGCCGCCCACCTGCGGCTCCTTGTAAGCCTGCGCATAGCTGGCAAACACCGCCAGCCATTTCATCGGCTGCCAGTTGAAATCCACCGAGGGCTCCACCTTGGTGAAGCTGTTGCTGGCGGTCGGTAGCGTACCCTGATTATTCTGCGGATACAGGGCATAAGCCGCGGCGAAATCCGACTGCGCGGCAGGTGTGTAACGCGTCTGATAATTGATGAAACGCACGCCTGGCGTGATATGCAGGTTTTTCATCGGACTGATCCGGTCCTGGATGAACGCGGCAAGGTCGGTCTGGTCAAAATAGTCGCTGCGGTAGTGCGCGTTGGGCACAGACGCCGAGCCGTAGTACGGCGGGTTGGTATTGTAAAAGGCGTTCCGCGAGTTATACCGGCTGTTCAGGAAGAATCCACCCACGTTCACGTCGTTGTAGGGCAAGGCCACCGAAAACCACAGTTTGTCACCATACACATTGGTATGAGGGTTATTGTATTCGTAGAGGTTCTTCGGATTGGACAGTCCGTAGTTGTTGTAGTGGAAATGCAGACGGTGGCCGTTGCGATACCAGAGCGTGTTATGCAGACCCACCATGCTGTCCAGTGCAAGGTTCAGTTTGCTATAGACCAGCCAGGTGGTATTGCCGTCCCGTTTGAACCAGACGTTTTCCGGCAGCGATGAATAATACCCGGAAGTCGCCTGGCTATACAGCGGCGAGTTTGCGGTACCATCCATGGTCACGCCGGCAATGGGGCTGAGGGGGATGGATACCGGCCGGTAACCGGAACCTTTCGCCAGGTAGGCACCCAGTGAAAAGTCACCGTTGCTGAAGGTCTTGCGGGTTTTCAGGAACCAGGCGTAGTTATAACTGGGGTTGGCAAAACCATCCGGGGTTTGCCGGTAGCTGTTGCCGGAACCGGAGCCGCCCGCCAGGATGGTGGACCAGCCGTCTATGCTCCCGGTGCGCACATTGAAGACGATATTCTTGGTATCGTAGCTGCCGTAGCTCATTTTGATCGAAGCACCGGCTTTATTTGTGGGCTGCAAGGGAACAAAATCAATCTGGCCGCCAATGTTGTTATACCAGCGATCCACCGGGTTACCGGGACCATAGGTGATGCCGATGCCCTGTAGAATGCCGTTCTGCGGCACCTGCGGACTCTCCCAGAGGCCAGTGGAGGGGTTCACCATGGGAACGCCGTCAAAGGTGACGGAAAGACTGCCGTTGTCAATCTGGCCACCGGAGAAACCGCCCCAACCCTGCTTGATCCCGTTCACGCTGATGGAGGTCTTGGTGGAGCCGGTGTATCCATAGCTGGAGACGCTGACGCCCGGCGCGTAAGACAACGCCTGCGCGCTGCCGCCTACCGGACCAGCAGCCGCCAATTCATGCTTGTCCAGCACTTTCACCGATTGCCCTGAATTAAAACGGTGCTTCTGGGTAAGGGACCGCGCCTCACTGCTCCCAAGATAAGAACTTCCCTGTGCAGCGGCATTGACCTGACCCACGTCGACGGCAGCATGGTCGGCACTTACCGTGCTGGCAGTGACGCCATCGGCCAGGGCAAGAGCGCTCGACAACATCACCCCGGATGCCATGAGCGCAACAATTATAGGACGTAAATTCGTGGTGTTACACATATTCAAGACACTCCCTAGGTATGATCGGCAGCCCTAAAGAATCTTTTTAAAGCGTCTTTGGGCTTTTCAAAGAGTGAGCATCATAATCAATGGATGTGACGATAACGTGACAACACGATGACTTTTTTATGATATTTTTAGGAGGAATCTAAAAATGCGGATGATGCGCCTCTGAATACATGCGATGCCCGCCTTCGACAAAAGGCGGGCATCTGACGTGTAATCGGAGCACAAGGTATTGGTCTATATAACCTAGTCAGCGGGCAATGCTATCATCAGAAGCCAGATCGTGCTTGCGATTTAACCGACACCCAAGGAGGGCAGCCTATGAAACAGAGTTCAACCCCGCATGTCACCTACTGGAATACTGGCACACGCCTCCTTCACTGGGGCATGGCGGTCACCGTGAGTTTTCAACTCCTCATCAGTTTGATCATGGAACACCCCAAGCCGGGTCGGGTGCTGACATCTACCCAGGCCCTATCCTTTGAACTCCATGAGTGGGTGGGTTTGGCTACGGTTGGGGTCATCATCGCCCACTGGGTATGGAGCGCACTGCTCACCCGTGACGACAGTGGCTTCCGCCACCTGTTTCCCTGGGATGCAAAAGGGCGGGCGAAGCTCCTGGTGGAATTACGCCAGATCCTGCGCTTTCAATTACCCCAGGGAGGCCCCGAGGGGGGGCTGGCGGGACTCGTCCATGGGCTGGGATTTCTCGCCGTCTCCACTATGGCGGCCACCGGTGCCGTACTTTTTTTTATTTACCCAAAGAGCGGTGCGGAAACACCCTTCGTCGGCAACGTCGCCGATCTGCACAGTCTTATCGCCAACCTCGCCTGGGTGTACTGGTACGGCCATATCGGCATGGCACTGTTGCACGAGATTCTGGGTCACCGGGTTCTGGCGCGTATTTTCCTCCTTCGCCAGTAAACCGTAAACCGCCCCCTAATTTTCTTTACGATGTGGGGTGAGATAAACCCAGACCGCCAGAAAAAGGAACGCGATGACATAGATATTGGTGGTACCCAGGACATCGCCCTTATTCGCAGTGGCGCCCGGCAGAAACGGTGCGCCCCAGCCTTCCGCCGTGGTCCAGACGCCGATGCTGTAGGCAATACCAACAGGAATCACCCAGCGCAGGCCACGGCCGATGATCAGGTAAAAAGCGATAATACTTTCCATGATCGCGGCAAAATAACCAAAGAGCACCGGCCCGACCCAGGTGATGACCGTGATGAAGAAGCTGATGTAAGCGGCAATCCATGCCGGCTCGCCCGGCAGGGCCTGCTGCAGGTAGGTGACCGCATGATTGATGAAATAGGGCTGCCATTTCAAGAACGCATCGAAGGCCCAGAGCATGCCGAACAAGACACGCGCAGTGTGTACGGCCGGCGCAGAAATAGGACGATGCGGTACTTTACTGAGACTCAGCCCCTCCCAACTCCGTGTCCAGATTACCAAAAGGAAACAGAGCACATAGATGATGGCGGTGCCAGGGTCGGTCGCGCCCTGGGTGTAGGGGCCGCCAAAACCGCCAACGGTACTCCATAGCCAGAGGTTATAAATCACGCCCACCCAGGCCAGCAGCGGCAGGCCGATACCGGTAATAAGGGAAATGGCCAAAATGGCGTCGAGCACTATGGTCGCATACGCCACATGCTGCGCACCCAATTGCTGAACCTGCTGCGCCATCCAGTGACCATAACCGGCGATCCAGGCGGGTTGTCCGGGTACCCAGTCAGCATCGAAGGTGCCGAGAAAGTGAGTACTGTAAACAGGGTTAAGTTGCAACCATGTATTGACCAGCCAGATCAGACCAAAAAGGATGCGAACAGCACCAAAAGCCTGTTTACGACGCGATTCCAAGGGCTGGGGTGTTTTCATCATACCTCTCATTGTGTCATTAATAATGCGGACATTCTTCAGGAAATCGACAAGAAGGTCAAAGATCGGAAAATCTTTTGCCCTGGTTATTAAAGAACAAACACCATGAAAATATTGATCATCGAAGATGAGCTAAAAACCGCCGCCTTTTTGAAAAAAGGTTTTATGGAGGAAGGGAATGTCGTAGATATCGCGACCAATGGTGTGGACGGACAACACTTGTCGGCGACAGGCGATTACGACGTCATCGTACTGGACGTCATGCTGCCACAACGGGACGGCTGGTGGGTGTTGCAGGAAATCCGCAGGCGGCGGGCAGATCAGCCGGTGATTCTGCTGACGGCGCTGGATGCCATCTCACAACGCGTGAAGGGTTTGCAACTCGGCGCCGATGATTATCTGGTCAAGCCCTTTGCCTTTTCTGAATTGCTGATGCGGGTGCGCAATATTCTGCGCCGCTGTCACCTGCGCGCCGAAGACGTGCTCCATTACGCGGATCTGGAAGTCGATCTGTTGCGGCATAAGGTCTGGCGGGCGGGAGAGAGCATCGGCCTTGCCCCTCAGGAATATCGGCTGTTGGCCTATCTGATGCGCTTTCCCGGAGAAGTGCTGACCCGCACACGGATCGCCGAGCAGGTCTGGGATATGAATTTTGACGGCGACAGCAATGTGGTGGATGTCGCGATCCGGCGGCTGCGCAGAAAGGTCGACGACCCCTATTCCGGCAGGTTGATTCATACGCTGCGGGGGGTTGGTTATGTTCTTGAAACACGCAACTGAAGCCTTCCGCCGCGTTACCGGTTCGATAGCCATACGGCTGACGTTATGGTACGCGTTGCTCAGCGTTTTATTGATTGTCGCCGCTGGCGGTACCTTGTATTGGGTACTCGTGGAGCAATTGCAGCAGGTCGACAGCCAGATTTTATCCAGCAAGATCCATGCGGTGCATAGTGCATTGGGTCGCCATGCCGGGAATGCAGCGGCGCTACGACACGAAACACAATTGGAGGCGAGTACGATTCGCGGCGTATTCATCTGGGTCAGCCGCTCCCCTGTCGGCATTATTGCCCGCGGTCGTGACTTCAATCCGCTTCTGGATAGCTCACGACCATTCACGAAATCGCCAAACACTCTGCAAAAAAAAGAGTGGAAATGGAAAATACACGATCACGATCATTATCTGGTCATGGCGCAACGCTTTGCAGGTAATCCGTCCACAACGATTTATGTCGCCATCAGCACCACGCAGAATGCGCAATTTTTGGCCATTTATCGGCGGGCGCTGCTGCTGGCGACGACTCTCGTCCTGCTGGCGGCGGTGGCGGCGGGCTATCTGATTGCCCGCCGGGCTATGCGACCGGTTGCACGGTTGGCGCAGATTATCGATGGGCTGAGCGCCAGGCAATTGCATCGGCGCGTTGCCGACGAACCCTGGCCGAGCGAGCTACGCAATCTGGCGACCAACTTTGACCGCCTGCTGGGTCGGCTGGAGACCTCCTTCAACCGTATCTCGCGCTTCTCCGCAGATATCGCCCATGAACTGCGCACGCCCCTGCATATCCTGCGCGGCGAGGCGGAAATCGCACTTTCCAGAGGCCGCAATCCGGCGGACTATCAGACGTGCATCGAGTCGGCCATGGAAGAATACGGACGGCTTTCGCGCATGGTGGACGCCCTCCTCTTTCTCGCCCGCGCGGAGCAGCCGGATGCCCAGCTCGACACACCGTTGCTGGACAGCCGGGAAGAAGTAGCGGCAGTCTGCGCCTTTTATCAGGCGATGGCCGACGAGTCGGACATCACGCTGGTCAACAAGGCCAGTGGGCCAGTAGCGGCAAATCCAGGGCTGTTGCGGCGCGCGCTGGGCAACCTGCTCGGCAACGCGCTGCGCCATACCCCTGCGGGCGGGCAGATCAGTATCCGAACCGCCATTCAGCCATCGCTGTTGCAGATCGTCGTCAGCGATAGCGGCTCCGGGATAGCGCCCGAGGACCTGCCGCATGTGTTTGACCGCTTTTATTGCGCGGATGCGGCACGTCTGCGTCAGGGTCAGGGCACCGGACTGGGGCTCGCCATCGTGCGGTCCATTATGCAATTGCACGGCGGTGAGGCCACACTGCAGAGTGAATTGGGGACAGGCACCACCGTCACGTTATCTTTCCCGATTATCGCGGCGGAAACTCCGGCATCGCAGCCAAGATGACGAATCCGTCAGGTTGCGGTCATCTTCCGGTTCCCTGCTTTTGCGATGATGCGCTCATGGTTCGTTTTAATGTAAAGGTCGGTGCATGATACACAAAGCCGCAACACGGCGGATAACGACCGCGCTCGGAATCGGCGCCTGCCTGCTCTCGAGTATCGCCGCGGCGGATGACCTGACTTTACGGAGTGCCATCCAGCGGGCGCTGGTCAATCAGGCGGTGGTACAGCAGGCGCAGCACATGATCGCGGAGCGTCGGGATCAGGGTCGCGCGGCGCGTGCGGATCTATTGCCCGCCCTCTCGCTGAGTACCGGGGGCATCTGGACCCAAACCCAGAACGGCCAGCCGCGCTTTGTCAGCGCCAATGGCGCGCGGGAACTGATCGGACAGGTTCGCCTGCAGATCCCACTGTATACGCCGCAAGCCTATGCCTTATCGGCGCTGGCCCGCAACCGCTCGGCCATCGCCCGTTATCGGCTGGAACAGACACGGCTTACGGTCGCGGCGCAGGTAACCATGGCTTATTACCAGATGGCGTTGGACGCCAACACTCTGGCCGTCTGGCGCAAGGCGCTGGCGGCCGCGCGCCAGATGCTCGTGGCAACACAAGAGGGCTACCGGGCGGGGACCCGCTCCCGCCTGGATCTGAGTCAATCCAAGTTGACCCTGGTGCGTATCCGGATGGGACTCGATCAGGCGCGGCCACGGGCGCAGGCGGCGCGCCAGGTGCTCGCGCTGCAAACCGGTTACACAACGGCGGCGTTACCCGTGCTGGCGCGCGTCGCCGTCCCACGCACGGCCTTGCCGGGTACCAATACGCTCCGCCAGCAAGCCGATCGATCGCAGCCGCTGTTGCGCGTCGCCGATGGCGAAATTCAATCGGCGCGATCGCTGTTGCACTATCGACAGGCGGCGCGACTGCCGATCATCGCCGCCACCGGCGCCTATGGGGTGGACACCTCGACACTGCCGCAAAGCCAGCGATTGGGCTGGCAGGCGATCCTTAGCCTGCAGATGCCCATTTTTGGCTTTGGCCGCAACCGGGATCGCGTCGCCGCGGCGCAGGAGCAGGTGGCTGCCATGCGGGCCGCCAAGGCGGCGCTGCGACTGCAGATTCGCAGCCGTCTGGCGGCCGATTACGGGGCGGCACAGGCGGCAGCAAACGCCCTGCAGGACGCCCAGACGCTGGCCCGGACCGCACGGACGGTCTATACCATGACCCGCAAGGGCTACCTCGCCGGTGCGGAGAGCGCACTGGCGTTACAACAAGCGGAGAATGACTGGGTACAAACCCAGTTGCAAAGCGCGGGCGCCGCCATCCGCGCCCGCCTGACACGTGCGCAACTGGCATTGGATAGTGGCTTGTTGCCCGATCAAAGGAAATCGTCATGACCCCTCGCCAACGCTCGATGATCCACATTTCCCCACGCTGGCCCGCCGTTATCGGCCTCGCCATCCTGCTCTGGCTGACCGGCATGAGCGCGGCTTGGGCACTGCCGGTACGCGTAGCCGTTGTCGCCTCCGCGCCGGCCCGGCAGGAGAACACCGTACTCGCCACCGTCGAGAGCAACGGTCAAGTGACTTTGACCGCCGCCGTTACCGGCCGGGTGCTCGGCCCGCTGCTGCCGGCCGGACAAGTCCCCGCCGGCGCCATGGTGGCGCGTATCGCGCCGCCCGGCCTGCGGGCGACCATCAGCGCCGCTCAGGCGCGGGTCACTTTCAGCCGCAGTCAGTGGCTCCGCAACCGACAGCTCTATACCGATGGCGTCTTCTCCCGGCAGGATGTGGAACGGACGAAGCTGGCATTGGATGAAGCACGGTCCACTCTCCGTGTCCTACAGGCGCAAGCCAACGAGCAGCAACTGACTGCTCCGTTCGCCGGGAGCCTGCATTATCTGATACCCGCTGGGGCAGTGGTCAATGCCGGCCAGCCCATCGCCACCCTCGCCGGGCGCGGGATACCCTGGATGCACGCCTATGTCACCCCTGCCGTGGCGCAGGGGCTGCAGCCGGGAATGGTGGTAGGGCTTGATGGCAGCGGCTGGCAGGGGCATGGCAAGATTCGCTCTGTCGGGCAAAGTGCGCGGCATCTGGGTCTGGTGTCGGTCTATATTGATCTGCCCGCCCACAGCCTGCTGCTGCCAGGCGAATGGCTGCAGGTAAGACTGTCCGCGCCAGAGGCAACGGCCCTCGTCTTACCGACCACCAGTATTGTCATGCGTGGCTCCCGCACCGAGGTATTCGCCATCCGCCACGGACGGGCGGTCGTGGTACCCGTCCGTATCGTTGCCAGTCGGGGCGATCGTACCTGGGTCAGCGGTGATCTCCGGGTCGGCGAATTCGTCATCCGTTCCGGCAATGCCCGTCTCGTCGCCGGCACCCCCGTGCAGGTCCAAAAGCCATGAAGCGCTATCTGGATTTTCTCTGGGAAAATCGCTTCAGTATAATCCTCGCCACCCTGTTTTTGCTGGCCGCCGGCTGGTTTGCCTTGCAAAGTCTGCCGGAAAGCGTGTTTCCCAATGTCGATTTTCCGCGCGTTACAGTACTGGTCAATGACGGTAGCCTGCCAGTCAAGTTCATGGAGGTCGAGATCACCCGACCGCTGGAGGCGCTGGCCAAGGGTCAGCCGGGCGTCCGGCTGGTGCGCTCGCAGACCGGTAACGGACTGACCAAGCTCAATGTTTACTTCAATCCCGGCGTCAACCCGCAGACCGCTTATCTCATGCTGCAGGCCCGCCTCTCGCAGGTTCGCTTACCCGTTGGCGCGCAGATGCGGGTGACGCGCATGGCGCCCTACACCTACCCCTTCGCCGAGTATGCGCTGGTCTCCAATCAGCAGGGCAGCTCGGCGATGATGCCGACTTTCGCCTTCCAGGTGCGCCCCGCCCTGCTGGCGATTCCCGGTGTCTATCAGGTGCAGAGCACCGGCCGCGGCTGGCCGCAGGTGCATATCGATCTGAACCCGGTGCGCCTGGCGCAATATCACCTGACGGCACAGCAAGTGATCGACACCCTCCGCCGCGCCCAGGGGCCTTTTTTCTCCGGCGTTCTGCATGCCTATCACCAGCAATTTATCGTCGCCACGACGCCGCGGCCGGTGGATACGGCGCATCTGGCCACCCTGACCCTGCCCCTCGGCCCGGCCAACGCCGAAGGCATCCGCGCCCCGCTGGCGTTGGGCGCGCTGGGGCGGGTACAGGTCGGTCCGCCCCCCTTGCTCACCGATGCCGCCGTCCCCGGCTACCGCCATGCCCTGATCATCGACGTCCTGTCGCAATCGCGAGCCAACGATGTGAATGTCGCCCGTGCCGTGCAGAGTCGGCTGGCCGCCTTACGGACACACCTGCCACCCGGCGTGCAACTGGTGCCGATCTATGACCTGAGTCACTTGATCAGCAGCAGCCTGCGCGACGTCTGGATCGCCCTCGGGCTCGGCAGCCTGATCGCCTGGCTGGTGGTCTTCGCCTTTCTCGGTCGTTTCGACGGGGCGCTGGCGACCCTGGTGGTCGTCCCGCTGGCCCTGGCGGCTACTTTTCTGGTGCTGCATACGTTGGGCTACGGACTCAATATCATGACGCTCGGCGGCCTGACAGCGGCGATCGGTGCCTTGGTGGATCACGCCATCGTGGTGATCGAACGCGGGATCCATGGCCTGCACGGTGACCGCACGACGCGACGGCGGCAAGCCTTGCGCCGCGCTGCCGAAATTCTGCCACTGATGACCCTGGCCACCCTCACCTCCTGCCTGATCTTTCTGCCGCTGATCTTTTTGTCCGGCACGTTGGGGCTTTTGTTCCGACATATGGCACTGGCCATAGTCATTGCGCTGCTGACTTCGCAAATCGTTGCCCTGCTGGTGACGCCGGTGCTGGCCGCCTGGCTCGCCGGGCGCCCGCAGCAGAAGCGGCGGAATGGCGCTGAGCGCTGGTTACGCCGACATTTCAGCCGTTGGCTGATTTTCGGCATGCGTCGCCCGTGGTGGGCCATTCCGGTGGTCCTGCTCCTCGCGGTCGCGGGATGGCTGACGCTGACCACCTTGCCTACCGCCTTCCTGCCTCATTGGGACGAGGGCGTGATTTCGGTGCCCTTCCGTACCCCGGTCGGCAGCAGCGTGGCGGAAACCACCCGCGTGGGGCGGGATTTCATGCGGGTGGCGCTGGAGAATCCCAATGTGGCGCGGGCATCGCTGATGGTCGGGCGCGGTTTCCAGTTCCTCCATGCGCCGGCCAACAAAGGGGCTATCGCCATCGTCCTCAAGTCCAATCACGCGCAGAGCACCGAGACGGTGATGCACACGCTGCGGGCACAGTTTCGTCAGACGGCCCCCAATCTGCTCTCCTTGACGCTCCATCAAACGATGATTGTACGCCTGGGCAATCTCTCGGGTGCCCACGCGCCGCTAGTGGTTTATCTCTTCGGCTCGGATTCCACCACCTTGCGCACGCAGGGAGCGCGTCTGGCGGCGGCATTGCGCCAGAGCCATGCCTTTGAGTCCGTGAACTTCAAGTCACCTTCAGCGGGTCCGGAGCTGGAGATCACTCCATCGCCACTGGCCGCGATTTATGGCATCACCCCGCCAGTGCTGGCTAGCCAGGTCAAAGAGCGTTTCTGGGGGCGACAGGCGGGCTTCCTCCTGCACGGCGAGCAGATTCTGCCGATTCGCGTCAGCCTCGCCGGCCACGATTTCACCCCGCGCGAGATGGACACCCTCCCCATTCGCTTGCCGGACGGAAGCTTTACTCCACTGGCAAGCATCGCCGGCGTTCATGTGCAGGGGGCGGTACCCTTTGTGACCCATCAAAATCTGGTGCCCGATGCTTATGTCTGGCTGCAGCCGAAGCCCGGTGAGGGACTGGCGCAGGCCGCCGCTAAAGCACGTGTGGTGGTAGCGAACCTGCATCTGCCGACCAACGTGACGACCTTGCTGGGCGGCTATTATCGTCAGCAATCACAGAGCTTTCAGCAGATGGCGCTGATTCTCGGCGGGGCGCTGGCCTTGCTCCTGATCCTGCTCGGCTTTCAGTTCAGCAGTCAGCGGGCGGCTATTTCCTCCCTGCTGGCGATTGCGCTGGCGGCGCCGGGGGCCTTGCTGGCGCTCCTGCTCCTCGGTATTGACCTCGATAGCACCGCGTTTCTCGGCGTGCTGCTGGTCTTTGCCATTGCGGTCAACAATGTGATACTGATTTTTGCCCGCGCCCGGCAACTCGGGGGTCCGCAGCCGCGCCCCGCCGTGGTCGCCCTAGCCGCCCGCCAGCGCTTGCGCCCCATCCTGATGACCATGCTCGCCGATGTCTTCGGCTTTTTGCCGCTGGCCATCGGTATCGGCCACGGCACTGACCTGCTCAAGCCCCTCGCGGTGGCGGTCATGGGTGGCCTGCTGCTGTCCGTATTCATGTCTTTGTGGCTGGCACCGGTGATTTATAGCGCTTTGACAGCGAAAGCAGCGCGGCAAGCATCGCTTCCTGGATAACCCTTTTCTCGACGACGGTGCTTATGGCGGTCTGTCATGCCGACCGCGCCCGTTTTATCATGGCGGCTGATCAATGGTTCTTTTCGCCTACAGGATGCTCATGTCCCTCCTCCACACCCTACGCCGTCCCGGCATCCAGGCCGCCCTCCTGTCAGCGCTGCTCTTTGGAGCGAGTACGCCGCTGGCCAAAATTCTGCTGGCATCGGTGAGTCCCTGGATGTTGGCGGGTCTGCTCTATCTGGGCTCCGGCCTGGGGCTGACCCTCTACCGCTGGCTGCGCCGCGCCGAACGGGTGCGCTTGTCGCGTCGGGATGCTTTCTGGTTTGGGGCTTCGGTGCTGGCGGGTGGAATCATTGCACCGGTGCTGTTCATGATCGGCTTGCAGGGTGCCGCCGCTTCAACGGCTTCTTTATTGTTAAATGCGGAGACAGTGTTTACGACCCTATTGGCATGGTGGGTGTTCAAGGAAGGTTTTGACCGGCGCATAGCCTGGGGCATGGTGGCCATTGTGCTGGGGATGGTGCTCCTCAGTTGGCCGGGACAGGTGCATTTCGACCACCTCTGGTCCGCCGCCGCCATCATCGGCGCCTGCTTTGCCTGGGGTATGGATAACAACCTGACTCGCAAGGTGTCCCTGACCGATACCAGCTGGATCGCCGCCAACAAAGGCTGGGTGGCGGGTAGCGTGAACCTCGGACTGGCGCTGTTACTCGGTGACCGTCTGCCTGCCCTGCCGGACATGGCGGCGGCGATGCTGCTGGGTTTCTTCGCCTATGGCGTCAGCCTCGCCTTTTTTGTGGTCGGCCTGCGTCATCTCGGCAGCGCGCGGACGGGAGCATATTTTTCCAGCGCCCCCTTTATCGGGGCCATGCTCAGCGTGATGCTCGGTGCCCCAGTCACTCCACTCTTACTGATCGCCGGAGCGCTGATGGGTTGGGGCATCTGGATGCATCTCACCGAAAGCCACGCGCATGAACATACCCATACGCTCATGGAACATGATCATGTCCATGAGCATGACGCACACCATCAGCACGCACACCCTGATCCGCTGGTGCCCGGTGTCAGCCATCGCCACCCGCATAAGCACGAAGCACTGACCCATAACCATGCCCACACCCCGGACATGCACCATTTACATAAGCATTGAGCCGCACGCTCCACAATTCCGCATATCCATGCGTCTCCAGGTGCAACACGCCTCTGGTATGAGCGGCCGTGTTGCTAGCGGAGGCGAACCACTTGCCACTTACGCAACGCCACCAGCGACCAAACGCTCTCGACAACACCAAAGGGCCAGGTGCCGGCGAGAAATCCATAAGCCGCAGACCCCAGACAAGCTACTGCAAAGGCCAGCGTAAACCAGTGCGAGCGCGATTCGAATGCATAAAACAGCATCATCAGGGTGACAATCGTGGCCCCGTATATCGTCAATATCATTGCGTACCCCCCAGAACAGACTACTACAACTTCCCACAGATCATAACCACGCACCTCATGCTGTGCAGCGTCCTGCTCCTTGTCGATTTAGGGAAAACTTTTACGCCTTGACTCTGTAGCGCACTTCATGGTTTACGATGCCCTAGACGTGCTGACCGAGATCACCTGACACCGACATGCAGACAATCCGCCATCACCCTCCCTTGCTCGCCTTGCTGGCTATATTCATGTTCTTCCTAGGAACATGGGTAAGCAATGTCGCAGTGGCCATGCCGCTCGGTGTTTCCTGCGCTGCCACGCCAGGCATGTCGATAGCGGACATGCCCTGTTGCCAAGGTGGTCACGATATGAACGTGAGCACACATTCCTGGGCGATGTCCGGCCAGTGCGTGTCGATCTGCGCAGCAACCCATGCACCGGGGGGATTAAGACTCCCGGGAATAACCTTCCCGGCCCCGGCAATGATGGGCTCCGTGACATTCTCCCGTCCGGCAATCTTCTTCCCGGCAGCAACCCAGGTTTTTTCCCCCCGCCTGCCACATCCCTCCCCTCCCCTCCAGCACGTGCGGTTGGTCATTTAATCTCCCCTGAGCAAACTGGCACCCCTCTCCAACTTGAGGAAATGCATAGCTGTTTTGCCATGGAGATTTTTATGTACGCCAATATTCCTGGTCGTTTTATCCAACCGACATGGGGCGGTATTCGCCTCTCTGTCGGGGTGCTATTGCTCCTGTCGGCAACATCCGCCTGGGCCGCCTCGCTGAGTCTGCAGAGCGCGGAAACCGTTGCCCTGCGGCAAAATCCCGGACTCGGCGCCCTGACCCAAAAGATTGCGGAATTGCGGCACAAAGCCGTGGCTGTTGCCCAGTTGCCCGATCCGCATCTCGCCCTCGGTGCCGCGAACCTGCCCCTCAACAGCTTCTCCATGAACCAGCAGCAGATGAGCATGCTGAGCGTGGGCCTGAGTCAGACCTTTCCCTCCTTTGGCAAACTGGGGCTGGAAGGACAACGGGCGGGAGTGGAGGCCCAGGCGGCCGCCGATACCCTGCGCGGCCAGTCCGCCGAGTTGGTGTTGTTGCTGCGCCGTGCCTGGCTGCAAGCCCTTTATACCGAAAATGCCATGGCCGCGGTCCGGCACCAGGAACAGTTGGAGGCCGCGAGCGTGCAAGCAGCACTGGCGCTCTACCGGTCCGCACAAGGGACACAGGCCGAGGTACTCCGTGCCCAACTGGCGCACGCCAGTTTGGCCAATGACATCACCAGATTGCAGGCAGAACAGGCAAGCGATCTGGCGCAAATCGCCCAGATTCTAAACCTGCCGGAACCGCCGTCCATAGAAAAGCAATGGCCGAATCTACCGCCACCCCCCACTCTTGCCGAAATGGAAGCCCGACTTTCCGGTCAGCCCCTCCTGCGCGCCGCCCAGGAGCAAACCCGTGCCGCGCAAATGGGCGTGCAGGTAGCCAAAACCAGCTATTGGCCGGACGTTACCGTCAGCGTCGGTTATGGCCAGGATTTCCACCCCGGCAGCCCCAACTGGCTGTCAGCGGGGGTTAACCTGAGCCTGCCGCTATTCCCGGGCGATCGCCAAGACCAGGACGTTGCCGCCGCCCAGGCCAAGGCCCAGCAGGCGCAATATCGCTACGACGATCAACACCTGGCCCTGGCCCAGCAGGCGCGTGCCGCCTTTGCCCGCTATGAATCCTACAAAATCCAGTTGCAGCGCATGGATCGACAACTGCTGCCCACCGCACGGAATGCCTTTTCCGCAACACTCGCCGCCTACTCGGCGGGGCGCGCCGGACTGGATGCGGTGTTGCGCACCCAGAAGGACGTGCTGGACTACGCCCTGACCCGGCTGCAATACCGCCGCGATCTGGCCCTCAGCGCCGCAGAGCTGGATTTTCTCGCCACCCAAGGAGAGATACAACCATGAAGCCACGCAACTGGATTATCGGCATCAGCCTACTCGTCATTGGTGTGGGTCTCGGGGCCAATGCGGTCTGGTGGCTGCGAACCCCTGCCGCGGCGCCCGGCGCCCACTCCGCCGCAGCTCCGACAAGTATGCCCAAGCAACGGCACGTCCTCTACTGGGCTGCCCCCATGGACCCCAAAATCCATTCGGATCACCCGATGAAGGACAGTATGGGGATGGCCTATATCCCGGTCTATGCCTCCAGCTCGAACGCAAAAAAAGAGTCCGGCCTCAGCATCGATCCGCGCCTGGCGCAAAATCTGGGGGTGCGCCTTGTGGCGGTGCAGCACCGGCAGATGGGGCATGCCATCCATACCGTGGGCACCGTGGCGGTGGACGAGAACCGGGTCTATTCCGTCACTCCGCGTTTCTCCGGCTGGGTGACACGCTTGAACGTCCGCGCCGTGGGTGATCCCGTGCAGCGTGGCCAGGTGCTCGCCGAGATATATTCTCCCGAACTGTATAGTGCCCAGCAAGAATATCTCATTGCCCGCCGCCAGGATGGGGCGACGGAAGGCCCGGCATTGCTGGCGGCAGCCAGGGCGAGATTGCGACTGCTGGGCATGCCGGAAAACCAGATCGCGGCGCTCGCCCGGCACGGCACAGCGGAACGCAATGTAGCGGTCATAGCCCCCACTTCCGGGGTGGTCGAGACCCTCCATGCGCGCCAGGGTGGTTATGTCTCGCCGCAGACGAATCTCTATGAAATAGCCAACCTCGACCGGGTTTGGGTCAATGTGGCGCTCTACTCCCATCAGTTGCCCTGGGTACGGATCGGCAACCCCGTGCGTCTGCATCTGCCGGCCTATCCCGGCAAGACCTGGGAAGGACGTTTGAGCTTCCTCTATCCGACCCTCGACCCCAAAAGCCGGACGGTGACAGCCCGGCTGAGCTTTCCCAATCCTGGGGGAAACCTGCGCCCCGGCACCTATGCCGACGCCACGGTTCTGGCCAGTCCCGAGGAGACCCTGGCGGTCCCCAGCAGCGCCGTACTGCGTACCGGCCAGAGAGATTACGTGATGCTGGGCGAGGACCAAGGACACTTCCTGCCGGTACAGGTCGCTCTCGGAGTGGAGGCCGACGGCTGGGTAGCCATCGACAAGGGGCTCAAAGCGGGTGACCGGGTGGTGGAAAGTGCCCAGTTCCTGCTCTATTCCGAATCCCAGTTCCAGTCCGTCAAGGCCCGTATGCTGGGGGGCAATACGGCATCTACCAAGAGCACCATGGCCGGGATGGATATGAGTCCAGGAGGGCAGTCTCATGATTAGAGCAATCATGCGATGGTGTATGGCAAACCGCGCGCTGGTCGTGATCGCCGCCTTGGCGCTGATTGCCGGTGGTATGTTGGCGATGATCAATATCCCCCTGGAGGCTATCCCCGACATTTCGCCCACCCAGGTCATCGTCAAGACCTCCTACCCTGGTCAGGCTCCGCAGATTGTTCAGGATCAGGTGACCTACCCCCTGGAGACCACCCTGCAGGAGGTACCCGGTGCCCAGGCCGTGCGCGGCTACTCCATGTTCGGGGACTCCTATGTCTACGTCCTCTTCAAAGGGGGCACCAGCATCTATCAGGCCCGCAACCTGGTACTCCAATACCTGAGTCAGGTACAGTCCAAGCTGCCGCCGGGGATCACCCCGGCCCTGGGGCCGAACAGTTCGGGGGTGGACTGGATCTTCGAGTATGCCCTCACCGACCCCGGCGGGACGTTGAATCTGGCCCAGCTCACCACCTTGCAGAACTGGTTCCTCAAGTACGAACTGCAGGGCATCTCCGGCGTTGCGGAGGTGGCCACGCTAGGGGGCATGGTGCAGGAGTACCAGGTGGTGGTGGATCCGCAGAAACTTCTCGCCTACCACCTGACCTTGCCGACGGTGGAGGCCGCCATCCGGGCGGCTAACGGGGAGACCAGCGGTTCGGTGGTGGACATGGGAGACGCCAGTTATATCGTCCGCACCGCGGGCTATATCCATTCCCTGAAAGACCTGCAAGATGCGTCGCTGGCCGTACGCAACGATGTGCCCATTACGCTGCGGGAGGTGGCCCGGGTGCAGTTGGGTCCACAATTGCCCAACGGCGTCGCCGAACTCGACGGTAAGGGTCAGGTGGTGGGCGGTATCGTGATGATGAATCAGGGTGGCAACGCCTATGCCCTCATCCACCGGATTGAGCGCAAGCTCAAGGAACTCCAGCCCTCCCTACCCAAGGGGGTGCGAGTCGTCACCACCTATAGCCAAGCCCCGCTTATTCGGCACAGCATTCACACCCTGACCGGCAAGCTGCTGGAAGAATCCCTGGCGGTGGCGCTCATTTCCCTGCTCTTTCTGCTGCGCGCACGTTCGGCGCTGGTCGCCCTCGTCGCTCTACCGCTGGGAATACTGGCCGCCATCCTCATCATGTGGGCCATGGGCATCCCCGCCAACATCATGTCTCTGGGCGGCATCGCCATTGCCATCGGCGTGATGATGGATGCCCCCGTGGTCATGATCGAGAATATGCACAAGCAGTTGGAACACAACCCTGGCGTCGACCCTTGGGCGGCGGCCATAGCGGCGGCGGCGGAGGTCGGTCCGGCACTGTTCTTCTCGCTGATTATCATCGCTGTTTCCTTCCTGCCGGTCTTCGCCTTGGGTGGCGAGGAGGGTAAACTCTTCGCGCCGCTCGCCTTCACCAAGACCTTTTCCATCGCCGCCGCCGCCCTCCTTTCGGTCACCCTGGTGCCCATT
The DNA here is from genome assembly GCF_028215975.1 of Acidithiobacillus ferriphilus. Classification (NCBI taxonomy): domain Bacteria; kingdom Pseudomonadati; phylum Pseudomonadota; class Acidithiobacillia; order Acidithiobacillales; family Acidithiobacillaceae; genus Acidithiobacillus; species Acidithiobacillus ferriphilus. The sequence goes on from NZ_CP116458.1 coordinate 1,750,472, forward strand.
TTGATGGCCTGGTTCATCCGCGGCCGCATCCGCCCTGAAAACAAAAACCCCCTGAATCGGGTCCTGGCTTTCCTCTACCGTCCGGTTATCCACACTGTTCTGCGCGCGCCCTGGATTATTTTGATTCTTGCCCTGCTGCTCACGGCCACCCTCATTTACCCCTGGAACCGTCTGGGATCGGAGTTTATGCCCCCCCTGAACGAGGGGACGCTGCTCTACATGCCGATATTTCAGGACCCCGCCGTCTCCATCGGTGAGGCGGCCATAGTTTTGCAGCAGACGGACCGCATCCTCAAGACCTTCCCCGAGGTGAAAACGGTTTTCGGTCAAGCGGGCAGAGCCCAGACGGCGACAGATCAGGCACCCTTATCAATGTTTGATACCACCGTCACGCTCAAAGAGCCGGATCAGTGGCCCGTCGGGATGACGATACACAAGCTGCAGAACAGGATGAATGAGGCGTTGCGCATTCCTGGCCTGTCCAATGTGTGGACACAGCCGATCAAGAACCGGGTGGATATGGTCACCACCGGGTTGACAACCCCTCTTGGCATCAAAGTGACGGGTCCGGATCTCGATACCCTGAACCGCCTGGGGCAGAAACTCCAAACGGCTTTGCAGAAAATATCCGGCACCCAGAGTGCCTACGCGGCACGGGTTACTGGCGGCCGATATATCGTCGTGCGCACTGATCGCAGCAAAGCAGCCCGTTACGGCCTTTCGGTGGCGGATGTGAACCGTCTCGTGGAAACGGCCATTGGCGGCAAGGTCCTGAGCACCGCGGTACAAGGGCTGGAACGCTTCCCAGTGGTTCTCCGTTACCCTCGGGAACTGCGCCAATCCCTGTCCACCCTGATGGAAAGCCGAATCGCCACATCCGACGGTGCCCAGATCCCCCTGACCCAGGTAGCCGATCTCCGCATCGAGGGGGGGCCAGCGATGCTCACTAGCGACAACAGCCGTCTGAACAGTTGGATCTACATTGACCTGAAACCGGGCACCAACATCGGTGCCTATGTGCCCCGTGCCAAAGCGGCCATTGCGAAAGCCGTCAATCTCCCAGGTGGTTACACCGTCTCCTGGGTGGGCCAGTATCAGATCATGCAGCAAACCACTAAACGCCTGGAACTGGTCATTCCTGCCGTCATTCTGCTGATCGCCCTGCTCCTCTACTTCAACTTCAAGAACTGGGTGGAGGTGGCCATTATCCTGCTGACTTTGCCCCTGTCTCTGGTGGGTGGTTTCTGGTTCATCTATTGGCTGAATTACAAGCTCTCGGTGGCTGTGGCGGTGGGTTTCATCGCCTTGGCGGGAGTGGCATCAGAATTCGGGGTGGTGATGCTTCTCTACCTGGACCAGGCCCTCCTCCGGCGGCAGGCCCGTGACAACTTACGGAATTGGCACGATCTTCGGCTGGCCGTCATTGAGGGAACCATGCTGCGCCTGCGGCCATTGGCCATGACCTTTACCCTGGTGGTGGGTGGCCTCTTACCCATCATGTTCAGCCATGGCGCCGGTGCCGATGTGATGAAGCGCATTGCCGCCCCCATGGTGGGCGGCATGTTCAGCGCCGCGTTGCTGGCCTTGCTGGTAATTCCTGCCCTTTACGCCCTGTGGCAGAAGCGGCGATTGGGCCTACACTGATGGGGCTACAGATGAGGGGGAAGTAATGATCATGGGTGAAAAGGAGGGATACCGCGGGAGTTTTTGTAGCGACACTAAAGTTGGAATTCAACAAGGAAACAGTTTAACAATAGCAAGGAGACGACAATGAAACGCTTCTATCTCACCCTCATTCTGCTGTGTTCTTCGGCGGTCACGCTTCCGGCACAGGCGGCCATGGACAATATGGGTGGCACCAAAAACATGGCCGGGGCACAGGCGGTCAAGGCCCAGATCTTCATGGGACATGGCAAAATCAACAGCATCAATCCCACCGGCACAGTCAACGTTGCCATGGGCCCCGTCAAGGCCCTTGATTGGCCCAAGATGTCCATGAATTTCCTGATCCTGGACAAGGCCATGCTCGCCAGTCTTAAGATTGGCGAGCATGTGAATTTCGACTTCTCAAAAGATACTGCCGGAGGGTACGTGATCACCAGAATATCGCCAGCCAAATAAAAAATATGGGGCATCCCCGTAACCGGCCTAACCCGGCCTGGGCGTCTCCAAAGGGGCGCCAGTACAAAATGGTCAGTCGGCGCGCGTTTCCTGCACTCTGCATTGGGGCGCATTCACCGTGCCGGCAAGTCAGTGACCAAGGCCACCACGCCGCCGCTGAATGCGGTGGCTGCGGATTTGCCACAAGGTCAACAGCAACCCCACCACCACGTAGGAAATCACGGCGATAAACAGTACCAACGGTGGATGCACGGCGACCAGGGCCACAACCAGCACCACAAAGATGGCTAAGGCAAAAGGTACTCGCCCGTGCAGGTCAAAATCCTTGAAACTGCGGAAACGGACATTACTGACCATCAACAGACCCAACGCGTAGACCAGTCCCAGCGCCAGATACTCGCTAATCTGTGTCAGCCAGGGATATCCCTCCCCTACCGCCACCCAGACCAGACTGGCCAGCACTGCCGCCGCGGTGGGTATGGGCAAGCCTTGGAAGTAGCGCTTGGATGCGCTATGCACCTGAGTGTTAAAGCGGGCCAGACGCAGAGCACCGCAGGCAGTATAGATAAAGGCCCCCAGCCACCCGAATTTGCCGAAATCCTGCAGTCCCCACAGAAACACCAAAATGGCCGGCGCCATACCAAAGGCAATCACATCCGCCAATGAATCATATTCCGCGCCGAATGCGCTTTCCGTATGCGTCATCCTTGCCACGCGCCCATCCAGACCATCGAGAATCATGGCAATGAAAATGACGATGGCGGCCACCCGGTAGTGACCGTTGATGGAAGCAATGATGGAATAAAAACCGGCAAACAGGCTGGCCGTGGTAAAGAGGTTGGGCAGGACATAAACCCCACGGCGCGGATATCTGGGATTCATGGCTGTTGGGCACCCAAGGTCGCAATACACTGGGCACCTGCACGCACCCGTTCGCCTACGGCCACCAGGGGCTGGGCATTGACCGGCAGGTAGGTATCTACCCGCGAACCAAAGCGGATAAAGCCGAAACGCTGTCCCGCGGCCACGCCGCTATCGGCCGCGACATAACAAACAATACGCCGCGCGACCAACCCTGCCACCTGTACGACAGTCACGTCGCTGCCATCGCCAGTTTTCACCCAAAGGGCATTGCGTTCGTTCTCCAAAGAAGCCTTGTCGAGGGCGGCATTGAAGAATTTACCCGGAAAATACCAGGTTTTCTGCACTTGTCCCTTAACCGGCATGCGATTCACATGCACATCAAACACATTCATAAAGATACTGATCTTGAGCGCAGGACGGGAAAGATAGGGATCGTCAACCTGCTCAACAGCGATCACCTTGCCATCAGCGGGGCACACCACCGATCTTTCCGATAACATCGGCAGGGGACGCCGCGGATCACGAAAAAACTGGAGGCTGAAGAGAAAAAGCAGATAAAACGGCGCTGCCCACCAGCCATTCGTAAATATCTGCAGCACAATGGCGATACCCAAAAACAAGGCCAAAAAAGGCCAGCCTTCGCGCGCCAGCAAGGGATAAGGATAGTCTGTTTTCATGGGCGGAGGATATCAGGAGCCGGACAATGATAAAAGGGCGGAATCAGCACAGGCACATTACTTTTTGCCCACAGCCATTCCGCCCATGCAGACTATCGCCAATCCCGGCCGCAAACTTTAGTTGCGTGAACGGTCCACGATCCGGTTCTGGCCGATCCAGGTCATCATTGAGCGCAACTTGTTGCCCACCACTTCAATGGGGTGCTCCGCCCCAATTCGGCGCATAGCCTGCATGGTCGGCTTACCTGACTGATTCTCCAGAATAAACTCTTTGGCAAACTGACCATTCTGAATTTCGGTCAAAATCTTCTTCATCTCCGCCTTGGTATCCGCATTTACAACCCGCGGGCCACGCGTCAGGTCACCGTACTCCGCCGTATTAGAAATGGAGTAACGCATATTGCTGATGCCGCCTTCGTACATGAGGTCGACGATCAGCTTCAGTTCATGCATGCACTCGAAATAGGCCATTTCTGGCGCATAACCGGCCTCCACCAACGTCTCAAAACCTGCCTGCACCAGCGCCGTAGCACCACCACACAGCACCGCTTGCTCGCCAAACAAATCCGTTTCGGTTTCTTCCCGGAAGCTGGTCTCGATCACGCCGGCACGGGTACCACCGTTGGCCTTAGCATAGGACAACGCAATATTGGTGGCATTACCGCTTGCATCCTGATGGACCGCGATCAGGCTGGGCACACCGCCACCTTGCGTATAGGTAGAACGCACCAGATGACCGGGTCCCTTAGGTGCCACCAGGAAGCAGTCCAGATCGGCACGCGGATGAATCTGGCCAAAGTGGACGTTAAAGCCATGGGCAAACGCCAGTGCCGCACCCTGCTTGATGTTCGGCGCGATTTCATCGCGATACAGCGCACCCTGGCCTTCATCGGGGGTCAGAATCATGATCACATCGGCTGCGGCCACGGCTGCGGCAACCTCCTTGACGGCTAGTCCGGCATTACTGGCTTTCTCCCAGGAGGAAGAATCCTTGCGCAAAGCAACGACCACGCTGACGCCGGAATCCTTGAGGTTCAAGGCGTGCGCATGTCCCTGGGAACCGTAGCCGATGATGGCCACTTGCTTCTTCTGGATCAGGGCGAGATCGGCGTCGTTATCGTAATAAACCTTCATGTGAAACCTCTTTATATTTGGTTAAGTGATTGTAAATTTTTATTTATGGATTAGATTGCCTTGGCACCACGACTGATGGCGCTGGCACCGCTGCGTACCACTTCGATGACCATACCGGGGTCCAGGGCATGGATAAAGGCATCCAGCTTCTCGCCTGTACCCGTCAGCTCCATCGTGTAGGAGCGGTCCGTCACGTCAATGATGCGCCCCCGGAAAACATCCGACAGTCTTTTGACCTCCTCGCGATCCTGCCCTACGGCATGAACCTTGATCAGCATCAGCTCGCGCTCAATGTGCGGCCCCTCGGTCAAGTCGTGCACGCGTATGACTTCCACAAGCTTATTCAACTGCTTGAGGACCTGCTCCATGATTTCCTCGGAACCTCGCGTCGCCACCGTCATCCGCGAAATACTCGGATCGTGAGTCGGCGCGACAGTCATCGCCTCAATATTATAACCACGCGCCGAGAACAGCCCCGCCACTCGTGACAGGGCACCCGCTTCATTCTCCAGCAAGATAGAGATGATATGGCGCATGGGTTATACCAGAATCATTTCGGAGAGGGCCGCACCCGCAGGCACCATGGGGTAGACGTTTTCCTGCGGGTCTACCTGGAAGTCCATGAACACCATGCGGTCTTTAAGGCGCAGTGCCTCACGGATCACTGGTTCCACATCAGCAGGGGTATCCGCGCGCAGGCCAATATGGCCATAAGCTTCGGCCAATTTCACGAAGTCAGGCAAGGCATCCACATAGCTCATGGCATAACGATTTTCATAGAAAAACTCCTGCCACTGCCGCACCATCCCCAGATAATGATTGTTGAGACACGCCACCTTGACGGGCAGGTTATACTGCAGGCAGGTGGACAACTCCTGAATATTCATCTGAATGCTACCATCTCCCGTCACACAAACCACCGTCGCATCCGGTTCGGCGACCTGCGCGCCCATGGCCGCAGGCAGCCCGAAGCCCATGGTGCCCAATCCACCACTATTGATCCAGCGACGTGGCTGGTCGAAACCATAGAATTGCGCGGCCCACATCTGGTGTTGGCCCACATCCGAGGTGACGATGGCGTCACCACCGGTAAGCTCAAACAGTTTCTGCATCACAAGCTGCGGCTTGATGACCCGGTCGTCCTGATTATAGTGCAGACAATCGCGCTGCCGCCATTCTTCAATCTGCGCCCACCACGCCTGCATGGCTTGCGGATCATTGCGCTGACCATTTTCCGCCAGAATCTGGTTCATCTCCAGCAGTACCTGCTGCAAATCGCCAACGACGGGCACATCCACCCGCACATTCTTGGAGATGGAGGACGGATCAACATCCACATGCACAATCCGGGCATGCGGCGCGAATTTGGCGAGGTTGCCGGTGACGCGGTCATCAAAACGCGCGCCCAGGGCCACTAGCACGTCACAGTGCTGTACCGCCATATTGGCTTCGTAGGTACCGTGCATACCCAGCATCCCTAAAAACTGGCGATCCGACGCCGGGTAAGCGCCCAACCCCATGAGCGTATTCGTGATGGGCGCGCCCAAAGTGCGCACCAGCTTGCGTAGTTCCCCGGAAGCGTTACCGAGGATAATGCCACCGCCGGTATAGAACATCGGCCGCTGCGCACCGGTAACGAGCTGCGTGGCTTTACGCACCTGCCCCGGATGGCCTTTCAGCGTCGGTTTATAGGAACGCAGGCTGATTTTTTCCGGGTAATGATAATGGGTTTTGTGACTGGTAATATCCTTGGGGATGTCCACCAGCACCGGGCCTGGCCGCCCCGTCGCCGCCAGATAAAAAGCCGTCTTCAGGGTAGTCGCCAGATCGCGGACATCCTTCACCAAGAAATTATGCTTGGTGCAGGGCCGCGTAATACCCACCGTGTCCACTTCCTGGAATGCGTCATTACCGATGAGCGCAACGGGCACTTGCCCGGTGATCACCACTATGGGCACCGAGTCCATATATGCCGTGGCAATGCCAGTCACCGCATTGGTGGCACCCGGACCACTGGTGACCAGCGCCACACCAACCTTGCCAGTGACCCGGGAATAAGCATCTGCTGCATGCACTGCCGCCTGCTCATGACGTACGAGAATATGCTTGACGGCATCCTGCTGTGCGAGCTCGTCATAAATATACAGCACCGCACCGCCCGGATAACCGAAGACATGTTCCACACCTTCATCACGCAACGCACGTACCACAATCTCCGCACCCGTCAGGTCTTCTTCTACCAGATCGGGACTTGGGCGATTTTGCGTAGTCGTCAGGGACGTCATCGTCGTACTCCTCAGGGAATAAAGTATTAGCGCAAAAAGCTAGACATTTTTTGCTGTGAGGTCAAATAAAAATGCCTTGGCACATACGGCTTGTCATCTATGGTACCGCGGTCAGCGGCACGTTTTCCGGCCTAGTGGCTGTGCAAGTATTCCAGATAATCGCGCGCCTTGCTGACCAACACCTCCGGCAGTCCGCGTTTTGCCGCAATAACCAGACCCAGGGAACGCCCCGGCACCCCGATCTGCAGCTCGTAGGTGGGCTCCAAGCGCTCCTGATCAAAGCGCATGGAGGCATTACACAGGCAAGCGTGGGTATCGGCAAAAGCCTTGAGCGGGGCGAGATGGGTAGTCACCATACCCCGCACCCCACGTCCCGCCAAATGATCAAGCACGGCCATCGCCAGCGCTGCGCCCTCTTCCGGGTCCGTGCCGGTACCCAACTCATCCAACAGGATAAGGGTATGATCATCCGCATCCGCAAGGAGTCTTTTCAGGATCTCCACATGACCAGAATAGGTAGACAACTCAAAAGCGACACTTTGCGGATCACCCATATCCACAAAAACATGTGTGAAATTCCCAACCACAGCGCGCCCTTCCACCGGAATATGCAAGCCGCAATGGGCCATTACCGTAAGCAACCCAACCGTCTTCAGAGCGACACTCTTGCCGCCGCTGTTGGGTCCGGTCACCACCAGAATCGGAGACTCGGCATCAATATGCACGGATAACGGTTTGGGCCGTGGACCCCGCTTCTCCGCATAAGCGAGGACGAGTTGCGGGTGATAGGCCACTTCCAGTACCAGCACCGGCACGTCCACCATCTCAGCCGCTTTGCCATGCAGATGGATGGACAGTTGCGCGCCCGCGATGGCCAGGTCCAGCCAGGTCAGTGACTCGACCAAATGCTGTAAGCCAATCAGGCGCTCACGCGCGGCATCGCTGAGGGCGCGGAGGATAGCCTGGTTCTCCTGTTCGATACGGCCAGCGATCTTCTCCAGATGGTTATTACCCGCCACCACCTCCATCGGCTCCACCAGAACGCCATGTCCGCCTGGGCCGGTACCGCGCCGCACCCCGCGAATCTTGTCCACTGCCCCATCGGGCAAGTGCACGCAGGCGCGCTGGCTGGACCAGTGGACCTTCGCTCCCGGCGCACGCAGATGCCCCTGCAGGGTCCTTTGAATCTGCTCGCGCTCCGTCTTCAACTCACCATGCAACTGGCGCAGGGTATCATTACCATCTTCGCGTACGCTGCCGTTGGCTAGGAGAACAGCGTCAATCTGGGGTAACAGGTCCGCTGCCGCGTCCAGCCGCTCCGCCCCGGTGGGCAACAGCGCAGGACGTTTCTCCACATAAGGACGCAACTGCAAGCCGACCCGCAGCACCAGCGCCAGATTACGCAAGGCGGTACCCGCCAGCGCCGCACCAGGAGAGGCTACCTGGCGAATACTGGCGCGCACATCCGGCAGCTCCGGGAGAATCGGGCCTTCGCCCGACTCCAGGCCAACGCGGGCGGCGGTGATGGCCGCCTGCAACTGGCGCGCGACGCCCACTGTGGGGGCAGGTGCGAGGTTACGCGCCGCCTCGGCCCCGAAGGGCGTCGCACAGAGCCTTTCGAGCAAGCGGCGAATGCCCCCGAATTCCAGGGGCTTCAGGTCAGCGTCCATGGGTTCTCCCGATAATTAGCTCGCCAAAGGGTACAAAAGGCCTGGCGGCAATGCCAACCCAATCAGTTTTGAAAAATTTCCCGCCACCAGCGTTTGCGGCCTTCGGGCACAACAAATTCCCCCAAAGGATCGGGAGGTACCCGCGAGAATATCCAGCCGGCTGGAATCACCTTTCCGCTGCTGCCACAAGACGCCCCCAAATGGTTGGGATCGTAAATCTTGATCAGCCGCGGATGCTCAAAATCATCCACATAGACGATACCCAGATATGTCTCTTTATGGTCGTGATGCAGCAAGGTATTGATCGCGTCCAGCACCTTGCAAAAGGTCACGGCATCAAGTGGCGCCTGCGGAAAATCCACCCCAACGAAGTACACATACCAGCCATTATCGGCCTGTTCTGCGAGCGTTTTCTGAAACTCATCCCAACGCGACCACGCACGAATACCGCGCAGCATTCCGTTGTATAATTCCATGAACTCAGACATCAGCCCTCCTCCATAACCCCTTGAAAACTGACCAACACCCGGCGGCTGATTGGTCGCACCCGATGTTCGAAAAGAAAAACCCCCTGCCAGCCCCCCAGCGCCGCCCGCCCCTCCCGTACGGGGATGATCAGGCTATTCTGAGTCAGCACACTGCGCAGGTGCGCCGACATATCATCAGTTCCTTCATTGCGATGACGAAAATCAGGATCGCCATCCGGAACCAAGCGCGCAAAATAATCGAGGATATCCGCCCGCACGTCCGGATCGGCATTTTCTTGCAGTAATAAACTGGCTGAGGTGTGTGGCACGAAGAGATTCGCCCATCCTGCCCAGGCATCGACTTCCCGCAACCAAGCCTGCAATTTCTGAGTGAGTTCATATAGGCCGCGACCACCATTGTTCACCTGCCATTCATGACTGCAATGCCGCATCACCGCTCCCCTGCCCCGTTTCGACACCCGTTTCAGCCGTGGCGACATCGGCCTCTCCTGCCCCTTTTCCGCGTCGCCGCGCCCGGAAAAAGTCCCTTAGTAATGTCGCGGATGGTGCGGCCAGCACGCCCCCCTCCGTCACGATACGATGGTTAAAGCGGCCATCCTCCAAAAGATGGTAAAGACTTTCCACTGCGCCCGTCTTAGGATCCGACGCCGCATAGACGAGACGCGCAACTCGCGCATGCAGCATCGCCCCAACACACATAACGCAAGGCTCCAGCGTAACATAGAGGGTAGCACCCGTTAGCCGATAATTCCGCAAAACCTGTGCCGCCTGACGCAGCACGAGCATTTCCGCATGGGCACTGGGATCATGGCTATGAACAGGCGTGTTATGCGCCGCCGCCAGCAGATGGCCGTCAGCGTCCAGCAACACTGCGCCCACCGGAACCTCGCCCTGAACGGCGCCGCGCGCCGCATAATCCAGCGCCAGCGTCATCCACGCCAGATCCCTGCAATGACCATCCGCTCTCGTCAAAATCATGGAACTCCAAAATCACTCTCGCCAAAAGTCGCGTTGGTATGGCCACCCCCACCGGGTTTCGCGCCTATGGTAACAATTTCTCGGTCAGCGCGCCTTGACAGAATCGGGAATGCTGCTAATTTCCCCCACGTGTTGCAAAAAGTATTCGTGCGTTGCGCAAGTGCCGTTGAGTGTTCTGCAAAGCAAATTTATGTAATATTCGTCAGCTCATAAAAGGGAATAAACGTGCTGCGCTTACCAAGTCCTCCTTTGCTCGGCCTGGATATTAGTCCGGACGCAGTCAAGCTCGTTGAACTCTCGCAGTCCAGGGGGAAGCTTCGCGTCGAACATGCGGACTCCGAAGCACTTCCGCCGGGCGCCCTTAATGATCGTGACATCCAGGACGCCACAGCCGTCAGCCGGGCGCTACACACCATTCTGGAGCGGTCCCGCATCCGGACCAAGGCCGTGGCAACCGCCCTGCCGGCCAATACGGCCATCGTCAAGATCATTTCTCTTCCGGCTGAATTGGATGAGGTGGGTATTGAAGAGCAAATTCGCTTTGAGAGCAGCCAATATATTCCCTACAGTATTGACGCCGTCAATTTTGATTTCGCGGTGCTTGGACCCGATGAAGTCAGAAAAGGTTATAATCATGTCCTGCTGGTAGCGTGCAAAAAAGAAGCCATTGAAGATCGTGCCGCAGTCCTCGAAGAGGTGGGCTTAAAACCAAAAATCATTGATGTCAAACCCTTTGCTCTCTGGTTATTACATGAGCACCTCACCAGAGCATCGCCACTAGCACACGACACCTCAGGCGGAGCGGTCATTCTGGTGGAAATAGGTAGTGTCACCACAAATATCAACGTGTTTCAGGAAGGGCATCCGGTTTATTCCCGTGAGCATAACTTTGGCTTGGGTCGTCTGCTTGAAGAAATACAGCGTCGTTATAGCCTCGATGCCAATGCCGCAGAACGCATGGAGCGCTTCGGTGGTTTGCCTCCCGAATATGAGCGTGATGTACTTAATCCCTTCGCCCGGAGTATGGCTCAGGAACTGTTTCGTTCTCTTGACTTCTTTCAGGCCAGCATGCCGGATATTTCCGCAGGATCGGTGCATCTTTTTGGTATCGGCGCTAAAATTCCGCAGCTTGCAGAGCAATTGCGTCAACTCGTGAGCTTTCCGGTTTACGTGCCTGATCCTTTCGCGGGCATGGAAATAGCCCCTCAGATCAGCCGTCGCTTTATGGATGCAGACAGATCGTCTCTGGCGGTTGCCTGTGGGCTGGCGCTCAGGAGGATTCCGGCATGATTCGCATCAACCTGCTGCCCTATCGAGAGGCTCAGCGCGCACAACGCAGTCAGCTGCTAGTGTTAGCCTTTATCGGCGTTCTGCTGCTTGCTGCTCTGCTCTATTACGGTATCTACAGTATTTTTAGTGCGCGGGTCTCTGCTGAACAGCAAAAAGTGCGGTATTTGCAAGGGGTCACCACCCAACTGGATAAAAAAATCGCGTCCATTGCCGATCTGCGTAAAAAACGTGATGAACTGCTTTCCCGTGAGGGCATCATTACCGACCTGCAAGACCAGCGGGATATGGTAGTGCGACTCTTCAACACCTTGGCTCGGGTAACTCCCGATGGCATCTTTCTGACGAAACTTCAGCAGACGGGTAATTCCATTAGGGTGAATGGTTATTCCCAGACAAACAGTCAGGTCGCGGCATTTATGCGCAACATCGAAGCTTCAAAAATTTTTGCGAAGCCGGAACTGAACATCATCAGCAAGTCCAAGCTGGGCAATGAATCGGTAGGACAATTTACGCTGCAGATGAGCATCCGCGCACCGGCTACCGCGAATAAAAGTGACGCATCCGCGCAGCACAAGGATACTCAGCCATGACCTTTGATGAATTCCGTAACCTGCAAATGGATGATGTCATCCGCTGGCCGATCAAAACCAAGCTCATCATCGTCGCCATCATTGTCCTGATTCTCGGTATCCTGGTCTGGTTTGAGTTCATTGCACCCGAAAACGACCAATATCATCAACTAAAAACTCAGGAAGACAGCCTGAAGCTCCAGGTGCGGCAAAAACAACTGCTAGCCGCCTCCCTACCCGCCTATCAAGCCCAGATCAAGGAAATGAATCTGCGTTTTCAGAACTTTCTGCAGCAGTTGCCCAACCGCACCCAGATCCCTTCGTTGCTGGATGATGTAACCTTGGCCGGACGTAGTCGCGGGCTGGATTTCGAACTGTTCCAGCCTACGGGAGAAGTGAACAAGAATTTTTATGCGGAGATCCCGGTCAAGCTCAAAGTGGTCGGCACTTACAGTGACATCGGACGCTTCGCCGCCGCGGTCGCCGCCATGCCTCGTATTGTGACCATCAACAATATCGGCATCGCCCGGATGCCTAACGCGGGGGCGACCAGCGCGGCCAAGGCACAGGCAGCCCAGCAACTGGTGATGCAGTGTACAGCAACCACATATCGCTATCTGGGGAGCAAGCCATGAAACGCTCTCTCAGCGTCCTAATGATGCTTGCCGGCATGGTACTGTTGAGCGGTTGCTCAGATAGCGACAACCTCAGCCGTCTTCAGGCTTTTGTCGCCGCTGGCCCCAAAACAAACACACACATTATGCCGCTGCCCAAGACGGTTACCTACAAGCCGAAGACCTATGAAAATCCGATCAACCGTGACCCCTTCACGAGCTTCTCTGAGCTTCTTTTGCGCAAGGAGGCCGCTGCCGCCAGCACCGGACCACGTCCCGTCAGCCATGGACCTGTCCAGCCTCTGGAAAAATATGCCCTTTCCAGCCTGAGCATAACCGGTATTGTCCGGGATGATCAGGGCAGGCTCTGGGCCGTGATTGGCACACCGGATCATAAAGTCTATCGCGCGACGATCGGCAGCTACATTGGCACCCATGACGGCCACATCGTGAACATTGATGACAGCATGACGAAACGGTCGGTCACCGTCGAACAATACCTGCCCAATGCCTTCGGTGGATTCCAGAAAAAACCGACTGTTTTGCAGATGCACAACGGCAACTGAACATGACTTGCCTAACCCCCAAGAATACAGAGGATAGCGAAAAGATGAGCACAGCATCCATTACCGCCCGCCACGCCCGCCGTGTTGCAGTACCGCGCCTGCAGCTCCACTCCTTGGCGCTGAGACCGGTGACGCTTGCGGTCATGGCGGCAGCGCTCTGCCTGAGTTCAGGGGCCGCCTGGGCAGAAAGTCTCATCACCGGCGTTACTCCGGTACAGGACCAGCATGGCACGGCCCTCCTCATCCGCAGCAACAGCCGACCGGCTTATGATGTCAACTCCCTCGACGGTGGCTATCGGCTGCGGATCGATTTCAACAATGCACATTTCATGAGCTCGGTGGGAACGATCGCAAGCAGCGGCGCGGTCGAGAATGTGCTTGCGGAAAACATCGGGCACAACGCCAGACTTGATTTGCTCCTAAAATCACCACAGGCGATCATGGTAGCACCGACACCGGGCGGTTACCGCCTCGCCCTGGTGGCGGAACGGGGTAAGGGTGTGGCCGCCGCCCCGAGCGCGGCGAGTGTGCCCACCAGCAACGTCGCCGCGACGCCTGCCATACCCGTACCTGTCCAAACTGCGGGCACCCAGATCAACGACCTGAATTTCAAGCGTGGCAAGAACGGTGGTGGGATTCTGGATCTTTCCATCTCCGGCCCGCAACCGCAGATGAACGTCACCCGCGAGAATGGCGTCCTCGTCGTCGATCTCAAAGACACGGTCATTCCCTCCAGCTATACCCACCGTTTCGGGGTCGGCCAGTTCGGTACCCCGGTTCAGTATGTGGATAGTTATCCTCTGGGGCATAGCACCCGGCTGGTTTTTGCCATTCATGGTCCTTACGAATACTCGGCTTATCAGCTGGGGCAACGCACCATGATTGATGTACACCCCAAAACCACTGAGACAGGCAGCAATCCCGACTCCGGTGCGCGCCTCAGTATGGATTTTCAGAACATCAGCGTGCGCGATGCCCTGCAGGTAATTGCCGACTTCACGCACCAAAACATCGTCGTCTCCAACAACGTGAGCGGCAGCCTTTCCCTCCGCCTCAAGAACGAGCCGTGGAAAGAAGCCCTGCAAGTGATTCTGGAGTCTCAGGGACTGGCGGCAAAACATATCGGCAACATTCTCTGGGTGGCCCCCGCTAACCAGATTGCCAGTCAGGAGGAGGCGCAACTGAAGGCCGCTGCCAGTAAACGCAAGCTTGAGCCACTGGAGACAGAACTGATCCAGATCAAATATGCAAAAGCCTCAGAGATTGCCTCCCTACTGCAGGGCTTTGACCAAAACCAGCAGCCCGGAGTTGCAGGGGCCGACAACGGCATGAACATGAATCCCGCACAGAATGCAGCCCTGGCCAGTGCATTGGGCATTCCGAACTCCAGTCTTATTGGCAACTCGCTGCTCGGCCCACGCGGCTCGGTAGCAGTGGTAACCCGTACCAACAGCCTGCTGGTGCGGGACACTCCGCAGGATATCGCCAACATTAAAAATCTGATCACCAAAATCGATCGCCCGGTCCCACAGGTATTGATTGAAACGCGCATTGTGCAGATCACCACCAATGCCGCCCAGTCCCTGGGCGTCAATTGGGGCGGAACCTATACCGGCGGCGGTGGTGGTGGCGTCATCAACCTGTCGGGTACCGGTGCTACGGGGGTCACCTCGACGCAGGGGGGCGCCTACCCGATGTCTGGAACTTCCACCACCAGCGGAACCGGTTTCACCACTCCGGCGCTGGTGAATCTGACACCCTCCACCGCAGGCAGCGCCCTCGCGGGCAGCAATCCAGCATCGCTGGGTTTTGCTCTGGGCACCGCTGCGGGCAATCGCATCCTGAATCTGCAATTACAGGCTCTGCAAGCGAATAACCGCGCCAAGATTATCTCCAGCCCGAAAGTCCTCACTCAGGACAACGAAAAAGCGGTCATCGAACAGGGTCAGGAAATCCCCTATCAGCAATCCACCAGCAGCGGCGCGACGGCGGTATCCTTCAAGAAAGCGGTGCTCAGCCTGAACGTCACGCCACACATCTCGCCCAACGGCAAGATCACCCTGGACGTGGATGCACAAAACAACCAACCTAACTATGCCCAGGCCCTGCCTTCCGGCATCCCGATTGATACCCAGCAAGTTAAAACCAAGCTGTTGGTCAATAATGGCCAAACCGTCGTCATCGGTGGCATTTATACGGACTCGACCACCCAAACGGAAACCGGGGTTCCGTTATTGAAAGACATCCCGCTGCTCGGCTGGCTCTTCAAGAGTCACCTCAACAATGTGGCGAAAACGGAGTTGCTGGTTTTTCTGACCCCCAAGGTGATTGGCGGCGATGCCCCAGATGGCTTGGGGGGGACATCCGGCAGCGCCAATCTCGGGCGATGACCGGAAGCATCATCCTTATCGGTCCTATGGGATCGGGTAAGTCCACCATCGGGCGGCTTCTGGCCGCCCGCTTGCATCTCCCTTATGTGGACAGTGACGCGCTCATCGTCAGTCATACCGGCGTGGATATCCCCACCATTTTTGAAATTGAGGGGGAATCGGGCTTTCGCGAGCGGGAGCGCAAAGTGATCGCCGATCTTTCCACCCAGAGTGAAGCAATCGTACTGGCCACTGGTGGTGGCGCCATACTCGACCCCGCTAATCGCCGTCATTTACGCCGCATGGGCAAGGTCATCTATCTGGATGTCAGTGTCGACGAGCAACTCAAGCGTATCCGCCATGACCGTAACCGTCCCTTACTGCAAAATACCGACCTGGACAGCCGCCTGCAAACTCTGGCAGAACAGCGCCACACGCTTTATCAGGAAACAGCGCATTGGCGGATACTGGGAGATGGTCTGCGCTCGGATCAGGTTTTGCGCCGCATACTGCGACATCTCCAACCGCGGTCAGGGCAGATCCCCGCGCGCGGATAGCCGTAGAAACAAGCTCAAGATGGCGTTCTAGGGGCGACCCACTTGCCTCAACGTAAAAGAACCCCAACAATGGGGCATAAATTCGGTCCATTAAGAGTAATCATCATGCACAGTCTTCGCGTCGATCTGGGGCAGCGCGGCTATCCCATCCACATAGGCACTGGTATTCTTGCCGACCCGGCCCTCTTCGCGCCCGCTCTGAGCACAGGCCCCGTCGCCATTATCACGGACAGCAATGTCGCCCCCCTCTATCTGGAAGCACTACAGAAAACCCTGAGGAAACTTGAAAAAGACGTGCTCACCGTCACGCTGGCGGCCGGTGAGGCGAGTAAATCCCTCGCTAATATCCAGGAAATCACCGGCCGCCTGCTGAGTGCGGGTTACGGGCGTGATTGTACCCTTTGTGCCCTTGGCGGCGGCGTCGTAGGAGATATCACCGGCTTCGCCGCCGCGGTCTATCAGCGCGGGGTCGCCTGTATTCAAGTGCCGACCAGCCTGCTTGCCATGGTGGACTCCTCTGTCGGCGGCAAGACTGGAGTCAATCACCCCCTGGGTAAAAACATGATCGGCGCTTTTTACCAGCCGCGTGCCGTGATCGCCGACACCGACACCCTGGACAGTCTGCCCGACCGGGAATTCCGCTCTGGACTGGCCGAGGTCATCAAATATGGTCTGATTAACGATCAGGGCTTTTTCTCCTGGCTCGAAGACCATATGGATGCTGTGCTTGCCCGGGAGGCCGACGCCCTGGTCAAGGTGATCCAATACTCCTGCAAAGACAAGGCTGACGTCGTGGTGCGCGACGAGCTGGAGGGGGGGTTACGGGCCATTCTCAACCTCGGTCACACCTTCGGCCATGCCATTGAGGCAGCGACCGGCTACGACCAGTACCTCCATGGCGAAGCTGTGGCCATCGGCATCGTCATGGCAGCAGACCTTTCCCGCCGCCTCGATCTGATTCGGGAGAGCGAACAGAACCGTATCTACGCCCTCGTTAAGGCCACCGGGTTGCCCACCTTCGCACCAGCGTTCCCCATCGACGATTATCTCGCCTTTATGCGTGTCGACAAGAAAGCGGAAGGGGGTCGGGTGCGCTTCATCCTGCTGCGTGGCATTGGGAGTGCGGTGATTACCGGCGATGTTCCCCCGGCGGCCATCGCCCAGACCCTTCAAGCCTTCATGGAGCATGAACATGCATGAGATCAATAAAGCGACTGCGGAATTGCAAGAGGAAATGGCGCGACGTATCGCGCTGAACCCGGGCGGCACCCGCCGTATTGGCAATTTCGGTTTCATCGAGCTGGAAGAAACCTGGGGGGACGAAGCCACCATCATCAATACCGCGCGCATCAGCACCACCAACCAACGTCTCCAAAACGGGCACGACTTTTCAGAGCGCGACCGTGCCCTGCTCTACCAGTTACTCCGTGATCAACATGGCACGCCTTTTGAGACCGTCTATTTTCGCTTCCGCTTTATCGCGCCGATTTTCGTGTTGCGCCAGTGGGTTAAACACCGCATTTCCAGCTGGAATGAGTTTTCCATGCGCTATCGCAAGCCGATCTCCGTCGCTTATGTGCCTGACGCCGCAGCGCGCACGGTGGATGGCTTTGCGGTGTTGGACGAGGCTGCCATCGCCGAATACGAAGCGCTGATGGCGCAGCTCTTTGACTGGTACGAGCGGCAATACAGCGCTGCTTGCAGTCGCATTGATCTGGCGCGCGAGCGCGGCAAACTGGGTCCTAAAGAAGGCGGCCGCGACCCCTACCGCGGTCGGGCCCGCGAGCTCCTGCGCAACGTGATGCCAGTTGCTGCCTACTCGGATGTCTATTGGACCGTCAACTTCCGTAGCCTGATGAATTTTTTCAAGCTGCGTCGCAAGAAAGATGCCCAGTATGAAATCCGCGAATATGCCGATGCGGCTTTTGCGCTGTTCGCCACGCGCCTGCCCCTGCTCGCCGAAACCATGCAGCGGGTGATAGACGAATCGGCGTCGGCAGCGGCCGATACCGTACAGGGGCCATCTGGCAATGCCTGATGCTAGCGTTGTTGGGTCATACGGGGGATTAGCGTCCTACGCCGCCGACCCTGCCCGGAGTCGCGGGCGTACCTACGCGGAAGAGCCACCCGCCAATCGCAGCGCTTTCCAGCGCGACCGGGATCGGGTCATCCACTCCAGCGCCTTCCGCCGCCTCGAGTATAAAACCCAGGTTTTCGTGAATCACGAGGGTGATCTCTACCGCACCCGCCTCACCCACAGCCTTGAAGTAGGACAAGTGGGGCGCGCCATCGCCCGCCAACTGGCTCTGAATGAAGATCTGGTCGAAGCGATTGCCCTGGCCCACGATCTCGGTCACACCCCTTTTGGTCATGCTGGGCAAGAAGCTTTGCAGGAGTGCATGACCGATTTCGGTGGTTTCGAGCACAATATCCAGTCCCTGCGCATTGTGGACCACCTGGAAAAGCGCTACGGCGACTTCCCCGGACTAAACCTGAGCTTTGAGACGCGCGAGGGCATCCTCAAGCACTGCGCCAGAAGCAAGGCTGTCGACCTGGGAAACGTAGGTGAACGGTTTTTGCAGGGTACCCAGCCCAGCCTGGAAGCACAGATCACCAATCTCGCCGACGAGATTGCTTATAATAACCATGATATTGATGATGGTTTACGCGCTGGCCTGCTGAGTCTGGAAGAACTCTGCGCCAGCACCTTGTACGGGGCTATTTTTGCCGAGGTACACCAGCGCTACCCTGAGACCTCGCAAACCGTATTGCGCCACGAAACGGGTCGCCGCCTCATCAATCTGCTCATCCACGATCTGGTCGATGAAACCCGGCGCCACATCGCGGCTGAGGGTATCACCACCATTGCGGAAGTGCGGGCTGCGCCACGCCAGCTCGCGGCCCACAGTCCGGCCATCGCCCACGAAGTGGTGACCCTCAAACGCTTCCTTTTTCAGCGCATGTATCGTCACCCGCGGGTGCATCGTCAATCGGAAAAAGCCAAGCGCTTGGTACACAAGCTGTTTCATGCCCTGCAGGAAGATCCGCGGCTGCTGCCGCTGAAATACCAGGCACGCATTAACGAGTGTAGCGGCGCAACGCAACGTCAGGCGCGTGTCGTCGCCGACTATGTGGCCGGCATGACCGACCGCTTCGCCATTGCCGAGTATGACCGCCTCTTCGATCCCCATGGCGAGGCGTAAGCACCTCGACCATTCCACACAAAAATCCCGAAAGATAACGCGCCCGCGCCCTTGGATGCTATCCATGAGCGCGTTATAATGCTCGGCCCTGCTTTGCAGTCCGGCGACAGGGTGCGGTGACAACCAGGTGACGACATGACGCAAAGCTTATACTCCCCCGACTTTGAACGAGACTCCTGCGGCTTCGGGCTGATTGCCCAGATGGACAATCAGGCGAGTCACGCCATTGTCGCGACGGCAATCCACTCCCTGGCACGGCTCACCCACCGCGGCGCGGTGGCCGCCGATGGCAAAAGTGGCGACGGTTGCGGCTTACTACTGCAAATGCCGGAGACCTTTTTCCGCGCTATCGCCATTGAGCAAGGCATCACTCTCGGCAGACATTTCGGTATCGGCCAATTTTTTCTCCCGCGAGACCAGGCGGTTGCGAGTAAAATCCGCACGACACTGGATGCCGAAGCCCAGGACCTTGGGCTCAGATGTCTGGGCTGGCGCGAAGTCCCTACCGACCTTGCCGCTTGTGGCGATGAAGCCCTCAAAAGCCTGCCGGGTGTATGGCAAGCCTTTGTGGGCGTCCCCGACGCCACCGACACAGACGGTCACGAACGCCTCCTTTATCGCCTGCGACGGCGGGTAGAAAAACGCTTTGTCGACGAGAGCGGCTTTTTTGTCGTGACCTGCTCCTCTCAGGTCATCGGCTACAAGGGCTTGGTGCTGCCGGAAAATCTCCCCGTTTTTTATCCCGATCTCCGCGACCCGCGCTTCGCCTCCGCGCTGGTCACCTATCACCAACGCTTTTCGACCAATACCTGGCCGGAATGGCGCTTGTGCCAGCCCTTCCGCATCCTCGCCCACAATGGCGAATTGAATACCGTGCAGGGTAACCGCCTGTGGGCCAAGGCCCGGGAAGCGCAGTTGCAATCCGACCTGCTACCCATGGCGGAGGTGCTACCTGCGGTTGGTGGCGGCAGCGACTCCTTCAGCCTCGACAACATGCTCGAATTGCTGGTGCAGGGCGGTATGGATTTTTTCAAGGCCATTCGCCTGCTGGTGCCACCCGCCTGGCACAATGTCCCACGGATTGAACCCGCCCTGCGCGCCTTCTACGAATATCACTCCATGCGCATGGAGGCCTGGGATGGTCCCGCCGGACTGGTGCTCAACACCGGACGCATTGCTGCCTGCGCACTGGATCGCAACGGTCTGCGCCCGGCCCGTTATGTCATCACCAAAGACCGCATCATCAACATCGCCTCCGAAGTGGGCGTCTTTGACTACGATCACCGCGACATCGCCGTGCAGGGCCGAGTCGGGCCGGGGCAACTGGTGGCAGTGGACATGGCCACGGGTAAATTCCTGGAGTCGGCTGACATCGACACACAAATCCAGAATAGCCACCCCTACCGGGAATGGTTGGATCAGTATGCTGAGCATCTCGATAGCGACAACAACGACACCTCCCCCGCGCTGCCGGTAACCGATCTGCTGGTCAGTGAAAAGGCATTTGGTGTCAGTTTCGAAGAAGAGGACCAGGTGATTCGCGTCCTCGCCGAGGGCGCCCAGGAAGCCGTTGGCTCCATGGGGGACGACACCCCCATGGCTGTCTTATCGCGGCAAACCCGGCATATTGCCGATTATTTTCGTCAGCAATTCGCCCAGGTCACCAATCCACCCATCGACCCGCTGCGTGAAGCCTTGGTGATGTCCTTGAACACGGTCATCGGCAGCGAGAGCAACCTCTTCGCCGAGCGCCCCGAATACGCCCGGCGCATTGAGGTACACTCCCCAGTGCTTTCCGATGCTACCTTTGTCGCCCTCACCAGCCGCACGGAACCGACCTTCCGCAGCCAGACTTTTGATCTATGTTATTCAGCAGCGGACAGTAATCTGGGGGGCGCCATCGAAGCCCTCTGCGAAGAAGTCATCGAGGCGGTGCGGCACGGAGCCGTTATCCTGGTGCTCTCGGATCACGCCCTGGCGCGCGACCGGCTCTACATCCCGGCACTGATGGCGGTGGGTGCGGTCCACCATGCCCTCATTGATGCCGGTCTGCGCACTCGCTGCAATATCGTCGTGGCTACCGCCCATACCCGCGATCCTCACCATTTCGCCACGCTGATCGGTTACGGTGCCACCGCTGTCTACCCTTACCTGAGCTATGCCATCATCCGCAGCCTGGCTGAGCGGCATGCCTTCAGCCAGCCGGTCACGGTCTTCAAGGCACTGGAAAACTACCGCAAGGGCATCGACAAAGGCCTCTACAAGATTCTCTCCAAAATGGGAATTTCCACCCTCGCCTCCTACCGCAGCACCCAACTTTTTGAGGCGCTCGGCCTGGATCAGGTGGTAGTGGAGCGCTGCTTCAAAGGGACGGTCAGCCGCATCGGCGGGGTGTCGTTCAACCAACTGGAAAACGATATCCGCCAGCAGGTCCACGATGCATATATCCCCAGAAAGACGTTGCCATTGGGCGGTCTGCTCAAATATGTCCACGGCGGTGAATATCACGCCTACCACCCAGACGTCGTCCAGAGCCTGCAGACGGCGGCGAAATCAGGGCGCTATGCCGACTATCAGGTGTTTTCCGGACTCGTCAATGAGCGCCCGACCACCAACCTGCGCGACCTGCTGCAATTGCGCGCGGTAGCGCAACCCATTCCGCTCAGTGAAGTCGAGCCTATTGAGGCGATTACCCGCCGTTTTGACACCGCCGCCATGTCCTTGGGCGCGCTCTCGCCAGAAGCCCACGAAGCCTTGGCCATCGCCATGAACACCATCGGCGGGCGTTCCAACTCCGGCGAAGGCGGCGAAGATCCGGCCCGTTACCACAACAATAAGATAAGCAAGATCAAGCAAATAGCCTCAGGCCGCTTTGGCGTGACGCCAGAGTACGCGGTCAACGCCGAAGAGTTGCAGATCAAGGTGGCACAGGGCGCCAAACCCGGCGAAGGTGGTCAGTTACCGGGACATAAAGTCAGTGGCATCATCGCCCGCCTGCGCTACGCCAAGGAGGGCGTCGCCCTCATCAGCCCGCCGCCGCACCACGATATCTATTCTATTGAAGACTTGGCACAGCTCATTTTTGACCTGAAGCAGATTAATCCGCAAGCCTATGTCTCCGTCAAGCTGGTCTCCGAGGCCGGCGTCGGAACGATCGCCGCCGGGGTGGCCAAGGCCTATGCCGACCGCATCACCATCGCCGGCTATGACGGTGGCACCGGCGCCAGCCCGCTGAGTTCGGTCAAATATGCCGGTTCTCCATGGGAACTGGGTCTGGCGGAAACTCAGGCCGCCCTGCGCCGCAACCACTTGCGGCACAGGGTGCGCTTGCAGGCCGACGGCGGCTTTAAGACCGGACTGGATGTGATCAAAGGTGCCTTGCTGGGGGCGGAGAGTTTCGGTTTTGGCACCGCACCGATGATCGCGCTGGGCTGCAAATATCTGCGCATCTGCCATCTCAACAACTGCGCCACCGGCATCGCCACCCAGGATGAAACCCTGCGCAAGCATTTCACCGGCCTCCCGGAAATGGTCATCAACTACTTCCGCTTCGTCGCTGAAGAAGCCCGCGAAATCATGGCGCAACTCGGTATCCGACGCTTTGACGATCTGGTTGGCGCCAGCCAAATGCTGGAAATCGGTGGAGCACAAACCGAAAAGCAGGCCCATCTGAACCTCCGTCCACTGCTGGCCAATGCCGATCTGCGCGATGCCGATAGCAACATCCACACTCAGGACCGCAATCCGCCTTTCGACAAAGGCGAACTTGCCGAGATCATGGTGAAGGACGCACAACCCGCGCTGGACGAGCAAATCCCCACCCGTTTGCACTATCCGATCCGCAATGTGAACCGCTCCATCGGCGCTCGCCTCGCCGGAGAAATCGCCCGACGCCATGGTAATACCGGCCTGCGGGAAGACGCGGTGCATGTCGAACTCCACGGAACGGCAGGGCAATCTTTCGGCGCCTTCTGCGTACAAGGGATGACCCTGCATCTGCATGGCGATGCCAACGATTACGTGGGCAAAGCCATGAACGGCGGCACCATCATCATCGCACCGCCGGAGGGCGTTTCCTACGCCAGTCAGGACTCGGCCATTATCGGCAACACCTGTTTGTACGGGGCCACCGGCGGACATCTCTATGCGGCCGGACGCGCCGGTGAGCGTTTTGCGGTACGCAACTCCGGGGCCATCGCCGTGATTGAAGGCGCCGGCGACCATGCCTGTGAATACATGACCGGCGGTCAGATAGTCATCCTCGGCACGGTCGGCGTGAACTTCGGCGCCGGCATGACGGGTGGTCTCGCCTTCGTCCGCGACCAGGCCCGCCAATTCCCTGATCAGGTGAACGGTGAACTGGTGAATTATCACCGAATTGAAACCGAGTCCATGCGCGGTTACGAGGCCTTGCTGCGGCGCCATATCGAAGCACATATAGCAACCACCGGCAGCGCTTATGCCGCAGCACTGCTCAAGAACTGGGCCCACTTTATCCGTGATGTCTGGCTGGTGGTGCCCAAAGCCGCCAAACTGGATGTCCTGCTCGAAGAAGCGAGTTGAGCAACCGCGTCACCCCGAGGAAAAAATCATGAGTTATTTTTCATTCATCGAAGACCCGCGGCAGGACCCCAAAAAGCTGGACGTGGAAGAACGCCGCGAGGCATTCAAGGAAATCTACAACAGCTTTGACCTGGACAGTGCCAAATTGCAGGCTGACCGTTGCCTACATTGCGGCAACCCTTATTGTGAATGGAAATGCCCGGTGCACAACTACATTCCCAACTGGCTGCAACTCATCGTCGAGAATCGTCTTGAAGAAGCAGCGGAGTTGTCCCATCAAACCAATACCCTGCCGGAAATCTGCGGCCGTATCTGCCCCCAGGATCGTCTTTGTGAGGGTGCCTGTACCCTCAACGATGGCTATGGCGCCGTCACCATTGGCAACCTGGAGAGATTCATCACCGAAGAAGCCCTCGCCCGCGGCTGGCGTCCGGAAGCACCTGAGATTATCCCTAACGGCAAACGCGTTGCCGTGGTAGGGGCGGGTCCGGCCGGCCTTGGCTGTGCGGACATCCTCAATCGCGCCGGTACCGAGGTCGTTGTTTTTGACCGCTATCCGGCCGTCGGCGGTTTGCTCACCTTCGGCATTCCCTCTTTCAAACTGGAAAAAGCAGTCGTCGCCCGCCGCGCCGACCTATTGCAGGAAATGGGCATTCGTTTTCAACTCGATACGGAGGTCGGCAAGGATATTTCTCTGACCAGGTTACTGGAAGATTTTGACGCCGTGTTTCTGGGGATGGGCACCTATACCGCGAAGACCGGCGACTTCCCCGGTGAAGACTTGCCCGGCGTCCTCAACGCGCTCTCCTATCTGATCGCTAACACGCGTCATCTGATGCAGTTGCCGCCTGACCCAGGCCTGCCTTATGTCAGTCTGTCCGGCAAGCGGGTCGTGGTACTCGGGGGTGGTGATACCGCCATGGATTGTTTACGCACAGCCATCCGTCAGGGTGCCAGCAGTGTCACCTGTGCCTATCGCCGCGACGAAGAAAACATGCCCGGCTCACGCCGGGAAGTCGCCAACGCCCGCGAAGAAGGCGTCAAATTCCTCTTCAATCGCCAACCCGTCGAAGTTATTGGTGATGCGGCATCGGGCGCCCGGGGTGTGCGTCTGGTGGAAACCCGCCTGGGGGAACCAGATGCCAAAGGCCGTCGCCGTCCGGAAATCATCCCCGGCTCAGAGCAGATATTGGATGCCGGTGCGGTGATCGTCGCTTTTGGTTTCGACCCCTCCCCCGCCCCCTGGTTTGCGGAGCACGGCATCAGCACGGATGCCCATGGGCGGATCAGCACCAACGAACAATTCCAGACCAGTAACCCACGTATTTTTGCCGGGGGCGACATGCGCCGCGGCTCTGATCTGGTCGTCACTGCGGTAGATGAAGGACGCCGGGCTGCCGAGGGCATCCTCAATCAACTGGGAGTATAAGTGATGAAATCCACATTGCAGAATGATAATTTCCTGCGTGCCTGCCTGCGCCAGCCGGTGGATCATGTCCCCGTCTGGCTGATGCGTCAGGCCGGGCGTTACCTGCCGGAGTACCGTGCCACCCGCGCCCGTGCCGGGGATTTTCTCACCCTCTGCACCACACCGGAACTGGCCTGTGAGGTGACACTGCAGCCCATTGATCGCTTTCCGCTGGACGCTGCCATTCTGTTCTCGGACATCCTGACCATTCCTTATGTCATGGGACTCGGACTGCAATTTCAGGAGGGCGAAGGCCCGGTATTCGAACGTCCCTTGCGTGACGCCGCGGACATCGACGCACTGAGTCAGCCCGATCCGGAAACGGAACTGCGCTTTGTGATGGATGCGGTGCGGCTCATCCGCCGTGAGCTGAATGGACGGGTGCCTCTCATCGGCTTTGCCGGCAGCCCCTGGACCCTCGCCTGCTACATGATCGAAGGACGCGGCAGTCGCGACTTCATCCATGTCAAAGGGTTGCTGTACAGTGATCCGGCGCTGCTGCACCACCTCCTGCGTCATCTGGCCGTATCGGTCACCCAATACCTCAACGCGCAGATTGCCGCCGGGGCACAGGCGGTGATGATTTTTGATACCTGGGGTGGCAGTCTCAGCACCCCGGCTTATGCAGAGTTCTCGCTTGCTTACATGAGCGAGATCATCGCCGGCTTGAAGCGCGAGGCGGAAGGCCGCCAGGTACCGATCCTGCTCTTTACCAAGGGCGGAGGTAACTGGTTGGAGGCAATGGCGGCGAGCGGCGCCGATGTGCTGGGCCTCGACTGGACAACCGAGTTAAGTATCGCCCGCCAGCGTCTGGGTGATGGCATAGCACTGCAGGGCAACATGGACCCCATCGCCCTCTATGGCAGCACCAGCGGCGTTGCCGCAGAGGCCGAGCGCGTTCTGGCCAGCCACGGACCTGGGCCGGGCCACATCTTTAATCTCGGTCATGGCATCACCCCGCAAACCCCCATCGGAAATGTCGCCACCCTGGTGGAGAGCGTTCATAACTGGCGGCCGACCTAACCCTCGTGACCATGCCGCCATGCTGCCCAGGCATCCCGGATAGGGCGACGGCGGGGATTATGCAGATAGGTGATTGAAGCCCCCTGCTCCATCCGCTGTAAAGCATCGGCAATAGCCACCTGAGCCGTTGCTGCCAGCTTCCGGCGACCCAATTCTGGCGCCAGCGCGGGCAGGAATTCCACACGCAGTGTCAAGGGCGCCGCCGCCGCCAGTCGCCAGAGGTGTCCAAACAAGCTATCTTCACCAATAAAAGGGCAGAGTGGGTCGGGCTGACCGGGGCACAGCACATCTTCGTAACGCAAAGCCACCGGAATCGTCGGCGCTACTGCCCCAGAGGCGATCTCAAAAGGCGCCGCAAAAAAATCGCCCACCCTTTTGCCGTCGCTGGTGGTGCCCTCCGGGAAAAGGATGACGCTGGTGCCCGCCGCCAAAATTTTGCCGGCCTGACGCACAGTGCGCTGACTCGCACGGGCGTCGCCGCGGTCGATAAAGAGCGTCCCCAGCCACTCGCCCATAATCCCGAAAAAAGGCCAGGCACGCATTTCCTTCTTCGCCACAAAGCGACCGGGAACCAAGGTCGCGAGTGCGAGAATATCGAGGTAGGAAACATGGTTAGCGGCGACAAGTACCGGCGATTTGGGGACGATTCCATCCACACGCAAATGAATGCCAAAGACGCGCAAGGCCCGCCGACTCCACCAGGAAAAAGCCCGATAACTGGCCGCGTCCGGTTCGGACTTGCGCGCACAAGTCCATACCGCCAACGGAAAGGCCAGAACCAGATAAAACACCAGCACCGGCAGCCGCCAGATACGCCGCAAAGCCTTGGGCCGCGAACGGCGCCAGCGCCGCCCCGGGTAAGCCACCAGCACCGAGGCGGGCTTTTTACGGCGTGTCATTTACGCGCATCCACCGGTTCCAAAAAGCGCTGCTGATAGCGCGGGGCAATCAGACCAGCTTCGCACCAGACGAAGAAATCTGCACAATGAAATTGCGGATCCCAGAAAGGCTCGCCGCCGATACGCACTCCAGCCCTTAAATAGCCCTTGAGCAAACTTGGCAGTGTGGCAGGGTCCACCTGCGCTCGCGCATCAAAATTGGGGACGGCGCGCAGAGGGAAGACCCGCTGTTCCTGCGGCGTCAGATATGTATTGAGACTCTGGTACAAGGCGCCCAGGGCCGGGCCATCGGTACTGTGTACACTTGCGCAGCCCATGAGATAATCAATTTTCCACATCGACATGGTCTCGGCCAGCCCCGACCAGAGCAGCGCAATAACCGCGCCCTGACGGTAGTCAGGATGTACGCAAGATCGCCCCAACTCCATAATCCGAATATTCAAAGCCAGCAGACGTGAAAGATCAAACTCTGTCTCGGCATAATAGCGGCCCACCCTAGCAACCTTCTCGGGAAGGAAAAGTCGATAGGTCCCCACCACTTCCTGACTGACCTCATCTTCGACAATCAGGTGCTCACAAAAAGGGTCGTACTCATCCTGATCCAGCCCGGGACGACCACTCAACTGGGCACCATACTCGGCACTGAATACGTCATAGCGCAATCGTTGTGCCGCATCTACTTCGTCCTGGTGCCGCGCCAGATAGAGACGCAACGAGCGCTCTTTCTTGGCGGCGACGCGACCGGTACCGCCGTGAGATTGGGTGCTGAGCATACGGGGCTCTCCGTGCAAAAACGATAATGAATCTTGCTTATTATGACTCATAAATATGACAATAGTGCGGCATTTTCATGAACTTTTCATGACAATGATACGCCGACTCCCACAGACATGGTAACTTTTCTTCGTAAGTAGCATCGTCCTGGCCTTACTAACAAGAGTCCTCATCACCAGTAACCTTCGTCAACGCGAAGTATTTTATATCATGAACCAGGCAATACCAGCACCGATCATCAAATCGCGGCAGTTTTGATGTGGATCGCGGCGGGCTCTTGCACCGCATGCCCTCAATAGTTACTGTATGCCTTTGCTTTAGTGCATTCTTGTGAGAGGTGAAAGTTCTGCCATGTCCGCCGCCCCCGAGGAAGTCGATAGTAGCCCCTATTGCTGCTGTTCGGCCGCCACTTTTCAGGAAATCCTTGAGCGCCAACGCGCCAAGCCCCTGCCCTTTATGGAGCTTTTGATGGTTCACGCGGGCTGCGGCAGTGGTTGCGGCAGTTGCATCGACGATCTGGAAGCTTATTTGCGCAGTCACGACGCCTACATAGAGGATTGAATCCTTCCCGCACCTTTCATCCGCCCTGGTGGTCGAGGGGTGGCGATTTTCAGACCATATGGGCGCCCTTTTTCGCTCGCTCGGATCCTGTCGATTTTCGCCGGGAAATCTGGGAAACCCCTGACGGCGACCGGGTCGCTGTAGACTGGGTGGACGCATCAGCCGATGCGCCCGTGGTTATTCTCTTTCACGGCTTGGCGAGCAGTTCGCGGGGACATTATGCCCGCTCCCTCGCGGCGGGACTGCGGCGGAGGGGCTGGGCGGGCTGTTTTATCAATTTCCGCGGCTGCGGGGGGATAAACAACTTACTGCCCCGCGGCTACCACGCGGGTGACAGCGCCGAGATTCGCTGGATGCTGGAGCGCGCCAGCGCACTGTTCTCGCGCCGCCCACGCTACGCCGTCGGCGTTTCCCTGGGCGGTAACGCCTTACTCAAATATCTGGGCGAGGTCGGGGACGCGGCGCGCAAAAATCTGGAACGTGCGGCTGCCGTCTGCGCCCCTATTGATCTGGTCGCGACGGCAGAGCATCTGCAATCCAGTCACTTTCGCTTCTACAATCAGTATTTTCTCCAGAAAATGAAGGCTTCCGTCCGCCATTACAAGACCTGTTACCCGGATCTGGCGGACTGGCCGCGGGTCTTTTCGGCAAAAAGCGTGTATGATTTCGATGAATATTTTACGGCACCGGTGCATGGTTTCTCAGGCGCCATTCACCTCTGGAAAGAGGGCTCCGCAGCGCCGTTGTTGTCACGTATCAATGTGCCCACACTGCTTCTGAACAGCGCAGATGATCCCATTGTACCCATCAACAGCCTGCGTAATGTTCAGACAAGCCCGGCCGTAACACGTTGCATCACCGAGCAAGGCGGTCATGTTGGCTTTATAGATGGAACCTTTCCCGGTCATCTGCGCTGGTTGCCAAACACGCTGCTGGATTATTTTGAGAGGAATAGCACCCCATGACAGACCATCTACAGCCGCGTCTTCGCATTCTTCTGGCAGAAGCCATCGCCGTTGGCCCCGGCAAGGCCGAACTGCTCCGCCATATTCGCGAAAAAGGCTCCATCTCCGCAGCTGCGCGCACGATGCATATGAGTTACCGGCGCGCATGGTTGCTGGTGGATACCATGAATCACTGCTTTCTGGCACCGCTAGTCAGCACGGCCACGGGTGGCAGCCATGGCGGCGGCGCCCATCTGACCGAGATGGGCGAAGAAGTCTTGAAGCGCTATGAGGCGATGGAAAGCAAGGCGAATGCTACCCTCGCTCCTGATATCGCCGAATTCCGCAAACTCATGCAACTCCACACACCGGAAGAAAACGCTTCGTGAAAAACCTGCTCCGCGAAGTGCTGTGCAGCCGGGTCTACGATGTGGCCCGAGAAACGCCCCTGGAAGCGGCGCCCAAACTGAGCGCACGCCTGCAGCGCGAAGTGCTGTTCAAACGCGAAGACCTGCAGCCTGTGTTCAGCTTCAAACTGCGCGGCGCCTACAACAAGATCGCCCAGCTTTCGAACGCCGAAAAAGCACGCGGTGTCATCACCGCCAGCGCCGGCAATCATGCGCAGGGCGTTGCCTACGCTGCCCAGAAACTGGGTATCCGTGCGGTGATCGTCATGCCCGGCACCACCCCGGAAATCAAAGTCAATGCGGTACGGGCGCGAGGTGCGGAAGTCATTCTTCATGGCGACAGCTACTCCGACGCGCAGTCGCATTGCGACGCGCTGATCGCCGAGTCGGGCATGGTCTTCATTCCACCCTTTGACGACCCGCTGGTCATTGCCGGACAGGGAACGATAGGCGCAGAGATACTCCGCCAGCGGGGTGCTGGCCTGGAAGCGATTTTCATTCCGGTGGGGGGCGGCGGGCTCATCGCCGGGGTGGCGGGTTACCTGAAATCCATCGTGCCGGAGATTCGCATCATTGGCGTTGAACCCTTTGAGGCCGATGCCATGTATCAGTCATTGCAAGCGGGAATGCGGGTGACCCTGCCGCAGGTCGGCATTTTCGCCGATGGCGTGGCGGTGCGCCAGGTGGGAGAACGCACCTTTGCCCTCTGTCAGAAATATGTGGATGAGATTGTGCGGGTGAGTAATGACGAGATCTGCGCAGCCATCAAGGATGTCTTTGACGAGACCCGTTCCATTATGGAGCCGGCGGGTGCGCTTGCCTTAGCGGGCCTCAAACGGATGGCGGCCACCGATTCCGGCCAGGGAGGGGCCTGGGTCGCCATCCTCTCCGGCGCCAACATGAACTTCGATCGCCTGCGCTTTATTGCCGAGCGGGCGGAACTGGGCGAAGCCCGCGAGGCGCTGTTTGCGGTCACGATTCCGGAGCGACCGGGAGCCTTTCGTGCCTTCTGCGCGGCCATTGGTCAGCGGGTCGTCACCGAATTCAACTATCGCCTGCACCGCCGGGATCAGGCACATATTTTTGTCGGTGTGGCCATCCGCGATCGGGAAGACGCCCACGCGTTGCTGGAGAGCTTACGAACGACGGGCCACGAGGCGCTGGACTTAAGTGATGATGAAATGGCCAAGCTGCATATTCGTCATATGGTCGGTGGCCATGCCGCGGCGGCGCAGAACGAGCGGATTTATCGCTTTGAGTTTCCGGAACGTCCGGGTGCGCTAATGGAATTTCTTGACCAGTTGGGCGGGCACTGGAATATCAGTCTCTTCCATTATCGCAACAATGGCGTTGACCTGGGCCGGGTACTGGCGGGTTTTGAAGTGCCGGATACCGAGATGACGCAATTTGAATCGCTGCTCGCCCGGCTCGAATACCCGCATGTGGCGGAAACCGCCAACCCCGCCTACCAGTTTTTTCTGGATCAGGGTCAGCGCTGACCCGCTCAGAAGCGCCCCGGGCGATAGGGTGCGGGATCGGTAAACGGCGTTTCACCCGCCATCATTTCAGCCAGCAGGCGCCCGGTGGTGGGTCCCAGGGTCAAGCCTTGATGACAATGACCAAAGGCATACCAGACCCCAGGATGCCCCGGCGCCCGACCGATGATCGGCAGCATATCCGGCGTGCAGGGGCGTACCCCCATCCAGGGATCGGCGTCCAGACGCTTGCCCAGGGCAGGCAATAAGCGACGTGCCTGCGCCTCCGCGCGGGTGAGCGGAATAACCGATGGCGGAGCATCCCTATGCGCAAACTCCGCTCCGGTCGTCAGGCGGATACCGCGCTGCATCGGCGCCAATACATAGCCCTGGTCGGCATCGAGCACCGGGTGACAAAGTGGTGTGGCCTCCGGCTGCGCGTAGTGCATGTGATAGCCCCTTTTTGCAAAGAGCGGCGGGTGGTAGCCCAAAGGCCGAGTCACATCCGGCGACCAGGCGCCCAAAGCCACCACCACCTCGGCGGCGTCGACCGGTTCATGCACCGTAGCGATGCGCCATCCCGTCGAACTGCGCTCCACACCCTGCACGGCGCTGGTGCGGAATTCGCCACCCATCCTGGTAAAATAGTTCAGGTACGCGCGCGTGAGCGCATGGGGATCAACGACGGCCAGCGGCTGGGTCCAGTGGATGCCACCGGCCAATCCGGGGCGCAGACTGCACTCCATCGCCGCCACCTGAGCGCTGTCGAGTGCATCGTAGGCCACCGCAAAATTTTCGGCCTTAAATGCCGCCTCTTTCAAAGCATGATCCAGAGACTCGGGCTCTTCATGCACCTGCAACCAGCCACCGGGACGGAGCAGGTCAATCACCCCAGCCGCGCCGGCCAGAGCCAGGTGGTCATCCAAACAGTGGGTAATCAGTGCGGCATAATGCCGGGCAATCATCCGATGACGATCTTCCTGGGAGTTATACCAGTACTGCATGAAGGGAATGGCCAGACGCGGCAACATTGTCCCCCGGTAGTAAGCCTCGGTCGACTGATTACGGGCATAGCTGAGCAACGTCGCGAGGGCACGGGGGAAGGGGTGCGGCATAACCGCCTCGCGCTGAATCAGGCCGGCATTGCCGAAGGACGTTCCCTCTCCGGGCCCTTGTTGATCCAGGAGAATGATGGAACGACCCCGTAACTGCAGTTGCAAGGCAATGGAGACCCCAACAATACCTGCCCCCAGAACCGCCACTTCGCCATGCGCTGCCATAAGCACTCCAGAAACAGTTTATGCGCCCATTCCGAGCGCCATTTTTTGTCGGGTCGGTTATAGATATAACCGTCAGTATGGGACACTGAGACATGGCGTTTCTATGGGTTGCCTTTGATATTGCAGTGGCCTGCCGTCAGGGTCAAGGCACTTGCGCGACGACAAGGATCAACCGGTGCTGCACACTCTGCTGGCCGCTCTCAAGACGTCTGGTGCTGGCTACCTCATCACGGGAGACAAAGACCTTCTTCTGGCGTTGGCTGATCGATATTCTATAATCACCCCAATGGAATTCTGGCGGACGCATGGGGGAGTGTAACTCCGTGAATGGGCGGTTAGCGCTGCCCTGTGTGTTGTGAGAGTCAATCCCTCAACTATTGGGAAGGCGAGTGACGATGCTGGCACCCAACCTGTCAGATAAGGGCAACGACATGATCTGCACACCCTTCATTCGGGAAATTGCGGCAGGATGACGATGCCGCTTACCGTTCCCTTTGGCGGGAGGCCTTGTAACAGCATGCACAGTATTTCCGCATAGCTGCAGGAGACGATGTCCCCGCAGGGATCCCCACGCGAGAAGCGGAGGACAGCTTTACCTTGGGTGCTTTCGAGAAAAATGCACGGGGGTGCGGCAGAATCAGATTGATCAGCCGCAACTTTTAGCCTGATCATGACACGCCAGACCGCTTGGCCTGGATCAGGAGAATCAGTATATTACCGATAGACGGACAGAATTCTACCAGACGATTTGATGTAAAAGGTCTCTCCAACAAACAATTAATGGGATACTAGCTTATGACAAACAAAATGCATGGTGGATGCCTCTGTGGAGATGTTCGATATGAGGCCACAGGGGATGCGGTTTTCTTGGGGAACTGCCACTGCCGCGATTGCCAGAGAACATCTGGCGGAGCATTTACGCCAGCGATATTCATGCCAGAGGATTCCGTAAAAATATCCGGGGAAGCCAAATACTACGAATCAATAGCTGACAGCAGTAAGAAAGTTAGTCGCGGATTCTGCCCTAAATGTGGCTCTCAATTATTCGCAAAATCGGAGAGGTATCTTGGCCTCATAGGTCTACGTGCTGGCACGCTAGACGATCCTTCACTGTTCAATCCAAGCGTTGATATATTCACTTCCAGCGCGGCACATTGGGATTTCATGAATCCCGATCTTCCGAAGTTCCAACGGGAACCAGGATAGATGATAAGTTTAAGGGTTCTGACTATGATTATATATGCGGCAGCAAGGCAAATTGATGCATATCGTTTCATTCCCACTTAAAACCTGCTGAGAACTCCGTTCAAAAGGAGAAGTTTTATCTATGCCCATGCTGCGGATGGCCGTATCAGCACTTATCGCCCTCAGCCTCGACCTGTTTTCCGAAGTCGTCATTATTCATTGGCTCGATTTACCGTCGGTGCACACTATCCATGTGTGGCCGCCCTATTTCAATTTAGTGATGGCCTGGAATACCGGCATCGATTTCGGCCTCCTGAGCAACTATGGCGGCCGCTGGTTGCTTGTTGTGTTCCCCATCGCTGTCTCACTGGGACTGACAGCATGGGTGCGCAACAAGCGCGGCTGGATCCTGCCGCTGGCGACCGGTGCCGTCGTCGGCGGTGCGCTTAGCAACGCCTTCGATCGCGTAATAATCTATGGTGCGGTGGTGGATTACCTCAATATGAGTTGCTGCGGAATCAACAACCCATATTCGTTTAATGTTGCCGACGTCTTGATTACCTGTGGCACAGTTTTCATCGCAATTGGCATAGGCAGAGATCGACGGGAATCATGAAACGTCTTATGTTCCACTTCGGCGCTCGACAAGGAAAACTCGGATGTAGAGCAAAACTACCTGCTCCTCACGCAGCAGCGTGATGCTGAGGAGCGACGGGGCTGGCGCTGGCATAGGTATGGTCCATCCGTAGGAAATGCACTATCGCATTAAGAGGGCGGTATCTGGCAGCGGACGTATGAATAGGCTAGAGTTGCCTTGTACTTGCCGGGGCTGGGAGTGGGAATTTCATTGTTTTGTCTTGTGTGGGCCTATTATGACAAACTCTGGAAATACAATCTGTTGGGCTTCTCATTGGGGGCGCAAGATGGGACACAATGATACAAATTGCCTAATATCCGACAGGTCTTGATATTCGTGTCGTTACACGACACAATCAGGCATGATCAAAAGTTTCCGCCACAAGGGCCTGCAAGCTTTCTATGAATCGGGTAGCAAGTCTGGGATTCAACCGGACCATGCCGCTAAGATCACACGGCAACTGGCCCGCCTGGATGCCGCCAAAACCCCAGACGACATGAATGTACCGGGATGGAAACTGCACCCACTTCACGGAACTCTGCAAGGACACTTCGCAGTGTGGGTCAGCGGGAACTGGAGATTGGTTTTTGCTTTCGAGGATGGCGACGCCATCCTGGTAGATTATATGGACTATCACTGAACCCGGATGAACGCTATGAGCCCAATGCACAATCCACCCCACCCTGGTCTCCTGCTGCGAGACGACATCTTGCCCGCTTTGAGTTTGACCGTTACCGAGGCAGCAGATCAACTAGGTGTAACACGCCCCACCTTGTCTCGCGTGCTGAATGGACATGCCTCCATTTCACCAGAAATGGCCCTGCGCCTGGAAGGCTGGCTCGGCATAGAGAACGGTGGCCGCGCCGACGTCTGGATCGCCCAACAAGCGGCCTACGATCTGTGGCAAGCCCGTCAAGCGGAGGCACCCCACGTTCGGC
The DNA here is from genome assembly GCF_028215975.1 of Acidithiobacillus ferriphilus. Lineage (NCBI taxonomy): Bacteria > Pseudomonadati > Pseudomonadota > Acidithiobacillia > Acidithiobacillales > Acidithiobacillaceae > Acidithiobacillus > Acidithiobacillus ferriphilus. The sequence continues at coordinate 1,786,011 of NZ_CP116458.1, forward strand.
ATGCCCCCATCAACCGCATTCAGGTAGCCTGACACACCAGACAGAAGAATAGGGGGTGCGGCATCAAACTTGGCCTTGGCGATGTCAATGCCGACATAGGTAGTGGGAGTAGTCATTGGGCAGCTTCCTTCATCTTCATGGAAAACGGCGATCTACGGACAATGCTGGTTCATCCTTATCTGTGCAGGCTCATGTGTAATGCAGACCTCGGATACCGTCCGAACGGGGGGTGGCAAAGGTAAGCAAGGGGACTTATCTACCTTACAGACTCTATGCGCTAAGTTGTCTAGCCCAGTCTTCCTTGCTCTTCTCCGGGGATCAACCAGAGGATTCCAACCCTTTTACGGGCCGGGATCAAGACATAAGTTGTCGCGTCTCCCATTTTTTAAGCGGCCTTTTTATCCTGCCGCTGCGGGTTCAGATCTACCGCTCCGACGGGTGTCCAATTGCGTGTGCCACCTGACCAGCGCGCAGGATTTCTCGCCTTGGCCGCCTCATAGAGGGCATGACGTTTCGCCAGCAGCGCGTGATCCTCGCCCCGGTGACACTGTGCCGGGGTAACGAAGCGAATGCGGCTGTGATGATGCTCATGGTTGTACCAGGCAGGACCCATTCCAAGCCCTAAAACACTGGCCCGCGTTCACAAGAGGCCAGACTAAAATTGCACATTAACTTTATGAAGGGATTAATTATGAAACAAAATAGTGTTGCTTATCTAGTGATATGTGCCATCACTTCTGGCTATGGCTCGGTATATTTACACCACCAATCGTTCGTAGACCTGGGTGCGGCGGAAAGATATCACGTTGAAATCAATGAACCTGCGCAACCGTTTGTTTCAACTATTTCAGCTGCAGTCACGGCAACTGACGATGCCTCGCCTTCCAGGACAGCAGGTCCAAGAGGTAATTAGAAGGCGGATAAGGCTTTGACGTCGGCTGCAGGTGTGGAAGTTGGTCCGCTCATACGGCCCATTAATCATGGTCATAAACCTCATACCCAGCTGTCGCAGCGTGCTTGGAGTTATCTCCGCTGCTCTTGCCTGGCCTTGCTGTACCGTATATTTTGTTGTCCGTAAAGCAAACGTGTTCTGAACACTTGGTTTCAGTTTCCACAAACCCCATACTTTCAGCTACGCACTGTTACACCCTATGGTGTATCTCCAACCATTCCTTCAGCGCTGCATCAATGCGGCTCTGCCAACCTGGACCTGATGCCCGGAAGCGGGCAACAACCTCTGGTGAGAGCCGCATGGTAACGCGCTCCTTGACTGGAGCCTTCTGCGGCCCTCGCGTAGATAGCTTGGCCTGCAAAGAACCTGGCAGAGAGCTAAACGAATGGGCACTGGCAAAATCCTCCGTCGTCCATTCTGGATTGCATTCTGGATTGCCGTTCTCAGACTCCCGATGAATGTCTGCTGCTTTCATAACGCTTGATCTCCCTGCGATTCGCTTTCCGAAAACTAATCACTCGAATACCGGCGGTCTGTTCCACAAAGACCAGCGCATATAAGCGACCATCTAATTTCCCCATAGCCCGGATCCGGGTCTCGCCATACTCGTGGCGGTCGTCCACGCGATAGAGCGCGGTGTGGAAGTCAAAATCTACCGCTCGATCAAAACTGAGGCCGCGCTCTTGAATGTTGTGGGCATTTTTTGCCGGGTCGTAGGTGATTTCCATTGCTTTTATTGTACGCACAATCTGCACATGGGTCACGCGCCTGTCACAAAACGGCATCGCATGACATGCCCATCTCGCAACGGCCGTTTTCGAGAGGCTTCAAATGATGATCATTGCCGCACAGTAAATCAATAGGTTGCAATTCTCGAACATTATTCTCAGTAGGCAGCCTACGGTTTCCAGTCATGGTGACGAGTTTTGAGAACACGATGGTCAAGCCGCTGGACGGCTGCTTAGGATCCATTAGTAAATAACTTGCACTTTTTATGCGGCAGGCATAGCCTTGCGGCATGGAAGCAGACGCACTGATAGCAGCTCGACACCGAGCGCTCGAAGGGATACTGGATGAGCGGCAAAGACGACTGCATGCGGCGGTAGAGGCGAAGGTGCTAGGCCATGGTGGCGTCAAACGGGTTAGCGAGGCGACGGGGGTCGCGCGAGGTTCCATTCTGGCGGGTCTCAAGGAACTCAAGGATCCAGAGAATACACTCCCCAAAGGCCGGGTTCGTCGGCCCGGTGGTGGGCGCAAAAAACTGGTAGATCGTGATCCAGACTTACTGGCCGCGTTGGAGCGTTTGGTGGATCCTGCGGCACGGGGCGATCCCCAGTCACCCCTGCGCTGGACGTGCAAGAGCCTCAAGCAATTGGCACATGAACTGGGCGAACAAGGGCATCGTATTAGCCATGTTTCCGTGGGTATTCTGCTCAAGGAGTTGGGATACAGCCTGCAAGGCAATCGAAAGACTCTGGAAGGCACTGACCACCCGGATCGGGATGCGCAATTTCAGTATATTCAGGAAAAGACGCAGCAGGCATTGGATGCTGGACAACCCGTGATTTCGGTGGACACCAAGAAAAAAGAGCTGGTCGGCAACTACAAAAATGCCGGTCAGGAGTGGCGGCCACAGGGAGAACCGGAGGCGGTTCAGGTGCACGACTTCGTGGATGCAGAACTGGGGCGAGCTAATCCCTACGGGGTTTACGATCTCGCCCAGAACGCGGGCTGGGTAAGCGTAGGCACTGATCATGATACGGCAAGTTTTGCGGTAGCGACTATCCGGCGCTGGTGGTTGGGCATGGGTCAACCCCTTTACCCCGCCGCCAAGGAGCTGATGATCATGGCCGACGGTGGCGGCAGCAACGGATCGCGGGTGCGTCTCTGGAAGCTGGAGTTACAAGGACTTGCGGACGATTTGAATCTACCGATCCGAGTATGCCACTTCCCGCCGGGCACGAGCAAATGGAACAAGATTGAGCACCGCTTGTTTTCCTATATCAGCATGAATTGGCGGGGGCGGCCTTTGGTGAGTCACGAGGTCATTGTCAATTTGATCGCTGCCACCACCACGAGCAAAGGGTTGAAAGTACGTGCCGCCATTGACCCCACACCCTACCCGAAGGGAATCAAGGTCACTGACGCTGAATTCGCTGCCATTCAGCTTGATCGCGATGATTTCCATGGAGAGTGGAATTACGTCATCTCACCGAAAAGAAAATGCACGTAATTTATTAACGACTCCTTAGGCTGCATGACCGCCCATTCCGCGTTGGATCATGCGGCCTCGTGTTGCAAGGATTCGTAGCCGATGCAGGCCAGCCAAACCGTCTTCGGTATGGGTCTAGCCCCACTTTTATAGTAGGCAATCATGCGGCGGGTCATACCGATAGCCTGGGCGGCCTGATTCAGACTGAGCCGGTTTCGCTCCATCCATACGGCGAAGTCCTCGCGCGTGGGCAGGCCTGCCTGCTGGCGACCCAGGTTGTACAGTTGGTCTGCTCCCAGGTCCAGCCCGCCCGGCCAACTCAGGCCATCTCCCCAGTCATCGCTTTGGGCCTGCGCAAAAATCGCCGGATCGTGGAAAGCGGCAAAGGGGTCTCCTTCCCGCTTGGGACCAGTGGTGCTGCTCAGGTCTGTCACAAAGGTCTCTCCAGTCGACCATTCGATGGTGACCTGGAATGGCCCGGTGATCTCGGCTTTGCGAATTTGTGGTGCATGGTTCATGGGTTCAGCCTCCGGTATTCCGCCAGCAACGTCTCCCGACGCGCCGCTATCCAAGCGCGCACGGGAACCAATCGCTTCCGTGGTGTCACAAAGCCTGAGAGCAACTCCCCGATTTCGATGGCCAAGGATACCCGTGATCCATCCCGGAATTGGACGTGGACGTGAGGCAACGGATGGGGCTCTCGACCATTGATGCGCACGCGCCAATCATCCACCGGGGGATACGTCATCATAGGCTCAGGATAGGGCCTCTATTGCACTATCTCAAGGCATGGTCCTGCCTATACCTCCATTTGTTCCGCGATCTCCAGGGCGTCGTCCACTTCAATGCCCAAGTAGCGGACGGTGCTTTCGAGCTTGGTGTGTTCCAACAAGAGCTGAACCGCCCGGAGATTCTTGGTGCGCTTGTAGATCAGCGTCGCCTTGGTGCGGCGCAGGGTGTGGGTGCCATACTCGGCAGGATCCAGATCGATGGAGAGCCACCAAATCGCAGCCACGCAGCTTACTGTCGATGGCGAGGTCAAAAAGCGCGAGGTCACGGGTTCCGGACGCCAACTGCAGACGAATCCGGATAGCCCAGACCTTTTGCAACTTGAAAGGGCGTTTTTGGCCGGCGATCTTGTCCTTATTCCAGAGTGCGGAGGACGGAGCGGTTGAACGGTCTTTGGCTTGCATGACACAATCTCGCCATATAAGGCGAAGTAGAGGGTCATTCTCTCATCACTGCCGGAAAGGGCGGTATCAGACTGTTTGCGGTCATTCAGCAGCGGAAAGAAAGTGACATCATCCGACCCAACCGGCCATTCATGGTATTATTCCCAGCGACCAGAGTTCGACCAATGCGCATATAAGATCGCAAAGTCACACATCATGCTTGTCTTAAAGGAAGCTTTCCGAGTCGGACTGGTCGACAACCAGGAAGCCATATGGAGTTGAGGGGATAGGGATGATTACCGCAATGAAAATATGGATGTTTTCCGTGCCCCTTTTTGTTCTTCTCATTGTTTCCATATATTTTGGTTATCATCTCGGCCAACGACAGAGAAGGAGGGGCACCGTCTATCTGCGCCCGGACCTGCTGCCCAAGTCCGCCCAAGCGCCCTTGCGTTCATTATTTCGGGAGTATTTACAGGCATGGCTGGATACCTACAAGGCCCCGGTGGTATCCTCAGCCGCACATTCGGCTTATCTGCAGAACATCAAATTGCAGGCCGCCCTTACCACGAATAACGCGGCCATTATCAGTCTGACGGCATCGGCGCTCAATGCGACATTCGACATAACTACAACGCGACTGGTTGCTGCGCGTACCCACCCGCCCCTGGTCATATTCATCCTATTATTCGGCGTGGCGCTGATAGCCGCCCTGCTCGCGGGCTACGGCATGGCCTCCAGTCCCAAGATATCCTGGCTACAGACTATTCTCTTTGCCGCGGCACCCTCTATTACCTTGTTCACCATCATGGATATGGAATATCCCCGGCTGGGTTTTATCCGTGTGGATTTGGCGGATAGGGTACTCGTGGATGGTCTGCAGGGGATGCGACATTGAACGGGTCTCCTTCGCAGGTGGGCGTGACACGTGGACACCGGTTCAAACCGTTCGTGGCCACGTCCGCAGGACTTGGCTGGATGGCCCTCGCGCTACAGTTCTACCTGTCCCTGCAATTGTCCATCGCGCATGGTAAGGGCGTGTTTGGCGGGCTGGTCATCTATTTCAGTTTCTTCACCATCCTGACGAACTTTCTGGTGGCGTTGGCGCTGACCGCCTCTTTGCTGCGGGTACGGTCCAGCGTTGCCGAATTCTTTACGCGGCCGGGAGTGAATACAGGTATTGCGGCAAGCATCGCCCTGGTGGGTATCGCCTACGCCCTGCTCCTGCAACATCTATGGCATCCGGAAGGGCTCCAACTCGTGGCCGATATGCTTCTCCATTATGTCATGCCGTCGCTCTTCCTGGTCTACTGGTGGGTTGCCATCCCGAAAGCGAATGCGCGCTGGACGAGTGTTTTCGCCTGGATGCTCTACCCGGTCTTCTATTTTATGTATGCAATGACGCGCGGCGCCCTGTCCGGTGTTTACCCCTATCAGTTCATCAATGCGGCTGAACTGGGCTACGGGCAAGCCTTGGCGAATGCCCTGGAGGTGTTGATGGGTTTTGTCGCGCTTGCGCTGATTCTGGTTGCCGTGGGACGATTCAAGGGAAGCGCCACCTCCAGCTTTGCAGTGCGGAAGCCCCGTCGTTCACTTCCCCAAGAGCGGCGGTCGCAGAATGAGGGCGGGGATGACCTCCAGTGACACGGCGTAATTGGCCCACAAACATCCGCTCCGCGCCCAAGCTAGACGAGAAGCAACGGAATGGACGCCCCCCACCCATGACGGCACGGATATGCCATAGTGGGGATTCCATCGACCATGCAGACAGCAGGAGTAGCTCAAATGGAAATCAAGACCATCGGTATGGGTCTGGCGAAGAACGTGTTTCAGGTACATGAGGTGGATGCTCATGGTAAGGTGGTTCTTCGCAAGCGACCGGCCTTCGCCGGCGTAATGTTATGGAGCTGCAGCGGTCACAAATAGATATGTCGAAAAAGCTGGCATGGATCTATCCAGATCAGGCGAAATCACGGAAGGCCATCGGTGTGCCCCTGGGTAGCGTCGCTATTACCGTGCTTCGTCGTCGATTGGGCCAAAATCCTAAGTACGTGTTCACGTATGATGGGCATCCGGTCACCGACGTAACCACAAAGGCGTGGTACAAGGCGCTGAGCAGGGCCGACATTCAGCCTGGTTCCGTTGGCACGATCTTCGACACACTTGGGCTTCGTGGAGAATGTGGCCCTTCAGTCGGTTCGGAACTGTGGCACAAATTCGTCACACAGAAAAATAAGGTGGATGGGAAATAAACTTAACCTGTTGTTTTATTTGGTGCTGGCGACCGGAATCGAACCGATGACCCACTGATTACAAATCAGTAGCTCTACCGTCTGAGCTACGCCAGCAAGACGCGCAGTTTAACGCGAGGCGGGCGGTTTTTTCAAATCCGGCGGCGCCTGATGGTGGCGATGCAGCCCAATCCAGAGCAGCGCACCCGGCAGACTGGTCAGCACGACGGTGAAGCCCAGCAAAAGTGAGAGCGCCAGTGCCTGTTCATGCCCCATGTGCAGGTAAGACAGGTAAAACACCATCAACCCCTCACGCAGTCCCCAGCCCGCGAAAGAGATGGGCAAGGCCAGAAAAAGGCTGATCACCGGCCAGACCACCCAGACCGCCACGGCGTCGGGGGCTTCACCCAAGGCACGGGCGAGCAGCCAGAAAGTCAGGATGGAAAAAAATTGTACCACAAAGGAGAGCACAATCGTGCCCCCGAGGGCCAGACGATGACGCAGCAGCGCCGCCATTCCCAGACGAATGTCGTGCAGCTTTTCACCCAGCCTACCCGCAAATTTTTCCAGAACGTTGAGCAATGGGCTCAGAATCAAAAATACAATCAGGACGTAGGCAAAGACCAGAATCCCGATCGTCCAGCCCATCTGCGGCAACAATCCCACCCGCGCACCGCCCAGCACAAAGGCCACGGCAGCGATGGCGATGAGCGCCCCCAAACCCATGAAGCGGTCTCCGAATACTGCGGCCAGCGCCAGCGGCATGGAGTGGATCTGATGGCGGGTGTACCAGGCACGGATCACGTCACCGGACACGGAACCCGGTAGTACTTGATTGAAATAGGCGCCCACCCAGTTCAGCCGCAGCAGCCAGAGCATGGGCGCGGAGCGCTCCATCGCCATGAGAATAATGCGCCAGCGTATGGCAGACACCGACAGATTCATGGCGTAGGACAACACGGCCGCGACAAACCACAACGGGCGGAGCCCCGCAAAACGCTGACCAAGATCCTGCCAGTCGGTGTTATGCAGGAGCCAAAACAGAATGCCGACCGTAAAGACGATCTGCAGCAACAATTGCCAATGGGTATGACGTTTTTTGTTTTCTTCGGACATATTCAGTTTCTTGCGGTCAAGACTGGCAGCGACTCTATGCCAGATGGGGCCACCATGACAAACGCCATCATTCCCCTCCCGCCAATGCTGCAAGCTCGCGATGAAATATGGCCACCTTATCCAGCGTCTCCTGATACTCCGCATCCGGATCAGAATCCGCGACGATGCCGCCCCCCGCCCAGAAGCGCAGATCACCCTGAACCGCCGTCATACTGCGAATGGCAATATTCATATCCAGGCGGCCGCGCTGATCCAGATAACCAATACTTCCGCAATACAGGCCGCGCGCGCCGACTTCCAACTCCGCGATGATTTCCATGGCGCGGCGTTTGGGAGCCCCGGTAATGGACCCCCCCGGAAAGCAGGCCTCCAACGCACTCAATGCATCCTGTCCCGGTGCTAAGCGCGCCTCCACCACGCTGACCAGATGATGAACGTGGACGTAAGATTCGAGCGCGCAGAGTTGCGGCACCTGCACCGAGCCCGTCGCTGCCACCCGCCCCAGATCGTTGCGCAACAGATCGACGATCATCACGTTCTCGGCGCGATCCTTGGGACTGGCCAAAAGAGCCTGTGCCATCCGCTGGTCTTCCTGCCGATCCTCCAGGCGCGGACGTGTCCCTTTGATGGGTCGGACCTGCAAACGATCTTTTTGAACCCGCAGCAACCGTTCCGGGGAAAAACTCAGCACCGCGCCCTGGGGCAGGGACAAATATGCCGAAAAAGGCGCCGGATTGACCGTCCGCAGTCGCTGGTAAAGCGACCATGGCGATCCTGCGTGCGGGACGGCGAAAGGTTGGGCCAGATTCACCTGATAGCAGTCACCCGCCCGGATATAGTCCTGCACCCGGCCAAAAGCTGCGGCATAGTCGCTGCGATTCCAAAGCGGCTGCACCGGCCCCTGCACCTGGAAAGATGGATCGGGGGAATATACCGTCGCGCGAGCCAGGCGTGGCTGCCACTCCGCGAGTGCCTGCGCCATCCGGTCTTCGGGCGCACAAAGCCAGGCCTTACGCCCATGATGGTCGACCAGCAGCGCCGTATCATAGATACCGAAGGCCGCTTCAGAAAGAGACTGTGTAGGAGGCTGCGGAATACCCTGCCCCGCCAGCCCGAAATCATAGGCCAGATAACCCAGCGCCCCGCCTGCGAACGGTAATTCTGCGGGCAGAGAAGCGGCATTGGGGAGCCTCGTCACCGACTCGCGCAACGCCTCCCAGAGCGAAAGCGCCGAGCGCCGCGCGGGGCCATCCCCATCGGCAATCCAAAGCCGCCCCGCCTCTTGCCACAGACGCTGGCGCGGTGCCGTCACCAGCATGCTGTAACGCCCCTGCGGGGACGCCGTCGCGCTACTATCCAGAAAGAAAGACCAGGGCGTTGAGGCGAGTGGCGCAAACACCGTGACGACATTCTCAGGATAAGGCACCACACATTGGGTCAGTACAGAGTGAGACATAAGCAGAGCGGCGTCCACTGAAACGGGAGCATCAGCATAAGGGAGAAGCGTGATTTTGCCCATTCCCGGATGCCGCTTGGGGCACATCACCGCGGGATTCTTCCTTGACGACTGACCGAGCGGTCAGTATCTTGTGGCCTTACCGTCACGATAGGGTCATTCCCATGCGCGCAGATCGTCTTCCCCCACGTCTTTCGCTTCTCATGGCGGTATTGATTCTGGGCGCGACGCCCGCCGGGGCGGAAAGCCTCGTTGAGGCCTATCAGCAGGCCTACCAGACAGATCCGATACTGGCGCAGGCCCGCGCCGAACTGTCGGCTCAGATGCAGGACAAACCCCTCGCCCGCTCCGCCCTGCTCCCCCATGTGGGCGCCGGTGCTGGTGTTGGCTTTAACACCGCCGACATCACCGGCTTTGGAGCTGGACCCATCAATCGCGCTTACCTGTCCGACAACTATAGCGTCAACATTACCCAATCCGTTTTTGATGGTCAGGCATGGACAGCACTTAAGCAAGCCGACACCGAGATTCAGGCCAGCGCCGCAGCTCTCACTTATACCGAGCAACAACTGGCTTTGAAGGTGGCTCAGGCCTACTTCGGCGTACTGGAGGCCCAGGCCCAGAAACACGTCGCCGAAAAACAGAAATCGCTGCTCGAAAGTATTTACAAACAGACAGACGCCACCCTGAAAATCGGCACCGGGGACATCATTGCCGTACGTGAGGCACAAGCCCGCCTTGATGCCGCCAAAGCCGATCTCATCAAGGCCCGCAACGGGGTCGCTATTGCCCAGCGCCGCCTGCAACGACTCACCCATCATCCCATTGGCATGCTCGACAACCTGGGGCATTACGAGGCCATGGGTCCCCAGCCCGACGATATGACCCGTTGGGTACAGAGTGCCGTCAAAGATCAACCGCTGATGCGTCAGGCGGAAGCGCAGTTGCAAACCGCGCATGACCAAGTCGAATATAACCGCCGTGCGCGCTGGCCGGTGGTGAATCTTCAGGGTATCGCACAACACTCCCTGGGTAGCCCCTTCCCCGGCATGGCCATGAATCAGGCCGGGGTGAGTCTCAACCTCTCCGTACCCTTCTATCAGGGCGGACACACCTCTGCCTCCGTACAACAGGCGCAGGCGCAGACCATCGCCGGTGTTGATCACGTCGCCAGTGTCCGCGATGAAGTCACGCTCAATACCCAGACCGCCTTCCTCAACCTCAAGGACAGCGTGGCACAATTACGCGCCGCCAAGGAAACCGCCGCCTCGGCCAAAGTTTCCCTGGAAGGCACGCGCAAAGGCTATGAGGTGGGTACCCGCTCCATCATCGACCTGCTGCAGACGGCCACGGATTACATCCGCGCCGAGCAGAACTACAATGTGGCGTTCTATAATCAGATAATAGCGCGGGTACAGCTTAAGGCTGCCTCTGGTCAAATCAATATGGCGGATCTCGAAGCCGTCAATGCCTTGCTGGACAATAGCGCAAACCCATAGTCCACCAACTTGGTGGACTATGGCGCGTGGCCACTGCCAAGAAGACGCCAGGCCACCCTATAAAATGGCTACATTACTTGTCGACATACTGCGCGTGCTCTTGGCGCACCCTCAGCCGCGTGCCATCATCCAACGATGAACCCTCCCCACCTGACGGTTACCTCGCCATGAGCAGCCCCCCCCCCCTGCGCAGCGTGCTCAAAATAGGCAGCAATACCATGCTGTCACGCCTGTTGGGCTTTGCTCGCGACGTGATTCTGGCGAGGCTCTTCGGTGCTGGCGCAATAGCCGATGCGTTTTTTGTCGCCTTCCGTATCCCGAATTTATTCCGACGTCTCTTCGGTGAAGGCGCCTTCTCCCAGTCATTCGTCCCAGTGCTGGGGGAGTATCGGGCCACCCGCTCCGTCGAGGAAACCCGAGCCTTTGTCGCGGACGTAGCAGGCTGGCTGACCCTCACCCTGGCAGTCGTCACCATCGTGGGGATACTGGGGGCCAGTGCCGTTGTCTATGCCATCGCCCCCGGTTTTGCGGACAGCCCGGACAAATTTCACCTCACCGTAGAGCTGCTGCGCATCACCTTTCCCTACCTCTTTTTCATCTCTCTGGTGGCACTGGCCGGTGGTGTGCTGAACACCTACGGACGTTTTACGGTACCCGCCTTTACACCGGTCTTTTTGAATCTGAGCATTATCGCAGCGGCGGTCTTCTGGGCGCCGCACCTTCAACAACCCGCTATAGCCGTGGCCTGGGGAGTTTTCATCGGCGGGGTGCTGCAGTTGCTGTTTCAACTGCCCACCCTCAGACAGGTCGGGCATCTGCACCGGCCACGCTTACGGCGCCGTGATCCCGGCGTGGGCAAAGTGCTGCGACTCATGGGACCGGCGGCATTCGGGGCATCGGTAGCACAGATCAATCTGTTTCTGAACACTATTCTCGCTTCCTTGGTGGGGGCAAATGTGGTGTCTTATCTGTATTACTCTGATCGTCTGGTGGAGTTTCCCCTGGGCGTCTTCGGAGTGGCGCTGGGGACAGTAGTGCTTCCGCTGCTCTCACGACAGGCGGCAGAGCGCTCGCCGCAATTCCCCAAAACCCTGGACTGGGCCTTGCGCCTCACATGGCTCATCGGGCTGCCCGCCACCGTCGGTCTGCTCATCCTGGCCCAACCTTTACTGATCAGCCTGTTTCGTTATGGGGCCTATACGGCTGAGGATGCTTGGCAAAGTACCCTCAGTCTGATTGGCTACGGGCTCGGCATCTTGCCGATCATTGCCGCACGAGTGCTCGCACCTGCCTTTTATGCCCATCAGAATACCCGCACGCCGATGCGTTTCGGGATGATCAGTGTCGCGGTCAACATGGGTATCAGCCTTATCCTGGCGTGGCCACTGCAACAACTGGGCTTAGCCATCGCGACGAGCTGCGCCGCGCTGGTCAACGCCTTTTTACTCTGGCGTCGTTTGCGTCGCGACGGACTGTATCAGCCGCAACCCGGCTGGCCGATGCTTCTGCTGAAATCCACCGGATTAGCGATGGTTCTAGGCATGGTCTTATTGCTTTTGCGCGGCAACACAGCACTTTGGTTATCACTGTCCCTCTGGGAGCGGCTGTTGCGCGTGCTGAGCCTGACACTCCTCGCCGCCACATTGTATCTGGCGGGTGCCTGGTGGCTGGGCATTCACGAACTGCGCGACTGGTATCGGCAGAGGTCGCCTCGTGCCTGATTCCGACGGACTACACGGACATGGCGATACCGTCTTCGCCATCCAACGACCCGGTCAAATCAGGGTCTTTACCCTGCACGGAGCACCAGCCCGACTGGGCGCTTTCCGGCGCGGGAGAAAAGCGGTGAGGGGCGATGGCATACCCTGCCGCTCGCGCTCTTTAAAGCCACACTCGTTCGGACCCTGGTGCAATCTAGGGTAATCCACATTTTTACGCTAAGATGACGGCATTTTTGGCAAACCCGGATTCACTGAGGCGCATGCACCCCTTCCCCTCGCTCCATCACCGTATTACCCATACCGCCGATGCAACCCAGGCGGTCAGCATCGGTAATTTCGATGGGGTGCATCGCGGCCATCAGGCATTACTGGGGACTCTGCAGGAAAGCGGGCTACCGACGGCGGTCCTCACTTTCGAGCCCCTCCCCCGAGAGTTTTTTCGCGGTACGGACGCGCCACCGCGCCTCAGCAGCCTGCGCGAGAAGGTGGTAGCGCTCCTCCAAAACAAGGTACAGAACATCACTTGCCTGCCTTTTAATCAGGCATTGGCCAACCTGTCCGCTGAAGATTTCATTACTCAGATACTGGTCAAACGATTGCGCTGCGGACTGCTGAGCGTCGGCCACGACTTCCGCTTTGGGGCTGGACGGCGCGGTGATCTGGACATGCTCCGCCGCTTCGGGCGGGAGTATGGCTTTTTGGTGAAAGAACAGCCCCCTTTTCTGCTCGACGGTGAACGGGTGAGCAGCACCGGTATCCGCGTCTTTTTGCAGACGGGCAAATTGTCACAGGCAGCGGCCTGGCTGGGGCGTCCCTACGCCCTCTGCGGCCGCGTCGTACATGGCGACCATCTGGGTCAGGAACTGGGCTTTCCCACCGCCAACATCCCCTTGAATCGCCGGCCGGTGCCGGTCAAAGGTATCTTTGCCGGACGTCTGTTGAGCCCACAAGGAAACTGGGTCGCTGCCATCAGTATCGGCCTGCGCCCCACCGTCGGCGGTAAGCAGATGGTACTGGAGGCCCACTGCCTGGATGCGGACAGCCCCGATCTCTATGGACAGCAGGTTTCCGTAGAACTGCACCACAAGCTGCGGGACGAGGAGAAATATGCTGACCTCGACACCCTTAAGGCCGCCATCGACAATGACGTCGTGAACACCCGAAACTTTTTCGCCGAACATCCCCAGGACCCTGAATAATCATGGACTATAAGCAGACCCTTAACCTTCCCAAAACCGAATTCCCCATGCAGGGAAAACTGCCGGAGCGCGAACCCGCGACCTTGGCCCGCTGGCAGGAGCATAACCTCTACGGAACGCTGCAAAAAGCGCGTGCCGAAAGTCCGGCATTCATCCTGCATGATGGTCCACCTTACGCCAACGGCAATATTCATATCGGCCATGCGGTCAACAAAGTACTCAAGGACATAATCAACAAGAGCAAGCTGAGTGAGGGTTTCCGGGTACCTTATGTGCCGGGCTGGGACTGCCACGGGCTGCCTATTGAGATTCAGGTAGAAAAAGAGTTGGGACGTCCCGGCGAAAAAGTCAGCGCCCAGGCCTTCCGCAATGCCTGCCGTGCTTATGCGGAAAGCCAGATTGCCGGGCAACGTCAGGGCTTCGAGCGCCTCGGTATTATCGGGGATTGGGAGAAACCCTATCTGACCATGCACTTCACGGCCGAAGCTAACATTCTGCGGGAACTCGGTCGCTTGACGGTGAAGGGCCAGGTGGTACGCGGTGCCAAGCCGGTACACTGGTGTGTGGATTGCGGCAGCGCCCTGGCAGAGGCGGAAGTGGAATATCAGGATCGCAGCGATCCTTCCATCGACGTCGCCTTCGTCGTCGCCGACGCCGCCAACCTGAGCCAACGCCTTGGCCTCGCTGAACCTGCAGAGGCCAGCGTGGTGATCTGGACAACCACACCATGGACCCTGCCCGCCAATCAGGCGGTCGCCCTGCACCCGGAATATACTTACGTATTGCTGCGCGCCGACAAGCAACATCTGATCCTCGCCGCGGATCTGGCAGAAAGCACCCTCGCCCGCTATGGCCACCCGGAAGCAGAAGTACTGGCGGAGTTCGCCGGTGCGGTGCTGGAAGGTCTCCAACTCAGGCATCCCTTCCTGGATCGCGAAGTGCCGGTCATTCTCGGTCAGCATGTCACCCTGGAGGCGGGTACCGGCTGCGTACATACCGCCCCCGCCCACGGCGTGGATGACTACGAAGCGGCCCGGCGCTATCACCTGCCCGTAGACAGCCCCTTACTCGGCAACGGCCGCTTCAAAGAGGGTCTGCCCCTGGGTCTGGGAGGTATCACCGTGCAGGAAGCCAATGAACGAGTGCCGGCCCTGCTGCGCGAGCGCAACGCCCTGCTCCACTTTGAAAAAATCCGCCACAGTTATCCCCATTGCTGGCGCCACAAGACCCCCCTGCTCTTCCGCGCCACACCCCAGTGGTTCATCAGCATGAGCGCCAATGACCTGCGCGAGAAAGCTATCGAGGCCATCGACGCCACCCGTTGGATTCCCGACTGGGGCAAAGACCGCATCGCTGGCATGGTCAACCAGCGTCCGGACTGGTGCATCTCCCGGCAACGGGCCTGGGGCGTACCCGTCGCACTCTTCTCCTGTGCCCAGTGCGGCGAACCCCTGCGCGATACCGACACTTTTGAGCGTGTCGCCCAGGCGGTGGAGACGGGCGGGGTCGATGCCTGGTTCAACCAGCCGGACAGCGATTTTCTGGCCGCAGATGCCCACTGCGGTAACTGCGGCCATGAGCATTTCCATAAGGTCACGGACATTCTCGACGTCTGGTTCGACTCCGGCTCCACCCACGCCTTTGTACTGGAGCGACGCCCCGAACTGCACAGTCCCGCGGATCTTTATCTGGAAGGCTCCGATCAGCATCGCGGCTGGTTCCAATCCTCCCTGCTGGAGTCCGTCGCCAGCCGCGGACGGGCACCCTACAAAGCGGTGCTTACCCACGGCTTCACCGTCGACGGCGAAGGTCGGAAGATGAGCAAATCCGTGGGCAATGTCATAGCTCCGCAGACGATCATCGACCGCTACGGCGCGGACATACTGCGCCTCTGGGTGGCCTCGGAAGACTACCGCAGCGAGATCCCCATCTCCGACACCATCCTCAAGCAACTGGGCGACAGCTACCGGCGCATCCGCAATACGGCCCGCTATATGCTGGGCAACACCCACGACTTTAATCCGGCCACGGACGCTCTGCCCACAGCGGAACTGCTGGAAATGGACCGCTGGATGCTATCCCACACCGCGCTCCTGCAGGAGGAAATCCGCGCGGCCTATAGCGAGTATCAATTCCTCCGCGTCCAGCAGCGCCTGCATCACTTCTGCTCAGTGGATCTTGGCGGGCTCTATCTGGATGTACTCAAGGATCGTCTCTACACCACGCCCGCCGCCTCGCGGGCGCGGCGCTCGGCGCAGACGGTACTCTGGCAGATGCTCGAAGCCATGGTGGTGTGGATGGCCCCCATCCTGAGCTTCACCGCTGAAGAAATCTGGAACGAGATGGGCAATCGCTCGTCCCCCAGCGTGTTCTTTGCGCAATATCCGAAAATTACACTAGCTGCCGACAGTAAAGCACTGGATGTACGTTGGGAGCGGCTCAATCGGTTGCGGGACGCCGTCAATGCCACGCTGGAACCCCTGCGTCAGGAAAAAAAGATTGGCTCGGGTCTGGATGCCGAAATCGCCCTTTACGCCAACAGCGACTGGCATGAGTTTCTTGCACCACTCGGCGAGGAACTGCGCTTTTTCCTGCTGAGTTCCGCGTGCGCCCTGCACCCCTATGGAGAACGTCCGGAAGGATGCAGCGATATCATCCCCGGCATCGCCATTCAGGTCCGGCCCAGTGACGCCCAAAAGTGCGCGCGCTGCTGGCATCGTCGCCCGGACATGGGTCGTCATCCCGAGCATCCGGATATTTGCGACCGCTGTGTCGAAAATCTCGCCTTACCCGGTGAAACACGGGAGTTCTGCTGATGCTGCGTTATTTATGGTTATCGCTCGGGGTCATTCTGCTGGATCAAGGCGTCAAGCTCTGGTTGAGCCACATCTGGCGAGTGGGACAAGGTATTATCATCATTCCGGGCCTGCTCAATTTCCGCCTGATCCACAATACCGGTGCCGCTTTCAGCTTCCTGGCGGGAGCTGGCGGCTGGCAACGCTGGCTGCTCATCGGCATCGCCCTGCTCGTGGTCGCGGTCATCGTCGCCATCCTGCGACGGCTCAAGCCCGGCTCCACCTGGACCGCCATATCCCTTGCACTGATTCTCGGCGGCGCAGTCGGCAACCTGATTGACCGCATCCGCCTGGGCTATGTGGTCGATTTTATTGGCGCCCACTGGGGTAGCCTCTACTGGCCCTACTTCAACATCGCCGACAGTGCCATTTCCATCGGTGCCGTGATACTGGTCCTCGACGCTTTCCGACGCCATTGATGTAAAACCGCTGCGGGGCCTGGGGGCTTTTTGCGACGCCAACCAAAGTAGCAAAAAGCAGCCCTGTTATTAGACCAATCTCCACTGCAGCAGCAGCGCGACGAAGCATTGTCGTTTAAATGTGACAAACTCCCCTCGGCTGATCTGCCGGAAAACACTTACCCCATAATTATAATGACTTATTTTTTTGGCATGGTTATTGCTTATAGCTCTTATATTCATCAGAGCAAAGCAACGGAGACTAATATGGACAGCACCGCGAATCTTCTGGCCGCCTTACGCCGGGTACGCAGCTTCCCTAGCTACGCATCGTTCATGGCGGGCCACGAGCGGCAACGCATCAAACGTGAGCTGCAAAAGCGCTTGCTGCGTCTACGTCGGCAGCGTCAAAGCCATAACCCCACCCACCTTGTCGCAAAAAAGCAACAGTCGGCCACTGGTTTATTGCACGCCATTTTTCACTGATCGTCATTGAATGGGCTGCACAGGTGGTTCTTCTTGAGAAGCCAACGTAGCCCCTCCATCCGGAGCAAACCGGCATCAACGCCGATGCACCATTCCTACCCGTGCCTGATCCCGTGGCTTAATGATAATTTCGTCAATATTCACATACGCAGGCCGCGTCACCGCCCATAAGATGGCGTCGGCAATATCTGCAGCCACCAAAGGTTTCATGCCGGCATAGACGCTGGCGGCCCGCTCTGCGTCGCCGTCGAAGCGCACGAGACTAAATTCCGTCTCCACCAGACCAGGATCAATTTCCGTCACCCGCAGAGGCTGACCCAGCCATTCCGCGCGCATAGTCTCCGTAAGCGCTTTTACGGCATGTTTACAGGCCGTATAACCACCACCACCGGCATAGGTTTCGTGGGCAGCGACACTACCGATATTCACCACGTGACCAACTCCGGAAAATGCTTTCAGCAGATGGGGATAGAGCGCTTTACTCATGCGCGCAAGGCCGAGAACATTGCTCTGCCACATTTCCTGCCAATGGGCCTCATTTAAGTCCGCAAGGAATTCCAGCCCCAGCGCACCACCCGCATTATTGACCAGCACATCGACTCCGGATGGTAGCTGAGCCGCAAATTCAGCCACACTAGCCGCATCGCTTACGTCCAGAAAAACGGCTTCCCCTCCCAACTCGGTCGCCAGCGCCTGCAAACGCTCCAAGCGCCGGGCACCAAGAATCACCCGGTATCCCTGTGCTGCCAGCGCACGCGCCGCAGCCGTCCCGATGCCGGAAGAGGCACCGGTCACCACGGCGCAAAGACCCTGCGCACTCATACCCAGTCCTCCGGCTCGTTACCCGGCCGCCATTTGATACTGCAACCAACGCTGGGCAGCACTTTAGCTGGCGGCTCGGCCCCCGCCAACACCGCCGCAACCGCCGCCGCCAAATCTTCACCCGTCACCGGCAAATCATTCTTGGGACGACTCGCATCAAACTGGCCGTGATAAAACAGCGCGCCCGCCGCATCAAAAAGGAACAGATCAGGCGTGCACACCGCATTAAAAGCCTTGGCTACACTTTGCTCTCCATCAAACAAATAAGGGAAGGAATACCCGGCGCGTCGGGCCTCTGCAGGCATTTTTTCCGAAGCATCGTCGGGATAAGTTACGGCATCGTTGCTGTTGATACCCACCACCTGCACGCCCTGCTGCTGCCATTGCGTCGTCAACTCGCCTAAACGCTTACTGATATGGATTACATAGGGACAGTGATTACAGATAAAAAGCACCAGCAAAGGCTTGCCCCGCGCCTGCGTGCTGCACCATTGTCCTGTCTGACCCCCGATGGGCAGGCAGAATTCGGGCATTGCCCCACCAACCGGCAAATCTTTTGCGGTCATGGCCATATTTCATCTCCTTTAAAACCAGCAGGATGGATAAGAGTAAAACAAGGTGTTCTTTCCGGCTGCCAGCATCAGATCGGTACCGGCTCTTGTCCTCCAGAGACGGGATGAACAACGGTCTCCAGGTGCCAACGCCCGTCTCCTTGCAGACGCAAACAATACTGATGATGCCGCAACAGACTGGAGCGGTGACCCACGCTGATGATGGCGGTTTCTGGCAGCGCCTCGACGAGCATATGGTAGAGCGCATCCTCTGCTGGTTCATCCAGTGCGGAACTGGCTTCGTCCAAAAACACCCACTGGGGCTTCTGTAACAGAATGCGGGCAAAGGCCAAGCGCTGCTGTTCACCCAAAGACAATACATGGGCCCACAAACGAGCATCTTCCAACTTGTCGACCAGTGCATCCATAGCGACCAGATGGAGCACTTGTTGCAACTGGACATCGCTGACCCCCGGCACTCCGAAGGGATACACCAGCACATCACGCAAAGTACCCAATGGCAGGTAGGGTTTCTGCGGCAAGAAGAGAGGATGGTCGCCCTGGGGCATTTGCACGACCCCTTCGCCAAAGGGCCAAATACCCGCCAAAGCACGTACCAGCGTGCTTTTTCCGCTGCCGGATGGGCCCATGATCAGCAAACGCTGCCCACGCTGCACATCCATATCCAAACGATGAATCAACTCCCGGCCATCGGGCAGGCGCACGTTGAGATCTTTCACGAGCAGTCGCGGGCCGTCTTTGCGTTCAATCTGGTAATGGGTTTCACGGATGATCCGCACCTCATCCATAGACCGCTCAAAAAAACGCAACCGATCGACCACCGCATGCCAGTTGGCGAGGCTGCTGTAACTGCTGACGATGAAGGACAACGCGCCTTGCACCTGACCAAAAGCCGCAGCAATCTGCTGTAACCCACCGATACCAATCGCCCTATTCACAAAATAGGCTGGCAGACTCACCAAGATTGGAAAAATAATGGCGGCCTGACCATACCCTGATACCCACCAGTTCAGGCGCATGGAGCGCCAGATAATCCGCCAATAGTTAGCATATACATTGGCAAAGCGCTGTAAGAAGTGATGGTGCTCTTCGGTCTCGCCGCCATACAGCGCGATACTCTCGCTGTTTTCACGCAAGCGCATCATACTGAAACGGAAATCCGCCTGAAAGCGCTCCTGGTTGAAGTTCAGACTGATGAGCGGCCGCCCAATAAGCGCGGCCAGAATGGTGCCGAAGATGGAATAAATGAGCGCTGCCCAGACCAGATAGCCCGGAATCGTATAAAGACTGCCCTGCCAGGGAATGGTAATCATGGCCGACAAGTTCCAGAGCATGAACACAAAGGCGGCAAGGGTCGTGACGGAACTGAGCAAACCTATCACAATATTCAGCGTCTGCCCGGTGAAACTGGCCAGATCCTCGCTGATACGCTGATCCGGATTGTCGGTGCCATCACCCAGTACCTGCATGTGATAGAAGGTACTTTTGGCCAGCCAGGCATCCAGATAATGCTTCGTCAGCCAACGCCGCCAGCGAATCTCCAGCATCTGGGTAAAAAAGGTCTGGGAAACTGCGGCGACAATATATAACGTGGCCAGCCCGAGAAAAATCAGCATCTGGTGCCAGGCGGCATTCACCGCAAAGCGCTGCAGGGCATTCCAGAACACCGCATACCATTCGGTGATACGGTAGGAAATAAAGACCATGAACAGGTTGAGCAGGATAATGCAGGCAAACACCCCGCGTGCCATCCAGCGCTCCTCGGAGTGCCACCAATAAGGCTTGGTCATCTGCCATAGGTCACGGAAAAATGCGCCGTTAAATTGCTTCATGCACGGCCTCTGAAGAATATCTGTTCAACATCCACGCATACGCTCCTCATCCGCCGCGATCACGTCGGCGCAAATTTTGCTAGTCTTAGGGTGATTATCACAACCCGCAAAGCTCAGGAGGATAGCATGGCTCAAGCCAAAAACCATTCCCGCCGCCACTTCATGGAAGGTCTCGCCGCCGCGGCCGGGGTCGGTGCTTTGGCCGTCGCTGGTCAGGGCAAGGCCGGGGAAATGCTGGAACCCAGCAAGAACAAAGCGGTCTACCAACTAAATAAATCTGATGCGGCCTATATTTTAGATATTCTGCACAGTGCGGCAACGGTCCTGCAGCATTTCAATAACGACGCAGACATCGTCATTGATTGTTTCGGACCCGGTATCTGGCTGCTGGTCAAAACGGCAAAAAACCATCACCACTACGAAAAATTCATTATGGAACAGGTACAAAGCCTGTCTATGTATGGCGTGGTCTTTAATGCTTGCGAGCAAACCATGAAGACCGTCAAAATCGACAAGGCCAGCCTGATTCCTGAGGCGAAGCCGGTATTCAGCGGCGCAGTGGACCTTATCATCCTGCAACAGAAGGGTTACGCCTATATCTCCTGGTAAGCGCCGCAACATGCCTGGCGACGATGATGCTGCAGGGCAGGCAGATTACTGCGACAGCGCTGCAAAAATTCCATGTCAACCTGGGCCAGCGCGACTCCTTCACCCTGGTCCAGACGGGCCAGCACCTGACCCCAGGGATCAATTATCATACTGCCGCCGAAGGTCTGACGGCCATTCTGGTGCAAACCACCCTGATCAGCGGCGAGCACATAGGCCTGGTTCTCAATGGCACGCGCCCGCAGCAGACACTCCCAGTGCGCGGCACCCGTCTGCTGGGTAAAGGCGCTGGGGACGGCCAGTAATTCAGCCCCCGCATAACAGCGGTACAACTCCGGAAAGCGTAGGTCGTAGCAGATAGAGAGGCCAAGCTGGCCCCAGGGCGTGGTCACGGCCACCGGGGTCCTGCCGGGGGCAATGGTGCGGGACTCGCGGTAACTTTCGCCGCCCGCCAGATCGACGTCAAAGAGGTGTATCTTGTCATAACGCGCCTGGCGTTGCCCGGCGGGGTTGAAGGCCAAGCAGGCGGCATAGCAGCGTCCGTCAGGGGCGGCCAGGGGAATACTGCCCCCTATCAACCACAGGCCAAAGCGCTGCGCCTGCGCTGCCAGCCAGGACTGGATCGGGCCATCGCCATCCACTTCCATAATGGCCAGTTTGGCTTTTTCGTCGCGTCCCATGAGCGCAAAATTCTCAGGCAAGAGCACCAGTTGCGCCCCTCCCATAGCTGCCTGCGCCAGCAGAGACTCGGCATGGGCGAGGTTATCCGCCAGCACCTCCGAAGACACCATCTGCACTACGGCAACCTGGATTTTCATGGTTTTTCCCCTCCGGCTTTGACCGGTGCGTGGACCTGACGCACCACCGGATGCTTCCAGGGCCCATCCACCTGATAACGCCATTCTAGCACCTTACCCGATTTCCCGAAGAGGGCGGGACCAAGAATCGGAAAATGTCCGAGGAGCAAGTCAAAACTCTGCAAGGGATAGACCTGCAACCCCATACTCATGGTTCGGTGTGTCAAGTCGACAGCGCCAACCCCCTTCATTTCGAGCGCGCTGGACTCAAGGCGTAGATTGCGGGTATGGGCGACACCATCCTGTACCTGGAAATCGGCAAAAAGCTTGGAAAAGAACAAGCCGCTGCCGAAGAGCGGGCGATAATCAAAGGTGAGAACGTCCTGAAATAACGTGGTAGGATTCAGGAAGACGAGCCAGGAAATATCCGTACCCAATTTTCCGAGTCGGCCATTCCACAGCTTTGATTGTATGTTTCCGCTGAGATGCGCCACGGAGAAATCCCAGGGCGCGCCCGGCCAGGACAGCTTTCCCGCATAATCGGCACGGCCGTAGTCCAGGGTATCCATGCCGATGTCCTGCAGAACAGGGGCGATATTATCGCTGCGGACATTGCCCTGAAAGGTCGACTGGCCAACTCCGGCGCCCTGCCACGACCCTTTAAAGTCCCATTGACTGCCGGCCCAATCGCCTTTGAGCATAGATATGTTCCAGCCGGTCTTCGATCGCCCGGCATCCAGCACTACGTCATGCACCCTGTGGCCCCGCCAATCGAGTTGCGCGACATGGGTATGCAGCGTCAGCGGATTACCCGCAGCTCCCCGCAGTGTTTGCGAAAGGGTGGCGGCAGAAGACCCAGAGAATGTCGGTGCCGCGATGCTTAATTTCTGGATGTCCAGATGCAATTGAGCAGGGACCATGGGCTGCGGCGCGTGCGCATACTGTAAGACGCCGGATAACCGGGGGCTGGCGCATTGCAGATACAGCTTTTTCTCCGCCGCCACCCGGCCGCGCATCTGCACATCCGGCCAATCCTGTTCCAGAAAACGCAGATGCCGCCAATGCAGGTCGAAGCGGATTTCCGGCCATGTCCCGCGGTCTGCTCCACCTCTCAGCATACTCAGCCACGGCCCTACGGAGAGGCTATCACCAAGGCCCCGAAGGGAAAACCCATTACTGGGCAGTGACGGAGGAATTTCTCCACCCAAACGGGCGGCGCCAGCCTTCCATCGCCAGCCGGATTTCTCCCGTTGCCAGTCCAGGACCGCAGACCCTATGGGTAGATTGAAATTGACTTGCAGACGGTGAGCCACGTTACCATGGCCTTGCGCGGTCAGGCTGCCACCCTTGCCTGATGCCCAATTCAAGGGCGCTGGCAAAATACTACGACTTTGGCGCAGGTCGGCACTGCCTTTGAAACGCAACTCGTCGTTTAACAATGTACCGCTACCCTGATATGGAACGACGCCACTGAAAGCCGTGCGCCAACGCTCCGGCATCGGCAGATCCGCCGCTTGTAGCGCACCCTGCAGCGAAAAATGCAGGCGCGGCACGGTCGCCAGTTGACTGGCCCGCAGGCTCGCCTGCACGGGACCACCGGCAAAAATGCCTTGCAGCCCGCCAACCTGAATCTTATCCCGCTGAAAATAAATCGGCCCTTGTATACCGGTAGCCTGCCAACCACTCCATTCGGCTCCCGCATGACGGATATCGATTCGGCCATCCACCTGGCTTTTCTCAGCCCCGAAAGGGATGCTGAAGGCTAATTGTAATTGTCCCTGCCCGCTCAGACGCAGAGGCATATTCGCCACGGCCTTGCCCTCCAGTATGGGTGTTTCCCGCAAAAAGGGCAGCAATTTATCCAACGGGATCGGCGTCTTCAAGGTTACCTGCAGCGGTGAAGTATGCGCTGCGAAAAGATGGTTGAGATCGATGCTGGCGGAAGCAACCGGCATCCCGAAAATGTCACCCTGATGGCTCTGAACGGAAAGGCGGTCTCCCAGCCAGAGGAGTTGCGCGTTCACTTGCGTCGCCATTGGCCAGTGCGGGGCATAATGCAGGGTCACATGGCGAAAATTCGCCCGCAGCGAAAAATGTCCGCCCAGCGCCTGGCGGGGAAGGTGATTCCATGGTCCCCGCCACCGCAGATCAGCATGCTGCAAGGACCCTGCCTGAAATGCCTGCAGCAACCAGTGGCGCAGGGCAGGACTAATACCGCTCTGCGGTACGAAATCCGCCAGCGCCGTCGTGGGCATATCGTCAAGCTGAGCCTTCAGACGCAATTGCTGGCCCTGCACCGCGAGGCTGGCGTGCAGGCGACCAGGGCCCTTAAACGCGATCGGATTGGCCTGAATCGTCCAGTCTGCGTCTGTTTTCCGGGCGACAATCCGTGCCGAAATTTCCTGCAAATGCAGCGGTGCCGCGAAGTGCTGCGGCCAGTCCAGGGTAAGCTTCTGACTAACCATATGAAATTTTACTACTTCCGGGCGAATGACGAGGTCGCCGCTAAGGCCCTGCACGCCGAACCAGTATCCATGGGGTGGAACACCAATGCCATGAAGTACGGCCTGAAGCTCCCAAGTGACGGGCTGGTGGTGTTCGGCGCTGTATGAGCGAAAGCGCAGGTCGCGCAGGTTACCTTGCCACCGTTGCTGAGGTATCCACCGGAGTTGCGCGGGGAGGACCATCTCCGGCACGTTCTGGAGAAGTGCGGCGGGAAACAGTGGCGTTTGCACCTGCCATTGCAGGCGATGGCGCCAGTTGAGCCCCAAGCGCATTGCCAAAGGTTGTGCGGCAAGTCCTGTCAAATCAGCAAGCTGCAATGTCCCGGTAGAACCCGTTCCAACCCAGCCCAGATGGCCATGGATTTGTGCCCACTGCTTGCCGTCCACCCCGGCGTCATGCACGGCAAATTGCCCGGTAGCGGTGCGCGGCAAGCCATAACGCCATTGCAGGCGCCCGCTGCCACTCACGTTTCCGCTCAACATCGGCAGGCGCGGATCCGCGAGATGAAGCCACGGCAGCGGCAACGATTGCAATATCCAATTACCGCTGCCGGAGGAACGCCCCGGACGGGTAAAAACGCCACGCGCCGCTCCTGAGTAGCGCAAGAAGCCTTGCGGTGACCAGCGCACCCGCACCTGCATCCGTGGGCGCAGACCACCGCTGCTCTGCCACCGTACCTGCAGAGAAACGGGAGCGGCCTGCAACTGGGAGCGCCATTGTAGAGTCAGGTGCTGAACATCCACATGGGCCCAGTCCAGATCCAGCGGCACCAGTGGCAAAGGCGACCCGCCACGTCCCAGCGACTGTCCGGCCACCTGCCAGCCACCGTTGGCCACCTGAACGACGGACACCTCGCCGTCCGCAACGCGGAAATCCCGCGCTACCAGGTCCCCCCAGAGCAGTGGCAAGGCAAAAAGGCGTAGGTGCACCCCGTGCAGCGCCAGTTCCGGCTGTGCAGACGGACCCACCCGCAACGTGGCCAATTCCAGCGACGGTCCCCAGTTCCAGCCCAAGCGCATCCCGCGCACCTGCACCGGAGCACCCCAAGCCCGCGACAGGTATTGAGAAACATAGGGACGCAATAATTCCAGATGGGGAATCAGCAGAAGATAAAAAACCACCGTCGGCAACACCAGCACGGTCGGCACGATGGCCAGCAGCCAACCGCCCGCCCGGCGGGCACCGGCAAAAGTCAGGCGTAAGCGCGGCAAGGCACGCCTCTCCTTGAAAACCCGCAATATCAGCCAACCCGTCCGGTCAACGCCGGTAAACGCCGTGAGGTAATGTAATGTGCTCCCTGCTACGATTCTCTCTGCGGATCGCGTTACCATATAGCACCGCGTAACGCGCCAACGGTAACCGCACAAAATCCTAGCACAAGAAGCACCACAGAGCCTCATGCGGACCCCAAAACAGAGATTAAGTTACACTGCCCATACACACGATGCGGAACACCACCGGAAGGAGCACGCATGGCGGCCCCCGAGTTACCCGAGGAAATCATCCACGCCATTAATCTGTTACCCCTGGAAGCGGCGGCGATCACCGAACCGCTCGAAACCACCTGGGCCGCCCTCTCTGCTGAGGAGCAGACCGAGCTCCGACACCTGGGATCTGCCTTTGCCGCACACTGGGCACATATCGCTTGTGTCAGCCCCTTTGCGCGCCAACTCCTCCTCCGTCATCCCCACTGGTTGCCGCGCCTTGCACGCGGCGGACACAGCGACCTTGCCACCAGCCATGGACTCAGCAGCGACGTCTTCCTTGCCAATCTGCGCCAGTACCGCAATGCCCGTATGGTAGAAATCATCTGGCAGGATCGTCAGCCCGGCGAACATTATCCAGAAACAGTAGCCGCCCTCAGCGAGCTGGCCGAAATCTGTCTGCAACAGGCTTATGCTTATGGCGTAGAGATGCTGCGCCAGCGCCATGGCATCCCCCGCAACGACGACGGTCAAGAGGTGTCTTTCACCGTCCTCGGCATGGGCAAGCTGGGAGGACGCGAACTCAATCTCTCCTCCGACATCGACCTCATCTTCTGCTACGGCGAAGACGGCGAGACGGATGGCCCCATCCCCCTCGACAACAGCACATACTTCCAACGCCTCGGTCGCTGGCTGATTCAGGCCCTCGATCAGCGGACGGCTGACGGCTTCTGCTTCCGCGTCGACATGCGCCTACGCCCTTTCGGAGATGCCGCCCCCCTCTGCATCTCCGTCGCGGCCATGGAGCAATACTATCAGGTGCATGGCCGCGGCTGGGAGCGCTACGCCTTTATCAAGGCGCGCCCCGTCGCGGGTGACCTCGCCTTAGGCCAAAACCTCCTCCACACCCTGCGCCCTTTTGTCTATCGCCGCTACCTGGACTACACCGCCCTCACCGGCCTGCGGGAAGTCAAAGCCCTCATGGATGCGGAACAGGGTGGCAGCAGCAACGACATCAAAAAGGGCCAAGGCGGCATCCGTGAAATCGAGTTTGTCTGTCAATCCCTGCAAATTATCCACGGTGGCCGCCAACCCGCCCTGCGCAGCACCAACACCCTGGATACCCTTGCGGCCATCGCCAGTGCCGGATTACTGCCCGCGGACGATACCGACCGGCTACGCCGCGCTTATCTTTTTTTGCGCAATACTGAACATTGCCTGCAAATGGTCGATGATCAGCAGACTCAGCAATTACCGCACTCTGAGCTGGAATGGCAACGCCTGGCCTGCGGCATGGGTTTCCCTGATGTCATGACCATGCGCGAAACCCTCGACACCTTCCGCCAGCAGAACCACGTCATCTTTCAGCGCACCCTGGCCTCCGGGAAGGATGATCGCCAGGGTAAAAACAGCAATGGAGAGAAACTCTGGCAACGCGCTCAGACCAATGCGCTGGAAACCGTTCCCAGCGATCTGCTCCAGGTCCTGCGCTTCACGGCACCGGAAGCCGTATGGACACGCCTCTGGCGTTTCACCCACAGCCGCGATGTGGCCAGCCGTCTCTCTACAGAAGGACGTCAACGCCTCGATCGCCTGCTTCCACTGGCCCTCGATCTCTGCAGCGCCCAGCCAGACACCGACGCCTGGTTACATCGCTTCCTTACCCTCATTGAGGCCATTCTGGGGCGTGCCAACTACCTCGCCCTGCTTGCGGAAAATCCGCCGTACCTCATGCGCATCGCGGAGTTACTGCACAGCCCCTGGCTGGCACAGGAACTGGCACGCTTCCCCATCCTGCTGGATGACGTACTCGGCGACACGATCATCAGCCCCGAGCACTGGCCGCAAGCCCTCGCTGCACAGTTACAGCTCGCTGAGGATATGGAAGAACGAATGGATGCCCTGCGGCGCTTCAAAAACGCCGAAGTCCTGCGCCTCGCCGCCGCCTTCTGGACGAACCAGATGCCTGTGGAGACCCTGCTCCCCCAACTCAGTGACCTCGCCCAGCTTACCCTGCAAACCGCATTGGCCTGGGCCGAAGCGGAAATGCAGCGTCGCCACGGCAGCGTGCGGACCGGCAACGGCCAGGTGGCCCCCTTCATCGTTATCGCCCTGGGCAAATTGGGCGGCCGGGAAATGGGTCTTGCCTCCGATCTCGACCTGGTCTACCTCTATGACGCATCCCTCGACACCGAAAGCGACGGTGCCCTGCCCCTTCCTGCCCCTATCTGGTTTGCCCGTCTCGGACAACGGCTTATTCACATCCTCAGCACCCTCACCCGTGCCGGTCTGCTCTACCAGATCGACATGCGCCTGCGCCCGAGTGGGCAATCCGGGCCTCTAGTCACGACGTTGGAGGCCTTCAGCCGCTATCAGCACGAATCCGCCTGGACCTGGGAACATCAAGCCCTCACCCGTGCCCGCTGGGTCGCCGGGGATGGGGAACTCGGTGCCCGTTTTACCCGCTTGCGTGCAGAAATCCTCAGTCGGCCGCGCCATCCCGAGCAGTTAGTGGAAGACGTCCGCAGCATGCGGCAGCGCATTTATCGGAGCAAAACCATCGCCCAGGACGCCTTTCACCTCAAACTGAGCCCCGGTGGTCTCACAGATATCGAGTTTCTCGTACAATTTGCTATGCTAGAGGCTTGCTCCCGGCAGCCGACTCTATGCCAGGATACCGGGACCGCCGCAGGGATAGCCGCACTGACCCGCGCGGGTATCTGGAACGCGGAACGGGGCGCCGTCCTCGGGCAAGCCTGGCGACTGTACCGCCAGGAAGAAAACCGGCGCTGGCTGAATTTGCAGGGCAACGAAATTCGCACTGCAGCGGTTCCCGATTGGGACGCGCTACAAGCCGCAGCGCATGGAGTGCGGGAGATTTGGCAGGAACTCATTGGCAGTTATAGCGATTAACAGGAGATGTGACGATGTCCATGGCGGAACGCGACGGTTTTATCTGGTTTGACGGCAAGATGGTCCCCTGGCGGGAGGCCACCGTGCATGGCCTCACCCACAGCCTACATTACGGCATGGGCTGTTTTGAGGGCGAACGTGCCTATGCCACCCTCCAGGGCACCGCCATTTTCCGCCTGCCGGAACACACCAAACGCCTCTTCAACAGCGCCAAGATTTTGCAGATGGAGGTCCCCTTCACGCAAGAGCAGATCAACGACGCCACCAAAGAAGTCATCCGCGCCAATAAGCTGGAGTCCGCTTATATCCGCCCCCTACTCTTCTACGGCGCTGAAGGTATGGGCTTGTCCGCCAAGGGACTCAAGGTCCATGCACTCATCGCCGCCTGGAGCTGGGGCAGCTATCTGGGCCAGGAAGCGCTGGAAAAAGGGATCCGCGTCAAGGTGAGTTCCTTCAGCCGTCACCATGTCAACGTGCACCTGTGCAAGGCCAAGGCCACCGGCAACTACATGAACTCCATGCTGGCCCAGCGCGAGGCTTCATCCTGCGGCTATGATGAAGCCCTGCTGCTGGATCGTGAAGGCTATGTCGCGGAAGGTTCCGGCGAAAATATCTTTATGATCCGCGACGGCGTTCTTTACACGCCGACACTGACCAGCGCCCTGGAGGGTATCACTCGCGATACCATCCTGCGCTTCGCCCGCGAAGCCGGCATCCCCATCGTCGAGAAACAACTGACCCGCGACGAGTTCTATATTGCCGACGAAGCCTTCTTCACCGGCACCGCGGCGGAAGTCACCCCCATCCGCGAGATTGATGGCCGGGTCATCGGCGAAGGGCATCGTGGTCCGGTCACCGAAATGCTGCAAAGCCGCTACTTCGACACCGTAACCGGGCGCCGCGATGACCATCCGGAATGGCTGCATCACGTTGGCTGACCCCATGACCCAACCCATCAAGTGCTGTGACCAGAGCTATACCGAGGTGGAAGCCAAAGACCTCCCCCTCTACTGCCCCATGCCCAGCATGAGCCGCTGGAACGGGCACCCCCGGGTCTTTCTCAAGATCGAAGAAACCGGGGAAGTCCGCTGCCCGTATTGCGGGACACTTTATGTGCTCAAGGGCTGGCCAGTAAAGAAGGCGACGGGGCACTGAAAAGCATCGGCATGACTACTCTAAGATTTCGGCAGCCACTGCAAAAACGCCTCTGATCCTAAATACCCTTCCTGCTGCGCGGCCATCTTGCCGTCGGCACCTACGGCGATGAAGGCGGGAGGGCCGACCAGATTGTGACGTTTCAGGAGGACACGACTGGCGGCATCATCCTTTGTTACATCCACGCGGATCAGCACCCATCCCCGTAAAGCGGCCCGTACCCGCGGATCGGCGAAAGTGACTTTATCCATACGCACGCATTCCACGCACCAACTTGCCCAGTAATCCACCAGTACCGGCTTGCCGTGGGCTTGCGCCAGCGCATTCTGTAAAGCCTCCGGAGTTTTTACCACGCTAAAGTGCAGCGCACCCGGCCGAGTTTCCTGATGCGCCGGTCCTGCCGTGTAAGGTGTCAGTGGTTGTAACGGATCACTGGCCCCACTCAGTGCCCCCAAGCCCATAACCAAACCATAGGCCAGCAATAAGACGCCGACACCTTTCCAGAAACGGCGCCAGCCCGAGGCGCCCGCCGCCATCACATCCAACGCGCCAAGATACATGGCGCTGACCACCGCCAGCGCTGACCACAAGGCCAGACTCACCGGTCCCGGCAGAACCCGAGCCAGCAGCCAGATAGCGACGCCCAACATCAATACACCAAAAACCGCTTTGACGGCATCCATCCAAGCGCCAGCGCGCGGCAACAAATGGCCAGCGGAAGTGCCGATGATCAGTAAGGGCACCCCCATCCCCAAACTGAGCACGAAGAGCGATAATCCGCCAAGAAAAACATTCCCCGTCTGCGAAATAAAGAGCAGCCCGCCCGCCAGGGGTGCCGCCACGCAAGGTCCGACAATCAGCGCTGACAGTGCCCCCATGACAAAGGTACTGAACAGATGTCCGCCCCGTCCCGCGCCCGCCAGGCGCGTCTGGATACTGCTCGGCATTTGCAGTTCGTAAAAATCAAACATGGACAGTGCCAGCAGCACGAAAATACATGCAAAAACCCCCAGTACCCAAGGGCTCTGAAAGGCCGCCTGCATATAGGCACCAGTCACCGCCGCAAGCACTCCGGCAATCGTATAAGTCAGCGACATTCCCAGCACATAGGCGATGGAAAGCGCAAAGGCACGTGAGCGTTGCTGGCCGTGCCCCGCCTCCTGCCCGATAATCAGCGCCGAGAGAATAGGGATCATGGGGAAAATACAGGGTGTGAACGCCAGACCCAGCCCGGAGAGGAAAAAGAGCCCCAACGTCAGCCAGAAACGACCCTGCAAAGCCCCCGCGATGGCCCCGGCATTACTCGTCGGGCTGATCGCGGCAGATGTGGCCACCACGTTCGGTGACTGCACAACAGGCGCCGCCGAAGATGCCATAGCTTGCCGGGGCAAAGCCAGCCTGATCGTCTTGGTCTGCTCAGGGTAACAAACGCCGGCATTGGCACAGCCCTGATAGGTGCCTTTTAGTTCAATGAACGCAGGGGCCGCACCTTGGATGGTGAAAGGTACCGTGAGGGTATTTTGTCCTTCCAGCACCCGTACTTTGCCAAAGGCCGGATCATTCAGCATCATCCCCGTGGGCAAGGTGTAACGGCCGAGGATAATGCTGCCCGGAGTCACGGAGAATTTTATCCGGTCGCGGTACAGGTGGTATCCCGGCGCCACATTCCAGCGCAGTTGCAACTGGTCGTGGCCGCTCAGTCTCGCGTCAAAGCGAAAGGCCTGGTCCGGCGCCAAGAATGGTGCAGCGTGGGTTAACGGCAGCCAAAACAGCAGCAGGAAACCGAAAATGGCACTCCACACCGATACGTTCCTGGCCCGAATGGTCCTATTCCCTGCTCCAATTTTCATCCCTGCATCGCTCCTCACCACGCTGTCATTACCCTGCGGACATTTTCCGCAGGTTATCCGTTCCTTAAGGCAGCAAGAACTGCGCCACCACGCTGAGGATACGGGGTCTCAGAAAGAAATCCCAGCGGCATGGAACTTTCTGCAGACCTCGTTCTCTAATCCTTTGCAAGCGGCTGTAATGGTTGCGAGCGCATGTTTCTTCCTCCTTTGGTGGTTTTGGGCGGACCTCACGGTCCGCCCTTCTTTTATCCGACCGGTCGGAATGTAATTTGCCAGCGTTCCTGTAATTTGCTAATATTTTTCGCTGCAGTCAGTAGCAGGCTGCAGCGCATGTTTCTTTCCTCCTTTGTGGTTTTAGGGCGATTAAAGTCGCCCTTTTTTGCGCGGAGCAGCCTGTGTCCCTCTCAGCCGAAAGACCTTTTACTCTGGTTCATCCCAACGGGGAACGCGTTTGCGGACTCATTCATGAAACCCATACTGACCCCGTCGGCGTCTTTCTGCCCGGCTTCGCCTCCAACATGGAGGGCGCCAAATCACGACTCCTCGCCCGCAGCGCGCAGGTGCAAGGCTGGTCCTGGGTACGCTTTGATCCGCGTGGCGTCGGACGCTCGGACGGACTGTTTCAGGCCCTGACTCTGTCCCGCTATCTGGCGGACCTCCAATTGATTTTGCAAATGCTGGAAAACCGTCCAGTGCTTTTGGTAGGCTCCAGCCTGGGTGGCTGGCTGGGCACCATCGCCGCCACCCGCTGGCCAAAACAGATCCGCGCCCTGTTACTCATCGCCCCCGCCTACAACTTTATTCAGGAAATTTTCCGGAACCTGCCCGCTGACGAACAACAAGCCTGGCAGGACACCAACCTGCGCTGCTGGGAAGATCCTTATGGCCTCGGCGAACTGCACATGCGGTTTGATCTGGTGGCAGACAGTTGGCGCTACGATTTTCTGCGCTTCCCGCCTTATCTGCGTTGTCCCGTAGAAATTCTCCACGGCAGCGCCGATAAGGACGTACCCCTTGCCCTCAGTTATCAGTTCGCCGCCCGCGCCCATGCGCCGGAACTGACTATCCGCCCCTTACCTGGGATAAATCATCGCTTGCAGGGCGCCGATACTGTGCTCCTGCGCAGCCTGCAATCCCTTTGGACCCGTATTTCCTAAACGAACACCTCAGCTCCGGCCGCCCCTTGACAGAACATTCTTAGCGCCTATCATTAGCACTCGATGGGTGTGACTGCTAACAGCACCCAGGATGGAGTCATCCACTAACCTGTATAAAACGAGGAAATGCTCAATGAAATTGCGTCCTTTGCATGATCGTGTCGTCATCCGTCGTCTGGAAGAAGAACAAAAGACTGCGGGCGGGATTATCATTCCCGACACTGCCAAAGAAAAGCCTGTACAGGGTGAAATCGTTGCCGTTGGCCATGGCAAAATTCTGGAAGACGGCAAGATTCGTGCCCTCGACCTCAAAGTCGGCGATCGCGTGCTGTTCGCTAAATATGCCGGCACTGAAATCAAGGTAGACGGCGAAGAACTGTTGGTGATGCGTGAAGACGACATCATGGCGGTCGTCGAAAAGTAAGCATTGCTGAATATCCCAACCCTATCCACATATTTTGAGGAGTATTTATGCCAGCTAAACAAGTAGCCTTTGCCGAACATGCCCGCGAGAAGATGTTGCGCGGCGTTAACGTGCTTGCCGATGCCGTCAAGGTCACCTTAGGTCCCAAGGGTCGTAACGTGGTGCTCGACAAATCTTTCGGTGCCCCCACCATCACCAAGGACGGCGTCTCCGTCGCCAAGGAAATCGAACTGGCCGACAAGTTCGAGAACATGGGCGCGCAGATGGTGAAAGAAGTCGCCTCCCAGGCTTCCGACGAAGCCGGTGACGGTACCACCACCGCTACCGTTCTGGCCCAGGCCATCATCCGCGAAGGCCTCAAGGCCGTCATCGCCGGCATGAACCCCATGGACCTGAAGCGCGGCATCGACAAGTCCGTCGTCGTCATCGTCGAAGAGTTGAAGAAACAGTCCAAGCCCTGCAAGACCCAGAAGGAAGTGGCTCAGGTAGGCACCATCTCCGCCAACTCTGACGACTCCATCGGCAAGATCATTGCCGAAGCCATGGAGAAGGTCGGCAACGAAGGCGTCATCACCGTGGAAGAAGGTTCCGGCCTCGCCAATGAGCTGGACGTCGTCGAAGGTATGCAGTTCGACCGCGGCTACCTCTCCCCCTACTTCGTCAACAACCAGGACAAGATGGTTGCCGAGCTGGAGAATCCTTACATCCTCCTGCACGACAAGAAAATCTCCTCCATCCGCGACATGCTGCCCATCCTGGAGCAGGTCGCCAAGTCCAGTCGTCCGCTGCTGATCGTCGCTGAAGATGTCGAAGGCGAAGCGTTGGCTACCCTGGTCGTCAACACCATGCGCGGCATCATCAAGGTCGCTGCGGTCAAGGCCCCTGGCTTTGGTGATCGTCGCAAGGCGATGCTCGAAGACATGGCCATTCTGACCGGCGGTCGCGTGGTTTCCGAAGAAATCGGCATGAAGCTGGAGAGTACCACCCTCGCCGATCTCGGCCAGGCCAAGAAAATTGTCATCGACAAGGAAAACACCACCATGATCGATGGCGCTGGTCAGCAGAGCGAGATCAAGGCGCGCGTTGAGCAGATCCGTCGTCAGATGGAAGATGCCAGCTCCGACTACGATCGCGAGAAGCTCCAGGAGCGCGTGGCCAAGCTGGCCGGTGGCGTTGCCGTCATCAAGGTCGGTGCCGGTTCCGAGATGGAAATGAAGGAGAAAAAGGCTCGTGTCGAAGACGCCCTGCACGCTACCCGTGCGGCTGTCGAAGAAGGCATCGTCCCCGGCGGCGGCGTGGCACTGGTTCGCGCCCGTCACGCACTGGAAGGCTTCAAGACCGCCAACCACGACCAGGACATGGGTGTTGCCATCATCCGTCGTGCCATCGAAGAGCCATTGCGTCAGATCGTCGCCAATGCCGGCGGTGAAGGCAGCGTAGTGCTGAACAAGGTTGTGGGCGGTAAAGACGGCTACGGCTACAACGCCGCCACCGACGAATATGGCGACATGTTCGAGATGGGCGTCATCGACCCGACCAAGGTCACCCGTACCGCGTTGCAGAAGGCCTCCAGCATTGCCGGCCTGATGATCACCACGGAAGCCATGATCACCGAACTGCCGAAGAAAGACGACAAGTCCGGTGGTGACATGGGTGGTGACATGGGTGGTATGGGCGGCATGGGTGGTATGGGCGGTTTCTAAGCCCCACTCCCCGACGTCTGTAGCGTCAGAGAGCCGGCCCTTCGGGGCCGGTTTTTTTATGGGTCATGCGTCTCGCCGCAAATGTATGTGGGCGCTATACAAACCATCAACACAGAATGAAGACCTGGGGCGCCCATTTTCTCATCATAAGAGACTGTCTCCTGATGCACATTATCGAAATCGTGCTGGAACACATCTTTCACGTGCATATAAACCGTTCCTCCTGACTTGTAATCATAAATCAGGGATGGTTGATACGGATTTTTCACGGCGTACCGCTCTATACTGTCGATAATCCATGGAATATGTCGCACACAGGCGATCACCCTGGACTCGGGAAACAAATCGGCTAATAGGTCCATTTTTACGCACCACGATCTGTTAGTGTCAAAAATAACCGGCTTATCTATAGTCTTGTAATATCCGTTAAATAATCCATGAATGATATTCTTCCTCTGAGCGTTTGAAATAAATGTGTTGGGCATCACGCTTACCAGGAAACAAGATCATCTGAGCCGCCGAACGCAACTGGAAATCCCTTGTAATGCGGCAGATTATCTACAACAGGAAGAACGGCGTACTGGCACTGAACATGAAATTGAGGTTTGAACTCCCCCTTGGGGAGAAGGTACCCGTTAACATTTCTTAAACCATGGCTTTGAACGTCATTAAACAGGTGCTGACCGCATTCTGCACAGCGTATTCTTGGAAGCGTATTGGCAGTCATCGGAGTGGGGTTGCCCTTGATGACTTCCACCGCCTGTGCCGGGTAGATTGCTACTGGCACATAGGCTGCCCCATGAGCCGCTTGACAGTCATCGCAATGGCAGTAGAGCTGCACGACGGGTTCTCCAGTAATTCGCAATTCCACGGCGCCACAACGACAAGACACCTCTTTGGCATTCATAACATATCCTTTTTGATGTGATCTGTAAGGATGCCTAACGAGGCTGTAGAAAAAGTATCTTTATGCCCACAATCGTGCCGGGAACCAAAATAAATATCAAGGTCGAAGTGGAGGACGATATTTTGGAGATGCAAATGGCGCGCTACAAACCCATCGATACCAGCCCCCGATTTCTTGCTGTTGACCTGCAACGGCAACTATTGCCCGGCACATTCGAGCACGCCCTCAACCATCTAATCGACTTTGAGCTGGATCTATCCAGCTTCGATGCCCGGTTCAAGAATGATGAAACCGGCGCGGCCGCCTATCCGCCCGCCATGCTCCTGAAGGTCGTGCTGTTCGCCTACTCCCAAGGCATCGTTTCCAGCCGAGGCATCGAGCGCGTGTGCCGCGACCACGTCACCTTCATCGCCCTGTCCGGCGACACCCAGCCCCACTTCACCACGATTGCCGGATTTGTCTCGAACCTTGCCGATGACATCGCCCGCGTCTTCACCCAGATACTCTACCTGTGCGACCGGCGGGGCCTGATCGGGCGTGAGATGTTCGCCATCGACGGCGTCAAACTGCCGAGCAACGCCAGCAAGCAAAAGAGCGGCACCCGTGCCGACTTCAAACACCAGGCCGCCAAACTCGAAGCCGCTGCCCGCGTCATGCTCGAACGCCATCGGGAAGAAGACCAGAAGCCTGTCGAAGCCGACCTCAGACAGAAAGAAGCCCAGCGCATCACCCGCCTGCAAACAGACGCCGCGCGACTCCGTCAGTGGCTGGCTGCCCACCCCGAAGACCGCAAGGGCAGCAAGGGTGCAATCCGCAAGAGCAACCGCACCGACAACGAATCCGCCAAGATGGCGACATCAAAGGGCGTGATACAAGGCTACACCGGCGTGGCAGCAGTCGACGCCAAACACCAGATCATTGTCGATGCCCAGGCGCATGGCACCGGCAGCGAACAGGAACTGCTGGTACCCGTGATCAAGGCAATCCAGAACGCACTGGCCGATGAACAGGCGCTTATCACCCCGACCAGCCTCATCACCGCAGACGCCGGTTACCACAGCGAAGCCAACCTCAAGCAACTCGCCCAACTCGATGTCGACGCCCTCATTGCCGACAATGGCATGCGCAACGCGATCCGCGTTTCAAGGATCAGGACAAGCACAAGCAGGCTCCCGACCCCCTGCACGACAAATCAGGCAACAAGAAAGCAAAGAAACAGGCAGCCGTCTATCGCCCCGAAGACTTTCAGTACGACACAGACGCGCATACCTGCGTCTGCCCGGCGGGCAAGACGCTTTACGGCAACGGCAGCCACTGCATCATCAATGGATTCGCAGCCGTCAAGTTTCAGGCCGCGCAACAGGACTGCGTGCCGTGCAAACAACGAGACAAATGTCTGCGCACCCCGGAAAAGACCAAGACCCGGCAAGTAAGTTTCTTCCATGGCAAGGCCGACGGCGAGCCAAGCTTCACCAACAAGATGCAGGCACGCATCGACAGCCCCGAAGGGCAAGCGAAATACGGACGCCGCTTTGCCACGGTGGAACCGGTGTTCGGTAACATCCGCCACAACAAGCAGCTCAACCGCTTCACCCTCAGAGGGCAGAAGAAAGTGGATGCGCAGTGGAAGCTCTACTGTCTGGTGCACAACATTGAGAAGCTGGCACATCATGGGTATGCGCAGTAGACGAGGGGTAGATGCCCGCATTGCGAGCAACGCAGGTCGCCATGACTTGATCAAGGCATCGCATTGAAACAGTGAGGTGAATTGCACGGCAGGAATTGAAAACGGCGTGGAATAATTCACGCCGCTTTTTTGTGTCGATGTTTTGGCTGAAAAGGGGTTTTTCTACAGCGTCAACGTAAAAGTGAGGGGCTGCCGCGCGCTTTTGCGCCCTCTCGAAGCGCTGGTTAGGCATTGGTGCCATTGGATATGAACCACTCTACAACGGCAGACACGACAAGAATGCCTTTAGAGTCCACAACCTCAATCGGTATTGATGCAGATAGGCGTCCACGGGAGGCTAATTCAGTAGCCCAACCAACTACGACATCTTCTGCCAGCGAACACCGGGACGAAACCCGCCCTGTAGCGGGCTTACGGAATTTGGCCTCGATCTTACGAACGACAGGAATGAATCCCTTGATGTGACCAAAATTTCGCAGCAGGAATTCTCCAGAGCCAGCCTCGGCCACGGCCAGAAGTGCGCTGCCATGAACGGTGCCAAGGTGGTTGGCGTATTTTGGACTTTCTGGGAGGCTGACCAAGAATCCATTTTCTGGCCCGACCAATTCCAAGCCAATTAGTTGGTTAAATGGTAACTGAGATATATCCACCGGCAGGGTTCTCCCGTAAGCCTAACACCTGAGTCAGGGATGCCGGACCTGACGCTCACGAAAACAATAGGCAGGACTGACCGGCATTCCCTGCACGCAATCGTTAAGTGTTTCGATCGTTTTGGTTGGCCAGTCAGCGGTTCACGTCTACGACCACGCGTCCCCTCACCTCGCCGTTGAGCAGCTTCGACGCGAGGGGCAACACGTCTGTCAGGCCGACTTCTTTGCTAATCGTGGCTAGTTTCGAGACATCGAGATCGCTGCCCAAGCGTCGCCATGCTTCAAGTCGCTCACGCCGGGGGCACATCACGCTGTCAATGCCAGCCAGCGTCACGCCGCGCAGAATGAACGGTGCGACGGTGGCCGGTAAATCCATTCCGCCCGCCAGCCCGCACGCCGCGACGATACCCCGGTATTTGGTCGTCGCGCAGACATTCGCCAGCGTGTGGCTGCCGACGACATCCACCGCACCGGCCCAGCGCTCCTTGCCCAAAGGCTTACCGGGCGTCGCGAACGTCGCACGATCCAGCATCTCCACTGCACCCAAGCTCTTGAGGTATTCGGTCTCCGCCGGTCTACCGCTCACCGCGACGACAGTGAAACCAAGCCGGGTCAGAACCGCCGTCGCCACGCTGCCCACGCCGCCTGCCGCGCCGGTCACGAGAATCTCCCCGTGTTCGGGTTTG
Source organism: Acidithiobacillus ferriphilus (assembly GCF_028215975.1). Taxonomy (NCBI): domain Bacteria; kingdom Pseudomonadati; phylum Pseudomonadota; class Acidithiobacillia; order Acidithiobacillales; family Acidithiobacillaceae; genus Acidithiobacillus; species Acidithiobacillus ferriphilus. The sequence goes on from NZ_CP116458.1 coordinate 1,824,998, forward strand.
ACGCCATACCGCTCCAGCGCCAGCACGCAAAGCATCGCGGTATAGCCCGCAGTGCCAATGGCCATCGCCTGCTGCGGCGTGAACTGCCCCGGCAGCGGCACTAGCCAGTTCCCGTTCAGGCGCGCCTTCTGGGCCAAGCCGCCCCAATGCGTTTCTCCGACCCCCCAGCCATTGAGAATCATCATATCGCCCACCTCGTAATCGGGGTGCGTCGAGTGCTCCACCGTGCCGGTCAGATCGATGCCGGGCACCATTGGAAAGCTGCGCACCACCGGCCCCTTGCCAGTAATGGCCAGCGCGTCCTTGTAGTTGAGCGTCGAATGGCTCACCCGCACGGTCACATCGCCATCGGGCAATCGCCCCTCGTCGAGGTCCGTCAGTGAGGTGCGGTAACCTGCTTCGTCCTTCTCAATTAAGATGCCTTTGAACATGGGATTTGTATTACTCCGTTAAAGCTAGATGAACCGCCAGCGAGAAGAGCCTAACGCTCACCATAACCGGCGTGCAAAAGCGCCGCTTCGCTCTGCTTTTGCACGTCCGCGTTGATGGCGTGGTTAGGCATTTTCCTCAAGCAAACTGTGCCCGTAGGAATTATCAATCACGCATACCCACCGATTATCGTTGCCTCTCTTGAAAACATAGGTGGCCTTCCGTTCTGTAGCCGGGAGATTCTTTGCTGAGACAACAGTCTTGGCCAGCACCAACGCAGTATCTCCAGTTTCCAGGATTGCCATCCCAGCCTGCTTCACATCCAAACCATGCTCGAAGTGAGCCGCAATTGCTTCAAATGCTTTCTTGATCTGTTCTTTTCCCACAGCATTCATTCCCGGCTTTACTACAAGCACAGCGTCATCGGAATAGATGTCGCTCAAAGTCTCGAAATCTTCTTGGTTTATCGCGGTATCCGCCTTGTTGATCAGAAGTTCTATCGGGTGCATTGCCGCTCCTGTTGAATGCCTAACGTAGAGCTAACCGGCGCTGCGCGGCTTTATCGCGCAACGTCCAGCGACTGAAGGGAGCGAGGTTGAGCGTCGGGTTAGACATTTTTCAGCCAATGCGAGACGACTGTGTTGGTTAGCTCAAGGCACCCGAAATCGAACGTAGCGAGTTGGTCATGCGCGACCAGTTGTACCTCTGCGATTTCTTCGTTCAACTTGACGTGCCCATAGGCCTCGACGGCGAAAGCGATAATAAGTTGATTAAATTCTGGGAGAGCGAAATGACCTATGAATTTGCATTTATGGCCCGTAAGACCAAGCTCCTCTTCCGTTTCTCTAAGGATGGCGCTCTCCGGCGACTCGCCATGCTCAAGAAACCCGGTGATCAGGGAAAACATACCTGGCGGCCAGAGGGCATTTCTTGCCAAGACGTACTGACCATTGCACCGAACTAGGCCCGCGACGACAGGAATGGGATTGTTCCAGTGCACGAACTTACACTGCTGCGATGAACAAGCGAGCCGCATGTCTCCCTCCACCGGACGACTGACAAGATCACTTTGACAAAGCGGACAATATTTCATGGGCGAAGAGTAAATGCCTAACGTTCGCCATAACCGGCGTGCAAAAGCAGAGCGAAGCGGCGCTTTTGCACGTCCGAGTTGATGGCGTTGTTAGGCATTGCTGTCTGCATGTAGCAACGCGATGAACTCGGATAATTCCGGGATGGTTTCATAGCGCACCTCCTGTTGTGAAATAACCTCCCATGATGCTTTTGAGCCCACAAACACATGGGCGGCAATTTCCAGTGATGGTTCTTCATCGAGTAAGCCGATAGGTACCCAATAATACGGTGTACTTCTAAGCGGATTGGGCACCGGAGAGCCACACTTTGAACAGAAGTCAGAACGAAACCCTGTGTCCTTAACCCAGGAAGAAATAAGCTCTTGACCAAAAAGCCAGAAGAAATTTTCAGCGCCCACAATGGCTGCGGTATTCGATGAGGAACCACCCTGCTTTCGACAAAGCGAGCAATGGCATTGGTAGAGCCTTGGAAAATTACCGGCAACCTCAAATTCCACCGAACCACAGAGACATCTCCCGCGCATTTGGGTTCTCCCTAATACCTAACGTAATTTAGGCAGCATACATACCACACCATCCACGTCGCCTAAATTTTTTACTGGCGACGCACAACAAGCACACACAACCATTTGACCCCCCAATGTACTTTTATAGCATCCTAATTTTTATCGGATGCGAACAACGGTCAGCCTGCTTTTCCCGCTCCAACCGCATCGCCCTAGTGCATGTCAGGTGACCCCGAAAGCGCCTGCTACCCATCCGCATCGTCAGTACACACTTTATATCGTGGAATCTACAACGGTTCATGGCATTACACAATCCAGCCCGTGATTCTGCAATATTCAGACAGCTTTTCTTGGAAGACACCCACCCCCAAACTATCCACCTCCCCTCCCCCTATGGCAGAATGCGCGTAAAAGGAGCATCCATGACCCACACCGATAGCCACAGCAGCACTTACCCCCTCAACATCAACGGGGTGCAGCGCCATCTCCCCCTCTTCAAAGTGCAGTCGAACCTGGCCATCGCTGTCCTCAATATCCTCGGCGATACGGAACTTACGGAGGCCGCAGCCCATGCGCTGAACGGACGCATGGCGGACATCTCCTACGATGTGATCGTCACTGCGGAGGCCAAGAGTATTCCCCTGGCCTACGCCCTGTCGGTGCACAGTGGGCGCCCGTATATCGTCCTGCGCAAGAACTATAAGTCTTACATGGGCGAGGCCTTATCCACGGAGACCCTGTCCATCACCACCGGCAAGCCCCAAACCCTGTATCTGGATGCCAAAGATCGCGCAGCGATCAGCGGCAGGCAGGTGGCGCTGGTGGATGATGTGGTGAGCACCGGCTCGACCCTGGCGGCCATGCGCGCGCTTATGGCGCAAGCCGAGGCGGAGATTGCCGCCGTCGCGGCCATTTGTACGGAAGGCGATATGGCCCAGTGGTCGGAAGTGATCGCCCTGGCGCACCTGCCGCTCTTTCCGCTCTCCGCGTAAGGGCCGACCTATGTCCATTCCATCGGTTCATGTCCTGACGGCGCGCCAGCGCTGCGATCTGGAACTGTTGCTGACCGGCGCTTTTGCCCCATTGGAGGGTTACCTGGATGCAGCGGACTGGCAGTCCGTGCTGCGAGACATGCGCTTGGACAATGGCGCGCTCTGGCCCATTCCCGTGGTGCTCGACGTCAGCGAGGCGCTCGGCCAGTCTTTGACGGTAGGGGACACTTTGCGCCTGGAGCGCAGTGATGGCACTCCCCTCGGCTCCGTTGCCGTCAGCGCCTGCTATCGTCCGGATAAACTGCTGGAGGCTGCGGCGGTTTATGGGACGACCGATTCCAGTCATCCGGGCGTGGCCGAGTTGCTGGCGCGCGGCCCTTACTATGTGGCGGGGCGCGTGTCGGCCTGGGATGCGGACACCCTGACCCGCGCCGCCGCCGTCGAATTTCCGCCCGAGTATCAAACCCCGGCCATGCTGCAACAGCACTGGAACGGGGCGCATCCGGTAGTCGCCTTTCAGACCCGCAACCCCCTGCATCACGCCCACATCGCCGTGACCCAGGCCGGGCTGGAGCAGGCCGGGGCGGACGCGCGCCTGCTGCTGCACCCGGCTATCGGCCCCACCAAGCCCGGCGATGTGGAGGCGTCTTACCGCATGCGGGTGTATCGTGCGGTGCTGGGCCATTATCCCCAGGCGACCGCCCTGCTCTCGCCCCTGCCCCTGGCCATGCGCATGGCCGGCCCGCGGGAGGCACTCTGGCACGCGCTGATTCGCCGCAATTATGGCGCCAGCCATTTCATCATCGGTCGCGGTCATGCCGACCCTGGCGCAGCGGCGGGCGGTCTGTTCTACCCGGCCTTTGCGGCACAGGAGCTTTTTGCCCGGCACGCCGATGAGATGGGTATTGCCGGTATTTTCCTGCCCGAGTATGCGTATTCCCGAACCCGGCGCCGTTATGTGCCGATGGAAGAGGCCAACGGCGAGGCCCTGGCGGGCATTTCCGGCACGGAGTTGCGGCGACGACTGGCCAGCCGGGAGGACATCCCCGAATGGTTCTCTCCGCCGGAGGTCATTCAGATATTGCGGCAGGCCTACCGCGGTGCGGACCGGCGCGGGCTGGTCATCTGGTTTACCGGCCTGTCTGCCAGCGGCAAGAGTACCCTGGCGGGAATGCTGGCCCGCACTCTGGAGGCGGGTGACGAGCGCGCCGTGACTTTGCTGGACGGCGATGTGGTCCGGCGTTTTCTGTCCAAAGGCTTGAGTTTCAGCCGCGAAGACCGCGACGAGAATATCCGCCGCATCGGCTTCGTCGCCAGTCTGGTGGCACGCCATGGCGGCATTGCCGTGGTCGCTGCCATTTCGCCCTATCGTCAGGCCCGTGCCGATGCGCGTCGTCTGGTGGAAGAAGCCGGCGGTCTGTTTATCGAAGTCCATGTGGCCACCCCGCTGGAGGTCTGTGCCAAGCGCGATCCCAAAGGCCTTTATGCCAAGGCCATGCGCGGCGAAATCACCGGCTTTACGGGCGTGGACGACCCCTACGAGGCCCCGGAGCATGCGGAGTGTGTACTGGACGCCAGCCTGCAAAAGCCGCCAACCGCGTTGGCGGCACTGATGGGAGTGCTGCGCAACTTGGGCGCGGTGACGGATAAACCGGTCGTGATCGAGGCGCGCAAAGAGGCATGAGCACGTTGCCAGTGCGCGCGGCTTAGCTTCACAGATGGACACCTTGCAACTCGCCGCCGCCGCCCGGTGTCTGGACCACCAGATCGCGCAACAGGTCATTCAGGGCATCAGCGACGCGCCGGGCGGGATTTATCTGCACACCGCCAAGACGCATATTGCGCTGATCGTGCAGCGTGCCCCTCTGGGGCTCTGGCAGGATACCGCATTCCATAAGTCGGACGCCCTGACCACCTGGAGCAGTCCGCTCAATCAGCGTTTGGCGGGTTTTCGCATTCAGCGCATCAGCGTGCCCTGGGCGGATCGCATCGTGCGCTTGGATTGCAGCCGCGTCCATATCAGCAAGCGGCTGGATCAATTCAGCCTGATTGCCGAATGCTTTGGCGGACGCGGCAATATCGCCCTACTCGATGCGGCGCAACATATTCGCTGGGCTTGGCGCTGGGACAGTCTCGACGGTAAGGCCGCGCCGCGCTTCCTGCCCGGTGTGGTGTACGTACCGCCGGAAGACAGTCTGCCCTTTGCCCAGCCCTTACCGTGTGCCGCCACTTGGTTCCGCCGCGTCGCGCCCCGTTATCGCCCGCAGCACAGGGCCGAGCAGCAAGCCGTGCAAGAGGCATGGTCACGGCGCTTGGATCCCTGCGCGTCCTGGTGGCGGTCTTCGGCGGAAGCCGATAAGCCCATCCTCTACCCCGTGCCCCTGCCCGACTGGGCGCCGATGCAGGAGATTCCGGCACAGGAGGCGCTGCGTTTTGTGCGACCCGCAGTCCATCCACAACCTTCCGCCCAGGAACGCGCCCGCATTCAGCAACGGCTACACCTGCAACGCCGCATCCAAAAAATGCGCCAGGATATAACGCGCTGGGAGGACCCGGAGGTCTATCGCACTCAAGCCTTCGCCCTTTTTGCCCTGCCCGACGCGATGCCGTCCGTCACGCACATCAGCGCCCCGGACCACACCAGCGTCGCAGGTGCAACACTCACTATTACCGTGACGCCGGGCAAGTCGCTGCACCGGCAGGCGCAGTGGTATATGCAGCAGGCACAACGCAGTCGGCGCGCGCGACGCGAAATCGCCATCCGCCTGCAAGAGATGGAACGGTTGCTGCAAGACCTTACGGAAGCGACGGGAGGCGAACAGACCGGACCAGCAACAGGATCATCAACACTCGCAGGCCCGACACCCGTAAGATCCGCGAAGAACGGAAAACCGACGGATGATAGCGACTTCAACCGCACGGTAATAGAGGGCTTCACGCTCCTCTGGGGGAAAAACGCAAAGGAAAATGACCGCCTGACCTTCCGCACCGCCAAGCCTTGGGACCTGTGGTTTCACATTCAGGATTTAGGCGGCAGCCATGTGGTGTTGCGCCGGGAGAACAGTCAAACGCCCGTACCCGAATCGGTGCGCGTCGCCGCGGCACGCATTGCCCTGCAACAGAGTCAGTCCCGCGCCATCAGCGGGGAAGTGGACTGGACGGAAATCCGCCATGTCCACCGCAAGCCGAGCGGCGGGCCGGGACAAGTGACCTATCGCCGTTTTCAAAGCATCCGGGTACGCCGCGACGGCTAATATAATCACCTCAAGTCGTCGACAAGAACCTATGGCACTTCACTCTCCCGGAATCTCCTCTTCGTCCAATGCTTGCAGAATGGGGCAACTATGGCGCTGGCGGGCATCCCCGCTTTTGCATTCCTTGATCAAGTTCGCCAGGACGGTCTCCAGACCTTGTAGTGACCTGATTTTTTCCTGAACTGAATGGAGCTTGACTTCGGCGTGGTGGCGCATGGCGGCACACACTTCTGCATCGTCTGCACGTAACGCGAGCAGCTCCCGCGTCTCCTGCAAAGTAAATCCCAAGGCTTGGGCATGTTTGATAAAGCGTATGCGCATCACCACTTCGGAGGCATACTGGCGCATCCCGATGGTGGGTTTTGCAGGCTGTTTGATAAGATTTTCGCGCTCGTAGAAACGCACGGTCTCCACATTAACACCGGCAGCCTTGGCCACCTGGCCAATGCTGAAACCAGATCGGTCCCTTTGCTTGTTCATATGTAGCTCGCAATTATCCCGCGCAGCAGGATAATTGCGAGACATCTTTGGTGAAGGTTTGGGCACAGAGTTTCAATCCCTCCACCATGGTCAAATAGGGGAAAAGCTGATCGGCAAGATCTTGAATGCCGAGACCGCCATGTATGGCCAGTGCGGCAGCCTGGATGATTTCTCCGCCTTCCGCGGCGAGAATCTGCGCACCCAACAGTTTGCCGGTATGCTTGTCCGCGATCAGTTTAATAAAACCCCGTGTATCAAAGTTCGCCAGTGCGCGGGGTACGTTATCGAGGGTCAGAGTGCGGCTGTCGGTGGTGAATCCTTGCCGCGCCGCTGTCCGCTCGTCCAGCCCCACTGTAGCGACTTGGGGATCGGTAAACACGACGACGGGAAGCACCCGTAAATCCAGGCTGGCATCGCCGCCCAGCAGATTGATAGCCGCCCGGGTGCCGCCCGCCGCTGCGACATAGACGAATTGAGGATGGGTCGTGCAATCACCGGCAGCATAAATGTGGGGCACACTGCTTTGCATATGCGCATCCACCAAAATGGCCCCGGATTTGTCGGTGATTACCCCGATCTGCTCCAATCCAAGATCCGCCGTGTTGGGCGTGCGCCCGGTTGCCACCAGCAAGCGATCCGCGTGGATTGTCTCTGCGCCTATGCTGACCAAAAATTGGCCCTTCTCGTAATGCACCGACGTGGGGACGGTGTGCTTGAGCACACGAATCCCTTCTTCCTGAAATACGGCCTCCAGCCCCGCACCCAGTGCCGGATCATCTTTGGACAGGAGTGCGCTGCGCGCCAGCAGAGTAACTGCGCAGCCCAATCTGCGAAAGGCCTGCGCCAGTTCCACCGCGACCACCGCCCCGCCCACAACGAGGAGATGACGCGGCAATTCGGATGCTACCAAGGCTTCCGTTGACGTCCAGTAAGGCGTTTGCGCCAGACCCTCAATATCCGGGCAGTGCGCATGGGCGCCCACCGCAATCAGAAAACGATCCGCTTGGAGCCGTTGTTCCGATCCGTCGACGGCACACACCACGAGGGTTGTGGCATCGACAAAGCGGGCGTGACCCTGCACAAAGGTGATATCCGGATGCGTAGCCAGCACATGATCATACTTGGCTTCACGCAGTTCAGCCACGCGATCCTGTTGTTGCTGGACCAGGACGGCGCGGTCCACGTCGGGTACGCTATGACTTAAACCACGAAAAGGATGGGCACGCTGCCACTGGGCCATCTGCGCGGCACGAATCATGATCTTGGAAGGCACGCAGCCGACATTGACGCAGGTGCCGCCCAGCGTACCTGATTCAATCATGGTCACTCGGCCACCTCCTTCCGTTACTCGGATGGCGGCAGCAAGGGCGCCTGATCCGGAACCAATGATGGCGACATGTAAAGCCGATAGCATGAGCATTTTTTGCCTCCATTAAGGATAGATGATCCAGAGATTATGGCTGTACTATCGAGGCGGGATAACCGACCTGACGGAATACGTTCAAAAGGGTAGGGACCTTGACCGCCTTCTGGTCGTACTGCACCGTTACCGTCAGCGCCCTATCCCGGATCTGAATTTTCTTCACCCCGTGCAAGCGATGCAGGGCCATATAAATGGCCGCATTACAGGCCTTGTCGGCGCAGGTCATACCCGGCACCTTAAATGTGGTGCTGGCCATGCCGGTTGGGGCCACAGCATTCATTGTGGTGGCCGCAGACGCGGGCATAGTGACGCCTGCACCGATGATCAAGGCTATCGCGCAGAGCGACGCCAGGATTTTTTGAATAGGCACTTGAGCATGCATAAAAATATCTCCTTCTATAAACGGTGAAGGCGGCCTGATTAGGGCATCAGAAGACGAGCTAGCACATGGGGCAACGCCAGAGCGATTAGCACCAGAATGGTGCCAGCCCAGAGCAGGAGGGTCTTCCATCGTGCTACCGGCGCACAGGTGCCGCAGTCCGCCCCTTTACTCTCCCGATGGTTTTGCATATGGGCGTAGACCAAAAAAGCCAGCGCCAAGATATCCAGATAGGGCGCGTAGGGCCCAAGTATCCGCAGGTTGGCCATCCATGCGCCGCCGATACCGGCGACGATCAGCAACAGGGGTAATACACAGCAGGCTGATGCTAAAAAGCCCAATACCACAGCCAGGAGCAGCCCCCATATGCCTTTTACCGCAGGTGCAGACATTCGCTGCACTGCTGCGGCGCAGACTTCTGTCGCTTTGCCAGGTTCAATCTTGACAGCCACAGTCACCTCCAATCTAAACACTGGGTATATGTTGCATGACGCATGATTGTAGACACCGTACTACAGTACGGTGTCAAGGGCGCTCTTTGACTGTCAAACATAGGAAGGAACGAGCCTTTGGGGACCCGTCGTCTGGTGAGACGAGGTGGCGCGGGGTGGAAGGTACCCATCGCCTTGACACTCCCGCCGATCCTGATAAGGTTAGTACCAACCGATCGGTATGCAATACCGCACGCAGAGAGGCCGTCATGGCAATGCGTTTTGGTCCCTGGAGAAGCCATGCCGACCCTGCAACTTTTAAGAATATCAGACTGTCTGGTATGTAAAATGAGGAGGAGCGCATGTCCGAACTAAAAATCAATCCTTACAAGCAACCTGCCGGAGGTTGGGGCGCGTTGCGTGCTTCCATGCAGAGCCTGCAGCATCAGGGGATTCTGGCCGAAGGTACCGCCCTACTCCTCAAATCCAATCAGGCGGAGGGTTTCGACTGCCCCGGTTGCGCCTGGCCGGACCCGGACGCCCATTCCACATTCGAGTTCTGTGAAAATGGCGTGAAAGCCGTGGCGGCGGAGGCCACCAGCAAGCGGGTGACCGCCGACTTTTTCGCGCAACATACCGTCAGCTGGCTGGCTGAACATGACGATTATTACCTGGAAGAACTTGGTCGCCTGACCGAGCCGATGTTTTACGACGCCGCGACCGATCACTATGTGCCCATCAGCTGGGAGGCGGCGTTCCAGCGTGTTGCCCAGCATCTGCAAGCGCTTAAATCTCCTCATGAGGCGATTTTCTACACCTCCGGGCGCACCTCCAACGAGGCGGCTTTCCTCTACCAGCTTTTCGCCCGGGAGCTCGGCACCAACAACATGCCGGACTGCTCCAATATGTGCCACGAGCCCACCAGCCTGGGCATGCCGGAATCCATCGGTATCGGTAAAGGCACCGTCACCCTGGAAGACTTCGATCATGCCGACACCCTCCTGCTCTTCGGTCACAATCCGGGCACCAATCATCCACGCATGCTGGGCACTTTGCGGGATGCCGCCAAACGCGGCTGCCGGATACTGGTTTTCAACCCGCTACGGGAGCGTGGTCTACAACGTTTCGTAAATCCGCAGGATGCCAGGGAAATGCTCACCAACCACGGCACAGAAATCGCCACCCATTATTATCAGCCGCGTATTGGCGGCGACTACGCCATCGCGCTGGGGATCGCCCGCTATGTGCTGGAACAGGGCACCCTGGATCAGGATTTTATCGACACCCACACCCAAGGTTTTGAATCCTTCAAGGAAATTGCCCTCAATACGCCTTGGGCGGATATTGAGGCGGAAAGTGGCCTGACCCATGCCGAGTTCATGGAAATCGGCAAAATCTATGATGAAGGCAAGGCCGGCATAATCACCTGGGGCATGGGGATCACTCAGCACAAGCACGCGGTGGCGACTATTCAGATGCTGGTCAATGTGCTCTTGCTCAAAGGTAATATCGGCAAGGAGGGGGCCGGCGCCTGCCCGATTCGCGGCCATAGTAACGTTCAGGGGGATCGCACCATGGGTGTTTGGGAACGTCCGGCGCCGGATTTCCTGGACCGTCTCGCCAAGGAGTTCGATTTTGAACCACCCCGCGAACATGGTTATGACGTGATCGGCAGCATCACCGCCCTGGAAGAGGGATGCGCCAAGGTCTTTATTGGCATGGGCGGCAATTTTGCCAACGCCACACCCGATACGGCCCGTGTCCATAAAGCCCTGCGCGGGTGTGCGTTGACCGTGCATGTCACCACCAAGCTCAATCGCTCGCATATCGTCCATGGGAAGGAGGCAATCATCCTGCCTTGTCTGGGACGTACCGAAATTGATATTCAAAACGGTCAGCCGCAGGGGGTGACGGTGGAAGATTCCATGAGCATGGTGCATATTTCCCAGGGTATGCGCGCCCCGGCTTCATCCCACCTGAAGTCCGAATCCGCCATCATCGCGGGGCTCGCCGAAGCGACATTGCCCCAGAGCAAAACACCATGGCGCGAGCTGGTCGCAGACTATGACCGGATTCGCGACCGTATTTCCCGCGTTGTTCCGGGTTTTGAAGACTTCAACGACCGCGTCCACAAACCGCGTGGTTTTCATCTGGATCTGCCGCCGCGCTCCCGACGCTGGACCACCGCATCCGGCAAAGCCAATTTCATCGCGCGGGAGTTGAAAGCCATCACTGAAGATCGCTTTCAGCCGCAGACGGCAGCGCGGGTATTTAATCTCATGACCATCCGCAGCCACGACCAGTACAACACCACGATCTATGGCTTAGAAGACCGTTATCGGGGCGTTTCCGGCGCCCGCAACGTCTGCTTCATGCATGCCGCTGACATGGCGGAACTGGGGTTCCAGCCGGACCACCTTGTGGACATCACCTCGCACTGGCGGGATGGCGAGCGGGTCGCCCGGAATTTCGTCTTGGTGCCCTACGATATCCCGCGAGGCTGTGTGGCCGGATACTATCCCGAGCTTAACGTGCTGGTCCCCCTCTCCAGCCATGCGGACCGGGCCAATACCCCCACCTCCAAGTCCATTCAGGTGACTTTTGCAGCGGCGGGGCAATGTGTCTGAGAGCACCTCTGAAGAAAGCGCGATGGAAAACCTGGTGATCGCCCTGATGCAGGCATTGTGTGCCGAGCAGGTACTGTCTCTCGCGAAAATCGGTAAGCATCTGGGCATCCGTCGCAGCCAGCTGGAGCGACTCCTGTTGCTCCTCGGTCATTCCGACCGTTGGGGCGGCATGGACTACGTTGTCCAGGAAGAACAGCGGGGTCGCTCCGTCATCACCCTCACTGAAAAAGGACGAGCGCTATGCGCACAGATGCAGGCCTCGGCGGAATAAGCTGGTCTCCGGCGACTGTGCTGGAAAGCCAGCGCATGCCCTTGGTACACGAGGAAGCCATACTACAGGAAGCCGCCGTTTCGCTGGTAATCAACGGTGATCCATACGCGGTGATGATGGCCACGCCAGACCATCTGGAGGACTTTTTTTGCGGCTTTCTATGGAGCGAAGGCGTACTGCGGTCCCTGGAGGAAATCATCGCCTGGGAATCGGTACATGTGGCCGAGGGTTGGGCATTGTATATTCAGCTCAGTCCGGCGGCAGCGGAACGAGTCGAACGTAAGCGTCGCTGCGTGATCGGTGGGAGCGCTTGCGGACTCTGCGGGACACCCTGTTTCACCGGGCTGGTGCCTTTCCCGTCCCTAAAACGGGATCTGGCGACGACGGATGCGGAGGCCATTCACGCGCTCCTTGCCACCATGCAACAACAACAGGATTTAAATCAGACTACCGGAACCGCACACGCCGCCGTTTTGGCTACGTCTCTTGGCGTTCTGGTCCGCGAAGACATAGGCCGCCACAATGCCGTCGACAAAAGTATTGGTGCTGCGTTGCAGCAGGGCATTGCCTATGGGCAGGCCGCACTGCTGGGCGTTTCTTCCCGGCTCAGCTTCGAGATTGCCCTCAAGGCTCTGGGCTTTGGCATACCCGTTGTGGCGGCCATTTCTGGAATCAGCAGCCTCGCCATTCAACTGGCCGAAAGCCATGGCCTGACCCTTATCGGTTATGCCCGGGACGGGCGTATGACGGTCTACGCCCACGGTGAAAGAATCCGCGGCTGTAGCGGGTCGATTCCCATGGATTGCTGATTTTTTACCCCTCATCACCATCCCTTACATACTGGAGATATGCCCATGGATGTTCGCGCTGCCGTTGCTTACGGCGCCAATCAACCCCTCGTTGTTGAAACCGTGCAACTCGAAGGACCACGCGCCAGCGAGGTGCTGGTGGAAATCAAGGCTACCGGCGTTTGCCATACCGACGCCTACACCCTCTCGGGCATGGACCCCGAAGGCCTGTTTCCCACTGTGCTGGGTCATGAAGGCGCGGGCGTGGTGGTGGAAGTCGGGCCGGGGGTACGCTCCCTGAAGCCCGGCGATCATGTCATCCCCCTTTACACCCCGGAATGCCGGGAGTGTGAATACTGCCTGAGCGGTAAGACCAATCTCTGCCAGGCCATCCGCGATACCCAGGGGCGAGGTCTGATGCCCGACGGCACCAGTCGTTTCTCGGCCAATGGCAAGCCGCTGTACCACTACATGGGCACCAGCACCTTCGCCAATTACACTGTGTTGCCGGAAATCGCCCTGGCCAAAATCCGCGAGGATGCGCCCTTTGATAAGGTTTGTTATATCGGCTGTGGCGTTACCACCGGTATCGGGGCGGTGCTGTATACGGCCAAGGTCCGTCCTGGCGACAAGGTCGTGGTTTTCGGCCTTGGCGGTATTGGCCTCAATGTGGTTCAGGGCGCACGCATGGCAGGGGCGGACATGATCGTCGGCGTGGACATCAACCCCGGCAAGCGCGATCTGGCCGAGAAATTCGGCATGACCCATTTCGTGAATCCCAAGGAGGTCGAAGGCGATCTGGTTCCCTATCTGGTCAACCTCACCAAGGGCGGCGCCGACTTCAGTTTCGAGTGCATCGGCAACACCGCCCTGATGCGCCAGGCGCTGGAATGCTGCCACAAAGGCTGGGGCACCAGCGTCATCATCGGTGTCGCCGGTTCCGGACAGGAAATCAGTACCCGCCCCTTCCAACTGGTGACCGGACGCAACTGGCGGGGTTCCGCCTTCGGCGGTGCCAAGGGCCGCACCGACGTGCCGAAAATCGTCGACTGGTACATGGAAGGCAAAATCCATATCGACGAGATGATCACCCATACCCTGCCATTGGAAGAGATCAACACCGCTTTCGATCTCATGCACGAGGGTAAGTCCATCCGCACCGTACTAACCTTCTAACGTGGATACCAGAAAGCACTAGGTTAGACACCCGGCCCGGCTCCGCCGGGTTTTTTGGCATGGAAATTGCATTGTGATACGGTATAGCCAAATTTTGGGTATGCAGGTACGCTTTACGACATCGAGATATTCTGTCATACATATCGAATCTCCCGATGGTTGCTCATTTTTTCCAAAAATGGAGACGTCCAACATGCAAAACAATTGGTCTGCTTTGGTACATCGTTATATGTCACAAAATATAGAGCTGGATTTCCACCTCAAGAATCCGGCCATTACGCAGACGCCAGGGGCGGCCAGGAATTGGTCGATACGCATGAAAGCACAGCCGCCTGTCATGGCCTTACTCGCCAGTCTGTGGGTGGCGGGCATGGGAACCGCTGTGGCCGCCACCCCCCTCCATGTTGCCTATGCCGGTTCCATGGGAGCGGTTATGGACATGCATTTGGGTCCGGCCTTCGCCAAGACACACCATGTGACCTACCAAGGAGAGGGACAAGGTGCCTATGGCCTCGCCCACCTCATTGCGGCAAAGAAGCTGCGCACGGACGTATTCATCTCCATTACGCCCGGCCCCATCCGGGTGCTGGAAAAGGCCGGGATGGTGAGCAAGGCGGTCCCTGTAGCCAGCACCGCCATGGTCATCGCCTACAGCCCCAAGAGCCGCTATGCCAATGAATTTGTAGCCGCAGCCGCCGGCAAAATACCTTGGTACACGGTGCTGGAGAAGCCGGGGATTCAGTTCGGACGCACGGACCCGCAGACGGATCCCCAGGGGCAGAACATCCTTTTTACCTTCCTTCTGGCGCAGAAGTACTACCACCAGCCTGAGCTTGCGCAGCGTGTTCTAGGTCCTGTGGAGAACCAAAAGCAGATATTCACCGAAGCCTCCCTGCTGGCACGCCTGAAGAGTGGACAGATAGACGCCTCCTCCGGATATGAGAGCGCTGTGAAATCGCTCCATCTTCCCTTCATCACCCTCCCGGATGAAATCAACCTGAGCAACCCGGCCATGGCCAAAGCCTGGTATAACACCGTGCATTTCACTATGACGGTGGACGGCAAAACCAAAACCCTGGACACCCAGCCTTTGGTGTTTTATGCCGCCGTGCCCAAAGACGCCCCGCATCCAAAATTGGGGGAGGCCTTCATCCGCTTCATGACCAGCAAGGCTGGGCAGGCCATGTTCAAGGAGACCGGCTACAACAATCCACGCTAGCCATCAGCATTCCTGCTCAGGCCAAACCCTCATGTTGGCGTTCATCGATAATCATGCGCCTTGCCGACAAGCAAACCGCTGCGGTCTTCGCCGACCTGCAGGTACACTGCTTTGGAGCAGAACTGTTGCGGGTGGCGCAGCGGAAATTGGCGCAATTACATCGCGGACCGGATCAAAGATTTGGCTGTACCGCCAGGGGCAACAGCATGGAGAACTTCTCCGGCAATCGGAACGGCCAATGGAGCATTCGCATCAACGATCGGTAGCGAATCTGCAGCCCCCTCCCAAAGGCCTAAACCTAAAAACTCCCCTTGAAATCATCTGAACTCGTACCCATAACTTTGCATGCCAGAGATCAGGCATACAGTCGCCTGACTGGTGTTCTATTGATGCATATTAAGGAGGTGTAAAATGGCAAATGAAGTCTCACGTTCTGCGGTCAGGAATGTTCGCCAGGTAGAACCTTTGGAAAGCCTTATGGAGACGGTATGGCCAGGGGTGTTTTCTCCTTTCATTACTCGACAGGCCACGCAGCCCCATATCGCGCATATCGATGTCCTTGATCACGATGACGCTTTTGTATTGAAGGCAGAAATTGCCGGTGTAGACAAGAACAGGCTGGATGTCCAGGTACATGGGAATCAAGTCTACATCAGCGGCATCAAGGAAGAAGATAGCGCTCGGGAAGAAGGGAACTATATCTACCGGGAGCGTCGATGTGGAGAGTTTTCTCGCACCGTTCAACTCCCTGCAGATGTGAATGGCGATCAAACTAAGGCGACATACAAAGATGGTGTTTTAGAGTTGACTCTGCCCAAAACAGAAGCTGCCAAACGCAAGAAGATTGCGATTTCCTGAGCTATAGGATGAGGCTTTGTGTATTTTCATGAAGCCTCACTCCTCCCACGACATCACCTGAAACAGATGATAACATTTTAGAAATTTTATAACTTAAATATGATTATCCATTTGTTTGTGTCTCTATGATTCGCACTTCCTGCTGCTTAACAGAGAAGTGTTCACTGACAATAGAGTATCATCCTGAATGCTCCATAACTCATTGATTTTTAGTTCTCCGGATTTGACATAAAATTTAATGTTTCATCCTGGGCCATTATGTCAAAAATTACATAACGACTTTCCCAGACAAAAAAGTATCATCCTGCTGTCTCCCAGATTTTCTGCCCCCTCGGTATGCTCTTTACCTCCAGTGGCAAGTATGCAGCGTTATGTATACCTCGCGATTATGTATAGTGCCCATGTCGAACTGGCTGTAAGCCCTGTCAATACTTGGCTTTTTATGCCGCCGTCTGCCCCTCATATAACTTGACCAGAGAACCATCAATTTGGTTGACTACAACTCAGCTATAGCTATCTTTATCGATCAAATGTTCTTCAGTGACCTAACTGGTCGCCGACGCTCTATGTATGGAATATTCAGCGACTGCACGCGAGTGAACAAGGTGGTCCGCGGAACGCCCAGTAGTCTGGCGGCTTCCGACATATTTCCGTTGGCGCGTTGCATGGCCTGCTCTATATATGTGCGCTCAATCTGGCGCAACGTGTCCGGTAAACTGAAATTGTCACCGGAAATTTTGGGTTGAAGCACCGAGAATCCCAATTTCTCTACGGGTGTCAATCTATCAGAGCACGGGTTATCGGCATAATCAGTGCGTAACGAATCCACCAAAGGATGACATAAATAACTAGGAAGGTCTTCCGGTGCAATCTGTCCGGAGTGCCCATTTAACCGCTGCACGGCTAACCGTTCCACCAGGTTTTGCAATTCCCGTACATTCCCAGGCCAAAAGTAGCGCATCAGAATATCGAGCGCTGCGTCAGTAATTGTTAATGATGGATACCCCTTGCTGCATAATCGATCGGAAAAATAATTAACCAACAAGGGAATATCGGAAGCCCTTTCGCGTAATGGCGGAAGCTCTATTGGATAGATATTCAAGCGATAATACAAATCTTCGCGGAAGCGCCGGCTGATTACTTCCTGCCGCAGGTTTCGATGCGTGGCGGTAAGAATGCGAACATCGATATCTACCGGTTCTCGTCCGCCGACCCGATCAATTTGTTTTTCCTGAAGAACCCTCAATAGCTTGGCTTGTAATGGTAATGGCATATCTCCTATTTCATCTAGAAGAATTGTACCTCCATCAGCCTGTTCAAACTTTCCCGTTGTTCTTGACAATGCTCCAGTAAAGGCGCCTTTTTCATAGCCAAAAAGCACTGACTCAAGCAAGTCAGATGGTATTGCAGCACAGTTGATTGCGATAAAGGGCTTCCCGGCCCGATCAGATTGCTCATGAAGCGCACGCGCCACTACTTCCTTCCCGGTGCCGGTTTCGCCGGTTAGTAAGACCGATATAGAAGAAGGTGCCCTAGAAAGAGCGTTCAATGCATTGAGAATAACTTTCCAGGCTGACGATTCACCGATGACGGATGCTAAGCGACTTTTTTCGGAGCGTAATAGTCGAACACTGACCATAAATTGTTTTTTCCTGATATGATATAATAAGTTATGTTGTAAGCTTTTCTCAGTCGTCAAACGGGCGAGTTGTATAATCTACGCACTGAGCAAATGCATAGGCAGCCCGTGTTCCCAGAAACAGCGATTTAAGGAGTCGGATAGTTTCGTGAGGGTTCTTGTAGGCATTTCGCCGGTGACTCCGTGGAAAGTGCCCAGCAGACACACCTTGGGATGGCCAAGGGTCCCACAGCGGGTGGTAACACTGACCAATGGGTCCATCATAGTGGGTAACTTCAACTCACGGGGGTATCACAATACCTTAGAAATGGCACGGGCCAGTTCATCTGGCACAAATTTCGTAACATAACCATCGGCACCCACGCTATTGGCATGGGATTCGTTAGCAGAACCGGAAAGTGAAGAGTGAATCACCACAGGCAAATCCTTCAGCACATCATTTTCCTTGATGTGCCTGGTGAGGGTGAATCCATCCATCTCCGGCATTTCCAGATCCGTCAGCACCATGGCCACCTTGTTGCGGGTAGGGATACCCGCCGCCTTGGCTTCATTTGCCATGGCTTGCAATCGTTCCCACGCCTCCTTGCCGCTTTGGGTCCCAATAAAGGGGAGTCCCAGATGGGTTAACGCCTTTTCAATCTGACTGCGTGCCACACCCGAGTCGTCGACGAAGAGAACAACCGAGCCCGGCGGAATATGTACTTCGTGCGCCTGCGTAAGCTCATCGCCCCCCTTGAAGCGTGGGGGTAAGGCGAGTCGCAGAATTTGCTCCACATCCAGCACCAGTGCGAGACGCCCCTTTTCGTCGTCTTCATCCAGCCGGGCAAGACTGGTGACTAAACCGCCTGTCGCCGCGACTTCCGTCGACACCACACGACTCCAGTCGAGTCGCTTGATTTCTTCAACGTCTTCCACGGCAAAGCCCTGGATGGAGCGTTCATATTCCGTGACAAGAAGAATGTTGAGCCCAGAGGGAACGCAACCGGCCACGGCGGGCAAATTCACCACGGGGATTGTCTGGCCACGGATGTTCGCTACTCCCATCACATGTTCCGGTGCCCCCGGCATGGGGGTGATGGAGGGCATAACCAGCGCTTCTCGCATCTTGAACACGTTGATACCAAAAACTTCCCGAGTGCCCGACTTGGCATCCTTGCCCAGCCGAAACACCAGCAACTCAAACTTGTTAGTGCCGGCGAGCCTGGAGCGTTCGTCCACATCCTGCATCACACTAGTCATACCTTTCTCCCTTAGCGCAGTGCTGCTGTTACGCCACTATATATCGCATCGAGCTTTCCGATGATTTCCTGTTCAATGTTTGAAATCTCGTTGCTAAGGCGTATAACTTCACTTTTATCATTTAAGCCTATCGCCTGATTGATGGATTGCAATATGTCTTTGAAACGCTTACGGGCGGCTTCTAGTTTATGAAATGACGTATCACCTCCTAATAACTTGCGGCCAATGCCGTCATACCAGTCACCAAATGCACATTGCTGTCCATCTGCTATTTTATCAATAGGGCTGCCCTTCCGCGCACTATTGATGGCCCCCCGAACGGATAGACGTAATTCATTTTTTGCGCTGTCAATGGACATCAGCGAGGCCAGCAGGTTGAGAGAAGCGACCCTGGCGCTTAGCGCTTTGGTTACTGACTCAGCATTTTTGGCCTGTTTCTCTGAAGTCTGGCCTGCAGAGTCAATCGAGTTGGCCGAATTCTCAATGGCTGTGATATTGCCTTGTACCTCTTCCGTGGCTTCCTGTACCCGTTTGGAAAGATTCCGCACTTCATCGGCCACCACAGCAAAGCCACGTCCATGTTCTCCCGCCCGTGCGGCTTCAATGGCAGCATTCAAAGCTAACAGATTTGTCTGGTAGGCGATTTCCCGGATAGTTTTGGCGATACGACTAATAGCACCCACTTCGGTAATCAATCCCTGAGAAGCTTTGCGGTTTTCAGCTATAGATGCACTCAAAGTATGTAATGTCCCGCCTACATCCTGCATGGCCCCTGCTGTTTGTTCAGCGGTTATAATCATCTTTTCCGCATGTTGTGTCGCGCTTAGTCCCATGCTGCTGATGACACTTTCTGCGAGCTTGGCGCCACTAATTTCTCGCCAGGACGCATGAAAAGCAATAACCTTACCTTTATCGTCGCGCACCGGGGCAAAGTTCAGGGCAAAGGCAACACCACCCAGCGTGAGCTCGGTGTTATGTTCCTTTTCCGTACCGGCGACTAGCTCTCGAAAAATGTTGCGGATACGCTCCGGGTCTTTGTGAAACTGATGAATAGAGTGGCCAAGGGCCGTGCGCACATCTGCTCCCCGTAGCATGGGGTTGAGTCGGCCGTGATGAAAGTTCATCACGTCTAGCGCCGTATGGTTCATATAAAAAATAGCATTTTCCATCGCCTCGTCAGCCTCGCACAGCATCTCCAGGCTGGAGAGATGTTCCAGCAGGGCTTTGGCGTAATCCAGCAAGTCATCTCGATTCAGGCTCATTCATTGCACTCCTTTATGGGTAAGTATTAGTTCGGTGTCCCTAGACGGCTAACGGATAATGGCCGTGCCCACCGTGAGCCCATCAACTCCGTTCAGAAAGCGCTGCACATTCTCGCCTTCATGAATGGCTCCATGCTGAGAGCAATAGCTTTCAGAACACTCCGTGATGGACATTTTCTGGGTTAAATCCGGCTCTGAAAGTGGGTTAAAAGTCGTTCAATAATATGTGCTTATCCGGTTGATGCACCCAAAAGGTGAGGGTGTGATTTTAGTCGATGCAAATGGATATTCTTCAATACGACGAACTTTCCTTCTGATGTGTCCATGCCTGGGTTCCGGCGGTTAATTACTGAATAAAGTCAACTGGTTACGCTCACTTTTTGGGTTCGTGGGGATGTTGCTGCCCTAACTTACGCAGAGCTTTATTCCGGTGACTGGACTCATCCTAGCTGCCCGGGTGCATCAACCGGATAAACACGCAATAATCCATGCCTTGATTCTGACTAATTATCTGGTTCCACTTCACCGCAAGCGGTTGCGAGGTCTAAGGCCCTTGCGGACAGCCTGCCGCCCGCCTGTGACAGACAACACCTACATAATGCTATGTTACATTGTGTAGGTATGCCGCATAATATTACACAGTATTACACAGTATTACACAGGCCCGGATTTAACCTCGTTAAGCAAATCGGGATGCCGTTCAAGCACCTTGAGCAGCTTCACCAGCGCCAAAGAAGGCTTGGTCTTGCCGTTTTCGTAACGCGAGAAGGCATTGGCTCCGCCGCCGAAGATTGCAGCGGCTTGGCGTTGATCCAGATCAAGCTTCTTGCGCACCAGAGCGATGTAGTGAGGATCAACATAGGCCGAGTTCACCTGACGCTGGAATTGCCCAATCAACTCACTGTAACGGCCGCCATATTCGCGGTTCAGGACAACCTCGCCACACGCCGGGCAGAAGTCGCCAGTCACCGCTGGAATAGTGGTGGTTTCGCCCTTGTATATGTAGGGCATATCGCGGGTATCATGGATCAATTCAGCCACGCCACAGCATGGGCATTTCATGGTCACAACTCCTTGAAAGAAACAATTAGCACTGTTATCTGTCTTGGCATGGTACACATCCCGGCAAGATCATTGATCCCCAATTCACGGGCGCCCTTGAAGGCGCTGGCCGTAGTGTTGACCTTACCGGCTTCGGTCAATGCCTTTACGGTGGCCAACTTGCAGTGAAGAATACCTTTTTCCATTCCGCCATTTTAACCTAATACACAAATATTACAATTAGGTTAATTGCTCCAGTACAGCATTTAGAGTCAGCGTGAGACATTTCCCGCTTCCGGTGTTAATGGACAGTTGGCAGCTCTTCAAACAGGAGTTAAGGTAAATGGCATAGTATGGTCGAATGTCTTCCTCGCTGATCTTGGGCTGTTCACGATGTACGAAGCCCATCAATTGGCGCGCCAATCCCGATGAGGAAACAACTGACTGGAGAGCCCGTCGCGGGAAAACCGCACACCGGGTTCGGAGGGAGGGGACGGCAATCGCCGTTCCCTACCCCTATCCAACCCTCTATGCCACCCGCGCCGCCGAAAAACTCCGAAAGGATGGCAGTGTCGCAGGCGCCCTGGAGGTTTTCCTTGGCACTTACCGCCGCCGTGAAGAGCCACAATATCACTCTGTCCATAGCGTTCGCCTGACCGTTCATACCAACGACACCCTGCAGATGGTCCACTCGGCCGTCTCCGCTCAGCAAACCATATACCAGCCCGGATACCGCTATGCCAAAGCCGGGGTCAGCCTAATGGATCTGCATCAGGCTGGAGAGCGGCAAGCGGATTTTTTCGGCATGGCGCCGGAAAAAGATGAACGTCGGTTTCGGTTGATGCAAATGCTCGACACCATCAACCAACGATTTGGGAGCAGTGCATGTCAATCCGGCGTCGCGGGAATCCGTCAAAGGCAGATCTGGCAGATGCAGAGGGGGAACGCTGTCGCTACAGTTTACCACTTCATGGGATGCACTCCCTGCCGCAATGGCGAGGTAGAACAGGGCAGAACCGCAGGCTTTAATGCCTGGGTACATGTTGTCTTCACCGGCGCCAGTGATGATGATCTGGCTACTTTTCGGGCAAGTGAGAAACACTTGAAGATTATTGGCGTATGCATGTTAGAATAATCACATGAGCAGATATTTTTTAGAATTAGCACTCGCCGCGGCGCATGTTTTGCCCCCTTCTGGTTGCCGCCCATCTCGAAAAACAGTCGCAGACACTACTGGCTACACCAAAGTCTGTATATTCGGTGGCGTCAACTACCCCATGCCTGAGGCAGGGGCTCCCCGTGCGCAAACGGTGGACTATTGCAGTTTCCACATAGAGTCACCATCCAGCGCAATACGGCGGGCGACGTAGCCACCTGCGATCAGCATGGCCTGTAAGTAGCGCGCGCTATGAAACTTTTCGGTCTAAAGAGCTGGCGCGAAAGACGCATTGAGGCTGTCAGTGAGGAAGATGTGGATGCCGAGTTGTCTAATATTAAAGTGTATACGGGGCCACAAGCGCCATGGATAACGCCGAAATATCAGGAAGTAGACTGCTTGGCCGCAGACGATCTTCTAGGTGAAGCGGACGTCTACTGGACCTACGGCAAGTGGCACGACGCCATGCAGATCTATGAGTGGTGGATCGGGAGTAACGGCACAGACCCCACTAACGAGGTCGCCCGCAAATACCTGGACTGCGCGGCCAAGGCGATGGATTTTGAGGCATTCTATCGCATGATGCGGAAACTCATCGATCAAAACGTTGACAGGGGCTTTTTGCAGGACATGGCCGTCTTCGGTCTCATGCGCGACCCCAGCAATTTTGACCTCATCGGAATAGCCGAAGCGGTAGAAATAGAGGAAAGCCGGATCATCAGCATTGCGCAGAAAGTGGTGGACGCGGAACAAACACCGGGTCAGCGCAAGAATGATCTCTGGAAGCGCAATCGAAGTGATGCCGGAGGGCTGTCAGATGGGGTAGGCACCTCACACGGTGCTGGTAGCGCAATAGCGACAAACGTCGACAGTCTTGCGCTGGTAATAGCTACTGCCAGCAAGGATTACGATAGTGTGGTCAGCCGTGCGGACGCGAACCTCTTTGGCGCTCTCTGCGGGGCGGACTATCTGGATGACTCGGCCGCTGTGGTGGATCACTGGAAAATCGAATCCGTGATGGAGCACTTGCAACGAGAAATGGAGTCACGGCCCATGAAGTTGACCGTTTATGTGGACTACTTGCGCATTGCCCATGGAGAGGGGTTACGCGAGGAATATGCTGCCACTCTGTTGATTCTCTTTTCCGTGTTGCTTTCCGTCAACGCAGGCAGCGGTTTGCGACGACGATTGCTGGCGTCTGGGCGCTTGCTTGGGCAGCACTGGATATTCGATTTCCTGTCAGGATCCCAAGGCCGGGAGTTCATGTCTGTGGCGCGCAAAGTACAGACCACCACGTCGGTCTATGTGGCAGAAAAGGCGTGGGCGAAGTCACCGGAATGGATGCAGCCGTTGGTCTGCGAGATTTAGAGGGTTGCACCCTGCAAGGGCACATTACCATGTCACTTATCAACCGTCTGAAGTCTGCTGACCTCTCCTTGCTGGCAAAAAAGCTGCAAGAGAAAGAGTGTCCGGATTTGCCTATTTTTTATTGAGGATGATGGACTGCTGGCCGATGCACTGGTCAATCGCACGATGGAGCACCATGGCCTGGATGCCGAGCGCGCCTTTGCGCATACGCTGCCGGTGGGCACAACAACACCAACTGGCGTAAATCCCGGCAATCTGTACAAAGCATTTCGGGAGAGGGAAAACCCTGCGCACGCGGCCCGTGAAGCAGGATTGATATTCGGTCAGGCGAACAAGATCGCTGAGTCACTGGCAAGGTCAGGTAGCGACTTATTGCGCGAAACCGCGTCCCGGGCGACGCGTTGTAGAGACATGGATCCTCGCATCAAGCGGCAACGACAAAACACACTGCAGATGGCCTGGGATTACCCCAGAGCGATCGTGTCGCTATCCGCCAATTTACAAGCCGCACGAGTTCAGCACGATATTGAGTATTTACGCAAGGCTCAGTTCCTCCTGCTGCGCGCGGATTTGGCCTGGCCCAGTTTTGTGCGGCGCATGCGCGATACGCCTGAGCATCCAGCAGACTCATGGTGTGCGCGGTTGAGAGAAATGCAGGTTATGGCGGAAACGATACGGAAGGGGATTTGATTTCTCTGGTAACGGTTTTTGCCATCGCATCTCCAGGTACGTTTATTGCCTGTGAGAGGCATGTCATGCATAAAAATGACATTCGTGCGTTTCAATATGAAAAGTGTCACATTTGTGACCGATTATGGCAAAAATGCCACACGGGTGCACAACTTTAGTGCAACAGCACAGGTCTGTTGAGTTGGCTGATCGCGGGCTTTATCTGGAGGACAATACATGGTTGCAAATGATTTTCAAAGTCACATGAACACACTATCCGTATTATCCGTTGGCGCCAAAGTAAAAGGTCTGCTCAGCACTGACGGCTTGATGTTACATGCGGATATCATGAGCGATGAGGACATGGTCGGCACCCTGCTTTCTCTGATTGCTTCAGCAGCAGGGAAAATTGGACAACTAAACCTGTTAGGGGGTTTGACACAAATCCAGATAACCTTAACACAGGGAGAAATCAATATCATTCCACTGGATAACGACATTTTGGGCTTTTTCGTGATACCCAGTGATGAGCGCAACGTTTTTTAACCACTTCCAACGGCTAATCTGGCCGACCTACGTACAAGTGAATACATTATGCGCGAAGAATTGATTCAATCGTTACTTTCTGATCTCAACGGTGGGTCAGCCGACATAGAGGCCTCCGCCATCATCTCGACCGATGGTCTGACGATCGGTTCTGCACTCTCCTCCACCATGGATGAGGCGCGTGTGGGTGCCATGGCCGCCGCCATGCTGTCTCTGGGTGAGCGGACAGCCACCGAGCTGGCGCGCGGCGATCTGGAACAGGTCATGATCAAGGGTAACAACGGTTACGTCCTGCTGATTCACGCCGGACCGGAAGCGGTCCTCAGCGTGATTGTTCGTAAGGAGGCCAGGCTGGGTCTGGTGTTTCTCGATGCCACCCGCGCCGCCAAAGCAGCCGGTGAGCTGCTGTAATGGTTCATTATGGTTAGTTACTGAATATCGGTAGAAATGCATATTTACTTTAACCAATAACCGGCGAGCGCTTGCCACCAAAAGCGAAGATTGAGGCGATGGCCAGAGAAATACTGTGAATGTGTTTGGCTATTGGCTGTCATTAGTTTAAATTAGAGGGTTGCCAATGAATGACGAAGTCATAATGCGCGATTTTGAGGCGTTCAGAAAACTGGTCGGGTTGGATGAGTTACGCTTGGAGCGATTGCGTGTAGTGGGGGAATGGCTAAGACCAAAAGTAACCGAAATAACGGACGTCTTTTATGAGCGACTCCTGGCAGACCCGACTACTGCCGCATTTCTCGATGGAAAAATTGAGCACTTAAAAAGGGTTCATCACGCCTGGATTGAAGATATTCTGTCCGGAATTTATGATGAGTCTTTTTTTGTTCGCCAGATAAAAATCGGCAAAGCGCACGTTACAAATCAGGTTCCACCGCTCTTTCTCGCCTCTGGGTTCAGCATTCTGCGCGTTTTGCTTTTTGACCAGATAGAAGCTGCAGCCAAGATAAACCAGCCAGACACCTGCCCGCGATGCTCTCGAGCGCTCGGTCGCTTGCTGGATGCCTGTCAGTTTTTAATTGATCGCTCTTATGAACAGGATCGACTCAATCGCGTATCTAAGGCTACTGGCATGTCATTACCTTTAATTGAGGCATTGGTGATGCTCAAACAGTAGCCTGTTGCGCACGCATCGACTATAATAAAAGCTACATGAAACTATGGTAATAGTAAACATCCTCGGCAAAACCAGGGATGCTTAAATGAGACAGGAAAATGCGGAAAGGAAAACAGCAGCCCGTAGCCGGATTTGCAGAAACGGCACTGATGCTAGCCATGGAAAAGCGTGACCGAAATACTAAAGTACATTGCGAAAGAGTAAAACGCTTATCCACCATAATTGGAACCTCTATGAACCTTGGAAGTACGGATGCCTATGTATTGCAGTCCGCAGCAGCCCTTCATGATCTGGGGAAGATAAACATTCCTGATTCGATACTCTTCAAGCCTTCTCAGCTCGATCAGTCTGAGTGGACAACAATGCGCACGCATGCGGCCAGTGGCGCTGAAATGGTCGAATTCTCAAAAATAGAACACGCGGAAAGCATCGCTAAAATTATCAGACATCACCATGAGCACCTGGATGGAAGTGGCTATCCAGATGGACTAGGTGGCAAGAATATACCATTGTTATCGAGGATAATAGCTGTGGCAGATAGTTATGACGCAATATCCATGCATCGCCATTATAGCGGTGCCACATCACACGCCAGAGCACTGGAAATCATGCGCAGTGAAAGTGGGACGAAACTGGATCCGGAGGTGCTTGACGTGTTTGAGGATGTTGTCAGCTCGGGATTCAACATCCACACTTGACAGTAATCCCGCAGTCTTTCGTCGCAATGATATGCCACAACAACTCCGGCACCGAGACGGGTGTCCATGTGGATGGCAATACAGAGAACACCTAAAGCATGGAAACCACCAGCACACTCCCTAATTTTCTCGGTCTGCATGATTCGGACTTTCAATTCATCGAACGCTACCGGGTTCTCCTTGAGGCGGAAACCGGGGCACTCGCACACGATTTCTACGACTATCTGCTCTCACACCCGGTCACCGCCGCCGTCTTCCGGGATTTCTCCCACGCGCGTCTGGACGCCCTGATCCAGAAACAGGCGGAACACATCAGCGGGCTTCTGGCCAGTCACCTGAACAAATCCTGGCGGGAGTCCATGCGCAAACTCGGGGCTCTGCACCACCGTCTGGGCATCGAACCCTCCTGGCTCGCCGGCGCCTATATCCTCTACTGGCGCCATTGGCAGAAGGTGCTCCAGGACCAGGTTCCGGAGGCCGACCGGAATGCGCTGCGGGACGCCTTGTTCCGTCTGCTGATTGGCGACCTCATGGTCCAACTCGACGGCTATGCCCGCGCATCCCGCGAGACCGATGCCGATCGGTTGGCCCTCTTCGATGTTTTATTGGGGGTGCTTGCCGTTCCCCAAGGGGCGGAGTCTCCACGCCCAGAGGCGTTGCTCCAGCAGATCTGCGAAGCCCTGCCGCGCAAGAGCGCCAGCGTACGCCTGGCTGGTTATGTGGTGAGTGGTGCCATGGGAGATGTATTAACCCTGGAGTGTATGGCTGGTCTCCCCTTGCCGGCTCTGCAACTACCGAAGACTGCGGGAGATCCTTGCTGGGAGGCACTGGAATGCGGACAGACGGTCATCCAGTCCGTAGAAGATCCGCGCGCTCCAGAGTGGATCAAAGACCTCCACAACCGGGTCGAAGAAATCGGGATATTTCCCTTTGGTGCGGAGGATCTGCGTGGTGCGATCCTGATCGGGGCGCGCGAAAAAGGATACTTTCGTCGAGTTGGATCAGATTATTTTCATGCGTTCGCCCATCTCGGCGAGATGGTGCTCCAACTGCGCAACCAATCCCTGCGCGATCCGCTGACCGGCTTACCAAACCGCACCCTCTTCCTGGACCGTCTGGAAATCGCCCAAACCCAGGCGCTGAGGAATGAGCGACTCCTTGGCGTGGCGCTGCTCGATCTCGATGGGTTCAAGCAGGTGAACGATCGGCTCGGGCACGCAGCCGGAGACCAGTTGCTGCTGGCCGTGGTGCAAAGGCTGCAAGGGTATCTGCGCGCCGGGGACACCCTCGCGCGGATGGGCGGCGACGAGTTTGGGCTGATCCTGCCCGGACTGAATAGCGTGGAAGATCTCGAGACGCTTTGTAACCGCCTTCTCGCCACCATCCGGGAAGCGCTGGATATCCAGGGCGAAGCGATCAGCGTCTCTGGCAGTATCGGCGTCACTCTCTATCCCCTGGATGACAACGATTCCCGCACCCTGATACAGCATGCCGATATGGCACTCTATGCCGCCAAGGACGCGGGACGAGATCGATGGCACCTGCATACTTTGGCCCTGAATGAAGCCGTGCAAGCGGAGGTGGAAATGCGCGCCATGCTGGAACAGGCATTGAACGACAAGCGTCTGATTCTGCACTACCAACCTATTGTATCCAGCACCGGAGAGATCATGAGTGTGGAAGCCCTCATCCGCTTGCAACACCCAGAGCAAGGCTTGCTTTCACCTGCGGTCTTTTTCTCAGCCCTGGACCATCCCCGTCTCGCGCGTCCTGTCGGTCGATTCGTTCTGGAAACGGCACTACGACAAGGTGCCATCTGGCAAGAGGCTGGCCTGCCATTGCGCATATCAGTGAATATCAGTACCCGCCATCTGCTCGACGCCCGCTTCCTGGACGATCTGCGGGAAGCCATGGCCAAATACCCTGACATGCCGCCAAATCAGCTAGAGATTGAGATCACCGAATCGGCACCTTTGAGCGATATGGCAGGGGCACGAATGCAACTGCGCATCTGCAATCAATTGGGTGTACATGTCGCTCTGGATGATTTTGGTACCGGCAACGCATCGCTAACCTACCTCCAGCAGCTCCACGCACAGTCCATTAA
This sequence comes from Acidithiobacillus ferriphilus, assembly GCF_028215975.1. Taxonomy (NCBI): domain Bacteria; kingdom Pseudomonadati; phylum Pseudomonadota; class Acidithiobacillia; order Acidithiobacillales; family Acidithiobacillaceae; genus Acidithiobacillus; species Acidithiobacillus ferriphilus. The sequence goes on from NZ_CP116458.1 coordinate 1,853,779, forward strand.
GATCGACCAGGGCTTTGTGCGTGACATCATCAACGATCCCAAGGATCTGGCCATCGTCGCCGCGGTAATCACCGCCAGCCGCATGCTGGGGATTAAAGTGATTGCCGAGGGTGTGGAGACGGCGGAGCACGCAACCTTACTCACCAAAATGGGATGCAGCCATCTGCAAGGGTATTTTTTTTCCAGGCCGCTCTCCCCCGAGGCTATTCCTGCCTGGGTCACGCGTTTTCGCCCCGCCCCTCGAAGCGAAGATACACTGTCCTCTATGGATGTGTTGTCACCGATTTTGGAAGGGCACCTCCTGCGCATGCAAATGTTTCTCCGCGCCCTGCGGCACGAAAATCCGTTTCCTGCGCATACTCTGGAAGCGGATGCCGAAGATTTTTGCCATTTTGGGCGCTGGCTACGCGGCGAAGGGCTATTCAAATTTGGACAGTCACCGGACTTCGCGGGTATCGTTACCCGCCACGAGCGTATCCATCAACTTGCTCGTGAGGCCAAGTCTTTCTTGGACGAGGAGGACGATGAAGCTGCCTTGTATCAGGGTCACCTTTTGGAACTGGAAAACCGCTTACTGGTGGCCGAACTACTGGCTATGACCCGGAAACTGCCTTGAGGGTCGCCAGATCATCGCCGACTGGAAACAATCCCGTCACCCCGACCCGATCGCGATTTATTGCTATGGAGTATCGCAAACTCTGGGCGGTCGGCGTGGCGTTTGCGCTGCTGACTGGGTTGGCAATAACGCTGGTCATTCATCAGTCCCACAAGTTATACCAAACCCTCTCAGAGAACATCCATCTGAGTGCTGAGATCGCTGCGCAGAACATGGCCCGGCAGGTATCCGCCGGCCTGGATAGACCCTTTAACGATCTCTACTATATCAGCAATGCCCTACTGCCTGCGGGCGCGCAGCTGTCCAGTACAACCCTGGAGCAGATACAAATCATCCGGGTACTGGATCCAGGCGTCATCGCCATCCAGATTCTAAACGCCCCCGGAGATCATGTTCTCTGGACTACAAGCATGGGGTCAGCTCGACCCATGGAACCGCAAGCAGATTTTACACCGCTGCCCGGGCATTCGCATCGGATGATTGGACAGCCGCGCTATGACCATAGAGCGCATGCTTGGGTAGTACCCCTGATTTATATGGAGCACAAGATGTCGGAAAGCTCCGCCTTGTCGATCAGTAGCTTGGTTGATTTGGTGAGCCTCAAACCGCTGGCCATTTCCCCAGACTTTGTCTTGCGTGTGCTTGGAGCGCACGATGTGCCCATAGCTCTCTTCAGACAGGGGTTGCACCCTGCCAAGGGGCGTTTTACCGCCCTTACCCCTTCGCAGGGTGCAACCCTTCCCGCGCGGGTCACTGCTGCTGAAAACCAGGTGCGCGTGACGGTGCCCGGATATCCCTGGACGGTGGAGGCAGATTGGTCATCAGCCCTGGTGGAGCAGCTATGGTGGCACAAAGAAAGGGACCACTTGCCCCTGGCGATCGGCATCATCCTGGGTATCCTGGTATTTGGCGTGGGTATAATTCGCATGCTGATACGGGAGATGCATCTGCACGACCAGCAACATCTTTTGACCACGCAGATCACCCACGATTTCCTGACCAATCTGCCCAACCGCGAGGGCCTGAGACGGATTTTCGATCAGGCCTTGGCGCGATCAGACCGTCAGGAGCGCCTCTTGGCTGTAGGTTTTCTCGACATCGACGACTTCAAACCGGTCAACGACACTTACGGTCATGCCGCTGGTGACGTCCTGCTCCAGGAAATGGCCAGCCGCCTGCAAAGCGCACTACGCCAGACGGATACCGTGGCACGTCTGGGCGGCGATGAGTTTGTGCTGCTGCTGGAAGGATTACGCAGTATGGATGAACTGGATCAGGTCCTGGCCCGTCTCCAGGCCTCGATAGCACAGCCCTTCAACGTCAATGGGGAAGTGATCAACATTCATGCGAGTCTGGGGCTAAGCATCTACCCCTTCGACGATGGTGACGCCGACATCCTCCTGCGGCACGCGGATCAGGCCATGTATGGCGCCAAGACGCGCCCTGCCGGGTGCGGCCCCGACCGGACGAGCGAAGGTTGGGTGCAGCTATACCACCAGGATCTCGGCACCATCACCATAGGCGATGAAGTGTTACGCCAGGACTTTCTGCGGGCTTTGGGAACCGGAGAGGTGACGCTACGCTATCAACCTCTGGTTGCCCTGGCAACAGGCCGGGTGGCGGGCCTCGAGGCCCTGACCCGCTGGCACAGGGAGGGCCGGGAGGCCTCCCCCGATCAATTCCTTCCCTCCCTTGGCGTACGGGAGCATCAGGCGCTGGGACATTTCGTGCTGCAGACGGGACTGCAGCAACTTGCGCAGTGGCGAGACATGGGTCTGGACCTCTTTCTCAGCATCAATGTCACCCCGGAAGAGCTCGACCAGTCCGGATTTGCGGATACCGTCCTGAGCACGCTGGCCGACTATCCAGGAATTCCCCCGGACGTCTTGATACTGGAGGTGCTGGAGATTGGGGAAATCCTCGAACAGGAGGTCGCCATGGGGCATCTGCAACGACTACGCGGCGCGGGCGTGAAGATTGCGCTGGATGACGTGGGGAGTGCATACGCCTCGCTCCTGCGGCTCAAAAACCTGCCCATTGACGAGATCAAAATCGATCAGGGTTTCATCCGCGAGCTATTGAACAAACCCCAGGACCTGATCTTTGTCGAGAGTCTCATCAACCTGGGTTTGGGCATGGACGTCATCATCGCGGTGGAGGGTGTAGAGAGCGAAGCCCACATCGCGCTTCTGCGCGAGATGGAGGTTGACTATCTCCAGGGATATGCCATTGCCAGGCCGCTGGAGGTGGGGGCGGTCGCTGATTTTGTGCACATCTTTGTTCTCGGCGCCGGGGATGCGGACACGCCGCTGCTGGCCCTGTACCAGCATCTGGGGTGGGTGCATGCGGCAGAAGAGATCGCGATGAATCATGGGGGTTACGAGCATGATGATTTGGCCGCCTGCCCGATAACGACCTGGTTGCACGCCCATATGTCAGAATTGCCTGAGGTGGAAGCTTTGCTCGCCGAACACGAAGCTGTGCATGCCCTAGGTCGGGAAATTCTTCGTGTTCGTAGCGGTGGAAATCGTGAGGAACTCCATCGCCTGCTTGGTCAGTTGCATGTGCATAGCCACCGCTTTCAGGAAGGGCTGGGGCAAGCGGTGAAGACTATGCGGGAAAATGCAGCGGATAAGGGGTAGGGCCGCCTGATCACACAATCCGCAGCCCTATTTCCATGTTTGCCAGCATGCGCTTAACATATTAACTCGTTTGACAGAATGCCAATGGGATTGACCAGAATACCGATGGTGGATTGGGATAAAGTGCAGATATTGGAATGGACACCCGACAGCAAGACGGCAACCACCGCGCAGCCCTCGGATAGCGTAGACCTGCGCCCCTCTGATACTTTGATGACTGGCACCCCACCACTCGCCGTTCAAGCCCAACGACTTTTCAGCCGTTGGGAGATGGTCCGCGAACCTTCCCGCATTTTGGCAAACTGGCTTTCAGAGTCTCGATTGTTGACAGTTGTCCTGGAATACCAGCCCGATCGTGACTTCGGAGTACTGATAACAGTACTGGACCCTGGTGGAACAGTGAATCTGACCATCCCACAATGGTTACATCCCGCAACTGGCGCCATACAAAAGGATTTTTCTCTGGATCGAAAAAGCCTGGTTGGCCGAGACATTCTGGTGATCGGGCGTGATGACGTTTTCCACGCCGGTTTTTTGGGTAAAGTAATTAATGTTGGCAACCAGTCAATCACTGTGAATCCAGGGCCGGTATATTGGTCGCAACAACGAACTTATCATCGGTATACCGTCAATCCGCCCATCAAGGTGGGATTGCGCGAAGTGCATGAAAGCTCCCCATCGATTTTTGTCCGATTGGTGAATATCAGCATGGGCGGCGCAGCCTTCATCGCGGATATCCCAGGCACATCAACCAACCCTGCGCAGGGTGCAGGCTTGCCGTTCTTCGGGCAGTTGTTTTGGGCGATGCTCCCACGACCGGAACGTGATGATTCCTTGGATTTGGCGGCAACGTTTGTCAACCAACGACAAATACCGGGGAGCCCCGCCGTTTTGTGGGCCTTCGCCTGGCAACAGGTGACCGTTTTTTCGGAGCTGAAAGCATGGATTGAGCTTCATGCTTCGCCGATCAATGGCTAATGCCGGACGGGGAAATGGAAAATTTTCTTGCTTGTTCAGAAAGCCTGGGTTGTGCGGCGAAGTAAAGGCTGGAAGCGCCGTCCCTCCGGCCTGAGGCACCAACAGTCATTGAGGAGTGTTTTCTGATGAAGGCAGTGCCTTGGCCGCTGTGTTGTCCCGCATGATCTTCACCGCCTGCCCCAGTTTTTCCTGAAAGCGATGGCTATGCACATGCAACTGACCAAGCAGTCGATGCAATTCCTCGCGCGTTCCATTTTGCCGTATCTGAAGGATTTCCCGACCCAGGGCATGCACCGATGCGTGCTTGCTCAACAAACCCTCCACCCCGGATAGTTCGGATGCATGGGCACCAAGCCAGGCCGTAAATCGGGCAGGCTGCCAGTTCTGCGTCCTCGCAGAGCGCGTGGTTCAACGCGGCTTCCTCTGCCGCGTGCACCCATCACTGATGCCGATACAGGGCCAGCAGCGGCGTGTCTGTATCTTCGGAGCCGAGGACAAGGGTACGCACAAAATCAGCGACCTCTTCCGCTTCCAGCGGCTTGGCGATGGCGTATCCCTGGAGATAATGGACATCCATCTCGCGCAGAAGCGCGATGTGGGCTTCGCTCTCTACACCCTCCACCGCGATAATGACATCCATGCCCAAGCCGAGATTGACCAGGCTCTCGACAAATACCAGATCCTGGGGCCTGTTGGGCAATTCGCGGATAAACCCTTGATCAATTTTGATCTCATGGGGGTGCGGCCGATTTTCTTCATCACCCATCGGGTGAGACTCCATTACATGGGAAAAAACAATCCTATCAAAGGAATCCTGCCAAATCAGCAGAGGTAACTGCCGAATTTAGGTTGACAGATTCAGGGTCAGAAATGACCAAAAATGTGTCTAGGAATAGAAGCGTCACATAAATGTTCGTTTGTGTGACAAGAAATTGGCATAACAATTGCTTTTGTGATGCGGTATAGCCAGATTTTGGGTATGCAGGTACGCTTTACGACATCGAGATATTCTGTCATACATATCGAATCTCCCGATGGTTGCTCATTTTTTCCAAAAATGGAGACGTCCAACATGCAAAACAATTGGTCTGCTTTGGTACATCGTTATATGTCACAAAATATAGAGCTGGATTTCCACCTCAAGAATCCGGCCATTACGCAGACGCCAGGGGCGGCCAGGAATTGGTCGATACGCATGAAAGCACAGCCGCCTGTCATGGCCTTACTCGCCAGTCTGTGGGTGGCGGGCATGGGAACCGCTGTGGCCGCCACCCCCCTCCATGTTGCCTATGCCGGTTCCATGGGAGCGGTTATGGACATGCATTTGGGTCCGGCCTTCGCCAAGACACACCATGTGACCTACCAAGGAGAGGGACAAGGTGCCTATGGCCTCGCCCACCTCATTGCGGCAAAGAAGCTGCGCACGGACGTATTCATCTCCATTACGCCCGGCCCCATCCGGGTGCTGGAAAAGGCCGGGATGGTGAGCAAGGCGGTCCCTGTAGCCAGCACCGCCATGGTCATCGCCTACAGCCCCAAGAGCCGCTATGCCAATGAATTTGTAGCCGCAGCCGCCGGCAAAATACCTTGGTACACGGTGCTGGAGAAGCCGGGGATTCAGTTCGGACGCACGGACCCGCAGACGGATCCCCAGGGGCAGAACATCCTTTTTACCTTCCTTCTGGCGCAGAAGTACTACCACCAGCCTGAGCTTGCGCAGCGTGTTCTAGGTCCTGTGGAGAACCAAAAGCAGATATTCACCGAAGCCTCCCTGCTGGCACGCCTGAAGAGTGGACAGATAGACGCCTCCTCCGGATATGAGAGCGCTGTGAAATCGCTCCATCTTCCCTTCATCACCCTCCCGGATGAAATCAACCTGAGCAACCCGGCCATGGCCAAAGCCTGGTATAACACCGTGCATTTCACTATGACGGTGGACGGCAAAACCAAAACCCTGGACACCCAGCCTTTGGTGTTTTATGCCGCCGTGCCCAAAGACGCCCCGCATCCAAAATTGGGGGAGGCCTTCATCCGCTTCATGACCAGCAAGGCTGGGCAGGCCATGTTCAAGGAGACCGGCTACAACCCACCCAAAGAGAGCGATCTCTCCTAAAAGGGAATCCTGGGGTCCTTAGACGGACCTCATTTTAATGCCTTGCGTCATATTCCATGAAATATCTCGATACAAATCGTTATCAAGGAAAACTACCATGAGAAAGAGAGCACTTCCCCTTGGGTTCGTGGCCGCCACGACCCTGCTAGCCACCAGCATTCCTGCTCAGGCAGAAACCCTCACCCAGTTTTTTCAGAAAAGCCACATCGATGGCCAAATCCGTTCCTATTATTTCAGCCGCCTCTATGGCACACCGGACACGCCCAACGCCAGCGCCTACTCCCTCGCAGGTCGCTTGAATGTCATCACAGCACCGTTTTTGACGGGATTTCGTGTGGGCGTGAGTTTTTATACGGCCAATTCCCTTGGCACGCAGAGCAGCGATCCCGCGCGCATTGATAAAACCCTGATGGGTATTGGTTCATCCATTAACACCCTAGGGCAGGCCTATCTGCAGTACAGCCAGCCCTGGCTAACGGTGCGTGTGGGCGATCAACTGATCAACACCCCCTGGCTCAACCGTGTCGGTGGCCGAGTGATTCCCGTCACCTACCAGGGGGTCTACGCCAAAGTCAGCCCCATCGCGCACCTGAACCTCGTGGGACTCCGAGTTTTTCGCTGGAAAGGCCGCACCTCGAACAACTTTTACCGGGACAACCTCTATTATCCGACGAACTACAATGGGGACGCGCTCTATGCGGGTCCTAATAATCTTCCCAGCACGATACCAGCCGCGAACGGCGCGCTGGCATTTGGTGTGAAATACGCCTTGAATGGCGCCAAAATGCAATCCTGGTACTACGACTTTTATCATTTCGCCAACATGTTCTACGGTGCTGGGCAATATATGCTGCATACCGGGACCGGTTTCAATCCCTTTGTGGCCGTCCAGTTCGTGCGGGAATGGGGAAGCAATAACGCCTTCGCCCAAACCGGTACCCAACTGTTCAACCAGCCCGGGGAAACGGTCAACAGCACGGCTTACGGCGTGAAGGCGGGCCTGAAATTTCCCAAAGGCAGTGTCTTCTGGGCCTATGACGCGACGAATCTGCATCCGGGTGCCGTGGGTGACGGGGCGATCGTTTCTCCCTATACCATCGGGTACACGGCGGACCCCTTGTACGTGGATGCCATGATTCAAGGTTTGGTGGGCGTAGGGCCTGGTCATGGCTGGCGTCTGCGTGCGGCTTATTGGCTCTGGCATCGGCGGATCCATCTCGCGACTGGTTTTTCCCAGTTCAACACCTATTTTACCGGGAACAGCAACTGGACTCACGTTAGCGTGACCTATTTCCCCAAAGGGTTCTTGCAAGGCTTGGCGGTACGAGATCAGTTCGAGGTGGCCAACGGAGGCGTCAATCTCTATCCGGGCAACGGGAAAAACGCCTTCGTCTATAACCGGGTGATGCTGACGTATAAGTTCTGAGCAAAGAAAGAGCGACTTGGAATTTTCTGCCGCGCGCCTCATCTAGTATCGCTGTGTGAGGCGCGTGTAGCTATGATGTGATGTGCTAAACTTTACCCACGCTCTCAAACATCCCAATGTCCACTAAGGAAAACTCTCATGAAAACCAGCCTACGCAATCACCTGAAAGGAAAAATCGTTAATATCATCAGGGGGGAAGTTGTCTCCGAAATAGAGATAGAAACGGCAGCGGGTACCGTGGCTTCAATAATCACTACGCATAGCCTCGATCATTTAGAATTTAAGGTCGGGGATTTAGCCCTCGCGGTGGTTAAGGCCACGGAAGTTGGTGTCGAGAAACCCTAACGATAACCATCTACCCATTACCCAAACATTCCTGTGTAATGGGAATGTGGCGCGATTTAATTGTGTCGTCACACCAGACAATTTGCCTGGTGGCCGCCGTCCCCGTCTGGACAAACGGCCAAATTTTGCTGAATTCTCCGCCTGCCGAATGAGGGTTATTTTGAAGCAAAAAGGTAAGGCTTATTTTCCTCGCAGTTGCCAATTGTCCAACCTGTCGTACCGTTGTCATGGTGGTTTCCACCGCCTTCATATCCTTATGAAGGAATCATTGTGCAATTCAGTGAGCCACGTCACTCAATTATGTGATCGGTTCCTGAGCACTAACTGGCATATGGGCAACCGAATGACCGCAAACAGTCTCTTTCCGCCATTGAGAACGGCAGACCACGAATTCCGCACCACTTGTGCTTCATTCATACACGAATAAGTGCCCCCAGCATTAATTTGCTTGAAACAACCCAATTGCCGCTCTATGTTTGATCCCAGGGATCGACCACCGGAACTTGGCATCGCTGTAAATCAACAATATTCCGCGTGGCCACTGTGAGATGGTGAACCAGCGCCGTGGCTGCCAGCAAGCTATCTATCGCTGGCAACTTCTCTCCGCGTTGTTCTGCGGCACCTGTTATACCTCCCCATGCACTGGCGATATGCTCGTTAACAGGAAGAATACGTCCGACAAAACGACCTCGCAGATCAACGTCTATCCAATCCTGCAGCATTGATCGCTTATCGCCGTCAACAAGTTTGGCAACGCCTTTTTGGAGCTCTCCCAGTGTGAGCACACTAAGAAACCCCACAGCCTCCCGTGCGTCTACCCATGTTACGACCCGAGGATCAGGATGCTTTTTGACCAACTCTGACAGAACGCAGGTATCCAGGAGGTATCTCACAGGCTGACGTCGCGCCCCACATCGTGATGATCTCGTTCGACTTCCAGATCGAGCCCTCGCAGTGGAGAGTTCGCGAGGAATTCGGATAACGTCTGGTTCGGCCGTGTCAACGTCCGAAACTGTTCTACGGAGAGCACTACAACCGCGGGCTCACCATGTAAGGTAATGGTTTGCGGACCATCATTGCGGGCACGCTTCACGACATCGCTCAAATGATTGCGCGCCTCCTGTAAAGGCCACTGAGTATTCATGGCAGACCCCCTTCCAGACTTCTGGCGTGACTAGCCAGTTCAGTATAAGCAATTCTTACGCTTGCTAACAGCAGAAACTCGCTCAACCTTTTGATCAAGCGTTTTTTACCATACCATGCAGGGCTATTGTTCCGTCCGAATGCGCTGCTTCCGGCACTGTTGCCCATGAAGGCATTATAAACGCGTCAGCCATCTACAGCAGATTTTGGTATGCTTCAGCCATATTGATTTCCAAGGATACCCTACCGTTGGCCTTGATCCCGAAAGATCTCCATTCTCTTGATGCCGATACACGAACTGTAGCAGATGCCATGGTATTGCTCTGGACCTCGCGCCCCCGAACAGCCGTATACGAACTGATCCAGAAGTGGGGCTTAAAAAATCACGCCGGCAAAGCCTTTACGCAGATGGCCGTCAAGGATGCGTGGGAGCAGCTCCGACGCGCTGGCCTGCTCGTAGAGCATTCCCGGCGCCAAGGCTACGCCCAACTGCATGACAAGATACGCGTTCAAGTTTATCGGGAGCTTTTGACGCGACATCCGATTGTCGAGTTACGCAGCACCCTCCATCGCAGTGCGAACTATGACCCAAGCCGCAGCCATTACGGTTGGCCGCTTTGGGAGGATGCAGACACCATCGCCATACTGCGTCTGGCGGTCTTTTCCGGGGCACCGATCAGCGATCTGGAGGCCATGCAGAAAGAGATCTCCGGACGTAATGACTGGGGCACCATTTTTTATGCGGCGTGCATGGAGGCCTTCGACCCCGTACTGATGGACCGGGTCACTCCGGAATGGCGCTGGCGAATGGCTACGGGCGCCTTGAGTAATCTGTGTCAAAGAGTAGATCCCGAACACTTGCCTTTCTTCCACTGGACCATGGAACAGGTGAAGACCGGACGAGAGGTCATCCCAGGACCACTACGATTGCAATTGGCCGAAGTGCTGCTCCATCGAGGCGAATTCAGCCAAATGGTAGATGTGCTCAAGCCAATAGAAAAAGATGCTGCGGCCGATGTGCTGCGAGCGGGGATACGCATACAGCAGGGCCAATGGGCCCCGGCGCAGGCCGAAATGGAAGCGGCTTTCAAAATACTGCGCAAAGCCATGGGCATACGTACGCGACTTTTACCCTACAGCCTGACCTGGATATATCCCTTGTCTTTGCTGGCTCAGCAAACCCCCAAACACCTGGATCTCGCCCGCAAATTCTGCCTGGGCGAGGCCGGATCGCGCACGCCATCGGCCCATGACTTCTGGGGAATCTGGGTGCATGCCGTCAATGTGCGATTGGGAGACGCGACCCTGGAGCCCGACGCGTTTCAGGCCTTCGCCAGAATCCAGCACCCCTGGGTTCACTTCGAGCGCGCTATTCTGCGCGCTTGGCTGCGCCCGGAACTGCGCGCTCCCACGGCACATTTCACACCCGATTCCGATCACGCCACAGCGGTGACCAATGCCCGTAAGGCTTTTCAGGACTGCGGTTTTACCTGGCTCGATGCGCAACTTGCGGCAGCCGAGAAGGCTTTCCGCAACGAGGATCCAGGCATCTCTTTTTTCGTAACCGGAGGACAGGAGTCCTGGCGGAATGTGCTGACTTCCCTGCAATCCTTGGCCACCGATATCGCGCTGACGCCGGATGCCCATGAAACCCGCCTGCTCTGGTTCGTTCACTTGGGGCCACAAGGTACCGTCGAGACCATCGAGCCTCTGGAACAGAAACGAGGCCAACGCGGCTGGGGCAAACCCAAAGCGATTTCCCTGGCGAAAATCGCGGGTAATGAACGATTGGCGCCCTGGGATGCACAAGTGATCCGTGCCATCCGCAAGAACCCTCACTTCGCCCGGTCTTTTTGGTTGGATCGTGCTGCAGCCCTCATTGCCCTCATTCGCCACCCGGGGGTTATTCTCCAGGAGAACCCCGACATTCTGGTAGACGTGGTGGAAGGCACCCCGGAAATCACCGTGTCCAGGGAAGGCGATCGCTATGTGATGCGGGTAGAGCCCATGCTGCAGATGGACGGCAATGAGGCCGCCCATGGGTACGGGCTCAGCAGCGACGAAAAACGTGAGTGGGATGCCTTGCGCCTGATTACGGTATTGCGCGATTCACCACAACGGCTCCGGGTGATCCGGCTGACGCCCGCCCAGCGCCGGGCCGCGCAGCTAATTGCCGACCGGCTCATCCTGCCGGCAGATGCGCAACCCGAGCTGCAACAGACTCTCCAGGTATTGGTCAGCCACTTTCAGGTCCAGTCAGACCATGCCCAAGCGGCGCGGGAGATCCCCGCCGAGCCGCAACTGCGCGCAGAACTCTCTCCAGTAGGTGACGGGTTGATGCTGCGTCTGGTGGTGGCTCCTTTGGGCGCGGAAGGTCCTCGCTTCATGCCCGGACATGGACACCATCAGGTGATGGCGGCGATGAAGGGTGAGACAGTGGGTACCCGCCGCCAACTCGGATTAGAAAAAGATTATCTCAACGCCGTGTTGGATGCCCTGCCTTTCCTACCACCACCAGGACGCGCGGATATCGTTTGTGAATGGGTGGTGGACGACCCCGAAGAAGCGCTGAATCTGGTCGAGCGTTTACCACACCTGGAGGCGGTCGCAGCCATTGATTGGCCTCGGGGAAAACCGGTTCGCGTGCAAACGATCGATGTGCCCCATCTGAAGGTGGCGGTGGGGAGCAGTCAGGACTGGTTTTCGGTAAAGGGTACGGTCACGCTGGATGAGGGACTGGTGCTGGATCTCAAAACTCTCATGGAGGCGGCACAGGGCAATAGTCGTTTCATCCCTATGGGAGATGGGATTTATGCGGCCTTGACCCGTGAGTTGCGAGAGCGACTGAATGATCTCGCGGCAGTCGCGGAACCCGAAAAAAAAGGCGGGCTACGCGTACCGCCTCTGGCGACATCCTGGCTCGACGATCTCCTGGCAGGCACGTCAGCAGAAATGGATGGAGGCTTTCGGGACCGGATAAAACAGTTGCAGGCGGCACAAGGCCTTCAGTCGGAACTCCCCACTGATCTGCAGGCCACCCTGCGCCCCTATCAGGAAGAAGGGTATCTCTGGGCGATGCGTCTGGCCGAGGCCGGCTTCGGTGCTTGCCTGGCCGACGACATGGGGTTGGGAAAGACCTTGCAGGCCATTGCCGTACTCCTCGCCCGAGCGTCCAGCGGTCCCGCACTGGTGGTGGCACCCACCTCAGTCTGCGGTAACTGGCGCGCAGAACTGGAGCGCTTCGCTCCCAGTCTCCATGTCATGGTCTATGGTGCAGGGGATCGCAGTACGATCCTTGAAACGGCCGGTCCCCGAGATGTGATTATCGTTTCCTATACCCTGCTGCAACAGGCACAGACGCAATTTGCCGCACGCCGCTGGTACAGCGTGGTCGTGGACGAGGCACAGGCCATCAAGAACGCCACAACCAAACGCTCCCTGGCTCTCTTTGATTTGCAGGCGGATTTTCGTCTGGCCCTTTCCGGAACGCCGGTGGAGAATCGCCTGACAGAACTCTGGTCTATCCTGCGCTTCTGCAATCCCGGTCTTCTGGGACCGCTGTCCCGTTTCAATGAGCGCTTCGCGGTACCCATCGAACGGGACCGCAACCGCGATGCTCAACGATTATTGTGCCGACTGGTCGCCCCCTTCATTCTCCGACGTACCAAAAGTCAGGTGTTGCAGGACCTTCCACCACGTACCGAAATGACCCTGACCCTGACTCCAGATCCCGAAGAGGCCGCGCACTATGAAGCGCTGCGCCGTCAAGCCCTTGCCGAATCCGAAAACGTCCTGCAAAGCGGAGAGAGCCAGGCGCAATTCCACATCCTGGCCCAACTGACCCGCCTGCGCAGGGCCGCTTGTGATCCGCGCCTCGTGAGTCCGGATCTCGGCATCGTTGGGGGCAAAGTCAAAGCATTCGCGGAACTAGCCGCGGAACTCGCGGAGAATGGTCACAAGACGCTGGTATTCAGCCAATTCGTCGATTTTCTGACCTTGTTGCGGGCGCCATTGGATGATGCAAATATTGCGTATCAATATCTGGATGGCGGTACGCCAGTTGCAGAGCGCGACCGCCGCGTCGCAGCATTTCAGGCGGGTGAAGGCCATCTCTTTCTGATCAGCCTCAAAGCGGGTGGTTTTGGGCTCAACCTCACAGCAGCCGATTATGTGATCATAGCCGACCCTTGGTGGAACCCCGCCGCCGAAGATCAGGCTGCTGGCCGTGCGCATCGCATTGGTCAGCATCGCCCTGTGACCGTCTATCGTCTGGTTACACAAGGGACGCTGGAAGAAAAAATCATCGCCCTTCACCATGAAAAACGTGCCTTGGCCGAAGGTGTGCTCACCGACGGCGGAGAAGGCGCAACATTGCCTTCTAGTGATGAACTGCTCTCCTTAATGCGTGAGGCGCATATGCCCAAGAGTTGAGGCTCGATAAGCGGGTTTTGGGAATATTGCTTATATCCTTGCGAAGGGTCGCTTTGCAGCGACCGGACGTCCAGAATTTGCTAGCGGAATCTTATTCTTGAATTAAGGAGGGCGGGAAGGAGTACCTAATTTCACCCAAGGGCACACGGCATACGGGAGGCCTTCCGATAAATGATCGCACTATTTTGGTGCACTTATGCGATCTATGCACCATTATAGCAATGTGAAGCCAGAAAAAAATTCTACACTAGGCATCAACCCATTTAACATCAGAAAGTTGCAAATTCCTTGATGGTGGTACGAATAGTGCTTAATTTGTAGTAGGATTCTAGGGTTCCAGCCTGTAAAGGTGTTCGGACCGAGAGTTTCCACCCTGGCGCACAGGGTACACGGAGGGATAAAAACCCGGGAGATAACAGCTATAGCTGCTATCTCCCATTTTTTTTGGAGAAACGATCATGAAAAAGTTGAAAACATTATTGTTGACAGGAACTCTTATGTTGGCCCCTTTTATACTGACAGCAAATGCCGAAGCTGCACCTATAACACTAGGTTTAAGCAACTGGCCAGGTTGGGTGGCATGGTATGTAGCAGAACATAACGGATATTTAAAAAAATACCATGCAAATTTTAAGCTGGTATGGTTTACCAGTTACATGACCTCCGTGGAAGCGCTGTCAGCTGGTAAAATAGATGCAAATTGCCAAGCCTTAATTGATACCTTGGCTCCGGTAGACAAAGGCGTTCCCATAAAGGTTGTTTTGGTGACCGATAATTCACATGGAAATGATGCGTTGATGGTAAGCAACTCCATTACTACGTTCAAGCAATTAGAAGGCAAGACGATTGCAGTTAGAATGGATTCAATTGAACAGTATCTTGATGAATATGCACTAACAAAAAATAATATCCCCACAACCTCTATACACTTTGTAAACATGTCTACTGGCAATGCCGCTGCTGCATTAATGGCAGGACGGGTAGAGGCTGCGGGAGTGTGGAATCCATGGATACAACGAATTGAAAATAAAAAACTCGGACACGCACTATTTTCAAGCGCCAGTGCGCCCGGTGTTATACCGGACGTAGTGGCTGCGCGTGAAAGTGTCCTAAAAGCATATCCCCAGCAATTCGTAAACCTATCAAAGGCATGGTTTGCTACAGTAAAATTCATCAAGGAACACCCAAAACAGGCAGCAGCTATTATGGCACCACATGTCGAATTATCTCCAGCTGTATATTTGACTGCGTTATCCGGGACGCGATTGTTTGGTCCAAAACTGAATATGGAAGCAATGGATCCTGCAGAGAAAAATAAGAGCACCTCTCTCTACAACAGCACGAAGGATACGTCTGTATTTTTAAAAAAAGTTGGCGCGATTTCTGCCGAGCCTAACCCAAGTAATTTTCTTGATCCTGAATTTATTAAAAAGGCTGAAGGAAAGTAACAGAATAGTTACCCATCGGCCAGATGAAGTTGTGAGCGTTTAGTTCTGAATTCCACGCTCACAGCTCCACTTCCATAAAAGTGAGATCAGTCTATGATGGCATTAACTAATATAAGAGATACGATCCCGCGTTGGGTTTATGTGATACTCTCAGTAGCAGGATTCGTGATTCCGCTAGCTTTCTGGCAAATATTATCTGGCACTCATATTTTCAGTGCACTTTTTTTGCCTTCACCAGAGCGCGTATTTAAATCTTTTGAGCGATGGGCAGTCAGCAATCTCTGGGAAGATACCTATGTAAGTGTTTATCAGGTTGTTTCAGGTTTTCTTCTGGCAGCGGTAGTCGGCGTTCCAATTGGAATATATATCGGTACGTTTAAAATTGTTGAAGCGTTACTACAGCCTATAAATGATTTTGTTCGTTATATGCCTGCATCAGCCTTTATTCCATTGGTCTTACTTTGGATTGGAATTGGTGAATCCGCAAAAGTATCAATTATTTTCATTGGTGTATTTTTTCAGATCATTGTTATGGTAGCGGATGCTGTAAGGAATGTTCCTCAAAAATATCTTGAGGCTGCCTATACTATGGGTGCCAAGAAAGGAGAAATTTTGAGCTATGTCATATTTAGGGGTGCGGCGCCTGATATATTTAATATTTTGCGGGTAAACATGGGTTGGGCATGGACTTACTTGGTGATTGCAGAAATGGTGGCAGCAGATAGGGGGCTGGGCTTTGCCATTATGCAGGCACAGCGTTTCATGGACACGCCAAAAATATTTGTTGGAATAATAATAATAGGGTTTCTAGGTCTGTTATTTGATTTATCATTCAGAATAATGCATCGCATATTTTTTGCGTGGAGCTACAAATGATAAGTACTGGTAGAGTAGAAATCAAAGGAATATGTAAGTCCTTCAGGATTAGAAAAGACAAAAAAATATCTACCTGGCCAGCCCTGGATAATATTAATTTAAATATCAATCCCGGGGAAAAGGTGATGATTGTTGGTGCATCTGGCTGTGGCAAATCCACCCTGTTACGCCTAATTTCTGGACTAGACCAGCCAACTGCAGGTTCAATAACAGTTGACCGAGATTTGGTAAAGGGACCAGGGGCTGATAGAGGTGTCGTTTTCCAGCAGTCGACTTTATTTCCATGGATGACTGTGTGGGACAATATAATTTTTTCTAGAAGATTGCGTATTAGCCTGAATGCGCGAGATGAACAAGTTTCCCGCGCAGTATACAGAAGCAACGCGTTAGTCACGTTAATGGGATTGGATCAATCAGTAGAATTGTATCCAAACCAACTGAGTGGCGGCATGCAGCAACGCGCCAATATAGCAAGAGCTCTGGTTTCCAGCCCGAAAGTTCTGCTGATGGATGAGCCGTTTGGCGCGCTAGATGCGCAAACACGAGAAACCATGCACAAGGTAGTTAACCACCTTTTTAAGGTAGAAAAAACAACAGTAATATTTGTAACGCATGATGTTGAAGAGGCCATTGTTCTGGGTGATCGTATAATTGTTTTGAGTGCGAATCCCGGACGTGTCGATACCACGTTTACGACTGAATCAGTAAATCGCGACGAAGCTGGAATGGTCAAGAAAAATGACGTCTCATTTTTTGAATTTAAAGAGCAAATACTATCACGAATCAGAGCTACTACTACGATGAGAGCAACTGATGATCTGTTGCAAAAGGTAGCTAAGGATTAGTTATTATTGAAGGCAATTAAAATAAAATATTTTAATATTTATTGCTTTATTGGTAAGTTATTTTAGGCGTTTACATGGTCAAGGAGAAAATTATGTCCGTAAAAGTTTTATGGGAGGATTCTATCCCTGGTGGATCACATGGTTCATTCATTATGAAACGTGATACAATCCTCAAGGTTACCGACATTGTTGGCAATGGAAATCTTGTCGCTCTTTTCTATAATATGGATAATAAATTAGAGCGGTATAATATGGCCGACACACTGAAAGCTCAGCATACATTTTTTCTGTCTAAGGGAAACGTTTGCTACTCCGACATGGGGAGGATTCTTTGCTCTATAGTAGACAGCTCCTGCACTTGGCATGATACCATATCTGGCATGAGTAACACCGACACAATCGCCACCAAGTATGGTGCGCTCAACTATCAAAAAGCACATAATAATATGTACAGAAATGCTCAGGATAGTGTGCTTATTGAATTATCAAAATGGGGGCTCGACAGGCGAGATTTGGTCGCAAATGTCAATTTTTTTAGCAAGGTCACTGCAAATGAGCAGGGTGTTCTCTCATTTGTGTCGGATAACAGTAAGTCAGGAGACTTTGTTGAGCTTAGATTTGAAATGAACGTGCTGGTAGTTCTCGCATCTTCACAGCATGTCCTTGATCCATCACCTCGCTATTCACCTAATCCATTTGCACTTACTTCGCTTAAATGTTCGTCGGCTGGACCTTATGATTTATGCCGTAATTTATGCCCTGAGAATGGAAGAGGTTTTTATAATACTGAATTGATTTTTAGATAGGGGTGGTTAATAATATGAGTAAAAATACTGTTGAAATAGAGAGTTGTAATGTGTTGTTCGACTTTGTTCTCGATGCGGGGGAATCATGGATACATGATGTCCGTGCCGGACAAACCTTACGTATTGTAGATTTGGAAGGTAACCAATCAGCAGATACCCTCATCTACAACGCCAACGATCAGCAGGATCGCTACAGTGCAACGGACACTATTATTGCCCAGCGCAACATATATCTAACCACCGGCAGTCGCTTACTTTCCATTGAAGGTAATTTACTCATGACTATTGTTGATGACACTTGTGGTCGTCATGATACCATTGGTGGCGCCTGTTCTGCAGAAAGTAACACGGTAAGATATTCTTTGGATAAAAAATTCATGCATAGCTGTCGTGATAGTTTTTTGCATGCTGTAGTTAATTGTAACTGCCATTTAGGGAAACGCGATCTCACAAGTAATATAAACTTCTTCATGAATGTGCCCGTGTCTGAAAATGGCGACCTGAATTTTGCTGACGGACTCTCAGGTCCTGGTAAATATGTCGATTTGCGAGCTGATATGGACGTAAAAGTGTTAATTTCTAATTGCCCACAGCTCAATAATCCTTGCAATGCTTACAATCCTACACCGTTACGGTTGATGATTTGGTGATTCACGGGGCGTGGCTGAGACGCCTCAGTCACCTTTTCTGCTTGCAGGACGGCCTGCCGAGATAACTATATGTTCAATAAAGTCCTTATTGCGAATCGTGGAGCTATCGCGGTCCGAATTATTCGAACCCTCAGGAAGATGGGTATCCACTCTGTTGCGGTTTATTCGGATGCAGATCGCCTCAGTCCGCATGTGCTCATGGCTGACGAGTCAGCACATATAGGACCATCCCCCGCAAGCCAGAGCTATCTTCGAGAAGATGCAATTTTACGTGCAGGCATTGCTCATCATGTTGACGCCATCCATCCTGGATATGGCTTTTTATCAGAAAATCCTGATTTTGCTGCGGCAGTCGAAAATGCCGGTATGGTGTTTATCGGACCATCGCCTGAGCACATGCGTTCTTTTGGTTTAAAGCACACGGCAAGAGAGATCGCACACAAAACGGGCGTGCCTCTTCTGCCAGGTTCTGGGTTATTGTCCGATGTCGACCATGCCATGGTCGAGGCCAAGCGCATTGGCTTCCCTGTCATGCTTAAGAGTACCGCTGGTGGCGGTGGCATCGGCATGCAACTTATTTGGGACGCAGACACTCTGCAAGACGCCTTTGCCCGTGTAGCTCGTCTTGCACGCGCCAACTTCAAAGAGGCTGGCATTTATTTGGAAAAATATGTCCAGGCTGCACGCCACATCGAAGTGCAAATCTTCGGTGACGGAGATGGACAGGTAGTCCATCTGGGAGAGCGAGATTGCTCGGTTCAGCGACGTAATCAGAAGGTAATCGAGGAAACCCCAGCGCCTAATTTGCCGACATCTGTGCGGCTCGCGCTTTGTGATACGGCGGTACGCTTGATGCAGTCGGTTTGCTATCGTAACGCAGGAACGGTCGAGTTTGTTCTTGACGCGGACTCGGGCGACTTCTACTTCCTAGAGGTTAATACCCGCTTACAGGTCGAACATGGGGTGAGTGAAGAGGTCAGCGGCGTCGACTTGGTAGAGTGGATGGTGCGGCAGGCCGCAGGCGAATCCCCTATTTCAAACCATGTTCATTCTCCACGTGGCCACAGCATTCAGGTACGGCTTTACGCCGAGGATCCAGGAAAAGACTTTCAACCAGCCGCAGGCATGTTGAGTGAAGTAATCTTTCCCCAGAATGCTCGGGTAGATACCTGGGTTGAGGCGGGCAGTGAAGTCACCGCTTATTATGATCCCATGCTGGCCAAGATCATCGTTCTTGGTAAGGATCGAGATGATGCTCTTTCTCTTATGGGCTCAGCCTTAGAGAGCACCAAAATTTATGGATTTGAGACCAACCTCGCTTATCTGCGACAGATTGTTGCCGATGGGGTTTTTGAGGCAGGGCGTCAGACCACGCAATATCTCACGCGGCTAGGCTACCATGCACCTACTGTCTATGTGATTGAACCAGGCGTACAGACTAGCCTGCAGGACTGGCCAGGGCGGTTGGGGTATTGGGATGTCGGTGTGCCTCCCTCGGGGCCTATGGATTCTCTCGCCCATCGGGTGGCCAATCGTCTGCTCAACAACGCCCCTGACGCAGCAACTTTGGAAATCACGCTGAGTGGTCCTACCCTTAAATTTAATGATAACTGCATTATTGCCGTCACCGGTGCTGAGCTACCACTGACCATTGACGGACAGTCATTGGATTTGTGGCGCAGTCATTCGGTGTGTGCTGGCAGTGTTCTCGAGTTTGGCAAACTAAGTGATATCGGTTGTCGGTCATACCTGGCGATATCTGGTGGTTTTGACGCGCCGTTGTACTTGGGTAGTCGGGCCACGTTTAGTCTCGGACAATTTGGCGGTCATGTCGGTCGTGTGTTGCGTACTGGTGATGTGCTGCACATTGGTTCCAATCCCCGGGCGTGCCCTGACGTGTATGTAGATAAGGCAGTACGTCCGACTTACAACAAGCACTGGGAGATCGCTGTACACTATGGGCCACATGGTGCGCCTGATTTTTTTACAGCAGATGATGTAGATATGTTATTTGCCACAGACTGGGAGGTGCACTACAACTCTAATCGGACCGGCGTCCGACTCATCGGTCCACGGCCCCAATGGGCTCGCAGCGATGGGGGGGAGGCTGGATTACATCCATCCAATATTCATGACAATGCCTATGCTATAGGCGCGATGGATTTCACCGGTGATATGCCGATTCTCCTTGGTCCAGATGGTCCGAGCTTGGGCGGTTTCGTCTGCCCAGCAGTGATTGTTGCCGCAGATCTTTGGAAGATGGGCCAATTGCGGCCTGGTGATACAGTACGTTTCCTATCCATAAGCTTAGAAGAAGCTGCCCGCTTGGAGTTATCCCAAGACACGGCGATTGAGAGCCTTTCGACCCCTCTGGACCCGCCAACTACCGCATCACCAGTCCTGGAAGCACCTATCGTTGTCCCACCGAACGCTCAGGAAAATGAAATAAGCGTGGTATATCGTGTAGCGGGTGACAAGTATCTACTCGTTGAATATGGGCCGCCGATCTTGGATCTGGAGCTGCGTTTCCGTGTTCACGCGTTGATAGAAAACCTGCGATTGCGTTGCCCGGCCGGCATTATTGATCTGACACCGGGCATCAGATCCCTACAAATTCATTATGATAACCGTGTATTACCTCTGGCCGGGCTCCTTGAACTGCTACGCAGTGCAGAAGAGGAATTGCCTGCGGTTGATCTCATGGAAGTACCCACACGTATCGTATATTTGCCACTCTCCTGGGACGATCCTGCCACCCAACTGGCCATCGACAAATATATGGCTGGAGTACGTAAAGACGCTCCCTGGTGTCCATCCAACATCGAGTTTATCCGCCGTATCAATGGGCTGGACAGCATTGAAGAAGTGCGCAAAATCGTGTTTGACGCTAGCTACTTGGTACTAGGCCTAGGCGACGTGTATCTCGGAGCACCAGTTGCTACTCCCCTGGACCCTCGGCATCGACTGGTTACTACAAAATACAATCCAGCACGTACCTGGACACCGGAAAATGCTGTGGGTATCGGGGGGGCCTATATGTGTGTTTATGGTATGGAGGGACCTGGCGGTTATCAATTCGTCGGTCGCACACTGCAAATGTGGAACCGCTGGCGGCAGACTGCGCAATTTACGGACGGTAAGCCATGGCTCCTGCGTTTTTTTGATCAGATCCGCTTTTTTCCCGTTAGTACGGCAGAACTGGAAACCATCCGTACCGACTTCCTGCATGGGCGCTACGTTCTGGATATCCGCGAAGACACTTTTCGCATTGCGGATTATCGTCATTTTCTGGCCAAAGAGACTGATGATATTGCCCTTTTCCGCGACCAACAACGTCAGGCTTTTGCCGAAGAACGTGAGCGCTGGATCCAGTCTGGCCAAGCCAATTGGATCAATGACGTAACGGTAGCTGAGGACACCAGTGACATTGATTTGAATCTTGCCGCAGGTGCGCGATCGTTGGCTAGCCCTCTTGCGGGTAGCATATGGAAGATACTGGTTAAAGCAGGGGATCACGTTCAGGCCAACGACACGTTAATAATTTTAGAATCGATGAAAATGGAGATGACCATTGAGGCACCTTTCTCAGGGGTGGTTGATCGTCTGCTCTGTCGCGAGGGCGAAGCAGTGAGTACAGGACAGAACATGCTGATACTAACGGAAACTTGAGTGAATTTGGTTAAACTCACACGAGGCTGAAAATTCGACGCCATTCCAAATCCAACAAGACCACCACGAGAAAAGTTCTTTTTAGATTTCCACGTTGTGACAGACGTTGGATCTGTATAATCACGAATGGCACCAATCAATCTGGTTCCGCCGAGCAGAATCCGCTGGAGGTCTAGCAGCATTCAGCAGATTCCGGGTCTGAGATAAATTCGTCAATAAGTGTAACCGTGCATACATCGTAGTGGTGCATACCTCACCAAAATAGTGCATTAGCCACTCCGAAGGTGGATTGCAGAATTGCAGTCTCCTCACCAGAAGCCACCCCAGCGAGTAGCTATTTGTGAATTATTGGCTTTTATTATCAGTATATTGAGTGACCAATAGGCACGATGGCTGCACTGTTGAAATGCGATTATCTGCTCTGGCATGCGCCTTGCTTGCATTCCTTCTTGTATACCAGAAGGAACACTAGATGCCTAACCATACCAAAACCTGCCTGACTCTAACGGACTGGCGTGAAACCTTCGATAGGGACTTTAATGAGGGTGCCACACAGCTCCGGCGGCATGTTGCTGGACTAAATCCTTCGGATCCAGTTTGGATCAGCCTGATCAGTAGCGAAATGCTGGATATGGAAATCACCCGCGTTCGTGCCTTGCCGATTGATGCGCCGTTGCGTGGCGTGCCGTTCGCCGTCAAGGACAACATTGATGTGGGCGGCTGGCCTACCACCGCCGCTTGCCGTGAGTTTGCGTACGAGG
This sequence comes from Acidithiobacillus ferriphilus, assembly GCF_028215975.1. Classification (NCBI taxonomy): domain Bacteria; kingdom Pseudomonadati; phylum Pseudomonadota; class Acidithiobacillia; order Acidithiobacillales; family Acidithiobacillaceae; genus Acidithiobacillus; species Acidithiobacillus ferriphilus. Next base: position 1,876,528 of record NZ_CP116458.1, read on the forward strand.
CGGACGCAGATGCGGGTGTGGTCGAACAGCTACGGGCTGCCGGAGCTATCATGATTGGCAAGACCAATCTGGACCAGTTCGCGACAGGGCTGGTAGGCACCCGATCGCATTGGGGCGCGGTGCCAAACGCCTTTGACGAGAGGTACGTATCGGGCGGTTCGAGTTCAGGCTCGGCTGTTGCTGTCGCCAGAGGTTGGGTGCCTTTTGCCCTTGGCACGGATACGGCCGGGTCAGGTCGGGTTCCGGCGGGTTTCAATAATATCATTGGGGTGAAACCCACACGTGGACGCATTAGTACGAGAGGCATCGTGCCGGCGTGTGCATCCCTGGATTGCGTAGGCATCCTGGCCCTGACCGTTGATGATGCCCATCATGTTTTAAATCTTGTCACCGGGCACGATCTGCGCGATATCTGGTCACGGCCAACGCCTTCTATCCCAGTTTTGAGCCCGACCGTTCTTGGTATCCCGGACGGCACCGAATGGTATGGCGATCAACTTCAGGCCGAGGCATGGTCCCAGGCCATCGCACAGGCCCAAGCGGCTGGCCTGAAGCTCGTTCCAGTAGATTTCAGCCCTCTTTATGAGCTGGCCTCCCTGCTGTACTCCGGTCCATGGGTGGCGGAACGCACTGCTGCAGTTGGAGATTTTCTTGCGCAGCACACAGGAGTAGCAAATCCTGTCGTGGAAGGAATCATTCGTGACGGTGAGCGATTCTCGGCGGTCGATACTTTTCGGGCACAGTATCAACGCCAAGCCCTGTTGCCACAGATTGAAGCCATTTTCTCACAGGTGGACGCACTGTTGGTGCCTACAGCGCCGACTTTACCAACCATTGCCGAAGTTGAGGCCGATCCGGTTGGAAAGAATGCGCAGTTGGGGCGTTATACCAATTTCGTCAATCTCGCCGATCTCTGCGCACTCGCTCTACCTGCCGGTCTGCGCGCCGATGGCTTGCCCTTTGGTGTCACCGTCATCGCGCCCGCCTTTCGGGACGCGGCGTTGCTGGCCTTTGCTACCCATTGGCAGTTAATCATGCCCTGGAAGCTGGGGATATGCGACCACATGGCGCCGGCGCCCCATATTCATGATCCTCAGCTCACAGGCATTATGGTGGCAGTGGTCGGCGCCCACCTGCGCGGTCAACCCCTCAATCACCAGCTCACCAGCCGTGGGGCCAGCTATCTGGAGACCACCCGTACCGCATCGCACTATCGGCTCTTGGCACTCGCCGATACCGTGCCGCCAAAACCGGGATTGATCCGCACCGACATAGACGTTTGCGACGAGGGTATCGAGGTCGAACTGTGGTCTATGAGCGAGATGGCGCTGGGTGGATTGATGCGCGAGGTTCATGCCCCGCTGGGCATCGGCACGGTGATTCTCCGTGATGGTCGTGCGGTGAAAGGCTTTATCTGCGAGGGGCTGGCTGAAAAGGGCGCCCGCGACATCACCCGTCTAGGCGGCTGGCGTGCCTATCTGGCTAGCCTTGCCAGCGATCCAAAGGAAAAGGACCATGGCTGATACCTTTCGCAAGGTCTTGATCGCCAATAGGGGCGAAATCGCAGTGCGCATTCAGCGCAGTTTGCGCCGATTGGGTATCGCGAGCGTCGCCATCTATTCAGAACCTGATCGTCACGCGCGGCATGTGTTGGATGCTGACGAGTCGGTAGGACTGGGTGGCCACAGCGCTGCGGAAAGCTATCTCCAGGCAGAACGGATTCTCGAGATCGCCGTACAGACCGGCGTCGATGCGGTTATCCCCGGCTACGGGTTTCTGAGCGAAAACGCGGACTTCGCGGAAAACTGCGAACAGGCCGGTATCGCCTTCGTCGGCCCGACTCCTGAACAGATTCGTCAGTTTGGCCTCAAGCATACGGCCCGCGCGCTTGCCATCGAAGCTGGCGTTCCGCTCGCACCGGGAACCGGGCTATTGATCGATGTGGATCAGGCTTGCGCCGAAGCTGCGCGTATTGGGTATCCGGTCATGCTCAAGAGCACGGCTGGTGGTGGGGGTATCGGCCTGACCCGCTGCAATGACGAAGCGGAACTGCGTCAGGCCTTCGCTTCGGTGCAACGACTGGGGCAAAGCTTCTTTGCCAACTCCGGGGTATTTCTGGAGCGTTTCGTCGCCCGCGCGCGGCATGTGGAGGTGCAAATCTTCGGTGACGGCCAGGGCCGAGTGCTGGCCTTGGGCGAGCGCGACTGCTCCCTGCAAAGGCGCAACCAGAAGGTGATCGAGGAAACTCCGGCACCGAATATGCCTCCGGCAACGCGGGAAGCGTTGTTCACTGCGGCCGAACGTCTGGGGAGGACGGTATCCTACCGTAATGCCGGAACGGTTGAATTCATGTACGAAGCGGAGCGTGACGCTTTCTATTTCCTGGAGGTAAACACCCGACTACAGGTCGAGCATCCGATCACCGAGATGGTCACTGGTATCGATCTGGTAGAATGGATGTTGCGCACAGCGGCAGGCAACCCGCCAGAACTCTCCCGGCGTCCGGAATCGCGGGGAGTAGCCATTGAGGCCCGTATCTATGCGGAGGACCCCCTCAAGGACTTCCAGCCATCGCCCGGTTTGCTCACAGAGGTCCATTTCCCCGAAGATGTGCGAGTCGATAGCTATGTCGAAGGGGGCACTGAGGTCTCCAGCTTCTACGATCCGATGATCGCCAAGCTCATCGTGCATGGCGAGGACCGTGCGCAGGCATTGGAAAAATTGCAACGCGCCCTGGATCAGACCCGCATCGGCGGAATCGTCAGTAACCTCGGCTACTTGCGCCAGATCTCCCGCGCATCATTGTTTGTCGATGCCCGGTTATCCACAACTGCACTGAGCGACTTCCAGTATCACCCCCGGGTGGCCGAGGTGTTGGAGGGTGGCACCTACAGCACCATCCAGGACAATCCTGGCAGGGTCGGCTATTGGCATATCGGTGTGCCACCTTCCGGACCCATGGATGACTACGCCTTTGATCTTGCCAATCGTCTGGTCGGCAACCCAAAGGGCGCGGCAGGACTCGAATGTACCCTTGTCGGCGTGAGGATCCGTTTTCACGTTGAGACCCACATCGCTCTGACCGGCGCTCCACTCAAGGCCACCCTGGATGGTCAGCCCGTAGAGGGCTGGCGCACCATCTTGGTGCGCGCCGGACAGGTGCTCGACATGGGGCGGGTGGAGGCGGGTTGCCGTGCTTATCTGGCCGTTGCCGGTGGTTTTGATGTGCCGGTTTATCTCGGTAGCCGCAGCACCTTTGCCCTTGGCCAGTTTGGCGGACACTGCGGGCGGCCGATCCGCACCGGCGACATGCTGGCACTGGGAACGGCTGTATCTGCAGTCGCAATGCTTGAAGTGCCTGTACCGATGATTCCCCAATACGCGCAGCACTGGACCATCGGTGTGCTCTATGGTCCCCATGGCGCGCCCGATTTCTTTTCTCCCGAATTCATCAACCGGTTTTTCTCCACCGACTGGGAGGTACATTACAACTCCAATCGTCTCGGTATCCGTCTGATGGGTCCCCGTCCGGTATGGGCCAGGTCGGATGGCGGCGAAGCGGGGTTGCACCCATCCAATATCCACGATACCGAGTATGCCATCGGCGCCATCAACTTCACCGGCGATATGCCAGTGATTCTGGGTAAGGACGGCCCCAGTCTCGGTGGTTTTGTCTGTCCCGCCACCATTGCCAAAGCTGAACTGTGGAAAATGGGACAAGTCAAGCCAGGCGACTGGGTGCGCTTTGTGCCCCTGGATTTCGCCACCGCCCGTCAGTTGGAAGTGCTTCGGGACGGCGCCATCCGAACCTTGACGCCGCTGCCTGGTCTTTGCCTGAATCAGCCTCCGGCCTGTCTACAGGGGGAACCGGTACTGGATTTGCGTCCTGCCCAGTCGGGATTGCCCGGGGTCGCCTATCGTCAGGCTGGGGACAGTTATGTCTTGCTCGAATATGGGGACAACGTTCTGGATCTGCGCGCGCGTTTTCGTGTGCATGCATTGATGGAGGCTCTGAAAGCGCGCGCCGAACCGGGCATTGAGGAGCTCTCGCCCGGCGTGCGTTCGTTGCAGGTGCGTTATGACAGCCGGACCATTGATCAAGCACGCCTGCTCGCCGTGTTACGAGAGATCGAGGACGGGCTTCCACCAATCCAGCGTATGCAAGTGCCGGGACGCATCGTTCATCTTCCCCTCACCTTCGAGGATAGCGCGACCCTGGACGCGGTCAGTCGCTACCGCCAGTCGGTGCGCGATACCGCACCCTGGCTGCCGCGCAATGCCGAGTTCATTCGCCGTATCAATGGGCTGGAGTCAGTTCAGGAAGTGATCGACACCATCTACAACGCTTCCTATCTGGTGCTAGGTCTGGGAGACGTCTATCTAGGAGCGCCCTGCGCGGTACCGGTCGATCCGCGTCATCGTTTGCGCACCTCCAAGTACAACCCCGCGCGCACTTTTACCGCCGAGGGCACTGTCGGTATCGGCGGGGTGTATATGTGTATCTACGGTATGGACTCTCCCGGCGGATACCAACTCGTCGGTCGTACCCTACCCATCTGGAACACTTACCTGCGCAACCCGCAATTCATGAATGGCAAGCCCTGGTTGATGCGCTTCTTTGATCAGGTTCGCTTCTATCCGGTCAGCGAGGAAACCCTGACACAACTTCGGGATGCGTTTCGCTATGGTCGCCATGAGATCCGCATGGAGGAGACGGTCTTCGACCTGGGTGAGTATGAACGATTCCTGGAAGAAAACGCAGAGGCCATCGCCGCCTTCCAGTCACGCCAGGACGATGCCTTCGCACAGGAAATCACTCTGTGGTCGGAGGAAGAACGTAGCCCCGAGGCAGCGGTGCTGGCGTCTATGGAACAAGACATGGGCCTCCAAGAACATGAAATCACGGTTTGTGCTGATATGACCAGTAGTGTCTGGAAATTTCTGGTAGAGCCAGGGCAATCGATTCAGTCTGGCGAACCGCTGGTAATTCTGGAAGCCATGAAGATGGAATTCACTATCAGTGCGCCTTGTGCCGGAAAGATTACCCGTCTGCAGTACAAGACGGGAGATCTGGTGAGCCATGGTATGCCACTACTGGTTATCGATACTGAGGAGTAATGACGCTATGCATAACTACGCCACAGAAAGCGACGCACTGGTCCCGCTGAACCGTGCGGAGGACACCTACCGACGGTTAAAAGAGGATCTGTTCAATTTCCGCCTGCTGCCGGGCGATCATTTCAGCGAAAACGAGATTGCCGCACGCATGGAGGTGAGCCGCACTCCGGTACGTGAAGCGCTCTTCCGGCTACAGCGTGAAGGATACGTAAGCGTCTTGCCCCGAATGGGTTGGCAGGTACGACCACTGGACTTCGAGAAATTCGATCAAATCTACGAAGTGCGAATCCTTCTGGAAGAATCTTCCCTACAGCGCCTGTCGCGTAAGGACAAGGTGTCAAGTATCGGAGCTTTAATGCAGACCTGGTGTTGTCCGCCGGATTTGCGGGAAAGCAATGCGAAGACCGTCTGGATGCTGGATGAGGATTTCCATGCCGGGTTGGTGGCGGCAGGGGAGAATCCAGAAATGTGGCGTATTCATCACGACGTCATGGAACGGTTGCGCATTATTCGCCGACTGGACTTCACCAAGCCACAAAGAGTCTCCGCGACCTATGAAGAACATGCCGCGATTCTCGAACAAATCCATCGCGGCCGCATTGGTGAAGCGCAGCGACTCCTGAGATCGCACATCGATGCTAGTCGCCTTGAAGTGCGCAAGATCACCCTAAGCATGCTTTACGAAGCTCGCCTCGAAAAAAGTAACACCTGATGGACGTGAACAATAGGTAAAAGTGCGGGATATAAATCACATTTTTACACCTGCGAAAAATCAAGGAACTGAGATGAAACATAATACATAAATTTCAATGAGCCAATATACCAGTCTTGTGGCTAGTCGTGGTCAACCGGATGAACAGCGACATTTAAGGAGAAACATCATGGTTACAGAAGTAAGAAGGGGCGCTGAAAAAAGGGCTAAGCGACTATTTAGCGGGTTTGTAAATAACCCGGTTCTTGAAGATTATTCGTTACGTTACGCACCTTCTGGATTTCGCAAGTGGTCAGAATACGGAGTCGCGATGGCGGCGCTGGGTAGTATTGCCTATATGGCAGATCTTGCCATTGGTGGTTCGCTGGCCATCCAGTATGGCTTTACCAATGCTTTTTTGGGCATTTTGACAGCTGCGATTATTATAATTCTAACAGGCATCCCAATAGCCTACTATTCATCAAAATATAATGTTGATGTTGACCTTCTGACGCGCGGTGCAGGCTTCGGGTATCTTGGGTCAACGATAACATCCGTGATATATGCCTCGTTTACTTTTATATTCTTCGCGCTTGAGGGATCCGTGATGTCCCAGGCGTTTACGCTTTTCTTTGGTATACCCATCGCCATATCCTATATTATTTCCTCACTGATTATTATACCTTTGGTGGTATTCGGCATGACGGCGCTGTCAGTAGTTCAAAAATGGACAAATCCGATTTGGATCAGTCTATTCATTATCCCTATCGCAGCAATACTGATCAAAGATCCTCAGACTGTCGCTACGTGGATTCATTTCGGTGGCAAGTCTCCTAGCGGCGCAGGGTTCGACCCATTGCTTTGGGGAAGCGCCGCCGGAATTGCCCTTTCACTTATCGCGCAAATCGGCGAGCAAGCAGATTATCTTCGTTTTATGCCGACGATTAAACCAGCAAAGAAGTGGAAGTGGTGGTTTGCCGTCCTAGCCGCTGGTCCTGGTTGGGTCGTTCTTGGTGCCACGAAGCAGCTTATGGGCTCTTTTCTGTCATCTATTGCCGCAACACACGGAACCCCCCTTGCCAAGGCCAATGAACCAATTCATATGTATATTACAGGTTTTGGATATGCATTCCCGGCAGCAGCACTGATTCTCGCCGCTATTTTTATCTTTATGTCACAAATCAAAATCAATGTGACTAACGCTTACTCCGGATCACTTTCGTGGTCTAACTTTTTCTCGCGCCTGACCCATCGCCATCCTGGACGAGTGATCTACATTTTCCTCAACGTAGGTATAGCCCTCGCCTTGATGGAAGGCAATATGTTCTCGGTTCTGGGTACCATCCTCGGATTTTATTCAAACGTTGCTGTCGCCTGGATTGGAGCCATCGTTGCAGACTTGGTGATTAACAAACCTCTTCTTAAGTTGAGCCCATCTTATATTGAGTTCAAGAGAGCCCATCTCTACAACTTTAATCCTGTAGGTTTCGGTGCGATGGTCATTGCCTCTATTGTGTCGGTGGCTGCTTTCTTCGGGGCATTCGGTCCCTGGGGTGAGTCATTCAGTGCTTTTATTGCCTTATTTCTTGCGTTTACGCTTTCGCCGATAATAGCCATCCTGACGAAGGGAAAATACTACATTGCGAGAGATCCGCACTATCACGCGGGTACACATCACGATGTACTCAATTGCGTGAGCTGTGGTTTCGAATATGAAAAAGAAGATATGGCATGTTGTCCTGCACATGACGGTCCAATATGTTCCCTATGTTGCTCCCTGGATAAGGAATGTCATGACATGTGTAAAGACGTTGGAACATTAAAAAATATTCCTGTGAAGTGTGTTTGATATTACCTCTATTAAATGGGTGTACTGCGGCATTGATTCCCGTTGATAAATTGCCACTATGGGATTTTATAAGGAGGATAAAGTACATAAATAAGGTCACATAATTGACATGCAAAGTCTAACATTGTTCATGAAGCTGAAAAAACCAGGACCATCCGAATAGATACCGGTCATCGGCACACCATGAATGCTTACTGATAGCGTAATATCTGGCATTTCTGCCGGTTATTTTTATATTGAATCAAAAAGTTACATTTTCTCTGAAATTAAATATAGGAGCCTTAACATGTCAAAAAGAACAAAATCTATTGCTTTCGTATTTGGCTTGCTATCCGGGCTTTCCGGATTAGCATACGCAGATGGTTTCTCCATTCCACCACCGCTCAAATTTAATGCCGGTCCCCTAGGAGAGCTTGACGTCCAGGGTGTTGCTTCTGCTATGGGTTTTGCACAGACCAACCCTGCTGGCACAGGCCTCAACGGTAAAAATTTTGGTGCCGGGATAACCAACGGTTTGATATCCATCAGTAAGCCTACCGGCCTTATACAGTTTTATCTGACTGCCGGTGCCTACAATTTTCCGAACCTTGGGCAACCCTTCCATTCCGCAAGCACTGCCTTACAAGACTTTACCGCACTCCCGTCTGCCTATCTGACCATTGCGCCATTGAGTAATTTTTCTGTTAGCATCGGACAGCTTCCCACACTGATTGGTTATACTGGAACACTTGATTATAACCGCATGAATATAGAGGGCGGATTTCCGTGGACTATTCAACCGTCATTTAGTCGCGGCATCCAGATCAACTATTCCTATGGGCCGGTATCTGCATCGGTTTCTTGGAATGACGGATATTTTTCTAATCGTTATAACGTAATATCGGGCTTGCTGACCTATACGATCAACCCGGAAAACTCAGTTTCCCTCTACGCAGATGGAAATACAGGGCATACAGGCACGGTCAATGATGTGAGCACTTTACGCTTCTCCAAGAATGGTTATGTAGATAGCTCACTGGTATACGACAATAGTAATATTTATGGTCTTTACTACACTTACAGCGGTTCGAATTTTACCATAACTCCGGAAGTGCAGTACATGTACACTCCGATCAATCGGGCTTTTGGTACGACTCAAAGTTCCAACAATATCAGCGCCATGATCCACGCAGACTATTATCTCACCAAGAACTGGTCTATCGCAGCTGGTGTCGACTATGAACGCGCAAATTCAACCGGTGAGGGTACGGCGGCGACGGGCGGATATTTTGGTTACGGTGCAGGCTCCAGCGCTTTCGGAGTGATGATCACACCAACTTATGCAGATAACGGGTATTTTATTCGGGATGAACTCTCTTATGTTCACCTTACCAACTATTCCTCTGGTTTCGGCACTGGTAATAGGCCTGATCAGTTAAGAGATATTCTAGAAACCGGGTTTTGGTTCTGATCGGAGACGAGTAGTATAAGTAGCTGACCCCAGAATAGCGGGGTCGGCTTTGGTTTAAGCGCGTTCAGCACCGGAACGCAATACCTGCAGATTCACCTGCACAAATGTTGCGTTCTGCAATAATTTAGGGGCCATGTTCCCCGCGCACTATTTGAGGTCGATACGGCGAGTTTGCCCAATGGGTCTTTCACCTGCTATCACTGGATGTCCGCTTCCAGTCTGCTGCCGACCACCAGGGCTCAACGGCAGCATGGTAGCGTCGTAACCAATCATTCGCTATTAGGCGTGAATAAAGATCAACGCCTCCAGCATCTAATCATGCCTGCGCAAATAAAGAACATACCATTTGCGCAATGCCACTAGGTTCCAGATAGTCTCAACCACACCAAATGGCCACGTTCCTGCAAGAAAGCCGTACGCAGCCGAACCAAGGCACGAAACAGAAAAGGCTAAAGTAAACCAGGATTATCTTGCTTCCAGAGCATAAAATAGCATCATCAGGGTTACGACCGATGTTTCATAAAGTGTCAGCATAAATTCTGCGTCAGAATATTCTCATGATGCCGGTGCACACTCCAATTTAATTCAGCCAAACTGCCGAGACGTTTACTTGGCGCCACTAACGAAAGCCACCCTCCACTTGAACGTTGGACCTGTGCAGAAAAAACATCAGCCAATCGGTTAACGTATTAATGCGTCTTGAATTCATCTTTCAAAAAACAGGAAAAATATCACCATAAGAAATATAAAAGAAATAATTCTCCACCGATTTACTTGACTAATTTTCATGATAAGCGGTAATTTTGTTTTGGTATCTCTCCATTCACGAGATAGGTCAATATATTTATCTATCTCATAAGCAACTTCCAAAGTATCAGAAAACCTTTCATCAGGATTGCGTGAAAGCATTTTCCTTACAATTCCATCTAGCCATGCTGGAATATTAATATATCGCTCAAGACTCTTATATCCATCAATCCCAAACGGACTTTTACCACCAGAAAACATATAATATAAAGTAACTCCAAATGAATATACATCAGATCTCGAATCTGCGAGATTGCCACCCACTAACTCAGGTGCAGAATAAGCTGGCGTTCCTAGATCAACATCAAATTCGCTACCAATCTGTCCGGGGATACGAGCGAATCCAAAATCCATTATTCTAACATCATTATCATTTACAATCATAATATTATCTGGCTTAACATCTCTGTGTATAATCCCATGGCGATGTAACTCATATAGCCCATATGACACCTTTTTGGTAATTAAAAGGCTTTCAGAAAATGATAACTTATTTTCACGAATGGCTTTTTCTAGCGTGCTCCCGTTATAGTATGGTGCCATCAAATAAATCTGACTCGGTGAAGCAATAAAGTTTTCTATGACCTCAGCAAGCCACGGGCTCGATACAACAGAAGAAACCCATTTTTCGCGAGCAATTGTATTTAAAATGCTCTTATTCCGTAACGTCCTATGGTTTGGAAATTTCATGACATATTTTTTGCCAGGGGAGCTGACAGGTTCTACAAGAAATATTTTGTTATAATACCCATCGTGAATCAGATTAAGAATAGCAAACCCGTCTACCAAATCACCAGGGTGTGGGCATTTTCCTATTGGCAGGTGATCAATCTGGCTCTCGTAAAACATATAACTTTTTTTGGGTATCTCCAGGCATTGCAAAATCCCAATAGAAATATCATCCTTAGAACCATTAAGTCGTGCACAATTAACCAAATCGTCAATTGTAGACGAGCCCAGAAAATGAGCATTTACTAGAGATTTCCTTAGCTGGTTGTGCGTAACGAACCTATGCAGACCATCAGAACATACAATAATCTTATCGTTATCTGAAATAGTAATCTTGTTCATTTCACCGATAAATTCTGACTCAAGACCAATAGCTCGCGTTATGTACTGACCATATAGAGCCGAAACCACATGGTCGGAAGTTATCTGTTGAAGTTGATTATCATTTAACAAGTAACACCGGACATCGCCGGCATGAAATATATAACATTCCCAAGCACGAATAATGACCACACAAAAGGAGGCTGCCATGCCTTCAAGGGCTCGATCAATTTTCGCCATGGATACTAGCCATTTATTAATAGAATCAAAAATATGACCTACATTTTTCTCTGGAGGTAAGCTCTCTTTACTACTAAAATAACCATCCGCAAAACACCTAGAGAATAGCTCCGCGGCAACCCTCCCCCCTTTCCCACCACTAAGCCCATCAGCTATTATAAGCACGCTTCCGTGAGTGTTAAGTTGTTTCAACTCCCCAACATGGAAACAGACGTAGTCTTCATTAACTTCCTTATCACCCGTAAAGCTCGAAATCAAGACAGAGTAACTCTCTGGGCTCTCAGAACTGGGCACGAAAAAGTCTTCACAATAGCCATGTCTAGACTTTTTAGCGCTGGAATTTGCCATTTCTATGGTTTAATCACGATTAAATAGACACCCGATAAATAACACAGCTTAAAGTTCCTTCGAAAAATGTAGCGACCTTATATGAAATCCTGAATTCTGATAGAATCTATGAGCATTTATCCTCGCGAATCCTGAATCCAGATGAAGCTGTTTACAGGATAGGCGTTTAGCCTCTTCTTGTAACCACGTAATAAGGTGGCTTGCGTGTCCTCTATTACGACTCATTTCGTCAGTTATAAGATCATCAATATACAGCGCTTTCCCCCAAGAAAGTGTTTCTAATATCCTAAATCCTGCACAGGCGACTACCTTACCGTCTTTCTTTATACAAGCTATTTTATAGTTATCACTCTTCATTTGTCGCAAGATTTGTTCAGTAAAGGATTTTCGTGTGAGAGCTGGGCGCAATTGTCGGTACACCTCATAACATTCTTTTACCTCGTTCTCTGTTCCTGCAATAATTACGGTTGGCATATCAAACTTGACTAAGTAATTTGGATAATCCTTACACCTGATTTTGTTGCTCCACTTTGTAACCTCCAAGTTATTAATAGACATTCTCAATTCGGCCGCTTTTATCGTGTTTTCAATGAGCATTGTTACAGTCATTGGCCCCACTCCTCCAGGCACTGGAGTGATCCATGAGGCTTTATGTTTCACATTGTCAAAATCCACATCACCTGTTATTGATCCATCTGGCATCCTATTAATGCCTACGTCAATCACGACAACATCATTTTTCACCATATCAGCAGTTATTAATCCGGGCTTTCCTGCAGCAACAATGAGAATATCTGCCAGTCTTGTATAGAGTGATAAATCATTTGTTTTTATGTGGCATATGCTCACAGTGGCATCTTTCTGGAGCAACATCAACGCCATAGGTTTTCCCACAATGTTGCTAGCACCAACAATAACAACATTTTTACCTGAGACTTCAATTTTCGCGGTTTCCAGCAATAATTGGACGCCATAAGGGGTGCAAGGTGGAAATATCGTACCACCTACTACCAAACCCCCAACATTGTACAAATGGAATCCATCCACATCTTTACTTGCCGAGATGCAACCTATGATATTTCGCACGTTTACATGCTCAGGCAACGGAAGCTGAACTAAGATACCATCTATTTCATTGGAAGCATTTAGCTCTTCTATCAACTCAACCAACTCATGCTCTGATACGGTCTTTGGAAAAAGAAAAACTTTTGACATGACTCCGCACTCATCGCAGGCTTTCGATTTGTTTCTGACGTATACCTTTGACGCGGGGTCATTTCCGACTAATATAACGGCCAAACCTGGTGCACGGCCATTATTCTTTATGCGTAATGACCTTTCAAATAAACTTGCACGGATTTCTTTTGAAAGCGTGCGCCCATCAAGCATTCTGGCAGACATTTTGTGCTTCCTTTTTAATATCCAAGGAACCGAGTAATAATCGCTTGCCACGTTCCTATTTCATTCCCTTTCCTGGTATCCATTCGGTTCCGGCCAAAGGAATATTAGCCATTGCTGCCGCTTCTATGGTTAGCGCCACTAAGTCCTCCCTTTCGAGGTGATGGACATTATTTTTTCCGCATGCCCTGGCAATAGTCGTAAGCTCCATGTTCAAGGTTTTTAAGTAGTTCGTTAGACGTTTCGCCCCTATCTCCGGGCGAAGTCGCTGTTCGAGAAGCTCATCCTGAGTGGTGATGCCTACGGGACACTGGCCGGTATGGCAATGATGGCAGCAACCAGATTCTGTTCCAATCTTCAAATAATCCTGCGCTGCGGAAATATGCTGCCCGCCAGAATCTATCCAGCTCTCACTATTGCAGCCCAATGCCATAAGCACACCTTGACCAATTGATACCGCATCTGCCCCCATCGCTAAGGCCTTCGCAACGTCCGCCCCCGTTCTGATTCCCCCAGAGATGATTAACTGCACGGTCCCTTTCATATTCATGTCTTCGAGGGCATCCACTGCTTGTCGCAGAGCTGCAAGAGTTGGTATACCTATGTGCTCGATAAAGCAGGTTTGAGTTGCGGCAGTCCCCCCCTGCATGCCATCTACCACAATCACATCCGCGCCCGCGTGTACGGCAAGCTTTACGTCATGAAACGTGCGTGTGGCTCCGACTTTGACATAAATCGGCTTCTCCCAATCCGTGATTTCTCGCAATTCATGAATTTTGATGGTCAGGTCATCCGGTCCAGTCCAGTCAGGATGCCGCGAGGCGGAACGCTGGTCGACACCCGCCGGCAATGTTCTCATTTGTGCGACACGCGGGTTCACCTTTTGCCCCAGGAGCATGCCGCCCCCCCCCGGTTTGGCACCTTGTCCGATAACGACCTCAATAGCATCTGCCCTACGTAAATCATCCGGGTTGAAACCATAGCGCGAAGGCAGGCATTGATAGACTAAGACTTTTGATGAATCTCGTTCCTCTGATGTCATGCCGCCATCTCCCGTGGTGGTCGAAGTGCCCACCTCGGTTGCCGCCCGGCCCAATGCTTCTTTCACATTCGCTGAGAGTGCACCAAAACTCATTCCGGCCACGGTAATTGGTATCTCTAATTCCACAGGTCTAGAGGCAAATCGAGTACCTAGAATGGTTTTTGTTGCACACTTTTCTCGATATCCCTCCAAGGGATAGCGGGTCATGGATGCTCCGAGAAAGACTAGGTCGTCGAAGTGGGGAACCTTACGTTTAGCACCCAGTCCGCGGATCTCATAGAGACCATGCGCCGCAGCACGTTGGATATAATCCAGCGTGCTTCGATCATACCCCCAGGATTCCTCTTTGGAGATTCTTTTATCGCCGTTATGACTTTCGTTCATGATGTACTCCTCAGTATTCCTGGTTAGCATCGGCGTTCCAGTGGTACAAGCTTCGGGCTGAAGCGATGCGTTTAAAATCGCTTGGCCGGTGTGTGCTATAACTTGTCCCTGCCTGATTCAATAAAGATTCGAGCGCTTGATGATCGTCGACCGTCATATCCTCTACGCGCGCATCGGCACCTAAAGATTTGATATGCCCTTTCACGTACACTACGGCTTCATAGAGAGAGTCGCCCAACGCATCCCCCGCATTCCCACAGATCACTATGCGACCGGCCTGGGCCATAAACGCTGAGAAACTGCCTACTGATCCTCCCACCACGATATCACCGCCTTTCAACGAAATTCCACAGCGCAGACCCGCGTCACCATCGACAATGAGAAGCCCACCATGAGCTGATGCACCTGCGGAGTTGGAGGCGAAACCGCGGACATGTACCCGACCACTCATCATATTTTCGGCGACACCCGTACCCGCATTGCCATTGACCAAGACGGAGGCATGCTGATTCATTCCTGCAGCGTAGTATCCCACATGCCCACGAATCTCCACCTCACAATTTACGTTTAGGCCAGCGGCAATATTATGAGCGCCATCGGGATTTTCAATGGTGATTTTAGGCGCCGTGCCATCCGCAATTTGGTGATGAAGGAATTTATTGATCTCCCGCACTGAAGTGGCCTGCAGATCAAATTTTATATTTTCCATACATACATCTCCTCTGGGGCTGGCTCAAAGATATGCGCATTCTGTATATCCGGCAGGTGGGCCAATGATCGAAATTCTGAAGCGATCGCCACATAATCATCCGTCTCTGCCACAACAGCAGGCTTGCAAGCAAAGGGATCGCGGATCAAGGCGAGCTGATTTGCCGTGCCCATGAGAAAAGTAAAGAATCCATCCAACTCGGTGAAACTTTTTTGTATAGCTTCTTCCAGAGTGTCCCCTTCACGCAGTCGCCATTCCAAAAATCGGCATGCCGCTTCCGTATCATTATCAGTATCGAAGTGAATACCATGGGATTCCAGCATCCGACGGATGCCATATGGATTAGACAGAGACCCATTGTGCACCAGACAAAAGTCCTCTCCTGCGGTGAAAGGATGAGCACGATCTGGTGTAACGGCAGACTCTGTAGCCATACGTGTATGGCCAACCAAGTGGCTACCCTGTAGCAGGCCTAGACGGTAGCGACTGACCACTGCTGCTGGACTCCCAACATCCTTAAATAAATCAATGCTACTACCGGTGGATAAGATATGAACTGCTGGATAATGTTCATGGATCCAATGCTTAACCGGCTCAGGATTCCCTACAAATGTCAGTATGGCATGGTTGTCATAGTGCTGAATGGTGGATGAAATACCCAGGGTTTCGTCGGCATGATGTCGCATGCCGGTCCAGTTAAAATCAGCTCCCTCTGTCGTCAATCCGGAGTACAAGCTTATTTTAAGTTGGCCTACAGGAAGTGACTTGGAGAAGATCGCAAGACCCGCAGAATCCGGGCCACGCTCGGTCATACCGATCAGCATAGGCACCATCCACTCACCTAGATGGACACGTAGTGGCTCTTTCTTTATGAGTAATCCGATAATGCCGCACATGATAGTGTTCCCCTTACAAAGTATCCGATGAATGATTTACAAGCATAAACTCAGAAGAATTCCAGATAACTGGAGAGCTCCCAGTCGGAGACATGGCGCATATACTCCACCCATTCCATATGCTTTAGGGTTAAAAACTCTCCCGACACAGAGCCAAGGGCAGACAGCAGAATTTCATCTGCCTCAAGCGCCAACAGAGCCTCATGCAAGTTTTGCGGCAAAATGCTGACACCCTCTCTTTTGAGATCTTCGGGTGACCACTCATATAAATTAGCGTTCTTGGGCTCCCCCGGATCCAGGGCACGATCAATGCCGTCGATACCAGCGGCGATTACAGCTGCCGTGGCGAGGTAGGCGTTGCAAGCACCATCGGGCAAGCGGAGTTCCAAGCGCCCACCAGGAATGCGCACCATCGAGGACCGATTGTTATCTCCATAACTGATGTAGGCTGGTGCCCATGTCGCACCGGTGAGTGAGCGCCCCACTACCAAACGCTTGTAAGAATTCACCGTGGGCGCGCAGATCGCTGCCAATGCTGGTGCGTGCGCCAGTACGCCCCCTAAAAAATGATATGCCATGGGGGAGAGATGAAGCCCCCGGGGATCGCTGGCCTCGGCGAAGAGATTTCTTTCTCCATCCCCGATAGACATATGCATGTGCATACCATTTCCGGGCCGATTCGCAAAAGGTTTGGGCATGAATGAGCAGATCAGACCCATTTCATGCGCAATTTCCGCAGCGGCCATTTTAAAAAAAGTAAACTGGTCGCAAGAAGTAAGGCAGTCGGTAAAGGTGTAATTGACTTCGAACTGTCCATTCGCATCTTCGTGATCAATTTGATATACGTCAATACCACTGGCGATCATGCTGTCCACCAGTTTCTCAAGGAATGCTCGGGAGCGAGATAACCCTTTGTAGTCATAACAGGGTTTTGGCAGCGCATCGCTGGGATCACAAGGTGAAATCACACCATCTGGGCCACGACGCAGCAAAGAAAACTCCGGCTCCAGCCCGGTGTAGAAGGTAAGCCCTCGCTCACTTAATCGTGCGATCTGTTTTTTTAAAGCCACTCGGGTGTCATTGGGCCACGGCTTTCCATGCACATGCCCATCACAGACGATGCGTGCGTAACCCGGCTGCCAAGGTACCAGCGAAAGCGTCGAGAGGTCTCCAACCGCCATAAAATCTGGTCCATGCGGCGCGATGCCTAAACCCCACACCGCAAATCCCGCAAATCCAGCACCATTGCCGAGGATCGTCTCGAAATGTTTCACGGGTACCGATTTGGTTTTTGCGGTGCCGTGAATATCAACGAACTGCGCTAGCACATATTTGATCTGATTTTCCGAGAGAAATTTTCGTGCAGCTTCAATATTCATGTGCTGTAACCCTCCGTCGTATTGATAAAGTTCTTTCTGGCCGGTTTACTGATATACCGAATTTCTGGCAAGGCAAATCTGACAGCCACCCAGTTCGTTACCGATACCCAGTAAGGTGTTCCATAAGTAAAATCCATAGGTATTATCTGCCCACACCCGAAAATTAGGCCGGCCTTGATCCTGTTTAGGTAAGATAATCACACTCACGCCGATCATTGATGTGAGAACAATGGGTTGGGCAGTCAAATTCAGGGCCTCAAAGTGCATGCTACAAACCTGCCTGAGTAGATTTTCCACTTGAGCCCCCCCGAACTCGAATGCACAATCCTGGCGTAAAACGGGGTAAACCGACGCTTCTCGCGGAAGACTTTTCATCTTGTTGACAACGTCTGCTGTACTTTCGATCAGAAATTCTGAATCACCCAAACGTAAAATCGCAGATTCCCCTGTCATCACCCAACTGTTAGGGCTAGCGGGCACAATTAAATCCTGTGCCCCCAGCCACTCGGCCGCTCCACGCCCTTTGCAACCAAAGCGCGGTTGCAGGGAGAGGTCGGCGATCCAGATCGCTGCATCCTGGTCAATCGTGGACAGGGCACTCCCTGCCGAGGTGATATCGGCGGTATGGATGGGGCTCCATCTGTCAGCATCTACGCGCATATTGTCTCCTTCTGGCGCATTTGACCGGGATCGTAGAATGGTAATGATGTTATCTGTGCAGTGACGAAATCACCGTTGGTCAGACGGATTTCGAAAGAGGTCGCAGACGACGCCAACTCTGGAGTAACCAAAGCCAAACCGATGTGGGCGTTGATTGTCTGACTATAGGCGATGCTGGTTACTCGTCCGGCAATTTCTCCGGCAAGGATGATCAGGTGGCACTCCTGCGGGGGAGATCCCGTGTATTCCTGCGGTATTTGAAATCCAACCAATTGCTGCCGCAGGGGGTTTTTCGAGAAAATATGCAGGCTGCGTTTACCGACGAAGAAGGGCTTTTCCATTTTGATCGCCCATCCGAGGCCTGCCTCATAGGGATTCGTGAGACCATCGGTATCCTGTCCGATAATCACATGTCCCTTTTCTAAGCGCAGGACGCGTTGTGCTTCCACACCGAAGGGTCGAATGTTGAAAGGGCGTCCTGCATCCAGGATCGCATCCCAAAGGGATATTCCATATTCAGCGGGAATATGAATTTCGTAGCCCCATTCCCCAACAAAACCCACACGCATTAGACGCGCCGGGATGCCGGCCACCCTCCCTTCCCGAATTGCCAGATACGGAAAAGACGCGCCAGAAAGATCTATCGCTGTAAGTTGTTGCAGGACTTCTCGCGATTTTGGGCCAGCAAGATTCATGGCAGAGAATGCGCCGGTATGGTTAACGATGCCACAATTTAATCGCCACATCGTATTGAGACGGCTCAACTCCCGATAAATCTGGGCTGCTCCCGAGGTCGTCGTGGTAAAGTAAAAGTGATCCTCAGCCAACCGCGCAATTACACCATCATCAATGACCACTCCCGCCTCATCACACATGACGGCATAGCGCGTCATACCTGCTTTCAAATTGGCGTATTTTGAAACGTAGACACGCTCCAACAGTTCCACTGCCTGCGGCCCGAATACTTCGAGTTTCCCTAATGTGCCAACATCTATCAGGCCTACAGAGTCTCGGACTGCTGCCACTTCCTCTTGAATACATGCACTGCGATTGCGATCAGTCCGTGCGTAATACTCAGGACGCAGCCACTCGCCCGCGCGCATAAAAAATGCGTTGAGCGCGACGTGGCGGGGATGCATAGGGGTCCGGCGTTCCGGATGAAACCCACGTCCAGCCAAATGAGATAATGGTACTGGATGAAAAAATGGACGGGCGGTAGTCGTACCTACAGCGTCTGGGCGCTGCCCTGTCAACCGCCCCAAAATACGCAGGGCATTCATATTAGAATGTTTACCCTGGCTGGGGCCCATTCCATTCGTTGTGAAACGCTTCAAGAGCTCAATATTGTCAAAACCTTCCTGCACGGCATTCTCGAAATCCTTGAGCTGCAGATCTTCGTCAAAATCCACAAAGTTTTTGCCTTGCGGATGGGAAACTATGGGCCAGGAAAAATTTGGGCACACCGTCTCGGAAGAGATGTTCACCTCTAAGGCTTTTCCAAATCCCAGGTAAGCTGCTGCAGCACTGCCGGCGCGCTGGCCATCCCGTAATCGGACATCCGGGTTATAGATACCATTTACCCGACCACAGGCGAAGATGCCGGGAGCCAGCCCATCTGGAACAAATTGCTCCAGCGCATCCGTATAACGCATCTGAGTGCTGGCTTGATAGAGAAGATTGGCAGCAGGGGCCCAACCCACACTCATAATGATTCCGTCACACTGAATTTCACGGACGGTGGCCGGATCTGCCTTACCATCCGAGAATGATGCAACACGGGCCACACCCACAACATGATCCTTCTTAGCTGGTAGCGCCTCGTAGACACAGCAACCGGAGTATAACGGAACCCCATGATTGGTAATTGATTTTGAAAAATGATTTTGTGCTGCCCCCTCTGAGCGCATATCGACCATTGCGGCGATTTCAACGCCGTGGGCTTTAAGATCCAATGCCAGCCGATAGCCATCATCGTTGGCAAGCAACACGACGGCCCTCTGTGCAGGTCGCACCGCGAAGCGATACATCAGGCGCTGAGCCGCAGATCCCAGCATGACTCCCGGGAGATCATTATTCCTGAACACAGCAGGCTGCTCAAAAGCACCGGTTGCAAACACCACAGACTTCGCCCGCAACTTGGTCATTTTGCATTCAGATACCAGTGCCAACCAGTGATCTGCGTAATAACCGGCCACCGTCGTACTCGCAAGAACGCGAATCAGCGGGTGTGCTTCGACCTTCTCTAAAAGCTGCTTTGTGGCATGCCACAAACTATTATCTCCACCCCGTTGATAATGCCCGCTCCCACCACATTGCGGGTTCTCATCAATGAGCAGTGTGTCGGCACCTTGCTCTGCAGCCGCCAGGGCGGCCGCAAGCCCAGATGGACCTGCGCCGATAACCGCTACCGAACAAAAATCGTAGTCTTTGGGAGTAAATATCCGGGGTGTTTCAAGGTCGACCTTCCCCAGGCCCGTTATGTTGCGGAACAACCGCTCCCAATGCGGGAAAAGTTTCTTACTGTGGAACGCTTTATAATAAAATCCGACCGGCAACAGCGACGAAAGATGATTGAATATTTTGCTTTGGTCTTTTTCAAGCCCCCCCGTCGTATTCACCGCGTTTACCTGCATTTTGGATGCAAGCGCTGTGACATCCGCACGGAGATTCAAGTGTTGATCCCATTGCACCATCACATTGACGTCATGATTCGCCAGCGACAATATGCCGCGTGGCCGGTGATATTTGAAGCTGCGCCCCAGAAGTCTTTGACCAGATGCCCAGAGCGCACTGGTAATGGTATCTCCCTCAAAACCACAGAACGACTTGCCTTCAAATTTGAAGGCAGCCGACTTATCGCGATCAATCCACTCTCCTTCCACAGGAGGAAGTCGATAAGGTTTCAACATCTGCCGTCCTCCCCATACAAGAAAGTCCGAACCGTCTGATCAGTCACCGTATTGCGCTCAGCAATAAACCAGGTATTACTCGGTATATGGCACCACCATTCTTTTTTGATCCCAGCGACACCGTTTCGATTGAACACATAGTCCGCCCATTCCTGATCTGTGCATGTATCAGGATCAGGATCAGGGGTATCCCGGACTTCTCCCCAATAGAAAAATTCGGAAACAGGGCGTAATCCCTGAATAGGACAAGCGATCATCTTCATAATGCGATCTCCATATTGCCTAATGCCCTACTGATGCCGCGCCTTTTTCACCCGTCAATGCATAAGAGCGGAAGCGATCAAGGGAAAATTCGGTAATGAGCGGGTGTATAGAATCAGATGCTACTGTGTGCGCCATGGTTTTCCCCGCTACAGGGGTTGCCTTGAACCCCCAGGTACCCCAACCAGCGTCCAGATAAAACCCCTCTACAGGGGTTTTCCCCATAATAGGGGCAAAATCTGGTGTCATATCCGCTATTCCAGCCCATTGTCGTACAATCTTTACGTGAGAGAGAAACGGGAAAAGCTCTAGAATATGGGCGGAAAGGCCTTCAGTGAAATCCAGCGTAGATCGGGTTGAGTGCAGCTCATATGGATCCAGAGAAGCGCCCAGTACGAGTTCTCCACGAGCCGATTGGCTGATGTAGACATGCAAGCTGCCAGAAACAATGATGGGATTTAACCACGGTTTCGTTGGCTCACTCACCATCGCCTGCAAGGGATGGATGTAGATTGGGCTCTGCAGATCTACCATATTCAGTAGGCGCGGTGTGGAGCCCGCTACAGCACACAATACTTTCTCCGTATGGATGAATCCGCGTGAAGTCTGGACCCCATGGACCTTCCCCGAAGTTACTGAAATTCCGGTGACTTCTGTCTTTTGGTGTATTTCCACACCGCGCCGGTCAGCGCCCCGCCCGTAACCCCAAGCTACCGCATCATGCCGGGCAATGGCTCCGGGTGCGTGGTACAGTGCGCCGAGGACAGGCGCATGGCCTCCACAGGACATATCCATCATGGGCAATTCGCGCTGGATAAATTCCGGACCGACCAACTCGGACTCTACCCCGTAATGCTTATTGACTTCGGCGCGCCAACGCATAGTACGCAGAGCGGAATCCGTATGCGCCAGGGTGTAGTGGCCGCGTTTGGAGTAGAAAAGATTCAAATCAAAATCTTCGGAGAGGTCTTCCCAAAGCTTGACCGATGCATCGTAAAAACGCACCCCCTCCGGGGTGATGTAATTTGATCTTATAATCGTGGTATTACGTCCGGTATTTCCACCGCCGATATATCCCTTTTCCAGGACGCAGACATTGTTGATACCGTGATCGCGGGCGAGGTAATAGGCAGCCGCTAAGCCATGACCACCAGCACCGATAATCACCACGTCATATGAATCTTTGAGTTCGGCATGCGTCTTGAACATCCGACCTTCGGGATGCTCCGGGGACAGCGCAAATCGCATTAAACGCCAGGGCATGTTGTCATTCCTCTCTGAACATTATCGAAATACCACGGTCTTCGATCCATTAAGCACGACTCGATCTTCTAAGTGATATCGCAGCCCGCGGGCAAGTACCGACTTTTCGACATCGCGGCCAGAGCGCACCAACTCTGAAGGTCCATTGGAGTGGTCTATACGAATAACATCCTGTTCTATGATCGGCCCCTGATCCAGTTCAGATGTGACATAATGACAAGTGGCGCCGACGAGTTTAACCCCCTTATCGTAGGCCTGGTGGTAAGGCTTTGCCCCAACAAATCCAGGTAGAAAGCTGTGGTGAATATTGATTATTTGTCCCGGATACAGTTCACACATCTCTGGATTAAGCACCTGCATATACCTTGCCAGGACCAATACATCGCCTTGGGCTGTGTCGAAAAGATCGGCGACTTTCTGAAAGGCTATATGCTTCTGTTTTGGGTCAACTGGAACATGATGGAAGGGGATGTCGTGCCATTCCACAAATGACCGGAAAGTATCGTGGTTAGAGATAACGCAGGGGATGTCAATGTTCAGCTCACCAGTCCGCCATCTGCCTAGCAAGTCGTAGAGACAGTGGCCCAAGTTGGAAACCATAATGACAACGCGCTTTTTTATGCGGCTGTCGGATATTTTCCAATCCATTTCAAACTCCTGCGCAATTTCTTGGAACTGCTCACGAAACACATGAACATCAAAAGGGAGCGAATGGGCCACAATCTGATGCCGCATGAAGAATCGGCGTAGGTCTGGGTCCGCATAATGACTGGCTTCGATGATCCAACCACCATTACTCGCTATGAAGTCCGATACACGAGCAACGATACCCACTTGGTCTGGGCAAGATACTGTCAATGTAAAAAAATCAATATCAGGCATGGCATCAACCCAAAAACTCTTTCAGTAGGTAAAATATAACATGCGCGTTTCTCTGTGTGCAAGTTTTTTTCTCGTAGTGAATTTTCTTGCAATTCTCCAGGCGGCGATGTACAAATATTAATCATGGATAATACAGATTCGAACCACGGCCTCGAACGATATATTGGCAACACCATACGTGAGCTCAGAAACAAACAAGACCTCACGATCTCAGATGTGTCTGACCTAACAGGAATCAGTAGGGGCATGCTCTCTAAAATAGAAAACGCCCAAACTGCAATGAGTCTGGATACCCTGTCGCGACTTAGCAGAGCTCTCGGCGTTTCGCTTTCCACACTTTTTCGCAACTATGATGTCCCCGATGGGGGAGCACAGATGGTTAGGCAAGGTGAAGGCATGGAAGTGGTCCGTCGAGGCACCAAGCGCGGCCATACATATCATCTCCTTGCATATGATCAGGGGCCAAACAAACAATTTGAGCCTTTTTTAATAACGATGAACGACGAATCTGAGGTCTTCCCAACTTTTGAGCATCCGGGCACTGAGTTCATCCACATCTTGGATGGTGTGATAGAGTATCGTCACGGTCAAAAGACTTATGTACTAAAGAAGGGGGATTCACTTACCTTTCGCGGTGATATTCCACACGGCCCAGAAAATCTGATAAAACTACCAATAAGCTTCTTATCTATTATAATTTATAATACAAGCATTACCAATTAAAAATATTTGTTTCTATTCCAGACAATAACTGCGCGACAACGTTAATTGATGTTATCGCGCAAATTTGTTATAATTTAAAAATTAAAATCATTTCCTTCCTATGATTGCCCCCTCATTCCCTTCGAGATCAAGTTCCACTCGATCAAGTATAGTCGGAGAGAAAAGCTTAAGGCGTACCAGTATAGCTACACCAAAGAGTAAATATGCAATAAATATATAAGGTAATAAATTAAATGGGTAGGCCGGGACTGGGTACACGCTACCAAAGAAAGCGGCCACCATCAGGCCAGCACCTGTTATGCCAAAAAATACTGACGTAACCGATCCCAATCTTTTTTTGGCGAGATATATCGGGGCAGAAATACTGATTAAAAGATAGACAAATATAAACCCAAATGTCGCCACCGTTCCGGTAATATCATACGTATTCATAGATCCATGACCAATCAGAGCTATTGGTCCAATTACAGCAAGAATGGAACTAATAGTCACCGCGATATGGGGCGTTTGATGTGTAGTATGCACCAACCCCATGGATCTATGCACAAATTGATATCTGCCCATGGAAAATAGCAAGCGTGATCCAGCATTTATAGATGCCAAAACACAAGCAAACAGGCTCAATGATGCAATGGCATAAACAGGCGCTGACAAGGCCGTAAGGTTAAGATAACCTAAAAGCGTTTCGAGCGGCGCCGAGTCATTACCAAATGCAGTAGCATTTCCCTTGTAGGCGGTAATCATTGCAAAGGCCATTATCGTAAAGAATGCCCCGGCAAATAACATGCTACCCATTACGGCACGCGGAATGTTTTTCGTGGGGTCTCTAGTCTCTTTGCCGAGAGTTACAGAGCTCTCAAACCCGACGAAGGAAAAAATTGCCAGAACCACGCCTCCAAACATCCCTTTTACAGAAGCGCCTGATATTCCAGCCTGGGTGTAAACAACAGATGGAGAGTAGTCCTTTCCAACTACAGTAAAGACTAAAACTGTTATTACAGCAACAGATATTGCTTCAATTATTAGGCTGATTCGCGACGAAAGTTTGATGTCTCTATATGCTAGATACCATGCCAAAAAGCCAAAAATAATGTAGCTTATTATGGGGGGTATGCTCACACCAAATGGTGCTAGCGTATTGTTGACAAAGATCGCGAGACCCGCCAACAGCGCCATTGCAGTTCCTATGTAGGCGAGTATCAGCGCCCACCCTGTAAGTCCGCCCATCATTGGACCCAGCGATCGAGAGATGAAGATGAAGAATGAACCAGCTGCGGAAAATCTACTTGCCAAGGTAGACATGTTAAGCCCAACTATAATAAGGGCGATTGTCGCCGCTACATATACCAACCATGTACCTTGTCCAGCAAGGGCCACTACAGCCCCCATATTCAGTGCTGGGGTTAATGTTGGAGATATATTAGCAAGGGATTGACCAACTGCCTCCATAAAACCCAGACTTGATCCTTTGAGTGATTGCGTTGACTCGAGATTTGTTACCATGCCATTTCCTCCGGATAGACATAGTTTCCGTGCAGGAAACATGCCATATTGCGAGTTATCGGCATCTTATTGAATAATTTGCTTATTTATTTTGTGGAGCCACCAAACAATGCTGGGTGTTGCCCCAATTTGGGGCGTAATGGAATCTGACGCACTATGATTGCGCACAGCGAACGACCGCTTCCAGGCTGAAAGAGCCATTGGCCGATGCTGATAAGATTTTACGGTGGCCTGAGCGTATCGCCGACATGCCTGACTCTCGGGATCAATTTGATCCCGAGAGTCCTCCCCATGCGACGTATACAAGACTGCTCGTGATACCCATCGCTCCAGAGCACGCCAGTCAACAAAGGCCATCTGTGAAATCCCTGCCGGAAGCCGCCAATCACTTCCGTTTACTCTGGCGGCGTGCATACTTTCCTAGTTCCAACACACGTCCATGTCCACTTTCACCTTGCTCTAGTCCAACTACTGCGTCGCCGAACTGTGCGACCAATTCGACATCGGCCCTTCGACAGTAATAACGCCGCCTCAACGAAACACGCCGTGCCGAAAGCCAACGGGACCAGGGCGCCTTTCCGCGGCACATACTGTCTCGGAAGGCCATGGCCGATTTGCGTACCATTGCTGCGGCCTCTTCCGAGGTCAACAGTAATTTTTCTTCTGCTCCATCGCAACCGCCTCCTTGTAATGATCCATATCCACAAGGATGACGATACAGAAAATTCATCGCGGGTCGCGTCCTATAAAAGGCACAATATTGCTCTTATTTCGTAGACTTTGCGTTTTTGGCTGGCTTGTATCGATTGCAGAGGATGCCCTCTGTCGACCCGCTGACTGGCACGCGTCCAGATCCTGCACCAACTCTTCGCTGCGCAAGTGGGTATACCGGCCCATCATCTGGGCAGATTTGTGCCCTGTGATCTGCCGTGTCTTGGTATCGGACAGCCCCATTTCCACGAGTCGACTGGTGGCCTCATGGCGCAGGTCATGGAAATGCAGACCTTGAATACCAGCGCGCTCAAGGGCTGTTTTCCAGACTTTGTTCATCGTGTACGGGCGCCGAATACCATCCCGACCTGGATTTCCCGGAAAAACCAGGTTGGTACCTTTCCGAGGATAGGTGTCAATCGCCTCGCGAAAAATCTCGGTGGCACGCACAGTCAGCGGAGCGCCCCGCGTGTCCCCATTTTTGGTATCCCGAAAAATAACGATACGCCGGGTAAGATCCACATCACGCAGCTCTACTGAGAGGATTTCATCAACGCGTGCTGCGGTTTCCAAAGCAAGTTCGGTGGCCCAAGCCAGAATGGGGTTGCTGTGGGCACGCACACTCTTGAGAAGGCATGCCGCCTCATCTCCCTGCAGACGGCGGTCCCGTGAATTTCCTTTGGGTTTGCGTACGAGCAATACGGGATTCGCTGGCAGACTGATGCCCCACTCACGGATGGCCACGGTAAAAAGGTGGGATAGAAGAGCGAGTTCCAGACGCACCGTGTTGCCAGCACGACCCTCGGCCAGGCGATCATCCCGGTAGCGTCCAATGATCTCTTGATTCAACGCAGCCAAGGCATATTTACCCAAGCGTGCCCGCAGTGCTTTTGCACTCGTATGGTCACGCCGCTGGGAGTCACCCGCTTTCTTGGTCGGGGTAATCTCGCGCAGATAGCGATCCAGCGCCATGTCCAACGAGAGTTTCTGAGACGGCGCTCGCTGAATATAAACCCCCCGCACCATTTCATCTTCAGCCTGACGGGACCAGTCTTCGGCATCCCGTTTGGTCCGGAACGTTTTCGCAGCCGTCGGCCAACCCTGCTTGCGAATCACCGCTTTCCAGGTTCCCGCCGGGTTTTTGACTATCGTGGCCATAACACAAATCTCCTCCGTCCAGATTCAGCACTGTACCGAATCTGTACCTGAGGAGCAGAGGATTGTCAACAGCAAATATATAACTTATTGTTTAATTGGTGGGCCCGCACGGACTCGAACCGTGGACCAAGGGATTATGAGTCCCCTGCTCTAACCAACTGAGCTACAGGCCCTAAAGAAAGGCGTGGAACGCGCCGATATCCACGCCGGTATACAACAGAAGCATACATCAAGACGGGATCGTCACCTCACCGTCCACAAAACTGCGCAACCGCTCCGATCGGGAGGGGTGACGCAGTTTACGCAGTGCCTTGGCTTCAATTTGGCGGATACGCTCACGAGTAACGTCAAACTGCTTGCCAACTTCCTCTAGCGTATGGTCGGTATTCATCCCGATACCAAAACGCATACGCAGTACCTTGGCCTCCCGCGCCGTCAAACCATTATCGAGCAGCTCCTCGACCACCTCGCGAATCGCCGCATTAACGGCAGAATCCGCTGGCGCAGTCACGTTTCGATCTTCAATGAAATCACCCAGATGCGAGTCTTCATCATCACCTATGGGTGTCTCCATAGAGATGGGTTCTTTAGCGATTTTCAATACCTTGCGAATTTTATCCTCAGGCATCTCCATTCGCTCTGCCAACTCTTCAGGCGTCGGCTCGCGTCCCATTTCCTGAAGCATCTGCCGACTGATCCGATTGAGTTTGTTGATGGTTTCGATCATATGTACCGGAATACGAATGGTCCTCGCCTGATCCGCAATGCTCCGCGTAATGGCCTGCCGTATCCACCAAGTCGCGTAAGTCGAGAATTTGTAACCACGCCGATATTCAAACTTGTCCACGGCTTTCATCAAGCCGATATTCCCTTCCTGAATCAAATCGAGAAACTGCAAACCACGATTGGTATACTTCTTGGCAATAGAGATCACCAGACGCAGGTTGGCCTCGACCATTTCCTTCTTGGCACGCCGCGCTTTAGCCTCACCAATAGACATCAATCGGCTGGCCTCTTTAATCTCAACAACCGGCAAGCCTGCACGTTTCTCAATGTTCGCCAGTCGCTTCATGATCGACACGATATCGTCACGAAACTCGATCAAGCGAGCACTGTAAGAAAATCCACCGGAAATTTGCTGATCAACCCAGCCAACATCACTTTCGTGACCAGGATAACTGCGTACAAAATCCTTACGCGGGAAACGTGCACGTTCAATGCACAGTTCCATCAGCTCCCGTTCGCATTGACGCACTTCTTCGGTCAACCCGCGCAGCGCATCGGTCATGACATCGATCTGACGAACGTTGAGCTTGATTTCCAGGAAGCGCTCCGCAAGCTCACGACGCTGCCGTTGGTAGGCTTCCCCATGCATTTCCCCATCGGCATAGCTGACGAGTAACATGGTGTAAGCAGCGCGAATAACTGCAAAACGTTCCAACGCTTCTTCGAGTTGTGGGCCTTTATCTACTTCGACATCACCGCCTTCAGATTCTTCGTCGTCGTCCTCAACCTCAATCTCGTCGCCGCCCACCAGTACGGCATCCTCGTCCGCGCCAACCGCTTCCGCATCCAGCGCATTGGGATCGATAAAGGCGTCGACCACTTCATCCAGGCGTATCTCACCGCGCTCCACCCGATCGGCCGCGTCCAGCAAAAGAGAGATGGTCGTCGGACAAGTCGATACCGCCCGCAGCACCTGCATCAAGCCGTCTTCAATACGCCGGGCAATCTCGATTTCACCCTCACGGGTAAGCAGTTCGACGCTGCCCATCTCGCGCATGTACATGCGCACCGGGTCACTGGTCCGCCCGATATCCGCCTCGACCACAGCCAGGGCTTCTTCAGCGGCCTCTTCCGCTTCCTGGGCGGCGACCACGGAACCACCTTCCCCATCCAGCAGGGTCTCGCCATCGGGGGCTTCTTCGAAGACCTCAATACCCATGTCATTGATCATGGAGATGACATTTTCCATTTGCTCGGGGTCGAAGACCTCTTCGGGCAAATGATCATTGATCTCGCGATAGGTCAGGTAGCCTTGCTCTTTACCGCGCGCGATAAGCCGCTTCAGCTCAGACCGCTGAGATTCGTTATCCACTGCACTCTCACCGTCTCTCATAACCACCCTGCACTCGCGGAAAGCCGCGCATTATATAAGAAAAACTATACGCCTGGAAAGGTCTCATCGTCACAGACCTGCATCCTCAGCCTTTTCCTGCAGTTATATCTGGCTCAAACATCCTTCCGCCTGCCGCGCCGGGACAAGCGTACCATCTCTGCTCGCTCCTGCTCGGAAAGTGCGCTCAAACCACCCTGATCCGCTGCCCGGCTGATAAAGTGGCTGCGCGCTGCGGCAAGACGCTGATTGACCCGCGCCACACAGCCCGCAATTTCAAGCTGCGTCGATGCACCATCGTCTACACCGCCAGCATCAGTCATCACCAATGCATAGCATACTTCCGCATGTTCCGATGCCGATAATCTCGCGAACAATTCGTGAGAACTTAGATGGGTCATGTTGGCCAAAATATCAAGTGCCCCCGCCAGATTTTTTACCGTAGGCTCGCTGTCGAAGAGAAACGGCAGCAAATCGCGGTCCAGCGTCTGCCAAGCCGGGTCCTCCGGGTGATGCAGCAAAAGTCGCAACGCAGTTTTGTAAAGGGATGGCCCTTGAGTCGCGTTGAGCGAGGGTTTGCGTACCACGCGCGACGCCGCCCGCCGGGTAACCGGGGCTAATCCGCAAAGATCCTGCACCCGTTGCTCATAGACCTCACGCAGGATCGGATCGCTCACCCGCTTCAGAAAATCGCGCGCTGCATGCAGGAAAAGAGCCTTCTCGTCTTCTGCTGCAAGATTGTGTCGGTGTTGCAGATCTTCCAAAAAGAAATCAATGGCCGGACGTGCGCCCGGAAGTAGTGATTCAAACGCCGCGGCCCCGTGCTGACGCACCAGTGAGTCGGGGTCCTCCCCATCGGGCATGAACAAAACTCGCAGCAGACGCCCCTCACGCAGATGCTCCGGTGCCATCTGCACCGCGCGCCGGGCGGCATTACGCCCGGCATTATCACCGTCAAAACAAAGCAGCACCTCGGCCGCCGCCCGGAAGAGCATCTCTAACTGGCTATCACCCAGGGCAGTCCCACTGGCGGCGACGGCATAGTCAACGCCCACCTGGTGCAATGTAATGACATCCAGATATCCTTCCACCAGCAGAACTCGCCCAGCACGACGCACGCCTTCCTTCGCCTGATGCAGACCATAAAGCACCCGGCCCTTGTGGTAGAGGGCACTTTCCGGCGAATTAAGATATTTGGGTTCGTGGCCGTCAAGACTACGCCCTCCCAGCCCCACCATTTGTCCGCGCCCATCGCGGATCGGAAAAATCACTCGACCGCGAAAACGGTCATAAACCGAGCCATCGTCGCGACTGCTGACCAACCCCGCCCCCAGTAACTGCCGCCGCGATGACGCATCATTGCCAAGTCTTTGGCTCAGAAACCGGGCCGCTGGTGGTGCATAACCCAGCTCAAAGCGCGCGATAGTGTCGGCATCCAACCCTCTTCCACGCAAATATTCCTGAGCTGGTAGATGTTCTGCGACCATGGACTGGTACAGGGCGACGGCTTTTTCGAGGATGGCACGCAGTGGCCGGAGGTCTTCCTGTTCACCGGTGGGACTGTCTTCAGGCAGGGCAATGCCCGCCTCCTCGGCCAGTGTCGTCACCGCTTCAGGGAAAGAGAGCCGGTCGTGGGCCATCAAAAATCCTATGGCATTTCCATGCGCGTGGCAGCCAAAACAGTAATAAATCTGCTTATCCGCGCTGACGGAAAATGAGGGGCTTTTTTCCTGATGAAACGGACAGCAGGCCCAGAAATCCTTGCCCTTTTTCTTCAGCGGCACACGGCTGTCGATAAGGCGCACCAGATCGCTGTGCTCCAGTACGGCATTGACAAATGTGGGAGGAAAGTTGGCCATTCGTCAGCGTAACTCCAACTCGCTGACCCCGCCACCACCATGCTCTGGTCGCGCCATGCGCCATTGGCTGACTCGAGGGTCCTGTTCGGCAAATTCGCGCACCATTTCCGCAAGTACGCCATTACCCTTACCGTGCAGAATCTCGACTTGTTGGCGACCGGCGGCCACGGCACCATCCACATGCCGGCACAAGGCCAGCAAAGCGTCTTCCCGAAGCTGTCCGCGCAAATCCAGGCGCCAAGGATGATCTTCCGGCGCTGCATATTGAGCGCTGCCCTTTTCCTTGGGTATCTGCATCGCTGCATCCACGGCGAATTGTGCGGTCGGCACCCAAAGCTGCTTGCCCCGCAATTGAATCTGCACCCGTTGTCGGGCTGGATCCACACGCAATACCTGGGTCACCTGCCGGAGCGGCAGAAACAGACCCTTGGCCCCCACGGCAGGCAGACTATCCGCACGCTGCTCTTCCACCCGGAAAGGGGCTTCCAGACGCTGCAAGGCCGCTGATGCGGCATGAGTATCCCGTCCTGACTTGAGCGTCGCGATGGTTTGCCGCACCTGCTGGCGTGCCGTCATCAGGATATCTTCCCATTCGGCATGCGCAGCGGAGGCGGCTTTTGCGCGCTCTTGTCGTGCCGCCTCCAACTCGCGCTCCAAGCGCCGGGCGGATGCTGCGGCTTCGTTGCGCGCCAACGCGGCCTCATCCATGGCCTGCTGTGCGGCCCGCAGTAAACCCTCCCGCTGCGCTTCCCAACGTTCCCAGTCTTCGCGATCATCGGCATAGAGCGCCTCGGCGCGGGCCATCAGCGGCGCTGGCATCCCCACCCGCCGAGCGATA
This sequence comes from Acidithiobacillus ferriphilus, assembly GCF_028215975.1. Lineage (NCBI taxonomy): Bacteria > Pseudomonadati > Pseudomonadota > Acidithiobacillia > Acidithiobacillales > Acidithiobacillaceae > Acidithiobacillus > Acidithiobacillus ferriphilus. The sequence continues at coordinate 1,908,772 of NZ_CP116458.1, forward strand.
GCCAAGCCCTGGCTCGCGCCACCCACACCCCACTGCAAGCGATAGGTGGGCGCCAGGCGCTCTGCATCGAAACCCATACCCGCCAACGCCACCCCTTCATGGCTCAGGGCATAGCGTTTCATCACTTCCAGATGGCTGGTGAGCAGTGTGCAGGATTTGGCCGCCAGCAAGGCCTCTGCCACCGCCTGGGCCAGTGCGCCCCCCTCTCGGGGATCGGTACCGTTGCCCAATTCATCAAGGAGCACAAGACTGTTGGCATCGGCATGCCTCAGCACTTCCTGCAGGCGCTGCACCTGCGCCGAAAAGGTAGAAAGATCCGTGTGAATATCCTGGGCATCGCCAATGACCGCAAAGCACTTTCGGAAATAGCCCAGAGTGCCTTCCGCCGTCACCGGCAACCCCATATAGGCCATCAGATGATTGAGCCCCACCGCTTTCAGGGTAGCCGTCTTGCCACCGGTATTGGGGCCGGTAATCACCAGTTGGTGCGCGTCCACCCCGAGATGTACCGAGTTACCCACAATCTGCCCCGGATGACGCAGACAGAGTAACGGATGGCGCAGGGCCTGCAGATCAAACGCCGCCGCAACACCCACCTTGGGCAGAATCCCGCCATAGGTATCGCCCAGTTCCAGCCCCGCCCGTACCGCATCCAGGCGGCCCATATGCCTCAGGGCCGCGACGATGCCCGGCACTTCTGCCCCGACCGCCGCGCTGAGGACGCGAAGAATGCGCTCCTGTTCCTGCAACTCAGCTCGTCGGTCCTGAACCAATTGATTATTCAGATCGACGGCAACCAGCGGTTCCACAAAAAGGGTTTCACCACTGGCCGAGCGATCATGCACGATTGCTTTGATACGCCCTTTATGACTGGCTTTGAGGGGCAGCACGTAACGCTCGTTGCGCTGCACGATGATCTGATCCTGCCAGTATTCCTGCCAGTCAGGATTGCGCAGAAAGCTTTGCAGGAAACGTTGCAATTCGCCGCGGCTAGCCCGCAGGCGCTGACGCAGCAGCGCGAGATCAGGGCTGGCTGTGTCGAGGAGTTCGCCCTCCTCATCCAGCGCCATCTTGAGGCTACGCGACAAAGCCGCCGGAGGATCAAGCTCAGCCGCCAGTCCGGTCAGGGCATCCACAGTCTGACGCAAAGCCGCAGCGTAGTCTTTCTGTGCCGTCAGCACGTTGAGCACCGCGCGCAAATCTCGCCCGCTGAGCACAGCACCAGGGCGCTGGACCAGATCCAGCAGGTTGTTTACATCAGGAATATCAACGACTGGGAGAAAAAAACCGGCGGTAATACGCTGTGACAGCCACGTCGACCAATTCAGACGATCATGAATTTCCGCGAGCGTCACCCAAGGAGCTGTCGCCGCAACATACTTGCGACCATAGATGTGACCACAATGCTGAGACCACGCGCTCTGCACATCACTGGCATCCAGAGCCCGCCAGAAGCTGTTCTGCCAGGGGGTAATCCCGGCCGCAGCCGCGTCTTCGTCCATTAGCTGCTAAGGCGGGCCTTTACTTTTTCCGCCACCACGGCCATGTCCGCACGTCCCTGCATCTGCGGGCGCAAAGCAGTAAGTACCTTACCCATATCTCTGGGACCACTGGCTGCTACGGCCATTATTGTCTCAGCAATCAGCCTATCGATTTCCACAGGCGGCAGCGCCTCCGGCAGATAGACCGCGAGGAAAACGATTTCTGACTCTTCCTTTTCCGCAAGATCCGGACGACCACCAGCAATAAATTGACTGGCAGAATCCTTGCGCTGCTTGATCAGCTTATCCACAATGCTCAACGCTTCAATATCGTCAAGCTCGCGGCGCTCATCAATTTCGCGCTGCTTGATCGCTGCCAGAAGCATACGAATGGCCACCAGACGCTCGGCTTCCCGAGCGCGCATGGCCGACTTCATATCTTCCTGGAGGCGTTCGCGCAGTGTCATCAGTAGAGCCGGACCAGACGCATGGACTGGCGCCGCATACGCTTCAACGAACGTTTACGGGCCGCAGCGGCCTTGCGCTTACGCTCTTCTGTGGGCTTTTCGTAGAACTCACGACGCCGCACTTCGGTAAGGACGCCCGCTTTTTCACAGGAACGTTTAAAACGCCGCAGCGCAACTTCGAAGGGCTCATTTTCTTTGACGCGAACAGTTGGCATAGAAGGATTCCGACCTCTTTGGATATAGGTAACGACAAAGGGCAGGATTATAGGCAGATCAAGGGACATAGTCAAAAAACCCTGGCCGCCCGTAAATACACCTCAAGCTAAAATACCTTATTTCCCGCGATGCCGGTGGCACCTTGTTGCTAAAATCACAAAATACCGTTGCAGCCCCTTGACAGACGGATCAAAAAGAATCCTAATATTGGTGATCGTGAAAACGCTATTAAATTATATTATTAGATTATAACGTTGCAACACTTTGTGATCGAAACAAGAGGCCAAAATGTATACCGAAGCTAGGGAATCGAGGGATTCAGACATTCCTGATATGGATCCCGCCATTGATCCGCCGCCTCTTGGTGATTTCATAGACGACGAAAACAGTGGACCGTTCCTCAGCCAGAAACAGGAACTGCAGCTCATCCATCGGCTGCGCCAAGGTGATGAATGCGCTCGCGCCACCCTCATCTCTGCCCACATGCCCCTGGTGAAGGCGGTCACCCGTGGTTATCGCAACAAAGGACTGAGTCAGGAGGACCTCCTTCAGGAGGGATATATGGGCCTGCTACGCGCCGCCGACCGGTTTCGGGAAGGGCTCGGAACACGCTTTTCCAGCTACGCGACCTGGTGGATTCGCGAGGCCATGCAACGGGCACTCATCCGCTCTCGCTTCATACGCCTGCCCGACTATCTTGCCAAATCCCTGCACGCTTATACGCAGCGCGGAGAGGAAAAAGACAGCAACATCGATGTACGCCGCGAGCAGCGCCGCGAAGCTCTTGGAGTGCGCGAAAGCACCATGCGCGCGCTGGATTTTGCCGATATTCGTGTCTTTTCTCTCGACGAGGAAATGTCCGACGGGCCCAGCCGTATCGAACAGGTGGTCGGCGATATTGCCGGTCCTGATAACGAATACGACCGCGACGCCATTTGCAAAGCGCTGCGCGGGCATTTGACGGAACTCAACGAAAAGCAACGGGAGGTCATGGTGTTTCGCTACGGCATGCATGGCGATGCCCCGATGACTCTGGAAGCCGTGGCCGAACGGATGGGTGTCAGCCGCGAGGCGGTAAGACAATTACAGGTGCGGGCTCTGTCCCGCCTGCGTCAATCATTGAGTGATAGTGGCTGGGGCGCCTGACGTTCCGCCAGTAGCGCCAACAGTCTGCGTAGCGCCAGCGCACGATGACTGCAATCGTTTTTTTCTTCCAGACTCCACTGCGCCGCGCTGCGCCGTCCGCCTGCGGGCCGAAATAGCGGATCGTACCCAAACCCTCCACCACCGACGGGGTGCTCACCAATAACTCCCTGCCAGAAACCCTGAGCCACCAATGGCGAAGGATCAGCGGCAGATTCCAGAAAGACCATGCAAGCCACATAATAAGCGGCACGAGCCGCGCCCTCTACGCCAGCCAGCACCGTCAGCAGCTTGGCGTTGTTGGCGGCGGCACCAGCCTCTGGACCCGCATAGCGCGCGGAGTGAAGGCCGGGTGCTCCTTGCAGGTAGGGCACACAAAGCCCGGAATCTTCGGCAAGCGTTGCCATACCACTTTGTGAGGCGGCGTGGCGTGCCTTGAGCAACGCATTTTCGACGAAGGTAAGTCCGGTTTCTGCAATACTGGAAATACCCAGCCCCGTTTGGCCGACCACCGCAAAACCACGAGCGGCGAGCACCGGTTGCAACTCACGCACCTTACCCGCGTTACCGGTGGCCAACAACAAGGGCGTCATGAACGGGCTTCCGAGCACTCCTGATGCTGACGCGCCACCAATTCAGCGATCCCTTTGCGCGCCAGCCCCAGCATTTCGGTCATTTGTTCCGCACTGAATACCGCACCCTCCGCAGTTCCTTGCACTTCTACAAACGCACCTGCACCGGTCATCACCACATTCATATCCACGTCGGCATTACTGTCTTCGGCATAATCGAGATCCAGAACCGCCTGCCCCTGGTAGATGCCCACCGAAACAGCCGCCACCCAGTCCCGCAAGGGATTGTCCTGAATCCGCCCGGTCGCACGCAAATGTTGCAGAGCATCGGCCACCGCCAGACAAGCGCCGGTAATACTCGCGGTGCGGGTTCCGCCATCGGCCTGAAGCACGTCACAATCCACCCAGATGGTGCGCTCACCCAAGGCCTGCAAATCTACGGCAGCGCGCAAACTACGGCCGATGAGGCGTTGAATTTCATGGGTGCGTCCACCGATACGTCCCTTGGCAGATTCCCGCGCGACCCGCTCCCGGGTTGCACGCGGCAACATACTATATTCTGCCGTCACCCACCCCTTGCCCATACCGCGCAGAAAGGACGGAACCTTTTCTTCGACGCTGGCGGTACACAGCACTTTGGTGTCGCCACAGGCTATCAGTACCGAGCCTTCGGCATGTTTGGTAAAATTTCGGATGACCTGTACCTGACGCAAGGCGTCGGCACTTCTTCCACTGGGACGTGTCATGGGAATACTCGTTGGAGGCAAGGTTGCATTATACCCCGAGGCGACGGCCAGATTCAAAATGCGGTACTGTCCCTCAGCCCTCTTCCACCATTATAATGATAGAAAATCCGCTTCCCAGAGGAACACACCATGCCCGGCATTGCCCATGTAGAAATCGCCCAATTTCTCAAACAGCATCATCTGGCGCAGTCGCTGACCATCAGCGAAGTCCAGACCCTTGCTGAATATGTCACCCATGCCCAATTTCATATGGATCAGGTGATTGCCGAATGGGGCACTCTGGGAGAAGCTCTGTTCTTCTGCGTCAAGGGTGAAATGGCCATCGTTCACCACACCGCCGACGGCGACGAAGTAGAAGTGGTCCGAGTACATGATGGAGAGATGGCTGGAGAGATGTCTTTTTTCGACCGTCAACCACGTAGCGCCCGCATCCTCGCCAAAAGTGACGATACCCAGGTACTGGTCCTCACCCGCGCCCGTTATCAACGGCTAAAGGTAGAGAAACCTTATATTACTGTGAATATCCTGGAGCAGGCAATTATCAGTCTCGACCACCTTTTCCGTAATCTTTCACAAAACTATACCGATTTTTCCACCTACATTTACGGCAAAGGGAAGCGTTAAGATTTGTTCCTACGGGCCGCGTTGATTGAGCAAATCCATAATCCGGTGCAGTCGCTCCAAGGGATCCTGAAGGAGGAGAAGCTGTTGCTTTTCTTCTGGAGAGGCAGGCAGTGCCTGCGCCAGAATCATCCCGGCACTGCTGGCGTCCATCTCCGCAGCGGGCTCCTTGCCCACCAACTCTTCAAGAATAGAACGCAACACATCACTTTCGCGACACATGGGCACAATGGGTTCCGCAGCCCAGCGTTGAATCACGGCTACCGCCAAAGGTCCATCGTAACGCCAGTCCTGAATGGTGAAACGTTCCTGCCCCTGCACCTGCACCTGGAGAACACCCGCCTCACCACCCCAGTCCACAATGCGCGCCAGGGTACCCACCAATTCCGGCCCGGCATGGCCGTCACCGCGAGGGCGGCTGAGGCAAATGCCAAAATCGCGCCCCTGCCGCAGGGAAGCGCTGATCATGTCCAGATAACGCGGCTCAAAAACACGCAGTCCCAATAATGCCTTGGGAAAAAGTACTGTTCGGAGTAAAAATAAGGGCGTCCAATCCATTTTCGTCACCTATCATTCCTCCTACGAGTATTCATGAGCCTCACCCTCAAACCATCTTCGTCGTTTTCGCTCTATGTGCACCTGCCCTGGTGCAAAGCCAAGTGTCCCTATTGCGATTTTAATTCCCATGCGACCAACAGCATTCCCGCAGAACGTTATCTGGCCGCGCTGCTCGCCGACCTGGATCGGGAACTGCCACGCATCTGGGGACGCCGTGTACAGACTATTTTTATCGGCGGTGGCACCCCCAGCCTCTTTCCGCCAGAAATCATCGATCGCCTACTCTCCGCGATCCGCGCCCGCCTGCGGCCTCTGCCCGGCCTGGAAGTGACGCTGGAGGCCAATCCGGGAGCCATGGAAGCGGCATCTTTCCGCGCCTTCCGGGAGGCGGGCGTCACCCGGCTCTCTTTAGGCATCCAATCTTTCAATGATGCCTTTCTGCAACGACTCGGACGCATTCACGATGCAGCGGCAGCCCGCCGCGCGGTGGAGCTCGCCATCGCCGCGGAATTCGAAAGCTATAATCTCGATCTCATGTTTGCCCTGCCAGGGCAGGATCTCGCCGCTGCCCAATCAGACCTGAAAATCGCGCTGGACTATACCCCTCCCCACCTGTCCCTCTACCAGCTCACCCTGGAGGCGGGGACCCCTTTTGCAAGTCATCCACCGGCAAACCTGCCGAACAACGATCAAGCCGCTGACATGGAAAATGCCCTACGTCGGCAACTCCAGGAGGTCGGACTGCCGCGCTACGAGATATCGGCCCACGCCCTGCCCGACCAACGCTGCCAGCACAATCGCAATTACTGGCTCTATGGCGACTACCTCGGCATCGGTGCTGGAGCACACGGCAAAATCACCCTGTCCGATGGCATCTGGCGCAGCCGCAAACCCAGCCGTCCGGAAAGTTACATGACCGACGCACTGAGTGATGCCGACGCCATCGGCGACTATGAACCCGTGTTAGTCGCCGACAGACCTTTCGAGTTCATGCTCAACGCCTTGCGTCTGACGGATGGCTTCCCCATGGCGTTATTCCCGGAACGTACAGGCCTGTCATGGCCTATGGTTCAGCCACAAATCCGCCGGGCCGAGCGCGCGGGTTTAGTCGAAATCAAAGGAGAATTCCTACAACCCACTGTTCTCGGGCTTAATTTTTACAACGACCTTTGTGCGCGTTTTGTCCCGTGACAACGCGATCCATTTTACTCTCGTCCCATCGTCGCGGACTCGTGGCCGGTGATGGAACCCTTGCTGAACAAATACTCACGCAATTCTTTGTCCAGCCGCGGCATTTTGCGGCGCAGCCACTCCAGTACCATAGCAGCGTGCTCAATTTCTTCATCCCGATTGTGTTCCAGAATTTGCTTGAGCATAGGGTCCTTGCAGGCGTCGGCGCGCTGCTGGTACCAGTCAATCGCTTCAAACTCCTCCATCAGCGAGGAAATGGCCCGATGGACGTCCACGGTTTCGGGGGACAACGATTCGAGGGGTTCATGCAAAGTTTCATGCGCCATAATCAACTCCTTTGGGCGAACGAGTGAAACGCCCTTCAAATCATAGTCCAAAGCTTGGACAAAACCAAAGTGCCCCCGGCTTTGGGCTTGCCCGCATCCTGTCCAAAACCGGGGTGTGCTCACGGACGGTGGCGGCGGAATGGATACGGGCCGGCCGGGTGGAGGTAGATGGCCGCCGGGTACACGATCCAGAGGCACGCTTTGCCCTGTCCGGCCCCAAAATTTGTGTCGACGGTATCGAGGTCACCGCCAGTACCCGCCGGGTTTTGCTCCTGCACAAACCGCGCGGAGTTCTTACCACTCGTCGGGATGAGAAGGGGCGTGCCACCGTCTACGACCTGCTGCCAAAAAGTCCATGGTTGGCCCCCGTAGGACGTCTGGATCAGGCCAGCTCCGGTCTGTTGCTCTTCAGTAATGACCCGCATTGGGCGCAACAACTGTTGGATCCGGATCAGCATGTGGCCAAGACCTACCATGTGCAGATCCGCCCGCCCCTCTCCGCGAGCGCCGCAGCTCAATTAGCGACCAGCCCCACGCTCGATGGCAAACCTTGCTTACCGTTGCGGATAAGAGAGTTACGCTGTGGTGGAAAAACCCAATGGCTGGAGTTCATTTTGCAGGAAGGACGCAATCGCCAGATCCGGCGTCTGCTTGCCGCCAGCGACACGGAGGTGTTGCGCCTGCTTCGCGTAGCGGTGGGAAATCTGCCTCTCGGCGCGCTGCGTCCCGGCGAATGGCGTTGGCTGCGCAGCGATGAGGAAGACCTGTTACGTCAGGCACCGCTTGCCCATGACATAGCACGTTTCCCGCCAAAACAAGTCTGACCACGGGTGCATCGGGCCACAATCCCGGATTTTCCTGGTTGCGGTCTATCCCGACATTGCTGCTTAATTACCGTTTCCAACTTACCAGAGAGGAACCCATCCGTGACGCAAGAGAGCCCCGCTTCACGTCTTACCATTACGGTAGCAGTCATGCTGGCGGTAGTCATGCAGGTACTCGACCTGACCATTGTCAACGTAGCGCTGACCTACATGCGCGGCTCTCTGCATGCCAACAGCGATCAGATCACCTGGGTGCTCACCAGTTACATGGTCGCCAATGTGATCATCCTGCCCCTCACCGGGCTCCTGGTGGAACGCTACGGCCAGCGCAACATCATGCTCTGGAGCGTGGTCGGCTTTGTGATTTCCTCGGTGCTCTGCGGGCAGTCCCATAGCCTGCTAGAAGTCGTGCTCTGGCGCTTCCTGCAAGGCATATTTGGCGCGTCGCTGGCGCCCGTGGGGCAGACCATCATGCTCGGCGCCTATCCATCCAACAAGCGCGGTCAGGCCATGGCCATCCTCGGCATGGGCATCATGCTGGGGCCGATTCTGGGTCCCACCCTGGGCGGTTATCTGACGGACACGCTCAGTTGGCGTTGGGTATTCTATGTGAATATTCCCTTCGGCATCCTCGCGTTCCTGATGATGCAGACCGTTCCTGACGGCGGCAAGAGCACCACCCCCCGTCCGGTGGATTGGACAGGCTTTGCGTTGATGGCCGTGGGGCTGGGCAGCCTACAGGGCGTATTGAGTCTCGGCGATCAGGATAACTGGTTCAGCTCGCGGACCATCATCATTCTGACTATTTGTGCCATATTGGGAATGCTATTTTTTGTCTGGCGCTCTTTGAGCGTAAAATATCCCGTGGTGGATTTGCGCCTGCTCAAAGACCGTAATCTCTCCATCGGCAGTATGGGTATCGGTATATTCGGTCTCGCCCTCTTCGGTACCATGGTGATTCTGCCGATCATGCTGGAGACGCTGATGCACTATGAGGCTTTCACTGCGGGGCTGGTGATGGCACCACAGGGCATTGGTGCGATGTTGGCCATGATGCTGGCGGGACGACTGCTGGGGCGCGGCGTCAATCCACGTAACATCGTACTGGTCGGCGTTATTTTCGGCGCCGTTGGTACCTACTTCACGACACTCTACAGCCTGGACATCAGCATGGCCTGGCTCATTTGGCCCAGCTTTATCCGCGGCATTGGCTTTGGGCTGGTCACCATCCCGCTCTTCACCCTGGCCTTTATGACTCTGAAAAAATCACAGCAGGCCGAAGGATCGGGCATTTTCAACCTGATGCGAACATTGGGTGGCAGCATCGGCATCGCCATCGTCTCTACGGTGACGAGCCAGGAAACGCAAGTGGGTTGGAACCAGATGAGCGGCTTTATCAACCCGTTCAATCCTGCCTTTAATCACTATCTCGCAGCAGCGGGTATGACCGAGAATCCGACCACCTGGCGAGTGCTGGGTAATGTTGTGCTATACAGCCAGGCGAATATGCGCGGAACGCTGGACGCTTTTGTACTCGTTTTTTACGGCTTTCTGGTCATGATTCCGCTGATCATATTCCTGAAGAAACCACCCACCGACTCAGCGCCGCCCGCACACCTCAACCTCAGCAAGTGAAGCTTGGCAATTACGGTGCCGAGGTCCGCTCAAGATGCGGTGCCGCAGGCAGCCAGAGAGTGCGCGCGAATCCCCAGTCCAGCAACTTGAGACTCTGCCAGGATGCCTTCCAAAACCCCCGTCTTTCATTGTGAAATGACGGTACACCGAGAATCACGGCAATCAGCTTCACGCCATCCTGAGTTCCTGTAGCAACGAGACAATGCCCTGCTGCGTCGGTATAGCCACTTTTCATGCCAGTGATAAAGGGCACCCGCCCCACCAACAGGTTGGGGTTAGGGCTGGTGATGCCCGCGTAGGTGAAGTTTTTGTGGTCAAAAAAAGACATGAACTGCGGAAACCGGGTCATGATCGTGCGGGTGAGGACAGCAACGTCATAGGGACTGGACATGTTATTAGGATGCGGCAACCCATCGGGATCATAATAGGTGGTGGAAAGCATCCCGATTTTACGCGCCGTCTGGTTCATTTTGGTGACAAAGGCGGATACGCTGCCGGCCACCAGATGTGCGGCTTCTACCGCAGCATCATTGCCGGAAGGCACCGTCATTCCGAGAATCATCTGCGCGACGGTAAAGGGCAGACCGGGGTGCATGAACATACTGGAGCCCCTCGTCTGTAGCGCCGTGTGACAGGGCACGAAGCGCTGGTCCATCTGCAGATGCCCGCTGTCAATGTCCTTGAAAAGCAGATATAGCGTCATCAGTTTGGTAATGCTGGCAATGGCATAGGGCCGATAGGCATTTTTCGTCGCAATGATGGCGCCGGTATCCGCGTTCATCAGAATATAAGCCCGCGCATCTATGGGTGGGAGGCCGCTGGTCCCGGCTGCGGCACGCGGCGCGCAAAATAGAAAAATCGCCGCCAACAAAAGGAGGGGAAAGAGCCACCACCCTGTGGAAGAGAAATATTTTGCCGTCGAGGGTCCAAAATCTGTGTCGGGTATAGGAATGGAGGCCAGCATGGGAACACCTCGCCGCATCGGCTATATCAGATTAAAGCAATTTCTTAGGATGCTTCGATATTAGGCTATTTTTTTACGGTTGCCTATAGACCAACGCCCGACTCTGATGAATCAATCCCACCAGCCCTATATGGAAGGTCATCCACAAACCATATAGACTGGTCGGTATGATAACGCAGGCTTCCCTTTCCTACGCCACCCTGATCCAAAACCCGCTGCTCTGGGCCATCGCCGGAGGAATCGTTCTGGCCGCCTTTTATGTCCGCGCGGTGATTGGCTTTGGCTCTGGATTAATTTCGGTGGCTTTACTGACGCTTATTTTCCCCATCAAAGAAGTGGTACCCGTGGTACTGCTGCTGGATCTGCTCGGTTCCGTGCTGCTGGGCGCCTATGACTTTCGGGAAATGCGTTGGCCGGAGTTACGCTGGCTGATTCCCGGCAGTGTGATCGGCTTGGCCATCGGCTCCTTTATTCTCGCGGATACCAATGCCCAGAATCTGACTCGCTTTCTCGGCGTGTTCATTCTCGCCTACGTGGTCTACGCGCTGGCCACGAAGCCGGAGCGACTACCACGGGTCGCCTTGCCCTGGGGAATGCCGCTGGGCATTTTCGGTGGCGTGGTAGGCAGCCTGTATGGCGGCGGGGGTCCACCCATTGTCGCTTACCTGCAAATGCGGCATCTCGACAAACGCGCCTTTCGCGCCACGTTTCAAGGCATTGCCCTCACTGACAATATCCTGCGGGCCTTTATGTACATCGCGCTGGCCCTGTTGACCTGGCAACTGACGGTGGGTTTTCTCCTGCTGATTCCACCAGTGTTGCTCGGCTTGTGGGCAGGCAATCACTTGCACATGCGCATCAATCAAAGGGCTTTTCTCATGGGGACCCTCGCGGTACTCGCGGTGGTCGGTCTAAAATATCTTCTCTGAACGTGGGAGTGTGACATGGCTTTACGCAACATGGATGAACTTCGGCAGCAGGCTCAGGGTGCGTTATCCCTGAACATCGCTTTCATTGGCGTCGTCAACGGACTTTTTAGCGCCCTGCATACCCTGGGCAATGCGGACACCCCCACACTGGCGTCTGCCGCCGGGATGGATACCGGCTACGTGCTGCGCTGGTGTGACGCCGCCTATGCCTTTGGCTGGCTGGAACTGACCGACAATGAACAATGGCGGCTGAGCGAGGATGGCGACAGCATGCGTCCGGAAGCCGAAAACAGCCGTGTGGGCGTAGCGGTGGGTGCCGTGCTTTCTGCACATATGGCGGAGCGGGCGGCGGGTCTCATGCGCACGGGTGAACGTCCCGGTGAACAGGTGCTGGCCGAACGCGAAACCATTCTGCCCTGGTTCGGGCTGATGCTGGAGAACAATTTTCGCAAGACGTTCGAGGAGAAAATCTGCCCGGCCGTCCCCATCTTTGCCGAAGTCGATGCACGCGGCGGGCTGGCGGTGGACCTGGGCTGCGGCAATGGCTGGTATTTGCGGGCACTCGCCGCACGCTGCGGACATCTGCGCGGTCTGGGGCTGGATGGTTTCGCCGAAAACATCCGCCAGGCTACGGAAAAAGCCCAAAGCGAGGGTGTTGCGGATCGCCTGCATTTTGATGAAGGCGATATTCATCAGTTTTCCCTGCCAGAGCCCGCTGACCTCATCGCCATGAATCGCGCCCTGCATCATGTCTGGGAAAACCGTGGTGAGATTTTTCAACGACTGCACGCCAGCCTGAAACCCGAAGGCGCCATCGTCATCTGGGAACCGGCCTGGCCCGACGACCACCGCGTGCTGCGCGAGCCGCCGCTCCGCGGCATGGCCTTTCAGAATCTGACCGAACATGTGCAGGGCAACCATTTCCTGCATCCGGAGGAAATTGCCGCAGCCCTTAGCGAGGCCAGCCTCAAGCCGGAGATTTTTCCCTTCGGCAGCGATGTCGTGGTGGTGGGCCGGGCGTAAGAAGGCTCCGCATTTCCAGCACCCTGTGCCGCCCATTGCATTACGGGGGAGTTGCCTTTATCCTACGCGGCAATGGGGCGGTAGCTCAGCTGGGAGAGCGTCGCGTTCGCAATGCGAAGGTCGGGAGTTCGATCCTCCTCCGCTCCACCAGATAAAAAAGGCCCGGGCTTATAGCCCGGGCCTTTTTTATTAATATCTTATTTTGCTCCAAACATTACCCCAACGCCTTCCGTGCGTTCACAAAAATCTGCATCCATGGTGTAGCCTCACCCCACTCCGGTGGCCGCCAGCTCATCTGTAAACTGCGCACGACCCGCTCCGGGTGCGGCATGAGGATAGACACCCGGCCGTCCTCATTGCAGAGGCCGGTAACGCCTTGCGGGGAGCCGTTGGGATTGGCTGGATACTGCACTGCAGGCTGTTCCTGGGCATCCACAAAACGCATGGTAACAGGCCCTGAGCCAGGCTGATCCACGGCGAAATGCGCCCGCCCCTCGCCGTGGGCGATAACGATGGGCGCGTAAGTGCCCGCCATACCCGCGAACAACAGCGACGGCGAATCCACGACCTCGACCATGGCCAGCCGCGCTTCGAACTGCTCCGAGCGGTTGCGCGCGAAGCGCGGCCAGTGCGCCGCGCCGGGGATAATGTCGCGCAGCTCCGCCAACATCTGACAGCCATTGCAAACGCCCAGGGCCAGGCGCGAAGTATCGGCAAAGAAGGCGGTAAAATCATCCCGCAGACGATCATGGAAAAGGATCGATTTGGCCCAGCCCGCACCGGCGCCCAGCACGTCTCCGTAGGAGAAGCCGCCGCAAGCGGCCATCGCCTGGAAGTCTCCCAAGCGGTGACGACCAGCCGCAAGGTCGCTCATATGCACGTCCACGGCGGCAAAACCGGCACGATGGAAAGCCGCCGCCATCTCGATCTGGCCGTTTACACCCTGCTCCCGGAGGATCGCCACGCGGGGCCTGGCCCCGGTCTGCATCATCGGCATCTGCGGGGTGAAGGTCAGACGGGAGAACAGTGGCGTTTCCTCTGCGGCCACCACAGCAAAGGCCTCTTGAGCGCACAGCGGATCATCGCGCAAGGCCTGCATCCGGTTACTGGTCTCCGCCCAGGTGCGCAGCAGATCGGCGGCAGCTTCGTTCAGGACGGATTGGCCATCCTGTTCCACGGACAAACGCCAGTGGTCAGTCTTTACCTGACCAATGACCTGAGCCCGTTCAGCGAGACCGGCATCGGCAAAAATCCGCATTATTTGCGCGCGCTGGGCGGCCGAGGTCTGAATAACCACTCCTGGTTCCTCGGCGAAAAGGAAGGACCAGCTATCCGCCCCCGAAGGCAGTTGAATGTCTGCTCCGCAACGGCTGGCGAAAGACATTTCGCAGAGGGTCGCCCAGAGGCCACCGTCGGAGCGGTCATGGTAGGCCAGCACCAGTTCCCGCATGCGCAAAGCCTGCAATGCGGTGAACAGGCCGCGCAACAACCCCGGAGCATCCAGATCGGGTGCGCTGTCGCCCATCTGCCCCAAAGTCTGGGCCAGAATGGAAGCGCCGAGCCGGCCACACCCCAAGTCCACCAGCCAGAGATCCGTATCAGGTTGAGCAGACCACTGAGGGGTCCAGCTCTTCCGCAAATCCGCCACAGGCGCGAAGGCCGAGATGATCACCGACAGGGGCGACACGACGGCCTTTTCCACGCCCTCCTCCTGCCAGATAGTGCGCATGGACAGGGAATCTTTGCCCACCGGGATGGCAAGGTCCAGCGCCGGACAGAGTTCCAGTGCCGCGGCACGTACCGCGTCATAGAGCGCCGCGTCTTCTCCAGGATGATCTGCCGCCGCCATCCAGTTGGCCGAGAGCTTGATATCTCCCAGCGCGGCCACATCGGCGGCAAACAGGTTGGTGAGGGCTTCGGCAATGGCCAATCGGGCGCTGGCTGCGGGATTCAACACCGCCACCGGGGCGCGCTCGCCGATGGCCATGGCCTCGCCGTGGGTATTCCAGAAGTCCGCTGCCGTAACACCGCAATCGGCCACCGGCACCTGCCACGGCCCCACCATCTGGTCGCGGTGAATCAGGCCGCCGACACTGCGGTCGCCGATGGTGATCAGGAATTCCTTGCTGGCTACCGAGGGATGGCGCAAAACGGCATAGGCGGCAGCACGCAAATCGGCGCCAGACAGGTCCAGCGGCCGCAAATCGGGCTGCACATGCCGACTATCCCGTTCCATGCGCGGCGGGCAACCCAGCAAGGCGCTGAGAGCCATATCCACCGGCCGGTCATGGAGCAGGGAATCCTCCAGAATCAGGGCATCCTCCACCGTGGCCTCTCCCAGGACCGCCCAGGGGCAGCGCTCGCGGGCGCAGATCTCCGTGAAGCGCGGCAGATCTGCCGCCGCCACGGCCAGCACGTAACGCTCCTGCGCCTCATTACTCCAGATCTGCATGGGCGACATGGCCTGTTCTTCATTGGGCACCGCTCGCAGTTGCAGATGGCCGCCACGACCACCATCGTGCAACAACTCGGGAACGGCGTTGGAGAGCCCGCCCGCCCCGACATCATGGATGGACAAAATAGGTGAATCCTCTCCCAGAGCAATACAACGCTCGATCACTTCCTGAGCCCGGCGCTGCATTTCCGGATTGCCGCGCTGCACCGAGGCAAAATCCAGTTGCTCATCCCCTGCCCCGCTGGCCACGCTGGAAGCGGCGCCGCCACCCAGACCGATGAGCATGGCCGGACCGCCGATAACCAGTACCTTGGCGCCTTCCGGCAGAGGCTTCTTCTCCACCAGCAGGGGGCGAATCTGCCCCAGACCGCCGGCCAGCATGATGGGTTTGTGGTAGCCGCGGTGCAGCCCACCCTGATCACATTCGAAGACCCGGAAATAACCGGCGATGGCCGGGCGGCCGAATTCGTTGTTGAAGGCCGCAGCACCCAGGGGGCCTTCGCGCATGATGTCCAGCGCCGAGCGGATACGCGTCGGCTTTCCGTAAGGGTTCGACTCCCATGACTGGATATAGCCGGGAATCCGCAGATGTGACACCGAGAAGCCGGTCAAACCCGCCTTGGGCTTGCCGCCCCGCCCAGTGGCGCCCTCGTCGCGGATCTCGCCGCCGCTCCCCGTGGCGGCTCCGGGAAAGGGCGAAATGGCCGTCGGGTGGTTGTGGGTTTCGACTTTCATCAGGATGGCGGTGCGCTCTTCCGCCACGGCATATTCTCCCGACGCGCCCACCGCGAAAGGCTGGCTCAGCGCGCCGCCCGCCATGACCGCGGCGTTGTCCTTATAGGCGGAAAGGGTACCCTGCGGATGCAGGCGGTGAGTTTCGCGAATCATGGCGAAAAGGCTGAGGGCTTGATCCTGGCCATCCAGCCGGAAGGCCGCATTGAATACCTTGTGCCGACAGTGTTCGGAATTGGCCTGCGCAAACATCATCAACTCGGCATCACTGGGATCGCGTCCCAAACCGGAAAAATAATCAAAAAGATAATCCAGTTCCGCCGGAGCGAGCGCGAGACCCAAGCTGGCATTGGCCGCGCGCAAAGCGGCCCGCCCCTCTTTGTGCAAGGGAATGCGGATCAGTGACGCGGGTTCCGGATGGGCAAAAAGTGCCTCTGCCGCCGCCCAGTCCGGCAACACCGACTCGGTCATGGGATCGTGCAGAAGCCGGCTCATCGCCTGTAACTCTGCCGCGCTGAAAGCCGCATCGCCAATTTTCTGCACGCGATATGAAACGCCTCGTTCGATACGCCGCACCGCACCCAATCCACAGTGTCCGGCAATATCCGTCGCTTTGCTGGACCATGGTGAGATGGTCCCGAGACGGGGCACCACACAGACTTCCACTGCGTCCTCTGCATCTCCTTCAGCAGATTCCCCGTAATGCAGCAAAGCCGCCAGCACCCCCATTTCTGCCGACGTCAGGGGTGCGCCGAGATCAACCAGATGGACGTATTGAGCGACTGCGCTCTGGACGGGAACCCCCCCGGCAACGAGGATGCGTAGCAAGTGTTGCACACGAAAAGCGGACAGTGCCGCAGGACCGCGAAGCAGCAGCATGGGATGATCCCTCATTCAAGAAAAGCGGCAGGACGAGCCCGCAGGCTATCCCGCTGGAAAGACACTGACTTTATGATACCGCTGGGAGCGGCACGCCCAGGCGGCGCGCGACTTCTATATACGCTTCCACCACCCCGCCCAGATTGCGACGAAAGCGATCTTTATCCATTTTTTCCAGACTCCGGGCGTCCCAGAGTCGGCAACCATCGGGGCTGAATTCATCGCCGAGATAAAGCTCCCCGTCAAAACGCCCGAACTCCAGCTTAAAGTCCACCAGAATCAGATTCGCCTTTGCAAATAGTGCGGACAGCAATATATTGACCCGCATGGTCCAGCGGCGCATCGCTTCCACTTCTTCTGTCGTTGCCCAGCCGAAAGTGCGAATATGGGAGGTGTTAATCATCGGATCATGCAGCGCATCGTTCTTCAGGAAAAATTCCAGCGTCGGCGGCTCCAGAATCCGGCCCTCCTCGATAGCCAGGCGCTTGGACAAGGATCCCGCCGCCCGATTCCGTACCACACACTCCACCGGGATCATCTCCAAACGGCGCACCAGGCTTTCCCGCGCATTGAGGCGACGGATAAAATGGGTCGGCACACCCTCACCCTGCAAATACTCCATGATGAAGGTATTGAACGCGTTGTTTATCTCGCCTTTATGAGCAAGCTGCTCGACCTTTTCGCCGTCAAAGGCCGAAGTGTCGTCCTTGAAATGCAGAACCAGTTCATCGGGTGATTCGCTGGCATAGACGATCTTGGCCTTGCCCTCGTAAAGGGCGCTGCGTTCGCTCATCGGGGTTGCCCTTCCGGAAAAACACGGGCGAAAATGGCATCAATGTTGCGGGTGTGATAGGCAAGATCAAACAATTCCGTCAATTCCTGCGCATTCAGATAAGGCCGAATCTGCGGGTCTGCCGCCAGAAGCGACTTAAAATCCGCATTCGCCTCCCAGACCTGCATCGCGCTGCGCTGCACCACCCGATAGGCATCTTCGCGCAGCATGCCCTTCTCGGTGAGCGCCAGCAGCACTCGCTGCGAGAAAATCAGGCCGTGCATTTTATGCAGGTTTTCCAGCATCCGCTGCGGATAGACCACCAGCCGTTCCAGCAGGCCGCTCGCCCGGTGGAACATGAAATCCATGACAATGCAGGCGTCGGGGCCAATCACCCGCTCCACACTGGAGTGGGAGATATCGCGCTCATGCCAGAGGGCGATGTCCTCCAGCGCCATGCCCGCATAACCGCGCAGCAGACGGGCAAGACCGGTCAGATTCTCGGAGAGGATGGGATTGCGCTTGTGGGGCATGGCGGAACTGCCCTTCTGCCCGGCGCTAAATGGCTCCTCCGCCTCCAACACCTCGGTGCGCTGCAAATGGCGAATTTCCACGGCAATCTTTTCAATAGATCCGGCAATCACCGCCAAGGCGCCAAAAAATTCGGCATGACGATCCCGGGAAATGACTTGCGTACTGGCCAGTTCCGGGGTCAGCCCCAGCTCCGCACAGACCGCGTCTTCGACACCGGGATCGATGTTGGCGAAAGTGCCCACAGCCCCCGACAACATGCCCGCCGACACCGCGGCAATGGCACTGACCAGACGTTGCCGATTGCGCTGCGCCTCGGCACACCAGACCGCCACCTTCAGACCAAAAGTGATGGGCTCCGCGTGAATGCCATGGGAGCGGCCAATCATCAGCGTATCCTTATGCTTCCAGGCCAACTTCACCAAGGCCCGGTACAAGCGGTCCATCCCTTCCAGCAGCAGCACCCCGGAACGCTTCAATTGCAGCGCAAACCCCGTATCCACCACATCCGAAGAGGTCAGGCCCAGATGGATGAAGCGGCTGGACGGCCCCACATGCTCGGCCACCGACGTCAGAAAGGCGATGACGTCGTGTTTGACTTCCAGCTCAATTTCCGCAATACGGGCGCTATCAAAAGCCGCTTTCGCCTCGATCTGGGCCAAGGCGTCGGCGGGAATCTGCCCCCGTACCGCCAGCGCCCGGCAAACTGCCAGCTCCACATCGAGCCAGGCCTGATATTTGGCATCCTGCGTCCATAAGGCACCCATTTCCGGGCGCGTATAGCGCTCGATCATGCCTTGTCTCCATTCTTGGGAGACAGACCCGACTGCAGCTTGTCGAGAATCTCTGCGGACCATGTGGCGGCATCCTTGCCAACGCCCGGCGTCGTCTCCAGTACGCTGCCCTCGTTGTTTTTCATGCGCAACAGCTTCACCCGCACCGAGATGGGTTTCCGCTTTTCCGGACTGCTCCAGATAGCCTTGATGTTGTCCCAGGTCCGCTGGAAGATGCCGCCGATGAAACCCTGTTTCCGATCTGCCTGTGCACCACCTTCCTGCACTTGAACATCCCATACCCCCATGCCCGCACTTTGCACGGGATAACCCAGATTCTGCAAAACCATTTGTACCGCCGGCTGTGCCTTGGCGGGAACCACATTCAACACCAGATAAGGGCCACGATCATCCTGGTAACGGGTAACCTTAATGTCCGGCATTTCCGCGAGGGGTGATTCCTGGCTCAGGCGCTTTCGCAGCGCTTCCATAATCTGCCGGTTGTGCCTGGCATCGGCGGGTACTTTCGTCCATTCCACACTGCCACCGGTAGGGTTATTCCAGACGCGATCCTGCTGTATCGTCAAGATTTCGGATCCATTTTCCCCCGCATTCAGATGAAAGGTGTATTTCTCCCGATGGGTAGGTGCCACGGTGTTCCCCAGTACAAAGGCCAGACCGCTGCGGAAATCCCGCCAGTTGGTGACCAGTTCGTCCTGTTGCGGAGAGAATTTCGCCACCGTAGTCTCATCTGCTGCCAGTGTCGCTTTCAAGGCAGCCCAAATCTGTGCCGGCTTCGCGGTTGTGCTCAAACGCAAATCCGCGCCGGCACCCAGAATTTGTGCGCTCACACCCGGCAGCATGTTTTCTTCGACTGGCTGCTGCCCGGCCGCCGCGTGGGGCTGAAACAGCCCGTAACCACCAGAGCCGGTATCCTTCGACAGATCTCTGGAAGTTACCGCCCCCCCCGGTATGGTAACTCCCGGTTGCGGCGCCTGCGCCAGCAGATCCGGTGGAACCTTCAGGGGTTCCATCACCTTGGAATCCTGGTATTTCGGGCCACTATTAGACTTGAAGAAGGGGATGTAGGAACACCCCCCCAAACCCAGACTGGCAACCACGGCAAGAGCTACGTAACGGCGCATGCAAGACTCCACTAAACGCGACCAGGCGCGAGAATAATTTAGATACACTGCGCCCGACGCAAACTTTCGCGCAGACGCTCATGATGAACAGACGAAAAAGGGGTTAGGGGCAGACGTAGCGCCGCTCCCATGCGGCCCATCTCGTGCAGTGCCCATTTGACCGGGATGGGGTTGGACTCCAGAAAGAGATCCCGGTGTAACCCCACCAGTTGCGCGTTGACCGCGCGGGCACCAATAAAGTCACCGGCCAGAGCCAGATCACACATCCGCGCCATCAGCCGGGGCGCCACGTTGGCGGTGACCGAGATCACGCCACGCGCACCCAATGCCAGGGCGGCCAGGGCGGCACCATCATCGCCGCTGTACACCTGCACCTGATCCCCACACAAAGCCAGAATTTCAGCAACCCGCTCGACTTTACCGCTCGCTTCTTTGATGCCGATGATATCGGCACGCGGCGCCAGACGCGCTACTGTCTCTGGTAAAATATCCCCAGCGGTGCGACCAGGGACATTGTAGAGAATCATGGGAAAGTGGCATTGCTCGGCGATCGCCGAATAGTGCTGGAACAGGCCTTCCTGGGTAGGCTTATTGTAATAAGGGGAAACCAGCAGGGCCGCATCAGCTTTGACTTCCATGGCCGCACGGGTGAGCTCTATGGCCTCATAGGTCGCATTGGCTCCGGTCCCGGCGATCACCGGGATGCGCCCTTTGACCTGCTCCACGACGGTCCGAATCACCGCCACATGTTCCCTCATTTCCAGGGTGGCGGATTCTCCCGTGGTACCGACGGCGACCAATGCGTGCGTCCCTTCGGCGATATGCCACTCCACCAGATCGCGGAGCGCAGTGTCATCTACCACGCCGTCCGCCCGCATGGGCGTCACCAAAGCTACCATACTGCCATGAAACATGATCCAGCTCCCGCTTTAACCCATGCCTTTTCTGCTAGGGATGGTACTTGCCCAACGGCGGGCTTGGCAAGGCAAGAATCACCCACACCGCCACGCTACTGGCATAGACAGCTTTCAGCGCATTCAAAATGGGGCGATCAGAGAGAAAAAGTGGTGCTCCCAAGGGGGTTCGAACCCCTGTTACCGACGTGAGAGGCCAGTGTCCTAGACCACTAGACGATGGGAGCAAGCGGGCCGATTATATGCACTTTGGTCAGAAAAGCAAGAATAAGCAGGTGCACAATCAGCCGGCGTACTGCAGAATCGCCCAGAATTGCAGTGCGGTACCCGCGATGACAAAAATGTGCCAGATGGAGTGAAAATATTTCCAGCGATCCAGCAGGAAAAAGAGGACACCCACGGTATAAGCCAGCCCGCCTCCAGCCAGCCACCATAAAAACCAGCCAGGTGCAGAATTATAGAGCGGCACTGCGGCAAGGATCGCCAGCCAGCCCATGACGAGATACAGCCAGAGAGAAACCGATTGAGCACGCGCCCCACCCACGGCCAGCAGGGTAATGCCCAGCGCTGCCAGACCCCACTCCAGTGCCAGCAGAAGCCAGCCCCACGGGTCATGGAGCACCATCAGCGTCACCGGGGTGTAAGTTCCTGCAATGAGAAGATAGATAGCGGAACGGTCCACCAACTGAAAGACCTTTTTGAGTCGCCCCGATGGCAGAATATGATAAATGGTCGAAGCCCCGTACAGCATCACAATGGTGACCACAAATATACTGATACTGGCTACCGCAAGACGGGTGCTGTGGAGACCCGCGCCAACCATCCATAGCATGAAAACCAACAGTGCGCCGACTGCGCCAGCGCCATGCAGCAGGCCGTTAATCCATTCCTCGACGCGGGTTTGATTCCGCACCATGCCATCTAGATCTTGTTTCATCACCGTTCCGCTCTATTCGCTCAAGCAGTTATAACATAAGCGCCCAAACGCTCGCCATGGTGACTCAAGCCCCCGTAATGGGAACGCGGAGAGGTTCTCCGGGCTGCCCCTCTCCGCGTGGCAGATTATTGGCCAGACGCAAGGCCTCTACACTCAGTCCGTAATGGTGCGCCACATCCGCCAGATTTTCCTTTTTACTCAACACATGCCGGGTCACCGACCAGGCGCTATCCGCAGGTGGCGCCTTCACAAAATGGGCAACAATGGCATCATGCATGGTGCGCGCGAGTAGCCGACGGAAATCCGGATCGCGCAAGCGTTGTTCCTCTTCAGGATTAGAAATAAAAGCGGTCTCCACCAGCATGGAAGGCACATTCGGGGCACGCAGCACCACGAAATTGGCGTGTTGCACGGTGGCATTGTGCAAATCCTCCACTGCGGCCAATCCACGAATCATGACATCCGCTGCGGCTACCGCCGAATTCATCGCAGCCGTCTGGGTCATATTGATAAGCACTGCATTGAGCATGGGATCATGAACACCCGACTGGATGTCGCCAAGAAGAGGATCGACGGCGTTCTGCGTTTTGGCCAGCCAGCGTGCCGCCGCATTACTCGCTCCTGTTTCTGATAACGTCCATACCGTCGAGCCACGCACCGCACGTTCCGGAAAGGCATCGGCATGGATAGAGACGAAGAGATCGGCACGCTGCGCAAAGCCTAAATGCATGCGCGCCATGAGCGGCACATAGCGATCCGTATTACGGGTCATGACCAGACGCATTCCGGGGGTGCTGCGGATCAGTCGGGCCAGCGACAAACCGACATCCAACACCACATCTTTTTCGCGGGTCCCTTTGGCGCCGATGGCGCCCGAATCATGGCCACCATGACCGGGATCGAGACAGACCACAATGGGCCGGCCGGCCCTGCCCACGGGATGCGCACGAGGGGATTTCACCGCAGTTCCGGCGACAGGCATCAAGTCCAGCACCAGGCGGTATGACGCACCCCTACCAGGGCCCAAAGAGAAACTACGCCAGCGCACCGCTTCCCGTAAAGGCAAACGCAGCACCAACCCGGTGGCGCTTTTATTCATCTCCGCACCGCCTTGCAGGGGACCCAGCGTCGGCACCCCGGGACGGCCAAGCCCGTGTTCTATCCCCGGCAATTCAATATGCAGCACTTCACCCACGCTGCGAATCACCGGCGCAGCGGTCAAACGCTGATTCAGATCAAATACCAAACGCACGCCCTGTTGGTGGCTGCCTACCCGTAGCGCGCAGAGTCGCCCGGCGGCGGCCACATTCCAGCCATACAGCAAGACTCCACCCAGCGCCGCTTGTCGCAGGAACTGCCGCCGCGTGGAGCTCTCACTGAATTTCCTGACCACCGCCCCCCCCTACTATCTACTTAATTTAGGAATATTGGGGCACCCGACAATAATCTCAGATACCCTGCCCCGCCAGCCAGCGCTGAAGTTCTGCCGCACCCATAGCGCCACTAACCCGTGCCAGTTCTTTCCCTGCCTTAAAAAGCACCATGGTAGGAATGGAACGAATCTGAAAGCGGCCACCAATTTGCTGTTCATCTTCAGTATTCACCTTGGCAAAGAGCACGCGCCCACGCATCGCCCGACTGGCCTGTTCAAACTGCGGCGCCATCGTTCGGCAAGGCCCGCACCAGGGGGCCCAGAAATCGACCAGCACCGGTAATTCGTTTTTCTGAACATATTCGGAAAAACGACTACTGCTGAGATTAACGGGGTGATCTGGAAAAATCAGTGCGTGGCATTTGCCACACCTGGGGTTTTCCCCCAGACGTTCTTTGGGCACCCGATTGACGGCGCCGCAAGCAGGACAAAGCAATATAACGGATGTCATATGTTCCCCCGATTTTACATTGAACCGTACTATCTACGCTCCCAACCCTCTTCCTGCAGCAAGGAGTCCAGGACCCCGCGGCGATCCAGGGCGGCGATGTCATCATAACCACCCACATGCTGACCGTTGATAAATATCTGCGGGACGGTATGCCGACCGTGAGCGAGCTTTTGCATGGTCTGGCGTTGCGCAGGATCCCGGTCCACCCGAATAATCTCGGGGATGACGCCTTTACTGCGCAAAAGCGCTTCGGCCCTGTGACAATAAGGGCAAACGCCAGTCGCGTACATCCGCACCGCCGCCCCCTTCATAATCACTTCTCTACTGGCAATCCGGCACTCTGCCAGGCGCTGATTCCACCTTTCAGGCTATAAATTTTGTCAAAACCAGCCTTTTTCAGGCTGGCTGCGGCACGCGCCGAACGCATACCACTCGCACACTGGCAGATAACGTGATGGCCGCGGTGCTTCTCCAGGTCCTGCATATACTTGGGCAAATCACCCAGCGGAATGTGCCGGGCACCGGGCAGATGTCCCCGCGACCACTCATTCTGCTCGCGCACATCAATGATTACGGCATCTTCATGGTTGATTAACTGCACCGCAGCGACCGGATCCACTTCCTGAATACCCGCCACCTTCCGTGTCAACGGTCCCTTGAAAATCATGACGATCAGCGCCACAGCACCAATCAACAGCGGCCATTGGGACTCTATAAAGAAAAGAATTTTATGTTCCATGGCTTAGCGTCCGCAGCCTCCGGAACCCGGCACCCCAAGCTTCAGCAGGATGCGATCCAGCGGGCAAATAGAGGTGAAGCCACTTTGCAGCAGGTTGAAACCCACAAAAAGGGTAAATGCCAAGAACCACTCACTCACAAATATCGGGCTGACCGGAGCGCCCAACATCACACTTGCCAGCACAAAAAAGCCGGCAATCACGCGTACCCAACGTTCAGTATTCATCTGCAATCAAACTCCTTGGTGTCTGTTTTTCCAAGCGCCGTTCCCAGAGGAAATAGAGCAATGGAATCACGATCAATGTCAGCAGTGTGGAGGCGAAAGTGCCAAAAATCAAGGAAACAGCCAACCCGCCAAAAACCGGATCGGTTACCATGATGGCAGAGCCAAACATGATGGCCAATGCGGTCAGCAAAATGGGACGGAAACGCACCGCACCGGCCTGCAACACCGCCTCTTCCAGTGGGTAGCCTTGGCGCCGGTAATCAATAATGAAGTCAATCAGTAACAGGGAATTGCGCACCACGACGCCCGCCAGCGCAATAACCCCGATCATGGAAGTGGCGTTAAACGGCGTATTCAATAGCCAGTGCCCAGGAAAAACCCCGATCAACGTCATGGGGATAGCGCCCATGACAATCACCGGCATCACGAAAGACTGGTAATAGGCCACCAGCATCAGATAGATAAATACCAGAGCAATAATAAAAGCAGCGCCGAGATCGCGGAATACATCGAGGGTCAGGCGCATATCACCGCCCCAAAGAATCTGGTAATGGGTGACATCATCAGGCTGCGCTGGCGAAAAGCCTAGATTACCCGTGCTGAGAGGCACACCGTCGATGGTTTTGCCATCCAGCCAGTGATTCAGCGACAACACCGCATATACCGGGCTGGAGCCCATGAGATCTCCAGTCACATACACCACGGGATGTTGATCACGATCGTAAATCGGCTTGGCCAGCGTCGTCCGCTCGATCTGCACGATACTCGCCAGGGGCACCTGCTGTCCGCTCCGGCTCTGCACCTGCAAATCGAGGATCTGTTGGCGCCAGGCACGATCCGCTGGAGGCACGCGAAGCATGATATCCACCGGCTCGCGGGCATTTTTCACATGCAGGGCAGCCAGCCTGGTACCGGCCACATAGTCATGCACCAGAGCAGCCACCTGCGCCGGCGCGACATCGGCGAGCATCGCCTTCTGCTGATCCACATGCAGCAGATACTCAGGCACTGTAGCCGTCACCGAGTCATCCACATTGACCATGTCATAGTCTTTGCGGAAATCCTGTTCGACCGTACCCGCCACCTGACGCAGTTTGTTATAGTCCGGCCCGTAGATCTCGGCCACCACCTGAGCCCGTACCGGCGGCCCCGGCGGCACCTCGAACATCTTGATGACACTACCCGGGAAACGTTCCCGGACCGATCGCAGTGCCTTATAGACTTCCACGGAAACGGTGTGGGACATGGGCCGCTCATCCCGCGGCACCAGGTTGACCTGAATCTGCGCGTAATTGCTGCCTTGGCGCATCAGGTCACCACGCACCAGACCCGCGAAATCCACCGGCGCCGAACGCCCCAGATAGGTCTGGAAGTTTTCGATATAGCGATTCTGGCTGAGCACATTGCTCACCGCTTCGGTAACCCGCCCGGTTTCATCCAGGGCGGTCCCTGCAGGGGTGTCCACCTGAATCATGAAGTCGCTGACATTGCCTTCTGGAAGCATCTTCAGATTGACGCCAAGCGCACTGAGGGGTCCATTCATACCTTGGGGGCGGATGAACTGCCACATCGGCATCAGCATCGCCAGCAGGAGCAGCACCATAACCACGATGAAAAAGAGGTTGCGCCGCCCCGGGAATTTCAGCAGCGGCTTGAACACCCGGAGGTATCCCCGCTGCAGGGCATCCGGCCGCGCCGCATGCACGCCGCCCTCACTGTCCGCCTGCCTGCCCGCTTTGCCGCCCAGGAAACGGTAAGCCCCCCACGGCACCACCGTATAAGCGAGCAGCACCGATGCCACCATCGCAATAGGCACAAAAATTGGGATGGGCAACATGAAGGGTCCCATCATTCCCGTCACGAAAGCCATGGGCAAAAAGGCGAGGATGACCGCCAACGTCGCGATATTCGTCGGATTGCCAATCTCATTGCTGGCATTGATGATACAGCGGGCAAAACCATCCTTACCGCAGTCATGCAGGTGGCGATGGATGTTTTCAATGACGACAATACCCCCGTCCACCAGTAGCCCCAGCGAGAGAATCAGGGCAAAAAGTGTAATCCGATTGATCGTCTGCCCAAGCAGCCAGCCCGTGCCCAGCACGACGCCCAGAGTCAGCGGCACTGTCAGAATCACGATGCCCGCTTCCCGCCATCCGAGGAAAATCATCAGGATGATGGCGACCACTCCGACAGCGATACCTAGATGCTCGAAGAGGGTGCTGACGGCGTCATCGGAGCGCGCGCCATAATCACGGGTGATGGAAACATGCACCCCCTGCGGTAATGCCTCCCGTTCCAGGCGCCCCAGCTTTGCCTTGATCGCATCCCCCACGGTCACCGCATTGGCCCCCGGACGCTTGGCGAGGGTGATGGTGACTGCCGGCATGATGCTACCCGCGGGTACGCCGATCCGGTTGGCACGCCCGGCGGTATCACTGGTCACGGTATTGTTTTCTGCGGCGCCCGCTACGACTCGTGCCACCTCTTTCAGCAATATCGGTTGTCCGTCATGATCGCCGATAATGAGATCGCCAACCCCCCGTGCCGAGCCCAGCGCCCCATTGATGCGCAGCGGAATTTCTTGGTTGTTATGCACCAGATTGCCGCCGGGGAGAATGACATTACTCCCCTTCAGCGCCTGCTCAATATTTTTCAGACTCAGGCCGACACTGGAGAGCTTCGCCGGATTTAGCCAGACATTGATAGCCAGAGGACTCCCGCCGATCACCTCGGCGTTCGCCACGTCCGGCACACTCTGCAACTGGTCCATGAAGCGCACGCCAACCTGACGCAACTCCAAAGGCGTCAACCGACTGGAGCTCAGGGTCACCGACATCATCGGGACGTCATTGACGCCTATGGATTTCACCAACGGCTGCGCCGTACCGGGAGGCATTTTGTCCATATTCCGGCTAAGTTGGTTGTAGACTTCGAGCAGGCTCTTCTCTTCGTTGGCACCGACCTGAAACTCGACGGTGACCACGCCCATATCGTTGACGGCATAGCCAAAAGTGTGATGGACGCCAGGCAGGGATGCCATCAGGGCTTCCAACGGACGTATCACCAGATGGTGAATCTCCTCGCTGTCAGAGCCGGGGCGCATGATGAAAATTTCGGCGGCGGGTACCACGATCTCAGGATTATACAGGCGCGGCGTGAAGAGCATGGCCAAAGCCCCGAACAGGGCGATGGCCACCATGATCAACACAGTGATCTTGGACTGGTAAAAAGACTGGGCAAGCCGCCCCGCCAAGTTGTGCCGCTGCCCTGGTTCAACCATGAGTGATTCCGACTGACTCAATATGGTCGCCATTATTCACCGCGGCGAGGTTACCCACGACTACCGTCTCACCCGTACTCAGACCGGAAAGAATTTCCATGCCCTCCGGCGTACGTTGCCCCGGCCGCACCATGCGATAGCGCGCGATGCCTCGCGCATCCACGACGAAAACACCGGGAATACCGGCCCGATCCAGCAAGGCGGCCACTGGCACCACCATCGCTTGGCGCCGGGTGACCGGCACTTCCACGCGCACGTAATCACCGGCCTGCAGTGTACTGTCTGCGGGCAAGCCGAGCTTGACCATGTGCGTATGGGTCACCGCGTCTGCGGCTCCGACCAGATCCAGAACGGTTGCGGAAATGCTTTTCCCGTCGGCGGTGACAGCGATTTTCTGGCCGATGTGGAGACTGCGGTACAAGGTCCCGCCAACACTACACTGGACTTCCAATCGGGAGGTATCCGCCAAGGCCAGAATGGGCTGGCCAGGCGATGCAAGATCCCCATTCTGCATGAACTTGCGCGTGATAATCCCGGAGAAAGGCGCCGTTACCCGGGCATAACGCAGTTGCGACTGCGCCGTGCTGATACCCCCCCGCGCCGCAGCGACACGGGCCTGAGCCATGGCATAGGTGGATTTCACCTGATCCCACTGCTTCTCGGGAATGGCCTGCTGCGCATATAAGGCCTTGAATCGATAATAATTGGAGCGGGCGTCCGTAAGCGCGGATTCGGCTTCGGCCAAACCGGCCTGGGCCTGCTGCACCTGTCCCAGCACATTCGTTGGATCAACCTCAAAGAGCAGTTGTCCCGCCTTTACGGCCTGTCCATCACGCACGCTCATGGCACGGATATAACCACTCAGACGGGAACTGAGTTGCACCTGCTGATGGGCAGTGACCGTACCCGGAACGTGGGCAAAGGCGGCCATGCTCCGGCTCCCCATCTGCACGACCGGCGCCGCGACTTTACGCTGCACTTGTGGCGCATCAGGAGGCGATTTGCTGCAGGCCGCAAGGCTTGTCGCAGAGCATGCCAGGGCAGCGATGAACGCGGTTCGCTTCCATGTGTTCATTGGGGGGCTCCTTCTGCGGCGGGCATATTACTCACACTGACGATTTCTTGGGGATTCAACTTGCCGATGGCCAGCAACAGGGCGCCGCGTTCTACCGCCTCCGCATAATGGGCAGAGACGAGCTCGGCACGCGCCTGATCCAGCTCTGCCTGTCCGCGCAGCAAGCCGGTCACGGTCTCTATACCATTTTCGTAACGCAGACGCACCAGACGTTGCGCCTCCTCCATCTGTCTAACTGCGAGTGCACGCATTTTGACGCGCAGCGCGGCTTCCCGGGCGCTCCGCCATACCTGCGCCACCTGCAAACGCAACTTATCCTGCGCTTCCTGCAACGCGGCCACGGCCTGCTCGCGCTCTGCGCGAGCGCGATCCATCCCGCCCCCACGCGCGAAGTCCAGCGCATTCCAGGTCACTTCTCCACCGATGGTATAAGACGGTGCCGCGTTGCCCGGAGTGCTGCCATTCCATTCCTGATTGGCCATGGCGTTGATGTGGGGCAGATAAGCGGCACGGGCGACGCGAATGCCATCCTGGGCCGCCCTGACCTTGTGACGGAGGGCGACGATACCAGCGTTCCGGGTCAGTGCGTCGCCCTGTAGACTGGCGAGAGGCGCCGCAGGCAGTGTGGGCTGGACGGGCTCGCCCACGGTCAGGGCCTGTCCTACCGGCCAGCCCACGAGCATGGCGAGGTTGTCCAGAGCATTGGCCTGGGCGTTGTGGGCACTTTCGACGGCCATTCCGGCTTTCTCCAAATACACTTCCGCAGACAGCAGATCGCTTTTTACCAGCACCCCATGCGTCAGCAGGGAGCGACTGGTCTTAACGTAAGAGGCGGCTGCCCGCCGGGCTTTATCCGCCACCGCCATGCCGGCATTGGCGGCGATAACACGGTCATAGGCCTGCAAAACAGCAAAAATCAGCTTCTGGCGGGCCATGACGTCGCCACTCTGGGCCGCCTCCAACATGGCCCGCGCCTGATCCAAACGTCCCCAGGTTGCCCCACCAGTCCAAATCGGAATCTCCAGCTGCACCCTGGTGCCAAAATTGTGGTAACTCCCCGGTTGGTTCAGCCCCGTCGGTGCCACACCCAGCGCATCAGGGTTAAATTGGTTCGCACCAAAATCACTGAAGGTCGCTTGCCGTTGCGACAGCTTCATACCAAAAACGGTCAGGGCGTTGTTCGACTGGCTGGCGGAGAAAGAGGCCACGAGCCTGGGGAGCAGGTGACCACGCGCCGCAGAGACGGCGCCTTTGGCTTCTGCCTGCCGGGCATGCGCCAGGAGCATCTGCGGATTTTGTTTGAGGGCGAGATCAAGGCACTGATTAAAATCCAGAGCGGCGACTGGTAGCGAGACACTGACGCCCATCAGCAGAGCGACCAAAACGGGGTATATTTTTTTGTGAGAACGCAGGGACATGTCTTCCCTCGCCGCAGCGGGCGACACAAAATTGAGGAACTGGACGACCTTGCAAAGCGCTCATGCCATCCAGCGATGAATGAACTCATTGTAGCTGAGACAGTGATTTCATATACGGCTACATGAAACAGCCCCTGCCAAGCCACAGCAAGACCGGCCAAAGAATAAGATTATTATTATATACAATAGATGGGCATTCAAGCCTTATTTTACCGGGAATACCCCCTGAATCGCATCGTCTGAAGCCGACCTTCAGTGCTTACCGGATGTGGCAAAAGACATCACTCATCATGGCGATCAAACGCAGGGTACGGGGATCACCCACGCGGTAATAGACCTTATTGGCGTCCTTACGGGCGCGGAGGATATCTTTTTCACGCAAAATAGCGAGGTGCTGAGAAATGTTGCTCTGGGTGGTACCAACAGCGGCTACGATATCCTGCACACTCATTTCTTCTGAACCCAATACACATAAAACCTTGAGACGCAGCGGGTGCGCCATAGCTTTCAGGGAGCGTGAGGCCTGTTCAATATCCTCTTCCCGAGTTGGTAACTGATCCATAATCAATGCCTCTTGGTCTATTAAGTATCTTATTGACTTTGTTTATAATTACCGGAAATCGCAGTGTCTGCGGTCACCTTGCCTTTTTAGGTACATCCGCATAGAATTCACCATATGCGGGTGTAGTTCAATGGTAGAACCTGAGCTTCCCAAGCTCATGGCGTGGGTTCGATTCCCATCACCCGCTCCACTTAAAAACAAGGGCTTAAGACAACACCTAGGCCCTTTTTCTCTGTCCAGAGTACCGCCGAAGTACCGACCTGTTCATCATCAGTGATTAAGAATAACCCCATATGCATATTTTAGGAACCCCGCACCCCCACAGTGCGTGTTTTAGAATAGCGGCCGCTCCAGCGTTGCCAATAGGTCATCTACCCGTTTGCGTAGCCCGTCAGGCATATGAATGGGACGACCCCATTCTCTGGCCGTCTCTCCAGGCAACTTGTTGGTGGCGTCCATACCCAGCTTACCGCCCAGCCCAGCAACCGGCGAAGCGAAGTCGAGATAATCTATGGGCGTATTTTCAATGAGGGTGATGTCACGCACCGGATCCATCCGGGTGGTCATCGCCCAGATTACGTCCTCCCAACGGCGCACATTGATGTCTTCATCCACCACAATGATGAACTTGGTGTACATAAACTGCCGCAAAAAGCCCCAGACGCCGAACATGATTCTTTTGGCGTGACCGGGATAACCTTTACGGATACTGACGACGGCCAGGCGGTAAGAGCAACCCTCCGGTGGCAAATAAAAATCGACAATTTCCGGAAACTGCTTTTGTAGCAAGGGTACGAAAACTTCGTTGAGCGCGGCGCCGAGTATGGCGGGCTCATCGGGCGGTCGACCGGTGTAAGTGCTGTGGTAGGTGGGGTTTTCACGGTGACTAATGGTCTCTACGGTGAACACCGGAAAGCGCTCGGTCTCGTTGTAGTAGCCCGTGTGATCTCCGAAAGGCCCCTCCACCGCCATGTCATCGGGATAAATATGCCCTTCCAGCACAATCTCCGCACGCGCAGGCACCTGCAGCGGGACACTCAGCGCATTGGCGAGTTCCGTACGTCCGCCGCGCAGCAGGCCGGCGAACTGATGCTCAGAAATAGTGTCGGGGATGGGGATAACCGCAGCCAGGATGGTTGCCGGATCGGCCCCATAGGCCACGGCAACGGGGAATGGCTCGCCGGGGTGTACTTTCTGAAATTCGCGCAGGTCTTGAGCGCCCCCCCGGTGCGCCAGCCAGCGCATGATCACCCGGTTACGGCCGATGACCTGTTGCCGATAGATACCCATGTTGGCCCGCCGCTTGTGTGGCCCCTTGGTGATGGTCAGGCCCCAGGTCATGAGCGGGGCCGCATCTTCTGGCCAGCAGGTCTGCACCGGAAGGGCAGCGAGGTCGACCGCGCCCCCGCGCTGGACGATTTCCTGACAAGGCGGGCGGCTCAGAGTGGTCGGCGCCATGTGGAGGATTTTACGCAGGGTGGGTAATTTTTCCCAGAGGTCGCGCAAGCCGCGGGGCGGGTCAGGCTCCTTGAGATAGGCCAGTAATTGACCGATCTGCCGGAGGTCAGCAAGCGATTCGCCCCCCATTCCCAGCGCCACCCGCTCCGTCGTACCAAAGAGGTTGCCCAGCACGGGCATATCATAGCCCGCAGGCTGGGTGAACAAAATGGCAGGGCCTGCGGCGCGCAGGGTACGGTCACAAATCTCCGTCATCTCCAGCGCGGGCGAGACAGGCATGCTCAATCGGCGCAATAAATCGCGTTTTTCAAGATCGGCCATGAAGGCCCGCAGGTCACGGTAGCTCATGCGGGCATTGTAAGCACAGACACGCTACTTTGTCCCGCTGTCCGGGTCCTCGCGAGCGGCCACAAAGGCACTGTCATCGATAGCCAGAGAAGATGTCGCACGCAGATCGATGGCCTCGTGGCCGCTGATGTATTCATCGGCAAGCATGGTCAGGCAAGACAACTCGTCACCGGTCACCGGCGCAAAGCCGGAAAAACCGATATCCCGCAACAGCACCTGCCCACCCGCTTCCTGATCCATCTGGAAGAGCACCTGAGCAAGCCGCTCCTGCTGCGACAACAAGCGTGGTCCAACACAGAAGGCATGGAAAGCGAAAGCATCATTGGAACGATCAATAATGCGTAGTCGATCACGAATCAGGCCACTCGCAGAGGCATACACTTCGTCAAACAAAAAACCTACATCGGCCCGCCCCTGCAAGATAGCTTTCAGTACGCCCTGATAGCTGCCGGTGAATACAAATTCGAGACGGACCCGGTCAATATCCGCTTTATCCAGCAGAAACAACCCTACCATATGAATCAGCGTGGCGGGATGGGCTGAAGCGACGCGGATGCGCGCCGGCAAATCAGCAATCTCTTGTATCTGGGTGGTCACCGAAGTGCATAAATACACCTCATCAAAATGGTTACGAGGCTTGGCAATAGGCACAAAATCCAATTTCTGAGCATATTGTACCCAGTCGAACGGGTTTGCATAAACCAGGTCATATTGATTGGCGAGAACCGCTGCACGACAGGCATCAAAACCATCATAAGATTGAAAACGCATCGCCTGCCCGAGGTGGCGCTGCAGATAGGTATTCATCAAAAACCACCCCGGAAGATTTTTTCCGGAATAATTAGGATCCACCGTAAAATGCAGGATAGATTCCCCCGCTGTGTTGGATGTAGGCATATTTCATAGCCCTCAAATATTAAAATCCACCGGTATCTCACCGAGAATATTGAGGTGAATATTAAATGGCGTCATGTATTTCATCGCCGTCATCATGGATCCCTTGAATTTGAGTCTCCGGGTCATCAACGCCGACTTCCCGCTGATCTCTCCGGACAGGATTTTCTTCCAGTGGTCCAGGTTCGTCCACATGATGAAATCGCGGTGGCGCCCATCGGAAGGTCCAGCGTAGATAATCTTCCCCGCCTTGCAGAACAGCATAACATGAGGGATATCTGGGCGATCTTCAATGTAATACTCCCAGGTGGCATTGAAGTTTTTCAGATCCTTCTGGATTTCCTGATGCGTATCCCACTGCTTACCCACCAGACGAATCCACTCCGTACTCATAAATTTTTCTGCCATAATTAGCGCCCTCGCCCTCAACAACTTGCTTATCAGACCCCACAAAAGCACGGTATTTTAATATATTGTTATATGTCAATTTTGTGGTATCCCCCACTTTACCTCTAATTAGGCGCTATTGCGATTTTCGCCAGTCGCTAACAAATGCTGGAGAATAATACCGGACAATAACACTCCAAAGAGCGCGGGCATAAAGGAAATGGTGCCATTAACCGTTTTGGCCCTTCCACCCGGCGCGGACACTTCTTCCGGAGGGGAGGCCCGGCGCGGTGATTCATCAGAAAAGACGGTTTGCACGTCCAGGGACGCGCCATTCTTGCGCAGCAGGGCGCGCAACTCACGGGCCAACGGACATTTTTCCGTTTGATTGAGCCTCGCGACGCGAACCCGGCGGGGGTCAACACGGTTGCCCGCCCCCATGCTGGAAAAGACGGGCAAATTCAGGGCCTGCGACGTCTGGATAAGAACCGCTTTGCAGGCGATGGCATCAATGCAATCCGCAACCACTTCAGCGCCGCTGCCCATCAGCAGGCCTTCGGCATTATCAGCATTAATAAACTCCTGGCGGGTTTCAAGCACGCAATCGGGATGAATATCGCGAATCCGTGCGGCCATCACCGCCACCTTGGGCTGATCCAACGTGGAATGCAGGGCGACGAGTTGACGATTGATATTGGAAATGCTGACCACATCGTGGTCGACGAGGGTGATGTGCCCCACCCCGGCACGGGCAAGGTTTTCCGCGACATAGCCTCCGACCCCACCAACGCCGGCAATGAGCACATGGCGATCACACAGGGTCGCGACAGCAGGTGCGCCAAGGAGAATCTCGGTGCGGGCAAAAGGATGAGGCATTATGGCGTGTCCTGAAAATGAAATAAGGTAAGGGCGTTTTGGGCAGTGACCTGCGCGATCTCCTGAGCCGAAGTATGCCGCAACTGTGCCAGACTGGCGATAATTTCGCTGAGATACGCCGGTTCATTGCGGGTGCGGGGATGCGCATGGGGTGTTTGCCACGGGGCATCCGTCTCTACCAGCAGAGATTCCGCGGGGAGTATGGCCGCCGTCGCCCGCAGACGCTGGGCGCGCGGGTGGGTGAGCGCGCCGCCCAGCCCCAACAAAAATCCCATATCTATCAATCGCTGTGCTTGTACGAGACTACCGGAGAAACTGTGCAGCACACCGCGCAAACCAGGAAAGCGGCGCAAGGTCAGAATCACCTCTTCCAGGCTCCGTCGGGCATGGAGAATTACCGGCAGTCCCAATTGCCGCGCCATGGCGAGTTGAGTCGTGAAAGCGGACCGCTGGCGGGCAGCGTCAGGAGTCCCATCGCCAGCATCGAGCCCGATTTCTCCCAGCGCGACTGCTTGCGTCAGGAGGGTAGTCAAGGTCGCTTCCCATCGGTCATCCCGATCATCCAGATAGAGGGGGTGCACACCATAGGCCGGATACAGTCCAGGGTGATGACGGCAGGTTTCTTTGAGCCGGTTCCAATACTTCGGGGTATAAGCGGGGACGATGATTTTACAGACACCAGTCATCTCTGCACGGCGTAGAACCGCATCACGATCATCGTCGAAGACGTCATCATCCAGGTGACAATGGCTGTCTATCAGATCACGCACCGGCAGATCTGCGACATTTTCGGCGCCAGAAGCAATAAAAGACATCTGCTGATTTTACGGTGACAAAAATCCGGGGTAAACATGCACTTCGTGCCGGACTGACAGATTCAGCACTTGCTGCAAAGGGCATCTTGGTCTTAAATGACCGGAATGGAGACCGCGCTGGAGAAATTATGCGTACGATGACGGCAGATCTGGCCATTTTGGGTAATGGCCCAGTGGCACGCAGTCTGGTTCTCGCACTGGCGGGCAGTCCGCTGCGCGTGTTGCTGCTGGATACATATCCCCTGACGCAGGCACGACCGCGGCTGACAGAGCGCACTGTCGCGCTGGCCTTGGGTAGCCGTCGCCTGCTCAGCCGCTTGGGGGTGGCCATGCCGCTGGCCGATGCCGCCGCTATCCAGACCGTGCAGATTACCCAGCAAGGCATCCGTGGGCAGGTGCGCCTGGAACACAGCCTGCTGAATGCACCAGAGCAAAGACTGGGTGAAGTCGCTGGTCTGGAGACCCTGAATGATGCCCTGGCCGTGCCGCTGGCGCGTTGTCACACCCTTCAGCAGGAATCACCGGGACCATTGCAGGGCCTGCAATGGTTTCCGGATCGGGTGCAACTGGACTGGCCTGATTTGCGGGTCGAGACAGCGCTGACGGTGATTGCCGATGGCGGCCATGGCGGACTGGCACGGCTGGCAAGCCTACGACGCATGGGCTGGGATCATAACCGCCATGCCATCATCGCCACAGTGAGCCCGCGGCAACCCCTGTCCGGCATTGCCTTCGAGCATTTTCTGGAGAGCGGTCCGCTGGCCTTCCTACCCATCGGCAACAACCAGTTCTCCATTGTCTGGAGCCTGCGCCCCGGCGATGCCAGCCGCGTACTGGACTTTTCTGACGCAGAATTTATAGAGGCCCTGAACCGTCAGAGACCGCCGCAATTGCCACCACTCGTCGTGACTGGCCCGCGTAGTGTCTATCCCCTGTTTTTCCAGCGGCTCTGGGGCGAGCCTGATCAGCGTTTGGCCTTGGTGGGCAATGCCGCACAGACCCTGCATCCTTTGGCCGGACAAGGTTATAACCTGGGATTGCGGGATGCGCTGACTCTGGGTGCCCTGCTGCGGGAAGCGGCGCAGCGCGGTGACGATCCGGGGGGCAAATCGCTACTCAGCGACTATGTCCGCATCCGTCGCCGCGATCGCTTGGAAACCATCGCCTTTACCGAAACGATGAACCGTCTGTTCAGTAGCCCGCGCCTGCCGCTACGCCTGGCACGGGCCGCGGCTCTGGCGCTACTGGATCAGATACCGTTGGGGAAGCGGGAACTCGCGGCGCGGCTGGCTGGCATTCATCTCCCGGCGCAAAGCGCCGTCCCGGATTTGGCTATGGGCGGAAGCTATGTCGGATAGTGCCAACTACGATCTCATCATTTCCGGCGCCGGCATGGTCGGTGCCAGCCTCGCCCTGGCCGCCCAACAGGCGGGGTTGCGCGTTGCTGTGTTTGAAAAACGCAGCAACGCGGCATGCGCGGCGGCGGACCCCCTTGATCGCGCCAGTTTAATCGCCACCGGGTCCGGACGTTTTCTGGCCAGCCTGGGCATTGATCCCGCGCTGCTGGGCAGTGCCGTGGAACGCATGCGGGTCTGGGATGGGGAAGGTTCGGGCAGCATTCATCTGGACGCCGAAGAAAGTGGAGAAGACCGGCTCGGGCACATTGTCGAGAATCGTCGTCTGGAACAAGCCCTGCACGCCGCACTGGAAGGCGCCGGGTTACACATTCATTACGGACGGGAAGTCACCAGCGCCTTTGCCGATAGCAGAACCATGTACGTCGCCGATGCCGCGGGGACGGAGTTCCACGGCACCCTGCTGGCCATTGCAGAGGGCCGCCAGTCGCCGTTGCGCAAAGCGCTCATTCAAGCACCGGTTTTCCGGGAAGATTATGGGCAGGATGCCATTACCGCCACGGTCTGGATCGAAAAATCCCATCGCCACATCGCCTATCAGCGCTTCCTCTCCACCGGTCCGCTCGCGGTGCTGCCCTTCAGCGATGATGCCGACGGCAAAGCCCGTGCCTCCATCGTCTGGAGTGCAAAACATGCCCGTGCGCGGCACCTGATGGCCCTGGATGACACCCGTTTTCTCCACGAACTGTACCAGGCCTTTGGGCCGGAACTGGGACATTTCCAACACATCGGACGACGCAGCAGTTATCCGCTCGCGGCCCTGCACAGCAGCCGTTACGTCGGGGAGCGCAGCGTGTTGCTGGGAGATACCGCCCACGGCGTTCATCCGCTCGCAGGTCTGGGGGTCAATCTGGGATTTCGTGATGCTGAACAACTGATAAAGGTCATCACCGCAGCCCGCCAACATCATGAGGACTGGGGCGAAGCCGCCGTGCTGCGTCGCTATCAAAGTGCGCGGCGGCCTGATAATCTCGTCACCGTACTGACTTGCGGCGCCCTCAGTCATCTTTTCTCCAACCGCAGCCGCGGTCTCGCCCGGCTGCGCGACTTGGGGATGCTGGGGACGGGGGTGATCGCTCCGGTCAAACGTTTTCTCATCCGTCAGGCCATGGGCCTTTAAGGAGACTGTAGATGCAACACCGTATTGCTGACGATATCGCCGCCGCCATTGGCGACACCATCGCCCGTTTAGGGACGGTCAAGGAAGACGTAGACAAGCAGGCGCGCGCCATGCTCTCCAATGCGCTGGATCGCCTGGATCTCGTCACTCGCGATGAATTTGATGTGCAGCAGGAACTGCTCTCCCGCCTCGCCGCGCGGGTCGCCGTGCTGGAAGATCGCGTCGACGCCCTGGCACCCAAGGCTACTGTAGACGAAGACGCCAGCAAGGACTGAGCGTTGCCGCTGGCGATAGTCCATAGCCGTGCCCTTACCGGAGTGCAGGCGGCGGGCGTCACCGTGGAATGCGATCTGGGTCCCGGACTGCCTACCTTTGCCGTCGTCGGCCTCGCCGAAACGGCGGTCAAGGAAGCCCGGGACCGGGTGCGCTCGGCTATTCAGAACAGTGGCTTTGAGTTCCCGGCGCGGCGCATGGTCGTCAATCTGGCCCCCGCCGACCTGCCCAAAGAAGGTGGCCGCTTCGATCTGCCCATGGCTATCGGTATTCTCGCCGCCAGCGGGCAACTTCCTGCGACCGCACTGAAAAAACTGGAGATGATTGGCGAACTCGCGCTGGACGGCAGCCTGCGTCCGGTGACGGGCACGCTCTCCAGCACACTGGCAGCGGGACAAGCCCATCGTGCCATTCTGGTGCCGCAAGGCAATGCCCAGGAAGCCGCTTTCGCCCAAAACACCCCAGTCTTTGCCTGCGCGAATCTGGCAGAAGCCGTCGCCCACCTGCGCGGCACGGATCGCCTGCCCGAGGTCATCTCCGATGCGGAGGCCCAGGAATCCGCCATTCCCTACCCCGATCTGCGTGACGTACGCGGTCAGGAATCGACCAAGCGGGCGCTGATTGTCGCAGCGGTAGGCGGCCATCACCTGCTCCTGTCCGGCCCGCCGGGCACCGGCAAAAGTATGCTGGCGGCGCGACTGCCCGGCCTACTGCCCCCTCTGCGCCGCAGCGAGGCACTGGAAGTAGCCGCCATCCACAGCCTGCAAGGGGACGGCTTCGATATTCGCCATTGGGGTAGACGTCCGTTCCGTAGCCCCCACCATAGTGCCTCTTCAGCGGCATTGGTGGGCGGGGGTTCGCACCCGCGTCCCGGCGAAATCAGCTTGGCGCACCACGGTATTCTTTTCCTGGACGAAATACGGACCTTACAATATTGCCAATAATTTTTACAATATCTGGTGATATATTTTCAACACCCTGTTTATAAAAATAAAATAGCGTTCAACATTTTGCGTTTGTTGCATTAAACGCAGGTTTCCCGCATTCGTCATTCCCATATTGGAAATTCTCACCAATCCGAGTATCCCAAATAGGTTCAATGAGTTGGAAGATCCTCATGTTTGCAGGTTGATTTGATGGCTTTATGCGGTTTTTTTTCATCTAACGTGGTTTTTAGTCTCTTTACGAAACATATCTTCATAGTGTACAGTGCCGATATGGGTATTTCCACTTTCTGGAGACTGCAAACACATCGTGGCCACTCGCAAGCTGAGATCCATCCCCGAGTCGCACCGGAGCGCGCCTGTAGTGCCGCCAGTCTTTCGCCTGCCCGACAAGGACGAGGCGCTGTTTCGGGAAATGCTGGAAGCCTATGTCATCCGCCGACGAGGTGCGCTACGGCATCAGCTCAAGAGCGTTAATCAAGATACCCGCACCATCCTGGAGTTCCTTCAGTTCAGTGGCAAGGCGCCGTGGTACTGGACCGAAGAAGGCTTTGAAAAGTGGAGTTATGAGATCGGTGTGGTACGCAATTTGGGAGTTGCCACACAGCGACACTACCAGGGTGCAATCCGGGGTTTTCTCGCCTACCTTATAGAAAACGTCAAATTTCGGAACATTGTCCGCCAGGAATATGGTGTCGATCTGGTACAGATATGCCACGCGGAAAATTGTGTACCCCATATTTCGGAACGGGAATTAACCCATGAAAGGTCTGCTCTTACCCACGCGGAGATCATGCAGTTATTTGATGCTTACGATGCTGCCATTACGGAAGCCTTCAATTTTAAAAGTAAAGATCGCCGCCCGCTGCAACGCGACAAGGCCATGTTTTATCTGACCTATGCGGCAGGGCTGCGGGCTTCCGAAATCATCGGACTAAACATCACTTCCTTCCAGCCCAATCCGAATATCCCCGAATTAGGGGAATACGGGTTTATTTCTGCCTGGGGTAAGGGCAGCCGGGGCAGTGGCCCGAAGCATCGGATGGTACCGGTCACCCATTTACCCGTTTCTGCCTTGCTGGCGTGGTACATTCAGGAGATACGCCCGCTGTTTATGGACGTGTCAGATGCCAATGACCAGGCGCTTTTTTTCTCGGAGCGTGGCCGCCGCATCGCCTTATCGACCTATGAGGCGCGCTTTCAGCATGGAATCGCCCTGGCTGGACTGGAGGACCGGGGGTTTACGCCGCATTGCCTCCGGCACTCTTCGGTCACGCATGAGGATCTGCGCTTCAGTGGGGAAATGGTACGCCGCAAGCACGGACACACCTATCAGGCGACAACCCAGGGATATATGCACCATCCCGACGAATTCGTAAACGAGGAAATCACCCGAGCGATTGGCTCACAACTGGACGCTTTACTGGGCAAGGATAAGGATAAGGATAAGGAATGAGTAGATTGGCGACACTCAATACACTGGAATGGCGCGTGCGCGTGATGATGGCCGAACGCCACATCAAAACCATTACCGAACTGCGTAAGCAATTGGAGGAGGTGGGGGTCGAGATTTCGACGACACAACTCAGCCGGATAGTGGATGCCCTTCCGACACGCCTCAGCTCGGAAGTCCTGGCGGGACTGACGACGGTTTTGCGTTGTGATATCGGTGATCTGATACGGGTAGCCCGGCGCCGTCCACCGCCCACGGAACAGGACGCTGATGACCGTCACCCTTCTGACACCGTTTCCAACGCGCGCTCCACCGACGACGCGACACCGGATTCATCGCCCAAACGAGGGGTACGCCGGACGCGGGAACCGATAAGCACGAATGTCACAGGACCAAAAGTCACGGCACTTCCCATCCCTGAGCGGCCCAAACGTTGAGCACCAACCATGACTCCCGGCAAAGCGCATAAAATCTGCGGCTGTTGTGGTCGGTCGATGGCCAAGGCCGTCGCCGTAACGGACGGCGTGGCCTATTGCGCGACCTGCTATGCCCGCGAGTTCAAAAAAGTGCCTTGCGCCAAGTGCGGAAAAACCATGCGTTCGCTGGGCGGTAAAACACCGGCGACCTGTCGTTCCTGCAAGGCCCAGGATCGGCACTGTGTCCGTTGTGGTAAACCCGTGCCCCGCGCCGGCCTAACAGTAGAGGAAGGGGTGGTGTGCCCCTCGTGTGTACGTTATTACAAAGAACCCCAGCCTTGCGCGGTCTGTGGACAGAAAAGCCTGCGGCTCTCTCGGGATTTTCAGGAGGGGTTCACGGAGCCCGTCTGCAACCATTGTCGGTGCAAAAGTTATATTACCTGTCCTTCCTGTGGCAAACATCGGCGCCCGGTCGGGCCGGATGGACAGGGGCGCATTGTCTGCAAGCAATGCCTGGAACGCGCAGGCCCCTTCATCTGCCCGCAATGCGGTCACGAAGGTCGTGCCCACAGCAAAACCCGCTGCGAGGCGTGCTATTGGAAAGATGCTGTCGAAAAGCGCATGCGTAGCGCCGTAGCACTCTTGTCCCGCCCTTGGGCCAAAGAAGCCTTCTCAGGGTTTACGCTGGAATTGCGGGAACGCGTCGGTGCCCAGCCAGCGGCTATGCGCCTGGAAAAGTATTTCCTGTACTTCGCGAAGCTCGATACACTGTTCACCACCCCCGGCGACATCACCGCCGAAAAGCTCATTATGGCCTTGGGTCGGGAAGGATTGCGCCGTTATGCGGTGCCACAGAGTTATCTGATACGCCATGGCATCGTACCCGCCTTTAGCGATGAAATCCTGCAGGCGGCCAGCGCCGAAGCCGCGCAGATCGCATTGCTGACGGCATCCGAAGGTCGGTGGTATGCGGGTTTGCTACGGCGTTTTCACGCCCACCTTGCAGAAATCAATGCCCGCTACCGGACCCGGGGGTGGCAAGGCAAGCAACAGCGTTTCGTGCCGCGCACTGTGACCACTGCGCTACGGGCGGCGAAAATATTTCTGGATTTTCTGGAGGTCGGCCCGGCGGCTGGGGTACAGCATATTCAGCAGATGCAACTGGACCGTTTTTTGGTGGAGCACCCCGGTTATCGGGATAATATCCGCGCCTTCGTGCGCTTTCTGAACCGCAAGGAAAAACTCTTCCGCAAGCTCAAGATCGAGTCCGTGCAACGCAATCTGCCCAAGGGCCTTATTCTGGATCGGGATCGCTATACCGGTCTGCTCCGCGCCTGGCTCAACCCCGCAGACGATGTACTCAAGGCCTCCCTGATCAGCACGCTCATGCTGCTGTATGCACAACCCGCCAAACGTCTCGTCCGGTTGCGCTTAACCGATCTGGCGCAGGGTGCCACGGACGGGATGTATCGGGTGATTTTCGGTCGCACGGAGATTACCCTGGACCCGCGCGTGGGCCATCTCCTGGCCCGCTATTTGGAGCGGCGTCGCGCGCTGGCGACCATGGAAGAGACCGATGACACCGACTGGCTCTTTCCGGGGCGTCGGCATGGTG
This sequence comes from Acidithiobacillus ferriphilus, assembly GCF_028215975.1. Taxonomy (NCBI): domain Bacteria; kingdom Pseudomonadati; phylum Pseudomonadota; class Acidithiobacillia; order Acidithiobacillales; family Acidithiobacillaceae; genus Acidithiobacillus; species Acidithiobacillus ferriphilus. The sequence goes on from NZ_CP116458.1 coordinate 1,951,805, forward strand.
GCCACCTGCACGAAGCCATTGTCAGCTATTACCTCAAAAAACAGGGCGTGACAGCGAATAGTCTTTTTACCACCGCCATTTACTACGCCTATCTCGGCGGGTTACGGCACCCCAAGGTGCTGGTCAAGGCCTTTGGAATCAGCGATTACACCGCCGTAAAGTATCTGGAAATGATTGATCCTCGTCTGACCGCCGAAGTGGAGGCCAGAGTTGCCAGTCGATAGGACGTGGTGGCTGTATCTGATCGAGTGCCGGGGTGGCGGTATCTATACCGGTATCGCACTGGATGTCGAAAAACGTTACCAGCAGCATGCGACTGGCAAAGGGGCCAGATATACGCGCATGAATCCACCGGAACGATTGCTCGTCCGTCGAGCTTATCCTGATCATCGGAGTGCGGCACAGGCCGAGTGGATCGTCAAAAGGCTTTCCTGCCTGGAGAAATGGCGCTGGGCAGCGGCCTATGCGCTAGGCATTGACCCGTCATCAGCCGTATCCGGCCCCGATTAAGCGGCCACCTTCCGCAGGCGATCCGTCGCGTCTCCAGCAGTCACATTCACCAATTGTGCCATCTCCTCCAACTCCTCTGCATAGATTTTATTGACCTTGGGGATGGTCTGGGTGAATACGATACATCGTTCTTTTGCCAGAAACCCGGACTCTACGGCCCGCTGGAAACTGAGCAGGGCATCATTGACCTTTTGCTGGATGTCTTTTTTCGCTCCATGAAACGCGATGGTTTTGAATCCTATACGCGGTTCTTCCGTGATGGCATACGGAAAGGTAGTGATAAACGGCTTGGCGCCTGGCAAATCAAAGGACACCTCAACCTCTCGGGAGAAGCCCTTGCGATACACCAGTTCTGACGTGAGTAAGGCATCCTCAATCCATTCAGAGAAGGGTTTCTCTGGCGGCTTGGTCATCGTGCCGATCAGGCGATCTTCAAGGTTATCCAGCATGACCTCCACATCGTGGGATCCTGACCATTCCTCGGTGCGCGGTGCGGTTGCCACAATTTGCCGTTCCTGAGCAGCAAGGCTGGCAAACAACGTATCAACGAGAGGGTTATCGGAGTTCCAAGCGCCGTCCCAGGTGGCGAGGTCTTGTAACCACTGCAACCACTCCCCGAACACCCAGTGCTCCTGAATCTGGCGAGGCGCGATCGCCCGATAATAATTCAGATCAATGAAACCATTCCGCTTCATTCCGATGGCGCGCACATGGGTCTGGCCGCCAGCCCTCGCCAGCAGCGCGAAGTTGCGGCCCTCCTGGCGCTCTGGATGCTCTCGATACTGCAAGAGGCGGTATTCCACGATCATGGGCGACTCCTGATGAAACTGGCATGCCCTTGCACGATGACGGGGAGTGCTGCTTTCCGCTTAATCATTGCGTCAGCGAGGAATTGTTGCAACTCTTCGGACACGGCCCGGAAGGGCTTACCCATTCGGCAGCACTCCCGGATATAGTCATCAGGCAATGCCACGATGCGGCTGATCCAGCCTTCCAGGAAAACGGCCTGGACACGCCCATAAAAGGGATGGCGACGCACGATGAGGTCCCCCTCGGCCAATTTACGGATGCTATTCGTCGGATTGCTTTCGACCCCAAGCAGGGCATGACTGTGATCGAAAGCGGCGAAGAGCCGCACATGAGGAGTGACCAGGGCCGCCTTCAGATTGCGGGCACGATCCCCGTTGCCGATAAAGAGGTCGAAGGCCACCAGGGCGGCCACCATATTCGGGTACATCTGAGCGATACGATCAATTTGCGGATCAAGAACATCTGGCAGATTAATCCCCGGAGAATGCAACAGGAGGCTTGCGTAGGCCTGGCCATCACCAGTGGTCGTCAAGACGCCTTCGGCCACAGGGGCGTGCAGGGTTTGCGCGAGGCGATGGGCGACGTATTCGTTGTAGACACAATGGGGGGACTCGGTGCTGTCGAATTTTAATGCGGCATCCAGCGTGCATAGGGATGGCACTGTGACACCATTCTTTCGGGTTCCCGTAATGCGCCGAATTTTGTAAGTCTCAACCATATGCTTAAATCACATTTATCACATGTCTATGCGGGATCACTGAGCCGTTTCCACTTGCCAACCTCTTCCAGACGTCGGTCTATTGTTGCATGTGCTACTCCCGCGTAGATTACCGGCCATATAGTTCCACCCATTGATCGTTCCCCGGCAACAAACAATGCCCACGCGTCACAGTATGATTGCCACTTTTCCTGCGACTCATCAAAGGCCAAAAGCTCCCCCTGGTTGAGGCGCGACCTTACGTTCTCGCAAGCTTTATACAGCAGCCTTTTAGCTTCCATTAGAGATTCACCAGCAGCAATGTTCATCGCGGTTTGCGTCAAAGGCGCACCGGGGTGTATTGTTTCAGAAATTAATTCGTTAGCCGCTCTCAGGAAGGTTACACAATTTCTAAAACAGCGTTCAACCTCTTCATGATCAATCTCATAAGCAGATGCAATCTCATGACAGATAATGTGGCGTAATTCAAAAGTTCTGGATACATCATTAAATACTTCATCTGGATTTGACAAAATCGGGGCCAATGGCTTCCCCCTGATTTCGCTTGCCCAACGATTCGTAGTTGTCCCAATGGCAGTTAGAAAGCCAACTCCCAAAAGCGCAGTAATCGCCCTCTCAATATGATCTAGACGGCTTATTTTTATGCCATGAGCAATAAATTCACCTATAGTAATCACTTTTCCATGCACGGCTTTCAATATCGATAAATCCAGCTTCAGTCCTGACGGAAGGCTTTGGGCTCTATCGAGAAAAGGCTCTCCAGAATCTACCATATCTTTAATTGCCATCCGGAAATACACTTCAATACAGGCAATAATTGCGACAGGAAAGTATTTTGTTAATTCTTTTTGAGATTGGTCATGACGTTGGAACGCACGTTCAATATCAAACAATCTTGTTGAAAGTTCAGACCTCGTTGTACTGTAACGCCCACGCTGCCGAATTTCCTCGATCTCCTGAACAATTTCTCTTGATCGGATCATGGTTCAGAGATTTTTTCGGAACAAAACAGACGAATACATTACAACCTCCCAATTTTGCTAATCGCCACATCCAGCCGATCTGCGCCCTCTATAGGGTTATTCTCGAACACCATCATGTATCGGTATTGGTCGCCAGCCTTGGCCTCCCACTTCTTGCCGAGTAGCAGTTTCTTCTCGGAGTCGGAGTTGTCCCGGTTGTCGCCTTTGGTCTCCACCACAATGATCTTGCCCCGCTCGGTCCTCAGAATGAAATCCGGGTAGTGATTCAGGAATCCGTTGATACGGAACCCGCTGCCTTTGGACAGGTTCCGGTGCCACCACACCACAGAATCGACTCCGGCCAGCTCGCCAATCACGCGAGCCTCGAAGTTCCCGATATTCCCTTCTCGCCGATAGAGACTCTTGGGAATGTCTGGGGCGTTTGCCGACGGGGCGATGGTCTCCGGCAAGCGGAAATTGTCCATAATACTGATTTGCCCAACGTCCAGTGCGTCGATAAATGCCTGCTGGACATGCTCTGTCCGCCAGGTCGGCTATCTTCTTCTTGATCCTGGTCGCATAGGCATAGTCCAAGCCCCATACAGTCCTGCAATTGCTCGGTCAGCATATCGCTGACGATTCGGTAAATATAGGCTTTGACCTCGCTGTCGGCAACAGATATATGTTCCCGACTAGCGCCATCATACGGTCGGTGACATTTTTAATCTGGCTTCCACGTGTTCCGGTGAGCATCAGCCGGTTCAGTTCTTGCCAGTCCTTGACGTTCACTTTGAACAGCTTGGGGGCGTAGTCGCCCTCTCCGACCTTTTCCAGATCCACCTTGTTGCTTGGACGTCTACTTTGGCGAAGTCCACGCTGGAATCGGCATGCGCAAGCCGAAAGCCAGCCGGAAGTTCATCGCGCTCCAATAACTGATAATTCCCGTCATCGTCGAACCATCCCCCGGTTTTCTCACCTCTTGCCGTCTCGCTCAAACCCAGTAACCACTGGGGTGGCTTCGAAGCCCTGCCATGGCCTCGCCTCTGCATTCTCCAGATCGGGACCGTTATCCCAGAAGGGTAGGAATTTTCGAACCGCCCACCAGCCGCAACCCATCCCGCATATTGAGCCCCATAAGTGTTAAATTGGTCGCTCCCGCCAACAACTCAAGGGCTTGTACGATTATGAACTTCATATCAAATGAACCGGCGGACGCCCATTGGTCAAGGAATATTGCGGCAGGCACAAGAATGAGCAAACCGTTGGCAGCTATGAAGCGCATGCGTTTCATTTTTACCTCTACCAAGCGCCCATTTCTGCCCTTGGAGAGAAAAAAACCAGAGCTACCAGTTGCAACTAGGGTAGGAATAAGTACGAATAAACCAGGTATAACAATGAGGCTTTTCACTACCGCAATCGCATGATGTGAGCCGAACAGCTCAACAAGTATTGTTGACGTGAAGAAGGTCGCAATCGTCAATGTTGCGATGATAGCGGCAACAAAATGGAATTTTTTAAGCATATGATAATCTCCGGTAGTACTCGTCAGTGATATAAGCGTTACCCGTGTCCCCACATTAAAATGCTAGCTGTATATATCGGCACCGTACCCTTTGGGTAGAAGATGGTTTCAGGCATTCTGCACCTCCGGTAGGGGGCTGGTAAGGAGAAACGGTAGTACCACCTCCAAGTCCGTTAACGCGATGCTCGCGATCATGCTCTTCCAGCAGGGGAGGAGACGCAGGTAAAAGCGTCGCTCATCTACCCAAACGGGGTGCCAGGCGCCCGAGGCCGAGGTGGGCACGGAGACCCGTTGCACGCCATAGTCGAAGCCGCCGGGCAGCATCTTGAGGATGGACTCTTTCGCGGTCCAACAGGCGAGGAACTCCTGTTCCGTCGGAGTGGACCAGCAGTCTTCTGGACAATTGATCCATCGGTAGAGGTCTGGCCATGTAGCGGAATTGCGTATGTATTCAATGTCCACGCCCACCTCCGCAGTCGCTATGGCTATCATCAGGCACCGTCCGCTATGGCTGATGCTGACATTGAGCCTGGAGCCGGTTAGAAAAGGACGACCGTAGCTGTCTTTTTGCAGCCGCAGGTCGGCATCTCCAGTCAGACACCGGGCTAAGTACTCGGCCACCGCACGGCTATATGACCGCAGAAATCCAGGACGCTTATCCTCCATAAGGAAAACGAACGCCGCACCCTCCGGTGGTCCAAGCCGGGCGAGGCCCGTCAGCGAAAGCAAATGCCATTTCATTGCAGCTGCATATCCCGGGAAGCAGAGCAGAAGATCACTTCCGGACGTTCATGATCTCTTCCATGGTCCGGCACTTGATCGTGATCTGGTCCACGATAGCCGCCGGGGAAAGAGACATGACAAAGTCGATGGCACGCGTGATGTCTTCCCGAGCAATCATCTTCTCCAGCGGCAGGCCTGATGATGCGGCCATGTCGGTATCGACCACGTCTGGGCAGAGCGTTGTTACCTTGACCCCGTACTCCAAAAACTCTTTTCCCAGAGACTGGCCGTAGCCCACCAACGCGAACTTGCTGGCGGCATAGCCGCCCACCGGCGCGAAGCCCTCCAGCCCGACGATGGAGGAGATATTGAAGACGTGTCCAGCGGACGTTCTCAGTGCTTCTGCACAGACGGTACAGAGATTGTGGACGCCCTTAACGTTGGTTTCTAAAAGATCATCCAGATCTTCCATGGACAGAACGCTAGTTCCGTAGCGGAAGATGCCGGCGGCATTGACCAGCACATCCAGGCGTCTCGCCTCATGCACCGCCGTCGCTACGGCATCACGCACGCTGGTGTGGTTGCGGATGTCCAGCGGCAAGGTGATGACCTCCACATTGAAGGCCGAGCGCAGGTCAGCTGCGACGTCTTCTAGCGTCTCGGACGTGCGGGCCAGTAGGATGAGGGAATACCCCTCGGCCGCGAAGTAGTGGGCAATCTCGCAGCCGATGCCCCGGCTGGCGCCGGTGATGAGTGCAACACCTATCATGGTCCTACTCTCTCGGCCCGGCTTGCGAGGCTACGAGGGTGTGCGGAAACATCGGTCGTAAATACAGCAGCGACACGCGAACACAGCGATGGATGTAGGATGTAGTTCATGGACCGCGCGCGGTGGCGGACATATGCCTTATCGTCCAGGGCCGCCATGAAGAATTCGGCAGACCGCCAGTGGGCAACATTGATGAGACCGTAGCGCGCAGTCTCTGACCGGGCGCGGAACAAGCGGGCGTCGATAAAGCCTTCCTTAGCAACCATATGGTCCTTGGCCTTGTTCCACATGTCCAAAACCTCGGGAATCTGCGCGTTGGTGATCTCAAACGGATTGACCATCCAGGAATGACCGTCACAGTGGTCCGACGTACCGTCGAGGCGGATTTCCAGTCGACACAGGGTGCGTTCCACAGTATGCAGGGCAGATTCCACGATGGGTGCGTCGGACTCGCAGACTGTGTCGTCCCCCTCGATAACGCCCACAAAGTCGTAGTGGGCGTTGCGGATGTCGCGCTTCATCTCGAACAACTCGGCGGTGACGAAGCCCGGAAAGCGGGCGAGGTCCTCCACAGCGTGACACCACGCGGACACCAGATTCGCGCGATCATTGGTGGTGATAACGTCGATGGCGTAGGGCATGTCACGTCGCCTCCGCCATCATGTGCTCCACTGCCGGCTTGATTGTCTTGGCGACCTTGCTTAAGAAGAGGGAAAAGTCGTTCTTGAAGTCCTTGATGATCTCGATGAACTCTGGCGTATCGACGGAGGCGAAGAAGATTTCCTTCGACTCCCACTCGGCGAGGTTGATATACTTTATCTTGTTGCTGTCCTTCTCAGCGTTGGTCGTGACGTGCAGACATGCGCCGATGTAACCGGGCTTGTTGGACATGTAGAGGTTGGCGCTATGCCACATCTCGGCATAGGCTTTCATCCGGCCTTCAGTCAGGTAAATCACGTCCACCAGCACCATCTGATCGCCGTGGTCAGCGCCGCCATCCTTGGCCGGGTTGTACTCGCTGCCGTGGTCGATAATCCCCTTAAAGGCGCAGAACTTGCCGGCCAGCTTAGGCAAGACGTTAGTTAGGCCAGCGTCGTTCTTGGCAGCTTGCCTGGCAGCCTGCCAAGCATTGTCCGTCTCCCAGCAACAGACACTGGTCAGTTTATAGTCCTCTTTAGGGTGCAGCGTCTGGATGGTTTCCAGAAGTCGGCCCGAGACAAACCCCGGCTGGCGGGAGAAAAAGCGGCAGACCTCTTCCCAGTCACGTGCCGTCTCCGGGACATTAACGGTCTTGATCAGATCCATGACGAAAATCATGATACGCTCCTACAATTAGTGACTTGGAATCCACAGGATGTCCTTCGTGATGTGCGCATGAAGGCGCGATAGGCTAATGGAGAATATCCCTTCGAAGGGAGCAATAATCTTACGGAAGTCGGCGCCGTCAAATTGGTTCATGAAACGCTGTTCGGATTGCCACTCGGCTCGGCTAACAAAGTGAAAATCCTCGCTTTCCCGGACCGCTTGGTAAAGCTGCGCGCTGACGAAGCCGTCCTTTTCCTCCATGTGCCGCGCGGACTCGTTCCACATGTCGGAGTATTTCCCAGCCTCGGCGACCGGGATGCGGTATGGGTTAATGACAGTCACATGGTCGGGCGAGAAGCGGTTGTCTTGGTGCTGCGCCGAATTGATGAGGGTATAGGTGTTCGCCACGGGATCGGCTGGCAGAATATCGAGGAACGCATAGCAGTCGGTCTTGCCGACTGATCGGGCATAGGCCTCCGCGCCCGTCCACTCGATGATGCTAAGGAAGTAGTAGGATGTCTTGTTAATCAAGCGGTAGACGCCATGCAGCTTGGCCTCTAGGAAGCCTGGCTGGGCAGCTTGTGCCCGCACGGCGGCGACCCAGCGTTCGGCGATTTGGTCAGGGTTGCCCTGCGAAATGATGTCGGCACGAATGATCATTAGAAGATACTCCATGGGGCTGTGGCCCGGCGCGCGACGATGATTTGGCTGCTATAGTCGAAGCCGCCCTTGATGAGCTTCTTGAACTCCGGGCTGGAGAATGCCGTGACAAAATCCTTCATGCTCTGCCAGGCGGCTACGTTGATGAACCGAAAAGCAGCATCCGGATGGTGGTTCTCGAAAAGGTGGTGGCGGATGAAGCCCGGCTGGTGCCGGATATATTCCCGCGCGGTGACGAATTGTGTGAGAAAGTTCGCCGCGTCATGCTCTGTAATCTTGCACGTGGTTATGAGGTAGAAGTCATTGCTCCCCGCACGCGGCGTGATCTCTCCGCGAGCATGCATCAATAGCCTGCCGTCGCAGAGGATATCGTTTGGACCCACATCCGTGTCCACGGATGGACGAACCGATGGTGTCCTGCGTGGACAAAAGGTGATTCTCACGTACGTGAAAGAATGGGAGCCGTAATTGCCACGCGCGAAACCACCATTGGTCTCACATTCAAGCCAAAAGTGCCAACCTGGGCCCGGGGTGATCCTCTCCGAGGGAATCAGCGCATCGGGGAGCTGCCGTCCATGGTCCTTGTGTTGTCTGGCTGTAAGGAAATGAAAGCGTGCGAATACAACGTCCTCCATACAACATACAAAGGGAGCGAGGCCAGCCTTTCGCGATCCAGAGCCAGCGGTGCGTAGTCGGTGGGCTCGGACGGGGCTCATGCCAGCAGTTCCGGCATCCGAGCGGCAACGGCTTCGATCAGTCCGTTGACTGTCTTTAGATCAGCGAACTTCACTCCGGTTAAGCTAATTTTGAGCTTCTTTTCCAAGTCGACAAAGATGTCGACTATATCGGTAGAGTCCAACTGCAGATCTTCTTCTAGGTTGGACTCAGGCTTGATGGCTGCCGGATTGCCACCCAAGAAATTGGCGACTGAGGTCAGGACGGTGGTGCGCAAGTCTTCTGGTATGCTCATGTGATTAGTCTCCCTTGCTGAGGTATAGGCTGCTGATGGCTCCCCCTAATGAGCGACCATTGATGAGGATGGTCCGCACGGGGCCCTCGGCTGGCTCTAGGGCCCCAGGCGCGGTGCGAAGCTTGTACAACGCAGGCACCGTCTTGCCCTTGCGGAACATCAAGCAGGCGTAGGCCACATCTAGCGCACCTTCGGCGCCGAAGGTATGACCGTACTTCATCTTTGGGATCAGGGTGACGCTCTGCGGGCAGACCTCCCGTAGGGCCACCACCTCGGCGGCGTCGACCTCCGCCAAGCCGCAAGCGTCGGGCAGGACCAGGTCGGGCTGCGTACCGCCTAAAACAGCCCGCATAACGCGGATCACGGACGTCGGTTCGGTGCTGTAGCAGTCAGGCTCGCATGGGGCGTTGCATGTGGCGAAGCCCCTTACCTCGGCATAAACGGGCGCGTTGCGGGCAGCGGCCCTGTCCCGTTCCTCGAGGATCAGGAAGACGGCACCCTCAGAGACTAGGAACCCGTAGGCTTCCGGAGGGATGGAGGCCGGCCAAGGCGAGTCCGCCTCGTAAGAGGCGAGGGGCGCCAGTGCCGCCTTGATGAAGTCAGTGTTAGTGCTTTCCGTACCGCCCGCGATGGCGACGTCCAGCCTGCCTTGGCGGATCATGTTGGCGGCCGAAGCTACGCTGATTAGGCTACTAGCCCGGTCGGCCATGTAGGTCTTACTGAACCCCTTAATCTGGTGGAGAATCGTGATCTGACCCTGCGGCGCGGCAGGGAACCAGCTCGTCGCTTGAAAGGGGCTGACCATGCGGGGCCCTTCGCAGTGCAGGTGACGCAGTTCCACCTCTGTGAATTTCCATCCGCCGAAAGTGTTGCCGACGAAAACGCCGCAGCGTTCTTTGTCGACCATCGCCATGTCCAGGGCTGCGTCACCCATAGCGCGCTGGGCGGCGATCAAGGCGTAGCGGGTGAAAGAGTCGAGCTTCTTCCACATGCGAGGTGACAAATTCCCTTCCAGGAGGCTCTCGTTGACGACCGTGCCATTCAGATACTCGGAGGTGGGGGTAATAAGCGAGCGATTGGCCTCCTGATAGCCCCACAAATCATCAAGGGTATCGGTGTTCGGCAACACGACGCCGATGCCGGTGATTACGACGCTGCGAGTCATTGGTTCAGATCCTCCAATTGAGTGGTAGGATACTTCGACAGAACGATAGCGCTGTGAACGCCGGAAAATCCGCTCGCGTCCTTTAAAACATGGTTTATCTCAAGCTTGCGCGCCCCTTTTGGAGTGTAATCCAGGTCACATTCCGGATCTGGCGTGACGTAGTTGATGGTCGGTGGCACCTCCTGATGCATAATCGAAAGGACCGCCGCCACAGCTTCCACCACATTGGCCGCGCCCAGTGAGTGACCGACAATGGACTTCACCGAACACATTACGACCTTGTAGGCATGTGCCCCAAAGGTCTTCTTGACAGCGTTGGTCTCATTGACATCGTTCTGCGGAGTGGAGCTGCCATGGGCATTGACGTGCTCGATCTCGACCGGCGCCATGCCAGCATCTGCCAGGGCTAGCTTCATCGCCCGGTGCAGGTCGTAGCCTTCCGGTGCCAGGTTGGTCATGTGGTAAGCGTTGCAGGTCGATCCCATGCCCGATAGTTCCGCCAGGATGGTGGCGCCGCGTGCCAGCGTACGATCCAGGCGCTCTAGCACAAAAATGCCACAACCTTCGCCCAGCACGAAGCCAGCACGGCCCTTATCATAGGGCCGTGAGGCACGCTCCGGTTCATGATTGCGGTCGCTGGCGAGCGCACCAATGATGTCGAAGGCGGCTACGGCGATTGGGGTGATCGGCGCTTCGGTCGCACCGGCGATGACCACGTCCACCTGGCCGGAGCGGATCATCTCTAAGGCTTCGCCTAGCGCGTCCAGACCCGCAGTGCAACCGGTAGCGAGCGTGTATACCGGGCCGCGAGCATCGTACTTGCGGGCCACTTCCGACGACGCCGAATGAAAGCCAGCGTTAGCCGTGAGCACCCGGTCAAGCACCCCACCATCGAAGGCATCCTTGCCACCATTGGTGCGGCGCAGAAACTCTTGCTCCATGTACTTGGTGCCGGCGATGGCTGTGCCGATGCACACGCCCAGACGGTCACGGTCGATGGCGGTGGTGTCTAGGCCCGCTTGGGAGACAGCCTGTTCGGCCGCAGCCAGGGCAAACAAGGCATAGCGGTCCAGAGTCGAGCGCTGACGCTCCGAGATGTTGTAGCAGGCCGGATCGAAGTCAGGGACGATCCCGGCGACTTGGGATGTAAATTTTATTGTGTCAAAGTCGCTGATGCGCGCCACGCCGCTCTTGCCAGCACGGCAGTTCGCCCAGAAGGTGTCGATATTAGTCCCGTTCGGCGCAATGACACCCATGCCAGTGATGGCGATGCGGTGGCTGATATTTTTGTGTCCTTTCATGAGATCAACTCCCCCTAATAGTTGCCCAAGCCGCCACATACGTTCATGGCTTGAGCCGTGATGCCCCGCGCACGGTCAGATGCAAGGAAGGAGACCATTGCGGCAACCTCTTCGGGTTCGATATAGCGACCGATGGGAATGCGTGCCTCGATGCGTTTTTTTACTTCCTCTGGAGAAACCCCCCAAAGTTTTCCGTAATTCGCGCGCACCTGATCTGCCATTTCAGTCTCTACGAAGCCGGGGCAAACCGCGTTGACAGTAATATCAGTGCGGTTGGTAGCCAGTTCCAGGCCGAGTGCCTTCGTGAAACCAACAACACCATGCTTTGACGCGCTGTAGGGGGCGCCGTGGACGACGCCCTGCTTGCCGCCGGTGCTGGCGATGTTGATGATGCTGCCGCCATTGCGCACGGCGCCAGACTTCAGCGCAGTGCGCGTCACAAAGAAGACGGAGTTGAGATTGGTGTTAATGACATCAAGCCACAGTTCATTAGTGAGGTCTTTGGTGGAACCTCCGCCGGCGCGCCCAGCACAGTTAACAAGCACATCGATACCGCCCAGAGTTTTGATCACGTCGGAGAACAGCCTTTCCACTTGCACAGGATCGGTTACGTCACAGTTCTTGCCGACGACGGTGCCGCCGTCAGCGGACAGATCGGCAACAGTTTCCGCCAGCGCTTCGATGCTGCGGCTAACCAAGATGCAAATAAAATCGTCGTCAATGAGCTGACGGGCGATCGCCTTGCCGATACCGCGGCTGGCACCAGTGATAAGAGCGTTACGCGCGGGCATTTTGTGTTCCCTCCAGTTTGTTCATGATGGCCTGCATGGTGCCTAGGCTGTTCTTGTTGATGGCCATCTCTACCCTTAGCTTGGCCTCTTCAATAGGAATTTCTTTCCAAAACAGGTGGTCGAGTACGACGGAGTGCCACGAGACGACCTCCACACCGCCGTCAGTTTCGGTGACTGTCCAATGACCCCGATGTTCTTTCAGTGCGGGTGGCGGGGCAGGTTGGAAGTAATCGATGCGGTCTTCGCTCAAGATGCGAATACTGCGGATATTCTCTGTCACCTCGCCGACCAGTACCTCCATGCGGAACTCCTGGTACCAGCGATCCTCGTAAATTATGTCGATATTTTTGCAGTGAGGAAGGAGCCACGGCCATAAAGCAAGGTTTCGCAGAAGCTGGTAGATGGCGCGCTTGGAATGAGGGATGATGACCTGCTCACTGAATTCGTGCCGCCAACGGTCGCGCTCCAACTCGGCCTTGATAGCGTTAAGCTCCTTCACGCTATTCTCCTCAACGGTGCGCAGCATGAAGGACACAGCGCCCTCATGGTCAGTCACGCCATCGACCAAACCGGCCACATCATCGCGCATGCTAAACTCATGGGTCAGTGTAATTACACAGCCGTCATCCTTCGTCGTGATACTCCACAGGCCAGCCATGTACCTGACCAGAGGGGACGGTTTTGATTGGGAGAAAGCGATCGTCCGATCGACGCGGTCGATGCGCCGCTTAGACTCCCAACTGAATACCTGATCATTTGCCTTGGCGATAAGGCCGATGATTTGGCTGGCATCGGTCTCTTCCAAGACCTTGGCATCGAGGCACGGGGGGAAAACTTCAGGCCACCAATTAACATTTAGGCATGCGTGGAACGCAGCATCGGCGTTACACTCAACCTCAATTGCATGAGCCGTCTTCATGGATGTACACTCCTCAATGTCGCAACCTTTCAGCAATCTAGATCCTTACGGTTCGTTGACCTTCCAAGCAGTAGCCACCACTTGGCCCTTCTAGTACGTTCAACTACCAGCCAGCAACGCTCAGATTGTGGGCGCCATCTCGTTGGCCAACGCCATGATCAGTCGCCTTCAGCGTCCGACACACCAGTAGTTTGGCCAGCGATGGCCAAGTTGTTTCTCGTGGGTGATCACCGAAGATCGGGAGATATCTGCCCAAAGCTGGGTATGCGTTCTTTGTGTTTGAGCAGTTCATCCAAGGAAAATGTTCCGTACTAAAAAAGGGCTGGTCGCCGATTGGCGGCGAGACACCAACCCGTCCTTTCACTCCGCGAAGTGACCATTTAATCGTTGTTGCAATCCCGCTCTGGATGACATTACCCATTCAAGACCTCATCTCTATCGTTTATAACTCGTTATGTCGGTAATAACTATGCATAGTTTTATTAATTGACAACACTACCATCCAGTTTCAACTAGTCATAATTTTGCAATTATGGTATTCGGATAATTTGGTAAGTATCGATATTTGTTTTCTGGGATTTATATCTCTATCCAGCATGCAAATATCGGATGCCCATCAATGATCATCGGCGGCCCTGCACGATGCGCATGGAACTCAGATCGAGACAACAACCGCTCCACGCCGATCGGCGACACCGTGATCAGCCGTTTCGCTCCATGCGAGACCGCGCAGGCGATGGATTCCTCCAGCAGCTTTCGCGCAACCGAAGACGAAAACTGCCCTGGTGTCCTGGCTCGGTCATTCAAATCCACGGCCGCGAAGCGCGACAGCTCCCAAACATCGGGAGAACATGGCGGTGCCAGGCCATTGAGCAACTGGGGAAAGACTTCACCCAACAGGTAGGGGCGCGTGGTCGGGAGAAGGCGGGCACAGCCGGATACATGACCTTGGTCGTCTTGTGCGACCACATATACGGTGTCCGGCCGGTCGAACTGATCCGACTCCATCCCGTTCTCCGTGCGCAGTGCCCACCCAAGCTGCTCGACAAAGACCTGATGGCGGTAACCGGCCACCTTCGCATACAGATTACTCGGTAAAACTTCAGCTGGCCCGGATATAACCTGCATCTTATCCTCCGATAGAGTTTATCTATGAAGGTGAATCTACCATCTCCGTCGTTTCCGTCTAGCTGTCAACCTTGACAGGTTGACAAACGTATCTATCCATGATTTGTCGTTGGACAGCGACCTGCCAGGCCGTCTTGTCGATGGCCGCTTCCAGTAGCTTGGCCGTGTTGGCGGGACTCAGGTCCTGCCGCAGGTTATCCACCAGCATGATATTGCTTCGTGGTAAGCCCGTCCGGAGATAACGGGCCTGTCCTGCTGACGCCCCTTCCATCCGCCAGTCCCACCCCAGGGTGATGACGGGCGCCGTCTCGCTGACCCATTCGGTATAACCGGAAATATCGGTCTGGCTGGCCCCTTCGTGAAGAGGGAGGGGTTCATCCGGGTCCAGACCGGATAAAAGATGCACCATGGGAATCGCCTGAAACTGCTCCGGTGTCAGGCGTACATAGCCATCGGGAGACAACCTCATGAATCCAGGTCCCTGCGGCCTTACCGCGATTTCGTTCTGCACTGTCATGATCACCTACCAGGAAAGTTTGATTAGGAACAGGCTACCGAATCACCCTATGATGCGGTAGTGTCAACTCTGACAGGTTGATAATGCCATATCCATGCAAGGGTATCGGTTGGCCGCACACAACTCAACATATCCCCGCACCACCTGAGAGGAGGGACATTTGGACCCCTGGAAGGAAGATCTCCTACAGACATTCCAGTCTATCGAATGCGAACGGCAGGTGTTGGCCATGGTGGCCGAGTTGGCGCGCAAGCTGGAATTTGATTACTGCGCCTACGGCTTACGTATGCCGCTTCCGCTTGCGCGTCCAAAAACCGCCCTGTTCAGCAACTACCCTGCAGTCTGGCAGGCCAGATATCAGGCGCAGGAATATCAGGCCATCGATCCCACGGTACAGCATGCCATGCGTTCGCCGTCCCCCGTCATCTGGTCCGATGACCTGTTTGCGCCCGCACGCGAGCTATGGGAAGAGGCACGTTCATTTGGGCTGCAGGCCGGACTGGCCCACACTTGCCGCGATGCCAGTGGGATGGGCGGCATGTTGACTTTGGCGCGCGCTGGAGAAACCGTCACCACGGTCGA
Source organism: Acidithiobacillus ferriphilus (assembly GCF_028215975.1). NCBI lineage: Bacteria > Pseudomonadati > Pseudomonadota > Acidithiobacillia > Acidithiobacillales > Acidithiobacillaceae > Acidithiobacillus > Acidithiobacillus ferriphilus. Next base: position 1,967,157 of record NZ_CP116458.1, read on the forward strand.
GTGGCAAGCAAAGGCCTGCCATATCATGTGGTTGGTCCAGGCCGTCCATCTCTGCATGTCACGAATCGTGGCGCCCAAATTCTTGCCGGCACTGGCCGTGAAGTTAAACCAGCGGGAAGCCGAGGTCCTGCGCTGGACAGGTGAGGGCAAGACCTCCGGCGAAATTGCCGATATCCTCAACATCACGGAGCGCACGGTCAATTTTCACATCGGCAAGGCCATAGCCAAGCTAAATGCCGTCAACAAGACCGCCGCCGTTCTACGAGCGGCCATGCTGGGTCTCCTGTAATTCTACTTGCATTGACCAACTATACAGTCTCATCGAAGCTTCCTCACTCATGGTTTCTCCGACGCTGGCTCTCTACCACCCGGAGGCAATATTGGAAGATTCCGCCCAATATTGGAATTTCCCAGTATTCCCGCGTGCGGTATTGGAAGTACTGCGGGAGCCGCTGGAGTCTGGAGAAATCCATATCGCCAGAGCGGCGCGGCGGGCCACTTTCCCGGCCCGTTTTCAGTTGGTCGCGGCGATGAATCCTTGCCCCTGCGGCCATCTCGGTGATCCGCAGCAGATGTGCCGCTGTACCCCGGCGCAGGTCAGCCAATACCGCAGCCGGCTCTCCGGCCCGCTGCTGGACCGCATCGATATCCAGATGGAAGTGCCCGCCCTGCCGGTGAGCGCCCTGCAAGGGGCGACACAGGGTGAAAGCTCCACCTACTGGCGCGAACGCATAGCTCAGGCCGTTGATCGCCAGTGGCAGCGCCAGCAGGTGCGCAACACGCAACTTCAAGGCGAACGGCTGGCGCAGTTTTGCGCCCTGGATGCGGTGGGCACCCGCCTGCTCAGCCGCGCCACCGAGACCCTGCACCTCTCCGCACGCGCTTACCATCGGGTGCTGCGCGTCGCCCGCAGCATCGCGGATCTGGAAGGGAGTGATCCGATCAGTACCCAGCATCTGGCGGAAGCCATCCAGTATCGGCGCCTGGCGCAGACGCTGGCGCAGTAATCAGTTTAGAGAAAAGGCTAGCCGTTCCGTAAAGGTGTGTATGAAAACGGGGAGCTTCTGCTCCCGTTTTTCTTTCGCGTACCCATCAAAAATAGATGATGTCTTCCAGACTGACCTTGGCTTTGGCCAGCGCCAGCCGCATGGGCGGCGTTTTCCTATCCTTGCCGACCAAGCCGTAGGGCGGGAAACCGCCCAACTACCGAAGCTCCGTCAAGCAAAAACGTATCCCATGGGAAAAATCATCCCAGCCACCCATCGCGCGACACTCAAGAGAGCAACCTTCGACATCAATCGCAAATTTGGGGATCTACCCTATTCCCGCGATTGGATAGGGTCGAAAATGGTTGAAGGCCCCTATCTGTAAGGGTTTCCGGTATAATGGTCTCGACGAAAAGATTCACCTACCGGGAGATTTACAGGAGGGGCCGATGCAGAAAATGGCACGAACCGTGCTGCCTTTCAAGCTTGCCGCGACGGAAGAATCCATGACGGCACAATCGGGGCTGGTGTTATTGGGCGAGTTTGCCCAAGGTGCGGGTCTGCATCGCTGGCTGGAGCGGGAGATGCCCAAACCCGGCAGTGGCCATGCCTATACCGCCACAGAACGTGTGCTGCCGCTGATTCTGATGCTGACCGGCGGCGGCCGATCTCTGGAAGATCTGCGCATGGTGCACGGGGATAGCGCATTGCGGCGCCTGCTGCATCTGGATCGCTTGCCCAGCAGCGATGCAGCGGGAGATTGGTTGCGCCGAGCGGGGGAGAGTAAAGGCTTGGCGGGCTTGGACCGGGTGAATCAACGGGTGGTGGAGCACAGGCTCCGGAAGTTCGGACGCACGGCCCACACGCTGGATATGGATGCCACCCAGATCATTGCGGAAAAACGCTCGACCGAATGGACCTACAAGGGTGAACGCGGTTACATGCCCATGGTGGGTCATCTGGCCGAAGCCGGGGTCGTGATTCATGATGATTTCCGGGCAGGGAATGTCGCCCCCGCCAGCGCCAACCTCGACTTCGTGAAAGCCTGCGAGGCGCGGCTACCGAAAGGCCATCGCCTCGCGGCGATCCGCGCGGATTCTGCCAGCTATCAGGCCGATCTCTTCAATTACTGCGAAGAGACCGGCAGGACTTTCGCCATCGGCGGCAGGCTGGATGCCCCGACCCTGGTGGCTATCGCCGCGATTCCCGAATCCGCCTGGACCCGCTATGCGGACTGTGCCGTGGCGGAGACCGTGCATAGCATGGAGGCCACGCACCAGGCCTTTCGACTCATCGTGGTGCGCCCCCGCCATCAGGCGGATCTGCTGGAAGAGGAACGGCCCCGCTACCATGTCATCGCCAGCAATCAGACCGGAAGTACCGCCGACGTGCTGATCTGGTACCGCCAGCGGGGCGAGTATTCCGAGAACGGCATCAAGGAGCTCAAAAATCGGCTTTGGCATGGAGCGCATGCCTTGCGGTCAGGAGAGTGCCAATGCCGCCTTCTTCCGGATCGGTGTCATTGCCCATAACCTCTTCGTACTCTTCAAACACTCGGCCCTCGGCGAAGGCTGGCAGCGGCATCGCATCGCCACCGTGCGTTGGCGGTTGTTCCAGGTGCCGGGCCGGCTCATCCGCCATGCCGGTGCCTGGGTCCTGAAGGTGGCCGCCACCTTTGCAGAAGACTTTGCGGACATTCGTGCTCGCGGTTACGCCACGCTCCACGAACTGGCCCCCTGAACGCTCCTTTGTACCGCCCACCGTCCCATTGAACGCCTCCGGCGCGGTAGATCTGCGCCTGCACTCCGCATTTGTGCCTGTATGACCCCGGCAATCGAGCGAAAAACCGACCAACGACTGAAGATTCGTCAGAAAATAACGCATCCTAGAGCTAAATCACCCCTCGCATACCCGTCATGCGACACATCGAGACCAGCCTCCAACATCAATCGCGGGATTTGGGATCTACTCTACCTTGCCCGAAAGGCGACGTAAGGGTACCATTTGATCCAGCGTCTGGCCAAGGATGCCGAATAATAACGAGGAAGTAACATGTATAGCCGCCATTACGGCCCAGCGATCACTGGCTGAGTCTAGATTACAATGCCTTCCGCCCTTGAGTCCGCTCCAGCGACCCACGCTGTCCCGCCTTCGGGGATATGGGCGCTCACTCGAATTGCCGCCTTTCATCAGCGGCCTCTCGACGCCGATCAGATCGTGCGTGCCCTTGGCTTTGACCATCAAACAATCGGCGTTACCCAAATTCTGCTGGCATGTGCGGAAATCCATCTTAAAGCTAAGGCGTCCAACCTAGGTTGGACCGATTTAGAGCGGCTAAAGCTTCCGATCATTGTGCAACTGAAAAATGGTGATTTTGGGGTAGCTGGGCGGATCAGCAAAAACCGCATCCCCCTCACCCGCCAAGGCAACGGCCGACCAGAATGGCTGGATCAGGAAGCCTGGGAGCGGATTTATAGCGGCCACGCAATCCTGATCAATGAACGATTATCCTTCACCAACCCCAACCGTCCTTTCGGCTTCGGCTGGTTCGTGCCCGTCCTCTGGAAGTTCCGTAAGGAACTCGGGGAAATACTGGTGGCGGCATTCTTTTTCCAGCTTCTCGGCATCGGTTTGCCTTTATTCATTCAGGTCATCATTGATAAGGTATTCGTCTACGACAACCGCTCCACTCTGATAGTGGTAGCCGTCGGCATGCTAGTCATCATCCTCTTCGAGGGCATTTTCGGCATCCTCCAGAGCGTACTGCTATCCCATGGCGGCAATCGCATCGACGTCACTCTGGGTAGCGCTCTTTACCGCCACCTCGTGCGCATCCCGCTACGTTATTTCGAGCAGCGTCGGGTTGGCGACACTACCGCCCGGGTACGCGAAGTGGAGCGCATCCGCAGTTTTCTGACCGGGCAGGCACTACTTTCTGTGGTAGATGGCCTCTTCGTGTTTGTTTATATTGGTATACTACTTTTCTATAGTGCCGAACTCACCTTGGTAGTGGTCGCCGCCATGCTGCTCATCGCGTTGACCACTGCAGTATTCCGCCCAGCACTGCGCATGCGCTTAGAGGAGCGATTCAACGCAGGAGCGGACAGTCAGGCATTCCTGGTGGAATCCGTCACCGGCATGGAAACCGTCAAGGCCATGTCCCTCGAGGCGAGCATGGTGCAGCGCTGGGAACGCCTCCTCGCCCGTTACGTCAGCGCTGCCTACCGTGCTGACCGTTTGGGAGGTATTTCCAACGGAATTAGTCGCACCCTGCGCAACCTTGCCACTCTTGCCATCCTCTGGTTTGGTGCCCATCTGGTGTTGGAAGGAACCCTATCTGTGGGCGCGCTCATCGCATTTCAGATGCTCTCCAGCCGAGCGATCGCTCCAATGCTGCGCGTGAGTTCTTTGTGGCAGCAATTCCAGCAGGTGGCCATCGCTGTGCGCCGGCTGGGGGACCTTATGGATGCTCCTGCCGAACCGGTTCTGCTGCCCGACAAAGCCAGTCTGCCGCCGTTGCGTGGCGACATACGATTTGATCGAGTTTCATTTCGCTACCATTCGGACGGTCCACGCGTCCTTGAAGACGTCAGCTTTGAAACGCGCGCAGGAATGACGATCGGCGTTGTCGGACGCAGCGGCTCTGGTAAAAGCACGCTGGCGAAGTTGATCGAACGGCTGCATGTACCAGAACATGGCCGCATCCTGGTGGATGGCTACGACATGGCGCAGGCTGACCCAGGCTGGCTGCGCCGACAGATCGCCGTCGTCCCTCAGGAAAGCTTCCTGTTTGGCGGGAGCATCCGGGAAAACATAGCTGTCCGTAATCCCGGCTCATCTATGGAACAGATTATCACGGCAGCACGATTGTCCGGCGCCCATGAATTTGTCATGGACCTACCGGAGGGCTATGAGACACTCGTGGGTGAGCGGGGAGCGTCTCTTTCCGGCGGCCAGCGCCAAAGACTGGCTATCGCCAGAGCCTTGCTCACCAACCCCAAAATTCTCATTCTCGACGAAGCCACGAGCGCCTTGGATTATGAATCGGAGCACATCATTCAAGACAATTTGGACCGCATCCGTCAGGGCCGTACACTCATTATCGTCGCACACCGACTGTCCATGCTGCGCGGAGCGGACCGCATTCTGGTTCTGGACAGAGGGCGCATCGTTGAGATGGGTAGTCACGATGAACTGCTAGCTAAAAGAGGCGTCTACCGCCATCTTTACACACAACAGGGCCTCGCCGCATGAACGTCGCCGCGAGAACGGACCCCACATCCAAAGATCTGGCCACTGAGGATCAGAACAGCCCAAAACGCAGGATGCGTCACCGTGCCCAAGCGACACCCTCGACTCTTCGAGATTTCCAGCCGCACGCGCTGGCGATTCAGGAAACTCCGCCACCCCCCTTCGCACGATGGATACTCTGGATCGTTGCGAGCTTGTTATTGATCGCCATATTGTGGGCTTATTTTAGCAGGCTCCCCATCATGACCACTGCTCCCGGCAAGTTTGTGCCCCAAGCGCATACTCAGGTTATTCAAAGCTTCGACACGGGTGTTGTGGCGGCAGTACTTGTGCACCCGGGTGATACCGTAGAAAAAGGACAGGAATTGGTTCGCCTGAATCCCGAAGTGAACCATTCTGCTCTAAAAGCCGAAACAGATATGCTGGCATTGACGTCTGTGGAGCAGAAACGATTAGAAGCTGAATTGTCAGGGAATCCTGTCGCACTGAATGCCTCTGCAGCCACACCCGCAATGCTGAACCTAGAACGCTCCCTCGAACAAAGTAGCCTCGCACATCAGAAGGCGGAAATCGCAGATGATCAGGCTCAAGTTCGTGAAGCGCAGAATAGTCTGGCGGCCGGTGAAGCTATCTTAGCAGAATATGTGCAGCGCACGCACACTGATATGCATCTCGCCATGATCGCAGCGCCCCTCGTATCCGAGGGTGCGCTTTCGGGTTCGCACTATGATCAATTGCATGATCAGGCGGCAAGAGATCAAGGTAAGAAGGCCAGCCAACGCAAGCAGGATCAACAACTTACTGACGCATTGACAGCAGCCAGAGATCAACTATATAAAGCAAAAGAGAAGTACCGCAAATCAGTACTCCAAAAAATGGAGACGGCCGTGAATGACAGCTATGATCTGACGAAAAAGAAAGCACAAGCCGCTGAGCAGTATCAGATGGACTGGCTGCGTGCACCCGTAGATGGAACCGTACAGAGTTTAAGTGTGGCCAGCATCGGCTCGGTGATCCAGGCCGGTCAGACCGTGGCGACCGTTATACCAGGTGACACACCTCTGGTCCTCGAAGCAGACTTGCCCAGTCAGGATATTGGCTTCGTTAAAGTGGGACAAAAAACACAAATCAAGGTCACCGCCTACCCATTCGAGCAGTATGGAGAAATCCCCGGCACGGTGGTTTGGATCAGCCCTAACGCGCAGACTTCCAACTCACTGCAAGAGCTTCCTGCCGGTGAGAATCATCAGCCTACGCCACCATCGTCGGCAACAGCGGCAAAATCCGGCACCAATCAAACGAAACCGACTTCGCCACCCACTCTTTATTATCGCATAAGGGTGCAACCGGAGCGGACTTGGTTACGTATTGATGGCAAGAAACAAGCGATGGGACCAGGCATGACGGCGACGGTGGATATTCGAACTGGGGATAGAACAGTACTGGATTTCTTTCTAGACCCAATTGTCAAGTACGCAAACAACGGCCTTTCCATACGTTGATAGCTGGTTATTGACCGGTTATATCTTGATTTTTGGCAGCATTTTGGGGTTGTGTATCAGTTTTCGGAAGGATGCCAACCATCTAGATGCGTTCGAGTTGGCGCTCGCAGATGGATAGCTGTTATCTTAGTACATGAAATGTGATGTTATAACTTCAGGGGTAGTCAATGGTTGCTTATATAGTAGTTTTGTAGCGAGGATAAACAACATGCCACAAAAAAATGAACAATCCTTATATCAAAGGATAGAAAACGTGTACTTCACAACATTAAGTGACGGAACGGTTTTATATAAACCATCTTTTAGTAAAGATAGATATATTGTTCCAGACGCAAATGTAAAGAATGAGATAATAAAGGCACTAAAAGTTAGGCGCTCTATCCTAATGGTCTTGCTCAGTTTGGTATTTGCGATAGATATCATAACCAGAGATTCAAATTTCAGTTTAATGGCCACCATCGTGATAGGTATAGCCGGATTGTTTATCCTAATAAATGGCACAAGAAAATTTTGCAATAAAATGAAACATTATCCTGGTAAGAATAGTTGTTAGCACGCCATATCAAATTACCTGATTAGCACGATGATTCCGCTGTGCGGAGCCATCGCTCGGATCGGGGTCCAGTATTGACGGCAGCGCGAAGAAACCGCATGGGCAACGAGGCAAGGTCAAAACGACAGTTGAAATGATACGTGATAGTGGAGAGATAGCGTTGGGCATATTTGCGAAACCGAAAGGCATGGTAGGCACCGGAAAGACTGGTTTTGAGGTTGCCCAGTACCGTGTTGACCCACCAGAACTGGGGCAAATCCCGGGGTTTGCGGCCCCCAGCGACAATCACCGCATGGGCCCGCCCGGCATCGGCGATTCCGTTGAAACGGGGCAGCCCCTCAGTCAGGACCTGACAGTCTGTATCCAGAGTACGGCGCGCTCAGCCTTCTATGGCCGGGCTGTTAAACCCCTGGATGGCGGTCAATCGTGCGTAGACGGGATGCCCCTGCGCATCGACCGAGACGGCCGCGACAAAGGGCACTTTGTTCTCAGAGCCTCGCCCAGGCTTGCCACCGGCGTGCTCTCCGCCCAGATAGGCATCATTGGCTTGCACGGAACCCTGCAGCGTATAGAGCGCTTCGCGTTCCTGCATGGACTGCATGAGCTTGTGATGGATGCGCCAGGCCGTGGGGTAGCTGACGCCGAGTTGACGTTTCAGCGCCAGTGCAGACAGCCCAGTTTTGGCCTGACTGATCAGATAAATGGCCAGAAACCAAGTGGTCAGGGGCAAGCAGGTCCCTTGAAAGAGGGTCCCGGCAATCAACGAAGTCTGGTGACGACAATGGCTGCACTGAAACGTCTTGCGCGAACCACTTTTCAGAATGGAATGACGGGTACTATCGCACTGAGGACAATGGAATCCATCCGGCCAGCGGGCCGATTCCAGGACCGTAGCACACTGCTCCTCCGTGCCAAAACGTTGCAGGAAATCGGGGATAGACAATCCCTTCTGAAACTGCACACGATTCATCGCCATGGGACACCTCACTGTCATAAGAATCAATGCATTATATCAGAACGAGCTGCTGTATGAAAATATAGCTTAAACATCGTGCTAATCAGGTCAAATTAAATATCATGGGTGTGGGTTTCTGAAAGTAAGTTGCTAGAGATATATGAGTAAGAGATATGGATAGGCGATACGCTCCAGTGAGTTTCACATTTTTAATTGCATGATAACAAACAGCGCCAAGGAGGTGTCTTTGTGACGACAGTAAAGCAGTATACCAATGCAGCAACTAGTGCCCTACAGCAAAACCCATCTCTTCTAACTGATCTTGGAGAGTTGGGAGATGCTTTTGATAAGGCTACCCTTATTTATGGTCTTGGGAATTCGTATTATCAGTATTCTCAGGGAAATGACAAAGCAGCATTAACAGATCTTTTCAATACACTGGGTTCTTGGGATGGATTGGCATTTGGTGCCGGGGTTGGAGGAGCTCTTAATCCAGTCGGGGGAGAATTTATTGGTGGTATAGCAGGGAGTCAAATTGGGGGAAGACTGGGAACTTCAATCGGTAATGGTGTAGCTGATTATTTCGGTCTTACCAACAATGGTACAGGAACAGAAAAAATTAATGTTCAGGTGTCATTTCCTGGAAATAGTGCAAATACAGGTGACAGCGTCGAGGGTAATGGTGCGTCAGCAACCGGCGGGAATACGAACACGGCCGACGGCCAACAAAATAGTTCCAGCCTCAATCCAACCGCCAATGGTGGCTACTACGGTTCTAGTAACGGACAGACCTCCTATGGCGGCAGCTATTCCGACACTTACGGGAGCACTGCCAATGGTACCTTCTCTGATAACATTTCCGTAACCACTGCTAGTGGTCAGCAGAACAATAGCAGTAATAGCCTTACTCCTACTGCCGATGGTGGATTTAACGGCTCCAGTAATGGCCAGACCTACTATGGCGGCAGCTACTCCGATAGCTACCAGAGCACTGCAAACGGCGCGTACACCGATAACTCCACCAGCACCACTGTAGGTGGCCAGCAAAGTAACACCAACTACAGCCTAAGCCCTACCGCCAACGGCGGCTATGACGGTTCCAGCACCGGCCAGACTTACAATGGTGGCAGTTATACCGATAGCTTCAGCTCCACCCCCACCGCTAATGGCGGATATGATAGCTCCAGTAACGGTAAGACCTATTATGGTGGCAGCTACTCCGATAGTTACCAGACCACCGCTAACGGCGCCTACACAAGCAACTCCAGCAGCACCACCGTTGATGGTCAGCAGAATAACAGCAGTTACACCGCCAACGGTGACTATAACAGTTCCAGCACCGGACAGACCTATAATGGCGGCAGCTACACAGATAGCTACAACTCTACTCCCACTGCCAATGGCGGCTATAACAGCTCCAGTAATGGCAAGACCTACTACGGCGGCAGTTACTCCGATAATTACCAAGGGACGGCTAACGGCGCCTACACAAGCAACTCCATCAGCACCACGGTTGATGGTCAGCAGAATAGCAGCAGTTACAGCCTGAATTCCACTGCCAACGGCGGATATGATAGCACCAGTAAGGGTAGCACTTACTACGGCGGCAGTTACTCCGATAGTTACCAGACTACCGCTAACGGCGCCTATACGGACAACTCTACCAGCACCACCGTTGACGGTCAGCAAAGCTATAACAGTGACAGCTATTCAACCACCACTAACGGCGGTTATGATAGCACCAGCAAGGGCAGCACTTACTACGGCGGCAGCTATTCAGATAGTTATCAAGGCACAGCAAACGGCGCCTATACGGACAATTACAGCAGCACTAACGCCAACGGACAACAAAGTAGTAGCAGCTACGACTCCACAATCAATGGCGGATATATCAGTTACAGCAGTGGGCAAACCTATTACGGTGGCACCTACTCTGACAGCTATAGCTCTTCCCCTACCGCAAATGGTGGCTATGATAGTTCCGGTAATGGGCAGACATACTATGGTGGAAGCTACTCTGATAGTTATCAAAGCACAGCCAATGGTGCCTATTCGTATAGTTCTAATAGCACCAGCGCTAACGGTTACCAGAGCAACAGTAGTTATGGCTTAACCGTCAACGGTGGCTACTATGACAACTATAACAACCAGACTTACTATGGCGGTAATTATTCAAGTAGTTATCAATATACGGCAGGCGGGAGTTACTCCAGCGGCTACTCATCCACGACTGCTGCTGGCTATAGTTACCTCTACGGAACAGAGGGTGGCAGTTACTACGGAGATGGTGGCAGTTATTACTATGGAAATGGTGGGAGCTACTATTATGGTACTAGTGGTAGCAGTTACTACGGGACGAGTGGTAGCAGTTACTATGGGACGGGAGGCAGTAGTTATACCGGAACAGGTGGAAGCAATTACTACGGAACCAGCTCCAGTTTCTAACATTTAATGCAGGATTTCACCCAACCGAGTATTTTACCTTCCTGTTAGGGTTTGGATAGAAGAAAGCAGTGACCAGGATGGCAATCTACAGTAAGCGCGGCGCTAGGTCAGCGACCGCGCTATTTTTGAATAGGACCCAAATAAAATAATGGATAAGCCCGACAAGAGTGGAGTATTTATGGACCTTGACCGATTAGGCATTGACCAGGACGAACCTCAACCAACAGCAAGCAATGAAACCTCTCTATTTCAAAAAACATGGGGGTTGTTTCGCCAGAACAAATATAGAGAGTGCATAGCAGAATGCTCGCCCCACTTAAAGGCTCAAAAAGAGTGTGCAGGTTTCTGGGCAATTTGCGGTTTGGCCCACCAAAAACAGGGCGAGCATCCAAAAGCAATCGACAATCTCCGCGCAGCCTTGGCTCTTGGTCCAAGTGTGGACTGGGTACATCATGCTTTGGCTATATCGCTTCTCGCAGTGCATGACCAATACGCCGCAATTTCACATTTTCAGATGGCTGTTAGCCTAAAAAAAGATTCGCCAGAATATTTTTTTACATTAGGATCTGCACTCAAATCGGTAGGCAATTATTCTGGCGCAACACTTGCGCTACAACAAGCCCTATCGCTATCGCCTACCGACTTTCGCATCCACTATGAATTAGGCGCAGTTGAACATAACCGCCACAGAATAGAAAAAGCAATCAAACACTATTCGGATGCGCTTAGTTATTCCCCTAATCATATACCATCCCTCATTGGCCAAGGCGCTGTCCTTTGTGAAAGTGGCCGTTTTGAAGAAGGACTAGGATTATTTCAAAGGGCTATAGATCTTGCTCCTCAGAATCCAGACCTTTGGCTACGGCGCGCGTCTGCACTGTTTGCGCGAGGAATTATCAATGATGGCGTGCGGTACGCTCAAAAATCCATCCAGCTGAAACCAGGATTGGTTGATGCGCACGTTCTATTGGGAAAGATGTTTGCTAGCCAGGGGAAAACTGACCAGGCAACCAAATGCTTCGAAAATGCCCTCCGGATGGATCCCGGCAATGCGCACACTATGGTGTCTCAAGCTGTCATGCTAGAACGTGGCGGCGCGACTGACGCTGCTAGGGAGGTGCTCGAATCCGCATTATCGAAAATTCCGAATCACCCACAACTACTTCTACTGCTTGGTCGGATCGCGAAAACCGAAGATGAGCGAAGAGATGCCATTCGGCATATAGAAAGTCGCCTCAATAACGACGAAATACACACACCGCAAGATGGCCGCTCGCAACTCTACTATACGTTAGGCAACCTGCATGATCGCCTTAATGAGCCTGAAGCCGCCTTTTTAGCTCTAGAAAGGGCCAATACTTTTCGCAACAAAATCCGACCATTTTCGCGTGATCGCACATTAATGGAATTCAACGCCATACGCAACACGTTCACCGCAGAACTCATGGAAAATTCTCCTCGTTCATTAGTAGATGGAGAACAAATGATATTCATCCTGGGCATGCCTCGTTCAGGCACAAGCTTGGCTGAGCAAATACTATCCAGCCACCCGGATGTTTATGGCGCTGGCGAGTTGACCACCTTAGACCGGACGGCGCGTTGGTGGCCTGATGGTGACGATCTGCGCCCCCCCTTGCCATACCCCTCTTATTTTCCAGCCATAGACATTTCCGGGTTAACGGAGCTTTCTTACCGCTATCTCAACAGATTGCCGGAAAATGCGAAGGAACATCTACGCGTCACCGACAAAATGCCCTACAACTTTTTGCATATTGGGATGATCGCCCTGCTTTTCCCCCGTGCCAGGATTATCCATTGTGTTAGAGACCCCATAGACACCACATTGTCCTGTTACATGCAGGACTTTCTTGAGGGAAATGCATTTAGCAACAAGCTTGAGGATTGTGGATGGTTTTTTAACCAATATCGGCAGATGATGGTCCACTGGAGGCAGGTACTCCCGAGTTTCCCGATAATTGATCTTTCCTATGAAACACTTGTTGACAATCCTGAGGACACCGTACGTACGCTTCTAAAATTCTGCGGCCTGGATTGGAACTCGGAATGTTTACAGTTTCACAAAGCAAAGCGCGTAGTCAACACAGCAAGTTATCAGCAAGTTAGAGAACCTTTGTATAAACGATCTATCGCACGATGGAAAAGATATGCCCCTTTTATTCAGTCATTGATCGTCGAGTTGGAATTGGCACCATACGCTGACAGTGGCCAATTATAATTCAATGTCAAGCATAAGAAAGGTGTTGCGGAGACTGTTTCTGTCGACCATCGTGGCGCTCGCTGTCTCTGCGCCGCAAGCATTCGCTGCGGAATCAGTGGACATCTCACCAATACCATCCCTAACCTTAGCGCATGCACTTGCTATAGCCACCCTTCATGAGGGCTCAATCGTCAGTGCTACCGCCAATGTACAGCAAGCACAATCGGGGAAACTCGCGGCCATTGGCACATTCCTGCCAAGCCTGAGTCTGAGTAATCAGGCACAATTGTACGGACCTGTTGGTAGAGTAGGAAACACCTTCATTGCGGGCACGCAAGTATCGGCACAGCATAGTTTTTACTATAACGCCATTACTGCCAATCTAAGTGAGAACCTCTTCGACGGCGGTAAGGATCTAGCGGACTTCAAGGCAGCCAAAGAAACGATCAGTTCTGCAAAAAGCAGCCTGATATCTGTGTTTAATACAACTTTCGGTCAGATTATTCAGTCGTATATAGCGCTGGCCAACGATCAACAGACGATCATGGCGCAACGGCATCTAGTTCACATGAAACATCAGATGGCGCAACTGACATATTTACGATACCACCATAGCCTGTCCAGCCGAATCGCATGGTTACAATCAAAGCAGCAGGAATTACAAGCGGAGACGCAGTTGATTTCCGATTTTCAGCAGCAGATCAAGGATGCCAAGACGCTATTACGCTCCATCGGCTATCGCCATCCCCCAGCACTGATCATGCATGTGGAACCCCTTCCACCGCCCCCTGTTGTTACTAAACCGCCAATTAAGGTTGACCTTAATGATCCTGCCATTCAATCAGCTCGGGCGCAGATTCATGTTGCTCAGGAACAGGTTGCAGAGGCAAAAGCCGGTTTTTGGCCTCAATTGTCATTGGTAGCACAGTATAATTGGCTGGGTGTGGACCTCAACAAGGCTTCTGCTGCCATCTTGGATACTAAAGGGAGCAATTATACCTTTGGTCTATCCCTCAGCATCCCCTTGCTGCCCACTGTAACCACGGTAGCTGCGGTACAATCCGCACAGGCACAGGTTCAAAGCCGTTTCGGTGCCTATGACAATGCTTGGGCTAACGTGACCAGCCGACGCTTGGCGAATTGGGCAAACTATGATGAGACGGAACAACAGATGCAATTGGCGCTGCGTACTGAACATGCGGCAAGAGAGGCGTTGGATCTAACGATTGACCGCTGGAAGGCCCATCAATCAAATCGTTTACAGGTCTACCAGGCCAAAAGCACACATGTCCAGTCTGCGCTTGCAGTTGCCCTGACACACAACAATCTGCAACTCGCCCAGTGGGAAGTATTTCGTGCAGAGCATCCGCTCTCTTTTTCTCGTCGACTTTTGTCGGCAGCGCAGAACGAAATATCGCTAAATCAATAACCTTTGACCATGGAGATCGTAGACAATGTTTCTTGCACATTGGAAGACAGTCGTAGGCATGACAGCTATGGCTTTTACGAGCGCGGCACTGGGGGGAACCATTCCTCCACCACTCAACCAGTTGCTGCATACCAGCGAACTGAGAGCCAAGGGTTTTGACGGACAAGGTGTACGTGTTGGCGTCATTTCTAACGGAACAAATAACTACCCCGCACTGAGACAGGCCAACATTCTTCCAGGTAATGTACAGATTTATAGCAGGCCAACCGCACAGGGAGATGAAGGAGACTGGATGATGCAGATCGTCCATAACATCGCTCCTGCTGCACGCTTGGGATTTTGTGCAGGGGGTGCACCGGAAAAAACAAATGCCTGCGCTCACACCCTAATTACCCAATTTCATGCAAATATCATCGTCGACGATATAAACCCCCAGCCAACCTCCTTTTCTCCAACGCTAAAAATGCTCGGATATTCTACCCTCCACAAGGAATTTCCGAATGTACTTTTTTTCACGGGAGCAGGCAATAACAACGGTGGCTATTACGAGAGTAGTTGGGTCCCTACGCCTTTGGCTATCAACAGAAAAACTTATCTTGCCCAAGACTTTGGCCAATCCAGTGGGACAAGCAGCGCCCCCTATGATCGTTTTTTGCTCCCTGCCCATGCCTCCGCATTGGTGATGTTAGGGACCAATGCGCTTCCACCCTTTCATGATCGCTGTAGCTCAACCAATCCCTTTACGCGCCTAGTCCTGCTGAACACAAATAATCGTATATTAGCAAGCGTGTCTAGCAGGTGCCCTGAACTTCATGCGCACTTCCAAAACTCCAGAGATACTCCGCGCGTGCTCCGCATTGCAGTCTTGCTAAATCGGAAACCACAAATAGAGCAGTTCGCTCTCAAGTTAGTGGCCATATTCCAAGGCGAAGGCGTGAGTCCCCTAGATCTTCAGTACCATACTTCTGGAAGCGCTGGCAATTCGGCAACCGCACCAGGTTTGGTAGCCGTAGCCGCTGTAGACCCCGGTAGCGACTATCACAACGAATTTATTGACGAACCCTTTGCCAACCAAGGCCCTCAATACATGGATTATGAGGCAGATCCCAGCTCGGCGACTGGTTGGACACGTCTGTCACAGGAAGAGCGTTTTCAGCAACCGCTCCTGGCAGCACCTGATCGTACAATTGTCGCGTTTCCTGCACAAAATGCGCAGGGTTATGTCATGCGTCCATTCTTGGGAGACTCTGCCGCCGGACCAGCAGCGGCGGGCGTGGCGGCATTGCTCTTGTCAGCCCACGTCCCAACCACCGATATTCTTCGCTATCTTGAGCAGGGCGCTATAAAACAAGGACAGCCCGGATGGTCACCTCGCTTTGGATATGGTGTTGTAAATGCCGATGCTGCGGCAGCGATAGCCGGGATCGTGCCTGCTCCTGCCATACAACAGAAACACAACGGCGACAGGCTTGTTATCTTCCATCCGTCCAGAACATTCGTGCAGGACCATAGATGGATGATAGCCGCGCTGCATGGCAATACAGAAGACCTAAACAACTTGAGAAGAGCGGCTGGAAAGGGGCATGTAAACGCCGAAACTTGGATGGCCTTTTATGAGCACGCCACAGGAAACAATATAGCATCTACTCATTGGGCTTGGTTAGCCTCTCAGGCCGGGCAACCCGTTGCCGAGAGTTTCCTGGGAACGCTTTTCAATCGTGGCTGGGGCGTTTTACTTGATCCGCGTGCGGCACACGCTTGGTGGCTACGTTCCGCACAGGCAGGGGTACCCGATGCCCTCTACAACCTTGGCACCACCACATCTGCCGGGCGAGGGTCCGTTTCTAATCCGGTTATTGGCTATGCATTGATGCAGGCAGCAATGATTCGCGGCTTACGCTTTCCACCTATGATGCAGAACATGGCGAGAGTAAGAGGCCACCTTACCCCACAGGAGTACCAACGCGCAGAACACGTTGCCCAAGGCTTTGCTTCCGATCCAAACTCTATTCCTACTCCATGGTCTGATACAAAGGACTGATAGAACCATGCGCCGAACCACCCATGGCCGATGTTCATTGTGATATCGGCCATGGGTACCTCCTGCCATCTGGAGAGTAATATTGGAAGATTACGCCCAATATTGTAATTTCCCAGTACTTGAGCCTGGTCCAGGAACCGCAGGGGGCAGGGCCGGAAAGTCCGCGACCGGGCGGGGGATGCGGCCATGACACCGGCTAATAACAACCAACCTGGTGGAGGATTAGGCTCCGGCCCTAGTGACGTTATGGACAGGCTACGAAAAATCATTGATCTACCAAATAAGTACCTAGGGCTGATGGGTGTGATATCAATAACGCTATCATTTATAATTACGTGGTCTACTAGCCTCATTGCGTCAAATCACATAGCCTATAATATTATCCCATTTACCATTTTCAGAAACATCTCCGGGACACACTTTGGTATTGTATTGCTCGCAATAGCTCTATTTGCAATAGTATATTCTGGGTGGCTTGGGTACAGCGTAAATACAGTATTGAGCCAACCTGTTATAACGACTGGCTGGATGCAAAATTGCTTGAATGGCACAAGGTCAGTAGTAACTAAGGTTAGAAATAGCAATCTTATCATGCCGGTAGTATGGGCACTTTATCTGCCTATTCTTATTGCATTATGGCTAGTTAAATACATCTGGAACAGCCCCCAATGGGTCCCACTGTACTGGCAAAATAATACTATTTACGCACTCTTCGTAGCGATATGGCTCGCTGGACTAATTATAGGTTCAAGACCTACTTCTAAATTCATAGCAAAAAATTATATCATTCTTGGTTTATTTAGCCTATTTTTAACCGCCATCTACGGTGTAATGACAATAATCGTTTTTTCCAACAATGGACTCCCGTTGTATGTAATTCTTTTACTATTCTGGATTGCGTCCATGTCATTATCCGCAGCCAACGTTGCGCCGGTGATAATTTTCCAGGAAGAAAAGGCCGTCCATGTTAAAATTCCTGCGTCATCATGCGTGATAGCCATATTGACTTTCTGGTTTGCCCAGATAGTTTCTCTCGTTATGATAATTGGTATGCTTCACGACCAGTCATTTGCAGAGGTTAACTCCTTTTGGATGTCTGTGGTCCTAATAAGCGTCATTTTGCTCATCCCGTTATGTGGTATGCTTGTCGGATTAATAGGTGATCGCGATAATTTCGTTGTTGTGACACTATTTTTAATCGTATTGGCGTGCGCTATTCTCATTATATTCGAAGTTCCACAACAATTTTTTCTGACCTTGATTGGCTATCGGAAGCCGCTATCATTCAGCTTGGTAGTAGACGGGGAAAAGGCGATAAAATGCGATAAAAGTCACGACTATGAAATACCGAATGATGGAAAAGTTTATTTTTCTTGTGTAGAAAATAAACCAAAGAAAGTATATTATGGAGTCTATGTAGATAACTATCCAGAGAAACTGATAGAAAAAGGTAGCGGCTACATATATCCGAAGGCTTACTGCGTATATGGCAAAAAGGAATTGAAGACGTCCAGCAGTAAAATCATAAGCCATAACCATACGTTGTATTGTATTGAAAAATGGTTCTCAACTTCATCACCACCAAAGCAAGGTGCCCGTGACCAATGCGTGACACGAGAAACCCGATAAATAAGGGAGTATATTTTGTCAACCACAACCAGTCATAAGATAAAAAATAAAAATACATCTATTTATATTATTGCAAGGTTTATTCATCACATTACCATACCAAGTTCAGTAGCGGTAGCCATGGTATCGATAATGCTTGGACTTGCCACTTCATTTGAGTGGTCATACAAAGTCACCGGAAGTCCAGAATATATGATGATGCTATTTGGGAAGTTAAATCCAGAGGTCATTATCATGTTATTTGCAATTATCACATTGTTTACGATATTTCCAATTTTCATGGGGCTTGCTGCATCGGAATTTGTGAGAACTGATTCATCCACACCCAGTAAAAAGCTACGTAAAACAAAAATCTTTTTCATGTTCGTGATATCATTTCTAATACCACTATCTATATACGCTAGCGGCTATCCAATAAAGGAATGGCCGAGCTATGTTAAATTTTTTAGGTTTTTACACTGGTCTCATTTAGGGCTGTTGCTTGTAGAGTCATTTTTGCTTATACTTTTTGGACTACTCGCAATTACTCTTTATGATAACCCGAAAAGGAGTGTGTGGGCATGGTTGATTGTTCCTGTAGCCGCTTTTTTTGGTGGGATATATGGAATATGGATAATATTTATGGATGTTATTCCTTCATCAATTTCACATACAACAAGTGTTTTTGCCACAATTCTTGGCGTCTTTGTGTTATGTGACACCGTTTTGCTGATGCTGTTTGCTGGAATGAGAAATGGAGATGATTCGTCTGCGGAATTCCTGTCTTTTGTAGGGTTTTCCGTAATAATTTCGATAGCACTTCTTGCTCTAGATACACCTCAAAATGTTATTATGCGCCTTAACAATGGCATCATTCCAGTTTATAGGGGTCTTGATAGAGGGCTAACACGCGCTATATGGAGAGAAGACGGATCAACGAATGGTTATTATCAATGTGCATACCACACTATGTATGCTATCAAGGAGCATAACGAAACTTTGTTTTCGTGCAAGGAAAAGATAATTCATAACAAAAGTAGTGTGATTCCCCAAAACAAGTATTATCATGGAATTGTAATGAATAACGTGACGCATAAAATAATCTATGATGCTATTGCTGATAAGAGATATAAGAAATTATCCTACAACATTAATTGCATAAGGCGTATAGATGGCCAATTCCTATGCGAAAGAGAAGTGGCTGTGCCATTTCTGAGAAATCAATCTACGGATATCAAACCTAAGAAGTCTACATTTCCGGGATCAGGAGATGCGCATAGCGGCTCGTAATGGTGAGATTGCCATGCCCGAGGTAGTCCCGCACCTGCACCATATCCATCCCCATGCCCAGCCAGCGACTGGCGGCGGTATGACGGAGCAAGTGCGGACCCATTTGCGGTTTTTGGATGGCGGCCCGGGAGAGGGCGCGGATCTCGTGGTAGAGGATCACCGACTGCATGGGTGTGCTCTGGTCCGTCATCAACAGATAACCGCTCGTCTGGGTCAGGCCGGCCACGAATCTTGAGCCAAGTGCGCAGGGCGGCTTCATGCTCGGGGGTGAAAACGGACCAGACGTTCTTTGTTGCCCTTACCGTCACTACAAAGCATGGTCAAGTGATGGGTGATATTGAAGAAGCGCGGCAAACCGCCATATCCTATCTGCGGACGTTGTTTGCGGCGGCTATTCCTGCGGACGCACCCCCGCAACATAGCGAAGCAAAGCGGGTTTGGAAAGACGCTCATGAGGAGGTGACCCGTGTACTCAATAAAGCGGGGTCCATCACGGCAGATGATGCGATGGCACTCTTCGGCGGATGCTCTTCCATATTGGTCGTGGTGGATGGGTATCACCCCTATGGTCCTACAGCGCACTTGGCGTTTCTGGTGGGCGCTTATATCGCGCGGTATCAGGAAATCCTCTATACATACGCAAAGCTGCAAAAACATCATGATGCTGGCTATGCGTAAGCGCTTAAGCAACCCACCTTCCCAAATTTTCTGGCCTGACCGATCCTGATCCGCGTTCAGCGAGGAGGGATGGCTATGACGAAGGACGAGAAGACCGCTTATTGGCGGCAACAAGTAGACGGGTTTCAGGCGAGCGGCCTTTCCGCCAAGAATTACTGTGCGCAGGAAGGGATCGCCGTAGCCACCCTTATGTCTTGGAACCAGTCCCTGTGGATTGGTACCCTTCGGCTGATCCCCGGAGCGAGGCGGGCAAAACTGGTTGTCACCCAAGGAATCAATCCTGTAATGCAGATTAATCGCTCGCCTCACCTTTGCCACCCGTTCGGACGGTATCCAAGGCCTGCCCTGGGCAAGAGCCTGCACAGATAAGGTTGAACCGGCATGGTCCGTAGATCGCCGTTATCTTTTCAAGGAGATTGGCATGACTCATCCTACTCTATTCGTTGGCATCGACGTGGCCAAGACCAAATTCGATGTGGCTCTCTTGAACGCTGAGGGCAAGTATCGCAGTAAGGTCTTCCCCAACACACCCGTTGGACATCAGCAGTTCCTGGAGTGGCTGACCAGGCACGACGCCCAGGAAGCCCATCTTTGCATGGAGACCACGGGCGTCTACGGGCGGGACTTGGCACGCTTTCTGGCGCAACAGCAGATCCTCATCAGCGTGGTCAACCCGGCCCAGATCCATGCCTTCGGCAAGACAGAACTGACCCGGGCCAAGACGGACAAGGCCGATGCCCGGCTCATTGCCCGGTATTGCCGGATGCACCGTCCTGCGCCCTGGGTGCCGCCGGCTGAGGAGATCGTCACCCTCCAGGCCCTGGTCCAACGTCTGGAGGACCTCCTGGCACTGCAAACGATGGAGAACAGCCGACTGGAAGCGGCCGAGGGGCCAGCGCGGAAGTCTGTGGAGGCCGTCCTGGAATTTGTTCATCAGCAGATCGAGATGGTACGCCTGCAGATCGAGATCCATATCGATAAACACCCCGATCTCAAAAACCAACAGGAGTTGCTGTCCAGTATCCCTGGTATTGGGGACAACACGGCCGCCACCTTGCTGGCCTTTCTCAGCCCCTTGGAGCGGTTCCACTCTGCCAAACAGGTGGTTGCCTATGCCGGCCTCAATCCCCGCATTCGCCAGTCGGGTCAATGGGCAGGAAAGACCCCCATCGCCAAGGCGGGGAATGCTTTGTTGCGCAAATCCCTCTACCTGCCGGCAGTGGTCGCCAAGCGACACAACCCCATCATCGCATCCTTTTGCGACCGGCTATTGGCCCGAGGCAAACGCCCCATGCAAGTGGTGGTCGCGGCCATGCGCAAGCTCCTGCATCTGGCTTTTGGCGTCCTCAAGTCGGGGAAACCGTTTAACCCCAAATTGGGAGTTGCATAACGCCGTCCAAGACGGTATCTGCATTACTGGCGCAAGCGATTTGCCGATGCGGTAGAACCGCGGCCGATGGTCCATGGGACCGAAGGGTTTTTGCCGGTCACTCTGGCACCGGTCCGGCCGTCTGTTTCGCCCGTGGAGATTCATCTGTTGTCGGGCCGCAGCCTGAAGTTGACTGCGCCGATGGATGCAGGCTGGTTGCACACCTTGGTGCGCGTCCTCGAAAGCCCATGTGGTTGAGTCCGGGCAGTCGTATCTGGCTGGCGGCAGCGCCCGTGGATATGCGCCTGGGTTTTGATGGTCTGGCGGCCAAGGTGCAGGGGGTACTGGCAGCGGATTCCTTTTGCGGCCACGCCTTCGTCTTCCGCAATCGCCGCGGTGTGACCGTCTGAAGCTCTTGCTCTGGGACGGTCTGGGTTTCTGGCTCATCTACCGCCGTCTGGATCAGGGGCGACTGCACTGGCCTAGAGCCGATACCGGCGCCGTGGAACTCTCCACAGCACAGTGGGCGATGTTGGTGGAGGGGCGGCCGTGGACCCCGTTGCCGGCCCTGGAAAAATGCCTGCCTACCTTGCTATAAGTGACGGAAATTGCTTGTATAAATCCCCATTTTTGGGTACTATTCTTCCATGAATCCAAGGACTTCCATCCCCATTCCTACAGAGCCAGAAGCGCTGCGCGATCTGGTGCTGAGCCTGCTGCAGAAGCAACAGGAAAAGGAAGCGGAATGGGCAGAACGCGCCCGGTATATCGCCCAACAGGAACAGGCTATCGCCCTGCGCGATGAAACCATCGCCCGCCTGGAAAGCACCATCGCCAAACTGCAGCGCTGGCGATTCGGTCGCCGTTCGGAAAAACTCTCTCCCGACCAGATCAGCCTCTGGGAAGAAGCGTTGGATACCGAAATCGCCGCGATGGAAAGTATCCTCGAAACCGTTCTGGAAGACAGTGCGGCGGTGACGGCTTCCCGCCCAGGAACCGAAGCACCCGTAGCGCCTGCACGCCCGTCCCGCCGCCACCCCGGCCGCATGCAGCTGCCCGACACTTTGCCCCGAGTGGAAGTGCATCACGATCCTCTGACCTGTACCTGCGGGCAGTGCGGCGGCCTCCTGGAAACCGTCGGGGAAGAGACTAGCGAAAAACTGGATTATATCCCTGGACGCTTCCAGGTGATTCGTCATATCCGCCCCAAATTGGCCTGCCGCCCCTGCGGTACCATCGAAAGTCCGGCATTACCGGCACAGGTGATCGACAAGGGCTTACCCACAGCGCGCCTGGTGGCCCACGTGATGACGGCGAAACATGTGGATCACCTGCCTTTATATCGGCAGGAAACCCAGTACTTGCGGGCGGGTGTCCCGATCTCCCGCGCCACCCTCTGCAGCTGGCTGGGCCAGGGCGAATACTGGATCAGCCTGCTCGCCGAAGCCTGCAAAATGGCCTTGCTGGAGGGCACTATCCTGCACGCCGACGAAACCCCCTTACCGGTGCTCCATCCCGGTAGCGGCAAGACGAACAAGGCCTACCTCTGGGTGTATCGCAGTCAGGCGGACGCCCCACATCCCATCGTGGTCTTTGATTATGCCCCAGACCGTAAGGGGATCCACGCGCAACACTTCCTGGGCGACTGGAAAGGGATACTCCAGACCGATGACTATGGGGGCTATGATGCCCTCTACCGCAAGGAACAAGTTATCGAAGCCGGATGCTGGGCGCATGTGCGGCGTCACTTCTATGACGTGGAACAGCGGGGTCCGAGTCCGGTGGCGCAGAAGGCATTGGCCTGGATCGCCAGACTCTATGGCATCGAGGCCGACATCAAAGCCTCCCCGCCGGATCAGAAAGCCGAAGCCCGCCAGCAGCGAGCTGGCCCGCTGCTGGAATCCTTCCGCGCCTGGCTCAGCGAAACCCAGATGCAAGTGGCGCCTAAAAGTGGCATCGCCAAAGCCATCGGTTACGCCCTCAAACGCTGGAAGGCACTCACCCTCTACCTGGAAGAAGGTCAACTCAGCATCGACAATAACCCGGTGGAACGGGCGCTGCGGGGCGTGGCCATTGGACGCAAGAATTTTTTATTTGTTGGAAATGATGCCGGTGGCGAGCGTGCCGCGTCCTTCTACAGCATTATCGAAACCTGCAAACTCAACGGTATCGAGCCCTTCGCTTACCTCTGCGATGTGCTCGAAAAGCTCCCCACATGGCCCAATAAAAAACTCCACGAACTCCTGCCGTGGAACTGGAAAAAAACCGCATTACCCTGATTGGCGCCAACCCGCAAGGGTGGGTTCGCTGAACGCTTACGGCTATGCGGCCAGTCTGTTTCAGCGTAAGAAGCGTACGAGTTCCCCCGTGCGGTGCTGGAGGTACTGCGGGAGCCGCTGGAATCCGGAGAAATCCACATCGCCAGGGCGGCGCGGCGGGCCACTTTCCCGGCCCGTTTTCAGTTGGTCGCGGCGATGAATCCCTGTCCCTGCGGCCATCTCGGTGATCCGCAGCAGATGTGCCGCTGTACTCCGGCGCAGGTCAGCCAATACCGCAGCCGGCTCTCCGGCCCGCTGCTGGACCGCATCGACCTCCAGATGGAAGTGCCCGCCCTGCCGGTGAGCGCCTTACAAGAAGCGGCACCGGGCGAAAGTTCCGCCTACTGGCGCGAACGCATAGCTCAGGCCGTTGATCGCCAGTGGCAACGCCAGCAGGTGCGCAACGCACAACTTCAGGGCGAACGGCTGGCGCAGTTTTGCGCCCTGGATGCGGTGGGCACCCGCCTGCTCAGCCGCGCCACCGAGACCCTGCACCTCTCCGCACGCGCTTACCATCGGGTGCTGCGCGTCGCCCGCAGCATCGCGGATCTGAAAGGGAGTGATCCGATCAGTACCCAGCATCTGGCGGAAGCCATCCAGTATCGGCGCCTGGCGCAGACGCTGGCGCAGTAACTCAGCCGAAAGAACCATGGCTGGTCATTACACCAGCGGCCCGATGGGAAGAAACCCCATCGGTCTCACCGACATGATGCAGGTCTATGATTCCACTTCGCCAAGATCGATACCCAACCCATCCGCCACACCCTTTCCGTAGGCAGGATCCGCCTTCATAAAGTGGCCAATCTGACGGATCTGAATAAACCTGGGCACCTCACGCATGGCACCGACAATATTTCCGATCAATTGCGCTTTCTGATCGGCGTTCATCAAGCGAAATAAGTCACCTGCCTGCTGGTAGTCCTCATTGCCTTGGCGATGATCATAACGATCGGCATCCCCGGATATCTTCAGAGGCGGTGCACGATATCCAGGAGCCTGTACGGGTCCAGAGAAGCTATTCGGCTCATAATTTACCGCTCCTCCGGAGTTGCCGTCGAAACGCATATGGCCATCGCGATGGTACGTATGCACGGGACAATGAGGCTGGTTCACCGGCAGGCTCGCATAATTAATGCCGATACGGTACCGATGCGTATCCGCATAGGATAACAGGCGTGCCTGCAAGACCTTATCCGGCGATACGCCCAAACCCGGCGGCAAATTACCTGGTTCAAAAGCCGCCTGTTCCACCTCGGCAAAAAAGTTTTCCGGGTTTCGATTCAAGGTAAGAATGCCTACTTCTTGGGGCGGATAATCCTTATGCGGCCAGACTTTGGTCAAGTCAAATGGATGAATCCCATAAGTCTCCGCATCTTTTTCCGGCATGATCTGTATCTGCACTTGCCAGCGCGGGAATTCACCACGGGCAATGGCTGCATGGAGATCACGGCGATGAAAATCGGGGTCCTCTCCGGCAATGCGCGCCGCATCTTCTGCCCGTAATGTTTTAATCTCCTGCATGGTTTTGAGATGCCATTTTACCCAGTAGCGCTCACCCTGATCATTCCAGACGCTGAAGGTATGGCTACCATATCCGTTCATATTCCGGTAAGAGGCAGGAATTCCGCGATCAGAGAACAAAATAGTGACCTGATGCAAGGATTCTGGAGATAGACTCCACCAGTCCCATTGCATGGTATTGTCGCGCAGGCCAGTATCTGGACGACGCTTTTGGCTATGAATGAAATCCTGAAATTTAAGCGGATCCCTGATAAAAAAAACCGGCGTGTTATTGCCGACAAGATCCCAATTGCCTTCTTCCGTGTAAAATTTGATGGCGAAACCGCGCGGATCACGCACGGTGTCCGCATAGCCTTGCTCTCCGGCCACGTGGGAGAAACGCAAAAATAAGTCACAACGATTACCGATGGCAGAAAATAGGTGGGCGCGGGTAAAACGGGAAATATCGCTGGTCACTTCAAACTGCCCATAGGCACCTGCGCCCTTGGCATGCACCACGCGCTCCGGCACCCGCTCGCGATTAAAATGCGCCATACGTTCAAACAGTTGATAATCTTCCATTAAGAGCGGGCCACGCGGTCCGGCGGAGAGACTGTTCTCATTGTCAGCAACTGGAACCCCGGCGGACGTAGTCATTATAGGACATTTGCTCACGTTACACCTCCTCCAAAATTGTGAATGCGCTCCGAACGCTCCGACCCGATCTCCTGGGGAAGCGCCCGTCTGTTTCTAGACATTATTTGGACCAATGTCAAACATATAGCGTGCCACTGATTTGGATAATTCTTATATTTTGAGTGGCATCAACGGCTGCGGACCCGCCCTAGTCCCTATGGATACCCGTGTGCTGCCCAACTGCTGAACTTGCCGAAGAGGGCGGCGCCGTCTTTATACGGGCTATGGCCGCCATCCGGGAAAAATACACTGCGGCACGTTGCGTATTTTTGGCGACACCCAGGCCCTTTTCATAAACCAGACCCAGGTCAAAATCCGCCCGGGCGCATCCGAGGCGAGCCGCCTGACGGTACCAGTGCAAAGTTTGCGGCCAGCCTTTGACGACGGTATGTTCCTGGCGGGTGATCAGGGGCGAATAGAGGGTGCCGAGGTAGAAGGCGGCCTTGGCATCCCGCGCTGATGCTGCCCGCTGCAACCGCGCCAGCGCAGCTGGGTCCTGCTCGGCCCGATTGCGCAGGGATTCCAGATCCTGCGCCAGCACCGCGAGGGGCCACAGGCCGCCAATCAGCATAAATATCACGCATCGAAGCATGACTTCTTCCTCCTTCGCTTTGGATCAGCTTCCCGCATGCTCCCGAGTAGCGTGGAACACCACCTGTGGCCAGCGCTCCATAGTAAGATCAAGATTAACGCGGGAAGGCGCCAGATAGGCGAGACGATTTCCCGCATCTTCGGCGAGCTGTTCTCCATGCTTGCGGGTAAATTCGGCGAGTATTTTGGGATCATCACACTGAATCCAGCGCGCCGCCTGCACCGCCGCCGGATCAAAAATCGCGTCGACGGCATATTCGGTTTTCAGCCGTTCCGCTACCACATCAAATTGCAGTACGCCCACCGCACCCAAGATCATATCCCCGCCTTGCAGTGGTTTGAAGACCTGGGTAGCGCCCTCCTCCGCCAGTTGTTGCAACCCCTTTTGCAGTTGCTTGACCTTGAGGGGGTTACGCAGACGCACCCGTCGGAACAGCTCCGGCGCAAAGTAGGGAATTCCGGTGAACTGCAAGGCCTCACCCTGACTGAAACTATCGCCGATCTGAATGCTGCCATGATTATGCAGGCCGATGATATCGCCAGCGAAGGCCTCTTCCACCAGTTCCCGCTCCTGGGCGAGAAAAGTGATGGGATTATGCACCTGAATATCCCGACCCAGGCGCAAATGTTTGATCTTCATGCCCCGCTGAAAGTGCCCGGAACAGATCCGGAGAAAGGCCACCCGATCACGGTGCTGGGGATCCATATTGGCCTGAATCTTGAACACAAAACCGCTGAAAGCCTCTTCTTCAGGCCGCACCGTCCGCCCCGTGGTGGGACGGGGGCGAGGTGAAGGCGCCCAGTCGATAAGGGCCCCCAGCAATTCCCGCACCCCGAAGTTATTGATGGCCGAACCAAAAAACACCGGCGTTTGCTGCCCTTCCAGAAAACCCTCCAGAGAAAAAGGATGGGAGGCACCACGCAGCAATTCTACCTGTTCCCGCAATTCGGACATCTCTTCGGGAAAGCGCCGGTCCAGCTCCGGGTTATTGATCCCGGCAATCCGCTCCACCGTCTGCTCCCGGTTTTCCCCACCAGCGGCGAAAACCAACACCTCATCGCGTAACAGGTGATACACCCCGCGAAAACGCTTACCCATGCCGATGGGCCAGGTTACCGGCGCACACTGAATACCCAGCACCGACTCCACTTCATCCAGTAATTCGGTGGGATCGCGGCTTTCGCGATCGAATTTGTTCATGAAGGTGATGATAGGGGTATCGCGCAAACGGCAGACCTCCAGCAGTTTGATGGTCTGTGCCTCAACGCCATTGCCCCCGTCGATCACCATCAATGCCGAATCCACCGCTGTCAGTACCCGGTAAGTATCTTCGGAGAAGTCCTGATGACCCGGCGTGTCCAGCAAGTTGATGACATGCTCGGCATATTCAAACTGCATCACCGAACTGGCGACAGAAATGCCGCGACTCTTTTCAATGGCCATCCAGTCGCTGGTGGCGTGACGATTGCTTTTGCGCGCTTTGACCGTCCCTGCCAACTGAATCGCGCCCCCGAAGAGCAGGAGTTTTTCGGTAAGCGTCGTCTTACCGGCATCAGGATGGGAGATGATGGCAAAGGTGCGGCGACGCTGAATTGCGTCAACAAACGCGTCAGCCGGGGCCGCGGCAACAGGGGATAACGACATAAAAGATTAACCTTCCTTGAGTTGATTTACGGACGGCAGGAGCGACAAGGACAAGACCAGCGCATCTTCCCGACCCTCTTCATTGCGATAATAATTCAAACGCACCCCGATTTCATGGAAACCCTGGGAACGATACAGATCCTGCGCACCGGTATTGGACACCCGCACTTCGAGAAAGGCCCTTTGCGCACCCAGTTGGCTGGCCCGGCAGAGAAGATGTTGCAGCATGTGTCGCCCGAAACCGCGTCGGCGCAAGGTAGGCGCCACACCGAGGTTAAGGATATGCGCCTCGGCCGCACCCGTGGACAAGACCCCAAAGGCCACCAACACACCGGCGTCATCCTCCATAATCCAGGCATCATAGCCCGCCTGCATGCAATCGCGGAAAATGTTCCGCGTCCAAGGTCCCGGCGAAATATGCGACTCCAGTGCCGCCACTGCATCCAGATCACCGGCCTGCATGGCGCGCAGATTCATTTTTGTTGCTCCTCCGGCAGAGAAGGACGGATATAGTGCGGCTCCAGCGATATTGGGGAAATGCCGCAATCTCCTGCCTGGTAGCGCACCTGGGCAAGGCGCAATACGGCCTCGGCCCGCGGCAAACTGTCACCACTCCAACCGAGTATGCCAGCGCCCTGCCAGCAGGCATGATAGGCTTGCCAGCCAGTGCCCAACCCCCACCACTGACCAGCAGCAGGCCAATCCACGGCATCGGGTACACAGACTTTTTCCGTACCTTGCAACTGCGGGATCCCCTGCGCATCCTGACAGAACACCCCGGCGTAAACTTCACCCCTGCGCGCATCAAGCGCCGCCAGCATCTGTGGCTGCGGCACCGTCGCAGCCAGTGCCTGCAAACTGGAGACGGGGTAGACAGGCAACCCTCGGGCCATGGCCAACGCCTGCGTGGTGCTGACACCGATGCGCACCCCGGTGAAGCCACCCGGACCTACGCCGCAAGCGATGGCCTCTATATCGGCGAGGGTGATGCCAGCACGATCCAGCACCCGTTTAATCATGGGCAACAACAACTGACTGTGACCATTAGCCGCCACGACAAACTCTTCCTGCACCCCATCTGCCGTACTGACGGCCACCGAGCAGGCCTCGGTAGCTGTATCCATGGCCAGGAAACGGCGCGCGTCCATCAGGCTTTTCCCCGCCAGAAGGCCTGGACTGCATCGAGATCGGAAACACGCTGCATGGGCGGCAGACTATCGAGAAATATCCGTCCGTAGCCCTTCGTGCGCAAGCGTGGATCACAGAGCATGAGCACTCCGCGATCCGCCTCGGAGCGAATCAGCCGCCCAACCCCCTGGCGCAGGGCAATGACCGCCTGCGGAATCTGCAATTCCCGGAAAGGCTCGCCGCCCGCTGCCTGACACTGCTCCGTGCGGGCCCGCAGAATCGGGTCCGCAGGATTTGCGAAAGGCAACTTGTCGATAATGACACAGGAGAGCGCCTCACCCTGCACATCCACTCCCTCCCAGAAACTCGCGGCACCCAACAGTACTGCATTACCCAAACTGCGAAAATGGTCCAGAAGGCGGGGCCGGGGCATGCTCCCCTGCACCAGGATGGGAAAGGACAACCTCTGGGGCAAGGCCGCCGCCGCTTCTTGTAAGGCGCGGTGACTGGTAAAGAGAAAAAAAGTCCGTCCCCCGCTGGCTTCAATGATCGGGACCGCCGCTTCCAGACAGGCGTGGGTGTACGTGGGATGATTAGGCTCCGGCATCGCCGGTGGCATATACAGCAAGGACTGCCGGGCGTAATCAAAAGGGGATGCGGCGGTAAAGGTGCTTGCACCCGTCAAGCCCAGGGCCCGCTCAGTGCTGGCGAAACTGCCACCGACCCGCAAAGTCGCGCTGGTCAGAATCACGCTTTCTACCGGCTCCAGCAAATGCCTCTGCAAGGAGGCTGAGACATCCAGCGGGGTGGCATGGAGCTGCACCGTACGTGTCTTCTTTTCCTGCCAGAACACCATGTTCGGGGTATTGTGCGCCGTAAAAAAGTCGACCGTCGCCAGCAAAGCTGCGCCGCGTGCCGCACATTGCTCCAAGCCCTTGCCACGTGTTGCAGCCGCAGTCAGGGCCTGGTTCAGCTCCGCCACGGCCTGACGCAAACGGGCGAAGGCAACACTTTGCATTTTATCCGTTTGCAAAGTCCAAGACCCGCGCTCCTCACCGGGACCCAATGCGGTTCGCCACGCGGTAGTGAGGGTTTCCACCTGTGCCGCCGCCGCCAGCAAGCATTCATCATCCCCCGCTTCGGTCAGAGTCTCGGCACGGCTGTCCCGGGCCCAGTCCCAGAGCTGATGACTGCCCAGTTGCTGGCCGAAATAACGGCCGGCCAGCTCCAGCACTTGATGTGCCTCATCCAGCACCATCGCTTCGACCCGCGGCAATAAGTCCCCCATGCCGTTCGCCTTCAATGCCAGATCGGAGAAGAGCAGGTGATGATTCACCACCAAAATATCCGCCTCCTGCGCCTGCCGTCGCGCCTCTATGACGTGACAGCGCCCATACTCTGGGCAATCGCTGCCGAGGCAGTTGTCCCGAGTCGAGGTCACCAAGGGCCAGACCGGCGAATCCTCGGGTACCGAAGTCAGTTCGCCAACGTCCCCTTCCCGGGTCTGTCCAGCCCAGTCCGCCACCCGCGCCAAAGGCGCAGCAAGAGCGAGCGCCACGCCCTCGGCACTGAAGCGTTGCAAACGATGCCGACAGAGATAATTAGCCCGCCCTTTGAGGCGGCTGACCCGCAGCGGCTTTCCGGTAGCCCGCAGCAGCAACGGAAAATCCTTTTCCAGAATTTGATCCTGCAAGGCCTTGCTACCCGTAGAAACCAGTACTTTGCGCCCGGAAAGCATGGCCGGCAGGAGATAAGCGAAAGTTTTGCCCGTCCCTGTCCCCGCCTCGATCAAGGCGACACCGCCGTCGCGCAACGTATGGGCCACCTGCGCGGCCATGGCCTGTTGCTGCTCCCGTGCCCGGAACTGCGGCAGCACCTGGGCCAACGCCCCCCCTTGCCCCAACAGCACGGACCAGTCCTCTCCCTCCCCGATCACTCCCGACACCCCATTTCTGCTCCCGTTTTATCATCGGTCCTGCTATTTTTACACAATTTCCTGGTAAAGAGGGCATTACATGTATAAGCGGCGCGCACGCATCCTATTCTGGCATCCGACTGATCCGGCAAAGGCCCGCTATGCCGCCGCGTTGGCGGAAGCCTTGGGTGCGGACTGGCTGGAAGCGAGGGCGGATGAAACCGACCATGCCTGGCCTGATCTCCTGATCGCCCTCGATTGCCACACTGCGCCAGGCATCCCTCGCGCGGCGCATACCCAATGCAAATACTGGTCCCTGCCCCAGGATGGCTGGGAGGACACGGTACACGCGCGCATCCTCGGCGTCCTCGGCGGCTTGCGTCTACTCGCTCGCATGGACCAGAGTCCGGCGCCCGGCCAGACGGCAACGCCCTTTGACAAGGCGCCCAAGCTGAACTAACTCTCCAAAAGTGGATCACATTTGTATGCGCAGAGGACTTCATGGTTGCGCAGAGTCAGGCATCTGATCGTTACGAGTGGAAGACACCGGATGATATGGAGCAGAACACCTAAGCACTCATGTGCATCGCGACCAACCGTGTTTGCGCACATTGTAAGACCCTGTGGGCTAAAACAGGGCGCGGGGTTTTTGGCGGTGACGGGCAAATATTTACTGAGTCATCAGGAAGCGTTGGATACCGGCAAGCTCCGCGCACCGTCAAAACGTGCCGCCCAATAAGGGTCCTTCAGACTTGCCACCTGAACACCCGTACGCGGGGTCTGGGCACTGACAAAGTGCTGGTGACCAATGTAAATCCCGACATGGGAATAAGGCCGATGCAACGTGTCAAAAAACACCAGATCGCCAGGTTTCAGATTGACCAGGGAAACTTTCCGCAACTCAGATGCCTGGGCATAAGCGGTACGCGGCACCTGAATATCAAACTTCGCCAATATGTATTTAACAAAGCCACTGCAATCGAACCCAGAGGATGGACTCATACCACCCCAGCGATAGGGCGCACCAATAAATTTGAGTGCGGCAAGCACCATCGAACGAGGTGATAGCCAAGAATGGCCACCAGAGTGGCTGTCCATCTCCGCCTCCTGCCCTTCTTGCGCGATATCATTGGCTAGTTCGGCTACCGCTTGTCGCCCGACAGTGGCATTGCCACTGCTTTCCAAGGCCTGCAAGGGGTGGCGTGCCCAATGATAGGCATGGCTGGCCAACATCGCCAAAGCGAGTCGCAAATGAGACTGCTCTGGTGCTGATGTAACGGTTACCGCATCCACCGACGCGTCATTCGTCACCATACCTGTCTTGACCGGCGTCAGCGAATGATCGACAAAAGCAGGGTTCGTCACCTGCTCCACATCGGCCGCAGGAAAGGATTGCACTTTAAAGTCATAAGTCGCAACGTGCTGCGGCGCCGCACCCACTCCGGCAAATTCGACAGGCGCGAGGTGCATCAAGCGTAACGCCGTCGGTGTCAACGCCATATAATCGTTTTTTGAAGCTCGCGATACCGTCCTCTGGACAGGTCGAAAAACCATCTTTTTCGCCTGCCTGGCAGGCATCAGCCTCTTGTTACGCATGAACTGCATTTGGACTGCTTTCGGGTTTCTTGAGGCGCTCTTATCGCGGAACCCCGCGCGGGTATGGTGACTGATCCGATGCAAAGCCTTGTGGCCTGCCGCGTGCGGCGCCGCCTGACACACACCGATCCCACCTAGAAACGTCAATACCGCCACAGCAATCCGCCAGCGATGCTTCTTCTGCATTCCTTAAATCTCCCGAATCACCTGGGAATCGCCGCTGCATAATATGCCATCCGGCTGATTATGCAGCGCCATTACCGTCTCTCATTAAAGACAGAGAAACTTCGAGGCTACCCCCTTGCCCACAATAAAAAAGCCGAACAAGTTCGGCTCGATATGCATACTGGACGTGGAGGCACGGCAACGACTCAGAGTATCGTGCGGGCGTCCGCCCGCACGATAGCCCCCTCCCAAATCGAGTCGAAAATCAGCCATTAGCAAAATCGATGCTCCATAGTCCATGTTTGGGACTATAGGTCGTATCCATGCTCGAGGCAAGACCCCATCGCTAGTTATGACATGATATGGAGCCAGTCCTTATAGCTACTGGCCCGACAATTGCTTATAAAGCTTGGGAATGATCGTCATGGAGAGGAAATCGATGCACACTTCGACAGTGAAAAGGTGGGGGCGAATACCTACCGGCAAAACCTTGATGCGCTCCAGGGATGGACTCCGGTTCCGATCTGCCCTCTTGCCTGGCTTCCTTGCCTTCTTGCTCTTCTTGGTGCCCCCTCTGGTGGCGGCTGCCCCAAATGGCACAGTACGAGACGCTGTACCGCTCCTCCAACGGCTGGACCATGCCCGCTGGATCGCTCAGGGACATGGTCCGCACATCCTCTATGTCATCTTTGATCCTAACTGTCCCTACTGCCATGCCCTCTATGATGAACTGCAACCACACATCCATCCGGATCAACTTACGGTTCGCTACGTGCCGGTGGGATACCTCGCCCCCTCCAGTTTCGGGAAAGCGGCCGCGATACTAGAGGCCAAAAACCCACTAGCCGCCATGCAAAAAAACGAAAGCGGCTTTGATAAGACAAGCCATCACGGCGCTATTGCCGAAATCCTGCCCGATGCAGCCAGCACCAACGCGCTCCACTCAAACATGGGGATTCTTAAGGCTACCGGGCAAAAAATCGTTCCCACCTTGATTTATACACGCCGCGATAACACCGTGAAAATTATTAAAGGCACTCCAGACAAGACGGATTTGCCTGCGGTTTTGAAGGAGATTCGCTGAGACCGCTCAGTCAAGGAGTTAAGATGTAGATCAACGGCAAGAATCAAAACTTGTTGACAGGCACGCCCATTTATATAATATTGCGAATCATTCTTATTATTAATTAAATGGTGGCCCGTGCCTTTGCTCTCCCGCCCCACTACTGTGCTTCTCCTCTTCTGCGCCAGCATCCTCGTATCCGCCTCCGATGCCTGGGCGGCGGATGAGCCCGCATCCCCCGGAAATGGACCGATCCTGAACATCTCCGGTATTTCGCCCAAATATTTACCCACTTACAACTATATTGCCGATGGTCTCTCCTGGGCCGGGCACCTTGATAGCGAGGTTTCCACCAATTTTTCCGGCGGCATCAAGCAGGGCAGCGCGGGCAATATCGTCGGGCAGATAGGCGTCGGATATGACACCGGAAAGGCGGGTCTGTGGAAAGGCGGTAAATTCACCCTCTCCCTGATGGGCATTCACAACAGCGCCATTCAACAGAACTATATTGGCGACATCCAGACGGCCAGTAACATCTGGGCACCCGACGCGGTCCGTTTTTACGATGCCGCCTTCCGTCAGCACTGGACAGACTGGCTCAATACCCGTGTCGGTTACATGGATGTGAACTATTACTTCGATGTCACCGCCAACGCCTTGCAACTCATCAACAGCTCCTTTGGCATGGCGCCGACCATGACCGTCAACGTCCCTGGTACCGCCACCTATCCTTACTCAGGCCTGGGGCTTCTGGCGGGTATCCATGGCGAGCACCTGAGTAGCAAGGTCGCACTGTTTCAAGGTGTTCCTCAGCATCAGGTCTCTGCCTTTGAGCGTGGCTACATGGCCTTGTGGGAAGGCGGTCTGCACTGGGGCAAAGAGGCGGAAGACGATCTTGAGGACAGCAGCGACAACTATGGTCAGTACATCCTTAAAGCAGGTGCCTGGCATTACCAGCTGTCCGACCCGGGTCGCTACGGGCTCTCCCCCACAACTTCGGGCGTCTATGCCATCGCCGAAGGGAACTGGAGCCTGCCGGGAGAACGTCGGCTGGGGGCCTTTGTTCAGATGGGTGGTGCGCCACAGGACATCAATCCAGTCCCTTGGTATCTGGGACTGGGTCTACGCCTGGGTCACCCCTTCACCAATCGCCCGGATGACAGCCTGTCCATCGGTATGGCGCGTACTTGGCTGCGTCCCAATCCAGTGGCAGAGAGCCTTGGCAGGGAAACCACAGCCATCCGCAACGCCGAGACGGCTTACGAACTCACCTACGTCGCGAAACTCACGGGGCACCTCAACCTGCAGCCTGATCTGCAATATATACAGCATCCCAACGGCTATTTTCCTGATGCGACCGTCGGTATGGTGCGTTTGCATGTGGAATTTTTCTGAATGCGGAGGCCGAGTCAGTGAATCCATCCCTGTTCGTAGGAGACCTTAAACTGGGCGACAGCGCCAGAGTACGCGATGTCACCGGCGGCAAAGGCATGCTGCAACGCATGCGCATGCTCGGCATCCGCCGAGGCACCGATATCCGCGTGGTCCATGGTCCGGGCAAACGCGGTGCGGTATTGCAGGTGGGTGGAGCACGTCTTGCACTGGGCTGGGGCGTCATCCAGCGTATTGAGGTGGAAGTTTTGCCGGGGGCCGATTCCCGGAATACAGGAGGGCAGGCATGAGTGCATGTCACGAAGAAAACCATGAAATTCAAGCCACAGCGGGACTGCCGATCATTGCCCTGGCAGGCAATCCGAACTGCGGTAAAACCACTCTGTTCAACCTGCTGACTGGTACCCATCAGCAGGTAGGCAACTGGCCAGGCGTTACCGTGGAGCGACGCAGCGGCAGCATGAGCCTGGACGGGCGCAAGGTCTCCGTGGTGGACCTGCCGGGTGTGTACAGCCTGCTGGGGGGAGGCGGCGAAGATCAAGCAGTGGCGCGCGATTACCTGCTCGACGGACCGGTCGATCTAATCGTCAACATTGTCGACGCCTCCAATCTCGAGCGGCATCTGACCCTGACTGCCGAATTGTTGGAAACAGGTCGCCCGATGGTTCTGGTAATGAACATGGTTGATGAGGCCGAGGCCCAGGGACTGGGATTGCTCACGACTGAGATCTCCGCAGCGTTAGGTCTACCGGTGGTAGCCATGGTCGCCCGCAGGGGCAAGGGACGCGGTAATCTGTTGGACAACCTGACGCAGGCACTTAGGCAAGCACCTCACGGTACTCCGCCTCCCCATGGCCTGTTGATAGAACGGGCATTGGGTGTCCTGACCGCCTTGCTGCCGGACAGCAATCCCGTACGCCGGCGCTTCGCTGCCTTGCGCCTGCTCGAAGGCAGCGCCGAACCCGCCGACTTCAGGATGGAACATACTCTGCGACAAATCATCACGGAGGTGGAGGATGGCAGCGCTGAAACTCCTGCCGATCTGATCATGGACCAACGTTTCGGCTGGGCGCAGGAAATGGCCGCCACGGCGCTGCATCGTAACGGATATACTGGAATGCGCCAGCGGGTCACCGACCTGCTGGATCATGTGGTACTGAATGACTGGTTCGGTATTCCCGTTTTTTTGCTGGTGCTCTATCTGATCTTCGTCGTCAGTTTCAGCGGCGGCAATATCTTTTTAGATTTCTTCGATCAAGCCTCCGCTGCGCTCCTGATTCACGGGGTCGGCCATGTGCTGCTGGAGACGGGGCTACCCACCTGGCTGATCGCTCTCGTTGCCGGGGGCGTTGGCGGCGGACTGAATCTCGTGATTTCCTTCATTCCCCCCGTTGGCCTGACTTTCGTCTTTCTGGCCTTGCTCGACGATTCGGGTTACATGGCCCGCGCCGCCTATGCCATGGATCGTCTGATGCGTCGTCTGGGGCTGCCCGGCAACGCGCTTGTTCCCATGGTGATCGGTTTCGGCTGTAATGTACCCGCCATCATGGGATCACGCATCATCGAAGATCCGCGCGGACGTATCCTGACCGTGTTGATACAACCCTTCATGTCCTGCTCCGCACGCCTGACCATTTATATGGCCTTTGCCGTGGTGTTCTTTCGCAACAATGGTGGACAGGTAGTCTTCGCCCTCTATGTGCTGGGTATCATCGTCGCCCTGCTAACGGCCTGGCTGCTCGGGAAAACCGCCTTGCGCGGTGAGGCGCTGCCCTTTGTCATGGAACTACCGCCCTATCGCCTGCCCGGCATCCGGAGCGTGGTGTTGCAGAGTTGGCAACGCCTGAAGATATTCACCTTCCGGGTAGGCCGGGTGATTGCGGTCATCGGCGTGGTGCTCTTCATTCTCCCAGGCATAGGCTGGACAGATCACGGGCTGCGCAGTACCGACATTGACCATTCCCTGCTCGCCCAAGGCAGCCGTGCGCTGGTGCCGATTTTTGCGCCCATGGGGATTCAGCAAGGAAACTGGCCAGCCATTTCCGGGCTGATCGCAGGGGCCGCCGCCAAGGAGATCGTGATCGGCACGCTGAATGGTGTTTATCAGCGGCAGAATGCAGCCGACCTGATGGCAACCTACCGCGATCCCGACATTGCCGGGCAACTCTGGGGCGCGCTCAAGACAATCCCCACTAATGCCATTACCTTTATTACCACGCTGGACGATCCTTTGGGCCTGTCCGCCATGGAATCCACCGCCTCCACCCAACAGGCCTCGGGGGCGGAAAGCGTCACCCTCCAGGCGATCGCGACCAGCTTCACCGCCCTTTCGGCATTTGCTTACCTGGTTTTTGTGCTGCTTTACGTGCCCTGCGCCAGCACCATGGGCGCGCTCCGCCGGGAGGTCGGCTGGGGTTGGATGATCTTCTCCCTGCTGTATGGCTCCAGCCTGGCCTGGGGAGCGAGCACGCTGATTTACCAAACGGGCACCTTCGCCAAACATCCGGGCTCCTCTGGAGCATGGATCATAGGGGTACTGGCAGCTTTTGCCTTGCTGGTCATTGGTCTGCGGCTTTATGGACAGCGCGCGGCCACCTTAGCGAAGCCCTCTCTGAACCAGAAGGCGGCGTCAGCATGAAACCTTTGTTCGCGGTTCGGGAGCTACTGCAGAGACAGGGTATGGCCAGCGCCAGCCAGATCGCCGCCGAATTAAGGCTTTCTGTCAGGCTGGTCGAGGATATGCTGACCTACTGGCAGCGCCGAGGCGCGGCAGAACTGGTACTGGTCGGAGCCCCTAAAAACTGTGGCACTCGTTGCGATTCAGGCGGATGCGGCAGTTGCAGCAGTACCCCCGCGGCCCCCATTCAGGCCTACCGCTGGCGCGACAACGCAGGAAAAGCAGCGATAGCTATCGTATCGCTTGCTCCGCTGCCACATGTGGATAGAAACATTACAGATGTCGTGCAGCTTAATCGTATTAAGGAGGGTAGCCCTTTATAACTCCCATTAGACCGCATGCTCTCAACTGGCTGTTGCGCTCGATTATGTTATCTTAAAGACACTCAGAGCGGTGTTTGATCGACCATGGCGAACGAGGTGGTAGATGCGGGTAAAAGTAGCAGCCATTCAGATGGCCGTAGGGGAAGACGAGACCGACAATATCGCCAAGGCGCTGCGCCAAGTAACCTCGGCGGCGGACGCGGGTGCCCAGATCATTCTCCTCCAGGAACTTTTCAGCACGCCATACTTCTGCAAAGACCAGAACCCCGACTTCCTGACCCTGGCGCAGCCCCGCGAGAGCCACCCCGCCCTGCTCGCCATGCAAAAGCTGGCGCGGGAGCGCGAGGTCGTGCTCCCGGTCAGCTTTTTTGAGCGCGCCAATAACGCCTTCTTCAACAGTCTCGTGGTTTTTGACGCCGACGGTAGTGATCTGGGGCTTTACCGCAAGGCACACATTCCAGATGGCCCCGGTTATCAGGAAAAATTCTATTTCAGTCCGGGTGATACGGGATTCCGTGTGTTTGACAGCCGTTACGGACGCCTCGGCGTCGCCATCTGCTGGGACCAATGGTTCCCGGAGGCGGCGCGGGTGATGGCGCTGCAAGGCGCAGAAATCCTGTTCTATCCAACCGCCATCGGCTCTGAACCCCAGGCTCCGGAAATCAACAGCCACGAGCACTGGACCAGAGTTATGCAGGGCCACGCTGCTGCCAATCTGGTCCCCGTGGTGGCTGCCAACCGGGTGGGCCGAGAAATCGGCCAGGAAAGCGAGATCACCTTCTATGGCGGATCTTTCATCAGCGATGCTACCGGCGCGCTTATAGTCCACGCCGAGCAGGAGGAGACCATCCTCTACGCCGATCTCGATCTGCAAGCCCTCGCCGCACAGCGGCTGGAGTGGGGCCTCTTCCGTGATCGCCGTCCTGAACTCTATGCGCCTATCCTGACCCTGGACGGGAGTCCGCGCCATGAGTGACCCGCAGCCTCCCGTCATCGCTCTGAGCGCATACGAGCACAACAGCAAAGCCTTTTCCCTCGCCCCGCAGTATGCCGCCGCCGTCTGTCGGGCGGGCGGGTTACCCATCGTCTTCCTACCCCAGTGCCCTGAAGCCCGCATCATTTTATCGCGCTGTGATGCCTTGGTGCTCACTGGCGGCGGCGACATCTCCCCCGATTTTTATGGCGCAGCATGCGACGACAGCATCCATGCCGTGCACCCAGACCGCGACGCCGCTGAGATTGCTTTGGCGCAAGAGGCCATCGCCCGGCGTATCCCGATGCTCGGCATTTGCCGCGGCCTGCAAATTATTAATGTCGCATTGGGCGGCGACCTTCTCCAGGACCTGCCCAAAAGTATTGGCACCCGCATCTGCCACCGCAATGCTGAACATAATCCCATCATGCATGAGGTCATTGTCTTGCCGGACACGTTGCTGGGGGGCATCGTCGGGCGAGATACTCTGGAGATATCCTCCTGGCATCACCAGGCCATCGCGAATATGGCCCCCACACTACGCATCAACGCTATTGCCGGGGATGGCATCATTGAGGCAGTGGATATGCCCGGCAATCCGGACATCTTCGCCGTCCAATGGCACCCGGAACATACAGCCGCCGATGACCCGCACCAGCAGGCCCTGTTTAACTGGCTGGTACAGCGCGCTACCCGGCGCATGGCACGCGCAACAGCACACGGCGAGACAAAAAGGCCTAGCGGGAGGAAGGATGCTCGGAAGGCTGCAAACGCTGTTGCAGCCAAGCCAGCGCCGCGGGAACCAGCGAAATCACAATGATGGCGACAATCACTATATTCAGGTGACTTTTAACCCAGGGAAAACGCCCGAGGAAATAACCGGCACCCAGCAAGCCCCCCACCCACAGGAAAGCGCCCATCAGATTGAAGCCAAAGAAGCGACGATACGGCATGGTGGCAATACCTGCCACAAAAGGTGCGAAGGTGCGAATAATGGGCAAAAATCGGGCGATGATCACCGTCTTACCACCATGTCGTGCATAGAAGCGCTGGGTCGTATCCAAGTACCTGACATTGAGCAGGTGCCCGCCAAAAAGGTGGGCACCCCAGCGGCGCCCCATCCAGTAATTCACCGCATCGCCCAGCACTGCCGCCGTAACGAGCAGACCCAACAACCAGGACGCGCTCATGATGCCCGCACCGGCCAGGGTACCACAGATAAATAACATGGAATCACCCGGCAAAACCGGCATAATCACCAGTCCTGTCTCGGCGAAGAGAATCAGGAACAAAAGGGCATAGACCCAAGCCCCATATTCCTGAAGAAACACTATCAGGTACTGGTCAAAGTGCAGCAGAATCTGCAAGAGATGATGAATATCCGACATTGGCGCAATCACCCGGAGCAACGTGAATTCACGCGTCTTCCAGAGCGCCGCGATAGCGCTGATAGTGACGTTTGAACATCATCTCCAATTCAACAACGATCGTTTCCGCTGCTTCCCCGCCCATCACATGCCTGGACATCAAACTGGAGGTGTCGTTGAGCATCTCCTTGGCATCAAGCATGGCGTAGCTTTCCCGCAGGCGTTTAATCGCGCCAACAACGGTCTCACCCTCTTTAGCGGGCAAAATCTTCGGTTCCTGATGCAGCACCGATGTTTCTGGCTGTTGCCGACTTCTCAAAAAATCGGCAAAGGCCAGCAACTGTTCCTGCTCCGCGTCTCCCAGCTTACGCATGACACGAAGAAAATGGCGCTCCCGGCTATTCATACATCATTCCCGGTATCCACCTTGAGGGAGAATACCCGTGGCTTGCGTTTCTCCGTCATGAGAGACAACTCGCGAACCAGGGCGATGATGACCCGGTCCGTGGTTTTCTGCATCTCCGGCCACAGTGCCCGCGCCTGCCCCAGGAGTTCGCCGATATTCTCGGGCGTTTCACGGTTTTCCTCCATGAGGATATCTTCGATCAGCCCCGGCTTCATCTCCGGCCGGAACAGCAATCCCACCACCCCCTCTTCCGGGCGGAAGGCGATCCAGCGACCATCGTCATCCACCACCAATGGCTTGACACCCTCCGGCAGGGTAGCGGTTCCCGGTGACCAAACCATTACCTGAGCGCCGTCCACCGCCTGCGCCAGCGGGTCGTCCCGCCCTGCTTCCGTGGCATGGGCCGTGGTAAAATAGGCGTTATGATAAGGCTGCAGGTGCAACGTCGCCCCCTCATATTGGGCCAGCAAGAGCGCGCCCAGACCAAAGCCCACCACCGGCCGCTTTGCCTTGCGGAAAATGGTGATGGTATTGAGTTCCTGAGTGAGCCATTTATATTTGTCGGATTCGAGCGGAGACATGGGACCACCCAGCAAAAACAGCGCATCAAAAGTCAGCGCGTTGCTTGGCAGCTCGTTACTGAGAAAAACCCGGAAGTAACTGAAACCGATGTCACGCTTCTCCAGCTGAGTCTCCACGATGCCCAGAAACTCGGAGTAACTGTGCTGCACCACGGCAAAATGCTTCATATCAGCCCTCTCGACGCACCGGCACGGATAGTATGTCCCTGCTACAGCGGTCTTTGGCGAATTCCAGGAACTCATCCATCACCAGACTGCGGAATTTTTGTTTCTGATAAACGAAGGAATAGGGGCGGGCCAGCGGCGGATTCAAGGGGCGCGCCAGTAAAGTACCCAGCGCCAACTCCTTGAGAACCGTCGTCTCGGAGACAATAGCCACCCCCAACCCGCCTTCCACCGCCCCTTTGACCGCTTCCGGGCTACCCAATTCCATGGTGATATGCAGATCATTGGCGTCCACGCCGACCTGGTGCAAATACTCCATAGTCACTTCACGGGTGCCTGATCCTTCCTCACGGGAAACGAAAGGATAATCCAGCAACTCCTGCGCGGTCACACCCTCATGGGCACCCAAGGGATGATCCGGCTCGGCAATAACCACCATGGAGTCCATGCAGCACTTGAGGGTGGCGAGGCTCTTGTTGGTTATCAAACCTTCCACCAGTCCCAGATCAATACTGTTATCCTCAATCATGTGGACAATTTTATCCGTATTACCCACATGCAGACGCACCTGTACATCGGGATACTTCATTTTAAAGTCGCCCAACACCCGGGGCAGCATGTATTCGGCGATGGTCGTGCTGGCACCGATGAGCAGATACCCGCGCAGATCACCCGTCATTTCCCCGACTCGATTGGACATCTCGGTATACAACGAGATGATGCGCTCGGAATACTCATAAACCACCATGCCAGCCTCGGTAAGACTGATGCGGTTATGGGTGCGGTCAAATAAACGCGTGTTGAACTGCTCTTCCAGTTGCTTGACCTGGAAGGTCACCGCCGGCTGGGTCATATGCAACGTATCGGCCGCTTTGGTAAAGCTGAGCAGCTTTGCCACGGTGTGAAAAACCTGTAACCGCCTGTCTGCCATGGAAGTCCTTAAGTCGCCCGCGACTTTTCACCAGTTTAGAGGTAATATCTGAGCGCTTCAATACAGTACTAATGGAGGATAACCCATGCCCAAAGCTTGGGAAAAGCTCGACCTGCAGGGCGCTGGGGTACAGAGTTTACAAATTCGCTTGCAAAAACTCCAGAAAAAATCCCTCAGGAGTTATCTATACTGGTGCTTATTTCCTGTTGGCGCGCATCGTTTCTATCTGGAACAGCCTTGGGCCTGGGCCTTTCCGTTGGCCAGCGCTGGTGTGATTATGCTGGCCTTTCTAGGCCTAATTTGGGGGGCCATTGGCCTTGCCGTTGTCCTCTGCGCCGTTGCGCTCCGAGACCTCAGCCGCGTTAGCCTGTGGATCAGCGCCAACAATAAGGAGTTGCGCAAGGCCAGTTGGTTCGCCCAACAAACGCCGGCCGCCCCGCCCAACCACCAGGGACGCGTGAATACCGGCGAGCAGCTAGCGCAATGGCAGCGCGAGTTGCAAGACTATACCCAAGCCAAGGAGGGCGAACGGGTCGGCCACCCTGCCACCAATGCCCCCACCCAAAAGGGTTTTGCGCCAGGCCAGCGCCGCCTCTCTTTCGCGGAACAGGAGCGCCTGCTCGCCGCAATGACCAAAGCCCCCAAAAGTGTGCTGGGGCAGGAACCAGCGGACTCCGCAAAAAAATAGCCGGAACCCACTTGGTGCTTGCTATTCCTCCTTCTCAAACATGGCCAGATAGCGCCCCTTGGGAAGAGGAAGCTGACTGGCCACCGCCAGCAAATCGGCGAGATGCCGAGGCATGCTAAGCCCCACCAGCGTCACACCGATGCCTGGTGTCGAACGCACGAACTGGATGGCGCGCTGCGCGGCATCGGCCAGTTCCGGCATAGCCTCCAGCAGAGAAGGCACCTCTTCCCGCGCCAGTAATCCTTTACCGAGAGGATGACTTGCCATAATGGTCAGTTTAAGCTGAAAAGCCGCCTGGATGGTCGAGCCGATGTTGCCTTGCCCCGTTACCTGGCTGAAGCGGGTGTAAGCTTCCGGCATCAAGGCATTAAAGGGTAACTGTACCACCCTCAAGTGGTGGCGGTTGCCTTGCCCCGCAGCTTTTTCAGCCAGCCCGATAAGACTGGTCAGGGACTGGAACAGGGTATCATCCGTCGCTACCCGGCAGGCATTGAAAGTGGAAATGCCATAATAGCGAATCTTGTTGGCTTGCACCGCCGCTTCAAGCATGGTGAACACGTCGATCAGCTTATCGTACATCGGTCCCTTGCCGATCACCGGGATATGCACCTCCGGCTGATCAATCAGGTAGACATCCAGAGTCTCCAGCCCCACCTGCGCACGCAGGGTATCCAGTTGCCAGGCGATATATTCGGGGCTCAGGCAATGGACGCCCTGAGCAAGGTCTGCCTCCTTACCCAGCCCTTTGGCCATCACTTTTTCCCGAAAAAAGGTTAGCGGATCTTCGGGGCGTCCGTCGGCGAAAGTCAAAAAACCGCCCTTCCCGACCACAAAAAATTCCTCTCGCTGAATACCGGCCGCCATCGCCTTGGCAATTCCCACCCCGACCGCCCGACCGGCCCGCCCGAAACGATAGTTGGCCCCGGTGTCGATAACGTTGATGCCCGACTGCAAGGCCTGCGCCACAATCGCCGCGACGGCGACATCCGTCACGTCGTCCACGGCGCCGGGGAAGGTGCCAACGCCCAGAGAGGACAGCTTGATGCGGGTGTTTAAAAAGTCACTGAAGTGTTCGTCAGCGAGGATTCCGGCGAAGCGCCCCACATAGGCCTTGGTACCGGCACTACTGGCGGCCCCCGGAATCAATCCATTTTCCGCAGCATTCACGCGGCGCTACTCCTGTTGGCAAAGAGGGGATGATGGTGCAGCAAAAAATCCAGGCGTTCGCGCAATTCGGCACGCACCGGGCCGGGCCGGGGTGTGTCTTGCAATGCCAGGAACTGTTGACC
Source organism: Acidithiobacillus ferriphilus (assembly GCF_028215975.1). Lineage (NCBI taxonomy): Bacteria > Pseudomonadati > Pseudomonadota > Acidithiobacillia > Acidithiobacillales > Acidithiobacillaceae > Acidithiobacillus > Acidithiobacillus ferriphilus. The sequence goes on from NZ_CP116458.1 coordinate 2,011,891, forward strand.
ATAGCCCGGTGCGTCTGCATCGTCCAGTTCCCATTCGACCGCCTTGAGCAGCGTTTGCCCGGTAGCGGGCAATTCCGCGGGCAACGAACGCCCCGTTAATATCGCCCAAAGGCCGGTCCAGCAACGCGCCAGGGCAACGGGATGATAACCACCCCCGCCCAACACCAGCAGACGCGGACTTTCCGCCACAATCTGGCGTACGACCTGCCAGAATAGGCCGTTGGAAACCCGGAGCTTGCTCAAGGGATCGGGTGCGAGGATATCGGTGCCCGCCTGCAAAACGACGACATCTGGGTCGAAGTGCTGCAAAAGACGAGGCCACAACACCGCAAAAGCCAGAGCATACTCACTGTCATTCACTTCTTTGGGCAACGGCAGATTAACTGCCAATCCCGGCCAGTCGGTGAGTCTCCCGCCCTGATAGGGATAGGCATAATCCGTATCCATGTGCAGGGAGACCGTCAGCGTGTCGGGGTCTTCCGCAAAGGCCGCCTCCACCCCATCACCATGGTGGGCATCCATATCCCAGTACAGCACCCGCAAACCGGCACGACGCAAACGCTGGATGGCCAACACAGGATCGTTGAAATAGCAAAAGCCGCGGGCCTGGCCCGGTGCGGCATGGTGCATTCCACCCGCGGGACTGAAGGCGGTTACGCCTTCCAGCACGGCTTCCGCCGCGAGCACGCCGGAACCGGTAGCCAGGGAGGCGGTATCGAAAAAACCGGGGAAATAAGGATTCTCCAGCGTACCCAACTGATAGCACCGACGATCGCTGTCCTCCACGCCACCGCGAAACTGGGCACGCTCAAAGGCCTGTATGTAATCTTTGGTATGGAAGCCAAGAAGCTCCCGATGGCTGGCCGGGCGACCCTGTCGGTATTCTTCCGGCGCCATGGCCCCATAGCTATTGATGAGGTCCAGGGTCAGGGACACCCGCGGAATCGCCAGGGGATGGTTACTCCCATAGCTCGCCCGCCGGTAACGCGCCGCCCCGACGAAGACCGCCCGACGAGTCGCGACGCTTTGCGGACGCAGCATCTCCTGCTCGTTCACTCTGCTGGCAACCGTCTGCGCCTCGCCCGTCATGCGCTGTGGCCCCGCAAGCGCAGATAAATCTCCGGCAAACGCGTCGGCAGGCTGTCGATATGGGGCAACACGAGATAGTGCCCCGACCCGAAGACCAGCGGCAGATATTCGCCACCACGCGGGTCGAGACTGATGCAAAAGGCGTGGATACCCAAGTCCTGCGCTTCTTTCACCGCCATGCGCGTATCTTCCTGCAAATAGCGGGAGTCACCGCCATCGTCATAATCGGCCGGACGGCCATCCGACAGAATCAGGAGCAAACGTCGCTGCGCCGGACTGCGCAGCATGAGCCGCGAGCTATGGCGGATGGCGGCACCCATGCGCGTCGCCAGCCGCCCAGACAGGCCGCCGAGCAAGGCTCGCGCGCGTGCATCAAATTTGTCGGTGAATCGCTTGATGGGGTAAAGCAAGACCTCGTCGTGATACTTGCTGGCGAATCCGTAAAGGGCAAAAGGATCACCCACTTCCATCAGTGCCTCACCAAAGAGCAGCATTGCCGCGCGCAGGCGATCCACCACCCGCACACCGGAATCTCCAGCCTCCGCCATAATGGAGGTGGACAGATCGGCGAGCAGCAGTACCGAAGTATCTCGCTGCTGCGGTCGCCGTTGCAGGTAGATACCGGCTTTGGGCGAACGCCCGGCGCGCCGCTCCACCACAAACTGCACCGCCGCCTCCAAATCAGGTTCGTCACCCTCGTACTGGCGACGGCGCGGCGCCATCCGCGTCGGCTTCTGTGCCTGCAAAGCCCACTTCAGACGCCTTAACGTGCCGTCATATTCGGCGGCAATGGCGATAGCCTTGGTTTCATCGCGTTCACGCAGGGGACGCTCATGCACCCGCGCCCAGTTCTCTTTATAGTTCTGCTGACGGTAATCCCATTCGCGATAAGGCCAGCCGCCTTTAAGCCCTTGTATCCCGCGACCACTGCCCATGACCTTGGCGGGCATGGGAATACCGACCCCAACCCGCCCACCGGTCCCCTGGATATCCTCAGGGGGGATATCCATATCCGGATCATTGCCTTCTGCCTGTTGCGGGGCCTCTCGCGGCTTTTCCTCATGACCAGCGGCACCTAGCTCACCGCCGCCATCCATCTCCGGAACATCCGTATCGCGCTTCTGGCGCGGATACACCGGTCGTGCCACATTGGGCGAATGGCCGGGCAGATAGGCGCGGGCGCGCTCAGACAGGGAGATCGGTGGCAAATCCGTCGCCGCATAGAGGGTGAGCGCTGCCCGGAAAGCGTCAACAATACCGGTTTGTGCCGTCATCAACACGGCAAGATCCCCAGGCAATCTTCCGGCCATGGCATCTTCCAGCATGTTCATGGCCGCCTGATAGTAGCACCCGGCAGCCCCCTCCGGCCGGCTGCGCTGATGGGATATCCGCAGCACCCGCGCCAGATAACCAGGCATCTCCCGCTCCAGTGCGCTATCCACACGCAAATCTTCACAGAGATCGAAAATCAGCTGAAAACGAATCATATCGTCGCCAAACTGGGCGAACAGTGGCCGCCAGGTGATCCGTTGGTCGGGATCCAAAGGCGGATGCTGCACGCCGATCTCGGCAAAAAGGGCATGGATGGCGTCTTGCTCATAGCTGTCGAAGGCCAGATGCGCGCCCGTATGATAGAAGGCCAACAAAGCCTCCTCCCGGTCGGGCATCACCGCCGGCACAAAGAGGCTGCGCCCGTCGGTCTCGACAAAGGCGCGGCCGCCCTCCAGACTCCACTCTCCCTCTTCCAGGGGCGGATGCAGCCCGGTCCAGGCCTGGAGCAGGAGCCCGAAGAGCCGCTTGTGGGTTCCCATACGAAAGCCCGGCAGGACCTCCAACAAAAAGCTGCGCGACTCATCACTCTCCAGCCGGAACCAGGCCTCACCGCGTACCCTTCCCGCCGCCAGCACATCGCCGCCGCGCCGCGCCCATTCCGCCACCCCCGCCAGACCACAGATACCGCGCACTTTGGTGGCACCGTCCAGATACGTCCCCAGCCCCAAACGCCCCTTGGCGAGGGAGTCGGCAGGCGTCAACAACGCCCGCAGCCCCTCAACTCCCGCATCGCCAAACAGAATGGCTGCAGGCATCTGGAAATAGGACGCCGCGCTGTCCACATGCCGGTCAATCCAAGCAGCTCCCAAGGCAAACCACAACGCCTCGCCCTCTGCACCCCAACCACGGCGTACCGCACTGGCCTGCGCGAAGAAACCCACCGCCGCCCGAAAGGTGCCGCGCTGACGGAGAAACTGGCGCGCCTGATCCAGCCAGGGGTCCAGGCCTCCGAAGGCCTTTACCAGATCGGCGGTGGCATGGAAAAACGCCTTGCCTGCTTCCCGGTCATAGAAAAACAAATCCCGTCCGGTCTCCAAGTAATGTAAGGTTACCGCCTCCCCCAATGCAGTGACCGCCGGCAAAGCCACTCGCGCATCCCGCCCTGCCACAAAGCTGACGGCCGCCAGATGGTCGAGGATATCCTCCGTCGCCGCCGACATGGGCGCTCCTTAGCCCTGCTCCGGGAAAAAGGTCCGAAAAATCTCCAGCAGCGCCTCGCCCAACTCCGGATCGTCCGTCTGCGGATTAATGATCGCCACAGTACAGGCCTCCAGCGCATCGAGCCCCGCCACCATCAATGCGCCCGCATAAATCAGCGCCCGGGTGGAGGTAACCTCCTGCAAGCCCTGTTCCTTCAGGTTACGGGCCTTGCCTGCAGCGGCTACCAGTGCCCGGGCCCGGGCCTCATCGATACCGGCCTCCTTCATCACAATCCGCGTTTCCACATCAGCGGGCGGATAATTAAAGTTCATCCCGATAAACCGCTGTTTGGTGGAGGGTTTGAGGTCCTTCAGCACCGTCTGGTAGCCTGGGTTGTAGGAAATGACCAGCATAAAATCGGGGTGTGCGACAATTTCCACGCCGAGCTTTTCAATGGGCAGAGAACGGCGATGGTCGGTCAGCGGGTGAATGACTACCGTCGTATCAGTACGCGCTTCAACAATCTCGTCCAAATAGCAGATTGCCCCTTCCCGCACCGCCTTAGTCAGCGGGCCGTCCTGCCAGACCGTTTCGTCGCCCTCAATCAGAAAGCGTCCGACGAGATCTGAACTGGTGAGGTCTTCATGGCAGGCTACGGTCACCAGCGGTCGCTTCAGGCGCCACGCCATGTGCTCCAGAAAGCGGGTCTTGCCGCAGCCTGTCGGCCCCTTGAGCATTACCGGCAGACGCCGACCCCAGGCCGCCATGAATACCCCGACCTCATTCGCCACCGGCTGATAAAAGGGCTCCTCGAGGAGCAAGCGCAAGCCGTTACCCCCTGCCATTTTCGTCGCACTCATACCTTGCCCTCATGATTTTGCTCAGCATAACTGCGCATATATAGAAAAATGTGCCGCAAAGTATGAATCACCATGCGCTCCGGCTGCGCGGGCAACGCATCGGCACGCTCTGCGTTCAAACAATTCTGGTAATAAACCAGTTCACGGCAATTATCGCGAATGGTATTCCAGTGGGGTAAGCCCTTCACCAGCGTTTTCCATAACTCCAGCAAATCCGCATCACTGGCATAGGGCTTGTGCTCTGCGGTCAGCATGATGCGCAACATCGCTGCCGCTTCCGCCACACCCGCCGCCACCAACTCCGGCAATGCCATTCCGGCAACCTGTTGCCGCGCCAGTGCTTCAATCCGCTCGTGCGCTGCATCTAATGTGCTTATTAATTCGTTTGACTTAGTCATCATCACTCCTGATGGGATTTACAGCCGCGCCTGCTATCACTCCGGGCGGTTTTCATCTAGGATAAAAGAGTTTTAACTGAATGTGTGTACAATTCATTTTATAGCGTGATTAAGAAGGGGCTACCATGAGTACGAATCTGATCAAAATGGTCAAACTCAACAACCTGCAATATAACGCCAACCGCGACCCGCAAGTTTATCGCCGCGTCGTCGGCCATCCTTTCCGGATTCAGGCCATGCTGGAAGGCAAGGGCAGCGCCCAGATCAGCGTCACCTGCGAAGGCAAGACGCTGAAAGAAGCCAGCCTCGAATTGCCCGGTATTTTCTCCTACGAAATTACCTTCAAGAACGCCGGCATCCGTATCGCCACCCTCACTGTCAGTGCCGGCGGCCAGAGCGAAAGCCACGACCTGCTGTTGGACACCGAGGCTCACGCCAAAGTCGGTTAATACCTCGCCGTCGGTAGCGCCCATCGGTGCTTCAACTGATGGGCAGGACCCCCAACACTTACCAGCCAAACTGAGCAAAAAACTCCGGTAGGCGCTGTAAACCCACATCTCGATCAAAAAAACGATCCGCCCGCGCCGAACGCGCCGCATCCCGCCGTTCCTGACTTCCGCCCAGACAAAATACCGCAATATTCAACTGATATTCCCGCCGCAAGGTGTCAATCAGTGCAATAGGATCCGCAATCTCCGGATCATCCAGATTGAGCAGCATAAAACGATGCAGTAGGACTTCCTGCCAATCGCCGAGGTCGTCCAGATCCGTCGCCTCCGTCATCTCCCAGCCTTCGGGCGTCGTCGTCACGACGACCGCGCGCAGCTCTGGATCACTCGCCATGAGAATAAAACGCTTGCGCATCCGATCACTGATACTGGGCACCAGGCCACCTCCATTGCATTGATTTTGGAAAAACCACCCGCACCAACAGACTCAATCCGCCCAAACTGCCGTTTCTAATAGTCGTTCACCCCAGAGCGAAACATCTTTGCCGACGACTTCTCGCAACTGTTCACCAAGCTGGACAGAGGCAGGCTGCAGGCCTATTAACCGGCTCTCCTGCTCCGTCGGCCAGACCGAACCCGCGACGCGCCGCAAAGTACCATTTTCCGTCCATACCCGCAGCCAGTGACCATCAAGCCAATGCCGCTCCGTCAAGAAAGCACCCGCTTTGAGCTTGATACCGGCAGGCACCCGACGACGGGCCGGTTGGTTCCAGTCCACGTCCTCCAAGTCCGCCTGCACCATCGCACGTTGCTCGGCTTCAGTAGGCGTCGTCGGAAAAACGACGTCCCAGCCTGCGCCACTGAGCAACGCCGGGCAGGCCTCCAGCAAAGCCTCGGGACTGACCACCCTGCCCAATAACGGCGACCAGCTACACAGCCCTTCCTGCAACGCTTCTAACAGCCATGTGCGAAAACCTGCCGAAGGCGCCGCCACGCAGTCCACAAAGGACGCCCACTGCGCCTCCAGGATGAAGCTGCCGCCCAACACCAGACTGTGCCTGATGGTCGCGGCCCCGGTACCACCGATCTTGCACCCCTTACACCAGAAATCATGCCCCCCCTGCGCCGCCACTTTCAGGCCAAAATACGCATGCACAGCGATCACCCAAGGGGCAATCAGAGCAAACAGTTCAGGTGCGCGGCGCACCCGCGTGGCCGACGGAAAGATAAAGAAATAACTCAACTGACCAGGATCTACCCAAACCAGACCGCCACCCAGGGCGCGCTGCACAACTGGAATTTTCAGCCGCTCGCAAGCCGAGCGATCCAACTCCGCAGCCGGCCCTTGCGCGGCCCCCAGACTCAGATGGGCGGCAGATTGCGCCAACAGCAGGATGGGCACATCCTGCTCACCCTGCGCCTCCGCCAAACCAACATAAGCACGGTGCAGAGCCTCCGGGGCAAGCACCCCCAAATGAATCAGGCGAATTCGCATGACTTACAAAACCGCATCCAGTCGAAACGACTTATCCGCCCCAATCAGCTCTGTACGGCCCCATCCTGCGCTTCTTTATCCTTCGGCCGATAAAAAGCGGAGAAATAGAAGTCACGCTCATTGAGGGTCTGATGCCAGAGCACCCGCTCTTCCACGCCCGCCTGCATGATCCCTGCCATGGCCATGGACTGCTCACCGTCGAGGATCAGAATGGTATCCTGCAGGTCCTCGTCCAGATCGATGAAATGCGCCGCCAGTCCTTGCGGCTCCTGAACATGCACCAAAAAGGACTTGCAGGACGGGTCTTCGGGATCCAGCGGTGTCATCACCAGTCGCCCCATGTAGGCCATGCGCGCCAGTTGATTGAACCGGGGGATCTCCAGCTTCTTCCCCATCTTGTACCTTTTCAGCTCATTTTTCAGGCTGCTCACATCGGTAATCGGTATCGACTTCATGATAATCCCTAGTAATGCGCTCTGTTATATGTTCCCCCAAAACCTCCTCCCCGCGCAAGGCGCGCCCACAAAAAAAGGGAGACGGTTACCCGTCTCCCGCATACCCTTGAGGAGGGATTTATCAGAAGTCGTAACCGACCTGAAGGCCGTAGGAGTTTTCGGCGAGGGTGGCGCTGGCGGGATCTGGTGCACCAAATTGCGCGTAAGAAGATGGCCCAGAAATAGTGTTCGCAAAAGCATGCATGTATGCCTCCGTGAGTTTCCAACCCATTCCCAGTTTCTGAGTGGCGCCAAAAGTAATCGCATTCTGAACAACAGCAGGGAAAAGCAAGTTATTCGCCGTGTTGGCATTACTGATAGGGTTAGAACCCCACGTATACCCCGCACGCACCTGCAACCAGTTGTTCACATCGTACTGAGTTCCAATATTGGCTACCCACTGATTGCTCCAGTGCATTGGCAATCCTACATGCGACTGACCAGCCCAAGGACCATAAATATTAAAGCTGTTCATTGTAGCAGCCCAATTGATCCATTGCCCCTCTACACTGATCAACCACTGAGGAATAGGCCGGATCGCCAAGCCTAGAGCTACCTGCTGTGGATAGTTCAAATGACCGCTATACTGCCCAGATCCGCCCTGAACGGGGGTAGCTAGCGAGCCAGCAACCTCTCCAGTTTCCTGCCATGTCATAGGTGTAAAAATGATAGGGGTCTTATAAGTCGCCCCAAGTGTAACCATGTCATTTACTTTGTAAAGGACGCCCAAAGTCGCTCCTACACCATAGGCCCATGAGGGACTAGCCAGATTAAGGCCAGTTAACGATGTAGATGGCGGATAAGCCGTCACACCGCTTCCGCCACCCGGAACCGTATGTCCGATCGTTTGCTGGAACGACCCCTGTTCCGCAGCTATATTCAGAGAAGCGCCAACCGAAAGATGATCACTTGCTTTAAACGCAACTGATGGTGACATTTGCATAAATGTGATACTACTGTACCCTTGCATAGTGCCCAACGGGGTGTTTTGCTGCAGATAGTTTACACCAAGGCCAGAAGTCCCATACACACCACCGCCGAAGACCCAATTTTTGGCGAATGCCGGGGCCACCCAACCAATTGCCGGTACACCGTAGACATTGCTGTGACTGCCCGTCTCGCCAAAACCAAAATTGGTTTTGCGGGTTGGATTAAAAATCTCCGCCGAAAATGCCGCCTGCGGAGTCATCAACGCCAATCCGGCCGGGTTGCTCATGGCCGCAGACAGAGGATCATCCGGAGCCGCAACAACGGCACCCGCCATACCCATGGCGTACTGACCAATACCAATCAACTGATAACCATCTGTAGCAAACGCACTGGCCGACAGGCCCATCGCCAACGTCGCGCCAACCGCAATTCCTAAAATCCGTGATTTTTTCATTTTAATCCTCCGCCCTCAGTTGTATCGCTAATGACACGGTGATTGTGTTGGAACTGGAACAGTGTTGCAAGACTTTGGTTCTATCATTTTTTTAATCCTTTTATCAATCCATAAAATATTGGTTTATTAGCAATAATAAATATTATGAGATTTAATGATTACAGCACCCAATAAAAAAGGGGCCAAAGCCCCTATATGCACACTACATAATACGCCCGGATGGGATTAGCCCAAGAATTGCAAATCCTGCAAGCGCATCTGGCGCCGCACGACTTCCACATCTTCCTTGTTCAGCGCGAAAGGAAAGGAGCGGATATCCGAAGGCGACGAATCCCCATAAGGCCGGTTACAGGCGCTGACTTCTTCATCATCCTTTCCTGGGCAGCCGGAGGTTTGAAAAGGCTTACCGGAGTTGATGATGTCTTCCAATTCGGCCTGTGGGTAACCGAAGTCTTCAACACGGCCATAGATGTCAAAGCCCATATCCTCGTAACGGCCACCGGCATAGTCAATCAGGAAGCGGCCCAACTGCACCCGGCGCCAATGATCCTGGGGCACCGCATCCCAGTCTTCCATCATGGAGCCCTTCTCGGGGAAGAAGGCAAACATGTGGTTATGGCCACCCATGTCTTTCATCTTCTGACAGACGGCGAGGATTTCCTGCTCGGTCTCGCCCATGCCGCAGATCAGATGCGCACCGAATTTTTCGGGACCGTAAATCTCCGCCGCCCATTCGATGGTCTGCCAGTACTTGTCCCAGGAATGAGGGCTCTGCACTGTCTTGCCACGGGTACGCTCGAAGATTTCCGGCGTCACGGCGTCCAGGGCGACGGTAAAGATATCCGCGCCCATTGCCTTGAGGTCGATGAGATCCTGCTTGTCCATAGTGGTCGGGTTGGAGAGAATGGAGGCGGGGATATGGGGCGCCACTTCCATCCAGCGCTTCAGCATGACTTGTGTATCATGGTCTGAATCGGGGTGGGTGATCATACTGATGCACATACGCTGGAATTGACCTTTGTCGCTGTTCTTGGCGATACGTTCGAGCATTTCATCCACGCGCACCGTCGGCCAGTCCACCCGGATGAAGTTGCGGTCAGCGTAATCGCGGCTCTCTTCACGATGTCGGGCCAGACCGCAGTAGGTGCAGTTGGCACGACAGCCTTCCGGATAGGTCATCAAGAGGTTCAGGCAATTGGTACAGGAAGTCCGGTGCATCACCCCGGGCACCAGACCCAGCGTAATCGCCGCAGCGGTGCTTAACTGCACATATTCAGGCGACCGCATCGTCGGCGTTTTGACGAAATAATCCGGGCGATAAAAGTTTAAGGTCTGGGAATTTTCTTGCGCTACCGCACTCATGGAAGTTCCTCCTGTCATACCGCCTTAAGCGGCAAAGTATTCATCAAAGGCGATCCAACCGGATCGCATCACCCTGTCTTCCTGGGCCGTAGGCTGTCGCCAGACGGCTTCCAAAGATTTTCTCCGCTGCACCGCCCGCGCGAGGGCCGGACCAAACTGATCCTGCATATCTTCTGCGTAGCTCTCTAATGCATTTTCATCGCCCGCCAGACAATCAGCGGCCGCCAATCCCGCGCCCTCACCACTGATCACCGCCGCGGGGATGCCCGCCCCGGTAATGGGATGAGTAAGCCCCGCCGCGTCTCCGGCAAGCACTACGTTGCCATGCACCATGCGCCGAATACCGCCCACGGGGATCGCGCCGCCAGTACGCCCGAGGACGGCTTCGCCGACGATGCCACGCGCTACCATCTGCCGATGCAACTGCTCCAGCGGCAATTTAAGATTGTCCTCAAAACGCCGATCCGCACCTAGTCCGAGGTTAGCCACCGGGCCGCGGGGAAACAACCAGCCATAGCCTCCCGGAAAAACATCCGAAAGGAAAATATCCGTATCCGCATAGGGACGCAGCAACGGCACCGTGTATTGACGGGTATAAACGACCTGTTGATGCGGCAAGCCCACAGCCTCCGCCACCAGGCTGTGGGGCCCATCGGCGCCAATCAGCACGCGGGGATGTACCGTGAACACTTCATCCGTGCCGCACCGCAAGCGGGCCACTGCACCATCCCAGGAGAGGAATTGGCAACGGATTTTCACCTGCGCGCCCGCCGCTTGCGCCAATTCCACCAGCCCCTGGTCAAAACGTGCCCGGTCAATCATCATACCGGGAAAGACGCTGTGATGCTGTAGCCCGGATGGCAGCACCGTCAGCATCCCTGCCACGTCCTGCACCCGAGAATCCGTTTCATGCACGGTACGCAAGAGCGGCATGGGGACAAACTCGGCGCACTGCACCGGGACACCGATCTCCGCACGGCGATCAATGCAGATCACCGTAAGGCCTCGGCTCGCGGCGGCGCGCGCTGCCGCCGCGCCGGCCGGGCCGGCACCAATCACCAGTACATCTGTGGCTAAAGGGTTCACGCGTCTTGTGCCGCCATCCGCAATACCGTCGCGAAATGCTCCGGCTGTAAGCCGAAGCCATCGACGGCCTGTTCCTCGAATAATCCCGCAATGATGCCATCCACGTCATTCAGATGGACATTACGCAGCGCTGCCTCAAGGTCGACGATAGCGCGCTGCGGCTGGATAAAATAGTCACCGCTAAAATGGACTTGCCGCACCCTGTTCCCATGCTTATCCCAAAGCATTTCCGCTTGCAGCGTGCCGCCGGGGGCGCGTAACGTCGCTTTACGCAATGGCATATCGTCACGCGCGCGGTGGTTGATGCCGAGCCACTCCGCGTCACGCACCTTCGCCAATGCCTCTGGCAGCAATGCGGCAACAGCATCCGGCAAGTCGCCCCGGACAAAAGACAACCCCAACTGCGCATGGAAACCATCCAGTAAGGCTTTCTGCACCACCATCAACTCTGGCGCCTTCCCCAGCAAGGCTTTTAAGCTCGTCACCCGTTCCGCCACCGAAGAAACTGCATGGGCGTCCAGCTTCTCCAAAGGCACGCGCAGTATGCGCAACATGCGCGGGAGATCCAGATCGACGAGCACCGTGCCCTGAAACAGCAACACGTCTCCATCCATAATCCCACCGGTGCCGGAAATCTTTCGCCCCCCCACTTCAATGTCATTGCGCGAACGAAACTGCGCACGCACCCCCAAAAGTGACAAGCCGGCCGCTGCCGCTTCACAGATCTTCCGTGCCAGTGACGCCATATCACCCTGGGGCAGTGCGTCCCGCCGACACACCAACTCCCAGCCTATTTGGGTGGGATCAAAAATCAGTGCGCCGCCGCCGGTGAGACGACGCTGCACGACGATCCCCTGTTCACGGCAAAACTCCAGGTTGAGTTCCTGCTCTGGTGATTGGTGATAACCGACCAGCGCGGATTCCTCAAAGCGCAGGAAACGAAAGATGTTGGGAGTCCGACTTTCCAATATCGCCAGAAGCAACGCTTTGTCTAAAGCCATATTTTCGTCGGCGGGGCGTAGTCCGGTATCAACCACAAGCCAGTCATCAGAGGCGTGCGCTGTCATAATGCAAGCCACTGGAAAAAAATGGCGCCCAGGGAAAGCACCATTGTCTCAGGCCGTAAATACAATCGGGATATCCCGCAGTTGTGTACGACGCTTCGGCGCGACAGGAACATGATCCAAGGGTATGGTGGTCGTCTCGTCACCGAGTGCCAGGACTTCTTCACCCACGATCATGGAACAACAAGAAGGCGTCACAAAAACATCCCGGTCCAGATGTTTGGCGAGCGCCAGCATGCCATCGGAAGGAAAGGCTACGCCGTTCAGTCCCGCCATGACCGCATAGGTGTCGGTGATGGAACGATGCACACCGGACGGACGCGCACAGCCCAGCAACACCGGGGTTTCCGGCAGAGCAGCACGCGCATCCATAAAGAATTTACCGATTTCTTCCGTCGCTGGTGTCGCAAAAGGCCGACTCGAAGAAGCATACTGCGACATGATTACCACCAGCACCAACGCACTGGGCAGATGCCGCCGGATAATTTCGAGAGAGTTCCATTCACCAAGCAGCTCCCCGTAATGCAACCCGATGACAATATGTGGCACCACTTTCATTTTGGTGGCCACCAAGGCTTCCAGCGCGGCCTCAAAATCATCCACCGATCGGCGCAAATGGTAGACCTGATTGATGGTATCCTGCGCACCGATCACATCCATCATGGCCACATCGACACCCGCATCCTCCATCCCGCGGGCGAACTCTGGGGTCGCAATGCCCGTATGCATGGCAATTTGTAAATTCGGATAGCGATCCTTAATCTTGCGCAGCATCGGGAAATAAGGTTCATAATGGACCACATTCTGATGGTCCGAGCCACCTGAAAGAAGCAGCCCACGACCCCCATCCAGGACAATCTGGTCCACCAGTCGATCCAGTTCTTCTGGCGTCCGCACCGCAATCATAGGCTCCAGTATCTTCGCCTTACAGTGATCGCACTGTAACTTGCAGTCCCCACCGGTGATGGAAATGGCCGGGAAGGCATTCTTCCCGCATGCGGAGACCTCCGACGTTTCATGGTGCTTGAAAGAAGGCGTATAGAAATTGATACGACCCACCTGGCTACCGGACAGGCCGGACCACCGTTCGCGCATAGAGTCCACCAAATCCGCATTGAGGACCAAATCCTCCAAAGCCTCTACTTGAGAAACCGCGTTTAACCATGGGTTCATATGAAATTTCATCCTTTACACAAAGAGAAAGCTAGACGGCCGCATCTGCGGCCGTCTTCTTGAATCATGACGGGCTTTTGCTGGTCAGCAGCCGCCAAAACCATCCGTCGTCATCTTTTCCTCAAAGGCCACCAAGACATCGGCGCCAGTCTTCAGTTCGCTGGAGTCACCGGCAAAATCCGTCGGAGTCAGCTTAGCGATCCAACCGCTGCCATAGGGATCTTTATTAATAAGACCCGGATCTTTCGCAACGTCCTCATTGCTTGACAAGACCGTGCCACTGACGGGACTCTTCAATGGACCCACCCACTTGCCAGACTCAACCGTGGCTGCCGACTTGTCCTTCTTGATGTCCTTACCAGCGCCCTTCGGCGTATAAGAAACGATCTGTCCAGCCAACGCACAAGCATAGGAAGTCATACCGATGGTCACACTGCCATCATCTTCCTTGCGCAGCCACACGTTATTATCCACGTTGTACAACAGATCTTCGGGGATTTCACAGCCACGTACAGTTCCCATCATTTTCTCCTTCGGGGTTACATTTTAGGTAAACAGAGCCTGCTGCCAAGCAGCACTAAAAAAACAGCAGTCGGTCCACGGACAAAATCAAGTCGGCGAGATCACCGGCAGACGCCACCGCATCCACTTCCTCAATCAGGTTGTCGGCCTCGATCTCATAGCCTGGAAGTGCCGGGCGACATACATGAATTTCCACCCCAGCATTTTTCGCGTCACGAATAAAGTCGATAATGCGCTTACCGCCAGCCATCGCCGAGAGATTTTCCGCAACACCCGTCTGCATCAGCCTGACCGCTTCCATCGTGCAAAAAATCTTAACCTCAGCATCCATGGAAGACAACAGGGCGCCCAGATAAAAAGGTGTCGCACAGCGATGTGCCGTGCTTGGCCCGCTGGTCATCACGATGACCACCGACTTTTCGCCCTGATCCTCCAGGTAGTGATCGCTCATCGCATTCCTCGTTCACAATGAATATCATCACGCAGACAGCGCTGCCGGTACAACTCAAAGGCAGCGTCTCCAGTAGACAGCTTTTCGAGCGCAACGTCTACCGAAGCCACTGGCCGTACCCGTGCGATCCATGCTTCGTAGGGTTCAATATTGAGAAGATTGGGATCTTCCAACACATCTTCGTTGGCCAACTCAATCACGCAATCAAAGACATTCGGTACCGGACCCGCCCATTTCCCACTCTCAATAGTGGCGACCGGCTTACCCACCGGACGACGTGTCCCAGGCCTGCGTACCCGGACATGCAAAATCTTTCCCGCAATCGACTGAGATATGTCGGTCATACCCACGGTAAGTGTGCCATCGCCTTCGCGTCGCACCCAGATTTGGCATTCCCGATCGTAATATAATTCGGCGCGGAATTCGCAACCGTTACATTCCATAGCCTTCCCCTGGTGTCAGCGGCAGGTAAAAAAAAGCGCCCCGCAAAGGGGCGCCCTTCTACACCGTCAGATAATACCTTTGGCAGCGAGAAGATCCATCGAGTCGCTGACGTTGTCGGGGATACCGACTTTGCGCGCAGACAGACCCATGGCCAAACCGAGCAACTGGGTGAAATAAATCACCTTGACGTTCGATTTGATACCAAACTCGATTTCGGCACGTACCTGATGCATTTCCAGGCCGGAATGGCAAGTAGGACATTCGGTGGCGATCACTTCCGCACCGGCATCTTCCGCCGCTTGGAGAATATTCAACACCAACTGGGTGGAAGTGTCCGAATCCGATAACGTATGGGCGCCGCCACAACACGCCGTTTTCAGCGGGAAATCCACACTGACGGCACCGGCAGCGGACAACAAATCATCCATGAAATGTGGCGCATAAGAAGACTCGGAGTCAGGACCCTGATCCTTCTCCGGAAAAATCTGCCGGGGACGGGTGTACATGCAACCGTAGTAGTTGGCAATTTTCAGCCCATTCAAGCTCTTCTTGACCTTGCTTTTGATGCCGTCGGTGCCCACTTCCTCCATGAACCATTCCAACGCGTGCAAGCTGCGCACTTCGCCTTCATAAACAGGGTCACCCGATTTATTGGCGAGTTCCTGCACCGTCTTCATGGTTTCTTCAGAAGTAGCACACTCATATTCGGTCTGCTTCAGATTGCGATAGCAGCCATTACAAGGCGCCATCACCGTATCACAACCCTGCAGCTTACTGGCAATGGCCAGATTCCGCGCCGACATATAGGTCTGCAACATGGGATGAATATTCTTCACCTCCATCGCACCACAGCAGTTGTAGTCTTCGAGGTTTTCCATCTCCAAACCGAGTTCTTTCACCAGAACGCGGGTGGACTTGTCATAAGGCCCGCCGGAACCTTCCAGCGCACAGCCCGGATAATATGCAACCTTAGCCATGATGAGCGGCCTCCTTCTGTGCCTTCACATATTCGGCGAGGACTTCACCGGTTTTGCCCCAGGATTTGGTCTTCGGACGGAACACCACATTCATTCCCATTTTGGCCAACTGACCTAATGGCATGTGCTTAGTCAAACGCTTGCCAAATTCGACGATCCAGGCCTGCACCAGGGACTGGCCGGAGCGCTTGAAGAATCCCACCATGACTTCGGTATCTTCTATGCGCCCGAATTCGATGCATTGATGGGTAAACTCCTCATCAAAATGCGTCGACAACGTCTTCGGGGTTAAGCCGTTATCTTCCAACCAATGCGCCGTTGCTTTCATAACCCCTTCAGGACGGACATCCTTGGGACAAATATTGGTGCATTTATTGCAGGAAACACACTGCCAGATGATGTCCTTATCTTTTATCAACTCGGCTTTCAGCCCTAGACGAATCAGATAAATCCAGTAACGCGGATTAAAATCAACATTCTGCGCATACATGGTGCAGGAATTTGTGCACGAACCGCACTGCCAGCAGCGATGCACGTTCTCACCGCCGCTGTAACTCTGGATGATCTCTTCAAAATGCTCTTCGTAGTCCGTCAGCGTCCGCGGTGTAATCATGGTGTTCCAGGAACCGGAAACATCCACCCCATCCACCACCAGGTGATCGTGCTGTAAAATCCGATCGGGATCGATCAGTGTTTTCTCATGAATAGCCATAGCTGCTCCTATACCCTAATTCATTAATGAATGTCGTCTCTTTTGATACGAGAACCACCCATCCGCCGGTGTACCTCTACGCCCAGCAACTTACGGATCTGTTCCGTAAAATCTGTTTGGCCGCCAAAATCGGAACGCAAAAAGCCTTCTGCCATAGCGCGCATGTATTGCGAATACTGGTGGGCCAGGATGATATCGACCATATAAGGTACATCACGATACACCCCCAACTCCAAAAGTGCCTCCCGCATCCACTGGCGCAAGCCCTCAAACATTTCCGGACTTTCGCCGAAGGGGAAATCAGTCAGGTAGTCACCGCCGCGGATGAATTCCCGCACTGCGCCTGAGTTCGTACTTTGATCCCAAACCCAACGCGTCATCAGCGGATACCGCTCGGGATCACTGAAGTGTAAAAGTTCGGCCCCCATATCCCTGATAACGCGTTTCGCCTTCCCTGTAGCAGGCAAAGCCTCTTCAAAACGCATCATGCGCTGTGCCAGATCGCCGTGACCACCCAGCAAATCGCGCATCACTTCACCCACTCGCGCAGCACCCTGCTCCTCTATAACCGGCCAGATTTTGCGTCTCGCGGTGAACATCTGTTCAACGAGATGCACCATTCGCGCATCGGTCAGCGGCTGCTGGTCCTCCAGAAGAAGACGGCGAAAACTCGCCGTCTTCTCTGCCAGACTACTCACCAGGGCAGCAAGGCCCTGCTGTCCCTCAAATGCCGCTTCAAGCTCATAAAAGGATTGCTTGAGTAATCCCTTATCGAGATTGATCGGCAGCGAGGCGGGAACGATATGCTCTGCGTTCCCGTTGTGGTAGATGTCAGCTGGCAACTTGCTGTTGTCCGTAGAGATCCGCTACCGCCCGCGCACCGGCGGATTGGCCTTGAGCGATAGAGCTATCAATATCTTCTGGACCAGTCGCCGCGCCACACACATAAATACCCTTGCGTGTCGTGCCCTGGCTATTCGTGTACTGTTCCGCACGATCGATAAATCCATGCTTTTCCAGACCGATACCAAAGGTCTTGGCGATTTCTGGATTTAAGGTGTTGGGATCCATACCGATGGCATGCACGACCAGATCCATCGGAATGACGATCGGACGTTTGACCAAAGTATCTTCACCCTTGACCAGCAAACGGCCATCGGGAGACATGGTGACTTCGGCAATACGCGCCTTGACGAACTTGGTCTTATACTCTTCCTGGCTCTTCCAGTAGAACTTGTCTTCATAAAGGCCGAAGGTGCGGATGTCCATGTAGTAAATGAACACGTCAGTGCTCGGCGAAATTTCCTTGATCTCCATGGCCAAGTTGGTGGAAACGGTGCAGCAGATCTTGGAGCACCATTCACGACCAATCTGGCGGTCACGCGAACCGACGCAAAGCAGGATAGCCACACGCTCTGGAACCCGGCCATCGGAGGGGCAACGAATCTGACCTGCGCTCACCATCTGCTCCATCTGGGTAGTGGTAAGTACGTCCTCGTATGTGCCGAAGCCCCATTCCGGCTTGTTGATGGAGTCGAAATGGGTGAATCCAGTGCCAAGAATGATTGCGCCCGCTTCGACTTTATCGCCGTTGCTCAGGGTGGCTGTAAAGTTACCGGCTTCGCCCGCCACCTGCGTGACCTTAGCAGACTTGTGGATGCTGACGTTCCCGTCGCCTTCCACACGGCTGACCATACGGCCGATGGCATCTTTAGCCCACTCGCCCGACGGTACCAGTTTGGCGTAGCCCGAGATGATGGGAGCGCCACCAAGAATATCTTCTTTTTCGACAATGACCGCCTTTTTACCCATCGATGCGATGGTGGCTGCTGCCGACAAACCGGCTGGACCCGCACCTACGACTAAAACTGTATCTTGTGCACTCACTGAACTTCCTCCTTAAGCGCTCGCTTTCATATTAATATTTTGATTAATGGCGAGTTCGGGGTTGTAGAGGTACTCCACATTACCCTGTTCCACCTGTTTGAGATATTCCTGGAAATCGGCCTTGGCCTTATCCCAACTGATGCCCATTTTTTCGACCAGGTCTTCACAGGGTGAAGCGTGCCACTGCAACTGGACGATCTTGAAGGGATCGGCGCCACAGGCCAGAGCCGCGAGTTGCACGTCGGCGATGATCGGCATGGAGTAATTCATGTCGTGCGCCTTGCCGATCCACTGGTTCTTGTCCAGCGTGGTGATGCAACCGGTGTCGATGCCGATCATGACGTCGGCCTTGGCTTCTTCCCGGGCCACCTTGATCTTGCGATTCATGGAGAAGCTGCGGGTGAACTCACGCTCGGAAATGATGTGGCGAAAACCAAAGCCACAGCAGTCGTACCAGGTGGAGTAGTCGATAACCTGCGCACCCAGGGCCTGCGCGACGGAGGTGCCGACCGCTGTGCGATTGCCACCGAGCACCGCGTTGTCGTACACGGCGTCTTCCTGCACCATCTTGTAGTAATGACAGGCGGCATGGACGGTGACGCGAAGGTTGCTCAGGTCGATGGTCTGCATCTCCGAGGCAATGCGGTGACGCATAACGTGCAGCCATTCACTGTAGTGCACCACTTCTTCGGGAATGACGATCTTGCCGTCGACCAGGCGGCCAAGCTTGCCCAGAATCTTCTTGACCTTTTCGCGCAGTTCAGCGGATTCGATCAGATACTTGCGGATTTCCTTATAATTGCCGAAGGAGGTGCCGCAGTGAACCAGAGGGAAGAAGTGACCGTTCGCAAAGCCGTGCTGCTTGCCGGAGACGTACGCCTGATGGAAGTTGCGCAGGAAAACGGCGGCGAGAGATTCAACGTTGCCGATGCCGGAACCGTGGTAGTTCCAGGCGGTGCAGGAGGTCTGGTCGGTTTCGTCCAGATAATCGACCCCAAGGTGATTCATGAACCACATGAGACTGGTGGGGTAGCCGGGGATATTGCCGCACTGACCACAGCTTTTGTGATGCCAGAGGTTGTTGGTGGGAACCCGTTTTTTCCAGCCAAACAACGTATCCACCTCAACCGCCTTATGATCGTCGGTGATGCGATGGACGATGATCTCGCCTTCCTTCTCCAGTTCCCACATGTGATCGCGAATGTCGTCCAGCCGCTCACCCAGGTCCACCGTGCGCCGGTCAACATGATTCCGCACCCAGGCCGTAGCCGCCTCAGCTTCGTTCGCCGAAAGATTCGTATCCTGAAAAAAGGCGCCGTGACCCGCTACGCCCTGCTGCGTGCTGTTGTCGCTCATGATGGTCTCCTCAGTCCTTATCACGCTGGCTCTCAAGCCAGTCTTCGTAATCTTCGCGCTTCTCGTCAATGAAGTCCTCGATGACATCGAACAGATTTTCATCCATGGTTTCCAATGACTTAAGTACACCCGTCATTTCCCAGATGGTATACATCTCTACGGATGTCTTCAGCGATACTTCCCACGCCGTTTCCACAGTCTGCAAGGTGCGCACCGGGATGGCCTTACGCAGGATTCGTAGGTCACCTTCCACTTTTTGGATATTAGGCCCCCAGTCTGGGAAGTGATCGGGCTGAATCATATCCGGGGACAGTTGATTGCCCGTGGTGATCAGCTTGAGCATGACACGACCGAAGGGCCGCAGCACATCTTTCGCCGACTGCATGCCATGACGAATAGACACTTCGCGCAGAATCATGACCAGCCCACCAGGAGAATTCTTGAATGGGCAACGTGCCGCGCAGGTCATGCACTGTGCACAAGCCCAGATTTTCTCCTGCATCGCGTCATATATTTGCTCGACGTTCTCGGTCCACAGCAACTGGACGATCTCGCGCGGACTGTAATCATAGAACTGCGCAGACGGGCAGGTAGCCGTACAAATGCCACAATTCAAGCATCCATTGAGTTCATGGTCATAACGAAAATCCGCACGGACTTCGTCAAACATCTCCTTCATCTCAGCGTAAGTCGCCATTTACTCGCTCCTCGCTAGCAATTAATACGTCATACCTGTTGCAGTGCAGATCAATAAGCTCACATAAAGAGCGTGATATCAGACTCTCCGGCAAACTCAAAGAACGAGGCAGCGCCACCAAGTTCAATTCCGTCAATAAAATCGGTCGTATCAAACTCGAAAAGATCAACGGTCATCTGACAGGCGATCATCCGTACTTCCGCTTCAACACAGAGCCCACGCAGTTCTTCAAGACTGGCAACACCCTTGGCCTTCATTTTGCTCTTCATCATGGAAGTGGCCATTCCTTCCATGCCCGGAAGCACCATCATCAGCGTCGGCATCGGTATCGGCATGGGCATTGCGGGATTCCCGAGCGGACTCACGCGCAGATGGCCCAAGTCCTTCTTCAACAACTGCAAGCCGTAGAAAGTGAAAAATATTTCCACTCCATAGCCGAGTGCTGCTGCGGTAGATGCCAGAATGAAGGGCGGATAACCCCAGTCCAGAGTGCCCTTCGTGGCAATAATTGCTAATTTTTTCTCGTCCATTGCTTTGTGCTCCCGGTCGGGCTTCGCTCCCCAACCTTATTAAATTTAGGCCTTCTGGATAAAGAAGATGAACTCGCCAGCTGCTTCCGCATGCTCTAGCAGAGGATTCTTGGTCTGCTTGGCAAATGCTTCGAAGTCCTTTACGGCGCCCGGATCGGTAGCAACAATCTTCAAGACCTGTCCGGAGGACAGTTCACCAAGTGCCTTCTTGGTGCGGAGAATCGGTAGCGGGCAATTCAGTCCGCGGGCGTCGAGTATCTTGTCTTCTTGTACCATGAGTTAACCTCCTCAGTTATAATGCCTAAAAAACCACTTGCAAGACTCTATCAGGAACAGCATGAACAGCAAGGCAAATATTTTGATTTGATGATTAAGCACCCCTATTTTAGAATATCCTTATTGATCAGGCAGCTGTACAATGGGAAAGCCCCGATTGGCCCAGGCGGATATTCCTCCTTGTAAATTGAGCACTTGCCCAAAACCCTGTGCCGCGGCAAAGGCCGCTGCCTGTGCCGAGCGCCCACCGCTCAGACAGTAAAAAATGATCGGTTGCGATTTATCCAAATGCTGCAGTGACATGGGCAGTAGGTGCAAGGGCAGGTGTTTGGCACCATCGATGACCCCCCGGGCAACTTCGCCGGGCGAGCGCACATCAATCAAGGTGAACACACTCCCCTGTTCCGCTAAGGTATTAAGCTGATCTGCGGTGATTTCTTGAAAACCGTACATGCGTCGCTCGTTTACATGAAAGAAAAGTGAATTGATCAGTCTACACGATGCTCCGCACAGCGTGTAGCGCCGTTACCGGCAACATCAGAACCTCAAAGGCTAACCCCCGAGTCGCATCATGAACACCCTCGCAGAACGGCTTGGGTCATTTACAAACTGATGCCGCTCCGGTTTATCGCGCCAGATACCCTGAATAATGGCTTCGGCAATTTGACTGTCACTATTCGATCCCCGTACAAGGGGCAAAAGTTCCAATCCGTTATCCTGACCCAGACAATGCACCAGGCGCCCCGCCGCCGTGAGGCGTACTCGGTTACAAGTTGCACAAAAATTATCGCTGATGGGGGTAATAAAACCCACCTGGGAGCGCACTGCCGGAAGCTGATAAAGACGGGCCGGGCCATTATCCGCAGGCCTGGTCACGGGTTGCAGTGGACCAAATTGCTGCTCTATGACTTGCTGTGCTTCCGCGGCGCTCAAAAATTGCACGTCCTGGGCACCCGCCCCGGCCTCGCCCAAGGGCATGGTTTCAATAAAGCGTATGTCGATACCGTGCTGTATCGCATACTCCACCAGCGCGGGCAGGTCATTTCCGTTATCCTGGCGAAGCAGTACGACATTGAGCTTAATCCGTGGAATTTCTGCGATAATAGCTGCTTCGATACCGTTCAGCACACGCTGCAAGTCACCACCCCTGGTCACCCGTGCAAAGACTTCAGGATCAAGACTGTCGAGACTGATATTTAAATTATTGACGCCTGCCTGACGCAAAGCCTCTGCGTGACGCCCTAACAGCAACCCATTTGTGCTGATACTGATCTTGCCCACACCGTGACGACGTGCGGAACCGACGAGAGAAAGAATCTGCGGATGAATGAGCGGTTCGCCACCCGTAAACCGCATATGGCGGACACCGAGCTCACTGAAGACACGAATCAGGCGATCATATTCTTCTGCCTGAAGATGATCGTCCCGCGCGAAGAAGGGGGTCCCCTCTTCAGGAGAACAATAATTACAGCGAAAGTTGCAGTGCTCAGTCACCGAAATTCGCAGATAGGTGACATACCGACCGAACTGGTCCGCCAATGCGGATTCCCGTATCGGTTCTGCAAGGAACCTCTGCAACATGCCTTCCACTCCTTGGAGATTTCTCCCTCGGAAATCTATACTAGACCTTCTTTAAGACCGAGTTCAACATTGCTGGCGACCATGATAGAGGTTGACCACATGCTGCGCTTCGACAAAAAACAGCCAGCGCTCCACACCGATTCCGAAAATGACCGACAGAACGGCAACCCAGGCGAAGACCGGATCTCCGGTGGCCAAACTGATCATCAGTGCGGCAATAGGAATGACAAAGGCACAGACAAACATCATGACCTTGATGCTCCGCGCTTTAGCCTTTGGCAAGGTATGTCCGAACTCTTCCGTCAGGAAGGTACCAAAGGTATGCCCCTGTTCCAGAATGCGCACGGTAGAACGATTGAAACCGATGGCGGTACGTATGGTCGGTCCGCCTGGACGGGCAATCCAAAAATAATAGATTCCTTTCATAACGGCGGACGCAGCCAGCAGGGCCAGAGCGATGCCCACCAGAGTGTCCGCCGGAGCGCCCATAATAACTCGCTCCGCGGCCAACACCGTAGCACCGATAGCTAGGCCCATGGCGTAAAAATTGGCGGGGACCAGCGCTGTATTCCACTGACGAATCGTACGCAATACCGCGTAAATCATGCCTTGGCAGAAAATGGTCACCAGCCCGACCACCCCAGCCAGATTCAGCAGAATCAGCCCCGCGGTGTCGTGGGTACCACCGGTGAAGAAAACCCAGCCCAGATAAAGCGCCGCGAATGGATAATAGAGCACCGCAAAAACGCCCTCCCGCGCCAGCCAGGAAGTGCGCCAGCGGGTAAAAGCCCGCCAGACATTCTTGGGATTCGCGAGATGGGCGGTGGAGGACAACATCCCGATGCTGACGAAAACAAGGGAGAGAATCACCGCGACCATCGTCTGCAACGGATTAAGACCTCCATCAATCTGGAAGTCATTGACGATGGCCGTGAGGGCCATGATGCCAAAACCGCCGCCGGAGAACAGGGTCAGGAATATAACTGCGAGAGCCGGATGCATGGGATTTCCTTAACGCTCAACCACGCGATTGACCCACTCCTTCATCTTGCGAACAGCCTTTTTCTTGAGCTCTTCGGTCGGGATGGGGGCGTGGACACGGGGGGGCAAATAGTGATTTGTGGGGTTGTAATCAAGCTCGGGCATAAGCTGGTAACCACCTCGGTCGCGTACCGCCCGGCTCACCGGGCTTTCCGGATCGTCCACGTCGCCGAACATACGGGCGTGTGCCGGACAGGTCAGCACGCAGGCGGGCTGCCGTTCTTCTTCCGGAATCTCCATGTCGTAAATGCGGTCGATGCAAAGGGTGCATTTCTTCATGGTGCCGGAGACACGATCCAGTTCGCGGGCGCCATAAGGACAGGCCCAGGAACAGTAATTGCAGCCCATACATTTATTCTGATCGACCAGTACGATACCGTCCTCGGCGCGTTTGTAGGAGGCCCCGGTCGGACACACGGTCACACATTCAGCGTTCTCGCAGTGCATGCAGGACATGGGGAAATTAATGGTTTTATTGTGGGGGTAATCGCCCACCTCAAAGTGACGGATGCGGTTGAACCATACGCCCGAAGGCTTGGCGCCATAGGGGTCGTAGTCCGTCAACGGCGCTGTTGTACCGCTGGTATTCCATTCCTTACAGGCCACTGCGCAGGCATGGCAACCTACGCAAGTGTCCAGATCAATGACCAAACCGAGTCTCATGGCATTCTCCTTGGCGCCTCAGGATTTCAGGTTGACGGGCCGGTGGGTGTGATAACGCAGCACATCAGGGGCAGGGGTATCTCCAGGGAGAGGCTTTATGGTTGGAAATACCGGCCAGGTGCCCTCTTCTCCCGGTGCTGCCGGAGAGATCTTGACCATCAGGTCATACCAAGCAGCCTGACCGGTGATTGGGTCGGAATTCGTCAGACGCCTTTCACCCTGCTTGGCTGGCAGCAGTTCGGAAATGAGATGGTTCATCAGGAAGCCACGAGTCGCTTCGGCAGCCTCTGGTTTCAATCCCCAGGCACCTGATTGCTTGCCAATGGCATTCCAGGTCCACACCGTATCTGCCTGGCAGCCTTCGATGAGCTTGACCTGCACACGAATTTTACCGTTGTGACTCTCTACCCAAACCCAGCTTTTGTCCTCGATACCCATCTGCAGGCCGCGCTGACGATTCATATAGAGGTAGTTCTGGGCGATGATCTGGCGCAACCAGGCATTCTGGCTGTCCCAGGAGTGATACATCATCATCGGTCGCTGGTTGACGGCGTAGAAAGGATATTCCTTCTTATCGATGCGCTGCTGTTCTAAAGGCTCATAGAAATCGGGCAACGGATCGAAGTAGGTTGCCAGACGTTCGCGATCCACCGGATCTTTGGGCTGCGGCCCATCGTAAAGTCCTTGTCCCGCCAAGCGGAAGCGCTGGAAAGTCTCAGAATACAATTCGATAACAATAGGATCAGCCGTCGGATTGAAGCCAACGCGCTGCGCCAGCTCCAGATAATCCTTATTGGCAAAGCGGTAAAAGGCCATGGGTTCCGGCAGGTGATACTTGAAGAACCCTTGATTTTCGATATACCGATCCCACTGGTTGGGGTTCGGCTCGCCACGCAGATGGCTATTACCATCCGTGCCGCGCCAACCCGCCAGGAAACCAATACCCGGCGCCCGCTCATAGTTGATGATGAAGTCTTTATAGTCTGTAAATCGGGGCTCGCCATTCTCTTTGGTGAATGCCGGAAATTTGAGACGACCAGCAATATCCACCATCACTTCCTGCCAGGGCCGCACGTTACGGTCGGGCTGGAGAATGGGATGACGAATGGAGTCACAAATGGCATCCGGCTCCGAAATAGGGCGATCAAGTAGAGAAATGGCGTCGTAGCGCTCCAGATAGGTGGTATCGGGCAGAATCAGATCGCCGAAATTGACCATTTCGGAATGGAAGGCATCCACGACCACGAGGAAGGGGATTTTGTATTCGCCATCGTCGTCCTTAGATTTAAGCATCTCCTGCACGTTAGCCGTGTTCATGGTGGAGTTCCAGCTCATGTTAGCCATGAAGAAAATCAACGTGTCGATAGCATAGGGGTCTTTGTTGACCGCGTTGGTGATTACCATGTGCATCAGGCCATGATTAGCTATCGGTGCTTCCCACGAATACGCCTTATCGATGCGTTTGGGTTGGCCATTTTCGTCGATGACCAAATCCTCCGGTGCCGTGGGGAATCCCAGCGGCAAGGACTTGAGCGGTGTATTGGGTGCGCTGTGTTGGGCTGGCTTGTTGGGTGGCGGTATCGGCTTTGGGTACGGCGCTTTGGAACGGAAGCCGCCGGGGCAATCGATGGTGCCCAGCAAAACCTGGAGCAGATGGATAGCGCGAGCCGACTGCATACCGTTGGAATGGGCAGAGATACCGCGCATGGCATGCATGGACACGGGACGTCCGATGAATTTGTCGTGTTTGCGACCCGCCCAATCGGTCCACTCCACTTCGATTTCAATGCTCTCCTTGAAGGCCACATGGGCCATTTCCAGGGCCAGTCGTTCAATGGTCTCGGCAGGAATCCCGGTAATCTTGCTGGCATTTTTGGGCGAAAAGCGATCGTCCAGATAACGCTCAGCGAGCACGGACATAACGGTGCGCACAGGTCTCCCGTCTGGCGCGCTATACGCGCCAAAGAGGGCGCCAGTGGAACCGGCTTCCATCCCGTTGGCGAAAGCCTCTTTTTTGAGGTCCCAAATCATGGGATGCCCTTCGGCATCCCGCAGAATCAGGCCATCACCCTTTTTACCGGGGGTATTGACCACGAGGAAGGGTGCATTTGTGTAGCGCAGGAGGAAATCCCAGTCGAACTGTTCGTTCTGCAAGAGTACATGCACCATGGAGAGTGCCAGCAATCCGTCAGTGCCCGGTTTGATTGGCACCCATTCGTCCGCAATAGCCTGATAGCCGGTACGCGCCGGATTGATGCCGACGAATTTACCGCCGCGACGCTTGAGTTTCTCTAGCCCGATCTTCAAGGGATTGGAAGAATGGTCTTCAGCCACCCCCCAAAGCATGAAGTACTTGGTGCGCTCCCAGTCTGGGTCGCCAAACTCCCAGAAGGCATGCCCCAACATATACAGGCCCGCGGTGGCCATATTCACCGAACAGAAGCCGCCATGGGCGGACCAGTTGAGCGTACCGAACTGCTGCGCCCAAAGACCGGTAAGTGCCTGCATCTGGTCTCGGCCAGTAAAAAAGGCGAGTTTGTTGGGGTCCGTGGCACGAAGGTGGGCGAGCCGCTGAGTCAGGGTACCGATAGCTTCATCCCAGGAGATTTCCTCAAACTCACCGGCACCGCGCTCGGTACCCGGCTTACGCCGCAACGGATTACGCAACTTCCCAGGGGAATACTGCTTCATAATCCCGGCGGAACCCTTTGCACAGAGAACGCCCTGATTGATCGGGTGATTGCGATTGCCCTGAATAAATCGCACCTTATTATCTTCTACCGTGACCTTGATGCCACAACGGCAAGCACACATGTAGCAAGTCGTGTATTTAACTTCCTGCTTGCTGTGGTCTTCAAATTCTGTGGCGCTAGCCATCTTGTACCTCGCGTCTGCGTGCACCAAATTAGAAACATCCTGTTATCCCCGGGATGTTGGCGGAGCAAGTCTGATAAAGCAAGTCAGCGTTTTTGATTTTGTAATAAGTAGTCCTTATTTGCTTTGTACCCGACGTGGTGAGTAGCTTAGGGGTACCTAATTCCGAGGAGATTCACGCATGAATCGCAACGAGTTCAAAGAACATTCGCGCATTACCGTTTCCTGGAAGGATAGAGAAGGCAAGCTGCGCCCCGGCAATTTCTACGTCTATGCCCTCCTCAAGGACGCCATGATCGTCCGCGCCACGGACAAAGACGGCTTATTACGCAAACTTGCCTTCAGCGACGTGCTGCGCGTGGTGAAGTTTCAGGACGTGGCGCCGCAAGATCGCTACATGATCCCTGATGAAGTCCTGAAAGAGGCGAACTGGAAAGATCGGGATGTGATGATGCGTTACAGTTCTTCACCAAGCTGCGGCAAGTAAGGTATCAGGCGGAAGGCGGACAGGACGTCTGGTCTCTCTCCCAGAGGCCCGTCTTGCCGCCGTCTTTCCGCAAGAGGCGGATATTTTGCAGCAGCATCCCGCGATCTATGGCTTTGCACATGTCGTAAATAGTAAGCAACCCCACGGAAACCGCCGTGAGCGCTTCCATCTCGACACCTGTCTGGCCGACGCAGCGCACTTCGGTACGGCAAACAATCCGCGCCGGATCATACGCAAGCGTCAATTCGACCTCGACGCCCGTGAGGGGCAGAGAGTGTGCCAAAGGGATCAGTTCCCACGTTTTTTTGGTGGCCTGGATGGCTGCGATGCGTGCTACACCCAGGACATCGCCCTTCCCCATCCGTCCAGATTCTATGCACTCCAGCGTCGCTACCGCCATGACGATTTCGCCCGCCGCCAGTGCCACCCGATTGGTCACCGTTTTCTCGCCGACGTCGACCATGTGCGCTTCCCCAAGCACATTAAAATGACTGAGACTATCGAGACCTGACATAAATCTGGCACTCCTTTTGCTTGATACTATGGACATACGCAACTCAGGAAGCGGACATGACCTTTCCAAAACGCCTCTGGCTGTGGATGATTCTCTTTTTTTTCAGCATCTCTGCGCAAGCCGATCTGCGCTTTTTGCTGCCGCCGGTCAGCAGCCCGGCGGTGATGTATGCCGCGTTCACACCGCTCGCCAAGTATCTGAGCCAGACAGTAGGCCAAAAGGTCACCCTCAGCTTCAGTGCCAACCTGGAAAACTTCTATAATGAGGCCGAGAAACCGACGGCACAGATTGCCCTGTTCTGCCCGATTTCCTATATTCGCACCGCGCATACCGAAGCCTACCGACCACTGGTCGCGGTGACACCCACCCCTGGCGGGAATCATAGTGTGATTGTCGTACGCAAGGATAGCCACATTCATAGGATCCTCCAACTCCGCAACCAGAGCTTCGTGATGGGAGATCCGGCCTGTGCGGCTTCATCGCTGATTCCCCTGTCGCTGTTCCACGAAGTGGGACTCACGCGCAAAAGCTTCAGCACCTTTCGCCAGAGCGGCTCTGACCAAAGCGCTCTGATGGACGTGGCCGCACGTTTCTATGATGCAACGGCCGTGGCAGAAAACGTGGCAGCGCCCTACCTGCGTTCAGGCAGTTTGCGCGTTATCGCCCGCGCTGATGTAGGGCCAGGCGACCTGCTAGCCGCCTCATCCGAGGTTCCGGCGGCAGTACGATCGCGCCTGACCGCCGCTTTTTTACAGGCTTATCGGGCTGATCCAGCCGCTCTCCATGCCTTGGGGGGGCTGGCTGCGGGCTTTCAGCCCATCAGCGATGAAGACTACAATGTGCTGCGCACGCTCTATAAGGACATACATGGGGTCGCCTTGAATCCCAAGATTCGGCAGGAAGCGTTGACACTCGGTATCCCGCCCACGTTCACCCCCCTCTCTGCCTATCGTATTTTTGCGCCGCTGCAAGCGACGTTATCTCAAATCACCCAGCGCCCTGTCCGAATGGTCATTCCCCGTAATGAGGAGACATATGTCGCAGATGGGCGCAAGGGCCGTTTTGACTTCGCGTTACTGACGCCAAAAATGGTACCGGCGGAGAACAACTGGATGATTCCGCTCGCGGAATCTGTGCCGAACAAACGCGAACAAGGGCTAGCCATCATCGCGCGCGAAGCCGCGCAGGGGACCAAATTTAGATTATCCGACCCGCTATCGGTCGCCTACGCCAGCCCCTATTGCAGTGGGAAGTCCATTGTGACGAAAAAGCTGCATAAACTCGCAAACGGACGCACCATCGTTTGGTTGGCCGTAGGATCGGAACGCGCCGTATTCACCCATTTGGCCGACGACAAAGCGCAATTGGGCGTTGTGCGGGTAGCAACCATCACTGCCCGGGAAAAGGAATTACCTGGAACCTGGTCTATTATACAAAACGGGGGGGATGCACCAGCCTGGACACTGGCCGCCAATCGGCGGTTGTCGCCGGAGTTGCGCGATCGTGTGGAAAAGAAGATCCTGGCGCTACCCGCGGAGGCCATGAAGGACACGGGCTTTCAGAACTTTAGTTCGCCCAGACCATGAACAGTTCTTTCAAGGACAACCAGGTATCGGCGCTCCACAGCGCGTCTCCGGACCCGCGTGAGGTAAGCACATTACACACCTTCTTGGCGCACATCCTGCGCAAGTTGACCCGGTCCTATATCGTGGTGGTGCATCCCATTTTGCGGTCTTGGCAGAATATGACCTGGCGTGCCAAGAGCATGGCTTTTGTGCTCTTGCTGGTGGCGCTCATCTATCTTTTGATTGCCCTCTTTCTGTATACCTCTGTACGTACGGATCTTACCAGTCAGGTGCAGACTGAACTGATGCGCCTGACCCAGAATCTGGCTAGCGACGCCGCAGATCCGTTGCTCCTCAAAGATGGCGGCAAACTCAGTAAGCTAGCAAACTCCAATAACCCCTTAGTGCGCTCGATCGTGGTGGTCAACCACTTGGGCGTTATTGTCGCCAGCAAGAATATTTCGCAACTGGGGCAGGTCATTCGGCTGCCACTACCCGATATGGCGAGTCATCAGACCGATCAGTTTATGGCCCCTATCCTGGCGGGCGGGCATCGCCTCGGGGCTGTCTGGGTGAATAGCGACCGCCAGCAAATTGCTGAACTGGTCAACCAACGATTGAATCGCACGACCAGCCGTTTGCTGATACTTGGCTTGATTACAGCTTTACTGGGTTTACTGGGTGCTTACCTGGTGAGTTTGGCAATGACGCGTCCGGTACTGCGGCTCCTTGGCGAGATTGAGAATATGGGAGCACGGCTAGGCCTTGAGGAGCGCCCGACAACACCGTGCCAACCCCTGTCCGGTGATGAATTGCATCGCCTGGCACGTGCTTTTCGCCTGACAGAGCAACGTCTCAAAGAGCACCTAACGGAACTTCGGCAGCTACATCAACGCCAACAGGCCATGCAATGTATGGCCACTATCGGTGAGATGTCGGCGCAGGTAGCGCATGAAATTCGCAATGCCTTGTCATCTCTGCGCGGTGCCGCACGCTACCTGGTACGCCATGGGAATGAGGAAAATCAAGGGGATTTTATTTGCATCATTGAAGAGGAAGTACAACGCCTCTACGACATGACTCAGGGCTTTCTCGATTTTGGCAGGCCCTATGCCGCCATGCCCGTGGATATAGAAATCCACAGTTTGCTGAAACATAGCGTACAGCGCCACAGCATCGATCTGGAGGCTAAAGCCATCGCTATTTCTGTGGATTGCCCTCCGTCGCTACACGCACTGCTCGACCCATCACTGATCGGGCAGGCACTCAGCAACCTGCTCCTCAATGCCATAGATGCCCTACCACCAACAGGTGGGCATATCTTCCTTTACGCAGAGTCGCTGCCATACTATCAACTCAATATTGGTGTCCGCGATAACGGTCCTGGCATACCCGATGAAAAACACAGCACTATTTTCAAGCCTTACGTCACCACCAAAACCAAAGGCAGCGGACTCGGGCTGGCCGTGGTTACCAAAATCATGATGGTGCATGATGGGGGGGTAGAACTACGCTCCACAGCAAGCGGAGCAGATTTTGTCCTGCATTTGCCGCTGCGTCTCCCCCGCTCAGGTCAAAAATAGGTTAAGTTAGAGCCATTCGAAATTCAGCAGCGAGTAGTCCATGACAAATCCTGTATTGATTGTAGAAGACGAAAAGAATCTGCGCCGGGTACTTGTCGCTGTCCTAGAGGCAGAAGGCTACCCGACCATCGCCGCGGAAAATGCCGAAGAAGCTCTGGACATGATACAGACCAAGCATCCCGCCCTGGTTCTGAGCGATCAGCGACTACCCGGACTGTCGGGAACAGATCTGTTGCGCCGGATTAAGGAAACGCACCCAGAGATCCCGGTCATTATCTCCACGGCCTACGGAGAAATTGAACAGGCCGTAGAAGCCATCAAGGCGGGGGCAGAGCATTATCTGACCAAGCCGGTCGATGAAGGCGAGCTGATTGCCCTCATCCGCCAGACTTTGGCTCGGCACGGGGAATCTCTGCCCCCGCTGCACCGGGAGTTGCGCCGATATGGCCTGATTGGCGTGAGCCGCGCCATTGAGACGTTATTGGAGACCATCGATCTGGTAGCACCGGCGCCATCAAATGTACTCATCACCGGAGAATCCGGTACCGGGAAAGAGCTGGTTGCGCGCGCACTGCATCAGGCATCGCCACGGGCCGAACAGCCTTTTGTCGCGTTCAACTGCGGTGCCATTCCCCTGGAACTGGTGGAAAGTGAGATTTTTGGCTATGAGCGCGGCGCTTTTACCGGCGCCACCCGAGCTCAGGCGGGCAAGTTGGAAATGGCGGCCAGTGGCACGCTCTTCCTCGACGAGGTCGGTGATATGCCACTGCCCATGCAGGTCAAGATGTTACGTGCCTTGCAGGAACGGGAATTTACCCGCCTCGGCACCCATCAGCCCCAACGCCTTGCGGCCCGCATCGTCGCGGCCACACATGTTGATCTTGCGAAGGCAGTTAGTGAAGGCCACTTTCGTGAGGACCTGTACTATCGCCTCAATGTGATTCCGCTCCTTATCCCACCGTTGCGTCAGCGACAAGCCGATATCGCACCTTTGGTAAACCATTTTCTGCGCCAAATTTGTACGGTTATCGGCCGGGATCCCATGGTCACCATCGCTCCAGATGCCCTAGCCGCCCTGGAGGCATATGAGTGGCCAGGGAACATCCGTCAACTCGAGAATCTTCTGGAACGAATGGTTGTCCTCAATCGCCATGGCCACCTCCAGCGGAGTGATCTACCCACCGAAATCGCCCGACACCAAAGCGATAACGCTTTCCCTACTTCTAGCAGTCCATTCGACCTGCCGGCGCTCGAGCGCCAAACCGTGCTCAACGCGCTCGAAAAGACCCGGTTCAACCAGAGCCAGGCTGCGGTTCTCCTGGGAATCAGCCGCAAACAGTTGCGCACCAAAATGAAAAACATCGGACTTCTGGGTGATCAGGATGGTGAAGACGACACCATCGACACCTGATGGAAGCAATAAACGGGACACGCCATAACGAACTGGCCCTTTTGGCGCAGCAGAAGCCACCCGGAATGCACCACACGACGCTCCTGCAATCGGCGCTGCCGATCCCAGATAACAGGAATTCAACCCGACACCCCACATCTCTTTCGTAACTTGAATTAAAACAGCCTGATTTTATCTGGTGTTCAAACCCCTGCGTCGGCACATCCCCCACATCATCGACGACAATAGCGATTGTCGCCCGGCAGCAAACACGCAAACCTTCTCTGGCATGAAAGCTGCTAGATATTATTGCCGCACCCGTGGAATTTTCAGCGTCAGAGGAACATATTAATGAAGCGCAGCCTGCGTCGACTTGTCAACCTGATGTTACTGGCTGGCTCTTCACCCGCTCTGCCTTTTGGGGTAGATGCGTACACCACCGTCGCTGATTCCACAAAGGGAATCAGCTTTCCACAGTGGTTTCGAAGTCAGGTAAAGATTGACCTATATTTCTCGGTATTCTGAAAATCTGTTCCCTTACGCATGGTACCAGGATTTAGCAGAAACGTGGTCTTTGAATTAAACCAGAGAACAAACCTAAGGAGACTTTTTGTGATGAATAACACGATACATAGACGCCAGTTTTTGGGTACCACCTTAGCCACCGGGGCGGTCGCCACCGCAGCGGGAATCGGTCTGATAAAGCCCCGACTGGCCTTTGCAGATAATGTACCGGGCTGGCCAGCCAAGGCCTTCGATGCCAAGGTCCTTAAAGATGCTATGAGCAATACCATAGGCAAAGCACAAGTGGCTGTTTCATCCAAGGTTAAACTGACTGCACCCTCTATCGCCGAAAACGGTGGTGCAGTACCCGTCACTATCGAAATTGATTCGCCGATGACCGCCGATGACTATATTGCCACGGTTTACTTATTCGTGGATCACAATCCAACCCCCCTTACCAGCCAGTTTACCTTCACCCCGGCTTGCGGACAGGCTTATATTCAGGAACGCATCAAGATGGCCAAGACGGATAACGTCCGCGTGGTAGCAAAAACCAACAAAGGTGAATTCATGGCCTCAGCACCACGTGAAGTCAAAGTTACTATCGGCGGTTGCGGCGGTTAATTCAGAAAAACCCAAACTTTATAGAGGATATCATTCATGTCAAAGAATATCGGTAACCCAATGATTCGCATGGCAAGCAATGCAAAAAAAGGGGAGATTATCGAAGTGCGGTCATTGATCATGCACCCTATGAGCACCGGCCTGATGAAGGATAAGGCGGGTAAGATTATTCCCGCTCATATCATCCAGACGGTAAATATTACGTTCAATGACAAGCCACTCCTGGATGTCGACTGGAGCACCGCAGTGAGCGCCAATCCCTACCTGGCCTTTAAATTACGTGCGGAAGACAGTGGCACCCTGAAGATGGTCTGGAAA
This sequence comes from Acidithiobacillus ferriphilus, assembly GCF_028215975.1. NCBI lineage: Bacteria > Pseudomonadati > Pseudomonadota > Acidithiobacillia > Acidithiobacillales > Acidithiobacillaceae > Acidithiobacillus > Acidithiobacillus ferriphilus. The sequence goes on from NZ_CP116458.1 coordinate 2,046,213, forward strand.
GACAACAAAGGTGGGGTTTGGAGCGCCGACGCCAAACTGACCGTAGCCTGATTTTGTGCGTACCGTCCGGAAATCTCTAGCCAATATCAAACGGCAGTGCCGATATGAGTACGTTGCAGATCAATCTTACCCCCTTTTCGAGGACTGTCGATATCGGGAGAAAGCGCTTACTTCCCGACCTGTCTGGTCACATGATCTGCCCAGAACACGCTGCAAAAACATATGCAAGGATGTGACAAAAAAGCAGGGACGGTACCGGAAAGCGTGGACTATTGTAATCCGGAACATTTTATGGGCCGTTTAAGTACTGGCATCAGGATCAATGTTCCGGGCTATCGGCCCACATCTAAGCCGCCGGGCGACAACTCTTCCTCTGGAACTGCCCCCCTGGAACAACCAACTAACGGGAAATACAAATATGAATATACTCAAGTCGATTCCATTCATACCAGCCACCCTCCTATGCAGTGCATTGTTATTTTGCGGGCCTGCGGCCGCCGCAAGCATTGCGGCACCGGTGTCCGGGATGCCAGCTATCAATACCAATACCCCCCTCTACATCGTGAATGTGCAAAAGGGGGTTACCCCTGCACAAATAAAGATGGGGATCCAGAGTGGTGCGGAGGCAGAGAACATGAATCTCGTAGGTTCCCTGGACGTTCAGCAGGGGCTCAAAGCACGCGGCATCAAGAACAGTCAGCCTTATGTTATCTATGAGGTATGCAATCTGGTGTTGGGAGCTAAAATTCTCAAAACCACTCCAGAATTCGGGGCCTTTGCACCCTGTAAAATTGTGATGTATGAACAGGGAGGTCAACTTAAACTTATGACCTATTTACCCACCTATGCCCTGAGATACTTTCCGAAAAATGCCGAGTCCGCGAAGGTCGCCAACGAATTGGATCGGCAGATCATTACAGTGATGAAGCAGGCTGCGGCTGGTGGGCTTTAAGCACTATTGGAGGATTTCATGAATTTAGGAAGACGTGATTTTTTGCAGTTGATGGGCATCGCAGGTGCCGCAAGCTTCTTTTCGCCCGGTGCTGCGCAATCTGCTTGGGGTGCTGATGCTGATCCCTATGAAATTTCCGACTATGGTAATGTGACTTTATTACACATGACCGATTCCCATGCCCAGCTTTTACCGGTCTGGTGGCGGGAACCCGATACGAATATCGGTATTGGGCCCGTGCTTAACCAAACGCCCCATCTTTGTGGGAAATGGATGCTGGATTATTATGGAGTAGCCACCCCGGCATCTAACGAATATGCCTATTCTTGCCTCGACTATGACACCCTGGCCCACAAATATGGGAAAATTGGCGGTTATGCTCACATCGCCAGCCTGGTTAAGCGGTACCGTGCGCAACGCGGAGACAAAGTACTCATGTTGGATGGTGGCGATAGCTGGCAGGGTTCTGCAACCAGCCTCTGGACCAAAGGCGCGGATATGGTCGGTGCCCAGAACTTACTTGGCGTTGACGATTTTGTCGGTCACTGGGAATTCACCTACGGTCAAGATCAGGTGGAACATCTGATCAAAACCGAACTGAAGGCAAACTTTCTGGCACAGAATATCTTTAGCAATACCTGGCAGGAACTAGTATTCAAGCCCTACCACATTCATGAAGTAAGCGGACGCAAAATCGCGGTGATCGGTCAGGCTTTTCCGTTCACGCCCATCGCCAATCCCAGGCATTTTATGCCGGACTGGGGCTTCGGCATCCACACCGAACATATGCAAAAAATGGTAACGGAATGCCGTGAACAACATCATGTTGATCTGGTCGTTGTACTCTCTCACAATGGCGCTGATGTAGATAAAAAAATGTCGTCTCTGGTGAACGGTATTGACATCATTCTTGGCGGGCATACTCACGATATTATGGGCCCAAAGCCATTTATGGTGAATAAAACCCTGATCATAAATACCAGCACAAACGGCAAGATATTGGCCCGATTCGATCTGGATGTGGGTAAAGGCAAGCTGAATGGCTGGCGTTTCCACTACCTGCCGGTATTCTCTAATCTGATCAAAGAGGATGCTGAAATGTCCGCATACATTCAAAAGGTCCGCGCGCCTTACAAAGATAAGCTTGCGCAGCCTTTGGCGATCACCGAAAGCCTCCTCTATCGGCGTGACAATTTTAACGGTACTTTTGACCAACTTATCTGCAACGCGTTGTGTGAAGAAATGGACTGTGAAGCGTCTTTCTCTCCGGGATTCCGCTGGGGTTACTGTAAACTTCCAGGCGAAACCATCACCATGGAGGATGTGATGGGACAAACTGCCATCACTTATCCCCAGGTAACCGTTAATACCTATACAGGCGAAGAAATCAAAAACATCATGGAACAGGTCGCTGATAATATTTTCAACCCCAACCCTTATTATCAACAAGGTGGAGACATGATTCGGGTCGGCAATATTCAATACGATTTCGATCCTGATGAAAAGATTTATCACCGCTGCAGCAACATGCGGGTTGGCGGTAAATCCATATCACCCACTAAAAAGTATAAAGTGGCCGGATGGGCAGCCATGAAACCCGTGGAGGGTAAACCCATTTGGGAAGTTTTCGCCCATTGGCTACAGTCCAAAAAGCAGGTGCGCGTAGACAAACTGGATCTGCCAGTGCTCAACAAAGATATGGCCAGCAACCACGGCATTGCCTTCCCGAAGTCCTACGATTTATAAACTTCGTTGCAGATAACACGCGTAACGCACCGGCGCTCAGCGCCGGCTTTTTTGTGCCCGTCGTGCTGATTTCTGCCGAACACTCAGCCTGCCCGGCATCCACCAAAGGTTCAGGCACACCTCAAAACGGATGCTGTGGCCATCCATCCACAGGCTTCATGGCTTTGGTCTCGGCCATTGCTCATGCTAGACTGCTCCATGCACATGGCTTGTTGCGGATGCAGTGACCTTACTGTCCCTTCGAAGCGATTTCTTCCACTTTCAGCAAGGCCTTCAACTTGATGATATTTAAAAGAATTCTTGGGGTTTTCTCCACCGATCTCGCCGTGGACCTGGGCACTGCCAACACCCTGATTTACGTGCGCGGCAAGGGTATCGTGCTGTCTGAACCCTCCGTAGTAGCCATCCATACCGGGCGGCATGGGGCCACCAGCCGTCGGATGTATGTCGGGGAAGAAGCCAAACGTATGCTGGGTCGCACACCAGCAAATATTACGGCAATCCGACCCCTGAAAGACGGCGTGATTGCCGATTTCCAGATTACCGAGGCCATGCTCAAGCACTTCATCAGACGTGTGCACCATCAACGCTTTCTGAGCCCAAGCCCGCGGATTATCGTCTGTGTACCCTATGGAGCAACGCAAGTAGAACGGCGAGCCATCCGCGAGTCGGCGATGAGTGCGGGTGCACGTGAAGTACACCTGATTGAAGAGCCGATGGCGGCCGCCATCGGGGCCGGGATGCCCGTTGCGGAACCAACCGGCTCTATGGTGGTGGATATTGGCGGTGGCACCACCGAAGTCGGTGTCATCGCGTTGGGTGGGGTGGTCTACTCCCAGAGCGTACGTGTCGGTGGCGACAAAATGGATGAGGGGATCGTCAACTACATCCGTCGCAATTACGGCATGCTGATTGGCGAGACTACCGCCGAAGAGATCAAGAAAAAGGTGGGCTGCGCCTATCCCGGTCAGGAAGTACACAGCATGGAAGTACGCGGACGCAATCTCGCTGAAGGCGTTCCGCGGACTTTTACGATTACCAGCAATGAAGTTCTTGAAGCCCTTCAGGAGCCATTGGGTGCAATTGTCGGCGCCATCAGACTCGCGCTGGAGCAGACCCCCCCCGAACTCGCTGGCGACATCGCTGAACGGGGCATGGTGTTGACCGGCGGTGGCGCCCTCCTCCGCGACCTGGATCGCCTGATCATGGAGGAAACAGCACTACCGGTCATCGTTGCGGAGGATCCGCTAACCTGCGTGGCGCGGGGCAGCGGCCGGGCGCTCGAAGAGCTGGAACTGCTGGGTGAGGTGTTTGCTGACGATTAAGCTTACGGCCCTTCCTGAGCTACCATGCCTGCATTGTTTTTTCCTCATCGCTACCCGCCGCTCCTTCGCGTAGCGGTGCTTGTTCTGTTGTCCGTATTTGTTTCGGTGCTCAGCAAAAAATATCCCAACATGGAAAGTGTTTCTTTAACCATGGCTTATCCGGTGCAATGGGTAAGCATGCAGGAAGCCGACTTCTGGCGGCAAGCTGACAATTACCTGCAAAGTCGTGCTGCGCTAGAATCCGAAAATATCAGACTACACGCGGAGATCGTTCGTGCCCAGCCCAAACTATTAGAAGCAGATATCCTGCGTAACGAAAACCGTCAACTTCTTGCGCTACTTGACAGCATCCCCCAGCCGCCTGGGAAGGTAACCGTCGCACAGGTTATCGCGCAGAATTTCTTGCCTGGGAGCCAATTGTTAACCATCAACATGGGTGCGCGCGCCGGCGTATTTGTCGGGCAACCCGTTCTTGCCGCAGGGGGAGTAGCTGGCCAGGTAATCCGTGTTTCTCCTATGAGCAGTCAGGTGGCTCTGCTTTCCGACCTGGACAGCAGCATTCCCGTACAGCCCGCTGGCGCGGATACGCCCTTGCTGGTAGACGGCAGGGGGGATATCGATCGCCTTGCAATCCCCTTTCAACCGCGCAACACCGCCCTCAAAGTCGGTGACAAACTCGTCACCTCTGGCTTAGGCGGGCGTTATCCACCAGGATTGAACGTCGGTACGATTTCCGCAGTTATCCATAATGGTGACCAACCCTTTGCACAGATTGCAGTGCAACCAGCCGTTCGCCTGGGACAGTTGAATACGGTGCTTATGCTCTGGGACCGTCCATTCCCAAAGCCCGCAACCACGCCATGATCGCCATCGCGCTCATTCTCGGCCTTTTTTTTGCACTTACCGCGGAAATCATTCCCTGCGGCCCGCTTTATGCGTTACTCCATCCCGATTTTGTTGCTCTGCTGCTCATCTATTGGGCGATCAGCAGCAACTCCGAACTGAGCTTCACCATCGTCTGGCTGATTGGTCTGTTTCAGGACATGGTGCTCGGAGATATGCTGGGAGCACAAGCCATCGCCGGGGTTATTATGATTTATCTGCTCTACACCAGCCTTGGCAGAGTCCGTCGCCTACCGTCCTGGGAGCAGCTGTTCTTTATATTTCTGTTACTGCTCACGCACCGTTTGCTGGTCTGGTTGTGGCAGGCTTGGGCAGGTTTTATCACATGGCACTTTTCGCTGCTCCTGGGACCCTTGATCGGCGCTCTGCTGTGGCCGCTTTTTACGCTAGTCCTCGATTCTCTGCGTCACGCATTACGTCCGCGGCATACATGAGCACATTGCAGCCCGCCCATGAATATCGACCATTCGTTCATCGGCTTCTCGTCATTGCCTACGCGCCAGCCGATCATCCGCGTATCGCCGACCTCCTTGCCGGGGCGGCAATCGCTACCCATCTCCATATGGTGACAGCGCCGGGGATCAACCCATGAACTGGCACACTCGCCTGCTGCGGCCGCTGCGGAAACTGGATCCGGCACTCATGACGGGCATCGTGATACTCATGCTCATCAGCCTCGCGGTGCTGTATAGCGGCAGCCAGGAAAGCGTCCACGTGGTGCTTGCCCAATTTTTGCGATTCGCTATCGGTATCGTCGTCTTGGTAACCGTCGCCAACACGCCACCTGAACGTATCCGCGCCTGGGCGCCCACCTTGTACGTCATAGGTATCATCCTGCTCGCTATCACCCTCGTGGCGGGCAAAACCAATCTTGGCGCACGCCGCTGGCTGGGAGTCGGGCCGTTGACCTTTCAGCCCTCGGAACTGATGAAACTCGCCCTGCCCCTGTTCCTCGCCTATTATTATTCTCAACAGGAAAACGTCCGCCACTGGCTCTCTGCCATCGCGGGATTTGTGCTCATTGCCATCCCCTTTTTGCTCATCGCCAAGGAACCAGACCTTGGCACAGCCGCCCAAATTGGCGCTGCTGGGATCTTCATGATGTGGCTGGCGGGAGTACGCCGCCGCTGGTTTATTGGGCTCATCACCCTAGCCGCAATCAGTGGGCCGATACTCTGGCATTTTCTGCACGAATACCAAAAAGAGCGCATCCTGACTTTCCTGGATCCCCAACGCGACCCTCTCGGTGCGGGATACCATATCATTCAGAGCATGATCGCCGTAGGTTCTGGTGGATTTTGGGGAAAGGGCTGGTTCAACGGAACCCAGGTCAACCTCGATTTTCTGCCGGAAGCCCAAACCGACTTCGTTTTTGCGGGATTTGCCGAGGAGTTTGGCTTGGTCGGAGTCATTGTCCTCATCTCCACTTACCTGCTCATTGTCTTGCGCGGCCTGGTAATCGCCTATGAGTGCCGGGATTCCTTCGGTCGTCTCATTGCCGGCACCCTGAGCCTGACTTTCTTCCTTTATATTTTCATCAATATGGGTATGACCACAGGGATCCTTCCCGTGGTAGGAGTGCCTCTGCCGCTGATAAGCTATGGCGGAACAGCTATGCTGACCTTTATGGTCGGGTTGGGTATCCTGATGTCGGTCCACGCCCATCCGCGCACACATGAATAATGCGATTTCTCCCCAAAAAGCGCCAGGTGTCGGGCACAGCCTTCCGCTCCCAGGCATGGCTTTCTGCCGGGGCATCGCTATAATTCCAGACCTACCCAAAACCACTCCAAATCCCGATCAGCGCTCACCACTGAGGCCCCTCATGATTGTCCGTACTACCCTGATCACCAGAATGCTCGCCTTGTTCGTCGGCTTGTGTCTCGCACCCTGGGCGTTTGCCGCAACCCCGATGCCCATGCTACCCACACCACCTGCACCGGCCTTGCCAACCATCGTCAGCTATGTGCTGATGGACTACGATACCGGACAGATCATCGCGGCTAAAAGTGAAAACCTGCGCCGCGCGCCAGCCAGCCTCACCAAGCTGATGACGGCCTATCTGACCTATCAGGCTATTCAGGGCGGCACTCTGACCCCTCAGGAAAACGTCCCTATCTCCAATACGGCTTGGAAGACAGGGGGCTCCAGCATGTTCGTCCAGCCCAACACGCCGGCGAATGTTGATCAATTACTGCATGGATTGCTGATTGATTCAGGGAACGATGCGGCGGTAGCTCTTGCCGAAGCGGTGGGTGGCAGTCAGTCGGGCTTTGTCACGCTGATGAACGATATGGCCCTGCGCCTCAATCTGCACAACACCCATTACAGCAATGTCGATGGTCTGCCAGACAGCAATCTCTATACCACCGCGCTGGATGTCGCCAAGCTGTCGCACGCCTTCATTCAGCAGTTCCCACAGGTGATCCAGATCACCAGGGAAAAGTCTTATACTTACAATGGTATTACCCAGCGGAGCTGGAACCCCGTACTTTTTCGTGACCCTACGGTGGATGGACTGAAAACCGGCCTAACCGACGCCTCCGGCTACTGCATTGATGCTACTGCCATGCGGAATGGTCGTCGCCTGATTGCCGTTGTTCTCGGCGGACCGAACTGGGCCGGCAGCACCAATGCCGTCGAAGCCCTGCTGGATTATGGATACCGCTTTTTCGTTAACCATCCGCTTTATACTGCCGGGGAAAAAGTCAGCGAGATCACCCGCAGCGATTTATCGCCCATGCATATCCCCGTAGGTATCGAACAAGCCGTGAACCTTACGGTTCCGAAAGGACATTTTTCCGAAGTACAACGCGTGGTAGAAATTACACCCAATCTCCAGGCCCCGCTAAAGAAAGGTGCGGTCGTCGGGCGGCTCGTCTTCCTGCTGGATGGCAAACCACTGAAGTCCGTGCCAGTTGTCGCCCAGACTTCTGTGGAGAAGGCGAGCTGGATAGCGCAGATCTTCCACAAGATCAGCAACGCGCTATAAGCAAAATGCCGAAGCTATGGCAGGTCTTCACCTCAGACAGAGGAAGACTTACCATGACCGGGAGGTACCATGGATTGGTCCTGTCCGACAATGACACGAGAGGATTACGAGACGCTATGGAAACCGAAAAAAATCCAGCAGAAGACTTTCCGCACCTGCACCATGTCAAGGCCATTGGTCAGCACGCGGATCTACTCGCGGCGGTACGTGCGGCGATCGCAGCTCATGCACCGGACTTACCGGACACGGCCTTCTCCTGCCGACCCAGCAGCCAGGGACAATATCAAGCCGTCACGGTTTCCCTGGAGGTCCACAGCCATGAACACCTAACCAACATTTATAACTCCATCAAAAGGATTGATGGCGTGATCCTTTGCTTATGAATACGCCCATACTCATTCGCTGCTGGCCAGGGTTACTTCCTTACTTCACGGTGCTGGACGCCATGCGCGAATTCACGTCCCAGCGAGATGCCGACACACCAGACCAGATATGGCTTCTCCAGCATCCTCCGGTTTTTACCCTCGGACGCAATGCTGACGCGGCAGACGTCCTTGACCCTGGTCCCATTCCGGTTATTCGCAGTGATCGCGGTGGCAAAGTCACCTACCATGGACCGGGACAATGGGTAGTCTATATGCTCATTGATCTCCCCCGTATGGGAATCAACGTCCGCACCTTAACCACCGCCATGGAACAATCCGTCATTCATCTGCTCCAGCAACGTGGCGTGAGTGCCCATGCACGTCGCGATGCTCCCGGAGTCTATGTGGGCGATGCCAAAATCGCCTCCTTGGGCCTGCGTATTCAGCGCGGTCGCAGTTACCACGGCCTCAGCCTCAACACGGAGATGGATCTGAGCCCATTCCAGCGTATTCATCCTTGTGGCATGGTCAATCTCGCTGTCACTCAGGTGCACGACCTCTGTCCGAACTGGCCAAGCCACGACGTTGCCGAAACCCTGATGGCGGAATTGGCTATCAGCCTGGATCGCCCCTTAAGAAAAGGAGGTGCCTGACATGGACCCCCAACACCAGTCTAACAAAGCCGAGCGCGGTGCCGAAAAGACCGCACGCAACCCCATACCCATCATTCCGGTAAAGTCCGAACGCCAACCCAAGCCCCAGTGGTTGCGGGTACGATCACCCTTAACCCCTGAAGTGGACAGGCTCAAAAAGATCCTGCGTGCAGCGGACCTCCACACGGTCTGCGAAGAAGCCTCCTGCCCTAATCTGGGCGAATGCTTCGGCGCTGGGACGGCGACCTTCATGATCCTGGGAGACATCTGCACCCGTCGCTGCCCCTTCTGTGACGTGGCCCATGGCCGCCCGCAAGCACCCGATCCTCTGGAACCTGCGCACCTTGCCCAGACCGTGGCAACAATGGGACTGCGTTTCGTCGTCATTACCTCCGTAGACCGCGATGATTTGCGCGATGGCGGCGCCCAGCACTTTGCTCAAGTTATCTCAGCCCTGCGTGAGAATTGCCCAGAACTGCACGTGGAAATCCTCGTACCGGATTTCCGCGGCCGGGTGGGCAAGGCCTTGGCAGCACTCCGGGAGACACCGCCGGATGTCTTCAATCACAACCTGGAAACCGTGCCACGCCTGTATTTGCAGGCCAGACCAGGTGCAGATTATGGCCACTCGCTGCAACTGCTCTCGACTTTTAAGGCACAGCACTCCGCAATCCCCACCAAATCCGGACTAATGCTGGGCCTGGGCGAGGAACTCGATGAAATCCGCACGGTGATGCAAGACTTGCGGCAGGCCGGATGCGAGCTACTCACCCTGGGGCAATATTTGGCACCCTCCCGCCATCATCTGCCGGTCGCCCGTTTCGTTCCACCGGAAGAGTTTCAGCAGTTACAGCAAGAGGGTATGGCCATGGGTTTCCGCCACGTCGCCAGCGGCCCACTGGTGCGATCTTCCTATCATGCCGAACGCAGCTTCCATGAGATACGCAGGGACTGAGCGGAGCCAGAGGAGGCATGTTGCTGCGCTACACCACCGTACTTACCCTGGCCTCAGCGTCGCTGCAGCCGCCTGGTCTTTTATTGGTCCTCGCCGCCATCGGCTGGTTGGCAGAAGTCCTGGGTTGGCGTTATTTCGGACGAGTGCTCATTCTGCTCGCACTGGGCATCCTTTATTTTTTCTCTACCGCCGTCGGTGCCAGGCTCCTCCTCCTGCCACTGGAGGATCGTTACCCCCCATTCGTACAACCCGTGGGCAGCAGCGAAACGCCCAGGGCGATTGTGGTGCTGGGCGGCGGCGAGGTCATGCAGTCTCCGGAATCTACCCAGGAGACTGCGAATGCGCGCACGCTCGTGCGCCTGATGACCGCCGCCCAACTGGCCAAACAAACCGGACTCCCCATAATTCCCAGCGGCGGGGCACCGCGATTGGGCGTCCCACCCGAGGCGGTCACCATGGAGCACATCCTGCGCCAGGATCTAGGCGTACAAGGCGCTATCTGGCCGGAAACCCAATCCTACAATACCGCAGCTAACGCCGCAGACAGCGCGGCATTGCTGGCCAGGCACAATATCCACCAGGTATACCTGGTGACCTCCGCATTGCACATGCCACGGGCGGTTGTCTGGTTCCGCCACGCTGGCTTGAACGTGATCGCCGTTCCCACCGATTACCGTCTGGATCGGGTGAGCGGACTCCGGCTGGATAGCTGGTTGCCGCGGGCCATTTATCTGGAAATCAGCAGCGAGGCAAGTCACGAATACCTCGGGCTGTTTTGGCTCTGGATTCAGGAGCAGGGGATCGGAGGGGGACACTAGTAGCCCCACCTCCTCGAGGAGAGAATGACGTTCTACGGCTTCTGATCGGGGAAAGTCACCTGGACATGCAGATGTTCCTGGTTGGTGGCGCTCGCCAAAGACAACGGCGGCGGCACTGCGGCGCCATTCGCCGATGGACCGTAAGGTGCGTATGCATACGGCGTTGCGGGAAGTGCGGCAGACAGTGTTTTATAGCTCGGCGCGTCGACCCCGATGGGGAGTGCCACCGTGTTGTGCTCCGCCACGATACGTCGGACCTTGGCCCAATCGATATCCTGATTGATGTGATTCTGCACCATAAAAGACTTGATCGTCATAACAGCACGCTGTAAATCCGGGATGCCTTTCTTGTGATAGGCATGCATCGGCTTGTATGACTGCAGATAGACTTGCTCATCCCGTACACCCACGAGGTTGGGCTGATCAATGATCCGCACCGGGGTACCCACTGGAACCATGGGGAAAAGTTGCGCGACATTCTCCGGGAACATCTGAAAACAGCCCTGACTGGCCCGCATACCAACACCCCAGGGATGGTAAGTACCATGGATGAAGATGCCGGAGAGTCCGGTCTCCATCGCCAGTTCACCCATGGGATTTTCTGCGCCTGGTGGCCAATACCACGGGATATCCATATGGAATTTCTTCTCGAACCACGCATGGATATTTTTGGGGACATTCCATGCGGGCATTTTAAACTTGGCAATAATCTGCGTGGCCGTCAAACGCTCCTTCCAGCCCGGCAAAAAGACACCAACAGGATAAGTGTATACCACTCGGTCATTCGTCGGAAAATAGTAAATACGCCGTGCTGGAATATCCACGATGATCCCGGTCCATGGCTTCGGCGGCAAAACATACTCGGCCGGGATAACCACCTTGCTGGCCTGGCCAGGAAGCCAGGGGTTGATGCCGGGGTTAGCCGCCGTCACCTGATTGTAACCCAGGTCGTAGAAACGCCCAATATCCAGAAGCGTATCATCGCTATGGGTGGTTATTGCCTTAAGCGCTCCAACAACGTTGCCCTGGGCGGGCAAAGCATAGACACTGGCATCCGCGACCGTCGCACCATACCCCATGAAGGCTGCCAGACACCAGACACCTAACTGTTTTCGCATCATTAATATTTTCCTGTTTGCGGCACATTAGAAAAAGCAAAAACACCATCCACCGCACGCGCGCATTGGCAGCGTCCGGCATTACCGTCATAATCATAAGGTAAAAGGAGGCGTGTATGGAATCACCACACCTGATATTCTTGAGAAGTGTAGTAAACAATAAACCTGCTTCCAGTGAGAAATTACGCGATGCGCTACACCGTCTCGATCATATGCTAACTAATCTGACTAACAATCTGCGCGTGACTTACGGGGGTCCCTACGTCGGTCTGAAGCACACGCCTCAGCAACACCGGATCTGTATCGCCGAACAGCAATGGTCACTACAGGAACGCGGCTGGGGGGTTGCGGTTTGCACGAGCCATCCCGTGCATGGATGGCGTGCCGAATGGCGACTGGCCGCCGTAAGTCGCGAGCGCCTCCCCCTCATCGTCAATGCACTACCGGTATTATTTGCGGGTTACGCAGCCGCAGTGGATGTCTCTCCGACTGCAAGCCGTCCCAGCACGAAGCGCATCCATGAAATTGCCGAACTCTTCGCACATTGACAGCACCATTAAAACGCCTATCTACAAGGCCAATGGCGGCAAAGAAGCAAAACCGCGCCCATCCTGAAGCGAGATTCCTGCATGGAATTGCCCATCGATAGCCTGATTATTATAGCTTTCCTCGTGGCCATGGTCATCTTGGCCGGGTTGTGGAAGGTGTTGCACAGGCAAAAGCTCCTCAACGCCCCAAGCACACGACGCAATGCCCGCGAGAACAGCGGGGGCAAGGCACAAGCAACCCCGGCCATTAAAATCGGTCCAGTCAATGATATGCCGGAAACAAGCTCCTTTGTACAGGTCAATGAAACCAGTATTCTTGACGAAGTGGAGATTTATCTTTCCTATGGTCACCTTGAACAAGCTGCCACATCCCTGAGCTGGTACGTGGATCACAACCCCGACGATATTCAGCAGATGCGTCGGCTGTTGTCGATCTATCGTGAGATTTCTGACATTGATCACTTCGCTGAACTTTTAGAAAAGCTCAATGATTCTGGGGCCATCCCCGGCACAGAAGCCCAAGATCTCGTTTTGGAAGGATTAAAACTGGATCCGCAAAACCTGCAATTGCGGGTAACTGCAGAAAATTTAGGGGTGAACAGCGCGCAAATTGCTGCGGTCGTCACACACGCTCTGCATGCGCCGCAATCTGCGATATCTTCCTCACTCGTCGATGCACAGAGAGCGTTGCAGCAAGCCATCGTCAACCCGGAACCGCTGGATCTTCTATCTGGATTCGTTGTGAAGCCCGGGCAGGCATCGAGCGGAGCTTCGAAAAACGGCTTTGCGGACGCAGGTGTCATGCTGCTGACCGGGTCCGAAGACCTCACACCGCTGGCCGAGGAGGAGTATGAGATAGTGGCCGGACTGATTTCACCTCTCAGTGCCGCACGTCACTTACTGACGTGCCGCCAATATTCTGAGGCTGAACGCCTGTTACGCCGTAACCTTATTCTCGATCCGCGCAAACTCATCCTCCAGGTTACCCTTTTGGAAGTGCTTTACATCCAGCGACGATGCGCCGCCTATGCCGAATCCCTCCTTCAGCTCTATATTACATTGTGGGGCGCAGGTAGCGCCTTGCGGACGCGATTGCTGCACCGCGGCCAGCGACTGGGTAAGCATGACCTGTGGACCGCCCTTGCCGAAAGTGACGGAGAAGAAAATATTCTTGCAGAATTGGCAGAGCAGTACGGACTTTATCTGCCGATCACCGCCATACCACTGAGTAGTCCACCACTGGTAACAGAAGAAATTCGCCGCGATCATCAGATCACTCCGAAAGACAGTGAGGACAGTATTATCGAAGAATGCGACCTGCTTTTGGAGTATGGACAGGTAGATGAAGCCGTAGATCTTCTGGAAAAGGTCACATTAGCTCAACCTGAGCATAGCGTTTATTACGGACCGCTCCTCGAAATGTATGAACGGATGGACGCCCGCGAGCGCTTTTCCCAATTCATCCAATCGATTCTTGCAATGGATACGCAGCCCAATGAAGATATCATGCGCCAAATGTTCAGCCTTGCTGAACGCCTCCAGCGCCAACCGCAACGACAGATCATTTAGGATTTGATCATGACGAAAAACCCCTCTAATAGCGACAGAATTTTCATTCGCAGCATTGGGATGGATGCACGCAAAGAAGCCGTCTTCCGTATGGCTTTCAAAATGTTTACCCGACGCCATTATCAACTGCTGGATACCGGTGACACACAAACACCTGCGGTGACCATTATTGATGTGGATGGTACGGAGGGTATGGCCATCGCTCAGCGATTACATGACGAACGACCAGAACAACGTATTCTCCTGACGAGTGTTTCCCCGCAAGCCGATAGCATGTTCCCGGTGTTGCAGAAACCTGTACGTATGGAAACCCTGTTTCCAGCGCTGGAGTCGTTACTGAATGGTGGCTCCGCACCAGGAAAACCAGCAGGAAGAAGTGGTGCCACGGTCATGCCTATTCGGCCCGAGGTCACGATCTCCGCGCTGTCCACCACCGTTGTCCCATCGCCCACCGCCGCAAACCCGCCTGCCCCAAAACCCGTCACGGCGCCAACCGCTATGCCACGTCCCGTTCCGGTGTTGCATCCTGAAGAAATACGTCATTTCAATCCTCAGGCCGGCCTACTGGGACTTTTACAGATGATCCGGCGCGATCAGTCGTCAAGCGTTATTGTGGATGACCAACAACGGATCATCCTGCAATTAGATCCGATGACTGATCAGGCCATCTTGCTGACGGACGATGAACATCTCAAATCGCTGGCACGGGAAGAACACCCACGGCTACAAATGCGTGCCCCCAGTAACACCGACATCCCCGCTCATGCATCCACACGGCACCTCACTCTCCAGTCTCTGCTCTGGCAAATGGGTGCATGGACAGCTGACGGGCGCCTCAGCCAGCAGCTACAGATCAACGCCCCGGTACAACTGAAGCAATGGCCCAACCTGACGCGACTCACCATGCTGCCTGACGCACTGCGTTTAGCAGCTTTTCTTGCCCGCTCGCCAGCTTCTCCGGCATTAACGGTGAAGATGTTACACGTTGAGCCCCATGATCTCTTCAATTTTCTTGCCGCCGCAGACAGCTTAGGACTGTTGCGCTACAACACGGCGGAGAATCCCGACAACCGCATCCAACCAGTGATGCCTAATACGCCAACGGTTGCAGAAATACCCACGGCCAAAAGAAGCTTCTTGGGCCGTCTTCTTGCCCGCATTTCAGGGCTGTAAAATGAAAATGCAGAGAGTACTTGGCCAAAAATTATATTGAAGGAGCCAACGTTGTGAAAGAAGACAATAAAATTATCTTTACCGGTCCTGTTGGTGTGGGCAAAACAACGGCCATTTCAGCATTATCAGATATCCCAATTATCTCCACCGATGCCCAGGCCTCGGATATGACATTAAACCGCAAGGGTCACACCACCGTGGCGATGGATTATGGCATACTCAAGCTGGACGAGGGCACTAAAATTCACCTGTATGGCACCCCTGGCCAAGAGCGTTTCGACTTCATGTGGGACATTCTCACCACTGGTGGTCTGGGCCTCATTTTGATGTTGGACAATACCCGCCCTAACCCGAAAAAAGATCTGCACTTTTTTCTCCATGCCTTCAAAGATTTTATTGTCAACGTTCCCATAGTCATCGGAGTTTCAAAAACGGATATCCAGGCGCAGCCCCGGATAGCTGACTACGCCAACATGCTCCCAGAAGTAATCACTGATCTGCGGATGCTTAATCCCATTCCGCCGATTTTCGAAGTAGACGGTCGTAACAAGGACGACGTTAAAAATATGGTTATGGCACTTCTTTATTCCATCGATCCCGGGATCGGGGATCAATTATGAGTATCGAACTGGTCGCCACCAACACTGATCTCTATGGTGAAGTGACACCAGCCGGGGCTTTTTATGCCACATCCAGCCCGGAGCAGGAAGGAAACCGGGCAATTCTTTTATATATTTTGCGAGAAGGACATCGAGCCCCCTTCAGCATTAAAGCCGCCCAGCGTTGGACTCAGGCGGCAAACGCAGAGGAAGCCCTACGCAGCATTTTCCGCCTGCAACGACTGGGGTTATTACGGGGTACTGCGCATCCACGTCAGCAAGAAGATAAACGTCTGGAAGATGCGTTACCTCCCCTCCTCGCACGACTTTCGGATGCACAAAAGACACTCCTCGCCGATGAAAATGGCTTTTACCTCGCAGCAGCCGGCTACACCCATGAAGCCGCGGAAGAACTCGCCGGACTTTCGGCAGACTTACTCTCCTTGCAGACCAGGCATGGCCGCTTGCTGAAAAATAACCTGCGTATCAACACCGAGACCTGGGGACTGCTCGATCCCGCCGGACGCTCTGAGCTGGGGTTTTGGCCATTATTTATCGGTCAGCAGCGTTTCATGCTTGTGATCGGCGGTACGCCTCGCCTGCAGGACCAATCCTTCGTTACCTTGGTACAAGATCTAGACAAGCGCTATTTCTAAAGAAACAAATATTTTCATACACTCAACAAGTCATCAGGAGAATAAAAATGCGTGAAGAAATGCTCAAGTCCGTCCTCAGTGATCTGAACGGGTCTTCTGCGGACATCGAGGCCTCAGCCGTAATTTCTACCGATGGACTCACTATCGCCTCACTGCTTTCTTCGACCATGGATGAAGACCGGGTCGGTGCCATGGCGGCGGCGATGCTTTCCCTGGGCGACCGCACTGCCGTAGAACTGGCGCGAGGCGAGCTGGAACAAGTCATGATCAAGGGCGATAACGGCTACGTCCTACTCATTCACGCTGGCCCGGATGCCGTTCTGACCGTTATTGCGCGTAAAGAGGCGAAGCTTGGACTGGTATTTCTCGACGCGAAGCGGGCGGCTCTGGGAATTGCCGAATTACTTTGAGGTCAATCGCGGCGCACGAACAGACGGGCGCCCTTCACAGGGCAGGCTGCGTTGGGTCATAATGCGCGAAACTTCTGCCAGAGATCCGTATGACCTTCCAGGAAATCATCCAGCAACTGCAAGGCTTCTGGGCCGGTCAAGGCTGTGTTCTGCTCCAGCCCATGGACATGCCGGTCGGTGCCGGCACCTTCCACCCCGCCACTTTCCTGCGGGCCATCGGCCCCGAGCCATGGCGGGCCGCCTATGTGCAGCCCTCCCGGCGTCCCACGGATGGCCGTTACGGAAATAATCCCAATCGTCTCCAGCACTACTATCAGTTTCAGGCGGTGCTCAAACCCAATCCGGTGAACCTGCAAGAACTCTACCTCGAATCGCTGGCGGCCCTCGGTATTGATTCCCGGGTGCAGGATATCCGTTTTGTCGAAGATGACTGGGAGTCACCGACCCTGGGTGCCTGGGGTCTGGGCTGGGAAGTCTGGCTGAATGGGATGGAAGTCACCCAGTTCACCTATTTCCAGCAGGTCGGTGGCTTGGATTGTCATCCGGTCATGGGCGAAGTCACTTATGGTCTGGAACGGCTGGCCATGTACCTGCAGGGCGTCGAAAGTGTTTATGACCTCGTGTGGACCCCCGGCGTCCTCTACGGAGATGTGTTTCATCAGAACGAAGTGGAGCAGTCCCGCTATAATTTTGAGCTGGCTCCGGTAGAAGACCTTTTCCAGCGCTTCGACCAGGCAGAAAAAGACTGCCGTGCGTTGTTGACGGCGCAGCTCCCCCTGCCCGCCTACGAACGGATACTGGACTGCTCCCACACCTTCAACCTGCTGGATGCCCGCCATGCCATCGGCGTCAACGAGCGCGCGCGATTCATCGGCCGCGTCCGTACTCTCGCCCGTGGCGTCGCCGAGAACTATGCCGAAGCGCGTACCGCCCTCGGTCATCCTTTACTGCGGAGCCAAGATGTCAGCGACTGAAGATCTCCTGCTGGAACTAGGTTGTGAAGAATTGCCGGCGCGGGAACAAATACCCCTGCAGGATGCCGCGACCGAGATCGTGGGCCAATTACTCGACAAAGTTGGGTTGCAGTATGGAAGCATCCGCGGCTATGTCACTCCGCGACGACTCGCCCTCTGGATTAAAGACGTGTCCCGGCAGAGTCTGTCGCAGGAAACCCTGCGTCGTGGCCCGCCCGTAGAGCGCGCCCGTGATGCGCGGGGTAGGCCCACGGCGGCAGCAGAGGGCTTTGCCCGCTCCTGCGGGGTCAGCGTAGACGATCTGCTCACCCTGGAAACGGACAAAGGCCCAATCCTTGCGTGGCGGGAGGTCGGCGCGGCCCAGGACAGCCATCTCCTGTTACCCGAGATCGCCAGCAAACTGGTGGCCAGCTTGCCCCTGCGCAAGCGTATGCATTGGGGGGAACGTCCCGATAGTTTCCTGCGTCCGGTGCGCTGGCTCTTGCTGCGCCAGGGCCAGCAGGTGCTGGACTGGAACGTTTTTGGTCTGGACGCCGGTGGAGAAAGTTTCGGGCATCGCGTCCATCATCCCCAGTCGGTCCAGATCACCACCCCCGCCGATTACGCCGAATCCTTATCGCAGGCAAAAGTGATGGCAGATTTTGCCGAGCGTCGCGCGCGCATTGCCGGCAAAATAGCAACCTTGGCCGATGAGATGGCCGTCATCCCCATCCTGCCGGAAGCACTGCTGGATGAGATCACCGGACTCAACGAATGGCCGGTCATTCTCGCCGGCAGCTTCGCCGAGGACTATCTGCAGGTACCGGAAGAGGTGCTGATTACGGTCATGATGCAGCACCAGCGTTATATTCCCCTGCGCGGCCAGGATGGGTGCCTGGTGCCCCATTATCTGTTCGCGGCCAACCTGCACAGCCTGGATGCGAAGGTCGTCATCAATGGGAATAACCGGGTACTGCGCGCCCGACTGGCCGATGCTGCCTTCTTCTGGGATCAGGATCGCCAAGTCTCCCTGCAGACGCGACGGGGCGCACTCGCCGGAGTGCTGTTTCAGGACGGCCTCGGCAGCATTTTCGACAAAACCACGCGCCTGCAGGCACTTGCAACAGCCCTCGCGCCGCAGTTCGCAGCAAATGCAAGCGATGTGGGCCGCGCCGCAGAACTCTGCAAAAGTGACCTGCTTAGCGGTCTGGTGGGCGAGTTTCCGGAATTGCAGGGCATCATGGGCGGCCACTACGCCCGACATGACAATGAAAATATCCGTGTTGCCACAGCCATCACCCAGCATTACATGCCCAGTGGTCGCGATGATGAAATTCCGGCAGATGCGCATGGGCAGTGCCTGGCCATTGCCGACAAACTGGACACCCTCTGCGGCTTTTTCGCCATCGGCAAAGTGCCTACCGGTGACCGCGACCCCTTTGCCCTGCGCCGCGCCGCACTGGGGGTGCTGCGCATTGTGCTGGATGCTCGGGTGCCCCTGAATCTGGACACAGCGGTAACCAGTGCGCTGGTCGCTTACGGCAGCACTGTTGCCAAGAACAGAACAGAAACACGGAGCGCAGTGCTCGACTTCTTTCAAGATCGGATGCGTGTCCATTTCCGGGAAGAGGGCTTTCGCGCCGACCAGATCGCCGCCGTGCTCAGCCGCCAACCCCACGAACCACTGGATGCGCGCCAGCGTCTTGAGGCCCTCGCCCTTTTCCAGGCCGAACATGCGGCGGCGGATGCTCTGGCGGCGCTGATCAAACGGATCAACAATCTATTACGCAAGGAACCCCTCTCCGCTGACTGGCAAGTAGACCCGCGGCACTTTGCGGATCCCGCAGAGGGCGCACTCTGGGAACATTGGCAAGTCCTGGCGCAACCCGTTCATGTGCAGCTCGCAAAAAGCCAGTATGCCGCCACTTTAGACTTGCTCGCGGGCTTACGTCCCTCGGTCGATCAATTTTTTGATGCGGTCATGGTTCTTGCTGAAGAACCTGTACTACGCCAGAACCGTCTCGCCCTGCTTGCCCAGCTCCAGGAGGTGTTTCTGCGCATCGCCGACTTTTCGCAGTTACAGGGGGTCTGATGGGGCAACTGGTGATCCTTGATCGTGACGGTGTCATCAACGAAGACAGTAACGCCTTTATCAAATCTCCCGCCGAGTGGCGCCCTATTCCGGGCAGTCTAGAGGCTATTGCGCGGCTGAACCGCGCCAGCTACCAGGTTGTGGTAGCCACCAATCAGTCCGGTGTAGGTCGAAGGCTTTTCGATATCCGTACCCTGACCGCTATTCATCAGCGTATGCGTCAGGAACTCGCTGCCGTAGGCGGTCGGATAGATGCCATTTTCTTCTGTCCTCATACTCCGGAAGCAGAATGCGCGTGTCGCAAACCGGCGCCCGGCCTGTTTCGCGAGATACAGGAGCGTCTGCAGATCTCACTGGAGCAGGTTCCCGCCATTGGTGACAGTATGCGCGATATGCTCGCCGCGCGTGCAGCCGGTGCACGGCCCATGCTGGTGCTGACGGGTAAAGGCCAAAGCATGCGTTTGGCAGCGGAAGCGGCGGGCGTTTCCATTTTTACGGATCTTAACGCGGCGGTACACGCCATTCTCGGCATTCCGTGATACGTACTATTCGCAGTAGCTTGTTCTACATTGGTTTTACAATCTGGACCCTGATCTGGGCCTTTTTCAGCCTGACCGTCACCTTGTTGCCGCTGACGGCGAGAGTCTGGACCAGTCGTTTATGGGCACGTACCGGCGTCAGCTGGCTCCACTGGAGTTGTGGCCTGCGTTATCGGGTTTGCGGCCTCGCCAACATTCCCGCCACGCCCTGCGTCATCGTCGCCAACCATCAATCGGCATTGGAGACTCTGCTCCTCTGGTGCATCTTCCCACGACTCTCCTATGTACTGAAAAAGGAACTTCTCCGTATCCCAGTGATTGGCTGGGGCCTGCATCTATCCTGGCCCATTGGTATCGACCGCGACGCCGGCAGGCAGGCCTTGGTGGAAGTAATTGAAGAAGGCAAAATCCGTCTGGCGGCAGGCTTTAATGTAGTGATCTTCCCGGAAGGCACCCGTCACCCCTGTGGCAAGGTTGGCCCTTTCAGCAGCACGGCCGCTGGCCTGGCCATTCGCGCCCAGGTTCCGCTCCTGCCCATCGCCGTGAATAGCGGGTGCTTCTGGCCACGCACAGATTGGCGCAAATGGCCGGGGGTAGTTGAGGTGCAAATCGGCCCCGCACTAGCCCCCGTAGGTAAAGCCGCAGCTCTCAACCAGCAAGCACAAGACTGGATTACAACCGCGGTTGCAGAGATGGGGACAGGGCCTGCTGTAAAAGCGCTTTAACCAAAGTACCGGCGATATCCTGACCCGTGATTCCTTCGATACCTTCCAAGCTGGGGACGGGATTTACTTCCAGTACCAAAGGCCGCTGATTTTCCGCCAGCATGATATCCACCCCGGCAAAACCCAGACCTAGTGAAGCCGCCGACAGGCGGGCAATGGCGGCAAAATCTTCAGGCAAATCCAGCAGCGCCGACGCCCGGCCCCCGCAATGCAGATTGCTGCGAAAATCCTCAGCAGAAGCATCCCTGCGCATGGCCGCAACCACCTCGCCGAAGAGGACGATCATCCGAAAATCATGACGCCCTGGAAGAAAGCGCTGAACCATCGCTTCGTGTTGCAGATGAAGAAAGGTGTCCAGCATTCCCCGTGCCGCTATATCCGTCTCCGCCAGACTAACGCCCACCCCCTGGGAACCACTGAGCAGTTTATGTACCAAGGGCGTACCCACGGCAGACACTGCTAGATCACGCTGCCCCATCTGCGTGAAATAGGCCGTCTTCGGCACCGCAATACCCGCGGCAACCAGGACCTGCAAAGAAGCAAACTTATCACGGGACAACTCCAGCGATTCCGCACTGTTGAGGCAGCAACTGCCTTCCCCCGCAAAAAAACGGAGCAGGCGTGACCCTAAGTGCGTCAGCGGACCGCCTACTCGCGGAATCACTGCGGTGCAGGGCGCCAGGAGAGATGATCTGTAGTAAAGCCGGGCCGCGGTATTATCTAACATCAGTAAGCAATGCTCAGGCTGAAGCAATACGGGTTCTGCGCCCGCCGCGGCAACCGCATCCAGCAGGCGACGGGTCGAGTACAACCCGGTATGGTGCGAGAGAATCGCAATGCGGGGCGGCGCGGGCATGACTTAAGGTATGTCCTCGCGAAAACTCAGCAGTGGCAATTCACCGTGGGCAATGGAGCGCTCAATGAATCCAGCGCGACCGGGTGCGCGCTGTTCCAGTGCCGCCCGCGACAAGGCAGATTCACCGCCGATCGCGGCAAAAAGCACCTCCAGCTCCCAGGGATCCACCCGCAGCGTCCCGAAGGGGTTATCCCGCGTCGCAGGTCGCCAAAACAGGTTCGGCAACCATCCTTTACTGCGCACCGCTGGAGTCAGATACAATGCGCGGCAACGTTCGTCAATCTCCCCAGGTGCCGGAATCTGCGTCTGTCCCAAGCTTCCCATAATATCCCATCCATTTGTTTTCATGTGCATGAGTGCACAGGAAAGCCATCCGAAGGCATAAATACAAAACACCATCCACAACGATAATCATATAGTCATTTACTTGGCAACGGAATTATTGTGGAGCACAATAGTCAACTACTTGGGTACGTGTAGAACATATTCGCAACAAGCGGCTTAACGGCCAAGGAGACCATCATGAGCGACAACAGCACGCAGCAGGGCGTAGCGGGTCACGGCGCCTTTTTTCAGGATACGAATCTTTCGGCGAACGAAGCTGAGGCGGCTACGGCCTGGGTGCGGAATCATGTTGACCGGCGCACGGTGGACCTGGGTGAGCGGCTGGACGACATTCGCGATCACATGTGGGAACTGGAGAAGGAAGGCGAGATCATCGTCCATCGCATCACCGACGATCATAAGGCGGTTGAGGTGGATACGTTGTTTGGCTGGAAAAAACGGGTTCCCACCAACAACCTCTGGCATCACAAAAGCTGTGGTCAGTGCGGCAATATCCCCGGCTACCCCACCAGTCTCATGTGGTTCATGAATCACCTTGGGGTCGATTATCTGGACGAAACCGACCAGACCTCCTGCACCGCCTGGAACTACCACGGTTCCGGCATCGGCAACGTTGAATCTCTCGCCGCCGTTTTCCTGCGCAACTTCCATCAGGCGTACGTCTCCGGCAAGCAGCACGGCTTTGCGAACGGTCACTTCTTCCCTCTGGTTCACTGCGGCACCTCCTTCGGCAATTATAAGGAAATCCGCAAGTATCTGATCGAATCCGCTGAACTGCGCGAAAAGGTCAAGAAGATTCTGGGCAAGCTTGGCCGCCTGGTCGACGGCAAGATCGTCATTCCCGAAGAAGTGGTGCACTACAGTGAATGGCTGCACGTTATGCGTCACCGCATTGCCTCGGAGATGCAGACCATCGACCTGAGCAACCTTCGCGTCACCGTCCATGCCGCCTGTCATTACTACAAGATGGTGCAGGAAGACGCCGTGTACGACAACGCGGTGCTCGGTGGCAATCGCACAGCGGTCGGCACCTCCGTCGCGCAGGCCCTGGGTGCGCAGGTTATCGACTACTCCACCTGGTACGACTGCTGTGGCTTTGGTTTTCGCCACATCATTTCCGAGCGTGAGTTCACCCGCAGCTTCTCCATGAATCGCAAGATCAAGGTGGCCCGGGAAGAAGCCAAGGCCGACGTCATGATCGGCATCGACACCGGTTGCATCACCACGCTGGACAAGAACCAGTGGATCGGCAAGGCGCACGACATGAATTACTCCATGCCGATCATCGCCGACGTGCAACTCGCGGCTCTGGCCTGTGGCGCCGATCCCTTCAAGATCGTCCAGTTGCAGTGGCACGCTTCACCCTGTGAAGACCTGGTCGAAAAAATGGGCATCAGTTGGGATAAGGCCAAGGCCGATTTCCAGGAATATCTCAAACAGGTGGAACAGGGTAATGTGGAGTACCTCTACAACCCCGAACTCGCCATTAATCAAAATATTAATATGCAGAAAGCTTCCGCCTGATTCAGACTGATGCGCAAAATAACTCCGCCTAGTGCGGAGTTATTTATTTCCCCATGAATCTATCCGGGCATGAAATACTTCAATCCACAAAAACCTCCCCTTCCGACACATTTTTCGAGTATGCTTAGGCACACTCGTCAATACAGGCGATGTCTTTATCCGTTTAAACAGGAGGATGACGGTGGACCCCAAAGCCCTCAATGCCCGTTGTGTAGAACTCTTTCAGAATCCCAATGTGCGCCTGCGCCTGTGGAATGCGCGGATGTTCTGGCAGGTTGGCAACCAGATGAATGTCGCCCCGACCGCGCTCACCGATCCCAAGGTAGACACCTGTGAACTGGAAGTCATGCTCAGCGCCGCCGCGTTGACGGATTCCCAGTGCGCCGCTGAACTGGACAAGCGCGAGCCTGGCCGCGCCGCCTTCATCCAGCGCCAGATTCGGGAAGGTATGCGTCCCCTCCTGCGCCCGGTCCATCAGGCTTAAGGCGGCGCCCCACTTCGCAGCTGGGGAGCAGAACCTGAACATGCTGCTCCCAAAGCACGGCATCAAGCCAAAAGTGCATTAATCTGCCGGGCACAGATAAAATCATTAGCTGTCAGCCCATCTATGGCATGGGTGCTATAGCGCACCACACAACGTCCATAACCGATTTCCATATCAGGATGGTGATCTTCCCGGTTGGCAATCCAGGCCACAGCATTTACAAAGGCCATGGTTTCGTAAAAGTTTTTAAAATGGCAATCTCGGCGTAGCGTATGGCCATCAAGCCGCCAGCCGGATAAATCCTGTAATCCCGCCTGAATGGCCGCCGCCGACAACCCTGCCATCCCGCCTTCACAGGGTTGGCAACCCCCTCTACGCAAATCGCTCTCCATTTTTTCCTCCTCTTTTTGGCAAAATCGGTGCAAAGCGCTATCCTTACCATCCGGTAAGTGATTCATCAGGGAACCGCCCCATGTCCAAAAAGCCCGCCGCCCCGCTACAAACGCCCGATGGCAGCCAGCATATCCTGCTGCATTCCTGCTGTGCGCCCTGTGCCGGACCTATCATGGATGATATCCGCGCGGCAAACATCGGGTTTACCGTACTCTTCTACAATCCCAACATCCATCCCCAGGCCGAGTATGAGCTGCGTAAGGCAGAAAATATCCGCTACGCTGAGCAACTTGGGGTGCCCTTTATTGACCTCGACTACGATAAGGACAACTGGTTTTCCCGGGTGAGAGGGCTGGAGTGGGAGCCGGAGCGTGGTAAACGCTGCACCGCCTGCTTCGATATGCGCTTTGAGCGCTCCGCCCTGTACGCTGTTGAACATGGCTTCAGTATTTTCTCCAGCACCCTCGGGATTTCCCGTTGGAAGGACATGCAGCAGATTAATGGTTGTGGACACCGGGCCGCCGCGCGCCATGCGGGCTTGGAATACTGGGACCATAATTGGCGCAAGGACGGCGGCAGCGCGCGGATGATCGACATTGCCAAACGTGAACAGTTTTATCAGCAGGAATACTGCGGCTGTGTGTACTCCCTGCGCGACAACAACCAGTACCGGATCAGTCAGGGCCGCGACAAAATCATCCGCGGGGTGAAGTTCTACGGTCGCGACGAACGGATTCATGAGCCAGATGCAGAGGTCGTGGGGACTGTTGGCTTCAAAAGCTCATAGCAGTCGCGCAGTCTCTGCAACGCGCTGCGCCAACCATTGCTCCGCTTGCCAGCCACGCCGCCAATTGCGTTAGGCGCTTGCCGCATTCCCGCCATTTTTACTCACCGCCGCCAGATAGGACCAGGAAAAACCGGGGCCTGGGTCCCATTTACGGCCAGGGGCAATGTCCGAGTGTCCCACCATACGTTCAGGGTTCATACCCGGGAATAGGCCCCGCAAGTCTTTCGCCAATGTCGCCAGACGCTGATACTGGATCGGCATGAATGTAGTACTTTCACTGCCCTCCAACTCGACGCCGACACTATAATCGTTACAGGCTGGGCGGCCCTGCCATACAGACGCTCCGGCATGCCAGGCGCGCTGAAATACACCGACATGCTGCCACAAGGTACCATCCCGTTCGATAAAAAAGTGTGCGGAGACATGCAAGTCGCGCAAAGCGCCATAGTACGGATAGCTATCGAAGTCCAAAGTCCCCATGAAAAAACGCTGCACGTCACCGCTACCAAAACTCTCGGGCGGGAGGCTGATGGCATGCACCACCAGCAGGTCCACCACCGTGCTCACCGGACGTTCGTCGTGGTAGGGCGACGGCGCGCGCTGCGCCTGACGGTGCCAACCCACATCGTCCCAGGTCGTCATGGCATTTCTTCCGGTGGCTGGTCAGCCATCGCTGCCAGCCACCGGTCTAACGCATGCGCCCGCGCTTCCACCTGAATGGGGCGCTGATAATGGCCATCCCGGAAAAGAAAAAGCGCGGGCAGATGATAGACATTCAACTCCCGAGTGATCCCCATATCGATCCCTGCGTCGACCTCCCAGACTTGCAAACCACTGCGGGTAGCCTCGTAATCCGCTAGCAACTTGCGCCAGATCCGGCAGGAATGGCAACCTGCGGAGGTAAAAAAAAGGATGATTAGTCCTTGGGTCGTCGCCATGCGCTGCCAAAAACCCAACTCCGATACCGTTTCCATGAACTTCTCCTCAGAAGTGGAAGTCACGCCCAGCGTCATTGGCGGGCAATGGGGTTGCGGGGAAAGGCCATGTCACCCTAGATCTGCGGATGCCGCCGCTCTTGGGGTTGTTGCAGGCGGTTCAAGGCCGAAAGATAGGCTTTGGCGCTGGCGAGGACGATGTCCGTATCCGCTCCCAGACCATTCACGATGCGTCCGTTCTGCTGCAAACGCACCGTGACCTCCCCTTGGGCGTCGGTACCCGTCGTGATGGCATTGACTGAATACAGTAACAATTGCGCGCCGCTTGCCACCACCGCTTCGATGGCCTTGAAGGCGGCGTCCACTGGTCCTCCACCCATGGCACCGGCGGTCTTGGCCACGCCTTCCACCAAGACCTCCACCTGGGCTTCGGGATGGGTACCCATCTCCGAGCAAACGCGTAGATAACCCAAGCGATAGCGTTCTGCTTGTTCCTCTTGCATATCCTCATTGACCAACGCCTGCAAATCCTCGTCGAAGATTTCGGCTTTGCGATCGGCCAGGTCCTTGAAACGGGCAAAAGCCACGTTCAACGCCTCCCCCTCCAGATGAATACCGAGGGCACCGAGGCGCGCCCGCATGGCCGCTCGACCCGAGAGCTTACCCAGGGTCATACGGTTGGCGGCCCAACCCACATCCTCGGCACGCATGATCTCATAAGTTTCACGATGTTTGAGGACGCCATCCTGATGAATACCTGACTCATGGGCAAAGGCATTAGCACCGACAATGGCCTTGTTGGGTTGCACCGGGAAACCGGTAATGGTGGACACCAATTTGCTGGTAGGTACGATCTGGCTGATGTCGATACGGGTATCACAGGCGAAGACATCAGTCCGGGTCCGCACAGCCATGACAATTTCTTCCAGGGCTGCATTGCCCGCCCGCTCGCCCAATCCGTTAATGGTGCACTCCACCTGACGCGCACCATGCTGCACCGCCGACAGCGAGTTTGCCACCGCCAAACCCAGATCGTTGTGGCAATGGATGGAGAAGATCGCCTGGTCGGCATTGGGCACCCGCGCGCGCAGGTTGGCGATGAGTTGTCCGAAGCGGTCCGGGAGGTTGTAACCCACCGTATCCGGGATATTGATGGTACGCGCTCCGGCGTCGATCACCGCCTCGATAACCCGGCACAGGAAGTCCTCCTCGGAACGCCCGGCATCCTCCGGCGAAAACTCCACATCATCGCAATACCGCCGGGCAAGCTTCACCGCAGCCACCGCCCGATCCAAGACCTCGTCGGGAGACATGCGCAATTTGGCCTGCATGTGTACCGGACTGGTGGCAATGAAGGTGTGGATGCGCCCCGCCGCTGCACCAGCGATGGCCTCCCCGGCGCGGCGGATATCAGCGTCCCGGGCACGGGCCAACGCACAGATACGGCTGTCCTTTACCGCCGCGGCGATGGCCTGCACCGCAAAAAAATCGCCGTTGCTGGCGGCGGGAAAGCCTGCCTCGATGACATCCACGTGCAAACGCTCCAGGGCCTTGGCGATACGCAGTTTTTCATCGCGCGTCATGGCCGCGCCCGGCGACTGTTCGCCGTCGCGCAAGGTAGTGTCGAAAATAATCAAATGTTCTTTGGATAAACTCATGGGTCACCCTTTCCAGATCGTTTGTCGTGATTATATCGCGTTGGCGGGCTTTAAGGCACGGACCGGAGATGGCCGGATGGCTGCAGCGCGCCAAACAGTATGGCGCAATCACCGAGACCGCCCACCTTTCGAGTGATGCCAACATCTTGATCGACCCAGTCACAACGACTACTTGGCATTGGCGCTTGCTGCACCAATAACCCCTGCCAGAAAACAAATCCCGCAGTAGCACCGCCACCACGGGATTAATCTGAGGTTAAGCCTGCATGGCCTCAGATAGAGTCGCGCATGTCTTCCAGCATCTGTTCAATACGCGGCCCAAGGATGACTTCCATCGCGAAACCCATCTTGGTTCCGGGGATTACCAAGGTATTAGAACGAGACATAAAACTACCCGGCAACATTTGCAATAGAGCGGGGAAGTTCGCTTCCTTATGGTCACGAAAGCGGATGACCACCATGCTTTCGTCCGGTGTCGGAATATCGCGGGCAATGAAGGGATTGGACGTATCCACCAGCGGTACACGCTGGAAATTGATGTGGGCACGTGAGAATTGCGGGGTAATGTGGTGAATGTAGTCCGGCATACGACGCAGAATGGTGTCCACAATCGCCTCAGCGGAATAGCCACGCTGGGCATTGTCACGGTGAATCTTCTGAATCCACTCCAGATTGACCACCGGCACCACACCAACTAATAGGTCGACGTAATTAGCCACGTCAACATCATCGGTCTTCACACCACCATGCAGTCCTTCATAAAACAGTAAGTCCGTACCAGATGGCATATCCTGCCAAGGGGTGAACGTACCCGGTGCGCTACCGCGCAGTTCAGCCTCAGACTCGTCGTGAACGTAGTAACGCATCTGCCCATGACCGGTCTCACCATACTCGCGGAATAGCCGCTCCAGCGCTTCGAAATCATTGCCTTCCGGGCCAAAATGGCTAATGGTTTTACCATCAGCCGCCGCCTTGGCGATGGCTTCGCGCATCTCGGTACGGTTGTAACGATGGAAGCTATCACCTTCGATAATGACCGGGTTAATTTTCAAGCGCCTGAAAATGTCATGGAAGGCATGCTTGACGGTGGTGGTACCCGCCCCTGATGAACCAGTCACGGCAACGACGGGATGTTTCTTAGACATGAGAATGTAACCTCTTTAGTGAATAAAATCTGCAGCAGTCCGCTCTACGGACAAAGCACCGTTTTCGGGCAGTTTAGCAAAGGACGCTCGCCGGTCAACATAAAACGCCACCACAGAAGGCCTGTGCAATGGCCTGATGAGATAGATAGCGTCAATGATGACTAGAGACTGAGGTTACGCCAAATCGCTGCCGTCGCTTCAGCCTGATTCAGGGTATAAAAATGCAGGCTCGGTGCCCCCTCCCGCAACAGTAGCCGGCACTGCCGACTCAACAAGTCAATTCCGAATTGATACTGGGATTGTGGATCATCGGCGTAGGCTTCCATCCGTCGTCGCACATACTGTGGAATGTCCGCTCCGCACATGGCAGAAAAACGGGATATTTGCTCAAAGTTAGTGATGGGCATGACGCCGACCACCACCGGTACTTCAACCCCCTGCCGTTGCAACTCATCGCGCAACTGCAGGTAGGCATCGGGATTGAAAAAATACTGGGTGATAATCGCATCCGCCCCGGCCCGCGCCTTGGCCACGAGATATGCCACATCATCACGAGCCGAAGTCGCCCGGGGATGAATCTCCGGATAACCCGCCACATACACGTCAAAACCACCAAAATGACGGATAAATGCAACCAAATCTGCGGCATGCTGAAAGTGGCCGGGATTCTCCATACCTTCCGGTAAATCACCGCGCAGGGCAACGATACGCCGTACGCCCTGCTTCTGGTAATCTTCGAGAATCTCCCGGATCCCCGCTTCCGTAGACCCGATGCACGAGAGATGCGGCACCGCCTCCAGATCATAATCCTGACGGATCATGGTCACGGTAGCAAAGGTCCGCTCGCGGGTGGACCCGCCCGCCCCGAAGGTCACCGAGGCATACTCGGGACCCAAGGGGAGAAGCGCGGTTATCGCCTCCCGCAGACGTTCCTCACCCGCGGCATTTTTGGGGGGAAAGAACTCGACGGAATGTGCCATCAGTAGCGGTACGCATCCGCTTTGAAGGGGCCATCAACGGACACGCCAAGGTACTTGGACTGTGCATCGGTCAGACGGGTCAATACCCCCGCAAAGCCTTCCACCATATAGCGCGCCACTTCTTCATCCAGAGCCTTCGGCAGAACGGTAACGGAGATATGACCGGCCTTCTCCGCGGCAGGCAGATCGGCAAAACGCTCGCCGTACAGATGAATCTGCGCCAGCACCTGGTTGGCGAAAGAACCATCCATGATTCGGCTGGGGTGACCCGTCGCATTGCCCAGGTTCACCAGACGCCCTTCGGAGAGCAGGAGCAGGTAGTCATCACTATCGGGATCAAAGGCTTTACCGGCAGCGGCATCACGATAGACCTTGTGGACCTGCGCCTTCACTTCGTCCCAAGCCCAGGTTTTGCGCATGAAAGCGGTATCGATCTCGTTATCAAAATGACCGATGTTACAGACCACGGCGCCCTTCTTGATGGCCTTGAGCATACCGGCGTCACAGACGTTGAAGTTGCCGGTAGCGGTCACCAGCAAATCCATCTGGCCCAGAAGATCACGATCAACGCTGGCATCCGTACCATCGTTGATGCCGTTTTTATAGGGCGACACGACTTCATAACCGTCCATGCAGGCCTGCATGGCGCAAATGGGATCCACCTCTGAGACGCGGACGATCATCCCTTCCTGGCGCAGGGAGGCCGCCGAGCCCTTGCCCACATCGCCATAGCCCAACACCAGCGCGCGCTTACCGGAGAGCAGATGGTCGGTGGCCCGCTTGATGGCGTCACTCAGCGAGTGACGGCAACCATACTTGTTGTCGTTCTTGCTCTTGGTCACGGAGTCATTGACGTTGATGGCAGGAATTTTCAGATTGCCTTCCTGGGCCATTTCCCAGAGGCGATGCACACCGGTAGTGGTTTCCTCGGAGACACCATGGATACCGGCCAGCAGCTCCGGATATTTCTGGTGCAGCAGGCCGGTGAGGTCTCCGCCATCATCCAGCAGCATGTTCGGGCGCCAACCATCCGGACCGGTGATGGTCTGCTCGACACACCACCAATACTCGTCTTCCGTCTCACCTTTCCAGGCAAAAACCGGAATACCAGCCGCCGCGATGGCCGCCGCCGCCTGATCCTGGGTGGAGAAAATGTTACAGGAGGACCAACGCACTTCCGCACCGAGCGCCACCAGCGTTTCGATCAGCACCGCAGTCTGGATGGTCATGTGGATGCAGCCGGCAATACGCGCGCCCTTGAGGGGCTGCTGCGCCTGATATTTGCGGCGAATGGTCATCAATGCCGGCATTTCTGTTTCGGCGATGCGGGTTTCTTTACGTCCCCAATCAGCAAGGGAAATATCGGCGACTTTGTAATCAGCAGAACTTTTGAGCACAGCATTCATGTAAGTCATTCCTTGAGCATGAAAGCGAGCGCAGTTTTACAGATGGGAAGCATAGGCCGAGCCTGATCGTCGCCTCCGCCGCCTTTCCGGCCGGGAAAGCATCCAGCCGGGACGGCAAAGCGAGGCATGACGACTGCAGCGCCCCTCGACCCGATCTTCCAGCGGGGGGAACCCCCGCCAAGGCATTTTTACCGCAGTCCGGCAGCGTCGCGCAAGGCGGCTGCCTTGTCCGTGCGCTCCCAGGTAAACTCAGGCTCTTCGCGACCAAAGTGACCATAGGCAGCCGTTTTGGCATAGATGGGCCGCAACAGGTCGAGCATCTGGATGATACCTTTGGGACGCAGGTCAAAGTGCTCGCGCACCAGAGCGGCGATCCGGTCGTCGTCAATCACTCCGGTACCGAAAGTATCCACCATCAGGCTCACCGGCTGCGAAACGCCGATGGCATAGGCCACCTGTACTTCGCAACGCCTGGCCAGACCGGCGGCCACGATGTTCTTGGCCACATAGCGTCCGGCGTAGGAAGAGGAACGATCTACCTTGGAAGGATCCTTGCCGGAGAACGCACCGCCGCCATGGCTACCCTGACCGCCGTAGGTGTCCACGATGATTTTGCGCCCGGTCAAACCGCAATCCCCCACGGGTCCGCCGATCACAAAACGGCCGGTAGGGTTGATGAGGTATTTAGTATCCTTATGGATCATCTCAGGAGGCAGGACGGGCTTGATGATTTCCTCGCGCACGGCTTCGACGAGATCTGCATGGCTGATATCCGGGCCATGCTGGGTGGAAAGCACCACGGTATCAATGGCGACTGGGCGACCATCCTCATAGCGTACCGTCACCTGACTCTTGGCATCGGGACGCAGCCAGGACAGGCGACCATCCTTGCGCACCATCGCCTGCCGCTCGGTCAGACGGTGGGCAAAGTAGATGGGCGTCGGCATCAGCACATCCGTCTCGTCACAGGCAAAGCCGAACATCAGGCCTTGGTCACCGGCGCCCTGATCGAGGTCAAGGCCGGCACCTTCGTCCACGCCTTGAGCGATATCAGGGGATTGCTTGTCCAAGGTCTGCACCACCGCGCAGGAGGCCCAGTCGAAACCCATATCCGAGGAGTTATAACCGATCCGGCGCACGGTCTGGCGCGCCACATCCGCATAATCCACCACCGCTGTGGTGGTAATTTCACCCGCGAGCACGATCAGACCCGTAGTAATCAGTGTCTCGGCCGCCACCCGACCACGGGGGTCCTGGGCCAGAATCGCATCAAGAATGGCATCGGAAATCTGATCCGCGACTTTATCGGGGTGACCTTCGGAAACAGATTCAGAGGTGAAAAGATGACTTTTGGACATGCGCTAAGTTCCTCGCTGGCTAGGCCGACTGTCACTGTCGACAGGGACAGTGCGCACTATATCAAAGGGAAGCAGCACAAGCGAAGTGAAACACGCTCACCGCAAAGGCAAAAACTGCTCAAGCGTGATGTGGGGATACGGCTTAAGGATGCGCCGGGCCGACTATCGGAAAAGAAGATTTATTGCCACCACCCCAAAAATAGGAAATACCACCCGTCACCTGTACATCATTGAAGTTCGCACTGCTGGGCGTAGGGGTATTAAAGAGCAACTGATCCTGCACCCCCAGACGCAAACCAATCTGATCATTCAACAGATACTGATATCCCACCCCGAAGACACCCATCAACGAGCCACCTCGTCCAACCCGGCTATTAAACAGGTTGCTGGATGCCCCCAAACCCAGCGAGAGGTAAGGAGTATTAGGACTGTCGAAAGCGTAAAGATTGCCCAGGACCGCCGCACTGTATTGATTGGCGGCGCTAGTATGCGCGGGGCTCTGTAACTGAGCGAAGGCCGCCGCCACCTGCGCCTCAACCCCCACATGGGCATCTACACGCCGCCCCAGGCGCAAGCCAACCACACCAGCATTACCTCCGCCACCCAGTCCGCTGGATGCATCAAAAAAGGTGCTTCCGCCAAAGAGGTTGATGTAGGTCTCATCGTGCGCAGACTGGCCCGCCGCCCAAGCCGGAATGGCGAGGACAAGCCCGGAGAACACCAGTAAAGCGCGCAACCCCCCCTTCATAACTTCATGCACCTCGTATATAGCAGCACTGTGAACTGAAACCTGTTACAATCGTAGCCTGATTTAGATGAATATACCACACCTTTTAGCCAGTTTTGACAAAAAACCAACAAGGAGTTTCCATGTCCACTCTCGTCTGCGGTTCTCTGGCCTTTGATACCATCATGGTTTTTCAGGATCGCTTCAAGGCGCACATTCTGCCCGATCAGGTACACATGCTGAACGTGTCCTTTACCGTCCCGAAAATGCGGCGCGACTTTGGCGGATGTGCTGGCAACATCGCGTACAATCTAAAATTGTTAGGTGGCAACCCGCTGATTGTCGGCACCGCTGGCCAGGACTTCACACCCTACCTCGATCACCTAAATGCACAAGAATTAGACACCAGTCTACTGCGAATTCTCCCGGACCATTACACTGCGCAGGCCTTCATTACCACTGACCTGGACGACAATCAGATCACTGCCTTTCATCCCGGCGCCATGTTTCAGGCCCAGGAAAATCACCTGGCCGGCCGCATTCCCGAGGACGTGCATTGGGCCATTGTTTCACCCGATGGCCTCGGCGCCATGGTGCAGCATTTGGAAGACCTTACGAATGCTGGCATCCCCACGCTGTTTGATCCGGGCCAGGGCTTGCCCCTTTTTGATACCGCAACCCTGACGCATCTGATTGATCGCGCCGACTACCTCACCGTCAATGATTATGAGTGCCAGATGGTACAGGCACGCACGGGTCTCGGTGTCGATGAGATCTGCCAGCGTCTGAAGGCCCTGATTGTCACCCGCGGCGAACATGGCTCGGTGATTTATCATGATGGCGAGGAAACGATCATTCCGGCCGCCAAGCCCAAAGCCGTTTTGGATCCTACCGGATGCGGTGATGCCTATCGCGCAGGGCTGCTATATGGACTGGAGCGCAGCCTCGGCTGGGAAACGATCGGCAAGATCGCCTCGTTGATGGGCGCCTATAAGATTGAAAGTCCGGGCACCCAAAACCACCGCTTTACCTGGCCGGAATTCCAGGCGCGCTATCATGAAAACTTTGGCGAGAATATCGGCTAGATTTCGAGCCACTTAGGAAACGATGGGCTTATCCTCGGCATCCCAGACATTGATGCCGCCGCCGAGGTTATAAACTTCGGTAAAGCCCATCTCCTGCAAGGTCACCGCTGCCAGCGCGGAGCGCGTTCCGCTGTCACAGTAAAGGACAACGACCCGACCACGCGCCAAGGCCAACTCCGGATGACAATGGCCATACTCCGGATCGGCCAAAGCCTCCAGATAGCCGCGGGGCACGTGGATAGCATCGGGCAGATGCCCCTCCGCAAAGGCGCAGGACTCCCGGACATCCACCACCAGCACATCATCGCGGCTGCGCAACCAATCCTCAAGCGTGTCGCAGTCTATTTCGCGAATTTGACTGCGCGCATTCCGTATAAAATCTGCCAACGATTTGGCCATCAGGGACACATCACTTGGGCGAGATGTTTAGCGAGTTCGTCAACCCCGGCACTGGTGTAATCCTTGTTTAAGGTGCCCGAGACCATCGCTATGGTAGGTGCATCCAGTTTTTCCCGCAACAAGCCCAGAACATGTGGAGAAGCGACAAGCACCAAGTGTTGGAAAGCATTCTGTTTGCGCGCCTCGCCTAAATAGGTTGCCAGTTCGCTGGCGAAGTGCAACATTTCCGTCTCTTTAGGACTGGTTTGCCATTCGATGCCAGGTCGTGCCCCGGCGGCGAAGCTTTGCTGAGCCCGCCCTCCTGCATCCGTCACCAGATCGTCCTGATGTTTGCGGCTGTCGGGGTGGGTCCAATCCTGCAAGAGATGCAGCCCTGTATCGCAACCTTCATTTTTAAAGAGACGCGCTTCCGCGGCATTACTCACCAACACCCAGGTTACGATAGCCATCATGAGTTCTCCGTTTTTCAATGGTTACCTTACATAGATAGATGCGGCAATCGCAAAAAACAAGCAACAAACCCCTCTTTCCCCGGGCCAGAACATCATTCTATGATGAGACTGCCTGCCATCTGTCTTTTGAGGAGTCCCCTATGCCCTCCCAACGCCCCAGAAAAACCGCGTGCTCACTACCCTCTTTGGGTATGGATGCCTCCAGCCTGTGCATGGACACGCGCCATTATCTGCTTCGCACCCTGGGTGCCGAAGAGTCAGCCAGCTCGGGGAATAGTGTTTACACCGCGCTGGCAATGAGCCTGCGTGACCGGCTCATCGAACGCTGGAAGACTACCCAGAAAAGGGTGGCTGCCGAAAATGGCAAGCGCACCTTTTATCTGTCTCTGGAGTTCCTACTGGGGCGGACTATGGGTAATACCCTGCTCAATCTGGGGCTGGAAGACGCTGCGCGCGACATGCTTACCCAGGAACACCGTAAGCTGACGGATCTCCTCGAGGTCGAGCCTGACGCCGGCCTGGGTAACGGCGGCCTGGGCCGTCTCGCCGCCTGCTTTCTCGACAGCTGCGCCTCTTTGGGCTTGCCGGTCACGGGTTATGGTATTCGCTACGATTACGGCATGTTCCGTCAGGAAATTCGCGGTGGCGAGCAACTAGAGGAACCCGATCACTGGTTGAAGAACGGCTATCCCTGGGAACTGAAACGGCCAGAGCGCGTGCGCCGGATCCATTTCTTTGGGCGTAGCGATACCTATCACGATGCCCACGGAAAAATGCGTCAGCGCTGGGTCGACACCCACGATGTCCTCGCCGTGCCTTACGACATCCCCATCCCCGGCTATCGTAACGACGTGGTCAACACTCTACGCCTGTGGCGTGCAGCAGCCACCGACATTTTTGATCTCGGCGAGTTCAACGCTGGCGCTTATCCGGAGGCGGTTGCGGCAAAAAATAGCGCAGAACACATCAGTATGGTGCTCTATCCCAACGATAGCAGCGAAAACGGCAAAGAATTGCGCCTGCGCCAGCAGTACTTTCTGGCCTCCGCCAGTCTTCAGGATGTAGTCGCGGACTGGGTCGCTGTCCACGGCGAAAATTTCCGCGATTTTGCCGAACATCACTGCTTCCAACTCAACGACACCCATCCCAGTTGCGCCGTGCCGGAACTGATGCGCCTGCTGATGGATGAGCATGGCCTAAGCTGGCAAGACGCGTGGGACATTACCAGCCACACCATGGCCTATACCAACCACACCTTATTGCCCGAAGCACTAGAGCGATGGTCGGTGCGTTTATTCCGACAACTCCTGCCACGCCTGCTGGAAATCATCCTGGAAATCAATGGACGTTTCCTGCAAGAGGTGGCCCGGCGCGCACCGGGCGACACCAATTTGCTGCGGCGGCTGTCTATTATCGAAGAAGGCGGTGAGCAAATGGTGCGGATGGCGCACCTCGCCGTGGTCGGCAGTTTTTCGGTCAACGGGGTCGCAACACTGCACACCCAACTCCTCCGCGATGAACTTTTCGCTGATTTTCACCGTCTCTGGCCAAAAAAGTTTAACAATAAAACCAACGGGGTGACCCCGAGACGCTGGCTGCAATGGGCCAATCCAGGGCTGCGTGATCTCATCACCGAACGCATCGGCCCCGATTGGAAGTACGATCTGGAGCGTTTACAAGACCTGGCGGCGGCAGCGGATGATGCGGAGTTCCGCAAACGCTGGGCAGAGGTACGTCGCGTTAACAAGAAAAGGCTGGCGGCGCTCGTGCATCAGCATACTGGCGTCACTTTCATCTCCGAGGCCCTAGTGGATGTACAGGTAAAGCGCATCCACGAGTACAAGCGGCAACTACTCAACGCCCTGCATGTCATCCACTTGTATGACCGCATCAAGCGCGGCGAAGCGGCCGAGGTGACTCCCCGCAATGTCCTTTTCGCGGGCAAGGCCGCGCCCGGCTATTTTATGGCTAAGCGCATCATCAAGTTCATCAACAACATTGCCAATGTCATCAATCACGATCCCGATACCGAGGGTTTGTTGCGCGTGAGTTTTCTACCCGATTACCGGGTCTCTCTCATGGAGCAAATTTGCGCGGCGACGGATCTCTCCGAACAAATCTCCACGGCCGGCAAGGAGGCTTCCGGTACCGGCAACATGAAGTTCATGATGAACGGGGCACTGACCATTGGCACTCTGGATGGCGCCAATATCGAAATCCGCGACGCGGTAGGTCCCGAACATTTTTTCCTCTTCGGATTGAATGCCCAGGAGGTGGGTCAACAACGCGGGCACTATAACCCGCAAATCTACCTACAGGCGGACCATGATCTGCAACGGGTCATGGATCTCATACAGAGCGGCTATTTCAACGCTTTCGAACCGGGCATTTTCGACCCCATCATCCACGCCGTCACCCATCCCCAGGATCCGTGGATGGTGCTCGCCGACTTTACCAGTTACAAGCTGAAGCAACGAGAAACAGCGGAACTCTGGCATGATCAGACCGAATGGCAACGTCTCAGTATCCTCAATACGGCGGCCAGCGGCGTTTTCTCCAGTGACCGGACCATTGCCCAGTACAATGCGGATATCTGGCATCTGAAACCTCTGATCATGACCCCATGACAGGATTCTCCCGATCTGTTCTAATGCTTTTCACTAACGGGGTATGTTCGCCATGCAGAGGAAACTGATGACCCATAAACCACGTCCGGTGTTACTCCTGATCCTCGATGGCTGGGGATATCGCGAAGATCCCGAGGATAACGCCATTGCCCAGGCACGTACGCCGAACTGGGATGGCTGGTGGCAAAGTCATCCCCATGGCCTCATCAATGCGTCTGGTGCCTCTGTAGGGCTTCCGGGCGGGCAGATGGGCAACAGCGAAGTCGGGCACATCAATATCGGTGCCGGTCGCGTGGTATATCAGGAGTATGAACGTATTAATCGTGCCATCGCCGATGGCAGCTTTTATGCTAACAGCACCCTCTGTGCGGCGGTGGATGCCGCCAAGGCACGGGGCGGTGCTGTACATATTCTTGGCCTGCTTTCAGCAGGCGGAGTGCACTCCCACGAAGAACACATTCTCGCGGCGCTGCGCCTGGCACGAGGCCGGGGGACTGAACGGGTCTATGTGCATGCCTTTCTGGATGGTCGTGACACCCTGCCACGCTGCGCGGCGCTATCACTGGAAAAGCTGGATGCCGAGATCAGCACCCATGGTGGTGCCCTGGCTTCAGTGATTGGCCGTTTCTATGCCATGGACCGCGACCACCGCTGGGATAGGGTACAGCAGGCTTATGATCTGCTTACCCTCGGCAAGGGTGAACACTATGCCACGGGTGTAGAAGCGCTCGCCGCCGCCTATGCGCGTGGCGAAAGTGACGAATTTGTTGCCGCCTCCCAGATTGGTGCCAGCCCGGCATGTATCGGCGATCATGATGCGGTGTTATTCATGAACTTTCGCTCCGATCGCGCCCGACAGATCACCCGCCCCTTTGTCGAAGCGGATTTCGATGGTTTTACCCGGCAAGCAACACCCCACCTCGCCGACTTCGTTACCCTCACAGAATACAGTGAGCGCTTTGACGTGCATGTGGCTTACCCCCCTACCCGCCTGAAAAACACCTTTGGCGAATGGGTGTCTCAACACGGCTTGCATCAGCTGCGCATCGCCGAAACCGAAAAATACGCCCATGTCACTTTCTTTTTAAATGGCGGTGACGAAAGGGTGTTCCCGGGTGAGGATCGCGTATTGATTCCGTCCCCCAAAGTCGCCACCTACGATTTGCAACCGGAAATGAGTGTGGATGAGTTGACTGATACCCTGGTCACCCGTATCGAAAGCCGTCATTACGATGCCATCATCTGCAATCTTGCCAATCCCGATATGGTCGGCCACAGTGGCAACTTGGCCGCCGCCATTGCTGCGGTCGAGGCGGTAGACCGTAGTCTGGGTCGCATTGTCAGCGCTGCGCGCGCCATAGGCGGCGAAGTACTGATCACCGCCGATCATGGCAATGTTGAACAAATGCTGGACGTAGAGAGCGGCCAAACGCACACCTCCCATACCTGCAATCCGGTGCCTCTGCTCTATATTGGGCGTTCCGCTGAGATTCTGACCGGAGGCGCACTGGAAGACATCGCCCCCACCCTGCTCCAGCTCATGGGCTTGCCGGTGCCTCCTGAAATGGGCGGGAAAAACCTGGTGCAGACCCTCTAATCCATGTTGCTTCTGTCCCATCCCCGCGTCGGCGCACTGCTTGCTTTGACTATTCTCCTCCCGGTGGGAGCAGGGGCGGCAACATTGCAAGAGAAAATACAAGACAGTCGGCAAAAGCTGGAGCATATCCACGAGAATCTGGGGCAAATGCAGGCGCACCTCGCGGCAGGGCAAAAAACCCAAGCGCAACTGCACAGAGAAATCAACGCCATCGATCAACAGGTTGTTGTGGTGCAAGAAAAACTGGTCGGTATTCAGCAGCAGCAGCGCCTGGCAAAATCGCAGATTGCTGACCTGCGGGCAAAAATCAGCGCACTCCAGGCCGAACTGGCGCAGCAGAAAAGCATTCTCGCTCAACAGTTGCGTGCCGCCTACATGCTGGGAGGTGTCACGCCACTGGCCGTCTGGCTACAAACGGAACGTCCGGGAGAACTGGGGCGTATGAGCGTCTTTTATGAGTCCTTGGCTAAGGCGCGCAGTACACTTATTAGCAAGACGCAAGACACGGCGCAACAAATACT
Organism: Acidithiobacillus ferriphilus; assembly: GCF_028215975.1. NCBI lineage: Bacteria > Pseudomonadati > Pseudomonadota > Acidithiobacillia > Acidithiobacillales > Acidithiobacillaceae > Acidithiobacillus > Acidithiobacillus ferriphilus. The sequence continues at coordinate 2,086,583 of NZ_CP116458.1, forward strand.
GAAGACCAAGCGCGAGGTACAAACCCACGAAACCCGTCTCGCCCAATTGGCACGACAAGTCGGTGCTCAGGAACACACCCTCCAGCAACAGCGTCGGCATCACGCCGCACTGGAAAGTCAGTTGGCAGACCGCATTGCCGCCGACAAGGCGAAGATTTCCGAACTGCAGGCAAACGCCAATATTCTCGACGGATTGGTGAGCCGTCTGGTCGTACAATTCCACCATCAGGAAGAAATCGCCCGCGCGAAAGCGGCTGCCGCCGAGGCAAAACGCAAGGCCGAAGCCGCAGCAGCGACCCGTCGCGCAGCGGCAATAGCCGCACGACGGCAGGCCATCGAGCAACGTCGTCTAGCCCAGGGGACCCAAGCAGAACAGCGCGCGCGGCAGGTTCAACGGGCGGTAACCGCGCAAATGCAACCGCCGACCACTGTAGTTCGCCCGCCAATGTTAGCGCCCGCATTGCCAACGACACCCATCGTCGGCCACGGCCCCTACCCGGCACCGGTAAACGGGCCTATCAGCGCCCGTTTTGGTGCCCCGCGGGTGACTGGCGGACTCAACTGGCAAGGTATTGTCTTCCAGGCCGTGGCGGGGACACCAGTTCGCGCCATTGCGCCCGGCATGGTACTTTATGCGGGGCCTTTACGGGGCTATGAACAAATTGTCATCGTGCAAATCGCACACAGTTTGTTAGCCATATACGGGCACTTGGGTGCTACCGATGTCCACGTCGGAGAACAGGTCTCTACAGGTCGTCAGGTAGGCAGCGTTGGTAGTGGTGGGGAATTGGGGAACGATGGCCTCTATTTTGAGATGCGCAACGCGGGACACCCTGTTAATCCCTTGTACTACATTCACAATTGAGGGATGACCTAGCTTTTATGAGATGCACCATGTTGCCGATCGCCTTCCCCTTGCCGCAAATAGCCACAGGTTGCAGCCATACCCTCGGAGATTTCATCCATGTCCACTCCCCGCTTCCCTAAACCGCTCCGCGATACTTTCCTGGGCGTTGGTGTCGGGCTCGTTCTGAGCGTCAGCATCAGCTTTGCCGCCACTGTTTATGCGGCTAAGGATCGGGATACAATCCCGCTGGAACAAATCCAGACCTTCAGCCAGGTCTTCGCGATCATCAAATCCAATTACGTCGACCCCACTTCCGATAAAAAACTGATGGATGGCGCCATCAATGGCATGGTCAACGCCCTGGACCCCCATTCCGCCTATCTATCGCCAAAAGAATTCAGAGAAATGCAAGTACTCACCAATGGCAAATTTGGTGGGCTGGGGATCGAGGTAACGGGGGATCATGGGGTACTTAAAGTCGTTGCCCCCATCGACGGCACCCCGGCGGCGAAGGCGGGTATCAAATCAGGCGACCTCATCGTCAAAATTGACGGCAAGGTCCTACAGGGCATTGGCTTGCAAAAAAGTGTTGATATGATGCGTGGCAAACCCGGTACGCAGGTAACCCTGACCATTTTGCGGCCCCCCCAGGTCCTGCCCCTGCACTTCACCCTGACCCGCGCCATCATCAAGGTACAGAGTGTGCGCGCGGCCATGCTTGCACCCGGTTATGGCTACATCCGTATCAGTCAGTTTCAGGAAAACACCGGCAGCGCGACCCGCAAGGCCGTAGAGCATCTGGAGCAGGAGGCCAATGGGCACCTCAACGGCTTGATCCTCGACCTGCGCAATAATCCGGGGGGAGTGCTCGGGGCCGGGGTCGAGACGGCGGATACCTTTCTGAACAAGGGACTGATCGTCTATACCAAAGGCCGTACCGTCGGCAGCGACATGCGCTTCTCCGCCCATGGTCCAGACTACCTCCACGGCGCGCCCATGATTGTGCTCATCAATGGCGGCTCGGCCTCGGCAGCCGAAATTGTCACCGGCGCTCTCAAGGATGATCACCGTGCTCTGGTCATGGGTCAACACAGCTTTGGCAAGGGGTCGGTGCAGACGGTGATGCCGTTGGGCAATGGCGGTGCCCTCAAACTGACGACTGCACTCTATTACACCCCGGCGGGCTGTTCCATCCAGAGCCAAGGTATCGTTCCCAACATTGAGGTGCAGTCAGCCAATGCACAGCAGCGCGCCCTGAATGCCGATCTCCTGAATGAATCGGAACTACACGGCGTGCTGAAGGCGCCGGATGAGTGCAGCAAGGCCACTCCCCAGTACACCATCGCCCTACCGGGCTCTGCCACTGCCCAATCCACCAGGGAAGATGAGGTCATGGCCGCCAGCGGTGCCCTAACACCAGATTTGGCCAAGGATTATCCTCTGCACGAAGCGCTCGCCATCCTAGAAGGCAAGGCCGTCCCGGTACGAGAGGGGAAAGGGCATGCTATCGATACCGTGATCCCCCTTCCAAGGGCAGTGGGACAATAATCCCGATAGAAACATTTTGCTTTGTCATGTGCTGATCACGGATAAATTTCGCACGCGCACGGTCGAACCAAGAAGGGTTGTTCGGGCTGCCCGATGCTAGGAGGAACAGGGCTATGGTGACCTCGGCAATGCAGGTGCTTATCCCTGTAGCGGATGGCTTCGAGGATATGGAGGTGGTGATCTCCTGCGATATTCTGCGACGGGCAGGCTTAAAAGTTGTCCTCGCTGGACTCGACGCAGGATTGGTCACCGGTGGGTGCGGGTTGCGTCTGCAACCCGATGCGCTGTTAGCCGATGCGGCCAATGTTGATATCGATATAATCCTGCTCCCTGGCGGCAATAGGGGCGTGCAGCGACTGACAAAGCATCAACCGCTTATCCAGCTCCTGCAGGAAAGGCATCGGCGGGGGCAGATTATTGCCGCCATTTGTGCGGCACCTGGCATACTGGCCACCCACCATCTGCTCGACGGGCGCCAAGTCACCGCCTATCCAGGCATCCTCGACCCGCAGAGCTCGGACTATATCTATCAAGAAAATGCCGTAGTGGTTGACGGCCCCCTGGTTACTTCACGAGGGCCTGGTACAGCTATGGATTTTGCTCTTACCCTGGTGGAGCTTCTCCTCGGTCCTGAAAAACGTCGGGAAACAGAGGCGCCACTGCAACGTAGTACCTCCTGAGACTTCCCCTTTGTCCGCCACTATGGATAATAGGGCCAGCATCACTTAACCTGAAGGAAAATTTATGAAACTTCGCGCGGTCATTCTTGCTGCCACAGTCAGCGCTTTTGCAGTACCTGCTTTTGCTGCCCCTGTCGCCACCGTCAATGGTACCGCCATCGACAACAGTCAGGTGCAGGCCATCATGTCCATGAGCCCGGCGCTTGCCAAAGAGCCCAATGCCCGCGAGCAAGTGGTGCAGAATCTGGTAAACATGGAAGTACTTTCGCAGTACGCCATCCATCACAAGCTGGGCCAGTCGTCTGATGTCAAGCAACGTCTGGCCATAGCCAAGCGCCAGATCCTGGCCGATGCGGCGGTGGACCAGTATGTGAAAGATCATCCGATTCCCGAGGCCAATATTCAGAGCGCCTACCACAAGTTCGTCCAGGCCATGGGTAAAAAAGAATTCGAAGTGCGTCACATTCTGGTGAAAACCAAGGCCGAAGCCGACAAGATTGTGGCCGAACTCAAGGCTGGCCAAAAGTTCTCCGCCCTAGCGGAGAAAGACTCCATTGACAAGGCCAGCGCCGCCCACGGTGGCGAGCTGGGCTGGATTGTCCCCGGCATGGTCGTTCCGCCCTTCGCTCAGGCCATTGAGACAGCCCCTATCGACAAGCCCGTTGGCCCAGTGCAGACCCAGTTCGGCTATCATGTGATTGAGGTCCAGGCGACTCGTGCCCTGACCCCTCCGCCACTGAGCACCATGAAGACCCGTATCAAGGCGCAGTTGCAACAGCAAGAGGCCGCCAAATTTGTCTCCGATCTGCGCAGCCAGGCGAAAATCAATATCACCAAGTAATTTCGATATCGCTTGAGTAGAAGCGTCGGGGGTTTCCCCCGGCGTTTTTTTTTGCCGCCGACGGCCCCATCTTCAAGGGGTATAAGATATGCCGATCTTGCTGATGGACTATCTTGCCAGAGCGGAGGGCACGCGCCACAATGACAGCGGATGTTAAATACTACGGGGTGTAGGTCATGGGTAAAACGCAGCATCGTCGCAGCACCATCCTGGAGCGCGAGCCACAGGTACAGGAGCCCCGAAGGTACCGGGTGCTGCTGGTCAATGATGATTTTACCCCCATGGACTATGTGGTTCATATTCTTAAGACGTATTTTCACAAGCCCCATGACGAGGCAGTCGCGGTGATGATAGCGGTACATCAGCAGGGCAAGGGACTCTGCGGGATTTTTCCTTATGATCTGGCGGAAACCAAGGTTGCCTTGGTCACCGCCGATGCCCGGCAACACCAGCACCCCCTGCGTTGTATCATGGAAAAGGAGTGAACCATGATCGATAAATCCCTAGAACAGTCCATCAATCAGGCCTTTCAGATTGCCCGTCGGTACGGACATGAATATGCATCCGTGGAACATCTCCTGCTTGCTCTTCTGGATAATCCTGACGGCGTTGATGTGCTCAGCGCTTGCGGTGCCGATCGCACGCATCTGTCGGCGGAATTACAGCAGTTTCTGGAACGCAAGGTACCCGCCATAGGTCCTGCAGGAACGGTCAATACCCAACCATCTGTGGGTTTTCAGCGAGTCATTCAACGCGCCCTCTACCATGTGCAGTCGGCAGGTAAGGAGGCGGTTTCGGGGGCGAATGTCATTGTCGCCATCTTCGCCGAAAGGGAATCCCACGCCGTTTATTTCCTGCATAAAGAGCATGTTACACGACTTGATGTGGTCAATTTTCTAGCACACGGCATGCGCAAGGATGAAGTCATGGATGAGGAAGAAGAGGAAGTCGAAGGCACCACGGAAAAGAAGGGAAATAGTAAAGACCCGCTTACCGTCTATGCGCGCAACCTCAACGCCATGGCGCGAGCCGGACGACTGGACCCGCTGATCGGACGCCAGGAGGAATTGATCCGGGCCCTGCAAGTGCTGGCGCGGCGCCGAAAAAACAACCCCCTCTTCGTTGGTGAACCGGGAGTCGGGAAAACCGCCATCGTCGAGGGCCTTGCACGCGCCATCGTCGCCGGCAAGGTGCCGGAGATGCTGGAAGATGCGACCATTTATGCCTTGGATTTGGGGGCATTGATCGCCGGATCCCGCTATCGGGGTGACTTTGAAGAACGCCTGAAGGGAGTACTGAAGGCACTACGCAAGAAACCCAACAGCATCCTCTTCATTGACGAGATTCATACCTTGATCGGCGCCGGGGCCGCCTCGGGCGGCGCCATGGATGCCTCCAATTTGCTGAAGCCCGCCCTCGCCTCAGGTGAACTGAAGTGTATCGGGGCGACCACCTATCAAGAGTTCCGCCAGTATTTTGAGAAGGACAGAGCGCTCACCCGCCGCTTCCAGAAAATTGACGTGCCGGAGCCCTCTCAGGAGGAGTCCGTGCAGATTTTGCGCGGACTGAAGGGGCAATTCGAGCAGCATCATAGCCTGCGTTATACCGACGCCGCCCTGCGCGCGGCGGTAGGACTGTCTGTCAAGCATATCCATGATCGTCATCTGCCCGACAAGGCCATTGATCTCATCGACGAGGTGGGTGCCGCACAAGCGCTTTTGCCTGCTTCTCGGCGCAAGAAAAGCATCGGCGTTCACGATATTGAAGAGATGGTCGCCAGGGTGGCCCGTATTCCGGGCAAGAATGTCTCTATTAACGACCGTCAGGCGCTGAAGAACTTGGAGCGGGATTTGGGATTCGTCATCTACGGTCAGGAAAAGGCCATCCACGAACTCTCCGCAGCTATCAAAATGGCACGGGCAGGCCTGCGCCACCATGAAAAGCCGGTGGGAAATTTCCTCTTCTCCGGCCCGACCGGGGTAGGTAAGACCGAACTCAGTCGGCAGTTGGCCAGCCTGCTCGGCATTCCGCTACTGCGCTTCGACATGAGTGAATACATGGAGCGGCATACGGTGTCGCGGCTTATCGGCGCACCACCGGGATATGTCGGGCATGACCAGGCTGGGCAACTGACGGAGGCAGTGAGCCGCAATCCACATGCGGTGCTATTGTTGGATGAAATTGAGAAGGCACACCCGGATATCTTCAATGTGCTTTTGCAAGTGATGGATCACGGCAAGCTGACGGATGCTGGCGGCCGCACGGTGGACTTCCGCAATGTAGTGTTGATCATGACCACCAACGCGGGGGCCGAAGCGCGCGGCAAGGCCACCATCGGTTTTATGACGACGCCCCAGGATGACAGCGGACAAGAGATGGAAACCATCCGCCGGGTCTTCGCACCAGAGTTCCGTAATCGCCTGGATGCCGTCGTACCCTTCACACCGCTCTCTAAGGAGACGGTGCTGCATGTGGTAGACAAGTTCATCATGGAACTGGACGAGCAGTTATTGCAAAAGGGCTACAGCCTGGAGATCAGCGCCGAACTACGACAGTGGCTGGCAGACAAAGGCTATGACCCGCAGATGGGCGCACGGCCGATGACGCGGATTATTCAGGAACATCTGAAGAAGCCGCTGGCGGAGCATATCCTCTTTGGCGACTTGCCCAAGGGCACGCGCATCACTGCGCGCCTGGAGAATGGTGCGGTGAAGCTGGAGATACCGGAGCCGGTGCATCAGGAATGACGGATGGGTAGGGTGTTATTACATTTTGACAATACCTATGCGCGCGATCTGGAGGGGTTTTTCGCCCCTTGGCAGGCCGCTGCTGCTCCGGCGCCCCGATTGCTGCTATTGAACCACGCGCTGACCGAAGAACTGGGGCTCGATAGCGCGGCACTGGATAGCGATCTCGGTGCCGCCATTTTTTCGGGGAACCGAGTGCCGGAAGGGTCGCATCCGCTCGCCCAGGCTTATGCGGGGCATCAATTCGGTCATTTCTCCCCGCAATTGGGCGATGGCCGCGCCCTCTTGCTCGGCGAGTTGATCGACCGCCATGGTCGGCGCCGGGATATGCAACTGAAAGGCTCCGGTCGCACGCCCTTTTCGCGGGGCGGCGATGGCAAGGCGGCACTGGGGCCGGTGCTGCGCGAATATGTCATCGGCGAAGCCATGCATGCGCTGGGCATACCCACCACCCGCGCGTTGGCCGCCGTCACGACAGGGGAAACCGTCCGTCGGGAAACATCGCTCCCCGGCGCCATCCTCACCCGTATCGCCGCCAGCCATATTCGCGTCGGCACCTTTCAGTTCTTTGCCGCGCGCAACGAAAGTGCCAAGGTCAAACGGTTGGCCGACTACACTATTGCTCGCCACTACCCCGCCTTGAAAGGGACCGATAATCCCTACCTCAGCCTCTTTGCTGCGGTATCCGCCGCACAGGCCGCGCTCATCGCACGCTGGATGCTGGTCGGTTTCATCCACGGTGTGATGAACACGGACAACATGAGCATCGCCGGCGAGACCATCGACTATGGCCCCTGCGCCTTCATGGACGCCTATGATCCGGAGACGGTTTTCAGCTCCATCGACGCGCAGGGCCGTTATGCCTATGCCCACCAGCCGTCGATCGCGCAATGGAACCTCACGCGCTTCGCCGAAACGCTGATTGATCTGGTTCACCCCGACGCCGATGAGGCAGTGCGCCTGCTGACCGAGCAAATCAACGATTTTCCTACGCTCTACACCCGCCGCTGGCTTGATGGCATGCGCGCCAAGATGGGCCTGGCCACGGCAGAGGACGGCGATCTCGCGCTGGCGCAAGATCTTCTGTCCGCCCTGGAAGGCCAGGATGCCGATTACACACAGGTCTTCCGCGCGTTATCAGCGGCAGTGCGCGGTGATCCGGCGCAGGTCCGCGCCCACTTTGCCAACCCGGCGCCATTTGATCTCTGGTTGGTGCAGTGGCAGGCGCGACTGGCGCGCGAAAACACCACTGCGGAGGCCCGCGCAGTAGCCATGGATCACGTCAACCCGCTCTACATACCCCGCAACCATAAAGTCGAGGAGGCCTTAGCCGCCGCTACGCAGGACCAGGACCTCACCCCGTTTAAAGCGCTGCTCGCCGTGCTGGAACAACCCTTCGCGGAGCGTCCAGGACTGGAGAGCTATACCCAGCCCGCCCCCGAGGATTTCGGGCCATTCAAAACCTTTTGCGGGACATAGCGCTCACTGGGACGGGCCGCAGGTGACCATGCATATTCAAGGATAACACGCTCCTGAATACCAGGTTAACGGCCATGCGCAAGCACCTCGGCCACGCGCGCCTGAAGTACCGGAATAAGTTCTTCCTCGAACCACGGATTGCGCTTCAGCCACAGATTATTACGCGGGCTGGGATGCGGCAGCGGTATCCGGTTGGGCCAGTTTTTACGCCATGCATGGACCACCTCAGTCAGCGTTCCGACCTCGGCGGGAAGGTGATAAGCCCGGGCATACTGGCCGATGACCAGGGTGAGCTGCAGATGCGGCAAATGCGGCAGTAATTCCCCATGCCAGGCACGAGCGCACTCTGGCCGCGGCGGCAGATCTCCGGATGTCCCGGTACCCGGGTAGCAGAACCCCATGGGCACGAGCGCCACCTGTCGGGCATCGTAGAACACCTCTCGGGAGATACCCAGCCAGGCACGAAGTCTATCGCCGCTGGCATCATTGAAGGGAACTCCTGTTTCATGCACCTTCCTGCCCGGTGCTTGCGCAGCGATCAAAATACGGGCGCGCGAATCCATCTGCAGCACCGGACGCGCACCAAACGGCAGGTGCCCGGCGCAAAGTTCGCAATGGCGAACGCGGGTGAGTAGCGCAGCGAGAGGATCGCCATACGTTGCGGGATCGGGCATCCAAGATCTGGCCGGGATTGGTGAAGTTTTCACAATCTTACTCCCTCCCACCCCACTGCGCATATGGGGATGATTAATTTAACCAAAATTGTACGGTATATTGCCGTACATCATAACGCCCCTTGGCACCCTCGTCCTAAAACGACCATTATTTGCCTAAGGTTCTTACGGTAGGATTTATTCCGGCTTCCAGCGGCCGCTCGTCTCCCGTGATCAGGCGTGTACCCCGTTTGAAAGTGAGATAAGCCCAAAACCAGTTGAACATCACCGAGATTCGATTGCGCAAGCCCACCAGAAGCACCACATGAATCACACCCCATAGCCACCAGGCCGGTGCGCCGCTCATGTTTACGCCGTTGAAGCTTGCCACCGCAGCTTTCCTGCCGATGGTGGCTAGGCTACCCATATGGCGGTATGCGAATGGTGGTTGCGCAGGCTGTCCCTGCAGTTTTCTGCGAATCACTCTGGCTACGTAGGCACCACCCTGCTTCGCCGCCGGTGCCAAGCCGGGCACCGGTTTCCCTTTCCAGGCATTGGCCAGCGCCGTATCACCGATAACAAACACGTTTGGTAGACCCGTTACCGAGAGGTCCGCTTCGACTTTCACCCGTCCGCTACGATCGGCCGAGGCATTGAGCCATTGTGCCGCCGGCGATGCCACGACCCCTGCCGCCCACAACACGGTGTGAGACGCCAGGCGCTTGCCGTTGATGAGTACTCCCTCTTGATCAATATGATCCACCTTGCTTTTTAGCATGACCTCGACACCCAATCGTTCGAGTGCCCGCTTCGCTTTCTCCGATAACGTCTCGGGAAAGGTCGGCAATAGGCGCGGAGCCGACTGGACCAGAACTACTTGAGCGCTGGCCGGGTCGAAATGGTGGAACTCCTTCTCCATGCCGTGGCGCACCAGTTCGGCAATATCGCCTGCCAACTCTACCCCCGTCGGCCCGCCTCCCACAATCACAAAGGTGAGCAAACCCTGCCGCTCGGCGGGATCTTCGGCGGCCTCCGCTCGTTCGAAAGCGGAGAGAATCCGTCGTCGTATTTCCACCGCATCATCAATGGTCTTTAATCCGGGCGCATACGGTTCCCACTCGTCCCGCCCGAAATAACTGTGGGATGCGCCTGTGGCGATCACCAAATAATCGTATTGTATAATCCGCTTACCGATTAACACCCCCTGTTGGACCGTATCGATCCCGGTCACCTGACCCAGCAGCACCTGCACGTTGAGGTGATCGCAAAACAGGCCTCGCACCGTGGCGGCGATATCGGCAGGAGACAGAGACGCTGTGGCGACCTGGTATAATAGCGGCTGGAATAAGTGGTAGTTATGACGATCGATCAGGGTCACGTGCACCGCCGTTTTCGCCAACTTCGCCGCGCAAGCCAGCCCGCCGAAACCAGCGCCCACGATCACCACGCGCGGCGCCCCTTCCAGTGGGAATACCTGCCCGCCACTAATCTGTGGAAGGACATCCAGAATCCATTTGTCGAGCGATAACCTGCCAGGCCCATACAAGCCAACAAGTGCGAGCGTCATCACAAAATATACGTCCGCCGGGCCATCTGAGCCGGTTATATGCATACCGATAACGGTCATGATAAGCACTAGCACCGCGGGACGGGCAACAAAGCCGAAAGCAATAAGTAGCGCACATACCAGCGTCAGAGTAGGTGTTGGTGTAAAATGAGCAAGCGATTTTCCCGGCAGTAGTTTTACCAGACGAATTGGTATCACCGCTCCCAAACTTACCACCAGCAGCGCCAAGCCAAGCCATAGACGGAGGACCAATTGATAGTATGGCTTGAGATACCGCGTAACGGCGCTTGCCAGGCGGGTTAGGGCGGTGGCGAAGGGCAGCGCGGTATCCCCTAATCCGCGCGCAAGAAGATGATCCAACGACAACGGCCCCGCGCCACATATCACGAACCACCCGAATAGCACTGCCGAGTACAGGTTGATATCCAGGGCGAGATAGTTGAACTGGACCACCAGCACGAGAATAAGCATGTACAGCGCGGCCCACCGGGTTGCCAACCCCAGCGCGAGCAATACCGGAATAAGCATTTGTATCGCTGCCCCCAGATAGGTAGGGCTTAGCGGCTCCACCCAAGGCACGGGATAGGCAACATTAGACAGATAGGGCGCGACGCTCAGATCGAAAATCTTCAATATCCCCGACACAAAGAAGACCTTTGCCAACCACAGACGGATCAGGAGGCCCGCCACGGGTCCAACCGATCGCTCCGTTACCCGGTAAACAGTACCGATGATGCCCATCAGCACCAGCAACCAGCGGATGCCATCGGCTGCTCGCCGGAGCCGACGGTCATTAGCGTTCGGCAACACTAATGATACCTTCCAACGGCACTACTGAGCGTATATCGGGCTTGGATACGGGTAGTGTCAATCACGAATTCTCCATAATCTCCAGAAGAAAATCCTGTCCCACTTTGCGGATATTCTCTCTGCGCTCATTCCGACTATTCGTTTGTCCCTACGCAAGAAAGTTCAACGTGGGTTTCGACCTCCAAAAGCTGGATCTGTTTGCTCACCCCAGCCTGCGACGTATGCAGGCCACCGGCAGCGTCTTTGAAGTTCTGACGCACCACCGCGCAGACAGGCACAGAGCCCGTTGCAAGTTCAGCAGAGAGACCATTAACCAATCTAATTCATATATAGATATAATATATCAGTATTTCCCCCTTTGCACATCCGTACTTAGAATCAAAACCCTTGATGAACTTGGCAAGTTTACCCCCGTACACAAGGGAGCGTTAATGCACTTTTGCCAGCGTGGAACGGACTGTCTCAGTCTTTCTGGATCTCGGACTTGCCACGAGATCCCAAGAGAAGAAGGAATGTATGGCTTACAAAAATATAACTATGTTTTGGACAAGGAGCACTGAATGATCATTATCAACCGTAAAAATGCCATTGAACGTGCCACGTTTCTTACCCAAACAAGTAGTTTAAACGCGGCGACGATTGCGGTTGGGGAACAACTGGCAGGAGCGGCGGAACTCTCCATGGATATGGCCATAGCCGTGCTAGGCAACAATCAGATCGCCGAAATGGCCGGATTCCTCAATGATAGCAAGACATGTAAGGAGCTTGATGTACCCTGCGACGGCGTTGGATTAGACCTTGATGAGTTGCGGGAATGGGGCTTGACGAGAAAACAATATTGCGTTGCCCATGAAATCGCGCTGGTCGCCCATATGGTTGATCGGGCTCGTACACACCACAATGTATCCACAGATACACCAAGAACCCTAAGAGCCTATTCTTCTTGATCTGCCTTCCAGAAAATCGCAGCCATTCGAGCTGCACGATAAATAATTCTAAAAATCTTGAGGATGACATGGAATCGCTTCAACGATCAGATGTTCCGCTGCCTTCCTCCAAACAGGAAGACCTGCGGCGTTTCGCCGAAAGTTTGAGCCGTGAGCAATTACTTTGGGCCAGCGGGTATCTGACGGGTGTTGGAAACACGATCCACGTTCAACGGATATCAGGAGATGCCGATGCGCGTATCACTATCTTGTTTGGTACGGAGACCGGTAACGCCAAAAGGTTGGCGGAGGCTCTGGCAACCAAGGTACGAGCCACAGGCATGCAGGCTGATCTCCAGGATATGCTGACGTATGGTCGCGCCAAGATGCGGCGGGATCGCACGCTGCTCATTATCGTGAGCACGCATGGCGACGGCGAGCCCCCTGACAGCGCCCGTGCCCTGCACGCCCTTTTAACGGACCGCCAAGCGCCGCCGGACTTGCGCCATCTCCGCTTCTCTGTACTGGCATTGGGCGACGCGAGTTACCCTCGATTTTGCCAGGCCGGAAGAGATTTCGATGCTGCCTTGGCGGCCGCTGGTGCTCATTGCCTGGCCCCCCGTGTCGATTGCGATGTGGATTATGAAGAGCGGGTTGCATACTGGATGGGGCAGGTTCTGGAAGCCCTCACCGTTGGTGATTTCTCTCCGGCAGCATCGCTTCCCGCCGCCGCTCCAAAACAGGGATACTCGAACCATGCCATTTTTCCCGCCGTTCTGCTGGACAAGGTGAATCTCTCGGGCCGTGGATCGAGCCGAGAAGTCTGGCATTTCGAACTGGACCTCGACAAATCTGGTCTTCACTATGCACCAGGCGATATCGTTTCCGTTGCCCCAAGCAATCCGCCCCAACTCGTGGAAGAACTGCTCGACCGGCTCGAACTGGACCACAAGGCTCCCGTACGGACCAGGCAGGGTGAAATGCCGCTGGTGGAGGCCCTTGCCGCGCATTATGAAATCACCAGAATCACATGGCCATTTCTGGAGCGTTACGCGCGCCTGAGCGATGCGAAGGCTTTGCAAAGCGCGATTACCGAACGGGATGTCAACGGCCTCGGCACCTGGACAGACGGCCGGGAAATCATCGACGTCGTCGGGCAATACCCCGTCAAGGGGCTTAGCGCGCAATCCTTCGCTGACTGCCTGCGGCCCTTGCCGCCGCGGCGGTATTCCATCGCCTCCAGCCTTCTGGCCGTTCCGGGCGAGATCCACCTGACGGTCGCCGCCATCCGCTACAGCAGCCACGGGCGGGAGCGTCTGGGGGTTGCCTCGACATTTCTGGCGGATCGTGTCGCCATCGGTCGGCCTGTACCCATATTTATCGAGCCTAACGCCGAATTCCGACTACCCGAAGATTCCGGACAGGCAATGATCATGATCGGGGCTGGAACCGGGGTGGCCCCCTTTCGTTCCTTCCTGCAGGAACGGGAGGCGCTGGGTGCTGCAGGAAATAACTGGCTTTTCTTCGGGGACCGCCACTTCAGCACCGATTTTCTATACCAGCGGGAGTGGCTGCGCTGGCTCAAGGATGGGCACCTCAGCCGGCTCGACGTTGCCTTCTCCCGCGACCAGGAACGCAAGATATATGTCCAGGACCGCTTACGGGAGCGTGCCGGTGACGTATTCGCATGGCTTGAAGAAGGTGCCGCCGTGTATGTGTGCGGGGCCGAAGCGATGGGCAGGGCGGTACAGCAATCTCTGGTGGATATCGTTCAGTCTGCCGGGCGCACGCAGGTTCAGGCCGAGGAATATATTCTGGAATTGAAACAGACGGGGAGATATCACCGAGATGTCTATTAATGACAAAGCGCTTTCCGACGTGGAACGGATCAAGGCGGAGAGCCGGGGGCTGCGCGGTACGCTGCGGGAGAGTCTGCGCAATCCCGTCACCGGTGCACTGGCGGAAGATGACGTTCAGGTCATCAAGTTCCACGGCATTTACCAGCAGGACTATCGCGACCTGCGGGCGGAACGCCACCAGCAGAAACTGGAGCCCCTGTATCAATTCATGGCCCGGCTGCGCCTGCCGGGCGGCGTATTAAGCGGAGCACAATGGCTGGCGTTGGGCGACATCGCCCGCACCTACGGCAATGGTGGTCTGCGTATCACCAGCAGACAGAGCATACAATTTCACGGACTGCTCAAACCGCATCTCCAGCCGACGCTGCAAGCCCTCGACCGGGCACTGCTCGATACGGTCAGCGCCTGCGGCGATGTCAACCGCAACGTCATCGCCAGTTCCGCCCCGCAGATCTCCGCCTTCCATGCCGAGGCATACGGCTGGGCGCAGAAAATTGCCGAACACCTGCTGCCGCGGAGCCATGCTTATCATGAAATCTGGCTCGACGGCCAGCAGATAACCGCGCCGGAGGAGGACCTCCTGTACGGACCCAGCTATCTGCCCCGCAAGTTCAAGATCGCCATCGCAGTGCCACCGCACAACGACGTCGATGTGTTCACGCAGGATCTTGGGTTCATCGCCATACACGAGGAGGGGCGACTGGCGGGATTCAATGTGTGCGTTGGGGGAGGCCTGGGCCGCAGCCACAACAAACCCGATACCTACCCGAGGCTGGCGGATGTCTGCGGCTTTTGCGCCCCCGGACAAGTGTTGGCCGTTGCCGAAGCCGTGCTCACCACCCAACGCGACCACGGGGACCGGAGTGATCGAAGCCATGCCCGGCTCAAATACACGGTGGACCGCATGGGTTTGGATCGCTTCATGGCGGAGGTGCAGCAACGCACTGGATTCCCGCTGGCCCCGCCACGCCCGTTCCACTTCGAGACTTCGGTAGACCGGTTCGGCTGGCTCGAAAATGATGACGGAACAGCCTGCCTTACCCTCTTCATACCCGGTGGCCGGGTTGCCGATGGCGATATTCCGCTCCTCAGCGGGCTGGATGCACTCGCCCGTCTGCACCATGGCGAAATCCGGCTGACCTGCAATCAAAATCTGCTGATCGCCGGCATCTCCCCCGCGGAACGCCCCGTTGTCGAAACCGTGCTCGCTGAATACGGGCTCAACAGACTGCTGAATCTCGCCCCTGTCCGTACCCACGCGATGGCATGCGTAGCGCTGCCCACCTGCCCCTTGGCGATGGCCGAGGCCGAACGCTATTTACCGGTTTTTCTGGATCGCATCGAGGCGTTGCTTGCCGAGACCGGTCTGGAAGGAGAAGCATTGGCAGTGCGTATGACCGGGTGCCCCAACGGGTGCGCCCGGCCCTATCTCGCGGAGATCGGCCTGGTCGGCAAAGCGCCCGGCCTTTACGATCTTTATCTGGGCGGCGACCGAGCCGGTATGCGCCTCAATACCCTTTACCGGGAGGCGATGGGCGAGGCAGCCCTGCTGGATACCCTACGGCCCCTGTTGAAGCGATTTTCCGGTCACCGCTGGCCCGGCGAGACATTCGGGGACTTTGTCCGGCGACAGGATTTATTACCGCCGGATCCCGGTCTCCTGCACACAGGGAGGCAGTGAGGAACCCATGAGTACAGAGACCAAGATACAGGACGTGCTCCTCCTTTTCGGGGAATTGCGCAATGCGCCGTATGCCCCGGCGGCTTTTGCCACCAGCTTTGGGGCGGAAGACATGGTGCTCACGGACCTGATTGCGAAGCATGCGCCCTGGATGGAGATATTCACCCTCGATACCGGCCGTTTACCGGAGGAAACCTACCGACTGATGCAGGAAACCCGGGAGCGCTACCACCTCCCCATTCAGGTGTATTTTCCGGAGCACGGGGCAGTGGAGCGCTATGTCCGGGAACACGGGCCCAACGCCTTTTATGAAAGCCAGAAATTGCGCAAGAGCTGTTGCCATATGCGCAAGGTCGAGCCCTTGCAGCGGGCATTGCGGGGTAAAGGGGCCTGGCTGACCGGGATGCGTCGGGAACAGGCGCTCTCGCGGCAGGACCTCGCCGTCCGGGAATGGGACACCACCCATGAATTGCCCAAGTTCAACCCCCTGGCCGATTGGCACCATGCGGAAGTTTGGGATTATATCCGTGATTTTAAGGTGCCCTACAATCGTCTTCATGATCAGGGTTACCCCAGCATCGGTTGCGCCCCCTGCACGCGCGCCATCTCCCCCGGCCAGGACATCCGCGCGGGTCGTTGGTGGTGGGAGAGTCCGGATACCAGAGAGTGCGGCTTGCATGTCGTTGACGGCAAAGTGATTCGCATCAAACCAGCAGCGTCACAAAAAACGTCAGGGTAAATACAATGAACACTGCAGTCGAAAAGCACGTTATCGATGCCGCCAGCGATCACCATCTGGACTGGCTGGAATCAGAAGCGATCCACATCATGCGCGAGGTTGCGGCCGAATGCGGCAAGCCGGCACTGCTGTTTTCAGGCGGCAAGGATTCGGTGGTGCTGCTGCGCATCGCCGAGAAGGCCTTCCGTCCGGGCAGGTTTCCATTTCCACTGGTGCATATCGATACCGGCCACAACTTCGCTGAAGTCATCGAATTCCGCGACCGACGCATTGCTGAACTGGGTGAACGACTGATCGTGCGTTCGGTCGAGGAATCGATCAGGCGCGGCACCGTGCGCCTGCGTAACCCCGCAAGCGATTCGCGCAATGCGGCGCAGGCTGTCACGCTGCTGGAGGCCATCGCTGAGTTTCAGTTTGATGCCTGCATCGGCGGTGCCCGTCGCGACGAAGAGAAGGCGCGCGCCAAAGAGCGGATCTTTTCATTCCGCGACGAGTTCGGGCAGTGGAATCCGAAGGCGCAGCGCCCGGAACTCTGGGATTTATATAACACCCACATTCATCCTGGCGAAAATATGCGCGTGTTCCCGATTTCAAATTGGACCGAACTGGACGTCTGGCAATACATCGCCCGCGAAAAACTGGCGCTGCCACCGATTTATTTTGCCCATGAGCGCCAGGTCATTTCACGCAACGGCTTTCTGGTACCACTGACCACCCTGACCCCGGCCCAAGAAGGCGAGGCGATAGAAACCAAAACCGTGCGTTTCCGCACGGTCGGCGATATTTCATGCACCTGCCCGGTGGCGTCGGATGCCGCCACCGTCGAAGCCGTCATCGCCGAAACCGCCATGACCAAAATCACGGAACGTGGTGCGACGCGGATGGATGACCAGGCATCGGAAGCATCAATGGAACAACGCAAGAAGGCAGGATATTTCTGATGAGCGCAACCATTCCCAAACGGTTTTTGCAGGAACTGACCAGAGAACGCGGCTTGCTGCGCTTCATTACTGCCGGTTCGGTAGACGATGGCAAGAGCACGCTGATCGGCCGCCTGCTGTTCGACAGCAAGGGTATTTTCGCCGACCAGCTGAGTGCCATGTCGCGCGCCAAGCACCGGCGCACGACCGGCGACACGATCGACTTGTCGCTGCTGACGGATGGCCTGGAAGCCGAGCGCGAGCAGGGCATCACCATCGACGTCGCTTACCGCTACTTCGCCACGCCCCGGCGCAAGTTCATCATCGCCGACACCCCGGGCCATGAACAGTACACGCGCAACATGGTCACTGGAGCATCCACCGCCGACGCCGTCGTCATCCTGATCGATGTCTCGAAAGTGCGGCTGGGCGACGATGGCAGTGTGGAATTACTGGTGCAAACCAAGCGCCATTCGAGCATAGCCCACCTGCTGCAGATCGAGCATGTCGTGGTCGCGATCAACAAGATGGATCTGGTGCATTACGACCAGGCGGTGTATGACCGTGTCGTACAGGCATACCGGGAATTCGCGCAACGGCTGGGCCTGAAGGACATCCGCACGATTCCGTTGTCCGCCCTGGCGGGCGACAATGTGGTCACTGCGGGCGACAGAATGCCCTGGTATCAGGGGCCGACGCTGATCGAACTGCTCGAATCCCTGAGCGTCTATGACGCATGCCATGACGAACCGCTGCGTTTTCCTGTACAACTGGTGGCGCGCCACAATGGTCACGAGGCCAACGACTTCCGCGGTTACATGGGCCGTATCGAAGCCGGGAAAGTCAGCAGGGGCGACCGACTGGTAGTGCAGCCAAGTGGATCAACGGCGACGGTGAAAGACATCCTGATACTCGATCGGTCGCTGGAATCGGCCGTCGTCGGCCAATCGGTAACGCTGTTGCTGGAGGAACACCTGGATATTTCGCGCGGCGACATGCTCGCGTCCGCCGATCGTCCGGCCAGCCTGCTCAAAACCGTCACCGCCGACGTCTGCTGGTTGTCGGAGGATCCGCTCGATCTGCGTCGCAAATACTGGCTGAAACACACGACCAGGCAAGTCACCGCGCGCGTCACGGAAATCGATACGTTACTCGACGTCAATACGCAACAGAAGCACCCGGCCAATGCCCTGCGACTGAATGACATCGCCAGCATCACGCTGAATGTGCAGCAGCCGCTCGCCGCCGATGCGTATGACGCCATTCGCTCGACCGGTGCGTTCATTCTGATTGATGAAGTGACCCACCAAACAGTCGCGGCGGGGATGATTCGCCGCAACGCTTCTGGAATGGAGCGGTTTCGTCTATGAGCGGAGTTGGTTACGGCAGCGCTGGAAAAGTCTGGATTGTTGGGGCGGGCCCCGGCGACCCGGAACTCCTCACCCTGAAGGCGGCCACGCTTGTGGGGACGGCCGACATTATCTTCCATGACGCACTGGTTAATATCCGCATCCTGGCAATGGCACGGCCAGATACCAAATTGGTGGACGTCGGCAAACGTGGCGGTCAGCCCTCAACTTCTCAAATGAGCATTCAGACACGCATGATTCACGCAGCGCGGCAAGGCATGCGGGTAGTTCGCCTCAAGGGTGGTGACCCCTTCATTTTTGGGCGCGGTGGTGAGGAATGTATAGCCCTGTGGACGGCTGGTATCGACTATGAAGTAGTGCCCGGCATCACCAGTGGCATCGCCGCCGCTGCCGCTGTCGGCATGCCACTTACTTACCGCACAATCAGCCAATCCGTCCTATTCGTAACGGGACATGCGGCCCCGGGGGGGCCTCCGATAGATTGGGCCCATCTCGCAAAGGCTGCGGATACACTGGTAATTTACATGGGGCTGGCACAGACAACGGAGATCCAGAGCGGCCTAATCGCCGGTGGACGGCATCCAGACACGCCGGTACTGGCGGTACATTGGGCGACCTTGCCACAGCAACGCCATGTGCACACCCGACTAAACCGGTTTTCCGATGTAATTCATGAAGCCGATCTTGGTAGTCCGACAATCATCATTGTGGGTGCGGCGGTACACCTGTCGCAACACCTATCATTGGAGGAAAACATCTCGGATGTTGTTAACGTATGATTGAGAATATTCGGAACGCATGATAATGAAAGAGACTACAGTTCATATTTTCAGGGATAAAGAGCGTCATATTGCAGCATGCCAGCTGGATGATTCTAAAAATATAATTTTTGGGTTTTCCTTGGATGATGCACAACTCACCCCATTGCATATGCTAAACATAGCTCTTGGTCAATGCATAGCCGAACTCGCCTTGCGGTTTC
This sequence comes from Acidithiobacillus ferriphilus, assembly GCF_028215975.1. Lineage (NCBI taxonomy): Bacteria > Pseudomonadati > Pseudomonadota > Acidithiobacillia > Acidithiobacillales > Acidithiobacillaceae > Acidithiobacillus > Acidithiobacillus ferriphilus. Next base: position 2,106,232 of record NZ_CP116458.1, read on the forward strand.
TGGAGCGCAGAAATCTAAAATCATGTTGCCTGACAAGCATCCGTATGACGGTAAAAAATACCGGTTCGGCCCGGATAGAATGTGCTGATGTCATATTGAAACTACCTTTACAATTGTCGGCAGAAGACGAAACAATTCTGATTAGGATACTGCATCAGTGTCCGATACATTCGGCCATTTCAGGGAGCGTTTCCACTAGGATTTGCATATGCGATGGCCGTGAACCAATTGCGCAGTATGAACAGGATCTATTAACCAATGTAAGGTAACCAACTAATTACAAAGGAGTGCTGCATGAAAATTCTCGTCATCGGCGGCGGTATGGGTGGTACTATTTTTGCCAACCATCTGGCCCGCCGTCTCCCTCATGAAATAAAGGTCGGCAAGATCCAGATCACCATGCTCTCGGCCAGTCACGAGCACGTCTATCAGCCTGGCTGGTTATATGTGGCCATGGGCCGTGTCACCCCGGATGAACTGGTCCGTGAGCAAGCAAGCCTGTTGGAACCCGGCATCGAGTTCCATGTGGACCCGGTGGAGGAGTTCCACCTCGCCGAGAATCACGTCAAATGCAAGAGCGGCAAGGTCCATGAGTATGACCTCATCGTCATTTCCACAGGTTCCCGGCCCACGCCAGAGACCATCCCCGGCCTCCGGGAGAACTCTATCCACTGCTATACGGCGGATGACGCGCTGAACTTTTTCAGGCAACTGTCGACGTTCAAGGGCGGCCGCATCGTCATCACCGTGGGCCTGCCGCACAAATGTCCGATGATTCCGCTGGAAATCACCTTTGCCATACACGACTTCATCAAGGATCGCGGTCTGCTGGACAAGACGGAGTTTTACTACACCTATCCCATCGGTCGCGTCCATAGCCTGGAGAATGTCGCCAAGTGGGCGGCGCCGGAATTCGACCGTATGGGCATCCAATATGAAACCCTGTTCAACATGAAGGAGGTGGATGGCAAAAATGCTGCCGTCCTCAGCGAGGAAGGTGGTACCGTGAAATACGACCTGTTGGTGGCAGTCCCGCCGCACAGGGGTCAGGAAGTTATCGAGAAGAATGGTCTTGGTGAAAACGGTTGGATCCCCACCAATCGCAACAGCCTGCATATGGAAGGTGAATATGGTAAAAATGTTCTGGTATTGGGCGATACCACCAATATTCCCATCAGCAAGGCCGGCTCCACCGCCCATTATGAGGCAGAAGTCGCCGCCGAGAATGTCGCGGCCTTGATCAAGATCGGGTGCCCGGTGCGGGAATATGACGGCAAGGTCTTCTGCTTCATTGAGGCGGGCAAGGATCGCGCCACCTATGCTTCGTTCAACTACAAGACGCCGCCCCAGCCCAAAGCGCCCACCGGTGCAGTCCATGCCTTCAAGATGGCCTACAATCAGCTCTACTGGGCGACTGCCCGTGGCTTACTCTAAGAAGGGAGGACAGCATGGCTACCGCAATCCCAGAACACCATACCCACGATACCGAACCGAGCCGGGCCCAGGAGGCCTTGACCGAGTTGATCAACAATGGCGACCTTGACCGCCTCGTCCACCTCGCACGGTTGATCGGCTCTGCCCAGGATGCCATGAGCGATGAGATGGTCAGTCGCCTCTCCGCCATGACCGGTGACGGTCTGGATCTCTTGGATCGGGTCATCCGCTCCGGCGTGGTCAAGGCCCTGCCCACCATCACGACTTTGGTGGAGAACGGCGATCTGGAGCGACTCGTCCACCTCGCGCGCCTGGCCGGGGCGGCACAGGATGCCATGAGTGACGAGATGATCAGCCGGATGGCTGGCATGGTGGGGGATATCCTCCGTCTGGTGGACCGCATCACGCGCGCAGGCACGGCGGAACGCCTGCTAGAGATAGCCGAGCAGATCGAAAAGACCCATGCCATTACGGATCTCCTCCAGTCTCTCGCCAGCGCCGCTGAAGAAGCCGCCCATGTCCCCGCACCCAAGGGAGGCGTAGGTGGCCTCTGGGAGATCATCAAACAACCCGAAACCCAGCAGACCATCCAGTTCCTCATTCTGGTGGGCAGACATTTCCGCTCCCACCGTCGCGCCCATCATCCTGCCGAACCATAGGATCTTTCTTACCTCATTTGGCGCCCCCGCACGCCTACCACCAGAAGGCCTTACCGGCACAGCGCCGCCAAACGGCTTCCGCAAAGGGCGTCCGCAGTTCGTCCTGTACAGACCCCGCCGCAACGATTTATCATTTGCCCTTAATTTTTCATAAAATCACTGAAAATGGCACTCATCGTACAGAAATTCGGCGGCACCTCCGTGGGCGGCGTGGAACGCATCCGGGCCGTCGCGGAACGGGTCACCGCCAGTCATCGCGCCGGTCATCAGGTGGTAGTGGTGGTTTCCGCCATGTCGGGCGAGACGGACCGACTCCTGCAACTGGCGCGCGCCCTGGCCGATGCCCCGGCGGAACGTGAATTGGACACCCTGCTCAGCACCGGCGAGCAGGTGACCATCGCGCTGCTGAGCATGGCGCTGGAGGGTATCGGTCAACCCGCCGTTTCGTTCACCGGCGGGCAGGTCGCCATCATGACCGATTCGGCCCATAACCGGGCGCGCATCGAGCATATTGACGATCACAAGATCCGGGCGGCACTGGATGCCGGCAAGATTGTGGTCGTGGCGGGCTTCCAGGGGGTCGATCCGCATGGCAATATCACCACCCTGGGTCGCGGTGGTTCCGATACCACCGCCGTGGCCCTGGCGGCCGCCCTGCATGCCGATGAATGCGACATTTTCACCGATGTGGACGGCATTTACACCACCGACCCGCGGGTGGAATCCCGGGCGCGCCGTCTGGATCGCATCACCTTTGAAGAAATGCTGGAAATGGCCAGCCTCGGTGCCAAGGTTCTGCAAACCCGCTCCGTCGAATTCGCCATGAAATACCATGTTCCCGTGCGGGTCTTGTCGTCTTTTCAGGATGGACCCGGCACCCTGGTCACCAATGAGGAAAATTCTGTGGAAGCTCCCCGCGTCTCCGGCATCGCCTTCTCCCGCAATGAGGCGAAAATCACCGTCGTCGGCGTGCCCGACCATCCGGGCATCGCCTATGCCATTCTGGGCCCAATTTCTGCGGCCAATATCAATGTGGATGTGATCCTCCAGAATATTTCGGAGGCGGGTAAAACCGACTTCACCTTCACGGTGGACCGCAATGATTTCGCCAAGACCCAGGGTATTCTCCAGAGCGTGGCCCAGCAACTCGGCGCCGAGGACGTGCGGGGCGATACCCATATCGTCAAGGTTTCCGTGGTGGGCGTCGGGATGCGCTCCCATGCCGGTATCGCCGCCACCATGTTCGAAACGCTGGCGCGGGAAAACATCAACATCCAGATGATTTCCACCTCCGAGATCAAGATTTCCGTCGTCATCGAAGAAAAATATCTAGAACTCGCGGTGCGGGCGCTGCACGCGGCTTTTGCCCTGGACGGGGGGGCAGCAGCCTGATGCCACTCATGTCCACTTACGCCCGGCTGCCAGTCGCTTTTGCAAGGGGTGAGGGGGTATGGCTCTATGATACCGAGGGGCGCCGTTATCTGGACGCCCTGGCAGGGATCGCCGTCTGTGGCCTGGGTCACAGCCATCCAGCCGTGACCCGCGCCCTGCAGACCCAGGCCGGCCAACTGCTGCATACCTCCAATCTCTACCACATCCCTGCGCAGGAAAAACTGTCTGACACCCTCTGCACGATCAGTGGGATGGATGCGGCCTTTTTCTGCAATAGCGGCGCCGAGACCAATGAAGCGGCCATCAAAATCGCCCGTCTCCACGGTCATGGCAAAGGCATCGCCGAACCGCGGATTCTGGTATTCAGCAACGCTTTTCATGGCCGCACTCTGGCGACACTGACGGCCACCGGTAATTTTCGCATCCAGGAAGGCTTCGATCCCCTGGTGCCGGGCTTTGTGCGCGCCCCTTATGGCGATCTCCACACCGTCCGCGCGCTGGTTGCCGCCAACCCTGGCATTTGCGCCATTCTCGTCGAACCGGTGCAGGGCGAGGGCGGTGTACGCCCGGCGCCTGAAGGTTTTCTGACGGGTTTGCGGGAGGTCTGCGACGCGCATGGACTACTCCTGATGCTGGACGAAGTGCAGACGGGCATCGGCCGTACCGGGACCTTCTTCGCCTACCAGCAGATTCCTGGTCTGCTGCCCGACGTGCTCAGCCTCGCCAAAGGACTGGGCAATGGGGTACCCATCGGCGCCATGCTCGCTCGCCAGTCGACCGCCGCGCTCTTCGGACCGGGCAAACACGGCACCACCTTCGGTGGCGGGCCGCTGGTCTGCGCCGCCGCCCAGGCCGTGCTCGACACCATGCGGCAAGAGGCCATCCCCGCCCATGCGGAACAAATGGGGGGCCTGCTCCGCCAGCGTCTGCGCGAACGCTTCGGCCAGCACCCCGAGGTGGTGGAGGTGCGCGGCATGGGTCTGATGGTGGGTATCGAACTGGCCCATAAGCCCGAACGGCTGGTGGAACGTGCCCTGGAGGCGGGCCTGCTCATCAACGTCACTGCCGAACGGGTGATTCGTCTGTTGCCGCCGCTGATTCTGCAAGAGGCAGAAATCGACCTCCTCGTCGCTGGCCTCGCCAGCCTTCTGGAATCCGCATCATGAATATCCGTCACTTTTTGCGTCTCTCCGATCTCAGCCCCAGCGCACTGCGAGCGCTCCTGCAGCGCGCCATCGCCCTGAAGAAAATCCAGCGTGCGGGCGAGCGCTACGCCCCCTGCGCGGGCCGGACACTGGCGATGATCTTTGAGAAATCCTCCACCCGCACCCGCGTGTCCTTTGAGACGGGCATGGCGCAACTGGGCGGCCATGCCCTTTTCCTCTCGCCACGGGATACCCAACTGGGGCGCGGCGAAAGCATCGAGGACACCGCCAGGGTGATCTCGCGCATGGTCGATATGGTGATGATCCGCACCTTCGGTCACGACAATCTCATCCGCTTCGCCGCCGCGTCGCGGGTGCCGGTGATCAACGGGCTCTCCGACGACCACCACCCCTGTCAGCTCCTCGCCGACCTAATGACGGCGACGGAACATTGGGGTGACCTGCGTGGCAGGACCGTGGCCTATATCGGCGACGGCAGCAATAATATGGCCCACTCCTGGATGGAAGCCGCGCGGATTTTCGACTTTCAACTGCGCGTCGGCAGCCCGGCGGGTTATGCACCGACCGCCGCGATGTGGCAGACCGGCGGTAATCACGTCACGATCCTGCATGATGCGGTGACCGCGGTGCGCGGTGCCGACCTGATCGTCACCGACGTCTGGACCAGCATGGGTCAGGAAGAAGAGGCCGCCGCACGCAAGGCGATTCTCGCCCCTTTCCAGGTCAACGCCACCCTCATGGCCGCCGCCGCGGCGGACGCCTTATTCATGCACTGCCTTCCTGCCCACCGTGGCGAAGAGGTCAGCGCCGAAGTCATCGACGGACCCCGGTCTGTCGTCTGGGAAGAGGCGGAAAACCGCCTGCACGCCCAGAAAGCCCTGATGGAATTATTATTTGGCATCGGCCCCGTGGCCGCACTGCAAGGAGATTGATGCATGGTCAAGAAAGTCGTTCTCGCCTATTCCGGTGGTCTGGATACCTCGGTCATCCTCAAGTGGTTGCAAGATCAGTATCAGTGCGATGTGGTCACCTTCACCGCCGACATCGGCCAGGGTGAAGAGCTGGAACCGGCACGCGCCAAGGCCGAGAAGCTCGGCGCCAGGGAAATCTTCATTGATGATCTGCGCCAGGAATTCGTCAGTGATTACGTGTTTCCCATGTTCCGCGCCAACACCCTTTACGAGGGCGAGTACCTGCTGGGGACCTCCATCGCCCGGCCCCTCATTGCCAAGCGCATGGTGGAAATCGCCGTCGACGTGGGTGCCGATGCCGTCGCCCATGGGGCCACCGGCAAGGGCAACGATCAGGTGCGTTTTGAGCTGGGGGCCTACGCCCTCAATCCGAACATTCAGGTGATCGCCCCCTGGCGGGAATGGGACCTGAACTCCCGCGAAAAGCTCCTCGCCTATGCCGAACGGCATGGCATCCCGGTGGAACGCCACGGCAAGAAATCCCCCTACTCCATGGACGCCAACCTGCTGCATATTTCCTACGAAGGTGGCGTTCTCGAAGATCCCTGGGCGGAAGCCGAAGACGGCATGTGGCGCTGGACCACGGCGCCGGAGCAAGCGCCAGATCAGCCCCGTTATCTGGAGATCACCTACGCGCACGGCGACCCCATCGCCATCGACGGCGAAGCGCTCAATCCCGCGCAATTGCTGGCGCACCTCAACGCCGTCGGCGGCGAGCATGGCATCGGGCGCCTGGATATTGTCGAAAACCGCTACGTCGGCATGAAATCCCGGGGCTGCTACGAGACCCCCGGCGGCACCATTCTGCTCAAGGCCCATCGCGCTATCGAATCCATCACCATGGACCGGGAAGTCGCCCATCTCAAGGATGAGCTCATGCCTCGCTACGCCAGCATCATCTACAACGGCTTCTGGTGGAGCCCAGAACGCCGCGTCCTGCAGACGCTCATCGATCAGACCCAGCGATTGGTCAATGGCGTGGTGCGCCTCAAACTCTACAAAGGGAGTTGTATGGTGGTGGGACGGCAGTCGCAGGAGAGTCTCTTTGATCCACGCATCGCCACCTTTGAAGATGATGCCGGCGCCTACAACCAGAAAGATGCCGAGGGCTTCATCAAGCTCAACGCGTTGCGTCTGCGCATCGAAAAGCGTTTGCAGGGTTAATTTCAGCAGTCCGCGTAAAGGGTCGTCCACCGGGGTGGCGCTTGCGGACTATCATTCGCCCAACATGAGGAGGAAATCATGCGTCTCTTGCACACCATGCTGCGCGTTGGAAACCTGGATCGCGCCATTGTTTTTTATACAGAAGTACTTGGCATGCGTCTTCTGCGTCGCAAGGATTACCCCGAAGGCAGATTCACTCTGGCCTTCGTCGGTTATCAGGAAGAAAGCGCCGGTGCCGTGATCGAATTGACCTACAATTGGGGAGTGGACCATTACGCCCTTGGCGAAGCCTTTGGACATATCGCCCTGGAAGTCGAGAATGCTGCAGCGGCCTGCGACGCCATCCGTCAGCATGGCGGCAAGGTCGTGCGCGAGGCCGGCCCCATGAAATATGGCAGTACGGTTATCGCCTTCGTCGAAGACCCAGATGGCTACCGCATTGAGCTCATCGAAAAGAACGCAGATTTCGCCGAGCATCCAGCCTGAGCAAAGCGCCTTGGCCGGTGTCAAGCACCCGTATTAGGCGACCGCACCGCCAAGATGCGGACGGTCCAGGGGTCACTCATCATGCCATAAAGCGGTCGATCCCATATTTTGCAGATATTGCTGATGTGCGGCGACCTCTGCACTGCTGGCACGAATTACCCGCAGTGCAGTCTTGCGCTGCAAAGACACCGGGCCAACCAGCGGCGCGACGCCAGCAGAGCTAGGCGGCGAGGCTGCCGGAACCTCTGACGGCAGCGCGATGGTGCTTATAAGGCCCATCATATCCACCTGCCCACCGGTCATCGCCAGGTAGACTTCCGCGAGTATCTCACAGTCCAGCAAAGCCCCGTGCAGATCACGACGACTGTTGTCCACACTATAGCGTCGGCACAAACTGTTCAAATCATTTTTCTGGCCGGGGTGGCGGCGGCGCGCATCCACCAGGGTATCCATTATCGCCTGCCGCAACGGTGCTTTTTTCGCCTGTTGCAGTTCATGATTCAAAAAACCCAGATCAAAAGGCGCGTTGTGAATAATGAGTTCCGCGTCACCCAGGAAGTCCAGAAAAGCGTCCGCGACCTCAGCGAAAACCGGCTTATCCTGCAAAAACTCGGCGGTCAGTCCATGCACCCGCAAGGCCTCGGGATCACTGCTGCGCTGCGGATTGAGATATTGCTGGTAATGCACCCCCGTCACCCGCCGGTCGATCAGCTCCACGGCCCCGATTTCAATTACCCGATGCCCTTGCTTCCAGTCGATGCCCGTGGTTTCCGTATCCAGCACCACCTGCCTCACAGCCATCCTTCGCCCTCCTGCACCTGCCTGCCCGCTGCATACCGATCCATGACCAGATTCAGCAACGCGTCTACCCGTTCATTCTCGATATGCCCCGAGTGTCCTCTCACCCACTCCCACTGGATCTCGTGACGTGCCGCCATGGCCGCCAACGGCTCCCAGATATCCCGATTTTTGACCGCATCCCCACCCGCGGTCCGCCAGCCTCGGCGTTGCCAGCCAGCCAGCCACTGGGTCATACCATCGCGCAGATAGCGGGAATCACTGACTACCCGCACGACACTGGGACGCTTGAGTGCCTCCAGGCCGCGCAAAGCCGCGGTCAGCTCCATTCGGTTGTTCGTCGTTTCCGGAACGAAGCCCCATAAAACCTTCTCCTGCTCTGCCAGCCGCAGACACGCACCCCAAGCCCCCATACCCGGATTACCGCGGCACCCCCCATCGGTAAACAATTCTATGATTTTTTTTTGCATGATGCAGGGTTCTCGGCAGGATTTGTGACATCATAAGCAACGGGCGCTTCGGAACGGACTTTTTGACGCCCGGAACGCAAATTGAGCGGACGTAGCGCGCCGATCAGCGGACGCCCGGGATCACGCCGCTGTGCCAGCAACAAATAGGCGTTGGCTCCTGCCGGCCACCAGCGATCGCCCATCAGTTCCATCCATTGCGCATTGCGCTTCAGGCCCGGCACGGAATATTGAAAGTAGCGTCCCTCGCGCAGCACAAAATCCTGCTCTTCCAGCAGGGTACGCAGTCGTCCCAGAGGCAGAAAGGGACGTCGCCATGGCCAGGCGCGGTCCCGGCGCCAGAGGTGCCAGCGGCGGACCACACTCAGACTACCCCCTGGGTTGAAATCCATAATCAGCACATGGCCCTCGGGGCGCAGCACCCGCCAGCACTCCTCCAGCACCGCCTGCGGATTGGCTATCCGGGTAAGACAGAAAGGGATGATAACCAAATCGAAACGCATGGCCGCAAAGGGCATCGCCTCACAGGCGCCATAGGCTTGCAGATACTCGTCGACGGGCAAGACAAAGCCATCATTGAGCAGCACCCAGGTGTGCTCGTGGCCGGGCGGCAGTCCCCAGAAAACGGGTTGCCCGAGTTGCAGAATAGTCTCCGGTTGCAGACGTTCTACCCAGCGCGGCAGAATATCCCGGGCGCGGTCCAGCAAGAGACGACCGCTGCTCCCATCCCACCAGATGGCGGCACGACGCGCCCGCGGTCGACTGCGACGTCCCAGGCTCTGCATATCAGCGCAACGGCCTTGCAGCGGCAGAAAAAGAAAACACTAGCGTCGGGTACCCCAATTCAATGCCATAATGGGCCTATGGTACCTTGCCCGTAGCGAGATGCAAAAATGCCCATCCATTTTATCCCCGCCTTCACGGATAACTACATCTACATCGCAGAAACACCCAAAGGCACATGGATTATCGATCCCGGTTGCGCCGATCCCGTCTTCGCCTGGTGCGCGGAACATCAGCGCTGTCCCAGCGCCATTCTCTGCACCCACCATCATGCGGACCACACCGGTGGCGTGGAAGCACTGGTGCAACGTTTCCGCATACCGGTCTATGGCGCCAACCAGCGCATCCCGCAACTCACCCACACTGTCCGCGCGGGCCTCTTGGCGCTGGACAAGGAGTCGCTCACCGTGCTGGAAGTGCCCGGCCACACCCGCGATCATCTCGCCTACGTCTGGGAAGACGCGCTTTTCTGCGGAGACACCCTCTTCGCCGCCGGTTGCGGGCGCCTCTTTGAGGGCACCGCAGCGCAGATGTTCCACAGTCTGCAACAGTTCGCCAGATTGCCGGGGGATACCGCCGTCTACTGTGCCCACGAATACACCCTCAGCAATCTGCGCTTCGCGGCACAGGTCGATCCGGAGAATCCGATCATAGCCCAGCGCCAAGAAATGGCCACCGCACAGCGCGCGCGCAACGCACCCACCTTACCCTCCAGCGTGGCCCTGGAATGCGCCAGCAACCCTTTCCTACGCTGCCATGAACCCGCGTTGATCCGCAGTGCCAACACCTTCGATCCCGACACCGGCGACGACCCTGTCCGCGTTTTCAGCACGCTGCGCCGCTGGAAAGATCATTTTTCCTGAGCTCAGCGTCGTGTCGGCAGGCACATCAGTTCAAAACGCTCGGTCCAGGCCTTACGCAAAACCCGCCACACGGCATCGGCGTCCACCGCGGCAAGGGTCTGGAGGGACTCTTCCACCGAAATCAGGCGCCCCAGATACAGCCATTGTCGCGTCAGGCGGCTCATGCGCATTTCCGCATCCTCCTGCCCCAACAGGAGCTGAATCCGCAGACTGCGCTTCGCCCAGGCCATATCCTCCGGCCGCGGTCCGTGCTCCAGTAATGTAGCCAGGACCTCCGCCACTGCCTCTGCCGCCTGAGCTTGCTGTGCGCCCGGCGTAGCCGCATAGAGCGTCCACTCCCCGCAATCTCGGAGGGGGTCGAGATGGGAAAACACCTGATAGGCCAATCCCCGTTTTTCACGCAGTTCGCGGAACAGATAGGACGCCGTGCCGCCACCCAATATGGCGTTGGCGACCACATAAGCCAGGTAATCCTCCGCAGCAACGCTGCAAGCCGGCGCCATCCAGATCAGATGCGCCTGTTGCGCCTGGGCGCGGCGCAGGCGTTTCTGCCCGCCATGAAACTGCGGGGCCGGCATGGTAGCACGGGTGCCATGCCGCGGTCCCCGGAAAGCCGCCGCCCCCCAGGCACAGAGCGCCGCATGTTCCACTTCCCCGACAGCGGTGACTATCAGCGGCGATTCGGCGAGAACCCGCTGATGATAGGCTTGCAAGCGCTTCCGACTGGCTGATCGGATACACTGTGCGTTCCCCAGCACCGGCCAGGCCAGGGGATGCGCCCCCCAGATTTCCGCGAGAGCACGCTCCTGCACCCAGTCCTCCACATCCTCAGCGGCCATGGCCGCCTCTTGCGCGACTACCCGCTTTTCGAGGCGCAGGTCAGCGTGGTCAAAGCGCGGTTTCGTCAGCAGCTCGGTCAGCAGCGTAAAGGCTTCAGCGGCATCCTCCGCCAACACTGTCCCGTGAAATACCGTGCTTTCGCGATCCGTAAATGCATTGATGGTACCGCCCAACGACTCCATCGCCGCATTGAGCGCATCGCCATCGCGTTCCGTACTACCTTTGAAGAGCATGTGCTCCAGCAAATGGGCAAAGCCGTTTTCGTCTACGGCCTGATCCCGGCTGCCGTTGCCGACGGTCAGAGACAAAGCCACGCTCCGGCGTCCGGGCAGGCGCTCACTGATCACCGTCACACCGTTATCCAGCGTTGTGCGGAGCGATCCAGTAGCATATGTCATATCAGGAAGAAATTATAAAAGAGTGTATACAAAGAGGGGGCCCTTCTAAGACCATAAAAAGCAGGGGGTGGACCATACCCATCCACCCCCATTGGCGTTCAACAACATTGACCATGATGTCAGCGGACCACTTATTGCGGGATATCCTTCATACTCAGTTTGATCTTTCCTTGACGATCCACTTCCAAGACCTTGACACACACTACCTGCCCTTCCTTGAGGTGATCGTGGACGTCACTCACCCGCTCGCTGCTGATCTGAGAAATGTGCAGCAAGCCATCCCGCCCGGGCAAAATCGTCACAAAGGCACCAAAATCCATGATCTTGGCCACTTTGCCATCATAAATGGTGTCAACCTGCACATCCGCCGTCAGCAATTCGATACGCCGCTTCGCTGCGGCGCCGGCTTCACCGTCCACAGAAGCAATAGTTACCGTACCGTTGTCCTGAATATCAACGGTCGCACCAGTTTCTTCGGTCAGGGCGCGAATGATCTTGCCGCCCGGTCCGATGACGTCGCGAATGCGATCCGGATTAATCTGGATGGTGATAATACGCGGTGCATAATCAGACAGTTCGCCACGGCTCATAGACAGCACGCCATTCATCAGCCCAAGGATATGCAGTCGCCCGGCCAGCGCCTGCTTGAGCGCCTGTGCCATGATTTCCCGGGTAATCCCGTCGATCTTGATATCCATCTGCAGGGCGGTCACCCCCTGTTCGGTGCCCGCCACCTTGAAATCCATATCACCCAGATGATCTTCGTCACCCAGGATATCGGTGAGGACGGCAAAGCGATCACCTTCCTTGATCAGGCCCATGGCCACGCCCGCCACCGGCGCCTTGAGAGGTACACCGGCATCCATCAGCGCCAGAGAGGCACCGCAAACAGTCGCCATGCTGGAGGAGCCGTTGGACTCCAGCACTTCAGACACCACCCGCAAACTGTACGGAAATTCGCTGTTACTTGGCAGGACCGCCGCTATCGCCCGCTTGGCCAAGCGCCCGTGACCGATTTCCCGGCGTTTTGGGGAACCTACCATGCCCGTCTCACCGGTAGAGAACGGTGGAAAGTTGTAATGCAGCATGAAACGATCACGACTCTCCCCTTGCAGGGCATCAATGATCTGCTCATCGCCCTTGGTGCCCAAAGTCGCCACCACCAGGGCCTGGGTTTCACCCCGGGTGAAGAGCGCCGAACCGTGGGTCCGTGGCAATACGCCCGCCTCAATGGTGATGGGGCGTACCGTCCTGCTGTCCCGACCATCAATGCGTGGCGCGCCATCCAAAATACGGCCGCGCACGATGCCGGTTTCAATTTTTTTCAACAGACCACGAACCAGATCGCCGCGCTGTGCATCTTCTGCGGCAAAGGCTATCACCATCGACTGCTGCACGTCTTCCAGTCGCTTGCTGCGCGCCTGCTTCTCCGTTAACGCATAGGCTTCCTGCAGAAGCGGTGTGGCTTTCTCGCGCACCTGCATACCCAGTGCTTCATCGGCCACCGGCGCCACCCAATCCCAGCGCGGCTTACCGGTCTCCTGCGCCAGCGCTTCGATGCTTTCGATGACGGGCTGAAATTGCGCGTGACCGAACATCACCGCTTCCAGCATGGTCTCTTCGGACAATTGCTGCGCCTCGGACTCGACCATGAGCACCGCCTGCCGGGTCCCTGCCACCACGAGATCCAGTTGCGAGGTGCTCAACTGCGAGTAACTGGGGTTCAGCACATACTGCCCGTCGATATAACCCACCCGGGCCGCACCAATCGGACCGTCGAACGGAATGCCGGAAATTGCCAGGGCCGCTGAAGCACCGACCAGAGCCAAGATATCGGGGTCGTTATCCCGATCCACTGACAATACCGTGGCGATAACTTGCACTTCGTTCATAAAGCCCTTGGGAAAGAGCGGCCGGATGGGGCGATCGATCAGACGTGAGGTCAGCGTCTCTTTTTCAGCGGGCCGCCCTTCACGCTTAAAGAAGCCACCAGGAATTTTGCCCGCTGCATAGGCCTTTTCCTGATAGTTTACCGTTAACGGAAAGAAATCCTGGCCCGGCTTTATCTCCCGGCGAGCCACTGCCGTTACCAGAACGACCGTATCCCCCCTAGAAACCAGTACCGCACCATCTGCCTGGCGTGCCATTCGGCCCGTTTCCAGCTGTAGGCGGCGACCGCCAAAATCTACTTCTTTCCGAATAATGGTCAAAACCTTCTCCTTACTTACGCAGACCCAGACGTTCGATCAGCGTGCGATAGCGATTCACATCCCGTCTCTTCAAATAATCCAGCAATTTGCGGCGCTGGCCAACCATTTTCAAAAGGCCTTGGCGGGAATGATGGTCATGCTTATTGACCTTAAAGTGATCTGCCAGCCCTTCAATACGGGTAGTCAGCAGGGCGACCTGTACTTCAGGAGAACCCGTATCCCCCACATGGGTGGCATAGCCCTGAACAACTGCTGCTTTGATATCACGAGACAACGACATAATTCCTGCTCCTCGAAAATTCTAAAAACAATAACCCCTAGTTTACGCTCATGAGGCGGCGAGGCGCCACCTTTCCGTCGTCCATGACCTCTCCCAAACCGAGAAACTGCCCCATCGGTCCATAGAGGCGAATGCGCCCAAGGGATGCAGGTGTATGGGCAACCACGACCCCTTGTCCCTGACGCAGATAATAGGCAGTGTTCTCCGTCAGAGTCACCGCCGGTAAATATTCTAAAGCCAGATCCATGGCTTTAAGCGGGCACTCCTCACGCCCCAGCACATCAGCAAGCGCTTCCAGGGTCAACGCCTGCGTAATATCAAAGGGACCGGTAGAGGTCCGCCGCAAGCCGTTGACATGCGCACCACACCCCAGTGCCGCACCGATGTCTGCCGCCAGGCTGCGGATATAGGTGCCCTTGGAACAGCGCACATCCAGCACCAAACAGTCGCCGTCCAACAAAACCAGGTCGAGCGCATCGATACGTACCTGCCGCGCCGCCCGCTCCACTTCCAGGCCCTTGCGCGCCAGTTCGTACAGCGGCTTACCACCCTGCTTGATCGCCGAATACATGGGCGGAACTTGCGCGATCACACCGGAAAACTGCGGCAATATCATACGCACCTGCTCTTCGCTGACGGCGACCGGCCGCTCTTCGAGAATTTCTCCTTCGCTGTCACCTGTTGTCGTGGTTTGCCCCAAACGCAAAGTTGCTCGATAGGACTTATCCGCGTTGAGAATATAATCAGAGACTTTAGTGGCCTCGCCAAAGAGCAAGACCAGCAGTCCGGTAGCGACGGGATCGAGGCTCCCCGTATGTCCGGCTTTTTTAATGCCGAGCAGGCGCTTAACCCGCTGCAAGGCCGCATTGGACGTCAGTCCTGCAGGTTTATCAAAGAGTAACAGACCATGTTGACAATTCATGGCAGATCCTCTTGTTCCTGCGCCGACGGCAAATGTGCCAGGAGTTCTGCCATTTCTGCACCCCGATCAAAACGCGCATCGTAAATAAAATGCAGGGGCGGAATACGCCGCAAGGCCAAACGCTTTCCCAGTAACTGACGGATTTCTCCGGCATGATCCTGTAACACCTGACGCACCGCACCAGCCCGCCCGGGGCCATCCATCAGCGAAAAATATACGGTCGCCGAGCGCATATCCGCCGGCAAATCCACCATGGTGATACTGGGGGGCAGCGGCACCAAGTCGGAAGACATCCCATGCAGGCGCGGCAACACCGCTGCTATTTCTTCCCGCAGTAAATGGGCCACCCTGGCGCCGCGCGGATACGCGCGATGAGAACTATGCAACACCGACTCCTAGACCGTTCGTGCCACTTCGGTGGTTTCGAAAGCCTCAATAACGTCGCCGTTTTTCAGATCATTGAAGTTGCGGACACCCACACCACACTCAAAACCCTCACGCACTTCTTTGACATCTTCTTTGAAGCGCCGCAAGGAATCCATTTCTCCGGTATGAATGACCACATCCTGCCGGAGCACCCGGACCTTGGCGTTACGCCGCAAGAGACCATCGGTAACCATACAACCAGCAATCATACCCACCTTGGGCACCCGGAACGTATCGCGCACCTGCGCATGACCCAGAATGCGCTCACGGACTTCGGGAGCGAGCATACCACTCATAGCGGCCTTCACCTCGTCCACCGCATCATAAATAACGCTGTGATAACGGACATCCACACCGCTATGGTCGATCAGACGCCGGGCAGGCGCTTCCGCCCGCACGTTGAAGCCGATGATAACCGCCTGAGATGCTGCGGCGAGATTCACATCAGACTCCGTAATTCCACCGACCCCGGAGTGAATGACATTGACCTTCACCTCAGCGGTGGAAAGGCGTTCCAGAGTCATGGCCAAAGCCTCTACGGAGCCCTGCACGTCCGCCTTGATCAGCAAGTTCAACTGCTGCAACTGACCATCTGCAGCGGCCTCGAACAGGCTTTCCAGCGTCGCTTTCTGATGCTTCGCCAAACGCACGTCACGGAATTTACCTTGACGAAAGAGCGCGACTTCGCGGGCTTTACGCTCATCGGCAACCACGACCACCTCATCACCAGCGTGCGGTACATCCCCCAGACCCAACACTTCTGCCGGCATGCCAGGAACCACCGACTGTGTCGACCGGCCCGTATCATCCACCAACGCCCGCACCCGTCCAAACTGTGCTCCAGCCAGAAGCATATCACCCGTATGCAAGGTACCCTGCCGTACGAGCACAGATGCCACGACACCGCGTCCCCGATCCAGCCGGGACTCGATAACCACGCCCTTCGCAGGACCGTTTACCTGGACATCCAGATCGAGCATCTCCGCCTGTAACAGAATCGCGTCAAGCAAATCATCAATATGCAACCCGGTCTTCGCAGAAACATTCACAAATTGAGTGTCGCCACCCCACTCCTCAGGTACCACTTCATGCCCGGCGAGTTCCTGGCGTATACGTTCCGGGTCTACGGACGGCTTATCGATTTTGTTAACCGCCACCACGATGGGCACTTTAGCGGCCTTGGCGTGGTGAATCGCCTCGACCGTCTGCGGCATCACACCGTCATCGGCTGCCACCACCAGCACGACAATGTCCGTCGCCTGCGCACCACGGGCACGCATGGCCGTAAACGCCTCATGACCCGGCGTATCGAGGAAGGTCACCATCCCCTTGGGCGTCTCCACATGGTAAGCGCCGATGTGCTGGGTAATACCCCCAGCCTCACCACTAGCCACCTGTGCAGAGCGAATCCGATCCAATAGCGATGTTTTGCCGTGGTCCACATGCCCCATGACCGTCACCACCGGAGGGCGTCGGCCCATGATCGGTGTCGCCGCAATCCCATCCTCTACCAAAAAGGCCTCGGGACTGGTCATTCCCACCAACTTCACCTTGTGCCCTAATTCCTCTACGACAATGGCGGCGGTTTCCTGATCAATCACCTGATTGATAGTGGCCATCACCCCCATCTTCATCATCGTTTTGATTACGTCAGTGGCCTTGATAGCCATCCGGCTAGCCAACTCACCCACAGTAATCGTTTCTGGAACCGCCACTTCACGGATGACCGGTGCTGCCGCCCATTCACTGATGGCGGCCCCCCCCTTGCCGCGGCTTCGTTTATCTCCGGACTTGCGGCGCCGTGCCAATGCATCGGCATTGCCGCCCTCATCACTACGTCGTCCGCCCCGCCGGGCGGCACCATTGCGGCGGGCATCATCATCCCCGGCGCGCGCGCCCCCCGGTCCAGCTTTCTTGCCTTTCGCTGGCGTCGCTGCGGCGGGCGTTCTGCTGGCCGGTAATGCTGCTGCGGGACGTGCGCGACCCGTATTGATTGTCGATGCTCGGCTACGATCAGGACTAGGCTGTTCCGGAGTGTGCGAAGCTGTAGGTGCCAGCCTTGCTTCAGCGTGCGAAGGGGTCTGCTGCGCAAGAGGTTCCATCACCACCGCCGCAGGTGCCGGCTGATCGGCCACGACTTCCGCAGGTGCCTGCACCTGCATCGACTCTCCCGTAGAAACCGCTTCTGTAGCTGCCGCAGACTCCGGTGCCGACCCCACTAAAACCGGGATCACCTGATCAGCACTCGAAGATTGCTCAGGGACAGCGGATTCCACGGTCTCTTCGACCGCTGCTTCTCGTTTGACGTAAGTTCGCTTGCGGCGCACCTCTACCTGCACCGTACGCGATTTTCCGGCGCCTACAGACTGTTTTATTTCCGTGGTGCTGGTGCGGTTGAGTGTAATGCGGCGCAACTCCCCACCGCCCTCTCCGTGCGCACTGCGCAACGAAGCGAGAAGACGATGTTTGTCATCCTCAGTGACCACATCCTCGGCCGTATTCTTGGGAATGCCCGCAGCGTTCAACTGCTCTAACAGCCGAGCATTCGTTACACCCAATTCAGCAGCAAAATTGGCGACAGTTACCGTCATAATCCTCATTCTCCAAAACCGCTACCCAGCAGACATACGTCGCGGGGACAGGGTCTGTATCAAACAAACCAGGGCGCACGCGCCTCCAGAATGAGAGCCTTGGCCCGCTCTGCATCCACACCGACCATCTCGCATAGCTCGCTCGTAGCCAGTTCCGCCAAGTCCTCGGAAGTAACAACACCTTTACTGGCCAGCAAGTGCGCCAAGCCCCTATCCATACCTTTCAGGGACAGTAAATCCTCTGCGGGCTCACTGAGTGCCACCTGCTCTTCCTGGGCAATAGCCTTATTGAGCAGGACATCGCGCGCACGGCGCCGCAATTCACCGACGAGATTTTCGTCCAATCCCTCAATCTCCATCATCTCGGCGACCGGAACATAGGCCACCTCTTCAATAGAGGTAAACCCTTCGCTGACCAGCAAGCCCGCCAAGTCCTCATCCACCCCCAGTTCCTGGACGAAGTGATTGAGGAAGGTCGACTCTTCTTCGTTGCGCTTGGCCTGGGCCTCTTCCTCGGTCAGAATATTGATAGTCCAACCCGTCAATTGCGTAGCCAATCTGACGTTCTGACCACCCCGCCCGATGGCCTGCGATAAATGCTCCGGACCAACAACCACATCCATACTGTGCGTGTTTTCATCCACCACGATACTGGATACTTCCGCAGGCGAAAGCGCATTGATCACATAGCTGGCCGGATCAGCCGCCCAGATCACAATATCAATCCGTTCGCCTTTCAATTCATTGATGACCGTCTGCACCCGGTTGCCGCGCAGACCGACGCAGGCGCCCACCGGGTCGACACGCGGATCATTGGAGCGCACGGCCAGTTTCGCCCGCAAACCCGGATCACGTGCGGCCCCCATGATTTCGATCATTCCGTTCCCTATTTCCGGGACTTCCTGGGCGAACAACTTGA